>CAVONX010000018.1:0-1400055 GCA_963697395.1 uncultured Flavobacteriaceae bacterium
TATACCAACAGCATCAGACCCTAGCTGGATACAGATAGCTTTAGGAGTTCCTAAGCGCGTAGAATCCATTACTATTACGAGCGCGAACGACGACTATGGGCGTGATCCAAAAGACTTCCGATTAATGGCTTCCAATGGAGGTGCCTTCACCGAAGTGGGAAGATGGAGTGGTCAAGAATTCTCTTTACGATATCAGACTAGGATCTTTTGAACTTTCAGCTCCCGGTAGCTACAGCACCTATAGGCTGGAAATTACAAAGAACGACGAGGGCGTAGAAATGACCCAATTAGCGGAACTGGAACTGCTTGGATGTGAACCTCAAGAACTAAAGAATGTTACGCTTTCAGCACGACTAAACGTGAACATTGATTATCCACACGAAGATGTCTTTACATTTTCACCAAACCCAGTAGGTGAAGAACGCATCATTTCCCTTCAATTAACAAATGCCCTGACCGATACCCAAGTAACCATAACCGTCTACAGTATTGATGGCAAATTGGTAAATTTCTTTCAATTTTGGAATGGAAAGGAAATATTTCGTTATGAATTACAACTAGACCAGAGCCTTCCTACAGGGGTATACCTAATGGAAGTGAAAAACAATAAACAGAATGTTTATAGAAAAAAAATCATATTTAAATGATGGAAATAATAACACTGGAAGGTATAGCAGACAAGCAATAATTTGATTGGATATTATTTGGTACTTTTAGCGGTATATCATTAAATCATTCTTTTGTAATTGTACAGATTATCAAGCTAGAACCATGATATTCCTCTGAGACAGGATTGTGGTATATAACTTACAATAGTCTTCCGGTATGTTAGTATAAGTACACTATTTTTAATGGTAAAGGGTCAATGATTAAGTTATTTAACCCTATTTTGAGACTCTTGAAAGAATATATTGTTGATTTTTAAATAGAATGGATTTTCATCTTTAGTTTTGTTTTTTTGATATTTTAATGGACATACGCAATAGTCCAATTCTAAATACAGTCATTAAAACAGTTGAAAACAATAACTTATTGGACTGCTCTTTCACAACGATTAATAGCAAAGCATGAAAAACAAATTGAAATCTTTTTTGTATAACTTTCTTGCAGGAACCTTAGGCAATCTTCTTGTGTTCCTTCAACCAAAAAAGGCGAAACGACTATCTGAAAATAGAATTACGCTAATACACAAGAACAAAAATAGTATGAGCATACCGGAAAGGTTAATGCGTGCCGCACTTGTTAAAAGGTTAAACAAAATAGAAGACCACGAAACAATTAGCGATATAAACCGAAGGTTTTGGGAGGATAAGGCAGCCACTGAATTATTTTCAGAAACTGAAGATGGATTTGAAAAGGATTTTCTACCTAATTGTACGTTCATATTCGATAAGCTTAAAACAGAACTGTCTAATATTCCACAAGAGTTTACCACTCTGGTAGAAGTTGGCACTGGAAACGGCGATGTCTTAAATTATCTAAGTTCGGAATTTCCAAAGATTAATCGTTTTGTGGGGATAGATTTGAGTGCAAATCAAATCGAATTAAACAATAAAAAATTTGAGACTAATAAAAAACTTGAATTCGTTGCCGCGGATGCTTTTGATTGGGTTAAGGAACACGGTCACGGGAATACGATTTTTGTCTCATCCAGAGGTGTTTTAGAGTATTTTATTGAAGCGCGTTTACAGGAATTTTTAAACGAAATAAACCAATTGGGCAAAACAATCTTTGTAGCCATAGAGCCTAACGGTGGTGATCATGATTTTGATGCAAATCCTCATTCCCAACTGTATGGGAACGAGCCATCATTTTCACACAACTATCCCGTACTTTTTAAAAATGCAGGTTTTAGCTTATGGCATTTTTCCCAACAACCTTGGCTTGGAGGCACCGATAATCAAACCTTTATTGGCGCGATAAGTTAAAAAAGCGGTTTTCCAAGATTGTAATGCAAAAAGGGCTAGCTCAAAAAATCTGGTTTATAAAGGGTTAACCAACTTATATCTTTAAAATCAACTAGTATAATAAAAAAAGTAAACCCGTGTAGTCCTTATCACAAGGTTAGGTCTTTTTGATTTATTTTCGGTTTATCTTAAGTACCATAACCTATGTAGGTTTGCCACAAGGAAGTTAATTACAGGATTAGTTTAGATCTTTTGGATTACTTTAAACGAGAAAAGAAACAGCTTATCCATTTTTTAGACCCAAGGTTTGTTTTTTTTATACCTTTCCCTTAAAATTGTCCCTCAACATTTTTATAGATTCGATCAAGGTCTAAACCCTTTTGGGGCTCTCCTAGACGGCTAAAATAGTGGATAATACTAATTAGTGTTTGAGTACGTTTTTAAGTCAACAAAGCTTTTACCAATGTGTACGTTTAAAAGGTACAAAGAATAGTAAAATTGCAAGCAAATGAGTAACCCTAATCAACTTTACCTCCTTTTTGAAAAAGCAGCTAGATTATATCCTGATGCCGATTGTATAGTAACAGAAAAGGATAAGCTAACGTATAAAGAAGCTGAGCAAGAGATTGCAAAAGTATGCAGTACAATTTTACAAGCTGCTGCGCATGAAGAATTTATAGGCGTACCCACCACTCGGTGTATCGAACAAATAATCTTTGTACTCGCAGTTTTGAAAGCAGGTAAAGCGTATCTTCCTATTGACTTTGGATATCCTAAAAAACGGCTAGATAGCATGATTGGTAATTCCAATCTATCTTTTTGTCTAACAACGAAGGTGGACAAGAACGATGTGCTATCAAATGGTCTTACACCTATTGAAATTACCGATTACAAAGAAGCTACGCATCAAGAAGTTACCGATTCGAACACAAACAATCTAGCTACTTATGTACTATATACCTCCGGCTCAACAGGTGAACCAAAGGGTGTTTGTATGGGTAGCAAGGCAATGTTAAATTTGATTGACTGGCAGAACGAAAATTCAACTAATAAAAACGGCTCACGTACCTTACAGTTCGCTCCATTAAGTTTTGACGTTTCATTCCAAGAAATCATGGCTACACTAAGCAATGGTGGTACGCTTGTACTCATCAATGATGCATTACGACTAGATATGGTTGCGCTTTTGGAGTATATAAAAAAGCAACAAGTCAATAGACTATTTTTGCCTTTTGTCGCCTTACAAGCTTTGGCTGAAACAGCAATAAGTACAAATGAATTTCCTGAGTCGCTTAAAGAAATAATGACAGCGGGTGAACAGCTCAAAATCACATCTCAAGTAAATACTTTTTTTACAAGGTTAAACAATTGTGTTCTCTATAATCAATATGGGCCTACCGAATGCCACGTGGTAACGGAGTTAAAGTTAGATGGGAATCCTTCTAACTGGCCAGCTTTACCAACGATTGGTACACCAATAAAAAACACTACTATTTATATTCTGGATAAGAATCTAGACATTGTCCCTGATGGTACTACCGGAGAACTTTGTATTGCGGGAGAATGCTTGGCAGAAGGCTATCTGAACAATCAAGAGCTAACAGATGAAAAATTTGTTGATTGGACGTCGCCAGATGGTAAAAACACCCGTATTTATAGAACTGGGGATATAGCGCAATTCTTACCGGATGGAAATATAGAGTTTCTTGGTCGCCGAGATGATCAGGTCAAAATTAGTGGGCACAGAATAGAACTAGCCGAAGTAGAACTAGCCATTAACTCCTTACCAGGAGTGCTTCAAACAGTTGTAATAGCTTCTAACCATTTGGCTGGCCAAACACAACTAGTAGCCTACATGGAACCCAACCAAAAGGATCTTGATGTAGCAAATATACGCAAAAAGGTATCGGACATACTGCCAGATTATATGCTTCCCTCCTATTTTGTATTGGTTGATGGTTTTCCAAAAACCTCAAGCGGAAAAATTGATAAAAAGAGTCTGCCACCACCTGAATATAGTAGACCTAGCTCTGCACCTCTCTACAAAAAGCCAACAACCAAAATTCAAAAAAACCTAACCAAAGTCTGGGTTGATTTATTGCATATACCAGAAATTGGAATCGATGATAATTTCTTTGAATTAGGAGGAACCTCATTATTGGCTCAAAAAGTTGTAGCCATTTTATTAAAAGATTACAGTTATAAAGTTCCAATTACAAAACTGTATCAGTTCCCTACGATTGCAGAAATTTCTAATTATCTAGAACCAACTAAAAGTACTGAGGCTAGAAAAATCGTTAAAAAAGATACTAATTTCAACTCATCTAGAGATGTAGCGGTTATTGGTATGGCGGGAAGATTTCCAGGTGCAAATACGATACAAGAATTATGGGAAGTTCTTAAAGAAGGAAAAGAAACGATATCCTTTTTCTCCAAGGAAGAATTAGATGCCAGTATCCCGGAAGCCCTACAAAATGACCCTCTCTATGTTAGAGCCCGCGGTATTATTTCTTCGGCCCAAGAATTTGATGCTGCATTCTTTGGTTTGAATCCAAAGGTGGCTTCGGCAATGGACCCTCAACAACGCCTCTTTTTAGAAATAGCGTGGGAGGTCCTCGAACAATCAGGGTACCTACCTAAGCATTATAATGGAAGCATTGGTGTTTATGCAGGTACCGGTACAAATACATATTACAAGAACAATGTACTGACCAATAAAGAACTTCTAGATCAGGTAGGTGAATTTCAAGCCAATACCCTGAATGAAAAAGATTATATTTCAACTAGAACTGCTTATCATCTCAATTTAAAAGGACCCGCAGTAAGTGTCCATTCTGCCTGCTCCACATCACTTCTTGCAATTGCCGAGGCAGTAGAATCTATTAGAAGTGGCCAGTGTGATGTAGCTTTAGCAGGTGGATCCAGTGTGACAGCCCCAATTTATAGTGGGCATCTGTATCAAGAAGGTTCCATGTTGAGCCCCGATGGGCATTGTCGTTCATTTGACAAAGATGGAAAAGGAACCATTTTTAGTGATGGTTGTGGCGTAGTACTCTTAAAAAGCCTTGCTGCTGCCAAAAAAGATGGAGATCAAATATATGGAGTTGTCAAAGGTGTTGGAATAAATAACGATGGTGGTGGAAAAGGTAGTTTTACAGCTCCTAGCGTAGAAGGCCAATCCAATGCCATCTCCAGAGCACACAATGATGCAAAT
This sequence comes from uncultured Flavobacteriaceae bacterium, assembly GCA_963697395.1. Classification (GTDB taxonomy): domain Bacteria; phylum Bacteroidota; class Bacteroidia; order Flavobacteriales; family Flavobacteriaceae; genus Maribacter. The sequence goes on from CAVONX010000018.1 coordinate 5,122, forward strand.
ATTTCCCCTTCAGACATTAGCTATATAGAGGCTCATGGTACGGCTACTCCTATTGGTGATCCTATAGAAATGGAAGGTCTTCATGATGCATTCGGTAACCAGTCTCAAAAAAATTATTGTGCCGTGGGCTCCATAAAAAGTAATATGGGCCATCTTACCGCGGCAGCGGGTGTAGCAGGATTCATTAAGACTATTTTAGCGTTGAACCACCGTCAGATACCACCCTCATTGGGTTTTTCAGAACCAAATCCTTTAATTGATTTCAATGATAGTCCATTCTTTGTTAATAATATATTGCGTGAATGGGAATCCAAAAAAGTGCGTCGTGCTGGAATAAGTTCTTTTGGTGTTGGGGGTACCAACGTGCATATTGTTCTTGAAGAATCAGAAACAAAACAAACAACTTCTGGAGACAGTAAGCCATTGCAACTACTAACTTGGTCAGCAAAAACAGAAAACAGCCTAAAGGGGTATCAAACAGCTTTGGGCAATTTTATAAAATCATCCCCTAAGATAAAGTTAGCGGATGTGGCCTACTCACTTAGTGCTACTAGGGAAACATTTAATAAAAGAAGTTTTGCCTTGGCATCTCATTCCGAAGATGCAATTAGCAAACTCTTGTCAGATGAGGCATCTTCTGTTAGGATAGCAGATTTGAAAGCTGTACCCAGCAACTTAGCTTTTTTATTTCCCGGACAAGGTGCGCAATATTTGCACATGGGAAAAGAACTGTATGAACATGAAGAAGTGTTTAGGAAGGCAGTCGATCATTGTGCTGAAATTTTACAAAAGGAATTCGATTTTGACATTCGTACTATACTATATCCTAAAAATAGCGGTAGTGACGAAGAGAATCGTCTGAAGGATACGCAATTTACGCAACCTGCCTTGTTTGTGGTGGAATACGCGCTTTCTCAACTTTGGATGCATTGGGGAATTGAACCCACAATGCTATGTGGCCATAGTATAGGTGAATTTGTTGCGGCTCATTTGGCAGGAATCTTTAGCTTAAAGGATGCGTTGGTGCTAGTGGCGGTTCGCGGCAAATTGGTGAGCGAGCTTCCAGGAGGCAGTATGTTGTCCGTAAGGGCAACGAACGAAAAGGTATCGAAAATACTACCGGAAACCTTATCCATGGCTGCTGTAAATTCAGATCTACTATGTGTGGTTTCCGGAGTAGATGAGCACGTTGAAGCATTTGCAAAGGTTTTGGAGGAAATGGAAGTTCCCAATAGATTACTGTTGACCAGTCATGCCTTTCATTCCACTATGATGGACCCTGTTTTGGGACAATTTGAAGCAGAAGTCAGGAAAACCACCTTAAATGTACCCCGTGTACCCATTATTTCTACCGTAACAGGAACATGGCTTACCGATGCCGAGGCCACTGATCCATTGTATTGGACAAATCACTTAAGAGCTACCGTACGCTTTTCGGATGCGATGGAAACAGCTCTTGAAATGGAGGATATTTTGCTATTGGAAGTGGGTCCCGGCAGAGCGCTAACTACCTTGTCACAACAAAAGAAGAAGGCAAAATCGGTTACTTCTATAGCTAGCTTGGTTAAGCCGGATGATAATGAAAATTCCTATCATACCATATTATCCGCTTTAGGTCAACTTTGGCAACATGGCATCGAGCCCAACTGGCAAGCATTTTATAAAGAACAAACTAGACAAAAAGTTTGGTTACCAGGGTATGTGTTTGACCGAAAACGTTGTTGGGTAGACCCTCCACTAAATGAAATACCTAGTATACCCTTAAAGATAAACACATCCATTGAACCTAACATTAATCCATCTATACAACCTCAAATGAATACAGTTACACAACCTGACAGAAAAACGACGCTTTTAGAAAAAATTTCGGATATCGTCATGAATACCTCGGGAATGGAATTAGAATCTTCTGAGTACGATTATAGTTTTCTTGAACTTGGTCTCGATTCACTTGTTTTAACACAAATGGCAATTACCTGTAAAAATGAATTTAAAACTCCAATTACCTTTCGTCAGTTAAATGATGAATTTGGAACACCAAATCTTTTGGCCAACTATTTGGATAAAACTTTACCCGCAGCACTTTTTGCTCCGGCACCCGTGGCACCTCCAACAGTTAGCGCCCCTCCGGCAGCTATCGCACAAGTTTCCGCCCCTATTCCTGCAGCTACAAGTATCCCAGCTCAAACGAATTACAATAATGCCCCTTCGTACACCAATAACGGTTCTGCCATAGACCTTATCGCACAACAGTTGCAATTATTAGGAAGACAGCTAGAATTGCTAAAAGGAAGTACTACAGCTCCTGTTATGGTTCAAGAAACTAACATGTCACAGGTAGCTGTGCCAGCACCGGTGGCTCCAGAAATAAAACCAACTTTGGATTCTTCGTCGGATATACTTTCCGAAGAGGAACTAAAGGAACTCAAAAAACCGTTTGGCGCTTCTCCTAGAATTGAGAAACAAGCTACTGAAATAGACCACCGTCAAAAAGCATTTCTAGATAAATTAACCGTTTCCTACAATAAAAAAACTGCTGCTAGTAAAGCCTATACCCAAAAACATCGTGGGCATATGTCCGATCCAAGAGTAGTCTCTGGCTTTAAACCATTTACAAAAGAGCTCGTATATCCTATCGTAGTTGAAAAATCATCTGGAAACAGATTGTGGGATATAGATGGAAATGAGTATATCGATACTTTAAATGGATTTGGGTCGAGTTTATTCGGTCATCAACCAGATTTTGTTACAAAAGCACTAAAAAAGCAAATAGAAAATGGTTATGAAGTAGGTCCCCAGCATCCTTTGGCGGGCGAGGTTTGCGAACTGCTTTGTGAATTTACCGGACATGAACGTTCAGCACTTTGCAACACGGGTTCAGAAGCTGTTTTGGGTGCAATGCGTATTGCAAGAACAGTCACTGGCCGATCTTTGATAGTAGGCTTCTCTGGGGCTTATCATGGAATTAACGATGAAGGCCTTGTAAGAGGAACAAAAAAATTAAAAACGTTTCCAGCCTCTGCGGGAATTTTAAAAGATTCGGTGCAAAATGTATTGATTTTGGAATATGGGACTCAAGAAAGTTTAGACATTATCCGCGAACGTTCCCACGAGCTGGCCGCAGTACTGGTGGAACCTGTTCAAAGCCGTAGACCTGAATTTCAACCAGTGGAATTCCTAAGAGAGATACGGGAAATAACTAAAAAAACCGATACAGCCTTTATTTTCGACGAAGTAATAACCGGGTTCCGAATGCATCCTGGCGGAGCTCAAGCTCTGTTTGGTATTAAAGCAGATTTAGCAACCTACGGAAAAGTAATTGGTGGAGGAATTTCTATAGGAGCAATTGCGGGAAGCAGAACGTACATGGATGCACTGGACGGTGGACATTGGCAATATGGAGACGACTCTTATCCAGAAATAGGTGTTACCTATTTTGCTGGAACCTTTGTGCGACACCCTCTCGCCCTTGCCGCAGCAAAAGCATCGTTACTGCACTTGAAGGACCAAGGGGAGGCTCTTCAAAATGGTCTTAATGTTCTTACGGAAAATTACGCAAAAGATGTGAACAAAGAGTTTGCAAAGCGCAATTTACCTATGGAAATAAAATATTTTGGTTCCTTATGGCGATTAAAAATTATGGAAGAAATACCATATTCAGAATTGCTTTTTGTTTTAATGCGAGAAAAAGGCATTCACATCTGGGACGGTTTTCCTTGCTTTATGACCACTGCTTATAAATTAGAAGATATAAATACCCTTAAAAGCGCTTTTATTTCCAGTATAGATGAACTCATTGCTGCCGGGATTTTAAAATCTGAAGGAGTTCCAACTGCGTCGGTACATAAGGCCTCTCCTAGTAAAGCTTTGAATAGCCCACCAGTACCAGGCGCACGCTTAGGTATGGATGAATCTGGAAACCCTGCATGGTTTGTAGTGGACGAGCAGAAAAATGGATCTTATGTTAAAATTGAAATCTAGCTAGCAGTACTAATAGTATAAACATTTCGTTACGCATTTAGAATTATTTTTGTCAATAAACCAAAGTATGCAGAATACAGTTGCTTATAATCCATTTTCAGGCCCCGTAATCGAAAAGATTATTCCGATCATCCAGGCACAGGCCGAGATTTGGATTGCGTGCAAATTTGGTGGTGAGGACGCAAGTAGAGCCTATAACGAATCCGTTTCACTGCTTTTAAAGGGGACCTTAAATATTGGAACTTTAGAGCTTGCTTTACAACAATTAGTAGGACGGCATGAGGCTTTACGGTCTACTTTTAGTCCAGATGGCCGATTTATGACCGTTTTTGAGGAAGTTCCCATACCGCTTCAATTCCAAGACATTTCACAAGCTAACCCAACAGAGAAAAGTAAGGCAGTTAAGGACTATTTGTCCGGAGATGCCAATCACATTTTTGATTTGGTCAAAGGTCCCTTGTTAAAAATTGGTTTGCTAAAACTGTCAGAACAAGAGCATCAGTTGGTGCTCACTGCTCATCATATCGTATGTGACGGTTGGTCTATGGGCATCATTCTTCAAGAAGTAGGAAGTTTCTATTCGGCCAACATCTTGGGGATAACATCAAATGTACCGCCAGCCGAAACCTTCAGCTCCTATGCCGAAGAAGAACAGGGATTTATTGAAAGTTCGGAATACAAAAAAACTGAAAACTATTGGCTTAAACAATATGAGGCTTCAGTTCCAACGGTAACGTTACCAACAGATTTTCCACGACCCCAACTACGGACTTTTAAAAGTAATCGATTAGATTTTGGAATCGATTATGGCTTAGTGTCCGATTTGAAAAAAGTTGGGATAAAATCTGGAGCTAGTTTTGTGGTTACCTTAATGGCCGCCTTCGAAGTTTTCCTATATCGCCAAACGGGCCAGGACGATTTGGTTTTGGGATTACCTGCAGCTGGCCAATCACTAAGTGGAAAGACACATCTCGTAGGCCACTGCGTGAACCTGCTTCCCTTGCGGAGTAAACTTTCTGCGGATATTCCTTTCAGCACCTATTTAAAAAATAGAAAATCCGAAATTTTCGATGCCTACGACCATCAACAGCTCAGCTTTGGTCAGTTACTACAAAAACTTCAAATTGCTAGAGATCCATCTAGAGTGCCATTGGTCCCTATTGTTTTCAATATTGATATGGGCATGGCCAATGATGTTGCTTTTAATGGCTTAGAATATAAGTTGTTAAGTAATCCTAGGGCCTACGAAACCTTTGAACTTTTTTTAAATGCCACGGGAACGGAAGATGAACTCATTTTAGAATGGTCCTATAATACTTCTCTTTTTAAGCCCACTACTATAGCTCAGATGATGGCTTCTTTTAAAGAAGTATTACATGCCATAGTGGCCAATCCAAGTATTGAAATTGGCAATATAATACAGGTTGAGGCTTCTGCTTATGGTGTGTTGAACGACACCTATGCCGCTTTTCCGCAATTACCTTTACATGAGCTTATTGCAAAACAATGTGAAATTAGCTCTTCTAAGCAGGCCATTAAATTTGGTGATTCTGAGATTTCTTATGCAAGTTTGAAAAACAGGCCCACCAATTGGCGCATTATTTGGTTCAACAGGGAGTAGCTCCAGGAGATTATGTGGCAGTATCTTTACCTCGCTCCATTGAACTGATAACCGCTTTGCTGGCCATTATGGAGTGTGGTGCAGCTTATCTTCCCTTAGATCCTAACTATCCCAGTAAGCGATTGGAGTTTATGTTAGAGGATTCCGAGGCAAAATTTATGATTACAACAAATTCAGCTGCTTCAGTGTTGCAATCAGGAGCGAAACTATTGCCGATCGAGTCTATTTTTTCAGATCTACCAAAACACCCCGATTCACCTCTAAATTTAAAAATAGACAATAATCAAATTGCTTATTTACTGTACACATCTGGTTCTACCGGCAAGCCAAAAGGAGTATCTGTTACACACAAAAACTTGGTTAATTTGCTATTTAGCGTGCTTGAAAAACCAGGCATCCAAGAAACCGACAAAATTCTTTCCATAACCACGATATCTTTTGACATTGCCGGATTTGAATTATATGGTGCGCTCTTAAAGGGAGCTCTTTTGGTTTTAACCGATGAAGAAACATCAAAAGACCCGCGTTTGTTATTGGATGTCATAAAAGAGGAGTCCATAACAATGATGGAGGCCACTCCAGCAACTTGGCAAATGCTTTTAGATGCAGGCTGGAAGGAACATTTACCAATAAAAGCCTTGTGCACTGGAGAAGCGTTACCTATGGTATTGGCAAAAAATATATTGGGAAAGGTAAACGAACTTTGGAACCTATATGGCCCTACGGAAACTACAATATGGTCAGCAATCACACAAATTTCACCATCCGACGAGGTCATAACTATTGGCAAGCCCATAGCCAATACACAGCTTTATATTGTAAACGAGCAAGGAAGGTTGGTAGAACCTGGTAAGATAGGCGAACTTTATATTGCGGGAGATGGCGTAGCAGAAGGATATTGGAAGCGACCTGATTTGACTGCCGAAAAGTTTATAAAGAATCCATTTGATGCGGATGCAGGCCCAATAGTGTATCGTACCGGAGACTTGGCAAAACTACTTCCTTCTGGAGAAGTACAGTGCTTAGGGCGTATAGACCAACAAATAAAGATTAGAGGACATCGTATTGAACTTGGGGAAATTGAACAAGCCCTGGATTCTCTTGAAGGAGTACAGTCTTCTGTTGTTTTATTAAATGAAGATAGATTAGTAGCCAATTTGATTACTCGAAAATAGGAATCGTGACTGAAGACAGATCAACTAAATAGCTTGGAAAGAAATGCTTAAGAGACCAACTGCCAACGCACATGGTACCGCAGCAGTTTAATTTGGTTACCGAATTTCCTACCACGCTCAATGGAAAAATTGACCGTAAAGCACTTGGTTGATACATTACCAAAAACGAAGGAAAAAACTGGATATACCGAACCTGCTAGCGATATCAGAAAAAATTATAGCCGAGGTTTGGCAAGAAATGTCTGAAAATTGATAAAATAGGATGTTGATAGTGACTTTTTTGAACTCGGTGGACATTCCGTTATTGCCGTACGGGTAATGACCAATGTTGGAAGAAGAAACAGGAAATAGATTACCATTAGTGGCCTTATTAAAACATCCAACAATAAAGAAATTGGCTGCTTATATGGATAGCGAATTTGTTGTTTGGGATTCTTTAGTACCTTTAAAACCAGAAGGAACAAAACCACCTTTATATATTGTACATGGTGCTCATCACAATGTATTGATATTTAATGAATTGGCAAAACACTTAGACAAAGACCAACCGGTTTACGGTCTACAAGCAAGAGGTTTAGATGGTGTTGCCGAACCCCATGATTCCATGGATGAAATGGCAACGGACTATATTAAGGAAATTATAGCCTCAAATCCGGATGGACCATATGCTTTGGCAGGTTTTTCATTAGGGGGAACTATAGCTTTTGAAATGGCCAGACAATTAAAGGCACAAGGCAAAGAAGTAAAAATTGTTGCGGAATTTGACACCTATGTCTTTCCCAGACTATTATTTCAAAAGCTCCATTAAGAAAAAAATAGTCATGTCTTCTATGTACATTGGGCAAAATTGGTTTTGTTCTTTTTAACATGTTAACAAGTAAGAAGAATTTTAAACGAAGAACAGATTTGATCAAACTTTCATATTTCAGGATTATTTTTACGTTTAAAATATGGTAAGGAAAAGCAGGTCATGAAATGCAGTTTAATCGATTCTTTAAAAATGGAAACCAATCATTATAAACGCCACCGACACTTACACTATAGAACCCCAAGACATTGTAATAGATTTATTTAAGGCCGAAGAAGAAATTAATTTTGTACATGACGATGAAATTTCTTGGTTGGAAAAAAATTGCTAAAAAAGGTATTCGTAAGCATATGGTACCGGGTAATCATATTGATATGTTCGAAAAGGACAATGTGGAAGTTTTTGCAAAACACCTTCAGCATGTATTGGACAATCATAACTCAGAAAGTGTACAGTAGGCTGTTTTGCGAAAATATTGATACGCCATTAGAGGATGCGAACTATACAGTTACAAACACATCTAAAATCAAATTATACAAAATAAAACTCCCCGATTATTTTCACCTGGTTGAGCGGTTTAAAATTTATTTAAACGAAATAGAATTAAACAGAAGCCAAAAGTATCATTTTGATAAAGACAGAAATAGATTTATCATCTGTAGAGCATTGCTTAAAATTTCACTTGCAGATCATGTTGGAATATCCGTTGATAAAATAGTTATTGCGATTGATGCCCATAAAAAACCTTACCTCCCCTCCCACCCAAACGTATTTTTCAATGTATCACATACTCATAAATATGCACTCATTGCAATCGGAAAAACTTTAGTTGGAGTTGATATTGAAAAAATAGACTGGGACTATGATTATTCCGAAGCTGTCACAACAGTATTTAATAGTACCGATAGGCATAAATTAGGACTTGCTATAGATAAAAAACATACCTTTTTTAAATATTGGACCCGTAAGGAGGCGATCGTAAAGGCTACAGGAAAAGGTATTGGTGACAATTTTAAGCAGATCCCTGCCAGCGATGGGATGCACACCCTACCACCAGAGCTTTTATCTAATGTCCAAAATTTATCTGTTCTAAGTTTTGATATAGATAAAGAGTACCTCGCGTCAGTTGCAATCGAAGGGGTTGCAAGTGATTTCAAAACCTTACACTTTTCTAAACTACCCTTAATTTTAGGGAAAGTTTGATAAACGCATTTCCAAAAAAACAAGTATTTACTTCGTATTTGATTTTGCTTCTATTTTTTTAAAGAACTGAAGTATGCTGTTCAAGAAGGGGTTCTTTACCAGTTTGTTCGTAAACTTTACGCCCAATATATTTTTAATTTTTCTACGAAATTTTGAAAAAGCAGGGAGCCAAGAACTATTAAAGTGATGTATGGTATAGGTGTTTTTTGTGCTGTGTATGATACCTGTTTCAACATCCTTGGGACTAAAATATTCATAAGGGAACAAATAGAAACTGCTCTTGTCTCGTATTATAGTTTCCACGTCCTTTACTTGAGCAGAAGTCATTGTAACAATTTCCCTAAACTTCTGTAACTGTAATTTTAAAACCGTAGGTAAAATTGTAATATCGTAGCTACCGTCATCTTTGATAAAAGATCTGTTATCGTAATATTCCAAGCATTTGCTCAGCCAATCGGATTCCTTTTCAGCCCCAAAAATGGCAGCCTCCATAATGTTCTTATGCTCTAAACCTGCAAAATAGGGCAAATGTAATAGGTCATCAAACTTTTTAAGTATCTGCACATCCGTATCCAAATAAATACCACCATACTTGTGTACTGCAAAAAGTCTTACAATATCGGATGCAAAAGCATATTTCTTCTTTTCAAAAGCTTCTTTTGCAAATGGCCATTGTTCCAAATCAAAACGATTGGTATCCCAGAGCATAAATTCATAATCCGGTAACATTTCTTTCCAGGTAGCGATATTTCTCTTTATGTCTTGTGGAAATTCTTCGCCACTCAACCAACAATAATGGATTATTTTAGGAATCATGAATTAGGTTATTAAGAGTCGTGCTAGTTCGTTTATCGTTCGAGGTCGAAATTAGCTCAAAATAATTGAACCAAGAATTTAATCGGTTAAAACGTGAATATGCTAGATAAGGACCTAGCGTTTTAAAATTATTAATAAAGACTATCATAACTAGATTTTAGCAACACAACAATGCTAAAAGAATTCTGAATAAATCACTTTTATCAACAATTTAGGATGAATTGGGAGCACTGGACCAAGCATTTACACCTAGTTAAAGTCATTGATACATCACAATGTAAATAACAGGAAGTAATCCTATTTCCATAGGGACATCAGCCTTGCCATAATTGCGATAATCGGTGGCTGTAACAGTAGTATAAATGCTAAATAGCCGTTTACATACCAATAGACAGTTTTAATCTGGATAGGATTCAAGAACATAATAGCTAACCCTATTAAACACAATACAGCATCACGAGTATCGCGAATTGTTTAATAATACGATTGGACTATTGATATTTGTATTTGATTTTGATTACTAACATCTTACTTGACGTACTTAAATCGTAACAAAAAAAGCCCCCGTTTAAAAAACGGGGGCTTCCTTAAAAAACTTTATATGTTATGTGTTACTATTACTAGTTATTTATAATCAAGCGTTTTGACACAGGCTCATTGTTATTGAACATGACTGTTACTACATACATTTCATTTCGATAAATATTGGTAGGAATCGTCATATTTTGTTGCACAAACTCATCCCTGGTAAACTGCCGTATCAACCTACCCGATGTATCGTGAATCATAACACCCAATATGTCATTGGTATCAAAATTATCTGCCATAACAATTTGAACGGCCTCCGTTGATGGGTTCGGTGTTAAGATAAACTCAAATGATATTTCATCGGTAGGTCCTACGGAAATTTGAATAGTGGCCGTAGCCTCCAAACCGTCTGCATCTGTAACCGTTAATACGACATTATATGTTCCCTCCGAAGTAAACGTATGTGTTGGGTTGGCTTCCGTAGCAATTTCACCATCCCCGAAATCCCAAGAATAAGCTACAATTCCAACATCATCGGTAGACTGGTCACCTGTAAAGACGACGACTAAAGGCGCTTGGCCCTGAGTTACGTCAGAAGTAGCTACCGCGACCGGCGTATTGCCCATCGTAGGGTCAACCCCAGTAATCAGAACAGTTGCTGTATCCTGCAATCCTTGTACATCCGTAACCGTCAAGACCACGTTAAAACTACCTGCTGTGGTAAACGTGTGAACAGTATTTTCCCCCGTAGCACTAGTGCCATCCCCAAAATCCCAGCTGTAAGACACAATTCCGGTGTCGTCCGTAGACTGAGCCCCTGTAAAGCTCACCACTAAGGGAATATCTCCTGCGGTGACATCTGATTGTACTACAGCAACCGGGGCCATATTTGGAGCAGTCACTGTTATGGTCACCGTCTCACTATCTATAAAACCATCTGCATCGGTTACTGTTAAAACAACAGCATACGTGCCTGAATTGATAAAGGTATGAACCGGATTTGCCTCCGAAGACGTTCCTCCATCATTGAAATTCCAAGCATAGGTAACAATACCTACATCATCTGTAGATTGATCTCCTACAAAGCTTACCTCTAAAGGAGCCTCGCCTTCCGTAACATCTGAAGTGGCAATAGCTACTGGAGCTCCATTTGCCCTGTTCGCTATAACAGTTAAGCTTGCCGTATCCGTTAATCCAGCTTCATCTGTAACAGTCAATACAACAGTGTAGGTATCGGCCACAGTAAAGGTATGTACCGGATTGGCTATGGCAGAGCTTGTTCCATCTCCAAAATCCCAACTGTAAGATACCACCATATCATCGTCTGTAGACTGATCACCGGTAAAGTTTACTTCCAAAGGTGCTTCCCCTTCCGTTACATCTGCTGTTGCTACCGCTACAGGTGCCATATTTGGTGAAACCACTATCGTAATGGTATCGGTATCCTGAAGTCCACCTTCATCCGTTACCGTTAAGGTAACGTTATACGTACCCGCAGTGGTAAACGTATGTACAGGGTTGGCATCGGTAGAATTAGCACTACCGTCAAAATTCCAGGCGTAGGTTACAAATCCTTCAGCATCCGTAGACTGATCACCTGTAAAGGCTACCTCTAAAGCTGCAATACCACTAACAATATCAGCACTAGCCACGGCTTCCGGAGCTCCGTTTACTACGATTTCTATCGGATCGCTCTGGTCCTCATAACCATCACCGTCGGTTACCGTTAACGTTACATTAAAAGTACCACCTTGGGTGAAGCTATAATTAGGGTCCGCATCAGTGGATGTATCCCCGTTTCCGAAGTCCCATAGGTATTCCACAATATCATTCTTATCATCCGTAGAAGTACTACCTGTAAACTGCACTGCCAAAGGAGCATTCCCGGAATTGATACTAGCAGTAGCTACGGCCTCTGGCGCAAATCCGGTGGGCAAGAATTGCCATTTAAAGAAATCGTTATTATCTACGTTTGTATTGGCAATAAGATTGCCATTGGGTTCTACTGTTAAATGGTTTGGCGTATTTGGAGCAGGCGGCAATAAAGCATTTATGATATAATACGAACCATCACCCGCGTTCTGAATTTGGAACAACTGTGCTATTCTACCCGAACCAAGGCTTTCGATATAAGACCAAATATTAGTTCCTGGTGCACTGCTTCCTCCCTGATTATCCAAATATAAGTCTCTTCCTAAAGCATCCTGTTGCGTAAATTTTATACTATATAATCCGTTTCCTTCAGCTATCAACTCAAAATGCTGATATTCAGAACCGTCATAGATATCCGTACCCATATTTACCTGCCAGGCTAAAGTGCCACCATCCGGCATTATGTTTTGTTGATTCCCTACATTACGTATTTGATAAATACCAGCTACGGGACCTCCATTGTCACCACCATCATTATCATAATTAATACCGGCAACCGTATCCCCAATGCCCGAACTGTATTTTGGATCATTAAAAGGTGCTATCACAACAGCTTCCACAACGAAATCCTGAGCGCCATCTGGATCTGGAGTAATATCGTCCAGACCTGTAACCGTTACCGTCTGCGGAACATTCCAGTTGGCAGCTGTAAAAACTAGTTGTGCGGTACTCAAACTTGCCTCGGCCACACCAACAACTACCTGTAAACCAATGGTTACAGTTGCTGTAGGTGCTTGCTTGAGGGCCACTGTAAACGTATCTGTATCGCCATCTTCGTTCGTAAACAAGATGTCCTGACTTACAGTAATGCCCGTGTTACCCAAGGTTAGAATATCTTCAAAACGCCACCTAAAGATATCAGTTCCATTATCCACATTCACACGGATGTCTCCAGCAGGATTTATCGTTAAATAATGTCCTCCCAGTTCGCTAATAATATGGTAGGTATCGTTACCTGCATCTTGAATGGTCCAAAGTTGGGATACCGTAGTGTTCTGGGCAAATTGCCACACGTTAGTACCTGGATTGGCATTACCTTGTTCTACATCCATAGCTCTGCCGCTGTGTTCCGCTATTAAGGAATAGAGTCCGTTATCGCGGTAGACCAACTCAAATTGTTGGTGGCTATCCCCTTGGTATAATCCTTGCGCTACATTTGCACCATTAGCTGCACCTGCATCCACAACTTCAGCGGACAGGCCGCTATCTACATTGATTATTCTATACGAACCTGGGGCAGGAGGAGCTCCTGGTCCACCATCATTATCTTCATTATAGCCACCAAAGGTTTCTGTAAAGCCGGCATAGGCAGCATCACTACGCGTACCGTCGACTGCTAATAGTATATCGTAATACTGCACACCGTCTATATCGTCATCGTTTACACCGGTAACCGTAACGGTTTGTGGTAGATTCCAATTTGTAGCGGTAAACGTAAGTTCTGTTTCTGAAAGTGTAAATTCATCCGTAGCACCAACTCCTGAAACCAATAATACAACATCATCTACGGGTGCGGATTTTAGGGCAACATCAAAATCATCCGTAGTACCATCCTCGGAAGTTATAACCAAGTTGGTCAGTACATCGATTCCAATAGCAAAGGGTGCACTTGTAGGTAGAAATTCCCACCTGAAGATATCACTACCGTTATCCGGTCCTACAACAACATTACCGTTTGGCTCTAATCCGAGGAAGTTACCGTTTACTCGAGCTATGATATGAAAGGTATCATTACCGGCATCTACGATTTGCCATTGCTGGGAGACGGTTGGATTATCTAACCATTGCCATACGTTAACGCCAACACCCGGTCCAAAACCGGCAACATCTAGATATCTGTTGCTACTTATAGCACGGAACTTATAATAATTGAGTTCTGTAGCATTCTCCAATGCCCAATGTTGGTTACTTAATCCTTCGTATCCTCCTTCTTGCACGTTTGTACCTTGTATATTGCTAGCATTAGCTACTTGCAATGTTGCTTTTGTAGCAAAATTTACCAATCTATACGTATCCAAATCAGGGACAGGGGCAATGGGAGCCATAGCATTGATCCAATCCTCAATTAAATCTACACCGGCTTGGTCAACTATACCCTTCGATACTGGTGGCATCATAATTCCAGGATCTAAACTTAGAGACCTATGGTATATCTGTGAATTGGTTGCATCACCTGGAATCAATATGCGTTGGGTGGATGGCAAACCAGGAACAGCTTGATTAAAACCTGCGTTTACAAGACCTGTTTGCGCCATAGTATTCTGTAACCTAAGATCAAAATTTGCTCGATTTCCTGTAGCGGGTTGATGACAGTAGGCACAGTTATTATCCAAATAGGAACGTGCTTTTTGATCTAAAGTTCCATTGGGGTCATCCATAGCAACATGGGTCAAATACCCGGGAGTATCGTTATCAATAATGGCTGCATTTAAAATACCCAAAGCACTCAAGGTCACTAATTGGTTCCCTACTGTACCACTAGGATCGTGTGTGGAATAGTCATACTCACTGTTCAAATTACGGGTACGCAAGCCTAAGGTACCGCCCAAAGTTGGACTATGACAGCTAATACATTGACTATTGGATGGGTACAACCAATTCTCTTGGCGTTGACCACCTCCAACTGTAGCTATATCTATACTAACCGTTTCCCCTACTTCCATGTCTACCAAAACAGCGTCAGTTTCATCGGGCAGCCATTTATAAGTAAGAAAATAAAAATTTCCATCACTGCCTTTAATAGAGAATCGCGTCTCTATTTTTCTAGTAACTGAAGGGTCAGCATCATCAATAGGATAATCAAAATGCTTTATGATGATAGAACCGACAGGGAAATCCCAATCACCGTTCTCCGAAAATTGAATCTGTTCTGCTGGTGTATTATGAGTGCCATCGTTAGGAATACCTATCCAACGTTTTTTTAAAGCTCCATCCGACCAAAACGACGCAATCATTTCGTAGGGTACAAAACCATCTGAAACCGTTAAGTTTGTTAAATCTGTAAAAGCGTTAGTTTGGGATAACAAAGCCGGTGCATCGTCTAAATCTATAGAAGCCGTTAACCTGTATAAATTACTATTGTTTCCAAGTCGTAATAAATATAATTCTCCGCTAGCATCTTGTCCAAAAGATATAATATCCAAAGGTTGAAAAACCCCTAAAGACTGCTTTGCGCCCGTATTAATATCTATTTCGTAAATCACATCAGTTTGCCCATAATCGGCAGCGATATATTTACCAACCAAACCTGGTAAATTAGAACCACGATATACATAGCCCCCAGTAATTGATGTCGCTTCCGAACGCGTAAAATCGGTTAATGGTGGCGAATGGGTAGTTCCAGGATAAAGGCTAACGGCACAACCCGGATTAAATGGAGCATTTCCTTCAAACAACGGCCAACCATAATTATTACCTGCACCCACTACGTTAATTTCTTCATGGGTATTTTCCCCTACCTCACCGATATAAAAAATTCCCGTGGCACGGTCCTTTGTCATTCTATGGGGATTTCTATGCCCTATGGAATAATACTCCTCAAAAGTGGCTCCACTAGGACTTAGAAAAGGATTGTCATTGGGGATGAAATAATCGACTCCCGAAAATTCATCGGCTTCACCAGCTCCAGGAGAAGATAAAGTTCTAATAGGGGCATGACTGACCGTTCCGCCTATCATGTCCACATCCAATCGCAAAACCCCTCCATCCAAATTTTCATCCAATTCTTGGGCATTTGCGTAGGCGGCTTGGTCTCCCGTAGATAAATATAGAAATCCATCATTTCCAAATTCCATCCCACCACCTCTATGGGTGGTATTATACAATCTTCGGTTTATCATGGTAACCCTTGAATTGGGTACAAAAGCCATACTTATAGGGTCCACTTCAAAACGTTCTAGTTTCAAATAGTTGTCGGAAAATACTTCCACATTACAAGAAAATCCTTGAGGTGTACCAAGTGTAGGGTTTGCCGAGGCGGTAGTATAATAAATGAAAAAATAATTGTTCCCAGTTGTTCCAAATTCAGGATGAATAGCAAGGCCCAAAAACCCGCCGTCCCAAACCTGCCCTTCGTTACGGTCACCAACTTCTGCTGACAAGTCTATAATCTGGGTACGGTTGAGTGTATTGTTGTCATCTTCAATCCAATACACAAAACCATTCAACTGACCCACCACTATTTTAGTTTGATTAGGTACCGGAGTAAATATGATTGGAGAATCAAAAGTTAGATTGGGAAAAGCTACCTCATATGTCGGGGTTGCTGTGCCTAAATCCGAGAATGTCGTATCCACGAAAGGATCAAAAGGTTCTACTGTCGTAAGGCCCGGACCCATGAACATAGGGCCGAAACTCATAAAAGTGGCAATTGCACCTACTGCGGTTGCTGTAAGCACTGCATTTTTAATGTTTAGTAATTTTAGGGAGTAATTTTTCTTCATCATAGCATTGTAAAAAAAAATAGTATTGTATTTGAGCCTACAAAAAAAACACATTTTATTCCTAGTGTAGCTTAATATCGTTGAATAGCCTGTATATACGTTTAATTTCAACAGTGCAAATGTACTCCAAGGGAAAGTCAAACCGAAATACGCAAAGACCAAAAAAAAGTACTTATCAACAATATTATCAAAAGCCATGCGTTTTTAAAGCCAAATGGAGGAATGGCAGAGTGGTCTAATGCAACGAACAATCTATTTTGTCCGTGAGGTTAACGCCTCCGAGGGTTCGAATCCCTTCTTCCTCCGCTAAAAAATGAGCCCGGTACGCCGGGCTTTTTTTATTGCGGTTACTTACAAAAAAACCTCCCAATCCTCCTAAGGAAAGTGCATAGATTGTACTGAAAAGAATTTTTTGGTAGTGGCACTATTGCTGCTTTGAATGGGATTTTGCTTTAAATGGTTTAGTCCCAATTCTTAGGAAGCCATTGACCATTCTAGTCCCTGATGAACCTCAAACTATGAAATTTGTAAAAACCAAGGGCAGGTACTATGTTGGTCGGAAAATCCTCTCGGCAGAGGTAATATGATTGTGGGAATTCACTCTAAAGCCATGCCTGAACCGCTTGATTAAAACCGCTGAAAGAGCAAAACTTTATATGTGCTTAGAAGCGGATTAATTTGCTTTACAAAATCAAAAAAATAAGGCAATACCTCGCAATCCAAAACGTTATGTTATAAAAACCACCATTAAACGACAAATAGTCTTGTTTGGTCAAATATTCAAGCAAAGGCGGGGAAATTCAGTGGTATTTCCCGATTTTTACATTTTCAAATCAATATTTAGTACAATATGGCTACAAAAATTGCATTTATTGGCGCTGGAATAGCCACAAGTTATACCCTAATCCCTTTTTTGGAACGTTTGGACCAGGAAAAATCAAAAGACAAAGTAGCCCTTGTCATCATAGACCGAAGCAACGATTTCTTTAAAGGTATGCCTTACGGTGAGCGTTCGGGAAAATCGGTTCTATTGATTCAAGATCTCAAAAATTTTATTTCCGACCCACATAGAACACATTATAAAAATTGGTTGAACGCCAATGTTGATTCCTTAGTAGCAGAATTTGTTGCCAACGGTGGGGATTATGCTACAAAATGGGTTGAAAAAAATGAAGCTTTATACAAAAAAGGCGATTGGGACGATTTGTATGTACCCCGCTTTTTCTTTGGACGGTATATTGATAAAGAAGTACTCAAAAGAATGGATACACTTGTTGCAGATGGCAAATTGGAAGTTTCCTACCTCACCAAAGAAGCCACCGCCGTAAAGAAGAACGAACAGGCATTTACAATACATTTTGAGGACAATAGCAGTGTAATAGCCGATAAAGTTGTACTCTCCATTGGATCACTTCCTTATAAAAAGTTATACGAGCAAGCCACATCAAAGAGCGATAACGCACTATATATCAAGGAGCCTTACGGGGTAGGGATGGAAGAGAACATGGCCCAAATAGCAGCATTCGTAACCGCACGCCAAAAAAAGAACCTCAGCACCAAAATTGCTGTACTGGGCGCCAATGCCAGCGGTCTGGAAATGATCTATAAAATTTGCGACAAACTTCCTATGGGGGTTTATAACACTTCTTTTAAATCGCTTTCTTCTCACGGGATAATGCCGGATGGCACGTTTAATGCCCAAAAGGCAAAAACCTTCAAGGCAACCCATTTGGAAGCACTTGGCCATAAAGGGACCCTTACCGCCAGTTCCATTTCCGAAGCGGCCCATAAGGACATAGATGTAGCCGAGGCCCAAGGTTTGGGCGCGGCGACCACGGTCGGCATTATTTCTAAAGGTTTCGGTGCTTTGCTACCTAGATTGAGTAATGAAGAATTATCCAATTTCGCCTGTTTCTATGGAAATAATATTGGAAGAAGGCAACGCTGCGCAGGCAACCATTACCTAGGGGTGGTGGACGAATTAGCAAGCCAAGACCGCTTTGAACATATTAAAGGTAGGTTTGTAGGGCTAGAGGAAAGTGCTGATGGCCTGGTTATGAGCTACACTCCGACGGGGGCAACGGACTCTACAGAAGGATACTCGGAAACATTTAACCTGATAGTAAATTGTTTGGGCAGTATAAACCTTGAGGCCACTGACCTACCTCCCTTTCTGCAAAATCTGATCGATGACGGACTTTGCACTCCGAACCGCTCCAACATTGGTTTTAAGGTCGATGAGAAAATGCAAGCATCAGAAAACCTTTTTGTCGCTGGCCCCCTATTGGCAGGAAACCAAATTGAGGATAAAATATTTTGGCACTTGGAACATTGCGTACGCATCATTTGGTCGAGCAATGTGCTATCCGAAAAACTAATGTCAAGTTTAAATTAATTTTTTCGGTTCAAGGTCTATTTGACTTAACGTCTTTATAGGTAACACCATAGCTGTGTAATAGTACTCGCTAACCTTTATTTTTTGAATTATCACAGGTATTTTTTAAGCGGTATGGTAATCCAAAGTTGAATTAGGTGCGTATATTTGTGTGCCCTAATGAAGTGAAATGCACATACCTATCAGAACAATAAAAGTGTATTGTTTTACCCTTTTATTTTTATGTTTATCCCTTACTGCAAGTAGTCAAGTTTCCTACGAAGAGGCCTTCCCTAACATTAGTTTTAACGTTCCCGTAGAAATTCAAAACGCCAAGGATGGTTCGGATCGGATTTTTGTTCTAGAACAACAGGGGATTATCAAGGTATTTCCAAACAACAAGGATGTAACAAGCAACCAAGTAGGCATCTTTTTAGATATGTCAGAAAAAGTTTCTTATAGTTCCGGCCAAGAAATTGGCTTACTGGGTTTAGCCTTCCATCCTCAATTTACTGCTAACCGTTATGTTTTTGTCTATTATATTGATAAACCGAGCAACTATAGAATAAATATTGTACGATATCAAGTGAGCAGCTCCGATAGCAATAAAATAGACCCGAGTACGGAAACTATAATAGCCCAATACACAAAAAACATAGCGGAATCCAATCATAACGGGGGTAAAATTGCTTTTGGACCAGATGGATATTTATACGTTTCCATTGGTGATGGTGGTGGTGGTGGCGACCCTAATGGTAATGGTCAGAATTTAAATACGGTTTTTGGAAGCATACTCCGCATAGATATTGACGTAAACGGTGATAATCCGTTAGAAAGTAACCCTGAGCTTCCCAATGGAAATTATGAGATTCCCTCGGATAATCCTAGAGTGGGACAATCTGGACTGGATGAACTATATGCCTGGGGAATTCGAAATACTTGGAAATTTTCATTTGATACCGCTGGCAGACTTTGGGGGGCAGATGTAGGCCAAAATGCCTATGAGGAAATTAATTTAATAACCAAAGGCGGTAATTTTGGATGGAACAGGTTCGAAGCTAACTCTGACTACCAACCAAATACGGGATTGGTGACCACGCCAGATACGAAACCCATTTTTTTCTACAATCACAATGAAGGAGATAAATCGATAACCGGCGGGTATATGTATCGGGGTAGTTTAACCTCTAGTTCCGTACAGGATAAATATATTTACGGCGATTTTACAACTGGCCGAGTTTGGGCGCTTTCCTACAACCCATCCAATGGCTCAGCTACCACTAACTTGCTTTTTAGGGCCAGCGGACAATCTATCTCTTCGTTTGGCGAAGATGAAGCCGGGGAAATTTACTTTTCGGGCTATGGCAACAATGCCAAACTATTTAAACTAACAGAAACTATTTCTGAACCCGTAACTACGGTTGTTAACGGTGTTGGCGAATGGAAAGGAATAACCAACGGCACAAACGGAAACGTAGAAACTATTGTTCAAGGCAGTGATAATACCCGTTATGTAGGCGGTAGTTTTACCCGTGCCGGCGGAATTACGGTATCAAATTTGGCCCTCATAACCCCTGATGAAAAATGGCAAGCATTTGGAACTGGAAGTAATGGCCCTATTTTTTCAATTAAAATAGCTCCCAACGGCAACGTATTTGTTGGAGGGGAATTTAGCCAAATTGGAGGCATAAATGCAAATAATATTGCCGTTTGGAACGGATCTGTGTGGTCCGCTCTTGGTACAGGCACTAGTGGCCCCATATTGGAGCTTGCATTTGATACGCAAGGTACTTTGTTCGTGGGCGGTATTTTTACGAACGCAGGCGGATTAGCCGTGAACAATATTGCCAAGTGGCAGAATTCTAATTGGTCCGCTTTAACCGATGCTACTACCGGGGTGGCAGGTATCAATAATGAAGTAAGGTCCTTAGCTTTTGATACCAACAACAATTTGTACGTTGGAGGAAATTTTGACGCAGCCGGAAGTATTTCCACTCCCCGTATCGCAAGGTGGAACGGAACTAATTGGTCTGCCCTAGGCACAGGTACAAGTGGTTTTGTTCAGGCAATAGCCGTTGCGGATAATTATGTTTACGCCGGAGGCAACTTTAACCTGGCCGGTACTAAAACTGCCAACAGAATAGCAAGGTGGAATTTAACCAATAGCTCTTGGGAAACCTTGGGCTTTGGATTAAGCGGTAGTGTTAATGCGCTTGCCGCCGATGGAGCTTTTGTTTATGTAGGAGGTGACTTTGAAACGGCTAGTGACATCGAAAACATTAACAAAACTGTAAACAACATTGCACGTTGGAGCACCGCCAAAGGATGGGAGGCACTTGGGCCAAATACGAAAGTGGGCGCCAATTCGAGCATAGCGACTATGTTCCTCAATACTACCCGTCCGAAGGAATTGTCCGTTGGTGGAAACTTTAGTTCGGCAGGAGGTTCAACACACAACAATTTTGCAATATGGGGGGAGGTGTTCTGCAAGGAAAACACCATCACACCAGAATATCAAGTCAATGGAGTTTGGAATAGCGGAGGCAATGCCCTGACCTTAACCGAAGGATCTACCCTAGTTCTAAGTATTCTGGGAAATGAAACGATTTTCACAATTACCCTACCGAATGGCACTGTAATAACCGGAGATTATAACTTAGGAAGGATAACCCCGAATATGTCCGGAACGTATACATTCACCACCGCGTTAGGTTGTGTTGAAAGTATGGAACTCCTAATAAACGCTTCGACCGACCGTGATAATGACGGCGTAGAAAATGGAAACGATACTTGTCCCGATACGCCAAACGGGGAACCGGTAAATGCCAGTGGCTGCTCCCCTTCTCAATTGGACGATGATAGCGATGGCGTCTCCAATGCAGATGACCAATGTCCAAATACTCCGGCGGACCTGACGGTTGACATTTTTGGTTGTGATGCCTCCAAAAGTGATGCTGACAATGATGGCATACCTAATAGCGAAGATAGTTGTCCCTACACTCCAGAAGGGGAAACACCTTCTCCAAACGGTTGCAGTATATCACAACTGGATGATGATACGGATGGCATTAACAATGACATAGATCAATGTCCGGGCACACCTATTGGTGCGGAAGTGAACGCCACAGGATGTGAAGTTTCCGATTTTCCTGACGGTCAGTTTTTGATTGCAACAA
The DNA here is from genome assembly GCA_963697395.1 of uncultured Flavobacteriaceae bacterium. Taxonomy (GTDB): domain Bacteria; phylum Bacteroidota; class Bacteroidia; order Flavobacteriales; family Flavobacteriaceae; genus Maribacter. Next base: position 27,178 of record CAVONX010000018.1, read on the forward strand.
CGGCCAATTCTTGCGCTACTGCCGTAAATGGTCAAATAAACATAGGCACCACAATCAGTGATAACTATAGCGCAACCTTATGGAAAGGAGCACAAGTTATTGATGATTATGAGTTTACCAATGTATTGGACATTCAACAATTGGATGGAGGGAGTTATAGTATATGCATTAGATCCGAGTCCCTGCCAAATCTCGAAAGTTGTTATCCGTTTAACATTGAAGATAGCGAAACACTGGACGTAGTAACCGGTTTTACTGATGATGGCACCAATTTAATTCTTCGTCTTCAGGGAGCACAAACATATTTCATAACCCTAAACGGAAAAAATCTTGAAACAGATGAGGAGGAAATTACGCTCCTTCTAGATCGCGATGTTAATGAATTAAGGGTTAGTTCTGATAGTCCTTGTCAAGGAATCTATCAAGAAACTATTGTACTTAAGGATTCTTTTATAGTCTATCCAAACCCGATTAAGGATTTTGTTACCATTGATGTGACCCAATTAACAGATGATAAAGTAGCAGTTTCATTATTCTCGGTAACAGGAGAATTATTTATACATGAGGAACATACTACGGAAGGCGGTTCAATTACCCTAAACACTTCAAGTTTGCCTTATGGGTATTTTCTGTTACGCCTCAGCGGAAAGTCAATAAATAAAGGGTTCAAGCTAATTAAGTAGCACGTATTTATATTATTTTTATCGCCACACTACAGCAAAGACAATCTTGGAGACTTCAGTTCACCCTTTACTTAATGTTAGGATTATAGGTCAAAAACGGAATAAGCCAAAGCGCCATTTTTAAGTTATCCCAACACTGTAACGTAAAAATCAGTATAACGTACGTAGCCTTAGAAATTAGAGGCTCCTGTTTGAAATGGCTAGTACGACAGAACTTTGAGGTTTTAAGCGTTGTATGGTCCCCATGATACAGATGGGAAAAAATAATCAAAAAAAACCTAACCCTTAATTAAACAGCTGAACATTGCTATGTTAAACGGGTACCATTGATTATTGAAACAAAGCTTCAGGTGCAACCTATATACGATAACCTCAACGCATTTAAACCTTCATCGATGAAAGAAGAACCTTTTTGTATCAGTCCCCTTAGGAAGCTACATAATCAAACAAATCGTTCATAGCCAAAAAAAAACCGATAAGAACTACTGGATGAGCATCGTCCAGTAAATTCTTATCGGGCTACTATTTGTAAATTTTCTGAGCGATTTAAAACTCCAAAACAATAAATTCCGATCGCCTGTTTATCTTATGTTTTTCTTCTGGACAATAGGTGTTGTCATCACATTCATTGAGCAATTGTCTTTCGCCATAGGATTCAGCGGCAAGCTTGGTTTCCTCAACACCTTTAGAAAGCAAATAATCCTTAGTGCTGTTTACCCTTTTTTCGGAAAGCCAATCGTTATACGTTGAAGCTCCTCTAGAATCTGTATGCGAGGTTATTTTTAGTTCAAGACTTGGTATTTCTTTTAGAATGATAGCCAATGAATCCAACACACCCTTAGATGATCTGGTCAGTGCTGACGAGTTTAAATTAAAATAGACATACCCTAAATCGGAAATGCGTTTTTCTATGGCATTCCTTCTGTCCCGCTCCGCTTTAAGCCTTGCTTCTTCGGCTGCTGCCAAAGCTGCCGCTGCCTTTTCTTTTTCTAAACGTTCCGCTAACAAAAGGGCTTCGTTTTGCCGGTTGACCTCGTTAATGGAGTCCATTTGCCGTTGCTTCTCCTGCGCTATGGCAGCTAGCAACTCTAGCTTTTCCTCTCCCTTTTTAGACAGTCCCTTTTCAATTCCAAATTGGTACACGACACCTGCCGCATGCTGTATATGGTTGGTTACGCCATTCTCACTACCAATAGACCATTTTCCGGTGGAACTGAAATCCAAGCCCCATCTATCCGAAAACCACGTCCTGAAACCTACTGCGGCATTATAGGTTCCTCTTCCTAGTTTGTTGGCATCGGTATATCCTAAACCAATTCCTACATAAGGATCGAACCAACCTGTCTGACCAATAATTTTATTAAGGTCGTAGGTTAGTCTTGCGTCTATGGAAAAATAATCGATGTTTTCGGTATTTACGAGTCCATCTATTATATTACCTTCTGCATACTGATTGTAACTCCCAATGGCCTCGAGACCCAAACCACTTTTAAAGTATCTGCCAATACTTATTCTTGAAGGATAGGGTAGCATGTTCCATTCATCCGAAACATTGAACAAACCATTAAAAACGTTACCGGAATCGTCCACGGCATTATAGCCCAGACCAAAAATCCAAGAACTGACAACGATGCTGTCCTTGGAAGTAATCTGTAATTCTTCTTCCTGCGAATACCCGCTGGAGTAAAGCAACAAAAAGGCACTAAAAAAAGAAAGAATTGGAGCTTTCATATTAAAAAATTTAGGGTTTAAAAAGTAAAAATAATTTAATTCTTGAGTACCATCAAAAAAGACCTACATACTGTAAGATTATTCGTTAGATAGGTGAAAACAGTCAATTATCCGTTGTAAAACCTACTCAATGGTGATATTTTTATCGCTTAAGGAAAGTTTATATATAAAAAAAGGGCTCATTACGGCACTATTTTTAGTTTTGTCCGTAGGAGGTATTTTACTTAGGTGGTAGGAGTCTGCCGTTTCTTTATCCAAGGATAGGCCCAAACTTGGTTCTAAAGTTTCACCTTCACACCATATCAACAGCATCTCTTTAGTAAAATCGATTTCTGGCGGTAGTAATCCTGGTTTTCTTGTTTTATTTATCTGTGCAAAAAATAAGTTTAAGGACTTTTGATTCTTAATGATGAGCACTTCTTCGGTAATCAATCCGCTATAATTATCCTGTAATAACAGTTCCATAGTTTGCTGATTTACCGCATTGGTACTTGGAATAATTTGGCTTTTACATGATAGTTGTAGAAGAAAAAATAAAGAACAAAAAAGTAGTGTACCCCTATACATTGCGAAACCTACTCTTATACGCCCTTTCGTACACTTGTTCATACAAGGGAAGCACCTTCAAAATATCGAACTTATGTGCCTCATGCAGGGCATTCAATTTAAAGGTCTCCAAGGTTTCGTCGTTTTCGAGTATAGCAATTCCATTCTTTGCCATATCATCTATATCCCCAACCGCACTTAAATAACCGGTTACACCGTGTGTATTTACTTCTGGTATACCTCCGGCATCACTCGAAATTACAGGCACCTTATTTACCATGGCCTCCAAAGCTGCAAGACCAAAACTTTCAGTTTCAGAGGGCAATAAGAACAAATCGGAAAAACAGAGAATTTTATCTATTTCGTTACTGTTCCCTAAAAATATAACTCGGTTGCTAATCCCCAAGGTTTCGCACAATTGTTCCGCTGCCGCCTTTTCTGGACCTTCACCCACCATAATCAGTTTAGCCGGAATTTTCTCCTGTATTTTCTTGAAAGACACGAATCACATCAGGGATTCGCTTTACTTTCCTAAAATTACTGATATGGGTAACGATACGCTCCTCGTCCTTGGCCATATTAGACCGTTGACAATCTGTAAATGCAGTCTTGTATTTGTTGGTATCGATAAAATTGGGGATGACCTCTATTTCGCCCTTAATATCAAAAATTTCTAGGGTACGCTGCTTTAAACTCTCCGATACCGATGTAACCACATCGGACTGATTGATACTAAAAGTTACTGCCGGCTTATAGAAAGGATGTTTACCAACCAAGGTAATATCTGTTCCATGTAATGTAGTTATCATAGGAACATAAATTCCTTCCTCCTCCAACATCTTCTTTGCCATATAGCCGGCATACGCATGCGGTATGGCATAATGCACATGTAATAAATCTATTTTGTATAGCTTTATGGTATCTACCAATTTACTGGAGAGCGCAAGCTCATATGGCTGGTAATGAAACAATGGGTATTCGGGGACATGAACCTCATGAAAGAAAATATTGTTGTTCAACAATTCTAATCTCACGGGTTGCCTGTAGGTAACAAAATGAACCTCATGACCCCTGTTGGCCAAGGCGATTCCAAGTTCCGTTGCTACGACTCCACTACCTCCAAAGGTAGGGTAACATACTATTGCTATCTTCATTGCAACAAAACTACATTTTAATTTAGAATTGCATCGTAAATGACTTGTTGAATCCTTGTTCTTAACCCAGATTTAACTAATAGTCCGTTTGAAGCGGTCGGATAGGTCCTATTGGATAAAAACACATATACAATTTCCTCTTCTGGATCTGCCCAAGTATAGGTTCCGGTAAAACCACTATGTCCAAAACTCTTCCTGGAAACACAACCACATGTGGGTCCGCTGTGTCCCAGTTCGGGCTTATCAAAACCAACGCCCCGTCTTACATTCTGATCGCAGAAATAACAGGTATTGAACCTTTTTACAGTTCTTGAATTAAAGAACTCATCCCCTCCATAAGAACCATTCTGAAGGTACATTTGCATTATTTTGGCAATATCGTTGGCATTACTAAAAAGACCTGCATGCCCCCCTACTCCGCCTTGCATAGCGGCACCCATATCATGCACATACCCGTGAACGGTTTGGTAACGGTAGTAGTTATCTACCTCCGAGGGAATTATTTCATTTTTTGAAAATTTTTCCAAAGGATTGTAACCCGTGTAGTTTGCCCCTATACGATCATATAGAAAATCTTGACTAAGTTTATCCAATCGTTCCCCATAGGTATCCTCCACATGTTTTTTCATCACATAATATGGTACATCGCTATAACGATATCGGTTGGATTTTAAATCCTGGCGTCCTATGCGATCATAAATAGAGTCTTTATACGAATCGATAATATAAAGATTGTTCGCTACTTTATTGGCAAACCCCGGGGTAGGTTCTGTTCGGTACAACTCTTTGGACGGTCGCCTATCCTTGTCCAAGGTGTTGATGTAAAAAGGAATCCATGCCGGCAATCTACCGTAATGGGATAAAGCTTTTAAAACGGTTACATTCTTAATTTCGGTATTGGAATAGCGTGGCTCCAACTGTTCAAAGGTGTCGTTTAAGGCTATTTTACCTTCTTCCTCCATTTTCATTACGATAGGAAGGGTTGCCAGTATTTTTGTCAAGGATGCCAAATCATATAGGGATTCATTGTTTACGCTATCTGTGGAATCATAGGTGGGCTTGCCGAAACTTTTACTGTACACCACTTTTCCCTTCCGCGAAACAAGTACTTGTGCCCCAGGAAACATAAGGCTGTCCAAACCTGCCTGGACCAACCTATCTACCTCTGCCAATTTTTTTGAGCTTAGACCAACACCCTCGGGCAAGGAATAGCCCAATCTTTGCATGGATTTCAATGGAATGCCCGTACCCAAAGGGAACTCGGAATTTGCGGTAACCGGTAAAATACCTACGGCAGGGATAGCGCCAAAAAGTAATTCCGCGGTTTTACGTTGGGCTATTGGGCTATTCTGATAGGCCATGACCACAGCATCGATATTTTGGAAGGTAGCGATCTTGGACAAGGCATACGGTTTTGCAAATACACACAAAACCAAATTGGAGGTGCTTAGGTTGGATATGTCCTGAAGCCATGAAAGCTCCGTTTTAGAAAATTCATAGGATTTCCAGGGACTTTCATTGCTTTTATGATGTCCTATGATGACTAAATTATAATCGGCCAATTTATTTTTCAAGGTTCCGATATCACTCCCCTTTACCTCCGTTACTTTGGTATATTTCTTTAGTGCCTCGACAAAATCGTCATTTGCGGCATCCCCGAATTTAACATAGGCGATTTTTTTATTTTCCAGATTCTTTATTCCCAGAATATCAAATTTATTCTTTACAACGGTAATGGCATTTTCTATGGCTTCTTCGTAAATAAGGTCATCTTCCAACGAATTAAGGTCTTCATACAAATTATCTATTTTTATAGGAGTGTACTTATGCAGTCCCACCTTGTACTTGGCCATGAGTATCTTTTTTACGGAAGAAGCCAGTCGTTGCTCCGTAATTCTACCCTTTTCATAGGCGCTTATCAGTTTTTCCTTTGCCAGTGCTACATTTTCCGGCATCAAGAGCATATCGTTGCCCGCAATAAAGGCCGCCAATTCTACGGCACCGTTGGACCCAAAATTTGTGGCTCCTTTCATGTTCAGGGCATCTGTAAAAACCAGACCTTGAAAGTTCATTTGTTCTTTAAGTATTCCAGAAATAATCTGTTCGGAAAGGGAAGAGGGCAAACCCTCCTTTAATTCCATGGCAGGCACCTCTAAATGGGCCACCATTACGCTGCTCAAACCATTTTTTATAAGTTTCCTGAACGGATAAAGTTCCAGACTATCCAAACGTTCCCTGGAAAAATTGATAACGGGCAAGGCATGGTGGGAATCTACCGATGTATCACCATGACCAGGAAAATGCTTTCCGCTAGAAAGAACGCCCACACTTTCCATTCCCTTCATAAATGCAATGCCCTTTTCGGCAACGTTCTCCCTATCCTCCCCAAAGGAGCGGTTGCCAATAATCGGGTTCTGTGGATTTGTATTGATATCGATATCGGGCGCAAAGTTGATATGAACACCCAAACGTTTGGCGTGTCTTCCAATTTGTTTCCCTACTTTCTCTACAATTTTGTTATCAGAAATAGCTCCCAAGGTCATATTCCAAGGAAAGGCGTAGGTAGAATCCAAACGCATGGCCAGTCCCCACTCGGCATCCATGCCTACAAGTAATGGCACTTTTGAGACTGCTTGGAATTCATTACACAATTTAGCTTGGCGTACCGGGCCTCCTTTGGAGAATATTACGCCACCGATTTCATGTTTGGAAATAAGGCTTTTGATACCGTCCGTTGTTGCCTTATTTTGATTGGAAGCGAGGCTCACCATAAACAACTGACCAATTTTCTGGTCTAAGGACATATTGGCATACTGGTCGTCAACCCATTTCTTTTGGGATAGACTATCACTGGTCATTAAAGGGTCTTGCCCGCTCGCCAGAAAAATACCTATAAAAATGAAAAATATACTGAAAAATGAACGCATAAGTTTTAAATGTACGGAGATAACTTCAAACAAGGAAAAATATTGCATTTCATCGATATAACCTAGTAAAATAGGGTATTTAAGGCTGTTTTTAACTTAAAAAAAACGGGAATGCCAGCTTTCGGAAGCAGGAACTTCCCAGTTTTCTTGGTACTCTCCTTTTGTGGCTACCAGATTATTAAAAACTATGGTGTTTTTAGAGACCGCCTTCTGTTTCCCCATGGCCTTAAATTCCAGCAGGGTTTTATAGGCCACAAATTCTCCCTGCTTATAGGAAACATTCATTTTATCCAAAAGTTCAACAGCGTACTTTTTTTCCAACTTTTGAATAAAATGAACCGATGCATCTATGGAGCAACCTGTAGCGGCCTGTTCACTTTGATCTAAAGCAAGGACCAGAAATCGCTTGTACCTAATTTCATAACCAGCTTTTAAATCCTGGCCATGTGCCGTCCAATGAGAAATAAAATCATCTAGCTCCGCACCTATTTCTTCCAATTCTTCCGATGTAAAACTTCTATTGGATTGGTATATCCATATACGTGCCGTATCCGGCAATGTGCTAAAATCTACTAACATTTTTAAGGTCGATATTAAAGTTCTTCTGCGGTTGCGATCAGTTCCGCAATGTCCATCACTGCAATAGATGCCTCCTTTTCCTTGTTCTTTACGCCATCTGTCATCATCGTATTACAAAACGGGCAGCCTGCCGCAATAATTTCTGGTTGGGTTTCCAAGGCCTGCTCTGTGCGCAATATATTGACTTCGCCATCCCCTTTTTCGGCTTCCTTGAACATTTGGGCACCACCGGCACCACAGCATAATCCTCGCGACTTGCAGCTTTTCATTTCCACCAGCTCCGCATCTAATTTGCGTATCAGCTCACGTGGTGCTTCATAAACGCCATTGGCCCTGCCCAAATAACAGGGGTCGTGAAAGGTAATCCGCTTGCCTTTGAAAGCTCCGCCTTCCATAGTAATTCGCCCTTCGTCCAATAATTGTTTTAAAAACTGGGTATGGTGTACCACTTCGTAGCTTCCACCAAGTCCGGGGTACTCGTTTTTTATCGTATTAAAGCAATGCGGACAGGCCGTTACCACTTTTTTTATACCGTAGGCATTCAGCACTTCTATATTGGTAACCGCCTGCATCTGAAACAAAAATTCGTTACCTGCCCTTTTGGCCGGATCTCCGGTACAGCTTTCCTCCGTTCCCAAAACGGCAAAGGAAACTTGGGCCTTGTTCAATATCTTTACAAAGGCTTTGGTTATCTTCTTGGCCCTATCATCAAAACTACCGGCACATCCTACCCAGAATAAGACTTCAGGTTGTTGTCCGGCCGCAAATAGTTCCGCCATGGTAGGTACTTTTAATTCTGTTGACATACGCAGTATAATTTTATGATTCCTTGCTCCAGTTTAAGCGGTCCATTTGGTTAAAAGGCCATGGAGCGCCATTATTCTCTATATTCCCCATCATATTATTCAAATCGGTTGGTGCAGCGGATTGCTCCATAACAAGATACTGCCTCATATCCATAATAATGGACAATGGGTCTATACTTACCGGACAAGCCTCTACACAAGCGTTGCAGGATGTACAGGCCCATAATTCTTCTCGGGTTATATAATTGTCCAGCAATTGTTTGCCATCATCGATAAAAGTTCCATTGTTGGCATCTATATTTTTACCCACTTCCTCCAATCGGTCGCGGGTATCCATCATGATCTTTCTTGGAGACAATTTCTTGCCTGTTTGGTTGGCAGGACACTCACTGGTACATCGTCCACATTCTGTGCAGGTATAAGCATTCATCAATTGCACCCAGTTCAAATCCTGAACATCGGAAGCTCCAAATTTTTCAGGCACAGGAGCATCGGCAGGAGGTTCGGCGAAAGGGTCCGCCGAAGGATCCATCATCAACTTTACCTCATTCGTAACCGATTCCAAATTGGGAAATTGCCCTTTTGGCGTTAGTTTACCGTAATACGTATTTGGAAAAGCCAAGAGAATATGTAAATGCTTGGAATAATAGAGATAATTCAAAAAGAAAAGGATACCTATTATATGCATCCACCAAGCCGTGCGCTCTATCCCTATCAACATAGACTCGGACAATCCTTGAAAACCGGTAGCGATAAACTGACTAATTGGAAATGATCCGGCTTGAGCATAATGGGCAGACCCCATTTGCTGCAACTGAAAGTCGGCCGCGTTCATGGTCAAAAAAAGAAACATCAACACTAATTCTATGTAAAGAATAAGGTTTCCATCTTTTTTAGGCCACCCCTCCATTTCTGGCTTTATAAATCGTTTTAAACGAATAAGGTTTCTACGAATCCAAAAGATGACGACCGCTACGATGACCAAAAAGGCCAATATTTCAAAGGAGGCGATCAAGAAATCATAAACGACTCCTAAGCCCGAAAAAACTCTATGCGTTCCTAAAAGGCCATCAATAATAATTTCAAGAACTTCAATATTTATGATAACAAAACCGACATACACGACAATGTGGAGTAAACCGGAGATTGGCCTCACGACCATTTTACTCTGCCCCAAACCTATTTTGGCCATATTTGTCCACCGTTGGGAAGTGTTGTCCGTAACGTCTATATCCTTTCCTAAAAAAATGTTTCGTTTTAAACGGCCAACGTTCCTTACGAAGAAACCAATTCCAAAAATGAGGATAATGGCAAATATACTATTAGGTAGGTACTGCATATCTTAGTTTTCTATGGTTTCGGCCGGATCTTCCTCGGGAACTGTATATTCGGTTTGCTTTTTTCCAAAAACCGAAACATTGACATAGCGTTTGGGATTTAACCTAAAATCCTGGAGAAGCAAGTCCAATTCCCTGGACGCACTGTTTAAATTGGAATACAGTTCCTTATCGTTCATAAGCTTTCCTAGCGTGCCGTCGCCTTTTTCAAGTTGTCCCATGATTTTGTCCAAACTGGATATAGTGGATTCCAAGCTTGCGAGGGTTCTTCCAAGACCTGCATTATTCAAAGAGTCGGAGAGTTTTGCAAAATTGGAAGTGAGCACTTCAAAATTGTTCAAAGAGCTCCCCAATTTTTCTTCATTATTTTTTAAAAGATCGTTAAAGGTTACGGCACTGCCGTTTAAACTAACCATAAGGTCGCTTAAACCGTTGATCGCACTTCGCAAATCTTTCCTGGTTTCCGCATCCAGGACATTGTTAACTTTCATTAATACAGAATCGGCATCGGTAACAGCAGATTCGAATTTCTTGAACAAGGGCGTTAATTTTTGCTGAGCGAGTTCGGTAAGCCCCGGTCTCGTCTCCGTAGACAAGGTGTCGCCAGACGTTACGTTTGGGCCATCATCAAAAACGGGCATAATTTGCAGGCCCTTACCTCCAATGATACCGGTATCGTACAGCTCTACCCTACTATTCTTGGAAAACTGAAATTCGCTACTAACGGTGAAGGTCACCACGAGGTTTCCTTGGGTGTCTATAAAACGAATATCGTTTACTTTGCCAACACCAAAACCGTTTATAGAAACAACTGTTCCTGCCTGCAATCCCCCAACATTTGGATAGACGGCGTAAAGGGTTTTACTGTTATCGAAAAGAGGCGTGGACTTTAAATAACTAAAACCCAAAATAAATAGTAAAATTCCTCCAATGACTATAATTCCTGTTTTAAGTTCCCTAGATATTTTCAAAAAATTAGATTTTAGGTTATCCACAAAATTAGAAATAAATATGAGACGAATCGTGTTTATTCGGAAACCTCCAATAGGGCATCCCTTAATGGGATTCGAACACCCCCTTTGTATGCCACAATATACGCTGTAGCATATCCTTTTGCCGCAGCATTGGATTTCATCATTTCAGCTTCCCTGTGGGAACGTGTCTCACCATACATATACCTGAACAGATTTTCATAGGGCTCTTTGGATAGTAGGTTCAGACCCTTAAAATTATCCGGAGTCAATGGCAAATCCTTGCCACTTGCCATCAGTTGTACTTTAAACAAAATGTTAGACTTTGATGTAGCACTTTCCTTTTTAGTCCCGTCCAAAGTCCCTGTCACGGCACTAGACGCCACTTTTTCAGCCTCTTGTGCATCCTTTTTACTAACAGGTACCACTTCTTTGGTGTCAGGCACGGTTTTATTTTTAACTTTTTCTATGGGTTCCTTAGCCTTTTCTACATCTGCTTGGGCAGCAACTTCCTTGATTAGCGGTTTAGAATTTTCTACATCTGCAATGGCTTCTTCTGGCTTTTTTGTTATGCTGGATGCGTTGTTAGTTTGGGTTGTTTTCTTATAATTTAAAATGGCATTGGCTATTGCCACTCCTATATCTACTTGACCTTTACTAGAATTCAGGTAAGCACCTTCATCCTTATTTGTCAAAAATCCAGTTTCGACCAACACACTAGGCATAAAAGTCTGGTGAAGAACAATAAAGCCTGCTTGCTTTACCTTCCTATCGTTGCGTTTTAATTTTTCCGAAAAATTATCCTGTATCATTTTTGCCAAGGCTATACTTTGGTCTAAAAACTCTTCCTGCATTATAGTGAGACCTATCACCGATTCCGGAGAGTTTATGTCATAATCCGCGTAGCGCGTTTCGTAATTATCCTCCAAATAAATAACCGAGTTCTCCTTTTTTGCGATTTCAAAATTCTGTTTGTTAGCATGTAGTCCTAAAACGAAGGTGCCCGCCCCTTGGGCGTCCGAAGTGTGGGAATCACAATGTACGGAAACAAATAAGTCGGCATTTGCCTTATTGGCAATTTCCCCCCGTTCAAAGAGATCTACAAAAGTATCGTCCTTACGTGTATAAATAACTTTTATATCCTTTTCTTTGCTAAGGAGCTCTCCTACTTTTAAAACAATATTCAAAGCAATATGCTTTTCTAAATATCCATTCCCAAGGTTTCCCGGATCGTGACCTCCATGGCCTGCATCCAAGACAACTATAAAGGGATCAGTAGAAACCCCATTGGTATGCAAAGGTGCAAACGAATGTAAAAGCCAAGAAAACGCTAGAACTAAAATGGACGAAAGCGGTTTAATTTTCATGATCATATGGCGTTTTAAAGCCCTTGTTATGGTTAAAATAATGGTAATACCCTATATAGGGAATGAAAAATATATGTAAGTTTGACAACTGAAACCAATGGCGCGTTGGACTGCTAAACCGTTACAAAAATAGGATATAAAGCCTTGCAATCAAATAAACACCACGTACTTTTCCTTTGCATCCTTTTTGTTAGCGTGTTTTCATTAAAAGCTCAAGAAGACAAAATTGTACCACTACCTATAAAAGCGGTAAAGGATACTATAACGGCTCCACCATTTTTTGCTGCGTTAGAGCAGAAGCGTTTGGCCAAAGATTCTATTGTTTCCGACTCCCTGAACAAAAAGGCACCATTATTACTGGATAAGATTACCTACAAGGCCAAAGATTATGTGAAACTTAGCAAAAGTGAAAACAAGATATACCTTTATAACGAAGCTGAAATCTACTATCAGGATACCGAAATAAAGGCTGGAATTATTATTATGGACTATGTGAACAACGAAGTCTATGCCGGTAGAATAAAAGATTCCCTTGGTACCTATACGCAGCTGCCCTATTTTAAACAGGGTTCCCAAATCGTTATTCCAGATTCCATCCGTTTTAATTTTGACACCCAAAAAGCCATTATCTGGAATTCCCGGACAGAACAACAGGCCGCTGCTGGTGCCCTGGGTAGCGATGCTATGAAAATATATGCGGAAATTACCAAAAAGGAAAACGACTCTGTCTATTTTTTGAGCGAGGCAAAGCTTACCACGGCACAAGACACCATTGATCCCGATTATTACATACGTGTTAGAAAAGCAAAATTTGTTCCCAAGAAAAAGGTAATAGCAGGTTTCAGTAATATTTACATAGAGGATGTACCTACCCCCATTTTTATGCCTTTTGCCTACTTTCCCCTTACCGTTGGAAGAGCTGCCGGGGTGTTGATGCCCTCTTTTGGAAACGATCCAAATACCGGTTACTTTCTTCAGGATATGGGCTATTACGTCCCTTTGGGAGATTATGCGGACGTTACCTTTTCCGGGGATTTTTACACTAATGGCAGTTGGGGCTTTAGGGGTGCATCTGTCTATACAAAAAGGTATAAATATAGAGGCAATGTCAACTTTAGGTACGAGAACCAGGTACGCAGCCAAAAAGGATTCAGCGATTACAGCCTTTCAAAAAACTACAACATACAAATTTCCCATTCACAGGATACCAAAGCTAGTCCAAATTCAAGATTTTCCGCGTCCGTTAACTTGGGTAGTAGCGAATATTACAGGAATTCCTTACAACAACGGAACCTACCCAATACACAGAACAATACACTATCCTCCTCTATATCCTATTCAAAGACTTTTCCGGCATATCCGTCGGTAAATATGAGCTTAACCGCTACCCACTCTCAGTTGACCTCGCCAACGGCAACAGCAACCAACCCGGACAATATTACCATGACACTGCCTACCCTACAAACCAGCATGGAACGTATTTTTCCTTTTGCAGAAAGGGACGGGATTAAAAAGGGTATCATCCAGAATATAAATTTTCAGTATGACCTAAACGCCCAGAACCGGCTAACTACGAACGACACGGACTTTTTAACGGGAAGAATGTTCGATAATGCCAGAATCGGTGCCAAACATCGCATCCCCATAAGCACCAACTTTAAGGTAGCCAAATTTTTTAGCGTAAGCGCCAACGCCAACTATGAGGATGTATGGACCTTGGAGACTTTTGATAGACGTTTTGATGCCGAAACCGAAACTGTGGTGCGCGATACCATAAGCGGTTTTGACCGTTTTAACCAATATAATTTTAGCGCAAGCATTGGAACTACGGTCTACGGTACGTTTGATTTTGGGACCGATAAGAAAATACAGGCCATAAGACATGTAATGCGTCCCTCTGTAAGCTATGGCTATGCGCCTTCTTTTGACCAATTTTATGATGAATACATTGATGGAAACGGTCGCGTGGTGCAATACAGCCGATTTGAAGGAACCCTAAACGGAGCCCCGAGATTAGGTAAATCCAACAGTTTAAGTTTTTCCATAGCCAATGTTCTGGAGGCCAAGGTAAGGGACAAGGATTCCACAAAACTAGAAGCAAAAAAAATACCACTTCTTAGTAATTTTAATGTTTCCAGTGCCTATAATCTAGAGGCGGATTCCCTAAGACTTAGTCCACTGGCGTTGAATGGCGGAACCAATATTTTGGACAACAAGATGTCTATCAACTTTTCGGCTAATCTGGACCCTTATGCTATTGACAATAACGGTACCAGAATAAATACCTTTAATATAGAGAATGGTGGTAGCCTACTAAGACTAACCCGTGCGAATGCGAATATAACCTATACAATAAGTAGTGATATGTTCGGAAAAAAGAAAGGTGATAAAGAGGAGGAAGAGGAAGAAGACCCCTTTGATTATGTGGCCCAAAGTGGAGGTAGAACAGATGATCTGTTCGGTAGGGCAGATAGTTTTCAGGATAATCCCATGGAGGCTAGAAAGGAAGAAGGCGATATAGAAAATCCACGTTACGGCACAAAAATACCTTGGGATTTTAGACTGGCCTACACCACGGGCTATAACAACGCCGCAAGACAAAACACCTTTGGCAACCATGCACTTATGTTCTCTGGAGATATAGAACTTTCTCCCCGTTGGAAGGTGGGAGGATCCTCTGGTTACGATTTTGTAAACTCCGGGTTTACATTAACACAACTGCGCTTTGAGCGAAAATTAGGAAGTTTTAATATGCGCTTTAACTGGACTCCTTTTGGGGAATACAAAAGGTGGTTTTTCTTTATTGGCATCGATGCTTCCATACTTAGCGACCTAAAATGGGAGAATAGGAGTCAACCTATCAGAAACTAATATATATAACCATATTCAAATGAAAAAAATAATAAACACCAAGAATGCCCCAGCACCCATAGGGCCCTATAACCAAGCTATTCTTACAGGAAACACACTTTATATTTCAGGACAAATTCCTATGGATCCCAAAACGGGTTCCCTGGTAGAAGGGGATATAAAGAAAGAAACCGAACAATCCATGGAAAATCTTAGCGCCATCCTCAAAGCAGCGGATATGACTTTTGAGAATGTAGTAAAGTCCAGTATTTTTTTAAAGGACATGCACCAATTCGCTCAGGTTAACGAAGTATATGCAGCTTATTTTGATGCAGAAACCGCACCCGCTAGGGAGACGGTAGAAGTTGCCAATCTTCCGAAATTCGTACATGTGGAAATTTCCATGATTGCCGTAAAGTAACTCCTTTTACCTATTGTAAATTATTGGCAATAGCGAGCCAAATGAGGTTTGAAATACACTAAAATTAAGTCACCAAGTGTTTACCTTAAATAGCTCGTTTTCTAATTTGAGGCTTAGGACTATGCAAATTTGATTTTGTTTTTGCTACCAATTTACGGCATTAGCTTTCATCGGTAAATATAAGGGAAAGGGCCAAAACGGTTACGGTTACTTAAAAAAGTCTTAGCCCTTACCTAAGTTTTATTACATATTGGACTTGTGAAATTCAACCAGGCCTTCAATCGGGCGTTGTCTAATTACACCTACGATCAAATCATTCCGTTTCAAAACACTTATAAGCTCATCCCTTAAATAATAGGCGATACTTCCCACAAAATTAATGGGCACCTTGGTGGCCAATTCAAACTGCATAATGTAGTTATTGATGAATTGTTGAAATCCTTTATCGATAACACCTTTGGAATATGGGTGTTCCTTGTTTTCAACCAAAAAACGGGCAAACGTGGCCAAATAGGTGTTTGGATTGGGTTGCTTGTATAAATTTTCCTTAATGTGGTCCGCTTCCAAGTTATATTCCTTGGCAAATTTTATCCCAAGGTCCTGTGGCATTTTGTGAAAATAATAATCACGTATCAATTTACGACCAAAGAAATTACCACTACCATCATCCATAGGGATATAGCCCAATGAAGTCACTTTTTGAAAAAGCTGATGACCATCATAATAACTGCAATTAGACCCGGTACCCAAGATACAAACGATACCCTGGGTTCCAATTTTTGTGGTAGCGAATATGGCGGCATAGGTATCCTCCTTTACATCTGCCTTTGCATTTGGAAAAAAATCCTTGAAAATATTCTTTAAGAATAGCTTCATACGATCTGTTCCGCATCCCGCACCGTAAAAATAGAGGTGGGTAACTTTTTCCCGATTTTTTGAAAGCTCAAAATTATTGGCCAGCCTATCCTCTATTACTTCTTTGGTAAGCACCTCTGGGCTAAGACCCAAAGTCTGTGTTAAAAAAAGTTGGTTTCCCTTGTCGTCCAAAGCAATCCAATCCGATTTTGTGGCACCACTATCAACAATTAAAATCATAAAACTCTGTGTTAAAAAAGAATCCTGAAAATAAGGAAAAATAACCTCATTTTCAGGAAAAATTTTAATTACCTAAACTTTACCTTAAAGCGTATTTACATGATGAATAAGATCTACCATTTTATTGGAGAAACCCGCTTCATTATCATACCAGCAAATTAATTTAAAGAATTTGGAATTTAGCTCGATACCTGCACCGGCATCGAATACACTTGTTCTTGGTTCGCCAATAAAATCTTGAGATACCACATCTTCTTCCGTGTAGCCCAACACTCCTTTCAGTTCCCCTTCAGAAGCATCTTTAAACGCTTTCTTAATTTCTTCGTACGATGTTTCCTTTACCAGTCTTACCGTTAAATCTACCACGGAAACATCGGCAGTTGGCACTCTAAAGGCCATACCTGTTAGCTTCCCTTTTAAGGCCGGAATAACTTTTGTTACCGCAACCGCAGCACCTGTAGATGCAGGAATGATGTTTAATAAAGCACTCCTGCCACCGCGCCAGTCCTTTCTAGATGGACCGTCTACCGTCATTTGGGTAGCTGTAGTAGCATGCACCGTGGTCATAAGTGCTTCCTCGATACCAAAGGCATCATTAAGCACTTTTGCCATGGGCGCCAAACAGTTTGTAGTACAGGAGGCATTTGAAACGATGGTATCTGAAGCCTTTGCTTCTTTGTGGTTTACACCCATTACAAACATGGGCGCATCTTTTGATGGCGCAGAGATAACCACTTTTTTAGCACCACCATCTATATGATATTGGGCTGTTTCCAAAGTTGTAAAAATACCTGTACATTCTGCAACTGTAGTTGCACCCACAGCATCCCACTTAATATTCTTAGGCTCTCTTTCCGCAGTAATTCTTACGGTTTTACCGTTTACAACCAAATGGCCGTCCTTTACTTCAACAGTACCATCAAAATGTCCGTGAACGGAATCAAATTTTAAAAGGTATGCCAAGTGTTCTACATCCAATAGATCATTTATGGCAACTACGTCTACGTCCCCGCGTTTTACTGTTGTTCTGAATACCAGTCTACCTATTCTACCAAATCCGTTAATTCCTATTTTCAAGTTCGACATTTTATCTGTATTTATGGATTAAAATTATGTTGTCATTATTTCTGAAACCCTAATGAGTTCCTTGTCTATCTTAGTATGGCCCTTTATGGCCTTGTTGATGGGGGTTAGTATCAATTTATTATCCTGTATCCCTACCATTAAACTCGTCTTGCCCTCCAAAAGCGCTTCGACCGCCCTTACGCCCATTCTACTGGCCAATACCCTATCGTAACAGGACGGGGAACCACCGCGCTGCATGTGGCCCAATACGGAAACACGAACATCATATATAGGTAGGTGTTCCTCTACATAGGCTGCAAGCTCAAATACGTTCTTACCGGATTTATCACCTTCTGCCACGATAACGATACTAGAAGATTTTCCGGATTGCTTACTTCTTCTAAGGGATTCCAACAAACGATCTAAACCTAAATTTTCCTCAGGAATCAAAATCTCCTCTGCACCTGCCCCAACACCGGCGTTTAGTGCGATATGGCCCACATCCCTACCCATAACCTCCACAAAGAACAATCTATTGTGAGAGCTTGCGGTATCCCTAATTTTATCTATGGCCTCTACAACCGTATTTAAGGCGGTATCAAAACCAAGGGTAAAGGTAGTGCCGAAAATGTCGTTATCTATAGTCCCCGGAATCCCCATTACAGGAAAGTTGAATTCTTTGTTAAAGATCATCGCTCCAGTAAAACTACCGTCCCCACCAATAACCACAAAGGCATCTATACCTTCGGCAACCAACTGGGAATAAGCCCTTTTCCTACCTTCCGGAGTCATAAACTCTGCACACCTGGCCGATTTTAATATGGTTCCTCCCTTATTAATAATATTGTTTACGCTTCTAGCGTCCATAGGCTTAAAATCGCCCTCTATCATTCCTTGGTATCCTCTGTAGATGCCTACACAATCCACTTTTAAATACGCACAGGTACGCACAACAGACCTTATTGCTGCGTTCATGCCGGGAGAATCACCTCCCGACGTTAATACTCCTATTTTTCTAATTTTTGAGGACATGGGAAAATTTAAGCCAACGAAAGTACTAAAAGTTGCGACAATAATGAAATGGAAAGACAATGCAATTACAGATAATTATGACAATAACGTTTTCGTGATACTATTTTTAGCAAAATTTGATTTAAATCTGTTATTTATTGCTCATTGAAAACGAGGCTGTCTGACATTACAAGGATTTTGATTTCGTATAAAACCGTAGTAAACTATCTTTTCCCATAACCGACTGTAGGGCTTTTGTGGGCTTAGGCAATTCCTTGTTGAGCGATTGTTTTTTGTTAAGTATTTTTAGAAAAAGCTCCCTAAACGTATCAAAATCTACTTCATAGGAAAGCCCGGCACCCTGGGTAGAGCCTTGTTGATCAGGTAAAAAAGCCTGAATTTCCCTTTGACGACTAAAAAACTTGGCACTTAAGGTACCTTCTTCGTTTAGTAATAGCTGAATCTCAAAATCACCGGCAACCAGGCTCTCACTAGAACCACCCACAGGAACCCCAACTTTACCGTTAAAAAGCACGCGATCACTAATCTGCGTAGACACCGTTAAACCGATACGGTTATCCGTCTCTATATCTGCATTACGATCTAAAAGACCTTGTTCATAGGAAAGCCCTACACTTAACTTATCGTTATTACTTCCCAATATAGAATTTAGAATGCCCGAAGCACTTTGAATCAGGTTTCCAGTAATAGCCTGTTGGTTAATGCCGTTTTGGGCATTTGCAAAAGTACCTTGGGCGAGAAGAAATATCGCATTTTTTTCCTCCACCGTTGGATCTTGTAGTATGTATTCCAGCTCGGATTTTGCTACTGAGGTGGTTCCCGGAAATTCGATTCCAAATTCTATATCCGGACTTTGGAGTTCGCCCGTAAGTTTTATGACCACGTCAGTGGGAATTCTTCTGTTCACCGATTGGTTGTCCAATAACGGCGCAGGATTCGCATTAATCGAATATACCGCTTCCATGTTCAGGTCCGCTTCCAGGGGTTTTTGGTCCCATTGGATGGTACCACCTGGTTTCACATCGAACTTTTTGTCTATTATACCACCAAATTTGTAATTGAATTCCCCTGTAACTACAACAAAATCCCCATACATTTCAAACTTGCCGTTGGTATTGATTTGCAAAAGAATAATCCCAACCCCTGTTCCTTTTAAGGAACTTCCCGTTTTGGTATCGGTAACGATTTCTACTTCTGCCTCTGGGGTAATGTCCAAATCAAACTCCAGCTCCAAGCCTTGATAATCCTTTACATTTCTTTGAAGGGCAATGGTCTCGACTTTTTTCTTCTCCGTGAAATTTATGAAGGAATAATCTCCCACACTTGCCACATCGCTCAATGGTATTTTTAATGAAGTGCCTTTGGCGGTTTCACCGTCCACAGTGATGTTCAGTGCCGTAGTGGGGCCAAAAATACGGCCTGTACCATTAAGGTATCCAGTACCATAATACAGATCCCCCTCCTTAAACTCGGTATTTAAAATTAGAAAACGGTTATTATTCGTATCCACATTTAGGTTCAGGACCCAATTTTCAAAATAACTATGGCTAATTGTGCCGTCCAAACTTGCTTTGGTACCCTTTGCCACATCAGTTAATGCAATATTTTCAAAATTGAATGTTTGATCGGATAGTCGCACTCTTGACCTCAGGCCAAAACCATAGTCAACATTTAAATACGGTACCGCAATACCCGCATTGTCCAGGGTAAGAACACCGTTGAAATTTGGATTATCTATAGCACCGGTAATAGCGACACTGCCATCTATGTCTCCTCGAATTTTATCTAGAATACCTTCGCCCAAGGGACTGAAGGGTTCTAAATTAAAATCACTGAAGTTGGCCAGGAGGTTAGCTTTGGGAATCTTCTCCTTATTCTCTATTTTACCGATTATACCAAATTTTTCCTGACCCTTATCCGTAAGCTGGGAATTTACCTGAAACTCCGTTAAATCCCTGTTTCCAACTATGCTAATGGCCAAATCGCCAAGGCGGATATCATTGATGCCAAAATCATCTATATTAAGGCTAGAAGAGGGTAAATAAATGCCGTCCTTTTGCAGAATATTGAGGTTCCCGTTTACCTCTCCTTGTAATTTAAGACTGTCTATAACCGGTGTAACCTTGTTCAACGATACTATTTTAAACTGTAGTTGAAGATCTTTGTAGGTAGAATCGGCCAACTGGCCTTTAAGCCTAATTTGCTCGCGTTCTTCATTGTTCATCACAATTTCCTGAATGGTAATACTATCCAAGGAACGATTTATAATGACCTTGTTCTTAGAGTCGCCCTCTTGGTTCAAGACCCATTTGTTGCCCTTAAAATTAATGTCTGAAGTTTTTAACCCGATAACCGATTTATTCTCTTTGTTGAAGGTGTGATAAAAGTTAAGATTATAACTGTCATTAAACTGGCTTCCTCCCTTAAATTCGGACCTAAAGAAAAGGGTATCCTTTAAGGTGGTATTTATGAGGTTAAAATCCTTGAGATCGTAGTAGGGTGTCTTTAACTCACCAACGGACACGAAGGTGTTGAATAAGGGGTTTTTGTTGTCTATTTTAACTTCTATATTGTCTGCCGAGTTTCCGAATGCGACAATACTAGGTGATTCAAAATTCAATTTAAAATCACCCTCGTCCGCTACTATCTTTCCTTTGATAAACGTATTAGGATCAAAACTTACTTCCGGAAAAAAAACATCCACTATTTTATTATAAATCTTAAAATTGAAGGTAAGGTCCTGCCCGTCGGAAATTTCAAAGGGTCTATAATTGGTATAAATACTCCCTAAGGAATTCTGTAAAAGCTTACCTAGTTCCCTCACCTTAAAATTACCTTTCATAAAACCGGTGATAATATCGGGGGAATTTATGTTTATGGTTCTAACGGATTCTTCATCAAAGGAGGAGGTAACGCTAAAATCATCGAAATAATATACATCGTTAATGTTCTCGTAACTTGTTCTTATGAACTTTACCTCTCCTACGATATCGTCCAAAGTTGTGCCATTAATATCCATACTCACATTTCCCTTAAAAATGGAAACAGCATCATTTATGAAATTTAAGGTTTTGAAATCGGCATAGGCCACGTTGGCGTCAAAATTAAAGTTCGTACGCTCCTTGCCAAAATCTGCCAACCCCTTAAAATCGAATCGTATATTGGGGTCATTACTGTTCAAGGAACCATCAAAAAGTTGATTTTTTAGAACACCGGCCACCTTTAAATCCGTATAAGCGTACCTATTGAACTCTATAGAATATACTTGCCCAGAAACCTCTGTATTCAACTTCTCTTTTACAAAACCTTTGCC
Source organism: uncultured Flavobacteriaceae bacterium (assembly GCA_963697395.1). Lineage (GTDB taxonomy): Bacteria > Bacteroidota > Bacteroidia > Flavobacteriales > Flavobacteriaceae > Maribacter. Next base: position 49,055 of record CAVONX010000018.1, read on the forward strand.
CTGCACATTAAAATCCAGCGTAGTTTTTCCTAATGCATCACTCCCAACAAAGTTCCCCAAATCAAAATCTATAAGAGAAACAAAGCCTTTGTAGGTTGCGTTGTCTATATTGTTAAAATCGGTCAACACCACATCGACATAACTGCTACCTACGGCCGTATTTAGGTTCACCTTTGTATCTATAGAAGATTCCGTTATCAAGGCATTCCCCCTTATGGTAAACTGACCTAATTTATTGAATGTAGATGGCAAGGAATTTCCAATTAGATTGGGCAATATCGCATTTAATTGGTAGTAATTACTGGTGACGTTCTTCATGCGTGCATCCAGAATAAAAGGCTGTTGCTTGTTGAACAGATTTTTAAAATTGAAATCTCCCCTAATCCCCGTATCGTCTGAAAACAGAAAAAGCTCATCGGTATTCAAATCGTTTAGAACCCCTGTAATATTTGCCGAAAAGGTTGCCGTTTTTCCTTTACCGAATTCGTTGTAATACAAATTTATTTCATCAAAAGAAACTGTGGATTCCTGAAATTCCGCAACCACATTCACCTTATTCAAAAAATCGATAAAATCCTCCCGGTTATAATTAAAAACTAAATTACCATCCAATTGGGATAAAGAGGTTTTAATTTTAAGTGAATCAAAACGCATCTGTTCGCGGGTATACTTAAAATTGGTAGCCATATCTTCTACCAAAATTCCCCTTTTGCTCAAAAAGGACATCCTTTCTATTTTAGTTGAAACTTCTGGTCCTAAAATTAGGAAGTCCCTGCCTTCAATGTTTAGATTTCTAAAAAATAGTGCTTGCGGACTCTCCAAATTTTCATCTATGTATTGGAATGTACTTTCATTAATATCTACAAAGGTCGATGAAAAGAAAAATGGAGGCGTCCCGGGTGCCCTAGGCTTGTTGTCGTCCAGTTTATCTACAAATACGTTTATGTTGGTGGTATTTTCGCCAAAATAGGTTTTCAACTTAAAATGAAGCTTATTGACTTTTATATCGCCGAATTCCAATCTACCCTTTGCCAATTTACCCAAACTAAGCACAGAAGTCTTTAGCTCATCTACATAAAATAAGGTATCTTTTTTATAATCTTCTATATAGATGCCTCTAAGGGAAGTATCCCATGTTATGAGGGAAAATCGTAACTTATCTATATTGATGTTGGTGCCAAATTCGTTGTTAAGGGTGCTGGTTGCATATTTTGCCAATTTGGTCTGCACTATAGGCAATGACAGTACCATGGTCCCTAAAACACCTATCAACAACAGAACCACTACAATTCTGATCAGTATTTTCCTTAATTTTTTGATAGGGCTTTATGTTTTACCTTTGACATTCAACTTTTATTCCAAACACATTGGAAAACGAAACTATTTACATTCTTGCCATAGAATCTTCCTGCGACGACACATCGGCGGCCGTTCTAAAGAACAATAAAGTATTAAGCAACGTAGTAGCCACCCAAGAAATCCATGAGCAATATGGCGGTGTAGTCCCCGAACTCGCGTCCCGTGCGCACCAGCAAAATATTGTACCCGTAGTAGATCAAGCATTAGCCAAAGCAAATATCGCTAAAAAACAGTTATCAGCCATAGCATTTACACGCGGACCAGGTCTTATGGGATCTCTCTTGGTAGGTATCTCATTTGCCAAGTCCCTAGCCCTAGGTTTGGGCATCCCCTTGATAGAAGTAAACCATATGCAAGCACACATTTTGGCTCATTTTATCCTAGATGAAAAAATGCAATCGCCCAAGTTCCCCTTTCTGGCCATGACCATAAGTGGTGGACATACCCAGATCTTAAGAGTGAACAATTATTTTGATATGCAGGTATTAGGGGAAACCCTTGACGATGCCGTTGGTGAAGCCTTTGACAAAAGTGCGAAAATTCTTGGATTGCCTTACCCGGGCGGACCATTGTTGGACGGCCATGCAGCTAATGGAAATGCGCTTGCTTTTGAATTTCCAATACCCAATGTACCAGACCTAAATTTCAGCTTTAGCGGACTAAAAACAAATATTCTCTATTTTGTTCAACGTAAGACCAAGGAAAATCCGGATTTTGTTGCCGAAAATCTTGCGGACATATGTGCTTCTATCCAGTACACTATAATTAGTATTTTAATGAAGAAACTTAAGAAGGCCGTAAAGCAAACGGACATTAAAACTATTGCTATTGGTGGTGGTGTTTCTGCTAATTCGGGAATACGGGCAGCACTAACGGAAGCCCAAGCAAAACATGGCTGGAACGTACACATTCCCAAATTTGAATATTGCACGGACAATGCCGCCATGATCGGTATCGTAGGCTACCTAAAATTTAAAGAGGGTATTTTTGCGGAGCAGGACATTACCGCAAAAGCGCGTTACACTATTTAGAAGTAGTTAGTATTTGTATTTTTCCAAAATCAACTAGGAAGCATCAAGGTTGAGGTAGTAATTTGGTATTGTAAATTTTAGACGCACAAAATGTGGAAGTGGCAAGTGGAACACTCGGGAAGATTTATATTCTTGGCCAATAGCACTAATTTAAGAGTAAGACTATGCAGTTATTTTACAACCCTGAACTAGAAGAAGAAACCAAAAACTTTACGTTTGATAGTTTCGAAAGCAAACACATGGTAAAGGTGTTGCGCAAAAAAGTAGGCGACGAGCTTCAATTGGCCAACGGAAAAGGTCTTTTTCTTTTTGCGACCATTACGGACGACAATCCTAAAGCGTGCAAAGTGGAAATTACGAAATTCAAGAAAATACATCCTAGCCGGCATACCTTGCACATGGTGGTGGCGCCTACAAAAATGAACGACAGGTACGAGTGGTTTTTGGAGAAGGCCACAGAAATAGGTGTACATGAAATAACACCCATACTTTGCGATAGGTCCGAGCGGAAATCCATAAAAGTTGAACGTTTTGAAAAAGTTATCCAATCGGCAATGAAGCAATCCTTTCAAGCATATCTCCCAATAATTCACCCATTAGTAACACTACAGGAATTTTTAGAACGGCCCCAAGAAGGACTTTTGTTTATAGCACATTGCGAGGATACGGAACGTTTTGAACTTAAAAGGGTAATTGCCCCGGACCGCCCCACTACAATATTGATAGGCCCTGAAGGGGATTTTGCACCGAACGAAATCAAAATGGCCAGAAACAGAGGTTATATACCGGTAGCTATGGGCACAACCAGATTGCGCACAGAGACTGCGGCCATCGTTGCCTGCACTACTGTTGCTTTGGCCAATAATGGCTAATACCCATTATTGTCCATTAAAGAAGTTAGACTACCAAAAAAAGAATTGCCCCTTATGGATACACAAGATTCCTTCTAAAGGTATAAATGATGAGAGGGTGTTTTCGTAATTCTCTCACATTTCTGTAATTCTGAGGCACGAGAAATCGAACGCTTTAGGAATTCGTACAGTTGTAACACATTCCCAACCTAAAATACAAATCATCTTGGCAAACAAAATAACAAGGACGATTCTTTTCATTATGATATTATGTAAATTTGAAATCGACACCTGTTATTTTATATGAAACAATTAAAGTATATCCTTCTTGTTTGCTTCTTCTTTACTGCCCTATATATAAACGGACAAGAAATAGCCATACTCAAATACAATGGGGGTGGAGACTGGTACGCAAACCCAACGGCCCTCCCCAATCTTATCCGGTTTTGTAACACCAACATTGGCACACGATTAAACGAAAGGCCTCAAACCGTAGAAGTAGGAAATACTGCTATTTTTCAATACCCCTTTGTGCATATGACCGGACACGGCAACGTCGTATTTTCCGGTGAGGAATTGGAGAACCTTAAAAATTATCTCTTATCCGGTGGGTTTTTACATATTGATGATAATTATGGTATGAAGCCTTATGTGACCAAGCAATTGGAAGCACTTTTTCCCAACACACCTTTGGAGGAAATTGGTGCGGACCATCCCATTTTTTCCCAAGAATACAAGTTCCCTAAAGGCCTCCCAAAAATTCACGAACACGACGGACAACGACCACAAGCTTTGGGTATTTTTCACGAACAGCGTTTGGTACTTTTGTTTACTTTTGAGTCCGATCTTGGAGACGGGTGGGAAGACCCATCCGTTCATAACGACCCGGAAGACATTCGCCAACAGGCCCTAAAAATGGGTGCCAATATTGTTTCCTATGTTTTTAAAAATTAAAACATGACCTCCAAAACCATCGCCAACGGAATCCTCAGGGCTCTGGGCATCATTACCGGAATACTGCTTATACTATACTTCTTATTCGTTATCCGATCCGTATTGGCCTATTTGGCAATTGCAGCTGTCATTGCTTTAATAGGGAGACCTATCGTGTTTTTCTTACGGCAACGGCTAAAATTCCCTAATACTTTTGCCGTTGTCTTGGCCATGGCACTTATGGTGGGCCTTATCGCAAGTATTTTCGCCCTATTTGTGCCCTTAATATCGGAACAGAGCCAAAACTTGTCCCTTTTGAATATGAATGAACTGCAAAAAAGCATCAATACACTCTACAGTGAAATAACAGGGTACTTTGGTGTGTCTTCTAATGTAGTAGGCAATGTAATACAAGAAAACAACTTAGAACGGAATATCCTAGAAGGGCTCAACTTAAACTTTATCCCAAATTTCCTGAACTTATTTTTAGACCTGCTAAGCTCATTGAGTATTGGTCTCTTCTCTGTGCTGTTCATCTCCTTCTTTTTCCTAAAGGACAGCAAACTCTTCCAAAACGGACTATTAATTTTTGTGCCCAACACGAAGGAGAAAGGAACCATTAATTCCATCAATAAAATTAATACCTTACTCTCTCGCTATTTCGTTGGATTATTGCTCCAAATATTTATCCTATTTGTCATCTACACCATTGTCTTACTAGTAGTTGGGATAGAAAATGCGGTAGTCATCGCCTTTTTATGTGCCCTTTTTAACGTTATACCGTATATAGGACCTATTATAGGAGGGGTACTTATGATTTTACTTACCATGACCAGTAATTTGGGTATGGATTTTAGTACGGTAATATTACCAAAAGCAGGGTATGTTTTAATAGGACTTGCCATCGGGCAGTTAGTCGATAATTTTTTCTCCCAACCCTTTATTTTTTCCAACAGTGTAAAATCACATCCGTTAGAAATTTTCTTGGTCATTATTATTGCCGGACTATTGTTCGGAGTCGTGGGAATGATCATAGCCGTCCCCGGATATACTGCAATCAAGGTCATCTTAAAGGAGTTTTTGGCCGATAATAAAATCGTACAATCCATTACCAAAAATCTATAAAGCGGATATGAACGAGGCCATTTTGCATACCGCCGTTCAAAAGTTCATTTGCGAAAATCTACATACGGACATACCTACCCTATTGTTTCAGAAATCTCCCTTCGATGCGGTTACGATGAAGGAATTAGCGGAACAGATCGAAGCAAAAATGAAGAGCAAAAAAAAACTGCCTACTTGGTTTTCTTCGAAAAACATATATTACGCCAATAAAGGTAATATCTCCCAAACGTCATCAGAATTAACGGCTGCCTATAAAGCGGACATCGTAAGTGGAGACTCACTGGCGGACTTAACGGCTGGTTTCGGCGTAGATACGCATGCCTTTAGTAAAAAAGTGAAACAGGTATATCATATCGAAAAGAACCAACAACTTTCGAAAATAGCCCGGTCCAACTTTGAACGTATGACTGTTTCCAATATTAATTGCATAGAAGCCGATGGGATTGACTTTCTAGGTCAAACAAACGAAAAATTTCACTGGATCTATGTTGACCCCTCTCGAAGAACCAATGACAAGGAGAAAGTTTATTTTCTATCGGATTGCGAGCCGGATATTACCTTATATATAGACCTACTTTTTTCAAAAACCGACAATATCCTGATCAAGACCGGACCTTTGCTTGATATTAGCGTAGGCATTAGTCAGTTGCGGCATGTAAAACAGATACATATTGTTGCCTTAGAGAACGATGTAAAAGAGGTGCTGTGGGTCTTGGAACAGGGTTATAAGGAAGAACCCATAATCAAGACGATAAATATTAAGAAGGATAGCGAAGAGGTTGTTGATTTTTTTATGTCCGAAGAAAAAATAGCCATTCCAGTTATTCTCCCAACCGCAAAAGTATCTCTATGAACCCAATGCAGCTTTATTAAAATCCGGGGCGTTTAAATTGGTTTGCTCTCGATTTAATGTATTCAAATTACATCCGCACTCCCACTTGTACACGTCCAAAGAACTCCAAGATTTCCCAGGGAGGCGTTTTGAAATACATAAGGTCATCAATTATAACAAAAAAGAAGTACGCCAACTAGAACTTACAACAGCCAACATTTCTACCCGTAACTTTCCCGATAGTGTAGCCACCATTCGAAAAAAGCTAAAACTAAAGGACGGTGGGGCAAATTATCTGTTCTTTACTAAAAATTTGGAGGGTAAGTTGGTTGTAATTAATTGTTTTAGGCAACCTTAACCGACAAAAAAAGTCACAAGCTGTGGTCTCTAGCCCAGGCTAATGCGCTGCCAAAGGGTACCCTATTTGAATCTAGATTCGATGTGACACTAACTTACTAATAGGGATATTTAAAAACAACCATATCGACAAGGCCAAAGTTTTAAAGAAAAAAATATAGCAGCAAGAGGTAAAAAAAAAACGAAAAGAAGGCTATATATTTTCAAAACGTAATTTACACTCGAAATAAGAATCTGTAAGAACTCCATAATTCGATTAATTTAACAATAGACAACAACAGATATGAATATGCGCAGACAACATTAGATAAAACGTAAAATATCCGATCCGTTGAAAACCATAGGTTGTAACGAACTTCATTATTCAAAGTCCACTTCACAAATAAAGATAAAAAACATTAACCCGGGGTGTTCCTTAATTTTTATCACTAACTTCAAAAATAAAAAAAGCCTGACCGACTTACTTAAACAAACGAAAATGAGAAATTTTATAGTATTTATTTTAATCTTGTGCTGTTCAGCCCAACTTAATGCACAAAAAGCAAAACAAGAAATACAATGGGTCAATGGTACTGTGTTGAACGCAGAACAAAAACCAATAAAAAAGGCAATAATTTATCTAGATTCAGTAAAGACAAAAATTAAGACCGATAAGAAGGGTCAATTCAGAATCGGATTAAAATCTTCCAATAAAACCATTTCGGCATATTCTTGGAACTATGGTATCGTGACGAAAAACTATGAAGGCGATAATGGCCTGTTACTTGTTTTTCCCAAAAGTTCGGCCGTAGTATCAGAAGAGCAATTGGAGGAATTAGGTTTTGAAACTAAGATTAAAAAAAGTAGTAAAGAACCCAAGGACTACAGTAAATATTTGAATATGTACCAATTGATTGCAACGGAGATTCCAGGAGCAGTTGTCAGCGGGACTTCTATTCGTCTGGTGCCGCCCAATTCGGTTCAAAGTGTTCAACAACCATTAATAATAGTAGACGGTAATCCTGTTAGTTCCATGGAAAATATTTTCCCAAGAGAAGTGGCTTCGGTGAGAGTTCTTAGGGATAACGATGCTTCATTTTATGGGGCACGTGGTGCAAGCGGAGTTATAATTATTAAGATGAAAATGTAACCGGCATAGGAACCCTAAACCATCAACTAAAGAATAGCAATCAAATAGATTTCAAGATTCCAGAGACAAAACCAATGCAAAAGTTTGTATTTTAGACGTCAAAAAAGCACCTATTCATGTACAAACGAAATTTTAAGTATTAGGTGATAATCTGGTTATCTTAAATTGGTCACGTGTTAAAAAAATTACTTTTCGGAATTTGTATTTTGGCATTGTTTGTCGGTATCATTCTGGCATACATACATTACGAGCGAAACTCCGTATCGGAATATGAGTATGTGAAAGTTGAATTACCGGTACATTATAGTGGAAAGAAATTTGCTGGATCGGAATCATGCATTCCCTGTCACGAATCTATTTATAAAACCCATATTTCAACCGCACACTATAACACTTCGGCTCCTGGGAGATTCAAAAAATATTCTTGGAAGTTTTGAACCTAATGAGAATGAGATAAATTTGGCTGGGGTAAAAGTCACGATGACGCAAGAGGAAGGAGGCAGTTTCCAAACAATAAAAACGTATCACGGCAAAGTGATTGAGAAATCAAAAATCGATATTACTATAGGATCCGGAGTAAAAGGGCAATCCTATCTCACGTTTGAAGAGGACTCGCTTTACCAATTACAAGCCTCTTATTTCTCCTTAACGGATAACTGGATAAATAGTCCTGGATTTCCAAACAATGGTTTTAAAAGACCGGTGATGGATAATTGTATCAAATGTCACGTCACCTTTGCCAAGAATGAGGAATTTTCCGGTAACTCTAATGTCTACGATAAAAATTCGTTTATGTACGGTGTTGATTGTGAACGCTGCCATGGTCCTTCACAGGATCATGTAGATTATCGCATCGGAAATCTACAAACACTGGATTTTGATCCTATTGTACGTGCAGAAACCTTAAACCGTCAGCAACAAATGGATGCCTGCGCCCAATGCCATGCAGGGCTTCGCACCAATCAAGTAGCTGGAAATCCGTTCTCTTTTCTTATTGGGGAAAATTTGGAAGAAAATTCTAAAAATTTTAATTCGGGAAGACCGAATACCAAATTGGATGTCCATGGCAATCAATATGGCCTTCTGGTGAGCAGTACATGCTTTAAAGAGAGTGCCGAAATGAGCTGTGTAACTTGCCATGATCCCCATAAAAATCAAAGGGATAATTCAAAGTACTTTAATTCCAAGTGCCTAACATGTCATGAGCAACCAGAAAACCTTCATACGGTTGACGAAGCATCTAACCAATTGCAGTACACCAACTGTATCCAATGCCATATGCCAGAGTTTCCTTCTCAGGTGATGAAGGTAAGATCAACGGATGACGGTTTGGAAAAATCGGTGGATGTACGAACGCATTTGATCGGTATATATATTGATAGTATATTGCAATAGTTAAAATACGCACCACATTATCTATTTCTTCAAGATAAACAACTATAAGTTATTTTTTTTAAGTTATTTAAATGATGAACCTTTAGTTATTTTCATTCATTCCAAAAGTGAAGCAATAATCGAAATAGTACGTTCCTTGTTATTAAAGATTTTTCGAAAGCATTTCTTAGTATTCTTTTGGTAAAAAGGAACAACAACTCCAAAGGTCGAATGGTAATTTTAGGGTATAAACATCTTTGAGACATAGGTCAACCAATAGACTACAAGAGTAGCCTGCCAGTAGTTTTTGCCAAGTGGCCTTAAAAACCTTTGATTTTGTGAACAATTTTAGAGATAAGAAGCGCATTAAAGTAATAAGCCATGGACACAGAACTTCCAAGCCATTTGCCGAAAACTATTCCATATTCTCATTATGTACCCGATTATTAAATCGCAATTTTTGAACATTGTTAGATACCATATTGATAGATATGTGTTAAATTTTTTATGATTTTTTGGAATTAACGATTTTTAACATAACTTCACACCCTAAGAGAAATAAACATTCTTCATCTACAAACAGAATTTTCAACTTAATTTTTAAACTTTTAACTAAACTAAAACTAAACGCATGAGAAATCTTTTTTTAAAAAAATTGCCTTTTATAGTTGCCCTGTTATGCCTGGCCACTATTCAAGCACAAACTATCACTGGCACCGTCTCTGATGCCACTGGTCCTTTACCCGGAGCGAACGTACTCGTAAAAGGAACTACAAATGGAACACAAACAGATTTTGATGGTAATTTTACCATTTCGGCAGCTACTGACGCCACCCTTGTATTTAGCTACATAGGCTACAAATCAATAAGTATTCCTGTAAATGGACAAACCACAATTGATGTAACTTTAGAAGAAGATGCGAGCAAACTAGACGAAGTAATTGTTACAGGTTACGGTACGCAGGCCAAAAAGGATTTGACCGGTGCGGTTGCTGTAGTAGACACTGACCAACTACTTGCATTACCGGCCACGACCTTTGCCCAACAGTTACAGGGTAGGGCTGCCGGTGTTAACATTGTAAACGATTCTCGTGCAGGCGGTTCGGCTACCGTCCGTATTCGTGGTTTTGGTTCTGTAGGTAATAACGACCCTTTGTACATTATAGACGGCGTACCTTCAACAGACCAAGGAAACTTGAACCCAAATGATATTGAGTCCTTACAAGTGTTAAAAGATGCCTCCGCAGCATCTATCTATGGTTCTAGGGCTGCAAACGGTGTTATCATTATTACCACCAAAAAGGGAAAGATGGGAAAACCGTCTATCACCTATAATACTTTTTACGGTATACAAAATGCTTCTTCTTCACCAGATGTTTTGAATGCAGAAGACCTAGGAACTTATTTATTCCTGGCAGATACGTATGCCGGTAGAACACCTTCACACGGGCAGTACGGTTACGGACCAAACGGAGAAATTACAATTCCAGACTTCGTATTCCCAAGTAAAACATTTGAGGGCGATCCTGCTACAGATCCTAGCCTTTACTCCCTTACACCATCCAATATTTATGCCATAACCCGTGCCGCGGATACCAACTGGTGGGAAGAAATTACACGTGCTGCACCTATACAACAACATAACATTGCTGCTTCAGGAGCTACCGAAAGTGCGCGTTATGCCTTTTCATTGGGTTATTTTAGCCAAGAAGATATTGTTAAATTCGTAGGATATAACAGGGTTTCTTTAAGAGCCAACACCGAGTTCAAAGCATTAAACAACAAGTTGACCATTGGTGAAAATTTTACCGCGTCTTTCGAAAACAGGAAAGGTGTAAATAACCTTGATGAAGAGCAAGGGCCGGTAGCAAGTTCTTACAAGCATCATCCCTTATTGCCCGTGCGCGATATTGCAGGTAACTTTGCCGGTAGTAGGGGTGCTAACTTAGGAAACAACTTTAACCCTTTCGCAGTTTTATCCAGAAATCAAGATGATCGCCAATACGATTTACGTTTATTGGGTAATGTGTATGCTGCCTATCAATTGGCAGAAAATCTTGAGATTCGAACAAGTTTTGGGGTAGATGCAAACACTCGCCGTCAAAGAGACATTGGTCGTCCACAACCCGAATATGTTGAAGGCAACTTCATTAACAGTTCCGCAGCACGCTCTCGTTATTCCTATGCTTGGACATGGACCAATGGGTTGACCTGGAACAAAACATTCAACGAAGTACACAATGTTTCTGCTTATGCTGGGGTAGAATCCATTCAGCAGTACGCAGAGGGATACGATGCTAGCAGACAGCGATTTGCCTTTGATACCAATAACATTATCAGTTATTTAAATTTAGGGGATGCCACTACGGCTCAGAACGCTGGCTTTATTCTTAACGATTTTACATTGTGGTCACAATTTGCGAAACTAAATTATGACTATGATGGTAAATACCTAGCCCAGGTTACCTTACGAAATGATTCGTCCTCTCGTTTTAGAGCCGCTTCTCAGAAGTGCTGTATTTCCTGCTTTTAGTGTGGGTTGGAGAATTTCCGATGAAAGCTTTATGGATGGCGTAGAATGGCTAGATGACATGAAATTGCGTTACGGCTGGGGTCAGACGGGTAACCAAGAGATTGGTGACTACAATGCCTTTACCACCTACCGATCGGATATCGTGACAGGTGGGTACCCAATTGATGGTTCCACAAGTTCGCCGGCCATTGGTTTTCAACCAGGGCAATTTGGGAATCCTAATGCCAAATGGGAAACTACTACATCTAACAACATAGGTGTCGATATGGTGATGCTGAACAACAAGTTCACTTTTTCTCTTGATGTTTGGGATCGAGTCGTAACCGATATGCTTCTACCTGCCCAACCTACTTTTACTGCGGGCCAGGCAAACCCTCCTTCGGTAAACGTTGGTGGTGCAACGTCTAAAGGATTTGATATAGCCTTAGGCTACAATGGAAAAATAGGGGAAGACTTTACGTTCAGCGTAAACGGTAACCTTTCGCACTATACCAACAATGTTGATCAATTAAGTTCAGAAGGGGAACGAATATTCGGTCGTAACGAACGTATTTCCGCCATTACCATTACGGAGGCCGGAGCTCCTATTTCCTCTTATTTTGGATATAAAGTTCTTGGGCTTTTTCAAAGCGAAGCTGAAGCCAATGCGTGGCCGGCCTTTGGGGATTATAATGCGCCAGGTAAGTTTAGATTTCAAGATACCAACGGTGATGGTATCATCTCTGCAGATGATAGAACGATTATCGGTAATCCACACCCGGACTTTACCTATGGTATCAACTTGGATTTTAACTATAAAGATTTAAGCTTGAACATTTTTGGTAATGGTTCTCAAGGCAACGATATATTCAACTATGTACGTTATTTTGCAGATTTCAACACCTTCCAAGGAAACCGGTCTCAAAGAGCCTTGAATGACGCTTGGCAACCTGCTAATCCAACTGCACCCGTAGCACAGTGGACAGCGGCTAACCCAGGAGCGACAACCCCTATAATGGATGCCGACGATGCCACGAGTAGCCAACCCTCTTCGTATTTAATTGAAGATGGTAGCTTCTTTAGAATTAGAAACATACAGTTGACCTATAATTTTCCTGAAAACATTTTATCGGATGTTGGTCTAGCCAATGCGCAGATTTACCTGCAAGCACAGAATGTTGCTACCTTTACCAAATATTCGGGTCTGAATCCAGAAATTAACTTAAGGAGAACAGATGATCGCAATAGAAACCTTACCTTAGGTTATGATGGTGGTTTTAACCCTGTAGCAGCAACAATTAGTTTAGGATTGAATATCACTTTACAATAAAAAAAATTGAATATGAAATTTAAAATAATGCAAATGAAAACAATTAAAGTAGTATTACTATTGCTCGTAACCGCTCTTGTTCTAGTAACAGGGTGTAGCGAGGATTTTTCTACAAGGGAGCCACAGGCTGCTTTTGGAGAAGGTGACGTAGCCACTGCATCGGGTGTGGAAGGAATTCTATTGGGTTCCTACAACATGTTACAAGGTGGTGGCCTTCAAGGCCAAACATGGCATAACGAAATCCAGAACTGGGTATTTAACTTACCTTCGGATGATGCCTTGAAAGGTACTGATGCTGGTGATCAACCGGAGCAGTCTTTTATAGAACAGTACGATTTCCAAAACTTTAACATTCACATTCGTGACAAGTGGAGAGGTCTTTATTTAGGAGTTGCCACTACTAACGATGCCATAAATACGTTGGCGAAAGTTGAAGAAGGTATTTCAGACGAACGACGCGCTCAAATTATTGCTGAGGCCCGTTTTCTTCGAGGTATTTTTCATTTCGAGGCGCGTAAAATGTGGGAAAGACCAGTTTATGTTGATGAAACCAATTTTGATTTAGCTGATCTTTCAAGCAGCTTGGTTCCTAACGACCGCGAAATATGGCCATTTATCGAGGCAGATTTCGAAGCAGCCGCTGCGGTATTGCCTGAAACACAAACTCAGGTTGGTAGACCAACAAGTTGGGCAGCTAAGGCGTTCTTGGCCAAAGCTAAGGTTTACCAAGGATTTAACGAAGATGGTTCTGCGAATACTGCTAAAATGGCAGAGGCCAAGCCAATTTTAGAAGATATCATCAATAATGGAGGTTTTACTTTGGTTCCAAATTTTGAGGATAACTTTTTGGTTGGTACACGTAACAACTCAGAATCAATTTTTGAAGTACAGTATGCGATTAGCCAAGCGAACGGAGACGTATCCAACCGTGGTATTGGTCTAGCGCATCCATACATTGCGCCTTGGGGTTGCTGTGGTTTTTACCAAGTGAGTCAAAATCTAGTGAATGCCTACAAAACCGAGGGTGGTTTACCTTTGTTGGATACATTCAATAATGAGAACGTTTCACCAGCGGTAGATGCTGATGGCAACTCTGTTTATACAGGTACTTTAGATCCAAGAATAGATCATACAATGGGTAGACCTGGAATTTTATATAAAGGGTTCCAAATAGCTCAAAATGATTTTGCCCGTGACCTTAACTATGCAGGTCCTTATGTTTCAAAAAAGCACGTTGCGGAGCAAGAGTTCTTCGGTGCTGGAGGATGGCAAAATCTTTCAGCTAATAACTATAGGTTAATGCGTTTAGGTATGATTTACCTATGGTTGGCAGAGGTAGAAGTAGAATTGGGCAATTTAGAAAGAGCTCGTGAATTGGTAAATGTAATAAGGGCAAGGGCCTCAAATCCTGCAGGTTTTGTACCAAAAGCGATTCAGGGAGCCACACGTACTGATTTTACCCTTGTACCGGATGAGCCTGCCGCTAATTACGAAATATCACAATACAACGACGCATGGACAGATCCTGTAGTTGCACGTAAAGCGGTACGTTTCGAGACCCGCCTTGAATTTGCAATGGAAGGTCATAGGTTTTTCGATTTAACGCGATGGGGAATAGCATCTGAAACCTTGAACGCATATATTCAAAGCGAATCTCAGGGAAGGGCTTATCTTGCCGGTAAAACGTTTGTACAAGGGAAGCACGAATATTTTCCTATTCCTGTTGAAGCAATAGATCGTTCTACAAAGGATGGCGTACCGACCTTAACGCAAGATCCCGCTTACTAATTATAAGTAACAAATCTTCTTTAAAGATTTTTAATACCAAAAAGCAGTGATTATCTTCGCATAATCACTGCTTTTTTTATTCCTTAAAATCCATTAAGTGCACTAAACATGAGAAAAAACCTATTCATTTCCTGTATGCTAATGCTGTTCATCTGCTCATGTGAAAAGAAGGCAAAGACCTTATTTGTTTTAAAACCTGGAGAAGCTACAGGTGTTACGTTTAACAACCGTATTGTTGAAACGGATACCTTTAACATTCTAACTGAAGAATATATATTTAATGGTGGAGGCATTGCCATTGCAGATTTTAATAACGATAACCGCAACGATATACTTTTCACCGGTAACCAAGTTTCCAACAAACTATACCTGAACAAAGAAGATTTTAAATTTCAAGATATTTCTGAAATTTCCGGTATCGACGCAAAAAATAAATGGAGTACAGGGGTTGCCGTTGTTGATATAAATTTAGATGGATGGTTGGATGTATATATTTGTGTAGCCATGGCTGGCGCAGACCAACAAAGAAGAAATATGCTTTTTGTCAACCAGGGTTTAGATAAAGATGGGATACCTACCTTTAAGGAAATGGCTAAATCCTATAAAATCGATGATGACAGAAATAGTATGAACGCCACCTTTTTTGATTATGACAAAGATGGGCTTTTAGATCTTTATGTGTTAAATAATGAACAAGTACATGAGTTACCCACGAATTATCGTGCCATGGTTAACGACGGCTCTGCCATTAGCAACGATCGGCTATATAGAAACAAGGGAGATGGCACTTTCGAAGATGTTACTATTAGTGCCGGTATTGTTTATGAAGGTTTTGGGCTTGGTATCGCAGTGGCCGATTTAAACTATGATGGCTGGCCCGATATTCATATCAGTAACGACTATTTGACCAATGATGTTTTGTATATAAATAATCAAGATGGCACTTTTACCAATACTGTCGAATCCTATCTCAAGCATCAGAGCAAATTTTCTATGGGTTCGGATATTTCTGATTATGACAACGACGGTTTTTTGGATATCCTCACCTTGGATATGCTCGGGGAGACCAATCACCGTATGAAAACCAATATTGGAAACAATAATTATGTAGAGTATACCCTTAATGAAAGATATAATTACCAATATCAGTACATGCGCAATATGCTGCACAGGGGTAATGATTCGGGAGGCAATTTTAGTGAAATTGGCCTTTTAGCGGGCATATCAAAAACGGATTGGAGCTGGTCGCCACTATTTATGGACGTAGATAATGATGGCTTTAGGGACCTTTTAATAACTAATGGCTTTCCCCGCGATATCACGGATAAGGATTTTGGAGATTTCGCCATTACCGTAAACGCATATTTGAGCCCGGCTAAAATTTTAGATTCTATTCCCGAGGTTAAAGTCGCCAACTACGGATATCATAATATGGGAGACTTGACTTTTAAGGAAGAAACCAAAAACTGGGGGCTTAACATTCCATCATTTTCAAACGGTGCTGCTTTTGCCGATCTGGACCAAGATGGTGACCTAGACTATATCGTGAATAATATAAACGATGAAGCATTCGTTTATGAAAATACTTATGGAGAAAACGGTGGTGAACGGAATAATTTTTTGCGTTTGGTACTCAAAGGTCCCATTGGGAATCCTTTAGGTATAGGCACCAAAATCAAACTGGGTTATGGGAAAAATAAAACCCAATACTACGAACATTATTTGACTCGGGGGTATATGTCCTCCGTTGAGCCTATTCCCCACTTTGGGGTGGGCGCCAATGACACCATATCATACATAGAAATACAATGGCCAGATGGAAGCCATCAAAAATTAAAAGATGTAAAGGCCAATCAAACGATTAGCATAAACCATAAAAATGGTGAAAAAGAAGTAACTCTAAATTCATTGAAACCGATTGATGAATCTTCAGACCAAAAGTACTTTACCAACATTACCGAACAATTAGGTCTTGATATTGATTTGGTGGACTTAGATTTTATAGATTTTAACGTACAGCGTACACTTCCGCATAAATTATCACAGAACGGCCCTTGTCTTGCCGTAGGCGATTTGAATGGGGATTCTTTTGAAGATGTGATAATAGGAAGTTCAGAAAAATTTTCTCCCCTCATTCTATTTCAAGATAAGGATGGTGGCTTTTCCCAAAAAGAGCTCTTCACTATGCCTAATGAAATGCACTATGAAGAAGAGAGTATCGAACTTTTCGATATAGACAATGACGGAGATTTGGACATGTATCTTGTTTCTGGTAGCAATCAATTTACGAAAGAAAGTGAAAATTACCGAGACCGCTTCTACATAAACGACGGTAAGGGAAAATTTACCGAAGATGCTAACAGAATACCAGTAATCAGAACCAGCGGTTCTGTAGTTAGGGCCATGGATTTTAATAAAGATGGTTACGTAGATCTCTTTGTTGGTGGACGAACACCTATGGGGGAGTATCCTATGCCAGAAAAAAGCTTTCTCCTGGTAAACGAAAATGGCATATTAAAGGATGTCACAGATCGCCTGGCCCCTGCTTTGCGTACTGCCGGCATGATTACAGATGCCGTTTGGAGCGATTACGACGCAGATGGTCAACAAGACTTGATCATAGTGGGCGAGTTCATGCCCATAACTATTTTCAAAAATGTAGACACTTTTTTTGAAAAAGTCGAAAATACAGGACTCCAAAATTTTATGGGCTGGTGGGAAAGTATTGTATCGGCCGACATGGACAACGATGGTGATGTTGACTTTGTTGTTGGGAATTTGGGTAGAAATAACTTATTTCAACCTTCTGCGGAAAGGCCGGTTACCCTGGTGGCTAAAGATTTTGATCAAAATGGCAGTATAGACCCTGTAACTTTTGCCTATTTTAAAGATAAAGACGGTACGTTTAAATCATATCCCGTCAATTTTTGGGGTGATATGAATAAACAAAGCACCATATTCCGGTCAAAGTTTAACTATTACAGAGAGTATGCCAAAGCTACAGAAAATACGTTGCTATCTAAGGCACAACTGGAAAATGCCTTAGTTCTAAAAGGGAACTATGATAGGAGTAGTTATGTGGAGAATTTAGGAAATGGCTCGTTTAAGATGCACCCGCTGCCAGTTGAAGCTCAATTGGCTCCATTAAATAGTCTTCTAGTAAAGGATATAGATTTCGATGGAAATTTAGACATTTTAGGGGTTGGTAACGATTTTGGCAATGAAACCTTTATTGGAAGGTATGACGCGATGAATGGCCTATATTTAAAAGGAAATGGCAAAGGGTCTTTTGAAACTATTCCCCATCACAAAAGTGGTCTTTTGGCACCCAAAGATGCAAAATCTATTTCTACGGTAAAATGTGCTACTGGAGGGTCTTATTATTTTATAACCCAAAATAAAGAAAAGCTACTGGTTTATAAGGATAAATAGCGTAGGTATAGCAATTGACCAATGCAGGTGACTTTGTGGCCAAACCTAGATGATATTATGAATAATAAACAATTAAACACGAACCAAAAACCTATCTTTTCAAAGCAAAATAACCTTGAATATACTTATCATAAATTGAAACAGCCTTGAACCAATACGTAGAAGATGGCATAGGTCTTCCGTTGTAATTACCGTCCCAACCGATCGAATCAGGATTAACTTGGGCTAGCAGATTACCATAACGATCAAACACATATAGAACTTTTAGGCTTGGAATATTATCATTTAATGGTGAAAGTTGCCAATAATCGTTGATGCCATCGTTATTTGGGGTGAAGAATTTTGGAAAATCGTCCTGTCTTAGGGTTTGGATAAACTCGTAACTAATAGTTCCACAACCATTCTTATCCCGAACAAAAATTTGATGATCGCCTTCGGAAACGTTTGTAAAGACATTACTATCTTGGTAGGGTCCTGTTTCGTCATCTAAAGCAAACTCATAATCCCCGTTCCCGATTACATTGATAGTTAAATCCAGTCCTGCAATAGTTATATTAGCTTCAACACTATCAACTGCTGGAACATCTGAGCGAACTACTTCGAAAAAACGTTCGCTTATACATTCGGTAGTTTCACCAAATAGTGAAACATTCGTATAGGCCTCATATCTGTAAGAACCTACGTCTTGAGTGGAAAAAACATTAGTTTCCGATACTAATATTTCAGTATTGTCATCGTTTATCCGAAACCATCTAAAACCATCTGCCCGGGCTCTACTAGTATAAGTTACATCTGGCTGTTCTCTGCATAATCCGATTGTTTGTGGTATTTCACCTACTGGACGAAAGAATTCACAATCAATACTCGTATCACCTGTAGTAAATCGTTCTACATTGCAGTTCAAGGCTGCCCCGTTTTCGTTATAGGGTGTTATTTTAACGTAAATATCCGTGTTAATCGGTAGGTTTTCGAGGAGACTATATCTTAAAACATTACGGACATCGATTTCAGGCAAAAGGTCAAAATCAGTTTCGGACGTGCCTATTGCCAAGCGATATCCTGTTGCTGTTGGAGCATAATCCCAAATTATATTTTCACCTATTCCCACGTCTTGACTGTTGGCCAATGGATTATTTAATAGCGTGCAGTTTGGAGGAGAAGTAACATCAACAGTGGTGAAGCTTTCAGAAGGGCATGTTATAAAGGTACCGTCGTCCAAGAATAAACTAATAGTGACAAAAACTTCTGTATTATCGGGTAAACCTACAATAGGTAATAAACTATTCACAAGAGCCGCAGAACGACTATTATAAATGTCTGAACCGCCAGCACTTGTGCCCAAGGATACTGAATAACCGTCGATTCCAGATACTGCTTCCCAAGAGACCCTGGTATCCACGGCTACATCACTTTCTCCGTTAACAGGGAAAGTTATTCTTGGACAGGTAAACTGAGCACTACAGACCATCCCGAAGAGTAAGGCTGTTCCAAATAGAATTCCTTTAAGGGAAAACGTTCGTAAAACTGCAACTAGTAAAATCATCCTTTACCTTAAAAATAATTTGCGATTAAAACAAACTGAAGACCTCCGGTTCATATAACCTCATTAAATTCCGATGTTATAAAATTGCGCTGAAATCAATGGTACTGAGATTTAGATGGAACCCAATATGTCCAGAACTTCCTTTATGCAACTTCAAAAAAAAGAAGAAGGTAATAAATTTTAAAGAAACCCTAATTATGGTCACTCATTTATAATCTAAAAACTAATTTAAAATTCTGGGTCCCTTAAACGTAGCAGTATGCTAATTTTTGTCTGGCTTTATTTGTTAAGGATGACAACCAATTAGGTATTGGGTTTCTTAAAATAATCATAGTTAAATTCGATTTTGGCCAACTCCTTCTAGTTCAATTCTTGTATGACCTTGGAGGTAATATACCAAATCCATTTCTACGACGTCCACATGAAAACAGCTCCTAAGTCCTGACTTTTCAAAAATATAGCCTATAGGACATTGCTGTTACCATACACTCCAATCTTACTTATTATTTTTGCGCAGAAAAAGTTTCGGTTAAAAAAAATGCACCTCTTTTCTTATTTCAGGCTCATTTTGTGTGTGGTATATGGCACTATTGTGAAGAATACCTGATGGGTTCTTACTAAAAATAACTTGACCAAAGATTTCAGAATCCATAATCAATTACTGCCCTCCTTTGCGCTGCTCCACAAACCATTCATACAATTGTTCGGTTTCATAGGCCTGTTTCCAAGAATCGTGTCCTACACCGGGGTATCTTGTAAACTTCACATCATAACCCATTTCTTGGAGCTTGGCAACCATAATGTCCGACTCGGAAATAGGGATGGATTTATCCTCTACACCGTGAAAGACCCAAATAGGCATTTCTTTATCTATCCATGAAGCGTAGGGTACCGGCGCCATTCCACATACAACGGCCATTGCAGCAAATGTTGATGGATACTGTACCGCCATTTCCCAGGCTGCGCCTCCCCCCCTACTTAACCCGGTTAGGTAAATTCTTTTGGTATCAACATTATTACTTTCAACGATACTATCCAAGAGCTGCTTTACCGCCCGAGTGTTCCACCATTTATTTTCATACGGATTCTGCGGCGCCAAAATCAAAAATGGAAATTTTTTACCTTGAGCAATCAATTTAGGCGGACCGTTTCGTTTTACACGTACCAAACTATCTCCAGATTCCCCTCCACCATGTAAAAATAGTAGTAATGGATATTTTTCCTGATTATTTGGTTCATAATCCTCGGGGAAATATAAATAGTAGTTCAATGTTTCCTTGACCAGGGTCTGCATGTGGTCATCTATGAGTAAAGCCTCCTTTTGAGCAGAGCATCCTTGTGCAAAAACCAATAAGAAAAAAAAATATAATTTGGCAGCGCTTAAAATTCCACTAGGATACCTGAATTTCAGAAAACGAAAGTATAGCTTGTTTACCATTACGGAAAACTACAAAAAATACATGCCACTTTTAAGTTGTATGATACAAAAACAAAAAAGACCCTCTACTAGGATCTTTTTTATGCAAAATTTAATTTAAGAACTACCTGTATAGTGTAAAATGTCCCACATAACGTTGCTTTGCTTTATCGTTGGCATTAATTACATACCAATAATCTCCTGTGGGTACTTCTTTGCCGTCATAGGTGCCGTCCCAACCAATTACTTCGGTAAGGTTGGCTACTACCCTTCCGTAACGATCATATATCCTGACCTCTAGGTTGGGGAAAAACTCCCTGTTTTTTACAGACCATATATCGTTTTGATTGTCGCCGTCCGGAGTGAAAAAATTGGGAATGTCCAACATTCCGGTAAATTCAAAAGGGATTGCAACCTCGGCTATACATCCGTTTGCATCTACCACTCTGGCATTTACGGTCATGCTTTCATTAGTCGTAAATGTATTTTCCTCGCCGTAAGATTCCCCGTTAAAAAAGTATTCGTATCCCCCAAAACCACCTTCGGCCATTACTTCCATTTCATTAGGACCTGTTTTAACGGCCGTCAACGTTAAGGGATCATACGCTTCTATAGAGAATTCAACAAATATGGTACAACCATTTTCATGGTAAATATAGACCGTGTGATCACCAGCCGGCAAATCGCCCCAAACATTGTCCACTCCCGCCATAGCGCTAATAGCATCTGTGGGATCTATAGGGTTCAGAGCAAACATGACATCGTTTATGAGACTGTTGTCCTGTAAGCGAACACTTACCGTACTATTTGGAAAGATACCCTCACAGCCATATTCCACTAGTGGTTCTGCCGTTAGGTCTACTCCAATACCTACGGTAAACACCTGTGTTGTGGTACAAAGATTTGCATCCTGCACGTAAATGGCATAGGAGGCGCCTCCTTGCAAATTCTCCATAAGTTGACCGGTGTAAGGTGCAAAGATGGCAGTTCCCGTTTCATCCACAGGGTCGATCATCTCAACCTTGTATTCAAAGTAAGGATTTGGACTTATCAAAGGATCGTTAAAAGGTGTTCCGCCACTAATATTGAACTGTGCCGTACCATCATTAGCCCCAATACATAGCTCTGGCGTCGTTTGAATATTAACCACTTGCAGCTCGTCCGGTTCTGTAACGGTTATAAAGTCCTTTTCAAAACAACCGTTTTCGTCTTGAATGAGGATTTCGTACGTACCCATCGATAAGTTTTCAAAAGTATAGCTTCCCGGGGTCGCTGGATCACTGAAAAATTCGTTAAAGTTAGGTGCTATGGCGAACTGGGTTAGGCCAACTCCGCCGGAAAGAACGGCAACGGTTATAGTACCATCTTCTTCTCCATTACAGGAAACAGGCGTAGGATTCGCATCAAAAACAATGGGTTCCGGCCTTTGTATTACAAACGGACCTGCAATATCCATACAATTGGCTCCACTGGTAACGGCAATATAATAGGCAACGCCTTCGGGTAGGCCCTCAAATGTACCGTCTGGTTGCGGTCCCCTGAACAAGGTAGCGCCAGGGGCAGGATTAAAAGCATCTATTGGGTCTCCTATGTAAAGGGAGAACAGGTCATCCCCTACACCACCGTTCACAAAGGATTCTATTCTACCGTCCAATTCGGAAGCACATGAAATATCATCTGGAAGGTTGGGTAGAATGGTTATTCCCGTAGCATCGGTCATCGTAATACCATTGGACCGCACTGGAAGACAGGTACTGGCCGCACTAGTTTTTCGAACATCAAATTGATAGGTAATGCCTTGTACTCCGGGAATTAACACAGAAGTACCCACCATATCAATATACGTACCTATGGCAACACCGTTTTCTACTCTTAAATACTGATACGTAAACAAAGGATCAGGATTTCCTATACTCAAACGCATCTCCCCTTGCCCACCACAGCCTGGCACGCGCGTTTGCACCAATAAAGGTTGTATTGGGGGGGGCGGATTTACGAAATAAGGATCTGTAATAAACAAACAACCAAAACTGGAAGAAACCTCGATCGCGTACCATCCAGCACTGATAAAGCCGCCACTGGCACCAATAAAGGTTGGCGAATTTTGGAGTCCACTGGTTGAACTAATATCCGTATTATCGTTTCCGTTCAAATAAAGCAACCTATAATTATAACCGGCACCCGGGAAACCGCCCATGGCTCCTGGAGTGGCCGTAATGGCATCTCCTGTTGAAGGATCAAAGGCTTCCAAAACGGCATTATTACCGTTAGGACAATCCAAACCTTGTGGCTGCCGTATCCCTGAGCTGATTTGTGGCACCTCTTCCAATTCTAGATCAAAAGTATTGGTACAGCCTTCCACATCCCTGATCTCAACTTGATAGAATCCAAAAGCTAGGCCCGTAAATTCGTTTCCATTGGAAAAAGGTGTAATCTCGGTCGTATAGGTCGTGCCGCCATCGGTGCTCTGCATCAATCTATATTCGTAAGGGAATGTGTCCCATCCACCTTGACCGATTGCCTCGATTTCGCCATCCGCATTTCCACAACCCACATTGCCTACGGGGTTGGCAGAGACTTGTAAAGGACCGTTGGGAGTTCTGATATTGGCAACATTACTGGTCGCAGGACATTGCGGATCATCTAATGAAACAATATCCACAACATAGTTTCCTCCCGGGAGGCCTAAAATAGTTTCAGGATTTGCCACGGAAGTATCAAAATTTCCTGAAGCTTCGGCGGGCAGTATCCTATTCCCACCCACATCCAATAAGAATGCTTGATAGCTATAACGTGTACCCACATAATTTGTGACCTCAATATTCAATGCTCCATCGGAGGCACCAAAACAACGTACAGGATTTGCCTCGGATATAACTACTGTAGGCTCAGTTGGGGGGTTCACGGTGTATACAGGAAGTGGATAGCTACACCCACCTGCAGTATTGTCTTGTACCTCGATCAAATAATCACCGGTATTTGGTAATTCTACAAAAGTGGAGCTACCACTAGGTTGGTTTACATTAGCTACGGTAGTACCAGAAGGTCCGGAAGTGATTATCGTGAAATTTGTAGTACCTGTTACCGTAATCTCAACACGCTCAGGATCTGCACAGGTCAGTGCCCTGTCTTGTGAAATGCTTGGAACTACATCTGTGGGAGCAAAAACGGTAATTGTAACATTATCTTCACAACCGTTGGCATCAATAGCATAAATTGTGATGGTTTGATTAGTACCGTTGTCTACAATATCAAAATCTGGACTACTTTGATAACTATCATTGGGATCAAGGCGGTACCCGTAAGGTCCTCCATTTCCTATACTCACCAAGGTAGCAGATATTGTAGCGGTACTAAAACGATTGGCTCCATTTTCGCAAACCAATGTCTCATCGGTCGCGGTTATTTCAAATAGTGGAGGCTCAGAAAGGGTAATGGTATCATCATCGATACATCCTCTAGTAGTTTCGACTTCTACACGATACGTATCAGGCGTTAAACCGGTAAAAGAACCTGAAATATTGCTATTGATTTCTGTATTGCTGGAATCAAACAAACGGTACTCTAAAATCCCATCAAGGTCCGAACCAGGATTCAATACCACACTTATGCTTCCATCATTGGCACCGTTACAGCTTATATTGCTTTCGCCCATATCAACAATTACGGGAGGTATTGCGGCATCCAATGTAATACCATCTACCGTGAAGTCACAAAATACACTACCATCATTGGCAATATCATCGCTAATAAAAACCTCATAATCTCCAGGACCAACACTGGTAAAAATACCATTAGCGGCACCTGTGGTATTTCCAGTTGGTGTGCCCGAACCATCACGTAATTCAAATGTAAAGTTTCCGCTACCGCCATTGGGGAAAACTGTAATCACACCATCGGTATTGTTACAACTAGGTTGTGAAGAAAAATCTGCCGATGCAGAAAGAATCTGAAACACTTCTGCTGTAGTGGATACATCACAACCATTGGAATCGAACACATAAATATCATAGACACCAATACTGGGAACGTTGAATGTAGCCGTTGTGGGATTTATACCATCATACGCTGGAACCAAGGTTTCACCGCCCAAGGTAAACGTAGGATTATCAATATTGGCAGGCATGGTTACATCAATTTGAAAACTTGCCGGTGGTGCTCCCGTTATACACTGGTTGTTCACCGAAATAGTTGGTACTGGTAAATCTGGGTCTAACTGTACAATAGTGGCCGAAGTCATAAATTCACAACCCCGTGAATCCCTTACCCATATATCGTAGGCTGTTCCTCCCAATGATCCAGGTAAGGCCACAGTTGTAGCTGTACCGTAATCTCCAGCTACAGGATTACTTCCCGCAACTACCACAGCATACTCATAAGGCGAGCCATCAGGCAAAGATCCAGCACCTGAAGGCGGATATGGAGTACCGCCACTACCTCTAAATGTCAGTTGTCCATCCTCATTACAATTGGCATTTTCATTATTTATTACATCGACACGGGGATAATCCAATACAGCATCAGCAGTATTACCATCCGAACATTCCGTACCACCTGTACCATCATCAACAACCGTAATTGCGTAAGGGCCTTCTATGACATCTAAAGTTCCGGTAGTGCTAGTTGCAGCAGCATCAGTAAATACGTAGGTACCAGTATCTAAATTTTGAATCTCAATAGAAAAAGTAGCTCCCGTGGTACCGGTAATCGTCCAATCAATAGTCACTAAATCACCTATACAGGTTGCACCTCCAACGTTCAATACTACATCGACAGTTGACGGACCTTCGGGTACTTCAATGAGCTCTTCATAGGTACAGTTAGTGGCATAATCAATGACTTCTACAGTAAAAGATTGACCAAATTGGACATTGCTAAAACAATGGGATCGGTTTGGTGTTGGTGGGGTACCTCCCAAATCGGTGAATAAAGGATTCTCAATACGGCGAATCCCGAAA
Organism: uncultured Flavobacteriaceae bacterium; assembly: GCA_963697395.1. Lineage (GTDB taxonomy): Bacteria > Bacteroidota > Bacteroidia > Flavobacteriales > Flavobacteriaceae > Maribacter. The sequence continues at coordinate 75,026 of CAVONX010000018.1, forward strand.
GGTCCCGTACCACCCACAATATCCACGCAATAAGTAAAGCCTGCCTCATCACAAACCACTGGAAGCACAGTGGTGGGTACAATATCTACTGTTGTAGAAATAACACTAACGGCATCTTGGTCGATACATCCTCTAGAATCTAAAGTTATAACGGTATAATTTCCTTCTGCCAAACCAGTAATGCTCAATGGCAAATCGGCCAAAGCGACATTTTCCTGTCTAAAGAATACATTCCCAAAACTATCCTCAACAATAATAATGAAATCTGGCCTACCATCAGCGATGGAGTTGATGGTGATGCCTCCGGTGACTGAGCCCGCCGAACATGTAGCAGGATCAGGGGAAACATTAGCATTGGGTGGATTTGTAGTGTCATCAACCACGGTAACCGTTTGGACTCCAGTGGTACAATTTCTCGCATCTTTTACAATATATTCATAGGTTCCGGCAGAAAGTCCAGAATAAATGGTCTGTGAACTATAGGTAAATCCAGCAGGTTGCGATGCATTGAAAGGACTATCGACCAAGCCGGTTCCTTGGGGTGCAAAAACTATTTCAAATGCTGGAGTACCTGCAGATACATTTGGGATAATTTCTACATACCCACTGGAACTATCACCACAACTCGGGCCAACAGGTACCGCTGAAGCGGTAATGGATGCCGGAGGGGTAAAGGTCAAAGGAGGCGATGTATTTGTACAGCCGTTGTTATCTGTAACCTGTACGGTATAAATACCTTCGGAACCAAAAGGAACGGTATAATTAAAAGCGTTTGAGGGCAAGTTGTTTCCCGAATGTCCCGCTACTGGTGTACCATCAAGAAAAATGGTGTATGAGGTGCTTGCGAGTGTTGAAATATCACCGCCATTGATAGTAATTCCCATTTCACCATCACCCCCACATGGTATCTCTGTAATCAAATCTAGAGCAATCTGTATTTGGGATGGAATGGTCACTGTCAAATCATCGGTACAATTGTTACCATCGACCACCTCAATGGTGTACGTACCTGGTACTAGTCCATTGAAGTTGGGACTAGCTTGAAGCGACCCTCCATTAATACGGTATTGATGCGTACCAATTGCTGCCGTACCAGCTGTAGAACTGACCTGAATAGATGCATCATCACCCGGGCCAAAACAGTAATCCACCGTACCTAAAGCGATACTTGGAGGGTCTACCTGACTTAGCACAAACGTTGTGCTTGCAGTACATCCTTCTACATCTGTTACAGTTAAAGTATAAGTACCCTCAGCAGTCAGGTTACCAAAGTTTCTACTGCTTTTGGGACCTTGAGTGATTCCTGGAGGTGTTGGCCATTCCAATTCATATCTGTAGGTACCAAAACCACCCGATGCATTGGCGCGAACCTGTCCAATATTATTGTTAGCACAGCTCATATCGGTAACGGTAGCAGTTAAACTTAATACCGATGTAGGTTCTTGTATGGTGACATTTGCCGTGTCGGTACAACCCGTATCGTCATCAGTCACTGTAATCGTGTATGTATTAGCCCCTAAACCTGAAATTGGCACCTGAAGATTGAACTCACCAGTACCGCTAAAACCACCTGGACTTACTGTATATGAATACGTATTTGCGAAACCATCGACCATGAATGTGGCATCACCATCAGTAGCGCCCGTACAGACCCTTAAATCACCACCAGATCCTAAACGTGCCCGAATAGAGCTAATTACAGCAGGTGTAAAACTTTCCTCATAGCTACAACCATTAACATCAGTAATCCTGAAAACATGGTTTACATTGTTCGTCAGCCCCGTAAAGGTGACATTTGTCCCATTATTAATAGCTATGGGACTTATTACCTCATACGTAGCAATCGCAAAGTTTGCCGTAGCCGTTAATTGAACGTCTGAAGTATTTGCAGCGCAATTGGTATTGCTTTGCGCAAACGCCAAGTTAGTAGGTGGATCAACATTAAGGACTGTAATTGGGGTCAATTCCAATCTACAACCACCACCATCGCGAATGATAGGCGTATAATTTCCAGCAGCTAAACCTGTATAGGATGTAGTTCCCGTAAAATTAACTCCATCGATACTAAACACGTAACCGCTTCCGGACCCACCGGAAAATGGACCCACGAAATCTATTCGTCCACCGTTTGTTCCTCCACTTCCATCGCAGCTTATATCCGAAATTTTAGTAGCACTACCTGTAATAGCTCCAACATTGGTCACAGCCACCGTTGGCAAGGGCAATACACATTCAAAGCCTCCCTGTTGGTAACGTACCTCTATATTTGGATAGCTCCCCGCAGGAACAGATATTTGCGGTGTGGTTACCCAAGGGTCACCGGTGTTTGCTCGATAAGAAAGGTTGTACCCGCGTGCATCGATTACCGTAAAGTTTAGTTGTGCCCCACCGTTATTACAGTTGCCGTTCAAACCAGCAACCGTTACAATTGGGGGTAATAATTCCTCTACGTTGGAAGATGCTGTAATGATACAATTATTACTATCCCTAATGACAAAGTCATAGGTTCCGGCGGTTGAAACCGAAAAAGTCGTAGTTCCGGAATTGCTTACTGGATTTCCAAAAGAAGGTTGTACCGGACCGCCATTTACAGTAAACGTGTAAGGTGCGGAACCTCCGTTTGTATTCAGGATTATATCCACATTGCTAATAGTGGCACACCCAAAACTACTATTTACTTCGGTTGAAGCGTCCAAAGCGTTTAATCCAGCGCCTATAATTATAGGATTCCCCGAGGTGTCCAAAGACTGTCGTGGAGCTGTAATTCCGTTTAACGGATCTCCGGTGCATTGTTGTGTCTCTACTTGTACGGTGTAGGTTCCAAAACCAACCGCGGAAAAGGTATAGGGATTGGTTGCTACAAATGCAGTAAATTCCTGGGCTACACCACTAGCATTAAGAAGCGTATACTTATATGGACCAGGCACATTGTTGGCCGTCACCGTAATAGTTCCCGTATCTCCACTGCATTGGGCATCCGTAAACGTAGCTTCAATGTCCATGTCCAATTGGCTTATGGTTATGGGTGTATACGGGTACTCGCAGGTATTAGGTGTATTTTGAAGTCGCGCTCGCACATTGTATGTTCCCGGGGCTAGGTTAGGAAATATTGGTCCTTGCCATGAAACGCCACCATTTATACTAAACTCATAAGCACTGGAAAGTCCTGTAATCTGTATTCTTCCGGGCACACCACAAATATTGTCCTGTTTTACAAAAGTTTGGGTGATAGTACTTTTCTTTACCTTGAAGTAAAATATTTGTCCGTCCGCAACTACCCTAAATTCTGCCCCGGTGGTTGCTGGAACCGTACTGGCATCCAAATTAAAAGTAGGTCCTACACCAACTTGTGTATAACAAGATCCCGTATTTGGGCAGTCATCATTAATATTGGGCGAACATGAACCGCCAAGAATTTGCCAAGAAACCGAACCATAAGGGCCACCGGAAAGACTTACTGTGCGGTCATCAAAGTCGCCGCAGAGGTTGAATCTAGCCACTGTAAAACCCTGTACACTACAACCCACCTGCTCGTCCGCTCCCTGTATGATGGTAGAGAACATAGAAGTGGCCATGGCCGAATTGGCAATGGTCGCTTTATCTAACTTGTTTTGGATTGTATAAGATGTGGTGAGTTGTGGTTCTAATACGCCAAAGACAATTTCTGTGCTGTTGACTACATTTTGAATTACAACCTTAGCTTCTTCAAAAACCACTCGGATTTTAGAATTTGCTATAGCAGAGGAACCGAGTGCAGATAGAGCTATCAACAACAAGGCATACAAAGTATACCACGGTTTATTTGAGTGCATAGGTTAAGTCGAGTTTTGGCAAGAACTTTATCGATTTGGGGTCTTTAAGATTCTTTGGTGTAATTGTTTATACTTATAAATTCTGTTTATCTTTAAAAAAAAATTGTAATACCTTAATAATACATTTCTAACGTTGTCTTATGAAAAAAAGTATGCTTCCCTTCTATTTATTCGTTGTAATGCTTAATTTATCTTGCGCACAAGATGCTGAAAATAAAGTCATTACACCAACCAACATCCCGTTCACTGCTGAGCTGTTCATCGATGAGCTCCAGATTCCATGGGGTTTTGCCTTCCTTCCCGATGGCAGTGTTTTGGTTACTGAAAAATCAGGTGAATTAGTTCATGTTGCAGGTGGAAAAAAGTCGATGATAGGTAATGTGCCCAAGGTGTATGACCGAGGTCAAGGTGGGCTTTTAGATATTGTTTTACATCCCAATTATAAAGAAAATGGATGGCTCTATATCTCCTATGCTTCGGAAGATGGAGATGAAAAAGGTGGAAATACGACAATAATGCGTGCTAAACTTAAGGACAATGCCCTTGTTGAAAACAAAGTACTCTACAAAGCAGGTCCGAATACTACAAAAGGGCAACATTTTGGTTCCAGAATTGCTTTTGATAACGAGGGTTATCTTTACTTCTCTGTAGGTGACAGAGGTAATCGGGACGAAAATCCACAGGATATTACCCGCGATGGAGGTAAGATATATCGAATTATGGACGATGGAAGTATTCCAGCAGACAATCCCTTTGTGGGAACGGATGGAGCCAAAACCGCTATATTCAGCTACGGACATAGAAATCCACAAGGATTGGTTAAAAATCCTGTAACGGGTGACATCTGGGATCACGAACATGGGCCAAGAGGTGGCGATGAGATAAACATCATTAAAAAGGGAGCTAATTTCGGTTGGCCCTTGATTACCTACGGCATTAACTACAGCGGCACGCCTATTACCGACAAAACCGAAATGGACGGGATGTCACAACCCATACATTATTGGGTACCCTCTATTGCTCCTAGCGGAATGGCTTTTGTTACTTCTGACAAGTATGACAACTGGAAAGGCAGCCTTTTGGTAGGTTCACTTTCCTTCCAATACCTAGAGCGTTTGGTAATGGACGGAAATAAAGTACTATCCCGTGAAAAATTAATGGACGGTGTAGGTCGTGTACGAGATGTAAGAGAAGGTCCGGATGGACTTATTTATGTGGCTATCGAAGGTAAGGGTATTTACAAACTGATTCCAAAAAATTAATGTCATATGAAAACTTTAGTACTACTATACTGCTGCTCGGTTTCCATAATGGCTATGCTTTTATTTCAGGATACGGAATTAAAAGAAAGTATGGTACGCGGCCAGGAAATCTATTCCGACTTCTGTGTTACCTGCCATCTAGATAAGGGCGAAGGCGTTCCTTACACCTTCCCACCATTGGCGGCATCCGATTATTTATTAGAAAATAGGGAAGGAAGTATAAAGGCCATAAAATATGGATTGCAGGGAGAAATTACGGTGAACGGTGTCACCTATAATAGTGCTATGGTGGCTATGGGACTAGAGGACGAAGAAGTTGCCGATGTTATGAACTACATCTCCAACTCTTGGGGAAATACATCAAAAAAAATCGTAACTACCGAAGAGGTGGAAAAGATTCAAAAATAGTCTTATCTAATATAAAAATTGCTTAAAACATTTTTCAAATAAAAATCCTATCACGATAGGATAGGATTTTCTGCTTTTATCAATTTCTCCCTACTTACTTCCTGCCTCTAATGCATTTTTAACGGAACCGTGTTCTTTGAGCAACTGTTCCGCTTTGGCATAATCCACGCCTAAACCCTCCATTACGTAACGGGTACCACGATCTACTAATTTATCGTTAGACAATTGCATGTTTACCATTTTATTTCCCTTAACCCTTCCAATCCTGATCATTAGGGCGGTGGTAATCATGTTCAATACCAATTTTTGAGAAGTACCACTTTTCATTCTGGTACTACCCGTTAAAAATTCTGGCCCAACGTTTACCGCAATGGCAATTTCAGCTGCTTCGGTGATTGGAGACCCAGGATTGTTGGTTATACAGGCCGTCAATATATTTTTGGTTCTGGCCGTTTTTAATCCTCCAATAACATATGGTGTGGTCCCGGAAGCGGCTATACCAACAAGGACATCGTTGGTATTTATATGGTGCTTTTCCAAATCTAGCCAAGCCTGTTGGGTGTCGTCCTCCGCCTTTTCTACCGATTTACGTATGGCAGTATCCCCACCGGCTATAAGACCAACCACCCGCTCGTGGGGTATACCAAAAGTGGGTGGAATTTCGGAAGCATCCAATATTCCCAGTCTACCACTTGTACCTGCCCCAATATAGAAAAGACGTCCGCCTTTCTGAAAACGTTCACTTATCGCATCCACTAACCTTGAAATTTCCGGAATCACTTCCTCCACAGCGAGAGCTACCTTCTTATCCTCATTGTTCATAGATTCCAGAATCGTCCTGGTTTCCATTTGTTCCAAGTCGTTATAATTAGACTGGGTCTCTGTAATTTTAATGTAATTCATAGGAAACTATAATAATTTTATATCGTGACTTTTAAAAGCGTTCAGTAAAGCGTCATCAGGATCAAGTTCGGTAATCATAGTATTTATGGTATTAATGTCGCAGGTCTTATAGCGATGCTGGGAATTCAACTTCTCCGATATGGATAAAAGTACGGTCTTTTTTGAAGCTTTAATAACAGCTTTCTTTATTTGTACAATGTCCCAATCGAATTCTGTAAGTCCATAAATAGCATCTACATAACCGGTACCTATGAAACTAAAATCCACCCTAATCTCCGACAGATTATGAATTGCGTTGGCACCAATAGCAATTTGAGCTTCCTTGGCAATCTGTCCACCTATGGATATGACCGTTACATTTGGTTTATTGGATAACTCCATGGCAACCGGTAAACTAATGGTAAAACAGGTCAATTCCATATGTTCGGGAATAAGCCTGGCCAATTCTAAACAAGTAGTGCCGCCGTCTATAAAAATCACACCGCCATTTTTAAGCATAGATATCGCTTTTTTTGCAATCACGATTTTCCGGTCGAGCGCATAAATGTTCTGATTTCTTAAACTGTTGGTCGTAAATCCTAAGGAAATAGCACCTCCATGGACTTTTCTTAATTTCTTTTCCGCATCCAGCTCTTTAACGTCCCTACGTACCGTATCTATGGAAACATCCAAGCTCTCCGCAATATCCGTTAACAGAATACGATTGTGGAGCTCCACTTCATTTAGAATATTTTGCTGTCTTTCTTCCTTTAACATAACCAAAAGTTGCGAACAAACAATAATGTTAAAATAACAAAAGTGCTGTTTTATTCTATAAAAATACATCATTTTGAATCTAAAATAAAATTAAATGCAAAAAACAGCAAAATTAAATGCAAAAAACAGCAGATTTTAAATTTCTTGCTTATATTTGCATGATTTAATTTACTATACGAAATACCATCTTTTATGAAAACCACTGCAGTAAATTCCAAGGTTGCCATTGCCCACAAACCTGTAGGACAATTTGAAGAAACACGGTACGAAAAAATCCACAACGTAATATTTGCCGATTCCAATACAGCTTCCATTACCGTTGCGGAAGAAATTGCGGAACTCATCCGCAAGAAACAGGACCAGAAAAAGACTTGCGTTCTAGGACTTGCCACAGGCTCTTCACCCATTCGTGTATACGAGGAATTGGTTAGAATGCATAAGGAAGAAGGTCTAAGTTTTAGGAATGTAGTTACCTTTAACCTAGATGAGTACCTACCCATGGAAAGGAGCAATATACAGAGCTACCACTATTTTATGCACGAACACTTGTTCAACCACGTTGACATTCCGGCAGCAAACGTTCATGTTCCGGACGGGACGGTACCTGCAGAGGATATCGTAACGTATTGTTTATCCTATGAAAAGAAAATAAAAGAATTCGGTGGCCTCGACTTTCAGTTACTAGGGATTGGGCGCACGGGACATATCGGGTTTAACGAACCAGGGTCTCACTACAATTCCGGCACACGGGTTATTACCTTGGACCACATTACAAGGGTTGATGCCGCTCCTTCCTTCTTGGGAATAGACAAGGTTCCAAGAAAGGCGATTACCATGGGTATTGCCACGGTAAGAAAGGCAAAGCGCATTGTCCTATTGGGTTGGGGCCAAAACAAAGCGGACATTATAAAACAAACCATTGAAGGCGAAATCACATCCCATGTTCCGGCTACCTATCTTCAGAATCACGACAACTGCACATTTGTTCTAGATATTGGTGCTGGTAGCAAGCTTACACGTAATAAGACTCCTTGGCTCGTTGGTCCTTGCAAATGGACGGAAGAATTAAAGGCCAAGGCCATTATTTGGCTCTGTGAGAATACTGGGAAGACCATCTTAAGTTTAACGGACAAGGACTATAATGACAATGGAATGGCAGAACTGCTGCTCGAAGAAGATTCCTACGACCTTAACATTGCTATGTTCAACAAACTACAACATAGCATTACCGGTTGGCCAGGAGGAAAACCAAATGCCGATGATACCAATAGACCGGAGCGCGCCACCCCCGCCAAAAAACGTGTTATTATCTTTAGTCCACACCCGGATGACGATGTAATTTCAATGGGCGGTACTTTTGACAGACTGGTAGAACAAGGCCATGAAGTACATATTGCCTATCAGACCTCCGGAAATATTGCGGTTTCTGATATCGACGCCAGAAAATACGCAGAAATAGCAATGCAAATAAGTCCTTCGGATAAAGCTCAAAAAATTATCGATGCCATCAGCCGAAAGAGAGAAAGCGAAGTAGATTCTATTGAGGTACGGCAATTAAAGGGAAACATTCGCAGAGGCGAATCTTATGCTGCGACCAGATATGTGGGGGTAGAAGATAGCCATGTGCACTTTTTAGATCTTCCCTTCTACGAAACTGGTACCATTAAAAAGAATAATCTTTCCCAAACGGATATCGATATTATGACAGCTATGATCATGGAAGTTAAACCGCATCAAATTTATGCGGCAGGGGATTTGGCAGACCCACATGGCACACATAAAGTTTGTTTGGATGCGGTTTTTGCGGCCTTGGAAGAACTAAAATCCGAACCTTTTCTAAAAGATTGTTGGGTTTGGTTGTACCGTGGTGCATGGCACGAATGGGATATACATGAGATTGAAATGTGCGTTCCTATGAGTCCCGCCCAGGTGTTAAAAAAGAGAAATGCCATCTTTGCCCATCAATCCCAAAAAGACGGGGTCATGTTCCAAGGCGATGATTCACGCGAATTCTGGATGCGTGCCGAGGAACGTAACAGGAATACTGCAAATAAATTCAAGGCATTGGGTATGGCATCCTACGCAGCCATGGAAGCTTTTGTGCGCTACAAGTTCAATTAAATTTCAAACTAGTTCAAAAAGGTCTATTTTAGTACAAAATAGACCTTTTTTTTGTTTAAGAATGCGATACTATCCACTCCTTTTACTTACACTTATATTATACAACTCTTGCGGAATACTACAACCAAGGATTCCCCAGCCCAAAAGGGAATTTAGAGGGGTTTGGGTAGCCACGGTTGTAAATATTGATTGGCCTAAAAACGGATTGGATTCTCCGGAAAAACAAAAAAAAGATTTTCTGGATATTCTGGATTTTTATCATGACCTCAATTACAACGCTGTAATCGTTCAAGTGAGGGCAGCGGGAGATGCCTTTTATCAATCCGATTTTGCCCCATGGTCGCGATTTTTGACCGGTGAGGAAGGAAAACCGTCTAGTTGGGAAGTGGATAACTTGGTGTGGATGATACAGGAGGCCCATAGCAGAGGAATGGAGTTCCATGCATGGCTAAATCCGTATCGCGCTACGTTTGATATGAATACCGATATCCTGAGCAACACTCATGATTACTGTACAAATCCCGAATGGATGCTACCCTATGGAACTAAATATTACTACAATCCTGGTCTGCCGGAAGTTCGAAATCGTTTTTCTAAGATTATAGCCGAATTGGTCACTAATTACGATGTTGATGCCATTCACTTTGACGATTATTTTTATCCTTATAAAATAAAAGATTTAGAATTCGAAGATTCGCTAAGCTTTGAAACCTACGCAAAGCCGCACCAATCTTTGGATGATTGGCGAAGAAGCAACATAGATTCCCTAGTAAAAGACGTAAACCAAACGATTAAATCTATAAAACCATGGGTACAATTCGGTATTAGCCCCTTCGGAGTTTGGAAAAACCGCTCCACTGACCCTCGCGGTTCTGATACGCAAGCCGGACAAACCACTTATGAAGACCTGTATGCGGACCCGTTACTTTGGATGCAAGAAAGTTGGATAGACTATCTGGCCCCACAAGTATATTGGAGTATGGATTTACCGGTAGCCTCCCACAGAAAAATTGTGGATTGGTGGTCCAAAAACAGCTACAACACCAATCTATACATAGGCAATGGGGCCTATAAAATCCGAAACAATAGTGATCTTGCTTGGGAGCGAAAAAACGAACTTCCGGACCAAATGACCTTGGCACGTAAAACTCCCGAAATATCCGGAAATATCCTTTTTAGTGCCAAGTCATTAATGAACGATAATACCGATGTGGTAGACTATCTAAAAAAGAAATACTATCGTTTACCAGCACTAACCCCTGCGGCTGGTAGTACTACCAAAAGTAATAACAGCATCGCAGAATTAATTTCGTGTAGTAAAAAAGAGAATAGGCTACAGCTCTCATTTTCGGGAATCGATGCGATGTCCTATGCCCTCGTATACACTTCTGGTAAAAAACCAAAGCCAGACTATCCCATGAAAAATTTAAAGGAAAAAATAAATATAAAGGATGGCGATGGCACATTTTCCATCACCGGACATGTGGTTTCCAATCGCTACCTTGCTATTACCTTTTTGGACCGTTATGGTTTAGAAAGTGAACCCGTAGTATTCCGACCAACCAAAACGAACTAAATATGATTCAAAAAAACAAATGGGCCTGGGCTTGGGTACCCACACTATATTTCGCCCAAGGATTGCCGTATGCATTAGTAGTGACCGTCTCCGTTATCATGTACAAACGATTGGGCTTTAGTAATTCAGATTTAGGATTATATACCAGCTTGCTGTATTTACCTTGGGTGATAAAACCGCTATGGAGTCCCTTTGTGGATTTAAAAAGTACCAAACGTAATTGGTTTTTGGGGATGCAATTACTCGCCTCTATAGCGCTTTTGGCCATTGGTTTAAGCTTGCCAACAAATATTTTCTTTGTAACGAGTCTCGCTTGTTTTTGGATGGTAGCTTTTGCCTCTGCCACCAACGACATTGCTACTGATGGTTATTATATGATAGGTCTCACAGAAGACAGACAGTCATTTTTTGTAGGCATGCGAAGTGTATTTTATAAGCTAGCTAATGTTACAGGTCAAGGTTTGTTGGTAGTACTCGCCGGATTTCTGGAAAACAAATATGGAGACAATACAAAAGCGTGGTCCTACACCATGATATGTGCAGGAACACTAATGTTGCTGATGACCCTGACCAACTTTTTTGTTACCCCAAATTTCGAAAGTTCAGAGGCCATCACACTTGAAAAGCCCAAAGGATTTTTGGAAGTTTTTGTGTCCTTCTTCAAAAAACCGGGGATGGTAATGGCCATTACCTTCATTCTATTTTTTAGATTGGGTGAATCACAATTAGTCAAAATGGCATCCCCTTTCTTATTAGACCCCATAAATGTTGGCGGTCTTGGGTATAGCACATCTGAAGTTGGTACAATATACGGTACCATTGGGGTAGTGTTTTTGACCATTGGAGGTATTTTGGGTGGAATTTTAATTTCTAGGGATGGACTAAAAAAATGGATGTTACCAATGCTTATTTCCCTGAATGCCCCTAACGCACTTTATGCCTTGCTGGCCATTACAGGCAGCACCGAAGCTTGGGCCGTAATAGGAACGGTTGTCGTTGAACAATTTGGCTATGGCTTTGGAATTGCAGGTTTTATGGTTTATTTAATTTACATTGCGGAAGGGAATTCTAAAACTTCCCATTATGCACTGGCTACTGGTTTTATGGCGCTTGGTATGATGCTGCCTGGTCTAATTAGCGGTTTTATGCAGGAATGGTTGGGCTATGACGGTTTTTTCATTTGGGTGGTACTAGCAGCATTACCAGCCTTCATTTTACTCAGATATATTGAATATCCTGCGGATTTTGGCAAGGGAAAAGCGAAAGACAACTAGCATGATAGATTTCAAAACAGCAAAGGAAACGCTCACCATACATGAAAAAATCGGGCAACTGTTTATGCCTGCTGCTTTTATAAACGACACCGAGGCCGAAATACTAAAGTTGGAAAAATTAATAGCAACATCTAATATAGGTAGTCTGTGTTTTTTCCATTCCCGTGCTAGTGCCGCCACTAACTACGAGGGCAAAAAAAAAGTTATCTACAACGAAAACAGTTTTGAAACTTTAAAAACATTGATTGAACGCTATCAGTCCGTTGCTAAATTTCCATTACTCATCGCTATTGATGCCGAATGGGGGTTAGCCATGCGTGTGGAAAACACCCCACAGTATCCGTATGCTATTAGCTTGGGAGCTATTCAAAAAAATGAAGACCTCATCTACCAAGTGGGCGCCAATATCGCAAAGGACTGCAAAGCGGCGGGCATCCATTGGAATTTGGCCCCCGTGGTAGATATTAACAATAATCCGAACAATCCCGTTATAGGGTATCGCTCTTTTGGAGAGAATAGGGACTTGGTCACTAAAAAAGCGCTTGCTTTTATTCAAGGAACCGAAAGCGAAGGTGTCCTCACAAGTATTAAACATTTTCCTGGCCATGGAGACACGGCTACCGATTCCCATTTAGGGCTGCCGATCATCTCAAAAAGTAAGAACGAATTGCTGGAAAACGAATTGTATCCGTTCCAAAATCTAATAGACGAGGGTGTGGATTCCGTTATGGCAGGGCATCTTTCGGTGCCAAACCTGACAAAAACAGATGACCGACCCTCAAGTATCAACAAAGGCATTATTACCGGTGTTCTTAGAAACGAAATGGGCTTCAAAGGTGTCGTAATTTCCGATGCGCTGAACATGCACGCCGTTTCCGGACAATATCCCCAAAAAGGTATGTTAGAATGGCTAGCCTTTGATGCCGGAAACGATGTGCTTTGTTTCGCCGAACACACGGTCGAAGGCGTAGAAACAATTCTAAAAAATGCCACTTCGGTACAGATAGATGCCAGTTTCAAAAGGGTTTGGAAACTTAAAGAGAAAGCGTTTCGAAATTCAAACACAAGTTCAAGTTCAAAATTAGATTTTGCAAGTTGTTCCCAACTCAACCGAAAATTAGCGGAAAAAAGTCTAACGCTATTGCATGGTGTGGAAACGGATATTATCAAATTTAGGGAAACCAACTATTGCACCCTTACCATAAAACGTTTTTCGGGAGCTGAGGAAACCGATGAAATACTAAGCGGCCTAGAAACGGCCAAACAGACAGTCGCTGATGAAGAACATATTCTTTTGCTCCTCACGCCTCCAAAAGTAAAACCAGCAAATAATTTCGGCTTTCTAAACGAGGAGCTTAATTTTATCAACGAATTGATCGCTTCCAAAAAAGTAGTCTTGTATCATTTTGGGAACCCGTTTGCATTAAGGGCTATTCATACAAAAGATACCTTGGCAACTGTTGTCGTCTATCAAGATTTTAAGGAATTCCAAGATGTGGCTACGGAACATTTTTTAGGGAATCTTAAAGCTACAGGAAAATTGCCGGTGACCCTATGAATCAAAAAAATATTCAAATCATGAAAATTCATAAGATTTTAGGATTGATGTCCGGGACCTCTTTAGACGGCCTTGATCTCGCTTATTGCCATTTTAAGGAAGAAAATGGGATGTGGAGTTTTGATATAAAACGCACGAAAAGCATTTCGTACGAGGCAGCACAGCAAAACGAGCTTAAGGATGCTATACGGTTGAGTACGGAAGATCTTTTCCAATTACACAATAGTTATGGCACATGGCTAGGAGAACAAGCCCTTGATTTTATAACCAAAAATGACCTAGAAGTGGATTATATTGCAAGCCATGGCCACACGACCCATCACCGACCAGAACTCGGTTTTACCGTACAGATTGGTTCTGGTCAGCATTTGGCGAACGCCTCTGGACAGTCCGTCATCTGCGATTTTAGAACCAATGATGTAGCCCTTGGAGGACAAGGTGCTCCCTTAGTGCCTATTGGCGACCAACTCCTTTTTCAAGAGTATGAATTTTGTTTGAATCTAGGGGGAATCAGCAATATCTCCTTCAATGTAAAGGGAAAACGAATTGCATATGACATAGGATTGGCCAATATGATATTGAATTATATTACGCGCAAAATCGATTTGGAATTTGATAAGGGAGGCGAATTGGCGCGTTCCGGTAGTATCCATACACCGATGCTTCGCAAGCTAAACGATTTGAAATACTACCTCCTACCCCATCCAAAATCTATTGGATATGAATGGTTTTTGGAAGAAGTGGTTCCCATTGTAGACAGTACAAAGGCCTCAACAGCCGATTTGTTGCACACATCGATACACCATATTTGCGAAAAAATAGCACACCAGATACATCAGAATACAATAAAAGCCGGACAAAAAGTATTGGTTACGGGGGGTGGTGCCTTGAATTCGTTTTTAATAACTACGCTAGCCGAAAAACTAGGGAACGAAACCCAAGTTATAATACCAGAAAAAAAAATTATCGATTTTAAGGAAGCGATGGTATTTGCCTTTATGGGCGCACTCAGGGCAGAAAATCAAATAAATGTACTAAGTTCCGTAACCGGAGCGAGCCGAAATTCATCTAGCGGGGTCGTTTATTTTCCGGGATAAAAATCTGTTCGTCAAGAAAGTACTTTTTTTATTCGGACCCTAAATCCTTACGATATCGTTCTTCGAACCTGTACTGGTTTTGTTCGGAATAGCAAAAACAGTACAACGGATAAGAATCCACAAGTTCCCAAGCCTACGAACAAAGGCCAAACGGTTTCTTGAACAAAACTCCCCACGTATATAGAAATAGGTATGGACAAAATTGTAGAAATGAATCCAGTAATGGCTGCACCAATGCCAGCAATATGGCCAATTGGCTGCATCGCTATTGATCGCATATTTCCCCAAACAAAACCCAAACAAAAAAATAAAGAAGAAAGAAACAACAATAAAACAGGCAAACCGGGGTTGGGTTTACCAAAAAACAGTAGCGCATAAACAAGGGCTACAGCAGTAAAAAGGACAAGTGCGTACAAGGCCAATTTCCGCATCCCAAAACGCACCACCAAGGTTCCGTTAAGAAAAGTGGACAAGCCAATTGAAATTGCCAAACCTGCAAAAATATACGGAAATGAATCTTTAAGGTGGTACTGGTCCTCAAAAACATGTTGTGCGGAACTTAAGTATACCAAAAAAGCACCTGTAATGAGTCCGGAAACAATGGTACAGGAAACCGTTTCTTTATATTTGAATATCTCCCTAGTGCCCTGAAGAAATATGGACGTTGTAAAGGGAACTTTAAACTTGGGCTTCAGGGTCTCTACTTGTCGCCTCCAGAACCAAATCCCAACCACAAGGGCAAAAAAGAGTTGCATATAAAAAATGGCCTCCCAGCCCATTGTTTCCAGGATAATTTTACCAATAGCCGGCGCAACAACAGGAACCAAAATAAAAAATGCGGTAACAAAAGACATGATTTTGGCCATATAATCGCCGGTATAGGTATCACGGATAATAGAGATACTTATGGTCCTTGGTGCCGATAGACCAATACCCTGCAAAATTCTACCCACAACCATCCACTCAAGGGAAGGTGCTAAAACACATAATATACTAGCGATAGCAAAAATAATAAAGCCTATATACACTACAGGTTTTCTGCCATGACTATCGGAAAGTGGTCCAAAGAAAAGCTGTCCGAATCCAAGGCCTAAAAAAATCATGACAATCAACAACTGATTGTCCGTGGGATCCAGGCTATTTATGCTCACGCCTATTTCAGCAATTGCAGGCAACAAGGCATCAATCGCCAAAGCAACAATGGACATCAAGGATGCCATCAGGGCAATGAACTCAAAATTAGGTTTTACCTGCTCGTTTTGCATGGGCGCAAAAGTACTCCTTATTATGACCCTAATAAACTATTACAAAGTCGATTTTTAAGTTTCCATGCAAATTGATATTCAAATATGTATTTTTGAAGCAAATTTTAGAAGTATGCTCATTATTGGAATCGCTGGCGGCACCGGATGCGGAAAAACAACGGTGGTGAACCAGATAATAAACGAACTACCAAATGAAGAAGTCGGAGTGATTTCCCAAGACTCCTATTACAATGATCTTTCGCACCTTACCCTTGAGGATCGTAGAAAAACAAATTTTGACCACCCTAATTCTATTGACTTCAAATTACTGGAACTTCATTTAAAGGCTTTAAAAAGTGGAAAATCCATAGAGCAGCCTGTTTATTCTTTTTTGGAATGTAACAGAACCGAGAAAACCGTACCTACGCATCCCACTAAGGTAATGATCGTAGAGGGCATTTTGATTATGTCAAATCCGGAAATAAGGAAGATGTTCGACATTAAAATATTCGTGCATGCCGATACCGATGAGCGACTCATAAGAAGATTAAAAAGAGATGTAAACGAGCGCGGATGGAACCTGGACGAAACCTTGGAGAAATATCAAACGGTGATAAAGCCTATGCATGACCAGTTTATAGAGCCTACGAAAGGATATGCCGACATTATTATACCGAACAACAAATACAACACCGTTGCCGTTGCTATTGTGAGAAGTATCATCAACGAAAGACTAATAGAGAATTAATGGGGCTCAAAACACTCCGACAGAAAAAATGGTTCAAGATCCTGACGAATATGTACGTTATGGTGCTGACGGCGTTTTTGGTCTGGATGGTTTTTTTTGATACAAACTCCCTCCTCATTCATTTAGAACTTAGGAAGGAAATCAAAAAACTGGAAAAAACACAGGATTTCCTTAAAAAAGAAATTGCAAAAGACAAAAAAATCATAGAAAAACTCTCCGATAAAGAAGAACTAGAGAAATTTGCCAGAGAGGAATATTACCTTAAAAAAAAGAATGAGGAAATATATCTTATAGAGTATGAGGATAGCTTAAAGACCACCAATAAGGACAACTAAGGCCCTCCCTGCAACCTTTAAACAAATCAATTTTGTTGGAATGTAATGCGTACTACCTAACCCATTAAGACCTAAAACTTTAACATTCTTTTGTAACTAAGCACTTGCTTATTCACGCAGTGTTAACAAAATCCTTTCCTTAGCCCCATAAATAATTGTATTTTTACGGCTTAATTTAGGATGAATATGGGCAAGATAATTGCTATTGCGAATCAAAAAGGTGGTGTAGGGAAAACTACTACCTCCGTTAACTTGGCAGCCGCACTTGGGGTGTTGGAAAAAAAGGTGCTTTTGATAGATGCAGACCCCCAAGCAAATGCTACATCGGGCTTAGGAATTAATGTAGATGAAGTAGAGATTGGTAGCTACCAACTGTTAGAGCATACAAAAACGGCCAAGGAAGCCATAATTCCTACATCCTCCCCAAATGTTGACCTGATTCCCGCGCACATAGACCTAGTGGCCATAGAGATAGAATTGGTAGACAAGGACAAACGGGAGTATATGTTAAAAAAAGCAATAGTCGACCTAAAAAAGGACTACGACTTTATTTTAATAGATTGCGCACCTTCATTAGGACTTATTACACTAAACGCCCTTACCGCGGCGGACTCCGTGATCATTCCTATCCAATGTGAATATTTTGCCTTGGAAGGTTTGGGGAAATTATTGAATACTATAAAAAGCGTGCAACGCATCCACAATCCAGATCTGGATATCGAAGGTATGCTATTAACGATGTACGACTCCAGATTACGCTTGTCCAACCAAGTCGTGGAAGAAGTAACCAAACACTTTGGTGATATGGTTTTCGAAACCATCATCCAACGAAATGTCAGGCTTAGCGAAGCTCCTAGTTACGGAGAGAGTATTATTAAATATGATGCCTCTAGCAAAGGAGCCACCAATTACTTGAACTTGGCCAACGAGGTAGTACAAAAAAACAAGCAGACCGTTTAAAATGGCAAAAGCAGTAAAGAAACAGGCACTAGGGAGAGGGCTTTCGGCATTATTGAGAGATCCGGAAAACGATATTAAATCTGCCACGGACAAAAATGCCGATAAGGTTGTAGGCAATATAATTGAACTGGACCTAGAGCTTATAGAAGTGAATCCTTTTCAGCCTAGGTCAAATTTTAATGATGAGACCCTTCAAGAACTGGCAACTTCTATTAGGGAATTGGGCGTAATACAGCCCATAACGGTAAGGAAACTAGGCTTTGACTCATACCAACTAGTATCGGGGGAAAGACGTTTTAGAGCGTCTAAATTGCTTAATCTGGAAACCATCCCGGCCTACGTTCGTATTGCCAATGATCAAGAATCCTTGGAAATGGCCTTGGTAGAGAATATTCAGCGACAGGATTTGGACCCGATAGAAATAGCCCTTTCCTACCAAAGATTGATAGACGAAATAAACCTTACCCAAGAGAAACTAAGCGAACGCGTTGGTAAAAAAAGGTCTACTATTGCGAATTACATGCGACTTCTGAAACTGGACCCTATCATCCAAACGGGAATGCGCGATGGCTTTCTGAGTATGGGTCACGGCAGGGCCTTGGTGAATATTGAGAAACGGGAAGACCAAATTGCACTCTACGAGAAAATAATAGGCCAAAACTTATCGGTGCGGGATACAGAAAATGCTGTAAAAGCTTTTAAGGAAGGTCCAAAAGAAAAACCGGGCAAAAAAAACCCAAAAGAAGCTCCAAAATATATTGGTGCTGGCACACGGGAAATGGCGAATAGTTTATCCGTTAAAGTATCGGTCAGCACTACTGGGGATTCTAAGGGGAAAATAACAATCCCCTTTGCATCTGAAGAAGAGTTTGAGCGTATAAAAAAGCGTATAACAGGTGCCTAAACTACAAATCATTTTTTTATTTTGTCTTCTCTCCTTAACTTTTTGCAAAGGTCAGGAACCGGCAATTCCACTAGAAGAATCGGTGGATACCGTCGCTACACAGGAGACAAGTGAAAAACTAAAAATTCTGGATTCCCTTATACTACAAAAAGAAGTCATTAACCCCTTGGCACCAAGCAAGGCAGCATTCTACTCTGCAGTTTTACCGGGCTTGGGTCAAATTTATAATAAAAGTTATTGGAAAGCACCTTTGGTTTGGGGTGCTTTGGGAGGGACTATTTACGGATATTCATGGAACAACAACAACTACCAACGATTCCGCACCGCCTTTAAAAGAAGGCAGGCGGGCTTTATAGACGATGAATTCTACGACCTACAGGATAACAACCCGCCAGGTTCTGCGCCAGACTTGGACCTGGGAGACCTAGAAAACCAACAGGAACGCTTTCAAGAAGCCAGGGACTTAATGCTCGTTTTTATAATTGCCGCCTATGCACTAAATATTGTGGAAGCTAATGTAGACGCACATTTAAAGCAATTTAATATCGATGATGACCTAAGTTTCGATTTCCAGCCTTACCTGGACCTTGATGCCGTTAGTAACAGTATCCATTACGGCATGGCCTTAACCATAAAATTTTAGACATGAGGATTGCGCTATTCGGCTACGGAAAAATGGGACAGATGATAGAAGGTGTCGCGCTGGACAGAAATCACAAAATCATAGCCAAAATTGATAACAGTAACCAAGAAATAGATTTTTCCAGTATAGATGTGGCCATTGACTTTAGCATGCCCCAAGCCGCTTTTGGAAATATTTCCAAATGCTTGGAAAATAACGTTCCAATCATTTCCGGCACCACAGGATGGCTAGAAAACTATGATAATGCCATTGCGCTTTGCAAAGCCAAAAAAGGTGCCTTTATATATGCTTCTAATTTTAGCCTGGGCGTAAACATTTTTTTTGAACTGAATGGGCAACTTGCCAAAATGATGAGGCATTTAAAACAATATGAGGTGGCGATTGAAGAGATACATCACACCCAAAAACTAGATGCGCCAAGCGGAACTGGAATTACACTCGCAGAGGGTATCATACAGAATACAGCATACGAAGGGTGGAAATTAGATGGCAAAGTGGATAAACATATCCCGATAACATCCAAAAGAATAGGAAAAACCCCGGGAACACATACGGTAACCTATACCAGTGAAGTAGACGTTATAACCCTGCAACACAAGGCGCATAACAGAACCGGCTTTGCAGAAGGCGCCGTTATTGCCGCGGAATGGATTATTGGAAAGACAGGTGTCTTTACAATGAGAGATGTGTTAAACCTTGGTTAAAAAAAGTAACTTAGTTGCCCTTCGACTACTAATGACAAACAGGTTGTTTTAGAATTGCAAAACGGACGACCATCCAACTTAATTAATAAAAAACAAAATTATGAACGGTACACAATGGATTCTTTTTATTCTCCTGGTACAGGTCATCCATTTTTTAGGAACTTGGAAACTCTACGTAAAAGCTGGTAGAAAAGCATGGGAAGCGGCCGTACCTATCTATAATGCCATCGTATTGATGCAAATCATCAACAGGCCTAAATGGTGGACGATACTTTTATTCGTCCCCATTATAAATTTACTGATGTTTCCCGTTATCTGGGTGGAAACCATTCGCAGTTATGGTAGAAATACGCTGTTGGAATCTTGGCTCGTAGTACTAACACTCGGGTTTTATATCTATTACGTAAATTATGCCTTGGATGTTACGTATATAAAGGACAGGAGCCTTCATCCCAAAACGGCACTTGGAGAATGGGTAAGTTCCATTGTTTTCGCGGTGGTGGCGGCAACCTTGGTACATACCTATTTTATTCAGCCTTATGTAATCCCAACGGGTTCTTTGGAGCGCACCTTGCGTGTGGGCGACTTTTTGTTCGTTAGTAAATTTCATTATGGCGCCAGAACACCTATGACCACCGTTGCCGCTCCTATGGTCCACGATACCTTGCCCGTCTTAGGGGTAAAATCCTATTTGAACAAGCCACAGTTACCTTATTTTAGGCTTCCAGGGTTCACAAAGGTAGACCGCAATGATATTGTGGTCTTCAGTTGGCCGGCAGATACGGTACGGCGGTTTTTCAAAAAAGAAGCGGGAGTCATCAAACCCATCGACAAAAAATCGAACTATGTAAAACGTTGTGTTGGTGTGCCTGGAGATTCCTTGGAGGTTCGCGATGGTTATGTGTTCATTAACGGTAAGCAGCTGCAACTGCCCGGTAGTGCCAAACCTCAATACGATTACACCATCTATAGCGATAAGGGCGTTTCTTCCAGATTATTGGATAAAATAGGGGTTGTGGATTTTACAAGAAAATACCTTTCCAATCCCTTAAACCAACAACAGGCACAAGTAATAAACCAATACTTATTGGGGTACAATCAGGCCGAAAACAACCAATTGGAACTTTATACTAAAGGTTCTGGAATTCCACCTGCCACCATAAAAAAATACGGACTTTCCTTGCGGGAAGTAACGGACAGGCAACGTCTAGTGGCGCTAACAGATGAAATGGCAGCTGCCCTACGAAGTGATGCCAGTATAGATTCCGTGATACGAGAAGTAACACCCAAAGGAAAAAGAGGCGTCAACCTATTTCCACAAAGTCCAGATTATCCTTGGAATTATAGTCAGTTGGGCCCAATTTACATTCCTAAAAAAGGTACTACGGTGGCATTGAATCTAAAAACATTGCCCTTATATAAAAAGATTATCCGTGAATATGAGGAGAACACCCTAAGCGTTTCGGGCAACCAAATAAGTATAAATAACGAAGTAACCGACTCCTATACCTTTAAACAGGATTACTATTGGATGATGGGTGATAACCGGGACCACTCCGAAGATAGTCGCGCTTGGGGATATGTTCCGGAAAACCATATTGTAGGAACGCCTATTTTTATTTGGATGAGCTTTGATAATTTTACGGAGAGCATTTCCAACTGGAGACCTCGTTGGGACCGCATCTTTACTACCGTGAATGGCGATGGCGAACCGCAGTCCTACTTTAAGTACTTCTTAATTCTATTGGTATCGTATTTTGTGGGAAGCTGGCTTTGGAAACGTAAAAAATCGAAAGAAGCATAAGTTATGACCATTCTTTATCCTGCCTATTTTCCAAATATTGCTTTTTATTCGATTTTCGTTCAGAATGACGGAATTGTTTGGGAAGTTCAAGGAAATTATCAGAAACAGACCTTTAGGAACAGGACCTATATCTGTACGGACAGGGGAAAGCATATCCTAACCATACCTATCTCCCATTTAGGAAATAATAGTGGAAAGCAACGCAATAGTGCGGTAAAAATAGATAACAGCTACCCTTGGCAGCGCCAACATTGGCGCACCTTAGAAACAGCGTATAGGACATCGCCCTTCTTTGAGTTTTATGAGGATGATATAAGACCTTTGTACGATACCAAATATGATAATTTAATGGATTTTAACCTAAAGACCATTGAAGTCATTTGCGACTGTCTGCAATTGGAAATGCCCAAAGCCAAAACCGAAGTTTTTAAGCATAACTACGAAACCTCTGCCGACTACAGACACTTGGTAAGTACAAAAAATAAGATTGAGATAGCGCAAAAGGAGTACGTTCAGGTCTTTGGAGACCGGCACGGGTTTATCTCCGACCTCAGTATCTTAGACCTCCTCTTTAATCTTGGTCCAAATACAACAGAGTACCTAAGGGAAACGAAACTCTTACAGGACAATGCTTAGATTTCTGCTCCACTACGGTATTCATTTTATCGTACCATTAGCGATAGCGTATTTCTTTTTTAAGGAACACCGGTTAAAAGTGGCCCTTATCTTGTTGGCCGGCATTATCATAGATGTGGACCATGTACTGGCCACTCCAATTTTTGAACCCATGCGATGTAGTATCAACTTTCATCCGTTACATTCCTATTGGGCCATTGGTATGTATGTATTGATGTCCGTTTATACAAAGACCCGACTCTGGGGAACCGCTTTTTTGATACATATATTAGCCGATATGGTAGACTGTTTATTCATTGGAGGGAATTTTGATTGATGCCATTATAGGCTCGTGATCGGAAAGGTCAATGTCATAATTGCGGTGCGAAACTACCTCAAAAGAAGGGTCCACTAAAATAAAATCGATCCGAAAAGGGAATTTCCAAAAATCGATGGTGGCACCATATCCGCTACCTTTTTCCAAAAACGTGTCCTTAAAATCCTTTTTTAAGTTGAAGTACACGCTGGAAAACTGATTGTTGTTAAAATCACCGGCCACAATATTCCTATAGGGGCTGGATGCCATGTGCTTCCTGACAATTTCAGATTGTTGTTGTTGCCGCTCAAACGTACGTCTCAACCTCGCAAATAAGCGATCCGAACGTTCCCGTTTTAAATTACCGGGTCTAATATTTAACGACTGCAAATGCAGACTATAAATTCGTATCGTATCTTTTTTGTAAACAATATCGGCATAAACCGCACTATTATATGAGTTTCCAAAATCCAAATAACCCTTCCCGATCGTCTTGTACTTGGAATAAATGGCCTGGTATACCCTTGCATTCGACTTTCCAAACTCAGAATTTACATAACTATAGGGATAAGCCTCAAAATCCGTTGTACGCGTCTTCCTAGAATCAAACTCCTGAAAACAGATAATGTCGGGATGTTCGTCATTAATGAAGGCGACAATAGTATCGCCCGCCGTACTTTCCCACTCATCTTCTTTACCCCTAAAACCTAAGCTATTAAAACTCATAATTCTTAGGGATGCATTTTCATCTATCGTATTTACGCTACTGCCAAATTTCAAAAAAGTACCTAGTGTTATGAAGCCATAAATAAGTACCCCTAGCGGTAAAATTAATAAGGCCTTCTTGATTATTCCCCAATAAATAACAAATAAAACGTTCACAAGCACCAACAAAGGAACAGAAAGACTAAGGAAGGCCAAACTTGCAGAATTGGTGTAGGGTACAATTGAAGCCAATAGTAGGGCTAAGGAGAAAATAAGATTCAGACCTAATACGAGGCGATTAAAAAAGGACATTTTTTTCATAACAGTTTAATCTTCCTTTCCGGCTTGGAAGAGAAAATCCTTTTCGGCCTTTGACAAGCTTTCGTAACCAGACTTGCTTATCTTATCCAAAATAGCGTCTATTTTCTTTTGACGGCTTTGTTTTTCGTAAGCCGCTTTAGCACTTGTGGTTGCACCTGTTTGTTGATTTTTATAGACCGTTTTTAAAGGCGCCCTCTTTTCGCTTCGTTTAAAAAGAGTACCGAGACTGTCCAAAAACCGGGAGAAACCTGAACCTATATCGGTTCCGTTTATCAATTGCCGAGCATACCAATAGCCCAGTAACGCGCCACCGAGGTGCGCCAGATGTCCACCAGCGTTTCCACTTACCGGCAACTGAATCAAATCTACCAATACTACGAACGCCCCAACCCACCAGAGCTTTACGTTAAAAAATATAAGTCGTACTTCTTGGTTTGGGATGTAGGCACAAATAAAAATCAATATAGCACTGGCACCTGCGGAAGCTCCTATTAAATAGGCATTTACATTAAAAAAAGCGGGGAAAATATTGTAACCTAGGATAAAAAAGAGACCGCCCATCATAACCCCAAGAAAATAGACGTTCAAAAAGCGTCTTGCATCAAAAAGATTTAAAAATATGCGTCCCACGAAATAGATCAGGAGCATGTTCCAAAAAAGATGCCCAAACCCACCATGAAAGAAAGAGTACGTAAAAATAGACCATGGCTGAACCAGAAAGTCGAAAAAATCCTTGGGTAGCTCGAACCACTGGACTATGCTATTCTTGGACAATCGCAACAAAAAAGGAAGCAATCGATCAATAATAAACACCAAAAGGTTTATTGCGATGAGTTTTTCCGCTATGGACAATCTACTGAACTGATATTTTAAGTTTCCCTGCGCCATACCTTAATCCCACCTATTGTTGTTAAACTGATTCTTCTTCCAGTACCACATCATTATAAACCCGAACAGCGCCCCACCTATGTGTGCAAAATGTGCAATTCCTTGTCCAAACAGGCTGTACCCCGTAACACCTGAAAACAGGTCCAACCCTATCAATACCGGAATAAAGAACTTTGCTTTTATTGGGACGGGAATAAACATAAGGAACAGTTCGCTATTGGGATAGGACATTCCAAAGGCCACTAACACACCATAAATAGCACCTGAAGCACCAACTGCCGGGGTGTTATAAGCACTTAGAAAATTATCAATAGTAGATTTTCCTGCAATGTTGTACCAATCCGGACTATATTTTCCGCTAGAAATAATCTCCATGATACTACTTTCCGATATTCCAGAATCGACCAAAGCGGACATGCCCGCGTTAAAGTGATAATAATTTACCCCCGTATGAATAAGTGCTGCACCCAAACCTGCCGAAAAGTAAAAGAAGAAAAACTTGTTCCTGCCCCACATCTGCTCCAATGGCGTACCAAAGGCCCATAGGGCATACATGTTGAAAAGGATATGCATAAACCCGCCATGCATAAACATATGGGAAAGTATCTGCCAAAGGCCAAAATTTTCGTTTTTGGGAAACCACAGGGAAAACCACTGGTACATCTGGTCTCCGTACATTTGGGTCGCAATGAAAAATAATATATTAAGTATTAATAAGTGCTTTATAGCTTCTGTAAGTCTGCCCATCTATATAAATTTTCTATCAATATCATTTTCTGTAATCGTAACATAGGTACGTTTGTTAAAAGGACTTAAGGTAGCCTCCTTGCAAGCGAATAAATCGTTCACCAACGCCAATTGGGACCTATCGTCCAAAAGCTCCCCTGTTTTAACGGATAGGGTCTTGGACAAGGTTTTTGCCAACATATCGCTCTGCGAAAAACTCTCGGTAGAAATTTCCATCTGAAAATCGGAAATCAATTGTTCCATAACCATTTGTACCTCACTTTCTACGACCACTATCGGAACCCCTTTTATTTCTACCATTTCCGACCCAATTTCGCCAAATACGAAGCCCACGGCACAAAGATTATCCTTTATTTCTTTTAATATGTCGAGCTCTGCCCTTGAAAAAGATAAGGAAAGTGGAAACAATAATTGCTGGCTCACGGCCTCTTTTATGGTAATATTTTTCAGGAATTTTTCATATAGAATTCGCTGGTGCGCCCTGCTCTGGTTAATGACCACCATACCCGATTTTATCGTCGTAATAATATACTTTTTACGAAGCTGGAACGTAGTGGTCACAGAGTCTACATGATGGTTTTCGGAATCAAAAATAGAACTATTGATTTCTTCTGATTCAAAAGTGAGGGTGCTTGGTCTAAATTCCTGCTTAGCACTAGATAGCCCCTCGTATACATTTTCCCAACCCTTTGCACTAGATTTAGTATAATTACCATAGCCCCGTACAATACTATGGGAATCTTGCTCAAAAGGATTAAACCCCGCATCTACCGAAACATGGGGCATCTCCGACCGCTTGTTTTGGTAGGCATACGGCGTGTCCAAATTTGGATCCTGTTCAAAATCCAAGGCCGGGACTACATTAAACTGGCCCAAACTATGTTTGACCGCAGATTTTAGATACGCGTACAAGGTATGCTCATCATCGAATTTTACTTCTGTCTTAGTGGGATGAATATTGATATCTATGGAGCTAGGATCCACTTCCATACACAAAAAATAACCCGGGTGTGTTCCTGGTTTTATCAAACCCTCAAAAGCGCCAAGCACAGCATGGTGTAAATATGGACTTTTAATAAACCGGTCGTTCGCAAAGAAGAACTGCTCACCCCTGCTCTTTTTGGCAAACTCAGGTTTCTGCACAAAGCCTGAAATACGCACCACTTGGGTATCCTCGTTAACGGGAACCAATTTCTCATTGGTCTTTCTGCCAAAAATATTCACGATACGTTTTCGAAAATCGTTAGAAGGTAAAATAAAAACCTCACTACCGTTATTATAAAAATGAAAAGCTATTTGAGGATGTGCCAATGCCACCCTATGGAATTCGTCGGTAATGTGACGGTATTCTACCTGATCAGATTTCAAGAAATTTCGCCGCGCGGGAATATTAAAAAAAAGATTTTTGACCAACATGGAAGTACCCGTGGGTACGGCAATCACATCCTGACTGCTAATTTTACTACCTTCTATTTTTATATGGGTTCCAACCTCATCACCTTCGGTCTTCGTCATCATTTCCACATGCGCAATGGCGGCGATTGAAGCTAACGCCTCACCACGAAAACCTTTGGTATTCAAATTAAAGAGATCTTCGGCTTTTTGAATTTTGGAAGTCGCATGTCGCTCAAAGCTCAACCGGGCATCTGTAACACTCATGCCTATACCGTTATCCACGACCTGTATAAGGGTTTTGCCCCCGTCCTTTACAATAAGTTTAATTTCAGTAGCACCGGCATCTATGGCATTTTCCATAAGCTCCTTAACTACAGACGCTGGGCGTTGTACCACTTCTCCCGCAGCTATTTGATTGGCTACATGGTCCGGTAAAAGTCTAATAATATCAGCCATTATTGGGAAAAGAATATGGAAAGGTCAAAATCGATAATGAAGAGAAAAATCAATACTAAAATGGCAATAATAATCGCCATACGAACCTTTAGATTTCGGTCACCCTCTCTGCGCGTATCTGCTATAACATTATTAAACTTGTTCTTTAGCCCTCTTTGATTACTTAAGGTGCTTCTATATTTATCGAATTTTGGCTCAAGCTTATAAGGATTCCCTTTGCCTTTATCATCAAAATACCTCGGACTGTAGTCGTACTGCCTGTTTCTACGTAACCGAGTTATTTTGCTAAGCATTCCCATAACTTCAAAGTTACTTAAAAACCAAAAACCGCCCGTACAAAGGAGTACTAAAATTTGTTAACAGGATGGTTTTAAAAAAGAATTATGGCCCCGTACCTAACTAAACGTGCTCCTAATCATAAAGAATACAGCAAAACAATGAAATTTCTAGTTACCCAAAGCCGCCATCTTAATGGCCGCAATAGCTGCCTCTGTACCTTTATTTCCGTGCTTACCGCCACTACGGTCAATGGCCTGTTGTAGGGTATTGTCTGTAAGGACACAAAATATAACGGGAACATCGGTTTGGACATTCAGGTCCATAATGCCCTGTGCCGTAGCACTGCAGACAAAATCGAAATGTTTGGTTTCTCCCTGGATTACGCTTCCTATGGCGATAATGGCATCAAAATCCCCCTTTTGAATCATTTTTTTACATCCGAAGGGCAGCTCAAAACTACCTGGAACATCCCATCGAACAACGTCCACGGCCCTTGCTCCACAATCCAACAGAGCAGTATGGGCTCCTATATAAAGTCCCTCGGTAATGTCGTGGTTCCACTCAGAAACAACGATCCCAAACCGAAAGTCCTTCGCGTTTGGGATCGTTGCCTTATCGTAGTCCGATAAATTTTTATTTGCAGTTGCCATTACGCCCCAGCTTTTGCCATTCCTATAAAGGCGTCAATAGAAGTAGCTGCCTCCGATGTCGAGAACTCGTCCTTGATACGCTGGAAAAAACCTAATGCCTTGGATTTATCACCCATTTCAAGGGCTGTAATACCTGCTTTGTATAAAAATTTAGGTGTTGTATAGCTATTTGCGCTGTGCGCTGCCGCAGATTCATAGTAGCCTAGGGCATCCGACGGTTGACCCAATTGCATGAAGGCATCTCCTATTCCGCCCTTGGCCAATGCGCCAAGAATTTGATCATCCGATTTAAAATCCTCTAGATAGTCTATAGCCTCTTGGTATTTGTTCATATTAAGATAAGCCATGCCAGCGGAATAACTGGCCAAATTCGCCGCCTTGGTTCCGCTGTACTCCTCCATAATATCCAAAAATCCATATTTGCCCTCACCACCTTCCAGGGCCAAAGTGAATAAGGAGTCCTTTGCCGTAGTACTCGTTAATGCCTGATCAAAATACTGCTGAGGATAATACATTTCATTTGCTGCGCTGGTCTCTTTTGGCTTTTGCACAAACTGCACATACGCTAAATACCCCAATACGCCGATTGCAACCACCCCAATGACACCCAAAATATAATTTTGGTTCCTAGAAACCCACTCTTCCGATTTTGATGCTCCCTCATCCAAGGAACTGAACACCTCGGCCGTTGTGCTCTCTTGCTCGTCAAACTCCTGAATCTCAGCCTTCGTTTGTGGTTTAAATCCTCTTTTCTTATATGTTGCCATCTCAAATTTTATTGGTCGCGCAAAAATAAAGTTTTTATTGAAATCCAATGGCGTATTTATTCGTTATTTTTGGATAATTCAAGTGAAATTGGTCTAGCCAAATCAAAAATTCAGAAATTTTTAATGTTTCTCAAAAACCTATCGCTCCTTAATTATAAAAATTTTGAGTCGAAAGACCTCACCTTCGACTCAAAGATCAATTGTTTTGTTGGGGATAATGGCAAGGGCAAAACCAATATATTGGATGCCATTTACCACCTATCCTTTGGTAAAAGTTATTTTAACCCCATTGCTTCCCAAAACATCAAACACGATACCGATTTTTTTGTCATAGAGGGACTTTTTGAAAAAGGAGAACGCGAAGAAAGAATTGTCTGTAGCCTAAAACGGAACAACAAGAAAATAATCAAAAGAAATGGAAAGCCCTATGATCGGTTTGCGGACCATATTGGTCTGCTACCTTTGGTTATTGTCTCTCCGGCAGACCGAGATCTTATCGTGGAAGGCAGCGATGTGCGGCGAAAATTTATGGATGGGGTTATTTCCCAATCGGACAAAGGATACCTGCAGTCCTTAATGAACTATAACCAAGTACTCTCCCAACGTAACGCCCTACTAAAGTATTTTGCGGCGAACCATACGTTCGACAAGGCCACCCTAAGTATTTATAATGATCAACTGAACACTTACGGCACTGAAATATTTGCTAAAAGAGCTGCTTTTTTGGAAGCCTTTATCCCCATTTTCAAGGCACAATATAAGGCAATTACAGGAAACACGGAAGATGTACAGGTAAGCTATGACAGCAAATTACAAGAAATAGACATGACCACCCTTTTGGAGAAAAATCTAGAAAGGGACAGGGCATTACAGCACACAAGCGTTGGCGTGCACAAAGATGACCTCAGCTTTACCATTACTGAATATCCTATTAAAAAATTTGGGAGCCAGGGACAACAAAAATCGTTTTTGATAGCCCTTAAGTTCGCGCAATTTCAATTCATGCAAGACCTGTCCAAAACAACGCCTATTTTGTTGTTGGACGATATTTTTGATAAATTGGATGAGCATAGGGTGGCACATATCATTACGCTTGTGAATGCCAAGAATTTTGGGCAAATTTTTGTCAGCGACACTCATGCGGACAGAACCGAAAGTGTGGTGAAAAAAATACATCAATCCTATAAGATTTTTAAATTATAACTATGAATCGGCTTCTATTTTTACTGGGTTTTATTTTGATAGGCTCTTGTACTTCGGTCAATGCAGGTAAACTCACCTTGCTCAACGGTTATTGGGAAATAGAGCGAGTAGAATTTCCGAACGGAGGGGAAAAAGAATATAAAATGAACGAAAATATTGATTACATTCAGTTGGAAGGTTTGAAGGGATTCCGGAAGAAAGTGACCCCTCGGTTCGATGGTAATTTTGAAACTTCGGACGATGCGGAACTTTTTGAAATACAACGTATGAACGACACCTACATCATTTCATATAAGAACAACTATAGCGAATGGCAGGAAACCTTAACCGCTATATCCACAGATAATTTCTCCGTACAGAACGCGGACGGCATACATTATCACTACAAACGTTTTGAACCCATAAACATAACTCCCTAATATGGCAAAGCGAGAAAATGACAACCTGAACATGAAAGAGGCCTTATCTGCCTTTATCGAAAAAAACAAGTTACAAGGCGGTATGGACAAAGTGGACACCCGAACCGCTTGGGTCCGACTCATGGGCAACGGTGTAAACAACTACACCACGGCCATTGAGCTAAAGAACGACACCTTGTTCGTCTCCCTCTCATCTTCCGTATTACGCGAGGAACTAAGCCTAGGGAAATCCAAGATCATAGAAATGCTGAACGAAGAATTGGGAAAAGAATTGATCAAGAAACTGGTGTTGCGTTAGCTTTTATTTTTACTTTCTAGAAACTAGACAAGATTCGCAAAGCTCTTCACCCTTAAAAGCGGTTTTATCTATGAAAGTGTACTATACAATTAAGTTCCTACCAAAATAAGCATTGAGATGTAACTTTAATTATCCTAGAAGACCAGACCCGCCATACATGATAAAAAGAATTCTTCCATTTATTATTAGTATTGGACTTATGAGCTGTGATGCTAAAAAGGCAACCACCGATTACTTTGGACAAAATGAACCCGAAACCAGTCCAATACTATTTGGAGAGGACATTATCTCTCTAAAAGGTAGGCTTGAACATGGCATTTCGTTTTCACCTGACTCTAAAGAATTAGCATTTGGAGTATTAAATAAAGACGATAGTGGAGCAATTTATTATGCCAGTAAAACCTATAATAAATGGAGCATTCCGGAAGTTTTTGAACCATTAAAGAACGAAAGCGTTTACCTTCCCTATTTCTCACCCAATGGAAAATCCCTGGTATATGCGCAAAGTAGAAAAGGTGCAGAGCATTGGATAACAGATATTTGGTTATTAAAAAAGAATAATAACCTCTGGGTTCAACCTAAAAAAGTGAATAGTCCAATAAGTACGTTAGCACGGGAATCTACAGCCTGCATGACCTTAGAAAATACCCTCTATTTCTCATCGAATAGGGACGGTAACGGGTTGGCTGATTTATATTATTCATCACCAGAAAATGGAGCATATTTAAATGCCGAACGCATAGATTCCATTTGTTCCGAGGCAGACGAAGAAAGTATTTTCATTGCTGCCGATGAAAGTTTTTTAATTTTTAGCCGCTACGCTTCCGAGGATAATGGACCTGATTTGTTTATCAGTTATCGCGATAGTAAGGAAACTTGGACACAGCCAATACCCTTGGATGCCATAATAAATAGTACCAATTGGGAAAGGCGACCTTTTGTAACTTTAGATAATAATTTCCTCTTTTTCACCAAGATGACTTTTAACGATAAAGGATTAGCAGATTCGGATATTGATTGGGTAAGCACCAAAAAAGTTTTTAAACCTTTTGTATTTAACCCGATTTCAGAAGTGATAATTAAGGTCGGGAAGGAAACTAAAATAACAATACCCCATGACTATTTTAAAGATATAGATGATGAAATAATAGCACTTAGCAGTAATCAAAAAGACTTCAATTGGATGACATTTGATACTAAAACAATGGTTTTGACCTTGTCACCGAATCAAATTGGAGGGTTTGAAGTGATTTTTACCGCCATGGATAGTTGTTCAAATACAACAGAAAACAAAGTAAAAATAATCGTAAAGGATTCATTATGACACCCAATAACTATCTAAGAAAAACATAACTAATCGAGGATTTTATATAGTTTTGGGATTATTCTGGAAGAATTCCATCGCAACCCCAAAGTACGCGAGCGGAATCCTTTAAAAAACAAAGACCGATTCATACGCTGATGAATCGGTCTTTATTGTTATTTACGAATGCGGTATACTTAGAAAATCTCCCTACCAGAGAAATGAAAAGCACCCTCAATAGCAGCGTTTTCATCACTATCGGAACCATGTACCGCATTCTCGGCAATATCCGTAGCGAACATTTTTCTGATCGTACCCTCCGCGGCTTCCGCTGGGTTAGTAGCTCCTATTAATGCCCTAAAATCTTCAACGGCGTTCTCTTTTTCCAAAATCGCGGCCACGATAGGCCCTCTTGTCATAAACTCTACCAACTCCCCAAAAAAGGGACGTGCTTTGTGTATCGCATAAAACTCCTGTGCATCCCTAAGGCTTAATTGCGTGTATTTCATCGCCACAATCTTAAATCCCGATGCGGTAATTTTTTCTAATATAGCACCAATGTGTCCGTTGGCAACGGCATCTGGCTTAAGCATTGTAAAGGTTCTGTTTGTACTCATTATCTAAAATTTTGCGCAAAAATAAGGTTTTTCACTAAACTTACAACTATTCATAGGTTTGTCGCATTTCTCCCAATAGCTCACCATTATCCCCTAACATTTGAAATACGGCTGTGCTACTTTTGAAATCAAAGTGTACCGTTCCAAAACTTTCGGTAGACACAACCTCCGAAACCCTAAACGGATTTGGCTCACCGGTAAAACTGTGATATGCATGGGTAAGCCCGCTACTGGTAAAATCAATTAAAGGATAGGCCAGCCCATCTACCTTAGTACTGGAAATCTCGGAAATGTGCCGATCTCCTGAAAGCACCAATACGCCCTTTGCCTTAGACGCCGCAATGGTTCTTTTTAAACGGTCTACTTCGTGCGGAAAATTTCCCCAACACTCAAATCCGTGTTCATTGGAAAGGACTTGAATACTGCTGACGATAACGTTAAAATTGGCCCTGGAGCTTTTCAATTCCTGTTCCAACCAAGACCACTGCGCTAGGCCAAGTACTGTTCCTTCTCCATAAACATTTGGTTTTGTCCGTTTTTTTGTTTCGGTATCGGGTGTTAATGCGGTTCTAAAATAGCGCGTATCCAGTACAATTACCTTTACGCTACCCTTCTCTTTTTGGTAGACGTGAGAAGTATAGATTCCTTCTTGTTGCCTTCTTGGGCTGTTATCGGGAACATCCATAAAGTCCAAAAATTCTTGCTGACTTTCCTTTTTAACGGTAAATTCTGTTCCGCCATCGTTAAGGCCATAGTCATGGTCGTCCCAAGTTCCAATAACGTCCACGGCATCAACTAATTCGGCATAACCCTTAACAGCTTTCTGAGCTTGGTACATACGGCGTAGTTTTGACATATCATAGGTATCCGCATAAATATTATCGCCGCCCCATATCCAAACATCAGGGTTGGTTTTTAGAATATCGTCCCATAACAAATTGGGCAAAGACCCCTTATTACAAGAACCAAAAGCGATTCTAAAGTCACTTTGTATGTCCGTATGGGATAATCTTTGAGTGCCTGCACAAGAAAATACTAGCATTAAATAAAGTACTATTGCTATTCTTCTCATATCACATTGCTTTGCATACACAAAAATAAGCTTTCACTTTTAGGTATATAGTATTAAATTGTATCTTTGCCGCCATGAATTTAGAGCACATAAATGCCCTTAAAACGCTGCTTTCCGCACCAAGGAGAATAGCTATTATCCCGCATAAAAATCCCGATGGCGACGCGATCGGAGCTACACTGGCACTCTATCATTACCTAAATAGCAAAGGTCACGAAGCCGTTGTGGTGTCCCCGAACGATTTTCCCAAGTTTCTAAAATGGATGCCGGGAACAGAAACTATTGTGAATTTTGAAAAAGAAAACGCACAGGCAAAAGATTTTATTTCCAAAGCAGAAGTGATCTTTACATTGGATTTTAACCACCTGAACAGAGTTGGCCAGATGACGGGCAACTTGGAAGCGGCAAAAGCGACCTTTGTGATGGTAGATCATCACCAAGAACCATCGGACTATGCCAAAATTATGTATTCCGATGTGAGTATGAGTTCTACTTGCCAGATGGTATACCATCTATTGGACTATTTAGGAGCCACAGATGAAATTACCCCAGATATCGCCAATTGTATTTATACGGGAATCTTAACGGATACCGGTTCCTTCAAATATTCCACGACCACTAGTGTTACGCATAGGATAGTGGCAGACCTGATCGATAAAGGTGCGGATAACACTGGTATTCACAGCCGTATTTACGACACCAATTCGCCCAGCAGGCTGCATCTCTTAGGGTGCGCCTTAAAGAATATGGTTATTTTGGAAGAATACAACACCACGTATATTACCTTAAGCCAAGAGGAACTAGACCAATATCATTACAACAAAGGAGATACAGAAGGTTTTGTAAACTATGGCCTTACCTTAGAAAATATTCGCTTTGCCGTTATATTCATAGAAAACAAAGACGAAGGTATCCTTAAAATTTCATTTAGGTCGGTTGGCGATTTCGATGTGAACAATTTCGCGAGACAATTTTTTGAAGGAGGCGGACATAAAAATGCGGCCGGAGGAAAAAGCGATTTGTCTATTGGGGAAACTACAGCCTATTTTGAATCTATACTACCAGCCTTTAAAAAAGAACTTACCAAATGAGAGCGGTTTTAGGTGTTTTTGTGTTGTGTTTTTTTATAAGCTGTGCTGGCCCAGAACCGAGAAAACCAGTACAGACCAAAAGTGGTAGCTTTTTTAAGGAATCTATAAAGCGCAGTAAAGAGCTGCTGCAGGCAGAGGAGCAAAAAATCCAGGATATCATTAAAAACGATTCGCTAAAGCATTATACCCATACGGCATCCGGTTCTTGGTACCATTACCTAGCAGTAAACGACAGTAGTGATTACACTCCAAAAACGGATGATCTGGTCGTAATGACCTACGATTTATTAACGCTTGAAAACGATACGATCTATTCTCAGGAAGAAATTGGAATTGTGACCTATAAAGTAGACAAAGAAGATTATTTTTTAGGGCTCCGCAATGCCGTAAAATTATTAAAGGAAAATGAGAAAGCTACTTTTCTA
Organism: uncultured Flavobacteriaceae bacterium; assembly: GCA_963697395.1. Taxonomy (GTDB): domain Bacteria; phylum Bacteroidota; class Bacteroidia; order Flavobacteriales; family Flavobacteriaceae; genus Maribacter. Next base: position 110,702 of record CAVONX010000018.1, read on the forward strand.
TTCCCGTCCTCGCTAAGTTTTGGTTACCACGGCGATACCGATAGGATAGGCGCCAACGTTCCCTTGAAATCCACAATACACATTTTAAAAATTGAAAAACAACAACTTAAATCAGATAATTAAATTTACCATTATGTTCAAAAAAATATATGTAGTAGCGGTATTCGCTTTGGCACTGGCCAGTTGTAAGACGAGCCAACATCCAGATCTTGGAGATGGACTTTTTGCCGATATCAAAACCAGCAAAGGCGATATCATCGTGCGCTTGGAGCATGAAAAAACGCCTGTTACCGTAGCAAATTTTGTTTCTTTGGCAGAAGGAAATAGTCCCTTCGTCAGCGCTGAATTTAAGGACAAAAAGTATTATGACGGACTAATTTTTCATAGAGTGATGAAAGATTTCATGATTCAGGGTGGCTGTCCTACCGGCACAGGCACGGGAAATCCAGGATATCGTTTTATGGATGAATTCAACGATTCCCTTAAACACGATAGAAAAGGAATTCTTTCTTCTGCCAACGGCGGACCAGGAACCAATGGGAGTCAATTTTTCATAACCCACAATCCTACAGAATGGCTTGATGGTGTCCATACCGTTTTTGGGGAGGTAGTTGAAGGCATGGCGGTGGTAGATTCAATTGCCAACGTAGCGGTAGGCACTGGTAACAAACCTATGGATAACGTAACCATGAATACCGTGACCATCATTAGAAATGGTAAAGAAGCCAAGAAATTCGATGCTATAAAAATAATGACCGATTACTTTGACAACGAGGAAGAACGCCTTGCGGCCATTGAAAAAGAAAAAGCAGCAAAACAGGCCGCTATGGCAGGCATGATGGCCGATTTTGCAAAAGAACTGGAAACACAAAAAAGTACCGCCAAACAACTCCCTTCCGGATTAAAAATACTTGTTTTAAATGAGGGAGAAGGTGAAAAACCCAAAATAGGTCAGAAAGTAGATGTCATGTATTCCGGCTATCTACCAAATGGTTCCTTGTTTGAGAGCAACTACGAGGAAATAGCTAAAAAATACAATGCATACGATGAGCGCAGGGCACAAGGCGGAGGCTATATGCCAGCACCCATGACCTATGCCAATAATTCAGGGCTAGTAGCCGGGTTTGAAGAAGGACTTTTGACAATGAAAGTAGGCGATAAAGTCCGTTTGTTCATTCCTTCCCACATGGGTTGGGGAGAGCAAGGTGCAGGCCCGATACCGCCAAATTCAGATGTTATTTTTGATGTAGAGCTCACCGGTATTAAATAGTAAAATTGGAACTTACGTTTCACAAAATAAGCCCTGTTGCAGATTCTTTCGCACCAGGGCTTTTTAGGTTTACTTTTTCTGGGAAGATTTAGGAATCAAACATCAGGATTTAAGGAATATTCACATACCGCTTTAACATTTGCATTCGTAATTTAAAATAACATTTGAACCCTCCTAAGTGGGTAATTTTGGAATTCCCTTTGATTCTCTCAACAAGGCATTCGGCCGTATTTATTACCTTGTTTGGCAAAGATTATGGCGTATGCTTTAACAACTCCGTTAAAAAAATCCAGAATTTCCGTACCGATGAAATAGATACCCGCTCATCCGGAGAGTGAGCGCCTTGAATCGTAGGGCCAAAGCTTATCATATCCATTTTAGGATAATTTTGTCCTAAAATACCACATTCCAAACCGGCATGGCAAGCCACTACCCTAGCCTCATGCTGAAACAACTCAAGGTATAATCTCTTGGCGACTTTTAAAATTTCAGAATTTGGATTTGGATTCCATCCGGGATAGGAACCACTAAAGGTCACATCAAGTCCAGCAAGCTCAAAGGAAGATTTTAGGGCATAGGCTAAATCCATTTTACCCGTCTCCACGGAGGAACGCGTTAAACAACCAATAGTGATTTCCCCATCTTTAATCTGCACACGAGCAATATTATTGGAAGTTTCCACCATATTGGGCATGGCCGAACTCATACGGTACACTCCGTTTACAGCAGCATATATCCCCTTTATCAACTTTCCCTGTGCGCCCAGACCAATGACCTTTTTGGAGGCTTTTGTAGCAACAATCTTTATATCTAAATTAGGCTCTGTTAGTGCCAGTTCTTGTTTAATTTCTTGGGCAACGGCCGTTAGCGCTTGTAAGAAATATTTTTCCTGTTTTTTATCGATGTTAAGTATACAGACACTTTCTCTGGGAATAGCGTTTCGCAGGCTCCCACCCTCCAAACTTCCTATTCGCATGTGAAAAGCCATACCGGCATACAACAAGCGGTTCATTATCTTATTGGCGTTCCCAAGACCCTTGTGGATATCCATCCCACTATGGCCACCTTTGAGTCCGTCTACTTCAATTCGATAACCGACATCACCGTGTGCTGCTGCTTTTTGGTTATAACTTCTTGTAGCGGTCACATCTATCCCTCCGGCACAGCCAATATCCAGTTCGTCATCTTCTTCGGTATCCAAATTGAGTAATAATTCGCCCTTTAAAACACCACTTTTTAGTCCAAACGCACCGGTCATTCCCGTTTCCTCATCAATGGTAAACAAGGCCTCCAAAGGCGGATGCTCAATTTCTGTGCTTTCCAATAGTGCCATGATCGTTGCTACGCCTAACCCGTTATCGGCACCTAAAGTAGTGCCTTTTGCGGTTACCCAATCGCCATCCACAACCATTTGAATACCCTGTGTATCAAAATCAAAAACGGTATCCGCATTCTTTTGGTGCACCATATCCAAATGCGATTGTAGGGTCACCATTTTTTTATGTTCCATGCCCTTACTGGCCGGTTTACGTATAATTACATTTCCAATTTCGTCGGTAAACGTTTCCAAACCCAAATTGGTTCCAAAGTCCATCACAAAGGCAATAACGCGTTCCTCCTTTCTAGAAGGTCGTGGTACGGCGTTGAGTTTGGAAAAATTGTTCCACACGGACGTTGGCTGTAATTGGGATAGTTCTGTATTCATAGCATAATAGAATCTAAATCAAAAATACTAACAGAAAAAGGATTTCGCTATTTTTGGGGCAATGAAGATGCACTTAAAAACAGGAATCGCCCTTTCCCTGCTTCCGCAAATTATACTCGTAAAGTGGTTGGGTTCCCATACCCATTGGATAGAAACCTACTACAGCATGGGCCTTTATCCCGTAATATCTAAATTTTTTAGGTTGCTGTTCGGGTGGATTCCATTTTCTGTAGGAGATGTGCTATATACTTCCCTCATTCTACTTTCCCTCGCCTACATATACCGCAATAGACACAGTATCCTTAGAAATAAGTTCCGATTTTTTAGGGATGTATCCATGGTGTTCTCCATCGCTTATTTTACCTTTCATTTACTATGGGGATTTAACTATTATCGACAACCGATAGCGGAAAAATTTCTACTGAAGGAAACAAAGGACTATCAAGAATTGGTCGATTTCACAAGGAAACTCATTAAAAAAACCAACGAAACACAGGTTAAAATCACCAAAGACACCGCCATACGGGTCGATATACCCTATTCTCAAAAAGAGCAGTTTGACATGACGTTAACAAGTTACGCGCAACTCGCTAAAAAGCATTCTTTTTTAACTTACGAAAGACCTAGCATTAAAACATCGTTATACAGCAAAGCCTTGACATATATGGGCTATGCGGGATATCTAAATCCCTTTACCAACGAAGCGCAAGTAAACGCACTGCTTCCAAACTTCAGGTTTCCGGTGGTTTCGGGCCATGAGATCGGACATCAATTGGGCTATTCCGCAGAAAATGAAACCAATTTTATAGGCTATCTGGTTACCGCTAACAATACCGATAGCTATTTTAAATATGCCGCCTATTCCTACGCATTGGGCTACTGCCTTAACGATGTCCGCCGCGGGGATAAAGCCGTTTTCGACAAATTACTTACAGAACTTAACGGTGGTGTAAAATTGAATTTTGAAGAAATGTCCGTCTTTTGGAATCAATATGAGAATCCATTGGAACCCGTTTTCAAATCGATTTTTAATTCGTTCTTAAAAGCGAACAATCAATCCCAAGGTATACAAAGCTATAATGCCGTGGTTTCGTTGTTGATAGCTTACCATAAGGAGAATCCTCTTTGAAAATCAAATACATTACAAAATTGATGTGCGAGCAGGAAATTCAATTTAAAAATGGTGATACGCTGTTTGCTTTGGGCTTTCAGTATATAATAAAATCATCTATAGTTTACTAAAAAAGGAAACCTGCTCTTGGTTTTCCTACTTTTTACTGTTTACTTTTGCTTTTGAACTTTCCACTAATTACTAAACCTTCCAAAACCAACCTGCAAACTTCATAATCGAAACAATAGAAAGGCAAAACTACCAACTAACACGCTCTCCTTCTGTTAAAAATGAGGAAAACCATGGTCGATTACCACAAGAAACAGTATTTTTAAAGCAGACTAATATAAACTGACTACTAATGAAAAAAACAATGCTGACGCTATGCCTTTTTTGGTGTGGCGCATTCTTATTTGCACAAGATTACTTTCCTGAAAACGATGGTGTTAAGGCCAACAATAACAACTACACCGCCTTTACCAATGCCAAAATTTTTGTAACCCCTACGGAGGTTATTAACAAGGGTACTTTATTGATTCAAAATGGTAAAGTGGTCAGCGTTGGAGGCTCCGTGAGTTTACCGGACAATACGGTTACGGTAGATTTGGATGGAAAATCCATTTATCCGTCATTTATTGATGTTTACTCCAAATTTGGTGTGGAACAACCCAAAGCAAGTTCTGGTAGGGGACGATCTGAGCAATATGATGCGGAGCGCGAAGGCTTCTATTGGAACGACCACATTATGCCAGAAAACGATGCGGTTGCCCATTTCAAGTACGACGATAAATCGGCCAAAGAACTTCGTGAAGCAGGTTTTGGGGTGGTTAATTCGCATATCCATGACGGCATTGCCAGAGGAACAGGTGTCCTTATAGCATTAAACGCAGAAGGAACAGATGCCAATAGAGTTTTGGACGACCGCTCGGCACAGTACTTTTCTTTGAACAGAAGCGTATTAAAGAAACAGTCCTACCCCTCTTCCCTAATGGGTACTTTAGCACTTCTGAGACAAATGTACAGCGATGCGGATTGGTACGCCAAAGGCAACGCAACCACCAAAGACCGCTCCTTGGAAGCCCTAAATGCCAACAAGGCAATGGTACAGATTTTTGAGGCGAAAGATAAGGGACATGCCTTAAGAGCCGATAAAATCGGAGATGCCAATGGTGTCCAATATACTATACTAGGTGGTGGAAACGAATTTGAGCGTATTGCCGAAATTAAAGCAACGAACGCCAAATACATTATTCCTATAGACTTCCCTGAGGCATATGATGTTTCAGACCCTTACCAAGCGGGATATGTTTCGTTAAAGGATATGCGTTTCTGGAACCAAGCACCTTCCAATCCAAAAGTTTTGGCAGAAAACGGAATAGCATTTTCACTGACACCGTATGACTTAAAGTCTATTTCCAAATTCAAGGAGAACTTGATGAAGGCTATCACCTACGGACTCTCAAAAACGAAAGCACTTGAGGCTTTAACCACAGTTCCCGCGCAAATTTTGGGTAAAGAAGGCAAAATAGGTTCCCTGAAATCGGGTGCCTATGCTAATTTCTTAATTACTTCCGGAGATGTATTTGACAAATCTACCACCCTTTATGAAAACTGGGTACAAGGCACGCAGAACATAATTACGAATAAGGACATAAAAGATATCCGTGGGGACTACACCCTAACCGTTCAAGGACAAACTTTTGACGTTTCCATTACCGGAGAAGTCAGTACACCGAAAGTAGAGGTAAAACAGGATACGCTAAAATTGACCTCCAAAATAGGGTATGCCGACCAATGGCTTCAATTATCCTTTGCTACCGAGAAGGGAGAAAAAAACTACCGCATGATAGGTGCCGTTACCAAGGATACGGACAATCTTACAGGTAGGCTTATACTACCGGACGGCACCGAAAGCTTTTTTACGGCGGTTAGAAAATCGCCCTTTGAGGAAAAGAAGAAAGAGGAAGGGGATTCCGCAGCTCCAAAAGTGATGCCTGTTACCTTCCCTAATGTGGGTTATGGTTATGCCTCCAAACCAAAACAAGAAACAGTACTTTTCAAAAACGCTACCGTTTGGACCAGTGAGGATTCGGGAATTTTGGAAAACACGGACGTACTGGTCAAAAACGGAAAAATATCCAAAATAGGAAAAGACCTTACCCCGGGCGGTGCCAAAATTATAGATGCCACCGACAAACATGTGACGGCAGGTATCATTGACGAACATTCGCATATAGCGGCCCTAGCCGTAAACGAAGCCGGCCATAACAGTACTGCCGAAGTAAAAATGGAAGATGTGGTAGACCCTGAAGATATGGGAATTTACCACTCCTTAGCCGGTGGGGTTACCTCACTTCAGTTACTTCATGGCTCGGCGAACCCCATTGGTGGTAGATCTGCCATCCTAAAACTAAAATGGGGAGAGGAAGCGGACGGCCTTATTTATGACAATTCGCCAAAGTTCATCAAGTTTGCCTTGGGAGAGAACGTAAAACAATCCAACTGGGGCAGTTTTTCACGTTTCCCGCAAACCCGTATGGGTGTGGAGCAAGTCTTTATGAACTACTTTCAACGGGCAAAGGAATACGACACCAAAAAGAAAAGCGGACAGCCCTACCGCTATGATGAGGAACTAGAAGTCTTGGCCGAAATCATCAATGGCGAGCGATTCATAAGCTGTCACTCCTATGTACAGAGCGAAATTAATATGATGATGAAGGTGGCCGAAAAATTCGGTTTTGTAGTAAATACCTTTACCCACATTTTGGAAGGCTACAAAGTAGCCGATAAAATGGCCGAGCACGGCGTGGGCGCAGGAACCTTTAGCGATTGGTGGGCCTACAAGTTCGAAGTTAACGATGCTATACCGCACAACGCGGCCATCATGCATAAACAAGGGGTGACCGTAGCCATCAATAGTGATGACGGGGAAATGATTCGTCGCCTGAACCAGGAGGCTGCAAAAACGGTTAAATATGGCGGGATGACAGAACTGGAAGCATGGAAAATGGTGACCATCAACCCTGCAAAACTCTTGCATGTAGACGAACGCACAGGGAGTATTAAAGAAGGCAAGGATGCAGATCTAGTTTTATGGTCTGGCCACCCCATGAGCATATACTCCAAAGCGGAACGAACAATGATAGAAGGCGCTACCTATTTCGACTTGGAAAAAGACAAACAACAGCGCGCGACTATCAAGGAGGAACGTAACGAATTGGTTAAAATGATGTTGAACGAAAAAGCGGGAGGCAATAAAACGCAGGAACCAAAGCAAAGTACTAAGAGGGTATTTAACTGTGATAGCCTTTAATGTTGTCAACCTATAAAATTACAATTATGAAAAAATACATATATATAGTAGTGGCGTTGGGCCTTTTCTTTAAAGGCATTGCACAACAGACGCCAGGAGACAAACAATCCGAAGGAATTTCTATTGAAGGCGCTACGGCCCATTTGGGCAATGGTGAAGTGATAGAGAATGCCCTTATCATGTTCGAGGACGGCAAACTTACCTTTGTTGGGCCTTCAAATGCGCGCATTGCCCGAACAGGGAAAGTAATAGACGCCACCGGAAAACACATTTATCCCGGTTTTATAGCACCCGCCAAAACCCTGGGATTGGTAGAAGTAGAAGCTGTAAGGGCCAGTGATGACCAAGATGAAATTGGTGAAATTATTCCCCATGTACGTAGTCTCATCGCTTATAATGCTGAATCCAAGGTAGTGGAAAGCATGCGCCCCAATGGTATTCTCCTAGGACAGATAGCACCATCGGGAGGTCTGATCTCCGGAACTTCTTCTATAGTTCAGTTCGATGCTTGGAACTGGGAAGATGCCGCTATTAAAGTTGATGATGGAGTACATTTAAATTGGCCGAATAGCTTTAAGCGAGGCCGATGGTGGGAAGGGGAAGATCGCGGTTTTAAGCCAAATAAGGAGTACGCGGAGCAAACATCCGCAATAGTCACCTTTATGGAAAACGCTATTGCCTACGGAAAATCGAAAACAAAAGAAATAAATCCTGCTTTTCAGGCTATGCAAGGTATTTTTGACGGTTCGCAAAAACTTTATGTCTATGCCGATGGCGAACGCGAAATCATAGATGCGGTTAACATCCTTAAAGCCAATGGTGCGAAGGAAGTGGTACTGGTAGGTGGATACCACGCCTATAAGATTACCGAATTTTTAAAGAAAAACAACATTCCGGTTTTGGTACAGTTTACGCATAACGTACCTTCATTTGACGATGACGATTACGACCTACCCTTCAAACTTCCAAAATTATTGGTTGATGGCGGCTTATTGGTAGGCTTGCAAAATACGGAGGCTGCAAACTTTCAAACAAGAAACCTACCTTTCTATGCCGGGCAGGTTGGGCAACAAGGGCTGAACAAGGAAAAAGCTTTGCAATTGATAACAGGAAATACCGCCAAAATATTAGGTATAGATGATGCCTACGGTACACTGGAAGTTGGGAAAAGTGCTACACTTTTCGTATCGGAAGGTGATGCCCTGGACATGAGAACCAACCAACTAACCCATGCGTTTATTGATGGTAGAACTATTTCTTTAGAAACCCACCAAACCGAACTTTGGAAGCGGTACTCTGAGAAGTACGAAGGAAAAAAATAACACCTACTTTCCAGGAACTTTTTCGGGACAAAGGAATTTTTTTTAGACCGACAATCTTCCACAACTAAAATTACTTTTAGAAAAAGCCCGGCAACTGTCGGGTTTTTTTATTAGACCAAGAGCATGAATCTCCTCCTTTTAGGGGATGCGGTCCTGGTGGGGTGGGGCGTTTATATCTAGGTGAAGGGAACTGTACAATTTAAGTAGACATCATAATACAGGAAAAGCGCTCCATCACGGTCTAAATAAATACAAATGAAAATTAAATCCATTATTAGTTATGAATATAAATGGGTAATTTTAAGCTGATACACATCGGTACCAAGGAGAACTTTTAACAGTACGTCCCAATTAAAACAAAAGTGCCATGTAAAATCCTACTTTTTATAACCAACAAAAACCAACTGTAATGAGAAAACTATGCTTACTAAGTATACTAGCACTTACTTTTTCCTGTAAAGAATCACAGACCACAACAGCCAATGAACTGAGCCTAGACGGACTAAAAGAATCCGTAGAAATCGTTAGGGACGAATGGGGCATTAACCATATTTATGCCAAAAATCAGCACGATCTTTTCTTTGCCCAAGGCTACGCCGCTGCCGAAGACCGGCTCTTTCAATTCGAAATTTGGCGCAGACAGGCTACAGGAACAGTGGCCGAAATACTTGGAGAGCGCGAACTCAAAAGGGATATTGGCACTAGACTCTTTAAATTTAGGGGCGATATGAAAACAGAAATGAATCATTATCACGATGAAGGTGTTGAAATTATTACCGCCTATACAAACGGTGTAAATGCCTATATCGACGCCATTTTAAAAACACCAGAGCAGCTTCCTATCGAATTTAAAATATTGGGCATACAACCCCAAAAATGGACTACAGATGTGGTAATTTCCAGACATCAAGGTTTGCTTGGCAATATCGACGAAGAACTACAAGTGGGGCGTGCCGTAGCGGTACTGGGAGAACAAAAAGCCAAGGAATTGTTTTGGTTTCATCCCAAAGTGCCCAATTTATCCATTGATCCTAGCATTAATACCAATTTATTATCCCAAGACATCCTAGAGCCCTACCACGCCTATCGGAAGTCCGTTGTTTTTGAGAAGGCCGATGTACTGCCGGCCTATCAAAAAATTGTGGAAGCAGAAGAAGTTCTTACCCTGTTAAATGGCAAAAATGATTCGCTGGCCATTGGTAGCAACAACTGGGTTGTTAATGGTGATCTAATGGAGGATGGCAATACCTATATGGCCAATGATCCGCACAGAAGAATTGCCGTACCCTCTTTGCGATATATGGCGCATTTGGTCGCTCCAGGATGGAATGTTATTGGCGGTGGGGAACCGGAAATTCCCGGAATATCCATTGGGCATAACGAATATGGCACTTGGGGACTTACCGTATTTGAAACGGATGGTGAAGATTTATATGTCTATGAACTAAATCCTGAAAACCAGAATCAATATAAGTATCAGGATACGTGGGTAGACATGGAAAAATTTTCGGAAACCATAAAAATAAAAGGTCAAAAAGACACCATTGTCCAGTTAAACTACACGCGCCACGGGCCGGTTACCCATATCGATAAAAAAAATAATGTAGCTTATGCAATGCGCTGTGCTTGGCTAGAACCAGGCGGCTCCCCATATTTGGCATCCTTGCGAATGAACCAAGCTAAAACGTGGGAGGAATTCCGAGAAGCTTGCAACTACAGTAATATTCCGGGCGAGAATATGATTTGGGCCGATAAAGAAGGGAATATTGGATGGCAAGCTGTAGGCATTGCCCCAATTCGCAGAAATTTCAGCGGACTTGTTCCCGTTCCTGGCGACGGACGTTATGAATGGGATGGGTATTTGCCTATAATCGAAAAACCGCATAGCTTTAATCCTGTATCGGGGTTTATAGCCACAGCCAACCAAAACGTTACTCCAGATGATTACACACATTGGGATGCTATTGCCTACTCATGGTCGGACCCCTTTCGTGGCGACCGTGTGAACGAGGTCCTAGGCGCAAATAAAAAAATGACCATGGAAGACATGAAGGCCTTGCAAACCGACTATCTCTCAATTCCCGCCCGTATATTAATACCCATGCTTTCCGGCATCGCTTTTGAAGGAAAAGCGGCCGAAGCCAAAGAAAAAATAATGGATTGGGACCACAGACTGGAACCCAAATCCGTTGCAGCCGCTATTTACGTTTCGTGGGAAAATCAGCTAAGTGCTTTGGCCGATAAACGCTTCGTTCCCGAAAAAGCAAAGGATATTGTTTCCGGTATTCAATTAAAGCGTATAATTGATTGGCTGACCGAACCTGATAAAAAATTTGGCACAAACCCCGTTTTGGGAAGAAATCAATTTTTACAAGATGCCTTTATCAATGCAGTGTCGGATTTAGAAAAAAACTTAGGTGCGGATATGATGCAATGGCAATACGGACAAGAAAAAAATAAGCATACCTATATGGAGCATGCGCTGAGCGATGCCGTTAACCAAGAAACAAAAACTAAATTAGACCTTGGGCCGCTTCCTAGAGGTGGTAATGCGTACACCCCAGGATCCACCGGCGGCAACTTAAGGCAAAGCAGTGGCGCTTCTTTCCGCATGATTGTCAATACGGGAGATTGGGATGCCGCGGTAGGCACCAACGGTCCAGGACAATCAGGTAATCCGGATAGTCCGTTTTATGACAACCTTTTTGAACCTTGGGCGAAAGACCAATATTTTCCGGTGTATTATTCCCGAAATAAAATAGATTCTGTAGCGGTAAGCACAAAGATGTTCAAGCCTTTGAAAAAGTGATTTTTTTGGTTTTACTTACCATACAACGCGTATGATGATTTTATTATTTAGTAAAGGAGGTGTCGCTTTTACTAAATAATCAATTTCCCTACCATTAAGGCAACGTTGTGATAGCAGTGGGCAAGTTGATACAGTAGCGAAGAGAGGTGTCATTTAGGAAGGTGTAAGGCTTACTTACTGGCCAACTTCCCGCCCAAATACGACATGGGGATATAGGCAATGGCTAAATCTAAAACGGTAAACCAAACGGGACCTCCGAGCATAAATACATTGATACTTCCTCCAATAAGGAAGAACGCCCCAATAATTAAGGCCATGGTCATTTTTCGGCTAGCGGAGATTTTGGCAGCCACAAAAGCCCCGACCAAAGTACCAAGGGCATGTGCCAAAAACGGAAATATAAAGTGTTTGGGTTCAAATAGGTGCATGGTTGCCTTAAGACCTTCCATGGTGGTAATATCACCACCTTCCGGTGGTGGAATAATTGAACCGCTGAGCATAACGATACCCATATTAACAATACTACCTACGACTAAACCGGCAACTACGGCCAGTACATTCTTTAAGATGGGATTCATGAGTGAAAAGTTTCGGTTATTGTTTGTTGCTGTAATATAGTCATAATTAACTAATATATAACTACTTACAAAAAAAACCAAATCCAATTTCACCTATGCAAAGGGAATACATTATATAACTAACCGTAATTAAGGTTCTAATTGCAAACAAACGTGGCGTACCCAAAAAACATACAAAACAAAAAAAGGGCTCTCACCCTCTTTTATATTTTACTACTTCATCATGCTCAAGAAAAACGAATCAGTTTTAATCCCGTATGTCTTCGGTGATCTCTCCAACTTGAATGTCTCGTAACTACTTTATCCGTACTTACCTCGTTTTTCGTTAGTTGCTTTTTACTATTTGTCATAATTAGATATTTTATTTCCTAATGTGATGAGCACAATTGGCACTCTTATGTACACACCTACTTAGACGTTTTAAAAAGCGAAATATTACATTGTTATGACAAGCTTAACACTTCGGAAGGGCCCGTAAAATATAAGTTGTTAATGATTTGAAGACAAATCCAACAATACCATAAACAAACAATTCCCTAAGAGTGTATTTCGCAAGAAATCAAGATATAACTTAGGTATTTCGGAATGCTGATGTTGCCAGACTTCCTGTCACTCTTCTAATACAAAAGAGGCATTTTTAGTTCAACATAAATGTTAAAACTGAACATTGTTTCCTCACCAAAACTGAATTCACAAGAATATCATTGTAAAGATTCGCTTGGGTTCTCTGAAAATAGGAATATGCCAATTCATTCACGATTGAATAGTACAATGAAAACATCTCATAGAAAATACTATAACACGAAGTTGTAGAAAACATATAGCAACCCATACCGTTACTTTTGTTCATAAAATCTTAAGAACCCTACGTTTACGGATAAGGTAATACCCAAAATAGGTTTTAACTTGTATAACAAAGGGGATCGGCTGCTTTCTATAAAGGTTTCGGAACAAGTACCCAATAAAAGAGGAATATAAGTAGCAAAACCCATATGCAAAATTATAGTGGGTTAGAAGTAATTGTGCGCATACTCCTTATATAAAGTCAATATAATGCAAACAACATGAAATCAACCAAAAAGCCTACATATCAAGAATTGGAGGTAGAGATTGCTGAACTTAAGTTACGCTATCAATTCCTAAAAGAAAATGGCCAAACCCTTTTGTCAGAAGGTTTAGAAAATGGTTTATTGGAGAATAAGCAGCATTCTACACTTCTACTTGAAAATATGCCAAGTGCATTTGTTTATGGCAAAATCATTTATAAAAAAAACAAGCCTGTTAATTTTGAATTTATCGAGTTAAATAGGGCGTTTTACTGAACTAACGGGACTTAAAAATATAATTGGGAAAAAGAAATCGGAAGTTCTTCGAAGCCTTCAGAATTCAGACTCTATAATGTTTGATATACTAGGCCGTGTTGCACCAACAGGAATCTCAGAACACATAGAATACTATGTGGAGGCTTTGGACAAATGGTTAAACATTAAAATTTTTTCACCAAAGAAAGGCTATTTTTTTTCGGTAATTGATGATATTACCAAGCGTAAACAGATTGAAGAAGAACTTATTAAAGCCAATAATAGAGCAAAAAGAAACGAAGAAAACTTAAATAAAGTACAGCTAATTACGCATACAGGATCATGGTATCTTAATCTTGCTACGAATGAAGTAACATGGACAGAGGAATTATATAGGATGTATGGCTTTGATCCCGCCCTCCCAGTGCCGCCTTATAGCGAACATCAAAAACTTTTTACTCCCGAAAGTTGGGAATCCCTTTCAGTAGCACTTAAGCAAACAAGTGAAACGGGTATCCCGTACGAACTTGAGTTAAAAACAGTACGAGAAAATGGCAGCAATGGTTGGATGTGGGTTAGAGGTGAAACAGTAATGGATCAAGACAATAAAATCATTGGACTTTGGGGGGCCGCTCAAGATATTACCGAGCGTAAGCTGGCAACAGAAGAATTGTTAAAAGCAAAACAAAAAGTAGCGAAAAGTAAAAAGTTGAAAGCGGCTAAATTAATATTGGAAAAAACCGAGAAGGAATTAAACGAGGCGCAGAAACTGGCACATCTAGGTAGTTGGTCATTTGACCTTGCTACTCAAAAAATCAAATGGTCAGATGAATCGTTTCACATCTGGGGTTTAGACCCAAATAAAGATACTCCCCCTAAATTTGAAGCATTGGTTGCGCAAATTCATAAAGACGATCAAGAATTATTTACTACTTCTTTAGAAAAAGCGGTCAATCAAGGAAAACCGTGTGATATTGAACATAGAATTTGCTTTCCGAACGGCGAGCAAAAAGTAGTAAGAACTATTTGTCAACCTGTAATAGGAGCCCAGGGTAAGGTTTTGAGCTTAGCAGGTACTGGTCAAGATATCACCCAACAAAAAATGTTGGATATAGAGCTTATAAAAGCTAAAGAAAAAGCGGAGGAAAGTGAAGATTATCTCAATAAGATCATAAACAATATTGGTGACCCCGTATTTGTAAAAGATGATAAGTATAGATTCGTTTTAGTCAACGATTCCTTCTGTAAACTCTTAGGAATTCCTAAAAATAAAATAATCGGTAAAACATTGGCCGAAGATTTCCCTGCGGATCAGATGGAAGGGTTTCTAAAAATAGACCAGCAAGTCTTATCAAGTGGCGAAGAAAACTTAAATGAGGAGTTGGCAGCTCGTTCAAATGGGGATGAATTAACCATTATTACAAAAAAATCCAGATATATCGATGAGCACGATAACAAGTTTATTATTGGTACTATTCGAGACATAACCGAACAAAAAAAGAATAAAGAAGAAAAATTAGCAGCTAAATTATTATTAGAAAAAACCGAAAAGGAATTAAATGAAGCTCAGGCTTTAGCTAAGGTTGGCAGCTGGATATTTGATCTTTCAAGTCAAAAGATAGAATGGTCGGATGAAATGTTTCACATTTGGGGTTTCGATGTAAAGAAAGGTGCTCCTGAATATGATGAATTGGTTAAGCGAGTTCACCCAAATGACTTGGAATTATGGAATAGTTCTGTTGAAAAAGCTATTAATCCTGGAATACCTTACAATATTGAACATCGAATTTCCCTTCCCAATGGGGAGCAAAAAATGGTAAGGGGAATATGTCAACCTGTATTGGGAGCTACTGGTGAGGTGGTCGGTTTAACAGGTACCGGACAAGATATTACCGAACAAAAACGATTGGATACAGAACTTTTAAAAGCCAAAGAAAAAGCTGAAGAAAGCGATCGTCTAAAATCGGCATTTCTCGCAAATATGAGCCATGAACTCCGCACTCCAATGAACGGTATTTTAGGTTTTTCGGAATTATTGAAGGAAAAGAATATTTCTGATGAAAAAAAAGACATGTATTTAGGGTTAATTGAAAAAGAAGGAAATCGTCTTTTGAGTTTTATCTCGAACATTGTAGATATTTCAAAGATTGAATCCAATGTTATTACCGTTAACAAATCATTTTGCAATATCAATACGCTAATTGATGAGCTCTATTCAAAATATTCTATTATACTAACGGGCAAGAGCATTAAACTTCAAACCAAAAAAGGGTTGGGAGACACTGCCAGTTGTGTACAAACAGACACAAATAAATTAGTTCAGGTAATCTCTAATTTATTGGAAAACGCAATAAAATTCACCAAAGAAGGAGAAATTGAATTTGGATATTCCCTATCCACAAATGACCTTAAATTTTATATTAAGGATTCTGGCGTTGGAATTGAAATTGAAGAACAGAAGCATATTTTTAACAGATTTACGCAAGGTAAACTAGAACAAACCCATAATCACGGCGTGGGATTGGGATTGTCTATTGTACAAGGTCTAGTTCATATTCTTGGCGGTGAGGTAGGCGTAGATTCGCAAACAGGAGTAGGTTCAACATTTTTCTTTACCATCCCTTATGAAAAGGCACTAACTGAATTAAAAGTAGTTTCGGACCATAGCGATACGGCTCTGGAAAATGGACATTTTACTATATTGATAGCTGAGGACGATGAGTTTAGCTTCATGTATTTGAAGGCATGTCTTTCTGGTTTTAACTGCTCCATTTTACATGCTATCAATGGAAAAGTGGCCGTTGAACTAGTGACCCAAAATGCTGCTATAGATGTAGTATTGATGGACATCAACATGCCTGAAATGAATGGAGATCAAGCATTGAAGGAAATAAGAAAAACCAATAAAGAATTACCAATCATTGCACAAACAGGTTTGGCTATGTCTGGAGATAGAGAAAGACTGCTAGAGGCCGGTTTTAATGATTACATAGCAAAGCCTATATCTTCAAAGGTCTTAATAACAACGATAAACAAATACTTAAAGAAAGTAACTGGTGCTAACAATGTTAAAAAAACCTAGGTGTTTCTGTAATAAGTGCGAATTTTAAAGTGTAGATCAAAAACTATGAAACCAAAATTTTATATTAAAAAATAAGAAAAACGCCCATGACCGATATAGAAATTGCCCAAAAAGCAAAAGCGAAACACATTAAAGAAGTTGCGCGTCAATTGGACATCCAAGAGGTCCATTTGGAATATTATGGGAATGAAAAGGCGAAGCTCCCTTTGAGTTTGATAGATGAAGAACAGGTTAGCAAGGGTAATCTTATTTTGGTTACAGCCATCACCCCTACCCCTGCCGGAGAAGGAAAAACAACCACATCCATTGGCCTAAGCGATGGACTTAACCATATTGGTAAAAAGTCGGTCGTTGTTTTACGGGAACCTAGTCTTGGTCCTGTTTTTGGGATGAAAGGCGGTGCTGCGGGTGGCGGATGGAGTCAGGTTATTCCTATGGTGGACATCAACCTGCACTTTACGGGGGATTTTCATGCCATTGCCATGGCCAATAATCTGCTTGCAGCACTCATTGACAACAACATACAGAGCAAGAGTAAGAATTTGGGTATAGACCCACGTACCGTGCTCTGGAAACGTTGCATGGATATGAACGACCGCGCGCTCCGCAACATTGTTACGGGCTTGGGAGGTAAGGCAGGTGGTATTCCCCGGGAAACAGGCTTCAACATTACGGCCGCTTCGGAGATTATGGCGATTTTATGTTTGTGTGACAGCTTGGAAAACCTGCAAGAGATGTGCGGAAACATTTATATAGGCGATACATTTGAAGGATCTGCTGTTTATGCCAAAGACCTAAACGCAGCGGGGGCCATGGCAGTGTTGTTAAAAGATGCCATAAAACCTAACTTGGTGCAAACCTTGGAAGGAAATCCTGCGATTATTCATGGGGGACCGTTTGCTAATATCGCTCAAGGCACCAATTCAATCCTTGCCACAAAAATGGGTTTAAGCTTGGGCGATTACGTGGTTACCGAAGCCGGTTTTGCGGCCGACCTCGGTGCAGAAAAATTCTTGAACATCAAATGTAGAAAAGCTGGTCTGTCGCCAAAAGCCGTAGTCATTGTAGCTACGATCAGGGCCTTGAAATATCATGGCGGGAAGTCGCTCATTAGCTTAACGGAAGAAGACGTAACCGCACTGGAAAAAGGTATGCCCAACCTGGAGCGACATATAGAAAGTATTCAAAGTTTTGGATTGCCCGTAGTAGTTTCGGTAAATGCATTCAATAGCGACACGGAGGCCGAAAAACAACTTATTTATGACTATTGTGAAAAATTAGGAGTCCCTGTAGCCATAAGCTACGGCTGGGCCGATGGTGGAAAAGGCTGTGTTGATCTCGCCGAAAAAGTAGCAGTAGCCGCCCAATGCTGTACAACTACATTTAAACCTACCTATGACCTGGAAGATGCCCCTTTGGTTAAAATAGAAAAGATTTGCAAAACGATTTACGGGGCAAACAGTGTAGTGCTCACCGATGTTGCCAAGAGACAATTAAAGCGATTTGAGGCCTTAGGCTATGGAAAACTTCCTATTTGCATGGCGAAAACCCAGAAGAGCTTGAGCGATAACGAAAAACTACTAGGTCGCCCCAAGAATTTTGATATCCATATTCGGGAATTTGAGATTGCCGCCGGTGCTGGGTTTATAATTCCAATTGCAGGTACCATGCTGAGAATGCCAGGGCTCCCGGTTTCGCCATCATCAGAGAACATTAAAATGGATAGTGAGGGAAAGATTTCGGGCTTGTTTTGATGCAAAAGGTGGGGGAACACAAAGTTTAATTTCAATTACCAACATAAAAGGACACCTCACTCAGTCCCTCCTTTTAAAAAAATAAAACTGATTCGCTAACTCGTAAAATAAAACCATATAACAGGAGTAGAAAAACTAAAACAACCCCAACCCGTTCACGAGCAGCACCCGAATACCAACAATGAAAACCAAAACGGCCGTTCCTCTTTTGATACCGTTTGCGGAGAGGCGTTTCAAACTCAGCCGAATTCCCAACTGCCCGCCAAACAATACGGCTGCACCCAAGCAAAGGGTTTCAATTAGGGGCAATTCCAAGGAGTTGGAGGTAATCAATCCGGCTAAGCTGGAAATGGAATTCACTAAAATGAAAAAGCTGGCCAAGGCTGCTATTCTTATTGCTTTCTCCCATTGTAGGTGATTGAGTATAGGCGCCAAAAAGATTCCTCCTCCAATACCCACTAGTCCGGATAAGAAACCAATAGCTCCACCTAGCACATAGCTCATATACGACGGGTAGGACTTGGTTTCCTGTTTGGGGGCGAACAGTGCAAAGGTCTGTCCGGCCAAGAAAACCGAGGATAGGATCAAGGCACCTCCCAATATCATAAAGAACACATGCTCCTGCAAGCGAAAGGAACTTCCTAGAAATGCTAAGGGAATACTAGTAACTACAAAAGGGAAAAAGTCTTTTAGTTTAGCATGTCCGTTTTTAAAGTATAGATAGGTACTTCCGGAAACTACGACCAGATTACAGACTAGCGCTATGGAACGTACGGCAAAAAAACTGACCAACACTAGGGTTAAAAGCGCCAAATAACTAGAGCCTCCACCAAAACCTACGGCCGAATACAGCGTAGCTACTACAAAAAAGCCTAGGCACAACAGTACTAGATGTTCAATAGGGAGTTGCATGGGCATCGATCAGGTTCATACCGCCGTCCACATTAATGAATGGGGTGGAAGGATATTTTTGTTGCAATAGGTAAATTGCTTTCTGACTCCGTATACCCACCTGACAGAGAACATACACCGGCTTGTTCCTATCGATTTCGTGATGTCTCCGTTCTAATTCATCCAAGGGAATGTGGTTGGCACCTTGCAGATGTTCGTTGTCAAATTCCGCTTGGGTGCGTACGTCCACTACCTCAATATGGCCGTCATTTAGCATTTTCCGTATGGAAAGACCGGAAGTTGTGGCCATAGGCAAGGCACAATCGAACGCATAACTATCCGCAAAGCGGTCAATTTCTAGATTTTCCGGTCGCGACGAAAACCGTACTTTTTGCAGCTCCTGCGAGAGGCCGTTATACAACAAAAGTGTCCCCGACAGGATTTCCCCTAGGCCGCAAATCATTTTAACTACTTCCAAAGCCTGAAAATTCCCTATAATTCCCGGAAGAATCCCAAGAATACCATTTTCATTGCAATCCGGCACCTCATCGGCTTTTGGCATGGTGGGAAATAAGCAGCGATAGGTTGGGCCATTTTGAAAGTTGAACACACTTACCTGGCCTTCAAAACCGTGCAACGCACCGTAGACAAATGGCTTATTTAGTATCACACAGGCGTCGTTTATCAAATAGCGCGTGGGAAAGTTATCGGTGGCATCTACGACGATATCATAGTTACAGATGATATCCAAGGCATTTGAAACTGTAAGAAAAGTTGGATATAGGTTGATCTTAGTGACTGAATTTTGTTTCTGGAGCTGTGCCTTGGCGACTTTTACTTTTTTTTCTCCCACCATTTCCTCGGCATACAATACCTGACGATGCAGATTGGAAAGCGCAACCACATCCGCATCTACAATTCCTAAAGTACCCACCCCCATTGCATTTAAATAACTAAGTACTGGAACGCCAAGACCTCCGGCACCCACCACCAAGACCTTGGCACTTTTTAAACGGGCCTGACCTTGCTTTCCAAATCCGTAAAGACTGGTCTGCCTTATATAGCGATCTGTATTCATGAATTCAATTTTAAGATGGCTTCCTCGTAGTCCGATTGCGTGTTGGCATTAAAAAGTACTTCAGGTCGCTTTGAAAAGACCAGTTTCACTTCATTCTCCATTAGAAATTTTCTTGGACCAGCTCCCACCCCCAATTTCAAATAAGCAATAGAATCCCGCAAAGCACGTGGCTCCCAAATAGCGCAAAGAGGTTCTGGTAACGGGTTTTCTACATTGGCGAAAGTTGTTGCCATTTTTCTGCTGTCCCGTTGTGTAATGAGTTCCTCTATTCCTTTTTTATCCATTAACGGAAGATCACATGCGAGCACCAACCAAGCAGCATCAGGATAGGATTTATGTGCTGAAAGCAATCCGTTGTAAGGTCCGCTGAATTCATTAGAATCTACTATAGTTTTATAAGAGGTACCGACTTCTGTTCGTTGATCGGCACGAATACTCATAAAGGTCTGTTCGCAAAGCGAATTCAATAGTTGATATACATATTCCCTTTGTGGCATACCATGATAGGCAATGCGTCCTTTGTCTTGAACCATTCGCCTACTTTTACCGCCCGAAAGGACCAAACCGAATAAGGTATTGTTGGACATGACTCTTAGCTTCTATTTATTGGGTTCATAGTTCTTTGCCATACTGTAATTTAAAATCATTTTGCAGCTATAGCAAATAGCACGGACTATGATGAACTATCTTTTTACAGATTTCAAAGGCAATTCCGATCATTTCCACCAGACTTACTTCAGGTATAAAAATACAAATACTTCCACTAAACCAACGTGATAGTATCACGTCTTTAATGGAAGTATTTTTTCTATGTTCTAATTTATTAAGCCTAATAGCTCACTAAGTTACCCGCGACTATTGTAGTTCAAATTAACCAATCACTTCCTTATCCATTAAAGAATTTACAAAAGGTTGCCGATAAATACGTTTTCCTGTTGCTTTTCTTAAGGCATTGGAGACAGCCGCTCCAGCGGGTGGTAAAGTGGGTTCTCCAAGTCCTGTGGGACTTAAGGTGTTTTCCACGAAATGAGCTTCTACCGATGGTGCTTCGCGCATTCTAATGAGTCGGTACCCATCATAATTTTTCGCTTTGGGCGCCCCTCCCTCAAAAGAAAAATCGCTATACATGGCATGCCCCACGCCATCTATAACACCGCCTTCTATCTGATTCAAGGCTCCTGAACGGTTTACAACAATACCACAATCTACCGCCACCGTTACTTTCTTGACAACGGGCTGATTGTTTTCCATAACTACATCGGCCACTTCGGCCACATGGGTGTTATGACAGTAATAGACGGAAAATCCTTGAAACACCCCTTCTTTTGGGGTTCTATATCCAGATTTCTCAACCACTAAATTAATGACATCTTCCATACGTTCCGCAGAATACTGGATGCGTTCGTCCGTAGTACCCTTCACTTTTTGCAAAAGGTCTAAACGCATCTGCACGGCATCCACTTCCATGGCTTCCGCAATTTCGTCCAGGAAACTCTGTTCCGCATAAGACAGGAAGTTGGTATAAGGCGCACGCCATGCCCCTGTGGTGATATTACTGTCGTAAGAAGCTACGTCTACCTGATAGTTTTCCAAAGCCCCGGCAGGGAAAAAATTGGGAATTAATCCGTACATATTTCCACCAACGGCAGCTTCCTTTAAATGATAGCCGGTAAGTTTACCGTCTTTTATACTTGCCTTAAAACGATATTTAATTGCCGGACGGTATACGCCCGTTGTCATGTCATCCTCTCGCGAAGAAACCATCTTTACGGGTTTTCTTATGGCATCGGAAATTTCCGCTGCCTCCAAAACAAAATCGCTGTACAAACGACGTCCAAAACCACCACCCATGCGCGTCATTTCACAATGCACATCGGCCAAATCTCGGCCTAACATGTCGGCCACAGCTTCTGCGCTGGATTCAGGAGTTTGTATAGGTCCCACTAAGTGTATTTTTGTATCCGTCACATCGGCAAAGAAATTCATGGGTTCCATACAGTTGTGCGGTAGGAACGGAGATTCGTACGTGCGTTCTATTACTTTATCCGCTTGCTTAAAAGCCTTTTCCACATCGCCGTCCTTTCGTAAGGTGTTAAATTCGCTTCCGTCTAGTAAGGCCAGTAATTCTCGGTCATGTGAATCCGAACTCTCCAAGGGAGAAATTTCGCTCCATGTGGCCTTGATCGCTTTTTTTCCTTGCATGGCAGCCCAAGTACTTTTGGCTATGACCACTACTTTATCCGTATGCCCAAGTTTTACGGACCAATTTCCGCGATCTTTCTCTAACAGACCTCTTCCTTTGGTACCGATTCTTATTACATCCAGAACTCCGTTTACGGCCTTGGCATCGGTATCATCAAAAGATTCCAATTGCTGCCCAAAGGATGGTGGGCGCACGATACTGGCGTACACCATTCCATCTACTTTATAGTCCATTCCATAAAGTGGCTTTCCGGTGATGATCTCATCCATATCCACATTCGTAATATCCTTTCCTATAAGGGTATAGTCTTTTGGATCCTTTAATTTCACTTTGCCTGCAACCCCCTGTGCTTCGGTATCCTTAAACTCGGGATTTTCCGATTTGGATTCGTCTTCTTCGGCACCTTCCGATGTAGGAATCTGTAATTTAGCAGCCTCCTTGACCACATCACCGTACCCTAAGGTTTCCCCCTTTGCATTGGTAATAATACCCTGCTTGGCAGAACATTCGGAAGCATCTACACCCCAACGGGCAGCAGCTGCATTTACCAATAATTGACGCGCGGTTGCTCCTGTCTGACGCAAGGCATCCCATCCAAAACGAATGGATTGGCTTCCTCCGGCCACTTGCCGCTGATAATTTTTTGTGTCCAGTACGCCCTGCACCACATTTACGTTCTCCCAAGGAACATCCAACTCTTCCGCAATGATCATGGGCATGGCCGTTTTTACCCCTTGACCGATTTCCGGATTTGGGGAAAACAAGGTAACCATACCTTCATCCGAAATTTTGATAAAGGCGTTGAAGTCGTTATAATTTAATTTTGAAATATCCACCGGCATTTGAACATTGTCCTTGCAAGCGGTAAACAGATTAAAGCCTATGAGCATTCCGCCGCCCGCTAGGGAGGAAGTTCTCAAAAATGACCTTCTGCTAAATTTTGTAGATATACCCGTTGACATTTTTTTGCTTTTTAGATTAACCCAGTTTATCGGCAGCGACAGCCACGGCCTTGTGAATTCTGTTATAGGCCGCACACCTGCAAATATTGCCGTGCATGGCATTTTTTATTTCCTGTTCCGTTGGAGTAGGATTCTGTTTTAGAAAAGCGGAAGCAGTCATGATCTGGCCCGATTGGCAATAGCCACATTGGGGTACATCTAGCTCTTTCCATGCCTGTTGCACGGGATGGGAACCATCTTTGGATAAGCCCTCTATGGTGGTGATTTCTTTTCCGTCCAATTGGGAAACTTGCAATTGGCAACTACGGGCCGCAGCACCGTCTATGTGAACGGTACAGGAACCACATTGGCCTATTCCACAGCCAAATTTGGTTCCCACCATATCCAAATCGTCTCGTAAGGCCCACAATAAGGGCGTTTCCGGTGAAGCCTCAATTTCTTGGGACACACCATTAATTTTTAGTTTGTACGTTGGCATCGTTGTAAGTATTAATTTTTTAAGAAGCTAATCGGCTAGAAGAAAGTTCGCTAAAAGCGGCACTTTAGTCCTCAAGCTCTCTAAGTTAAGCATTAATTTGAAACGACAAAAAAGTTAATTGGCTCATTTAACCTTTTGTTAAGTTAAAAATAAAACCGAAGCCATGCCATAACATCTAATTTACCACAATAGCCTTCTCCGGTTTACTATAAAAATCGATAGGTTTCTCCTCACCCGACAAGTTAATATTTTCAAATAGGACTATATTCTTTGGGGCCCCGATCTTTCTTCCTTCATAGTCGTGCCATGTAACGGACCTAGGTAATTGTATCCCTGCTACATCAATCCAATCATTGTATCTTATCCATTTAACGTTATCGGATTTTTCGCCACTTCTGTAGGTTACGGTATAGCCCAACCATTGCATTTGAAATGTTTCTGCATCGTAATGCAAAAAGTATTCATCTTTGGGAGACGTACCCACGCCCGAATTGTAACTTATTCGAACACCTGGGTAGGATTTTCCATCGAACTCCAAAGGTTCGGTTTTTTCGTATAAAATGCCTTCATCAGCCAAAACAAAGGGCATGGCAAAAAAGTAGAACATAAGATTATGATAGAAAACTGCATCGCCCTTGTAGCTATTGTTCTCGTCCAACAACCAAACTTGCGAACCGTCATAACCCAACTCCACTCGTGGCATCGTAATTTTATCCTTCCTGCTTTGCAGCGCAATCGTATGGGTTTCTGCGGCGTCAGTTTTGGGGATGGTATAACTCAATGTCTTAAACGATTTCCAAGAATCCAATCCACCATGGGCATTAAAAACCTCTAGTACATCCTTAGGATATTTCGGCTGCACGACAGTATCGGCCACCAGGCTTTCCGTTTGCTTTTGCTCCAATTTACGTGTATCGGTCTTGCACGAAAAGAAGACGGCAACCAGGGAAAACATCAAAACATTCTTCATCAATATGTATATTTAGCTTTCTAAGTCGTGTTAAGATACAATACTTAACGGATTGGTTTATTTTTGTTTCACATGCAAAACGTAAAACTTATTAGCAGTCCGCAAAATCCTCTAGTAAAACAGTTCCTGGTCCTTAAGGAAAAATCTAGGGAACGTAAAAAGACCGGACTTTTTGTCTTGGAAGGAAAGCGCGAGCTACAATTGGCCATCCGTGCGGGATATCATGTGGACACCTTTTGCTATTGCGATGCCATGATACCTTTTGACAGTTTGCAAATCGAATTTCAGTTTGCGCCGTCGGTGCCTATTGTCAACCTTACTTTGGAGGTCTATAAAAAATTGGCGTACAGAGATACGACCGAAGGGGTTATCGCCCTTGTGAAATCAAAATCGCATGACCTTTCCCAATTAGATTTAAAAAAGAAAAACCCTTTTATCCTTGTGGCCGAAGCTCCGGAGAAACCCGGAAACATCGGGGCATTATTACGCACGGCAGATGCTGCCAACCTAGATGCCGTTCTCATTGCAAACCCAAAGACCGACCTGTACAACCCCAATATCATTCGGTCTAGTGTGGGCTGTGTGTTCTCCAGAAAAGTAGGAATGGCAAGTACCTCGGAAATTATCCGATTTTTAAAGGAAATGAATTGTACCATGTATTGTGCGGCACTGAGTGCATCGGAGGTCTATACCTCTGTTGATTTTAGGGGTGCCACGGCCATAATAGTTGGTACGGAAGCCACGGGACTAAGCGAAGAATGGCTTTCAAATGCCGATAAAAACATCATTATTCCCATGGAAGGGGAAATAGATTCCATGAACGTATCTGTATCCGCGGCAATACTTATCTTTGAAGGGAAACGGCAACGAAAGGCCCAGCAACTACAAAAGAAAGGCTAATACGGTTGCACAAAGACGAAAAAACAGCTATGGATACAACGCTACTATTTTATTGCATTCTGGTTATTTTGATAGGCGAATATGTATTGTCCACCACATTAAATTTCCTGAACGCCAAACGGTTTAAAGACAGCGTGCCAAAAGATCTAAAAGATGTGTACAACAACGAGGAATATGAAAAATCCCAGGCCTACAAATTAACCAACTACCGTTTTGGAATCCTAACCTCCGCCTTCTCCATCCTCCTTATTTTAAGTCTATTGATCTTAGGTGGTTTTGGATGGATAGATACCATTGTTTCTAATTTTACTGCAAACCCAATTTTACAAGCTTTACTATTTTTTGGAATTATCATGATCGGTAGCGATGTACTTAATACTCCTTTTAGCTATTACCAAACATTTGTGATTGAAGAAAAATTCGGTTTTAACAAAACGACGCTCAAAACCTTTATTACGGATAAAATTAAAGGATGGTTGATGATCGTGGTTCTAGGAGGCGGTATTTTAACGATGGTGTTGTGGTTCTTTGAATGGGCAGGTGCCCATTTTTGGCTTTATACTTGGGGATTAATCACAATTTTTACCATTTTCATGAATTTGTTCTACAGTAAACTCATTGTACCCTTGTTCAATAAACAGATACCTTTGGAAGACGGAAGCCTTAAGACCAAAATAGAAGCCTATGCCCAAAAGGTAGGGTTTGAGCTCCAAAATATATTCGTCATCAACGGATCCAAACGCTCCACAAAGGCGAATGCCTACTTTTCAGGATTTGGAAAAGAAAAACGCATTACGTTGTACGACACCCTGATCAAAGACCTGGAAGAGGACGAAATTGTTGCCGTACTCGCCCATGAAGTAGGTCACTACAAGAAAAACCACATCATATTCAATTTGGCCAGCTCGATTTTGTTGACTGGGTTGATGCTTTTTATTCTATCGCTATTCATAAATAACCCAAGCATTTCATTGGCTATAGGGGTAGACAAACCTAGCTTTCACGCTGCGCTGATAGGTTTTGGAATACTCTACAGTCCCATTTCCGAAATTACGGGACTGCTCATGAATTATTTTTCGCGCAAGTTTGAATATCAAGCAGATGATTATGCCAAACAAACCTTTTTGGCGCTGCCCTTGGTTACCTCCTTAAAGAAATTATCAAAGAACAGCTTGAGCAATCTTACACCACATCCGGCGTATGTTTTTATGCATTATTCCCATCCACCGCTAAAGGATAGGATCCGAAACTTAAAGGCATAATTTTTGTTGTCTAACAGCTAAGATTATGGTAATTTTAATTTAGTATGACGGAAGCCGATTTAGAAATAGAAAACAAACTTATTGCCAAGCAATACAAAGAACTGTTGCGCATTAGCTATCAGAACCTAACCGATGATGATAAAAAGCTGATCCGTAGTGCCTTTGAAATTGCGGTAGACGCCCACAAAGACCAACGTAGGAAGTCCGGTGAAGCCTATATCTTTCATCCCATTGCCGTGGCAAAGATCGTTGCATCGAAGATTGGACTGGATGCAGTTTCTATTGCCGCCGCTTTGTTGCATGATGTGGTGGAGGATACGCAATATACCTTGGACGATATTGATCGTATGTTCGGGGAAACCGTAGCGCGTATCGTGGACGGACTCACTAAAATATCGCACTTAAAAAAGGATATGAACATCTCCCAGCAAGCGGAGAATTTCAGAAAAATGTTGCTGACCTTAAATGATGACGTAAGGGTCATCATCATAAAAATTGCGGACAGGTACCACAACATGCTTACCATGGACTCCATGTCAGAGGACAAGCAAGTTAAAATTTCTTCCGAAACCCTTTATATATATGCGCCGTTAGCCCATAGAATAGGATTGTATAATATCAAGAGCGAATTAGAGGATCTTAGTCTAAAATATACAGAGCCAGAGGTCTATAAGGACATAAAAAGCAGAATAGAGGATAGTAAGGAAGAGCAGGAAGAATACATAGCCGCCTTTTCCGAAATTATAGACAATTCATTAAAGCAGGAAGGGCTGAACTATACAATAAAGGGAAGAATGAAGTCCATTTTTTCTATGCGTAAAAAAATGATAACGCAGAACGTATCCTTTGATGAAATCTATGACAAATTTGCCGTTCGAATCATCTATAAATCCGATAAGCAAAACGAAAAATTCTTAGCTTGGAAAATATACTCGATTGTCACAGATCACTTTACCCCTAATCCCGTCCGATTACGCGATTGGATCTCCTCGCCAAAATCTACAGGTTACGAAGCCCTGCACATTACGGTAATGGGACCCAAGGGAAAATGGGTAGAAGTTCAGATACGCAGTGAACGTATGCACGAAATAGCGGAGAAAGGGTATGCCGCACATTTTAAATACAAACACGGTAACCAAAAGGAACAGGGTATCGAAGTCTGGCTGAACAAATTGCAGGAGGCCTTGGAAAACGCAAATACCAATGCCGTAGATTTTGTAGAAGAGTTTAAACTTAACCTTTACTCAAAAGAAATTTTTGTATTTACACCAAATGGGGAACTCAAGTCATTGCCCAAGGGAGCAACTCCCTTAGACTTTGCCTTTAATATCCATACGGAGGTAGGTATGCGCACCCGTGGCGCCAAGGTAAACGGAAAATTGGTTCCCTTAAATACTACATTAAGCAGTGGTGACCAAGTAGAAATCATTACCTCGGATCAAGCAAAACCGAACCAAAACTGGTTGGATTATGCTACTACGGCAAGGGCAAGGGCCAAAATAAAATCGGTTCTTAGAGAGGAGAAAAAGACGATTGCCGAGGATGGAAAAGAAATTTTACGCAGAAAACTCAGGTCACAGAAAATAACCATAAACGAGGACTCCATCAACAAAATGGTAAGCTTCTTTAAGTTAAAGACCAGTCTCGATTTATTCTACAGGGTAGGAGTCGGCTCCATTGACAATCAAATGTTAAAGGACTTTGCCTCGTCCTACAACAATGCGTTTATCAGTTTCTTTAAAAACCGCATGCGTAAAAATCCTGTTCCTGAGGATGTAGGCAAGGACGAAATCACATCCAAATTCGATATACTGGTATTTGGAAAGGAAGAGGAGAAATTGGACTATAAATTATCCCAATGCTGTAACCCCATTCCTGGAGATGATGTATTTGGCTTTGTAAGCGTTGGCGAAGGTATAAAACTGCATAAAAAGAATTGTCCCAATGCCATTTCGTTGCAATCCAACTACGCCTACCGTATTATTAGCGCAAAGTGGATGGATTCTAGTCAAGAGGAGTTCAAGGCCGATATACAGTTAACGGGAATAGACAACTTAGGTCTGGTAAGTAAAATAACTGAAGTTATATCCGGAAATATGCACGTAAATATGCGGAATCTTAATTTTAGCACGGATAGCGGCACCTTTACGGGAAAAATAACTGTAGTAGTTAAAAATATCGCCATTCTTAAAAAAGTGATAGAAAACTTAAAGCAGATCAACGGGATAGACAAAGTATCCAGACTTTAGAAGGGTAATTAAAATTTAACTGTACATTTGTAAATTAACGAATTAACCATGGCTTCGGACAAGAACCAAGAAATTGTAAAGAACGTATTTACCACATTTTTAGAGAGCAACGGGCATAGAAAAACTCCCGAACGTTATGCAATTCTTCAGGAAATCTACGAAAGTGACGATCATTTTGACATAGAATCGCTCTACATCAAAATGAAGAACAAAAATTACCGTGTTAGCCGTGCTACCCTATATAACACTATTGAACTGCTCTTAGACTGCAAATTAGTAAGAAAGCATCAATTTGGAAAAACACAGGCACAGTATGAAAAATCCTTTTTTGACCGCCAGCACGATCATGTGATCCTAACCGATACCGGTGAAGTATTGGAATTTTGTGATCCACGTATCCAATCTATAAAAAAAACCATAGAAGAGGTATTCGATATCAAGATAAATACACATTCCCTCTATTTTTATGGAACCAAAAATCAGCCTGAGAAAGAAGAAGGTAAAACAAATAAAAACAATTAACCAAGTATTAGTATAATGGCAGTAGATTTATTGTTGGGCCTACAATGGGGTGACGAAGGAAAAGGAAAAATCGTTGATGTATTAACTCAAAACTATGATATAATTGCCCGTTTTCAAGGTGGTCCAAATGCGGGTCATACCTTGGAATTCGATGGTATAAAACATGTATTGCACACAATACCCTCTGGAATTTTTCACAAAAAAGCGATTAATGTGGTAGGGAACGGGGTGGTCATAGACCCAGTCATCTTTAAGAAGGAAATAGATGCCTTAAAGAAATTTGAACTGGACATAAAGTCCACCTTATTAATTTCTAGAAAAGCACATTTGATATTGCCAACACATCGCTTATTGGATGCAGCATCCGAAGCCGCAAAGGGAAAAGCCAAGATCGGCTCCACTCTAAAAGGTATCGGTCCCACCTATATGGACAAGACCGGTAGAAACGGGATGCGCATAGGGGATCTGGAACTGACCGATTGGAAAGAGCGTTACAGGGCATTGGCCAACAAGCACGAGGCCATGATCGGTTTTTACGATGTAGACATACAATATGATTTAGCGGAATTGGAAGCTGATTTTTTCAAAGCCGTAGAACAACTTAAAACACTAACGTTCATAGATAGTGAGGAGTACCTGTACCAAGCTCAAAAATCTGGCAAAAAAATATTGGCGGAGGGTGCTCAAGGGTCTTTGCTGGATATCGATTTTGGCACCTATCCCTTCGTTACTTCATCTAATACAACCGCAGCTGGTGCTTGTACTGGATTAGGTGTTGCGCCCAACCAGATCGGTGAGGTAAAAGGAATTTTTAAAGCCTATACCACCAGGGTGGGCAGCGGCCCTTTTCCTACAGAACTCTTTGATGAAAACGGTGAAATCATGGGACGTGTAGGGAATGAATTTGGTGCGACCACAGGAAGGCCCAGAAGATGTGGTTGGCTAGATTTGGTGGCCTTGAAATATGCCGTTCGCATTAATGGTGTTACCGAACTAATGATGATGAAGGGCGATGTCCTTAGCGGATTCAAAAAATTAAAAGTATGTACAGCATACAACTATAAGGGAAACAGAATCGATCACTTCCCTTTTAATATTGAAGCCGAGAACGTAACACCCATATACACTGAAATGGATGGTTGGGCCGCGGATTTGACAAAGATGTCCAAAGCAGACCAACTGCCTGCAGCGCTCAACGATTATATAGCCTTTCTTGAGAAGGAATTGGAAGTGCCCATAACAATTGTGTCCGTAGGCCCAGACAGAACACAGACCATTTATAGGTAATTTAACCGTATTGGTCATAATTAGAAAGACGTTAAGCGAAAAAAAGGCTTAACGTCTTTTTTATTTTAGTATATTGAAAGATTAAATTTAGTAAATATGAAAAGATTGAGCCTACTATGTACCGTACTGATTTTTGCAGCCTCCTGTAAGACGGATAAGAAAGCAGAAAATACGGAACGACCAGAAACTACCACCACCGCTGAAGAATGGATTGTACTTTTCGACGGCAGCAGCATGGAAGGCTGGAGAGCCTACAATGGTGAAACACTGCCACCGGGCTGGGTGGCTAAAGATGGGGAGCTTACTTTTGACACCGAATTAGGTCTGGAACAAGATTATACCGGAGGTAAGGACATCATTTACGGCGCAGAAGAGTTTGACAACTTTGAATTCTATGTAGAATGGAAACTGCCAAAAGGCGGCAACAGTGGTATTTTCTATCACATAAAAGAAGGATATAATAGTATTCCAGAAGTATCTCCGGAATATCAACTCATAGATGATGAAAACTATGCGGCAATGCACGACCTTACATCTTACAACCTTAGTTTGGGCTATACGGAGAAACCAGAGGAATTGAAACCTTTGCAACAAACAGCATCGGACTATGCTATGCACCCAGCAGACCCTACCCAAAAGGTACTTCATCCCGTAGGGGAATGGAATTCCTCTAAGATTGTTTTTACACCGGAAAAGGTTGAACATTGGCTCAATGGAAAAATGGTAGTATCTTTCGTACCGTGGTCAGAAGATTGGTACGAAAAAAAGAACTCCGAAAAATGGAAAAATAGCAAGGATTATGGAAAGTATAAAAAAGGCTATATTGGTTTTCAAGACCACTCAAGTCCCATCTGGTTCCGAAATATAAAGATCAAAAAACTCTAACCTGTATATAATGAAGAAAAGGGAATTTTTAAAAAAATCGGCAATATTGGCATCCACCACGGCTCTAATGCCTTCTTTTTTGCTGGCATGCAAAGAATCCGCACAGAATATTACAGCATCGCCGTTATTACGTTTAAGAACCGCGCACGTTGGTGTCGGAAACATGGGAGCAGCAGACCTTGAGGCGATTTCATCCCATAGTAAGGTTGACGTAGTAGCACTTTGCGATGTAGACTCCAATAATCTGGCAGCAGCCAAAAAACTGCATCCGAACGCTAAAACGTATACAGATTATAGAGTGATGCTTAAAGAAATCGGTGACGAAATAGATGCAGTTGTAGTATCCACACCGGACCATACCCATGCTCCCGCCTCAATGATGGCAATGGAAATGAACAAATCGGTTTACTGTCAAAAACCACTGACGCACTATGTGTCGGAAGCAAGAGACATGAAAAAACTGGCCGAGGAGAAAGGGTTAGTTACCCAAATGGGAATACAGGTACATTCCTTTTATGATTATAAATTGGCAACTTTATTGATCCAGTCCGGCATCATAGGGAAAGTTCATACGGTAAGGGCATGGTCTCCCAAAAATTGGGGATATGATGGCCCGATACCAACTGGTGAAGACACCGTACCAGCCTCCCTTGATTGGAATTTATGGCTAGGAACCTCAGCAAAGAGACCTTACAAAGAGGATGTGTACCATCCAGGAAATTGGAGAAAACTAGTAGATTATGGCTGCGGGACGTTGGGAGATATGGGTGTTCATATCTTTGACACCCCTTATAACGCCCTTGCCTTAGACGTACCACGAACAATTAAGAACGAATGCAGGGAACCCAATGGTTTTGGATTTCCGGAGAACAATGTCGTTACCTATGAATTTCCTAGTACACCCTATACGGCAGAGAGCCTAAAATGGGTCTGGTATGACGGCCCGGGAGCACCGGAAATGCACGAAGACCTAAAACTTCCGGGTGCAACGGAAATGGCAGGAGTAGCGAATACCGAAACCAAAGAAGCTTCGGTGGAAGAAAAAATGTCATTGGAGACGAAAATTAGTGGCCCAGGAACACTACCGGAGCAGGGTGCTATGTTCATTGGAGAAAAAGGCCGTTTATTATTGCCTCACTTCATGCAATTACCAACGAAAATAGTAGATGGCGAATATGTAGACATTTCCGAGGAAATTGCCGCGGTCTCAAAAGCAAACAACATGGGCGATCCCATACGAAATTATGACTCAGAGGGAGTTAAGCACTATCATCAGTTCGTGGATGCCTGTTTGGGTACGGACGAATGTACCGCACCCTTTTCCTATGCTGCCAAACTAACGGAAACCATTCTCTTAGGTGTCATTGCAAACCGCTTCCCGAACCAAACCTTAAACTGGGACAGTAAAAATGCGAGATTTGCCGAAGAAGAGGCCAATACCTTTCTTGAGGGCGAGTATAGGGATTTTTAAATATTATTTAGAGCAGAGCAGTATCTTAAACATTTTAATTCAGGCCACTCTAGGGTGGCTTTTTTTATGGTTGTATTTAAAGGCAAGAATGGTTCAAACGAAATAGTAAAATGGTTGATACTCTTATTTGGCAACTAGTCTTTTAAATTGCTATCTGAAGTTACTTTTTTCTTTCTTTCAAGGAGCATACTACTGATAAATAAAACAACCTTAAAAACCGATGAACCTAATGACCATATAGTACCTTTGGGCAACAACCTTGGTTTCAGTATGAATACAACCCAATATGACGTCCGCGCAGATACGGCACGGGACTGCTAAAAGAATCCTAATCTTGTACAGGCCTGATTTAAAAATCCTATTTTTGAAAAAAAATTACCTTGTATAGGACAGTTTTAGGATTCATATCCCTTTTTTTTACGCTAACGCTTGTCGCACAGGACCAGCCAGAGGAACCCAAACAAATAAATATTGTTTACGGTGCCAACTTTACGAAGAACGAGCAGGAATATCCTGGCGCTTCTATCTTTAGCAAGGACGAACGGCAAGTGCAATTTGAACATCAAGGTGCCGACCTATGGTGCGATGTGGCCATATATTTTCAAAAGGAAAATAGACTGGAGGCTATTGGAAACGTAATTTTAAAACAAGGGGATTCCGTACAAATGACGAGTCAAAAAATTGATTACAAAGGCGATATTAAATTGGCAAAAGCATGGGGAAATGTTGTATTGACCAGTACAGACATGACCTTAAAGACAGATACACTCCGCCTTGATCGCGAAAAGCAGGAAGCTTACTACCAAGATTATGGCACCGTCATAGATTCCGCAAATACCCTGACCAGTAAAATTGGTAGGTATTTTATGGAACAGAAGAAATATCAGTTTTTAGATAGTGTTCATATAGACAATCCAGAGTATATCCTAGATTCGGAACAACTAGATTATTACACCACCTCTAAAAATGCCTATATGTATGGGCCATCTACAATTGTCGGCGAAACCTACAAAATATATTGTGAGCGTGGGTTTTACGACACCAAGGTAGAAAGTGGCTATGGCATTAAAAATACGCGTGTTGACTATAATGATCGGATTATGGAAGGTGATAGTGTTTACTTTAACAAAGCGCGTGAGTTTGCTTCTGCCACTAACAACATCACGGTAACGGACACGATTAACAAAGGTATTGTAAGGGCCCACTATGCGGAGGTACATAAGGCGAAGGATTCGGTCTTTGCCACGAGAAGGGCCGTTTCTATTTTGGTACAAGAAAAAGATTCGCTTTATGTGCATGGGGATACCTTAATGATTACGGGCAAACCGGACGAGCGTATTACAAGGGCCTTTAGAAATGCTAAATTCTATAAGACAGACCTAAGTGGAAAATGTGATTCCATTCATTCCGAAGAACGAACGGGCATAACCCAATTGATCACGAATCCCGTACTTTGGAACTTAGACAATCAAATGACGGGGGATAGTATTCATTTGCTGTCCAACAAAAAAACAGAAAAGCTAGACTCTTTAAAAGTACTGAACAACGCCTTTATTATCTCTTTGGATAGCATAAGCATGGAAGGGTACAATCAAGCAAAAGGAAAAGACCTGTTCGGGAAATTCATAGACAATGAACTTAAAATCATCGACCTGATCAAAAACACCGAGGTCATTTATTACATGTACAATGACGATGATGAACTTATAGGCATAGACAAGACCATCTGCAGTAAAATAAGGATAACAATGGCCGAAAATGATGTGGAAGACCTTACTTTTTTCACAGATCCTGATGGCGATATATTTCCCGAAACAGACCTCCCAAAAAACAGTAGAATATTAAAGGGCTTTATTTGGCGGGGCGATGAACGTATTATGACCAAGGACGATATTTTTGATGAAGACGATAATAATATTGAATTAGTTGTGATTAGAGGAATAAACAACCCTATTGATATTGACGCTGAAGAGAAGGAACGAAACAAAAACGAAACCGACCCTATAAATACTCCCAATGCAAAGGCAACAGATTCCAAGCAGTCAAAAAAAGCAGAAAAGGTAATGTAGCCAGCACTATGATTTCCGATTTTTTAAAATACCAGGCGCAAACCACACCACATCCTTTGGGAATGGAAGTCTCCCATGCCAAGGGCAGTTACATTTATGACACCGATGGCAATGCGTACCTAGATTTTGTGGCGGGCGTATCTGCTTGTGGCCTAGGACATTGCCATCCGAAAATAGTGTCTGCCATACAAGAACAGGCTGCAAAATATATGCATGTCATGGTATATGGGGAATATGCACAAGGACCCGCCGTAGCCTATGCCAAACTTCTGGCCAACAACCTACCAACACAACTCAACTCCACGTACCTCGTTAATTCCGGAACGGAAGCCATTGAAGGTGCAATTAAGTTGGCGAGAAGATATACGGGCAGAACAGAACTAATTGCCGCCCACCACGCCTATCATGGCAATACTATGGGAAGTCTAAGTCTTATGGGCTACGAGGAGCGCAAAGGTTCCTTTAGACCATTGATTCCAGATGTTTCCTTCATCCATTTTAACG
Organism: uncultured Flavobacteriaceae bacterium; assembly: GCA_963697395.1. Taxonomy (GTDB): domain Bacteria; phylum Bacteroidota; class Bacteroidia; order Flavobacteriales; family Flavobacteriaceae; genus Maribacter. The sequence goes on from CAVONX010000018.1 coordinate 146,678, forward strand.
TGTCCTCAGAATTGGAGCGAATTACAGAAAAAACGGCCTGTGTTGTTTTAGAAACCATACAAGGTGGTGCAGGGTTCATTCTTCCGCGCAATAAGTATTTGGAAAAAGTACGTAAACGATGTACGGAAGTTGGCGCCTTGTTGGTCCTGGACGAAATACAACCTGGATTTGGGCGAACCGGAAAGTTATTCGCTTTTGAACATTATAATTGTATCCCGGATATTTTGGTCATGGGCAAAGGTATGGCTTCAGGTTTACCCGTTGGGGGTTTTACCAGCAGCTCGAAAATAATGAAATCCTTACAACATAGCCCAAAACTTGGGCATATTACCACTTTTGGCGGTAACCCTGTAATCGCCGCAGCCTGCTTGGCTACTTTAGACGAACTGTTGAACACAGGTTTAATACAGCAAACCTTGGAGAAAGAAAAATTGTTTAGAAAACTATTGGTACATCCAGCAATAAAAGAAATTCGAGGTAAAGGACTTATGTTGGCTCTTATTATGGAAAATGGCGAAAAGGCCAACGAACTCGTATTAAGGGCGAAGGAGCATAAACTTATCCTTTTTTGGCTTTTATTTGAACCGAGAGCCGTTCGCATATCCCCTCCCCTAACCATCTCCTTAGATGAAATTAGACAAGGATGCGCCACTATACTTTCTATTTTGAATAGCCCCGCACAATATCCTGTTAACTAATTTGTTAATAATATCGGTATCATTCTTCAGTAATACCCTTCTCAAAGGCTTACTTTTATTTTTATAGTTGAACTAAAAAGTTTCTATGGCGTTAGAATCTAGCGAAAGACCAGACAGACCCATTACCAAGTTCGAATCGATGTTGAAGACAGATGATGTCTATTTCTTTGATTCAGAAGACTTTGAGGACATTATACACCATTATTTGAATAACGGTAAAATTTCCTTGGCTAAAAAGGGAATCAAGATCGGATTACAGCAACACCCCGATGCTATTGAGCTTAAGCTGTTATATGTAGAAGTAATGGTTTTTGAAAACAATCTTTCAGCTGCTGAAAAATTATTGGACGAACTGCAATTATTAGATGCCAATAACGAGGAAATATATATACAACGCGCAAACATTTACTCCAAAAAGGACAATCACGAGAGAGCAGTACTTCTCTTGCAACAAGCCTTGGAACTATCTGAGGACTGTGAAGATATTTATGCCCTGTTGGGCATGGAATACCTTTTTATGGACAATTTTAAGCTTGCCAAAGAAAGCTTTATGAAATGTGTGGCTTTTGACGAACAGGATTATTCATCACTTTACAACGTTATCTATTGTTTTGAATATTTAGAGGATTACGATGGTGCCATTACCTATCTTAACGAATATTTAGAGCATAATCCCTACTGCGAAGTGGCGTGGCATCAATTAGGAAAACAGTACTTCTGCAAACATATGTTCCAAGAAGCTTTGTCCGCATTCGACTTTGCCATAATTTCCGATGACTCCTTCCTAGGTGCCTACTTTGAAAAAGGAAAGGTGCTGGAAAAACTCGGAAAATACACCGAAGCCATTGAAAATTACGAGACCACTATTTCTATAGAAGACCCTACGTCCCATGCTTTTTTAAGGATTGGCAAGTGTTATGAAAAACTAAAGAACCATGAAATGGCCAAATACTATTTCTACCAAACGGTTCACGAAGACCCCTTATTGGATAAAGGATGGTTGGCCATCACCAATTTTTATTACAATAGAAAAAATTACGACAAAGCTCTTTATTACGTAAATAAAGCCATAAATATAGATAGCGAAAACTCGAGTTATTGGACAAAATGTGCCAAAATACATGTAGCTCTAAAAGATTTTGATCAAGCCGATTTTGCTTATAAACAAGCTATAGAACTTGGAAGTTACGAACTAGAAACATGGCTTCAATGGGCGGAAGTTGCCCAAAAGAACGGCGATATAGATGGCGCACTGGAAATTCTGAAACAAGCAAAAGATTTCTATCCCAATAATGTGCGAATCCTATATATGAGCGTTGGATTCTTGCTGCTTGGCAATGACACTATAAATGCCCGAATAACATTATTGGATGCACTTAAATTGGACAAAGCGACCAAAAAATTACATCTCTTCCAAAATCAATTTCCTGAATTTCGTGATTCGGAATGGCTAAAAGGAATTTTGACCGATTCAAAAAAAGCCTAATCTACCAGCTACGATCACAAAATTTATGGAGAAAAGAAAAATGATTCATCATGTTTTTATTGGCCTAAAAGGAATGGCCATGGGCATAGCGGAATTGGTGCCCGGTGTTTCAGGGGGCACGATCGCCTTTGTAACCGGAATTTATGAGGAATTTATCTCATCTATAAACAACATCCGCTTAGATACGTTCAAAACCTTAAAAGACGATGGCTTCCAGGCATTCTGGACAAAACTCAACGGCAATTTTTTGGTTGTCCTTTTTGGAGGAATGCTAGTCAGTATTCTATCCTTTTCTAAACTTATTACGTGGCTGCTAGTATTTCACCCAATTCCCATCTGGGCTTTTTTCTTTGGTCTTGTATTGGCCAGTGTCATTTTTGTTGCAAAGGCAATCAACAAATGGAATTTGGCATCCATACTACTATTTAGCATGGGAGCGCTAACGGCGTTTTTTATCACTACCCTACCGCCATCTGCCAATACAGATAGTCTACCCTTTCTTTTTTTCTCAGGTGCTTTGGCTATATGTGCCATGGTGCTCCCTGGAATTTCAGGTTCATTTATTTTGGTGCTTTTGGGCTCTTACAAAACTATTTTAGACGCGGTCAACGATAAGGATTTCAAGATAATAATTACTGTTGGCCTGGGTGTTGTCTTTGGCATATTGAGTTTTGCAAGGGTACTTAAATGGTTATTCTCTAATTACAAAAATCCCACCCTTGCCGTGCTTACCGGTTTTATCCTAGGGTCCCTAAATAAAATTTGGCCTTGGAAGAACATTATAGAAACTATTAAAATTGGAGAAAAAGAAATTCTTATAGACGAAAACATATCCCCTTTTGTTTTTGACGGTGACAATCAAATTGTAATTGCAATTATAACGGCTATTCTAGGTTTTTCCCTTATTTTTATCTTGGAAAGAACAGCTTCCAAAAAGTAAGCATGGCCCTTTATGAACCAACCTAGAACCCTTTTGGATAAAGTATTCCTTTTCATAAAGGGGTTGTGTATGGGAGCTGCCAATAAAGTACCTGGCGTATCGGGAGGTATTGTCGCATTTGTTGGCGGTTTTTACGAAGAGTTTATTTATTCGCTTCAAAAAATAAACGGCAAAGCCTTTAAACTGCTACTTAACGGCAGGTTCAAAAGTTTTTATAGGTATATCAACGGTTCCTTTTTAACCCTTCTCCTTTTTGGGATGTTGGTTAGTTACTTTAGTGTCTCCAAGGTATTGGATTATTTTTTGGTACACAAGGAACTGTATGTCTGGGCCACTTTTTTCGGAATGATTTTAGGCTCCATTTACTACATTGGAAAAGACTTTGACCATTGGACCAAGAGGACAATAATTGCAGCTTTAATGGGACTGGCGGTTGGCATAGCCATAAGCTTTCTAAATCCGGCCAAGGAGAACGACAATTTATTATTTATTTTTTTATGCGGCATGATCAGCGTCTCCGGAATGACCTTACCCGGGCTCTCAGGTTCATTTATATTAATGCTTTTAGGGAATTATGTGTTGCTATTGGTGGACTCCGTTAATGCGCTGTACGATACCTTTTCCGAACTGGTGGTAGGGGATTTTAGTTTTATGAACAATCCTGAGCGATTGGACACCCTTCTTATATTGGCAGTGTTTACGTTGGGTTCGGCAACAGGATTAGTTAGTTTATCCCATTTGCTAAGCTATGTACTTAAGCGTTACAAGCATACCACTACGGCAGTAATTCTGGGTTTTATTACGGGTTCTTTGGGCACAGTGTGGCCTTGGAAAAAAACGGTTTACAAAATGGGAACAGATGGGGGTCTACTTTTGGACTCCAATGAAAAACCCATTATCGTAAATTACGAACGTTTTCTTCCGGATATTCATATATCGGAGACTAGGTGGGCTTTGTTCTTCATCGCTTTTGGAATAAGTATTTTACTACTTTTAGATTGGTATGGAAAAAACAAAAAAGATACTGCATAGGTTTGGTTTAGTTGGTAAAAATATTTCCTACTCCTTTTCTAGGGGATATTTTTCAAAGAAATTTTCGGAATTGGAGTTACATTATCACAGCTATGAAAATTTTGACCTCACGGATATTTCCGATTTTCCCGAACTCATAAAAACAAGCAAAAACCTTGCAGGACTTAACGTTACCATACCCTATAAAGAAGCGGTGATCCCTTATCTGGATGAACTTGAACCCTCCGCTAGAACCATAGGCGCTGTAAATACCATAAAAATAAGCCCAACTGGATTAAAGGGCTATAATACCGATGCCTACGGGTTTGAAAAATCCCTTGAACCCTACCTGAAGGAACACCACAAGAAAGCACTTATTTTGGGAACAGGAGGCGCCTCAAAAGCTATTGCCTATGTTCTGGAACAACTAGGAATATCCTTCAAATTTGTTTCTAGGACAGGCAAAAATAATGGCTACACCTATAACGCACTCGACAAAACAATTCTAGAGGAGCATACCATTCTTATAAATTGTTCCCCGGTGGGGACTTTTCCAAAAGTTACCGACAAACCGGACATTCCATATATTCATATTTCTGAAAAACATCTGCTTTTCGATCTGATATACAATCCTGAAAAAACAGCCTTCCTATCACATGGCGAAAAACAAGGTGCAACAATTACAAACGGGCTTCCAATGCTTAAATACCAAGCAGAAAAAGCCTGGGAAATCTGGAACGACTAAGAAGTCAACTATTTGTAGCTAGCTCGATATCCTTATGTTAGCCTTAGTTTTAACCTTCCCCTTTTATCAGCCTAAAGCATAAAAAGAAGATGCTAATTCTTTGCTGTTGTTACCGTTGTTACTATCTTGTGAAAACCTAATAAAAAGATGATGTCTGAAGAAAAAGAAAAAGGAATCCCTGAAAGCCAGGTAACAGAGACCAACTCGGAAACTACCAAACCGCAAGAAACCAGTTTGGAGAAAACCACCGAGAATACAGGAAACAAAGTCATGGAAAACGAGCCAGACAAACTAACCCCCACAATAGCAGAGGAAGTTGCGGAGACCCAAAGAGCTGAGGTTGAGGATCCGAAAATAGAAATTTTAAATAAAACCGATGACGCCAGCACCACTGTAAAGGTACAACCCGAGGAAAACACAGAGGAAAGCGCGAATAGTGACACTTTGAAAACCCAGCCAGAAAACAAAACCAAACCAGTTGCACAAAAGGTTGAGGAAAAGGAAAGTGCGCCGGAAAAAATAGAAGACAAGGAAGACGCTTCACAAAAAAGCGATTCCGATTCTAATGGTCTTAATGAAATAGACGAAAGTAACGCCGAGGACGCGGAAGATACGGATACTGAAAAAAGACACCAGATCCCATTATTGGAGTATGACAAGATGTCCATGGAAAACTTAGTGGGAGAGTTACAACGGCTGATAAGAAATGAAAAAGTACAGGCCATTAAAAAACATGTGGACGCCATACGGGACGAATTCAATTTAAAATTCCAAGAATTTATAGATGAGAAAAAAGAGGACTTTATTTCTAATGGCGGAAACGAGATAGATTTCAAGTACAATTCGGTTACCAAAAGACAATTCAACGAGGTATATTCCGAATACCGTGAAAAAAGAAATGAACATTATAAGAGCCTTGAAAAAAGTCACAAAGAAAACTTAGCCCATAGGTTAGAACTCATAGAAAACCTAAAGGGACTGGTAACTATTGAAGAGGACATTAATACAACATACAACAGCTTTAAGAGTATACAGGAAAGTTGGAAAGCTGCCGGGCCCGTTCCACGAGCGGAGTACAACAATGTTTGGAAAACGTACCAACATCACATAGAAATTTTTTATGATTTCCTGCATCTCAACCGTGAGCTACGGGACCTTGATTTTAAACATAATCTGGAAGAAAAGCAAAAAATTGTAGAACGAGCGGAATCCTTGGCGATAGAACCCGATTTAAATAGGGCATTTAGAGAGTTACAGGTACTCCATAAAATTTGGAAAGAAGACATTGGACCCGTAGGCAAGGAGCATAGGGAAGAAATATGGGAGCGTTTTAGCAGGGCTACGAAGACCATCCATGAACGAAGACAGGATCACTTTAAAGAAGTTGACAAAATTTATGAACAAAATCTTGAACGTAAGAAACAAATTATAAATGAAATAGCCACTTTGGCAGATGGGGTTTCCAGTAATCATGGAATACTACAGAAACAGATCAAACAGTTGGAGGAACTTAGAGGACTGTTCTTCTCAGCTGGTAAAGTGCCCCAAAAAGATAATGAAAATACATGGAGTGCTTTTAAAAATGCCGTTCGTAATTTTAATAAAAACAAGAATGCATTTTATAAAAATCTCAAAAAGGACCAACAGGAAAATTTAGACAAAAAAAGAGCGCTGGTTGAAATTGCCACGGCATTAAAAGATACAGAGGATTTTGATACGGCTACCGCCGAAATGAAACGTATACAGAACGAATGGAAACAAATTGGCCACGTACCAAGAAAGTATTCAGACAAGATTTGGAAAGAGTTTAAAACGGCTTGTAACCATTATTTTAACCGATTACATGCTTTAAAGAACAAGGCTAATGAAGGGGAAGCGGAAAACCTAAAAGGCAAGGAAACCATTTTAGATAGGTTAAAGCAGTTTACGCTGAGCGGCAAACGAGACGAGGACTTAGGTGCCATAAAAACCTTTGTTGAGGATTGGAAGCAATTTGGCCATGTCCCCTTCAAACAAAAAAACATTAACCAAAAGTTCAATAAAATAATTGACGGCTTATTTACCAAACTGAATGTAAGCCGCCAAGAATCGGAATTGCTTAAATACGGAAACAAAATCCAACAGCTTAAGCAAGATGACAACCAAGAAAGAGCCATACAAAACGAACGTAGCTTTATTCGCAAAAAAATAGAGGAAAGTAAAGACGAAATTCGCCAATTGGAAAATAACCTTCAGTTTTTCTCCAATTCCTCCGAGGATAATCCTATTGTAAAAGATGTTATAAAAAAAGTAGATGCTCATAAGGAGGCCCTAGCCTCTTGGAAGGGCAAACTTAAAAAATTAAATATTCTACAAAACAACATTCACAAAGAAGCAGAGGAAGAAGCCACTTCGTCTGAGGAGGAGTAGCTTGAGAACACACTTCTAAAAATTAAGACTAAGCATAAAAAAAGCCCTGAAAGGGGCTTTTTTTCTATAACATTCACAAACTTAAAAAAGTTTATTTGGCTACATTTACAGCTCTGGTCTCTCGTATTACGGTTACCTTTACTTGGCCAGGATAGGTCATATCCGTCTGAATTTTTTGAGATATTTCAAAGGACAATTGTGATGCCCTTTCATCACTTACCTTCTCGCTCTCTACGATTACCCTAAGTTCTCTACCAGCTTGTATGGCATAGGCTTTTTGAACCCCGCCAAAAGCAAATGCGATATCCTCTAGGTCTTTTAATCGTTGTATGTAAGAATCTAGTACTTGTCTTCTGGCTCCAGGCCTTGCGCCGCTGATGGCATCACATACCTGTACGATAGGGGAAATCAGGGTATTCATCTCAATTTCGTCGTGGTGGGCACCAATAGCATTACAAACATCTGGTTTTTCTCCGTATTTTTCTGCCCATTGCATTCCAAGGATGGCATGTGGCGTTTCTACCTCTGCCTCTGTATTTGGCACTTTTCCTATATCGTGCAACAAGCCTGCTCTTTTGGCCACTTTGGCATTAAGGCCTAATTCAGCTGCCATAACGCCGCACAACTTGGCAACCTCCCTAGAGTGTTGCAGCAAATTCTGACCATAGGAGGAACGATATTTCATTCTACCCACCGCTTTGATCAATTCTGGATGCAGGCCGTGTATCCCTAAATCGATAACCGTCCTTTTTCCTATATCTATGATTTCTGACTCTATTTGTTTCTCGGTCTTTTTTACCACCTCCTCTATACGCGCCGGATGGATTCTACCATCGGTTACCAATTTATGTAAAGACAAACGGGCTACCTCTCTACGTACGGAATCAAAACAAGAAAGAATAATGGCTTCTGGAGTATCATCAACGATAATTTCAACACCTGTAGCAGCTTCCAAGGCCCTAATGTTTCTTCCTTCCCTACCAATAATGCGACCTTTAACGTCATCCGATTCGATATTAAAAACGGAAACACAGTTCTCCACAGCTTCTTCCGTTCCAATCCGCTGTATGGTATTGATCACTATTTTACGGGCTTCTTGCTGCGCCGTTAATTTAGCTTCCTCTACCGTAGTCTGTATATAGCTCATGGCGTCTGACTTGGCTGTTTCGCGCAAACTATCCATAAGTTGGCTTTTAGCGTCATCTGCAGAAAGTCCAGATATCACTTCCAATTGTTTTACTTGACTATTATGAAGCTTATCTACCTCGGACTGCTTCTTCTCAAAAAACTCTTTACGATAATCCACTTCCTTAAGCTTTTCCTCGAGTTGTGCATTCAGCTTTTTGTTGATGGCCAATTCACTACTTATTTGGGATTCCTTGTCCCTGGTGCGTTTTTCCGACTCCCCTATTTTTCTGTCCTTACCTATTATTACCTTTTCATGTTCTGCCTTTAGTTCTAGAAACTTTTCTTTTGCCTGTAAAATTTTATCCTTTTTAATATTCTCTCCTTCTACATTGGCCTCTTTAATAATTTGGGCGGCATCCTTTTTGGCGTTGGCAATGGTCTTTGAGGCTTTCCCCTTTTCCATAAATTTTGCTATGGCGAATCCGATCGCCAATCCCGCTATAACGGCTATAATCATTAATGTACTATCCATAGTTTTTGTATTAATAAAATAAAAGCCCACATTGGAGAAGTTTTGTACAAACTCCGTAAAACAGGTTTAGGGCTAACAGACTGCTCAAGGATCCCTATACAAGTAGGGCATGCTTTTACAATCTAAACTCACCCTCTTTAAACAAATTAATGTTGAGTTCGTCAAAAGGTATTACCAATGTGGGCAGTAACTTAAATTATTTAAAAGAACGTTGTTAAAGTGAAGCTAGCTTAGAATGCACCAAATCACTCAATGCCTTTAATCTTTCTTCGGCATCTTTGGTTCCTTCTGTCTGTTCTATGCCGTTCTGTTCAATCTTGGATGCGAATTGTAAGGCACACATTGCCAATACGTCCTGTTTATCCCTAACCGCATAACTCTGCTCAAATTTTTTAGCCAGCTGTTCTATATTCTTAGCGGCTTTTCGCAGACCTTCCTCTTGACTAGGGTCTATGGTCAAAGGATACACCCTGTCCGCAATGGAAAGCTTTATTTTGAGCTTTTCTGACATATTAGTTAAACATTATTCCGAAAGCTGGGAAATACAATGGTCCAACTCTCTAATTAATGTATTTATTTTAAGCTTTGCTTCTGTTTTGTTTGTATTACTGCCAAGCATAGAATTCGCAAGTTTGAGCGAGTTGTACTTCTCTTCCCAGTCCATAACCGTCCTATCGGCCTTTTGATGTACTGACCTTAGCGAAATCAATTCGTTTTCTAAATCTTCATTAGCTCTCCGCAATACCTCTAACTTATGAAGCAACTTGCTTATTCTATTTTCTAAAGAGTCAACGATTTGTATTAATTCGCCCATACAAAAAATTCGATGCTAATTACACAAAGTTAACATTCATCCTAAGACTTAGCAATAATTTTACAACTATTCTATGAAGTATTTTACGATGTCTTTAGAATCCCCATAATGACGGCCTTTTATACATTTAGGAGAAACCTTTCAAGAATTGCTTTTGTTTAATTAATTTCGTGTCAACTTTTGAAAATTATGAAGAACTTCTTTTTCGCAATCCTCCTTTACACCCTAATAAATAATGTTAATGCCCAAGAGACTTATCCAACAGATGTCTTTAGATCTCCTTTGGATATCCCCTTAATTTTATCCGGGACTTTTGGGGAGTTGCGTTCCAACCATTTTCATTCTGGAGTAGATATTAAGACACAGCAACGAGAAGGTCTGCCCGTATACGGTATTGGCGACGGCACAATTACCCGCATAAAAGTTTCCTTATGGGGATACGGAAAAGTCCTTTATGTGGCGCACCCCAACGGTTACACATCTGTTTATGGACATTTACAGAAATTCTCACCCAAAATAGAGGAATATATAAAAGAAATACAGTATCGTAAACAATCATTTGAAGTAGAGGTATTCCCAGATTTTGGGGAACTTGCTATCGAAAAAGGAGAAATTATAGCTTTTAGTGGCAACACAGGAGGTTCTTCTGGGCCACATCTTCATTTTGAAATACGCAGTAGCGTCTCTGAAAAACCCACAAATCCGCTCCTTTATGGTCTAGCAGTGGCAGATGCGACGAATCCAACATTAGAAAAACTCTTTGTGTACCCTTTGTCCGAAGGTGCTTTGGTAAATCAGAGCGAAGAACGCATTCAGCTTGGCTTTACGAGACAGAAAGACGGCACTTTTTTGGCAGATAAAATAAATGCGCAAGGAAACATAGGCATAGGGTTCATTGGCTTTGACAGGCAGGACATGGGCGCCAATAAAAACGGAGTTTATGCCGTATCGCTTTCGGTAAACGGAAAAACCTATACCGCCTATGATTTTGATTCCTTTTCCTTTGGGGAAACAAGGTACATTAACACCTTGGTAGACTATGATTATTTAGGACGATACCGCGACCGAATTCAAAAACTCTTTAAATCTCCGGGGAACAATCTTGGAATTTATACAGAATTATATAATAATGGCGAAATAGAAATACGGGATGGCTTAACCTATAACCTACAATTGGTCGTACAGGACCTGAAAGGAAACGAATTCTCTTTGACTATTCCTGTTGAAGGTAAAAAAGAAGAAGTTAAGATAACTAAAACAGATGCAAAGACCGACACGTATGTTATAGCCAAAAAACCGAATAATTACGACCTTGAAGGTGCCAAAGTGTATTTCCCTGCAAATACCTTCTATGACGATTTTTATATTGATTTGAAAAAAGGGAAGGATACGGTCACCATTCATCAGAATACCGTTCCTGCCCATAACAATTTTACCATAACCTTTGATGCGAGCAGGTATAGCGCCGAAGAACAAAGGAAATTGTTCATTGCCAGACTGGACGACAAACTACGCCCTAGCTATACTAGTACGTATAAAAGAAGTGGCACCTTTACGGCAAGAACCAGAAATTTAGGAACATACACCTTGGCAAAAGATACCACTCCCCCAAGGATACGCACCAAAAATTTCAAAGAAAAACAATGGCTCAACAACTATAAATATCTAAGTCTTGAAATCTCTGACGACCTAAGTGGTGTTAACACTTTTAATGCGACCTTAAACGGCGAATGGATATTAATGGAGTACGAACCCAAAACAAACACCCTAACCTACAATTTCGACGATAAGATTTTGGACCAAAAGCAATGTGAGCTAAAAGTTACCGTTACGGATAATGTAGGTAACGAGGAAACGCTAACAACTACGTTTTTTAGAAAATAAACTGTTTGAGATTTTGCAAGGCTATTTTTACGCTTCTTATCCTGTGCCAGTTTAATAGCTTAGCGCAAACAGCAACTATTACGGGTGTTGTGCTCGATGAAAATAGGGATGCCTTGTCCGACGTAAATATTTCTTGTGGGCCATTTGGTACGGCAACGGATAGCAACGGCTTTTATGTCCTTACCATTACGGCAGATATAGAAACGCAAATTACCTTTTCGCACTTGGGTCATAAAGACCTTATCCTAGAGGGCGTACTACTCACTACCAATGAAACCTTTGAATTTAATCCAGTACTAAATATAAATGTGGAACAAGTTGCCGGAGTCACCGTATCTGCCAGGGGAAGAAAAGATGTAACGGGAGCTACAACTATTTCAACGGACCAATTGCTAAAAATACCGGGTGCAAATGCAGGCGTAGAGAACATTCTAAAATTGTTGCCAGGGGTAAGCTCCACTAATGAACTTAGCACGCAGTACTCCGTTCGTGGCGGCAACTTTGATGAAAACCTAGTCTATGTTAACGAAATTGAAGTGTATAGGCCATTTCTAATACGATCTGCCCAACAAGAAGGTCTCAGTTTTGTAAACAGCAGCATGGTACAGGACGTAAAATTTTCCCCTGGAGGGTTTCAGGCCAAATATGGCGACAAACTTTCTTCGGTGTTGGATATTGTATACAAAACCCCCTCAACTTTTGCCCTACAAGGAGATTTCAGCTTTTTGGGAGCCAGTGCCACCTTGGAAACTAGGTCAAAAAACAAAAAAATGAGCAGTATTAGCGGGCTTCGCTATAGGAATAACGCTCTGCTGGTAAACAGTCAACAAACACAAAGTAATTTTAATCCCGCATTTACAGATGCACAAAGTTACTTTACCTATCGGTTTTCAAATAAATTCAACCTTAGTTTTCTTGGTAACATTTCCGTAAACGATTACACCAACGAACCTTTGAACCGGCAAACGAATTTTGGCACCTTACAAGAACCAAAAGCCGTAACCGTATTCTACGCGGGAAAAGAAGAGAACAGATATGCTACGGCCCTTGGTGCTTTTAAAGGCACATATGAGCTAAACGAAAATACGACCTTAAAACTTATAACCTCACTCTACCATACCACAGAAGAAGAATATTCAGATGTTATTGCTTCTTACCAACTAGGGGCCGTAGACAGCAATCTCGGTGGTGAAACGTTAGGCGGTGTCTTAAATGCGCGAGGAGTGGGCTCTCAATTTAACCGGTCCAGAAACGATTTGGACGCGCTTATCTTTAATTTAGGCCATAGGGGCATCCACAAAAAAAAAGACCTAGTACTGGAATGGGGAGTAAAATATACCCATGAAGATATCCGTGATCAGTTGAGGGAATCGGTATTCATAGATTCTGCTGGGTTTTCAGTTCGCCCTCCACGCCCTCAATTTAACAACAACCAACCCGAAGAACCATTTAACGCACCGCTGGAAGCTTATGAAAGTCTCAGTGCCACCAACTTTGTGAAGTCGAATCGTTTTTCAGGTTTTTTACAACTTGGACAACAAGCCAGATGGGGAGAAAACGACCTGTATTACAATATCGGTATTCGGTCCCAACACTGGACCGTTAGCGGTACAGATGTACGAAAGGTATCCCAAACGGTACTAAGCCCTAGGGCGCAACTGGCCTTAAAACCGGATTGGGAAAAGGATATGCTATTTCGCCTATCAGGAGGGCTTTATCATCAGCCGCCATTTTATAGGGAACTCAGGGATAGCTTAGGTACGATACAGCCAAATGTAAAAGCGCAGAAATCCATACATGTTGTGGCGGGGAACGAGTATAGTTTTTTGCTTTGGGAACGACCTTTTACCTTGATCAGCGAAGTATACTTTAAAAATCTTAGGAACGTAAACCCCTACACTATTGAGGACGTACGCATACGATATGCTGCCAAAAACAATGCAAAGGCCTATGTTTATGGGGCAGAAGTGCGATTAAACGGTGCTTTTGTTCCGGGAACCGAATCATGGGTAAGCCTAGGATTCCTAAAGACCCAAGAGAATATAAATAACCGCGGCTATATTGCCAGGCCTACAGATCAACGCTTAAAATTGGGAATTTTATTTCAAGATTACATTCCCAGAATACCAGATTTAAAAATGTACCTTAATATGGTGTATAGTACAGGAGTACCAGGCGGATCACCAAGTTATGCCGATCCGTACATATTTCAGAATAGATTAAGAGATTATAAACGCGCAGATTTGGGAATTTCCTATATTTTTGTAGACAAGAACAAAATGTACGGTACTGGTCATTGGCTTAATCCGTTCCGCGAACTAAGTATTGGCTTTGAAATTTTTAACCTATTTAACAATCAAAACTCCATTACAAACACCTGGGTTAGGGATGCGGATAGCAAAAATGAATTTGCCGTACCTAATTTTTTGACATCAAGGGTATTCAATCTAAGATTACAAATGCGCCTTTAAGAACAAAACATGTACAAATTTCTAATTTTTTTAGTAGTAAGCTCGTCGCTTTCCTTAAAAGCACAAAAGAATATTTACGAGAACCCCCGTTTCGATGATATTAGCGAAAACCATAAAACACTTGGTATTTTACCGTTCCTAACCAATCTAGAATTAAAGGATAAGGTAACTAAAGAAGATTTGATGGTGTTGGAAGAAAGGGAAGGGTATGCCGTGCAGAACGCCTTAGAGACCTATTTTTCCAATAGAGGGAAAAAGAAAAAATTTGCCGTAGAATTCCAGAATACCAAAAACACCAAGGCAATCTTGGCCCAGAATGGAGTAGACTACAATAATATTGATGTCTATACCATTAAGCAACTTAGTGAGATGCTGGGTGTTGATGGTATCATAAGCGGCACATTGGATCTTAACGTATTATTATCCAAGGGTGTCCCGACAGATTTTAGCATTACCGATTATTTTTCAGGAAATGCCAATTATGGTCGCATTGGGGTTAAGATAAGTGACGGGAGTAGTGGAAAATTACTTTGGAAATACGAGAAACAAATCGACAAAAAAACTGGAAAAAATACTACGGACCTTATAGATCGTATGATGAAACTTGCCATTCGCAAATTCCCTTACGAGCGCGAACGCAAAAAGGATAGGGTAAAAGGGTAGAATAGTAAGCTTCGTTTTGGTCTGAGGTATACCCCTAAACTTTTTTTGCCCGCAAAATAACCTTTTCCTATTAGGCCTTGTTCCTGGAGCTTTCCGCCAAAGGTTACAAAAACAGAAACAACCAGTTAACCTATATCATTTAGCATATAGTGCAATTTCATCAAAGTCCCAAAAACGCAAACATGAATTCCCTTAAAATCTGGCCGAATTAACAAACCTGTTCTTACCCTACCATAAATTCCTTCAAAACCCCTATGGTATAATCGATCTCCTCCTTGGTGTTATATTTAGAAAAGGAAAATCGCAAAGACGGTTTTTTCCTATCTGCCTCGGAAAGGATTTCATAAAGTACGTGCGATCCTTTGTCGCTACCGGACTGGCATGCACTGCCTTTGGAGCAAGCAATGCCTTTTATATCCAAATGAAACAATAACATTAGTGCCTTTTCCGGTTGTACGGGCAAACAAACATTTACCAAGGTATAAGTACTTTTTTCCAAATCTCCTGAAAGACCGTTGAAGGTAGCCTTGGGAATTTCGGATTTTATCTTATCAATAAAATACTCCTTTAAATCGGTTACGAATTTCTGCTCCTCTCCAAGCTTTTCATAGGCCCTAATAAAAGCTTCCTCTAAGCCCACAATGTTGTGAAAAGATTCCGTTCCCGCTCTAAAACCACGTTCTTGGGAACCACCAGATATCATACATCCCAAACCGGAATTTTTTCTGATAAAAGCGAATCCTATTCCTTTTGGCCCGTGAAATTTATGGGCCGCAGCGGCTAAAAAATCTACAGGTATTTGCTTTACGTCCCACGTATAGTGGCCTATGGACTGAACAGTGTCCGAGTGGACTAAGGCACCATGTTCTTTGGCCAAGAGGGCAATTTGATGGATATCTACCTTATTACCAATTTCGTTGTTGATATGCATAATACTGACCAACTTTTTGGTGTCATCCTGTATTAAGAGACGCTCCAAGTGGTCCAATTTTGGATTGCCATGGGTGTCCAAATCCACAAAATATAACTTTACCAGTCCCTTTTCCTGTAGTTCCTCAGCGGTGTGCAACACCGCATGGTGCTCAATTTTTGTCGTAATTATAGTTCCTACTCCCAAGTCACGCACAGCGCAGCGCAAAATCATATTATCCGCTTCTGTACCTCCTGAGGTAAAAATAATCTCGGAAGGAAATGCGTTGAGCTGTTTTGCGATGGTTTTTCTTGCGCTCTCAATGGCTGTCTTTGCCGTTCTCCCAAAACTATGGGTAGAGGAAGGGTTACCATAACAATTGGCCAAGGCCTCTTGCATGACATAAATTACCTCATCCCTAACTTTGGTAGTTGCTGCATTGTCCAGATATACATTTTTCATTGTTGGTAGGCATTATATTTATGTATCGATCAAATATGACTGCTACATATTAATCGGTTTAAAACTATTGTCAATGCCCGAATAACCGAGCAGAGAAGTTCTAGTCTTCAAAAATAAATCAAATAAAGTTAAATAAGCTTTAAATGGTTTTAAACCTCCCCTCCCATATCCGATATTTCCACTAAATTTGGGACATGAAAAAAAATTTTATCTTAATCCTTTTTGTGTGCTTAATTTCATGTGACGATGGAGATTTAGCGATAGAAACGGTAGATTTTGATAGTATCACTACAATACAGACGTGTGACCCCGTGTCTGCAACTGCATCAAATCTTCTTTTTAAAATTAATGGGTCGGAAGCCCTGATTTTAGAATTACCAGCCGGACTCCTGAAAAACGAAGTTTCGGCAGAGGTGATAACAAGCGAAATTTCCTCTACCACAAAACTGACCTATCGTATTTTCACGGATGCCGTATCTGCGAACTATTTTTGCGATGCTATACCGCCCACAAGTCCATCCGTATCCGAAGAAGTAAAAGCCGAAGAGGGAAACATATTTGTAACAACGACAACTACAGATTCAGAAACCTTCAGCCATTTAATAGAGCTTAGCGGAATTTCCTTCATCACGGCAGACGGAAGCAGAATCACAGATTTACAAATTTCCGAATTCGGAATAGTTACAACCAAGTTGTAATAAGCGGTCAGATATTCTGATAAATATAAACTTCTGTTGCGCCTAGTCCATATTTCTGATAATCTGCGTCGTAGTGTTTAACGTTATCATATTTGTTGAAGAGGTATCCCAATTCTTCTTTTAATATGCCCTCACCTACCCCATGGATAAAAACCACTTTTTGAATACGTTTGGCTATGGCAAACTCTAATTGCCTTTTAGCCGTTTCAAGTTGAAGATTTAGCATCTCATAATTTCCCATTTCCTTGGGGTTTTTCACCAGCTGATTTATGTGAAGGTCCACTTCCATTTTTGGAAGATTGCGTTCCTTAGCAGGTACAGGTGCAGACCTTCGCTTTTTGGGAAGTTCTTTTTCCTTTTTTATCGCTTCAATTTCAGAATTACTTACGTTAATCCTTCCAGTAATGACCACCAGTTCTTTTGCCTCAAAGACCATAGGGAAACCATTATCGCAATGCACGGTTATTGACAAACCATTTATATCAGCTACTGTACCGCGCATTACATCGTCAATGGCCTCCACTTTATCCCCTACTTTAAAAACAGCCATAATTTTATTTTGTTTCCCCAAAAATAGTAGTAATTTTCTGTTTTGAATAGGTAACCAATATGAAGACACTCGTTTCCCTTTATTTTTTGGGTATAGAAAATTACATGCTTCCTTGTTTTACAAAACAACTTTGGGGTTTTGACTGTCCAGGTTGTGGAATGCAACGTGCTCTTATTTTTTTAATTAAGGGAGATTTCGTAGCCGCTTTTGAAATGTATCCGGCCATTTACCCTATGCTATTCCTCTTTGGATTTATAATTTTAGATAAGCTATTTTCCATTAAACATGGAACCAAGATAACCAATGTACTTATCATCGGCACGGTGGGCTTTATATTAACCAACTATCTTTTAAAATTTATCTAACTAAACCTTTAAAATTATGGAACAACAAAAATTACCGAATGTTACCATTGCAATGGTACTGAGTATTATATCCTTTTTCTGTTGCTGTGTAAGCGCAGGACTCGGTGGTATTCTCCTGTCAGGAATTGCCCTGTTTTTAGTAAGTAAGGACACTAAACTTTACCAACAAAATCCAGGGGATTATTCCAATTATAGTACTTTAAAAACAGTAAAGACTATAGCTATTATTGGTTTGGTCTTGGGTGTTGTAAGTCTAGTTTGGAGTATTTTCTCTATTGTTTCGATGGGAGGCTGGGAAGGATACTTGGAGCAAAACCAAGAGATTTTGGAGCAATTGGGTTTACCCACAGAATAAGAAGTGATGAACCAACCACTACCGGGTGCAAGCAATGCCCTAACCTTTGGAATCTTATCTATAGTACTTACCATATTTTGTTGTGGTCCTTTTGGAGCTATTTTTAGTTTTATAGGCTTGAGCAGTGCCAAAAAAGCCGAAAGACTGTATGAAATGGATAGTGCCAATTACAGCGGAATTGACAATGTAAAGACAGGTAAGATTCTTTGTTATATTGGATTGGCCTTAGCAGGTATTATGTTAATCCTTAGTATTATTTACTTTGGAGCCCTTGGTGCCTTAATATTGGCCGCCGCTTCCGAAGGAGGTTTTCAGTAAAGTAGTATAGTACAACTAAAAAAAGTCCCGTTTCAAATACTTGAAACGGGACTTTTTATATTCCAAATTTTTATTACTTCTGTTCAAACTCCTCCAAAGTCCGCTTAATGATTCCTACACAGTCCAGCAACTCTTCTTTGGTCATAACCAAAGGGGGAGCAAAACGGATGATATTCCCATGAGTAGGTTTCGCCAATAATCCATTTTCCTTTAAAGCCATACAAATATCCCAAGCGGTAGAGCTTTCCTGCGTGTCGTTGATCAGAATAGCATTCAAAAGCCCTTTCCCTCTAACGCCGGATACCAAATCGCAATTTGGGATAAAAGCGTTCAATTCTGCTCTAAAAAGCTCCCCTAACTCATCTGCATTTTGCGCCAGCTCTTCCTCTTTTACTACTTCCAGCGCCGCCATGGCAACCGCAGCTGCTATAGGATTTCCGCCAAAGGTACTACCATGGTTACCCGGACGTATGACACCCATGATGTCATCGTTGGCCAAAACCGCAGAAACTGGATACGCTCCTCCGGACAAGGCTTTACCTAAAATTAAGATATCAGGTTTTGTCTCGGGTGTTCCGCTACAATGCTTCTCTGGGCAAGAACAGTTGCCACAGGTGGCCAGCAGACGCCCGGTTCTAGCTATTCCGGTCTGTACTTCATCGGCAATAAAAAGTACATTGTATTGCTCGCAAAGGGCTTTTGCCTTGCTCAAATATCCTTCGGATGGAACATAAACCCCAGCTTCCCCTTGAATGGGTTCCACCAAGAATCCCGCTATATTCTTATTTTCCTTCAAAGCCTCTTCTAAAGCATGTAGGTTATTGTATTCGATTTTTATGAATCCCTCTGTAAAAGGACCAAAATTCTTACGAGCCACTTGGTCGTTGGAAAAGGATATTATCGTTGTGGTACGGCCATGAAAATTATTTTTACAAACCACGATCTGCGCCCTATTTTCTGGAATACCCTTTTTCTCATAAGCCCATTTACGGCAAATCTTCAGAGCTGTCTCCACAGCTTCCGCTCCTGTGTTCATAGGCAAGAGCTTATCAAAATGAAATGTCTCGGTGGCGTACTTTTCGTATTTACCTAGCATATCGTTATAAAAAGCGCGTGAGGTCAACGATAGGGTTTTGGCCTGGCTTACCATCGCATCCACTATTTTTGGATGACAATGCCCTTGATTAACGGCAGAATATGCCGATAAAAAATCGTAATACTTTTTCCCTTCTACGTCCCAAACATGTACACCTTCTCCCCTGCTTAATACAACAGGTAAAGGGTGATAGTTGTGGGCTCCGTATTTTTCTTCCAATGCAATAGCATCTTTAGAACTGATGTTTTCTAAAACTGACATGATAAAAATTACTTTAAATAAAACTTTAGCAATTCCTTCTATACCTTTTTCCTTTCGAAGTGTCGAAAATTCAGCGTAGGAGAGAAATCATCCTTGTGGAGTTGCTAAATTACTAAAAATTTCAGTACACAAAAGCTAGAGTCCGTGACAATATATTCCGAAAACAAGCACTAAAGCAACAACTGTATCTATAAACTTTCACTTTTCTAGCCGATAAGAATTAAAAGCAGGTTCATTTTCCCTAAATTAATGTTATTCCGTATAAAGTAATCCCAAATAAAACAAAGCAATTCCTATTTTTGCGGCATGCGCAGAACTAATAAAAACCCGATTTTTGAAAATGTCACCGTTGTTGATGCCGGTGCAAAAGGAAAGACCATTGGCAAAGCACCGGACGGTAGGGTCATTTTCTTGACCAACACCGTTCCTGGGGACGTTGTAGATGTGCAGATTACCAAAAAACGTAAGGCCTATTTTGAGGGAGTCGCTACGCGATTTCTTTCCCTTTCCAATAAACGTACAAATTCCCAATGCCAGCATTTTGGGGTCTGTGGCGGATGCAAATGGCAAGATATGGGGTATGAGCACCAACTTTATTACAAACAAAAAGAGGTAGAGAACAATCTTAGGCGCATTGGGCATTTAGAACTTCCGGAAACCATACCCATAAAAGGATCCAAAAAACAGTACTTCTACCGAAATAAAATGGAATTTTCATTTTCGGATAGTCGGTGGTTGACCTTGGAGGAAATTCAATCCAACACACAAATAACGGATAAAGAAGCCTTAGGCTTTCATATTCCCGGGATGTGGGACAAGATTTTGGATATAAAAAAATGCCATCTACAAGAAGACCCTTCCAACGCCATCCGTTTAGAGACCAAGGACTTTGCCATTAAGAACGAGATCAGCTTCTTTAATCCCAGAAACCAGTATGGTATGTTGCGCACGTTAATGATACGTACCTCTTCAACAGGAGAAATCATGGTAATGGTTCAATTCTTTGAAAATGATGAGGCTAAAAGAGTATTATTGATGGAACACTTAAATAATACCTTTCCGGAAATCACATCATTACTTTATGTTATCAACCCAAAGCAGAACGATACCATTTACGATCAGAAAATCATCTGTTTTGCAGGGCGGGATCATATTTTTGAAGAAATGGAAGGACTTAAATTTAAGATCAACGCCAAATCTTTTTACCAGACCAATTCCGACCAGGCCTACGAACTCTATAAAATAACACGTGATTTTGCCGGCTTAACTGGAAACGAACTTGTATACGATTTATACACAGGAACGGGTACCATTGCGCAGTTTGTAGCAAATAATGCCAAGAGAGTAATTGGGATAGAATCGGTTCCAGAAGCCATTCTGGATGCTAAATCTAATGCCAAAAATAACAAGATTACCAACGTAGAGTTTTACGTTGGGGATATGAAGAATGTCTTAAACCCCCATTTTATTTCTGAACATGGCAGTCCCGATATCATTATTACCGACCCCCCAAGAGACGGTATGCATAAAGACGTGGTGCAGCAAATACTGAATATTGCACCTCAAAAAGTGGTCTACGTGAGCTGTAATAGCGCTACCCAAGCCAGGGACCTGGAACTCATGAAAGGGCATTACCAAGTAACCAAAGTACAGCCCGTAGATATGTTTCCGCAAACCCACCATGTAGAAAATGTTGTACTTTTAGAGAGAATATCACGGTAATCGAAGACCCAAAAGAACAATAGAACCTATCTTGTGATTTTTAGAAAAGAATACAATCATTTACAAAACAACACCGTAGCACAACTCTTTTTAAATGGGAAAATTAGGATACTGCACAATATTATTTCTTTACATCTTAGGAATGGCCTCTTGCGAAAAAGATGATATCTGTGTGGAAGGCAATACACCACTAATGGTAATCGAGTTTTTTGATATTGATAACAGGGATACCCCAAAAAACGTGACTAAACTGAGAGCGGTAGGACAAGGACAGACCACAACCGTGAACACGGTCGCCGATAGAACAGACTTAAATAAAATTACCGTTCCCTTGAAAACAGCCAACGACACCACCGGCTTTTTGTTTATTGCGAACTCTGCAAGCAATGAGGATGGATTTGAAACGGGTAATATAGATACAATAATCTTTGATTATGAAAGGTTGGAGGATTTTAAATCGCGCGCCTGTGGTTTTGTTTTGACGTACGCAGGCCTAAATGGAAACCTCCAAACCGATTCGGATAATTGGATACAGGAAATTGAAATCATTGTATCAGAAATTAGTAACGCAGATTCCACCCATGTTAAGATATACCATTAGTTTCATTTTTTTATTGGGTGTTGTTTGTGCCTATTCCCAAAACAAACCTATAGATACGCAACCCAAGGATACGGCGGTGTATAAACAATCCTATGGTATTAGGGTGGGGTTGGATTTAAGCAGGATCATTCTTTCTTCTTTGGATGACAACTACACCGGACTGGAATTGGTGGGAGACTATAGGCTTACGGAAGACATATATATTGCTGCAGAACTGGGTAACGAAAATAAGACCAAGCAGGAAGATCTATATAACTTTACTACTTCGGGGAGTTACCTAAAGGTTGGGGTAGACAGGAATACCTACGCCAACTGGTATGGGGAACAAAACCTTATTTTCTACGGTGGTCGTTTGGGGTTCAGCACATTTAGCAATACCTTAAACAATTATCAGCTATTCGATACCAACAGGTATTGGAATCCGGAAGGTTTTGCCACCGGTTCAGAAACTGAAGAAGAATTTAGCGGACGCACCGCATCATGGATAGAGGCCGTTTTGGGAACCAAAGTAGAATTGTTCTCAAATATATATCTCGGTGCAAGTATACGATTGGGCTTTCTTTTTACCGATGCACAAGACGGACGTTTTCCTATCCTTTATGTTCCGGGCTTCAACAAAGTAACATGGGACAGCAAATTTGGAGTGGGCTACAACTACTCTATTTCCTACTTCTTGCCGTTGTACAAAAAAAATAAAAAAGTAAAGAAAATATCCTCGGAAGGCGCAGAGGAATAGACCTAACGAATCCTATGATAGTTCTTTGGGCGTTTTCATAAAAATCCATTTCATCATTAATTTCTCCCTCCCGGCATCCCGAACCACTACAAATTTTGGTGCCAATAAACTAGCAAGTACCGCAGCACCAAGTGCCAAATATAAACGGGGAACAGCAAAAAAATAACCTATTCCGAACCTTGCTGCCAAAAATAAAACTGCAAATCCTACAAAATTAAATAACAGGGCTTTGTGTTGTATCTTCATGAGTCAGCGTCTTTATTATATTTTGCTTTTTTGCTTCCTTCGTACATCACATACTTTACTAAGCGCGACTCTAAGTGACTGTTGTACACTTTTATTTTTCTGGAAGGTCTGAGTCCTACAAACTTTAAGGCCTCTAGATTAGAGGTGATCAGCCAAGCATTGGTACCGGGATAACCTTGCTTTAGGGTATCGCCGATACTTGCATAAAAGTTTTCCATATCAATATCCAATCGCTCTCCATAAGGCGGGTTAAAACAGATATGCAAAGGACCTTCTGTTTCCTTTTGGGTCTTAAAAAAATCCACTCTGTCTACCGTAATATATTCGGATAAATTGGCATTTTCTATATTATCCAAGGCCTTTCTAACTGCAGATGGGGCCTTATCAAACCCTGTAATTTTATGATGGAACTCTCGGGTTTTCTTTAAACTGGAATCCACAATCTTTTCGTACAGTTCAGCATCAAAATCGTGCCATTTCTCAAAGGCAAAGCCCTTTCTGTTAATATTCGCAGGTATGTTGCAGGCGATCATGGCGGCCTCTGTCAAAAAGGTACCGCTACCGCACATGGGGTCCAGAAAATCGCATTGACCGTCCCAGCCACTTAACAACAACAAACCTGCCGCTAGCACTTCATTGATCGGGGCAATATTTGTTGCGGTCCGATAGCCTCTATGGTGCAGGGAACTTCCAGAACTGTCCAAGGATACGTTACAAGTATTATCGTGAATATGGATATTGATCCTCATATCCGGATTTTTCACATCTACATCCGGCCTTTTACCATGGGTCTCTCTAAATTTATCTGCAATGGCATCCTTTGTTTTTTGGGATACATAAAGTGAATGTGTAAAATTCTCGGAATTGACCGTGGCATCTATGGCAAAGGTCTCGTCTACGGTAAGGTAGTCGGTCCAATCCATATGGTATATTTTTTTATAAAGGTCCTTTTCGTCCCTAACAGGAAAGGAATGAATAGGCTTAATAATCTTAATTGCTGTTCTTAGGCATAGATTGGCCTTGTACATAAACCCGGTATCGCCTTCAAAAGCAACGTTCCTAGTGCCTTCTACTACGTTACTTGCTCCTAAGTTTCGTAGTTCCTTGGCCAGCATTTCCTCAAAGCCGAAAAGCGTTTTGGCCACCATTTTAAAATTATTCCCCATATCCTCTTTTTAACATAACGCAAAAATACGCTAATTTTGACGCAGAAGTAGCTAGATGGCCACATCGGTTAAAAAGCCTAACCAACATATACATGAACTACATTCTCCCTATTCTTGGGGTACTTTTAAGTTTTGCCTTTGTTTACGTTACAAAACCAGAGAAAAAAGAGCAATTTAAATTGCTTCTCGCTTTTAGTGGAGCCTTTTTACTGGCACTGACTATTTTTGAACTCTTACCACAAGTGTACGCTGAATCCGATGGTAAAACTATGGGGGTGTACATTATGTCAGGGATTCTGTTACAGATATTTTTAGAGTTCTTTTCAAAAGGTGCGGAACATGGGCACGTGCACCTATCCGATCAAAATGCTGACTTTCCATGGTTACTGTTCGCCAGTCTCTCCCTACATTCCCTTCTAGAAGGGTTACCCATTCATAGTAACCACACAATCGTTTACGGTATTCTTATCCATAAGATTCCAATTGCGATAATTTTAAGTATCTTCTTACTAGGATCTAAACTAAAACCGGTCTACGCCTTGCTCTTTATTGTTCTGTTCTCCTTAATGACACCTTTGGGGACTTTTCTGGCTGGGAATATACAGGCAATTTCGGAGTACGCCATGCCGCTGAACGCTTTGGTCATAGGGATATTTCTACATATTTCAACGGTAATCCTTTTTGAAAGCTCAGAGGGCCATAAATTTAACCTTAGAAAATTGGTGGTTATCATGCTGGGCATCACTATTGCATATTTTTTATAAATGTTCAGTAAAGAGGAGTCACGAAAATTACGGGAAGAATTTTGGATAGCCTTTGGCAAATCGTATCCTAGGAAATGGCTTTTATATAAAACTGGTGTGAAGGGAATCGCCTTAAAATTTAATTTTGACCTGAAAGAAGCAGCTGTTTCTTTGGATGTCGACGGGGATTTAGAGCAACGCATTACTAATTGGGAGAAAGTGACATCCCTAAAGTCTATTCTTATAAATGATTATTTGCCGTACGCTGTTTTTGAGGACGAATATTACTTGGACAACCACAAAGAAATATCTAGGGTCTATGTCGCAAAACAAGGAGTCTCTATTCACAATAAAAATACTTGGCAGGAAACCATGGTATTTTTCTACGAGGAAATGTCCAAATTAGAGGCCTTTTTTACCGATTACGAAGATATATTGAAGTAAAAGGTCGTTTTGGTTATCTTTAACTGCCGGATAACAAGTTCAGTAAAACCCTAGCTTTATGAACAAAAACTACTTTTTCTTATGCATACTATTTATGGGCAACCTGTTAACTGCCCAAGACTTAGAACCTTTTGAGGTTTCAAGAGTATGGTTGTCGGAAATGGAAAGCCTGGCACCTACCGAGCCCACGGTCAAGACCAATGGTAAAAAACAAATTCTAATTTTCTCCCTACATACAGGTTTTGATCATTGGACCATACCACACACCGAGGCTATTATTAAATTATTGGGTGAGAAATCCGGAGCCTATAGAGTAACTACCTCTAAGGACATAGACATGTTCAACGAAAAAATGCTAAAGAACTTCGATGCTATTGTGTTGAACAATACCTGCTCCACAACAGAACATAGGAATATTTTCTTGGATATTTATCGGCAGGATAGCACTTTAAGTGATGCCCGTCAAAAATTATTGGCAAAAAAGATGGAAAATAACCTCCTAAATTTTGTAAAAAATGGAAAAGGGCTAGTCGTTCTTCATGGTGGAATTACCATGCTGAACAAATCCGATGCCTTTAGTAAAATGGTGGGTGGTAGCTTTGATTACCATCCCAAACAACAAGAAATTCAAGTAGCCCTTGTAGATGCCGAACATCCATTAGTTTCCGCTTTTGATGGTAAAGGATTTTCGCATGTAGACGAACCCTATTTTTTCAATAATGCTTATGAAAAAATGAACTTTAGACCCCTATTGTCTATGAACTCGAATAAAATAGAGGGGAAAAGAAGTGAATCAAAAACTAATACACAATACCTTTCATGGATCAAAAAACATGGCAGGGGTCGTGTATTCTTTAGTTCGCCATCCCACAACCCCCAAAGCTATAATAATCCTAAGCTTTTACAATTTTTACTGGATGGCCTACAGTATGCTACCGGAGATTTAAAGTGTGATGATTCACCTATCGGAAAACCAAAATAAAGAAGTAATAACCTTTATATCTAACTTAAAATCTAGCATCTGATATAAAGAGATGAATGGTTTAAACATCCAAAAAGAGGTTTCTTTCTAGAATTATTGAATAAAAAATGATGAATTGTGAACTGCATAGTGTTTAAATGAATAAATTGGATTAAAAAGAAATGAGATAAAATAATAATACCGATTATATCCTAATTTTAAACTATACCCAATGCCCTTAGCGTCTACTAAATTACCCCTTACGGACATCCTGTTCAAAGTCCTGCCATATGTGCTTGTAGCCATCTCCCTTGTCTCGTGTACCACAGCTGAAAAAGAAATTTTAGTATTCAGTAAGACCCAAGGTTTTAGACATGGCTCAATAGAAGCAGGTGTTATCGCCCTTAAAAAATTGGGCAGGGAAAACAATTTTAAGGTAAACGCCACAGAGGACTCCAACTACTTTGTGGAGGACTCTTTAAAGCACTATGCAACCGTTGTTTTTCTAAACACCACCCAAGATATCCTGACCGATGTACAGCAGGCAGATTTTGAACGGTACATTCAGGCAGGTGGTGGATTTGTGGGTATACATGCCGCTACAGATACCGAATACGACTGGCCTTGGTACACCAAAATGGTGGGTGCCATGTTCGATGGTCATCCGAGAATACAGGAAGCAAAACTTCAAATTAAGGATACTGATCATCCCGCCACCAAACACCTAGATTCCGTTTGGACAAAAAGTGACGAATGGTACAATTTCAAAACTATAAATCCAGATATAAATGTCCTCATAAGTATTGACGAAACAAGTTACGAAGGCGGCACCAATGAGAACGACCACCCTATTTCATGGTACCACGAGTACGACGGGGGCCGAGCATTCTATACCGGGATGGGACATACCAATGAAACTTTTGAAAACCCTACATTTTTGGAACACTTAAAGGGCGGCATCCTGTATGCAATGGGACAAGGGGTGTTAAATTATAAGTTAGCGAAAACCGATCGGGTACCACCAGAAGACCGTTTTGTTAAAAAGATACTTGATTTTAACCTTAACGAGCCCATGGAACTTGATGAACTGCCAGGCAAGGGTATTTTATTTATAGAGCGTAGGGGTATCCTGAAGCTTTTCGATTTCAAAACGGAACAGACGGAAATCGTTGCCCAATTGGAGTTGTTCTATGGAAATGAAGATGGCCTTTTAGGCCTGGCCGTAGACCCTAATTATGAAGATAATAACTGGATCTATCTTTTTTATTCAAAAGCCGGTGATATCTCACAACAACATATTTCGAGATTTGAACTAATTGATCGTAAACTGAACCTAGATTCTGAAAAGATTTTACTCACTATCCCTACAGACCGCCATTGTTGCCATAGTGGAGGTGCCTTGGAATTTGGTCCAGATGGCAACCTGTTCATTGCTGTTGGTGATAACACGAATCCCTTTGAATCTTCCGGCTTTGCCCCTATTGATGAGCGCGAAGGTAGAAAAGCCTGGGATGCCCAAAAATCAGCGGCCAATACGAATGACCTTAGAGGAAAGATTTTGCGTATTAAACCGGAAGCAGATGGGTCGTATTCTATTCCAAAAGGAAATCTTTTCCCAGAAGGAACTCCCAAAACCAGACCTGAAATCTATGTAATGGGGAATCGGAATCCGTTTCGGCATTCCATAGACAGTAAGACAGGATATCTCTATTGGGGAGATGTTGGTCCGGATGCTGGAAGGTCCGATCCAAACCGAGGCCCTAGCGGTATGGGCGAATATGATCAAGCTCGCCATGCGGGCTTTTGGGGCTGGCCCTATACCAGGGGCTACAACGAAGCCTATAATGATTTCGATTTTACCACTGATACCGCTGGGGCAAAGTTCGATCCGGACGATTTAATCAATGATTCCCCTAACAATACCGGAATTCAAAAGTTACCTCCAGCACAAAAGTCAATGATACCCATGACCTATTATCGCTCAGAAGAATTCCCTTGGATGGGCGAAGGTGGCATCAACCCAATGGCAGGACCGGTATACCGAGCTGCTGACCATGCCAATGCCGAAATATCGTTCCCAAACTACTTTGAAGGTAAATTATTTGTTTATGAATGGATGCGCGATTGGGTATATGTAATTACAATGGATGAAGACCATAATTATGTGAAAGCGGATGCCTTTATGCCCAGTACAGAATTTTCACACCCAATGGATATGATTTTCGGTGCTGACGGGAAAATGTACGTTTTGGAATACGGTCAAAAATGGAATTCACAAAATTTGGACGCCCGCCTGAGCAGTATTTCCTATTTGCCGGGTAACCGAAGTCCGATCGCAAAAATAGAAAGCGATAAAATAGTGGGAGCATCACCGCTAACCGTACAATTTTCAGGAAATGAATCTTTGGATTACGACAACGACCAATTGAGTTATGAATGGTTTTTTACCGGAGATTCAATTCAGGCTACCATCGAAAATCCGGAGTTTATTTTTAAAGATGACGGAATTTACAATGTTCGCCTGAAAGTAACCGATAGTAAAGGAAATACGTCAACAACCAATACCAAGATAATGGTAGGGAACGATGCGCCCACCCTCTCTATTGAAGTTGCCCAAAATGATTCGATTTATTGGTATGGTAAAAAAATCGATTATAAGATTGTTGTTAACGACAATCAGGATGGTACTACTTTGGATAATTCCATTAAAGCCGAGAATGTTAAGGTGACTTTTGATTATATCCCTGAAGGCAAGGATATGGTAAAAGCAACGATAGGCCACCAAAGAAATGTGATTCCAGAAGGAAGAATAATAATGGAGTCTTCAGATTGTAAGGCTTGCCACGCCAACCTAGAAAAGGTAAATGGCCCCAGTTATACAGAAATTGCGATGAAATATGACATCGACGATACTGGATATTTAGTGTCGAAAATCATAAAAGGTGGCGGCGGTGTTTGGGGAGAGGGCGCAATGTCCGCACATCCGCAATTGAAAGTAGAGGAGGTAACCAAAATCGTTGAATATATTCTAACATTAAAACCGAACAATGAAAAGGTGCAAGCTTCGTTGCCGCTAGAAGGCACATTGACTTTCAATAAGCATGCTCCTTCTAAAGGAGAGGGCACCTATGTACTCATGGCGTCCTACATCGACCAAGGAAACCCTGGGCAACCAGAATCAGAGTTGAACGTTCAAGGACAATTTGTTTTTAAAAGTCAAAAAATTGAGGCCGAAAATGCCAATGAGATAAGCGAGGGTACAAATACGTGGAGTACTAATTCTGCTAGAATTGTTGGTGGGCTCGTTCATAATTCTTTTTTACGATTCGATAATGTAGATCTTGATGAGCTACGTAACCTTAAGTTCGCAGCCTTCTATGCCGAAAACTACGACTATAAAGGAATTTTGGAAATTAGGCAGGGCACCGTTGATGGCCCAATAATAGGGGAACAAGTGCTAGGCCATTCTGGTAAGCAAGAAACTCTTTACTATGAAATCCCTGTAAAACCAACCTTAAAAAAAGCAACAGTATATCTTGTTTTCAAAAACCCAGAACAGAAATTAGATTATATTGGACATGCGGACTGGATTTCTTTTGATTATAGGGACTAGCTTGGAATAATGTGATTTTTCAGTTATACGGGCAACTAAATTTGAAAAAAGAAAATTCCTTTGGTATCCAAGGCGAAAAAAGAAATCGGGAGAGAATCGTTTGATTAACCAAGTACTTTTTAACGGATTAAACCTAGCGAAATTAAAAAAGCTCCAAAAGTTCGGCTTCGGAAAACTCTCCGCCACTCTTAGATTTCATACCCCTTAATTCCTTTATTTTGTCGGTAGATATGCCCTTTGGATCTTCAGAGAACCCGTTGGTTACATAGGAAATGATATCGGCTACATCCTTGTCGGTCAACGTTTCGTTACCTAGTAAACCTGGCATCGCTTGGTTAAATTCGTACCGCTCTCCATTTACCGTAACCGGACCACTCAGGCCATGCAATAGAATTAAAGCCAATCGTTCTGCAGATTCTGAAACATATTCGGACTTAATTAACGGTGGCGCCAAACTTTCCATCCCTTCTCCATTAATACCATGGCAAGCGGCACAAATCTGGCGAAAGAGTTTAGCTCCCTTGGTCCTATTGTCCTCGGCTAAGGAGAGTCTGGTATAAATCCGATTTTTTTTATCCGAAGACTTGTTGTCCATTACCATCGCTAAATCCGCCTTGAACAAATCGTTTACACTACTATCTGTTTTATTTAGATGTTCCAAGAAAGCCTCTTCCAGACCAGATAAACCACTTAACAGTGCCTCTTTAACGATACCATTGTTACTATTTTTTTCCAATAATCTGGTCATTAATGGGAAGAAGTCCTTCTTGGAAAGTTGGGCCCAGTACCCCAGAGTACTTGCTAAATAGAGGTTAATTGTGGTATCATTTCTAAGTTGAAGCTCGGGAAAAAGTTGTAGTACCTTTTCCTTGTTATCCTCATGAATGAAACGTTCCAGTAAAACCAAGGCATGGGCAACCAATTGTGGATTGGTACTTGTGGCAGCTTTGACCAAAAATTCAAAACTCAGTTGACCGGTTCCTTCCAAAACATAGAGTGCATGCAATTGAGCCAATGGCTTTTCTGTATTCAATACCAAGGTTTTTAGCATAGGAACATATTCGTTTACCGGAGTTTGAATCAGTCTTTGCTGTGCCCTATCCCTTATCCAGCCATTCCTATGATTCAAAGAAGCTAAAAGATGTTCCTTTTGCAAATCAATTTTAAATGTAGATGGCTCACTGGCTTCTGGGCTAATTTTCAAAATTCTTCCGTAATTTACCAGAGTGTCGATTTGTGACACATTAACCCTTTTTTTGAAATAAGGACTCAAATAGGCGTGATGTCCAATGACCCCTCGATGCATATCAACCACATACATACTGCCCTCTGGACCATTGGCCAAACTAACCGGCCTAAAACCCTCGTCTAAAGAGGCTAAAAATTCTTTTCCCTCCCACGCCTGTTTGGCAGCCGTACTGTCGCCATGAAAACTAAGGATATTACGCTTTATTAAATTTGCCTCCGGCACGCAGACAAATACATTCTGATTATAATCCAATGGAAAGTCCCCTCCTCTATACACCAGCGGACTGCAAGAAGCGGTTACATCTACCAAAAGACTGTCGGCATCAAGCACACCCTGTACATACCCCCTATTTACAAGAGTAGGCTGTAAGGGATAAACACGCTGATCATTTGTTAATCTTTTATGCACTCCATGTTTTGGAGTTAAGTATTCGTTCCTTGTCAATCGGTTCGGTAAGATATAATCTCCTATCAGCTGTGTAGAATTATCATTGTAATAAAGTCTGCCAAAATCATCTTTTGAAATGCCCCATTGCCCCCTAAACGTGGTGGCTTCCTTTATCCAAACATTATTACTACGCCGGTATCTAAAATTAGATTTGGCATTATAGATCCAATTATCAATATTCATTACTAAACCATTTGGCTGATGCTCCGGATTTCCATCAGCGGCGTACATAGAGTCTACCACTACTCGGCTTTTTGGGGTGTCGTTCTCAATTTCCGCAAAATAGAGATAAGGAGGTTCTGCATATAATAATCCGCCATATACATGCGTCAAGGCTCTAGGCAGCACTAGGCTGTCCAAAAAAACGGTAGTGTGATCCATAATGCCGTCGCCATCCCGGTCTTCTAGTATTTTTATACTTCCGTTGGGATCATCTTCCCCTTTACCTTCCATATTGGCCATATAGCTAGGCATTTCGGCGACCCATATCCTTCCTTCATCATCAAATGACATAGCAACTGGAGCTACTAGTAAGGGTTCGGCCGCAACTAGATCTAGCTTAAAACCAGCCTCAATCTTATAATTATCCAAAGACACTTGGGTTTCTTCATAAGATGAAGAACAAGCCGCGAACATCACAATCGTAAACGCTAGGGGGATGTTACTTTTTAATTTTGAACTACTAAACTTTAAAAATTTTGACATGGGAAATCAAACACATTAAACAACATCTCTAAAAATAAATAACCAATGGCAAAAAGCCCCAGCCAGGACAAACAAATGCCAAATAAGGTGGTTGAAGGGTATTTTACGAACCACATAAAATAAGATTCCAACCGTATAAAAAATACCACCGAGAAACAAAAGTTGCATTCCCTGTACGGTTGTAACAGCCCTTAGGTTCTCTATATCGAATAGTACCAACCAACCCATTAGGGCATAAAGCAGTAAAGAAACAAACTCATATTTACCTGTAAAAAATAATTTTAAGATAGTACCTATGGCCGCTATACCCCAAACAATGGAGAATAAAATCCATCCGGAAGTTTGATCGAGCAAAATTAAGGTAACCGGAGTGTACGTACCCGCTATCAAAAAATAGATACTTATATGATCTAAAATACGTAGTCTTTCTTTTAACGGACTCCTAGGAACGGCATGATATATTGCCGATGCCGTAAATAAGCCAATCAACGCACCACCATACATTAGAATACCAAAAACTGAAAACTTGGTCTTATATGTATTTTCGACCAATAGCACGACTAAACCTAAAATAGCCAACAAAGCACCCAAAGCATGCGAAACCGCATTATACTTTTCTTCCTTAGGCAAATTATAAAATTGTGTTCTGAAACTATTCAAACTAAACCAGCTATTTATATTGCTTACCATGTTTGATAACAATATCCACATCTTGCAGTAAACTGATATACCTAAGTACATCTCCCTTAACCGCAATAATATCAGCGTATTTACCTGGGGTTACGGTACCGACTTTATCAGAAACACCCATCCAAAGCGACGGCCAATAGGTAGCCGCCCTAATGGCGTACATAGGATCAATACCAAACTTGTTTACCCAAACATCTAGTTCGTTCCAAGTGGATTGACTATGAAATTTCATAGGAATACCACTGTCAGTCCCAATCATCAAAACTACGCCAGCATCCAATAACTGTTGCATCTTAGTTTGCAAGGTCGGTTTTCTAACAGGTGTCAATTGAAAATAAGGCAAGCGATCTGGATGCTTAAAGCTATTCCTTATATCGGTAATCACAGTATCTGGCAGACCTCTATGCCATGAATCATTATCCAGTACTTCCGGGTTATCTCTCGTGTACTCATAATTGTACAGCCCTTCTACCGTTGGACACCAAAACAAAGGCCCCGAACTCATATCGGCAGTACGCTCCTTAATCATTTCCATTATGTCGTCCGGGTATCTAGGTGCCGAAGATAGACCAGTATGCTCAAAGCAATCTGCTCCCACCATTAGTCCTCTGCGTATTTCGTCAGGTCGATGTCCATGCGCTACGACCTTAAGGTTATGTTTGTGTGCTTCGTCCACAACAGCTTTAAGTTCCTCCATGGACATTTGATCTTGATCGATAAGTTTTACGACGTCTACTCCAGCTTGAGCCAATTTTCTAATTTTCTTGCGGCCATCCTCAGCTCCTTCAACGCCCCATCGAAAGTCCTCGGTTCCGGGATATGCTTTCTTTTGTATAAAAGGTCCAGAAACGTAAAGGGTGGCACCGGGTATTTCTCCGTTATTAATAGCATCCCTTACGGCAATACTTTCCTCTAGCGGTCCGCCCAAATCCCTAGCGCTGGTTACGCCGGCCATTAAGAGTTGTTCTGCTGACGCAGGCATAATAACATTCTGTAATAAAGGAGGATAAGTTTTGTCCCAATAAGCATAATCTGCGTGGCCATTTAACATAGTATGAACATGCATGTCCCATAAACCAGGCAACACCGTCATCCCTTCTGTAGAAATTAATTGCGCTTCTTTAGGAACGACGAGCGTTTCAATAGTGCCCACAGCTGTGATTTTTTCTCCGGTGATAATGATGACACTGTTCTTTATGGGATGTGAGCCATACCCATCTATCAAGGTTCCACCGACGAGTGCCTTGACAGCGGTAGATTGTTGTGAAAAACCAAGAAATGAAAGAAATAGGAACATTAAAAAATAGGTCGGTCTAGGCATAGTATCGATTTTTCCCTAAATATACTCAATACGCACGTAATCCTTGATTTTGTTGTACAAAAAAGCCCCCTTACATTTCTGTAAGGGGGCTTTCGAAAAAAGGCGGCTACCTACTCTCCCACTTGGTATAGCAGTACCATCGGCGCAAACGGTCTTAACTTCCCTGTTCGGAATGGTAAGGGGTGGGCCCCGTCGCCATGGCCACCTAAAAACTTGGATATTTTGATTTTCGCGGGCATCATGGCCCACAAAAATGACATAATAAAGGAACAGGTACCCAAAAAGAAAGTAACGTACGATCCATACGTTAAAAAGACTCTACAACAATCGGCAAAAGGAGTCGCGCCCCCCGTACGAGTACGGGGGAACGCATGTGCGCAAGCCTGACGGGCAATTAGTACTACTCGGCTACGGACGTTACCGCCCTTCCACCTATAGCCTATCGACGTGGTCATCTCCCACGGCCCTTAAAAGAAATCTCATCTTGTGGCCGGTTTCGCGCTTATATGCTTTCAGCGCTTATCCGATCCCGACATAGCTACCCAGCGATGCCCCTGGCGGGACAACTGGTGCACCAGCGGTCGGTCCGACCCGGTCCTCTCGTACTAGGGTCAGATCCACTCAGATTTCTAACGCCCGCAGTAGATAGAGACCGAACTGTCTCACGACGTTCTGAACCCAGCTCGCGTGCCACTTTAATGGGCGAACAGCCCAACCCTTGGGACCTTCTCCAGCCCCAGGATGTGACGAGCCGACATCGAGGTGCCAAACCCCCCCGTCGATATGAGCTCTTGGGGGAGATCAGCCTGTTATCCCCGGCGTACCTTTTATCCTTTGAGCGATGGCCCTTCCATGCGGAACCACCGGATCACTATGCTCTTGTTTCCAACCTGGTCGACCTGTATGTCTCTCAGTCAAGCGCCCTTGTGCCATTGCACTCTACACACGATTGCCAACCGTATTGAGGGCACCTTTAGAAGCCTCCGTTACTCTTTTGGAGGCGACCACCCCAGTCAAACTACCCACCACGCACTGTTCCCTTTTACAAGGGTTAGGCCCCGGACAAACAAAGGCTGGTATTTCAACGGCGGATCCAACGCACCTGGCGATGCGCCTTCAAATCCTCCCAGCTATCCTACACATTGTTTGACCAAGGTCAATACGAAGCTATAGTAAAGGTGCACGGGGTCTTTTCGTCCCACTGCGGGTAACCGGCATCTTCACCGATACTACAATTTCACCGAGCTCATGGCCGAGACAGTGTCCAGATCGTTACACCATTCGTGCAGGTCGGAACTTACCCGACAAGGAATTTCGCTACCTTAGGACCGTTATAGTTACGGCCGCCGTTTACTGGGGCTTCAATTCAATGCTTCTCCCCGAAGGAATGACATCTCCTCTTAACCTTCCAGCACCGGGCAGGTGTCAGGCCCTATACTTCATCTTTCGATTTTGCAGAGCCCTGTGTTTTTGATAAACAGTCGCCTGGACCTCTTCACTGCGGCCCCCCCATAAGGGGGGCGACCCTTCTCCCGAAGTTACGGGTCTATTTTGCCTAGTTCCTTAGCCATGAATCTCTCGAGCGCCTTAGAATACTCATCCCAACCACCTGTGTCGGTTTGCGGTACGGGCTGCTTCACTCGCTTTTCTTGGAAGTCGATATGCTGGATTATCGCCTTGGCCGTAGCCTCGGCGTACTATCGGGGCGTTACCGCTCCCTTCAACGTACAATTCCGTCTGTACGCACCAACTCCTCGCCTCCGTCACTTTTAGCGTGAGCAGGTACAGAAATATTAATCTGTTGTCCATCCACTACCCCTTTCGGGTTCGCGTTAGGTCCCGACTGACCCCCAGCTGATTAGCATAGCTGGGGAAACCTTGGTCTTTCGGCGTGCGGGTTTCTCGCCCGCATTATCGTTACTTATGCCTACATTTTCGTTTGTAGCTCCTCCAGCATCCCTCGCAGGTACACCTTCAACGGCACTACAATGCTCCCCTACCCCTCATATAAATATGAAGTCACGGCTTCGGTGATATACTTATGCCCGATTATTATCCATGCGGAACCGCTCGACCAGTGAGCTGTTACGCACTCTTTAAATGAATGGCTGCTTCCAAGCCAACATCCTGGCTGTCAATGCAGTTCCACCGCGTTATATCAACTTAGTATATACTTTGGGACCTTAGCCGGTGATCTGGGTTCTTTCCCTCTCGGACATGGACCTTAGCACCCATGCCCTCACTGCGCAGAAACGTTTCATAGCATTCGGAGTTTGTCAGGAATTGGTAGGCGGTGAAGCCCCCGCATCCAATCAGTAGCTCTACCTCTATGAAACTATCTACACGCTGCACCTAAATGCATTTCGGGGAGTACGAGCTATTTCCGAGCTTGATTGGCCTTTCACCCCTACCCACAGGTCATCCCAAGACTTTTCAACGTCAACGGGTTCGGTCCTCCACTGTGTGTTACCACAGCTTCAACCTGCCCATGGGTAGATCGCACGGTTTCGCGTCTACTACTACTGACTATGGCGCCCTATTAAGACTCGCTTTCGCTACGGCTCCGGACCTGAAGTCCTTAACCTTGCCAGTAAAAGTAACTCGTAGGCTCATTATGCAAAAGGCACGCCGTCACCCATATGGGCTCCGACCGCTTGTAAGCGTATGGTTTCAGGATCTATTTCACTCCGTTATTCACGGTTCTTTTCACCTTTCCCTCACGGTACTGGTTCACTATCGGTCTCTCAGGAGTATTTAGTCTTGGCGGATGGTCCCGCCGGATTCATACAGGGTTTCACGTGCCCCGCACTACTCAGGATACCGCTATCTCGCAGCTCTTTGCCTATACCGGGCTATCACCGTCTATGGCCAAGCTTTCCAACTTGTTCTAGTTCATCACTGTTCGAATGTCGCGGTCCTACAACCCCGTTATTGCCGAAACAACAACGGTTTGGACTAATCCGATTTCGCTCGCCGCTACTATCGGAATCACTTTTGTTTTCTCCTCCTCCGGGTACTTAGATGTTTCAGTTCCCCGGGTTTGCCTCCTTGCGGATACTATATCTTCAATATAGTGGGTTGCCCCATTCGGATATCTACGGATCATATCGTGTGTGCCGATCCCCGTAGCTTTTCGCAGCTTATCACGTCCTTCTTCGCCTCTGAGAGCCTAGGCATTCCCCATACGCCCTTTTCCAGCTTGTCGCCAAACCTTCTATGCTTATTAATTGTATTCGTACTCTTTACTTTCATCGCATGCCCAATGGCATACGACTAAGATTCGTGTTTCTTTCTTTTTAGGTATATAAAACACTAATGCTTTATATCCTGTTCCAATATGTCAATGAACTTTTGTCGTGAGCCACGACGGGCAATTGAATGCCGATCGTACCCAACACAATAAATGAAGACAATCCAATCATCTCCAAGCATTGCTTGGTGGAGAATATCGGAGTCGAACCGATGACCTCCTGCGTGCAAGGCAGGCGCTCTAGCCAGCTGAGCTAATCCCCCGTTTTCCATAAGTCGGCGCACTCGCCAGTTTACAGTTGACAGGTAGCGCAACTTCTAGAATTTCCAATACTTTACATCTCAATGAACGTTGCCCAGGTCCCTTTACAAAAAACCCTTGGGCTTCTCTGTAGTCCCAGGCAGACTCGAACTGCCGACCTCTACATTATCAGTGTAGCGCTCTAACCAGCTGAGCTATGGGACTGTCCCTACGTCAACGGCCCCAAAAGGGAACGCCGGCGCATTTACTATATATCTTAATCGTGGAGCGTTTATATGGACAAAGAACTTAAATAAATCGAAAGAACGGGACCGGAAACCTTGTTTTCCGCATCGGGGAATGCCCTTTGAAAGGACAATCTCTAGAAAGGAGGTGTTCCAGCCGCACCTTCCGGTACGGCTACCTTGTTACGACTTAGCCCTAGTTACCGATCTTGCCCTAGGCCGCTCCTTGCGGTGACGGACTTCAGGCACTCCCGGCTTCCATGGCTTGACGGGCGGTGTGTACAAGGCCCGGGAACGTATTCACCGGATCATGGCTGATATCCGATTACTAGCGATTCCAGCTTCACGGGGTCGAGTTGCAGACCCCGATCCGAACTGTGACAGGTTTTGTAGATTCGCTCCCCCTTGCGAGGTGGCTGCTCTCTGTACCTGCCATTGTAGCACGTGTGTGGCCCAGGACGTAAGGGCCGTGATGATTTGACGTCATCCCCACCTTCCTCACGGTTTGCACCGGCAGTCCCGTTAGAGTCCCCATCATGACATGCTGGCAACTAACGGTAGGGGTTGCGCTCGTTATAGGACTTAACCTGACACCTCACGGCACGAGCTGACGACAACCATGCAGCACCTTGCAAATTGCCCGAAGGAAAAGCCATCTCTGGCCCTGTCAAAATGCATTTAAGCCCTGGTAAGGTTCCTCGCGTATCATCGAATTAAACCACATGCTCCACCGCTTGTGCGGGCCCCCGTCAATTCCTTTGAGTTTCATTCTTGCGAACGTACTCCCCAGGTGGGATACTTATCACTTTCGCTTGGCCGCCCAGTACTCAAGGTACCGGACAGCTAGTATCCATCGTTTACGGCGTGGACTACCAGGGTATCTAATCCTGTTCGCTCCCCACGCTTTCGTCCATCAGCGTCAGTATACAGTTAGTCACCTGCCTTCGCAATCGGTGTTCTATGTAATATCTATGCATTTCACCGCTACACTACATATTCCGGCAACTTCACTGTAACTCAAGACCACCAGTATCAAAGGCAATTCTACGGTTGAGCCGCAGACTTTCACCCCTGACTTAATGGCCCGCCTACGGACCCTTTAAACCCAATAATTCCGGATAACGCTCGGACCCTCCGTATTACCGCGGCTGCTGGCACGGAGTTAGCCGGTC
Source organism: uncultured Flavobacteriaceae bacterium (assembly GCA_963697395.1). GTDB lineage: Bacteria > Bacteroidota > Bacteroidia > Flavobacteriales > Flavobacteriaceae > Maribacter. Next base: position 186,025 of record CAVONX010000018.1, read on the forward strand.
CTTATTCTTACGGTACCGTCAGTAGGCTACACGTAGCCCTTTTTCTTCCCGTATAAAAGCAGTTTACTACCCATAGGGCATTCTTCCTGCACGCGGCATGGCTGGATCAGAGTCTCCTCCATTGTCCAATATTCCTCACTGCTGCCTCCCGTAGGAGTCTGGTCCGTGTCTCAGTACCAGTGTGGGGGATCCCCTCTCAGGGCCCCTACCCATCGTAGCCTTGGTAAGCCGTTACCTTACCAACAAGCTAATGGGACGCATGGCCATCTTCCACCGGCCGAAGCCTTTAACCAAAATACAATGCTGCAAAATGGTACTATGGGGCATTAATCTTCGTTTCCAAAGGCTATTCCCCTGTAGAAGGTAGGTTCCATACGCGGTGCGCACCCGTGCGCCGGTCGTCGGCGGAGCAAGCTCCCCGTTACCCCTCGACTTGCATGTGTTAGGCCTGCCGCTAGCGTTCATCCTGAGCCAGGATCAAACTCTTCATCGTTGTTTTTTAATATAGTTCCCAACGCTTCAAATGTCCGTCCCCGGCCCCGATTCTTTCAATCTAAACCTTCGGCCCCGGACTTGGTCCGGGACCGTATTCTTTGTCCGGAACTCTTCGGATGGACCTCTCCAACCTACTCGTTCCGTATCTCCACAATATTTCAATGAACTCCTCTGAAATCCTTCCCGGGAAAACCCGTCCGGACCTCTCTCTCTACCTAGGCCATTTGCCTAAGCGGCTGCAAATATACGACTGTTTTTTATCCTACCAAGCTTTTTCGGAAAAAAAATTTTTTTCCCCGAAAAGACCCCGAAAAAAGGACCGTACGACTCAACCTTAAAAAGAACCTTTCCGCTCCACAAGGCACTCGCGTACCTCGTTTGCGGGGTGCAAATGTAACAGCCTTTTTCCAATACACAACAATAAAAACAAAACTTTTTTCCAGGTTCCTTAAAGACCAAACACAACGACCTAGAAAATAGCTATTTGTGTATAATAGCCTTCCTTAAAAAAGGACTTTGAAATTAGTAAATTCCAATGAATTGGCAATGATATTTTTAAAAGAATTTCATCATCAAACCTACAAATTGATATGACAAATCCGAAAACAGGCCCATTTTTACTTTATCCAACTATAAAAATCCCAAACTTAAAGACGTGAACATACTCCGTAGAACTCGACCAAATGAGTTAAGAAGATATTATTGTCCAACAAATATCACTTGAGCCACTTCGTGTTAACCGTTTAAAGCTTTGTTAAAAACCATTGACAACAAATTACTTACCGAAATTCTCTTTAGGAAGAAACTCAAATTAAAAAAAACAGACCGATATATAATTGTAGACCTAAAATCAACACATTATCTTTGATCTCCTTATATAATAAGATACGATGATAGAAATTACATTACCAGATGGTTCAACCAAAGCGTTTGAGAAAGGAGCCACGCCTATGGATGTTGCCAATAGCATTAGTCAAGGCCTTGCCAGAAACGTTATCTCCGCCAAGTTCAATAATACGACTGTAGAAACCACGACCCCGTTAATGGAAAATGGTCCTTTGGTACTATTTACTTGGAACGACCAAGAAGGAAAGACAGCGTTCTGGCACTCTACATCACATATTGTAGCGCAAGCACTAGAGGAACTATATCCAGGAATAAAATTAACAATTGGCCCAGCTATAGAAAACGGTTTTTATTATGACGTAGAGCTACCAGAAGGAAACATATCTGAAAAAGATTTTCAAAGGATAGAACAAAAAGCACTGGAAATAGCCAGGGGGAAACACGATTACAAGATGCGTTCCGTTTCTAAATCGGACGCCTTAGCGCTATACAGGAAACAAGGGAACCAATACAAGGTAGAACTTATAGAGAACCTAGAGGATGGTACCATAACCTTTTGCGACCATGATACGTTCACGGATCTTTGCCGTGGCGGGCATATTCCTAATACGGGCATAGTGAAGGCCATTAAAATACTAAGTGTTGCCGGGGCCTATTGGAGGGGCAACGAAAACAACACACAATTAACGCGTGTTTATGGCATTTCCTTTCCCAAACAAAAAGAACTAACCGAATATCTTGAGCTCTTGGAAGAAGCAAAAAAACGAGACCACAGAAAGCTCGGAAAAGAACTAGAGCTATTTACATTCTCGCAAAAAGTAGGCCAAGGCCTTCCTTTATGGTTGCCCAAGGGTGCCGCCCTAAGGGAGCGTTTGGAGCAATTTTTGAAGAAAGCCCAAAAAAAAGCGGGTTACGAAATGGTGGTAACACCACATATTGGACAAAAAGAGCTATATGTTACCTCAGGGCATTATGAAAAATATGGAGCTGATAGCTTTCAGCCCATAAAAACTCCCAAAGAAGACGAGGAGTTTTTACTGAAGCCAATGAATTGCCCACATCATTGTGAAATATATAACGCCAAACCATTTAGCTACAAAGACCTACCCAAAAGATATGCAGAGTTTGGCACCGTTTACCGATATGAACAGAGCGGTGAGTTACATGGACTGACAAGGGTAAGGGGATTTACGCAAGACGATGCTCACATTTTCTGTATGCCAGAACAATTGGACCAGGAGTTTAAAAACGTTATCGACCTATCTTTATACGTACTGAATACCTTAGGTTTTGAAAACTTTACCGCACAAGTATCCGTGCGCGATTTAGATACGCCAGAAAAGTATATAGGTTCCGTTGAAAACTGGGAAAAAGCAGAGCAGGCGATTATCAACGCGGCAGAAGAAAAAGGACTTAAATACGTTATCGAAAAAGGAGAAGCGGCTTTTTACGGTCCAAAACTAGATTTCATGGTTAAGGATGCTTTGGGGAGAAACTGGCAATTGGGCACCATACAGGTAGATTACAACTTACCCGAACGGTTTGACCTTACCTACAAAGGGAGCGACAATGAGCTCCATAGACCAGTAATGATTCACCGAGCGCCCTTTGGAAGTATGGAGCGTTTTATCGCCCTTTTATTAGAACATACCGGCGGCAATTTTCCTTTATGGCTAACCCCTGAACAGGCCATTATTCTACCTGTAAGCGAAAAACATGAAAAATATGCCGAAAAAGTTTTAAAATCCCTGGAAAATAACGAAATTCGCGCCCTCTTGGATAATAGAAATGAAACTATTGGCAGGAAAATAAGGGAAGCAGAAATGAATAAGATACCATTTATGCTTATCGTAGGGGAGAATGATGAGAACGCTGGGACGGTTTCTGTTAGAAAACATGGAGGCCAGGATTTAGGAGCAATAGCGATATCCGAATTCTCTGACTTGGTAAACACCGAAATAAATAGTACCTTAAAATCGTTTTAAAGATCATACAGAACTTACTTAAAAGGTAGATTCCAACTCTCCGAAGAAGCGGTTTTTAAAATAGTCTTTTTGACAAAAAATAAAAGTTTAACTAAAAAATACAAGTCATAGCAATACGTAAAAGATTTAGGCCTCAACCTAGAAGGGAAAACAAAAATCCCCACAATATCAACGAAAGAATACTTTCTCCAGAAGTACGACTGGTTGGCGATAACGTGGAAATCGGCGTATACCCCATAAGAAAAGCTTTAGATTTATCTAAAGAATTAGAATTGGATTTGGTTGAAATTTCGCCAAAAGCAAATCCTCCTGTTTGTAAAATAATAGATTATAAAAAGTTTTTATACGAACAGAAAAAAAGGGATAAGGCCATGAAGGCCAAAGCCTCTAAGGTTGTGGTGAAGGAAATTCGTTTCGGCCCCCAAACAGACGATCACGATTACGATTTTAAGAAGAAGCATGCCGAAAAGTTCCTAAAAGAAGGAGCTAAATTAAAGGCATATGTTTTCTTTAAAGGAAGATCTATAGTGTACAAGGACCAAGGAGAAATCTTGTTATTAAAATTGGCTTCGGAATTGGAAGAGCTTGGAAAGGTTGAGCAAATGCCAAAGCTAGAGGGCAAACGAATGACCATGTTCATAGCACCCAAAACTAAAAGTAAATAATATACCGGATTCCATAAGCAAAGAATTAATTTATAAAATTCATAACGCTCCTCGCTCATCGAAAGTAGTATATAGAGTAAAATAAGTTAATCAAATAGATGATAGAATCCTCCGTAGTTTCGGAGCAAAAGAAATACTGATTTTCGGGCAGCTTAAATGCTAAAACGAGGTCAGCATAAATAGTGAGATTAATCAAATAAATAGGAGAAAATGCCTAAACAAAAAACCAAATCCAGTGCCAAAAAGCGTTTTAAGCTTACAGGTTCTGGTAAAATTAAAAGAAAGCACGCTTTTAAGAGCCACATTCTTACAAAGAAGTCTAAAAAGCGTAAGCTTGCGTTAACGCATGCCACCTTAGTGCATGACAATGACGTAAATAGTATTAAAGAGCAGTTGCGTTTAAAGTAAACTAGCCCTTTAAAAAGGTAATAGTATTAACCATGGAGTTAGGCTACAAAGCAGAGACATCGAGTCCGAGTACGTAAAAAGTTCACGCCTTGCGTGCCGCCTACTACAAAAACAATTAGAAAAAATGCCAAGATCAGTAAATGCAGTAGCTTCAAGAGCCAGAAGAAAAAAGGTAATGAAGCAAGCTAAAGGTTACTTCGGAAGACGTAAAAATGTCTGGACAGTAGCCAAAAATGCGGTAGAAAAAGCAATGTTATATGCTTTTAGAGACCGGAGAAACAAAAAAAGAACCTTTCGTGCCCTTTGGATTACGCGTATTAACGCAGGTGCCAGATTACACGGAATGTCCTATTCTCAATTTATGGGTAAATTAAAAGCCAACAACATAGAACTAAATAGAAAAGTTCTTGCAGATTTGGCCATGAACCACCCAGAGGCTTTTAAAGCCGTTGCAGAGCAGGTAAAATAAATTAATCACTATCTCACTTTAAAAAAATCCGATTCCTATGAATCGGATTTTTTTGTTGAAAAATTTCCATAGGTGTTTTAGGGTGCTACATTATATCGTGTAATAGGACTTCCTATAGTAAACCGTACTACTTACTTTCCAAACACCGTAATCACAAGATTACGGCCCTGAGCCTGGTTTCTATGCTCACAGAGATAAATACCCTGCCAGATTCCCAGATTTAAATTTCCGTTGCTTATGGGGATTTGAATCGAAACCCCCAAAAGCGAGGCCTTTACATGAGCCGGCATATCATCCGGACCTTCATAGGTGTGGGTATAGTAGGGTGCGTTTTCCGGCACCATAACATTCATGTGGCTTTCAAAATCGGTTCTTACCGTGGGGTCGACATTTTCATTTATCGTTAGACTGGCCGAAGTGTGCTTGATGAATATCTGACATATTCCCATGTCCATGGTCTTAATCTCTGGACATTGTGCAACTACCAAATCCGTAATTAAGTGAAAACCTCTGGGAAAGGCAGGAAGCCGACATTCTTGTTGATACCATTTCATACCCCATGTTATTAAATAAAAGTAAAACTTTGGGTATTTTCATGGGTAATCATTCCTATTGAAATACCTTTGCCGACAAAATTAGGCAACACATGGATTTATCCAAAATAAAGATGGTGGTAAGCGATATGGACGGTACCCTCCTGAACTCCAACCACGAGGTCAGCGATCGCTTCTTTAGCATTTTTAAAGGCCTAAAATCCAAAGGTATTTTATTTGTTGCGGCAAGTGGAAGGCAATATAATAGCATTATTGAAAAACTTCACCCCATTAAAAACGATATTATCGTTGTAGCTGAAAATGGAGGTTTTGTTATGCACCAAGATAAGGAACTTCTCGCCACGCCGCTGCCATCAAAATATATTGGAGAAACCTTGGAAATCCTTACCGGACTGGAGGACATACACCCTGTACTTTGCGGTAAACATACCGCCTACCTCACGGGAAAATCAGATGTCTTTGTAGATAAACTGAGGGAATATTATTCGGAATTTAAACTTGTAGACCAACTAGAAACAGTTTCCGCGGAGGTGATTAAAATAGCTATGTACCATTTTGAAAGTTCCGAACTGTTCATTTATCCCTATGTAAAACAGCTGGAGAGCAATCTCCAGGTAAAAATATCGGGGACGAATTGGGTGGATATCTCTAGCACAAACGCTAACAAAGGCTATGCTTTACAAAAAGTTATGGATGCTCATGACATTAAATCAGATGAAATTATGGTTTTCGGAGATTATAATAACGACCTGGAAATGTTGGCCTTGTCCGATTTTAGTTTTGCGATGGAAAATGCACATCCGAAAGTAAAAAAAACGGCAACCTACCAAACCGCATCCAATGATGCATTTGGTGTAGAACTACTATTGGAACGTCTCCTTGCGCAACTAGACTAACACTATATCAATCGCTAAAAAATTAAATTTACCCTGTAGACATCACGCTCCCATTTCAATTTTTTAACATAATACATAGCCTAAAGGCTCCATTTTTTCTGATCTTTAATCAAATATTTAAGCACCTATGAATTTTAATCACAACTCTGCCCTAGACCGGATAATGACACTCTTGTTCGAACCTTATAAAAACAGTGTGGCAGATGTACAAAAAGTGTCCAACGCCTTACTAAAAATCGGAGTTATAGATTCTGAAGATGAGATAGTTAACGATCATATTGCATTTAGGACCTTGGGGGTTCCGTTTCTGGGAATAGCCTCTTTAGAAAAGATTTTTCTGCATTATGGTTATGAGAAAAGGGATTACTACTATTTTGAGGGGAAAAAATTAAACGCCTTTTGGTATGCCCCACCAAAACCAGAATATCCACGCATTTTTATAAGTGAACTAAGGGTCGAAAATTTATCCGAAGAGACGAGTGCGCTTATTAAAAAATACACAGATAAAGTTACCTCCGACCCCGTTGATGGTCTAGATTTGAACGACCCTGAGGCCGTGGGCAACTTTTTCTACAAATCGCTTTGGGAGTTACCAACAATTGAAGATTATAAAACACTTGCCGCAGATAGTGAGTATGCCGCTTGGGTAATTTACAATCGCTACTACTTAAACCACTATACCATTAGTGTACATGCCCTAAAAGAAGGCTACAATACCTTGGAGGAGTTTAATATGTTCTTAACGGGTATTGGTATAAAACTCAACAACTCAGGTGGTGTAATTAAGAAAAGTGCCGATGGACTTCTTAAACAAAGTAGTTCAGTGGCCAAAATGATGGAAGCCATTTTTAAAAATGGCAAAACCATGGAAATTCCCGGAAGCTATGTCGAGTTTGCTGAACGACTTCCGTTGCCCCAATTTAAATATTTGGAAAAGTCTCAACTTACCAGAGCACAGCGACGAGACGGATTTGAGTCGGCCAACGCGGACAAAATCTTTGAAAGCACCTATTCCTCGCAAACCGAAGCTAAAGCAGATTAAGTCTTCTGCTTTTTTTTCTGTGCGGCAGGAAACAATACATTATTCAAAATCAAACGGTATCCTGGGGATGTGGGGTGCAGTTCCAATTCTGTTTTTGGGTCCCCTACCCTATGTTGGTAATCTTCTGGATCGTGACCGCCGTAAAAGGTAAAGAACCCTTTTCCCTTAATCCCATGGATGTATCTCGCCTCGTCGTTCAATTTGTTCTCTCCCAGTACCAACACTGTCGGTTTTATCTGAGACCTATCAAAAGCCGTTGTTTGCCCCATGAAGCCTTTTACCAAGGCGGTATGGTTCTGGCACAGCATCGTAGGTACAGGATCCCATTTTGCAGAAAAATCCATAAGCGAAAAATAGTCCGACTCTTTGGGAACATTGCCCCTCTTTGTCGTCATATCAATAGTAGAAAACTCATATTTAAGCGGACTCCTCTCCAATATAAAATCGGTAAAGGCGAAGGTTTTATTAAAGTCCAAACTGGCTTGGTAACTTGGGTCAGAAGCGTCCCCATCGAACATGGGCTCACAAATATCCACGCCATCGGCAGCAAGGGCGATATCAAAGCTGTCCGTGGCGGAACACATGGCAAACATAAAACCACCACCAATGACATAATTACGTATTTTTAGGGCCACATCACGTTTTTGTTCCGACACCTTATCGTACCCTAATTTTTTCGCCAATTGTTCCGATTCCTTTTTAGCTTCAATATACCAGGGAGTGGCCCTGTAGGCGCCATAAAACTTTCCGTACTGGCCGGTAAAATCTTCGTGGTGCAAGTGCAACCAGTCATATAACGCCAGCTTATCGCCCAATACCTCCTCATCGTAAATGGTAACATAGGGAATCTCGGCATAGGTCAATACCATGGTTACGGCATCGTCCCAAGGCTGGTTTCCATCAGGGGAATACACGGCTATCTTAGGAGCTTTCTCCAAAATAACAGCGTCCTGATTCTGGGAAGGACTACTTATTTCGTCCAAGATGGTGTTAACCTGATTATCGGATAGAATTTCAAAGGACACCCCTCGTATTTGGCACTCCTTGCGGATATTTTCGCCATCGGGCAACAAAAAGGAACCACCTCTGTAGTTCAAAAGCCACTGGACTTTCTGCTGGTTGTTCAGCACCCAATAGGTTATACCATAAGCCTTTAGGTGGTTTTTTTGGGAATCGGCATCCATGGGTATAAGAATTGAGGATGCTGATAGCTGCAAGGAGAAAAAAATAAAGAAAAAGGAAAAAAAACTGTTGTGCATGAACCTTATATTGTGAGGTATGTTCAAAGATAAAGTAAAAATAGGTGCATGCTAAAAGGGAATAGTTAAAGAATTGGGAAAGTAAACATAGATGCCGATTCTTGGATTTGCTTTTAGCTAGCTCAATTGGGAATGAACTCTACCTCTTTAACCCGATACGAATTGTCGCTTTAATTGATGTTGAAATACAAATACAATGTAAAATATTAGCCTTTGTTCATGAGTTTTTTAAACTTCAAAGTAAAGCCGAGATGTACAAAAGCGAAAAAAGCTCCTCTAAATAACGAACCATAAATCGGAAATGACTTGATCTATTACGATAACATTGTTAATTGTAGTGTAGACAAATCCATATATCGTTCAAAAAACAGTGGAACCAAACTAAGTGAACAACTTTTTTTACTGCTCAAGAAGAAATAATAACCAATCTAAGACCGCTAATGCAGGGTTAAGAAGGGCAAGGAATAACCATAAACGGTACTACAATTTGTAGCCCTATCTCCTTTATATTCGATTTTAGAAAAAGACGCTCCATAAAGGTGTGTTTGTTTTGAATCATTACCAGAAAATCGATGCCCTCCTTATCCCGAAATTCGTTTATTGCAGAACGGACATTTTCATGGGTGACAAAGTATGTTCGGTAGTCGGCGTCCTTAATAACTTCCTCAAGCCTTGCTTTATTATTTTGCTGGTCTTGTGTAAGTTCGCCTGTTGAAGAAACATGCAATACGAAGATATGAGAGCCATGGTGTCCGGCGATAGATAAGGTCTCATTTAGTTGCTCTTTGGTATAGGTAATTTCATAATCCGTTGCGAACAAAATGTTCTTTGGTCCCTTTTGCTCAAAACCAGAGGGCACAGCTATTACCGGGCATTCTATTTTCCGTATCACCTCAGTAGTATTCGACCCGAATATGATACTTTTCGCACCGGTGTTCCCTTTTGTGCCCATAATAACAAGATCTATTTTCTCTTTCTTAATAAGTTCCTTGATTTCCCCCACTACGCTGTTCATGGCCGAATGTGGAATAAATAGATGCCCAGGGTTTTTAGTTTTTTCTGTAAGTCGACGTAACAACCCATTCAATTGGTTCATTGATTTTTGCAGGTTGGAAGGCTCCAAATCAGAATGCCATGGATATTCTTCATAATGAGCGGGAGGCATAAAGGTATTCAACAAATAGAATGCACATTTCTCATCCTTAAAAAGATGAATTGCGTAGGCAATAGCATTTTCGGCATTTATAGAAAAGTCCGTCGGCAGTATGATTTTTTTCATCCGTTGCAATTTAATATTTTAAAGGCCAGGTGTAATTATTAACACTTTACCAATTGATTTTAAAAAGGAGCTCATTAATCTACGATTTCCGTTAGCATTGACCGCTAAGGCACCAGCCGGCTTCTTCACTAAAAATGTCTACCACACATTTTCTTATCACTACACCCTACTATTTCATTTTTAAACTTTAAACAAATACAAAAATAAGGTTCAAGGTTTTTGCAGCCCATGATTTTTGTCAGTCCCCGAGATAAACCAACAAGCATTCCTACAAAAGGAAATACGCAAGAACTTATGCATAAATTATTGACCGCAGGTCAAAACCAAATACCCTAAAATTATTCTGGATCGGGGGTTACGGGGTAAAGGCTAAACTATCGACACCATGAAAATAAGTTAGGCAAATTGGCTACTGCAACTACCCACTTTCCCGTTTGTGCTATTCACGCAAGACCAAAAATGGAATCTCTATTTGATAGCTGATATTTTTTACTGTGGGCTTAAGCCATATCCTTTGTGAAAATACCCTGTTTTTTGCCAGCATGACGATCATGTCAATATCCCTGCTCTCCACAAAGCATTGTATTGCCGATTCCACCTCGTTGTTGGTCAATGTATGGAAAGTGTGCTCAATGTCCTTTAGGTAATTCTTCAAATACAGCTTGTTTGCAGTCTGTTGGTCATCTAGCGTATCATCTTTTTCCAAAACGTTCAATATCCTTAGAGGCACCTTGTTCAAGGAAACTATTTCCTTTAGTTGATCTAATAAAGTGAGGCTGTATGAAATATTGAAATCTGTGGCAAAAGCAATTTCTCTCGGTTGATGATAGGCGGCATTTTCAGGAACCGCCAGTAGCGGACAATCCACTTTGGAGATTAAGGCGGCGGTATTGCTGCCTACAATCATTTTTTTTAGACCCGACGCACCTTTAGTGCCCATTATGATCAGTTCAGTTTTATCCTTCTCCACTATCATTTTGACCGTTTCGAAAAAAGAACCATAGACCGCATTTGTAATAAACTTGTGTTTCGTATTAGACGGAAGTTTTTCTATTCTTTTTAATAGTTCTTTTAGATCGGCCTCGCTTTGCCTTAGTATATGCTTTCTTAATTTTTCCTGATTTGCACGGACGGAAGTTTGTGCGCCTGCATATGTAGGTATTATATCAACGGTAAGAAGGTGGAAAGTACACTCCGTTTCCTTGAACATTGACAGGCCATATTGAATGGCGTTCCAAGAATTTTTTGAAAAATCGGTGGGCATCAAAATATGTTTCATAGCACATTGAATTTTAGATTTTCCGAAAATAAATTCGAAATATAAATAAGGAAATGACGAATGTCATGTTGGGCACGAGACCATTTTAAGATAATGGAAAGCTAAAAGAATCTATTGGAGCGCCAAGTTTAGGCATTTAAATGAACCATGGCTAACTCATTGGAAATCAACTTATAAATTTATTTTTTGGATATGCCCTATTCATTTGATTTTCGACTATAAGTGTTCCAAAACAAAAAGAGAAGTTTGTCTTACAACAAGTAGAAGAATGGTTGAGGAGACCTAAGCGCACCTTCTTTTTAGGGCAGAACCGTAAATGGTTCAAAACTAAGTGCAACAGACCATCGGTTAAAGTACCTTTAGAGGCCGTAGAAGAGAACCCAGATTATTCCCGCTATTAAGGTGTTAAAATCAGGTTGGGCCAAAATGTCGTGTCGTTATGTTTTTAACGAACCAAAAATCAGTTATAAAAACGCTTTTCCCTCCTAAATCAGAATGGTCCTAGCAATCTGTGCTCCAGCTCAAGATTTTCCTTTAGGAGTTCGTGGACGATTGCCTTTAAGTATGTGTAAATTGGTAACAAATGGTCAGGAAAAATCTTTTTAAAAAGGCACCTCATCATCATCTTCCGAATCTAAACCTGTATTCATGGTACTTCCAAAAGCTTCGGTGGCCGTAGGGTAATTCTTGGTAACAAAGGGATTTTCCTCGTTGGCATTCATTTTTGACTGAAATTCAAAAGGCGAATCAAAATCATCCAAGTTATCGAACTTACCAAGATTACCAATAAATTTCAATCGTATATTATCCAAACCTCCGTTCCTGTGCTTGGCAATAATAAGTTCCCCCTGTCCTTGGGTCGGAGACCGTTCTTCGTCGTCCCACTCGTCTATTTTGTAATATTCCGGCCTGTAGATAAAGGCCACAATATCCGCATCCTGTTCAATGGCACCGGATTCCCTTAGGTCTGAAAGTAAAGGTCTTTTGCTTCCACCACGTGTTTCTACAGCCCGGGACAACTGTGATAATGCGATTACCGGGACGTTCAATTCCTTGGCCAAAGCCTTTAGGTTCCTGGAAATTGTGGAGATTTCCTGTTCCCTATTGCCTCCTTTTTGAGAACCACCTGCCGTCATTAATTGTAAATAATCGATAACGATCATTTTAATACCATGTTGCGAAGCTAAACGTCTTGCCTTTGCCCTAAGATCAAAAATAGAAAGTGAAGGCGTATCGTCTATGAACAGCGGTGCTTTCTCCAGGGCCTTTACCTTGACATTAAGTTGTTCCCACTCATGTTTTTCTAATTTACCGGTACGCAGCTTTTCCGAGGACAAACCGGTTTCCGAAGAAATTAAACGCGTAATCAATTGTACCGAGGACATTTCACAAGAGAAGAATGCCACAGGAATATTATGGTTTACGGCCATATTCTTGGCCATGGACAAAGTAAGTGCCGTTTTACCCATACCTGGGCGGGCGGCAATAATAATTAAATCACTAGGTTGCCAACCAGAGGTAAGCTTGTCTACCTTGTCAAAACCAGACGGTACACCGCTCAAGCCTTCCTTGTTGGCTATTTCCTCAATTCTTTTCTTTGCTTGTATGACCAAATTTTGAGCAGTTTCCGCGGAACGCTTTAAATTGCCTTGGGTAACGTCGTACAATTTGGATTCAGCCGCATCCAACAAATCAAAAACATCCGTACTCTCATCATAGGCATCCTCTATTATTTCGTTGGAAATCTTGATGAGGCTACGCTGAATGAATTTTTGAAGAATGATACGCGCATGAAACTCGATATGGGCCGAAGAAGCCACTTTTTGTGTCAATTTTATAAGGTAAAAATCACCCCCTATCACCTCTAATTTCCCAGCTTTCTTCAATTGTGAGGAAACGGTTAATAAATCGACAGGTTGCGACTCCTCGAACAAAACGAAAATGGCCTCGTAAATATGTCTATGGGCATCTTTATAGAAAACATCGGGATGTAAAATATCGATTACTTCATCTACCCCTTTTTTATCAATCATCATCGCACCAAGCACAACCTCCTCCAAATCAACAGCTTGAGGTGGAATTTTACCTCTTTCAAGGCTAATAATAGTAGATTTATCGATTTTACGACCTATTAAGGGGTTCGTGTTTTCCATGGGTACGAAAATATGCAATTAACCTTTAGTTAACGTTGAAATCCTACTTTAGGATATTCACAGTTCACTAACAATCGCCTGTTAATAAGTTACGATTTTATGTTGATAACAAAAAAAATCCGGAGATTAAAAACTCCGGATTTTCCTGAGGTTGCTAAAATGGGTTATCAACCATTAAAAACACCCATATTTTCGTATTTATCCATACGCTTTTTTACCAATTCTTTTGGTGATAACTTTTGCAGGTCCTCGTAATGTGAAACTATTTTATTCTTCAAGATCTCAAAGGTCTTATCTCTATTAGTATGCGCTCCTCCTGACGGTTCCCTAACGATTTCGTCTATAAGTTTGAGCTTTTTCATATCGGTTGCGGTAAGTTTAAGGGCAGCAGCTGCAACCTCCTTATATTCCCAACTCCTCCACAAAATAGATGAGCAGGATTCTGGCGAAATTACCGAGTACCATGTATTTTCCAACATGAGCACTTTATCACCCACACCTATACCCAGCGCACCACCTGATGCTCCTTCACCAATAATTGCAACGATGATAGGCACTTTTAGTCGTGTCATTTCCATGATGTTTCTGGCAATGGCTTCTCCCTGTCCGCGTTCCTCTGCTTCAATACCAGGATAAGCACCTGGAGTATCTATCAAACAAACTACGGGTATTTTGAATTTTTCGGCCGACTTCATTAAACGAAGTGCTTTACGATATCCTTCGGGATTCGCCATACCAAAGTTTCGGTACTGCCGTGTCTTGGTATTATATCCTTTTTGCTGGCCAACGAACATGAACGACTGTTCTCCAATCTTTCCCAACCCGCCGATCATGGCCTTATCGTCCTTAACGTTACGGTCTCCATGTAGCTCCAAGAACGTATCCCCACAAATTGCCTTGATATAATCTAGGGTGTAGGGTCTGTTTGGATGTCTAGATAACTGAACACGCTGCCAAGCGGTAAGGTTCTTATAGATTTCCTTTCTGGTCTCCGTTAATTTTTTCTCTATCTGCTTGCATGTTTCGGTAACGTCAACATCACTCTCCTCCCCAATAATCATACACTTGTCCAATTGCTCTTCCAGCTCTTTGATCGGAAGTTCAAAATCCAAATACTCCATAGTTCAAAAAAAGATTTAGTTAGTTGTTGGGCAAAGATAAAACTTTAATGGCTAATCTTTGATCTGAGGCTCTTTTTTACTGGCCTTATGCTTTAAGATACCGTTGGCAATAACCGTTGTCAAAATAATCAGGGCACCTAAATAAAAAAACGGATTCATTTTTTCCTCCGACCCAAAAATAGCCCATGCCAATAGAATTCCGTACACCGGTTCTAGATTATTAGTAAGCATAACCGTATATGGGGTAAGCACACGCATAATCTTTACCGAGGCAATAAAAGCGTAAGAAGTACAAATTAAGGCCAGTACCGTTAGGTAGCCCCAATCAGATGCACTCAATTCAAAAAACTCCCCTGAAAAGCTTCCCCTTACGGCCAACATAATAGTGAGGAAAAGAGTTCCTATACCAAGTTCATAAAACGATATTATTGAAGGTCTGTGTTTCTTGACCAATTGTGCGTTTACAATGGAAAAAATGGCCACCAGAAAGGCCGAGACCAAAGCGATTACCATGCCGATTGCATAGTTGGATTCTACCCTAAAAATCAAATACAGCCCAATCATAACGAATAAACCAAGGAGGAGCTCGTAACCTATTACCTTTCTTTTATAGATTATAGGTTCCAAAATGGCCGTAAAAAAGGCCCCTGTGGACATCATTGCCAAGGCCACAGAAACTGTCGATACCTTTATGGCCCAGAAAAAGGTAACCCAATGTAAGGCTACCACGATCCCCCCAAATGTGAACCACAACAAGGTTCTTGTACTTACTCGTAGATTGAATTTAAAAAACTGAATATATACCAGAATAAAAAGTGATGCCAAGCCCATACGAAACCATACCAAGGACAGGGAATCTATAGAAATCAATTTTCCCAGGATGGCAGTAAAGCCATAGATAAAAACTAAAAAATGAAGGTGGACGAGATTTCTTGTCCTATCTTTTTGCATTCTGTAACAAGTAAAATGCCAAGGCACCAAAAACCACATTGGGAATGATAACTGCCAACAAGGGCGAAAAACCAGATTGTTCCGCTAGGGTTCCAAAGACCTTATCAAAAAATATAAAAACAAAGGCCACCAAAATTCCGAAAGCAAGGTTCACCCCCATCCCTCCTCGCCTTTTTACAGAGGAAACTGCCACAGCAATGATGGTTAAGATGAAGGCCGTTAACGGCAGAGCCCATCTTTTATATTTTACAAGTACGTAGGTATTTATATTTGAGGCTCCCTTTAATTTTTGACTTTGAATAAACTTGTCCAGTTCGTAAAGGTTCTTTGTCTCTGCAACATAGGATACTTGGGTAAGATCATCAATTTTAAATGCAAATATGGTATCTAAACGCCGCTTGCTCTCAATAAGTGCGGTATCTCCCTTAACGGTTCGTTTGTTGTAAGACGTCAATCTGTAGGTACTATCCTTTTCTATCCATCTGATATTGGCTGCCGAAATTTTAAATTCCAGCTCGTTATTTTCATTAAAGCGCTCAAATGTAAAATCGTTTCCCAACTGGCGAGCGGGATCAAAACTGCTTACATAAATAAAATCGGTCTCGTTCAATTGGTTGAAAATATTGCTTGTAATGCGATCTTGATTTCCTTTTTTAAGGTATTTGAACTTAAACTCGTTGAAACCCAAACTTGCATTGGGCACAATGAACATAGTCATAAAAAACATGAGAACGGCAATTAAGGATGCTCCGATAATGTAGGGTCGCAAAAACCTGTTATAGGAGACCCCAGAGCTTAATATGGCCACAATTTCAGTATTGTTCGCTAATTTAGAGGTAAAGAAAATAACAGATAAGAATAGAAAAATAGGAAACAGCAGACTGCCTATGTAAATCGTGAAATTGAGGTAATACTCCAAAATCTCGTTTAGCGGCGCCTCATTATCTATCATTTTCCCAATTTGTTCCGCTAGGTTCACCATAATCCCAATGGGAATGAACAAGAGCAACATCAAGAAAAATGTAGCCAAATACCGCTTTAGTATGTATTTATCTATAATCGAAAGCATTACAGCCTTTTATCCATTTGCTTTACCATCCTATCTTTCCATTCCCTAAAATCGCCTGCCACTATATGTTGCCTTGCCTCGCGAACCAACCATATATAGAACCCTAAATTGTGTATCGTGGCTATTTGCTTGCCAAGATATTCATTGGCAGCGAACAAATGGCGTAAATAGGCCTTGCTATATTCCTTATCTACAAAAGTGGTGCCCATCTCGTCCAACACAGAAAAATCGTCCTCCCACTTTTTATTTTTTATGTTGATGGTCCCATGTGCGGTGAACAACATTCCGTTTCTAGCATTCCTGGTAGGCATAACACAATCGAACATATCCACGCCCAAGGCAATATTTTCCAAAATATTTATGGGTGTCCCTACGCCCATAAGGTACCTCGGTTTATCTTCCGGAAGTATTTCGCAAACGACTTCGGTCATGGCATACAGCTCCTCCGCCGGCTCCCCTACGGATAAACCGCCAATGGCGTTTCCTTCCGCACCTGCGTTGGCAATATATTCTGCGGACTGTCTTCTCAAATCTTTATATGTAGAACCCTGAACAATAGGAAAAAAAGTTTGGGCATAATCATACGCCAATGGTGTTTTGTCCAAATGGTTTATACACCTGTCCAACCAGCGATGGGTCATATGCATAGACCGTTTTGCATAGTTATAATCACATGGATAAGGCGTGCATTCGTCAAACGCCATAATGATATCCGCGCCTATAACCCGTTGAATTTCCATCACATTCTCTGGCGTAAACATATGGGTAGAACCATCTATATGCGATTTAAACTTTACACCTTCCTCCTTGATCTTTCTATTCGCAGAAAGCGAGTACACTTGGTATCCTCCACTATCCGTTAGGATATTCCTGTCCCAACCCATAAATTTATGAAGTCCGCCGGCCTGTTGCAGAATGTTTGTTTTGGGCCTTAGGAATAAATGATAGGTATTTCCTAGGATGATATCAGGATTTATTTCTTCCTTTAACTCCTTTTGGTGCACACCCTTTACTGAGGCTACGGTACCCACAGGCATAAAGATTGGAGTTTGTATGGTACCATGATCGGTCTCTATGGTTCCTGCCCTGGCCTTGCTTTGGGCATCGGTCGTATGTAAGGTAAATTTCAAAAGCTTAGAATAAGCCCCAAAGATAATGAACTCATTGTCTCCAATACTTAATAAAAAGCAAAGATCTAAAAGTGTGGGGTGGGAAGTAAAAAAGTTAGAAAGTACACCATAGTTCGTAGGCAATAAACAGCAGGAACAACATCATGAAAAGTTTTAGTAAAAAGTAGAAAGAAATAGATGGGAAGCGATCGGGATATTAAATCAATCTATCAGAAATACAAGAAGATTGGATTTTAATGAATGTATTTGTGAAAATTGACCTAGAAAATTAAAATGCTGAACTTACAATCGTCTGCTTTATACCGTTTTTTGTTCAAAACAATAAAAAAATACTCTTCCCGTTCTCATGGTAGAACCATTATGAAGATATTCAATATTTCTATTGAATAACTAATTATTCACTAAAATAAAATGAACATGAAAAAAATCGTATTACTAACCGTAGCACTGCTGTGCGGATTTTTAGCAACGGCTCAAAAAGAATCAGGATTTGGTCTTAAGGGCGGTATAAACTACGCCGGAAATGGAGATTTCTTTGATTCTGCAGAGAACGCCATCCAAAGTCCGGATAGAAACGTTGGCTACCATTTGGGTCTTTACGGCAAACTGGGCGGCAAGTTATACCTAAGGCCAGAATTGGTGTATACCAGCACTACATCTGGGTATGATGAGGGAGATTTAAAACTTAATAAGTTGGACGTTCCCGTTCTAGTCGGGTTAAACGTTATAGGGCCATTAAACGTATTTGCCGGGCCAGCTTTCCAATATATTTTGAACAGCAAGTTTGATGGTGTTACAATCGATAACATTGAAAACGACCTAACCGTGGGCCTAAATATTGGTGCCGGGATAAGTTTTGGGAAATTTGGTTTAGACGTACGTTACGAAAGAGGGTTTAGTGAAAATGAACTGGATTTTATAGACACTAATATAGGCAACCTTAATGGTGACCGGGTTGATACACGACCCGATCAGATTATTTTAAGCTTATCTTTAAAGCTCTAAGAAAAATTAAAGAGAACGAATTAAAAAGCCCTTTAAGTTAGGACTTAAAGGGCTTTTTAATGTTTTTGAAAAACAATTAACTAGCATCTAAATGGTCGGGTATTCCATCGCCATCTGTATCCCGGAAAGATAAAAACGTTCCGTCTTCGTTCAGGTTTATTTCTTCTATGGTAGGAATACCGTCGTTATCATCGTCTGGGTCCAAATAATTGGGGATTAACGTCCTCTCACTTGCAATATCCGTATTATCATCGTTCAAATTTCCGTTATTATTTAAATCCTCTAAAATTGAAGGTATACCATCACCATCACTATCCGTGTTATTTTCATAATCAAAAAGGTCTATTGTAAAAATCAAAGGTTCATAAGGTCTAATTCCTGAACCCGTGGGAGACGCTGCAAAATAGCCAAGCCCAGAAGGAATAAATAAAGCGCCAATTCCATATTCTTGATAATCAATTGTTCCATCGCCAATTTCAAAAGGTCCAAAACCTTTTTGAAAAAATGTAACCCCATTACCAAAACCTCTAACAGTACCAGACAAATTTAACTTAGTTGGTTGACTAGAAACTAGGTCGAATGGACTCCCGTTTAGTAGCAAACCCTCGTACCGCAATATGGCATTATCGCCTATAGTAGGCATACTATCGGTAACGCTTCCTTGCCGAGCGACTAAAACATATAATTTATGGTCTATCTCCTCCCCATCTCTTCTGCCAAAATCTGAAGATTTAACATTTATTGTTTTTGTAAGTAAATTTGGACTGTCAAAAATGGAAACCTTATCACTGTTAGCACCTGCAATGGTGTCAAACGTAATTTTAAAATCAAAATTCGCATCAGGGCTTTGAAAATCCTCGTAATTATAGAAGTGGCTCTTTAAAAAAGCCAATAGTTCCGCATCATCCTCAACGGCAACCTCACTCAACAACCTTGGTGGTACTGTTTCTATCCCTGATCCGTCATCATCCTTTTTACAAGACCATATTCCCGCTGCCACCAATACAAATAAACAGAACCTACATAACTTCATCAACCTAAATTTTAAGCGCGCAAGATACAATTTTCCCCTATTTTTGCTGGGAACCTTAACAAACATTTTTAATTGCAATGCGTGTAGACAAATACTTATGGCACACCCGTTACTTTAAAACAAGGAATATTGCTACTAATGCCTGCAAAAAAGGGCACGTTAAAATTAACGAACAAGTGGTAAAACCTAGTAGGGAAGTTTTTCCTACAGATATGGTTACCGTAAGAAAAGATCAAATCAACTATACATTTACGGTTCTGGATATTCCCCTAAGTAGGGTCGGGGCCAAATTGGTTGATTTGTACCGGAAAGATACGACACCCAAAGAAGCTTTCGAACACAACGAATTATTAAACTATTCTAAAGAGTACTATCGTAAAAAAGGGGCAGGTAGGCCAACAAAAAAAGACCGCAGGGAAATTGAGGAGTATCTGGATGAACCCACGAACTCTGAAAAGCAAATAGAATCCGATTTGGATAAAGACAAGTAAGTTAAACATCCCTATATTTAGAATGACCTTTTTATGGTTCAAGCTTTATATTTCAAAGTTTAAGAAAAGAGAAGGAGAAACTATAAATGAAAAAATAGCTTAATTAGATGTCGACAACTACGAGTAATTTCTAAATCAACAAATAAAATTTAGCACAGAAAAAAAAGCAGATTTATGGAACAACTTATTCTTTCGCACAAACAAATACAGTTTAAAATAAAACGGATAGCTTACCAGATATATGAGGCCAATGTGAATGAAAAAGAGATCATTATTGCCGGTATTGAAGGTGGAGGCATCAAGTTTGCAAAAAAAATTATATCGATTCTACGAAAAATTACAGAGGCCGAAATCACCTTGTGCAAGGTAATCATGGATAAAAAAAATCCGTTAAAAAGTGATATTTCTACCTCCATAGCGGAAGTGGACTACGAAAACAAATCCATAGTGCTGGTAGATGATGTGCTTAACTCCGGAACAACGTTGATATATGGAGTGCACCATTTTTTAAAAACGCCTTTAAAACAGCTTAAAACCGCAGTACTCGTAAACAGGAACCATAAAAAATACCCTGTAAAGGCAGATTATAAAGGAATTTCCCTATCCACCTCTTTACAGGAACATGTAAACGTTTTCTTTGAGTCCAAAAATGATAGGGTCTTCCTAAACTAAAAGGTTTATGATTTCTTTGGCCAGTTCTTCGGAAGATTTACCATCACAGGATACCTTGTTAACCGCTTGGCTGTAATAAAAACTGCGTTCAAAAAGGTGTTTGCCTATAAACTCCGGTAATTCAGCATCCCCTATTCCGCTGATGAGTGGCCTATGTTCCTTTTCAGCAGAAAGTCGTTGCACCAGTTCTTTAAGAGATACCTTAAGGTAAAAAGTATTTGGGGTTGCACTTAAGATAGTTTCCAAATTAGTGCCATAACAGGGCGTACCTCCGCCAGTGGACAACACCATATTTGTTGGGGAGTTCAAAATTTCGTTCAAATAAAAAAATTCTTTCTTTCTAAAATAAAGCTCTCCCTTTTGCTCAAACAGCGCTGGTATTTTTTGTCCTTCGGCATTTTCTATATACTCGTCTAGATCTAAAAAATTAATTTTCAAGTGTTTAGACACTAACTTCCCTATCGTAGTCTTTCCACTACCCATGTACCCTACCAATACTATTTTCACCTGTTTGTTTTGTGTAAAATTGGACTAAAAATAATGGATTTCAAAAAAAAAGAAATTTATCTTAAAAAGCGTTTGGAAAGTAAAGATATCAACTTATATTTGCACCCGCATTCAGGGAACGGATGTGCTGAAATTTTGACCTGGTAGCTCAGTTGGTAGAGCATCTCCCTTTTAAGGAGAGGGTCCCGGGTTCGAGCCCCGGCCAGGTCACTTCATCGGAGACCATCCGAAACCAAAGCCTTGCTAATCTTATGATTTGCAAGGCTTTTTATTTTTAGGGTAATCATATGATATTGATTTGAATTGGTTTTAAATGTTCACAAATCGTCAACATATATTCAAAATCGTCAACATAATGTGTCACACTTTCATATATTGCATAAAATAAAGACAATTTCTTGCCTAGTTGATTTGACTTTCGTCTCACTGATTCTTAAACAAAAAAGACGACAACTATGCTGAACTCCTTTAAACTGAAGGGCGACCAAAAGGAATTGGTGGTCGGTACGTTCCAGAACAACCAAATGCTCTGCGAGTTTCCCATGGTGCTGCGCTTTTTGGAATACTGGAGAAAAACACTCTTCGGGTAAAAGTTCCAGCAACATGAAGTCGATCTCAGGCTCATCTACAAACTGACGAACTACTTCATTGGAGATACGGAAATCTGCACGACATTGGGACTGGACCTCAAAAAAGGTATTTTGCTTAGTGGCCTATCCGGTTGTGGAAAGACCGAATTGATGAAATTGATGCGCTACTAGTCCCCCACCGACCAAGGTATGAGGTTATTCCCTGCCGAAACATCGTTTTTGGTTTCAACCAATTGGGTCATAAGGTCATTGAGGATTACGGTAACTACAAACGCTATTGTTTTCACGTTTTGGGGGTTGTGCCCATGGGCCATCATTTAAACATGTGACCTAATATTATGGGGGAGCTTTTGGGGCACCGTTATTAACTCTTTATCCCTACAGGCCTACTTACAGACGTTACCACCAATCTTACCGCATCGATGCTTGAAAAAAGATACGGCGACCGAGTAGGCAGCCGCATGCCTGAACTGTTTAACCTGGTTGCGTTTAATGAGAATGCTTGGGATAAGAGGGCGGTAAGATTCTTTCCTTATTAATCTTTCACACTATATATTTATCATGATGTTGTGGAATGAATTCTTTACACAAAATGCGATTTGTAAAGAGTCCAATCATTTATTTAGACTTTGGTACACTTTTGTACTTTCATATAAATGTGTCAAAATTGAAAGGATCTTTCCATTGACTGTTTTGAAAAAGGTCATATCGGCAGAAATCATTCCTTCCTTACATCAATGGCATAAGCCCTACTTGGATTGTCCTTTAGGATCAAATCTATGTCATATTGGGTAAAACCGTTTTCCTTAAGCCTCGGAATGAGCTTGGTAAATAAATCCGTATACCCCCTATAATCCCCACCATTCTTTTCTCCTACGTTATACCATCCTGCATCATGTGATATGAGAACATGGTCCAAGACTCCATTGACCTTAAGTTCTAAAAGTGTTTTGACGAACCATGCAATATTACCAAGGTTACCATTACCGTCCGACGGTAGGCCATTTATGTGGTCCAGCGAAATCCAGGCCCCTTGGCCCGCGGCCCGTAGATAACCGTCAAGGGTTCCGTTCTGGGCATGGGTCCAAACGAATGCTTTGGGAGATACACCCATTTCCTTTAACACCTTGAGCTGTGCCATCGCCGGCCCATCGCTTCCCGTATGCGAGACTATGGTCATACCGGTTTCTAAATGTGTCAGTGCGGCCGCTCTGATCAAATTCTCATGCGTTTGCGATAGAACATCTCGGTCATCTACCGACATCTTTATGAACCCCGGTCTTATGCCGGAGCCATCGATTCCATATCTATACTCCGTAATCCATTGCTCGGCCATTTGTCCAGGAGAAGCGTTCACGAGTGTTATAGGAATATATTTGTTGTTCCCGGCTCCGTAATAACCGGTATTTGTAAGGATATGGATCCCGGTAAGCTCGGATAATTTCTTCAAGACATAGGGATCACGACCAAGGTAGGCCGGGGTACAATCCAGAAAGGAAGTGACGCCATTTTTCTCAAGTTCTTTCAGATATGGTAATGCGATTTCGACAATCTCATCCCTGTCCCAACGATGATAGCCCGTACTATCCGCCCCGATCCAATCGACCATTATATGTTCATGAATAAGTGCCAGGCCCATTTCTTTAGGCTCAATGGGGCCGTTTACCGTAATTATTTGGGCCGATGGAAACATACGGGGCGAGCCCTATCAAACCTATCCACAAAAATTTGCAAGACTTTTTCATTTGTAATTCTTTAAAGTGCGGTTCGAAGTTGTATATAGATAATTTTTAAAAAAATCGCACGTATCGTTTAATTAAACTTTTGACTCTTAGTTTGCAACTTATCATTCATCCAAACCGGTGTCGTTTCAGATTTATGCTCTCTACCAATTATGTCCTTATATAATTCTGGTCTCCTAGCATTCTTATATCTCCAACCTCCCGATAACTTAATTTTATCCTTTGTAATATTTGAAATGGTAATTTCGTCATCGAAGGACTTTATCTCTGATAGCACCTCACCATAAGGATCGATAATCATTGAATTCCCATTTTTCAAATGTTCCCCATCATATCCGATTGGATTGGTAAAAGCGTAATAGACCCCATTATCATATGCTCTTGTAGGCAACCAGCGCATCAGCCATTCTCTCCCCTTAGGTCCATCGAATTCAAGTCTTAATGAAATAGGGTCCTTTTTCCTGTTTTCCCAATATTTGTCATCTACATAATCTCTGCCTGGCATTGCAGAAGGAGTACATCCCGTTACATGGGGCGCGAAAATCAATTCCGCTCCCAAAAGACTCGTAGCTCTCACATTTTCGATTACGTTGTTATCATAACAGATCAGTATTCCACATTTCCAGCCAAGCAAGTCGAACACGCAATATTGGTCCCCTGCTGTCATATATTTACTTATGAAAGGGTGTATTTTTCGATACTTTGCGATAACGCCGTCTTTTGTTACACATATATAAGTATTGAAAATATTTCCTTGTTCTTTTTCGACGAGACCTACCAATATTGGCATATCAAATTCTTTGGAAATATTTATCAATTCATACGTACTTTCTCCGTTCGGTACATTCTCGGCCAAGTCTGTTATTTCTTCAAGACTTAAGTCCTTGGTATAGGTGTAAGCAGTAATTGACATCTCATGAAAACTTATTAGGTCAGCTCCTCTGGATTTTGCCTTTTCGGTAAGATTTCGGATAATCGATAGGTTATAGGGTTTGTCTCCATCCTTTGGTTGAAATTGGGCAACTGCTATATTCATATTTAATTATGCATAAGTTTTTTTGCTTGTACATTACAATTCTATATACGTACTTAAAAGTATATTTCTGTCTTGTGTCTACCTCAAATTAAGAGGATAAATAATCACTTATTTGAACTTTCAATTATTCTCAAGAATCACATCTCCATTATTTACTGTAGCTTAAGAGTATTGAATGTATTCCATAGAAGATGAATCTCGAAGTTACCAAAAAGATTCAAGAATCGTGCATGAAGTTAACGTAGACCATCCTTAATGAACCTAAAGTGTCTTAAGGATATTCCCCCAAGCCTCATCTATCATTTGCTCTAATCCGTATTCTGGCCGCCATCCAAGTAAAAATTTTGCTTTATTGTTATCAAGCCAGGTAGAATGGTATTTCGTTTTCATCTTTACCGATTTAATCTTACGAGTTTTTAAAAGATAATAGGCTGCTTTCCCATAATTAAATGGCTCGTCCATGGATATATTGAAGGTTTGCTGTTTTGCCTCGATGTGGTCCAAAGAGATGCATATAGCGGATACAAGGTCGTTCAGATGCACAATATTCCTTTTCATTGGGTTTCCATTTGCATCGAGCATGAGAGGAATGATATTCACTTTTTGATATTCCAACGCGGTTTGGGCCTTAACCATTTTGTGCCATACAGGTACACCAAATACCTGTTCCCCAAATGTAAGGTGCTTCTTTAAATCTTCCCCTTGCATTATCCAAGGGGCTCGAAGACAGGTACCATCAAGGTTGTATTGCACGTAATATTGTTGCAGCATAGTTTCCTCAAGCACTTTTGACAATGCATAACATCCAGGATATGCGGCATGGGCCTGCTGCTCATTTA
Organism: uncultured Flavobacteriaceae bacterium; assembly: GCA_963697395.1. GTDB lineage: Bacteria > Bacteroidota > Bacteroidia > Flavobacteriales > Flavobacteriaceae > Maribacter. The sequence continues at coordinate 211,541 of CAVONX010000018.1, forward strand.
TCGGGTTTTTGTACGGATAAAAATAATGTCCTAAAGATGCATCTCCACCAATCAATATAAAGCGTTTGAAACCACTGGTATTCCTACAACTTTCCAATAGCCAGAATAATCCCTTTATCGCAACATCCATAATTGTATCAGAATCTTCCTTGGTGGTGGCCAAGTGGACCACATGAGTGATATCCTTCATAGCCTTTTGTACAGTTGGCCTGTCGGATATTGAACCATGGATAACCTCCAAACGGTTATTGGGGGTTAAACTGCGCTTATGACATAAGGCTCTTATGGTTCCTTTTTGTTTTGGGTCACCAAAAAAGGCGTTAATAAAAGCCTCTCCTACCTTTCCGGTGGCTCCAGTAACCAGAATTTTTTTTTCAATCGCTTTCATACTTATTTGATATTTTTTGTCCGAACGTTATGCTCTTCAAAGTTTCCATTTACAGAGCCTATTGACAATGGGGTCGATGGTTGCGTCCAAGATCTCTATTCAAGGTATATGTGTTCAAACGGAGAGATAGTTTAACGGTGCAAAAAAGAACTTTTAAGTAATTCTGCATTATCATTTTGATAATGGTATGAGCTCTACACGTCTAAAAAAGATTTCAGCTGCTTCGGATTGTATTTGGATGCGTCCTTTAGAAGGCTTTACATTGGTTGCTTTATTTACCAAGGTCCCGTTAAGAAAAATAGTGATTTCATCACCTTTGACCTCACATTCCAAAAGGTTCCATTCCCCCACTGGTTTTTCAACATCGTTTATGCCCCTAAAATCGATCACATCCCTCCAATTTGGGTCACGGCCAAACCAGTTGATTCGATTTTCATTTATTGTCACCTTACGGCCGTTAGGTTGAAAAACAAATGAACTTTCCTGTTTTTTCTTTGCCACGGCACATGTAATTTCGAATTTATCACTCCCATCGCCCACCACTATAAAATCGCCGGTACCTCCTTCAATTATTTGGCATTCTATGGAGGTCATCCATATTCCCTGCTTATTACCGTCCTCTCCTTGTGAGTGCAATAAAATACCAGAGTCTCTTGCATTTTCCAGCCTAGGTGCGTGAGTTGCCATACCCCATTTAAATTCTGTGATAAGCCTATAATCTTTATATTCTTTATCAGTAGTAATACACCCCCATTCTTCTCCAGAAATCCGTATCATCCCATCTTGGACCGTAAAGACTTTCTTCGGGTCATTGTCGCGGCCACGATTTTGAAGAAAAGTATACCATCCGTCTAAATTTTCCCCATTAAATAATTCTATATGAGCATTTTTCACAATGCTATCCCTATAAGTTGCCTGTTGGTTATCTTGTGCAAAAGATATGGCGCAGTTGCTAAAAATCGCAAAAATCAATAGTAAAGTTGATTGTTTCATATGTTGTACATTTATTGTTTTAACTTCTTAATAACAAGTACTTAAGCGTTAGGAAAAATTAGATGACCACATACGGTTATAACCCATATGCCTAAAAGAAATATCGATCGTCATAAGTGGCACTAAAACTATCCTTTATTTAAACTTTTGGTTAGTATTAGAATACTTTTCTCTTACTTCCCTTACGTGCTGTCGAGTCAATTTTGCCATACCTTTCTCGTCTAGACCCCACATCATTCTTAAAAAGATTTCTTGCTCAGAATAAGATGCGTAAAACTCTGTACTATCTGCAATATCTCTATAAAACGCTGCATCATAGTTTCGATTTTTGGTGGCATACTTTTGTAAACCTTCCGCCCAATTATTAAACTTTTTTCCTTCAAGGGAAATCAATAGTTGATTTTTTGAGTAATCAGGGGCATTGTATAAATATGATTTTTTTTCAAGACTCTTCTTAAGTTTTTCTTGCATTTCAATATCACGCGGACTTAATGGCCCATTTCTATTTCCAGAAAACTGACTTTTATTGGAATAATACATTCCTATAATTAGTACTCCGGCAAAAAGGAGTATAAAGAAGGCCGAAAACGTGAATCTAGTAGAGGAAGAGGCTGAATAAGATTCTGTCCTTTTATGAGGGATTTTTTTCTTTGATTTCCCTCCATACTCTATTTCATTTTCAAGTCGTTTTCGCCCATAAATATCTTGGGAATAATTATTAGGATTGATACCCTTTGCACGAGCTTCTCTATCGGCTTTTTGACGAGCTATATTTTCCCAAAAATCTTTACTGTTGCTCATAAATTAATCCTTTATTTGAACTTTGTCCGATTATAATTGTCAATGTGTACCTCCGAAACGATTCCTGCCTTATTTGGATATAGAAAACTCTTAATCCAAGGCATTATAACGCCAAACCTTATCGTGCATGGTATAAAGTGTATATTCTTTTCCATCAAAAACTAGAATCGGACTCGAATGATCACCCTCTACAATGGGGTTGTTGGGATATTTGATCCAATTGACTAAATCGGTGGACATGGCCACGTTGGAAGTCCATAAGGCACCTACCCCGGACTTCATCCAATCCGGATTTGCAGAACCGTGATAGAACATATAATATTTGCCTTTGTACTTCACAATTTGATTGACTGCTACGGCCTCCGAATCATATTTTGTTGGGCCCATTTCAAGTACAGGTTCATCCTGAACATTGGTCCAGGTCTTAAAATCATCCGATGTGGCCAACCAAATACCTAAATCACTTCTTTCATAAAACAGATATTTTTTACCATTTTCGACCCAAACGGTAGGTGTCCCATACGGTCCTTTACTGATTGGTTCCCCATTGACCTTATTAATGGTCAGGTCGCCATAATCTTTCCAAGATATACCGTCAGGTGATCTAAGTAAATGAGCAATGTCACCAACGCCTTCGGCCACCATATAGTAAGTACCTTCAAAGGTAAAAACCTGCATATCTTCGATCCATGACTCCGGCAGAATAGGCTGTTCTGATTGTCTTTCCCACTGAATACCATCACTAGAAGTGGCATAGCCCAAATACATTTGGTCAGATATATCATAGTTCAATCCCGTGTACCACATTTTATATTGACCGTTTTCAAAAAGAATGAAGCCCCGTTCACGAATTTTATCGTCCCACGTTCCTGAGTTCGTACCTTCAAAAACTGGATTTTGTGGATGGGGAGAAAATTTGACCATTTCGGAGGGAAAGTCTTCAACAGCCTGACTTTGGTCAGGCTCCTTTTTCTTGGTTTTACAAGCTACTCCGACTAGTAAGACCGCTAAAAGGATTATGTAAAAATTTATTTTCATTTCTTTTGAATGTAAGTTTAATATACTCATTAAAATTATTCTTCTAGCCACTGGGATGCTTTTTGAAATTTTTTATAGGCTTCAGGTTTGTTTAGGTTTTCATAAAGATTTTCGGCCCATTTATATGTTTTGGGTTGATTACCGATAATTACCAATTCATGGGGAAACACATCAGTACCGCCATTTGCGGCAGATTGGATGAGCCGGTCGAAGTATAAAGCATACCACGTGCGCCGGATTAGAGTGAGCATAGCAATAGTTATTGTAAACCCTTTTATAGCATAGTCTGAAAATTAATTTGTCTTTGGCGCGGGGTTGACTTGAAATGATCGGGGTTTTGATTCCATGTCCTTTAAGAAGGACCGAAATAATTCTTTGTGCTTTTCGGCATCGCTCGCAAAGTCATCAATGATCATACGCATTTGAGTATGTCTCCCTTCTCCGGCTTTTAAATTTTCACCAAACAAAGACAAATAGAGGCTACGATGTCCGGCCACGTCATCATTTTCAGCATCTCCTTTATAAGTAGCCCCTACTGCATAAACATCTTCCGGGCGTCCCATAAGTATGGCATCTACTTTATTTTTACTGAAGAAAGCGAGAGGCATTGCGTATCGCCTACCTATTGCCATCCTCCAAAACCAGCGTCCTTTCTGGTGACGACCATCGGTTAGCAGGTTCGCACCTGCTTCGTCACGAGGAAAGAAGGGCCAGATTCCATGGATCATCGGTTGATCTACCAGCCGGATTTGTTCCGCTTCAATCGCACCAAACTCTTCCTTAGCCACGTAAACACCAGACTCAAATCCGGGTGCCATATAGGCCGATAACAGGATTTCGAATCCCGGGTAATTGGTAAGTGTTTCTACCCACATATCCATATCAATGATGTTCGGTTGCCTAAATGTAAATTTGACTTTCACTTTTACCTGTCTCCGAATTGTTGGCATCCATGTAAAAGTGATACCGTCTTCTTTTGGTTCTAATAAGGGTTCTTCAACGCGCAATTCGGTGAGGTATCCGCCCTCGATCAGTACTCGGAAAAAATTCAACATACCTGTTCCAGCCATGCGGTCTCCATCAGGACTAATCTTCAGACCTGTTGGTTTATGTATCACGTTACTAAAATGATGGCTTTTACCATGCTCCTTTTTTATGTCACAATTAAGAATACCTGAGATACGTTCCAAAGAAAACTCCAACTCCTTTTTTTCTGGATTCCAAGTGCAAATTGACTGACTTTTAAGGTTTAATGAAACAATTAGTAAAAGAGCTAACAAGATTTGGCCTCTATTTATTTTGTAGTAAATCATACCTACTGATTTTTTTATTTTTTCAAAAGATTCTGACTTTTATGCAGTCCGACGGATAGGGTCTGCTTAATTCCTCAAATGAAATGTAAGTTCCCCTTTAATTCGTAGTTTATACAGGTTAACTAAAATTTCATTTTAATTTCTATGTATATATATGATCGTTTATTTAAACTTTCAACATTAGTACTAAATATTAGTTTTAATGCCATTTGATATAGGTAAAGCCCATTTACTAATCTGGTTCAATTACTTTTTTTCAAATGGTGCAAAAGAAATGTCTAATTGTTGGACTTTTGGTTGTTTTTCTGGTGTAAGCGTGAAGAAGATGTTTATGAGACCATTCTCGGCCTCTATTCCAAAACTTCCTCTGAGCTGATTATTTGGTTCCACATCATTAGTAGCCTTAAGAGCTCCAGCATTACGCAACACTTCTTGTATTTCAGCCATACGCATTTCCCGTGATTGGTCCAAATAAAAATTTTCAGCCAAAATATTGACTTCTACCTCAGGGTTCCAATTTTGAATCAATTCCATAATCTGCTTTTGTCTTTTCATTAAAATATCTGAAACTGGTAGTTGTCTGGGTTCTAGTCCAATGGTTTCAAAAAGCAATTCTCCAATCTTTTTCCTAGGATATGCTTCCGTATAAGTAAGATTGCAGAAAGCCATAATGCCTACGCCATACTCAGGAAAAAAACGATAGTCACTGCCAAATCCTGGAAGTGCGCCCCCATGACCTACCTGTTTTAAATCATTGCAATACGTGGTGATACCCAGTCCAAAGCCATATCCGGAAATGAAAGGGCAAGGTTCATTATTAAAGTCGGTAGCATTCACATTTAATGCCGCGAACTGTGGTGTTTGCATTTCACGGAGCGAACTCCTTTTAACAGGTCCAATATCCTCGCCATTTCTTGCGGGCCATGCGGAAAGATGAAAACTAACATATTTGCTAAAATCTTCTATTGTAGTGATCAATCCTCCCATTGCACCAAAAGCGCCATCATGAAGCATTGGTTCTAACTTCCATTGCTCTTCTTCCCAACGGTATCCCATTACCAATTGCTCCTTGGGCACATTATCGTATTCCCAATATGTCTGTTTCATGCCTAAAGGCTCCAAGATATTGGTGGTAATATAATCTTGATATGGAACACCTGAAACTCGTGAAACAATACTACCTAATAAGGCATATCCGGTATTACTGTACTCAAATTCATAAGAAGTAGGATTGGAAAAGGATACCCCTTCCCCCATTAGGTCAATTAACATTTGGTCGGATTCATCTAATTGACGATCGCCCCATGGATTGTCTTCTGGAAATCCAGCAGTCATTGTTAAAAGGTTTTCAATATCAATAGTGGGTGCATCTTCAGTAAGGTATTCCAGGGTGGCTACTTCAGGAATATACATACTAACTGGATCACTCAAGTTCAATTTTCCTTCATCCCTAAGTTTCAAAATTGCCATAGCGGTAAAGCTTTTGGTCATGGATGCTATGCGAAAAGCCGATAATGGGGTGGCAGGTGTCTTCATCTCAAGATTGATATGTCCCGTAGCACCGGAAACCACTAACTCGTTATCCACAGTGATTCCGTAAGCAATGCCAGGTATGTTTGTAGTCTTGGCATGCTCCTCTATCATTTTCTGTAATTCAGGAGCAATTTTTTTAATCCTTTCTATTCGATTATCCGTAGTAAAAACTGGGGCCTTGTACGAAAACGAATAGGAGTGAGATAAACTAACGGCATCCTTATCGGGTGATTGTTTTGAATTGCATGCAATAAGACTTGTTGCTAAACAAATGAAAGAGAAACAGGAATATAAGTTTTTCATTGGTTGTGTTTTATAATGTGCATAACGTTGACCTCCACCCATATTTAGGTACCGGTCATATCTAGAGAAGCCGGGCTGTTTTCATTCATTTCGATATACTCGTTGGGGGACATGTCCCCCAACGAGCTGTGCGGTCTAAATCCATTATAGTCCTCCCTCCAAATATCGAACTTTTCCTGTGCATCTTCCAAAGAAAGGAACCAATTGGCATTCAAACATTCGTCCCTGAACGAACCGTTGAAGCTCACGACAAATGAATTATCGGTAGGTTTTCCGGGGCTTAAGAAGTTAAGATTGACATTGTTCCCAAGCCCATTTGTCACATATTTTTCTGATAAACTCGTTCCCGTTATTCACTTTTACATGTTTTCGGAGCACTTGGCCCCGAACGGTAATCGTTTCCATCACTTGCACGACATTACTATCTTTGTACTACTTTCCAGCATGTATCGCAAAGCACTTGCGACTAAAGTTATCCTAATTTAACTAACTTTAAATCACCTATTAGAGAGAACGGATGATAAATATTCATGTAGATTTAAAGTAGAATCTCTAATATATAATTTACTCCGATAATTTATTTATGGGCGTTAGAATGACTTTACGAAATTCGACTTCCGCTCCTTCTGCCTGTAATGCTATCTGCCCACTATCTGTTGTGGCATTATACCCATAATTGACCAAATCCTCATTTACCCATACCTTTATTTCATTTTTGAAACATTCAACAACCATTTGATTCCATTCACCCAAAGGTTTTTCTGAATCATCGGTAAGATTAAGTATTCTGCGTTTTTTATCCTCTGTGGTGCCCCATTCTTCCTTGGGCCCTCTGCGTTCTACCATATTGTCCACTTCAATATCTTCTGCAATTACCCAAAAATCGCCGCCATCTCCATGATGCATTTGCACTTCTATGGATTTGGGAAACATTTTATATAGGGCCCTAGGCTCAGAAGCATGTACCAACACGCCACAATTACCTGGCTCACCGGCAAAACGATAGTCTACTGTTAATCTATAGTTTTTATACATCTGGTCCGTAATAAGGTGGCCCCGAGGAATACCTAAACTAACCAACAGTCCATTTCTTATTATAAATGGGTTTATCGCATCTGGAATAGTATCCATCTCAGGCACGTCTATATGCCAACCACTTAAGTCCTGCCCATTAAACAGATTGATTGTCCTATCATTTTGACAAGAAGTAAAACTCAGAATTAAGAGCAAAAACCCTGTATAATATTTCATAATGGTGATTTTTAAAAGATTAATGTACCCGCTAAAGTAATCATATGCTTCCTATTCTATTTCTACTGTGCGGGTAATTGCCCAAGTACCCAATTACATAAATATCTAAATAAATTTCAATTCATCAACACGGTTATCCTTTATATATGAGTGTAGCTCCATAAATACTTTTAAAATGTGTTTTAACTTAAATGATTTGGAGCTCTTTATGAGAAAATGGATTGAACCTTCCATGCAACACTTAGCCATTACTTTTTCACTTTAATTAGAGCTACAGAACACTTCAAATCGAAATATTTAAAACGATTTTGAGGCACTTTAGCAAACCATTCTGGACAACATATTTTTGTACTCTATTCCTGGCGGGAACCAAGGCCCTGTACTCTTTTTTTCTCATCAAAAAAAAGTCGTAAAGCACCAAACCTAGAAACGGATGAAAAATAGTAATTGATTGAAAAATTCAAATTTCATAACCTTAGTATTCGCAATAAAATTCTTAAAATCAAAGTAGAAATCTTACATTTATAAACATAAAACAATACTATCCTCTAAAATTTGCATAACATGAAAAAAATTTTAATCCTTTTTATAGCTTTTTGTCTTTTTGCATGTAAACAAAAAAACGCCAATAAAGAAACAGAAAGTGAAGTCAAATTTAGCCCTGAAAGTAATGAAGTTGCGATAATAGATGTCCACAGCCATTTTCACAAAGACCGAACTTATTTTAAGGACTTCATGAAAGATCGCAAAATGAAAACGATTTTAGTGGATGTTGCAAAACATAACGCTACAGACTCCACAAAGGTTGAGCGAAGTTGGGACGACTATGTCACCTTGGCAGAAAAGCACCCAGACCTCTTTTGGCTATGTTCCTCATTAATGGGCTTGGGAATAGATGCACCAGATTTCGCCCAACAGGAAATTGAACGCCTAAAAAAGGAAATTGCCCAAGGAGCCAAAATGGTGAAGGTTTGGAAAAATTTTGGTATGGTTACCAAAGACAATTCGGGTAAATACATTCAAATAGATGATTCTAGGCTTCAGCCTATTTGGGATTTTCTTAAAGAACAAAATATACCGGTTATGGCGCATATAGCAGAACCCGTACAGGCTTGGAGACCACTCAATCCGAATAGCCCACATTTTGGCTATTATAGTGAACATCCAGAATATCATGCCTATAATTTCCCTAAGATACCCTCGTACGAAACCATCATAGCCGCAAGGGACAATTGGATTGCAAAGAATCCCGACCTCCAAATTCTTTGTGCACATATTGGAAGCATGTCACATGATGTTGATATGGTTGCGGAACGTTTGGACAGCTATCCAAACATAAAGGTGGAGCTGGCCGCGAGGTTCGGGGACCTTGCTACACAAGATTCCAAAAAAGTAAGGGCCTTTTTCGAAAAGTACCAAGACCGAATTTTATTCGGTACAGATTTTGGAAATAATAGCGACGAAGAGAACCTAAGTGCTGAAGAACTCGCTTCGGAACAAGAAGAATTGGCTGCAAATTATGACAGATTACATGCTTATTTGAGTACGTCCGATTCGGTTTTGATTCGAGGCCAAGCTAACGTGGGGCTTGCTTTGCCAAAAGAAGTCCTCCAAAAAATATATGCGACGAACATAAAGAATTTCTTAAACCTAGAATAAGGCTTGTTCCGAAGTCCATTATTTATTTTTTACTTTAAGAACTCGTGTATACCAAATACTTTGGTAATTGCATTACTTTCACTAACTTTCGTTTAAGTTATGTTTTACTTCTTTTAGATAAAATCGACAAAAAGAACTCTAATTTTAGCCCCTATAAATTCTTTAAAGAATCAGACATTTTGTTATCATTTAATTATTTTCAGTTCATGGGTATGTTTGACCGATCACTACTTTTTTTGATCATGATTATAGGAATTACTCCAGCACTTTGCCAAGAAGAGGCATTGGAAGACTTCACACAGTCCATTGGAGGTTCCCAATTGGACATCGAGATGGTTGCGATACCCGCAGGTAATTTTAAAATGGGGAGTCACACAACAGAAAAAGGGAGAAATACCGATGAAGGCCCTTTACATACCGTAAATCTCACCTCCTTTTGGATGTCCAAATACGAAATTACCTGGGACCTCTACAACCTTTTCGTAAACCGCACCATAGATACCATTGACAACCCCTCTACCGATACTGATGTAGACCTTAAGGTGGATGCTATCGCGGGCGCCACCATTCCTTATGTGGATATGAGTTTAGGAATGGGCACCAGTGAAGGTTTACCTGTGGGTAACGTAACCCATTATGCTGCATCTCAATTCTGCAAATGGCTATCGGCCAAGACAGGGAATTTTTATCGATTACCCACGGAGGCTGAATGGGAATATGTCGCTCGCGCCGGTACTTTCACTGCCTATCATTTTGGGGATGATCCTAAAGAACTAAAAGACTATGCATGGTCTTACGAAAATAGCGAAGGTACCTACCACCCCGTTGGCCAAAAACGACCAAACCCTTGGGGACTCTATGATATGTATGGAAATGTAGCGGAATGGACCTTGGACCAATACCTTCCTGAAGCGTACATATCAAGAAAAGACAAGTCCACAAATCCTTGGGAACCTGCCATAACGGAATATCCAAGAACTGCCCGTGGCGGCTCCTATGATGATGATCCCGAGAGTTTACGTAGTGCCGCCAGAATACCTTCCAATGAAAAATGGAAAATGCGGGATCCCCAATTCCCCAAAAGTAAATGGTGGAATACCGATGCTCCATTTGTAGGGTTCAGAATCGTAAGACAAACAGCGGTGCCCTTACCCGAGGAAATGAAAAAATACTGGAACCAATAAGTATAAAACCACAAAAATGAAAAACATGGAAAAATCAGGGAAATCAAAACTGGATTTTGCGAAATCCTCCAGACGAGGCTTCGTTAAAAATAGCGCTTTGGTCACCGCCGGGATGCTCTTACCAGGAATGGAAATAAGTGCAATGGCCAACGTTTTTAACGATAAAAAATTGAAGATCGCAGTGATAGGCTGTGGTGGTCGTGGCACGGGTGCGGCCAACCAAGCATTAAAGGCCGATGAAAATGTAGAACTGGTCGCCATGGCCGATGCTTTTCAAGACCAATTGGATAGTAGTCTGATGAACTTGCAAGAAGCGTATAAAGGCACCAAAAAGGTCAATGTAAAAGACGAACACAAATATGTAGGTTTTGACGCCTACAAAAAGGCCATAGACCAAGCCGATGTTGTTATTTTGGCCACTCCTCCCGGATTCCGACCTTATCATTTTGAATATGCCGTAAATGCCGGCAAACACGTTTTTATGGAAAAACCGGTAGCTACGGATGTACCGGGAATACGAAAGGTGTTGGAGATGGCAAAAGTGGCCAAGGAGAAAAAACTGAACGTGGTTGTAGGACTTCAACGCCACTATCAAAATAATTATCTGGCCATTGCCGAAAAAATAAAGGAAAATACCGTAGGAAAGATTGTTTCCGGACAAGTGTACTGGAATAGCGCCGGAGTTTGGGTACGCCCAAGACAAGCCGGCCAGACCGAGATGGAATACCAAATGAGGAATTGGTACTATTTCAATTGGCTTTGTGGAGATCATATTTTGGAGCAGCACATTCACAATATAGATGTTGCCAATTGGTTTTTGGGGGAGTATCCTATTGCCGCTCAAGGTATGGGAGGGCGCCAGATACGCAACGGAATAGACCATGGAGAAATATTCGACCATCATTTCGTCGAATTCACTTACCCTAGCGGTGCAGTTATCTCCAGCCAATGTCGCCATCAACCGGGAACATGGTCCAAAGTGGGCGAGAATTTTCAGGGAACCAAAGGGAGCATAGACATGAAAGATGCCGGTACTGCCAGTATTGTGGACTTGGAAGGCCAAACTATATTTGAACACCGTGGCAAGGACGACCCTAACCCTTATCAAGTAGAGCACGACAAACTTTTCGCTTCCATCCGAAACAAGGAAGTCATCAGCGATACCGAAAATGGGGCAAAAAGTACTATGACCGCCATCTTGGGTAGAATGGCTACCTATTCCGGAAAAGTAGTTACGTGGGAAGAAGCAATGAAATCAGAAAAGCTTTTGGTTCCCAAGGATTTAAATTGGGATTCCACTCCGCCAACCATGCCAGATGAAAATGGACTATATCCCATTCCTACTCCGGGAGAGACAGATGTAATTGGTTAAACTTTTAGGTTGGCTAAAAAACTATGAAGGGATAGGGTTAGCTCCTTATCCCTTTTTTGGTCCTAACTTATAACCTCTTCTATTGATTAGCTCGATCTTGATTGAAGTTGTTGACTTTACGAATTGTAGAGTTTAACTACACATACTCGCCAATTTTCAGCTCGCAAACTTGGATAGATTAAAAGTTAAAGATATTTTTTAAAAAACCAATACTTTAATTATCTTACCAATCCATTGGGCTATTCTATTCAGAAACAGGATATACCTTGTTAATTACTATTATTTAAAGTGTAACCCATTTTGTTTACTTGGTATAAACATCATGCCAAAAAGAAAGGTTAAATCAAGTAGCGTTGTATGATTAGATTACTAACCCTAGTCTTTTGAAGCGGTTCTTATGCCAACGAAAAGGGTTGACTAGTTTGAATTGTATTGACATGCAAAGAAAATTACTCTTTATTTTATTACTAATAGTAGGCAACAACTTGCACGCGCAAGAATGCACAGAAATTATTTATCCCTTATCAGGAGCCGATGAAATACCTGTGGATGCCACTATTACATGGCCTGCCTTACAGGGCATTAACGGTTACCTACTTTCTATAGGAACGACACCAGGAGGAACGGAAATCGAAAATAGAATGGCTCTAGGGCTTACTAATTCGTACAAACCTCCTTTGGGATTTCCGGAAAATACCAGAATCTATGTTAGCTTGAGTGTTATTCAGTTTAATACCATACCACAACTATGCTCGGAGATTTCCTTTGTCACGGTAGATGTTACCGCCCCACCTCCCTGCACCCGTTTAATAGCACCCGACAATGAAGCATCCTTTGTAACTGTTGTTACAGATATCATTTGGGAATATGCGCCTACCGCCACCGGTTACTTGTTATCAATCGGCACCTCGGATGATGTTGCGGATATTTTAAATAATGTTTATGTTGGGAATACGCTCTCTTATGACCCGCCCGAGGATCTTCCCCAAGGGGTTCAGATTTTCATTAGAGTGGTGCCCATAAACGAGAATGGAAGTACGGACCCTTGTAGACAGGACAGTTTTTTTACGGGTCCCGGGTTCGATGTTTGCGAACCTATTTTTGATGAAGTAACAGGAGAAACAAGAACAACTAAGCCCGATATTAGCTTTCCTTCTTTAGTTGCGATTTGTAGTAACGAACTTCCTTATATTATAACAAGTGAGGATAGTGCTGAAGGTTTTCGCTGGTACAAGATAAATCTAGAAGGGCCTGAAACATTAATTTCAGAGGATCGGAGCGCTGCCATTCTCGAACCTGGAAAATACATTCTTGAAACCTACAACACTGTTAATTACCTAGGTATCGATTGGGAGTGTACCAATACGAAATTGGTAAGTATAGTTGCTTCAGAGACGGCGACCATAGATAGAATTGATAGGGAATTGGTTCTAGGCCAACGTCAAATTGTGATTTACGCAAGTGGTAATGGCAATTACGAATATGCCTTGGATGACGAAAACGGCCCCTATCAGAATAGCCCACTTTTTGAGAACGTCTCCGAAGGAGTTCGTATGGTTTACGTGCGTGATCAAAATGGTTGTGGTATTGCCCAAAGAACCGTAGATAGGGACATAGAGCCAGAAGATTTCCCGAATTTTTTTACCCCCAATGGCGATGGTTATAATGATTACTGGCAGTATATGACGCCATCAGAAAATTTTGGGGCTACGGTGAAAATAATCCAAATTTTTAATAGATATGGTAATTTAATGGTAGAATTGAATCCTGATTCCCTTGGTTGGGACGGCACCTTTAATGGCGAACAGATGCCTTCTACCGATTATTGGTTCCGTGCCACTTTCACCAATCAGCAAAAGGTAACGGGGCATTTTACTCTAAAGCGCTAGCTCTTTAAAACCATATAATTTAGTAGTATATAACAGGCGAATCTTTCGTATTTTTAAATAGGAATAACCCATTTTGCATTATGATTGATTTGTCAAAAAATGTCAGTTCGAATGCTTGATTTTCTGATAAAAAAATCGAAAATCAAGCATTCGAGAACGGTTCTAGGATAAAATCTGTTCTCGATGCATTTTTCTTCCGAAAAAGGAATAAAAACACTCGAACTGACACTTGTAACAATACAGACATATTCAAAATGCACAACAGGTAGGTGTATCTTAACAGTATTCCGTCTTCAAAATATGGTTTGTTGATTCATTACAATATTTGAAAAGAACCAGCAGCAATGCCTGAAACTGAAACTGTAATTTTGTAATTTAAGGCTGGTTTTTTCGGTTCGGGTTGTTCATGGAACATAAAATAAATATTAAAATGCCATTATGAATAAAAAGGCAATGTTAACCATAGTTAGTGGTCTTGTAATCCTATTGATAGGATCCATCATCTGCTTTATTAAATATAAGCCTATGGCAACGGATTACTATGAGTTGCCCGTCTCCGCGGCTCAAAATCAGAGGGCTTCTTACGCAGGTTCGATCTCCTGTGCGGGGTGCCATGCCGATATATTTAAGACCCATATTGAAACAGCCCACTTGAACACTTCTAAATTAGCGGACGGACAATCTATCAAGGCCAGTTTTAATAAAGGTTCCAACATCCTTGATATTAAGGATGTTGTATTTACGATGCTAAATGAAAATGGGGCTTTTTACCAGCACACCAAAATAAAGAACAGGAACATTGACATACCTCTAAATAAGTTCGATATTGTAATCGGGTCTGGCGTTCGTGGGCAAACCTATCTTACGTGGAAGGATGACAAACTTTTTCAGCTGCAACCTTCTTATCACACATCTAGCGATACTTGGATAAACAGCTTAGGATACCCCGAATATTTTACAGAAAGGCCTATAAGGGGTGAGTGTTTAAAATGTCATGTGACGTATGCCGAAGAAAAGGATCTTTCAGGAGAGGGAAATCAATTTTTTAGGGAAAGTATGATATACGGCGTGGACTGCGAAAAATGCCATGGCCCATCTTTAGACCATGTTAATTATCAAAGACAAGATACGGGCGAAACTGCCGGATTTGTGATAAAGTTCGATACACTAACAAGGCAACAAAGGCTTGATGTCTGCGCGCAATGCCATTCTGGGGGTCGGGCTACCGTTCAAGGCAACCCGTTTTATTTTCTCCCAGGTGATAATTTGGATGACTATTCCACAAGCACCCATGAAGAAAACAATGCTACCTTAGATGTACACGGCAACCAGTACGGACTATTAACCCAGAGCGAATGCTTTAAACAAACGGCGACTATGGATTGTGCATCCTGCCATGACCCACATAAAAATCAGCGCGGGGATACGGACTATTTCAACATGAAATGTATTGGCTGCCACTCCGGAGAAAAAAGCACCTGTGCCTTGTCACCTTCTAAGATGAAAGGCCTTACCCAAGGCTGTATAGGCTGCCACATGCCCGCAAGGCCATCTAAGACTCTGACGGCACAATTGGAAATAGATAGTGTGGGAACCTCATTTTATATCAGAACCCATTTGATCGGAATTTATCCCGAAGAAAAAGCAATAGAATAGGCGGGCTAGTTTACCCTAATTAGCTGCAACCAATCATCATTTTTTGCCACCACAATGTGTTTTTTACCATTTTTAACAACCACTTCCATACCCCGAACATCGCCCACAATTTTCAAACCAGACTCCAGCATTGGTTTAGCTTCGAAGTCCCCATTCCCTTTTCCCTCTAGATAAAGGCCGAAACTAGCGTCGTTTCGTGGGGTTTCCACTTCGGAATTATATAGGTTGCCGGCCAATATCGCATCTAGGTTACCATCTCCGTTAAAGTCATTTACTACGAACTCATTGATGCTGGAAATCTGCGCAAGTTGTGGTAATTGTTTTGATACAAACGTTCCATTATCGTTTTCGAGATAGATACTGGCGAAGGAATGTATTTCATAACTAAGCGATTCGGCCAGCATTTTTGGGGTATATATCTGTTTTAGCGAAGAGCTTGCAAAGGAATTATAATCCTTAAATTTTGCTTTTATCGCGGGCATTTGTTGTGAAGAACATTGTCTGCCTCTAACAGGAAATTCCGTATCACCTTTTTTGTAACTTAATACAATATCGGAGGTCTCGTTTTCATCGAAATCATTTAAATAGACTTTAAAGGGATTTGATTCGCTGGCTTGATATTTATAGTTCTGACCAAGATTACCAACTAAAAGGTCTTCATCGCCATCGTTATCGAAATCGCCCTTTTGAATAGAGAACCACCAACCCGAAGTATTACCGGATAACATTTTTTCGGATACATCTGTAAAAACACCTTGGTTGTTCTTATAAAATTTAATTGGCATCCATTCCCCGACAACGATAAGATCGTCCCAGCCATCCTTGTCAAAATCTGTCCAAGTGGAAGCAGTGACCAAACCCAGTTCCTTTAGATCGGGGAGTACCTTTTGGCCGACTTCCTTAAATTTTGGCCCAGCCGTCGTACTAACATTTTCCAAGATATAGGAATCGGCAGGGAAAGGATATTTTTTTGGTATGAGCCTACCGCCTACAAACAGGTCAAGGTCGCCATCATGATCAAAATCTGAAGCCGATATATTGGCGCTGCTTGTTTTTATGGTCGGAATCGCTTCTTTATTTCGGCGCCATTGATTATTTCCCATGTTTTCATAGAATCGATCTACATAACCTAAAGAACCTGGGTCAAATTCATTTCCTCCCGATGTAATGAAGAGATCATTGTCCCCGTCTTGATCTGCGTCGAAAATGAAAATACCCAAGTCCTCATGATATTTATCTTCTTCCAGCGCAGGTATTTCAAGGAACTCGAAATCCCCATTTATATTCTGTAAGTAGACCGCCGAAGGACGCCCTATGGCACCACCTACAATATAATCCTCCCTTCCGTCCCCATTAAGGTCACCGGAAGCCAAACTAGGACCAAGTGTGGAGTTTTTGTGCGGCAAGAGTACCTCAGTAGCAAAATCATTATATGGGTTTTCCATATGCTTGAAATTGGTTACGGAATCTAAAGCAAGAGTTTCAAAAAGTTTCTTGCTGGCCCTTGGCGCTTCAAATCTCCCAACAATCGAATTACTTTTATTATAGTCGATAGTTAAGGACTGGTTGGCGTCAATGTTGTTCAATTTGGTCATTCTGCCATTTGGCCACGAAACTAAAACACTGTCTACGTTTTCTACAAGGCCAAGTCCAAAATGAAGTTTTGGGGTCACGGACGACAAATAGCCGCGAACGGTATTATGCTCTTGCATTTGCATCCCTGTTTTGGTATAAACCAAAACCTTACTGCCATTGGGCAACACTTCCTTATTTCCGTTCAAAATTATAGCAAGGTAATTTGTGTTACTAGAATTATTTTTATAGATGCTCGCCGTATCTTCCAAATTATTGATCACCAGATCGAGGTCTCCGTCGTTGTCCAGATCTGAAAAGGCAACACCATTGGAAAATGTTTTTTCATCTAAACCCCATTCTTTGGATTTATTGTTAAAAGTCAGATCACCATTATTGGCGAACATATAATTTGCTAGCTTCTCAGAGGGTATTTCTTCTAGATAATTTAAAAGTTGTACCTCCTCTTCCTTGTTCTCGTATTGTGGCGAGCGTTCAAGGTCATCAAAAAAAGTACGATACTTTGCATAGAAGTCCTTGTTGTTGACATCTCTACGGATGCCGTTGGTTACGAAAAGATCTTTATAACCGTCGTTATCGAAATCAGCGAATAGGCCGCCCCAGCTCCAATCGGTAGATGAGACTCCTGCGAGCCGAGCAATATTGCTAAAAAGCGGAAGTTCTCCTGCTATGTTTCCATTATTGAGTTGTAAGGTGTTCTGCATATATTGATGGTGCAGGCCAATGTCCACCGACTTATAAAAAGCGGCTGGATCCATAGCCGACATGTTCGCTTTGGACCGAAAATTGTCATCGGCAGACATATCCAATTGAAAAATATCTACATATCCATCATTATTGAAATCAGCAATATCCGCTCCCATTCCGAAGAAGGAGGTTTGCTGCAAACTAATATCAATTTGATTGGTAAAAGTGCCGTCTTGATTGTTTATAAAAAGAAAGTCTGGCGCATTGAAATCATCTGAAACAAAGATATCAGGATACCCGTCATTGTTTACATCTGAAACAACGACCCCTAGGCTCAACCCAAATGACCGGAGGCCTGCAGCATCGGTTACGTCGGTAAATTTATTGTCATCATTTCTAAAAAGTCGATCTGAATCCTCTGGCGGATGATTATCCGACATATAGGCATAATATTCTACCGGAGCTATGAAGCTGGTCGGAGGATAGGTAATGGTATATAAATCCAAATCGCCGTCAAGGTCATAATCGAAGAATACCGATTGCATATTTATTCCGTCGTAATCAAGACCATATTCCTTGGCGCTTTCGGTAAAGGTGTTATTTTGGTTGTTGATGTACAATACATTGTTAAATGGGCCTTTCTTGCCGCTTACCGAGCAATAAATATCTAGATAGCCATCTTGATTGATGTCTACAAACGATACGCCGGAGTACCAGCGGTCATCTCCCAGAATGCCTGCACTTTCGGATATATCATCAAATTTAAGATCCCCCTTGTTCAAATAGAGCCTATTGGGCACCATATTTCCGGTAAAGAAGATATCCTCAAGACCGTCATTGTTGATGTCACCCGTAGCCACCCCACCGCCTAAATACATATAAGGGTAGGTAAAATAATTATAGGTGTGTGTTTCGGTAAGGGTATTTGCGAAGGTAACCCCTGTTTCCGAGGCATCCAGTTTACTGAATTGTACGGTATTTGCCTGATCGGTAGCACAAGAACCCACCAACGTAAACAGTACTATAAAAACGACTCTTTGAATCATGATTTTTCTATTTCCATTAAGCTCCTAAAATAAGAATAACCCCGCACTTTTGTGCTAAGGGTTATCCTCAATAATTGTTAATTTTTTTTTAGGGTTTAATACCCTGGATTCTGAATGAGTGATGGATCTTTGTCTATCTCTTCCTGTTTTATGGGTAGGAAATATACCTTGTCCTGCCATCGTCTATTCTCAAAGACAATTTCGGTTGGCCTATATTCGTAGTCCCAAACCGCAGTATCCTTTCGATAATCTCCGGGCTCCACACTGGTACCTGCTTTTTGTGTACCTTGTACCACGACCATTTCCACTTGTTTATCCAAGGAATAGGGACCCTCTAACCAGCGTTTCATATCAAAGTAGCGCACATCTTCGTTAACCAATTCCTTGTCCCGCTCGCGTTTGTAGGTTTCTAGCAGGTTGGCACCGGTATACTCAGGCAAACCGTTTCTAAAACGAAGTTTGTTGAGCCAAGCTCTGGCTTCGCCTTCATCTCCGGTATTTATGGACGCCTCTACATAATTAAGAAGTACTTCTGTGTATCTTAGGTAGGGAGCGTCAACTTTCTGTAAGTTCAAAGGCCATGACGGTGGTAGTCTGGGATCAGAAAATTTTCTAAAATAATATCCTGTTCTAGACCCGTTCCAATCTTCAACAGGGCCTTGTCGTGTATCCACACCGTTGACAATAGTGCCGTCGGTAAAAGTATAGAAGCCTGTTTGTACTTCGTTATATTTATCAAATTTTACCACATCATCGGTTCTTTTTTTCCATGGCGCCCCGTCATACAAAAACGTAGAATAAAAGCGTGGTTCCCTATTATCATAAGGAGCAGCGGCATGGGCAGGGTTATCCCAATTAAACTCGGTACCATCGGCTAAAGTGTATTTGGACACCAAGGCCTCTGCAGGGGTCGTGCCCGCCCACTCGCGATACCCGTTGGGGCCATGGTAAAGCGCCACCATTCCTGGTCCCTGAGACCAATCATTACCGCCAGGATAGGTTCTTGAGCTAAAACCAAATTCCTCTACCAAGCGTCCCCAAATAAAGTCTTGGTTCTGATCTCCTTGCAACCAAATATCCTCATAGTTTTGCTTTGCCTCCTCAAAAGAAGCTGGAGACGAATAATCTAACTTATAGCCCGAAGTTTCGTCCAAAAGAGCCTTTGAGGCTGCTTTGGCGATTTCCCATCTTTGGGTCTGCGAACCGCCAGTATAACCAATAAGCTCGGGGTTGCTGTACGAAGCTATGGTAGATACGCTAGAGGCCTTGCTAGGTTCATAAAGGTCACTCGCGGCGTGTGTGAGCACACGAGACTTTAGTGCCATTGCCGTTATCTTATGCGCGCGTGCCTTACTTACAGGCGCATTCTCCAATAAGCTAATAGCCTGGTCTAGGTCGGCAACGATTTGGTTTACCGTAGCCTCAAAAGTGGCACGTGGATTGTTTGCCTCACTATCCAGTTCAAGAGGTTCCAATAATAAAGGCACACCACCGTATTGGCGCATTAACTGCGAATAGTAGTAGGCCCGCATATAATAGGATTCGCCTAAAAGACGATCCAAAGTAGCGGCATCAAAGCCTGCTAGATTTTCCGGTAAGCGCTGAATGGCGATATTCGCGTTCCTTATGAAAGGATACAACTGAATCCAACTCATCCACTGCATATTCATGAACGTACCATAATCGGGGCTCATTTTACCCTCCGTATAGCCATCCACTCCTCTTCCAGGATGGGTAAATACAGCGTGATCAGTAAAGGCGTCAGTAGTTGTCTCACTGGTCAAGACACCTGCCCAGGTGCCTTGGTAGAGGTCAAATACCGCCGCTTCTGCCAATTTTAGATCTGTCCATACACTTAGATCAGAGGCCTGGCTTAAGGGCTGGGTCTCCAAAAAGTCATCGTTACACCCCACCAGTATGGACCCAAAGGCCAGCAGGCAGGAAATTTTTACTAGTTGTTTTCTCATCATAGTCAATTTTTAAAAAGTTATTTGTACTCCAAGGTTAATCGTTCTCAAAAGCGGATACAGACCTCCGGTAACGCTACGACCACCGCTAATACCTACAACGCCATCGTCGTTGTTGGGGTCATTGTTCTCAAGGTCACTATTGCCAATTCCGTTTACTTCCGGATCAAAAGGAAAGTCGGTAATGGTAATTAAGTTTGTACCGGAAAGCGTAAGCCTTAAACTTTCAGCACCTATCTGTTCTACCAATTTTCTATCAAAGCTATATCCGAATTCCAAATTTTTCAATCTAACGAAGTCACGGGTAATCATATAGGCATCGGTAGTGTTCGAATACCACTGATCTCCCCTATCTGCCAAACGCGGACCGTAGGCATTTGGGTTGTCCAAAGACCAGGCCCTATCGCGCACATCGCGCTGCACGTTTGCCAAGGTTCCTGACATGAAACTCCATTCATAATTGCTCCAAGCTCCTAATGCACCCGACCAGAACATGGTAAAATCTACGTTCTTGTAGCGCATTGAGGTGTTCCAACCAAATTGGGTATCGGCAAATGGACTACCTCCTACACGGGTCCTATCTTCGGGCCCTATACTTCCGTCACCGCTTATATCCCTAACACGGGCGTCACCAGGCCTTAAGATTGGAGCAACTTGGCTATAGTCAAGGGTTTCGGCATCGATTTCCGCTTGATTACGGAATACACCGTCGAATTTATACAATAAGGGACGCCCGATTTCACCGCCCGTCTGCCGCTGCCATGGGCGGTCTGCCAAAGTGGCCTCATCGAAAAAGAGTAGTTTATTTCGTGTGTCGCTAAAGTTAACGCTTGTATTGTAGGTGAAATCTTCATTACCACCGTTGATGCCCAAGGTAATTTCATACCCTACGTTTTCAAATTCTCCAATATTAATTCTTGGGGGTGTAATACCGCTATATTCAGGTAGCGTTAATAATGGCTGGGTTAAAATGTCTTCCCTTGAGTTCCTAAAAACGTCCACACTTAATGATATCTTGTTTCTCCAGGCGCGCAAGTCTATACCCAAGTTTTGTGAGATAGCCGTTTCCCATGTGATGTCTGGGTTGGCAACGTTTCGTTCAAAGGCGGTCGTTACTACTTGATCCAATCCTGTTTGGGAAAGGCTATAAGCGTTCAAATATTGAAAGATTGGAACCTGATCATTCCCTAATTGCCCATAGGATGCCCTTACTTTAAAGAAATCAAAAAACGGTAGGGCTTTTTTAAAGAAGGGTTCCTCGCTAACGACGTAACCAGCCGAAATACCCGGGAAGAAACCAAAACGGTTCTCTTCCGGAAACAAATAGGAACCATCATATCGGAACAAAAACTCCAATAGGTATTTGTTCTTATAATCGTAGTTCAATCGGCCAAAATAATTTAAACGTGCAATTTCAAAACCTCTACCCCCGCTGCTTTGGCCTTCGTTACCGCCAAGATCCAATTGCGAAAGTTCGCTGGAAAGAAAAAACCGTCTAAACGCCTCAAAGGTCTGTATCTCATTTTGTTCCCTTGTAACCCCGCCCAATAAATTAAAATTATGGTTCCCAAAACTCTTTTCATACTGACCCGTAAAGGTCGCTGTAAAATCGGTTCTTAGCGAATGCTCTTGACGTAAGCTAGGATCACCTGGGCCACGTTGTGCCTCTGTAAGACCTGAGGAATTGCGATTTACACCGTCCCAAGTGAACAAAGTCCATGGCCTTTGCCATAATCTTCGCGACCTGTTCGATTGGTCATAGGACACCAAACTCTTTAACTGCAACCCCTCAATAAAAGGAACCTTATATGTAAGACCTATATTACTTTGCACAAAATTTGTTTTATTGTCATCAAAACCAGGGCTATCGGTAACACGCACTGCTGGGTTGTTTCCGTTTTCAATATCCGGACCTAACTCACCGGTAGGCCAGAATGCGGGAAACCAGGGATATTGCCTAATAGCATCACCAAAAATACCTTGTCCACTTTGGGTGGCCGAGTAGCGATTTTCTTGACGTGAGTACAAACCGATATCCACACTCAAAGATTCACTTATCTTAGCGTCAAGATTCAACCGCAGATCAAATTGCTCATAAGGTTTTGGAGCATTTCTAAAGTTAACATCTTGAGACAAATAACTAAAAGAACCCAAATAACGTACATCTTCGGTACCCCCTGAAACTTGAAGGTTCTGCCGGGATATGATAGACCCTTTTGTAGTAATCTCATCGAACCAATCAGTATCCGGATATAGCCATGGGTCGGTTCCGGCTGCCGTTTGCTGAATTCGGTTATTATCGAAGGTAGGCACCACCACTTCACCGTTGTCCAATCTGGTGTAAGGTGCACCGCGGCCTGCATGGGCAGTATTCCATTCGCTCACCGGAAGTTTATATACGTTTAAAACATTTACTAGGTCCATGTACTCCGCACCTTTTAACATTTCTGGCGTTCGGGTAAAGGACTGGGTTCCAACTATAGATTGAATTTTAACCGTTGGAGCACCTACTTTACCTTTTTTGGTCGTGACCAAAATTACACCGTTAGCAGCCCTTGCTCCATAAATAGCAGCGGACGCATCCTTTAACACAGAAATACTTTCTATATCGGCGGGGTTGATCCTGGCAAGACCACCTTCCCTATCAGGAATACCGTCTATAACTACTAAAGCACCGGAGTTATTAAATGTGTTGGTTCCCCGCACCCTAATGGCAGGGGTATCCGCTCCAGGAACAGCGTTACCGGTGTCTACGAAGAGCCCTGGAACCCTACCCCCAAGGGCAGCCCCTAGGTTTGCGGTATTGGCCTGTTCCAGTTCCCCTCCGCCTACTGACGAAACGGCACCGGATAGGGTAGCTTTCTTCTGCGTACCGTAACCCACTACTACTACTTCATCCAATTTTGCAACATCTTGTTCCATTTGTAAATTAATAACGGTCTGGGTGCCTATCGAAATCCTTTGGTTCAAGTAACCTATATAGGAAAAAACCAAAGTGGAGCCAGGACGATCCACATCAATCGCGTAATTACCGTCAAAATCGGTAGAAACGCCCCTGGTGGTGCCGTCGACTACAACACTTACCCCAGGCAATGGAAAGCCGGTTTCATCGGTAACCGTTCCAGTTATTTTGGTCTGCGCTAGCGCGGTAAAAAATAACGTGGCACCAAAAAATAAAAATAATGTCATTAAGACGTTTTTTTGCAAAAGACGCCCTTTCTCAGGTTTAGGTTGGTTATTCATAAAGAATTAAGGAGTTAGTTGTTATTATTATGTTAAAGATATAGCTATTTTCTTAATTGTGAAATAAAAATTTTGCGAATATCTCGATTTGAACACCTTTTGATATATTTATAACTTTTACCAAGCCAGACCGTTAACTCAATTTCTAAAAATTTTAGTATGACAAACCCACAATACCAAAGATTTCTGATACCTTAACATTACATGAAAAATTGATGAAAAAATGATAAGAGGATAGCCTTTGTTTTAAATCCAATCTATATGTTAGATCCAAACATCGAACACATGCATCCAAGACGGAGAAATAAAATATATTTGTCAACAATAATTGTAAGTTTATACATTTATTTGATTTTGTGTAGTCAAAAATAATCAGTTTGGCAAAAAGAAAAGTAATATATACCTAACCTGTCTCCCAACTATAGCTCAAATCCGATTGTAACAAACCTATAAAAAAGTACAAATTTGTATTTCCAAATTATAAACCAATCAAACTAACAAATATGTCCAAAGTACAAGAAAATCCCAGTGATCGGCTTATGTCCCTCGACTTTTATCGAGGCTTAACTATGTTTTTACTTATTGCCGAGTTTTCCCATTTGTTTACTTTTTTCGTTTTACCACAATTTGAAGGAACTTTTATTCATGTTATCGGTTCTCAATTTCATCATGTTGACTGGGAAGGGATGCATTTTTGGGATTTGATTCAGCCGTTTTTCATGTTCATTGTAGGCGTAGCCATGCCCTTGTCTTTTACAAAACGAATGGCAAAAGGGGATTCCTATAAAGACTTAAGGATACATGCATTTAAGCGAGCGTTTTTAATGCTACTTTTAGGCTGGGGCTTATATTGTATTGATCCGGGAGTTATTGTCTTCAGGTTTCAAAACGTTTTGGCCCAACTTGGGGTTGCATACATTTTGGCTTTTTTGGTAATCCGTAAATCCGTGGTGGTTCAAATTGGCTTTTCTCTAGTGTTACTTTTGATCACCGAAGGCTTATATCGCTTCTTTCCTGTTGAAGGATTTACAAATGCCTTTGTAGATGGAGAAAATTTTCCAACCTGGTTCAATATGTTGATTTCAGGTGAGGAACGTGGAGATGGGTGGGCAATGTTCAATGCCATACCAACGGCGGCACACACGATATGGGGCGTACTTGCAGGCCAATTGCTAATTGGAAATTACCCAGCTAAGAAAAAACTTCAAATCTTATGTATTGCTGGTGTTATAGGCTTAGTCATAGGGTATGGTCTGAGTCCTATTACCCCAATAATAAAAAAGATAGCGACCAGCACATTTGTATTTGCTAGTGGTGGATGGTCGTTGATTGCACTCGCTTTGTGTTACTGGTTAATAGACATCAAAAAATATCAAAAAGGCGTGTTATATTTTGCCGTAGTGGGGATGAATCCTTTATTCATTTATCTATTTGCACATGTTGGGGGAGCCGATCTAATTAAAAAGATTGTCCTTCCGTTTTCCAACGGACTATTTGGTTGGACGGGCGAATTAGGTGCCCAAATTATCTTAAGTTGCATTGTACTTTTTCTTCTTTGGTACATTTGCTATTGGATGTACAAAAAGAATATATTTATCAGAATTTAGGTTAACCACAGAAACCATGATTTTGCACTTATCGCGTACTAACAAAAAGAGGTAAGTTCGTGATCCAACAGTATTATATAACTTTATCTTTAATACTTTTTCATCTTAAATTTTGTATCCTGTTCAAGGATATTTAAACCTTTTTAACTTCTTTGGGCGGCGGCAATATTTTTTCCCTAAAGAAAATTAGGAACATCAAAACAACGGCCATTGCCACTATGGCAGGAACCATCCAAATTGACTGCCATTGGTAGCTTACCATACCGTTGACATCAACAAGATAATTCTCCGTAACAGCACCTGAAACAAAAGAACCTATAAACATACCTACACCATAAGTGGCGAATGTTATAAGGCCCTGTGCAGAATTCCTAAACGCTGGTTTCGCTTTTTTATCAATATAAATTTGTCCGGAAACAAAAAAGAAATCATAGCAAATACCATGTAATGTTATACCCAAGTACAACATCCAAATTCCGGAACCTATATCTCCATAGGCAAACAAAAAGTAACGTAGTACCCAAGCAAACATACCAATAAGCATCATTTTTTTTATTCCAAGTTTCCGAAAAGCAAGGGGCATCAACAACATAAATAAAAATTCCGATACTTGACCCATTGTCATTTTACCAGCAGCGTTTACCATCCCTAAATCGTTCAGAAAAGGGTTGGCAAAATTGTAGTAAAAGGCGAGAGGGATACAAATAATAATGGAACTTAAAAAGAAAACCCAAAAAGACTGCTGTTTGAATAAAACCAAGGCATCCAAACCGAGTAGTGAAGTAAGACTGGTACTTTTACCCGAAGGCGGGATACTTGGCAAAAAAAAGCTTAAAACACCTAGGACAACCGAACAATATGCCGCAGTACGGAAGGTCATATAGGAAGATTCCCATTCCATAAAACCTACAAGAAGCCCGGCAGCTATCCACCCAACGGTACCAAAAACCCTGATTCTTGGAAATTCTTTGCCAGGCTCCTTCATTTGAGAGAATGAAATCGAATTTGCTAGAGATATAGTAGGCATATATAATAAGGTATAAAGCAGAATTAACCACCAGAAGTCTAGAAAACGGTCAACGGTACTTATATAATACAAGGTAACCGCTCCTATTAAATGTAAAGATCCCAATACCTTTGGGGCGGAGAAAAATCTATCGGCAATAAGTCCAACAAAAAAAGGAGAAATAATCGCGGCAATTGAAAGATTTGCGTAAGCTGCCCCAACCTGGGTGGGATTAACCTCCAATGAGGACAGTAAGTAAGTACCCATGGTAACATACCAGGCTCCCCAAATAAAATACTCTAACAACATTAATACGGACAAATGAAGTCTGATCAAATTATTCATTTTGAATTTATTGCTAGCGATTATAAAACATTTAGGTCTCTATCCAAAACATACCTAGATATCCAATGGATTCTTAGTTGTCGTTATATTAGCACCAGTCCTCATTGCTTCTTCTACTGTGCATTCAAAAAATGATAAAACCTTTTCCCTGCAAGATTTTGTGTCGATAGTGACTATTCATTATTTTATGTTTGCCAAAGTGATGATGGTCTTTTAATGAGCTTAATATGGAACAGTTGTCAAGTACGGTAACTAGATTTTTGCCTTATTGACTTGATTAAATAACTTACGGGCCTGCTTATTTTAATGAATGGATAAATATCTTCAATCTGAAAAATTAGTTCTCGCCCTACTTAGTGTTTTCACCTTCTCCTTTTGGGCTACCAACTATTCTAATTTATTTTACTACAATTCTAAACAAAGCAAAGAGCTAGGTTAAAAACTACAACACGTTTAATTATAGAGGGATAATCGCATTATGTTTTTGATCCACTTATACAAACTGGTTACTCAACCTGTCACCTTTACTTTATATAATTTGTACAGCCAATTTTTTTGATACTTTTTAAACTTTTTGCAGCCTTTGAGAATGCAAAAAATTCAGTACTCCTAAAATATTTTCTTAAGCCCCTCTTAATAGTCCTTTTTTGATGGAGTTATAAATTTTAAAAATCATCCATAGCCTGTATCCAATATTTCTCGATTTCTTCCTTTGAAGGAGTTTCCCTTGGCCTAACAAGTCTAAAACCAACAAAAGGAGCCTCTGTTAACCACCAGATACTTTTGGGCATTTGAGGGTCACGTATTTTCCAACTATTGGAAGAAGCAAGGCGACTTGCCGATCGGAGATCAGTACCCGAATCCATCCATGAGCCACCTCGGACGGTTCGGGGATAAAGTGTTGTGGGTTTTAAATAGGGATTGTCCGCCGGGCTTCTTTTTAATTTTTTAAAGTAATCCCCATTGTATTGGTCAGCTGTCCATTCCGCAACGTTTCCGTGCATATCATATAAACCATATGCATTTGGAGCCTTAGTACCTACTTTATTATAACCCTTTTCACTGTTTTGTTTAAACCAAGCGTACCTGTCCAGTTCCTTTTCATCAGTACCAAAATGATAGGCGGTACTAGTCCCTGCCCTGCAGGCGTACTCCCACTCCGCCTCGGTAGGTAAACGATAAAAGTGTCCTGTTTTGGTATAAAGCCATCGCCCATACATCATTGCGGCATATTGTGTCATATTTACCGCGGGGAATCCTTTTCTTCCCATTCCAAAGCTCATATCTATGTACATGGGAGTTGCAGTCGATACTCCATCTACCACATGTTTTGAACCATCGTTCAATAGGACCTCCCTGGCCTTTATATTCTCCGGTCTTTCGTCAAGGAACAGGCTGTACTGTTCCCAGGTTATTTCATAGGTTCCCATCCAAAAAGAATTGACCTTAACCTGTTTTTGTGGTCCTTCATCATTGTTCCTACCCTCCTCGTTAGCCGAACTTCCCATTAAAAAAGTCCCTCCGTTTATGGGAACCATTTCTATGTGGATATCAGAACCCGGAATGTTCTCTGCATAGGGCTCAAACTTAGAACTAACTTTTTCTTCAATGCGTTCCGGACCCAGGAAGAAATAGTTAACAACCATTAGTGTAAAAACAACTGAAAAATAACGCATAGTATCTCTAACAAGTCAAAATTGAATATTCTATTGAAAAAAGGAATCTCAAATCCTTGAACAGCAAGGTAGTTACGTATTGTTACACGTTTTACCTAGTTATCAAGAAAAGGAGCAATTTGATCGGCAGAAGTAACACCAGACGGAAGTTCTATTACTTTCAAATTCCTGAAATGTATTTCCGCTCCTTCGGATTCGAGACATAAATAACCTTTCTTTTGAGTAGATTTAGAAACCCCATTTACAAACTTACCATTTACAGAAAGCTTGATCACGCCATCTACACAAACGACATGATAGGTATTCCATTCTCCCTTACCCTTACATCTATTCTCTACGGATTTACTTCTTTCGCCCCTTGGGTTGTCCGGTACAGTGACTACACCACCAACACCCCAAACTTCTCCGTGAACATAAGCAATTGGGGGTTTAACACCGTCCTTTGTATTTATATTTACCCAATCAAGTTCAAGCATCTGTATTTCTACACCATCTGGCAGCGGTGAGTCACCCTCAGGATTTGCGTTACTCCATGCAAAAACACCGGAATTACCACCTGCCTCCATGTGGCGCCATTCTACCTTAAGAATAAAATTCTCATATTGTTTTTCCGACCTTACCACACCGATGGGAAGGCCCAAGTTTACCAATATGCCATCAGGACCAACGGTCCATCCTTCTTTTACAGTGTTCACATTGATCCATTTAATGGTAGATTCCTCGTTAGATTTTCCGTAAATTAAATCATCCAAGGTATTCTCGCTTCCAAATTCAAATTCAAATGCTTCATGTTGGGCATTGATACAGTACGTATTTAATACGGCTAATAATACGGCTAAAAAGGCAATTTTTTTTGTTGTAAAAATTTTAGTCATGTTCATACCTTTAAATTACTTGTAATAACAGTGTATTGGTTTTGTAATAAATATTGCTGTTGATTTTTGACCAAAAGTTTAGGATACCAATATTTAAGGAATCCAGTAAATTCCCGTTCTATAACTATATCATTTTAGTGATACCTGGAACAGGAATACCGGCACCATCAAATTTTAAGTCCCAACTGTACTCATCATTCTTGGGACCTAAGGACACGTTCGAATTCATTGCTTCATCCCAGGTTATGGTTTGTCCCGAATAAGCTACATCCCTGCTTAGTATTGCCATCAAGGTACTATTTGATGCCATTTCAGCGTCATTTAAAGGGATTCCCTCACGAATTGACTTAAACAGCGCATCCTGCTCCGATTGGTACATATCGTTCTTGGCACCTTCATATTTCCAAGTATTTTTACCCCAAATCTCGTGTCTATCACCCTCATAAAGCGCATTTCCTTGGGACCCTGCGATTTCTACAGAATTTCTGGACGACCCTCCTTTTAATTGCCTAGTAGTCACATTCCCCTTTAAACCGCCTCCATAATCGAATTCTACTGCAAAATGATCATAAATATTACCGTATTTTTCATCGGTACGCCACTGTCTTCCTCCTACCCCTGTGGCACTTAAAGGCATTCTCTCTCCCATAGCCCAAGAAATCATATCCGTACTATGAACAAACATCTCAACAATAAAATCACCACTTAGCCAATTATAATAATACCAGTTGCGCATTTTATATTGCATATCGTTCCAATTAGGTTGGCGTTCTTTATACCAAAGTTCACCTCCGTTTCTTGTAGACGTTATAGACTTAATTTCTCCAATATCACCGTTTAACACTTTTCCAAAAAGAGCCTGTTTCTGTAAATCATATCTAAAACACAAACCGGAAACTATAGATAGGTTCTTTTCCTTAGCTTTTTTGGCAGCCTCCAAAACTTTTCGTATTCCGGGGGCATCAACAGCCACAGGTTTCTCATAGAAAACGTGCTTACCTGCCTCTATAGCCGCAGTAAAGTGTTGCGGCCTAAAACCCGGTGGTGCCGCCAGAAGCACTACATCAACACCGGAATCAATTAATTTCTGATAAGCATCGAATCCAACAAACTGTTATTTTTTTTAACCTCTGCTCGCTGACCGTGTGCTTTTTTCAATAATTCCAATGAACTGGACAATCGATCTTCAAAAGCATCTGCCATAGCATGCAAAACCGTATCAGGGTCTGCACTTAAAGCCTGTACAGCGGCACCTGTACCTCGACCCCCACAGCCCACCAATCCAATCTTCAGTACTTTATTCTTTGTTAGGAACGAGTTTGCAAACCCAGCGTTTAAAGTTGTAGCACTAAATATAGTCGCAGCTCCCGCCTTTTTTATAAAGTCTCTTCTGTCTGTACCTGATACCGATACAATATTTTTTTTTTCCATGATTTTATAGTCTATCTGCAGCGTTCTGATTAATTATATCCTTTATTTCTATTTTTTAACAAACCACAGCTAGGTAAAAAAACTTATCCGCACTGCAAAATACTGTTCTTTTATAGCCCCCCACTTACATTTCATATAGTCCGATTACGTAATGAACTCTATTATTCAACCGACCAAGATTTTCCGACCCGAATTTATGCAAACCATCAAAACAAAATTACCAATGGTAAAAAACCTAACTGTTCACCTCAGCATACACTATGATTACATGAAAAGGATTTCATTTTTTACCGGGCAGGCTCAAAAATTGTCTTGTCGCCATTTGGTAATTTAACCTCTTATTTACATGAAGCTTGGATCGAATATAATAATTTTTACACGTACTATTTTATCTAATACTTAGAAAATTTGCGATAAAAAAATATTATATTTAGTATATGTTTGAGAATAATTAATAAAATCTCACAAATTAGTTAGAAAAAGGAATTTTACAGCACGACAGTAGCCACGAAAACCATTAAAAAATCAAATGAGTTTAAGAGAACCGAACCAGAACTTATTATATATCATTTCTTAAAACAAAACAGATCACATGAATTCGAACCGAAGAAATTTTCTCAAAAAGACATCATTGGCAGGGGCGGGCTTTGTTATGGCTCCAAATATCGTTAATGCAAAACTATTCTCCCAAAATCGGATCTCTAGTGCCACGTATATGGGAGGTTTCGCTGCCAACAAACTAGATACCGTCCGTTTCGCGATCATCGGTGTGGGTGCCCGCGGTTCTGGTCATGCAAAACAGATTTCGGCCATAGAAGGTACCGAGATAGTTGCCATCTCCGACCTCTACGAAGATTTAGCCAAAAAAGCCGAAAAGGAATGTAAAGAAAAAGGGAAAGGGCAAAGACACAAAAAAATAAAGTTGTACACCGATGGGGAGAACGACTGGAAAAAGATGCTTGAAGAGCAAAGACCGGATGCCGTAATCATTGCAACCCCATGGAAAATGCATGCTCCAATGGCGATTGGAGCTATGAACGCCGGTTCCCATGCCTTTGTAGAAGTACCCTTGGCACTTACCTTGGCCGAGATGTGGGAAATCGTGGATGTTTCCGAAAAGACCCAAAAACATTGTATGATGATGGAAAACGTGAACTACGGTCGCGAAGAACTGCTTTACCTAAACATGTGTAGACAGGGCGTAATCGGGGAATTACTGCACGGGGAAGCTTCTTACATTCACGAGTTAAGGTCTCAAATGAACGAAGTAGAACGGGGAACAGGATCTTGGCGAACTCCACATTATGCCCATAGAAACGGGAACCTCTACCCCACCCATGGCTTGGGGCCAGTTGCCCAGTACATGAATATAGGGCGTGGAGATGATACCTTTAAATTTATGAACTCCTTTTCATCGCCTTCAAAGGGACGTCAGCTCTATGCCAAAGAGAACTTTCCCGCAGATCACAAATGGAATTCTTTAGACTATAAAGGTGGAGATATAAATACCTCAATTATAAAAACGCAAATGGGACGTACAATTATGGTGCAATGGGACGAGACCAGCCCTAGGCCATATTCAAGGCACAATCTAATTCAGGGTACCAAAGGTACCTTAGCGGGATTCCCTAATCGGATAGCACTGGAAGGCGGTATTCAAGGGGTCACGGAAAACCACCATCAGTGGGCCGAAGGCGATGGACTACAAAAAATTTATGAAAAGTATGAGCACCCTTTATACAAAAGAATGGGCGCACTGGCCACAAAAATGGGTGGGCATGGAGGTATGGATTTTATGATGCTCTACCGCATTGTAGAATGCTTGCGTAATGGAGAGCCTTTGGACCAGAATGTATACGAAGGTTGTCTTTGGAGTGCAGTTTCACCGCTAAGTGAAGCATCGGTGGCCACTAATGGAGCCCCACAAGAATTCCCTGATTTTACAAGAGGATCTTGGAAAGACACCAACCCACTAGCTATTGTGGCTTAATTTAAGGCAAATCAAAAAATTTCTTGAAGCTGACTTCCCCGAAGCCTGTCCGAACGGTACGAGAGGAGAGACAAGATAAAGATTAAACCTAAATTGCTTTAGCAGAAGGAGTCAAAAACCGTCTCTACCCATAATCGATTTTGCCTAACCCCTAACGAACTTTAGGTACGGTTGAGGTACTTGCGACCTTATGGATTCCTCTCCCTGTGGCCATCGTATGTAATAATAGCGCTAAATACAAAACCCAGGCTTGCCACTCACTGGCCAAAGGCAGAGTTGGATAATTGCTTAAATGAAAATATTGAGTTAGTCATTTCGTTTCAATATTTTATTGTCTTTAAAAGAAGTAGTCATGAAACAAATTTGAAGGTTATGATTATACAAAACTTTGTACAGGAACTACCAAATGATGATTCTTGTTAATCCTATTTAGCTAAAATAAAATGGCAGAATGGCTTCACTCGTTTGGAATGCAGTGAGACAAAAGGTTTTATAAAGTGAGGTTACAATTATTATTGTTATGGATGTCATCATGCAGAAAGCGCAAGGGCCAACAAGCTTTTTCATAAATTTAAATTTGGAATGCAAAAAGCCTTTTGTGTGACTTTGCAGATGACTACAATTAGTAAAAATCTCTCAAGTCTTCAAATGGCAAACACTTTAGTATCGGTAAAGGAACCACCTGATATTAAATGTGAAAGGTGCGCAGGGCAATAAAAAGCGGACAAAAATATCCTTTAGAAAAATTAATCCATCTTGATGAGTTTACCGTTGAAGGAAAAGAAAAAGGTAAACAAGGAAGACTTTACGATTCAAAAAAAAGGCGGTAATAGCAGTAGAATTCACTGACAACAGTAAACTGAAAAGAGTTTATATCAAAACTATCGAAGATTATTAGGCTAAATCATTGACTCCAATATTCAAAGAGGATCTAAGCACATCGGCTAATATAATAACCGATAAATGGAGCGTATAAGCACCACCCAAAGGGGTTTATGATATAGAACAGATATATAGTAATTACGGAGCGAACTATAAACAAGTGTTATGCAAGCCAAGTCATGGCTGAGCGCGGTACCGAACCATATAAGTAAATGGCATATTCAAGCATATTTTGATGAATTTTGTTTTAGAATCAACCGTTCTCCATTTAAGGAAAGTATCTTTCATAAAACAAAAAAAAGAATGGTAAAGACAGAACCAGTTTGTCAAAAAAAAATAAAACAGAGGCTAACCGTATAACTCAGTAAAAATAAAATAACTTACTACAACTTTAAATCAAAAGGGCAGCAAATCCTTTTCTAGGTTCCATTCATATGAGCCCAGGTCTGATAATTGCCCAATGGCATCTTCTACAGTTTGTACGGGCAGTTTACAAGTTTTGTTTTGACAGATATAAACAAAAGTTCTCTGGTTCATAAATCGTCCTTGGAAAAGTGGTGACTCATCGGGAACTTCAGAACCAACAACAACAGCATTTGGAATAAAATAAGTATTGAGTTCATCAATTAGTTTTCCAGCATCGGGTCCTACAACAACAATTTCAAAATAAGGATAGGCTTCATTAAGCAGCAAGCTACCCCATTGTCCATAATTTTGTGCCCCATCTAAAAAAGAACTACTCATTAGGGAAATCATCTTTTCTGATCTATCCATAAATTGGATGTTGTAATTTATATGGCCCAGTTCGAAAAGGTTCTGTGCCATGATTGAATTTGCTGAAGGCATAACATCGTCGGCAGTGCTTATAATTTTGGTTATGAGTTCGTTTTTTTCGGTATATCTGAACAACCCAGAATCGTCAGAATACTTCTTTAGGGCAGTTTCATTGAACCTATTGGCCAATTCGAGGTATCTAGGTTCAAAAGTAACCTTATATAGATTAAGGGCGCTTTTGGACATAAAGGCATAATCCTCAAGAAAAACTTCTTTCCGCTTACTTCCCTCTTTATAAGAGTGCCTTAAATTTTCATCTTTATAACTATGGTCCAAAAGAAATTGAAATGTATTCTTTGCGTTTATTAAATAAACTTCCTTATTAGTGGCCTTGTAAGCTTCAATAAACCCATCTATCAATATGGCGTTCCACGAGGTAATGATTTTATCGTCTTTTTTAGGTCTTACTCTTGTTTGTCGGGTCTTTAATAAAATCTGGTTCCACTTTTCAGAATACGCTATTAATTTCCCTTCTGAAATTGAATTGGTTTTGGAAAATTCCCTGTCGTCCATCTTTTTCACAAGGATATATTTTTCGTTTTCCCATTCCGATCCCCTTTGCACGGAATACAATTTTGAAAATAGGTCAAAATCATCTCCCAGTTGGAATTTCAACTCCTCCGCGTCCCAGACATAAAATACACCTTCTTCTCCATTGGTGTCAGCATCCAATGCACTTATATAGCCTCCTTGATCCCCTTTCATGTCGCGCTCAATAAAACTTATAGTTGTTTCTACCGCCCTGAGATACTTTGGGTCCTTGAAGGCCCTATATGCCTTGGCGTACAAGCTTACAATTTGGGCATTATCATAAAGCATTTTCTCAAAATGGGGTATTTTCCACTGCCTATCTGTACTATACCTGAAAAACCCACCTCCTAAGTGATCGTGAATACCGCCCAATAAAATAGCGTCCAACGTTTTCCTAAGGTGATTCTTAGCTCCCAAATCGTTGCTCAAAAATGCATAATCCAAAAGAAAATTCAATTTAGAAGGATTTATAAATTTTTGAATATCCAAATCACCACCCCATTCCAAATCCCATTTAGCAGACCATTTCAAAACTCCTTTCTCAATGGCTTTTGCATCTACCAAAGATTCATTGTTATCAGCACTGCCACTATAAACCTCTTGCACACCAGATGTAAGTAGCTTTGCGTACTCTTCCATTTTTTCCGGATTGTTTTTGTACTCTAAACTAAACTTGGTAATTAGGGCTTTCCAACTTTCCTTGTCATGATAAGTGCCTAAATAAACAGGTTTTCCATCTGGTAATAAAATGGCATTTAGCGGCCACCCTCCAGATTCCTGTACCAATTCCAATGCGGTCTGATATACAATATCCACATCGGGTCTTTCTTCCCGATCTACTTTAATACTGACATAACTTTCATTCATCAATTGGGCTACCTCTATATCTTCAAAAGATTCTTCCTCCATTACGTGGCACCAATGGCATGTGGAGTAACCAATGCTTAAAAGAATCAGAGAATTTTTCTCTTGGGCGAGTTTTAAAGCTTTTTCTCCCCAAGGTTTCCAATCGACAGGATTATGGGCATGTTGTAATAAATACGGACTTGTTTCCTCAACAAGGTCATTGGTATACTTGAAATCATTGTCAAGTAATTCATAGCCTTCTTTTATAACTTCCTTTCCTTCCCCTATATCCTTGCATGACCACAACGATACCAAACAAGCAAACCATAGAAAACTTGAAGTTAATCTCATAATAAGTTTCGTTTTTCACCTGGGTCCAAAGACAGGTACTATTCAAGCCTTGGTTGTATTTGTCACTTTAATAGTAAGCTTTATCAATATTTCTATTTAGCGCCAATATGTTCTTTGTAAAAACCCCAAGCCTCTCTAGCTACATTTCTTCCTAATTCTAAACCGGCCACATTATCGGCCTGTATATGATATCCTCCCAAAACCCTTGAAAAACCGGCCATTTCCGCAGACTCTGTAAAAGTTGGGAATTTTAAGGTAATCGTATCACCCAAATTATCGGGCTCTGTCATAGCCCCGGCAACAATTTTTGCAGTTGCCCCAAAATCTTCACTTCCGGTCCATATTTTCAATGCTTCCGCACAACCTCCACTAATGGTACTATGTCCAGAGACATAACTAGGAAAAGGGGGACATAGAAATATTTCCGGGGAATAGGGCCTCCATTCATTTCCCTTCATTTCTATCATACCTTTTCCTTCTCCGCCCCATGCCCTGATATTTTGATTTCCATAATATTCATGGATCAAAGCATAGGGCCTTGCAAAATCATAGAACATCTTAGCGTCCCAAGATGCAATGAAGGCATCCATGGCAACTACTTGATTGTAAAAATACATCTTAACATCATCATCTAGCGTATGGTTGTCCCTCTTGGAAACTTCTTGGGCGAAACTCAGCCAATGCCCGGCTTGTTGAACAGACTGTGGACCATCCCTCATAAATTCCACAAG
This sequence comes from uncultured Flavobacteriaceae bacterium, assembly GCA_963697395.1. Taxonomy (GTDB): domain Bacteria; phylum Bacteroidota; class Bacteroidia; order Flavobacteriales; family Flavobacteriaceae; genus Maribacter. The sequence continues at coordinate 248,562 of CAVONX010000018.1, forward strand.
TGCTTTTTGATAATCGGTAAGATTAGCTTGCAAATCAACCACCTCTTTCAACTCTTTTTCCAATTGCTCGGAACCTATTAAGGGCGGTGGCCCTGGACGGAATTGATCTGCGGATTTTAATGCGATGGGCCTTACTTTGTCCCAATAAGGCGTTAAACATCCGGGAGCGTATTTACCTCCTTTACCATCCGAAAAATATTTGGGTTGCCATCGATTGGGATCAACATTCTCATCGGCGGAATTTATAGGTTCATAGCCAACATAATCAAAATAAGGTTCGCCTTTGGAACCGGGGTCCTCTCCATACTGGTTGGAACCATCTCCCTTTCTAGCTGCTATTACGGCTTTGGCGGCCAAATTTCCGATGCCCTCAGGTGTATTTGGATCTAGAGTATTGTTCGTAGGATCTAACCCAAGTTCTTTCATGAAATCTTCAAATAGCACTTTGTCCGAATAATAATATTCGATCATGGTTCTATAGGCAGCATAACTTATGGCAATTTCCTTATTTTTTAGGCTTTGTTCTTCTTCAGGCCTTCGGTCAACTCCCGTAAGATAAACTGGAATTGCTTTTTCATCATATCGGGACCAAGCATCAAAAACCGAGACAAAGATCAGGCCCAGGTATCTTGAGGTAATCGTTGGCCTTGGCTTAAATTTTTCGGTATCGTTGGCCGTAGCAGTCAGGGCCATTTCCCCCCACTTATAGGCAATGTTATCGACTCCTGTGCGTTGTGGCCCAATGGACACATTACCCTTTTTTTCGACTTGTTTACAGCCCAATATCAGCATTGAACAGAGTGTAAGCAACAATATTTCTTTCATTTTCTTATTACATTTATAAGTACAATATAATTACCAAAATTCAGACGTTAAAATAGAGAATACTAAGGATCTAAAGATATTTTGGTTACTCTTCCACTTTAATGATGCTATGTGACAAGATAACTTGTTGTTGTTTTTGTTATTGGTAATCACGTATTCAGTGGTATCGTTTTATGTAAGATTAACTTATTTAATTCTAAAGTTTAACTCTTAAGAGGCCAATTATTCTGTTCTTTTAAAAGTTAGACAATAGTAACTTTTTTCCTGTAAATGCAGTGGGGGCCATTCCTCATACCTTTTTGAGAGCCTTTTTAAAACTAGAGATATTCTTAAGCACACAAATATAACAAATCTGTAAAATATTTAGATTACTTTCATTTAAATACTAACAGGCCTTTCCAATGCACACCTCTATTGATTTAAAAAGACTTTTACGAATCCCTTTTTTTGAAAAATCTACAAAAGGCATTTTTGTTCATATAAATTACCCCGGCCAGCTCACAAACTAAAAAACCCCTAGTAAATTCAAGGAGTTTTTTAATGCATAAAATCGATTACCAAAGTTTTATTTTGGGCTCTATGTCATCTTAAGCACATTCAATAAATAACTAGGATATATTTTCGTACGCTCGAAATTTAGTCTACTTAAATGCAAAATCTTTCGGACCGACCTAAATAAACGGTTCCTTAAATCGCTCAAAATGGCAGGTATACCCATTAGGAATCCGCACCAAATAATCTTGGTGCTCTGGCTCCGCTGGCCAAAATGGGGCAAAAGGTTCTAAGGTGGTTACCACATTTCCTTCCCATTTATTGGAACCGTCCACAATTTTGATGACTTCCTCAGCGGTGGCTTTTTCATCATCATTTTGGAAAAATATGGCGGAACGGTAGCTAGAACCTCTATCATTTCCTTGTTGATCTATCGTCGTTGGGTTATGAATACGGAAAAAATAATCCAAGATTTCTTTAAACGAAGTCTGATCGGCGTCATATGTCAATTCAATGCTTTCCGCATGTCCTGGATGGTTCTTGTAGGTAGGATTTTCATTTTTCCCTCCTTGGTAACCAACTTCCGTGTCTATAATTCCGGGTCTAGTCCTAAACAAATCTTCCATTCCCCAAAAACAACCTCCTGCTATATAAGCTTTTTTATACGTATTCATAGTTTTCTTTTTTTACTTGTTATTTTTTGTCGTACACCTAGTCGTTATACTTACATTTTCTAAAAATTCCACCACTTTCTCCTTCGGCATTTCGCAAGGCTTTAATAATTTTTTTTGGTTGTTATATAATAATTTAGGCTTATGAAATTCGTTCCACCAAGCTCTTTACCATAGATTTTAAAGGATTTGTTATTATTGAAGCTCTTTTTTGTTATGCCGTATGTACTATTTCTAAACCTTCCTTGTGAATAGCCCTCCGGAATATTTTCAATATATTTTAATTTAGGATTAAACATTCCTTTTGATTTAAAGCCAATTACTAAATTCTATACATCCGTCCAAGGCCTTCTAAAACTTTCAGGTCCAAAATCTTTTTGATTCCGAATGATAATACTCGTTCGAGCCATCACGAACTACAGGAAAGCATGGAACATCCTACCTTATTTCTAGCCCAATCGGGCCGTTTGCCGAACCATTTTTCATTCTCCGGCTGCTCGTCGTACGGCCTTTTCAACAATTGAAACAACTCATCCAAGAGTTTATAATCTCCTCTATCGGCATCGTCTATGGCCAACTGCGCCATGTAATTGCGCAATACATATTTTGGGTTTACTATGTTCATCATTCTGGCACGTTCTGCATCGCTTTGGGTTTCCCCTTTTAATCGCTTGGCATAATCCGAAAACCAAATGGACCACTCCGCTCCTATTTTACCCTTTATTTCTTCCAGATTGTAGAACGCATCGGAAATTAATTCCAATCCGTCTTCGGGTTCCTTGAAATTTGCAATTTTCCTAAAGAAAATGGTCATATCGGTCTCGGACAACTGCAATACCTTCTCCAAGTGGGTAATGAGTGGGCCGTCATTGGTATTCACTTGAAACAGACCTAATTTCGATTTCATCATTTCTAAATAGGCTACTTCCACCTCTTCCTGATATTCCGAAAGTATATTTTGTAAAGGTTCGGATTCTTCAATAAGCGGATAAAGTGCATTCGCCAATTTCAGCAAGTTCCAAAGAACAATTTCTGGTTGTGTGCCATACCGGTAACGCTTATGCGCCCTATCCGTGGTGTTCGGCGTCCAGCCATGATCATAATCCTCCAGCCAACCGTAAGGGCCGTAATCTATGGTCAATCCTAAAATGGACATATTATCGGTATTCATCACCCCATGTACAAACCCGACCCGTTGCCAATGGATAACCATTTGCATGCTCTTTACCGCGACTTCCTTAAAAAAGGCCACATAGGTATCTTTTGAACCCTTTCCCAAATGCGAAAAATGATGTTTTATGGTATAATCTACTAAGGTTTTCAAAGTTTTATCGTCCTGTCTGGCAGCGAGTATCTCATAGTTCCCAAAGCGTAAAAAAGAAGGTGCCACGCGGCACACAATAGCCCCCTTTTCATAATCGGGATTGCCATCGTACATTACATCTCGCAGTACTTTATCTCCACTTAAGATTAAGGACAAGGCCCTTGTGGTAGGTACTCCCAAATGAAACATGGCCTCACTGCATAGATACTCCCGAATGGAAGACCGCAAGACCGCCAAACCATCCGCAGTTCTAGAATATGGTGTTTCTCCAGCTCCCTTCAACTGTAAGGCCCAATGCTTGCCCTTATGATTTACTTCAGCGAGGTTTATAGCGCGACCATCGCCCAACTGACCTGCCCAATTACCAAATTGGTGTCCACCATAGCACATGGCGTACGATTTTGTTCCGGGCAAAAGTTCAGCACCTGAAAAAATCCTTAGAAAATCCTCTGTGTCTACAGATTCATCTAAGCCTAGGGCAACCATCATTTCAGGCGATTTATGGATCAGGGAAGGCATTGAAGGTTTTTTGGGTGTTACATATGAAAAACAAGCGTTTGTAACCTGTCGCCTTGAATTTTCAAGTATCGGATCCGCAGGCAATTCATGAGTAAAAGTGTCTTTTATGCTGAGTTTCAATTTCAAAATAAGTTCTTTTCTAGTGTAAAGTTAGCTCGCTTTTAGTTAAGTGCAAACCACTTGGGCAAGATACTTTGTGGCTATTGGTTTACAATATCCTTAATCTGGCATCTGCAGTAGGCCTAACGCTACAGTAAGCAGCCGATGTGTAGGGAATTTCTAAAGCATGCCATTATTTTGTCTTAAGATTGATACTCCAAGGTGCCATCGCACAGGGCTCAACATTACTTTATCATTTTAGTTCTTCACAAAATAAAGCAGCCTATCCAACGCAACATCCACTTCTATTTCCCTTCCACCTCTGTAGGTCTTATTGTAATACATATCATAGGAGAACCCTTCTTGGCACGGCATGGAAATACCATTATTGGATGCACCACCCCACCATAGTTCCCCGGGAAAGTAACGGGATGGTGATCTAACAAGTTTTAATATCGTTAGCGGTTGACTGCGGAACTGTCTGAGCGACACTTTGTATTCCGACACATAAAATAGAAAGGAAAATAAAGAGATTTATCGTCTTTTGCATAGTTGTCAATTTTTTTGCAAAAATAACTGTTTTTAGGAGCAGATGTAAGACGATACTATTGGTAGTTATTTAAAATTCAAGGCTTACAGCTATCTTTAACACAAGGGACAAAAAACGGCTACACTTAAAACAGGGGCGAATGAATCATAATATCACATCGGTTGATGACTACATTTCGGGTTTTCCGAAGGAAGTCCAACACAAGCTTAGTACTTTTAGAGCTATAATGATTGAAAATGCACCCGAAGCTACCGAACAGATGTTGTACGAAATGCCCGCCTATAAAACCTTTAAAAAACCCCTAGTCTATTTTGCCGCATATACCAATCACATTGGTTTGTACGCCACCCCTGCCGGAAACCAAGCATTTGACGAGGAATTAAAAAGGTATAAAACAGGAAAAGGTTCCATTCAGTTTCCTCATAAAAATCCACTTCCGATTGATTTGATAACGAGAATCATATAACATCGGATTACGGAAAACAAGTTAAGTTTCGGTTGAGAGTAACCTAATGAAATAACTTATTTTGATTCTTTCCTTCCTGACCTTATTTCCATTAATTACATCTCGGCCTTATTAGCTTTTTTTTTAAATAAAGCTCCGTCAAAACCATAATTCAATCACTTTTCTTATTCTCAAAATTAAAAATCGATGACTTTTCCCAGATCATCGCAAACTTTTTAGGGTTCATCGCTTTCCTCAATATGACCCTTTTTTATACTGTACGTTTGTCTTGTACATCAATAATAACAAGTCCATAAACAAACGGACATAAAATTAAATAGTATGAAAAAAATAAAAGTAGTATTAGGAATAGGGATACTAGCACTAACATTGTTATCCTTTGTTGGTAAGGGCGAATGCCAAAAATCAAAGGAACGTAAAGCAGCTGAAACAGCCTTGTCCGAATTGCAACAACCCTTTATCCATCAGCTAATTGCCCAAAACGAAATCGATTTATTGTCCGTAAAAAGCATAGTTGTTGTTAACAATGATGAAGAAATTGACTTAGGTTTCGACACTAAAGCGTACCTGCCTATAGGATTCAATGCCTATGCTGGCATGGAACTTGATCCAAATGAAATCGACTTCATTGAACTGGAGGAAGAAATAGAATTAGGTTTTGATACGGCTGAATACTTACCAGCGAATTTCGACCCCTACTTGGGAATGAACTATGAACAGTTCAACACATTATAAAGACTGATTAGCTTTGCTATAGAAAGAGTAACAGATAATTCATGGCGAGATATAAAACGGATAAGTCCTTAACGCAAATTATGGGCTTTTCTTTCTTACCCGTACTTTTTACTACTATTAATGGTGCCTTGAATAATCCAAAATAGTCTCCTAACTTTAAATTTAAACCTATAATGATATTGTTATTTATTCTCTTTGACAAAATTTTCAAAATTGTAGTTGGCCTAGTAGCCTACTTGATTATACCTTAATAAGCCGAAATCTGAAGTACAACACTAAATGGTCATTTTAATATAGTATATCAGTTTTTCTATGCTTACCGGTATTTTGCAACATCGCTTTGGAGTCCTAAATATTCCTGTCCTCACATTAGGTCATATTTGATTACCTTGGCAATCACCCATACACCCTTTTTGATGCAACAGTATTATAAATCCTTTAAAGAATATCAAAAACCGGCCGTGCACCTCTTGGTATGGGCGGTACTTTTCGCCTTGCCTTTTATTTTTGCGCTACAAATAGAAGACGGTGGCCAAAAATCAATATTTGCTCGCAAAATTCTTGTTTTAAACACGGTTATGAACGGTCTTTGGGTGCTAACGTTCTACTTAAACTCCTGGGCATATATACCAATATTACTTTACAGGAGGAAAATACTTCTTTATTTTATCGCCAATCTCTTGTTGTTTTTAGGGATATTATTTGTTAACCAAAAAATTTATATCGCTTTAAGTTTAGACCAGCCCTACTCCCTTTCAAAAGCTTTACTATTCAACGCAATTCCCTTTCTATTCGTTGTACTGATTAGCATTGTGCTCAAAACCGTAACTGATCGGATACGGATGGAAAGCACTACAAAAGAACGGGAAAGCGAAAACCTGAAAACGGAACTTTCTTTTTTACGTTCGCAGGTAAGTCCACACTTTTTGTTCAATGTACTGAACAATGCCGTTGCCATGGCTCGACTAAAAAGTGACAAACTGGAGCCTACCCTGTTAAAATTGTCCTCTTTATTGCAGTATATGTTATATGAAACTGATGAAGAAAAAGTGGTATTGAAGAGCGAGATAGAATATCTGCAAAACTATATCGACCTGCAAACACAACGGTTCGGAGATCGGTTGCAACTGAACGTTCACTTACAACCGAAAGAAGATTGGCAGGTTATTGAACCCATGCTCTTAATTCCTTTTGTGGAAAATGCCTTTAAACATGGTACAGGAATGATTGGAAATCCGGTAATCGATATTTCCTTGTATACGGCCAATAACCAACTTACCTTTATTGTAAAAAATAAATATATAGCGGGGGACAAGGCCAAGGATAAAGTTTCGGGAATAGGACTTACGAATGTAAAACGAAGGCTACAGCTCCTATACGGCAAAAACCATAGTCTAGATATAAATAAGGCCAATAACTTGTTTATCGTTACCCTGAAATTGAATTTTAAACCATGATGAACTGCCTAGCCATAGACGACGAACCCTTAGCTTTGGCTCTGCTAACGGACAATATAAGCAAAGTGCCTTTTTTGAATCTGTTAGCTGGGTGCAACAATGCCTTTGAGGCCATGGAAATGCTCGAAAAACACGCTGTTGACTTGGTCTTTATTGATATTCAGATGCCAGGCCTAAGCGGACTCCAATTTATTGCAAGTCTAGAAAAGAAACCGCTCGTCATCTTTATTACGGCCTATAAACAATATGCCTTGGAAAGCTATGACCTGGATGTTGTAGATTACCTCGTAAAACCTGTTCCTTTGGAACGATTTATAAAAGCTTGCAACCGTGCCAAGGAGCTTCATGAGCTTAAATCGGCTCGAAGTTCATTGCAAAAAGAGACCCAATTTGATCATTTTTTCGTTAACGTAGACTACAGCCAATTGAAAATAAAGTTCGATGATATTATTTGGATGAAAGGCTATGGAGACTACATAAAGTTCCATCTAAAAAATGCTGAACACCCACTTGTGGTGCGCTTAAGTTTTAAAGAGCTGGAACACCAATTGCCTCCCAAGAAATTCATCAGAATCCATAAATCGTACTCCGTTGCCATTGATGCCATTACCGCCATTCGCAAAAACAGTGTCTTCTTGGGGGACAAGGAATTATCGGTAGGCGAGACCTTTCGGGAAAGTGTGGAGCAGTTGCTGAGCAGAAATGATTAATAGTTAATCCCTTTAATGGTTCGATAACTATCTGAATACTGTTATCAGACTTTTCCAATCCTTCAGAATTTCTTTAGAAATGGTACATACTTTTATTACGTAAATTCATGTTATGAAAATCTTGATCGCAGAAGACGAACTAGAGCTGCAAAAATCGATGGCGGTTTATTTGGAGCGGGACGGAAATATCTGCGAAACGGCATCGGACTTTAAGGAAGCCTGCTATAAAGTAGACCTCTATGAGTATGATATTTTGATATTGGATATCAATCTCCTTACCGGTAGCGGACTGGACGTATTAAAATTGCTCAAAAAGGGAAAAAAGGACACAGCTACCATTATTATTTCCGCCAATAATTCGTTGGACGATAAATTGGAGGGCTTAGACCTAGGTGCAGACGATTATTTGACCAAACCCTTTCATTTGGCAGAACTCAATTCCCGTATCAAAGCGGTTTTACGACGGGGCAAGTTCGGAGGTACGGAACGCATCGCGTTCAACGAAATCTCCATTGATACACGCTCCAGAACTGCCTATGTTAACGAAACAAAGATGTTGCTTACCCGCAAAGAATACGATTTATTATTGTTTTTTGTGACCAATAAAGGCAGGGTACTTTCAAAAGAGATCATTGCAGAGCATCTCTGGGGCGACCATAGTGATCTAACCGATAACTATGACTTCATTTATGTACACATCAACAACCTGCGAAAAAAATTGACCGATGAAGGAGCAAAATATATTAAGACGGCTTACGGTATTGGGTATAAATTTATAGAGGATTAGCAAATGAACGAAACTCAAAAGAAAACAAGACTCTTACAAAAAACCTCTGTTACGTTTCTTTGGATAAGTTTTTTCTTGATGGTCATTAGTACCATTGCGCTCTTCTTTTATGTTAGAAACTTGTTGCAAGGCGAAGTTGAGGAGGAACTCCGTTCTACGGAAGCCAGAATAGAGCACTCTATTTCCGAGAACAATCCCGTTTATCAACTGCCACCAATGGTAGAGGTACAAACTGTTTCCGCCTTGGGGATAGAGAAATTAAAGGACACAGTAATTTTTGACCCCTCACAAAGCGAAATGGAAGAATTTAGGGAACTTACCACCTTTTCTACCATCAACGGAAAAGATTACAGTATCACCGTTCGTGCGTTGGTGGTGGAATCCGAAGACATTTTGATTGCTGTGATGGTATCGTATCTCATCATAATACTTCTTGTTTTTATATTCCTTTTCTATTTTAACAAAACGTGGAACCAAGGTCTTTGGCATCCGTTTTTTATAAATTTAGAGGCGATGAAAGGGTTTTCCCTAGCCTCGGAAAAACCCATAGCACTTTTGGAAAGCGATATTTTAGAATTCTCAGAACTCAACAATGAGATCCGTACGTTGACGGACAAGGTGCGCGCCGATTATAAAAACCTAAAACAGTACACCGAAGATGTCTCCCACGAAATGCAAACGCCTCTCGCAATTATTCTGGCCAAAATAGAGAATATTATAAATGGCGATAACTTGAATGATGTTCAATTCCAACATTTGACCTCTATCCAGAAAGATATTCAAAGGCTTACCCTTTTAAACAAAAGGCTGGCGCTCTTGAGCAAAATTGAGAACCAACAGTTTACGAACCCAGAATCCCTCATTTTTAATACAATCCTTAAACAGAGAATAGAAACTTTTAGCGAAATCTACCCTTCCGATATCGAGTTGGTCGAACAAGGAAAAATGCTAATGAAAATAGATCCCTATTTAGCCGATGTACTGATCGATAATTTGCTTTCCAATGCGCTGAAACATGCTGTAGATAAAGAATCTATAACTATAGAAATTGGCGAGCAAGAATTTTCCGTAAGCAATAAGGGTTCGCAAAAATTGCAGAAAGAAGAGAGATTATTTTCGCGGTTTTATAAGGAATCGGACCATAAAAAATCTACCGGGCTGGGCTTGGCCATCGTAAAGAAAATCTGTGAGCTATACGGCTTAGAACCCAACTATCATTTCATAAATGGAAAGCATATTTTTACGATCACGAATAAAAACCCATAACTTCATCTGCTATGCTCACCAATATCCATCCGAAGCTGCCCATGCGTAACAAAGAAATAACAAGAGCCTATTATATGAACCAATTGGGTTTTAACGAGGTTGGCTTGGCAGACTATGAAGGGTATTTGATGTTGGAGAAGGGTAACATAGAGATTCATTTTTTTGAGTTCGCGGCCCTTGACCCCAAGGAGAATTACGGTCAGGTTTATATTCGTACCAATAACATAAACGAACTATACCAAGGCTTTTTGGATAAAAATGTCCCCATACACCCCAATGGGCATTTGGAGAGCAAGCCTTGGGGACAAAAGGAATTTTCGCTGCTGGACCCTGATAATAACTTACTGACTTTTGGGCAGGATGTCTAAATGAAATCCACATTCTTAAGCTTCTCTTTAGATTTGAATCCTACTTTCGCATAAGATTGTAATTAGTACCCATGAAGAAATTTCTTTTTATCCTTTTCCTCCTTATACAAAATATAGTCCTGTTTGCCCAAGAAACCGTTTCCGTAACCGGTCAATTATTCGACACCAACACTCAAGAAACCCTAGCATTTGCAAATATCGCTGTCCATGATGCACAGACGGACAAGCTTATAACCGGAGCTATTACAGATGATGACGGCCGGTTTCAAATCCTGGAAATTCCCTTGGGAAAATATAAATTGTACTTTTCTTATATAGGATATGAGACTGCCCAACAGAATTTCGTGGCCGGTGGATTGAATTCTATTTTCGATTTGGGAAGAATAGAATTACAAACTTCCGCTGAAGCATTGCAGGAAGTAGAGGTCATAGGAAAACAAGCGACCGTGGATGCCGACCTGAACAAGAAATCTTTTAGTTTGGAAAACAACATTGCCCAATCTGGCGGTTCGGTTTTGGATGCCATGAAGACCCTACCGGGTGTAACCTTTGACCAAGACGGAAAAGTGGTGCTGCGCGGAAGTGATAAGGTTGTGGTATTGATTGATGGAAAACAAAGCAGTTTAACAGGATTTGGCAATCAAAAAGGTTTGGCCAATATTCCCGCCTCCAATATTGAAAAAATCGAGATTATCAATAATCCCTCTGCTAAATACGACGCCAACGGTTTTGCCGGCATCGTAAACATCATTTATAAAAAGGAAAAACAAACGGGACTCAATGGTGATGTAGGAATGTCATTTGGATTGGGTGCATTGGGAAAACGACAAGAAGATACCCCTACAGAGTTGGGAAGTTTCTCCATAAACCCAAAATTGATTCCCAGTATAAACCTGAACTATAAAAAGGATAAGGTCAACTATTTTTTGCAATCGGAATTCATCCTGCAAGAAGCGCTGCCCAACAATGAATTTACGACCCGTAATTATGATGATGGCCGAAACATTGGTTCACAAGTGCCTGAAAATAGGAAGCAATTTCGCTCCATTATAAATGCGGGCATCGATTATGATCTTGACGAGAACAACAGCTTTACCCTCTCGGGACTCTACGACCGCGAAAAACATATTGATACGGCACAAGTAGCTTTTATCGATTTGAACAACAACATTCGCAACCGCCTGTATGCCTGGCAAGAGGAAGAAGTAACCCGTTATATAAACGCAGCGGTGAATTATCGGCATAAATTTCAGCAGGCCGGGCATACCTTGAGTGCAAACGCCCAATATACCCAGGGTTTGGAAGACGAGACCTATTCTTTGAACGATAGTTCTGCAGTACGTATAGGAACCGACAAAACCAACATCCGCGCTATCGAAAATACGACCAGCGTTTCTACGGATTATGTGCGGCCCTTAAAAAGTGGTCGAATGGAGTTAGGCGCAAAAGTACGTATTAGGCGATTGCCCGTAACCTACACGATTACGCCGGGAAACCAGTCCATCATTTATCCGGATTTAGGCACTTTTTCCGATTGGGGCGAAAACCTCTATGCAGGCTATGCGAACTATCTTTTGGAAAAGTCAACTTACGATGTAGAGGCCGGCCTACGCGCCGAGCAGACCGATGTATTCTATGACCTAGATCCTGCAAACGCCTACTATCCCGAAAACGACAAATATGATTATTTTGAATTGTTCCCAAGCGTTCGTTTTACTTATAAACTAAATGACAATAATAAACTGTCTGCTTTTTATAATCGGCGGATAGACCGCCCCGGCGAACCGGAGCTTCGAGTATTCCCAAAATTTGACGATCCTGAACTGCTGAAAGTGGGCAACCCCTATTTACGACCGCAGTTTACCGATGCGTTTGAAATTGCCCATAAATATTCCTGGGGCAACGGCTCGTTATTTTCCGCGGTGTACCATAGAATGATCCAAGACCAATACATGCGAATTTTCAGTATCGATGACTCCGACCCCAATTACGATATCGTAAACCGAATCTATCAAAATACGGGAAGTGCCACCAACACGGGTATCGAATTACTGGCCAGCCAGGATATTACGACGGACTGGAAAGTTTCCGGGACGCTAAACTGGTATTCCAATACCATAAATGCCTATGAAGGCACCTTGCTTTTTCCCTTTGAACGTTCGTTCGATATCCTAAAATCGACGGCTAACGCTTTGGATGCCAAGGTCAACACAGAATTTGGTTTGCCTAAGGATTTTATGATACAGCTTACGGGTGTCTATTATTCCAACAGAAACATACCCCAAGGCCAAGAACTCGCCCGTTATTCCGTAGACTTCGGACTTAAAAAAAGCTTCTGGAACAAGAAGGCCGACCTTACCTTTTCGGCAAGCGATATTTTTAATCGCTTTGGTATACAACAACGGATTACCAATGAAGGGTTTACCGCATTGTACCAAAACTTCTTTGAGACGCAGATTTTTAGGATCGGGTTTCGATATAAAATTTAAGAATCTAATAGGTGTCAGCATTAAATAAAGTTGCGAAAATTACATTGTTGTTTTGGTCGATGAAAATTGTAGCCACAACGCTCGGTGAAACCTTAGGCGATTTTATTGCACAAACTTTAGGCTTGGGCTATACTTTTGGCATTCAAATCACGTTCGCTTTTTTCGCTATCGCCCTAAGCATTCAATTAACACGTAAAAAGTATGTCCCTGTTTGGTTTTGGCTGGTCATCATCGCTACGACCACTTTGGGCACGGAGATTTCCGATTTTATAAACCGTAGTTGGCAGTTGGGTTATGGTTGGGGAAGTCTTTTGTTGTTCAGTGCCCTTTTGGCAATCCTTTTTACTTGGAACAAAAAGTTCGATAATTTAGAAGTATACCCCATCGTTCAAGGAAATAAGGAATTGTTTTACTGGACAGCAATTTTATTTTCCAATAGTTTGGGAACTGCCTTCGGCGATTATCTCAGCGATGTGATTGGGTTAAGTTATCTGAACGGAGCCTTGGTAACCGCAGGAATCATTGTTTTGGTCGTAGTACTGCATTACTTTACAAAAATTAACCAGATTCTACTGTTCTGGATCGCTTTTATCTTCACAAGACCTTTCGGTGCTACTTTTGGCGATTTTTTGACCAAACCATTGGCTAATGGTGGGTTGGATTTGGGAACCTTGCCTGCTTCAACAGTATCCCTTGTTCTGATGTCCATTTTGATTTTTATTTCTCATAGCCGCATAAAAAATGAAATGCGACTATAAGTAAAGAATACCTTTTGAAGTAAGACCATAGCTTTTGTAACCTACTATTTCTCACAGATGTGCTATCTTTTACCATAAACAATTCGCAGACCCCTAAGTTAATACAATATGGCAACGTTTATAAGTAGTATTTCTAATCAAGAGTTCCCTATAAGTGAACAGGTTTTTGGCAAAACCATCCGAAAATCGATTTTTGATGTTATTCTAATTGACCATCCGAAATTCAACAAAAAAAGTTCGATATCGCTTTCTGAACTTAACCTTTATCGCCAAAAATACCTCGCCAGTTATTTGGTGAAGGAAGTGGGTGAACTTTCCCATTTAGAGCAAGATGTGCTAAAAACCCTTAACGACCACGAAATCATTTCAGAGAAAGAAGCTTTGGGAGACAACAATACCAATGTAGGTTATGGGCAACGTTTGGCAGATAAGGTCGCGTCGTTTGGTGGCAGTTGGAAGTTCATCATTATTTTCAGCCTTATTATTTTTGTTTGGATCCTAACGAACATCCTTTTCTTGTCCGACAAAGGTTTTGACCCCTACCCCTTTATCCTATTGAACCTCATCCTATCCTGTTTGGCCGCCTTGCAGGCACCTGTAATTATGATGAGCCAAAATCGCCAAGAGGAAAAAGACCGTGAACGCGCCAAACAAGATTACATGGTAAACCTCAAGGCCGAGCTCGAAATTCGCACCTTACATGAAAAATTAGACCATTTGATCATCCATCAACAGCAAGAACTGCTGAACATTCAACAAGTACAGGTAGAGATGTTGGAGGATATTATGAAGCGTATAGATTCAAAATAACAACATAAAAAAACCAATTTTAGATTCTTAATTTAAATTGGAGTAACCAAAAGAAGTGCTAAAAATAGTGGTGGCTGTGGTCTAAATATTAGTGTTAAAAAAATACCCTAGAGCAATAACAATTAAGAGGTGCTTTGTTTTCATCATCTTTACCCGTGTTCCCAGATAAGCCTTGAATGCGATTTAATACTAGTGGTCAGAACTTTCCTTCCTATCTTTTTTATGGAAAGCCTTTAACTTTAAGATTACTTTAGAATCGCCCATTAGTTTTGCATGATAATATGCTAAATACTAATAAAAAAATGCAAAAAGACATTGTTTTCAAGGATGCCCAAAGGCCTGCCTACGATTTTAAATTTAATAAGGAAGTAGCTACTGTCTTTGACGATATGGTGGTACGCTCTGTGCCCTATTATGAAGAAATGCAGCGCATGATAGCAGAACTAACCAAAGATTTCGCCATAAAGGGAACCAAGGTATACGACTTGGGCTGTTCTACGGGAACCACCATGATTAATCTAGACAAGGTACTTAGTGAGGATATCGGCTTGGTTGGCATAGACAATTCCAATGAAATGTTGGTCAAGTGCGAGGCCAACTTAAAGGAGGCCGGTATTACGCGCGATGTTACCTACGAGAATCAAGATCTCAACTGTGATGTGGAACTGAACAATGCATCTGTAGTCATTTTTTGTCTAACACTTCAATTCCTAAGACCGTTGAACCGTGAGAAAATATTGAAAAAAATTTGTGAAAGCCTGCCAGAGAATGGTGCGATCATCCTTATCGAAAAAATCTTGACCGAAAATTCTATTTGCAACCGGCTTTTTATTGAACATTATTACGCCTTTAAAAAACGTAACGGTTACGACGAAATAGAGATTGCCAAAAAACGGGAATCATTGGAAAATGTTCTTGTCCCCTATCAACTATCCGAAAATGAAGCATTGCTAAAATCTTGCGGCTTCCGCTATACAGAAGTGTTTTTTAAGTGGTACAATTTCACAGGTTTAATAGCAATCAAATAAACATGGTCAAAATTGGCAACTTTTTCTTTAGAACACGTAACTACCTCTTCCCCATTTTTTATCTGTTTCTTTTTCTTCCTTTTATAAGGATTTCAGAAAATTATAATACGGTATTTTTTATAGGTTTGGCAATTGCCATTATAGGGCAGTTGGTGCGTATGGCCACCATTGGGCTGGTCTATATTGTAAGAGGAGGCAAAAACCGCAGGATCTTTGCAGATGGCCTAGTAACGGATGGTTTTTTCTCCCATTGCCGCAACCCTATGTATGTAGGCAATATTCTATTAATCATAGGTATGAGCGTTTTATCCAACTCCCTATTTGCCGTGCTGGCTATGATTCCCTTGTTCCTATTTATTTACCAAGCCATTGTACGCGCCGAGGAAGCCTATTTAAGAAATTCCTACGGGGAAGGTTTTGATGCTTATTGTGCTAAAGTCAACAGATGGATTCCTAAATTTAAAGGAATCGGAAAGACTTTCTCTGAAAACAGTTTCAACCTCAAAAAAGTGGCCTATAAGGAGTATAATACTACTTATTTGTGGATGCTTGGGGCAATCTTACTCTTGGCCTATAATACCAATTGGTTAAAAACAAAACTTAATTTTGAAAATGAAGGTTTCTACTTTTTTATGGCCACTGCCGTTTTGACGATACTGTACTTTACCATTCGGTTCCTTAAAAAGAGCGAGCAACGAGCGATACGTAAAAAATTGGCAGGCAAGCATACTTCTTAATAATTTAAAAATTCTCAATTTGAATTAATCGGAAAGTTCTTTGCCTAAATCACTTGTTTAAAAGTACCTTATCCCCTATCTAAAACTTAACTTGAGAGTTAGATTTTCAAGAACCATATAAGTAAACCAGTGGCAACTCTTATTGTGCCAATAATTATTACAGGTTCAAGAAAAAACAAAAATTCTTTTGAATCCCAAATAGATGGGGAAATCCAAGAAATAACAAGTGGGATTCTGGAAATTTACATAAAGGAAATTTGGGGGCTGCCTATTGCCACATGGAAAAACTTTTTAGGAACGGCCGGTGAAAACGAAATGTACTAAAGAGCATAGCCCTAACGCCATTTGAAACCAATAAAATAGGGATATGATAAGATCAACTTTAAAGAAGAGCCCTACTTGGCAATGATTCTCCGGTTGCCAAATCCTAAAACTGCTTTTGCCCCGAAAACTCCATGGCCTCTCCCTTGCCAAAACCAAAGCTGACTCCAAAGGTGACAAACCTTCCCTGCTGGCTAAAATCCCGCACATAAAAATTGGGCTGTAGGGTCTGACTTTCACTGATTCTTGAAGCGAAGACGTCTCGGATACTTAAATTTAGGATGGCTTTGCCCTTTAGTATTTTCTTACGCGCGCCAAAATCCATGAACAGGTTTTCTGTAATTTCCTGTTGTAGGGTTCGGAACCCGGAGACATAGTTCCCAACGAATTCCAGATCTATATCCGCAGGCAGTTTTACTTTGCCCAATAAACGGTTCGACCATTGCTCGCCCTTAAAATCAAAGGAGCTACCCTCAAAATTACCCTCACGCGCAAAACGACTAAAATTAAAATCGTTGGTAAAGGAAAGCCAATTGGCAGGAATGTATTTGGCATTGAACTCGATACCCGTAGTATTGTTGTTGCCTATATTCTCTGGCCTGGAGAGGCTTATATTATCCTCAAAGGTAACTATCCGCTCCACCACCTCGGTAGTATGGCGATAAAACACGCCAAAGTTCATGGATACCTTGCCCAGTTTATAAATACTGGTAATCTCAAAGCTATCTGTAAATTCCGGTTGTAGGTTGGGATTTCCTGTGCTTATATTAAAGTTGTTGCGGATATTGAAAAAAGGATTAAGATCCCAGAGCCTGGGCCGGAAGATACGCTTTGAATAACCGGCCTGCAAGGAGAGGTCATCGTTTACTTTGTAAGAGGTAAATCCGCTAGGAAAAAAATTATTGTAGCGTTGGTCGTTCCGTTCGTTCGTAGTCCGTAACAGCGTTGCTACATCCGTATCCTCAAAACGCACGCCCAATTTCAGGCCCCATTTATCCTTTTCGTAGGATGCAGTCCCGTAAACGCCCAATACCTTTTGGGTCCATTCGAAAATATTGGTCAGTGCCGGATCTTCTATAAACGAAGTACCATCGAACTCGCTGATTCCAAAATCGCTCTCCACATCGTTTATCTGGTATTGCGCGCCTGTTTCCAGAGTGTACTTATCCGCCCACGGATGGATATAATCTGCTTTAAAGATATAATCGGCCTGTCCGAAATCTGTCCGAGCCCGCTGCAACAGATCGTTTTGCGTGCCCACGGTGGTGCTATTGGTAAAATCCGAGACCTGGTCCTTGGCGAATAGGTTTCCGGTAGCACTCAACAACAAGGACTGGTCCTCATTTCCTTCAAAGTCCTTTTTATACTGTAGTTCGTAAGAATATTTGGGGTTGGTAGCGGTTGTGAGTTCCCTCCTTTCATACGCATCGGTCAGCGCATTTACCGCATCAAAGGTGCTAAAAAGTGCCGTAGCATTCTCTTTTTCCCATTCGTAGGCAAAGTTTCCGGAAAGCGTAATTACATTGAGGTCGTTTATGTGGTAATCCGTTCCAAGTATCAGGTTAAAAAAGGTCTCGTTCTTATCGCTTTTCCCAAAACTGTTGATATAGGTATCGTCCAGTAAATTTCTGTTTTCGCTTTCATCATCACTGGGAAACGTTCGGCGACCAACGCCTAATTGACTAAAGAGATTAAACTTTTCGGTACGTTTGTTGAGGCTAAAACCAAGACTGTGATTGTTGGGCACTCCTGTATTTAAGGTTACTGCGCCATTAACGCCTCGTTTTTCCTCCTTTTTAAGCACAATATTAATAATACCGGAAGTACCTTCCGCATCGTATTTAGCGGAGGGATTGGTTATTACCTCTATGCGCTCAATCATGTCTGCCGTAAGTGTTCCAAGGGCATTGCCCTGTTCGTTGGCTATGACCGACGGCTTACCATTGATAAGCATCTGCACACCCTGACTGCCGCGAAGACTCACTTGCCCCTCTATATTTACGGTTACGGATGGCACATTGTTAAGTACTTCCAAGGCACTGGCGCCCGTACTGCTCAAATCTGCCCCTACATTAAAGACCCTTTTGTCCAGCTTAAAAACAGTTTGGGATATTTCACCTTCCACCACCACTTCATCAAGTTGCTGTGAATCTTCGGTAAGCACAACGGTTCCCAATTCTATTTTGCCATTAACAACTGTTGTATCCTCAATTCGCTTGGCCTTGAAACCCATAAAACTAAATTCAATGTAAAAATCAGATGCTTCGGTCTCTAGCACAAAACTGCCATTGTCAAGCGTTGTGGTTCCCGAAATGGGTTTTTGGGTTGCCCGGTCGCCGACCAAAACAGTAGCAAACTCTACAGGAGAACCGGCAGCGTCCTTTACGGTGCCACTTATTGTTGTAGTAGTGCTTTGACCGATTACATTTTGCATCGCTACAAGGAACATACAGCTAAAGAAGAAAAATAAAATTTTGTACATCACGCAAAAATAATTAGGATTTGATCCCCAAAGATGCATTTAAAATGGAAATATAGTTTTTCTTTTCTGTGAACGACTTTGGTTGTCTTGTGAACAACATAGAGGATCCTAAGCTACGTTCGCACCCCTAAATACGTCGATAGCGGTTTTGTTTTCGAATAGATAGCCATAAAATGGTACTTTTAACGAATGGCTACTAAAACTTCCTTTTTCAATAGCATTTCTAAGGAAATTATATTTCAAATAGTCTTGCATATGGTGCTTTTTTTGTTCTTTTCTTTTGACAGGCACCGACCCCAAATAGAAGAATTCCAAATCATGGCCTTCCTTAATTACGCAACGGGGGCCCTGATTATAAACTATGTGCTGTTGCCTCGTTATTTTTACAGCAAGCAGTACCTCTTGTTTTTTGTTTTCGTGGGAGTCATTGTGGCCAGCATCATAGCCGTTGAAGAACTGGTACTGGAGCGCATTTATTTTCCGGACACACGTGGCACCCGTTTTCCCGGGGTTATCTTCAGCCTATTGGACGTTATGCCCGTGATCACTATTTTGGCCGGATTCAAGTTTGCATGGGACGCATCCATTAAGCAGCGAGAGGTAGAAGAGTTGCGCGTCTCGGTAAAGGAAAGTGAGCTGCAATTTTTAAAATCGCAGATCAATCCCCATTTTTTATTCAACAATTTAAACAATATGTATTCTTATGCCATTGAGCAATCACCAAAAACGCCATCTATTATTTTAGAACTCTCATCAGTACTGCGTTATATGCTTTATGATTGCAAGGAAGACTATGTTGCCTTAGTAAAAGAAATAGAACACCTTAAGAACTTTACCCAACTTAACGAACTACAAATTGAAGATCGTGGGAAGGTTACTTTTGAAACTGGGCACATTCCTAATGGAGTACTTATTGCCCCGCTCATACTAACGGTTTTTATAGAAAATGCATTTAAGCATAGCACTGCTAGCCAATCGGAAGATATTCTCATAGATATTCACATGAAAATAGATGATGACGGACAATTGGATTTTATATGTAAAAATTCTTTTCGGCCTGTTACCAATACAAATAAGCTTTCTAACGGCATTGGCCTTCAAAATGTAAAAAAAAGATTGCAATTACTATATCCAAATGCGCATGAATTGGTGATCAAGGATAGTAACAATATGTATATTGTGCATTTGAAAATGAATTTAAAATCGAAGTCGGTATGATTCAATGCATCATCATAGAAGACCAACCGCCCGCTCAAAGGGTACTAAAAAAATTCATAACAGATATGGGCAATATGGAGCTGAGAGGCACTTTTGCAGACGCCCTACAAGCAATGGATTTTCTAAAGAGCGAAAAAATAGATTTAATTTTTTTGGACATACATTTACCCAAAATCTCAGGAATAGATTTCTTGAGGACCCTTTCTGAAAGGCCATCTGTTATCTTAACCACTGCTTTTCCGGATTATGCCCTGGAAAGTTATGAGTACGATGTGTTGGACTACCTCTTAAAACCCTTTTCGTTCGAACGCTTTGTGCAGGCTGTTTCAAAAGTACCCTCAACAAAATTAGAAGGAACACAAACAGTTGGTAAAACTCATACTTCCCCTACTCCAGAAGTTATTTTTATTAAATCGGGCTATGAACACATTAAAATAGATGTAGCAGATATCCGCTATATACAATCCGATGCCGATTATACCGAAATATTTACAGCAAACAGGAAATACCTTTCACAAGAACCGCTGCGCTTTTGGGAAGAGACCTTGGATGCCAGTAAATTTATTCGCACACATAAATCCTATATTCTGAACATTTCCAAGATCGAAAAAATAATAGGAAACCAAGTCCGATTGGATGAACATACGAACCTTCCCATTGGTAGGGCATATAAAGAAGGCTTTATGCAACGGGTACTAAATTAAAAACAGATGAAAAAACTAAAAAAAGAGGACATTAAACAAGACGTATTTGACCTGTACGACGATTACGCTCATAACCGTATTCCCAGAAGACTGTTCATGGACAAACTATCTACCTATGCCGTTGGCGGAATTACGGTTGGATCGCTGCTTAGCTTCATCTCGCCCGATTATATTAAAAAAATACAGGTGCCACAGGACGATGCCAGATTAAAGTCGGACTATATTACCTATGACTCCCCAAAAGGAGGTGGCACCATAAAAGGGTTGCTTTCCAAACCCGTTGACGCTACCGGAAAACTTCCAGGTATTATTGTTGTACATGAAAACCGTGGGCTAAATCCATATATAGAAGATGTGGGCAGACGCGCCGCCTTAGCCGGTTTTATTTCATTGGCCCCGGACGCATTAACCCCTTTGGGAGGTTATCCCGGTAATGATGATGACGGCCGTGAACTACAAAGTAAGCGCGACCGAAACGAGATGTTAGAGGATTTTATAGCCGCCTTTAATCATTTGAAAAACCATCCAGAATGTACGGGCAAGGTAGGTGTTGTAGGATTTTGTTTCGGTGGATGGATATCGAATATGATGGCCGTTGAAGTTCCAGACCTTGGCGCGGCCGTACCTTTTTATGGCGGTCAGCCCACAGAAAAAATTGAGGATATAAATGCACCCTTATTACTTCATTTTGGGGAACTGGACAAACGCGTAAACGAAGGTTGGCCCGCCTATGAAGCAGCCTTAAAAGAAAACAATAAAGTATACGAAGCCTATATGTATGAAAATGCCAACCATGGCTTTCACAACGATACTACCCCTAGGTTTGACCGCGAGGCGGCCGAACTGGCATGGAAACGAACTATTGAATTCTTTAAGACCCACTTAGCATAAGATGCTTTGAGAATCACCGAAACAAAAATATTTTGACGGTAAAAAAAGTCACTCTATATGCAATGTATAAAGACCTAATACTATTTTAATAAAAAAATCGGACTGCCTCACCAGATTAGGGAAGCTGTCCGATTTTTTATTGCCGACATGCTATAATAGTTACGCCGGCATCAATTAAAACCATAGCTTTTTAGGCCTTCATGGCTAATTTTTATGGCCTCTAATGGTTCCAGACCGTCAAAAGTCATATCCTGTTCTACCATATAATACAACATTCCAGATTTTTCCTTTTCGGCAAGGATTCTGGGAAAATCTATAGTCCCTTTTCCTACTGGTGCAAACCGGCCCTGTTGATCCATATCCTTAACATGCCATATTTTAAAACGGCCTGGGTATTTCTCAAAATAAGCTAGCGGATCGGCCCCGGCCTTAGTGACCCAATACAGGTCCATTTGAAAGTTGACCAGTTCCGGATTACAGTTTTCCAGGAGATAATCTATGGGAACGATACCCTCCGCATCCTTTACAAATTCAAAATCGTGGTTGTGATATAGCAATTTAAGACCTGCAGTTTTGGCTTTCTCGCCTAAGATATCGAGTATTTCGGCCAAGTTTTTTGCACCACCTGTCATACTCATAGACCTTGTGGCCTGGTCAAATTTAAAAAGACCCATAGGCGGCACGGGAACCACAAAATACACGAATCCGGCGGCTTTCACATCGGCCATCATAGCATCGGCATTTTCTAGGGTTACATCACCTTGATGGGTACTTACGGGCGTTAGGTTCAACTCCTTTAAATACGACTTGAAAGTTTGGGGATCCATGTTGTAAAATTGTCCATTTTCATAACCGGCGGCCTCTATATATTGGTAACCGGCATCTGATACCGCCTTTAAAGTCGCCTTGGCATCCCCTCCCATGGCGTCCCGAAGGGTATATAATGCAAGGCCGCCAAAATTGGGATTGCCGTTCGCCGTAGACTCCATGTCGGCCTCATTTTGTACCTCAATGGCCTTTTCTTTGCTAGTAGTATCCTTACAGTTAATGTTTCCTAGAGTAAGGACTAGCAGAAATAAACCTTTTGCTACCACTCCCATCTTTGATTTTTTCATGTTTTAATTAGTTTTAGTAATTGATAATTGACTATAAATTTAAGGAATTGCAACGTCCTATAAACATCTTACCCAAAATCGACCACTTATGTACTTCAAATAACACTAAAAATCAATCGTTTCAACTACAAAACATGAGACCAGGGGCCGCACGAAAAAATTTCGTAAAGAGATGGTTGACCCAGTTAATTTTAGCCTTTCTGGCATACTCAACTAAAAGCCACATAAAATTCAGTCTTCCAAATCTGATATGGAAACTATTAAAAAGAAGCGAGGTGAGAATGTTTTATAGAGACCTAAACCACTAAGACAAATGATACAATAATACCTAACCAAAAAGCCACTAAAGCCATTCCCTTGAATTAACATTTTATTAAGGCCGTTCGCGTTCAAACTAATGTCGTTCAAAGAAAATACGCTTCCCCTCCTTGATTAATACACGATTTTTGCAGCTCTAGTTTTAACCCAAAAAATTGCATGCCTCTATGATAAAACATCTTTTCCTTTTCGCGAGCTTATTTATTTTGTTCTTTACGAAAGCGTCTGCCCAAAAGGACATTTCCATTACAGGGACGGTGCTGGATCAAGAAACCGGTCAACCACTTGAATATGCCACTTTGGTAGTACAAAGTGTAGAAAACCCCGAAAAGGTTACCGGTGGGATTACAGATATAGACGGGAAATTCAACGTGGCAGCGGCTCCTGGAGAATACAATCTTCGGGTAGAGTATATATCCTATACATCTTATATACTAAACAACCAGGAGCTCTCCAAGTCGATTGATTTAGGCACGATTCGACTTTCAATAGATGCCACCCAACTAGAGGGGGTAGAAGTTATTGGCGAAAAGACTACAGTAGAGGTACGGTTGGACAAAAAAGTCTATAATATAGGCAAGGACCTTACCAACAGCGGAGCAACCATTAGCGATGCTTTGGACAATATACCCTCTGTAACCGTAGATGTTGATGGCGCTGTAGCCCTAAGAGGTAACGGGAATGTGCGCATACTTATAAACGGAAGGCCTTCTGCGTTGGCAGGTTTTGGTTCAACGGATGCACTTAGGCAATTGCCGGCAGATGCCATTGAAAAAGTAGAGGTTATTACGAGTCCGTCAGCACGTTACGACGCAGAGGGTACCGCAGGTATTTTAAATATCGTATTGAAAAAAGAAAAAACCCGTGGTCTTAACGGTACAATAAATACCACCGTGGGTTTTCCCGAGGCGGCTTCACTTACGGCTAATCTTAACCTAAGAAGAGAAAAGTACAATGTCTTTACCACTTTAGGTTATTCCTATCGTGAACCACCAGGAAACGGATTTGCTGACAATACGTACTTGAGGGATGAAAGTGCATTTGATCGAATTATAGAAGAACGCGATATCAACAGAATTAATAGTGGTTTTAACCTAAATCTGGGTATTGAGTATTTCTTAACGGAAACCTCCTCGCTTACTGCGAGCGCCTTCGCTAGGACCAACGATGGTGAAGATATAACTTCAAATATAGCAACAGGAATCGTAGGTACCGAAATCAACCGTGTTACGCTGCGCGTAGAAGACGAACAAGAAGAAGAAAAAAGCGCACAGTTCTCCCTTAACTACAACAATGACTTTAATACCGAGGGACATAAGCTTACGGTGGATCTGCAGCTTTCGTACAACGAACAATTTCAACCAACACCAATTGTAGAAAATCAAACCTTTCCTAGTACAGTTCCCATTGCAAATCTAAACATACGGGATTTAGAGTTTCAAAATGAATATTTGGCTCAGGTAGATTATGTGCTACCTATGGGAGACGCACAATTTGAAGCAGGTTATCGAGGTAATTGGGAACAAGCTGATCAAGATTTTTATCTCGAAGAAGAACTTGATTTAGGTTCTGGCGTTTTCGTTCCTAATCTAGGACTTATAAACCGCTTTGTATTTAACCAAAACGTGAATTCATTTTACACGCAATATGGAGATAAATTTGGTGATTTTTCTTTTCTGGCCGGACTTAGATTAGAAAACACCCAACTTAAAGGTGCCGTTAGCGGTGCGGACGTAGGAGGTTTGCAAGAATCTATAGGTGAGGGAATAGACATTAACTTTGACAAGAATTATTTGGGACTTTTTCCTACGTTGAACCTAATTTTTGAGCTGGCAGAAAACGAGAACATAACCCTCGGTTATAACCGTCGTATCAACAGGCCTAGAGGTCGTTTTATCAATCCATTTCCGTCTTTTTCCAGCCGTACCAATATTTTTCAAGGGAATCCGGATTTGGACCCGGCTTTTGCCAATGCATTTGATCTGGGATATTTGAAAAGATGGGAAAAATTAACCTTAACCTCATCAATCTATTACCAAAAAGAAACCAATTCTTTTGAACGCGTACAAGAAGAAACAGGAGAGATTACCACAGATGGCATTGTAATCATCCGATCTATACCTATTAACCTCTCTACCAACGAGCGTGTAGGTGCGGAACTGGGGTTGTTGTACAACCCTACCAAATGGCTTCGGTTAAATGGTAGTTTCAATTTCTTTGAATTCAATTCGGAAGGAGAATTTAATGGTGTTGATTTTGGAGCAAAAAACACAAGCTGGTTCTCTAGATTTAGCTCAAAAGTAACACTACCAGGTAAAATAGACTGGCAGACCAATGCCTTTTACCGTGGTCCTACCAATAATGCACAAACTAAAAATGAAGGTATATTTTCATTGAATTTGGCTTTAAGCAAGGATATTCTTAAAGACAATGGGACACTGGCATTAAATGTTAGTGACCTATTAAATTCAAGAAAAAGAATATCCTCGACACAGACCCCATTTTTTACCTCAGAAAGTGAGTTTCAGTGGCGTGAACGACAAATAACGCTTTCTTTTGTCTACCGTATAAATCAGAATAAAAAACGTGGCGAGGGCAGGCAGCGCGGCGATGATGATGATGAAGGCGAGTATTAGAATTTGAAGTGTTAAAATTTATAGTAGCTAGTACTTCTTACTGTTTCAGTAGCATCCAACTTCTGAATAACAACGGTTCTAGTTCGGTGACGAATAGAATTTTAACTGAAGTCCTTGATCAACTTTTTATATTTTCCTTGGCTTGAGAGCTGCGGTAATAGAGAAAATACCTTAATTACCCCCGGATTTTTCGGGGGTTTAATTTTTCCCTAAACTACCCTTAAGTCCCTAATACCTACAAAAACTTAAGGAGTTAGCCCGTTTAAAATCAACACATTTTTAAACTAGAACCATAGTAATTAGTAAGGGTTATCCGAAGAAATAGCCTTGTATTTTAAGTTCGGAACATAGTCTATATAATAGATTTTTTTTCTGCTAGTGGCCGAAACTAAATGATACCCTTTAGATAGGAACATATACTTTATTACTTTACTGTTGAAAATCTAATTGAGGGAATGAGGTTAAGACCTTAAGGAATAAAATCCAGAACAAAAAATAAGCTTTAAAAATTAACAAATTGTAAGAATTTTCTTATTTTTGTGTGATTTAACTCTTTTATTAACAGTATCAAGCGCGCAAGTGTACAATAAGAAATTTTTAAATATCATCTTAATAGATGACGACCCAATACTCCGTTATAGCCTTAAAAAAATGGTTTCGGCATATTTAGGTAACGACATTTTCATATCCTTTGCCTCTGGTTACGAGGCCATTTCGTATTTTGAAGGTATTTGTTTGGAAGAAGCGCCAAAAATTGTGATTTTACTGGATCTTAATATGCCCATCGTAACCGGGCGGGATTTTCTAAAATTGTTCGCGGAAAAAATGATACAGAAGGAGCACAAATTCAGCATTCACATCATATCCTCCTCCTGTGATCCAAAAGAAAGAGAAGAACTGCTAGCGCATACTTTAGTGGATGGTTTTATAAATAAACCTGTAACAATGAAAGAGCTTAAGGATTTGCTAAACAAAGAATTGACCAACTTCTCCAAATCTGATCCTTCATCTACCAAACATGCATAGGGTACTTATTTTAAAGATTTATTAATAGCACGCTATTAAGAAATCTACAACTTTTTTACCTAAGTTGCCTTTAGTCTCTTATTTAATCTCCCTGTCAAGTTCCCAGGGGTTTTCATGACCTCGTCCAAAGAGGTCCCCTCATTCCCATCTTTTCTTTTTTTGGAGCTTTAATGTGGGAAATACAGGCGCAAAATTACTATGCAAATAGCTTTTCTTGAGCGATATTTCTACCTAAGACTACTTTTAAACTGTCTTGCCGATGTGGTATGCTTACGTTAAAACTATCTTTACTTTGAACTTGTCCATTTCACTGTTACTGCGACATTCTGTGAGCAGCGCGTCTACAGAAGACCGCATTGGCTTTAAGTCTATGAAAATATGGGCTTCTTCAAATATCGCACTGCCATGATCATAACAACCGGCAACACCTTCGCTTACCGTAATGGTATATGCCATATGCGCTCATATTATTGTATGATTTCCAGAAAAAATTCTGCAAGATGAACCGCATTGGTGGGCGTACCCACTTGGTCGAATACAACGGAAAGTTGGTCACTTTCCCAATCCAATCGCAACATGGATTTCATGAAATTATTCGCGAATTCTGGAATACAACTAAGAAGTCCCAATGATATAGTAACTAAAAAGGTGACCTTCAATTTCTTGCTCTACCTCAGTTTGGATTGTCCGTAGACTCCCAAAGGTTCGGTACTATCCTCCTCTTTATAAGGATGACACTGCTTTCCTTAGAAAACAAAATCAGTAGAAATATGTATTAAGGTGGTTTGGTTATTCTTGCGGGCCATTGGTAGCCTTAGTAAAAGCATGTTTGGTCTTCACCTAGGACAAAGTTCTTTCCGACTTCATTACCGCAATGGTGTCCTCCTCAGAAAGTAAAATATCCATAGCGTAGTCTTTAGCAAACGATACAAGTCTTCTTTTCCCCTTTATTTTTGGGATAGGTAAAGCCGAATGACCTTTATTGTTAGACAAACGTTATATAAGGGTAGATTAGGTATTAAGACACCAAAAAGGTTATCCAATTTTTTTGAATAAAGGCAACGTCGATAGTTCGTATTAAAATTAAAAAATGATCTCTTTTGTGCCCCAATTGTTCTACAAAATTAATTTTAAATTGCCGTCGAGGAGCGATAAACATTTTCAATTAAACCTCCGCTCCGGCCTAAACGCATCGATCCCCATACTGGTTTTCTTGCCATCCACTATTTCAGAGACCAGCTTCCCGGTTGCAGGCCCTAGGCTCCAACCCATCATAGCATGACCTGTGGCGAAAATAAGGTTGCTGTAGTTTTTTGAACGGCCAATATACGGCAGTCCGTCAGGGGAAACGGGTCGCATACCCACTTTGGCGTTGTCTATTTCGGCTTGTTTTATTTCTAAATTCGGATAAAATCTTTTGGCGCCGTTCGCAATGGCAAGTACCCGTTCTTTTCGCACGATATCATTGATTCCCGTAAACTCCATAGTACCGGCAAAACGGGTAAAGCCCTCCATAGGGGTTACCGCCATTTTTGCTTCCATTAATATGGCCGGCATACCAATGCCAGTTTTCCTTTCTACATTAATACGATAGCCTTTTCCAGCTTGTAACGATAATTTTATGTTCAATTTTTTAGAGAGTTCCCCACTCCACGTCCCAGCAGCCAGGACGACCGCATCGGGTTCATAAGTAGCCTTGTCCGTTAGTACCTTGCTTATTTTCCCGTTTGCAACATCCATATCCAGAACCGTTTCGTTGGTCCTTATTTTTACACCCACATTTTGCAGGTAATTTAACATTTTGGGCATAAACTCCGTAGGGGTGGTATGGCCGTCACACTCGTAAAGTATGGCACCTTTGGCATCAATTTGGATGTTGGGCTCTATCTTGTCCAGTTCGTTCTTGTTCAACTCACTAACTTCCAAGCCTAAAAAGGCGGCTTTCTTGGCCACTTCGGCCTCATGCTCATAAGAAGCATCGGTCTTGTAAATCATTAAAAGTCCTTTACGCTCCAGTTGAAAGCTTCCCAAATCTCCTGAGGCTTTAATATCGGTAAACAATTCCCTACTTATAATATTGATATCCTTTATCACAGGAATAGCTTTCTCTACCTTCTCTTTGGTCGATGACTTATGAAAATACCAGGACCATTGTAAAAAATCCCAGTCCAACCGAGGTTTCATATAAAACGGACTCGCTGAATTGAACATCATTTTAATGCCCTTAGCTATCATCCCAGGAGAGGCCAACGGAATTACGTGACTTGGTGTAAGATACCCTGCATTTACAAACGAAGCTCCAGATGTGATGTCCGACTTGTCTATTACGGTGACCTGATGCCCTTCTTTTTGAAGGTAATACGCAGAACTAAGTCCCACTATGCCACCGCCTATAATTACTATATTCTTTCCCATATTCATATCACTTGAAACCCATGTGCGTATGGGTCGTCATCATCTATTGTTATTGTGTTCTGACCGTATATTTTGGCCCAGCCCTGTATACTGGGTATTATGGCGGGTATGCCTTTTAGCTCTGTTTCTTCCTCTACCCTACCTATGAATTTTGAACCTATAAAGCTTTCATGTATAAATTCATCGCCCTTTTTAAGCTTTCCTTTCGCGTACCATTGTGCCATTCTTGCAGATGTTCCCGTGCCGCAAGGGGAACGATCTATGGCCTTATCTCCATAAAAAACGGCGTTCCTTGCAGTGGCATCGGAGGAAATAGTCTTGCCCGTCCAGAGCATGTGGCTCACATCCCTTATGGTGGCATCTTCTGGATGCACGAATTTACCAGGATATTTTTCATTTATCTTGGAGCGCAATTCCTGACTGAACTGTATCAATTTACTGGCCGTAAAATCCTGAATACCGGAAAAATTTTCCTGTGGGTCTACAATAGCATAAAAATTACCGCCGTAAGATACATCAAAAACAAGAGTTCCCAAATCGGAAGATTCTATGATTAAATTCGTTGCGGCCAGATACGATTTTACATTGGTAAGCCGCACCCAATCTACTTTAGCTCCTGTTTGCTGATAGGCTATTTTTACGAGTCCGGCTGGAGTTTCCATGCGTACTTCTCCAGGAACTTTTGGAATAATCAAACCTTCTTCTATTCCAATCGTTATTGCCCCAATAGTTCCGTGACCGCACATGGGCAGGCAACCGCTGGTTTCAATGAACAGGATACCAAAATCGTTCTCGGGGTTGCTCGGTGGGTAGAAGATACTTCCGCTCATCATGTCATGGCCCCGGGGTTCGAACATTAAACCTTTTCGTATCCAATCGTAATCCCTTAAAAAATGTTGACGCTTTTCGCTCATGTTCGCGCCCGTTAAATCAGGACCACCTTGTTTAATAACCCGTACAGGATTACCGCAAGTATGTGCATCTATGCAGACAAATGTGTTTTGGGACATTTAGTATTTTGCTTTTTGGATATAGGTATCTACTCGTTTTTCCAAGATAGGTAGGGTCACCGTTCCTTGTTCCAAAATAATTTCATGGAAATCCCTGATATTAAATTTTGGTCCCAATTCGGCTTCGGCACGTTTCCTTAATTCCCTAATCTTTATTTCACCCATCTTATAGGAAATGGCTTGTCCGGGCCATGCAATATAGCGGTCGGTTTCCGTATTCACCTCGTGCTCGGACAGTGCGGTATTGTCAAGCATATAGTCAACAACCTGCTCCCGTGTCCAACCCTTGGCATGGATTCCCGTATCTACAACCAGCCGGCACGCCCTCCACATTTCATAGGTGTATTTTCCAAATTCTTCATAAGGCGTGGTATATATGCCTAGTTCGTTACCTAAAAACTCGGTATACAAGGCCCAACCTTCCCCGTAAGCAGACAAATAGGTATTCTTACGAAACTGCGGAATGCTATCGCCCAGTTCCCTATTTAAACTCCCTTGCAAATGATGTCCCGGAACAGCCTCATGCGCCGTTAAGGAAGGTAAAGTGTACAAGGGCCGGCTATCCAATTTATAGGTGTTTACCAAATAAAAGCCCGGTTGTGTATCGGATGAGGGTCCAGAATACCTGCCACCTGTATATTTCGGCGCAATAGCATCCGGCACTTTTATGACCCCGTACGGACTCCTGGGCAAGGTCTTAAAAAACTTTGGCAGTTCGGCATCAATGCGCTTGGCGATATCCCTGGCGTTCATTAACAACTCGTTTCCCGTTTTGGCATAAAACTGGGTATCGGTACGCAAAAAGGTCAAAAATTCATTGAAACTACCATTAAAACCGACTTCTTTGATAATTTTTTGCATTTCAGATTTTATACGCGCGACTTCCGCTAGTCCGATGTTGTGTATGTCGTCTGCCGTATATTCCGTTGTGGTGGTGTAATAGTTGATTCTATTTTGATAAAACTCCCTTCCGTTAGGGATTTCCGAAACTCCCAATACCTTTCTTGTTTTAGGGATATATTCCGTTTCAAAGAATTTTTTTATTGTTTTGAAGGAAGGAACTACATTCTTTTGAATTGCTATCCGTGCTGCCGTCAAAATAGAATCCGATTGTACTTTGCTCAAGCTAGATGGCAAACTTCTAAAAGGCTCGTAAAATGCACTTTGGGACACGTCATCCACAATATGAATATCATAGGTAGATTCATATCCCTTAAAAATAACTTGTGGCTGGGAGTTTCCTCTTTTAATGCCTTCCCTGATCAGGACAAGATGTTCATCTACAAACACCGGTATTGCATTCAACATGTTCAAGTACCGTTTGGCATCGGTATAACTTAATATGGGCTTGATGCGATAATTGAGATTCAAATGAAAACCTTGATCAGCTTGTATGGGATTCAAATACATCCCGTAGCTGTATTCGTCTACCCTGTTCTGTAACTGAAAACGTAACAATTCATAGGATATTTGTTCTGTTTCCGACAGGACATTTAAATCGATTTGTTCTAAAGCCTTCAACTGTAGGTTAGCAAAATCCGCATCCTTTTTTTCCAAAGTCGACAGATGCCTCCCCAAAGGATATTCAGCGTAATCAAATAGCTTAAAGTCGTCAACCTCTACTATGACACGTTCCAATTCCTTACCATTTGAGTCTTGGGCAACTCCTGTTAAATTTAGGAGTAACATCCATAACAACGAGACCCAAATGGAATGTAGCGAACCTTTTTTCATGTCTGAAGTTTTAAATTATATTAGATTGAAATACCTATATTTTAGTATTTGTATATGCGCTATCCACTACCCGCATTATACCTAATGGATTTTCGTTCTTTAAGGCATCTGGCAGTAATTCATTTGGCCAGTTCTGAAAACTCACAGGCCTTACCCATCTTCTGATCGCTCCCGTTCCTACGGATGTAAACCTGCTATCGGTAGCTGCTGGAAACGGACCTCCATGCTGCATGGATGGGCAAACTTCCACTCCTGTTGGTACTCCATTGAATATTATACGACCTACCTTGTTTTGAAGCGCATCAACCACGGATTTGAATTTTACAAGTTCGTTAGGAGTACCCAAAATTGTCCCCGTGAGCTGCCCATCCAATTTTGCTAATATGGCTTCCATCTCCTTGGCATCGGCACAACGGACGATTATGGAAAACGGACCAAATACCTCTTGATGTAACTTTGTATTTTTTAGAAAATTAGCCCCGTTCACCGTAAGTACACGCTGTTGTCCCACATTTGGGGAAACTTTGGTGTCATAATCTGCCACCATATCAACGGTGGCTTGGGCAGAAAGTTCTTTTTTACCTTGTTCATAATTACCATGAATGTTGGGGTGCAACATACAGGTAGGTTCCATCTTACCAATTTCGGTGCCTAGAGTGGCTATAAACCCGTCCAAAGAAGTACTCTTAATGCCCAGAATAAGGCCCGGATTAGTGCAAAACTGTCCCGCTCCCAACATAATGGACCCTGCATATTGTTTTGCCCAGTCATCGCCATTTTCGGTTAGTGCAGAGGGTAATAGAACAACAGGATTAATACTGCCCATTTCCGCAAATACCGGGATGGGTTCGTCCCGTTCATTTGCCAAACGGTATAATGCCGTTCCTCCTTTTATACTTCCGGTAAATCCTACCCCTTTTATAGCAGGATGCAGGACCAACTGTTGCCCTACCTCAATACCACTGCTGTTCAAGTTGGAGAATACTCCATTGGGCATACCAGTTCTTTGGGCAGCTTTTATAACCGCAGAAGCTACCATTTCTCCAGTACCGGCATGCATTGGGTGACTTTTTACGATAACGGGACATCCCGCAGCCAGGGCACTGGCCGTATCGCCACCAGCGGTAGAAAACGCCAACGGAAAATTACTAGATCCAAAAACTACAATAGGCCCTACGGGACATAGTATTTTACGAAGGTCTACTTTAGGAAGCGGTTGGCGGTCCGGTTGGGCAGTATCTATACTGGCCTCTATCCAAGAACCTTCTTCCAACAAAGTGGCAAAAGCTCTTAATTGACCTATCGTTCGGCCTCTTTCCCCTGTAGCACGACCGGCAGGTAAACCAGATTCTTGGGTATATACCTCTATCAGCCTTTCTCCTAAATTTTCTATTTCCTCGGCAATGGCACGTAGAAATTCGGCCTTGCGCTTTCCGGAAAATTCGCGATATATTCCAAAAGCATCTTTGGCCAGTTTTGCCGCTTCTTTAATTTCTTCCCCATTCGCTTCATGAAAGGTCCACTCTGTAGGGAGATTTAACCTTGGGTTAAACGTTTGAAACTGCGTATCGCCTTTTTTAGAGAGTTCCGATCCAATATAATTAGCTCCTGATATCATGTAATCCTGTATTTTTTATTACTAAACCAAAAATAAGGAAGAACCATCTAAAAGTATTCAGATGATCGTTCCTTATTTCTCTTTATTATAGTTGTGTTTTCCCCATCCTAAGCCATGCTTAATTTTTTATAAGCAGGTAATTTTGGTCTTTTGGCAAGACCGTCACTAATAACTTTGGCAACCCTTTGACGCTCAGCACCAATTAATGGTAATCGTGGTGCCCTAACGCGTTCCGTGCCAATTCCGGTAGCCACTTCTGCCATTTTAATATTCTGTACCAATTGTGGATTAATATCCAGTTCCAACAGCGGCAAAAACCACCTGTAAATCTCCAAGGCTTCTGCTATTCTTCCTGCTTTTGCCAATTCATAAATTGCACAAGTTTCCGCTGGGAAGGCACAGACCAAGCCGGCCACCCAACCATCGGCACCCATTACTATACTTTCCAGACCTAAGGTATCTACACCTGTCAATACTTTTAATCGGTTACCAAAACGGGCCTTGATTCTTGTGATGTTAGAAATATCGCGTGTAGATTCCTTTACGGCTTCAATATTTTTGCATTCGAGCAATTCTTCGAACATATCCAACGTTACCTCAATACCATAGTCTATAGGGTTATTGTAGATCATGATAGGTAAATCCGTACTATTTGCTATCGCCTTGAAATAGGTTACCGTTTCATGATCGTTGGCCTTATAACGCATGGGAGGCAATATCATTAAACCTTTGGCGCCACACTCCTTGGCAATGCGCGCTGCTTCAATAGCACCTTTTGTGGTTTGCTCCGCTATGTTTATGATTACGGGGACTGCACCCTTTACCATTTTTACAGTTTCTATGATCAACTGCCTTTTTTCCTCGGCAGTTAAAGTGCTCGCCTCGCCCAAAGTACCGCCCAAGATAATCCCCGAAACACCGGCACCCAATTGCGCTTGTATGTTTACTTGGAACATTTCCATATCCAATGTATCGTCTTCCTTAAATTTTGTTGTAACCGCTGGCATAACGCCTTTCCAATTGATACTCATGTTTACCGTTTTAAATTTCTACAAAGATAGTGATGGCCATCCTGTACACGATTCATCAATTTTAACCTTAGTTTAGACTATCTTATCCTATATTTATAATTTATATTAAATAACAGGTAAATTTAACGCACTTGAAAATTTATCCATTTGAAATACCAAAACCCTTAGCCGGCGCACTGATTGTTCAGGTAGATAGAGAACTTGTTTTTTTTGATAAGCTACATCAACACGAAGAAATCCAGATAAGTTTTTTGGTTAAGGGGCAGGGGAAACTGATTATTGGCGATAGCGTACACTCCTATTCCGCTGGTGACCTCTTTGTAATCGATGGGAAAATTCCTCACTTATTCCAAAGCACTCCTAGCGACGAAGTGTCCCACATGATTTCGGTTTTCTTTACGCCAAAAACTTTTGGATCCGACTTCTTTTCTATTCCGGATTTGGAACGGACGACCTCCTTTTTTGACAAACCGAATACAGGATATAAGGTTACCGATGATAACTTAGAAGCCAGAAAAATACTAACCAAATTGCCGAATGAGGACAAATTCTCACGATTCATTCTTTTTCTAGGACTATTAAGAAGTATTGCAGAAAGCAAGTCTACAATGCTTACCGGATTTGTGCATCCAAAAGCATTGAGCGCAAACGAAGGCAAACGTTTACAAGATGTATTGGACTATGTGATGCATAATTTTGATACGGATATAAAATTGATAACCGTGGCCGATCTGGCATTTATGACACCAAATGCATTTTGCAGGTTCTTTAAACAACGTACCAATAAAACCTTTTTTCAGTTCCTTATTGAGTTGCGTATTGAACATGCTTGTCAGCTACTTTTGTCAAAAAATGACCTAACCATTATGGAAATAGCAGAAAAATCTGGTTTTGGATCTATTTCCAACTTTAACCGGAAATTTAAAAATATTAAAAGAATGACGCCCACGGCGTACGTTAAAAACTAAAAAATAGCCATCGCGATGACACATTTCCATGGCACGGAACGCTCGCTCCTATTCATTTTAGAATGTATCAATTCTTAAACAGAATTCCTCTCTAAACATAAATTCCAAAAATTACTTTGAATTAAACAATTGCTTTTTATCTTTACCAGCCGTATTATATGTTGGCCCACGTGGTGAAATTGGTAGACACGCTACCTTGAGGGGGTAGTGTTCGCAAGGATGTGCTAGTTCGAATCTAGTCGTGGGCACGAAAGCCGAGTTTAAAGCTCGGCTTTTTTTATGTTTTGTTTAAATTTTAACGTGTCTTTTTGAAACACGTATTCTTTTAGTTGTAAATTTGTTTAACCATTCCCTGTAAAAAATGAACAATGTAAAGAAGGATTTCAGTATACGAGATTTAGAAAATCTCTCAGGTATAAAGGCACACACGATTAGGATTTGGGAAAAGCGGTATAATCTATTATCTCCGGAGCGGACAGACACCAATATTAGAACATACTCGCTAGCTAGTCTACAGAAGCTCCTTAACATAACCCTATTATACCACAATGGCCATAAAATATCCAAGATAGCAAAAATTCCGGAATCCGAAATACCCCTGGTCGTGAGGGAAATCGTAGCTAAGAATAGTTATAAAAATCATGCCATCAATGCCTTTAAATTGGCAATGATGAATTTTGACCAGACCATTTTCTTCAATACCTATAATAGTCTAATAAATGAAAAATCGTTCCGGGAAGTTTTTAAGGAAACTTTTATTCCTTTATTAAACGAGCTTGGATTGCTCTGGCAGACAGACACCATAAGTCCGGCACACGAGCACTTTATAACCAGTCTCATCAAACAAAAAATCCTCATTAACACCGAGAAACTGCAGCATCTAAAGCCTACGAAGACCGATAAGATTTTTGTTACCTATTTGCCAGAGAACGAAATTCATGAAATTGGTTTGCTATACCTTAACTATGAAATAATACTAAGGGGCTATAAGAGTATTTATTTAGGACAGACAATACCCATGGAAAATCTCATGGATGTTATGAAATATTTTGACAATATTTATTTCTTATCCTACTTTACTGTGGTACCTGAAAAAGACCGTATAGAAAAATATATAGCCGATTTTGAAAATTTAGTTTCGGAATACAATAATCCAAATTTATGGATATTAGGAAGACAGGTACAATATTTAGATGAAAAAAAACTCCCCAGCTTTGTAAAAACCTTCCATTCCATAGATGGAGTTGTAAGCCTTCTTTAAATCTTTAAACACCTACTAGTAATTACATGGGTAAAAAAATTAGTATCATAGGTTCTGGATTTTCCTCGTTATCCGCCGCTTGTTATCTTGCAAAAAGTGGTTGCGAGGTATCTATTTATGAGAAAAATAGTACGGTTGGTGGTAGGGCTTCTAAATTCGTAAAACAAGGATTTACCTTTGATATGGGCCCCAGTTGGTATTGGATGCCCGATATCTTTGATAAATTTTTCGCCGACTTTGGACGCAAGACCTCTGAATTCTACACCTTGGATAAATTGAGTCCCGCCTACAAAATTTTCTTTTCCGATGATATTATCACCATCGGCGACAGCATGGATAAGATATGTGCAGAATTTGAACGCATTGAAAAGGGCAGCTCGAAGGAACTGCGAAAGTTTATTGCCAGTGCACAAGAAAACTATGAAATTGCCATAAACAAGGTAGTACTTAGACCCGGACTCTCCCCTTTAGAGCTGGTGACCAAAGAAACAGTATTAAGGGTTGATCAGTTTTTTAAAACCATTAGTTCCCAAGTACGGAAGAAGTTCAAAAACCCTAAACTGATTTCAACTTTGGAATTTCCTGTGTTGTTTCTTGGGGCTAAGCCCAGTAAAACACCTTCTTTTTACAATTTTATGAATTTTGCGGATTTTGGGTTGGGCACATGGCACCCACGGGGCGGTATGTACGAAATCATAAAGGGTATTGAACATTTGGCTAAAGACCTTGGCGTACAAATTCACACCGGCAAGGCGGTGGACAAAATTCTCGTTGAAAATGGTAAGAGCGTAGGAATTATTTGTGACGGTAAAGAGATTAAATCCGATGTGGTATTAAGTGGTGCTGATTACCATCACTCAGAAACGCTTTTGGACGAAAAGTACAGGCAATATTCCGAAAACTATTGGGACAAAAAAACCTTTGCTCCTTCTTCCCTTTTGTTTTATATAGGTTTTGATAAAAAACTGAAAAACGTAGAACATCATAATCTCTTTTTTGATACAGATTTTGAGCTCCATGCCGAAGAAATATATGATGTACCAAAATGGCCTACAAATCCATTATTCTATGCAAACTTCCCATCTATAACGGATAGCTCTATGGCTCCCGAAAATTGTGAGACTGGATTTTTCCTTGTTCCAATAGCACCGGATTTAGAAGATACCGAAGCTTTAAGAACACAATACTTAGATATCATTTTAGACAGATTTGAATCAAGAACTGGTCAACAAGTAAGAAATAATGTTATATTTAAAGAATCCTTCTGTGTCAATGATTTTATAGATCGATATAATTCCTACAAAGGAAACGCTTATGGAATGGCCAACACCTTAACCCAAACAGCCTTCCTAAGACCCAATTTGAAAAGTAAAAAAGTAGAGCATCTCTTTTTTACAGGTCAACTTACCGTTCCAGGTCCAGGAGTTCCCCCGGCTCTAATTTCAGGAAAATTGGTTTCAGAATTAATCGTTAACGCTAATTAGTCCATCGTATGAAAGCTACTTTTGACACGGTTTCCTACCAATGCAGCAAAATTGTAACGGAGAAATACAGCACTTCTTTCGCACTAGCGACAAAAATGTTGGCAGCCTCCA
The DNA here is from genome assembly GCA_963697395.1 of uncultured Flavobacteriaceae bacterium. GTDB lineage: Bacteria > Bacteroidota > Bacteroidia > Flavobacteriales > Flavobacteriaceae > Maribacter. The sequence continues at coordinate 286,996 of CAVONX010000018.1, forward strand.
TAAGAAGTGACATCTATAATATTTACGGATTTGTGCGTTTTGCAGATGAAATTGTGGACACCTTCCACGATTATGATAAAACGGAACTGTTTAATAAGTTCGAAGGCGAACTAGAAGCTGCACTTAGAGACAAAATAAGTCTAAACCCTATTCTAAACTCCTTCCAGCATACATTTCACACCTATGATATTCCCATGCATTTGGTAGCTTCGTTCATGAAAAGTATGCGAATGGATTTGACCAAAAGTATCTACAAAACAGAGCAAGAGTACAAGGATTACATTTATGGATCTGCAGATGTGGTTGGACTTATGTGCCTAAAAGTATTCGTAAAAGGGGATACGGAGCAATACGAGAAGTTGAAGGAATCTGCAATGGCGTTAGGTTCTGCATTCCAAAAAGTAAATTTTTTAAGGGATGTTAAGGCAGATTTCGAGGATTTGAACAGAACCTATTTCCCAAATACCAATCTTTCCCAGCTAGACGAGGCGTCTAAAAAGAGAATCGTAGAAGAAATACGTGCCGATTTCAAAATGGGCTATGAAGGAATTATGGGCTTGCCTGCCGAAGCTAAGTTTGGAGTCTACACTGCTTACAAATATTACTATAAATTGCTTACCAAATTACAAAAAACACCTTCCCTGGACATAAAAAATGCACGTATAAGAGTGCCAAACTACCAGAAATTCGGACTTTTGGCGCGGTCTTATGTAAAATATAAAATGAATTTGGTTTAGATGGAAACAGTATTTTGGATCTTAATTTTTATTGGAACATTTTCCTTTATGGAGTTCAGCGCCTGGTTTACCCACAAATATGTAATGCATGGTTTTCTATGGTTTTTACACAAAGACCATCACCACAAAGACCACGATTCTTGGTTTGAGCGCAACGATGCCTTTTTTATTTTTTACGCCGTGGTAAGTATGTCCCTTTTCTACGCGGGAGGTAATGGCTATTGGTACGCATATCCTTTAGGTTTTGGTATTCTGGCCTATGGTATCGCCTATTTTTTCGTACATGACATCTTTATACACCAACGCTTTAAATTATTCCGTAATGCCAATCATTGGTATGCAAAGGGCGTAAGACGGGCGCACAAAATGCATCACAAACACTTGGGCAAAAAAGATGGCGAGTGTTTTGGTATGTTATTTGTTCCTTTCAAGTATTTTAAAAAATAAATATGCCTAAAGCATTGGTCATTGGAGCCGGCATTGGTGGCATTGCATCGGCACTTCGTTTATGCAAAAAAGGTTATGAAGTAACCGTTGTTGAAACCAACTCGTATGCCGGAGGTAAGTTACATGCAATTGACCAGCATGGTTATCGTTTTGATCTTGGTCCTTCACTTTTTACCATGCCACATTTTGTGACGGAGCTTTTTGAACTTTTCCACAAAAACCCAAAAGACTACTTTAACTACAAACGCAAAACAACCATCTGTAATTACTTCTGGGAAGATGGCCACGAGTTCAGCGTAACATCAGATGTAGACACCTTCACAAAGGAGGCATCCCATAGTTTTAAGGAGCCCGAAACACATATTCAAGCCTATCTAAAGCTTAACAAGAAGAAGTATGACCTTACCGCTTCCCTCTTTCTAGAAAAATCACTGCATAAAGCAGGTACCTACTTATCCAAACAAACGATAAAATCTATTCTTAATATTGGTAGTTTAGACATCAACAGTTCATTGAACAGCACCAATAAAGCCCATTTTAAAAACCCAAAACTAGTACAACTTTTCAATAGATACGCTACCTATAACGGTTCATCCCCATACAAAACACCGGGCATCATGTCCATGATTCCACATTTAGAAATGCATTATGGAACGTTTTATCCCGACGGAGGCATGCACCAAATAAGTCAAAGCTTATATAAACTTGCACTTGAACAGGGCATCGTCTTTAAATTCAACGAAACTATTGAACGCATCCATGTGGAAAATAATAAGGCTATCGGTGCCACTTCGTCCCGAATGGAATATGCGTCGGACCTTGTAGTTACTAATATGGATGTGTACCCAACATACAAAAAGCTATTAAAAGACCAACACCAACCTACAAAAACCTTAAAACAAGAACGCTCCAGTTCCGCCCTCATCTTTTATTGGGGAATAGACCGGGAGTTTCCAAATCTGGATTTACATAATATACTTTTCAGTGAATCCTATACAGAAGAATTTGAGCATATCTTTGACAAAAAGACGCTTTACGAAGACCCAACAATCTACATAAATATTACTTCAAAGGAAAGTCCTTCTGATGCTCCAAAAGGTCACGAGAACTGGTTTGTAATGCTCAATGCACCTGGAAATTACGGTCAGGATTGGGTTACCTTAAAACAAGAAGCACGTAAACATATCATTTCAAAAATAAATAGGATCTTAAAAACCGATATAGCCAAACATATTACCACAGAGCATATCTTAGATCCCGTGGGAATAGAGAATGCCACCAGCTCCTATCGCGGTGCTTTGTACGGTGCTGCAAGCAATGACAGGTTCGCCGCCTTCTTGAGACACCCCAATTTTTCTAGACGGATAAAAAATTTATATTTCTGCGGAGGTTCTGTGCATCCCGGCGGAGGAATACCGCTCTGCCTTTTATCGGCCAAAATAGTTGGGGACTTGGTACCAAATAGTAAAGAAAATGCTTGAAACCTTAAAAAAATACAAGCTAGCCCTTGGCATAGCCATCATATGGCTATTTCACATTTCCGCAATGATCGGCATAAGCATTGGTCATCAAGATTGGTTCGTAGAAAAAACCCCATTGAACCTTAGCCTTTCCCTTTTGATTTTTTTAGTGCTATTTCCTATTCATACTCTAAAAAAAATAGGTGCCTTCGTTATATTTTGTGCTGGTGGCATCTTTGCAGAATGGCTTGGCGTAAAATATCAGATTCTATTTGGGGAATATGCGTACGGAGCAAATTTTGGTCCTAAATTGGATGGTGTGCCTTTTCTTATCGGTGCCTATTGGGGTATCCTTACGTTGATCACTGCCAGTATTATGGACTATACAAAATGGCACAACACACTAAAAATACTTGGTGCAGCTGGACTTATGGTGCTATTGGACTTCCTTATGGAGCATACGGCCCCAACATTTGATTATTGGACCTTTGTTGGTGGGATTCCTACTCTGGAGAACTACGTGACTTGGTTCTGTTTGGGATTGGCCTTTCAAGTTATCGTGAGAGCTCTAAAAATAACAGGTGATAAATTGTTATCCGCCCACATGTATCTTGCGCAGTTCTTCTACTTCCTATTCTTTTATTTTTTATTTCCTTAAAAGGGCAACTCTGGTACGCCGTCCCAATTTCCTTTGGTCTTGTACGGCTCAAATCTAGAAAATAGTTCCTCGCTATACCAATCCAGACTTCGGGTTTTAGAAATAGCCTCGGCATGTTCCCTGCTCTTGTATGCAAATTCCATCAAGGCTTCCTTATCCTTCCAAAGACTAAAAGTCGCCATTTGTAGAAAGGGAACCTCGCCAATACCCTTGGTAAACAACAAACCCTTATTATCTTTTAGCGGTGCCTGAGAGTCAGGAACAGCTCTCCAAAACGTGCGAAGCATTTTAGGTTTTATGGTAGCCCTTGTAATCACTGCTATATAGGGGTTATTAATATCCACTATACGGCTTTGAACGAAAGGGTTTACACCTGCCCAGGTTCCCCTGGCTTTTATACTCCTTAAAAAGAGTGTCCATTGTTGTGCTGTCTTCGCCACATAACGCCTATATAGTTCGGAGGTATCAAAAAAACGATTGGCCGCCTCCTCGCTTTCCCAGACCAACAGTAAGGCATAAACCGACCAATCTGCAAAAGGATTAAAACCATCTTTACCGCTGCCCATGAGCTTATAATGCAACAAGCCTTTCTCCTTGGACAATGGCTTATGTGCGAACTGCATCATACCAAATGCCCAAACCTTAGTAACTAAAGAGCCATACCGGAAAAAAGTAAGGGTAGTAACTTGGTCCATAGTAACACATTATTCCAAGATGAGTGTATCCAGAAGTTCACGTACCTTATTGTTGCTCCAGTCCGATATTGCTGTTTGATGCACTGCTATTCGCCCTTTTTTATCAATAATATAGGTACCTGGTGGGGGTAACAGGATCATTGGACTAGGGTCACCTACTATTTGGTAGGTAACGGGAAAGGTATAACCGGCCTTTTCCATAAATAAATCCACAGGAGCACGCTCCTCATTCGTGATAATGTAAAAATCGACCTTACCCCCGTAAGAATTATACAGTTCTTGTACATCTTTTAATTGTGCTTTGGAAGGAAGGTGCCATGACCTCCAAAACGTAACAAAAACTACTTTTCCCTTAGATTTTTCAAAATTAAAAAAATCCCAATCGGCATCTTTTAGACGCCAATCATAACTAGAAATATTAGCCCTATTTTCCGTTGGGATAACCGTAGGCGCGGTCGCAAACCACCTATTGAGCAAGAGTTTGCTGTAATCCCCTAAAGGAGTCACAAAAAAAGAAAGTACAATAGCTATGATAGCTAGGGTATAAACTGTTTGTTTTTTCATTCTACGGACCTAATAGCCAAAACTAAAAAACTCCCAAGGATAATCGGGAGTTTTCAGAAACTATTTCAAGTTATTTCTTATGCGGCGTTTTCTCTTTTAATTACGTTAAGTGCAGAACCTTCCCTGAACCATCCGATTTGTGCATCGTTATAGGTATGGTTCGCCTTTATGATATCTTTGGAACCATCTGCATGAACCAATTCTATGGTTAGGGGTTTGTCCGGTGCAAAGTCGGCTATATCAACAAAATTAAAGGTATCGTCCTCTTGTATTAAATCGTAATCACTCTCTTTGGCAAAGGTCAATCCTAACATTCCCTGTTTTTTCAAATTGGTTTCATGAATACGGGCAAAGGACTTTACAAGAACTGCTGCAACGCCCAAGTGTCTTGGTTGCATTGCTGCGTGCTCCCTAGAAGAACCCTCTCCGTAGTTATGATCACCCACAACTATAGTTTTGATACCTGCCGCTTTGTAAGCTCGTTGGGCATCTGGTACACCCTCAAACTCGCCCGTCAACTGGTTCTTTACAAAATTTGTCTTTTGGTTGTAGGCGTTCACCGCCCCAATAAGGGTGTTATTGGCAATATTGTCCAAATGACCTCTAAAGCGCAACCATGGTCCCGCCATAGAAATATGGTCTGTGGTACATTTACCGAAGGCCTTTATCAATAGTTTTACACCTTGTAGTTGTTCATTCTGTATGGGAACAAAAGGATCCAACAATTGTAGACGTTCCGAATCCTTTGCCACTACTACCTGCACACCGGAACCGTCTGCTTCTGGAGCAAGAAAACCTGCATCCTCAACTTCAAAACCTTTTGGTGGCAACTCCCATCCTGTTGGCTCATCAAAACGAACTTCCTGACCATTTTCATTAATTAGGGTATCTGTAATAGGATTAAAATCCAATCGTCCAGCAATCGCAATGGCAGCTGTAATTTCCGGGGAGGCAACAAAAGCGTGCGTATTTGGATTACCATCGGCTCTTTTTGCAAAGTTTCTATTAAAGGAGTGTACAATGCTATTTTTTGGTGCGTTCTTGGGATCGCTGTACCGGGCCCATTGGCCAATACAAGGTCCGCAAGCGTTGGTAAATATTTTAGCATCCAATTTTTCAAAAATACTAATGATTCCATCTCTTTCGGCCGTAAAGCGTACTTGCTCGGAACCGGGATTGATACCCAACTCAGCCTTCATTTTTAAACCTTTGTCGAGTGCTTGCTGGGCAATAGAGGAAGCTCTTGAAAGATCCTCATAAGATGAATTGGTACAAGAACCGATTAAGCCCCACTCCACTTGCATAGGCCATTGGTTTTCGGTGGCCTTTTTGGTCATATCAGTACCCACGGGAGTAGATAAATCCGGTGTAAAAGGCCCGTTCAATAATGGCCCCAATTTAGAAAGATCTATATCAATTACTTGATCAAAATAATTTTCAGGGTTTGCGTATACCTCGGCATCTGCGGTAAGATATTCCCTTACCTTATTGGCAGCATCGGCAACATCGGCTCTATCCGTGGCACGCAAGTATCTTTCCATAGATTCGTCGTAACCAAAGGTAGATGTGGTGGCACCTATTTCGGCACCCATATTACAAATGGTTCCTTTTCCCGTACAAGACAAGGATATCGCTCCAGGTCCAAAGTACTCCACAATTGCACCGGTTCCACCTTTAACCGTAAGTATTTCGGCCACCTTAAGAATTACATCTTTTGGCGCTGTCCAACCAGAAATTTTTCCCGTCAAACGTACCCCTATCAACTTTGGAAATTTTAATTCCCAAGCCATACCGGCCATTACATCTACAGCATCTGCTCCACCAACACCAATAGCTACCATTCCCAAACCACCTGCGTTTACCGTATGTGAATCGGTTCCAATCATCATTCCTCCCGGAAAAGCATAATTTTCCAAAACAACCTGATGAATAATACCTGCGCCTGGTTTCCAAAACCCGAGTCCGTATTTATTGGAAACCGACTCCAAAAAATCAAATACCTCCGAACTGGCGGTATTGGCAAATTTTAAATCGGCCTCCGCACCATTTTTGGCCTGTATCAAGTGATCGCAATGTGTGGTGGTCGGTACCGCCACTTTTTTCTTTCCAGCCTGCATAAACTGCAAAAGTGCCATTTGCGCGGTAGCATCTTGTAAGGCAATACGATCGGGAGCAAAATCTACATAGTCTTTTCCTCTTGCAAAAGCTTTGGTAGGGGAACCGTCCCATAAATGTGAGTATAGTATTTTCTCCGAAAGGGTAAGTGGTTTGCCTACAATTTGTCGCGCTTTATCCACACGTTCCGCCATGGTAGCGTATACCCCTTTAATCATATCGATATCAAATGCCATTCTTGTTTGTTTTTAAGGTTGAATCAATTTAGTAAATTTAAGAAAATATGAGTCGTAATTAAAATTTTAAGCGATGGTTTAAACGTTTTTAGCACAATAGAGGAATTTTCCCATAGACATGCTGTCGAACACAATAGAACTGTTCATAATTTAAGGAAAAGGTAAGGAAAGGCTCAAAAAATTGCTTATAACAGTTTGTCAATAATATCCTCTTCGGATATTCCCTCTGCTTCTGCCTTATAATTTTTGATAATCCGGTGCTTTAAGATACCCTTTACCACAACATGTACATCTTCAATGTCTGGAGAATACTTGCCATTTATGGCCGCATTGGCCTTGGCTCCTAAAATTAGGTTCTGCGAAGCTCTTGGCCCTGCACCCCAGTCCACATACTGTTTTACAAAACTTGAAGCACTATCTAAATTAGGGCGGGTACTGTTCACTAACTTCACCGCATATTCCACTACATTGTCGGCCACAGGTATGCGCCTTATCAAATCTTGAATAGCGATTATCTGGACAGCACTTAACAACGGTTCCACTTTTATATTGTTTGTAGCCGTGGTATTCTTTACCACTTGTATCTCTTCTGCAATGGATGGATATTTTAATTCAATAGCGAACATGAAACGATCTAACTGAGCTTCGGGCAAAGGATAGGTTCCCTCCTGCTCTATGGGGTTTTGCGTGGCGAGTACAAAATAGGGTAATTCCAGTTTATGCTGTTGTCCTGCTATGGTCACTGCCCGTTCCTGCATTGCCTCTAACAATGCGGCTTGGGTCTTCGGAGGAGTCCTGTTTATCTCATCCGCCAATATAATATTGGAAAAAATAGGTCCCTTTATAAATTTAAAGTTCCTGTTTTGATCTAGTACTTCACTTCCCAAAATATCGCTGGGCATAAGATCTGGAGTAAACTGTATTCGCTTAAAATCCAATCCTAATGCCTGGGCAATAGTATTTACCATTAAGGTTTTTGCAAGTCCCGGAACGCCTATAAGCAAGGAGTGTCCCCCTGTATATATTGACAATAAAATCTGGTCTATTACGGTGTCCTGACCAACAATAATCTTAGCTATCTCCTTTTTTAAAGCGGCATGTTTTTCTACCAAGTTTTTGATGGCGGCAACGTCTGACATAAGCTACTCTTTTACCCAATTATTAGCAAAATCACAGTTTGTGTTGGCTTCGTTAACGCTAATATAGGTATCCTCTATATGTTCTTCCATCCACTTCTTAATAGTATTGAACTTTTTTTCTGTAAGGGCCAGCTCCTGTATTTTCATATAATCCTTGGCAAAATCTGCTTTATGCTCCTCAAATCTGTTGGTCACTTTTAATATTTTATATTTTGATGGTCCTCCACGTGGGTCTTCCTCCAAAATAGGAAACGAAATTTCGTTGTCCTTTAAATTTCGAACCTGGTTGTACAGAGACGGATCCATTCTTGTAAGCTCAAACCTTGAACTAAAATCTTGTGGGTTTCTTAAAAGACCTCCATCGAACTTTGTTTCTTTCTCATCCGAAAAATTTAGCGCGGCTTCGGCGAACGTAAATTCTTTATCAATAATTTTTTGCCTAATTTTCTCAAGCTCTTTCTTTGCTTCTTCAGCTGCGGTATCAGAAATTTTAGGTTTCAATAAGATGTGGCGTAAATCCAATTCTTGGCCCCTAATTTTTTCTATGAAAATAATATGATACCCGAAAGGAGTCTTAAATGGTTCCGACACTTCACCTTCCCGCAGGCTAAATGCGACATCCTTGAAGGTCTTATCGAAGCCGGTTTCTTTTGTAATACTATAAAATCCACCATTTGGCCTGGAACCAGGATCCTCGGAATTCAAGATAGCCTTGACGCTAAAACTGGCGTCGTTGTCCTCTACGTCTGCCTTGATTTGGTTCAATTTATCTATCACTTTTTGATTTTCCTCCTCAGAGGGTTCCGGTGCCTTTACAATCTGCGCAATTTCCAGTTCGGCCCCAAATACCGGTCTATCTTTCTCGGGTATCTTATTAAAAAATTGGCGTACTTCCTCTGGCGTAATCTCAATATCCTTAATAATGTCCTGCTGCATCTTTTCGGACAACATGCGCAGTTTATTAATTTTATAGAGCTCTTCCCTAAAGCTCTGCTCGTCCTGCTTTTTATAGTAGCTAAGCACCTTCTCCATTGACCCGATCTGCTGTACCAAAGACTGTAACTGGCGATCTCCGGTGGCATTTACCTCATCGTCCGAAACCAAAATACTATCCTGTACCGCTTGGTGCGCATACAAACGATCCTCCATCAACTTCCCTAAAAGTCCGCAATGGGTGATATCATCGGTGGACGCCCCTTGGCTCTTTAAATCGATAAGTGTTTTTGCGACATCGGAATCTAGAATTACATAATCCCCTACTACGGCTGCAATACCATCCAGCTTTATTCTTTGAAAATTAGTTACGCTGTCCTTTGGCTTGTCCAGGTCCGCCTCGGCGATAAGTACTTCTTCCGGTTCTACTTGATTATCCGGCACTTCGGGGGCGGTTTCCTGCCCAAAAACTACTATAGAACATACACTAAATAAAAATGTGAACCACAGTGTACTACTCTTTGGCATACACCTCAAACTCTTTATCCCTAATTGCTTCATCTATGATTTCTGTTTCCAATTTGCGCAGGTAGTCTATTTTTCTGCGATTTAATAAAACTTGCCTAATGGTAGGTTCAATAAAGGAGAGTGGAGCTATATCGTTAAGGTCCTTTACCTCCTCTATCTTGCCCAAATATACCCCTAATGAATCCTCTAATTCAAAAAATTGTGATTTTTTTAAGTACCTATCCTGATTCTCAAAGGTTAGTGGTGGTATTTCATCGGCAACCCTAGATGCCCTTACCCAAATGGAATCGTTAAAGTTCAACTTCTTAAATTGAACTCCTATAGAGTCCAAATAGTAAACATCCTCTTTTTTAAAACTTTGTAAACGTTTCGAAACTTCTTCCTTATTCAGAAAATTCTTAGGCAAGGCTACGAATCGTATTCTCAAAATACGCTCCTTTAACTTAAAATTCTCCTTTTCTTCTTCATAAAAACGCGATAGTTCATCTTGAGAGATCAATGTATCGGAACCCTGGGAAATTAAAGCTTCCTTATATGCCCTAGTATATAAATCAGTCCTATAATCGGCAACCAAAGCGTCAAATTCCCTTAATTTATCCTCTGGTAGATTGATTTTTGACTTGGATAAAAGCAACTGTTTTGAAGCCCAATTGGTAATGTAATTGTTCATAAATGATGTACTGTCTGCATCAGACATGCCATCTGTAAGAAAAATGGCCACATCCTCTTTGTACAAATAAGTATCCCCGACCCTTGCCAGTGGCGCCAAATCATTGTTCTTCTTAAAATAGTAGCTACATGAGGACAATAAGGTACCTATCAAAAACATACTGACAAACAGCATCTTAACAATCCCCCTTTTAAAAGTTTTTAGAGAAAACATCTTGTAAAAATAGCAATTACTAAGTCTCATGCAAACCGTGCTACGTTTACTTAACATAAATTTATGGCTATGAAACTAAATAAAAAAGTTAACTGGTTTCATTCTAGAACATTAAAAACGCTTATTCTCAGATTTTACCCAAACCTCCCGATACAAACTTCCCTTTGAAATACGATTGAAAAGCTTAATTTTGAATTAAAATGAATAGGTTGGAAAGAAAAATAAAATTGATTTGGGATTTTAGGGGACCGGAAGCATTTAAAACCGCCGAACATCACGAAAAACATTTAAAAGAATTTATAAGCAAAGAAGAACTGCCGCTGAACATTACCGGTCATTTAGAAATTAATGAAATGCACAGTTTGGCATTCATGGTGGTAACAGAGAAAAATATGATTACCGTACGAGATATCTTAAAACCGCATCGCGGCGAACTCTATATGAACTAAACCAAACTACCAATGAAAAAGAATATTTTTCAACTTTTGGCCCTACTGGCCCTGCTAAGCTCCTGTTCGCAACAAAACAAGGCTTCCATCTTAGACAGAGCCTTGGCATCAGAGAATCCAAAAATAAAACAGGTCATGGACAGTATTGACCAATATGAGGTGCAAATACGCTATACGCAAATAGATCGCAGAAATGACAGTATTATTTTTACGGACTATGATTTCGATGTTGCCGACGAGAATTATTTTTATCCTGCGAGCACGGTAAAATTTCCTATTGCCGTGCTCGCCTTGGAACGTCTGAACCAAACCGATAGCCTGGACCGAAATACAAGATACTATATTGAAGGGGACTCCATTGAATCTACTATTTCCCAAGATGTTTCCCAAATATTCGCTGTAAGTGACAACTTGGCGAATAACCGGATGGTGGAACTCCTGGGCCAAGATGCCATCAATAGAAATTTGAGAGATAAAGGCATTTCTCCCGTACGCATATCCCATAGGCTGGGCTACCATTCAGATGACCTAAGCACAAAACCCTTAGTAGTATACTTGAACGATAGCACTACTGCAGTCACCGCACCATCTATTAATACTGCGCCAGAAAAGCTAGTTCTTCAAAAAATAAAAAAGGGAGTGGGGTATTACGAAGAAGAACTGCTCATAAACCAACCCTTTGACTTCAGTCTTAAAAACTATTATCCATTGAATGCGCAACACGAGGTATTAAAAAGGGTCATTTTTCCTAATGAATTCGAAGTAAATGAACGTTTTGACCTATCTGAAGATCAGCACAATTTTTTAATGACCTCAATGTATACGCTCCCGAGAAATGCAGGATATAACCCGGAAGAGTACTATGATGGTTACTGTAAGTTTTTTATCTACGGAGATTCAAAAGATACGATTCCGGAGCATATTAAAATTTACAATAAAGTAGGTTTTGCCTATGGTACACTAACGGATTGTGCCTATATAACAGATTCCAAAAACAAGGTAGATTTTTTATTGACGGCTACCATTTTGGTAAATAAAAATGGAATCTTTAATGACAATGTCTATGAATATGACGATGTTGGCATACCTTTTTTAGCTGAATTGGGAAGAGAGATCCATAAGTTGGAAATAGAACGCAAAAAATAAGTCCCTAACGCATAGTTAACTAATGTCAAACGAACCTAAAGAGACCAGGATAAACAAATACTTAAGCGAGGTTGGTTACTGTTCGCGTAGGGCGGCCGACAAGCTTATAGACAAAGGAAGGGTTACCATTAATGGCAAAGTTCCGGAAATGGGCACGAAAGTAATTTTAGGCGATGAGGTTCGGGTTGATGGAAAACTTATATCACCTCCAAAGGAAAAACCCGTATACCTAGCTTTTAATAAACCTATTGGAATTGTATGCACCACAGATACCAAGGTAGAAAAAGACAATATCATAGACTACATAAACTACCCAAAGCGTATTTTTCCAATAGGACGTCTGGACAAGCCCAGTGAAGGATTGATATTTTTGACCAATGACGGAGATATTGTAAACAAAATACTTAGGGCGCGGAACAATCATGAAAAAGAATACCTAGTTACGGTTGATAAACCGATAACCACAGATTTTTTAAGAAAAATGAGGGACGGCGTACCCATTTTGGATACTGTGACCCGAAAGTGTGAAGTAAGCCAAATAAGTACGTACCAGTTCCGCATAATTTTAACCCAAGGATTAAACCGGCAAATACGCCGTATGTGCGAACATTTAGAGTATAGGGTCAGGAAATTGAAACGAATACGTATCATGAACATACACTTGGATTTACCTGTTGGCAAATGGCGCGACCTAACTTCAGAAGAACTGCAGGAAATTGAGCGTCTTGTTGACGATTCCTCCAAGATAAGCGAAATACCGGAATAAGCCTTGTTTCATAGCATTTCTGGTCTCTTGGGCAGTTTAGCTTACTCGAGCATCCAATCTAGGATACCCTTGGTTTTACACACATAAATACATGTTAAAAACTAAAATCCGCTGGCCTTTAAAAATTCTTACTTTACCATGAGCACACCGCCAATGAGAAAATTAAATTTCAGCACCTATCAAAAAGTATGGAGCGTTCCTGCCAATAGAGGCACCTTTTACAAATTCCAAAAATAATACCCCGACCGTAAAACAAATGGAACGTCATCCTTAACGCGTAAAATATAATGACGCCAAAAATTGTAAAAATTTGATAGGCAGAGTATTACCTTTTTGAAAAAGGTCCAATAAATCTGAAAAATTAACAAGAACCTTCTATAATTTAAGAGTTTATATTAAGCTAAAAAGCAATAAATCACTATCTTAGTACATAAAAATTGTACTAAATATTATGAAAAGCAGTTATAAGAAAAGTTCAAAAAAATCCTTCATTATTTCGATGGTAGTATCGGTACTAATGACGGTTACTTGGTCCAGCCATTTACTGGGACAGGAAGTCTCTTTTAAGGAGCTGTCGGGGGAAATTTTAGATGAAAGCACCAAAAAACCTTTGGTATTTGCGACTTTAACTTTAGAGGGAACCAATGTGAGTACCATTACCAATACAGAGGGAGAATTTCTTTTGAAGATTCCCGCTGATGGTACTGATGAGAATATTGTCGTTTCCTTTTTGGGATATAAATCCTTGGTATTACCAGTAAGCCAGTTAAAAGAAGAAAATAACCAGATTTTTATGAAAGAATCTGTTGTGGAGCTTACGGAAGTAAATTTAATCGTACCCAAGGACGCAGAAGCACTAGTAAGGGAAACCCTAAGTAAAAGAGGCGAAAACTACTTAAACGAACCCACGGTAATGACCGCGTTCTACAGGGAAACCATTAAAAAAAGAAACAGAAACGTGAGTCTGTCGGAAGCTGTAGTCAATATTTATAAAACACCTTACGCCTCCAATAAAAAGGATGAACTAAAACTTTTTAAAGCGCGAAAAAGTACAGATTATGACAAGTTGGATACGCTTGCTCTAAAATTACAGGGTGGACCTTTTAATACCCTCTTTGTTGATATGGTCAAATACCCCGACTATATTTTTAACGTTGAGTCAATTGGCTCTTACGATTTTACTTTTAACAGTTCTACAAGGGTAAATGACGCTTTAATTTACATCATCGACTTCCAACAAAAACCTGGAATAATCGACCCATTGTTTACGGGCAAACTATATATAGATGCCCAAAACAAAATACTTACAAGTGCCATTTATTCTCTTAACATAACGGATAAAGAATTGGCGGCCCAAATGTTTGTGCGCAAAAAGCCAAGAAATGCGGAAGTCTGGCCAACCTCTGTAGCCTATAGGGTAGATTATAGGGAGAAAGACGGAAAATGGTATTATGGTTACAGCAATGTTCAATTGGAATTTAAGATTGACTGGGATAAAAAACTATTCAACTCCGTGTATAGTATGAACTGTGAAATGGCTATAACGGATTGGGAGAAGAACCTTACCAACGCTGAGATAAACTCTAAAGATCGCATAAAATCATCTATAATACTTAGCGATGAGGCCATTGGCTTTGCCGACCCGGATTGGTGGGGCGAATATAATATCATTGAACCGGAAAAATCTATAGAATCTGCAATTAAAAAGATACAAAGGCAATTAAAAAGAACCAAGGGAGAAGATGGTGGAACGAGCGCACGATAATAAATAAACTCTAATACAAAAATCCCCGTTTTTCTAGAGAGAAAAACGGGGATTTTAAATTTAAAAAAACTTTATTTAGGCATAACTACAGTATCTATAGCATGTATAACGCCATTAGAGGCAGCTACATCTGCAATAACTACAGTTGCCATATTTCCCTTTTCATCGGTTAACATTACTTTGCCATCCTTTAGGGACAAAACAACATTACCTCCTTGAACCGTTGGAACTGCAAAAGAACCGTTGTTGCCATTTATAGCAGCTATAACGGCAGCAGCATCGTACTTACCAGCTACTACATGATAGGTAAGAATTCCAGTCAAAGCGGCTTTACTTGCTGGCTGCAATAAACCCTCTACCGTCCCATCGGGAAGGGCTGCAAAAGCATCATTTACCGGTGCAAAAACAGTAAACGGACCTTCACTACTCAAAGTTTCGACTAAATCTGCTGCCTTCACGGCTGCAACCAAGGTAGAAAAGTTCTCATTACCGGCAGCAACACCAACAATGTTTTGAGCATTTACCAATGATGTCGCACCAAATAATAATGCACATACGAATGTAATTTTAATCATTTTCATAGTATTTATTTTAATATTTCGGTAAATGTATGCGATAGACTAAAGCGAGTATCATAATTTTTGTTTAATTTTTAATAATAAATGTTAAACAAATAAAAAAGGGTTGTTTAGATTGCTCTTTGTCATTTTTACAAACAATGAGATAAATGATACGAACTTACTGTATTTATCTTCTTCCGATACCTCCATATTACTGGAGATTAAATGACCATAAAAATTACAAAAACCTTAAAAGCTATCTAAAAAAGAATGACCATTTATTCTAGTTTAGCTTAAAAGAATAACCAATTCATTGCTTGCCATATTTTCAAGTCCAAAGATTTTGTAAATTACGGTTTAGTTTAAGAATACCATAAGGTTTCTGTTTTGTTTATTCAGAACTTGTTTTAATTTTAAATTAGTTAGAGCGGGTCCACAGAGCAGCCTAAAATTTTAAAGCGGACCAAAAAATGGTTTGTAAACCAACACCGATTGAATCTAAACAAATGAAACAAAAAATTATCCTTGCTGCGGTTCTTGGTTTTCTTGTTACCTTAGTTTATGCCTTTAGTTCCGGTTTTTTGCAACGTTCCGAAGATGTTTATGCCAGCGTAAAACTTCCCGATACGATTGATTACAATTTTCACATAAAGCCCATACTTTCGGATAACTGTTATACCTGCCATGGTCCCGATGCCAATAAAAGGAAAGCGGGACTGCGATTGGATCTGGAGGAAACCGCTTTCCAAGAATTAAGGGAAAGCCCTGGAGAGTACGCCTTTATTGCCGGTGACCCAAAAAAAAGCAAAGCCTATTGGCACATGATCACGGACGACCCCAATGAAATAATGCCCCCCCCGGATTCAAAATTGGACCTTAACTCTTATGAGAAGCGATTGATAGAAAAGTGGATCGAGCAGGGCGCAAAATTCGAGAAACATTGGGCCTATCTTTCCCCAAAAAAAAAGGAAGTCCCGAAAATTAAATCCATGGAAGGCATAACGGGCCCGTGGGTGCGGAATGAAATAGACGGATTTATCCTCCAAAAACTTCAAGAAAACAACATCCTCCCTTCCCAGCAGGCGACCACGGAGACGTTGATCCGCAGGATAAGCCTGGACTTAACGGGTCTACCGCCCAAAGCCGAAGATACAAAGGCCTTGTTGGCCCTTGCACCGGAAAAAATAATCGCAACGGCCATAGATACCTTTTTGTCCTCTCACGCGTACGGGGAGCGCATGACACAATCTTGGCTGGACCTCGCCCGTTACGCCGATTCCCACGGGTACCAAGATGACAGCTACCGTACTATGTGGCCTTGGCGCGATTGGGTGATCCATGCTTTCAACAAGAATTTACCCTATGATGAGTTTTTGACCTGGCAATTGGCGGGAGACTTGCTGCCCAATGCCACTAAAGAACAAATCTTGGCGACCGGTTTTAACCGCAACCACCCCATAACACAGGAAGGTGGTGTGATACAGGAGGAATACCGCACAAATTACGTACTAGATAGAACCAATACCCTTGGCAAAGGAATATTAGGATTGACCTTGGAGTGCGCCCGTTGCCATGACCATAAGTACGATGCCATTTCGCAGGCTAATTATTTCGAGTTCTTCGCATTTTTTAACCAGGTCGATGAAAAAGGCCTGCAAATGGATGCCGTACAGGCCAAAAACCAAAAATTCTTTGCAGACCCGCCGTTCTTGACATTGACCTCTTCGGAAATCGAGGGTGTTCTGGACTTTGTGAATTTGGAGGAGGGCCAAGAAATCAATGTGATGGTCATGAACGATTCGGCACCCAAAACAACCTTCATGCTTAATAGGGGAGAATACGACCAACCGACCGATTCGGTCGTCCCCAATACGCCCGGCATCATCTACCCTTTTTCGGAAGACTTGGAAAGAAACCGGTTAGGCTTGGCAAAATGGGTGGTAAGCAAGGACAACCCTTTAACTGCGCGTGTTTTTGTAAACCGTATTTGGGGGATGCTGTTTGGCAGGGGTCTCGTAGAAACCGCGGAAGATTTTGGCGTTCAGGGAAGTCTGCCCTCTCATCCCGAACTGTTGGATTGGCTCGCGGCAGATTTTATGGAACACGATTGGGACATACACCACTTGCTTAGAAAAATTATGCTTTCGGCCACCTATCAACAAAAATCGCAACTGAGGCCGGACCTTAAAAAGTCGGACCCTGAAAATAGGTTGTTGGCCAGGGCACCGCGTTTTAGAATGAGCGGGGAAATGATACGGGACTATATTCTTGCCACCAGCGGGCTGCTGAATACAGAGGTGGGCGGACCTAGCGTAAAACCTTACCAGCCAGCAGGTCTTTGGGAGGAAACCAATGCCGGTGAGAACAGGGGCGTGTTGACCAAATATTTCCAGGATAGCGGTGAGGACCTCTACCGGCGTTCCTTGTACACCTTTTGGAAACGTACGCTACCACCTCCATCCATGACCATTTTTGACGCGCCAACCCGGGATTTCTGCGAAGTACGCCGGCAAAA
Source organism: uncultured Flavobacteriaceae bacterium (assembly GCA_963697395.1). GTDB lineage: Bacteria > Bacteroidota > Bacteroidia > Flavobacteriales > Flavobacteriaceae > Maribacter. The sequence goes on from CAVONX010000018.1 coordinate 304,592, forward strand.
GACCAATACGCCTTTACAGGCCCTGGCCCTGCAAAACGACATACAGGTATTGGAAGCCGCCCGCGTTTTGGCGCAACGCACGCTACAGGAAAAAGGCAATGACGACCCGGATATGGTGGCAGAACTGTTTCAGCGCATTTTAGTCCGATCGCCAAAAGAAGAGGAACTGTTGACATTGAACGACTATTATTACGATGCCGTGAAGTTGTACGAGAACGAACCGGAAGATGCCAAAAAACTGGCCGCTCTAGGCGAATATGAGCAACTAAACGTAGATCCGGCCAGAACCGCTGCGCTTATGCTAACCGCACAGGTAATTTACAATTTGGACGAAACAATAACCAAGGAATAGCAAAGAAGCACGAATTGCAAAATACGGATAACGAAGTGCGGATGACGAGGTCCGAATCAAGGAGTATCGGATACAAATTTAGAAGTCAAAACTAGGAAACAGTAACACTCTTGAAAATTAGTCTAGACGCTTGGTTCTTAAGCAAAGCGGTCTGATATCTTTGATAATGGCATAATGAAACAAAAAATAATCCATCCAAAATGGAAGAAAAAAAAGAATCATCTGAAAATCCGTTAAAAGCCAACAGAAGGCACTTCTTTTCGCAATTGAGCGTAGGTATCGGATCCTTGGCACTAGGATCCTTATTGATCCCCGATCTGTTCAAGACATCGGGGCCAAGTTTGGCCACCGATGGAGATTTAGGCGTGGCACATTTTGCGCCTAAGGCGAAACGTATCATTTATTTATTTCAGGCAGGCGCGCCCTCCCAGCTCGAAACTTTTGATTACAAGCCCATTTTAAGAACACGGATGGGCGAAGACTTACCGGAATCAATCCGTAACGGACAGCGATTGACGGGAATGACGGCCAATCAGGACAAGTTTCCCTTAATGCCCCCTAAAATCGGTTTTAAACAACATGGTGAGAGCCAAACATGGATCAGTGATTTCTTCCCTCATATAGCCAAGATCGCCAATGAGATCACGGTGGTACGAAGTATGCATACCGAAGCCATAAACCATGATCCCGCGATTACCTTTTTCCAGACCGGAAGCCAGATTTCAGGACGCCCCAGCATGGGGTCTTGGCTGAGTTATGGGCTGGGCAGCGAAAACAAAAACTTGCCCTCCTTCGTTGTTTTGACATCACGAGGAAAAGGGAACAGTCAAGGCCTGTACTCCAAATTATGGTCCAGCGGATTCTTGGATTCCAAGCATCAAGGGGTCATGTTGCGTTCGGGAAAGGACCCGGTACTTTACCTAAATGATCCGGAGGGACTTTCTAGATCTGACAAAAGACATTTATTGGATCATGTTTCCTCATTGAACAAGCTACACCACGTAGAAACCGGCGATGACGAAATCGAATCCCGCATCGCACAATACGAAATGGCCTATCGCATGCAAATGTCGGTGCCCGATGTGATGGACATTTCCAAAGAACCACAATCCGTCATCGATCTCTATGGGGAAGATTGCCAAGTGCCCGGAACGTATGCGGCGAATGCCCTTCAAGCGCGCAGGCTTGCCGAAAATGGGGTGCGCTTTATACAATTGTACCATCAGGGCTGGGACCAGCATGGCAATCTGCACAATGAAATGGCCGGGCAGGCCAAAGATGTAGATCAGGCCTCCGCCGCCTTGGTGCTGGACCTCAAACAACGAGGTATGCTAGAGGATACCTTAGTGGTCTGGGGCGGAGAATTTGGAAGGGGCAACTACGCTCAAGGAAAATTCGACCCTGAAAATTATGGGCGGGACCACCACCCCAAAGCCTTTAGTATTTGGATGGCGGGTGGGGGCATCAAACCAGGGCTCAACTACGGCCAGACCGATGAATTCGGTTATAACGTTGTCGAAAATCCCGTGCATATCCATGATTTTCATGCCACTCTCATGCACCAGCTGGGTCTAGATCACGAAAAACTGACCTATAAATACCAAGGTCGCCGCTTTCGCCTAACTGATGTAGCGGGCAACGTAATCAAAGACCTTTTGGCGTAATTATGGCAAAAACTTCTCAAAATAAATGGGTAGACCATGTCATTTTTGGGCTATCGCTCTTTCTCATTTTTTGTCTTCTGTTCGAATCATATATTGAACTACCTCGAATGGTCGCCTGGGTAGGACGCTGGCACCCTTTAGTGTTACATTTTCCCATTGTCCTCTTGCTACTATGTGCTTTTTTGGGATTGACAGGGAGGAAAATACCTAAACAATTATTGACAATAGCCGTTTTACTATCCTTATTGACCGCGATCTCGGGATTTTTCCTAGGAAAGGAAACCCCTTTAAAAGGAGACCTTTTGTTCTGGCACCAATGGATGGGTGGTGTATTGGCACTTTTGGCGGCAGTTTGGTATGGTTTGGAGGGAAGTAATTTTGATAAACCTATTTTTTCCAAAATACTTCAAGTCAGTTTAATAGGTTTAGTCTTCTTTACCGGCCATTACGGGGGAATGATAACCCACGGCGAAGATTTCTTGGCACTCCCTGCGGAAAAGCGGGCGGATGAGATTCCAGAAAATCCCCTGGTATATGGGGATGTGGTAGGCCGTATACTAGAAAATAAATGCGTTTCCTGCCATAATCCCAACAAAACAAAAGGGGGATTGCTAATGACTTCGCTAGATGCACTTCTGGCAGGTGGGGAAGTAGGAAATACCATCATACCCGGAGATTACGAGAGAAGCGAAATGATCAGGCGGGTACACCTTCCTATAGAAGATGAAGAGCACATGCCACCTGATGGCAAACAACCTCTGAACGAACAAGAAATTCAGATAGTGGAACGTTGGATCGCGCTTGGTGCATCGGATACTTTGCGGTTAGCGCATCTGTCGTCCTCGGAGCCTTTAAAGGGTTTGATTACAGGGCTGATGCAGCCCGATGAAAAAGAAAAATGGGCGAAGCTGCCCAAAGTGGCGGATAGTACCTTACAACGCCTGAATTCGGATTATGTGACCATAAAGCGTATTGCGGGCGATACCGATGCGTTGAATGTCAACATCTATAAATCCCCCGTTTATACTTCCGAACAGGTAACCGGGTTAAAGTCTGTCCATCAGAACATTGTTCAGTTCGATGTCAGCGGATTACCCATTGGGCAAGATGAACTGGACTTTATCGCATCCTGCACGAATCTAGAATGGCTGGAAATAGACCAAACGCCAGTGACGGATATTGAAATAGATGCCTTAAAACTAATGTTGAACCTCAAAACCTTGAAGGTTCATAGCACGGAAATAAGCGATGGTAGTATTCCTACATTGACTAAAATGAGTGCTTTACGGGATATTTACCTCTGGAATACAAAAATTTCCGCCGATGGTCTAAAAAAATTGAGAACAGCGAACCCTGCCTTAAAAATTGAGGAGGGAATTACAGAGGAATTGCGAAATTCATTTGTAGAATCGGATTCTATTCCCTAAAAATACATTTCATCCAGAAATTATCCAGACTGCCTAGTTCGCTACCTCACTAATAAATTTGAGTCGATATAAACGTAGTTCTTCATCCTCATACTCACCATCAAACTCTTTCATGGCTTCTTCCAAATCATCTGTATCAGCCTCAAGAAAGTATTCGTGAATCTCCTCTTGCTGCTCTTCATCCAGCACTTCATCTATCCAATAACTTAAATTAAGTTTGGTTCCGCTGAAAACAATCTGCTCCATTTCCTTTAGAAGTTCATTAATTTCCAAGCCTTTTGCAGATGCTATATCGCTTAAAGGAAGCTTACGATCCACATTTTGGATGATATAAAGTTTTAGTCCAGAATTAGCTCCTGTGCTTTTGACAATAAGGTCGTCCGGTCTTATGATTTCATTTTCGGCAACATATTTTGTGATGAACTCTACAAAAGGTTTTCCATATTTTTTTGCTTTCCCTTCCCCAACACCATGTACACTCAACAATTCTTCTATGGAAATTGGGTATTTCAAAGACATATCCTCTAAAGACGGATCTTGAAATACTACAAAGGGCGGAACCCCCAATTTATTGGCCTGTGACTTGCGCAGATCTTTGAGTTGTTTCAAAAGCCTTGCATCCGCTATGCCTCCGGCCTTCGCCGCACCTACTATGGCACTATCGTTCTCTGCGTTGTAAACATGGTCTTTCGTCATCATAAAGGAGCTTGGATTTTTCATAAAATCCCTTCCTGCATCCGTTAGGTGCAGCACACCATATTGTTCTATTTCCTTTTTTAAAAGACCGGCAACCAGCACTTGGCGCACCAAGGCCATCCAGTGCCTCTTGTCTTTATCGGAACCTATTCCAAAAAAATCCTTTTCGTTGGTTTTATGAGAGGAAATAATGGCATTGCTTTTACCCCGTAGCGTACAGACAATTTCCTTCGATTTAAACTTTTCGCTAGTTCCCTCGACAACTTTTAACAACTTGAGAACATCGTCCCGAGCTTCTTCTTTTTTCTTTGGGTTACGGGTATTATCGTCCATATCCGCGCCATCGCCATTCACCTCATCGAACTCCTCCCCAAAATAGTGTAGCATGAACTTGCGGCGAGACATGGACGTCTCTGCATAGGCAACCACTTCCTGTAAAAGGGCGTTACCAATCTCCTGTTCCGCCACGGGTTTTCCAGACATAAATTTCTCCAATTTTTCTATATCCTTATAAGAGTAAAAAGCCAAACAGTGCCCTTCTCCTCCGTCCCTACCGGCCCTACCTGTTTCTTGGTAATAGCTTTCTATACTTTTTGGGATATCATGATGTATTACAAAACGCACATCCGGCTTATCAATACCCATACCAAAGGCAATAGTTGCCACGACGACATCAACATCTTCCATCAGGAACATATCCTGATACTTAGATCGTGTTTTGGCATCGAAACCAGCATGATAGGGCACGGCACTAATACCGTTTACTTGAAGTACTTGTGCCAATTCCTCTACCTTCTTTCGGCTTAGGCAATATATAATTCCTGACTTTCCAGCATTCTGCTTCACGAATCTGATGAGATCGGAATCTATGTTTTCTGTTTTGGTCCTAACCTCGTAAAATAAGTTTGGGCGGTTAAAGGATGCTTTAAAAAGCTTGGCATCATGTATTCCTAAATTTTTCACAATATCCTCTTGCACCTTTGGTGTAGCTGTAGCAGTAAGACCTATAATTGGTATATTATCCCCTAAACGAGCTACGATCGATTTCAGATTTCTATATTCAGGTCTAAAATCATGTCCCCACTCAGAGATGCAATGAGCTTCATCTACCGCAACAAAAGAAATCGGTACCGAACGTAGAAACTCCACATTTTCCTCTTTTGTCAGTGACTCCGGCGCTACGTACAGTAGCTTGGTAATCCCATCCTTAATGTCCTTCTTAACCTGTTTAATCTCGGTCTTGTTCAATGAGGAATTAAGAACATGGGCAATGCCATACTCGGCAGATACGCCTCTAATGGCATCTACCTGATTTTTCATTAAGGCAATTAAAGGGGAAACAATAATGGCTGTTCCGGATTTCATTAAAGCCGGGAGCTGATAACAGAGCGATTTGCCGCCGCCGGTAGGCATGATTACAAAACAGTTGTTATCGTTTAAAATTTCTTTGATAACCTCCTCCTGAAGCCCCTTGAATTGGGAAAAACCAAAATACTTTTTTAAAGAGGCATGTAAATCAATCCCATTCAAACCTTTATCGTCTATCACACTTTATAATTTAGCACTAACAAAATTATGTAATTTAATTACTTCTCACTTAAATAAAACCCTACTACAATACCCAACCAAATTATTACTTGGAACAGATACTATAACATATAGTTTATGTAATTTTGTTATCTTAAAGATAACACAAACTTTTAGGAATACAATTCATAATTTTGAATAAAACGTTGATAACTCCGAGTGCAATTATAGATTTGGCTAAAAAGACCATTGAAGCGGAACGGGACGCTATAGCTCATCTTTCAACCCTTTTGGACGACGGTTTTTCCAATACCGTCAGTTGTATAATTGCTTCTAAAGGCAGAGTGGTGATTTCCGGAATAGGCAAGAGTGCCATCATTGCCACCAAAATCGTAGCCACTTTAAATTCTACAGGAACACCGGCAATTTTTATGCACGCGGCAGATGCCATTCATGGCGACCTAGGTACCGTACAAGAAAATGATGTTGTCATTTGTATTTCTAAAAGTGGAAGCACCCCAGAAATAAAAATGCTGGTTCCGTTACTTAAAAGAGGTAAAAACAAACTGATTGCCATGACTGGCAATAAGGACTCATTTTTGGCCAAACAAGCAGATTTTGTTCTGAACACTTTTGTTGAAAAGGAAGCATGTCCCAATGGGTTGGCACCTACCACGAGCACAACTGCACAATTGGTAATGGGAGACGCCCTGGCCATTGTTCTGTTGGAATTAAAGGGGTTCAGCAGTGCGGACTTTGCCAAATATCACCCCGGCGGGGCATTGGGCAAAAAATTATATTTGAGGGTAGCGGACATTACCAAGAACAACCAAGTACCTCAAGTACAATTGGGAACAGGTGTGAGACAGGTAATCGTAGAAATATCCGAAAAAATGTTGGGGGTTACCGCTGTGTTGGATAAGGAAAAAATTGTGGGTATCATAACGGACGGCGATATCCGAAGAATGCTGAACAAACACGATAATATAAATGGCCTAACTGCTCAGGACATTATGAGTTCCAATCCAAAGACCATTGAAACAGATACCCTTGCCGTGGAGGCTTTGGAAACAATGCAAAAAAAAGGAATATCCCAGCTACTTGCCATAAAAAATGGCGAATATAAAGGAGTTATTCATCTACACAATCTTATAAACGAAGGAATTATATAATGGGCGCAAAAACTGTTAAGCCACCTAACGAAATGTCCTTTTTGGACCATTTGGAAGAATTAAGATGGCATTTGATACGATCTACATTGGCCGTGGTGATTATTGGAATAGTAGCCTTCGTTTTTAGTAGATTTGTTTTTGATGTTATCATCTTTGGACCTTCCCGAATGGATTTTCCAACGTACAGATTTTTTTGCGAACTTTCTACCTATTTTAGTATCGATTCTGATTTCTGTAAGGACAAACTACCCTTTACCATACAGAGTAGAACCATGTCCGGACAATTTTCTGCTGATATATGGACGGCGATTTGGGGCGGTATCATCATTGGATTCCCTTATATTCTTTATGAATTATGGAAATTTATTAGTCCTGGGCTCTATGAAAAGGAACGCAAGCATTCTAGAGGGTTTATATTTATAGCATCTTTACTGTTCTTTCTTGGGGTTCTTTTTGGATATTATATCGTTGCACCCTTGTCCATTAATTTTTTGGGCACCTACCAAGTAAGCGAGATAGTACTCAATGAATTCGATCTGGACTCCTACATCGGTACCGTGCGTTCTGCGGTTTTGGCCTGCGGCATTTTATTTGAGCTGCCTATCATCATCTATTTCCTTACAAAAGTGGGGCTGGTAACTCCGGAACTCATGAAGAAGTACCGTAAGATAGCACTAGTTATAGTTTTGATACTTTCGGCCGTAATTACACCTCCAGACGTAACTAGCCAAATTGTTGTGGCCATTCCTATCATATTTCTGTATCAAATCAGCATTTTTATATCGGGTCGGGTTTTAAAGAATGAAGCAAAAAGAGAACGAAAAGCAGCGGAAAAGGCCAAAGTGGAAAAAGCAAGAGCAGACAAAGCTAGAGCAGCCGCCAAAGCGAAAGCGGATAGAGAAAACACTGATATTAAGCCATTATAAAGCTTTGGCCTACTACCCAATATAGATAGGGATTTATTGGGAAGCATTTAGAATTGATACGCCCATAGTTTCGATAGATGCAGTAGGTTAAATAAACGATAAAACATTTTCCTGTAAATAGATAAGGTTTAGATTTGAAAAAATGAAGCTAAGAGCCGAAAACATCATGAAATCCTACAGGGGCCGCCGTGTGGTCAAGGGTATATCCTTAGAAGTAAACCAAGGGGAAATAGTGGGGCTTTTGGGGCCAAACGGGGCCGGAAAAACCACATCGTTCTACATGATCGTAGGATTGATCAAACCCAATGGCGGCAACATTTACTTGGACGATATGGAAATTACCAATTTTCCCATGTACAAGCGCGCCCAAAATGGGATTGGTTATCTTGCACAGGAAGCATCGGTATTTCGGAAATTAAGTATAGAGAAAAATATTCTAAGCGTACTGCAGCTCACCAAGCTGAGTAAAAAGGAGCAGCACATGAAAATGGAATCGCTCATTGAGGAATTTGGCCTTGGCCATATTAGAAAAAGTCGCGGTGATCTTTTGTCCGGTGGCGAACGCAGACGAACCGAGATTGCCCGCGCCCTGGCTACCGACCCAAAATTTATTCTATTGGACGAACCTTTTGCTGGGGTTGACCCGGTAGCGGTGGAGGATATCCAACGTATCGTTGCTCAACTAAAGAACAAGAACATCGGCATTCTCATTACCGACCACAACGTTCAGGAAACTTTGGCCATTACGGAACGTTCATACTTAATGTTCGAAGGTGGCATCTTAAAATCCGGTATTCCAGAAGACCTAGCTGCCGATGAAATGGTACGTAAAGTCTACTTGGGCCAAAACTTTGAACTTCGTAAGAAGAAGCTGGATTTTTAAGTTTATTTAAGAAAACACTTAGTAAAAGTGCTTAGTAATTTCGAAGCTCAGTGCCCACTATTTCATTAACCGAAAAGGCGAACCATCATACATTGTAGAACCCTCAAACGAAAAGCGGATATGAGCATCTGACCTGATAAAAGCGAATCCAGCCAGCGCCCAAATCTAAGATAAATGGCTCAGTTTTAAATGGTGGGTGCCTCTAAAATAAAGGCTTATTTGGCGTAATTAATTTTTTAATGTAGCATAAAGTATGTCAATTCTTGTAGCATCGGTAATCCGCTCTTTGAAAATTACCGCACCATAGATTCTCTCCGTCGTTTCGAAAAGTATACCTAAAAGGTGGGAGCTTTATTTTCATTCATCAACTCTACGTAAAATAAAAAAGTGCTGTTTCCCAGCTATTTTAACCTAACATTTACTTCATCCGAATAGCTTTTTAAGTTATATATACCCCAAATTAAAAACAACAGTTCCAAAATAAGCGCAGGCGTAAAAGGAATGGAAATACCATCAAACACAGTACTGGTAATTCGTCCGAAAGAAATACCTCCCATAAACAGGACATTGCTCAAGGTAGCCGCATACCATAGTTTGACCTTATAGGCCCCTAACAACCAAAATACGCCAATACCTATATAAATCCCCATCACCGCTCGCAGCATATTCTTCAATTCCAAGGCCTCAACTTCATAATCTAAAATAAGCGGCATAACGTAGGAAGGGTGACCACCATAAACGCAACCTGCTATGATTACGATTATTCCGGAAAGCAGTAGGTTTAGATTTTTGTTCATGTAATTATTATTTCTTGCACCGCCGGATTTTAAAATTGGAATGGTGAACACCTAAATTAAAATTCATTATGGCATCGATTCTGTATTTTTCCCCTTCCTGTATAGGCTATAATAAAACCAAGCACCAATTCCACCAATCAAGGAAAACAGGGCCAACATCCAAAAAACATGCCGGTGGCCAGTTGGTCCAGGATTGGCATCCAACAAATACCCCATGGCAGGGCCTGCAAAAATATCCGGAGTATAGCCGATAAGCGAAATAAGTCCCACTGCGGTACCAGTTAAAACCAAGGGAATTCTTCCGCGTTCCATTACCGCAAAATAGAGCGAACGTGCGGAATAAACGCCTGTGGCCACAATCAAAATAGAAAGAAAGAACAACAGGGTGGCCGACTGATCAATTACCCCGGTAGCAAAGAGCAAAGCACCAAAAAAAGAAACTACAAAACTCACTACCAACCAATAGGTAGTTTGGGAACGATCAGCTAAAATACCTATAAGCACTCCCACAACCGGCCTAATAAAAAGTAAAAACGTTCCTACCTGTGCGGATTGCACTTGGTCATACCCCATGACATCTTGGGCGTAGAGCGAAAACACATCTGTAATTTTATAGCCAACGTAGGCACAGAGGATAATCAACATTAGCAAGCCAACAGCTGGTAGTTTTAAAACTTCCTTTATTTGCGATACGGTAATCCGATCCAAAATTATGGCCTGCTCAGCAGCTTTATCCAATCGCATAAAGAACCATACCAAAACACCAACAATAACTACGATACCCGAAGAAACTAAAATCACATAGCGGAAAGCCTCCCTACTTTCTGTTACCGTAGCTTCGGCAATTTCAGAAGTGATAAAAATAGAAAAAATAAGAACGCCCATAGTACCGAACAGGGCGCCTACCAATCCCCTCCCACCATCCAAAAACCCAAATGCCTTTCCTTGAGACGCTACACCGCCCCAAACTCTTGTTGCCTTTATCATGGCCGCCCAAAACAAGAAAATAGTAGTAAAACCCCAATAACCATAAAGTACTTTTAACATTAGGTACCTAGGAAAAGTAGCATACAACAAACCGCCCAGGGCTGTCATCCAAAGTGCAACCGCAATAAGTTTTCGGGGGGGATATTTATCGGCCAAAGGCCCACCGAACGGATAAGAAAGCAAGGCCACGACACCATAGACAGAAAAACATAGACCTAACTGTACATTGGTTAATTCGAATGCTTCCAAAACCGTGGGCCTAAAGACTCTGGATAGCACAAAAGGCAGTATAAAAACACTCTCCCCTGCCAGAATTAATAAAAGTAAATAGTACCAAGGTGCTTTTTGTGGTTGATTCATGGTTGTTTTATAGGAATCCAAATTTCTTCTTCGGAATTGGAATCATTTTTTGAATAAGGAGCTCCCAATACCTCAAAATGAGGACGATTATCTAGAATATAGCCCGATTTAGGTAGCCAATCAGCATAAATATATTGAAAAATACTTGGGTCGGCGCTCACACCTTTGTAATGGAATACAGCGAAAACTCCAGATGGCAGTACAAATCCCTCCATATCCTTTGGGATGTTGTTTAGATCCAAAACAGGAACCAAAGCCCATTTCTGAAATTCGCGTTCTGGCTTAAAAGTGCCAAAGTAGTCTTCGGGGTAAACCTGTAGTGAAATGAAATCCTCCCCGACCCTATTTCGTATTTCTCTTGTTCTAGACATAAAACCGCTCCAAAGATTACTTGTTAGATCATTTAAAAGGTTCATCTTCACTTTTTGTCCCACAAGTTTTTTCTCTTCTAATTGCAGTATTCTTGGCTGTATTTTATATTTTTCTAAATCAATTTGAAAAAGGGACACCGGCCCTTTTTTATAGTGATGTGGCAGCTTTTCGGTATTTTTTAGGTGAAATAACCCTAAAAAATCAAACCCGGCCTTGGTGTAATGTTCAATGAGTTTTGTGTTGTTTCCTACGGTATCTAAACGTATGTATCTCTTGTGGTTTGTTTTGGCAAAGCTCTTTGCCCAGTCCATAATAACTCCCACAAAATTTTTGCCCCTGTAGTTAGGATTAGTAGCAATACGGTGTAGGTAGACAGCCTCGTCTAAATTAGATTCTTCCCATATTTCGGCATCTGAAAAGGTAACCGCCCAAACACAAGCGATTTCATTATCAAGTACTAACTTAAATTGACGATGTTCAAATATTTCTTTTTCAACCAATCCAAGCTCAAAATCTGGCCACACCACTACTGATTTTTTTGCCTTCTGATACTCCGAAGCGGTTTTGTACAAACGGAAGATTTCTATGATGTCCTCTGGGGTTGAGTTGGTGATGGTCATATATCTTTTTTATACCCAAAATAGTTCTTGTCTATTTGAAAACAAAAGCCCCAAACACAATGGATTATTTTGTTTTTCAATTTAAGGATTTATCGCTTTTTGGTTCCACTGACTTACCAAAGAACTCAATACATAAAAAAGAATAATAATAGGCACGGCCAAAAACTGCATGGTAATTAAGAGTACTAAGCTTACAATAAGAAAAATATAACGCAATGCATTGTCCTTAAAACCCCAATTTTTAAACTTCAGTGCAAATAAGGGTAGATTACAATTCAATAAAAAAGCGCTCAAAAGGGTCAATCCTATCAAAAACCATTGGTTTAAAATAATTTCGCCGAACACATTACTAGGATTGTAAAACAAAATTAAGGGTAAGGATAGAATTAATAAGGCATTGGCCGGTGTAGGCAAACCAATAAAAGAAGAAACTTGGTTTTCATCTAAATTAAACTTCGCAAGGCGATAGGCAGATGCCAAGGTAATAATGAAGCCCGCAAAAGGGAGCAAGGAGGTCAATTTGAAACCTACATCGGACATCAGGGAGTAGGTGTCCATATTCCAACCACCCGTTTGAGACATGCCCAATAATTGGAACATGACCACTCCAGGCACAAGACCACTCGTGACCATATCCGCCAAGGAATCTAGTTGCAAACCCAATTCACTTTTAACATTCAGGGCACGCGCAGCCAATCCGTCAAAAAAATCAAAGAAAATACCTAAGGCAACAAATACCGCTGCCACTTCTAATTTGTTCCAAACGGCAAAAACCGTGGCCACACAGCCAGAAAAAAGATTAAGAAGGGTAATAAAGTTGGGAATGTGCTTATTCATATAACAGGTCCTAGTAGGGCATTTAAAGGATAAAGTAGCTAGACTTTAAATCGGTTTACAAAAAAAATCAAGGTGACAACCAAAACCTAAAAATAGCATATTTCTTTGGTTGTACATTTTTTAACGGTATTTTAAAATGAAACCACGCCCTTTAATTCCCCATAAGCAGACTGCCAGTCGTATTATAGGGAATACTAAAATCCACTTTAGCTTAGATTCGGGATTATTCGCATCTTTGTACCCCTTAAGATTACAAAACGATCATGCTGAAAAGAATTGCGTTTGCTTTTTTATTTTTATTATCCTTTGTTTGGGTTGTTTCCCAGGAAGCGCAGTTATCCCCACTTTCTAAACTAAGTTTGCTTACCGTTGGTACAGGACAGGATTTAGCTGCAAAATTTGGACATAGCGGTATACGACTGCAAGATCCTGCCGTTGGCATAGATGTTGTTTATGGCTACGGTACCTACAACTTTGAAGATCCTAATTTTTATCTGAATTTTACCAGGGGAAAATTGGACTACATGATTACCCGCTACCCTTTTGACCTGTTCAAAAAAAGCTATATACTGGAAAAGCGTTGGGTCAAAGAGCAAGAATTGGATTTGGACTTGGCACAAAGAAAAGCTATAATAGGTTTTTTAGAAACCAATTTATTGCCGCAAAACCGTTTGTACAAATACGATTTCCTCTTTGAAAACTGTGCTACCAAAATCCCGGAAGTCTTTGAAAAGAATCTTGGTGATGCCTTACAGTTCGATTATAACCATTTGGATGAGCAACTTACCTTTAGAGAACTCATACATCAAAACCTGAATTTAAATTCCTGGTCTAATTTTGGGATAGACTTGGCCTTAGGATCGGTAATAGATAGAAAAGCAACACCCTACGAACACCTGTTCCTACCTATTTACGTCTACGAACAACTGAAACATACCACAGTAAATGGCACGCCTATTGTTAAAAAAGAGACGGTTGTTTTGGATATCCCGACCCAAAAGGACCATAGTTTTTTTCTTCTTACCCCCGCGTTTTGGTTAGGTCTTTTATTGCTGTTGGTTATCTATTTCACTTATGGTGATTGGAAGCGCAACACTAGGACAAAATGGTTAGACGGGGTATTGTTTTCTCTAACCGGCATAGCTGGGGTCATCATTTTATTCCTCTGGTTCTTTACCGACCATGATGCCACCAAAAGTAACTATAATATGCTTTGGGCCTTTGCCCCTAACCTAATTATAGCCTTTTATCTACTTAAAGGGCAGCCTGCAAAATGGCTTGGAACATATATCGCAATTGTGCAACTACTATTGGTAATTAGCGTAGTTTTGTGGCTTTTAAAAATTCAGCTGTTTTCCCTTTTGGTCATCTTTATTTTAATAGCACTTTGTATTCGTTATCTTTTTCTTTTAAATCACTTCAAAAAAGTGACGAGTATCAGTTCTAAGTAATGAGAGAATGGAATAGTGCCGTATAACTAAAACTAACCTGGGCTTAATCTGTAATTGTTGTTTGATCTTAATTTATTGATTTCCTAATGAAAAGTCTGAATTGAACGTGATACTTGAACTTAAAATTTTATGAATCTACTTACCGTTGAAAATATTTCTAAATCCTATGGTGAACTGGTCCTTTTTGAGAACCTATCCTTTGGCATAAACAAAGACCAGAAAATAGCGCTTATCGCCAAAAACGGTAGTGGAAAAACATCTATACTTAATATTTTGTCGGGTGCGGATAGTCCTGATACAGGACAAGTAAATTACCGCAAGAATATCCGCGTATCCTTTTTGGCACAGGAGCCAATTATGGATGATAGCTTAACGGTGGAGCAGACCATTTTTGCATCGGACAACGAGGTGCTTCAAGTTATTCTGAACTATGAAAAAGCCTTGGAGAATCCTGAAGAGGAAGATGCCTACCAAAAAGCTTTTGACGCCATGGACCGCTTTCAGGCATGGGATTTCGAGACGCAATACAAGCAGATACTTTTTAAGTTGAAACTTGAAGATTTGCATGCCAAGGTAGGGAAACTATCCGGCGGCCAGAAAAAACGCTTGGCCTTGGCCAATGCCCTAATCAACAAACCTGACCTATTGGTATTGGATGAGCCCACCAACCATTTGGACCTTGAAATGATTGAGTGGCTAGAGGAGTATTTTGCCAAAGAAAACATGACCCTTTTTATGGTTACGCACGACCGTTTCTTTTTGGAACGGGTCTGCAACGAAATCTTTGAACTGGACAATGGCGTGCTCTACTCATATAAGGGAAACTATTCCTATTATTTGGAAAAAAAGGAAGCCCGCATAGAACAGGAATCTGTAGAACAGCATAAGACCGAATTACTCTTTAAAAAGGAGCTTACATGGATGCGCCGCCAGCCAAAGGCGCGGACCACGAAGTCAAAATCCAGAATAGACGATTTCCAGGCCATTAAGGAAAAAGCCAGCAATCGCAGAAAGGAGCACGAGGTGCAACTAGAACTGAACATGGAGCGCATGGGTACCAAGGTGGTAGAGTTTGTAAAGGTGTCCAAATCATATCCCGACAAGCGTATTCTGGACAAGTTCGAATACAATTTCAATAAAGGGGAACGCATTGGGATTATTGGCAAGAACGGTACTGGAAAATCTACTTTTTTAAATATTTTGGCCGGCAAGGACCAACCGGACAGCGGAAAGGTCATCATTGGGGAAACCATTAAATTTGGTTACTACACACAAAAAGGCATTAACATAAAAGAAGGTCAAAAAGTTATAGATGTCATCCGGGAATTCGGGGACTATATACCCTTGATGAAAGGAAAACAGATTTCCGCACAGCAATTGTTGGAGCGTTTTCTGTTCGACCGAAAAAAACAGTACGATTTTGTGGATAAATTGAGCGGTGGCGAACGCAAGCGTCTCTATCTGTGCACCATCCTCATCCAAAACCCTAATTTTTTGATTTTGGATGAACCTACCAACGATCTGGATATTGTTACCTTAAACGTCTTGGAAAGCTTTTTGCTGGATTTTCAAGGTTGCCTTTTGGTGGTATCCCACGATAGGTATTTTATGGATAAGATCGTAGATCACCTATTTGTTTTTAAAGGTGATGGAGTCGTTGAAGACTTTCCGGGCAACTACTCGGACTACAGAGCCTACGAGGATAGTAAAATCGAAGAAAAGCGGGAACAAAAAGACAAGACAGATACCACAAAGACTGCTTGGAAAAAGCCAGAAACCACGAACAAGCTCTCCTACAACGAACAAAAGGAATACAAACAATTGGAGAGAGATATCCTAAATCTGGAAGCAAAAAAAGAAACCCTCCAAGGGAAATTTGCGAAAGAAGGCCTTTCTGGCGATGAAATCTCGGCACTTTCCATAGAACTGGGCCAAATTTCGGACACCATAGAAAAAAAGACAGAACGGTGGTTTGAGCTTTCTGCCATGATGGAAGGATAGTTACCCTTTTTTTACTGAAATCTTGAGGATTGAGTTCCATGCTGACTTTACCCTGTTTTTAAAAGAGATATAGGTTATATCTGTATTTATAACTTTTTTAGGTCTTACATCCTATAGTCTTACTATCCAGATAGGACAAAAAGTAGATAAAACAAGAAATCTAAAAGCTAATACACCCAGATTCCAAGGAATTACCTCGGCTGAACGACACCTTTTTTCGATAAGGTGTTTTAGGTACCTGTGCCGTTTATCGAAAGAAGTTTACCCCTTGTCCGGACCTTTGACACTTACCGAGTATTATAGGTTGTTGAACGAACCACTACCCTCCAAAATACAGTTGTGCGAGTTATAATAATGTAACAAACCCACAACATGAAAACAATAGCTGCTATCTTCTTTTTCATCTTCATCGCAACATCTGTGCAAGCTCAGGACAATACATCAGCTATTAAAGTAAAAACTATTGAGATGGGTATCGTTACCGAAACCGCTTTCGAGCTAAACTTGGAAACCAAAACACAGGTTGCCAGATTGTACAAGTTTAAAAATGCTAGAGTTAAGAAAGAACTTTCTTTCTCCACAAAAAGAAATGCAGCTAAAATGGCCTAATAAAACACCGGCTGACTTAGATGCCAAAAACGCCCATTTATCGAACCTCCTGCCAGAGTTTTTGAACATGGGCGTTTTTTTATCCTACATCTAGGTACACGGGACACACCTAAACCATATAAGTATATTTCGTATGAGTACCTTTGCTTAAAATTGAACCCTTGTCGTGTACCGTTTTATCTCCTATCTAAAATTTCTAGGTACTGCCACCAATCAGCATGGCGTACATTCCCCTTTTGTCTACGCCTTTATTACAAAAGGTCTATACACAAAAGACTATAGAAATAGTACTGTAATAGAGAATGTTTTGTTTAAAAGTATCCGTTACTTTTCATTTAAAAAAATAAGACTAGTATCGGATACCGACCAATTGAGGGTTAAACTGAATACCACTTTTAAGGATTTGGTTTATGATGGACTACCTTCTGAGCTTATATATATTGAACATCCGGTTGATTTATTAAAAAATGGCGACCCAAAATACATAGACAACGATTCCATGTTATTGGTAAAGGGTATTTACAAATCAAAATCAAATACCAAGGATTGGATAGCCGTAAAGAATTTGGAACATGTTACTGTAACCTTAGACCTGTATCATTGTGGCATTGCCTTTTTTAGAAAGGAACAAGCCAAGGAACATTTTAAGATACGGATATAAACACTTAATTTTAGCAGCTAATCCTAGATTATGAACAATACCATATATATCATTCTTGGGGTCGTATTTGCGATTTATTTGGGTTTTAGTTTTATGAACCGAAAAAAATCCCAAGACCGAAAATCGCGCAAATTTATGGAGGATTATAAACGGAAAGAGGAAAAAAAGTGAGCAGTTAGCAGTTTCAGTAGGCAGACTCTAATGAGCGGTGAAAAAAGTGATTTGAGATTAGAAACAATATCCACGCTGAATCAAATTTTAAAATCCAATATTAAGTATCGTACATCTTTCATCCGCTGTCGATCTGCCCGCTATTAATGACCTACTAACAAAACCTGTAACACGTTCAATAACCCCGTACATTAGATATCAGGCATTCCAAAAAAAAACGCAAAAGAACTACATGAAAATTTATACCAAGACAGGAGATAAAGGAGAAACAGCACTATTTGGGGGAACGCGGGTTCCAAAACACCATATCCGCATAGAAAGCTATGGCACCGTAGACGAACTCAATTCTTGGTTGGGCCTGGTCCGAGATCAGGAAATTGCGAGTTCGTCACAAAAAGAACTCATTCAAATACAGGAAGATTTGTTTACCCTTGGCGCTATCTTGGCGACCGATCCAGAAAAAGCAGTTTTAAAAAATGGAAAGGAACGTCTAAATATTGCTAAAATTGAGGAGTCCCACATCCAAAAACTCGAAAACGCCATTGATATGATGGAGGATAATCTACCTCAAATGACGCATTTTATTCTTCCGGGCGGGCATACCAGCGTGTCATACTGTCATATCGCAAGAACGGTATGCAGAAGGGCAGAACGCATGGCCACACTATTGCACGAAAACGAACCTTTTGATGACCGTATACTTTCCTATCTCAACCGGCTGTCCGACTACCTTTTTGTCTTGGCTCGAAAATTATCGAAGGATTTACAGGCAGAAGAGGTAAAATGGATTCCCGAAAAAAAGGACTAATAAAACCATAATTTATTCGTTATCAATTCACCAATCTAAAATTGTTGATAACTCAGGTTAAATAATTGCAAAATATCTTGGCTATCATCATTAAAAAATTATTTTTGCAAAAAATTAAAATAACACTATTACCATGTATTGGACTTTAGAACTAGCATCTTATTTAAGTGATGCACCCTGGCCGGCAAGTAAAGATGAGTTGATCGATTATTCAATCAGAACTGGAGCACCTTTAGAAGTTGTAGAGAACCTACAATCTATGGAGGAAGAAGGCGGTGAAATCTATGAATCTATAGAAGAGATTTGGCCAGACTACCCTACAGAGGAAGATTACCTCTGGAACGAGGATGAATATTAATATTACATACTAACAATTACTATTAAAAGTCTCCTTGGAGGCTTTTTTTTTATGTAATTTTGGCAGTAAGAAAGGGTGTTTTAGTCTTACACAAAGACTGGAACGGCTTTTGTTGTTACGATATGCCGATTAAAATTATCGGCTTTTACAAAAATAGAAAAACCGCATGGTGTTCACAATAACTCCATATGCGGTACAAATACATTATACATATGAATTTTTTAAATTCAGTCTTAAAAGCTTTTGTCGGCGACAAATCTAAAAAGGACGTAAAAGAGCTTCAACCTTTAGTACATCAAATAAAATCTTTTGAAGCAAATCTAGAAAAGTTGAGTTTGGATGACATCCGACAGAAGACCATAGATTTCAAACGCAGGATACAAGAATCCTTCAAGGACATTACCTCGCAAATAGTCCAACTGGAAAAGGAGGTACTCGAATCTACCGATATTGATAAAAACGAGGACACCTATACACAAATAGATGCCTTGAAATTAGAAGCTTACAAAATCAGCGAAGCTACGCTCAACGAAATATTACCGGAAGCTTTTGCAGTAGTAAAGGAAACCGCAAAGCGCTTTGTAAACAATGAAACACTTACCGTTACGGCTACGGAAAACGATAGAAAATTATCCGGCACCAAGGATTATGTTTCCTTGGAAGGCGACAAGGCCATTTGGAAAAATTCATGGGACGCCGCTGGCAAAAAGGTAACATGGGACATGGTGCACTACGATGTGCAGCTCATTGGAGGCATAGCATTGCATCAAGGAAAAATTGCCGAAATGCAGACCGGAGAAGGTAAAACCTTGGTAGCCACGCTACCTTTATACTTGAACGCCCTTACCGGAAACGGCACGCATCTGGTCACCGTAAACGATTATTTGGCCAAAAGGGATAGTGCTTGGATGGCCCCAATATTTGAATTCCACGGCCTATCCGTAGATTGTATAGACCACCACACACCAAATTCCGATGGCAGAAGGGCAGCTTATAATGCCGATATTACTTACGGCACCAACAACGAGTTCGGTTTTGACTACCTAAGGGACAATATGGCACATACGCCAAAAGATTTGGTGCAACGTCCTCACAATTTTGCTATTGTAGATGAGGTAGATTCGGTTTTGGTAGATGATGCCCGTACGCCGCTGATTATTTCCGGGCCGGTGCCAGAAGGTGACCGACACGAATTTAACGAGCTGAAACCAAAAGTAAACGAAATCGTTCAAAAACAGCGTCAGCATTTGACAGGGGTTTTGGCCGAAGCTAAAAAATTGATTTCGGAGGGAGATACCAAAGAAGGCGGATTCCTATTACTGCGCGTTTTTAGGGGACTTCCTAAAAATAAGCCCTTGATCAAATTCCTAAGTGAAGAAGGCGTAAAACAACTGTTGCAGAAAACGGAGAACTTTTATATGCAGGACAACAATAGGGAAATGCCAAAAGTGGATGAAGACCTATTGTTTGTAATCGATGAGAAAAATAATCAGATAGAGCTTACCGATAAGGGGATAGATTATATTTCTGGAGAACAGAACAGGGACTTTTTTGTGATGCCGGATATTGGTGGAGAAATTGCGAAAATAGAGCAGCAAAACCTAGAAATAGAAAAAGAAGCAGAACTCAAGGAAGAGCTTTTTAAGGATTTCACCATAAAAAGCGAGCGCATACATACCATGAGCCAGTTGTTAAAAGCATATACACTCTTTGAAAAAGATGTGGAATATGTTGTGATGGAAAATAAGGTAATGATCGTAGATGAACAGACCGGCCGTATTATGGACGGTCGCCGGTATTCAGACGGATTGCACCAGGCCATAGAAGCTAAAGAAAATGTAAAGATTGAAGCGTTGACACAAACCTTTGCTACGGTTACTTTACAGAACTACTTTAGAATGTACAGCAAATTGGCCGGTATGACCGGTACAGCGGTAACGGAGGCCGGTGAGTTTTGGGAAATTTACAAATTGGATGTTATGGAAATCCCAACCAATAGGCCCATTGCTCGGGACGACAGAAACGACTTGATATATAAGACCAAAAGGGAAAAATACAATGCCATCATAGAAGAAGTCACCAAACTGAGCCAGTCCGGAAGACCCGTGTTGATTGGTACCACCTCGGTAGAGATTTCGGAACTACTTTCCCGTATGTTGACCATTAGAAAGGTTCCTCATAACGTGTTGAACGCCAAACTTCACAAAAAAGAAGCGGATGTAGTCGCAGAAGCCGGTTATTCTGGTGTAGTAACCATAGCCACCAACATGGCAGGCCGTGGAACCGATATTAAACTATCTAACGAGGTAAAGAAAGCCGGTGGTTTGGCCATTGTAGGTACAGAGCGGCACGATTCCCGCAGGGTAGATAGGCAATTACGAGGACGGTCCGGTCGTCAAGGAGATCCGGGAAGCTCTCAATTCTATGTTTCCTTAGAGGACAATTTGATGCGCTTGTTCGGTTCGGACAGGGTTGCCAAGATGATGGACAAGATGGGACTGGAAGAAGGCGAGGTCATACAGCACAGCATGATGACAAAATCAATTGAGCGTGCGCAGAAAAAAGTAGAGGAGAATAACTTTGGTGTACGTAAACGTTTGTTAGAGTACGATGATGTGATGAACGCACAACGAGAGGTCGTCTATAAAAGAAGACGAAATGCCTTAAAAGGAGAGCGTTTAAAGGTTGATATAGCCAACATGGTCTATGATACCTGCGAAGTCATCGTAGGAAGCAATAAAGGTGCCAGCGATTTTAAGAATTTTGAATTTGAACTGATAAAATTCTTCTCCATGACCTCCCCTGTTACAGAGGATGAATTTGGAAAAATGACTGCCCAAGAAATTACAAGTAAAGTGTACAAGGCAGGGTATGAGCACTACAAGCAGAAGATGGAGCGCAATGCGGCAACTGCCTTTCCGGTTATAAAGCAAGTCTACGAAGACAATTCCAATAATTTTGAGCGTATAGTTGTACCGTTTACAGATGGGATTAAAAGCCTTAGTGTAGTAACCAATTTGCAGGAAGCCTATAATAGTAACGGCAAACAATTGGTAACCGATTTTGAAAAAAATATCTCGCTCGCCATCATAGACGATTCTTGGAAAACCCATTTAAGAAAAATGGACGAACTGAAGCAATCGGTCCAATTGGCGGTTCACGAGCAAAAAGACCCTTTATTAATTTATAAGTTCGAAGCTTTTGAACTCTTCAAAGGAATGATAGAGAAAGTAAACAAAGAAATAGTTTCTTTCTTGTTTAAAGGGGAATTGCCTTCCGGAAATCCCAACCAAATCCAAGAAGAGCGAAATATAAGGCGCAGCAAAGAGAATTTACAAACCTCTAAAGCAGAAATCCCAAATAGTGACGAGCTTGCTGCTCGCAGCAGAGCCGTTGGTCAGAACCAAGGACAGCGTCCCCAAGTAACAGAAACCATTACAAGGGAACAGCCAAAAATTGGCAGGAACGAAAAGGTGACCATTAAAAATGTTATGTCGGGTGAAAGTAAATCTGTAAAATTCAAGCAAGCAGAACCGCTTCTTCAAAAAGGTGATTGGGTTATTACGGAAAAATAATCGTGTGTCCGAGGTTAGTAAATAGAAGCTGCGAGTAGTAGGTTAGTTCGGTGATACATTATAAATATCTACCTATTCGCTACACACGCCTGATGCCTATTTCTTGATGTTATAGATAAAAAATAATGTAAAATGGCTTCTTTCCTCGGCAGAGTAAAGAAGCCATTATGGTTTATTCCGCAGCCAATTTGGCGAGAAGGAGGGGGAATGGTATAAAAGGCCGAAAAAATATACATTATAAACCACGCTCCTATTTCTAGACCGCTTGGATTAAAAAAAACTTGCCGTCATTTGATTTCGAAAATTAGTAGATAGCATTAAAAAAATTCGGATATTTAGATTATAAAGTGAATATAAAACTGTGATTTTCCAATCTATAAGGCACCACTTTCATTGAACACTAAGGAATAAAAAAATAGTAATCATTAAATAGTATTATCATGGCAAAAAGTCAAGACGCAAAGAAAAATGTTAAAAAAGCTCCTGTAAAAACCGCTAAGGAAAAGAAAGAAGAGAAGCGATTAAAGAAATCCAAGTAGTACGGTAATTTTAAACTAAACCTCGCTCGTAAAGAACTAGTTCCTTCACAATCTGTAATGTAACTACTATGGTAAAAGATTTTGGGGCATGACACAATTTACATTGTTACTATCGTAACTACAACATTTTTACCTAAAGTTGAACCCCCATGGTTTTAATACTGCAGTAGTTTCAGCAGTAAATCTATGGGGGTTCTAAAATTATAATTCCAAAATTTTGATATTCAATTTTAGTAATCTTAAGGATTATCTCCTCTGCCCTACATTAAAAAATAATCTAAAGATAAATTGTAACTTGTGATGTTCGCACTGGAATAGTGCCATAACAAAAAGTTGCTCCCAACCAAAACCGCAGGTTCGTTAATCCTTTAAAAAATAGATGAAAATCGATGAACTAAATGTTGATTGGCAAGTTAATTTGACCATAAAACTAAATTAATCTCAACAAATGAAACTAAACTTGTTATCCTGTGACGCCCAACGGCCAGATAGAAGAGCGATTGCCCAATGTATTTCAGAGATTTCGACGAATATTGGGGTAGCCCTATCTAATGAACTTACAGAGATACTACTAGAAGGAGATAGTATAGACATTGAGGTTGAAGATAAAAATTCAGGTTCTGCCTTGAGAGCTTTGCGAAAACTAAATATTGACTATGAATTTACGGAGTGAACTTTATCTTCTCTTATACTGCTTCTGTCTTAGATTTCATTTAAGACAAAAAATAATAATTACCGTTTACCCATTCATTATGATTTTTGAGATAACTTAAACTATGTCATCTAACTTTCCTAATTAACACCAAAGGAATTATTTAAGTATATTGTAGAATAATAAACTCTGACATTCATGACAAATTCCAGACGAAAATTTCTTAGTTCTATAAGTATGCTTGCTGCGAGTACGGCGTTACCGATACACAGTTTTGCCTTTGGAAAGACTGCTAAGTTAAAAATAGTACTCGTGGGAACGGGGGTAAGGGGCATCACTTTTTGGGGAAAACGCCTAGTGGAAACGTACCCGGAGATTCTAGAATTCGTGGGCCTTTGTGATATCAATCCAAGTCGGTTAGCGTATGCAAAAGACTATATGGGGGCTACCTGCCCCGTATTTACCGACTTCGAAAAAATGGTGAAACAATCAAAACCAGATTTGATTATTGTGACGACCAAAGATTCGACGCACCATGAATTCATTATAAAAGGATTGGAAATGGGGTGTGACGTGCTCACGGAAAAACCTTTGACCACGGACGAAGTTAAATGCCAAAGCATCATAGACGCCGAGAAAAAATCCGAGAAAAAACTGATCGTTGGTTTTAATTACAGATGGAGCCCTTATGCCACAAAAATAAAGGAACTCTTACAAAAAGAAACAATCGGTAAACTGGTTTCTGTAGATTTTAGTTGGTATTTGAACACTTATCACGGTGCCTCCTACTTTAGAAGATGGCATGGTGAAATGGAAAGCAGCGGATCCTTATGGGTACATAAGGCCACACACCATTTTGATTTATTGAATTGGTGGATCAACTCCGAGCCAAACGAGGTTTTTGCCTATGGTGACCTTGAATTTTACGGTAAGAATGGCCAGCAGCGCGGTCCCAACTGTAGAACCTGCGATTTTAAAGACTCTTGCGAGTTTTATTGGGACATCAACCAAGATGACTTTTCAAAAAAACTGTATGCAGACCATGAACACGAAGACGGTTATATACGCGATAATTGCCTGTTCAGGGAAAACATAGATATCTACGACAAGATGTCCGCCCAAGTTAAATATACAGACAACACCATCCTTAATTATTCCTTGACGACATACTCCCCTTTTGAAGGCTGGCGTGTTGCCTTTAATGGCACCAAAGGCAGAATAGAGGCTTGGCAGGATATTCCATACCATAAAACAAGTACAATAAGCGAGGCAGAAAAACATGCCAAAGAAATGGACCAGACCCAGCAAGACGAAAACTATGTGGAGCCCATTATTGTGCATAAACTTTGGCAAGACCATGAAACGGTAAATGTAAGTGTGGAAAAAAGCGGCCATGGTGGCGGTGACGAACGTTTACACGATAAAATATTTGTGAACCCGGAATCTTCAGATGAATTTGGGAGGACAGCTGGCCTTAGGGACGGGGCCATGTCTATTTTGATTGGTATTGCGGCACATAAAAGCATACAGGAGAAAAGACCGATTTCTATAAGTGCGTTAACAGACTTAAAGCCAAGAAAGGTTAGGTCTTAAATGGTTTTTTTGATAGAAGGCTTTCTTATTCTAAAATAGTATTGCAATTATTGGGTAAACATGACTAGTTTTACAATGCTATTGTCAAACCTATTACGGCATAAAAACGTTTTATATGAACGATTCCAATGTAGACCAAGAACGTCTTAAAGATAAGGTCAAACTTATCTTTAAGGTCAACTACGTTTCTAGTGGTTTGGCACTTGTTTTTGGATTGGTCTGCTATTTTGGATTGAAAATTACCCAAATAATTCCGTTCGCTTTTATTGGCTTCGGTATCCTGAACCTACTGAATACATGGGCGTTTCAAAACCACAAGAATATCACTTTAACTTATAATATTTCCTCTATAATGGCACTTATCAGTGCCTTTATCATTACTATATACAGCGGCGGAATCAATAGCGAGTTTATTTTTACCTTGGCCTTGATCGTATTTGCAGGGTATGTTACCACAAAACGCTATGGCCAAGTTTATCTCATTCTGGTTTTTTGTTTGGTATTATTGATTTTTTCACAGAGCATCCCTGTTTTTAGTATAACAAAAAATGTAGTTCCGGATGCGTCCAGAGACCTCTTTAACCTACTTTCGGTTTTATTCTCCATATTTCTTTTGGGAAATATATTCGGCAAGAACCTCCTAAGGACCCACCATGCGCTATACCGCTCCAAGCAAGAACTTATGGCTCAAATGGAGGAAAAGGAAACCTTGCTAAAAGAAGTACACCACCGTGTAAAGAATAATTTACAGACCGTATCCAGCTTACTTAGCCTTCAGTCGCGCAACGTGGAGGAGGCAAAAATAAAAACACTACTTAAAAGCACTCAAAACAGGGTTATTTCTATGGCCATGGTACATGAAATGCTATACACAAGAAATGACATTGCACAAATAGAGTATAAATCTTACGTGCAAGAGCTAAGCGAGTACCTAATTAGATCCATTAAAGGGCTAGACAGCAAAGTGCAGCTAAAAATAGATATCCCCGATATTAAACTAGGCATAGATACAGCAATTCCTTTGGGATTATTAATAAATGAAGCGGTAACCAATGCATTAAAATATGGCTTTGCCGATGAAGAAGAAGGTGAGATATATATTGTTTTAAAGAAAGAACTGGACAAACAATTTGTGCTTAATATTGGTGACAATGGCAAAGGCTTCCCTGACACCATTACCTACAAAAATTCCAAATCGCTAGGATTAAAGCTCATCCACAACCTTACACGTCAATTAAAGGGCACTATTCAAAGGGACGACAGTAAAAAAGGCACCAACTACATCATCAGGTTTCATGAGATAACCCAGCAGCTGCACCCAGCTGTTTAAACCTACCCCCTCTTATTAATCTCTTGATAATGCTAAGTACAAAATCTTTTTAAGAGTACATTTTAAGCGGATAATAGTTATATTTAGACGGCTAACTTAAAAAACCGTTTTATGTTCAAAAAATTACTATTGGCAGTAGTGCTTTATGGAAGTACACTATCTGCTCAGGACTATTTCTATCAAAAATTCAAACCTTTTAACGAGAGCATTCCCTCTCCGGAAGCCTTTTTAGGATATGGCATCGGTGACCACCATACGCGACATGATCTCATTGTGGCTTATTTCGAGAAATTGGCGGAGGTGTCCGACCGTGCAAGTATTCAGTATTATGGAAAAACACATGAAGGGCGTAAACTGGTCATATTGACCTTAACTGCGCCGGAAAATCTAACTAATTTGGATGAACTTCAAAAGTCTCATTTGGCCTTTACAGATCCTTCCAAATCGGTATCCAATTATGAGAATGTACCCATTTTTATCAATCTAGCTTATAATGTTCACGGAAACGAGCCTTCTAGCTCGGAAGCCGCTTTGTTAACGGCCTACACCTTTGCCGCCTCGGAGAGTCCAGAAATTCTGAGTTATCTTAAAAATTCTGTTATATTCATAGATCCTACCATTAATCCTGACGGCCGAGACCGCCACACCCAATGGGCCAATTCCTACCAAGGAAGTCCCGAAGTGGCCGACCCGGACGATGCGGAGCATAACGAGAACTGGCCTAGGGGAAGGACGAATCACTACTGGTTCGACCTCAACCGAGATTGGTTACTTGCCATTAATCCAGAAAGTAGAGGAAAATTAAATTGGTATCACCAGTGGTATCCAAACGTAGTTACGGATTTTCATGAAATGGGCTCACAAAGCACCTATTTCTTTGAGCCCATGAAAACCAATGCATCATGGGATCCCATTATGCCCAAAGAGAACTATGAAGATTTGAACACCCTTTTTGGAAATGAATTCGCCAAAGCTTTAGATAGTATAGGCTCGCTCTATTTCACCAAAGAGGTATTTGACGGTACCTATCCGGGATACGGTTCCTCCTACCCAGATCTGCAAGGCGGCCTTGGATTATTGTTCGAACAAGCAAGTTCCAGAGGGCATAGACAAACGACCGCATTCGGAGAAATTACCTTTGCCTTTACGATAAGGAATCAATACACCTCTAGCATCACTACCGTTAAAACAGCAGTGAACAATAAAGGATATATGCGTAAGTACCAACAAGAGTTCTTTAAAAGCGCATTGACCAATGCCGCCAAGAGCAAAATCAAGGGCTATTCCTTTGGTGACGCCCACGACCAAAACCGTACCAAAGCCTTTATAGACAAATTATTGCTGCATAAAGTTGATGTATACCGATCTGGAGATTTGTATACCGTACCCACAAACCAGCCACAATACAGAATGGTTCAGACCATGTTCGAAACCTATGAAAAATATAGGGATAGTGTATATTACGACGCTTCCGCGTGGTCTGTGGCCAATTTCTACAATATGAAATATAAACCTGCAAACGCGGTTAACCTAGGAGAAAAAATTACGTCGACAGAAAATCTCATAAAACTAAATCCGGTTCAAAAATCGGACTATGCCTATGTAATGGACTGGGACGACTATAATGCCCCTGCCGCGCTCCACTATTTACAGGATAAAGGTATCGTTGCCTCCTCGGCAGCCAAAACGTTTACGGCAAAAACCAGAAATGGCAACAAGACCTTTAATTATGGGGCGGTTATATTACCGGTAAGCCTTCAAAAGAAAGATGCAGCAGCGGTCTATACGATGATCTCAGAAGCCCAGGAAAAATTCCAAGTTCCCTTCTTTACGGTAGATACCGGACTTAATCTCGCAGGAGTAGACTTGGGTAGCGGCAACATAGAGCCCATTAAAAAAGTAAAGGCGGCAATGCTTATCGAAGAAGGAGTTAGTTCCTACGAGGCTGGAGAAGTATGGCATTTATTGGACACCCGCGTGCATATGCCTATAACCAAAATTCCAATCCGTAATTTCAACCGGGCGAACCTGGACAACTATACCTCCTTGGTCATGGTATCCGGAAGGTATGATCTATCGGATAAACAAATAGCCAAAATCAAAGACTGGACTAGCAAAGGAAACACCTTAATAACCATAGGTACGGCAAGCAAATGGGCTATCGATAAAAAAATAGTAGACGAAAAACTCACAAAAACAGAAAAGGATTCCACCAAAATCACAGAACGGGAACCCTACCTTGATGCAAGGGAAAATATAGGAAAAGAAAGTGTAGGAGGGATTATTTTAAAGGTAGATTTAGATGTGACACATCCCCTAGCCTATGGGTACCGAGATAGTAACATACCGGTCTACAAGAACAATACCGTCTGGCTTGCACCAAGTAAAAATGCTTATTCCACAGTAGCCAAATACACCAATGATCCACATATCGATGGGTACATCACCAAAAAGAACATGGAGGAAAATGTAAAGAATTCAGCTTCCCTGCTGGTAAGCAAAGTGGGTAGTGGCAGAGCGGTACTCTTTGCCGATAACCCAAACTTTAGAGGATCTTGGTATGGCACCAACCGCTTATTCTTAAATGCACTTTTCCTGGGAGATAAAATAACCATTCCCTCAGAGGATTAACTACTGAATTATAAATACCAACTTCTAAACACACTATAGAAAGAATGAAAAAAACACAAGTACTTATACTATTTGCTATGGCTTTGCTCATGGCAACTCCTATTTTGGCCCAATCCCTCCAAGGAGATGGCCCGCATTCGCAACTGATCATTAGAGGAGTGATGCTCATTAATGGAAATGGCGCCCCACCACAGGGGCCTATAGATATTGTAGTAGAAAATAACATCATAAAAAAAATAGAAGTTGTGGGCTATGATGGTGTTCCCATAGATGAAAGCAAAAGACCGCAGTTAAAAGCAGGTGGCAAGGAACTGGACTGCAATGGCATGTACCTTTTACCCGGTTTTGTAGATATGCACGGCCATATTGGGGGAACAGCACAAGGTGCGGAACCAGACTATGTGTTTAAACTCTGGATGGCACACGGCATTACCACCGTTAGGGAACCAAGCGGTAGAGGTATAGATTTTGCCTTGGACCTAAAAAATAAAAGCGCAAAGAATGAAATAACAGCACCCCGCATCCTGGCTTATACCGGTTTTGGGCAAACCAGCAAAAGCTTTAACCCTTTAAACGATATTCCAATTAGCACACCCGAACAAGCTAGGGAATGGGTACGTGCCAATGCAAAAAAAGGTGCGGACGGTGTTAAATTTTTTGGTGCGGAACCGGAAATCATGAAGGCCGCATTGGAGGAGAACAAAAAGTTAGGGTTGGGCTCGGCAGCCCACCATGCGCAGATGAGCGTGGCACGATGGAATGCGCTGCATTCAGCTCGCGCAGGCCTTACCTCCATGGAGCATTGGTACGGACTGCCGGAGGCCTTGTTCAACGACAGAACCGTACAAGACTATCCCTTAGATTATAACTACCAAAACGAACAGCATCGCTTTGAAAACGCAGGAAACCTTTGGGAACAGGCAGCCCAACCCTATTCCGACCATTGGAATGCCGTTATGAACGAATTATTGGACCTCGATTTCACCTTGGATCCTACCTTTAATATTTATGAAGCCAATAGGGACCTGCAACGTGCACGTAGGGCAGAATGGCACGAGACCTATACCCTACCCTCTTTATGGGAATTCTACCAGCCCAGCAAAATTTCCCATGGCTCTTACTGGCATGACTGGGGAACCGAACAGGAAGTAACTTGGAAAAGGAACTACGATCTTTGGATGACATTCGTGAACGAATATAAGAACAGGGGCGGACGCGTAACTGCAGGTTCGGATTCCGGATTTATATTTCAATTGTACGGATTCGCCTATATACGGGAACTGGAACTGTTGCGCGAAGCAGGTTTTCATCCTTTGGAAGTCATTAGGGCCGCAACTTTAAATGGGGCAGAAGCCTTAGGTATGGCCGATAAAATTGGTTCCGTTTCTATTGGAAAACTAGCTGATTTTGTGGTCGTTGAAGAAAATCCGCTTAAAAACTTAAAAGTCCTTTATGGTACAGGTGCCGTAAGACTTACGGACGATAACAAGGTGGTACGTGCAGGCGGAGTCAAATACACCATAAAAGATGGCATTGTCTATGATGCCAAAGCATTATTGGCAGATGTAAAACGACAAGTGGATGAAGCAAAAAGCAAAACCAATTACACCATTAAACAACCAGGAATGAAAAACTAAAAATCCTCTGTTAGAATTTTTTATAGGTGCTTCGTACTTTAATAGGACGAAGTACCTTTTTTGATTTTGGTATAATCGTTATATAAACGGCAACCAAAACAACAGGAATTAAAAGGATGTATTCAATAATCATAGTAATTTTTTTAGGAAAATACAGTAGCGTATTCTCGTTCTATAGATAGCAAAGATTAGGCCAATTTTGGGGTATCCTTTATAGTTTTGAAAGATAAGGCCTTTTTTACCCTAGAATTTGGATACCGGTACAAACGGGCTATGCCATTCCCCTTTTCCATCCCCATTTTTTTAAAAGTGAAAGCACCAGGTAGGCCAGTAACCAAAACAACATCCATTTGAATAGTGTCAATTTTATCATGCTTTTTTGTGTGTTGTGCTACCGCGGCAGCGTTTAGGAAAAAGACTAAAAAAAAGGCTAAAACAGTTTTCATAACAATCATTTGGGTTACCTAAAGATAACACCAACACATGGCCACGAACTTAGCTATGTCGCTGAAATACAGACATATTCGGCCTGTGTAAAAAAGTGGGACAAGCGGTAAAAAAGAATCGGTAAACGGAAATAGAAGCCAAAACCACTCACCGAAATTCGGTGTATTTTAGCTGTGGTTTTTAGCTAAATTCTTTGAGATTACACCTTGTTTATAGGAGGTAAAGGGTACAATTTTAGGAAGGCCGTTGCTCGTGCAGAATGGCAGTTAACGGTTTCTAGTTACCATTGTTTCAAGCGATTTTGTGTTTTATTTGTGTTTGAACTTGAGCTTAACACATGAAAAGCTGAGCGGTTTGTAGAGCGTAGGTTTTTTTAGAAGCACAATGCGACACGTAGGATGCTCTTTTATTTCCAATTTCTATTGCCTGGTGTTGTTTTAAACTGGAATTTGGTGTTCGTATTTGAACTTGTGCTTGGTACTTGAACTTAAAAAAATACCAAGCGCAAGTTCTCAATTACCTTCCAAATAGCGAAGCTCCATTCCTGTAGAAGACCTGGGCTTAAAACCTTCCCAAGTATTTTCGTTAGAATCTTGTGGCAAGCTAAGGTATTTTGAAAAATCCTCGCCCTTTAGGTGAGTTCCCAAAAAAGCAGTAACAAAGTGTTGGTTGATGTTGTTCATTTTACGTTGGTCCCATGAGGGTTCTGCATATCGGTAATATTCATCTATATGTAAGCCAGGTCGTAAGGCTTCCGCTGGCGGGGGATTTGGTGCTACATTGTGCCGAGCGTTGAAATACGTTAACATGTAACGGTCTGCGTTCACCGCTCCGTCAAAAATAGCTTTTACGCCCTTTTCGTAGCCAGATATGTCATCTTGGCTTCCGGCGACAAAGAAAGTAGGCGTTTTAAGACCTTTGAGTCCCTCTGAATCCCAAATTCCTCGCTCCATTCCCCAAGGGGCAAAAGCCACGATGGCCTTGATGCGCGAATCGGTTCCTCCTTTATAATTTTTGTCTCCTGCCATAAGGGAATTTATTGCCGTATTACCACCCGTCATACTTCCGAAAAATTGTCCAAGTCCGGCACTGTAACCAGCCCCGCCCACATTTAGCACGCCATAGCCGCCCATAGAATATCCTATAATACCTGTATTGGAAGCATCGATTACACCTGCTAGGGCATCCTTGCCACCGTCTTTTCCTATTTCTTCCATCGCATTAATTACAAAAGAAACATCTTGAGCTCTGTTCAATAAGGTACTATAAAAGGCATTGGCGTCTTTAAAAGTAGAATCTGTATGATCCAAAGCAACCACCACGTAACCCTTTGAAGCCAAATTCTCGGTCAGGTAGGTCATTAAGTACCTGCTACCCACATAGCCATGTGAAACTAGTACCAGAGGGAATTTTCCCAAATCCGTTTTAGGTTTCGCATCCCGCAAAGCACGACCTTTAAAAGTAAAAGGCACTAAAGGACGAAGGCTGTCTCCGCGGGTGCCTAATACTTCATTATACATTTCGATTGGACTGGTAACACTAGTAACGACAGCGGGGTACCAAACTTCAACTTTTAGTGGACGATCATATCTTGTTTCTTTGCCTTCTTTTGAATTGAGTATGTCCACTTGATTCTTATGCACCAAGTCTAAGGTTCGCACCCCAACAGTATGTTGGTCCCCTTGCCGAAAGCTCGGGAGCATCTGGCATTAGATCGCCGTAAATAAATTCCTCTTGCGCTATACTTTGAGAAACAGTAAAAAGAATAAAAAGACTAAGAAAAAGATTGTTTAAAGATTGTTGCATGTTGTCATTATTAAATTGCACCTTGGAAGATACATAATTTAGTTGGATGCTCAGTGCCCTATGATGGTTTCTGGCATCTGTTGTTTCCAGTTTTATAGGCTGTAGTGGAAAAGTGGATTGAAAAACAAAAACGTCCTGTGAAAAGCGAATGACCTAGCGCGCAAAACGTTTTTGAAATTGTATTAGAGCTTGACACTGGAACTTAATCTAGCAATCCGCTCCATCAGCCCCACAACTATCTCCACCCGAAATAATTTCGAGAGGGGCAACCTGTTGAAAGGCTTCCAAAAACACTTCAGTAGGCTGGGCACCGCTAATTCCATACTTGTTATTAACAATATAAAAGGGCACTCCAGTTACGCCCAGTTGCTGGTAATAACCAATTTCCTGTTTTACGTTATAGGCGATGCTGTCATCAGCAATAACTTTCCGGGTTTTTTCTGCGTCCCAACCAAACTCTGCCATAATCCCATTTACAACCTCTGGTTGATTTAGATGAAGATTTTCGGTAAAATAAGCATATAAAAAGCGTTCTTTTAGTTTGGCCTTAAACCCCTCTTCACCAGCTACATGTAGTAATTGGTGCAAGGGCATCGTGTTCATGGCCAGTTGTTCGGGACCAAAATTGAAATCGATACCTACTTCCTTACCTACAGCGGTCAGTCTGTCTGTCATAGCCTTTGTCTGTTCGGTATCCCCAAACTTCTCTGCCAAATATGTCTTTAAGTTGTAGCCTTCCTCCGGGATGTTCGGGTTAAGCTCAAAAGGGTGCCACGTAACTTTTATAGGTGCGCCGTTCCATTGGGACAAGGCAGCTTCCAAACGTCGCTTACCAATATAACACCAAGGACAAGCTACATCGGATACAATTTCTACGGATATGGTTTCTTTTTGCATTTTTTTATTTTTTTATCACCTTTTGGTCGCAAACCTTTCGCAAAACTAACAATTAACTTCGTGACAAAAGACAAGGTTAACTTTGGAAAAGAGAGAAGCGAAAGGAATCCGGAGTAAAAGGAAAAATTAAATTGATGGGTCATGATATTTGGTCTTTATCGTTGCATCTCAACTTTAACGGTTAACCCATTCGGATAATACAGATCTTCACGCTAACTTATTCGGATCAATGATCCGTACTGCTGCGTTTATACGTAACACTATATGCTACACTCCAAAAACTACCATGAGCACACCAAAAATCCGTAATTTTGTTTCAATAGGGTAAACCATAACAAGCAATTGATACCAACCCAAATAATGGTTGGCGAACCACCTACGTGTACTTAGAGCAATCAAAGCATAAACTGCCAAAAACAATCAAACATCCATAGATGCCAAAGAAAAAATTCAGCATTAGTAATATCCTTCTTCTTGTTTTTTTAGTACTGTTATTAATCCCACAGACCCGAACGCCCATACAAGTGGCCGTAAATAAAGTGAAGATGTTCGTCTTTTCGCCTTCGGCAATGAATGACAGTGATCAAGAACAGCTCCAACCATTTAACTACCACGTAACGGATATCACTGGAACACCAAAATCAATTGCAATAGGAAAAGGTAGGGTTGCCTTCGTTAGCTATTGGGCTACTTGGTGCCCTCCTTGTATTGCAGAACTGCCCAGCATCCAAAAGCTATATGCCGATTATGGCGACAAAATGGACTTTATCATGTTAACGGAAGAAGACCCAACGGTGGTACATCGTTTTGTAGAAAGGAAAGGCTATGAGCTCCCTATCTATTTCCCAGAAATGGAGACCCCAGAAGTACTTCGTGAAAACAGCATACCCACCAACTACGTTATTGATGCAACAGGCAAGATCGTGGTAAAGGAGAAAGGCGCGGCAGATTGGGACAGTGCTACGATAAGGGAGCTGTTGGATGGCCTAGTGTTGCAATAGCAAAAACCGTATTATTTTCAGGAATAACCTATCACAAAAAAACCCTTCCAAACAAGAGTTTAAAAGGGCTTTTTGTAAGCTATTTTTTTATGACCTAAAGCGTTCTTAGGTACTCCGCCACGTTACGGGTTTCTTCCTCTGTCAGGTTTTGGTTGAGCATAATAGCGTTGTTGTATTCTTTCAACAATGCTTTTGCAATAGGGTCTTCCTTAAGCATTACATCTGGGTTGATGATCATGTTCATGACCCACTCCGGACTCCTGCGATCATAAACTCCCGCCAAAGCAGGACCGATCATACGTTGGTTCGGCATGTGGCAAGCGGTGCAAATGGCTTGGAACTTGGCCTCACCGGCAGCAGCCATCTCCGAGTTTATATCTGCGGGGAACGTAACATCTGTAAACGGCCCAACGCCTTTATTGTCCATATCTACTGGCACAGCCTCGGTAACCGTTTCTTTTTTTACTTCTTTTTTGGCCCTGTTCATTTCAAAACCTTCCTTTTTTTCTTCCTTCTTTTCGCCACAGCTAACTATCAAAGCTCCTAGGGCAACCAACGTAAGTAGTTTTCGCATTTTTTACTAAATTTTAATCGTGATTCTTGTTTTCTTATTTCAAGTAGCAAGATACATATTTTTATTATTACCACTGATTATAAATAACGATGAATAAGTGAAGAAATGCACGTATTCAACAAGCCCTTGACAAAAAAATTATTTCTTCTTTCACGGATACCTTCGTTACCGCTTTTTACCCTTCTTACCAAAGTTCTTATCCCCTCGGGTTTTAGGTTTGGAATATTTTTTTTTGATAATGCGTTTATAAGAACCGCCTTGGTTTTCTTTACTGTTCTTGGCAGACTTTTCATGAAAACTGGCACCCCTTTCCTCCTCGTTTACATTCAAGGGGTTTTCGTGCTCTATGTGTTTGGGCTGCTCGTCCCGAGTAAGTCGGGTTGCGATTTCAACTGATTCCGGAAGTTCCACCAAGTCGATTTCCTTCACCATAAGGGCCTCGATAGCCTCTTTGGCCTCCTTTTCCGCTTCGGTGTATAGCAAGATAGAGCTACCTTCCTTCTCTGCCCTACCTGTTCTACCAATGCGGTGCATATAGTTCTCTGGATACACGGGCGTATCAAAGTTGATCACATGGGATATCTCGTTCAAATCCAGTCCTCTGGCCATAACATCTGTCGTGACCAAAATCCGATTCTGGCCGGAATCGAACTGCTTAATGGAGCGCATCCTATAATTCTGTGTTTTGTTGGAGTGGATGATGCACAGTTCCTCGCTAAAAAATTCTACCAATTCCTGAAATAGCAAATCTGCCGTTCGCTTGCTGGAAACAAAGACCAATACTTTATGAAAGGTTTTGGTGTCCTGGAGCAGCTGTACCAATAAATTTACCTTGGTATAAAAATTAGGAACGGCGTAGGCAGATTGGGCAATATTTTCCAATGGGGTTCCACTTACGGCCACCGATATTTTCTCCACACCCGAAAAGAAATCGTTGATGAGCAATTCTACATCATCTGTCATGGTGGCCGAAAACATAATATTTTGCCTTCGATTGGGCAGCAGTTCAAAAATATTGATCAACTGAAACCGAAAGCCGAGATCCAGCATTACATCTACCTCATCTATCACTAATTTTTTAATGTTCTTTAGCTGTAAGGCACGGGACAACATCAAATCATAGAGTCGCGCGGGCGTACCTACAATAATATCCGTACCTAGGGCCAAGGCCTCTTTTTGCCTGTTCATGCCCGTACCGCCATAAACCCCCAAAACCCGAACGGACGCATACTTGCCCAGCTTCTCCACTTCCTCCACTACTTGTACCACAAGTTCCCGTGTAGGCACCAGTATCATAATCTTGGGGTGAATATCCTTTGAAAAGGTATGTGTATTGAGTATCGGCAAAAGGTAGGCAAAGGTCTTTCCTGTTCCTGTCTGTGCAATGCCTACAACATCTTTACCGCTCATTACCACTGGAAAAGCCTGTTCTTGGATGGGTGTTGCCGTATCAAACCCTAAATCAGAGAGGGCCCTTAATAGCATGTTGTTTATTTTAAAATGGGTAAATTCGGACATATGAGCGCCTTTTTAGTGCTGCTGCAAAGCTATGGGGTTAATTTTAAAAATGTGGACAATTGGGGAATTATATCGGATGATGTCCTCAAAGCGACCTTGACCAACTGCCCTATGCACAGATATCGAGAACATCTTTGAAACACGGACGCTTCTCGTTACTAATTTCTTCGTACCTCGCAATTCACTCGAAGTGACATATTCCCAAACCGACCAATTGGTGTCAGTTCGAGTAACTTCCTGCAAGAGACGTTGTATCGA
Organism: uncultured Flavobacteriaceae bacterium; assembly: GCA_963697395.1. Classification (GTDB taxonomy): domain Bacteria; phylum Bacteroidota; class Bacteroidia; order Flavobacteriales; family Flavobacteriaceae; genus Maribacter. The sequence goes on from CAVONX010000018.1 coordinate 341,729, forward strand.
GAACCCATTGGAATGGCGGAATATTAAAAGTTAAATCCTATTTAATCACCAAAATTTTAGGATTGATGGGGTATAACCATTCTATGCCACGCTCGGTAATCACGGCGTCATCCTCCAAGGGAATACGCAGCTTTTTGCCACCCCATTCCGGTATTTTTGTATAAGCGAACAATTCTATGGAAATCAGATTGGAGGGCTTTAGCTCATAGGTTAAACGAACAGGATTGAAAAACGCAATAGACGGCCCAATACCGTGCCCCCAATTCCCTACAGAATGGCACCCGATGATTACATCTGTGATATCCAAATCGGTATACTTATTAAAACCTTTCATTTTGTTGAAACCCGCTTTGGTAAGGGCGGCGTAAATAGCATCTTCTGCCTTTTGCGCCGTAACGCCCGGTTTAATGGTTTTTTTGATGATATTACGAACTTTTACCCCTTGGTCAAATGCATTCTTAATGCCTGCCGGAACTTCGGTTTCCCCTTCTTTGAGCACATAGGCGATGCGTTTCATGTCGGTAAACATATTCATTAGCCCTACACCCCAATCCAACATCAGCACATCCCCGCGTTGAATAATACGGTCCGTAGAGGTAGCGATTACCCCATCTGGGCCGGTAACATACACCGATGGCATCCCAAACGAGGAACCCAAATTATTTTTAAATTGCTGGTCTTTCATAAACCAGGCTACATCTTCTAAAGTAGTAACTCCCGGCGTAATCACGGCATTGGAAAAAGCCTTTTCTGCGATGGTATAGGAAAACTCACCGGCCTCCCCATAAATGGCAATTTCACTCGCTACGCGCCGAGACCTAAAATCGGAGACCAGTTTTTCTGCAGAAACAAAGCGTTTTACATAGGTATCACCCAAAATTTCAGTGAGTTCCAAATAGGCCGAATGGGTTAACCCATCCGCACCTCCAAAATTTTTGGAGATATTAAGTCCGATGCTTTTCGGATTTCGTTTCGCAACAAATTCCTTCAGCTCATCGGCGGATCCAAAATAATCATACGTGTGGCCTTCCTCTAATAAATAGCCTCCCACACCAAGTGCCGCACGTTCAATACGATCTTCTCCGGTATCGGTAAAAATATAATAGGCATTACTGGTGACGTACCCTTCGCCCATATCCGTATATAAAGGGTCTAGATTTCCTTCGCGATTGGTAACGATCCACATGTCTATCTTGTTTTCACGCATGGCCTCGGGCAATACCAAGTCAAATTTATCAGCACGTACCTGGTTCAATTTACGCCAGCGGCGCATGGCCTCCTGTCCAAAGGTTTGTGCGGTAATGACCAATGCTAAAAAGAATAGAATTTTTTTCATTTTGGGTGGTTTTTAGTAGGCTTAAAAATAGGGAATAAATACTGCATAACAATTCGGCAATTGGATGCGACCTTGCTCCTTTTTTATGTTTTTTTAGGATAAAACAATGCTTCTGACTGTTTGGGTTGCCCATAAAAATATGGTTGCCATTTTAAACAATGCGACTAGGCCTTTTCTTAGCAATCGACATTCCTAAATGATTTTGAATTAGTCAATCGGTCTTTTTTTATTACTCACAAAATCTTCTTTCTTTGGCATGTAGTCTTTTTTAGTTTCTCCATTTACGATGATTTCATCAAAATATACTTTAGCACCAATAGTATTGAATAAATCGGCCGTATTTTGTAGTTGAAAATGTAAGTGCGCTTGAAAGCTATTTCCAGAATTACCGCATTGAGCAATAACCTGACCCTGTTTAACCGATGTTCCTTCCTTATATGCGATTGAGTTTTCTTTCAAATGCGCAAAAAGCAGGTATTCTTTCCTAGCCGTTTCTAGGATTATGGTATTTCCAGTGATATCAGATGTATTTAGGGTGCCTGGGACATTGTCCTTAATCCCATCAATTATTTTGACAACGGTCGCATCGCAAGGTGCAATAATATCCTTCCCGAAAACAAAATAGCTTTCGTTTTCTGTTGGATTCCCTTTATAGGGCGCACCATTGGCTACCATCAATATATCCAAAGCGTACTGCTGGCTCAAATCTTCCATATGGTAATTTAGTTCTGGGGCTTCTCCTCCCCAATAGACAAATGCTTCTTCTTTAAACGGGAAAACCATTTTGGTTGCATTCCTTTTTAATACCGAAGAATTCTCGAAGTTGTTTCTAGGAATGAACAAGGCCAAAATTTGATTCTTTTTATTTAACGATATCGAGACATCAACAATAGCCTTGTCAAAAGTTGTTCTATACACATGGGCCGAATTGTTCACATCGTAAAATTCCATCTTTTTAATCGCGCCAAAATTAGACCTAACCGTATTTAGAAAATACATGGTTTCTTCTTTTGGAAGCAGGGTCTGTAATACGTCGTCAAATAAAGTATGAATAGCCTCATCATTGGAATCATTATACGCGGAACGGAACTCTGAAACAACCTTCTTAAAACCAATCTGCTCGGTTTGTGATGCACTGCACAAAGAAGTCATGAGGCAAATCGTCAAAATTATATATTTCATATCGCGGTTCAAATTTTCAATCTCGTCTTACTTAAGATTAGGTATTGATTTTTAATATTGTTGCTAGAAATTCTATTGGTAATAGAAACACCGAATGGACTCTCTTACGCAGGCTAGACCTATCAAAAAGTTGTCCAATTCGCTCTATATTATCATTCCTGTTTCAACTGCAAGAACACCGTTTTTGCATTTTCATTTTCTGAATCCAATTCAATCGATTTCTCATAAATTTCTATAGCTTCTTTTTTTTGATTCGACGGTAATAGAACTTCGCCGTAACCATCCTAGGTATTAAAACTATCTGGAAATAGGATCGTATTTAATTTGGAAACTTGCAACGCCTTCTCCAGTTCTGCATTGCTAATCAATGCATATCCCCATTCATTCAGTTCATTTTCCGAATGCTTGCTTTCTATTTCTGTCTTTTTTTGCATCAATAGCTAGTTCAATGGAACTGTCCAAGGCTTTTTTCAACCTTTTGTTTTTGTTGGCTTTCGTTCAGTGTTTCTATAAAGGAAAATCGTGCGACTTTTAAACAGGAATGTTTCATTTGGTGTTTAGTTTTAAGTTTAGGTACTATCCTTGTATTGAAGAGCATCATTAATAAAACCAAACTTATAAAACCCAAGATAACAAATCCCAAACAACTATAATGAAAAACTACCTCCCCTCCTTCCGCAACACCTGTAAGGGCGGACTATTTAAAACACTCCTACTATTGGAAAGACCAATAGCAAGCACAAGCAAGGTAATCCCCGGCAGGACCACCAAGAACGGCACCCAGGAAGGTACAAAGGCGGTGTCAAAGACAAAATAGGCCAATACCTGACTCCCGATTAAGGACAACAAAATACCGATACCGCTTCCCAAAATACCCAAATAGAGGTATTCCAAAGCCGTGATTTTTAGAATTTGTCCGCTTTTGGCACCAAGGGTACGCAACAGCACACTTTCGCGGATACGCTGGTATTTGCTGTTTCGTACGGAGCCTATAAGGACAATAATGCCGGTAATGATGCTGAAGAAGGCCATAAAACTAATGACCCAAGAGATCTTATCCAGAATACCTTCTACGAGTTCCAACACTTGCCGTAAGTCCAGTACCGATACGTTCGGGAATTTTTGAACCAGCTCTTGCTGCAATGCCGCCGAAGCAGACTTGTCCGGTGCGTGGGTGCTAAGTACGTGGAACTGTGGCGCTTTTTCCAGTACGCCCTTTGGGAACACGATGGAGAAATTGAGCTGCATACGCCCCCAATCTACTTGGCGGATACTGGCAACAACGGTTTCCATAAGCATGCCCTGTACATTAAACTGTAGGGTATCGCCCACGACTACTTGGGCATCCTGAGCCAGATTATCGGACAAGGATATGGGCACGGGAAGGTTGGGCAAGACCTTGGCATTCCACTCGCCTTCCAATAGCTTTTCGGAGGCGATTAGGGAATCTCTATATGTAACACGGAATTCGTGACTTAATATCCAACCTCGAATGGTGCTGGTGCTGTCCAATCGAATATCGTTTACGCTGCGATCCTTTATTTTTTGTAAACGCATGGTTATGATAGGAATATTATCCAAAACCGGAAGTCCTTTTGGAATAATGGTCTGGGCAACAGCTTCCTTTTGGTTCGTTTGTACATCAAAAAGGATGATATTGGGGGTTTGTTGCGCTACTTTCCAAAGTTGCTTTGGCCAATAAAAAATCCTTCGTAAAATATAAGGTACTGATCAGAAAGGAGCCTATACCAATTGCTAAAATCAAAACAGCCGTCTGATTGTTGGGACGGAACAGATTTAATAGGCTCTGCCGTGCGGAAAAACTCCATGATTTGGGAAAGTAGCGTTTTACCAAACGCATGAACAAGAGCGCTACACCGCCCAAAACGGCAAATGTAACGGCAATGCCCAACACAAAACCTGCGGCATAGCGCAGATTGTTCAAAAGCCAAAAGGCAAAAAGAAAGATGAAGACAATGATAGCCACAACGACGGCTATCTGTGCCGGTCTGGATTTTGACCCGAGATTTTCCTGTACTCGCAAGACCTGTAACGGCGAAACGTACCACGTATTGATCAAGGGCGAGAGTGCAAATAAGACCGACATAAAAACGCCCAATAAAAGTCCCACGGCAATCGCCTGTACCGAAGTTCCAATAACGACTTCAAAGGGTAAAAATTCTTGTAAAATCAAGGGGAAGCTTTGCTGTAAGACCAAACCGATGAGCGTTCCTATAATGCCTCCAATAAGTCCCATGCCCGCAATCTGAATCAAGAAAATCAAAAACGTCTGTTTTCTGCTGGCGCCCAAACATTTTAGCACGGCAACGGCGCGCAGTTTTTCCTTGATATAAATATGAACGGAACTGGCTATACCTACACAGCCCAATAAAAGCGCTATAAAAGCGACAAGGTTCAAAAACCGACCTACATTATTATATCTCCTGCCCAAGCGTTCACTGGTAGAGGTGTGGGTATCCATATCCGCGTTTTCCGCATCCAGTTGTGGATCTAGGATTTTGTCCAAGGCCTTTAAATCGGCTTCTGGATTTTTAAAGTAGTAGACGTAATCTAAACGACTTCCTTTTTCCAAAAGGCCGCTAGCTTCCATAAATCGGTAAGGCACCATAATGGGAGGTGCCACGGAGGTACTTATTCCAGTACTTCCCGGAGCGGTAATCAGGGAACCGACGATAGGGAAAGTCGTAGTACCTAAAGTTACACTATCGCCTGTTTTAAGTCCAAATTGGAGCATGACCGTGGCATCCACCAAAGCGCCTCCCTTGTCCAAATAGGTGCTTGCCGCTTCCTTGGGCGCTGTTTCCAGTTCCCCGTAAAAAGGGAATCCGCCTTGAAGGCCTCGTACTTGTACGAATTTCGTAGCGCTATTTTTGGAAAAAGCCGCCATGGAGGCGAATTTAACTTCCATAGCGTCGTAACCGCCTAGGGAATCTATGATTTCCAAGACCCGTTCATTGGCGGGCTGATTGCTGTCGATAAGAAAATCCGCTCCCATCAAGGCCTTGGATTGTAGCCCGATGTTTTCCTCTAAATTCTGACTAAAAGACTGTATAGAAACCACGGCGGCGATTCCTAAAATAATAGATGCCATGAACAGTAGCAAGCGTTTTCCGCTCGCCTTCCCATCTCTCCACGCCATTTTTAACAACCAGACAAAAGGGGCTTTGTTTTGTTTTTTTATGTTGTTCAAGATACGGCAGTGGTTTCGTTAGCGATTATTTTTCCGCCTTTTAAGCGTAGAACATGATTGTTCAATCTGGCTAGATCCAAATCGTGGGTTACGATGACCAAGGTAGTGCCGGCTTCCTTGTTTAGGTCGAACAACAATTTTATGACCTTTTCCCCTGTTTCCTCGTCCAAGTTTCCAGTGGGTTCATCGGCAAACAAAATTTCGGGCTTGGTAGAAAAGGCCCGTGCCAAAGCTACCCTTTGCTGCTCCCCGCCTGACAATTGCGACGGATAGTGATCGTACCGATCTCCCAAACCTACTTTTTGTAAGAGTTCCATGGCTACGGCAGCCGCATTGGACGCCCCTTGTAGTTCCAAGGGTACGCTTACGTTCTCCAAAGCGGTCAAGGTCGGTAGTAACTGAAAGTCCTGAAAAATAAACCCGACTTTCTGATTGCGTAAAAAGGCGCGTTCATCCTCGTTCAATTTGCTCAAATCTTCGCCACAAAGACTTACGACACCGTCATCTGATCGGTCCAGTCCGGCACAAAGACCTAATAATGTGGTCTTTCCGCTGCCGGATGGCCCCACAATGGCGAAGGTATCACCGGCTTCTATGCTAAAGGAAATGTCATCCAGTACCGTTAAATTTTTGGAACCACTTGTGTAGGTCTTCCTTAACTTGCTTACGTTTAATATCTTTGTCATAATTCATTTTCGGTCAAGCAAGCAAAATAAGGAAATGATTTCAATTTAAATAGCAGCACACCTTGAACAACGTATTAAAGTTTCGTTATTTTTTTATCCTCCTACTCCTTTGGAACTGTAAAGAAAATCCAAAACAACAGCAAATAGAAGACGCTCAAAAATCAGAAACAACAGCAACCGATGAAACTGTCGCAAAAGATAACGATAAAGTAATCCTCTTTTTTGGCAATAGCCTAACAGCGGCCTATGGTTTGGATACCGAAGAAGGTTTTCCGAACAGGATACAGTTGAAAATAGATTCTTTGGGGCTAGACTACACCGTAATCAATTCCGGTCTTAGCGGGGAAACAACCGCGGGCGGACGTAACCGATTGGACTGGGTACTGAACCAAGAAGTGGCTATTTTTGTATTGGAACTGGGGGCAAACGATGGTTTACGCGGTATTCCCCTAACGGAAACACGTGCTAATTTACAAGCCATGATAGATATGGTACGTGCCAAAAATCCAGAAACGGAAATCGTTCTGGCTGGCATGCAGATTCCGCCAAATCTAGGCGTTGACTACACCACTGAATTCAAAAATATATATCCAGAACTGGCTACGGCAAACGATGTGTCATTGATCCCGTTTTTACTGGAAGGGGTTGCAGGCGTACCGGAACTAAACTTGGAAGATGGGATACACCCCACAGCGGAAGGTCAAAAAATTGTGGCAAATACGGTTTGGAACGTATTGCAACCGCTGGTACTAGAAAACTGATTATTTTAGAGAATACCATAGTTATACCAATTTAAGATCGGTTCGTTTTACTTTGAAGCTAAGGGCGCGTCTTACCCTAGAATTTTTCATTACAAAAATTCCTGCTATATCAGCCTCTTCAGTCTTTGCGACTAGTGTTTGGTCCGCGCTTGTAGTGATCGGCATGGCAATAGCCGTCACTTTTAGTTGAACTGCTTTGATGATAAATTGTGCATCTTGTGCTTTTGCAAAATATCCTGATGAAATCATAAAAAGAATAAAAAGTAGGTTACGCATAAGAACGTTAATTTGGTTTCTATATAACTCGCAACTGCCCTAGTATACATTTTACCTTTCGACCAAAGGAGTGGTTTTCCCGTTAAACTCCAAACTTTTCGATGAACAACACTTTTGAGTATACAAATTCCTACAAAATTTTTAGCGCTTTATCGACAAAATAAAACGTTTCGTCGATTTATTAGTATTTTTCCTACAAAATAGATTTAAACTCCATAATAGTATTTCAACTAATTGTAAAGAATGCCGATACTTCTTTTCAGCTATGTAATTATTCGTTTGTTTTTAGGCTTTTGAACCTACTAGCTAGCAAATGAAATTCATTCCCACTGTCTTTATTTTATCATTGCTTTCCCTGTCCGGTCTTTTGGCACAAGGAAATACTAGACTTGCAGCCACATAAAAACTGGAGCAATTTTCTCGGCGCCAACTTTTACACCAATAGGATCAAAGGTTCCTTTGAGAAGAGGCCCATTGACACCTATGCGTTCATCTACTCGGTAAACACCAATAGTACGGTAGATTTCTCCTATACCGCCTCGTTGCAGTTTACTTTTAACTATCTTTCTGCCGTAAATACAGCGCAAGGGCAGGACTCGGAATTTTATTCCCCTAACCTTAGTTTCCGGAAATCGTTTTTGGACAATAGGTTGATCGCCACCCTGCAATGGCAAAATATAGACATGGGTTTATTGAATACCAACGAACAACGCATAACAACCTCTAGACCCGGCGAGTTCTTTACGACCACCAATTATGTCCATGAAGTAGATATGGTATCCTTGAACCTGTCCTATTCCTTCAACAAGAACAAGAACGAGTCCAAATTTATAGAAAGCGAATTTGGTAAGCGCGAGTTTTAGTTGCAGCGCTTATATTCTACTCGCGTATGGTATTTATCTATGTAAACTATCTTTTCCCTTTACATAAACCAGCACTAGTTTTGGCTCGGGAGTAGGCTTTTCGGATACTATGAATTTACCTAACAAGGTCTTGATACTTTCTATTAGTGAATTTTTCATCTGTACTTATTTTTAATTGGTTCGTATTAAGCCATTTTAGAAGCGTTTCTTTTAGTTGAAAAAGAAAGCTCTTTTTTTACCCTAGCATTTTTGAACTTGTAAAGTCTGGCAACCTCCGCAGTGTTCTCCATGTTCAACTCATAGGTAGTTTCGGTAACAATACCCATTTCAGCAGTTGCTACCTTCACATCGTTTGTGTTGTTCTGGGCCTGTGCGCTCATTCCGATGAAGAAGATAAAGAAGATGGTAGCTATTGTTTTCATGACTTGCGTTTGTTACACTATTATAACTCGCGCAAGTGTATTTTGAAGGGTGGCCGTTCGCCGAACAACCCCTTATTTTCGGTAAGCGGCAAACCTCCGGTTAAAGTGCAGAAATCGCTCGATGAACGGCAGGCTTACCAAAAACACCTTATCGGTATAGCGTGCCGTTAAACGGTATTCCAGAGCCTTTAAAATTTGAGAATTTTAAAAACAGGAGCTAAATCGATACATAATAGGAAACAAAAAGGTCGAAGTAGCCAATACTTCGGTACTTAAAACGCCATTGTTATTCTGCTGATTTAGGCACTTGCCTAGTAGCCACATAAGATCGGATGAAATGAGCTTTATCAATTAACCGATGCGAACCAATATGTGTAACGCCGAATTACATATCTCTTAGGAATATAGCCGGAGCATGACTTATAGAAAACAAATGATTTAAACAGATGAAGTGTTTAGGCCGAAGACCAAGGTATTTTTAGGATGACTGTCGCTTAACGCTTTGACCTAATATCGTGCTTAACATAAACCAGTGCATAGGTTATTTTTGTTTCGGGTTGTGCCGATGCTACTAATGATTCAATTACGCTCTTGATACTTTCTATTAGTGAATTTTTCATCTGTACTTATTTTTAATTGGTTCGTATTAAGCCATTTTAGAAGCGTTTCTTTTAGTTGAAAAAGAAAGCTCTTTTTTTACCCTAGCATTTTTGAACTTGTAAAGTCTGGCAACCTCCGTAGTGTTCTCCAAGTTCAACTCGTAGGTAGTTTCGGTAACGATACCCATTTCAATAGTTTCTACCTTCACATCGTTTGTGTTGTTCTGGGCCTGTGCGCTCATTCCGATGAAGAAGATAAAGAAGATGGTAGCTATTGTTTTCATGACTTGCGTTTGTTACACTATTATAACTCGCGCAAGTGTATTTTAAAGGGTGGCCGTTCGCCGAACAACCCCTTATTTTCGGTAAGCGGGAAACCTCCGGTTAAAGTGCAGAAATCGCTCGATGAACGGCAGGCTTACCAAAAACACCTTATCGGTATAGCGTGCCGTTAAACGGTACCTTAAGCTTCTATTTTAAGCAAAAGGTTGGGGTCCGGACAGTTTTTCTTGTAGAAATCCAAGTCCGGCATAGCAGAAACACCAGGGTAATCACCCCTATATCCATTTATATCTCGAATAATCTGAAAATGCAAATGAGGTGCATAGTTGACATTGATATCGGGCGTTCCCAATCTTCCCAAAACCGTACTGGCTTCAAATGCCTTTCCAACAAATAATCCATCTAAAGAATCCAAGGAAAGATGCCCGTACAAGGTGTAAAAAATATGTCCCTGTAGTTGGTGCTCCAAAATAATTGTTGGACCGTAATCTCCGGTAGTATGGTTATTTTTAAAACTATGTACCGTTCCAACCAATGGTACCATGACTTGTGTACCAGCAGTACACCAGTAATCTATACCTAAATGTATATTGCGTTGAGCCAAAGTCGTACTGGAGAAATTAGCCTTATCCGCATACAGGTTTCGTTTTTCCAGATAACCGCCATAGGCCACTTTACCGTTTTTTTCCTTTAAAACTGCTTCAATGTAGGTTTGGCAGGTTCCGGGGTCGGTTATTTCCAGTTCTTGCAATTCGGTATTACCTATGGACAAGTCTAAGGGAACGTAGTCAGCAATTGAAATAGTACCGTCCAAAATTGGGATCGGGTGTTTAGAAAAAGACGATAATAATCGCGCAAATGAATCCATTTGGCAAAAATAATGCTTCGTGCCATTTCATTAACATTTTTTAACCCTTTCTGCCGTAAGTAGTTTGTAAATTGCCTACAAATTGATGAAAAAAAAACACTATGAAAATTATCAAACTTAGTTTCCTAACACTTACCCTCCTTTTTTCCGCCAGTTGTAAGTCCAACACCAAGCAAGAGACTGCGGCAGCTACCAAAGAAGGAGCCGAAGAAGCAACAAAAGTACACGAAAAGCTCAGTCCACAGCAACTCAGCGCTTATGAAACCGCCTATTTTGCAAGTGGTTGTTTTTGGTGCGTCGAAGCTATTTTTGAAAGTGTGAAGGGTGTAAAAGAAGTGGTTTCTGGCTATTCTGGCGGTAAAGAGGAAAACCCTACCTACGAAATGATAGGTAGTGGTATGACCACTCACGCCGAAGCCGTGGAAGTCTATTATGACCCAAAAGAAATATCCTTTGTTCAACTGGTTCAGGTGTTCTTTGGCTCTCATGATCCAACTACCCTAAATCAACAAGGCCCGGACCGCGGGCCACAATACCGTTCCATTGCTTTTTATAAAAATGAGCAGGAAAAGAAAATTATAGAAGGGTATATACAGGCTGCCGTAGACATGGACATTTATGAAGGTGACCCTATTACCACTGAAGTCACAAAATTCGAGAAGTTTTGGAAAGCGGAGGAATACCACCAAGACTATGAGCGCAAAAACCCTAATAATTCTTATGTCCGTAATGTGTCTGTACCAAGATTGAATCGCTTTAAGGAAAATTTTGGGGAATTTTTGAAAAAGGATGCTCATTAGTGTTAAAATTAGATTTTGGTAGTGAAATGGAGAAACAGCGGTAGGCGAAAAGTAAAACTTAGGTAGTATTGGATGAGCTCAAATCTAAAACTCAAAGTCCTATTTAAACGCTGCATTTGAATCCACTAACTACAAAATTTTAAATGCTTAAATTTTAAAGGGAGAAACAAAAAATAGATGTGACAAATTTCCTTTATTTTTACATTGATTCTTAACGCTATCGCTTGAAACAAGTTACAATTTCCAACGAGTTTATTATCCTTATGGTGCTGGATTATGGGGCTATTATCCAAAAGCTATTGGTAAAGGGAAAGGACGGCACTTACGTCAACACAGTGGTTGGCTATAATCATCCTAGCAGATACCGACTAGATGAGAATTACCTGGGTGCCTGCGTGGGGCGCTATGCCGGCCGAATTTCTAATGGTGGATTTGTTATAGACAGGGAAAAGATTTTTTTACATCAAGAGGATGGTGTGCATTTGCATGGCGGCAAAGAGGGCTTCAACCAAAAATACTGGACTATTGAAGAAGTATGCTATACAGATGACCCCTATGTTAAACTTTCGTATCGCAGCAAACATTTGGAGGAGGGGTATCCAGGAAACCTGACCGTAAACGTAACCTATAAATTGGTCCATAACGCACTTCAGATTATTCACGAAGCTGTTACGGACCGTAGCACGGTAATCAACCTTACCAATCATTCCTATTTTAAGTTGGACGAGAGTCCGTATGTAGACGATTACGAACTACAGCTCAATTGTCCTTTTTACTTAGAATTAGATGAAAAACTGCTCCCAACAGGTAATCAAGTCCCCGTGCGCGGGACCGAAATGGATTTTCTTTTGCCTAAAGAAATTGGTATTAAAAGATTGAATACCGTTTTCGTGAAAAATTTAGGCAGCGAAAATGTGGCAGAAGTCAGTTCCAATCGTTCCGGTATTTCTATGACGGTTTATTCCAATCAGCCCGCTTTGGTGGTCTACACCCCTTTGGATTTTCCCGGTATTTGTTTTGAAACACAAAACTATCCGGACGCCCCCAACCAACCGGACTTTCCAAACAGCGCCCTGCGACCAGGGGAAACCTATAACAATATTACAATCTTTAAGTTTGATTTAGTACCTTAGAAAAGGTAATTTCAACTTGCCTCAACAAAACAAGACATGTGAAATGAGCCAAAACAAAAAGTTGCTGCCAACCCTAATGTTGATTGGCAAACATCATCTGAAGTGCAAAAAAATAAATAATAACAAATGAAAAATATATTAAAAGTGGCTATCGCCGTATTTGTCCTTGGCGCTCTATTTTATTTTGTAGGAAGGCCTTATCTACAAAAAGAAACTAAAAAACACAGTCCGGAAAAAACAACCAGCTTTGTTTTAAAGGGAACCGAACTTGATGTGCGCTATTCCAGTCCAGCTAAAAAAGGCCGAACCATTTTTGGAGATCTTGTACCCTATGATAAGGTATGGCGCACTGGGGCCAACGAGCCTACTACCTTTACCAATTCCGAAACTATAAAGATTATAGACAAGGATTTACCCCCGGGAACGTATTCGCTATGGACCATACCCGGTAAAAGTAGCTGGAAAGTCATCTTTAATAAGGACGTACCGGATTGGGGCGTAACCCTATTGAGCGGTGGAAAAGAAACTACAAGAAATGTTTTAGAAGACGTGCTACAGGTAGAGATACCGGTACGAGAGCTCACTACTCCTGTAGAAAATTTTACGATTTTGTTTGAAGAAGATAGTCAGTTATATCTCAACTTATCCTGGGACAAGGTTAAAATTCGAATACCTATCAACAAACAATCGTAACGGCAATTTCCAAAATATGACTACTTCCAAAAAAGGAAAAGGAAGAAGTACCGCACAGAAATATGTTCCACAACAATTGGTGGAAGGTATCCGTAGGAACGATATTGCCGCCCTGAGCAGGGCCATTACATTGGTAGAAAGTACGAAGCCAGAACATCAGGCTATAGCGAATACCATTATCGAATCCTGCCTAAGACCAAAAAAAGAAACCCTTCGGATAGGAATTACCGGAGTGCCTGGAGTTGGAAAAAGTACTTTTATTGAAGGTTTTGGGAAGATGCTTACCCAAATGGGCAAAAAAGTAGCCGTACTTACCGTAGATCCTACCAGTAGTAAAACAAAAGGCAGTATCCTTGGGGACAAGACACGAATGCAAGAATTGGTTCAGGATTCCAATGCCTTTATTAGGCCCTCGCCTTCTGGAGATTCCCTTGGTGGTGTTACCAGAAAAACTAGGGAAAGTATCATTCTTTTAGAAGCTGCCGGATATGACACCATTATTATAGAGACGGTTGGTGTTGGACAGAGTGAAACTGCCGTACGTAGTATGGTGGACTTCTTTTTGCTCCTAAAACTTTCGGGTGCGGGCGATGAACTCCAAGGAATAAAAAGAGGTATTATGGAAATGGCCGATGCCGTTGCCATCAACAAAGCGGACGGGGAAAACCTAAAAGCTGCAAAACTGGCCGAAGTGGAGTTCAGAAGAGCCTTACAGCTATTTCCTCCAAAGGAAAACGGATGGACTCCCAAAGTTACGCGCTGTTCCGCTTTAGACAATACAGGCTTAGAAGTCATTTGGGACATCATTCAAGAGTTTTTGGAAACCAGTAAAAAAGACGGCTACTTTGAACGCAACCGGCAAGAGCAAAACAGAAGCTGGTTACTTCAACATATTGAGCAAAGCCTTAAAAGCGATTTCAACCGAGATGTAAAAATCAAAAAAATGTTACCCGATCTGGAAAAAAAAGTAATGGAAGGCTCACTTTCCCCTTTTAATGCCGCACAGCAGTTATTGGATGTATATAAAAACAGATGAAATAGTGTTTTCTAGATAATTGTTTTATCCAATCAACCCCCTTGAATTTAGGTAACTGAATATTTTTTTATCGACTTCACTTATCATACCGATGTCCCCGGAATTTAACCACCTGAGTTAGGCTATCTCGTTAATGGCTTTTGAATTTCCTTCAAACGCCGCGGTATAGCAGGTCATTTGTACCAGAGTGCCCTGCGCTGCAGCATTGGATTGTGCCGAAAACGTTTCCATATAGCAAATGGAGTGGGGATTAATGTCCAAGTTCAACTCCTCCTTTACCTCCCTGATCAGGGTTTGCTTGTTCGTTTCGCCAGGCTATCGCTTTCCACCAGGAATATAAAACACCTATTTCCCCTTGGTTCTTGTGCTTAGAATATTTTTATCTTGAATTAGAATGAAGGATATTTTATCGATCATAGGTAGTTTAGCTAGTTTACAAAACGCGTTCAACTTAGGTATAAAAAACATAACTTTGCGCCGAATCCAAAAATACCTTGATGGATATTGTCACCCCTTCCTTATTATCTATCGTTGTGCCTTTGTACAACGAAGAAGAAAACGCCGTACTACTTACCCAGAAGATTCATGAAAGTTTAAAAGGGTACAATTATCAGATTATTTATATCGATGATTTTTCTACGGATAGAACAAAGCAAGTGGTGAAGCAAATGCAGGATGAGAAAGTGCACTTGATAGAACTCAAAAAGAACTATGGGCAGAGTTTGGCATTGGCCGCCGGGATAGACTATGCGGAAGGGGAATACATTATTACTATGGACGGCGACCTTCAAAACGACCCCAGCGACATTCCAGAAATGTTAACCTACGCCGTAAGCGGGGAATTTGACCTCATTACGGGAATCCGACAAAAAAGAAAAGATTCACTTGTAAAAAAAATACCATCAAAAATTGCCAACTTTTTAGTGCGTAGGGTTACTAAATTAGACATAAAGGATAATGGTTGCGCCCTTAAAGTCTTTACCAAGGACATTGCCAAGGACCTGAACCTTTACGGTGAAATGCACCGTTTTATTACCTTATTGGCCCATTTAGAGGGTGCACAGATAAAGCAGGTTCCCGTAAAGCACCATGCCAGAAATGCCGGGGTCTCCAAATACGGACTAGAACGTGTATTTAAAGTAGTGGCAGACATGATGTTGCTCCTTTTCATACGAAAGTACTTTCAAAGGCCGATCCACCTTTTTGGCATCTTTGGGTTTTTAATGATTCTTTTGGGAGTACTGATAAATATATATCTCCTGGTGGTTAAAATTGGTTTTGGAGAGGATATCGGAACCCGACCGTTACTTATGTTCGGGATGATGTTCATTTTGGCCGGTATACAGTTGTTTACCATTGGTATTGTGATGGAATTACTGATCCGCACCTATTACGAGTCGCAAAAAAAGAGGCCTTATAGAATTAAAAAAGTGAGTGTAGGTGGCGCGCCCCAGTAAAGCTATTGCAACGGCAATTAAGCTATTTGTTAGCGGATTGCTTATCTATTTTATTTTTTCTAAAATAGATGTACAAGAAATTGGAAATACCCTGCGCAGCAGTAATCCCTTTTACTTGCTTTTGGCATTACTCTTCTTTCTAGTTTCAAAGATCATAGCGGCGTTTCGGCTTAATCTTTATTTTCATCAATTGGAAGTTTTCCTGACCCAAAAAAGCAATCTAAAACTCTATTTTTTGGGGATGTTTTACAATCTCTTTTTACCCGGAGGTATCGGTGGGGACGCTTACAAAGGCTATGCTATCAAAAAAAAGTTTGAAGTCGCTACCAAGAAAGTGGTCAGCGTTTTAGTATTAGATCGTTTAAGCGGTCTGTTGCTCTTGTTTTTATACGCTTGCTCATTACTCTTAGGAATCCAACAAGAAACCATTTTGGCATTAAAACCAGTATTCTTAATGGGAATTCCCCTATCCATTTTGGTATTCTGGTATTTGAACAAACGCTTTTTTGGCTATGTACTTCCTATATTTTGGAAATCGATAGTGTATTCCGCTCTGGTCCAGTTGGCACAGCTTGTCTGTGTTTGGTTTATTATGAAATCCTTGGGTATTGAGCTGCATCAAATTGCCTATTTGGTCATTTTTTTGGTCTCCTCAATAGTTTCCGTAATTCCGCTCACGGTTGGGGGAATCGGCAGTAGGGAAGCGACGTTCTTTTATGGAGCCTCCCTCATGGGGCTTAATGAAAATATATCTGTAGGTATTAGCGTTGTTTTTTTTCTTATCACTGCTTTCGTGTCTCTTTTTGGTGTTTGGTATCACTTTAAAAAAATAGATTTGGAAACGACTTTACCTGTCGCAGATTGATTATTAAAAGGAGGAGCTACAGATTAATTTATTAACTAATTCACATGAATCAAGTACATCTTTTCCAAAACCTTATAACGCGTGTTCGGGTTTAAAAATTTTCCTTGTAAACGTGTAATTCTAAAATGGTCTACGGAATATTGCGTATCCCAATCCATCCCGGATTTTCGTAGCAATTCCAGTTCTTTTTTATCGGCGTAGACCCAAATATCATGGGTTGTCTTTATGGCCTCTAAACTGGTCAACTGTACCGGACGTTCATTGTAGAAGTCCAACGACCAGGTGTAATTTTGACCAATTTTATATATTTTATCTACTGGAACATTATTTTCCTTTATCAAATTGGACATAGTGGAGCCGCCTTGGTATTTCAACAAATTAGGATAAAAATGAAGGTTCAGCACAGTGTTCAACAATAATGATGTGCAAACGGAAACGGTAATCAACCTAGCGTATCTGGCTTCGCCCTTTAGCGTATAAAACACGCTAATGGCCGTAACTAAACCTAACGCCATATAAACTGGCACACTCCTTACCTCAAACACAAAAAAGCAAATAAGCGCAGATGCAGTGAACACAACACCTGCAATAAAGTACTGTCCAGCTAAAAACCATTTAATAGATTTCGTCTTTTGGTTTTGATGCAGACCATATAGGAACGAAGCTGTAAGTACCGAGAATAATGGAATGGTCACATTTAAATAATGCGGTAATTTAAATTGGGCAAAACTAATGAGTATAAAAATAAGGATAATACCGCCCGTGGTTAAAAACTCTGAAGTTTTGCTATAGGTCAATTTAATTTTAACAAACTTCCGTATCCTAGTGCTTATCGCAGCGATGGCTAAAATGGTCCATGGTAGAAAGACCCATAAAAAGGTATGGAAAAAGAAGAAATAATCACTACTGTTCTTTCCTATTCCCTCACCGCTCAACCGTTCAAAGCTTTGCTCCCAAAAAATGAAAAAAATACCGCTCCGATCCGATTTTCCTCGGATGACCTTCTCCGGATGCATGTCAAACTGATGATAATAGGCATACAGCATAGGCGATATGGTAATAGCAAATATAACTACTGCCGCAAGTACTTTCCAATTTAGAAAAACCTTCCAATTTCGGGTATAGCCTACATGGCATAAAATGGGCAAACCTATAACCAACAAGGCAATCTGGCCTTTGGTCGAAAAAGCGATGCCGGCCCCAAAGGCTCCTAATAAAATAGCTGACAAACTACCCTTTTTCTATATAGGTCACCAATTGCCAAATGGCAAAAATGGTGAAGCCGGTCAACACGGCATCCGTTCTAACGTCTATAACGCCAAGTACTATCGTTTGTGCGGTCAAGAAAATAAGTGCTGCCAATTTTCCTGTTTCCTTGTTGTACAATAGCTTTCCGAGTCCAAAACAGCTGTAAGCCGCCAGGAGTGTCGCCAATAGTCCGGGAATCCTATAGGCCCAATCGTGAATCCCGAATATCTTATAAGGACAAGGCAGCAAGCCAATAATGCATATGGGGCTTATCCAAATACTCGTTGGGGCCTTTAAAAAGGTTTAAGAAATCGTTCTCTTGTACCATTCGCATGGCCATTACGGCAAATTGGGCAGAATCGTTCTCCATTAACCGCGCGAACATTCCGCTAATATAGACGAGAATGACCATTAGAATTAAAAACCAGTATCTTAGGTTGGATATCATAGGGAGAACTTCCGGAGTGCAAATATAAATAACTTTGAAAACAACCAACCAAAAAGGCTGCCCAAGGCAGCACCGGTTAGTATATCCAATGGAAAATGAACGCCGATGTAAACCCTGCTATAAGCAACAAAACATGCCCAAACAAGTAAAACAACCCAAATAGCTCTCCATTGAGATTTAAGAATAGGTCCAAAAAAAACGGCAAGGGCAAATGAGTTGGCGGCATGTGCGGAAAAATAACCGAATTTACCACCACAGCGACTTTTTACCAGCCGTACTAGATCCATGAGTTCTGGATCGTGGCAAGGGCGTAACCGGCCAATACCATATTTAAAGAAATTACTGAGCTGGTCGCTAACAGTAATTAAGAGTGCCACAAAAACCACCAGCACTACGGTCTTTTTAAAGCCATACTTCTGATAAGGATAGTATTAAAAGGAATACATAAAGGGGAACGGCACTAAGCTTATGGGAGATAAACTGCCAAAAAGTATCCCAGGTAGGCGTTCCCAAACCATTTAGGTATAGGAATAGCTCATGGTCCCATTGCAGCAGTTGTTCCAGCATATTTTGTTATTCTTCGTATCTGGAAACTTCTCGATCATAAAACGCGGTAGCGGCGTTGATCAGTCCCTCCGCTTCTTCTTCCAAATCTTTCTCGTCCTCTTTGGAGAATTCTTCAAACCACTCCACTTCATCGTTTTCCAGATTGATGATAAACCTCGGATACTCGGTATGTACCACAAATATGGCATTGGGATGATCGGTATTATCGCCTAAAATAAATTTTGGTAGTTCCATAGGGAAATGAATTGTTTCGTTTTATCTGTTCGTTTTGAAGTGTCAAGACCTAGCAACAGCTTCTTGCCGTATCAATTTTTTTGTCAAGTAATTAAATCGAATATACAACATAATGGCCGAGGCCGTCAGACCTAGAAGCAGTCCTATCCAAATACCGGTACTGCCCCATTCCGTATGCAGGCCTAAGTAATAGGAAATAGGAAAACCGATGAGCCAGTAGGCTATAAAGGTAATCAAGGTAGGGATTTTTACATCCTGTAAGCCTCTTAGTGCGCCTAACACCACCACCTGTACCCCGTCCGAAATCTGAAAGAAGGCAGCTACGAACAGTAATTGCGCCGCTAATTTAATTACTTCGGTATTATCTACTAAGTTAATGGCATCGTCCAAATCCAAATAAATGGTAGGGAACCAATGTCGACCTACCAAAAAGAGGATCGCGAATACGATTTCCAATAAAAAAGTAAGCAAAAAGATAGATTGGGCAATTCTCCTCAGTTCGGTAAAGCTTTTTAGACCTTTCTGATTTCCCACCCGTATCATGGCAGCAACGCCTAGGCCCATCCCGAACATAAACGTCATACTGCTCAGGTTCAAGGCAATTTGGTTGGCCGCTTGCGGATTTTTGCCCAACACCCCGCTTAACCAAATCGCCGCAGTAAAAATAGCTACCTCAAAAAACATCTGTAAAGCGGACGGGAAGCCAAGGGCAATGATTTTGTTCATGACCCGTTTCTCTATCTTTCTAAAGTTAAAACCTGTAACGTAAGGTTGAAATTTATCCTTTCTTTTAAGAAGTACCCAAATATAAATGACCATGGCCACTCTTGATATCAAAGTACCGATTGCCGCACCAACAATGCCCATTTCTGGAAAACCAAAAGTTCCAAAAATCAATAAATAATTCAGTACAATATTCACTACGTTGGCCAAAATGGTAGCATACATAGGATATTTGGTCTGGGACAATCCTTCAGAAAACTGTTTAAATGCTTGAAAAATTATTAATGGAACCAAGGAAAAGGCCACCAAATCCAAATAGGGCATGGCCAATTCTACCACCTCTAACGGTTGCTTCATCATAAACATCAAAGGCTTGGCCAAGAGAATAATGCCAAAGAGCGAAAATCCCAAAATAGTACAAAGAACCAATCCATGCTTTAGCGCACTTTTGGCATCTTTTGCCCTACCGGCACCATCTGCCTCGGCAACCAAGGGCGTAATTGCAGTAGAAAACCCGATACCCAAGGACATGGCAATGAAGACAAAACTGTTTCCTAAAGATACCGCGGCCAGTTCTGCCGTACCCAATTGGCCCACCATAATATTGTCGGCAAACTGAACAAAGGTGTGCCCCAACATCCCCAAAATAACTGGTACGGAGAGCTTTATATTATATCTGAATTCCTTGGTGTAATTACTAAACAAAAGGTATGATTTTCTGAAGGTGCAAATATACTTTTTATATAGATATTCTAGTGGATGGATATGGGATGGCTGTTTTAAAGGAAATTTAAGATGAAAGACTTAAAATCTGTTCTGTGAGATTCCAATTACCCCTAATTCGAGTTTGAAAAAGTAGCTAGTGTCAAGGAAATTAAAGGAGTGTATCAAAAGTATTCTACCGATATCATTTGTTGATTTTAGGCTTAACTGGCTGGTTACAATGTAATTATTACTATATTACTAGAAGCAATAATTCCCCCTCACACATAAAGTAGCTTTCGCAACAATGCCGTATAAGCTAGATAGAGGCATTACTGTTGTCATAAGCTTGCTTGATTACATTCTTTTAATTAACCGTATGAAGAATAAACTATGGGCGGACACAACAATAAAAATCTATATGGCTTACGCCTCTTGTGTTGCATTCTTATTTTTTCCTGTAAACAGGACAGCAATACATCGGCAGTAAACTATGCCCCAAAAGTGATCAAGGATAAAGGGTATGATTTACCTAAGTACATTATATCCAAACAAAAAATGATAGCCTCCTGCACACTTCGCTTAGTTCCTTTTACGGCAATTAAAGTAAAAAAAATGAACAGGCAAGCGTACAGGGCAGGTAATAGGCCTTGGATTATCGCTATCCTACCATATTTTAAAAACGCATGGAGGGTGGTTAAAGGCAGAGGCCAAATTGGGGAAGGCAGCCCTTTTACAATACAATTAGCATTTTAAAAATAAGAAAAGAATGACGAAGCATACCTTTCCGATACTGCTTGTACTGCTAATGACAGCGTTATTTCAGTCGTTACAAGCACAGGAACCAAGAATAGCCTTCGAAAAATTCGGGGTAGCCGAAGGCCTCCCAGAAGAATTTGTGGGCAATATAATACAAGACGACAAAGGTTTCATTTGGTTAACCACCCAAAATGGCTTGGTTAGATACGATGGGTATGATTTTAAAGTCTATAAAGAGTATAAAAACGAAACCGATGGCACCATTCTAAAAATAGGAAACGCCAATAGTGGGCTTGTAAAAACAAAGGAGGGTAAGTTTTGGATGGGTTATTTGGACTCAGATGAAATTTTTTCTTTTGACCCAATTACCGAAAGAGGTCGTAGGTATAAACCTCAGTTTAAAGATTCGCCAAAAATACCTACAACAGATATCCAAATGTTATTTGAGGATGCTCAAAATAATGTCTGGTTCTTAAACCATGCACAAGACACCTCGGCACTTGCCCGTTTTAATACAAAAACCGAAATCGCAAAAGACTATCCTTATGAAGAAGTATTTAGAAACAATGTGATAGGCCTACAGAATCTTTTCTACTCTAAAATTGACAGTAGTGTATGGTACGTAGAATCTTCTGGAAATCTTAAGGTATGGACATCTGAAAATGACGATTTTGAATTGATTGTTCCTTCTGGCGAAAAAATACCGGGTACCGAAATTAAGGATACGCTTATTTCATTAAATACCTTAAATAGTGAAAACTTTTTATTGATAGGGAAACATGGCCTATATATTTGGGATCCGGTTACAAGACAAAGCATAGCGCAGTATACCAGTACTGGATTTGGCGACAGCTCCTTATCCAATGCAGAGATCCAATTTGCATTTGCAGACTTTTATGGCCGATATTGGGTAATGCATGTAAATAATGATATAACTATCATAGACCCAAAGAACAACAGCTATAGCCGTTTAACATTTGGTCAAGGTCCTCTAAATTTTGATAAGGGCTATAAAAACATTGACCTTATTGTTCCCGGCGATCAAAATAAAGAAAAAATAACATTTGGTTTACTGTCTAATTTTTATAGTGAAAAACCTGATCCTGTTCACTATATGATATATGAATTTAGCACGAAATCCTTTACGTACTATGATTCAAAATTCAATGATCAAAATAATCCGAATACAGTCTACCTTGTACCAACAGTCATTTTTGGATAACTCAGGGCTATCTTGGCTATTTTATCGTCCTGGCTTCTACAAACAGTCTCCCTAAAACCAGACAAATAGAACTTTTGAAAAACGACCCAAAAAACCCATTTAGTATTCCTTCCGATACCATCATGCAACTATTTGAAGATAGTAAGAAAAGACTATGGGTAACAACGGAATCTGGTATCGCTATAAAAAAACCAAATGGTAACTTCCAACAGGTTGACATCTCTAAGAACGTAGGACCAATAAGTCTTAGTAATTTCAATAAATTTTTTGAAGATTCACAAGGCACTCTATGGTTAGGCTCAGATGGGCAAGGTCTTTATCGGTATGAAGAAGCGAAAGGAAACATTTGAAAAAGTAGATTTTATTTCGGACGTAAATTATACAAAGGACAAACTTAGTGTTGGGGCACTACTGGAAGATACCGATGGCAGTATATGGGTAACCATTGAAAATCGTGGGGTTTATCTGCTAGATAGAAGCACTGGTAAAATAAGGGAAAAATATGAGCTTACCAATAAAGAAGAACACGGTTTACCTTGCGATTGGATTTCGTTTTTATTTCTTGATGCGAGAGGTGTTGTTTGGCTAGGTGATGTGTTTGACAATTCTTATGGAATTTTTAAATATCTAAAAAAGGAAAAACGCTTTAAACACTATGGGTATGACCCTCAAAGATTCACTTTCAGTGGGTAGCAATGAAATACGATTTATAACAGAGGATGATCTAGGTCGCATGTGGGTAGGGACGGATGGTGGATTAAACCTCTATGACCATGAAGGCGATGTATTTTATCGCAACACCAATTACAATATTCCATCTACCAATTCCTATGCAAAAGCAACTAATGGAAAATTATGGATCAGCACCTATAGCGGGGGCGGTTTGGCACTAGTTGGGCCAGGAGTAAACGACGTTGAGCTTTTTGGAGAATCAAAAGGCCTTTTGCATAATGATATTTATGACAGTTCTGAACTGGTATCCGATGATTTGGGTCAATTATGGTTGCCTACCGCAAGGGGACTTTCTGTTTTTGACACAAAGACGACATCTTTTAAAAACTATTTTAATAGCGACGGCTTTCAAAAATATCCGGAATTTTTCCTGGTAAGCTTAAAAACCCATGATGGTGATATCTGGATGGGTAGCCGACAGGGAAATGGTCTCAACAGAATTCGTCCAAAAGATCTTATAAAAAAAGATAGTACGCCCCCATCTGTTGTGATTACGGAAATGACGATTAACGGCAATAGTTATGATGCCCCAGATGGGACAATCTTTAAAAAAACAGTGGGGTATACAGATGCCATTAACCTAAAACACGATCAAAAAGACCTTAGTTTTGATTTTGTGGCGTTGCACTACCTGCAATCCAAGGACAATCTATATTCGTGGAAATTAGAAAATTATGATACGGAATGGACACCGGCCTCTAAAGAGCGCCAAGCCAGTTACACCAACCTCTCACCTGGCACCTACACCTTTAGAGTTAAGGGATCAAACGCCGATGGTATTTGGAATGAAGAAGGAGCAAGTATAGCAATTAGCATTAACCCACCATGGTGGGCCACTTGGTGGGCCTATATAGGTTATTTTATCATTGTTGCCGGCGGCGTCTTCGCTATATACAGATTTCAGCTCCAACGCCGTTTGCAAAGGGCGGAAGCCATACGTATAAAAGAATTGGATGCCGTAAAAACAAGACTATATACCAATATAACGCACGAGTTCAGAACCCCCTTAACGGTCATCCTAGGAATGGCACAGCAAGTACTGGAAAACCCAAAAGAACACCTAAAAGAAGGTTTGGCCATGGTCATAAGAAATGGACAAAACCTGCTTTCATTGATCAATCAAATATTGGATCTGAGCAAATTGGAAAGCGGTAAACTGAACCTAATTTACCAACAAGTAGATAGTATTGCTTATCTGAAATATATAGCCGAAAGCTTTCATTCAATGGCAGAGATTAAGGGCGTACAAATCCATTTTCTTTCAGGACCGGAAAGTCTGCTTATGGACATTGATGAGGTAAGACTTCAGCAGATCGTATCCAATCTTTTGTCCAATGCCATAAAGTTTACCCAAAAAGGCGGTCACATATACCTATCTACCAGAACCGGGAACGGCGTCCTTATCATTACCATCAAGGATACAGGTATAGGTATAAGCGAGGCCGATATACCACATATTTTTGATCGTTTTTACCAAGCCGATGGCTCCCATACCAGGCGTGATGAGGGCACTGGCATTGGGTTGGCACTGACAAGGGAATTGATACGGTTGATGAAGGGTTCAATTACCGTCAAAAGCGCTAAGGGCAAAGGATCGGAGTTTGAAATTACACTTCCAATAAGCAACAATGCGGCACCGTTGGAAACAAAAAAGGTAGGTTCATTACAACCTGCCTATTTACATCCGGACGATAGAATTCAAAAAGAAGTAGTTTCGGTAGCTTCCATGCCTAGTACTTTTCACGTCACCGATAAAAAAAAGGGCAAAAAACCCTTGGTTTTGATTGCCGATGACAATGAAGACGTCCGCGGCTACATTGTATCTTGTTTACAAAAGGACTATGCCATTGCAATTGCCAAAAACGGACGAGAATGTGAGGAAATGGCCTTTGATACCACCCCAGACCTTATTGTGCTAGATGTGATGATGCCCTTTAAAGATGGGTTTGAAGTATGTAGCACTTTAAAGAGCGATCAACGTACAAGCCATATTCCGGTTATAATGCTAACGGCGAAAGCCGATATGGACAGCAGGTTACAAGGCCTTGAACAGCGAGCAGATGCCTATCTGACCAAACCTTTTCATAAAAAAGAATTGATATTACGAATCAAAAATCTTCTCGAGTTACGCCAATTGTTACAGCAATATTATCGTTCGTCGCTTGAAATAGGTTCGCTCGAAGTGGATACCCCTTATAAACCTACGGAAATTGAAAGCCAAAGGAAAGTTTCGGGTTCCAATGGTAGTCAATATAAAGTCCAAAATCAAAGTATTCCTTTAGGGAACAGCATGGATAATTCCTTCGTCATAAAAGTCAAAAAAATTATTGAAGCCCATTTGGATGATATAAATTTTGATGTGGAAAAATTGTGTAGGGAGATAGGGCTGAGCCACTCACAAGTGCACCGAAAACTTGCAGCTTTAACCGGGCTATCGGCCACCTATTTTATTCGCTATATCAGATTGTTAAAAGCAAAAGAGCTGCTTTTACACTCCGGGTTTAAAATTTCGGCCATTTCCAGCGATTGTGGTTTCAACGATCCGGCCTATTTCAGCAGGGTTTTTAAAAAGGAATTCGGCTTGACACCCCAACAATGGCGTGATAAAAATTCTGTATCATAGGATAAGTAAATCCTCCACAGGTAAATAGATGATTTTGGGTTAAGGTTTTCTGCATCAAATTCTGGATCAATTCTATTGTAAAAATCCGTTTTCACACAAGAAGAAAATTATAAGGAACCAAAAGAATAAAACCACGGCCATTACTAATACACTTGTAATGTGTAATCAAGTAATCTTTGGTTTATTGTGCACTCTTAATACTATTTACGCAAGCTCAGTCCAAGAGATTTTAAAGAAAACATCGCACCTTTAAGTGATCAGTTGGGACAATTTGTAATAAAAGTTCAAATTGAATTTATTGTATAACCAAATTAAAATTAAAAAGTATGAAAACAACGTGTAAAAATGGTATGATGTCCATCTTAAGATTGGCACTGCTAACAACAGTTTTAATGGCAGTTTCCTGCTCAACGGAAGCCATAAGTGATTACGAAACAACCGATTTAACTGCTACTACTGCCAAAGCTAAAAAACCCAGGCCTATTAAAAACAATTATGTAGGTGTTGATAGAGCAGATGGTTCTGGATCCGATTTCTCGGGCAACATGTCACATGTAGGTAAATATACTGGCCAGACCTTTACCACCTCTTTTGAATTTAATGCAGATTTCACGGGGGGTATCCAGACCAGTGACGACACTGTAGTGGCTGCGAACGGAGATTTAATCTACACCAAGTCAGTGACGGTAATTACATTTTCACCTGAAACTGGACTTGGTGGCGATCAAACCTTTTCTGCAGGAACCTATGCAGGTGGTTTTGATATAGTAGGCGGCACAGGTCGTTTTGAGGGTGCAACGGGAAGAATGGATTTGGACAATGGTGTGTTCGGTGGAGGGATAGCCAAACATAACGCCGCAGGCACTATTACATATTAAACATTTATTTTGGGTAATTAAAAACCAGCGCTTTGGCGTTGGTTTTTTTGATTTAGAGGGTTCCTTTGGGTGAACAGCTCGGCAACCAACGATCTAACTTTATATAAAGTTCATTAATACAACCTGATTTGTAAATGAGTAGACTATACCTAGGCAATTCTATTTAAGTTGAGGATGATTTGGCAGTAGGGACTCCCAAGAGTTTTCTTTTCGCTTTAGAACAAGGTTCAGGGGTGGTGAACCTCCTTTTCATAGTTTTTATGGTTAAAATTGAGATTTTTTTTAGAACTCAAGTTTGATAATAGGAACTCCTTATAAAGCGGGGATATGCGATATACTCCCTGGACGAATACAGGTCCTTAACCTTTTAAGAATGCCTTGTCAATTATAGGATGGAGAAATCCAATAGCTTTCGTTACTAGTAGTTCAGAGAGGGTATTCGGAATCTCGAATTATTACCATTTCAGTACAAAGGATTAAAGTATGATATGATATTGGTCAAACAACACTTGGGTTGCAAAGCAGGATTAATCGAATTTTTTTACGCGATATGGACCGAATAACGATAGATTTTAGGATAGTGCAATAGAATTGGGGCTTATTCCGGTATCAAGGGCCAAAATCGCATTTTTTATAGAATTCTAACATATCTCTATATAAAATTTGTACTCACTCTTCAAATCAAAATTATTAGGATACTCAAATAAAGGAACTAAGTCTATTTAAATAATTTACAATAGGGGTATAATAAAATAAACATTTGTCTAATATGCACTTTTAGTCCTATCTGTGCAATCTACATCCAATACTTCTTAAAGAAACTTATGCATTTTTACTGTAACACTAATTAAACTTTGCAAAAATGGTAAAATGTAAGGCGGAATTCTATTCCGAATATTACCTCTACCCATTTTGCAATGTATTTGCAGTGCTAATTTATTTGGTGTGGTTCATAGAAACTTTGAAAAAAGCTTTTTTTGATATCCAAGGATAGAAATAAAATCAAATAATAACCTTACTAAACGAAAACCTTATGAAAACAAGTGAACGATTATTGGTAATGCCAATTTTAAAGTATTTATTTTTAGCCCTACTGCTCTTTACTTTTTCCTGTAGTGATGATGACACGGTACAGGTTCCTGAAGAAGAAGAAACTGAGATTCCTGAAGAGGAAGAACCTGAAGAAGAAACGCCCGCCCCTGATACCTACACGGTGACCGAATTAACCAAAGGGGCGGCTCTTAAAGGAGCAAACGGCGTGGATATTGGGCCAGATGGTAATCTTTATATAGGTAGTGTTCTTGGTTTGGAGATTGCCGTGATGGATAAAGAGAATGGAACAATAAGCGAGCGATTTGGACCGGAGATGCAAGTCATTGGCGCAGATGACGTTGTTTTTGGGCCCGATGGGTCCCTTTATTGGACCGATATCTTGGTAGGTGAAGTAGGTCGTAAAGAACCCGATGGGACCATTACCAAGCAGTTTGTTGCACCAGGGGTAAACCCGATTGCGTTCTCGGATGATGGGCGACTATTTGTAGGATTATGTTTTTTGGGGGATGGCTTATATGAACTAGACCCAAATCTTGTGGAACTTCCACGACCTATTATCGTAGCCACAGAGGCCAATCCATTTCCGCTGGGGTTCTTTAATTCATTTGACTTCGGTAGTGACGGGCGCTTGTACGGGCCCTCGTTTGCAGGTGGGCTTGTGATAAGCATAGATGTAGATAGAACCGGTGACCCTTCATCGGACCCTTTTGCCGATGGATCAGCCCAGGTACTTGCCACAGGATTTATAAATCCTGCAGCCGCAAAATTTGATCCGGAGGGGATGCTTACCGTACTGGATCAAACCGGAGAGGTATTTAAGATAGATCCCATGACCGGAGCCTCAACATTGTTTACCACTCTAGACCCTGGTCTCGACAATATGGTCTATGATACGGATGGAAGCCTATACATGACCAATAATGACCAAGGCTGGGTGGGCGAATTGCTTCCCAATGGAGAACTACGTACTATTAGCCCAGGTGGAATCATTTCTCCGCAAGGCTTAGCTTTTTTAGACGGAGCTGACAATGAAGATAAACTATATGTGGCGGATCATTATTACGTTAGACAGCTCAACGCTACCAATGGGGACCAAGAAAACAATTACAAAGGCTATTTGATACCGCCAAATCCTCCTCAACCAGCCTTGGTAGTGTCGATGAATCTTTCTGCGGATGGCACCAACCTCATAGTTTGTTCATGGTTCGATGCTAGGGTTCAAGTTTTTAATCCTCAAACTGATGAAATAGTAGAAAATTATCCCATGGGCGCACCTGTAGATGCGGTACGGGTTCAGGACGATATTGCCGTATCGGATGTTGGTCTGGGTGGCGTTGTTTGGGCAAGTGACAATGCCATGATACTTCCTATTGACAATGCAACGGTATTTGCTCCCGGCGGTTTGACCACTGATGGGGAAACCCTTTGGGTGGCCGATTGGGGCACGGGTATTGTATGGCAGATTGGTTTTGAAGGCAAAACGCCTATGGCTCCGGTTGAAGTTGCTAATGGCCTAATTAATCCAGAAGGATTGGCCTTAGATATAGATGGCGCTTTGATTGTTGCCGAAACGGGTGCGGCTCGTCTTTCTCGCATTGATTTAGTAACAGGTGAGAAGACGGTAATTGCAGAGGGTCTTGAGTTTGGTAGCCTTGGTCTTGAGGGTACACCTCCGACTTTTTTCTTTGATAGTGTTACTGTTAGCCCATCCGGTGCGATTTATGTGACTGGGGGTGGAGCAAATATTATTTATAAAATCACTAAAGATTAAGGTCTTGTAAAAGAATTTGAAATTTTGATAGATTTCATTCGTAGCACATAAAGCTAAATAAACCCTTTTAACTATTTGAATCAGCAACCTGTAACAAGTGAAATCATAAATCTTGGTATGGGTTGCTGTTTATAAAATTCATTGGATAAATTATCTAAAGAGAATAATTGCTGTTGTGCTAAAGTTGATTTGTTAAGCCCGCTTTTGGAAATACCTCCTAAAAAATGGGGCCAGACATCAGCGCTTCCTGTTTTGGATGACACTATATTCTTGGTTAGCCACTTTTATCGTTTTAGCTTTTTAGCCTCGTTCCAATACACGTCCATCTCTTCCAAACTCATTTCTTGGAGCGATTTTCCCTGTTTAGCTGCTTCAGTTTCCAGATATTGAAATCGGGTAGTGAATTTTTTATTGGTACGTTCCAGGGCATTTTCTGGATTTATCCCCAGAAATCGGGCATAATTTATCATTGAGAATAACACATCACCAAACTCGGATTCCATCTTATCTTTATCCCCAGCACGCACTTCCTCTTGTAGTTCTCCCAACTCTTCCTGTACTTTTTCAAAAACCTGTTCAGGCCGTTCCCAATCAAATCCTACACTGGCCACTTTTTCCTGGATTCGACTGGCTTTCACTAAAGCCGGTAAGCTTTTGGGTACGCCTTCCAAAACGCTTTTCTTACCTTCCTTGAGTTTAAGCATTTCCCAATTCCGTTTTACATCGGCCTCACTGGAAACTTTAATGTCTCCGTAAATATGTGGATGCCTATGAATCAATTTATCGCAAATGGCATTGGCTACATCGGCAATATCAAATTCCTTTTTCTCGGACCCTATTTTGGAATAAAAAACAATATGTAGTAAAATATCTCCCAGCTCGTTCTTTACTTCCTCCAAATCATTGTCCAAGATGGCATCGCCCAGCTCATAGACCTCCTCAATGGTCAAGTGTCTTAAGGTCTGAATGGTCTGCTTTTTATCCCATGGGCATTGGGTTCTTAACTCATCCATGATGGTCAATAATCGGTCAACCGCCTTTAATTGCGCTACTCTTGAATGCATTTCAATTTGATTTTCCCCAAAATTACAAATTGCCCAAGGTCTAATGTGTTATTATCTTAGGTTATTTGGTTAATTAGTTTTTGGGTGATTGGAAAACTAACCCACTAGAAAGGCAACTAGGCTAGCACAAGCGACCCAATAGAGCCAGGGGCCAAGGAGGTGTCGGTTCAGTTGTGCGGACCTATTCGTAAATGGGTCGGATAGTACACAGTTCATAATCATTTACTTGGTCTGCCTTAAGTAGAGATCTTTGGAAGATAAAGAAATACGGAAAATAAAATGTATTTTCAAACCTTCAACAAGAACCATACGTATGAAAGTAATCGCATTCTTTTTGGCAGTAGCCACTTTTAGCTTTTCCTGCACCTCGCAATCCAAAAATATTATAGCCGACGGCGCGGAACTCGTTTTGGTAGCGGATGGATATGCCTTTACCGAGGGTCCGGCATCGGACAGGGAGGGCAATGTTTATTTTACGGACCAACCGAACAACCGTATTTTAAAATGGGATGCTAAGCGCAATTCTGTCTCCACCTATATGAATCCATCAGGCCGTGCAAATGGACTATATGTTGACAATGACGGAAATCTTTTGGCGGCGGCAGATGAAAAAAATGCACTTTGGCTAATTGATTCGGACAGGAATGTGGAGATTCTTTTACATCAATTCGAAAGCAAAAACTTTAACGGCCCCAATGATATTTGGGTGGACAAAAAAGGCGGTATCTATTTTACGGACCCTTACTACCAAAGACCGTATTGGGAACGAAAAGAAGCTGACCTAGAAGAAGAATCAGTATATTACGTAGCCCCTAATAGCACAAAAGCAAAAGTGATTGCAGCCAATTTCGTCCGCCCTAACGGAATCATTGGAACTCCCGATGGAAAAACGCTTTACATTGCGGATATCGGGGACAAAAAAACCTATTCTTATACCATTGAAAATGATGGCAGTCTAACCGACCGAAAGCTTTTTACAGAAATGGGTTCCGACGGTATGACGATAGACAACCAAGGTAATGTGTACCTTACCGGAGACGGGGTTATCGTTTTTGACCCAAAAGGAAACCAAATAGAACACATAAAGATAGGACAAGGTTGGACGGCGAATGTTACCTTTGGTGGACCAGAGCAGAATATATTGTTCATTACAGCCTCCGAGGCAGTGTACACTTTAAAAATGAAGGTAAAAGGAGTGCGTTGGTAAAGGCAACTTCTGGCCGCAGTTCCTTAAGAATCCAAAACATACTCTTACGCAACTTCAAAGTCGAGCGATAGAGAATTCCACGGCTCATCTTTTTTAATTATCTTGACCATCTAAAACCAATCTAAATGACCGCTTACATTTTTGAATTTATAGGAACTGCCATGCTTATCCTTATTGGCAATGGGGTGGTTGCTAACCTAATACTAAAAGGAACCAAAGGTGCAGACTCGGGTTGGGTTGGGATATCCCTTGCCTGGGGAATTGCAGTTTTCATCGGTGTCTTTATTTCTGCGGCTGCCAGCGGGGCGCATTTGAACCCTGCCGTTAGCATAGGTTTGGCAACGGCCGGAAAATTCTCATGGGGCTTGGTTCCAGGCTATATCGTGGCCCAAGTTTTAGGTGCTATGATGGGTAATCTCCTAATTTGGCTGAATTATAAAAAACAGTACGATGGTACCCAGGACAGCTCTGCCATATTAGGTACTTTTTGTACCTCCCCTGCCATTAGAAACCCTTTTTGGAACATGGTTACGGAGATTATCGGAACTTTTACCCTGGTTTTTGGCATCTTTTTTATAGCTGGGGGCAATTTTGGAGAAGAAACTATATCTCTTGGTTCTTTAGATGCCCTACCAGTTGCCCTATTGGTTATGGGTATCGGTTTTGGACTAGGAGGCCCAACAGGTTATGCTATTAATCCTGCGAGGGATTTTGGCCCACGACTTTTACATGCCCTATTACCAATAAAAAATAAAGGAACAAGCGATTGGAGCTATGCTTGGGTACCCGTGGTTGGACCTATAATCGGATCAGTGTTTGCAGCTTTGGCCTTTATGTTGGTCTCTTAACGAAAGTACCAAGCGACGGCTTCCAATTAGTTGAATCAAACTTTTGAACAACGTGTTGTGTGCAATGTAGATTTTTTCAATTTTCTTTGAACCTAAAACTGTCCAAAAAAGTAAAGGTCTATCTAAATATACTTGGATTTAAGGTTTTATTGCGCCTGGGCCAGCCAGTATAGCGTAGGTAGTTACTGTTAACTAGAAAAAGAAAGAACTACGTTACACAAAGAGTAAAACATTTTATTTCTCTTTAACTTGACGACAGCCCAACTCCCTTTATAACTTTAAAAGTAACGTAGGTCGAAAATCGTTTGATAAGATTGGAAATCAGTAGTAACTTGGCGCACAATGTCTACGAACTATGAAATACTCAGTTTTAATTTTTCTTCTTTCAGGAGTTTTGGCTTTTAGTCAGGAAGCCGTACCCTTTTCGGATGAAGTAGATGCCATTTCAAAAAAATATGATTCCGTTTGGGACAGCGGCAGGGAAAGCATTGTTTTTACCGGTAGCTCCAGTGTGCGTATGTGGAAAATACTGGAACAGGTATTCCCGGAGCATCAAATCCTGAATACAGGTTTTGGCGGTTCCCAGGCATCCGACCTATTGTACCATTTAGAGCCATTGGTGCTTCGGTACAGACCTACACAAGTTTTTATTTACGAGGGCGATAATGATTTATGGGCAAAAAAAAAGCCAAGGGAAATCATAGCTACGACCAACAAAATAATCAATGGTATCCGTAGTAAAAATCCATCTGCAATCATTGTGTTGATATCAGCGAAACCAAGTATAAGCAGATGGAAACTGAGAGGAAAATATAAAAGATTGAACCGAAAATTTGAAAAACTAAGCAAAAAAGACCCTTTATTGAATTATGCGGATGTTTGGTATCCCATGCTGGACGGCAGAAAAGTGAAAGAAGATATTTTTATAGAAGACGGCCTACATATGAATCAGAAGGGATACGATATTTGGTACACCTCTATAAAAGATTTAGTCAACAACCCATAAACAAGAATAATGATTAAAAACACCCTAGTTAGAGCTCTATTTTGTCTTGCTTTAGTCTGTTCATTTTTAGCCTGTACAGAGGAGCGTAAGGAAGGTATTCCAATGCCCGTGACAGACCTATCGAAAGAAAGCCTAATTCCTAAACCTCTAAAGATAATTCCTACCAACTCGGCTTTTGCCCTAGACGAGTTTACCGCCATTTATACGGCCAAGGGTAATGCCGGTTTCCAAGAAGTAGGTGATTTTTTGGCAGCTAAATTGGCACAAAAAACTAATCTTAAGTTCGCGGTAAACGATGAATCCCTAAAGACGGTACAAGGTGTAATCTACATTAACCAATCGGACAGTGTGGAGCTTACTATGCCCGAAGCTTATGAATTGTACATCAACCAAGATTCCATAATTATAAATGCAAATACGGCCGAAGGAGCATTTAGGGGCATACAGACCTTACGGCAGTTGGTTCCAGCAACTAGTAACGATACCTTGGCTGTTCAAAAAATATGGCCCATACCCTCAGGGAAGATTACGGACAACCCTACTTTTGGCTACCGAGGCGCTATGTTAGACGTTGCCAGACATTTTTTTAGTGTGGAAGACGTTAAGAAATATATTGATATTCTGTCCTATTATAAGATAAATGTATTGCACCTTCATTTGTCCGACGATCAAGGATGGCGAATAGAAATAAAATCATGGCCCAAACTCACTAGCGTAGGTGGAAGTACGGAAGTAGGCGGTGAGTCCGGAGGATTTTATACGCAAGAGGACTACAAGGAAATCGTACGCTATGCGGGCGATCACTTTATGACGATCATCCCAGAAATAGATATGCCTGGCCATACAAATTCCGCTTCGGTTAGTTATCCCTTTTTGAACGGAAATGGAAAAACGCCTAAATTATATGAAGGCATAGAAGTAGGGTTTAGCACCTTTGACACCGGAAAGGATTCCGTTTATGCTTTTATAGATGATGTAATACGGGAACTATCGGAAATTACCCCAGGGCCCTACTTTCATATGGGAGGAGATGAAAGCCATGTAACCAAAAAAGAAGATTACATCTACTTTGTAAATAAAGTGGAAAAAATTGTTCAAAAATACGGTAAACGTATGATCGGCTGGGACGAAGTAGCTATTGCCGATGTAGATTCCACATCCATATCACAATGGTGGGCCAGTGAAGAAAATGCAAAAAAGGCTGTAGAAAAGGGAATGCAGGTTATTGTATCTCCAGCAAAAAGAACCTACTTGGATATGAAGTATGATACGCTTTCCAAATTCGGGCTGCATTGGGCGGCGTATATCCCTGTGGATTCGGCTTATATTTGGACACCCGAAGGCTATGGAGGTATTCCCAAAGAAAACATCCTTGGGGTAGAAGCACCTTTATGGTCCGAGACCATAAGCAACATAGACGAACTGGAATATTTGGCCTTTCCCAGAGTTATAGGTCATTCCGAACTCAGCTGGAGCACACCCGAAAATCGTAACTGGGAAGATTATAAGGTCCGTCTGGGAAATCAGGCATCCGTTTTTAGAACAAATGAACGTTAAGTACTATCCTTCGCCGTTAATTGAATGGAAGAAAGAGTAAGTACACGTATGAAACCATTCAGAAGGATTGATGGTTATATATTAGACAAAACGTATAGCCGTTGCCAAACCGATTCCTTTTTTTAGTGAAAATATAAAGGATATTAAAATTAGGCGAAAATATAGCAAGCTCGGCAAAGCGGACATTTTAAAATGCTTGTGGTAGTAATTTAGAAAGCTACTTGAAGAATTAAAAAAGCCTCGATACTGGTTAGTATCGAGGCCTTTTTTTAAAATGTATGTTAGGGATTATTCTTCTTCCGAAACTGCTTGTTCTGAAACTGCTTCTTTAGTAGGTTCCGAGAAATCGGTTATTCCCTTGTCCTCTAGAATATTATACCATTGAATAATTTTTTTGATATCGCTCACATATACCCTATCCTCATCATAATTTGGCAGTACCTCAAAAAAGTACTCTTCCAATTTCAATTTGTCGTCTTTATGGCTCACTGAAGTTTTACCACCCTTTTCCTTTTCTTGTATTTTTAAAAACACTTCACGTAAAGGAAGTTCCTCATCCAAGGTATAAATAGCTATTTCCGATAACACGCTTACATTGCTGCGCAGACCCACACTTACTCTTTTACCATCCAAAAGAGACTCCGCTACAAAGCCTGATCTTGTCTGCGTAATCAATTTGTACAATCCCGGCTTTCCTGCAACCGATAGTATTTTTTCCAACCCCATAACCTAGTTTGAATATTAATGGACAAATATTATATTTTTAAACTAATAATAAGAACTATTAGCGCGCTTTTTTTTGATCTGGAAACCGCATTCGGTAATCGACAACAATTTTTCCTTTACTAATATTGGAAAGCCTTCCCTTAATTAAGCGCTTTTTTAAGGTAGAAAGTTTATCTGTAAAAAGTATACCTTCTATGTGATCATACTCGTGCTGTATTACCCTTGCCAACAAACCGTCAAAAGTTTTGCTATAGGTTTTAAAGTCTTGATCCATATAGGTTATGTGGATAGTTCCCTTTCGGCTTACATCTTCACGAACATCGGGTATACTTAAACAGCCTTCATTAAAACTCCAAGCTTCACCGGTTTCCTCTTCTATGTTGCGCATTTATAAATACCTGCTTAAAATCCTGTAACTGTTCTTGTTCCTCTTGGGTAAGGTCTTCATCATCTGCAAAAGGGGTCGTATCTACCAAAAACAACCGAATGGGCAGGCCTATTTGCGGTGCGGCAAGCCCTACTCCGTTGGCATTATACATGGTTTCCCACATGTTGCCAATAAGTTCATTTAACTTTGGATAATCGGCAGCTATGTCCTCCCCTACTTTCCTTAAAACGGTATCACCGTACGCTACTATTGGTAAAATCATTCTTACTGTTTAAATCGTGTTCTTAAAATTTGCCCACTGTTGAGCCAGTGTACAACATCAAAATATAAAAAAGTGAGTTTAAATCTTTTCTTTCCGTTAGGTATCCTATTATTTCTATTGTGTTTACTATTAAAAAACTTCAAGTGGTTTACGTTCGTACCTTCTGGCAAATCCGAAAAGGCAAAGGAAACCTTATTTTTAAAAGGAAGTTCATGAAAATTTGTTAAATCCTGTGGTTTTATTCCCCTACGATCGCACACCATAAAAAAATAATTGTCCTTATCTACATGTTCAAACATTCGTTCCCTTCTTCTATTCCATTTCTCGGTAGCTTCTTCGGCGGTTTCATAGTGCTGAAAATGAAGCTCTACATCGTTTAAAAGTCCAATTGGATAGTTGTTCTTGGACTCTGGGTATTTGGATAAAGGTATAAACTTCAAATCGACCTTCATATAGGCATCAAAATTTGACAGCAATTTCATATAACATGGCCCGAACAAAAATAATCCTACAAACGGTGTGTTATACGGTTTTTGTAAATATTGATATACTTGACCACCCCAACAATTTCTGCTAATAATCACAAAATTGGTATTGGTAAGTTTATCAATATCCCTTTTGGCAAAGAAAATTTTAAAATACTGCCGTATTTTTCTTCTTACGAATATTTCAAAAGTCGATTAACGTATCCATCCTACATCCTGTTTAAATAAGACTGTAAAATCAAGGTTGCGCTAATTTCGTCCACCAAAGCCTTATCCCTTCGATGTTTCTTTTTAAGACCACTATCCAACATGCTCTGAAAAGCCATTTTAGAGGTAAACCGTTCGTCTTGCCTTTCAACCAGCCTACTTGTGGAAAATGTTTGGAAAGTTCAGTTAAAAAGGGTTGGATATACTCCTCCGATTCGGAAGGCGTATTGTTCATTTGTTTTGGTTCGCCAACTACGAAGATGTCTACATTCTCACTTTCCAAATAAGTATTTAAAAATGGTATGATTTCTTTGGTCGCCACCGTGGTAAGTCCAGACGCAATCAATCGCAACTCATCCGTTACGGCGATTCCCGTTCTTTTCACCCCAAAATCCAATGCCAATATTCTTCCCAAAACAAAATTTTATCAAAAGTAACGGATAATTTGTGATATGTGGTTTCAGCAATAGCAAATTCCTATACTTCGACCTATATTTGACAAAATTTTTGACAGAATGACGGATTTAAGAAACGCCATAGAAAAGGCTTGGGAAAATAGGGAACTTTTAAAAGAACTACAGACACAGGATTCCATAAGAGAAGTAATTAACCTTATAGATTTGGGAGAACTACGTTGTGCCGAACCCACAGCATCTGGCTGGCAAATAAACGAATGGGTAAAAAAAGCCGTTGTACTTTATTTTCCCATCCAAAAAATGGAAACCTTGGAAGCTGGTATTTTTGAATATCACGATAAAATGCCCTTAAAAAGAGGGTACAAGGAAAAAGGTATTCGTGTGGTACCAAACGCAGTAGCCAGGCATGGTGCATACATCTCGCCAGGCACTATTTTAATGCCAAGCTATGTAAACATTGGTGCCTATATTGATGAGGGCACGATGGTAGATACTTGGGCTACTGTTGGTAGCTGCGCACAAATTGGTAAAAATGTACACCTAAGCGGTGGCGTCGGTATTGGTGGTGTTCTGGAACCATTACAGGCTTCACCGGTAATTATTGAGGACAATGCATTCATTAGGTTCAAGGTGTATTGTAGTAGAAGGTGTCCTGGTAGAAAAAGAAGCTGTATTAGGTGCCAATGTAGTATTAACGGCCTCCACTAAAATAATAGACGTTACGGGATCTTCTCCGGTAGAACTAAAAGGTAGGGTTCCGGCACGTTCGGTTGTTATACCTGGGAGCTATACGAAGAAATTCGCTGCCGGAGAGTATCAAGTGCCTTGTGCACTGATTATAGGGACTAGGAAAGAAAGTACAAACAAGAAAACATCGCTCAACGATGCCTTACGGGAGCATAGTGTAGCCGTGTAGTTTGTAGGAAAAAGATAACTGAAATTATACTATTTTCCGTTTTTTTCAGTTCTTTTTAGCAGAACACTCCAATACGAACCAATTACATAATCATGGCTATGGAGGGCGAGCATACAAAAATAACGGCGTTAGTAATAACTTTTAATGAGATAGGGTATATTGAGAATTGCCTTAAATCAATAGCATTCGCCGACGAAATTATTGTAGTGGACTCCTACAGCACCGACGGCACGTATGAGTATCTTCTAAAACAACCGAACGTAAGGGCCATCCAACATCCATTTAAAAACTATACCGCTCAAAAAGCCTTTGCCATGGCACAGGCCTCCAATGACTGGGTGCTTTTTATAGATGCGGACGAAGTAGTAACACCAGAATTACAGAACGAGATAATTAAAACACTAGCCTCCAAACAGGTGCATGTCGCCTATTGGTTTAGAAGAAAATTCATGTTCCAAAAGAAAATACTACGTTTTAGTGGCTGGCAAACCGATAAAAACTATCGATTGTTCAGAAAGAGTAAAGTGAGGTTTTCAGATAAGCGTATCGTTCATGAAACCCTTGACGTACAAGGAAGTTCTGCAATCTTAAAAGAAAAGCTTACCCATTATTGTTATAGAGATTTTGCCAACTACAAATATAAAATGCTTGTTTACGGTAGAATGAAAGCAAAAGAAGGAATACAGAAAGGAAAGCGATTTAATTTCCTGTTATTACTAGCAAAGCCAGCATTTACCTTCGTTTACAATTACATCTTTAGATTTGGTATTCTAGACGGAATAAAAGGAATAACCGTATGCTACCTTAACGCTTTGGGAGACTGGGAACGTTACCTAGAACTAAGAAGATTGGAACAAGAACAAAAAGTACCGAGCCTAAAAACAGTTTCTCAGCAAAGTAGCTAGTCACCCAAGGTTACCTTCACACTTTGGTAAGTTATTATCTATCGCATCTTTCCGCCTTGTATTTTTATGTGTCCTAGTGCGACAACACAGCTTTAATTTTAGATATCCTCAAATTAATTTTACATTTGAAGTATTCAAGGTAAAGATGTTCGTTGATATATTTTGCATATTAAAATTTTAAAAACATATTTAGGTTAGATTTTAGCTAGAAAAGTGGCACTACCCTATCTCTTATTATCGCAATAGATTACCTATTTTTTTAAATACTAAAACGTGAAAATTGTTATACTTGCCGCAGGTATTAGCTCACGCTTGGGAAACCCCTTTGCTAAACCGCTTACTCCGCTAGATAATGATAAAGCCATTATGGGAATGCAAATAAACAATCTGGAAAACGCAAACACCATTTTCCAAAAATGAAATATATTCTTTTTTGCCAAAATGCTTACGCTTTTGGAATCATGTCCCCAATCCGCGACGAGCTCGTAAAACGGGGTAGTCCATATATTTGGTTCGTTTCAAAAAAGCTAGTTCAAAAATTTCCTTTTGTAGACGAACCGCATACTTCGAGCATATTAGATTTACAGTTTTATCAAAGCGATGTTATTTTTGTTCCTGGCAACGAAGTTCCTTATTATTTGAGAGGAATTAAAACCCAAATTTTTCACGGTCTGGCAGGAGAAAAAAAAGGGCATTTTCGAATTCGACATTATTTTGACCTATACCTTACCCAAGGTCCATACTTTACCAGTCGTTTTAATGAACTAAAGGAAAAGTATGGTAATTTCGATGTAATCGAAACAGGTTGGCCCAAATTAGATAGCTATGGGTTATATAAATCCAGTTACGAATCGGAAAAAAAAGAACTGCTAAAGGCCTATCAAACTGATAAAATTCTTTTATACGCTCCTACGTTTTCCCCAAGTCTGACCTCTGCTGGAGATCTTTTGGAAGATATTGAAAAAATGGCCATTGAAACAGGTTTTTTGATTATGATCAAGTTTCATGACCTTATGAGTGGCACATTGATCAATACCTACAAAGCACTCTCGCAAAGGCATAACAACATACTTTTCATAGAGGACAAGAACATCATAAAATTTCTTCTCTTGGCAGATATTCTTGTAAGCGACACTTCATCGGTAATTTATGAATTTCTGTTATTGAACAAACCAGCAATCAGTTATAAAACCATCTCAGAAAATATTCGTTGGGACAATCTTACCCAAAAAGGCCAACTTACAAAAAGCGTACTCAGAAATCTAAAAGAAGACCATTTTGAAACCGAACGTTTGGCTCTAAATGAAATGTACCATCCTTACCAAGATGGTAAATCCGCCCTTCGAATGATTAAAGCCGTGGAAGAACACGCGGCTAAACACGGAATCCCAAATGAACGCAGCCTTACCTTGGACAGAAAGATTAAAATCGATACTATTTTCGGTAGACCCATCCATAATTCTTGGAACGGGATAGTAAAAAATAAAATATCGGCAGTGTTCATCACCTACAATGAAATTATACACATAGATGAAGTATTGACCAATGTACAGTTTGCGGATGAAATTATAGTGGTAGACTCATTTAGTACCGACGGCACGGTAGAACGAATAAAAAAGAGACCGAATGTGACGCTCATCCAGAGGCCCTTTCTAAACTATACCAGATCAAAAATCCTATGCCATGAGCTTGGCTTCCAATGATTGGGTTTTATTTATGGATGCCGACGAACGCCTAACCGACCGACTTAAAAACGAAATACTGAAAACAATCAATGGCGATGCCAAAGCGGTAGCGTACTATTTCTACAGAACTTTTATGTTCGGTCAAAAAGTTCTGCGGTTTAGCGGCTGGCAAAGCGATAAGAATTTTAGGCTTTTTAGAAAGTGTAAAGTAGCTTTTACAAAAGACCGTATCGTACATGAAACCTTGATCGTAGACGGCCCAATAGATGTGCTCCATAACAAATTGATTCACTATTCCTATAAAGATTACGAAGATTACAAAGGCAAGATGATAAAATATGGTCAAATGAAGGCCAAAGAGGAACTGGCAAAGGAATATAGTCCAAACGTATATCATTTTGTATTTAGACCATTTTATAAGTTCCTCAACCATTTTATCTTTAGATTTGGTTTTCTAGACGGGAAAAGAGGTTTAATAATCAGCTACCTTAACGCCCTAGGTGTTCATAGTCGATATAAAGAGCTGAAAAGGCTAAGAGCAATTCAACACAAATAAATAGCGAAAATGGCCTACAATATTACCTTAGAAGGAAAAAACCTCACGGAAGCGGAAAGCCTTCTTAAGAATATAACGCTACTATTTGAGCAGCACAAAATTGGGTATTGGTTAGAAGGCGGTACTTTATTGGGAATTAGGCGCGAAAACAGATTGTTACCTTGGGACAACGATATAGACATTTCGCTTCACGCTAAAGAAATACCAAAACTTGATTCTTTGATTCTAACCTTAAAGACCAAAGGATTTAGAGTGCGGACAAGACTATTTTCGGTAACAAGCCATGAATTCAATACAGGCGACCTTAGAATGATCAAAATACGAAATAAACGCTTTTTTGGACTACTCAAGGGAAATGTATGCCTAGATGTTTTTGTAAAATATTCTCTTGGCGAAAATACCTATTGGGAGATAGATAACAAGACCAAATATGTTCCTTCGCACTTTTATAAAAATTTCAAAACAATAGTTTTTCAGGATAAAGAATATTTTATCCCGCAAGAAACCAATAACTATTTGACCTATAGGTACGGGGACTGGCAAACGCCCGTAAAAGACTGGAACACGTCAACAGACGATAATGCCTTAAAATAGTTGACGCCTATTTTGCTAAAGCTTGAGTGTATTTTTTAAAATAGTACTGCTAACGTTTGCTGTATAGGGAAAATACTCCATGGCACAACTTACCTTGGGATACCTACCTTTCCAATCACTGCCAACCGATATGGCATCGATATGGTAATGATCTACAATGCGTTGTTTGTCCTTATCGGTCTGTGGTATAACCTCATCAACCAGACCTATGGCTTGCACAACCTTCATCCGTTCCTCAAAAGGTATTATAGGTCGTTTTCCTTTCTCCTTTTCTATAAGCTCATCCGTAGAGACACCTACAATAAGGTAATCACAAAGCTCCTTAGATTTTGCCAATATGTTCAAATGTCCAAAATGAAAAATATCAAAACAACCAGAAGTATACATTCTTGTGTATTTTGATTTAGCTCTAATTTCAGCAATGAATTTATTTCCGTAAAATTGAAAAATCCATTTTTTATCCAAAATCTGTTCGTACAAATAAGCAACAATTGCCGGCTTTTCCTCTTCCCCGTTACCTTCCTTGGTCTCTAATTCTATTCGGTTTTCTGTTAATTCGATCAATTTCCAATTTGGAAACCTTTCCAACAAATCTGCAACGTTTACCTCAATCATATAAAAAACTAAATTATTCGGAAAATACAAAATCAAGATTCATTATGAGCAAATACCTTGTTATTATTTAAAATGACTGCAAAGGTCGCAATTATATTTAGTATGGTAAAAAACGTAAAACGAGTTGGAAAACTTATTTTTATAAGTATATTGTTTTTTAAAAAAAGTTTGACAGAAGAAATCAAAACAGCAATTGGTGTTTTACAAAATGGAGGCCTTATCGCCTACCCTACCGAGACTTTTTGGGCCATAGGATGCGATGCCACGAACGAACAGGCCGTTCAGAAATTACTTTTACTAAGCCATAATTCTCCTAGCAGCTTTATTGAGTGTCTGGTAGCAAACGACGCCATGTTAGAAAGGCATGTAGATAAAATCCCGGACATTGCTTTTGATATCATAGACCTTGCAACAAAGCCTACTACAATTGTATATGACAATTCAAAAGGTATTGCCAAAGATCTTTTCAATGTAGACAATTCGGTAGCCATACGAGTGGTTTCGGATACCTTTTGTACCTATCTCATAGGCAGTTTCAAAAAACCCATCGTAGCGGCACCTATAACGAACAAGGCAACAAACAGCCCGAAAACTTTTAAAGAAATAGACAAGGCTATTTTAACAGGTGTAGACTATGTGGTAAATTTGCACCAAGAAAACCAAGCCCCGATCGGTTATTCAATAATTAGATTGCATAACGACGGAAAGGTAAAAGTGATCAGGGAATAAGATAGGCGAAAGACCCATGAACTACAAGGAGGCGTTAACTGATGATATTTTTGAATTAATTGGACAATGTGCTGATGAATTGGGACTGGAAGCCTACGTCATAGGTGGTTATGTACGCGATTTTTTCTTGCAAAGGGAAACACCCAAAGATATAGATGTGGTAGCTGTAGGAAGTGGTATTCTACTTGCCGAAAAAGTGGCCTCAAAACTCAGCGGTAAGCCCAAGGTAGCGGTATTTAAGAACTTTGGTACGGCCATGGTAAAACAAGAGGGCGTTGAACTCGAATTTGTAGGGGCTCGTAAGGAAAGTTACAATAGGGACAGTCGAAAACCTGTGGTGGAAAACGGCACCTTGAAAGATGACCAGATGCGCCGCGATTTCACTATCAACGCTCTCGCACTATCCCTGAACAAAGCCACTTTTGGAGACCTCTTGGACCCTTTTGAAGGTATAAAAGACCTAAAACTTCAATTACTCAGAACACCTTTAGATCCAGAAACTACCTACTCTGACGATCCACTTAGGATGATGCGAGCGGTGCGCTTTGCCACGCAACTAGGTTTTACAATAGAATTACCTTCTTTACAGGCCATAACCGATA
Organism: uncultured Flavobacteriaceae bacterium; assembly: GCA_963697395.1. Lineage (GTDB taxonomy): Bacteria > Bacteroidota > Bacteroidia > Flavobacteriales > Flavobacteriaceae > Maribacter. Next base: position 385,927 of record CAVONX010000018.1, read on the forward strand.
ACAAGGAACGGATAAATATCATTTCCAAAGAACGCATTGTAGACGAACTCAACAAAATCATGCAAACCCAAAAACCCTCCATTGGTTTTGCACTTTTACACAAAACAGGTTTACTGGATATTATTTTGCCGGAGCTCACCGCTTTACAAGGCGTAGAGGAAATTGAGGGACAACGACACAAAGATAATTTTTGGCATACTCTAGAGGTAGTAGATAATATCTCCGAAAGCACGGACAATCTTTGGTTGCGATGGGCGGCCTTGTTGCACGATATTGGAAAGGCACCGACCAAAAAATTCCATAAAAAATTAGGATGGACCTTTCATGGACACGAGTTTGTTGGTTCCAAGATGGTCTACAGAATTTTTAAACGACTGCACATGCCTCTGAACGATAAAATGAAATTCGTTCAGAAAGTGGTATTGATGAGTTCCAGACCCATTGTACTATCAGAAGATTATGTGAGCGATTCCGCCGTGCGGCGATTGGTCTTTGATGCTGGCGAACACGTAGACGACCTAATGACCTTGTGCGAAGCGGACATCACCACTAAAAATTCAAAAAAACAGCGTAAATACAAGAACAACTTTAAAATTGTTCGTGAAAAAATTATTGAGGTCGAAGAACGTGATAGGGTCCGTGATTTTCAACCACCAATAAGCGGGGAGGAAATCATGAAGGCTTTCGACCTAAAGCCTTCCAAGGAAATAGGTATTATCAAGGAATATATTAAGGAAGCAATTCTGGAAGGTAAAATACCGAACGAATTTGATGCCGCTAAAGCCTTAATGCTAAAAAAGGGAAACGAACTGGGACTTAAAACAAAACAGCTATGATATCATTTAGAAAATTGGCTAAAATAACGCTGATACTGGTGTATTTGGTTATCGTGGCCGGTGCCTTTGTTCGAATGACGGGTAGCGGTATGGGTTGCCCGGATTGGCCCAAATGTTTTGGGTATTACATACCGCCCACGGAGGCCTCTGAGCTTCAATGGACCCCGAATAAAGAATATAAAAAAGGGATGGTCATTATCCTTAACGAAACCTTACAGGTAGCCAAGGAAAACATAGTCACGGGATCCGAAATTAATTTAAGCAACTGGGAAACCTACACCAAACATGACTATGCAATTTTTAATCCTTGGCACACTTGGATAGAATTCATTAACCGACTCTTAGGGGCTTTGGCGGGTCTAGCTACGCTAGTTCTGGCCATTGCATCTCTTAAATACTGGAAAAAACAAAAGTCGGTCACCTTACTATCATGGTTGGTTGTTTTTGGAATGGTTTTCCAAGGGTGGCTAGGGGCAACTGTCGTATATTCCGTCTTACAACCGTTTAAGATTACCTTGCACATGCTCATGGCCTTGGTCATTGTGGCCTTCTTACTTTACATTATTTTTATAGTCAACAGGGAGAACAAGGGTATACGCTATGACAAACCTACTTTTATCATAGCCATAACAGCTTTGGCGCTTACCGTGATCCAAGTAGTTTTAGGAACCCAGGTAAGGGAATTTATAGACCATCAAATAGACCTGTTGGGACCCAATGCAAAAGACCTTTGGCTACAAGACCCAACACTTCAATTTTATATTCACAGAAGCCTTTCCATTGTAATAATAGTAGTGAATACAGTGTTGACCTATAGGATTGTGACACTTAATCTTGGCCACTTAAAGATATATTGGGTAATTTTTGTTATATGCCTAGAGATCTTTTCGGGTATTGCCATGTACTATATAGACTTTCCGTTCGGTAGCCAAGCGCTACATTTGGTACTGGCGGCCATTTTGTTCGGGGTACAGTTCTATTTGGTTTTAGACGCAAGTACCGCTAGAACAAATCTTAAAACTTCGTAACTTTGACTTCCTACAAAATAAAGGCATGGTATATAAAATAAGAATAATACTTGATGCGGACGAAGATATTTTCCGAGATCTGGAAATAGAAGCCAATAACTCGCTGGAAGACTTCCATAACGCCATTACACAGGCTTTTGGGTTTTTAGGTAACGAGATGGCCTCTTTCTACACCTGTGACGAGGAGTGGAGGCAAGATGAGGAAATAGCGCTATTTGATATGAACGAAAGCGGTTCCGATGTTAGATTGATGAACGAAACATTATTAGAAGATGTGCTTTCGGAGGTTACGCCCAAACTCATTTATGTGTATGACTTTTTAAGCATGTGGACGTTCTTTGTAGAATTGGCGGATATAGTAGAAATAGAGCCTGGCAGGGCCTATCCCAATATGCTTTTCAGCTTTGGAGAACTACCGGAAACGCCACCGGAAAAAAACTTTGAATCGGAAAACAGTGCTTTTGATTTCAACGACACCTACGACAACTACGAGGACCTAGACTTTGATGAAAACTGGAATTAGCGACTTTAAAGACCCTTACATTACGCAATGGCAAACTCTGAATTTTAATTGCGCAATCCTACTTCTATAATCAAGCAGTTACAATTTAATTTCTATGATTCCGATAGCGATTAGATTTAAATGGGAACACTTGGGCTTTCAATAACCACAAGGACTCAAAAATCTACCGCAAACTGGAATAAGATAACAAAATGACAAAAAAATATTTCCGCGTTGGCGGAAATTATAAAAAATGACACTATGATCAACTTATACGCTACACAGATAGAACATATTTCAATTCATAGAGTTGGCAATAAAAATAAGGGCGAATCTGTTTTTTTATCGGAAGAGCCTTTTTCTCTAAACGATGAAACTACGGGGCTGTTAAAGGAATATTTTTTTAAACCTTTTAGGGAAAAAGAGGAAAACTACTATAAACTTACCCATGAGGTAGATTTAGAGTTCAACGAACTTTACAAGATCGCGAACGCCGTATTCGATGACAACGCCGCTAGCCATTACAATTCAAAAAAAATTGCTACGCATCTCTTTGAACAATCGAACCATCCCCACATTAAAAGCGGTGAGGTGTATGTCACTTATTTGACGGGTCTCCTTTTGGACAACAAAAAAGTGGATGCCATTGGTATCTTTAAAAGCGAGCTTAAACACGACTTTTTGCAGTTTCAAGAGAAAAGTTCCAATCTGGATATTATTGTTCAGCAAGGCATAAACATCAATAAATTGGATAAAGGCTGCCTTATTTTTAATGTTGACAAAGAGGAGGGCTATAAGGTGCTCTCGGTTGATGGGAACAAGTACGACACCAAATATTGGCTGGAGCACTTTTTAGGGGTAGATCCCTTGGCTGATGATAATTTTAAGACAAAAAACTATCTAAAGTTTTGTCAGAATTTCGCAAAGGATGTGGTATTGCCGGCAGAGGACAAACAACAGGAAGTGCTGTTTATGAACAGGGCAGTCAACCATTTTGCTAAAAACGATGCCTTTGAAGAAACCAATTTCCTGAACGACGTTATGGCAAACCCCGAACTTATTCCGGAGTTCAAACATTACAAAATGGAAAAAGGCCCCAAATATAGCATCGAGGATGTTTCTAACTTCGATATTGCCAATAAGGCTGTTTCCGATGCCCGAAAAAAGATCAAGAACGTTATAAACCTGGATACCAATATTCAAATAAAGCTCGACTTTATAAATCCGGAATCTGCCGAAAAATTTGTGGAAAAGGGTTGGGACGAGGAACGGCAGATGTACTATTACTTGGTATATTTTAATAAGGAACAGAAAAGTTAAGAAGCTAGCATGAAGCTAAAAAAAGCCTAAAAAAAGCCGTTTGGGTTAGGGGGCTTCACCTTTGGGGGCTATGGGACTCAAAGCTTAATGTTCTGCTCAATAATCTGTTTCATACTTACATCCTCATAATTTCGCCTTACAAAACTAAGTGCCAAGTCCAATATTTGTCCCATGGTCCGGCATTTCTTAAAATCCATATCCATGGTAAGTTCATAAATCTGGTCCCTGAGCAGGTCGATATTTTCTTTTGTGGAAATTTTATCTGTTTTGGCAATCGCCCGCAATCTTTTTATTCGCTTTCCGGAACTCAAGATCCGTTTGGCAACAATAGAACGTTCTTCCAATTTATATTGGTCTACTGAACTCGCCAATAGTTTTTTCCGCACCAGCTCTACCATTTGAAAATTTTCTTTAAAAAACTGAGGCCTGTACACTTTTAGTTTTCCTTCAAAACATTGTTGATCAAAGTCTATGGCACGTATTTTATATACTACATGGTCAAAATCGTGCACGGGAACGATTACGTAGTTATAGGAGCGCATATCGCCCAAGAGGCGTATCATACAGCGTTCATTGAATTTTACAAATTCCTTTGCCAATTGCGCCTTTTCGGATTCCGTGCATTTAGGCAACATATTTTTAATGAAATCATCTCCTGGAATCCCGGCAATATGTTCCTCTATCAAGGTGTCTTTATAAACCAAAAAATTAAGGTTGTACGGTGATAGCATATGTTCCAGTTCCAAGCCGTATATACGGGAAGCATCGGTTTTTTTTATGTAGAAATAGGTAAAGTTATCGTTTAAAATATTCCTTATTTTGATACGAAATGGCCTGGAATTCCCAAAAGTGCAAAAATCGACCGCATCAACATTCAAATATTGATGAATATTACTGCTACCATCGGAATGAAGTATGGAATATACCTTCTTTAGGCTATCGTCTATTTCCTTACGATCAAATTCCGAATAGTACACTCTGATCCACAGCGTATCTACATCATTGACGTCATATACGACAACAGATCCTGAAAATCGCAATAAGTCGTCATAAAAAATAGGGATTTCTATCTTTCTATTATAATGCGACAAATATTCCTCCAACTTTTTGCTTACCGGGTACGCCGGTTTTTTCCTGGACATTAAACGTTCTTCCATAGTCATACAATTTCATCCTAAAGATACAAATTAAGCGCTAAAGCCTTACATGTAGCAAAACATCGATAAACCCCTTAATAACAAGTATTCCCACAACTCTCTCCATTAAATAAATAAGGTTTACAACAGGTATACAGTGGTTGACAACAAATGATTGCCCACCCTGTTAAAATTTGGTTTTTTAGCTCACTATAATCCAAAGGAACGTTGTTTAATGAAAAAATTCCTAGTAGTACTTGCCCTGTTCTTTGCTTTTATTGGTAATGCCCAGTTGAGCGATCTTCATTATTTACCACCATTAAAGCAAGGTAGAAACAACGCGGCCATACAATTCCAAGCCGTATTCCTTTCAACACCAGAACCTACTACTTTTACAGTAAATGCCTACCGTGGAACCAATAATACGCCAGTTGCAACATTCAACATTTCCAATATTAGTCCAGCAGTCTATACCTTAGGCAACGGAGACAATAACATAACCTTAGTAGATAACAATAACACAGGGGTGGTCCTAAGTAATAGCGGACTCCGTTTTGAATCTCCCAGCGGTAATAAATTCTATGTGAATTACCGTGGTCATTCCGCTGCCCAAGCGGCTTCATTGACGTCAAAAGGTAGGGTGGCCATGGGTACCCGTTTTAAATGGGGGGGAGTTCCCAACCTAGGTGCAGAAGTTTCAAAGTCTAACACCTTAGGTATCATGGCAACTGAGGACAATACTACGATAAACGTCTTTGGTTATGACCCTAATTGCGTGTTTCGCCAAGGAAATAATGTAGCCGGGATTACGGCCAACACCTATACGATAACGTTGAATGCCAACCAGTCTTTTGTATTTGAAAATTATGTGGGCAACTCCCCAACCATGGCCAGTAGGCAGGGATGGATCGGAGCGTCTATAGTATCGGATAAAAATATAGTGATCAGTAATGGCGGACTAAACTATGGCAGGCAAGAAAATAATAGTAACCGTGATGCGGGCATTGACCAGCCCGTGCCAGAAAACCGCTTGGGCAAAGAATATGTTTTTATAAGAGGGAACGGCAACAGTAATGGTTGGACTGAGTTTCCATTTATCATAGCTATTGCCGATAATACACAGATTTTTGTGAACGGCTCTACAACCCCGATCGCAACCATAAACAATGGAGATTTTTTTGAAATTCCCAGTAGTTATTATAGCTCAAATAATGCAGGTGCCAATATGTTGGTACAAACCTCGAAAGATGCTTATGCCTATCAGAATTTGGCGGGAAGTTCAGGTGCTCAAACCTCAGGTCTTAATTTTGTAGCTCCAGTTAATTGTTTATTACCGGATGTTATGAACAACATTCCGGATATCCGAAATATCGCAGGCACCCAGGTCAACGGCGGTGTAACCATTATAGCAGCGGTTAACACTCCTGATGCCAATATTTCTGTAAACGATGGCAGTGGTAATGTAACGTTACCTCCTTCGCTACCCGTTGCCGGTTCCACAGATTGGAAAACATTTTACTTACCCAACCTTCAAGGGAATGTAAGTGTACAATCTACTGGTCCTATTGCAGTTGGGTTCTTTGGGGTTAACAACAATCAAGGAGTAGCTGGCTATTTTTCCGGCTTTGACACAGTTCCGGAAGTAACTTTGGAAGTAAGAGGCGGTACGGGTTGCTTTGTAGGATCAGAAATCTTCGAGGCCACGGGTAATTTTGATGCCTACCAATGGTTTGAGGACGGTGTTCCCATACCAGGTGCGAATAGTCCAAGTTTTGCGGCTACTAGAGCAGGGGATTATTTTGTTAGGGGCACCAAAGGGCCTTGTACATATGATTCACAGCCCTTAACGGCGTTATACTGTAATCCAGATGTCGTTTTAATAAAAACTGTTGACAAAACAGAAATCATGGAAGGGGAATCAGCCACTTTTTCCATTAAAGTGCAAAATTTAGGTGTCGGGCCCTTGACGAATCTCCGTATTACGGATAACATTCCTGCAGGACTTACCTTTCAATCCGCATTTACTATAACTGGAAGCTGGAGCGGCAACACTTGGAATATAGGCACCTTGAACGGTGGCGAAACGGCTGTACTTAATTTAGAGGTTATTGGCGATGAGATAAGCATTCTTCCATTGGTTAGTCTGTTAAATACCGCAACCAATAGTCAAGATCAAGTAGACACAAATACGACGGAGGATCGACCTAACGCCCGTATCACTGTACACAACGATTTTGATAACGATGGCGTTAGGGACATTACAGATTTAGATGACGATAATGATGGTATTTATGATGAAGAGGAATGTTCCTCAACAATCTGCTATGAAGTTATCGTGAACGAGAGTTTTGAACAACCTGCTATTCCCAGTTCATCCTACAGATTGTTCAATCAAAATTCGGTTCCGGGCTGGTCCACCACCGCTACGGACGGTCTTATTGAGCTTTGGTCCAACGGTTTTCTTGGGACCCCTTCGTTTGATGGAAATCAATTTGCAGAACTCAATGGTACACAGAATTCGGCCTTATATCAAAATTTATGTTTAACACCAGGTACGGTCATGCAATGGTCCCTAAGACATAGGGGACGTGCCGGTACCGATGTTATGCGGGTTAGGATCGGTGCAGATTTGACATCGGCAACGGTGCAGGCCACCATGACCGATGGCAATACCGCCTGGGGTTATTACACCGGAACCTATACCGTACCTAATGATCAGACCAATACCGCATTTATTTTCGAGGCTGTTTCTACGGCAACGGGAAGTTTATCCGTAGGCAATTTAATAGATGACATTCAAATAAGTATTATCAGTACGCCTGTTTGTCAGGATTCGGATAACGATGGTCTTCCGGACAGTTTAGACCTGGATAGTGATGGCGATGGCTGTAGCGATGCCAATGAATATTACAACAATAGTAATGCAGATGGAGGAGATGGCGGTGAGTATGGGACTGGAGTCCCAGTCGTTAATCCGATAAACGGGACAGTTCTAGCGGCAAATTATACAAGAATACTGGCCCCTGACATAATTTTGGAAAATACCTCGGAAGATTTGGGAGCAAACGATATCAACGGCCAGGATGTGAGTCTAGGCCAAACCTTTGAATATGTTTTGCGATTCCAAAACACGGGCGATGACAATGCCGCCAATTATAGCATTAGAAACATATTACCGGCTAATGTAACGTTCAATGATGTTGATATTTCCGATGCCCCGGGAACAACATATACCTTTGACTTGGCCACACGAACGCTGAATTTTAACATCCCAAACAATTTGGTGGAAGTAGGAGATCCACGATACAGTATACGGATAGAAGTGACCATTCCCTTAAATTGTTCCGAATTTGTCGCTGCCTGTTCCCCTATTTTGGAAAACAGGGCCTTCTCCACCTATAGTGGTTTTCTGAACTCCAATACGTTTACAGATGAAAATGGCTCCAACTCCGCAACTGGCTGTCCACGTACACCAGAGGTGGCCACAAACTCCCTTTTCAACGATTTGGCGAATTGTAACCAGTTCAGGACCGTACAATTGTGCGGTGACAATGTAATCTTATCCGCAGGTGCAGGATTTACATCCTATACTTGGGTATTGGACGCCAATAACAACGGACAAATAGATGCAGGAGAAACACCAATAAACGATGGAAATCCGGATAATAACCCACGTACCTTGTTGGTTACGGCCATTGGCAATTATATCGTTCAAAAAACCACCAATGGTACTTGTCCGGATATGATAGAGCGGATTCGGGTAGAACGCTTTGGGACCACCCAGACCAATCCGATAATCGATTTCTTCAATCAAGTAAACTCAGATAATAATCCGGACAATGATCTACAGGGCGAAATTGTAACCTGTTCTATTGATGGAGACCGCCTTGCAAAAATTTTCCTATGTGGTGCAGCGGACCAAGCCACCTTACAATTGGGAATTACCGATGCCCAGAGCATTGTTTGGCAAAAATTGAACGAGAACAGTTGTTCTAGCACAGGAGACGACTGCGCAAATAAAAACGGTACCTGCAGCTGGAGTACGGAAGCTACCCAAAACAATTTTACGATTACCGATAGCGGGGAGTACCGCGTTGTGATCAACTATCAAAATGGTTGTTTCAGTCGGTTTTATTTTAATGTATTCAAGAACGAATTGGACATCAATTATAGGGCCGAGGACATTCTTTGCGATACCGACGGTAGTATACGCATAACCAATGTTGGTTCTGGATATGGTTTTCAGTTGGTAAATGCCATTAACGACAATGTTATTGTTCCTTTTTCCGCCAACAACGGACCTAACTTTAGCATTGCCAATAGTGGCACATACAAAGTTCAGGTAACCCAATTGAACCCAACAGATGGCACCCCACTTTCTGGAAGTTGTTTGTTCGAGACAGAGGATATTGGTATTCAAGAGCGTATTTTTCAAGTCAACCTTACCACGACACCGGCAAACTGTAATGCGCTTGGAACCATAAGCTTACAGGCCTTAAACGCCTTGCCAAATTATAGTTATGAACTTAGATTGGATGATGGCAGCAATGGTGGCCACGGAAGTTTTATAAGAGATTTTAGGGCATCTAACGATAACACCCATACGTTCACTGGGGTAGCACCTGGCAACTATATCCTTATTACCCAAACGGACAATGGTTGTTTAAATTCGCAACCGATAAGCGTTGCCGAGATACCCCAATTGAATTTAACCGCTGTTACCTCACAAAATATAAGTTGTACGTCCGGGATAGCAACTCTAACCCCATCCGGTGGAGGAACAAATCCGAATTACCAAATGGCCATTTGGAGCCTAAACGGTATCGATTTATATGCCTCGCCTACAGATATCCCTTTGAGCGCCCTACAACCTACTACAAACTTTTTATTTCAGGACAGTTCGGCGGCCGGTGATTATGAGTTTATCCTATTGGATCGAAACGGGTGTTCTACAGTATCCAATATGATAACCATTGAAGACTTAGGAAACCTATCGGTAAGTGCTACACATTCCGATATCACTTGTGCAGATTCCGCTACCGCTACCCTAACGGTAAACGTAACTGGCGGAACGGCTCCTTATAGTTACAGCATGGACGGTGGTCTTACCTACCGCACGGCCAACACTTTCGATAATTTACCGGCCGGATTTTATGAAATTACGGTAAGGGATTCTAATGGCAACGGTAACAGTTCCTGTTCCGAAACCATCGCCTACGAAATAGATCAACCTTTCCGTTTAATAGCCTCCACTGCTATTTTGGAAGATGCCTTTTGCAATGCCAGCGGTGCTTTGGTAAAAATAGTAAACCCGAATGGCGGCCTGGCTCCTTATCAATTTAGTTTTGATGGCGGCAGCACCTTTAGCACGAATGACCAATTGCGCTTGTTGGCAGGTTCTTACCAGTTAGTGCTTATGGATGCCTTGGGCTGTAGCTATAACATGGACATTACCGTCCCCGACCCTGTAGCCAACCCTTCTTTTTCCCAAGCGGTAACCTACGATTGTTCTGGAAATGGTACCATAACTTTAACGCCATCCAATGCAACCGATTTTGAGTATACCTATATGCTGAACGGCACCCCCAACACCCCTACCAACAACAACATCTTTACCAATGTAACAGCTGGAACCCAAACCATAACCGTTGGATATTCCAGTAGTATCGCCCCGAACCAAAGCACTTTGTTTTTTGAGAATTTTGGAGCTGGCCCAACTACCCAAATAGGGGAAATTGGCCCTGGTTATTGCTTCGAACCTCAAGATGGTAGTACCACCAATTGCAACCTTGGCCCAGCCGGTATACTAGTGAACGGCGAGTATGCGGTTACAAATTTGGTAACCAATCCGGTTCCGGGATGGAGAAGTCCAAATGACCATACCGGTATTGCAGATGGTCGTTTCTTGGCCATAGACGTAAGTACCCTGGCGGGAGACAAAGGTATACTGTGGGCACGCAGAGGAGTAGAAGTAATACCAAATAGGGATATTAGTATCTCTTTATGGGCATACAACTTATTGCGTGTAAGCGGTAACGGTAATAATCCGGAAATCCTTATAGAATTGGTAGACGGTTCCGGAAATATCATCAACAGCATTGCTACGTCTCAAATTCCAAAAAATACGAACTCGGACGATTGGCACAACAGACAAGTAGTATTGAATCCTGGCACGAACACCAATGTCGATATTGTTTTTAGAAGTAATTTGAATAGTGACTTTGGGAATGATCTCATTATAGATGACATACAGGCATCCCAACAACCTGAAATTTGTGAAAAAACTGCCGATATCAGTGTAGTTGTAGAGGGCGGACAAGCTTTTGAGGCATCGCTTTTAAATAGTATAGACACGAGCTGTAGCACAAGCATCGACGGTGCCATACGTTTTGAGGTATCAAATTTTGACGCCATAACCGGTTTTGAATATTCCACCGATGGCACTACTTGGATAACATCTTTGGTATCGCCTATAACAACTACGGCAAATTTGGCAGCCGGTTCCTATACAGTTCAAGTTCGTAAAGTAGCGGACAACCTGTGCGTAAGTACTTTCCCTACAACTATAAACGCCCCAGTTCCTATTGTTTCGCAATTGATTCAAACTGCCGACTTTACCTGTTTTAATACCGGTGCTACCTTAACAGCTTCCGCTACGGGAGGCAATCCTGCGTATCAATATCAAGTAGAGACTACAGGGGGTGCAGTAACCGCCGTGTACCAATCGAACCCAAATTTCCCGAATGTTCCCGCAGGCAATTATGTCGTACGTGTAAGGGATGTAAATGGATGCGATGTGCTTTCAACGGTTCCCGTAACCATAACGGCACCGACAGCCATCGCTTTTGATGTGGCACCAATTGCTTGTTATGACGGACAGAACAATGCTTCAATTACTGTTGACGTAACTTCAGGAAATGGTGGCTATAATTTTAGGATAAACGGGGGTGCATGGATGGCACCGACACCAGTTACAAGTGGGACCTATACCTTCAATGGACTTTCAAACGGTTCGTATGATGTAGAGGTTACAGATGCCCTTGGGTGTATTTCTCCTATTGAAAATATAACTATTGCCCCAATCCTTTTGGCCCAAGTTGCCGTAGTAGATGTAAGCGCATGTGCGGACGGGAGCATTACGGTAACCCCCAACGGTGGACTCGGTAGCTACGTATATGCTTTTTTACCTACCGGAACCACGGTTCAGGATAGCGATTTTGGTGCCGCGGACAATCTTACAGTAACCAATACCATGATAGGTACCTATGATGTGTACGTTCGGGACAATGCTTCGGCAAATCCGTATTGTCAGTTTTTAGAAACGGTAACCGTACAGGCTGCTCCGGCACTCGCATTTACGGCTACCCCTACAAATGCCATTTGTTTTGGCGGTACTGGAAGTATTTCGGTAAACATCACTTCCGGACTTGCACCGTTTACCTATCAATTGGTGGATATCGACCATAGTACTTCGGACGTTACCCAAACGGGTGTGATGGCCACTACCAGGACCTATTTCAACCTAATCCCCGGAAATTATAATGTAATTATTACGGATGCTGCAGGATGTAGTATTCCCTTAAACGATATTGTAATTGCAGAACCAGCTGAATTAACAGCAGATTTGGTAGGTGTATTACCAATGTCTTGTAGCAGTATAGACCCCAATGATTACGGTTTTAGGTTCCAAAATTACCCAACCACACTAGGGCTAATACAATTTAGTGCAGATGGTGGTCTTACGTGGCCGGGTGACAATAGTAATCCCGGAATATCGGATAGATTAACGGGCCACCTATCGGGTGCCAACGTAAATCCATCGATGCGAACGGTAGACGCACTTGGCAACACCATTTGTAGGGTAGATTTGCCTAGATATACTATTCCCTATCCATTGGACGATTTGGATATAACCATTTCTACGGTAGTAGTGAACTGTAATGAATTACGGGTAACCGTTCAGGGAAGTGAAGGGGTACCGGCTTATGAATACGCATATTCGGATAATCCGGCAAATTTTAATGTGAGTGGCGCGACTTGGATAACAGGTAGTAACGTGAATATTTTGGGCAACCCGGTTGTTCCTGGCCATGGCCAGTATCAATGGCAGGGACTAAACCCAGGCAGAACGTATGTGTTTTATGTGAGGGACAGTAACGGATGCGTACGACAAAGTAATGTGAACGTAAACGATATCACGGATAACCCTATGGAGATTACTCCAACTTTTGAGCCGTCTTGTAATGGTTCCAACAACGGAGAAATAACCTATTCCATCGTAGATTTTGATGGCATAACAGAACCAAGCATGACTTGGACATTATTTGATGTTGATGACAATGTTATACAGTCTAGCGGTGGAACAATCGGGTATTCAAACACCATTACCATAACCAACCTTGCTCCAGCTGAATACTATATTGTTGTTCAACAGATAGATTCCTTAGGTGCACCACAATGTATCAGCGGCAGCGAAAACCTTATTTTAGAAGAATTGGATGTTATTACTGCAACCCTAAATCCCTATCAACATATCAGTTGTGAAAACCCCGGTCTTATTTTGGTAGAAAATATTCAAGGCGGCGGCGGTACCTACACGTATACCGTGAGCGGGCCATCAGGATTTACCATTACTGGTACTACTGATAATCCCATAGAAATACCCGCAAATTCCCAAGCAGGTTCCTATAATGTGCAGGTAAGCGACCAGTTCGGTTGTTCGTACGACCTAGGAAATGTAACAATGACATTAACCGCGAATCCGGTAATCACAGCTGTTGTAGTGGCTAATTGTAGTGCCGCAAATTCGGTAACCGTTACCGCAACTACGGGTGCCTCTTCCATGGTTTACTCCATCAACGGTGGTACCACGTACCTCAACAACGGTGGTGTTTTTAACAACGTACCTGCGGGCAACTATACCGTTTTTATAAAAGATAGCAACGGCTGTACGGATTCTAGGGCAATAACGGTACAACCCAGTCTACAGGCTACGGCATCGCTTACCCAGAACTTGGGCTGCGGTGTGGGACAAGAGGCCGAACTTACCATAACCGTATCCTCTGGATCAACAAATTACGAATATCAGATTACCAATACCGCCGGAACGGTAGTTCCTAGACAGGCAATGCCAATGGCCACTATTTCCACTTTGGTTTCGGTGGCGGATACCTATACGATCAATGTGTACGATATGGGCACGAACAGCCCGCAATGTAGCAGATCATTTACGGTTGTCGTGCCACCTGCAATCGTGCCTAATTTTACACCCGATGCCATAGATGTAAGCTGCAACGGTGATAGTGACGGTGCCATAGCAATTACTCAAATAAACAATGGCAACAACCCTTTAACCTACACCTTACTGCCCAACCTTGGAAGTTTCAATGCGGCGACGAGCACCTTTGAAAACCTGCCGCCAGGAACCTATGCAGTTACGGCAATGGGGCCCAATGGCTGTACCTCAGTGGTGAGCAACATAGCGGTAAATGAGCCCAATGCCATAACTTTTAGTGCTCCAACGGTCGTCCCTTTTGCATGTAACGGCGGAAATACAAAAACCAATGCTAGGGTTGTTCTAGATCCTACCAGCATCCTGGGTGGTTCGGGGAATTATACCCGTTACGAATTTGTGGATAACGGCACCTCAACAGTATTACAAAATGGTCTTACAAGCAGTTACACGTTTACGGACACTAATGGCGGTAACGTGATGGTTCGGGTTTACGATGAAAATGGTTGTAGCGGGGAAATGCTAGTCAATATCCAGGCTTTTGATATCCTGGGAACCCCTACCATAACCGTGGATGATGTCATGTCCTGCAGTAATTTGGGAGAAGATATCGCCATCAATGTGAGTAGCAGCGTTACCAGCTTTGCGACCGATCCAGGAAACTATGAGTTTAGGCAATTACCGGCCGGCGCATTCCAAGCGTCCAACTTATTTACCGATTTGCAACCAGGTAACTACACCTTTTTGGCCAGAAATAGGACAACAGGCTGTGAGCTAGCGGTAACCCACTCGGTAGCCGACCCCAATACGTTCAACCTTACCGTAAACAAACTGTCGGATGCCGTATGTTTTGGCGATAATGGGAGCATTACGTTTACCATTACCGATGCTACGTATACCGGAGGTTTCTCATGGCAAATTTTCAACACTAACGGTACGCCTTCCGATAGGTCTGACGATGGTGCAGCCGTCTTAACGGGTAATGTTTTAAATATGGGTCCATCCGCAACGATAGCCGTACCTGCGGGCAACTATATCGTAGAAGTGGTGCAAGCGGCTTTCCCGGAATGTTCGCAAGTACGCTCGTTCAGTATCGCTACACCTTTGGCACCCATTACCTTGGATCCGATTTCAAGAACAGATGTTGGTTGTACCAACGACCAAGGAACGGCAAGAATAAAACCGTTGGGTGGCTTGGCTCCTTATACCATACAATTGACCAATACGAACACAGGCATAACAACGAACGCCAACGGGGTAAACGCCCATTTGTTCCAAGCCTTAACGGCCGGGCAATATTCGGTTATGGTAACCGATGCCTTGGGATGTTCACAGACGTTTGCCAACGCATTCGAACTACTCTTGCCGGACGCGATTGGTGGAACACTTTCCCAAACCGATTTGGTCTGCGAAGGCGACACGGACGCTACAATTTCTATCGTATTAAATCCAAGGAACGTAAGCAGCCCTTACCGATATATACTAAACACCTACAGCGACTTGACAGGTACTACCCTATTGCGAAGTACGGTAAGTAAGGTTACCCCAACGTTCAATAATTTGGGAGCAGGTTTCTATAGTATAGAAGTGCTGGATGCCATGGACTGTTCTTTTACATCTTCCATTACCGAAATTGTTGAACCTACTGAAATTAACGCACAATTATTTACCACACTGGGCATTGGTTGCCAGCAAGGCGCCACGCTAGTACTAATTGCCCAAGGGGGTACGGCTCCCTACATGTGGAGCGCTAACGGTACCACGTTTACTGCGATGAACGGGAACAATGGCGTAGGTACCCACGAATTCCAAAATGTAGCGGCCGGAACCTATCAGTACTTCGTTAGGGATAGTTTTAACTGTGTATCCGTTATTTCCAATGAAGTGGGGGTAAATGCTGTGGAAGATCTTAGTTTGGTGGTAGATACCTCAGCGGCCCAAATCAATTGTAACGGGGAAAGCTCTGCATCCATAGATGCAACGGCGGATGGTGGACTTGGGAGCTACCAATATGGACTGTTTTCGGATTCTGGTCTAGCAAACGAAATACGACCGTATCAATCCTCTGGTCTATTTGAGAATTTGACGCATGGCACCTATTATGTAAGTGTTTTAAGTGAAGATTGCCAAATTACATCCCAGGCAATTACGATTACCCAGCCAGAGCTTATGGTGGTTACGACTACGGTCACGGATATCCTATGCCATGGCGATAATAATGGTAGTATTGTAATAACGGTAGAAGGTGGAACAGCACCTTATCAATATGCAATTTTACCAAATCTAAATCAATTCGATGATGTAAATTCTTTTGCAAATCTTGCCCCAGGAGATTACACGGTAATTGTACAGGATAGTAAAGGATGTTTTGAATTGATCGAATTCAGAATTACACAACCCGAAGTACTGGAAATGGATGTTGCGGTAACACCGGAATATTGTGTGGGAGAGGAAGATGGTACCATAACCATTGCGCCCACAGGCGGAACGGCTCCGTATTATACCAGCATAAATTCAAACAACCCTGCCGATTTTGTGGAAGGACAATTGACGTTTACAGACCTTGCAAGTGGAGATTATATTGTATTTGTTAAGGATGCCAATGGATGCGAAATCAATCAAACCATAACTGTGGTAGAAGGTGTGAACATAAATGCATCCATAGAAGTGGTCTATGATTGTAGCTCCGGAACACTAGGAAACAGTATCCGAGTTACCATGGAAGATGGTAAGGAAAGTTCGTACCTCTTATTTGCACTAGATAGCACCGCTCCAAATGACCTGCAATTAGACCCGAATTTCACCAATATCGCCCCAGGTTTACATACGTTGACCATTGCCCATGAGAACGGATGTACACGGACCTTCCCCTTTACAGTAGAATCCTTTGAACCCCTAAGTATTGCCTTGGAGCAACGAAGCCTAAATGAGATTACCGCGATAGCCACCGGCGGAAAAGAAGGATATACCTTCTATTTCAATAATGTGGACAACGGCGATGATGATACCTTCTATATTAAGGAAACTGGAACCTATGCCGTAACCGTAGTCGATGAAAATGGCTGTGAATCAACCGCAAATATCTTTATGGAATTCATTGATATTGAAATACCGAATTTCTTTACCCCTGATGGCGATGGGCAAAACGATCTTTGGATTCCAAGGAATATAGCACAGTTTCCCAACCTATTCCTTAATGTATTTGACCGTTACGGCCGTGTAGTCTATAGATTGGCCGATAGTCCGGATGGATGGGACGGTTTCTACCAAGAAAATACCTTACCAACAGGAGATTACTGGTATGTAATTAAATTGAACGGCGAGGACGATATAAGAGAGTTCATTGGTCACTTTACCCTTTATCGATAAATTAACAACCAACCAAATGGTAACTCCGGTCTGTTCTTTAATGGAATATATCGGAGTTTTTATATGAAAAACTACTGTTCAAGACCCTTAGGATGTGCCATCAATTTGAATAGGGCAGGAAGGTAAAAATTAGTTGATGTATAATGAGTCTGTAAATCTTTTGGGGGTATTCATATACGCTCAAAATTCTTGGTGCTCATAGAAGCCTTAATTTTAGACAAAAAGACCTAACGCACTCACAAAATTTTGAAGTAAGCAACGCCCTATTACTAGTTCACAACAAATAATTGTTGTGGCCGATAATAGAAGCGTTCTTAGCTACAAAACAAGGCCAGCATGCAAAAACAGTTTTTTGGTATTTTTATAGTACTCCTTCTGGGGTGCTTCCAAGCTTTTTCGCAGTTGAGCGACCTTCATTATTTACCACCTTTGAAGCAAGGAAGTAACAATAGCTCTGTACAGCAACAGGCTATTTACCTATCCACTCCCGAAACTACGCTCTTTACCGTGAGTGCTTTTAGGGGAACAAGCGGCACCCCAATAGCAACGTTTTCTATATCCAATACAAATCCGGCTACCTATAATTTACCCAATGGCGATAACAATATTACCATGGTACAGAATAGTAATACCGGTATCGTTCTGTCCAATAGCGGCTTGAGGTTTGAATCCAATGGTGGTCAAAAATTCTATGTGAACTATCGTGGAAGTTCTGGCGCACAATCTACTTCTCTTACAGCTAAAGGACGACAAGCTTTGGGAACAGCTTTTAAATGGGGAGGAGCACCTAACTATGCAACCACAAGCGATATCTCTACTTCTTTGGGAATCATGGCAACGGAAAACAATACTACGGTAACTATTTTTGGCTATGATCCAAATTGTGAGTTTAGACTTGGGAATACAGTAGGAGGAATAACCAGTAATACCATTCAGGTGGTTTTAAATGCTGGGCAGAGCTATGTGCTGGAAGCGTATACAAATCAAACCACCGCCAATAGGGATGGTTGGTTAGGGGCATCCATTCAATCAGATAAAAATATTGTTATCAGCAACGGCGGACTCAACTATGGCGTTGTGGCATCATCTAGCGGCTCGCGAGACGCAGGTATCGATCAACCTGTACCTGAAAACAACCTAGGAAAAGACTATATTTTCGTAAGAGGCGGCGGAACAAATGCGACAGAGTTCCCCATCATCATAGCCACACAGAACAACACCCAAATTTTTGTGAACGGTTCCGCCACTCCAATGGCAACCATTAATAATGGAGATTACTTTATAGTACCTGCAACCAATTACTCCAGCGGATCACCAGGTGCCAACATGTATGTGCGTACCTCAAAAGATGCCTATGCGTATCAAAACTTGGCGGGCAGCACTGGCGTCCAAACGGTGGGACTTAACTTTGTTGCTCCATTAAATTGTTTGATACCTGATACAGTAGATAATATTCCTAATATTACCGATGCTGCTGGAACTACCTTAACAGGTGGTATCACCATCATAGCATCTACCACAACACCAGATGCAAATATTATAGTAACCGATGGTTCTGGAATTGTACCCAAGCCGCCTTCCATAGCTGTAGCCGGAAATTCGGATTGGAAAACATTCTATATCAGTGGCTTAACCGGTGATGTGGTGGTGAAATCCACAGGGCCCGTTGCTGTGGGCTTCTTTGGTGCCAATGGAAACCGAGGAATCGCCGGGTATTTTTCAGGCTTTGATGTAGCTCCAAACGTAGATTTACAAATTACCGGAACCCAATGTTTACCGGGTTCTAATCTGGAAGTTATTGGGGAAGTATTCGACGCCTATCAATGGTTTTTTGATGGAAACCCCATTGTTGGTGCCACAGGTACTACATACAATCCAACCCTGGCAGGTGACTATTACGTAAGAGTTACCAAAGGTCCGTGTACCTATGACTCTAATAATCTACAAGCGTATTACTGCAACCCTGACATTCAACTAATCAAAACAGCAAACAACACGGAAGTAAATGAAGGTGGTACAGTTATCTTCACCGTTTCAGTACAAAACTTTGGTGTAGATCCAGCAACTAATTTGGTCGTAACAGACGTGTTACCTGCTGGCTTATCCTTAGTTTCGGCCACACCAACGGTAGGCACATGGAATGCACCGAACTGGACTATTGGAACTTTAACAAGCGGTTCGCTTCAAAGAATTACCATTGTAGCGCAAGCAGACGCAAATAACCTGACCTTTCCTACGCAATCAATCATTAATACCGCCATTCATTCCCAAGACCAAACAGATACTAATATTACTGCAGATTCACCTTCCGTCCCTATTACAATTTTAAACGATTTTGATAATGATGGTGTTATGGATGTAGTTGATTTAGATGACGACAATGATGGTATATTAGATACCGTAGAATGCCCTTTAAATAGTGTTAATCTTGCTCTATCTGGAACTGCTACCTTTAGCTCTACTTATCCCAATGGTGAAGCTTCAAAAGCAATTGACGGCAATACGAATGGCAATTGGTCGGCTAATTCGGTTGCCCACTCTTTGGGTAGTACGAATACAGATTGGCTGACCATTGATTTAGGAAGTAGTCAGCTTATTGATGAAATACAAATATGGAATAGAACAGACTGTTGTTCAGAAAGACTGTCTAATGCCTATGTGATGGTGTCTAATACTCCTTTTCCATCCAATACGAATCTTAGTGAGTCTTTAAGCAATTCCACTTTTACAACACAACTTGGAAATACCACAGGACAAATTCAGATTAATATCCCTGTGAGTATTACGGGAAGGTATATACGGCTACAGATGGCAGGAAATATGAGTGGCAGATATATAAATATAGGAGAACTACAAGTTTTCGGTTCAGAAAACTGTAATTCTGACATGGATACCCTTCCAAACAATTATGACTTGGATTCGGATAACGACGGTTGCTCAGATGCTAATGAAGCCTACAACAATGCGAATGCCGATGGTGGTGATGGTGGCGAATATGCAACAGGGACCCCCCCTGTAACGAATAGCAATGGAACTGTTACAGCGGCCTCCTACCCGACTCCGGCAGATGTGGATGGTAACGGCATATACGATTTCCAAGAAGCGGGGGCGGCACCCAGCATTACTATCGAACCTCTAAACCAAAGGGTATTTTTAGGTAATGATGGCACTATGGGGGTTACCTCTGCCGATGCGGACACCTATCAATGGGAGGTAAGTACGGATGGAGGAACTACATTCACCAGTATCACAGATAGCACCGAATACACCGGTACACAAACCGATGAATTGACCATTTTAAAACCCGACTTGGATAAGAACGGTTATATGTATCGGGCATTACTCATAAATGATGCATTTGTATGCGGACAAACCGTAACGAATGAGGTTGTTCTTTCTGTTGGACCGCAAACTATTATTACCAATAGGCGTATTACCATTCGGGTCGATAAGAACTAATTAGGTTCTTTATCCTTTAATCTTTTACCAAAGATCTGTAACAAAACGGCAGATCTTTCGTCAAGTTAGTATAGCAATTAAAACCAATCACATTTTGGAGCATATACTAACGGTCAAACATCTTACCAAAAAATTTGGCTATCTCACCGCTGTAAAAGATCTATCATTTTCTATAGAAAAAGGCAATGTTTACGGTATTCTGGGCCCTAATGGCAGCGGAAAATCTACCACATTGGGTATTGTGCTTAACGTGGTGAACAAAACAGCAGGCGAATTTTCCTGGTTTGGCGGAACCACTTCTACCCATGACGCTCTAAAAAAAGTCGGGGCAATTATAGAACGACCCAATTTCTACCCCTACATGACGGCGGCACAAAACTTGAAATTGGTATGTAAGATCAAGGAAGTTCCAACAGATAAAATTGAAGAAAAATTGGAACTCGTAGGTCTTCTAGATAGAAAAAATAGCAAATTCCAGACCTATTCCTTGGGTATGAAACAACGCTTGGCCATTGCCTCTGCCCTACTCAACGACCCGGAAATATTGATTTTAGATGAACCAACGAACGGACTAGACCCTCAAGGCATTCATCAGATTCGTGAAATTATAAAAACAATTGCCGCCCAGGGCACCACCATTCTTTTGGCATCGCATTTGTTGGACGAAGTAGAAAAAGTATGTTCCCATGTGGTCATTTTGCGCAAGGGCGAAAAATTATATTCCGGCAGGGTTTCGGATATGTTGGCCACCCACGGTTTTTTCGAATTCAAGTCTAGCCAAAATGACGATCTTGTCCAATACCTTAAAAATAATGCCAGTTTTGGCGAAATCAAGTTAGAAAACGGACTCATTACCGCTTTTTTAAAAGAAGACTTAGCTGCGGAAGATGTAAACCGGTCCTTGTACGAAAAAGGAATCGTGCTGTCCCATTTGGTAAAACGAAAAGAAAGCTTGGAAGAACAGTTCCTCGCCTTAACCAAAAATCAATCTAACTAAGTCCTCGAGAAAATGAAACGTTTACTTCAAATAGAATTCATAAAACTTTGGAACAATAGGGCCAGTAAAGTGCTGATTATTTCTTATTTTCTATTGCTTACCTCTATTGCGCTCGTGGCCGCCATAAAGTTTGATATTGGCCCAATTAAATTTCACCTAGCGGATATCGGCATCTTCAATTTCCCTTACATCTGGCATTTCAACACCTTTATAACCGCCTTTTTTAAACTCTTTTTGGCCATAGTGATTGTTTCCATGATGGCCAATGAATATAGCAATAAGACGATAAAACAGAATTTGATAGATGGACTCTCCAAAAAAGAGTTCATTCTTTCCAAATTTTTAACGGTAGTATCATTCTCGTTGATCTCAACAGTTTTCGTTTTTATCGTTTCCTTGATTCTGGGTTTAATATATTCAGATTTTGACGAACTCTCTATCATTTTTTCGGATATGGAATTTATTATTGCTTTTTTCGTTAAGCTGATGGGATTCTTTTCCTTTTGTCTGTTTTTGGGTATTTTGGTAAAGCGTTCGGCATTTGCTTTAGGGTTTCTAATTCTATGGCAAATAGGAGAAGGAATTTTTAGGGGCTTGATCCGTTGGAAACTATTTGACGGTGAAACGACCGATGCCATTATGGGTTTTTTTCCCTTGCAATCCATGTTCAATTTAATAAAAGAACCTTTTACAAGATTGGAGGCAGTACAAACAGTTGCCGATCAAGTAGGGGAAAAAATTAACCTGAACTACCATGTGCATTGGTACGAAATACTCATTGTTTTGTCGTGGACGGCTATTTTTATATACCTCTCTTACGCCTTACTTAAAAAGCGTGATTTATAATCGCTCATATAGGGGCAACAAAAAAAAACTATTGTTTTAATCCATTTAAAAGATAACTAAAAGGCCAATTTATTTGTTTTGTAAAGCTTTCCTTTACACTATAAATAAAATAAGAATCTTACTTTTCTATATCCTTTTGGTTGCACCTTTGCTGTTTTTTGGACAGGGAGAAACCTCAAACCGGTATTTTGCGGAGGAAGTAGGACTAAAATTGAAAAATGAAGGTAGCGTAAATACACCGACGGATGGTCGCCTGAATATCTTTGAAGGTTGTGCCACCATATCAAACACTTTTGGATAGCTACTACTTATAGGGATGGGATTAAAGTCTATGAACCCTGGTTAAGGACAAGCTTGGCAGACGGAAGAGAATTCAAGGGGTATTTTCCCTTGGACCGATAAGCTAAAAGTCCTTATTTCTTAAAAATCGACCTCACCAATCTATCCTATAATTAAATGCAATGGTATGTATTTTTGAAACGTCATTTTGTACTTTTACAGGATGAAATTCAAGGTAGTATCCGAATTTAAACCAACCGGTGATCAGCCGAACGCTATTAAAGAGCTAACCCAAGGTCTGAACCAAGGAGAAAAATACCAGACCCTACTTGGCGTTACAGGATCGGGAAAGACTTTTACTGTGGCTAACGTTATAGAAAAGGTACAAAAACCGACTTTACTACTTGCTCACAACAAAACCTTGGCAGCGCAGCTCTATTCCGAATTTAAACAGTTTTTTCCTGAAAATGCCATTGAGTATTTTGTATCCTATTACGATTACTATCAGCCAGAGGCCTTTATTCCAAGCAGCGGCGTGTATATTGAAAAGGATTTGTCCATTAATGAGGATATAGAAAAATTACGGCTCAGCACCACATCTTCCCTACTATCTGGCAGAAGGGATGTTCTAGTGGTAGCCTCGGTATCCTGCCTTTATGGTATTGGTAACCCTGTGGAGTTTCAGAAAAATGTCATTACCATTACAAAAGACCAAGTGATTTCTCGGACTAAATTCCTACATCAATTAGTGCAAAGTTTATATTCAAGGACGACGGCCGACTTCCGAAATGGCAATTTTAGGGTAAAAGGGGATGTAGTCGACATATTTCCCAGTTATGCCGACCATGCCTTCCGAATTCATTTCTTTGGGGACGAGATAGAAGAAATTGAAGCTTTTGACCCGTTCAATAACAATGTGATCGAAGTTTATGAAACACTAAATATATATCCGGCGAATATGTTCGTAACGTCCCCTGATATATTACAAGCTGCCATTCATAACATCCAAGACGACTTGGTAAAGCAAATTGACTATTTTAAGGAAATAGGTAAACCTTTGGAAGCAAAGCGTTTAGAGGAACGTACCAATTTTGACTTGGAAATGATACGTGAACTTGGATATTGTTCGGGGATAGAAAACTATTCCAGATATTTGGACGGCAGAGAACCTGGCACACGTCCCTTTTGCCTTTTGGACTATTTTCCTGACGATTATTTAATGGTCATCGACGAAAGCCATGTGACTATTCCGCAGGTGCATGCCATGTATGGGGGCGACCGCTCTCGAAAAGTCAATTTGGTAGATTACGGATTCCGCTTACCAGCTGCAATGGACAACCGACCATTAAAATTCGAAGAGTTTGAAGCACTTCAAAATCAAGTGCTGTATGTAAGCGCCACTCCTGCAGATTATGAACTACAACTGAGTCAAGGGGTATATGTAGAACAGGTGATTAGACCTACCGGACTTTTAGACCCCATAATAGAAGTACGCCCAAGCCTAAACCAAATAGACGATTTGGTAGAGGAAATACAATTACGGGTAGAAAAGGATGAGCGCACTTTGGTTACCACATTAACAAAACGGATGGCCGAGGAACTCGCAAAATATCTGGACCGCATAGGTGTACGTTGCAGATACATACATAGCGATGTGGATACCCTGGAACGAGTAGAGATTATGCAAGACCTAAGAAAAGGAATTTTTGATGTCCTTATCGGCGTGAACCTTTTACGGGAAGGATTGGATTTGCCAGAGGTTTCTTTGGTCGCTATATTAGATGCGGACAAAGAAGGTTTTCTGCGGAGCAATAGGTCACTGACCCAAACCGTAGGACGTGCCGCAAGAAACCTAAACGGAAGGGCGATCATGTATGCGGATAAGATTACGGCCAGCATGCAAAAGACAATGGACGAAACAAATTATAGAAGGGAAAAACAGATTGCCTACAATACGGAAAACAACATTACACCAACAGCTTTGAATAAAAGTTTGGACAATGTATTAAGTAAAAATTCAGTATCCACTTACCACTTTAAAAAGGAAGAATTAAGAGCTGCCGAACCCGATTTGGAATACCTTACAAAAGAGCAAATTGAGAAGCTGATTCGCGACAAAAGAAAAGCCATGGAAAAGGCAGCAAAGGAGCTCGATTTTATGCAGGCAGCAAAGTTGCGTGACGAGATAAAACTACTGCAAGAACAAGAAGTTTAGTGAAAAATCTCCAAAAAAACCATATTTTATAAAATCTAATCTTTTAATTTAATCAATTAGGTCTAAAAATCTGGTTTATAAATTATTGTATTTATTTTTAGATTCATCTAAATTTAGTAAAACAAGAATAATTAATAGGAAAAAATAAGATTTCGGTCAACTAATACTGTATTAGTCATAATCAAAAAAAGTAGTTACAGCTTCATTCACATGACGGCTTCCATCGTCAAAACCACTAAGACATTTGTCGAATTTACAATAAATTTTCGACTTAAAAACAGCCTATTAATTCGTAAAAATGAGACCTTAAAATAGTGCCTAAATTTGGACTCTTTTGGAAAATTATTTAAACCGAAAATTGGTCTATAAAAGCACTTCCCTTACCCTTTTATTTTAAAAATAGCGACTTAGATGAGATGCCTATTTGAGTATTTAAATTGGGAAAAGAATTTCGGAAAATCATAAATTAAGCACCCTTTGGTTATCTTTTCTATGGTAAAAAATAGAATTATATTTTACGACCAGAACAAAAAAAGTGCCTTGATTTCTCAAGACACTTTTCCAAACTAAACAACCAAACTAAAACCTAAAAAGTGTAAATCAGCACTTTTTAAATTAAATCTTTTTATACCTTATGCCAACTCGATCATTCTTTTGGGTTTTGGCAAAGCCTCCGCTTTTTTAGGCAAGGTAAATTTCAAAATTCCACTTACATAATCCGCCTTGATCTCATCTGCGTTTACGGTATCGGGAAGTGAAAAGGCTCTTTTAAAGGATTTGTAAGCAAACTCCCTGCGGGTATACCTCAACTCTTCTGTTTCCTTTTCCGACTTCACTTCAGAAGAAACGGTAAGCACATTATCATCTACTTCTATAACGAAATCTTCTTTTGTTCTTCCAGGAACCGAAAGCTCCAATTCAAAATCCTTCTCATTTTCAATGATGTTGACGGATGGAATTGCAAGTCCAGAACCATTCATTCCTCCAAACCAGTCAGGTTTAAAGATTTCGTTCATTAGATTAGGAAACAATACGTCATTTCTTTTTACTAAGTTCATAATTGTATATTTTAATATGGTTAAACATTTATTGCATTTTGTATAAAACAAATCTTATACCGATTCCATATTACTGACTACATGTCACTTTTTAGTTATTAAAACATGACTATGTGTCACTTTTAATAAGATAATATTGTATTTATGGGATTAAGGGGGCTAAAAATTCCAATTTAAGAGATGTTCTTGACACCTAACATTTTGAAAATTGAGCTATCGGTAGAGAACTATCTGCCGAGCATAGCGGTGGCTCTAAAACATAACACGTCCATTAAAAAAGACGGCGCAACAGAGCTTACAGGAAGAATGTACACCACAAAACTATGGCGCGTCTTAATTAGAATATGCCTTGAAAATAGAAATCAAGACTTCTGGAGGTACTATTTTATTGGGATAAGTGTGCATTATGGAAAGCACCTGTTGAATTGCGGAGGGGGGAAGACCCATAGCGAGCCCAATATCATGTAATCGTTTTATTTCATTGAGCTCCTGTGTATTGTCCACATTCATGAGCAAAATAAGCCGATTGAACTGTACCAGTCGATCGGCCTGTGATTTTGGAATTACGTGTTCTGCTTCGGTTATAAAAAGTGCGTCGAATACTTTTTTGGGAACTCCCAACTGTTGGGCTACGTTAAAAAGGAAGTCATACTCCGCTTGCTTCAGGGTATCGTCTACCCTTGCAAAGGAAATCATTTCAGAAAGTATGCTCAACTTTTCCTTTTCTGTATTCATAATAGTAAATACTGGTTTACAGGCCTTTACATAACTACTTTATTAGCATTATCGTATATAAGATAGCTATTATTTAAGTATGTGCCATCCTTTGTCCAAATTATAATACCTTGCATGAAATTTTAGGAAAATGACCAATAACGACGTATTCAAAAAACTACGGGTGGCCTTAAAATTCAGGGATGAGGATATTATAAACATCTTGGCCTTGGTGGACTTTAAATTATCCAAAACCGAATTGAGCGCATTTTTTAGGAAAGAAGACCACCCCAATTATATGGAGTGTGGCGACCAAGTCTTAAGGAATTTCCTTAACGGATTGGTCATACACCTCAGAGGTACACGGGAGCATCCAAAAAATCCTGGAGAAGTACTATTAGGCCAACAAGGCACGGAGAAAAAATACGACACTGACAAAAGCTTTAAAACCCGCCAACTAAAAAAGGTAGACAGAGCCGTACCCAACGTAAAATACAAAAACAAAAAAAAATCCTAAGAAAATTTACACCTTAGGATTTTTCAGCTAATTCAAATGTTGTTAAGAAGCTATACGAATAGGAACGGTGTATAACTTTCCTTCTTTAACATTGGAAATTTTTACTTTCTTGTAGTTTAACCTGCTCTTTACAAAGCGCTCTAGATTTTCAGAATCGGTTGCAACGGAAAGCACTACAATCTCCCCTTCCCCATTTAAGGTAAACCTTACTTGTGCGGTTAAATCGACAGTGATTTCGGAAAAATCGTTATCGGATAACATTTCGTAAATCTGTGAGGTTAAATTGGTAGCTGGTTCCCTGTCGTCCTTAGGATTTGCTAAAAGGGCACTTGTTGATAGTAGCATGGCCGCTACAAGGGCATAACTTAATTTTCTCATGACTGTTTGTTTTTATTCCCGAAACGCTGATTGACGCTTTAAATCGGGAATTGATTAATAATTGATTGATGATGATTTATTAAAGAGACGCTCCAAAAACAAAATTGTTACACGGTATATGATTATTAACATTTTTTTGAGATTAAGGTCATTAAAAAAAGGACTGGTAGCTTATTTGTAGAGCGTTATATGTACCCTGTGAAAGATACTTTTGCAGTTAGGACAAAAAATAGAATCTCTATTTAATATAACGATGGTTGTGCTAATAGATGAGATTTCATCAGAAAATCGAATTCATAGTATTCTTTTTATTTCACCAGTTTTGTCGTTCAGAGATTAGAGGAATCCGTGCAAATAGAGGGTGCACAGTATTTGCGATTTCTTCTATGGTGGGAATTACAGAAAGGTAGGTATTGCTTATTTTTTCGACGAGTAGTTTTTTAAAGTTTGTATTTGCGAGGCAAGAGGAAGTTCTAACAATCAAGGCCTTAAGCGGTACGTAAGATTCCTCCTAAGGTTGGAATGACACTGGTAGAGTTTAGACTAACATGATAACCATATAATTATATTCATAAAACCGAAAATGTTTTAAAAAGGGTTTTCACAAAACAAAGCAGCCAAGTATTACGGAACAATAGCGTATTAGTTGTCATTTCTTTAGCAATGGGAAACAAAAAAGGCAGTGCTTTAACAACACTGCCCTTTCCTATTTTAATGACGCCTTAGTACTCTAGGCTAAAACCGCCTTAACTTTGTCGGCAGCTTCTTGAAACTGCACGGCAGAATGTACTGCAAGACCCGAATTATCAATAAGTTCCTTAGCAATTTCAGCGTTTGTACCTTGTAAACGAACAATGATAGGCACATCTATATTGCCCATGTTTTTATACGCATCGATGACACCTTGCGCTACACGGTCACATCTTACGATACCTCCAAAAATATTAATCAAGATAGCTTTTACACCTTTGTCCTTTAAGATGATTCTAAAAGCTTCTTCTACCCGTTTCGCATCGGCAGTACCACCAACATCCAAGAAGTTTGCGGGCTCACCACCGGCCATTTTTATCAAATCCATGGTTGCCATTGCCAAACCTGCTCCGTTTACCATACAACCTACATTACCATCTAAATCTACGTAATTAAGACCCACGGCCCTTGCTTCCACTTCGATAGGATTTTCCTCTCTAAGATCACGCATTTCGGCATACTGCTTTCTGCGGTACAAGGCATTATCGTCAATAGAAACCTTGGCATCAACTGCCATTATCTTGTCATCCGATGTCTTTAGAACCGGATTAATTTCAAACATACTGGAATCGCTCTCCACATAGGCCTTGTAAAGAGAAGCAACGAATTTTGTCATTTCCTTAAATGCAGTACCTGAAAGTCCTAGATTAAAGGCAATTTTTCTGGCCTGGAAACCCAACAATCCCGTTGCCGGATCTATCTCCTCTGTAAATATCAAGTGAGGCGTATGCTCTGCTACCTCCTCTATATCCATTCCACCTTCGGTAGAATACATAATCATATTTCTTCCAGTTCCCCTATTCAAGAGAACCGACATGTAAAACTCCCTTGTTTCACTCGCCCCTGGATAATATACGTCCTCTGCTACCAAAACTTGGTGTACTTTTTTTCCTGTAGCAGATGTTTGTGGGGTTACCAAGTTCATACCAATGATGTTCCCTGCAATCTCCTCTACCTCTTTTAGGTTTTTAGCTAGTTTTACGCCGCCACCTTTTCCACGACCACCCGCATGCACCTGCGCTTTTATAACATGCCATCCCGTTCCGGTTTCGGCAGTTAATTGTTTTGCCGCATCCACCGCTTCTTTTGCGCTGTGGGCTACGATGCCCCTTTGAATGCGTACGCCAAAACTGGCCAATATCTCTTTTCCCTGATATTCGTGAAGGTTCATATGTTATTGTAATTTTATTAGTTCTGCAAAAATAGCAAACGAGGGGTAATAATGGAAAAATTAAAAAGAATAATTGGGAACTGACCTAGAATAAGGCTCGGAAAAGACCTTAAATTATCTTACTGTAATTCAATATCCTTGAAATCCAACGGGTCAAAATTTTTAAAATGTCCGTTGAGCTCTATGGTCTTCCTTGTTCGTTCCACTTCGCTCAGTACTTTGACCGTGGTAATTAAATGATGGTAAATAAAGGTGAGTCGGTCCATTTCCTTGGGTATCTGCAAGAGCAGATATTCCTGTTCAAAGGATAGTCCCATTTTATGCGCGAGGGTAAAACTATTAAAGGTATTGGAATCTATTTTCGGCAAAGGTACCTCCATGATTGCATACAGCTCGCGCAGCTTGCTCAACACCTCCTTTTTAAAGGACTCTTCGGCTTCATAATCGTACTCCAATAATTTTATGATCCCTCCGGAATACAGCTTGCCATCTATCTGTTTTTCAAAACTCAAAAGCTTAAAGACTTGTCTGGCAACGCAGACCACATCCATCTCGCCGTTTTCATAAGTAGTTACGACCTCCACCAGTTGTACTTCCACACCATATTCCATGCCGTTATTAATGTAAACAGGTATACCAAAAGTTATGGCTTCATCCCGGCAGTCGTTTATCAACTGTTTGTATCGGGGTTCAAAGATATGTAAGGGCACGGTTTCCCCTGGGAAAAAGATAGATTGTAACGGGAATAAGGGTAGCTTCATGTTAGAATATTATAATGAGCTTAGGAGTTCAACTTACTTATATCATTGCTCTACTAAGTATGAAAGTAAAAGAGTATCTTCTGCTTTCTTCGCTTATAAAATTACAATCAACCGCCCTACAAGACAAGCAAAGAGAAAGAATTTTTAAATTGTTATAAATATCACATTAAGTTATATTAATTATTATTACGCTATTTTTTTTGTAAGGATCATAGTAGTAAGCTAGCTTTGCAGCAAATTATACATTATGAGGAATACGGATTTATTGAAAATAGCTAAAACATATGGTGACCCCGTCTATGTCTATGATTCCGAAAAGATAATTTCACAATTCAATAGACTTACCAGCGCTTTTAGCTCAGTAAAACACCTAAAGCTAAACTATGCCGCTAAGGCACTTTCCAATATTAGTATCCTAAAACTCATGAACAGTTTGGGAAGTGGTTTGGATACGGTTTCCATACAAGAAGTGCAATTAGGTCTTTTGGCCGGTTTTAAGCCAGAGTCCATAATATTCACCCCTAATGGCGTGTCCTTGGAGGAAATCGAGGAAGCTGCAAGCTTAGGAGTACGCATTAATATCGACAACCTTTCCATTCTAGAGCAGTTTGGGAGCAAACATCCGAATATCCCAGTTTGTATACGAATCAATCCACATGTTATGGCGGGTGGAAATTCCAATATTTCCGTGGGCCACATAGATTCTAAATTTGGTATCAGTATACATCAAATACCCCATTTGTTGCGTATTGTCGCCCTTACCAAAATGAATATAAACGGTATCCACATGCATACAGGTAGCGATATTTTAGATATCGATGTTTTCCTTTATGCTTCTGAAATCTTGTTCGAAACGGCGAAAAATTTTAAGAACTTGGATTTTATAGATTTTGGAAGTGGCTTTAAAGTGCCATATAAAGCTGGCGACATAGAAACCAACATAGAGGAACTAGGGAAAAAATTAAGTACCCGATTCAACGATTTTTGCAAGGAGTATGGAAAGGAATTAACCTTAGCTTTCGAGCCCGGCAAATTTTTAGTAAGTGAGGCAGGCTTTTTCTTGGCCAAGGTAAATGTTGTAAAACAGACCACCTCCACAGTATTTGCCAGCATAGATTCCGGTTTTAACCACCTTATAAGACCTATGCTCTACGGCTCTAGCCACGAGATTGAAAATATTTCCAACCCTGAGGGTCGCGAACGTTACTATTCCGTAGTAGGCTACATCTGCGAAACAGATACCTTTGCCAGCAACAGAAGAATCAACGAAATTACCGAAGGAGATATTCTTTGCTTTAAAAATGCCGGTGCTTACTGTTTTACGATGGCCAGCAACTACAATTCACGATTTAGACCTCCAGAGGTGCTTTGGCATGAAGGCAAGGCCATTTTGATACGAGAACGGGAGACTTTTGAGGATTTGGTAAAACACCAAATCGATGTCAAGAATCTTTTCTCAAAAAAGGAAACAGCTAACATAAAATAAAGACATAAAAAATTCGTTAGCTTTGATGTAATTAGTGGATTAATACTTCAAAAGTACACCATGACAACGAATACCCCTTTCTTAAAAAATATAGCTATAACTAGTGTTTTAACTCTTTTTACGACGTTATCCTTTGGCCAAAAAGTAAATTGGGTTTCTTTCACGGAAGCTGTTGAACTCGCCGCTACTTCAGAAAACCCTAAAAAAGTTTTTATAGATGTCTACACGGATTGGTGTGGCTGGTGTAAAAAAATGGATAAGGACACTTTCCAGAACCCTGAAGTAGCCAAATACATGGAAGATAACTTCTATATGGTAAAAATGGACGGAGAAGGAAAAGACCCCATAGATTTTAAAGGCCAGACATTTAAGTTTGTCGCTTCCGGTAGAAATGGCTACCATGAACTTGCCGCAGCCCTTATGCAGGGAAAATTGAGCTATCCCACTACCATATTTCTGGACGAGGAAATGAATATGCTCTCCCCTGTTCCTGGCTACCAAAAACCAGAACCGTTCTTGAATATCGCCAAGTATTTTGGGGATAACATTTATAAGGAAAAGGACTGGAAAACGTATGCTGGTGCCAAATAGGACAAAACTGTTAGAAAACAACATTCTAATAAGAAAGAATCAAACCAAATTCGCTTAATGAGTATTTTGTCAATAACTTTTTAAATGCCCCTGTCTTACTCAAAAGGTTGTGTACATTAGGTTTACCACCAAAAAACTCAAATAGCTTCCCAATGCAGTACCCACCGTACCTACCAAAATAGCCAGAAACATAAGTCCGTTACGTTCAAAAGTTTCGGCCAAGGCAATGGCAGAAGCTCCGCCGCCTACGTTTGCCAGACTTGCAATGGACACCATATCCCAATCCCGGAAAAAGAGTCCCCTAATCACAACGATTGTCAAACCGTGATAAACCTTTGGACTAAAGTGTCATAATTTTACTAATGAATGGAATTCATTTCATCAAACAATTTGAATTAGTAAGCAGTAAGCAAAAACTACCTACCCCCGAAATACGGTACTGCCAACTGCTCCTTGGAACAACTTTTTAGCTCCCAACGGTTGGGGAAAGCGAGATGCACTAAAGTGCATAGTTTTAACTACTACCGAAACCAATTAAGAAAAAACTTCCCGCTTAGAAACAGGGTGGGTCTGCTCCCTGAATTATGTTTTTTTTGTGGCATAACTAGGATTTCTGTACTTTTCTATAAAAATGTTTTGAAAACAAACTCTTTGGTTACCCGAGTATTACTTATTATTCCCTTTTTTATGTTCATGGCCTGCGAGCAGCACCATCAAAATAAAAAAATAATGGAAAGAGGCGTGTCCAAGCTCTTAGCGGATGAGCGAAAAAGCAATCTTACCGAAATCCACTATGATTTGCATTTTACGGTTCCAAAGGAACGACAAGCCTCCATTTTAGCCATAGAGAAAGCAAACTTCAATCTTCAAAAAGTGGAGGAGGACCTGTTCTTGGATTTTAGTCCGGAAACAGACTACATAAAACAAATCAAAGTTAACGGTAACTCCATCGAGATTCAACACGAAAACGAACATCTTGTGCTCCCTAGCCAATACCTGCAAAAAGGGAATAATTTGGTTGAAATAGATTTTATTGCGGGCGAGCTCTCATTGAACCGAAACGATGATTACCTCTATACCCTGCTGGTACCAGATCGCGCCAGAACGCTTTTCCCCTGTTTCGACCAACCGAACTTAAAAGCAAGCTATGCCCTGCAATTGACCGTCCCCAGCGAATGGAAAGCACTGGCCAGTATGCCCATAACAAAACAAGAACAGAAAAACGATGCATACACCTTTACTTTTGGGAAATCGCCCAAAATGAGTACCTATCTATTTTCATTTGTGGCCGGTGTGTTTAAAAAAGTGGAAAATGAGGGACAAGATTTTCCTATGACCATGCTATTCAGGGAAATCGACACGAACAAGATAGCCTATAGCAAAAATGTGATTTTTAAGCTACATAAGGATGCCATTGATTATTTAGAGGACTATACCCAAACCCCTTTTCCATTTCCCAAACTTGACTTTGCCTGTATTCCAGGTTTCCAATATGGCGGCATGGAGCATATCGGAGCTATTCAGTACAGGGAAGATGCCTTAATGCTGGACGAAAGTGCAACTGAGAACCGACTGCTGGGGCGTGCCAAACTCATTGCCCATGAAACGGCTCACATGTGGTTCGGTGACCTCGTGACCATGGATTGGTTCAATGACGTATGGATGAAGGAGGTCTTTGCCAATTTTATGGCCGATAAAATCGTAAATCCAGCTTTTCCCCAGATAAACCATGACCTTGCCTTTATGGCCGCACATTACCCCCGTGCATATGGCGAGGACAGAACCTTGGGTACCAATCCCATAAGGCAGTCATTGGACAACCTCAACAATGCCGGTTCGGTCTATGGAAGTATTATTTATAACAAGGCTCCCATTATGATGCGACAATTGGAAACGCTAATGGGCAAGCAAGCCTTTAAAAAGGGCATACAACAATATCTTAAGAACTATGCGTATGACAATGCTGTTTGGAACGACCTAGTGGAATTACTGGACAAAGAAACAGATGAAGATCTAAAAAGTTGGAGCGAAATTTGGGTAAACCGACCGAGTAGACCCATTTTCAAAGACCTATTAACCTATGATATCGATGGTAACATAGCCACATTCCAACTTACCCAAAATGCGGAAGATGGTAGTGACGGTATATGGCCACAGAGTTTTGACATTACTTTTGTCTATGGGGACACCCTTAAAACCATAACAGCGGAGATACGTTCTAAACATACGGAAATGACGGCTGCCAAGGGTTTTAAAAAACCAGTGTCTATACGCTATAATTCCAATGGTATGGGGTATGGGGTTTTTCCCATCGACCCTGAACAGCTAAGCGAGATTCCGGATATTAAGGATGACCTGGGACGTGGTTATGCCTATATTAATACCTATGAAAATACATTGAATGGAGCACTTCCCGCAACCGCTGTTCTTGAACTCTATCAAAAAAGTCTTTCCACCGAAAAAAATGAACTGTTGCTGAACCTTACCAGTGGCTATCTCAATTCCATATTCTGGAATTATTTGACTACCGAACAACGGAATCATTATCAACCAATTTTAGAAAAACAGTTGCTCTTTGAACTGCGCTCGGTACACCCATCAGATATCAAAAAAATACTTTTTGAACGTTTCACAGCTATTGCATATTCAGCGTCCGGAACCAACCTCCTGTATGACATTTGGAAACGAAAAGAGGTCATCCCAAATCTAAAACTGAACCAAGATGATTTTACGGATATGGCCCTGGATCTGGCAATGTATAGGCATGTAAACTGTACCGAAATTTTAGAAGAAGCCAAAAAGCAGCTAACAAATCCGGATAAGCTGGAACGTTTTAATTTTCTTTTGCCCTCCCTATCCCAGGACAGGGCAGTTAAGGATGCCTTTTTTGAATCTATCAAGGAGGAAAAAAACCGTGCAAAGGAAGGTTGGACCCTTACGGCAATGGGCTATCTGAACCATCCATTAAGACAAGAAGAAGCATTGAAATACCTTAGGCCAAGTTTGGAACTCTTGGAGGAGGTTCAAAAAACAGGGGATATTTTTTTTCCAAAGGGATGGCTCAGCAGTACCGTCGGCAAACATAGTTCGCCTGAAGCCTATGAAATCCTACAAACCTTTATCAATGACCGCCCCGATCTTAATCCTGCATTATTGAAAAAACTTTTACAAGCTTCCGATGACCTACGAAGGGTACAGTTTTTACGGAAAAAAGTAAGGGATGATCAAATTTCTACCGTATTAGAACCCTAAAAACCTGTTTGACCACCTTTTTTGCCAGAAACACTTTTTTATAGTTCCGGTGAGCCATTTGTAGCTATCGATTTCATTTGAAATATGGGGTTAATGGACTACCACTGGTCAACTTCGACCCACAAAAAAACATTTATCAATTTACCGGAACTGTAACAATGGCCCAATCATCGGGAGAATAGGGGTCACTTGCATCATATGGATCGTAATTTGATTTGGTTTTAACGACCACATAAAATTGGGAACCATTACGGTTAAAAAATCCGAAATGCCCTTCGGAATCATAAAATCCCGGGTGCTCGTCTTCCTTTCCTTTCAAAAATCCCGGCAATGTTATGTTAGATTGATAGGTTAAGTATTCGGAGTCATAAATACTAACGGTATTACTTGGTATTTTAGGCCATCCGTCGCCAGTTTCTAGAATGGCATAAAGCTTTTTTGCATGGGTATGGATGTCCATTGCGGCAATCATTTGACTGCCCTCCAAAACGCCATCATAACGCATATCGGTTGCTTGATCCTCGGTAGCATCAAATACATTCCTGCTTCTGGCGAATAATCTGTCTCCACCTTCATTGATCCAAATATTACCGGCAAAATCAAAATCCCCATGATAAGGAGAATCATACAGGCGTGCAGCCGTACCGTCGGTTATATCATATTTATCAAAATCGGAAGGTGATAAACCGTTATTGGCTATATACAAGTATTTACCTGATGGGTGGAGCTTTGCCTTGGAATTGTAGTATCCCCAACCTATACTCAGAGTCTCTATACCATCGGATAAGCGTATGCACCGAAATTCGGAGCCTTGATACTCTTTTTGAAAAACATAGACCCAATTGTTGGGCGCAAGGACAATATCACTCGCATCACAACTTGCTTCATACATTTTTTCTAACTGCATGGTTTGAAGGTTTACGTGCGAGAAACGGGCGTTGTGTCCTACTGCTGCAAAGGTTCCGTTAGAACCAATGGAAACGCAATTAGGCGGCATATTTAGGTTTAACGATGTGATTTGCCCTGTTTTTGGATCGTATTTGCTGATTTGATTGGGCGAAGTGGATACCACGATCATCACATCGTTTATCCGATCGTATTCCACATCTACCACAGCACCCGATAGTAATATTTTCTCTTCCAGAAAATAATTTATGGATACGGACTGTTCTATAATTTGTTGAATATCGCTCCGTACGGAAACGGTTGCGTTTAAAATGTCCCCGCTCAGCGCACCCCTATCGATTGTAGCTTTTACCAGCGTGGTTCCTCCAGAATTCAAACCCCCAGCAGACGGCTCGTAGGTTATAAAGGAATTGGTATTAATTATTTCCCAGCTAAAATTCTGACCGCCCAGATTACGCACCTCAAAACTCAGTTCATTCTCCAAATAACCAAAGTCCAAACCAATCTCTGATATGGCCAGGTTATTGGCTTGTTTATTGTAGTCCACCGTAAAGGAAATCGTACCTGCACCATCCGCAACGATTGTAATAACACCTGTATATGTACCCGCCAGCAGACTGCTATCAGCAACAATATCAAGCGTTAATCCGTTCCTGGTCACCGAGCCATCACTATTGCTGTAGCCCACACTAAGCCATTCTGGAATCTGCGTGAAATCTAATGTATATGTGCCTTTTCCCGCTACTGAAACCACAACTTCCCCACGGCCATTCTCACCAAGTACCAAGGTAGAGGTTGAAAGTTGTAGCCCCGCTTCCGATTCATTTTCGTCGGTGGTGCAACTTAGGGGAATAAAAAGAATAAAAAATAAAATTAATGAACGGATAACCAAAGAAACATTAGCCATCATACAACTGGAGGAGTACCATTTGAGGGACCCTAACTTTGTATAAATGTATTTCAAAAACAAATACAAAAAACAAAATATCGATGTCTTACCTAAAGTAAGTCCTAACAAGATGCACTAGGCCCTTTAGCGACTATAATTAGGACTTTCTTTAGTAATGGTCACATCATGCGGATGACTCTCATTGATGCCGCTCGCGGTAATTTTTACAAACCTGCCCGTTTCCTTTAACGTTGCTATATCCTTTGCACCACAATAACCCATTCCCGCACGTAAACCTCCAACAAATTGATGGATACTCTCATACAGATCTCCTTTGTACGGCACACGGCCTACAATGCCTTCAGGAACGAGTTTTTTAATATCATCTTCTACATCTTGGAAATACCGATCTTTAGAACCTTGCTTCATAGCCTCCACAGAACCCATACCCCTGTAGGATTTAAACTTTCTACCTTCATAGATGATCGTCTCACCAGGAGATTCCTTTGTTCCTGCCAAAAGAGAACCTAACATAACGGTATCCGCTCCTGCCGCAATAGCCTTTGGAATATCACCAGTATAGCGAATTCCTCCATCGGCAATCACAGGAACGCCACTCCCTTTTATAGCCGCAGCGACTTCCAATACGGCCGAAAATTGGGGAAAACCGACTCCGGCAACAACCCTTGTGGTGCATATAGATCCGGGCCCAATACCAACTTTTACCGCATCGGCACCGGCAGCCACCAAATATTTTGCTGCCTCTGCAGTGGCAATATTCCCTACAATGACATCCAGGTCCGGAAATCGCTTCTTTACCGCCTGTAAAACCGAAACCACGCCTTTCGTATGTCCGTGCGCAGTATCTATAACCACTGCATCCACCCCGGCATCCACTAAAGCAGCCGCTCTATCCACTGCATCGGGAGTTACACCCAAAGCCGCTGCAACACGCAATCTACCGTATTGATCTTTATTGGCACTTGGTTTTTGTGTGAGTTTCGTAATATCCCTAAAAGTAATAAGTCCTACCAGTTTGTAATTCTTATCCACTACTGGAAGCTTCTCAATTTTGTTCTCTTGTAAAATATCCTCTGCTTGTTCCAAGGAAGTGCCCTCCCCTACCGTTACCA
Source organism: uncultured Flavobacteriaceae bacterium (assembly GCA_963697395.1). GTDB lineage: Bacteria > Bacteroidota > Bacteroidia > Flavobacteriales > Flavobacteriaceae > Maribacter. The sequence continues at coordinate 424,752 of CAVONX010000018.1, forward strand.
AATTTTTAGACGTCATCACCTCGGAAATGGGTCGGTCGTTATTTTTCTCAAAACGCAAATCCCTATTGGTCACAATTCCCAAAAGCTTACCGGCATCGTCCACAATAGGAATACCACCGATACTGTACTCTTCCATATTGGCCTTAGCATCGCGCACCACAGAGTTTAAGGGCAAGGTCACAGGATCCATGATCATGCCGCTCTCCGCTCGTTTTACCTTACGGACCTTCATTGCTTGCTGCTCTATGGTCATGTTTTTGTGAAGTACACCTATACCACCTTCCTGCGCAATGGCTATGGCCATTCTGCTTTCGGTAACGGTATCCATGGCCGCGGAGACAATGGGTACGTTGATGGTAATGTTCCGTGTAAACTTGGATTGTATACTGACTTCTCTTGGCAGTACGTCCGAATAAGCGGGCACTAAAAGTACGTCGTCGTACGTAAGGCCTTCTCCGAGTATTTTATTTAGGTGGGCTTCCATGCAATTAAGGATTTAATTGCGTGCAAAAGTAATGAATTTATTGATAATGAGCTTCTTTACGCTACTGTTTAAACAAGGAAAGGTGATACTATTAATCATCAACATCATTTGAGTTCCATATATCGTGCGTGGTTTTCCAACTACCGTCATCTTGCCGTTTTAAAATATTCAAATATTTAGATTTGGAAATTGATTCTAGGCCGTCAATTCTTGACGTTGCATATACCTTCGCCTCGCCACGCCCATAGGCTAAATCCCCAGATACCTCAACTTCTACATAAAAACTCTCCAGAACCACATCAAATTCGTCAAAAATACCACGGTAATAATCCTCCACTGCTCTCCTGCCAATAGACACTTCCTTTCCTGGTGCCATTAACGTGCCATCTACCGTAAAATACTTCGCAATTTCTGTGGCGTTCATAGCGTTAAAAGCCTTGGCTCTAGCAGCACTAACCTCAGTGATTGCTGCTTTATCCTTTTCTGCTGGTGTTTGCGCCATTAAGAGTGGTGTTGAATAAAACCTCGGTAGAATAATTAGTAAAAATATTATTTTATACTTCATAACCCATTATTTTTCAAAAATTAACTTATAAGATGACTATTACTGATATATTGTCTTTCTCCATCCGTTTACAACTTAAACTGCACCGTAGTATAAAATGTCCTCGGTTCAGAGGGGATAATACCGGGTCCGGGATAGCCCGTTGCTCTCCGCGTAAAGTAACTGTTGTCCAAAAGGTTGTTGATACCGGCTTCCAATTTCCATTTTTTATAGGAATACGCCAAGGAAAAGTCCAAAATATCATAAGCTGGAACTTCTCCTTCTATTCCTCTTTGATTATCATTTATATCCTGTAGCGCATTGGTGGCATCGGTAAATTGTTTGGATAGGTACGTATATTGGAAACTTCCCAAGAGATTACCATACCCAAAGTTAAGGCCGGTCTTTAGATTTACATCGGGAATAAATTCTACTTGGTTGCCTTCTACACCAATCTCCTCGGAGGAAAGGTATTCGGATTTGGTCAGGGCCAAGTTCATGAAGTAATTCATTTTCAATTTTTCGATGGCCGGAAAAATGGTTTCCTTAACGCTCCAGTTTCCAAAGCTTTCCAAGCCGTACATAAATGCGGTTCCTATATTGCCCCGAAAACGGACGATACGTCCCGTCTCTACCAATTCGCCCGATGCATTAGTGCGCGTTTCACTTTTTAAAACTTCGCCCAATCTGTTGTCATATAGTAAACCAAATACACTTACATCATAGGAAAACATGCTGTTAAGCCTTCCCCGGGCGCCTATATCCGCCGTAAATCCATCTTCATCCGAAATATTTTCATCTATCTGAAAAGAGGGATTTACCACCCTAATATCACTAAAGGTAACAGACCTGTAATTTTGGGAAAAATTACCATACAGCTCCATACTTGGTGCCACTTTGAACGTGGAACCTAAACCCATTAGAATAAATGTACGGTCAAAGGTTCTATTGTCCGAAATATCTTCGTTTAGCAAAGGATTACCGGCTAAATCAAGTACCACATTTTTAAACGTTCCTCTACTTTCTGTTTTAATATGTTCCAGACGAAAACCTGGTGTAAGTGTAAATTTTGGGGTAATGTTAAAGATATTCTCTCCAAAGAATGCCAGATTGAAATTCGGAAAGTCGAACTGGGATTGACGTTCATAATTAGGGAAATCCGCATCGGCAAAATTAAAATCCGAATTGCCCGCTGCCGACCCCGGCCCTTGGCGCTGATCATTGGAGGTACTATATATTTTAGAGCCCAACAACAAAGCCGATTCACTTTCCCCAAGCGTATAACGCGTAAGCACCCTTGCCTCCGCACCCCAATTCTGAAAATTATCCACAAGTAGTTCCCTTGGTTCCGAAATGTCGTCCGGTTGTGAAACGCGATTAGTTCTAAAACCCAATGCCTTTCTAGAGGCATCCAGACCAAAAATGTTTAGACTAAAATCGGTTTTGGATGAAAATTGATGGTCTAACCGCAGCGAATACAGTTTCCAGTCTACATCAAACCAATTTCTTTCCCTATTGCTAAATGTTGGATCCTCTATAAACTGGGCATCCGTTAATCCTCCCGGTTGCTTGGCCAAATAATTTAAAAGCGTAGTTTCTAAAGTGAGTTTTGTTTTATTGCTTACCTGATAGCCTACATGGGCAAAATAATTTCTACTAGTAAAGTTGGAATTAGGTCTAAATCCACTTCCCTCTTTATAATTGAAATAGCTGTAATAACTCAATTTTCCCACCGTTCCACTAAGACTATTGAAACTGGTTCGTAAATCGAAAGAGCCTAGGGTTTGCCTGCTAATCCATTCTACTTTTTTATCGGTTGCCGGTTTTTTGAACTTAAAATTTACCAAACCGCCAAATTGTGTACCGTATTGTAACGATGCAGCCCCTCGAATAACCTGAATTTCTTCCAAAGCTTCCGCTGGCGGGGTATAATAGCTTTCCGGATATCCCAAAACATCGGCACTGATGTCATATCCATTTTGACGGGTATTAAAATTCGCCGTTCGGTTAGGGTCCAATCCCCTACCGCCAATGTTCAATTGCAGTCCCGCATCACCATTATCGTAAATATTGAGCCCTACGACCTGACTATAAATCTGCCTGGGATTGTTTGCCGCCAAATTGCCAGTGATGCCCTCCATAAGTACTACTTCTGTCTTTTTACCGGCATAGATAGCCGTGCCCTCCACTTTTTTCAATTGTTTTAACTCAAACACCTCCTGTCGTTTTTGGGTCATTACGACCTCCGACAGTTTTTCTGCCTGTAATTTTTCCAATTGCAGGATAAACGTAAAGGCCGTATCGAACAAAAGTTCCTTTTCCAAAACCTCATATTCATAGGCAAATGCAACCACGGTGTATTTACCTCCAGGGACATTGTCGAACTCAAATCGTCCTGAATCATCCGTATTTTCCAACCGCTGCAATTGTTTCAAGTACACCTCCGCAAAAGGTATTGGCTCTCCTTGCATATCGGTAACTTTTCCCGAAATGGTAATTTGGCTCCATAACGGAAACGTAAAAAGCAATAGACCTATAACATTAAATCCCTTTGATCTCATCTTTAAATGGAATGATCCAATTTTTGTGTTTAAATGATTCTTTCTCTTTTCCTAGATCTACTTGGGGATCTATAAAAGTAGTGCTCAACCTGCCGTTCAAGGTCACTTGGCTATCTACATATATCTCTACCTCTTTATGCCCGTCTGCCTCAAAATGGTCCTTTAGATAATGGGCATACTCCAAAATAAAATCGGGCTGAAATGCCATTTGCTTTTCTTGGAACGGGGTTAAAAAATCAGAATTATCTACATAGAACCATCTTCCCGTTTCCCCATTTACCACTTTGAATTGCGCATAACCGGATTTTTCCATCAACATCACCCGCCAAGAAAACCGGTAACCTTCCTCTGTCCAAAAAAGTTCTCCTGGATACAAAAGGTATCTGAATGGCACCGCCAGCTGTAGTACAATGAATAATGTTAGAAGCGTAAATTTGAACTTAGACAGAAACCCTTCGCCGAAACCGAATTCTCTTTGATTATCGAATCGATTTTTAGTAATACGAAATAGCTTGGCAATTCCGCCCACTACTTTATGATGTATGGCAGCGTCAAAGAATAATAAGGTAGAGACAATCATGATATACGGAAACATTCCAATAGGGAACAAAACGCGTGTTAGCACATGAAAAACTACAACGAGCACAAAGGCAAAAGGTCTTGTTTTTCGGGATAACAAAAGAAAAGGAATCGCCAAATCGTATATGGCGCCAGACCAGCTAAAAAGATACTGCGCCCATTCCTGACTCACCAAATCTCCAAGAAAAGGAATATTAAACTTAGACGGGAGCCATATTTTGAGCGGCATAGCCTTTAACAACCAATCAGAATTCAACTTGGCCAAACCAGCATAAAAATAAACTATGGCCAATAGTAATTTAACACTATTGATTGTCCAGGCGGGAATATATTGATAGGCTTTATCGGGGTTTCTTGCTGCATCGACCGAGAAATAGGCGTTTGCTGGAAGAAAAATCATGACAAAACTCAGTACACTAATAAAGTAATAATGATTTAAATAGGTGGTTTTGTCCATGAGCTCTATGTAGGTAAAACTCAGGAAGAATATGATAATGGCTATAGTGTATCTATATCCAAGAGCTATGCAAACAGCTGCCAGCCCGCAAACAAAAAAAATAAGATAGGTGTAGTCCCCAATAGGCTTTACCCATTCAAAGCCGTAGTAAGAAAAGAAGTACTTTGGCTGAATGTATAATTTATCGATCCAACCATAGCTCCAAAAGCGGACAATACTCAAAAGCATCATTATTCCGAATAAAATGCGAAAGACCGCCAAAGGGGCGGCCTCCACAGGAGCTTTTATATGTTTGGCAATGAAGGCTTTCATGAATTAATCGCCATCTGCATCTACAAAATCAATGCTTATGCTCATGGCCGAAACCATATCTACCTTTAGCAGAGGAACTATCCTTTGTACCTCGTCATAGGCCAACAACATATTAGTTGGGGGCATATTGTTCTCTATTTCAGACCTAAAAGGTGCCAAACCTGTTACGGCTTCCCTTGCCTTGTTAAACTGGTTGTTTATAATCGTATTGAGGTCCTCACCATTTTTTACGGTATTAAGGATATCCAAATAGGTTGCAAGACTTTCGCCGGTGGCCAAACCACTAAAATGCTTACCGTTGAAAAAATCCTGAACAGCCTCCAGTCCCGCCAAGAAGAGTTCATTGGATAGTTCTTGATCGTAATACGCCTCCACATTTTGGGGCAACGTGCTACCGGAAAAAACACCTAACGGAATTCCCATTTTACCAGCTCTTAGAAATTTCTCGTAATAAAAGATATAATCGTTTACAAAGCGGTCTACAGAAGCTGTCGCCGAAGCCCCGTCATTGGCTACAAAGGTATCGCGATAGGACGCTTTCCATTCTGCTAGCACATCATTTGCAAGTGTCGTCATATCTGCAATTACAGTATCCAAATAGGCGAAGATAGCATCCTTTTCCGTCCCATTATATTTATCGACAATAGCGATATCATCCGCACCCAAACCGTTGATCAGGTAATCTATGGCAGGGAAACCCTTTGCGTTTCTGTTCGAAGGCAAGGAAAGATCATAGGACCCTGAAGCGATATAACTATCTATCTTTTGGTTGTCCGTTGGATAAATATTCATGTTTAAACGAAGCCCCACCGTCTCTGCGGGCCCGATCTCAAACATGGAAACCCGTTGCCATATTTTGTAAGCCGAGACCCACGAAGCTCTAAAATTAACGAGATTGGTTGTCGTTGGCTCTGTTTTAAAAGTGTCATAGGAGTCGTTTAGACGATCCAACGCCAAAGAGAAAGCCTCGTACGACGGAAGTATGATATTATCCGCCCAATTGGACAACATGGTGCTCCTTTCAAATTTCGCCACCAATCCCGGATTGATTTCCGGTTCATCGCCCTCGTTATCAGAGGAACAGGCCCAAACCAAGGTTAAAAAAATAAAACCTATCACATACTTTTTCATTCGTTCTTTTTTATTTTTTTGTAAAACCGATCCGATAGCAAGCGGATCGGGATATATTATGTTTTTCACCAACCAGATTTGCGTTAACAAAGCCTTGTTCCTTTTTAAGTCAAAAATAACGCAACCAAGCAGCTTATTTTTATTTATTCTAAATTAATTGCAAAAATAAAAAAGCAACTAAAAACCTACAAGGAATAGGTTGCTTTTTATCAACCAAACTCAACTCTTAATTATTCGGACGCCTCTTCTAAGGTAAATTCGAATCTTTGGGCTATGGCAGTAGCTATGGACTCCAATGTAGACAATTCAACATCCCATAGTCCGTTTGGCCCATCGTCCATGAGGTTTGTTAAAAATGCATCTACCTCGGCTTTGGTAAAATACGGGTCCCCCGAATTTGGTTTTCTTGTAAACTGCAAACTGTAGATAAAGCCATAGCCTTCGGATATATCGTGGAAAGCAGCCCCAAAATCTGGCGCTTCCTGACCGAGAAGATTTTTGGCCTGCTGCAGATAGTACACGGAGCGTATACCCATTATTTCCGAAATCTTTAGTTTAATGATTTCTGCCTGGGCATCCCGGACATCGTAGTTCCCGGCCACAATTGCCGCCCTGCCCAACTTAAAGGCTTGAAAAATTTCATCCGCAATTCCGGCAAAATCATCATCGCCCTCTACCCTACCTATATACTTGTTCAGAAAATCGTCCGCTCCCAAGTCGACATTGGGATTTGCGGCATCTGCGTTCAGCCCGTAAACATAGCCATAGGCTTCGTCCCATTTGTGCTCCATGTTGGTGTAGGACTCGCCTTCTACTACCACGCCCGCATCGTTATCTGCCCTATTGGAACCTTCATCCAAAACGGCAGGGCTCAAGTAATTGTTCAAAGCCTGATCTGTTACCAATGCCCCGATCAACCCTTTTGTCCATAGTTGGTCGAACTCCAATCCTTTTGAATTAATGTACCGTGTAGCCGAACCATCCGGGATTTGACCTGCCATACCCGGAGCGGCCGCAACTTCCCAGCTAGGAAAAATTTCGGTTACTTGTGCCGTAAGCCAGGCGTCGAAATCTGACCGGATCAAGGCCTGATCCGTGGCGTTGGATGCAAAGAAATCTATGGAAGCCGCTGTTTTACTTCGCATATTCTTATCGGAAGCATTGAGGGCGTCATCCTCAAAATTGGAAGTACCCTCTAAATGGGCATACATAGCGGCCAATTCTTCAGCCGTGGTTGTTGGATTGAGCAATGCACCTACAATTTCGCGACCCATCTGCAATCTTGTGGTCTGACCCGAAAAACTAACAGTATTCTCCCCATCCCTTTCAAAACTGTACATGGCTGGATTATCAATAGCGGTTTCACAAGGCATACAGGAACCTCCACAATCTACCCCTGTTTCATCTCCATTCTGCGTTCCATCCTCACAGGTCGCAACTATAATTGGTTCATTATTGTCATCATCAGAATCACATGAGATAAATACCAATCCCAAAAGTGCCATAACGGCCAAAATTGATTTCTTCATTTATATTATATTTATTTAGACTTGTTTTAAATAGAGTGCAAATCTAAAATAGATGATCCAATTGCGCAAGCTTATTCATATTAATTCTAAATAGAATTATAGAATTTAACATTTTGATAGAATGGCCTTGTAAGAAAAACTTTAGACAAAAAAAACGGCTTCCTTGTCAGGAAGCCGTTTTTTCAATTTTTATCGTATTCTTCTATGCGATGGCATTTTGTGGCGCCCAGTGGTTACAGGACATTCCTGGTGCCGCTTTTTGAGGATTAGCACAATCACTGGCTTCAAACCGCACGCAACTCACACAGTTTTGCTCGGACTTTAGAGCTGCCTTCATTTCAAAACTATCGCAAGTATAACTATTTCCAACTTTTACCCCATGAACCTTACAGGTGTTTCCTTCTACTAAATTGTCGCAGTTGATGCAACTGTTCCCTAATCTTATTGACATAACTTTTCTTTTTAAAATTCCTTATAAAATTAGGATGACAAACGTATAGAAACAATTTAAATAACTGATTTTAAAATATCTATATTTAGATTAGTTTAAAATAAAAAGCCCTTGACACAATGCTTTAGGTACATTTATCAAGAGCTTTAGGTGTTATGATTATTTTATGCCTCGCAGCTTGCGCAATCTTTCTTCTGCTTAAACTTTTGCGCGGCATTCATACTATGCTGGTAGTAGAGGGATTTTAAGCCCAACTTCCAAGCGGTAACGTGTATTTTATTTATTTCCTTAACGGGCATGTCCGGATGAACAATGATATTTACAGATTGCCCTTGATCTATATGGTTCTGACGGTTCGCCGCTTGGTAGATAATATCCATTTGGTCAATTTCAGAATAGGTCTTGAACACCTCTTTCTCTTCTTCCGTCAAAAAGTCTAGATGCTGTACGGAGCCATCAAAATCCCTGATACTGCGCCATATATCAATCGTATTTTTTCCCTTCTTTTCCAATAGTTCCTCTAAAAACGGATTCCTAATGGTGGTTTTTACTTTTGCAATATCCTTTACATAGGTATTGGACCAAATAGGTTCTATACCTTGTGATACCTGACCTAAAATAAACGCGGAGGAAGTGGTAGGCGCAATGGCATTTAACGTTGCATTACGTCGTCCGTAACCTTTAAGAACGGCTGGCTCCCCAAATTGCTGTGCCAATTCTTCGGATGCCTTGTAAGATCTTTCTTTGATTTCCCTGAAAATTTCGGTATTCAAATTATAAGCCTCTTGACTATTGAACGGCAACATTTTGGACTGTAACAAAGAATGCCATCCTAAGACACCTAAGCCCAATGCACGGTTATCTTTTGCAAAGTTATAGGCGCGCTCCATAAAAAGAAAGGTCTGGCGGTCTTCACGACTATCGGAATCGCGATACGCCTCTAGTTTCTCCAAGAATTCGGTAATCACGGCATCCAGGAAATAAACCATGGTCTCCACCGCATCGGTATTTTTCCATTTATCATAGTGCAACATGTTCACCGATGAAAGTACGCACACAAAAGACCAATCATCGTTAGACGGTAACATGATTTCCGTACACAGGTTACTGGCGTAAATTGGTAAGTCCTTGTCCTTGTACACATCTACAGACCCATTATTGGCATTGTCCTTAAAGAAAATATAGGGATACCCCATTTCGCCTCTTCGCTGTAGGACTTTAGCCCAGACGGCCCTTTTTTTGGCGTCACCATCTACCATTTTCTGCATCCAATCATTGGTGACGGTAACCCCATGTGTCAATTCCTGAATTGGATTTCCTTCTGTTCCGATTTCTAAGAATTCCATAATATCCGGATGTTCAACAGGCAGGTAGGGCGAAAATCGTCCACGCCTTACTGATCCTTGACTTACCACGTCTACCATAGATTCAAAAAGCTGCATGATATGTACGGCACCGGAAGCCTGGCCGTTATTTTTTACCGCAGCACCGCGATGCCGGATTTTGCCAAAATAGCCTGAAGTACCACCGCCTAATTTGGACATCATACCAACTTCCGACTGGGTATACAGAATATTTCCCATATCGTCACCGATATGCGAACCAAAACAGCTAATAGGCAAACCTCTTTCCTTGCCAAAGTTAGACCACACGGGCGATGCCAAAGAATAGAATCCTTCTGACATGTAGCCGTAGAATTTATTGGAAAAGCCCGGCATTTGCAAAATATGTTCCGCTCTATCAGCAATTTCCCTGATACGCTGTTCCGCGGTTGCGCCACCGGTAATGTAACCGGAATTCAAAAAGTTTCGGCTATGTTCCGTTAACCATTCAAAACCGGAATTTGGTTTTGCCTTTAAATTTTCTAGCGTTTCCCTTCTTGCGTTTACAAGTTGGGCACCATCTATATTCTTTTCTGTCTTGGCCTCTTGGGCAATTTTAAGTTCGTTCATTTAAAAAAGGTCGTCGCTGGTTATACTTTGTGTTCGTTTGCTATAATTTATGGATCGTTTTACGAAGAAATCGCCATGTTTGGTTCCAATGATCTCATCATCGAACCATTCCGTCTGCCCTAAGAGTGTCTCGTCTATATCAAATATTTTATCTATTCCTATACTCTCAAGGGAGTTGTTGAATCTGTTCTTTATAAACTCGTTCACGACTGCCTTTGGTAAAAAGTCCAACTCTCCTTTTTCAAAGATCCAGTCTACAACCGTGCTTTCCGAAGCAAAGGCTTCCTTGCACATTTCCTGTATCATATTATGGTGTTCGGCATCGAACCAATCAGGATTCTCATCCTTAATGATGCGTATGACATCAATACCAAAATCACCGTGGATCTGTTCTTCCTTAGAAGTCGCCTCCACTACGTTGGAAATACCTTTAAACATATTCTTATGTTTATTAAAGGCCATGATAATCAAGAACTGGGAGAACAGGGAAACATGCTCTATAAATAAGGAGAACAATAAAATGGACTCGGAGTATTCCTTGTTGTCATCACTCTTTGCATTCTTCAGGGCCGTTTCCAAGTACTGTACCCGTTTCATAATTACAGGCTTTTTCTTCAACAATTTAAACTCTTCGTTTAGTCCCAATATTTCCAAAAGATGAGAATAGGCGTCTGCATGGCGCACTTCACTTTCTGCGAATGTTGCTCCTACAGAACCAATTTCAGGTTTTGGCATTTTATGGTAGATATCGCCCCAAAAACTTTTCACAGCTACCTCTATCTGAGAAATCGCCAACATAGCATTTTTTAATGCGCTACGTTCCACTTCGTTCAAGCCGGTCTTAAAATCTTGGATATCGCTTGTAAAGTTAAATTCTGTATGTATCCAATACGAATGTCGTATTGCCGGCACATATTCATATAACTGCGGATACTCGTACGGTTTTAAATTGATGCGCTTCTCAAAAATATTTGATTTTCGCTTTAAGGCCTGCTCATTTCTATACAGAATGTAAGATTTTGCAACGTCGAAAAAACCAGCCTCCATTAATTTTGTCTCCACAAAATCCTGAACTTCCTCAACGGTAGGCACATAGCTATCATCAATCTTACAACGCTCCAAAAGGGATGAATGGACATTATTGGTAATACGTTCCGCATCTGCAAGACCACCGTGATCCACGGCCGTCATTGCCTTCATAATTGCGTTTGTAATTTTAGGTAACTGAAAAGGTTCTTTTGCAAAGTCTCTCTTGACGAGATGGGTAATTTCCATAGCTTAAATGATGTTAAAAGTGATGTACTTCCGTGATAGGTAAAGGTCAAAATTTATTCCCTTTACTTTCCGTTGGCCTCTATTAGGTTTTCCACATTTTATCAACAATCAAGCATAACCATTGTAAACAGACTGCATAACAGGAGGTTAGCCACTACAAAAAAAATACAAGACAATAATTAAAAAAGTACTCTTGGATTTCAGTAATTATACTCAAAATTCAAAACCTAAAGTTGTCCTAAATCTGCAGTACAACCCCAAAAAAAAGAAACCCAAATTAATTTAATTGATTAAAAATCAACTATTTATCCTGAAACTATTTCAAGAAAGACCTCAAATCCGTACTATCCTTCACAAAACCACCATGGAGCGTTTCGTTCAATTACGCTGCGCTTTTGGTAACGCAAAAATTGATAGGAAAAATCCGTTGAAGATAGTTTTTAAATGAAAAAAAGCTAATTTTTCCAATGGGCTGAAAAGATGTTTTACAAGCATTGTCCGTCATGGAAAAAACTCCTTTTTTGGGCAATTGAGATTGAAAAAAAATAAAAAAATCCAATGGTAACAGCACATAAATTCAAGTGCGGATCTGGCTAAAAATGATATCCCAAACCTATGCCTGCCCACGGTAGAAGTTTTTCTGTAATAGCCTAGGTACCTGTAAGAATATTACGTCCCACTCTGCAATAAACCTCAAGTAAAAACTGCCTTTACTTACCAATTTTCCCCAAAGAGAAGCCCGAGGAAGAGAGATTATGATGAAAAATACAAGTAAGAAAAACTACATCTTGGGACAACGTTTGCAATTTGCCTTACCCTTTTTCTTATATTTTTTGCAACACTTTTTTTTCTTATCACCAGAGGAACAGCCGCCAGAATCTGAGGCAAGGATAATAAAGGGACGATTGAGTAGTGTTGAATTCATTATTTTTATTAAATCTAAATAATAACAAATTTATAAAAAAAAAGATTCCGAAAAACGGAATCTTTTTTTTTAACTATTTCTTTTGACTACTCTTCCGCCCCTGCTGCCGTGGCTATTGTATTTATGTCCCGATCGAACATATAGTGACCCGATTTATCATCCCCAATTATATTCAATTTATCTAAAAGGGTACGCGCAACTGCTTCTTCTTCCAATTGCTCCGTAACGTACCATTGCATAAAGTTGTGCACGTTATAATCTTTCTTGTTCAAGCATTCGTAAATTACATGATTTATCTGCTCTGTCACGAACATTTCGCTCTTTAGAAAATCGGTGAACAATTCCTTCAACGATTCATAACTAGCCTTAGGTTTATCCAAAGCCGGAATTAGTACGCTACCACCGCGTTCATTCACGAATTTTATCAATTTGATCATATGTACCCTCTCCTCTTCGGATTGACTGTAAAAAAATTCAGCAATACCATTATATCCTGCATCGTCTGCCCATGAAGCCATGGCCAAATAATGCATGGAGGCACTTGCCTCATATTTTATTTGATCATTTAAAAGCGTCTCTATTGTCTTGTTCATATGTTCTATTTTTGACAAAGATAAGATAGGTTTTGATTTGGCTCAAATTTAAAAAATCAAGTTCACACAAAAAAAAGGAACAAACCAAAACCCTAATGATACTTCTGGAATAACTCCGAAGCCTTGTTATAAGCCGCCTCAAACACCAACCAGTTTACCCCCGTATCCGCCTTTTGTTCCGTAAAATAGGAGAGCATTTTTTCTGTAGGCATATTACCGGTAAGTTCGTCCTTTGCCATAGGGCAGCCGCCAAAACCTTGCACGGCACCATCAAACCTTCTACAGCCGTTATTATAGGCAGCATTTACCTTTTCGTGCCATTTGGCCGGCGTAGTATGCAAATGCGCCCCGAATTCTATACTGGGATACTTGGGGATGAGGTTTGAAAAAAGATACGCTATGGTCTCAGGGTCAGAAGTGCCAACGGTATCGGATAGGGAAAGTATCTTGGCGCCCATAGCTGCCAGTTTTTCTGTCCATTCTCCAACGATTTCTATGTTCCAAGGGTCTCCGTACGGATTTCCGAATCCCATTGAAATATAGGTGACGACCTCTTTGCCAGAATCTTTCGCTATCTCAAAAATCTCCCGTAGGGTGGCTACCGATTCGGCAATGGTCTTATGCGTATTCCGCATTTGAAAGTTTTCGGATATGGAAAAGGGAAATCCCAAATAATCGATTTGAGGATAAACAGCTGCGTCCTCAGCTCCGCGGGTATTGGCAACAATGGCCAATAGTTTACTGTTTGTTCTAGACAGGTCCAATTGTGCCAGAACCTGGGCCGTATCCACCATTTGAGGAATTGCCTTGGGCGACACAAAACTCCCAAAGTCAATCGTATCAAAACCACAACCTAATAAAGCTTGAAGGTAGCGCACTTTCTCGTCTGTAGGAATAAATGGCTTTATACCTTGCATGGCATCCCTTGGACATTCAATGATTTTGACTTTATCAGGCATTCAAAACTTCAATTAAGCCTATAAAATTACTATTATTTATCCGATAAAAGCAGATACATGGCAATACCGATAAAGACTACAATCTGCAGCCACTTTAGATAAATCCCCACTTTTGAATGTTTGTTAACCAGTTCCGAAATCATCCCGGAGAGTATGGCAATAGTCCCAAAAACAAGGAAAGAAATCGCAATAAACAAAAACCCTAAAACATAGAACTGAAGTATAGTACTTAAGGTTTCACTAAATAAAAACCCCGGAAAAAAAGCCAAAAAGAAAATGGTCACTTTTGGATTCAACACATTCATGATAAACCCTTGCCTAAAAAGCTGTTCTACGGTCTTCTTTGAGGTCTTGATATCCGACAAATTGATATGGGCATCTGAACGAAATACTTGAAATGCCAAGTAAAGAAGGTATATAGCTCCAAAGACTTTAATAAATAAAAAGATCGTGTCATTGTCCTTAATAATGGCCGATACGCCAAAAGCCAGCAAGGTGGTATGCACCAAACAGCCAGCCATGAGTCCGCCCACGGTAGCCAATCCAGACTTTTTACCATGGCTAATACTCTGCATCAACACATAAATATTGTCGGGACCTGGCAGTACCGCGAGTGCAGCGGTTGCTGCCGAAAAAGTGATCAAAATTTCTAAATTCAATGGAATCGTTTCATCTGTAACCGAAAAATACAACTTATACTATTGTTAGCCTATTTTTTATATCTTGCTGAAAAAACCAAACCCAATGAAACTTAAATTCATCACTTTGCTTAGCTGTTGCACCATAGGATTCCTAACATTGAATTCCTGTAATGACCAAGGCAACAAGAATACCTCAACAGAAAATATAATGAAAACCGACCAGGTGTTACGGCATGTAGTCCTTTTTAAATTTAAAGAAGGAACCGCTAAAGAAGATATACAAAAAGTGGAGGACGCCTTTAGTGCACTTCCAAATAAAATACCACAAATAGCGGGATACGAATGGGGCACCAACAACAGTCCCGAAGGACTGGACAAGGGTTTTACCCATTGCTTTTTCTTAAGTTTTAATAGCGAGGAAGATAGAGCTGTTTATTTGCCACACCCAGACCATAAGGCATTTGGGGCCGTGTTAACGCCGCATTTAGATGATGTTTTGGTATTGGATTATTGGACGAAGTAATAGGTTTTAGGACAAAAATTTGAAATCCATTTAACAAATGGATAAAAAGGCAAGAATTTTCCTATATCTAATTGGAATCTTGAGCATAATAGCAGGTGTCTATGGCATAGTTAGGGACCAGGATTCAAACTTCAATTATTTTGGAGTTTTCATTGGTATATCCTTGAACGGTGTTCTTTATATCGAAAATAGCAAAAAAGGATAAGTACATGTAATTGGTACATCGAGAACGGTATAGGTCTTAATTAGGTTTATTCTAAACTCAAAAATTCAACTTGTTCAGATCCTAAATATCAGTGCAGGAGATAAGCTTTAAATTTGCTTTTGAGCACTTAAAATAGCCTTGTTGACCCTCTTTACCAAACCAGGGCCTTCATAAACGAAGCCTGTCCAAAGCTGAATCAAATCCGCACCCGCTTCCAATTTTTCTAGCGCATCTTCCGCAGTATGGATTCCTCCTACCCCAATAATAGGAAAGGATTTGTTACTCTTTTCGGATAGGAAACGAATTACTTCCGTACTGCGGTCCTTTAATGGTTTTCCGCTTAGTCCACCAGGTTCCTCCAGCAAAAGGGCATGGGATTTAAGATTCTTTCTTTCTATAGTGGTGTTTGTGGCAATAATGCCATCAATTTTGGTAGTCCCAACAATTTCGATAATATCCATTAACTGGTCGTTGGTAAGGTCCGGTGCTATTTTTAACAGGATTGGCCTACGTTTTATCTTTCTATTTTCTGAATACTTATCGTTCTCCCGTTGCAGTTCGTTAAGCAAGGCGGTAAGCGGTTCCTTTTCCTGCAACTCGCGTAAACCTGGCGTATTTGGCGAACTTACGTTTACCACAAAGTAATCTACATGATCAAAAAGGGCATCAAAACAGATGAGATAATCCTTTACAGCCTCGTTATTGGGTGTTACCTTGTTTTTTCCAATATTACCACCAATCAATACCCTGTGCTTCTTTTTTAGTCGTTCAACGGCATCAAAAACGCCATCATTATTAAATCCCATCCGGTTCACAATGGCTTCATCTGCCTTTAGCCTAAACAGTCTTTTTTTAGGGTTTCCAGCTTGGGGCTTGGGCGTTAGGGTTCCTATTTCCACAAAACCAAAACCAAAATCCGATAATTCATTGTACAAAAGCGCATTCTTATCAAAACCAGCGGCAAGGCCTACTGGATTTTTAAATTTTAGCCCAAATACTTCCTTTTGCAATCGGGTATCTTCTAAAATAAAAAATCCTCTAAAAAGACCAGACAAACCAATGTTAGAGAAAAGTTTTATGGCCCAAAAAGACATATAATGTACCTTTTCCGGGTCGAATAAAAAAAGTAGGGGTCGAATGATAAATTTGTACATGTATAAAAGATGATTTGACACAAAAATACAAACTGCTGCCTATACTATTTAATTCTTAACCGGCAAGTTATTAAGGAAAGATGAAAGGTACCCTATAATGAATCCCTATGTACCACAGGAATTACCACAATAGGCGTTTTGTAGGCCTCCTCGCATAGATTACGATACCGGTTATATTGTTTTTCGTTAAAAAGTAACAGCAGATTTTTATCCGCCGCGGCCTGTACGGCGGTCATGCTATCCATAAGAACGGTAAACTCGCTGGCCAGTTTGGTCAACTCCCCAACAGTGCTTTGGGGATGATTTTCTTTAAGGTCGTTCAGCTTTTTTTCAAGCATGTCCTTTGTGGTCCTAGCCTGTTCGCCATACCTTATCAGATGCCCCTGTTGCGCAGTGTTCAATTGAAAAACGTCTATGAGCGTATTGTCGTTGGTAATGCCAACGCCCAAAATACAATCTGCCTGTGCGCGTACACCATGGATAAAAAACAGTACTACAACCACAAAAAATAATAGATTTCGACTTTTGAACATAGCTTAAGTGGCTTTATCGGGTTGGACAATTAACTGATATAACGCTACTTTTGAACAAAAACTATTTTTCATGCAAGATATTATAGAGAGATTCATAAGTTACATAAAAATTGATACGCAGAGCGACCCAGAGTCCAAGACCACTCCCAGCACCTTAAAACAATGGAACCTCGCCCGTAAATTAGTCGAGGAATTAGAACAAATGGGGATGACGGAGGTTCATATCGATGAAAATGCATACATCATGGCAACCCTACCTAGTAATGTAGCACATGCCGTTCCTACCATTGGTTTTATTTCACATTTTGATACCTCTCCCGATTTTTGCGGAACCAACGTGAATCCGCAAATTATAGAGAATTATAATGGCAAGGACATTATCTTGAACGCAGAAAAAAATATCATCCTATCTCCCGAGTATTTTGATGACCTCCTGCAATACAAGGGGAAGACCCTTATTACCACAGACGGCACAACCCTTTTAGGAGCTGACGACAAAGCCGGAATTACCGAAATAATGACCGCTATGCAATATCTGATAAAGCACCCGGAAATAAACCATGGAAAAATAAGGGTTGGCTTTACACCAGATGAGGAAATTGGCCGTGGGGCACATAAATTTGATGTTACTAAATTTGGTGCCGAATGGGCCTATACCATGGACGGGAGCCAAATAGGCGAATTGGAATATGAGAATTTTAATGCCGCAGGAGCCAAAATTACCATTAATGGAAAAAGTGTGCATCCCGGTTACGCAAAAGGAAAACTGGTAAACTCCATAAGTATTGCCAATGAATTCATAGCCATGCTTCCCAAGGACGAAACACCGGAAACCACAACGGACAGAGAAGGCTTTTTTCATGTGTACCGTATGGAGGGCGGCATAGAAGAAACCGTCGTGGAACTTCTTGTACGTGACCATGACACCGAAAAATTTGCACAGCGAAAGCAACTTCTACATCAAATAACCGACACCCTAAAAGCAAAACATGGCGATTGTATTCATTTGGAAGTAAAAGAACAATACTATAACATGAAAGAGAAGATAACCCCGGTTATGCATATTGTAGAAACGGCAAAAGACGCCATGGAACAATTGGGCATTACGCCCATCATAAAACCCATAAGAGGCGGCACGGACGGTTCCCAACTGAGCTTTATGGGACTCCCCTGCCCCAACATATTTGCAGGCGGACACAATTTTCATGGCAAATATGAATATGTGCCAGTAGAAAGTATGCAAAAAGCGGTTGAGGTAATTGTTAGAATTTGTGAGTTGACGGCAAAAAGGTAGGAATTGGAAAAAGGGACTTTCATTTCCTAAAACATGTTAATGCCGTCCTTAAAGGGATAAAAAAACCAAAGCTTTTCAACTTTAGCTCTTCAGTTCATTTTCCGGACAAGAGCGTAAACGTAACGCACCCGCACTTACGGTTGAGAAACCGAAAATATTACCTCATCAGTATTTTTTTCTCGATAATCGAGATTTGAATGCTCCCACGCTTGCGTCGAAATATAAATTTAAAGTTCTTTTTAGATGCCTAGTGAGCTTGCCCCGTGTTAGGTTACCTATTAAAGCATCGGCAACTTCCAACCATTCTGATAATCGGCCTTTATCAATTCATTTGCTTTTTCACTTTTAAATAATCCAGTAGCTTCGTCCCAATAAATCCTATCGCCTGTTTTAAAGGCTACATTGCCCATATGGGAAACCAATGCGGCATCATATCCTACCTTAATAGGAGCATTTAAGTTAGCGGCGTTCCTATTTTTGACCGACTCGATAAAATTTACGGTGTGCAGGTCCAATCCACTTTTGTTGCCCCTATCAAAAGAAACGGCTTCTAGGTCTTCCCTTCCTTCTTGCCCTCTTTTTTCGGGTATAATCTCCCAACCTTGCCTATCCAATACCAAAGTACCATTATTGCCAATAAAGGCTATACCATGGTCACGGCCATAATTACCACCATCTATTCCTGTGGCGTGTTCCCATAGTATAGAGAATCCGTCATATTCATAAACAGTCTGCAGTGTATCGGGTGTTTCGGAAGCATCATCTGGGTAGGCGAATTTTCCGCCCAGTGCCATAACGGATTTTGGCGTTCCAGCCTTCATGCCATACAGAGCGTAATCTATGAGGTGTACGCCCCAATCGGTCATTAAACCTCCTGCATAATCCCAAAACCACCTAAAATTAAAATGAAACCTATTCGCATTAAAATCCCTTTTTGGTGCTGGCCCCAGCCACATTTCATAATCCACGCCTTTGGGTACGGGACTATTGGCGGTGATGGGCACCGGTTTCATCCATCCTTGATAGGCCCACGCTTTTGCCAATCTAATTTCACCCAACTGGCCAGAATGCACATAGTTGATAGCATCAACGAAGTGCGGCTGACTCCTTTGCCATTGCCCGATCTGCACCATACGGTCGCTAGCCGTCACGTAATTCAACATAAGGTTTGCCTCTTGTATAGAATTGGCAATGGGCTTTTCACAATACACATCTTTACCCGCTTGTAGCGCGTCCGTTAATTGTAGGCAATGCCAATGGTCTGGCGTTCCAATGATGACCACATCTATATCCTTATTTTCTAGAAGTCGACGGTAATCGTTGTACCATTTTGGTTTTTTGATACCCGCCTTTTCCAAATCTGCCGTTCTCGCCTGCAGAACACTTTCATCCACATCACAAAGTGCAATGACATTCGTATCACTAATTTTTAGCATAGAAGCGAGGTCGGAAAAGCCCATACCCTTGCATCCTATTAGGCCCAAATTAATGGTATCATTGGCACCTACTTTCTTCCGAATGGAGGCTAAAAGTTCCATAGGAAATAAAAATGAGGCACCCGTAACGGCCAAACCTGCCGTACCCTTTCTTAAAAACGTTCTTCTATTCAGAGGCATATACTATTTTTTTAGACCCTTAAGATACAGGATTTTGCGAATAAAAAAAGCACCAACATTCCTGTTAGTGCTTTTAGCATACGTTTATTCTTTTACTTCTTATCCTCGGAAGGGGACAATTTTTTGCTCATCTCCATAGATATAGCGGAACGATCAAATTTTAATTTACCGGCCATGGTCTCCAAAATACATGAAAAATCCTTATCATTAAGATCCACTACTTTTCCGTGTAAACCACTTTTGGTTATTACACGGTCTCCACGCTTTAATTCCGCCGAAAACTTCTTCTCATCCTTTTGTCGTTTCATTTGTGGTCGTATCATAAAGAAATACGCTACCACAAAAATCAATATCATTGGAAGAAATTGTCCTATATCGCCCATTTTCAGTGTTTGTTTTAATTGAGAATTATTTTACGGGACCTAAGGGAGCCGCTCCTGCAGGGTTTACAAAGGCTTTGATTCTTATAACCTCTGAACCTTTTTCTGTATTGGCCGTAACGGTAATCGTCTTTGTCACCTGATTCTGCCCGGCACCATTAAATTTTACCATTAGTTCGCTAGACTCGCCAGGAGCAATAGGATCTTTAGGTGGATTAGGAACAGTACATCCACAGCTGCTCTTGGCATCTGTAATAATCAGAGGTGCATTTCCGGTATTTGTGAATTTAAACGCAGCTTCCTGCGGTGCATTTTGCTCAATTGTACCAAAATCATGCTCCATTTTTTCAAAAGTCATTACAGGAATTGCTTTTGCAGCTTGATCTCTTTCCGCAGCTTGAGCTACATTATCGGTCTTAATTTTTTCAGAGGCATTTTCCTTACAAGAAGTAAATGCCAGTAACGTTACCATTCCAATGGTTAAAGTTATTTTTCTCATTATTAAAATATTTATTGTTACAATTAAAACGTAAAATTAGAAAATTATTTTATAATAGTCCCCTACCTATTTTGTTAAGCTTTCCTTCATCCTTGTACTCCTTCGTTAATTTATCCAAAATACCGTTGATAAAAATACTGCTTTTGGGCGTAGAATATTCTTTTGCAATCTCCAAATACTCGTTAATGGTTACCCGTTCCGGAATAGATGTGAAGTGCAATAATTCGCAAATTGCCATCTTAAGTAAAATACTATCAACATCTGCAATACGGTCTTTATCCCAATTGGGGGTCTTGCCCTCTATTTCCTTTTCCAATGCAGAATTCTTTAACAAGGTCTTTGTTAAAAGATCGTTTGCAAAAACCATATCCTCTTGGTCCTTTAAAAGTTTAGGCAGAAAAAATGCTTCGTTCTGATCGGCCTTAACTTTCTTGAATTGTTTTAAAATAAACGTGTTCACAATAGGGATATCGTCTATCCAAGTAAGCTTATCATCCTCAAAATACTCATAGATTTTTTCATTGGGTGCTATAATTTCCTTGAACAATTCCAATACAAAGGCCTTATCCTGAGAAAAGTCGCTCTTGGGCTGTTTCATATAATCGTCGTACATTTTACTTTCGATTATCTCCCTGTAGATGAGTTTTACATACTCCTCGTTCAAATACCAATTATCCAATTTCTTATTGGCCAAGGTTTCTTTTAGAAGCTGGTTGTTTTTTAATAGGAGTAAAAGACTATTGTTAACGAATCTTGCCTTGTCCGGATACCCATTTTCAGCATCGACAATATATTTTTTTGAGGAAAGGGAAAGCTGTTCGGAAGCCTTTTCCTGAAGCTCTACAAAAAGGCTAAGCCACAACAGATATAAAGTATATGTATTCTCTATACTTACTTTTAAAAACTTTTCCTGTTTCTGCAAGGAATCGTCCTTGGATTGGATCAGCGCGTAAATGCATTGCATTACCTTTACCCTGATGTGCCTTCTTGTAAGCATTTTAAAGAACTTTTTTTGAGTTGTGATTTTTAGAGCGACAAAAGTACGCATCTATTTATGTTGCGGCAAAAGCAATCGTGTTTATTCTTTGGTATTTAATAACAATACATTCTTTGGCAAAATCCTATCTTTGGCAAATATAATAATTACAATTCGCATTAATTTTTTCAATGAAGGAACTTAAGCACCTCAACAAATACTTCAAAAAATACTGGCTTAAATTACTCCTAGGAATTGTAATTACGATTTTCGCAAGGGTTTTCCAGCTGGTAATGCCTTCTTATGTAAACAAAACAATTACCATTGTAGAGGACTATTTGCGTTCCGATATCGCCAAGGAAATAGCCCAGGAACAGCTTACCCTTTACATTCTGATTATCGTGGGTGCCGCACTACTATCTGGTTTCTTTACCTTTTTAATGCGGCAGACCATCATTAACATATCTCGCTACGTAGAGTATGACCTAAAAAACGAGATTTTCGACCATTATCAAATCCTTAGCCTTAATTTCTATAAAAAAAATAGGACGGGAGATTTAATGAACCGTATAAGTGAGGATGTAAACCAAGTGCGTTCATACGCGGGGCCTGCCATTATGTATGGCATACAGACCTTAACACTTTTTGTTTGCTTGATTCCCTTAATGTTTATAAAAGCACCAACACTTACCGTTTATACCTTGTTGCCCTTACCCATTTTATCTGTACTCATTTACAACATAAGTAAAATCATACATAGGCGCAGTACAATAGTACAGGAATACCTTTCGTCCCTTTCTACATTTACACAAGAGGTTTTTTCTGGGGTATCCGTCATCAAGGCCTACGCGCTAGAACCGCAAACGAATAACGAGCTCAGGAAGCTGGCTTTTGATGGCAAGGAGAAAAGTATGAGCTTGGCTAAAGTAAATGCATGGTTCTTTCCTTTAATGGTCCTGCTTATAGGCATAAGTAATATTTTAGTAATTTATATTGGTGGCATGCAATATATAAATGGAGAAATTAGCATAGGACTTATAGCCGAGTTTATCCTTTATGTTAATATGCTTACCTGGCCAGTGGCCATAGTCGGTTGGCTCACTTCTATTGTGCAGACCGCAGAGGCCAGCCAGAAAAGAATCAACGAATTTCTTAACCAGCAACCCGAGCTGGAGAATAGTATATCCCAGCCTTTAGACATACAAGGTAAGATCGTGTTCAAAAATGTAAACTTTACCTACGAGGATACAAATATAGATGCGATTAAAAACCTATCTTTTACCATAAACGAAGGGGAAACGGTAGCTATAATCGGAAAAACGGGATCCGGAAAATCTACCATTTTGGATTTGGTAGCCCGTTTATACGACGTTTCATCCGGCGAAATTTTTATCGATGAGCAACCCATCAAAAGCATACCCCTCACGCATCTTAGAAAAGCTATAGGGGCCGTACCACAGGATGCATTCTTGTTTTCTGACACAATAAAGAACAACATAAAGTTCGGAAAATACAATGCGACCGACGAAGAAATAATCGGTTTTGCCAAACAGGCCGTGGTGCACGATAACATCATGGGCTTTTCAAAACAGTATGACACCATACTGGGCGAAAGAGGCATTACGCTGAGTGGCGGTCAAAAACAAAGGGTTTCCATTGCCAGGGCGTTGATAAAAGATCCCAAAATATACCTTTTTGATGATTGCCTTTCCGCAGTGGACACCGAAACAGAGGAGGAGATACTTTCAAACCTAAAAAAAGCAGCTACCAACAGGACTACATTAATCGTTAGCCATAGGGTTTCTTCAGCTAAAAATGCTGACAAAATATTGGTATTGGAAGACGGCAAACTAATACAACAAGGCACTCATGATGCCTTAAATGCCGTTGAAGGCTACTACAAAGAGCTTTATAAGAACCAACTCTCCGAGAAAGAAAACTAGAAAATTGTTGTCGGATCCCATTTTTTTTTCCATTTTTGAAAGACTAAACATACTTTATAACCATAGGAAATGAGCGACAGAGATTTAATGGACCAGGAAGAAATTCACTCCAAAGTATTACGGGCAGGAAGAAGAACGTATTTTTTTGATGTAAGGGGCACAAAGGCCGGAGATTATTACCTAACCATTACCGAGAGTAAGAAATTTACACATGATGATGGTTCTTTTCACTATAAAAAACATAAAATATACTTGTATAAAGAGGATTTTGATGCTTTTAAGGAAAATGTTGATGAAATGATGGATTTCATCATAAACGAAAAAGGTTCTGAGGTGATTTCAGAAAGACATCAAAAAGACTTTAAAAAAGAAGAAGACGAAAACGATACAAGTAATGAGGAAACTACAACTGGTAATTTTACCGATGTTAGTTTCGATGATATATAACGATTCTTTTTTTATAAATAATAACAAGAACGACCCTAATATTCAGGGTCGTTTTCTATTTTTAGGGCCTAGCTAAAATTTACCATAATGAAAAAACTATTAATTGTCATTTTACTTGTTATTTCCCTTAAAACTCTTGCGCAGGAGCAACTAGATTTAAACTATTATCTACCGCAGGGTATTTCGTATAATGCCACTATTCCAACCCCAAAAGATATTATTGGGCACGAAGTTGGAGAATGGCACGTAACCCATGACAAGCTCTTGTTTTATATGCAGGCTCTTGCAGAGTCAACTGACCGTATAACAATAGAAAGTAGGGGCAAAACCTTTGAGGGCAGACCTCTGCTATTATTAACGGTAACCGCCCCAAGGAACCATCAAAATCTAGAACAAATAAGAAAAGACCATCTTGCCCTTACGGATAGTGGCGCAAATATGAATACGGCATCCATGCCCATAGTGGTGTATCAAGGTTTTTCCATACATGGTAATGAGCCAAGTGGATCTAATGCCGCCTTGGCTTATGCCTATTATTTGGCAGCTGCACAAGGACCCGAAATTGAGGCGATGCTGGACAATATGGTAATTCTACTGGACCCTTCTTTTAACCCAGACGGGCTTCAACGCTTTGCCTATTGGGCCAACACCAACAGAAGTATGAATTTGGTAGCAGATAACAACGAAAGGGAATATCACGAGGTATGGCCTGGTGGTAGGACCAATCACTATTGGTTCGATATGAACCGGGACTGGCTTCCCGTACAGTTACCGGAAAGCAGGGCGCGACTTGAAAGTTTCCACAAATGGATGCCGAACATTTTAACCGACCATCATGAAATGGGGACGAACTCCACCTTTTTTTTTCAGCCAGGAGAACCCATGCGTACGCACCCACTTACACCGGACCTAAATCAGGAACTTACCCGTGAGATCGGCACCTACCACGCAAAGGCATTGGACAACATAGGTTCCCTATACTATTCCGAGGAAGGCTATGACGACTATTATTACGGAAAAGGCTCCACCTTTCCGGATGTAAACGGTAGCATAGGAATCCTGTTTGAGCAAGGAAGTTCTAGAGGGCATGTACAAGAGAGCGAAAATGGATTGTTGACATTTCCCTTTACCATCCGGAACCAATTTACCACAGCCCTTTCTACCATTGAAGCCGGACACAAAATGAGGGAAAAAATACTGAACTACCAAAAGCAATACTACAAGGATATAAAAAATGAAGTAGCCAAGACAAAGACCAAGGGCATTGTTTTTGGAGACAGTAAAGACGGTGCAAAGGCTTGGCACTTGGCGGAGATACTACAACGGCAAAAAATAAAGTTCCATGAACTGGCCAATGATGCCATCATAAACGGAAAATCCTTTGTAAAAGGGAAAAGCTATGTGATTCCTATGGATCAAAAAAATCCGAGATTGATACAGGCCATGTTCGAAAAACGAACAACGTTCAAGGATAGCCTTTTTTACGATATTTCTGCCTGGACCTTTCCTTTGGCGTTTAATGTAGATTACGCGGAACTCTCTTCATTGGGCAACGCGGGACCTGTAATAACGGATTTAACTCCTAAGTCAGGTGCCGTAAGCGCGAAAAGCAACTACGCCTACCTTTTTGAATGGAACGAGTATTACACACCAAAAGCGCTCCATATGATTACGCAAAAAGGAATACGTGCCAAAGTAGCCAAGTCGCCTTTTACGCTGGAAGGAACAACTTATGATTACGGAACCATAATGATACCAGTGCAAAATCAGGATTTGAACCCTACGGAACTGCACGAGTTTATGACTAAAGTGGCTACGGAAAGCAAGCTAACCATAACCTCAGTAGGCACTGGTCTTACCAAAGGAATTGATTTAGGAAGCAACGACTTTGAGGCCGTGGAAAAGCAAAAAATAGCCATCATTGTAGGCACCGGTGTAGACTCTTATGACGCTGGTGAAATCTGGCATTTATTCGATACGAGATACCAAATGGAACTGACCAAGATAGACCTGGGCTATTTGAGCTCGGTTGACCTGGCCAAGTACACGGATATTATCCTACCACCCACTAGGGCAAACGCCATAAACAAAGGTAATACCGACAAATTAAAGGATTGGACAAAAAATGGGGGAACACTCATAGGATATGGGGATATGGCAGAATGGTTCAATAAAAACGAGTTCATGAAAATGGAATTTAAAAAAGATACTTTAGTCGGAAAGAACATCAGTTTTGGTCAAAAAAATGATTTTAAGGGCGCACAAGTAACGGGTGGTGCTATTTTTGAAGCTACCCTAGACCGCTCACACCCTATCAACTTTGGTTATAAGAACAGTACCTTATCCTTGTTCCGTAACACCAATGTGTACATAAAACCAGATAAGGACAGCTACAACAACCCAATTGTATACACCAATAACCCGCTACAGAGCGGCTATGTGTCCGAAGAAAACTTAGAGATGCTGAAGAACTCGGTTCCTTTTCAAGTACAGGGACTCGGCAAGGGAAAAGTGGTTACGTTTACTGACAATACTAACTTCCGTGCCTTTTGGTACGGCACCAACAAGCTTTTAATGAACGCTATTTTCTTTGGGAAAATGATGTAATCATCGTTGCCTTCACTATTTAATGAAAACAAACATCCGATTATCCCTTTTTTGGTCTATAGGTTTTTTGCTGCTTAGTGTATGTGTTTCTGCACAAAGGCTTAGCGGCAAAGAAGCCTTACATCAAAGAAAAAAGGTATTACCAGGAAATACCTTTTGAATATGTCCGGGGTAAAATAATTATACCGGTAACCTTACACGGAGAAGTGTATCAATTTATTCTTGACACCGGGGCTCCGAACATTATAAGTGATAGGTTGATAAAAAAAATGGGGATAATCCCTATCGATAGTATCAAGGTTTCGGACGCTAATGAAACGGAACAGAAAATGGGACTGGTAGAGGTCCCGGAACTCAGTCTCTTAGATCTTCATTTTTTTAATACTACCGCCCTTGTTCATACTATTGAAAAAGAGGATATCTTTGATTGCTTTCAAATCGATGGTTTTGTTGGAAGCAATATATTGGATCATTCCGTTATCCAAATCAACCATAAAGCAAGAAAACTTGTGATTACGGATGCCATTAACAAAGTAGAGGTTGATGAGAAAACAAAAACTAAACTAAAACTATTCGGAAGTCAAAACAGTCCGTACGTATGGATTTCGATTGAAGGTAAGGGCAAAAATCAAGTGCTATTGGATACTGGTATGGAAGGAAGTTATGATATTTCCTATAAAGCACACAACACTTTTATTAAAAAAGATTTTTACAAACCTATAGCCCAAGGCGATGGTGCCGCCGGAATGGGATTGTTTGGGACAGGTGAAAGCAATACGCATTTTCGCACCATAATAAAGGAAATAGGGCTAGGCGGTACCATTTTTAAAAACACACTCGCCGAAACGACTACCGATAATAACTCTAGAATCGGTGCCTCATTTTTTGAACAGGGTACGGCCACCTTCGATTTTAAAAAGAAAAAATTCTATTTTGATTCCTATATACATACTCCCGATCTTGCCGAAAAACTCATAGGATTTTCGCCAACCTTAAAAAACAAAAAAGTGGTTGTAGGTATAGTTTGGAACGATATGCTCCGCAATCAAATGAACCCAGGAGATGAAATTATGAGCATAAACGGACACCTATTATCCGATATTAGTACATGTTCCCTACTTACGGAAACTTCCATTTTTAAATCCAGCGACACCCTAGTAATCGAAATCAAGAACGATGACGGAAAAATTACCGAGATAATCGTGGACAGGAAATATCCTTACTAGCTTTTACATCCTCGTAATAGGGCTCAACCAAATAATCACAAATTCCTTATTACCGGGTTACCATTGTATTATAAAGCTAGCCCAGAATACTTTCGCTCCATAGTTTTTGAAGCATTTTTTTCAAGAACATTCTCCCACTTCATATCCTTCTCATACCGTTTAATTACATTTTTATCCTGTGGATCCATCACCATTAGATAAATCCACTCATTATCCAATAGCGATTTCAGGTTTTTATTGCGAGAAAGAATTTCTTCTATCCTAATCCTAGGTGCATGTATAACAACCGAAAGTCGCAAGGGCTTATGGTACATTTCTGTATCAGAGGATCGTAGCGATTGTAACGGAAGTCCCATTTTAAGGTCCCCTCCATTACCCTGTACCACACCAAATTTACCGGTTACATTATGTGTTATTTTTGTGCCACCACCAAAAATGTCATTGTCCACCATAGAAAAATAATAATGGTTGTTGATCCATTGGGTAACCACCATAGGACCTTGCATAATCCCTTCTAAAGCAGTGCCAGTAGCATCTTGCTCCCAATCATAGGAATGTAAAAAGCAACGGCCATCCAAATTTTCAGCTTTGGTAAGGAATCTGGGGCCTACAATAAACCCAGCATTTTTGGCCAAGCCCCATTCTGGTCTAGTTTCACTCCACTGGTTGGCCTTACGCTGTGCCATGGCTACACTGTTCACAGAACTACCTAGCCTATCTTGTGTCGCTGTTTGTTGGGCCAAAACCAAGCTTCTCTTCACTGCGGCCAATTGTTCTTTGTGCGAGCTTGGCACTTGGGAGTCAAAAAGTACAATGTCATCTGTAGTAGTATTGTGCTCCGCACCTATGAAAACAGTGGTTTCGGGAATAATAACCCCGTGCCTATCTGCCAAAGCCTTTCTTACCTCTGGCTCATTCGCCAAACGTGCCAGCATACGGGCATTGTGTCTTCCCGGGCTGGCAGCACAGGCACCACAATCCAAACTAGAACCAAAAGGGTTGTTCGCGGAGTGGCTACCATGCCCAATAAAAAAAACCAATGGGGCAAATTGTTTCCAGCCCGTAAGATCAAAGGCAGATTTGACAATGCCTATTTTGTCTTCTAAAGGAATAGTGGCACTACCTTGGCCATCGGTGTTTGTAGCATGTATTTCAGGAGTGCAAACTGGCTCATAAGTAGATGAGTTTTTCTGTTCAAACCGATAAAATTGCCCAGGTATCAACGTACGTATCAATAAATAAAAACCGTAAAAGAAGCCAGAACCCTCAACATACCCAAAGGAGGACGGCAGCATATTTTTCATCCGTTTTAGGAAGTAATCCCTAAACTTTAGCTTTTCGTTTCGGCTTTTGTAAACCTTTAATTTTTCATCGCTATCGGTTTGTGAAACTTCTGTAACTTGGTATGCAGACGCAAGGATCGGAGGGCAGGATTTTCTGTTAAGGCCATCTTTCAAGTTCAGATAATCCATCGCTATACCAAAAAAACCGGCGTAACCAAAAGTTTCATACCTACCCGTGGCTTCCACGTGCCTGCGAATAAGTTCTGAACGCGTGTCTATGCAGAATACCATTTGAGCGTCTGGTGTTGAGGGTCTCTTTATATCTTGGTTTGCTAAAATCGCTTGTTTGTTCAATGTGCCCACTAAGTGCTGCTGCCAGCTCTTCTCCCAAGCCTTTAACCAAATATATTGAAGCTTCGCTTGGTCATTATCGGTAGGATGAACATCTAGCTCTGGCTCTATTGGCAGCTTCAACTGTTTTGCCACCCAAAGTCGTACACCTAAATAATCTTCTAAGTGTATCGGGTAGTTCTGCTGCCATAGTGAATCGGACGCCATGCGATAGTTAATATAACCCGTCCAGCCAGGCAAAGCTGCTAGGTGGTGAGTAAAAATGGATTCGTAGTTTGACTTTTCGTGCCCTTCCAAAACCTGAGAGAGTGCCTCGGAACTGGTTTTAGGAATTTCCTGTAAAGATTTAATTCCCAATTCTCCATCGTATGGTGCCAATTGTCGCCATGCTTTATAAAAACCTTTCTCCTTACCGGGCATTTCCCATTCTGCCAAACCTTCATCCATAAAAGCAGCAAGCCACTTGGCCATACTAACATCTAACGTATGATTTTTGTTTTTTTGGACCCTTTTTTGGGATTCCATTTTATCTAAATAATAATCCGGCGATTCTGTATATCCATTTTCTATCAATAGATCTTCTATTATCTTTTTATGGATTTCTCCCTGCTCCCACGCTTGGCGATACAAGGCCGTTTCCGGGAACATTGTAGTATTCAATAGTACTTTTGCCTGATCTACGGCCTTTGTAAAAGGAGTATGCTCATAACCAGATAATGGATTTGAGGTCACAAAAGAATACAATGGCCAAGTCTTGCCTATTACTTTAGCCGCTTCGGCAATACTGTTCTGGATGTCTTGTAGCATTATTAGTTTTTAGATTTATAGAATAGGACGGACTTTTTGTATGGCTGTGAGATGTTCATTAGCTTTACGTAGAGCCAAGGAATATTTCGATAAATACCTAATTTCATGATAAAGAAACCAATCAAAAATACTACCCCAAAAACAACCTGAACCACAGAAAGCGGCAAGGCTACCGCTACCATAGGCATATCTGCCATTACAGCAGTAACGCTATTGTAGATCAAGGCATACACCCCTATCCCCACAATAAAAAGTATTGGTGGCAAAAAGATTTTCTGGACAAGTGACAAGCTTTGCTCTTTAATAATATTATAGGTTACCTGCCCAACGGTAATTGCTACGATCAGCGTTAGAAAAATTCCACTGTCTATACGGGTTCCTTTCCCTGTAAGCTGGGAAAATAGAAATGCACCGAAAAGACCAAAGATTAGAACAATAAGCGCTTGTAAGGGCTTTATTCTAAGATGAAAAGGCTTCCCCGGTGCGACATGGGCAATTTCTTCCCCAGATGCCAAGAACAAATATGCTTTATAAAATCCGTGGAGTATTAGATGTGCCACCGCGGCATTGAAAAAGCCAAGGCCACATTGCATAATCATAAAACCCATTTGTGCGATGGTTGAGCAAGCCAATTTTTGTTTCACGTTCACTTGTAACAGCTTCGTAAATTGTGCTACAATAGCTGTAAGACCTCCAATTACAAAGAGCAGGTTCAAGGTATTCGAGGCAAATAGAACTGGTGAAAATAGGGCCAACAAAATACCAGAGCCATTAACAAAACCTGCGTGCATAAGCGCTGATGCTGGTGTCGGAGCTGTCATAGCGGAAAGCAACCAACGATGAAAAGGATATATGGCCGACTGTACAATGGCCGCCAGAATGATACAAATGGCGGCAATCAAAGTTATATTGGGAGATATATTTGCGGAGGATTCAATAATACCACTTAGAGAATAGCTATCACTTTCATAGGCCAATAGCAATACCCCAACACTTAGGAAGAGTGTACCCAATAAAAAATACCTCAACGTAAATTTTGATGCTTCGCGAGCCTCTCCCCATGTCGTATCTACTCCAATGAGTTTAGACATCAAGAAGCCCATAAGCAACCAACTTAACAGTAGAAAAACTAAATGTTCCGAAGCTACAAATAGCATTACCGCCAAGGTAAAGCCCAAACATAATAGCATAAATTTGATATGATACTTAGAACCTAAGAGGTAATTACTCGCATAAGTACTTACGAGGGCACTAAAAAAGATAACGGTAGTCCATATTAATAAAGTAAAACCGTTTACAGTGAAAAAGGAATCAAAGTGCCATACGGGAAGGTTGGGACCATAATATAAAAGTGCAACTAAATTAGCCGTAAAAAATAACCAAAGTAGGGCCGAAATGCTTTTGGAAACCTTAGTGGCCATGAGATCAGCACTTTTTTGTAATTGTATCTTGGAATTGGGAATCTTTACTTTATTTTCCGAGTTCATGCTATTATTAATTCAAGTTTGAAGTTATCCTGGTTTCTAGGAGATAAGAAATTTTTATTTGGAAGGGCGGTCTATAAAGTGCATAACATTGATGGTCAGTAATCATGGTTATATGTCAGTTTTATCTATTAACTTAATTTGGATGATGCTATTAATTTCTAATTGCTTGCCATTCCTGTGGGCCTCAAGCACTAATTCCTCTACCCGCTTTTTGGCCAACTTTAATTTTAAGATGCGTTCAGGGACGTTACCAGCGGTTTCGGATTCACCCTGGCGTAGATTAAGCGATTTTACGGTATGGAATTTTATTTTGTCGTTGAGCAAGGATAACAATACATCTGCCGCTTCTGCCGGACTAAAACTTCCTTCTATCAATTTTAAATTTTCGGACATAAATAATCTGATCGTTGTATTGCTTTGTGGAAACCCGTAGATAAAAATGTTAGAAACTCATTAAAAACTTGGTCAATGACTTCATCTTATTCCTATAATTCCCAGCAAATTTTAAACTTTAAATTCATTTATTATTATTTATATTCGTTATGTTTTATATAAATAATATTTATTTATACTATTTGGATTTAAGAAATGTCCAAAAAGGACGGCAATCGAAGACTACGACCAATTGACAATCTTGTTAAAAAATGACTTGAAAACTCAAATACTTGGAATGGCGAAAATCAAAAAATAATATTCCCGACCAAAAAACCATAAAGAACTCGCATTTCAGAATGACTTTTTATTATAAAGGATTCTTTGGGTACGCTAAAATCAATAAAGGTAGTTCTGGCAACTACACCTATTGGTAAATTATAGTAATAAACAAGACCTAAAAGCGAGCGTACTTTACAACCAGCCAATTAAATATGAATAATGAGCTAATCAAGCCTAGGGCCCACCAATAACTTAGTAGAATCGTGAAGAGTATAAAAAGAAGGCTATAATAGCCTATAAAACCCACTAAAGCTGTGGCAAAACGTAAGGTTCCGGTAAACTCCGCCTCCCAAACTTTAGGCTTAACCCCTAATTTCCAGAGTAATACTACAGGAAAATTAAGTAGGACGAACAGCGGGTATAAAAGTGACCCCCTTGTAGTCTCAGGCTCCAGCGTTTGCGGAGTACCCCTTTTTGTGGCAGACCACTCATTTATCAATTCATTGCTTGCCTTAGGATCTACAAAATCTATTCGTTTGGACTCTAAATAGCTATGAATTTCATCGTAATGGCTCTCAGGTTCAATATGTGTTGTTAAGGTCTCTAAACTCGCAGAAACACTGTTCTTGATTTTATTAACGGAACCAATTAAATCCTCTGCATCATATAATTGTTGTATCGAAATGGGTTCGCCATAATGTACGGCAACGGTATCCGGGAAACCTATAGCCCGCTTATAATTAAAGCCGACCGGTACTATTTGTATACGCAACTCAGGTGAGCGTTCCAAGGCCTTAAATATGACCCTGGTAAAGCCCTTGCTCAACGGGCGAACGCGTCGTTTTAGGTTATGGTTCGCTTCAGGGAACATGGTTACGGCCTCACCCTTTTCCAAAAGTTGGGCACATACGTCAAAAATTGCATCGTTCTTGAACAAGGTATCCCTACCATCACGAATACGGTATACGGGAATCATCTTTAAATAGTTGAAAAATGCAATTAAAATTGGTTTTCCAAAAACATCCGACCTTGTGAGAAAGTAGGGTTTTCTAGTAAAATCAGTCGCGACCAACAATACGTCCAACAGCGCGCTTTGATGATTGGGAAGAAATAGTACAGGTCCGCTTTTGGGAATATTATTGACTCCATGAACCTCAATTTTTCTATGATACGCCTGTAAACCTAATGCTACAAGAGATTTTAGTGCTATATACAACATAAAACTAGACCAATTTTTCTGTTTTTATCGGTTTTACACCCCAAAAAGTAGCTAAGAGCAGACCGGATACAATGTGCCAAATTCCCCAAAATGCGGCTAATAGCGCCATACCACCAAGACCATCAAAAAACGTAAAAATGAGCAATAATCCCAATCCAGAGTTTTGAATTCCTGTCTCTATAGTAATAGACCTAACATTTGATCTAGAAAGTCCGAAAGCGGTAGAAACTGAAAAACCCGTTATAAATGCCAAAAGATTATGCATTAGCACGATCCAAAACACATAAAAAATATAATCCATGAAAATTTCACGGTTATTATACAAGGCCAAAAAAACTAAAAAAACAAAAAATAATAGGGAAACCACTTTTAAAACCTTGGCCAGCCGAACTGCGAAATCAGGTTTCCAGTGATTTAGGAGCATTCCTAAAAGTAAGGGGATGCCGAGCAGCAAGGCAACCAGTTTCACCATTTCAAAAGGAGAAATGGCCACTTCCTTTAAAATAGCGGCCGTAGGCCCGTACAGTGCTCCCCAAAATTGCAAGTTTAACGGAGTCATGACTACAGCCAGCAAGGTAGCGATGGCCGTAAGACAAACAGAAAGCGCCGCATTTCCTCCGGACAAATTTGAAATAAAATTTGAAATATTTCCACCAGGACAAGCAGCCACCATAAACATTCCCAAGGCAATACTTGGAATAGGTTCTATTAAAACAACTAAGAGAAATGTAATTGCGGGTAGCAAAATAAACTGACTGCAAACACCAACTAATACCGGCTTAGGCTTTTTCCACAGTGCTTTGAAGTCCGAGATGGAAATTTCCAAGGCCACGCCAAACATGACAAAGCCGAGCACTACGTTCATGGTCCAAAGCGCCTCCTGGTCAAAATTAATATGTATGTTGTCTAAAAGATAATCCGTCAAAAAGCTACAATTTTAATCCGATCGGCATGAATGCAAAAAGTAAACTAAAAGAGGTTTGGCCGGTTGGAGGCACCCAAGATACTAATTTCGAACCTAAAAAGAGAATTTGTTTTGCTGCAAGAATTTAGCCCCAGTAGTGCCTTTCAAAAAAAATATCTTATTAAGAATTACTGGATGGAGGTATTCCATAATATTTGAGTAGATACGGTGACCCTTTACTAAAACAAGAATTTACCCATTAAACAAAAGAAAAAAAATCCACTTAACTTTACCTATTAAAACATAATAACTTGACAAGAACAGAAAGCGCTTTGTTAGCCTTGGGTACCGATGCACCTCATTTTAAACTATTTAATACGGTAAGTAACCAAATGGAGGATCTAAATAACCTAAAAGGGAAATTTGGAACCGTTATCATGTTCATCTGCAACCATTGTCCCTTTGTAATCCATGTGAACCCAGAAATAACGCGAATAGCAAAAAAGTATACCGCTAAGGGTATTGGATTTATTGCCATATCCAGTAACGACAGCATCAACTACCCGCAAGAAAGTCTTGATCTCATGAAAGAAAAAGTAGCAGAAGAAGGCTATTCCTTGCAATATTTATATGACCAAACGCAAGAAGTAGTTAAGGCATACCAAGCAGCATGTACACCTGATTTTTATCTTTTTGTCGCTGATTTAAAATTAGTGGATAGGGGACAATTGGATGATTCCGGACCCGAAAACGGAGTGCCCCTAAACGGGAACGACCTCAGGGCCGCCATGGATTCGTTTTTGGCTGGAAAACAAATAGCTACAAGGCAGAAACCAAGTATTGGCTGTAGTAGTAAAAGATTTAAAAACTAATACCAACATTTAAACAACGACTTCACATTGAAAGATATCCTTCATTTTGAGCCTTTGACATCGGCTCAGTACAACACCTATATCGAAATTGGCACAAAAGCCTACAATCAGCACTATACCCATCTTTGGCCTAATGGGGACACTACACCCTATATTGAGAGCAGCTTTACTTTAAAAATTTTGAACGAAGAAGAAAAGAATAGCAATACCCAACTCTTTTTAATACGTCTAAATGCAGCCTGTATTGGCATTTTAAAGTTTACCCAAGATTGCGGCTTAGGTGCATACTCAAGTAAAACGTCCTTGTATTTAGACAAAATTTACATTGTTAAAGAAGCAACCGGATTGGGCATAGGTTCCAAAACACTAAACTTTGTAACACTTAGGGCTAAAGCTTTACACAAAAGAGTGCTATGGTTAGAGGCCATGCAAAAAGGACCTGCCTTAGGCTTCTACAAAAAAAATGGATTTAGTGTACACAGTACTACCCAAATACGATTTGAGCAAGCCATAGCCATTGAAAAACCCATGTTTATTATGAAGAAAGATCTTTCCTAAAGACCAAGGAATAACTTTACCAGCATTTCCTTTCCTTTAAATTTTGAATGTGTGCCAAATGATGATTTCCGTGCCAGGCATATTTTCCAATATTTTGGGCAACACTTACCTTAACGTTATCCTCTGGGTGAATATAATAGCGTACTAATTGTTCCTTAGAGAGTCCTTTTAAAAGATAGACTAGTTTATAATGAAGGGCTTGAATATAATTCAAGGATAATTCAATAGGAGCTTTTTTAGCATCTAAAAGATGGCTCCATGTTTTTTCATCATAGGCCTTGATTAGGGGTTGTTCCTCCGTTAATGCCCATTTGAATCGAGTGTATGAATGATGGTGACTATCCGCTATATGATGCACAAGCTGTCTCACGGTCCACCCCCCTGTCCTATAAGGCGTATCCAATTGATTTTGGGTAAATCCTTTTAGCAAGTCTTGTAGTCGTTGAGACAGTGTATCCATATCATCTATCCAACCTTTAATATCGCCCTCGGTAATATGTTCGGGACAAATAAAATGTCCGATAGGGTATTTTAAATTTTCGTCCTTCATCATACGTTAAATGTAGTAAATGGGATTGTTCCTAAATACAAATCCTGAACCAAATATACTGAATTGGTATAATTACTCGATTTAAAGAAAGGTATCAAAACTATTCCCCGCTGAAATTGTGCAGGCAGATGCACTATTACATTTCATTGTGACCGGTCACTTAAAATAAGAGTCTCAAGGCTAAAATTTAATAGAGTTTTAACCTTAAAATCAACGGGCAACTAAATTAATCTACTAATTTTATAGGATATTAAAATTCACTATTAAACAAAATTATAATGGCAACATTAAGACTAGGCGATACCGCTCCAAATTTTACGGCAGACAGTTCAATGGGAACTATAAACCTCTATGATTATTTAGCTGATGGATGGGGAATCCTGTTTTCCCATCCTGCAGATTTTACCCCTGTATGCACCACAGAATTGGGTACAGCGTCAAAATTCAAGGGCGAGTTTGACAAAAGAAACGTAAAAATGTTAGCACTTAGCGTTGATGGTGCGGCTTCTCATAAAGAATGGATCAAGGACATTAACGAGGTGCAGCACACTACAGTTAATTTTCCTATTATAGCGGACGAGGACAAAAAGGTCTCCGATCTCTATGATATGATACATCCCAAAGCCGACAACAATTTAACCGTACGTTCTGTATTTATCATTGCCCCTGATAAAACCATCAAATTAATGCTTACCTACCCGGCCTCGACGGGTCGAAATTTTCATGAATTGCTTCGGGTAATAGACTCCTTGCAGCTAACCGCATACCATAAAGTGGCCACACCCGCCAACTGGGAACATGGCCAAGATGTAGTGGTCAGCCCTGCAATTTCGACACCAGAAGCTAAGAAAATGTTCAGTAAAGGGGTTAATGAAATTAAGCCCTATTTAAGAATGACACCCGATCCTACTGCATAATTTGGGCTTAGCGAACCAAGTTTATTGATTTTTAAATACTTATCGGCAGTAAATAGAAATTAAATTATAAAAATTAAAAATTTTAATAGTATATTCGCACTTTAATTAATATTTAATTTTTTTATTATGAGTAAAGGAACAGTAAAATTCTTCAATGATTCCAAAGGATATGGTTTTATCACTGAAGATGGTTCAAACGAAGATCACTTTGTACACATTTCTGGCTTAATCGACGAAGTTCGTGAAGGTGATGTTGTAGAATTTGAATTACAACAAGGTAAAAAAGGATTGAACGCCGTTAATGTAAAAGTAATTGACTAGGTAAAGATTAAACTTTTTTATAAGTACAACCCGATTCAATAAGAGTCGGGTTTTTTTATGGATAAAACCAATTAGCAGAAAATATACCTCCTTTAAATACCTTCTATCCGTAATATTCTTCCAAAAACTTCATACCAACTCGTAGTTGAGCCATTGGAGCTAATAGGTACGAGATATATGGTATTTTTAACTAATTGATAATTATTACTTTAAATAAAGCAAATTACCTTTTTCACTATAGCACCCAAAATTTTAAAAGGCAGGTGTTAATTTATATGATTGAACCGAAATAGGTATAGTTAACGCAAAATACAACAGCTTTCAAAAAAAACGCTACCACAATAGGTTTCAATAATTCTTACGCAACCTATTGCCATTAAATGCATCTAAGGGTAAGTAATAATTCCTTTCGCCAATTATCCTATACAGCTATGACCACATTCCTTATTATTCTATTTTCACTAGTACTTATTAATTTGGCCCTGCTGGTAGGCAGCTTTGGTAAGCCAAAAAAATAAGTACTTTTTTTTGTAACCAAGGGTAGGGATTTTTTCTATTTAGTTGTTAAAGTAGTATCGTCATACTTTAGAACATTATGAAAACATTCCTGTTTATTATACTCCTGCTAATTTTGTTAAATCTCCTATTGCTCCTTTTTAGTTTTTTCAAGACGAAATAACAAAAAAAAACACCTTGACCATAACGATTAAAGTGTTTTTAATACCAATGTCGATGGTTTATTTAACCTACGCCCAGTAACTCCACGTCAAAAATAAGGGTTGCATTAGGGGGAATTACACCACCCGCTCCGGCACTGCCGTATGCTAAATGAGACGGAATCACAAATCTGGCTTTATCACCTACTTTTAAAAGGGAAATACCTTCATCCCAGCCTGGTATAACTTGCCCTACCCCTAATTGAAAATCAATGGGTTCACTTCGTTTGTACGAAGAATCGAATACCTTGCCGCTCAATAAAGAACCTTCATAATGAACAGACACATTTTTTCCGTTCTGTGCTTGGGCACCACTTCCTTTCTGTATCATTTTATATCTGAGTCCAGATGCAGTCTCATCAAAGCCAGCGGCTACTTTATCAAGTTCGGCGGCCTGTGCTGCTTTAAGGGCGGCAATGCGTTTTTCCTTTGAAGAAGCAAAGTCTTCGAAGGCATTTACGGCGTCCCACACTTCCGCTTCATCACCTATCCTCACTATTTCCAATGACTCAATTTTATCTCCTTGCGCGATAGCATCTACAACCTCTTGCCCAGAAGCTACATGGCCAAAAACGGTATGCTTATTATCTAACCAAGCCGTAGGGATATGCGTTATAAAAAACTGGCTTCCATTAGTACCGGGGCCAGAATTTGCCATGGAAAGTACACCAGGGGCATCATGTTTAAGGTCTGGATGAAATTCGTCATCAAATTTATAACCTGCATCTCCAGTTCCCGTTCCTAAAGGACATCCGCCTTGTATCATAAAATCAGGGATGACACGGTGAAACTTTAAACCGTTATAATAGGGAACTCCCTTTGCTTTTACTTTGTTGTCCTTTTTACCTTCTGCCAAGGCAACAAAGTTACCAACCGTTCCTGGCGTTTTATCATGGGTAAGTTTTACCAAAATCTCACCCTTTGTCGTATTGAATTTGGCGTATATTCCGTCTTGCATTATACTAATTTTAAATGAGGTGCAAAGGTATGGAAAATTGTTAGGAATCTTTGAGTCAATGGTATAGTGACAAAAGAACTATTTTGATCTTAAGATATTATATTACTTTAAGGAAGATATCCCATAACTGTCAAATAGATAGACCAGACTTGCCATAGCCGCGGCACCCAATTCCAATTCGCGCTTGTTCACGTGCTCAAATCTATCGTTGTCCGAATGGTGATGGTCGAAATACCTTTGAGAATCGGGCCTTAATCCCGCCAAGACTATGCGATCGTTTTTTAACGGTCCAATATCGGCACCACTTCCTCCCTGCGCAAATAGGTGTATGTTGTAGGGTTCGAATACATTTTTCCAAGCTTCTACACGCTCAAAATCAGCATCGCTACTATCAAACGAAAATCCTCTTGGTGTAAAACCTCCTGCATCGCTTTCTAATGCGAAAATGTGCTTTTCATTATTCTTTCCTGCCACTTCGGCGTACTTTTTACCTCCACGTAAACCATTTTCCTCGTTCATAAAAAGAACCACTCTTATAGTACGCTTAGGTTTATAACCTATCTCTTTAAAAAGGCGTAACACTTCCATGCTCTGTACACAGCCTGCACCATCGTCATGTGAACCATCTCCCAAATCCCAAGAATCTAGATGCCCCCCTACAACGATAATTTCATCTGGGTAGGTACTGCCCTTTATTTCTCCTATCACATTAAAGGACTGTACATCGTCAAATTGTTTACAGTTTTGTTTGAAGTAAAACTGAATATTCGGATTTAACTTCAGTGTAGTGCTCAAAAGCTCGGCCGAATTTGTACTAACAGCGGCGGCAGGAATTCTTTGGTTCTCAGGTGTATCACCATAACTCATACCACCTGTATGCGGAAAATCGTCCAGACGCAAGTTCATGGACCGCACAATAACACCCAATGCACCAAATTTACCCGCTTCTTTTGCACCAGAACCTCGCTGATCCACGGCCCCTGAATAGGAATCGAAGGTATTAATATGTACGGGATCCATAGGTCTATTAAAGAACACTATTTTTCCTGCTATCTTATCCGCCCCTAATTCCTCCAGTTCCGCTATACTTTGAACCTCTATCAACTGTGCCTTTATTCCTTTTGGTGGGGTGGCCACCGAGCCGCCCAATGCGGTAATTGGAACATTCGTTGTGATCCCAGGATCTGTTTCGTAATAAGCGAATTCCGGTGTACCCCTTACCCATTTAGGAACCATTACGGGTTGTAACCACACGTTGTCCAAACCGAGTGCGTCCAGTTCGGCTTTGGTGTACTCCACCGCCTGCTCCGCCTGCACGGAACCTGACAACCGACCACCAATTTGATTGGAAAGGTAATTTAACCAATCATATGACTTACCATTGGTTAGTGCCGCATCATAAATCTTTCGTAACTGGACTTCGTCTTTCTGCTGGGCCAGTATTAAATTACATACTACCAAACACAAAAATAATAGACCAGCACTACGCTTCGTTCTGTAGTTCCTTTTCATAGGTGTCTAAATTAGCCATTATTTTATCATCCAAAAGCGGCTCCTTGATATCTTTGTATTTTTTTAACCTTTCTAAAAGGATAGTCGCCACAATAACCCTCGCGGCCTTTTTATTATCAGCGGGGACGACTTCCCAAGGAGCATGTTCTTTTGAGGTGTTTCTTATGGCCTCTTGATAACAAAACTGATAGTTGTCCCATAATTTACGTTCCTTAAGATCTCCAGGAGAAAACTTCCAGTGTTTTTCTTTTAGTGATAACCTTCTTAGCAAACGTTGACGCTGTTCCTCCTTGGAAAGATGAAGAAAGAACTTAAAAATAATGGTTCCATTTTCAGCCAAATGCCGTTCAAAATTATTGATCTGTTCAAATCTTTTTTCCCAAAAACTTGGCCCAATATCGTCCACTGTATGGATACCGGGAATACGCTCGCCCAATATATACTCAGGGTGTACCCTTGTCACCAGTACGTTTTCATAGTGTGTTCTATTAAATACCCCGAACTTTCCCTTGGCGGGCAGCACTAAATAATGTCGCCATAAATAATTATGATCCAGTTCCAATTCGGTTGGTACTTTAAAACTATGTACTTCCACTCCCCTTGCATTAAAATCCTTGAACACCTCACGCACTAGGCTATCCTTGCCCGCAGTATCCATTCCCTGTAAACAGACCAGAACACTATACTTATTATGTGCATAAAGCACATCCTGAAATTCTCCCAGTGTTCTCCTGGTTTTTTCTAAGTCCTTTTTTAATTGTTTTTCTGAACGCCCAAAGTCCTCAAGGGTATCTCTTTTGGCAATAATAGTGTCGCTTCCGGCGCGATATGCCTCTATTTTTACATATTTCATATGGAAATATAAAATTTTTAATCGATGAAGTGTAATCAAATGTTAAAAAAAACTGCGCTTCACCTAACGAATTTTGCGCTTTACCTAATAAAAAGTGATGTGGGTGTTTCCTATCGAATAAGATATTCCAAATAGGTAATCCTCTAGTAATTTTATAACTGTAAAAACCCCAAGTTTTACAGACCTAAATCTTAGTAATGAACAAGACCTATATTTTTATCTGCGCGATAGCATTTATGCTTTTCTCTTCTTTCAAAACTAACATGGAATGCCAATATGCCGGTTCCAATATTAGTTTTGCAAAAACCCAAACCGAAACGGCTCTAGAAAAGGAAGACATTAATAAAGCCCGTTATTTTGCGTATAAGGCTATTCATGCTATGGAAAAAACCAAAAAGCAGTTGGCGGAATGCGGTTGTGAATACGCCCAAGTTGACCTGGAAGAAGGGCTAAGAAAACTTAAGTTAGCCACTAAGGCAACTTCCTTGAGTGCTACAAAAATGCTATTGGAAAAATCCCTTGATCATACCTCAAACGGTTTGGAATCTTTAGAGGGACATCACTTGCATTCAAGCAAATATGGCAATGAACTTCTTGTCCTAAATACCTCACCGGTCAAGAACGAAGGGGCGATTTTAAAAGAACAAGGTGTTGAGAGCTTAAATCAAAAAATTGATATTTCATTAGAAAAATATAAAGCATCCTTAAAAAAAATTGTGCAATCAGTTGATTGCAAGGAAGCCCGGGCCTTTGCACAGAATATCTTTGAACACTGCGAAAAAGAACTTCTGAAGGACAACTTATCCGAAGGTAAAAAGTACTATAATCTAAGAACAAAGGAAATTACGGCAGACGCACTGCTTCGTATTCCAAATTGTCTTTAATAACTATTCCTACTTACTTGCGAAAAGCTTAACGTCATCCTCGGATACTCTCTGA
Source organism: uncultured Flavobacteriaceae bacterium (assembly GCA_963697395.1). GTDB lineage: Bacteria > Bacteroidota > Bacteroidia > Flavobacteriales > Flavobacteriaceae > Maribacter. The sequence continues at coordinate 467,449 of CAVONX010000018.1, forward strand.
CCACCCAGTATAATTAGGCGCTCTACAACATTCCTTAGCTCCCTAATGTTACCGGTCCAATCATAGGCCTTTAGTAAATCAATGGCATCTGGGGTAAACGCTTTTAGGGGCACGCCCTGCTCATCGGTCACCTTCTTGGCAAAGTAGTTTATCAATAGGGGTATATCCTCCCTACGCTCGTTTAAAGATGGTACCTGTATTAAGATAACGGCAAGCCTATGGTACAGATCTTCGCGAAAGTTACCCTCGGCGATCTCTTTTTTTAAATCTTTATTGGTAGCGGCGAGAACCCGCACATCTACTTTAATATCCTTGTCCGTACCCACCCTAGAAATCTTACTTTCCTGAAGTGCCCTAAGCACCTTGGCCTGGGCAGATAGGCTCATGTCCCCGATTTCGTCCAAAAATATAGTTCCTTTATTGGCAGCCTCAAATTTACCGGCACGATCCTTTACGGCAGAAGTGAAGGCACCTTTCACATGACCGAACAGCTCACTCTCAATAAGTTCAGAAGGTATGGCCGCACAGTTGACTTCTATAAAGGGGGCTGCACTTCTTTGACTTTTTTCGTGAAGCCAGTGGGCAACCAATTCCTTACCGGTTCCATTAGATCCAGTTATCAGAACTCGGGCATCTGTAGGCGCCACTTTCTCTATCATCTCCTTAATTGCAGCAATCTTGCTACTATCCCCTACCATTTCATAGTTCTTGCTAACCTTCTTTTTAAGGATGGTATTCTCTACTGTGAGCTCTTTGCGTTCCAAGGCATTTCTCACGGTAGTCAATAATCGATTTAGATCCGGTGGCTTGGAAATATAATCAAAAGCCCCAAGACGCATTGTATTTACGGCGGTATCCAAGTCGCCATGACCAGATATCATAATAAATGAAATTTCCGGCTTTAGCTTCCTAGCCGCTGTCAACACCTCAACACCGTCCATTTTTGGCATTTTAATATCGCAGAGCACAAGATCGTAATCATTGTTCTTAATCGCTTCCAAACCCTTTAGACCATCTTCGGCCTCCTCTACCACATAATTATCGTTCTCTTCGGAAAGTATTTTAACCAATACCCGTCTAATGGCCGACTCATCTTCTATTACCAAAATTCTTGAAATCATCTTATTTTTATTAAAGTCCTATTCTAAATCCGGTCCTGATATAGAAGCTGGAATCATCGTTAAGTGTAAAAATATCATTTCTATCGTCATCCCTCAAAACTCCGGATTGAAAAATGGTATGTCCGAAAAAACCATAAAACGACATTATCTTATTAATATTATAAGAATATCCCAAAGTTACCACTGCGGCAGAGGAAGATATAGAGGATGCAAAACTGGCATCTGGCAAGACCGTGTTGTTCTGAAGGTTTACAAAATAACCATCCAAGATAAATTCAGTTTGAATGATATGATTTTCCTTATAATGATATTTCATCCCCGTTTTTGGAACACCAAGGATATAGGACCAGCTGGGATGAAACCTTTTTTCAAAATAAACCACTGGGAGCGGCACCCTAAGGGCAACTGTTGAATTGTATGCAATTCCCAACACTAAACGTGTTGGTTTGTCGATGTCCGGCCTATCCCTAAATCCGCCTATGGTAGCGTTTATGGAAAAATCTCCATTTTCCAACGGATTGGTAAGGGTAGAGGCCAAACGAGGAGTAAGCACGCCGATCAACCTCCAATCTTTATCATATCTTCGTACATAGGCCAAATTAATATCAACGACATGAAAATAATTTAAGCCCTCCTGACTAATACTGATATCATTTCTTTGCAGATCATATGCCAAACGATTGTACTCACTTCCAAGGACTATGGTACTAGAATCCCCAGTTTTGATGGGTATATTGGCGACCAACTTTATTCTTGCCAATTTTGCTCCGGAATCATTTCTGGGCATTAACATGTACTCCACCCTAAAAACATCTGGCGTTTGCGCCATGGCATCATAAAAAGCAATGGCGCATAGCAGCACTACCCATAACCGACCTTTTATCATTTGTTTCCCTTGTTTTGAACGCTGGTATGCTCAATAGGACTATGCTGAATGATATGCACATCTCTTTGAGGAAAAGGAATAGAGACCTTGTTTTTTCGGAATTCACCATCGATTTTATAGCGTATTTCACTCTTTACTCTTGGATCTGTAAAACTATCACTAATAAAAAAATTAACTGAAAAGAGTAAGGCAGAGTCACCAAAATCATCAAAAAGCACAAAAGGTTTGGGACTTTTCAATACACCCTTTTGATTATGAACAATACCCTCTAACAGTTGGGTAACCAATTGGATATCACTACCATAAGCTACACCTATTTTAACAGTTTCCCTAGTTGTTGAATGATTTTGGGTATAATTAAAAACAATATCACTAATAAACTTATGATTGGGGATAATAATGATTTTATCATCCCTGGTAATAGCTCTTGTAGTACGGAGCTTAATTTCGAATACCTTGCCGATCCTCCCGTCCATTTCTATAATATCCCCGACCCGAAGGGATTTATCTACGATGATAAAGATACCTCCTATGATGTCTTGAAAAAGCTCTTGTAACGCGAGACCTAAACCTACAAAAAGAGCTGCGGAAGCGGTTAGCAGTATGGTGATATTTATACCTGCCGCGCTCATAGTAAAAAGAATAACGACAATATAAACAACGTATTTTATGAACTTGAAAATACTTATGAACTTGAGTTTGTCATCGTTTTCCATGTTCCGCGTAAACAACTTGCGAATCCATTTCATGAAAAAACTGGACAAAACAAAGGCAGTTGTTAACAACAACAATAAACCTATGGTAATATTTACGGATTTTTGACCAGAACCAAAATGAATCCCCAATTCCAGGAATTGCTTAACGGAATCCCATACATCATGCGTTATAATTTCCGTGATCTTCTCGGTGTTATCCTGAGTCATACTTAATATTTAAGCCATTTGAACAACTCTTTATAGCTTGGCTTTTTACCGTACATTAAAATCCCCACCCGGTATATCTTCGCAGCCAACCAGACGATAGCAATAAAGGTAACCAATAATAGAAGAATTGACGAAACCAACTGCCAGATAGGAACCCCGCCATCTCCAATGCCACCGGGCAAACGCATCATCATAACAATGGGCGAGGTTAGAGGAAATAGGGAAAAAGCCACGGCTATTGGCCCATGCGGATTACTAAAAACAGAGAAAAAACCAACATAAATCGCCAACATTAAGGGCAATATAACCGGAAAAATAAACTGTTGGGTATCGGTCTCATTATCCACCGCCGCACCTATAGCCGCATAAATTGAACTATAAATCAAATAGCCTAAAACAAAGTATATTAGAAAAAAAGATATGAGCAAGAGCCACGGAATATCAAAAAGTTCTTGGGCATATAACTGCGCAGTCATATCCATAGAGGGCATCCCCACATTAGGACCCGAACCCATGACCTGTGTAGCTGGTGAACCGGAAACCATAGATGGATCTATATCAAAAATTGCCATAGCAATAACCAATAATATGGAACCGGAAAGAATCCATATTCCAAATTGAGTAATCCCGGCCAACGATGTTCCAATAATCTTGCCCATCATTAATTGAAAAGGCTTTACCGATGATATGATAACCTCAATAATGCGACTGGTCTTTTCCTCAATAACGCTCCGCATGACAAAACCACCGTAAATAATGATAAACATCATAATCAAATACCCAAAACCTCCACCAATCACGGCCTTAATTTCGTTAATGCCTTTAAGGTTCTGCTCTCCCTCAAATGTAGAAATGTTCATTTGAAAGGAACGATCCATTTCGGCATAATCCTCGGCGGACATGCCCCGTTCCCTTAATCTCTCTTGACGCAATCGCTCTTTAAAAATGCGCTCTACACTTTCTAATGTAGTGGTACTGGGAGCTTCCTTACTATAAAAAAAAGCGCGCTTGGTCACCATTTCTAAATTATCCTCATTGGGCAAATAAACAAGACCATAATACCCCATATTCTTCGTGGAATCTTTTGCCTCTTTCAAACTAAGTCCCCTATACTTAACATAAGAGGTAGTTTCATTGGTCATAAATTCATTCGTGAAATAATCACTCTCGTTAAGAATGGCAATGACGCGTTTCTCACTATCGTTAAGTTTGGTAAGGTACCCTATAAGAAGTATCATTGCTACCATTAATACAGGACTCAAAAACGTCATGATTACGAAAGATTTGTTCCGTACTTTGGCCAAATATTCCCTTTTAATAATCAGTGGGAGCTTATTCATTGTCAAATACTTTTTTTTGAATCGTGCTGATGAAAATGTCATTGGCAGATGGGATGGTCTCGACAAAATTATTGACGTTGGCATTTAAACCAAGAAAGTTGAGCAACTCCCCAGAATTAATGTTTGGCAACTGAATGGAGAAATCCAGTTGTTTTTGTTCTCGGTCAAAGTTTGATGAATATAGTTGATAACGTTCCTTCAAACTACTGAGCAACGCTTCAGGCGCATCGGTAGTTACACCAACCTCAAAAATATTCTTCTTGAACGCCCTTTTTATATCTGAAAGCTTGCCGTCTAAAATTTTTTCGGAACGGTGTATAAGGGCTATGTACTCGCAAAGTTCTTCTACCGATTCCATGCGATGTGTTGAAAAGATAATAGATGCCCCGTTTTCCTTAAGCTGCAAAATTTCATCCTTTATGATATTGGCATTTATGGGATCAAAACCGCTAAAAGGCTCATCGAAAATCAATAATTTGGGTTCATGCAGTACGGTAACTATAAACTGAATTTTTTGGGCCATACCCTTAGAAAGTTCCTGAATTTTCTTGCCCCACCAGTCGCTAATTTCAAAACGATCGAACCAAAATTTAAGCCGTGCTTTGGCATCCCTTTTGGAAAGTCCTTTTAATTGGGCCAAATAAAGCACTTGCTCCCCCACCTTCATGCTCTTGTACAAACCCCGCTCTTCCGGCAAATAGCCTATTTGTGCTATATGTTCTGGCTTAAGAGGCTTCCCGTCAAAGAAAACAGTACCATGATCGGGATACGTTATCTGGTTGATTATCCGTATCAACGTAGTCTTGCCGGCACCGTTAGGGCCCAGCAACCCATAAATGCTGTTTTTGGGGATTTCTAGAGAAACATGCTTCAAAGCAGTATGTTCCCCATATTGTTTGGTAACATCGTCGACTACCAAAATATTGTTCATATGTACAATTTAATCAAAGATATTGAATTGTTTTAAAAGCTATTTTTTAAGTCGTCTTTAACATCTTTTTTTAACATGTTTTTATGGAAGCTTAACAGGGGAAAAAAAAAGAGCCACGAGATATTTCCCATTTGCTTTAACCCCGACATCTTTGGCCCGAAATAGAAAACCATCAAAAAACAAAACCCACCCTTAAAAGAATTAAGGATGGGAAAAAAATTGCTATGAAAAAGAAAATTAATATTGGTTTCCCAATATTACTTCAAATATACGTTTTTTATTTAAAATCCAATACTTTTAGATTTATGAGAACATATCTTTAACTTTTTCAAAAAAAGATTTGTCGGATTTTTCAGGTTTTGGCTCAAAATTATCGGTGCCTTGCATCCTTTCAAAAAAATCTTTTTGTTCTTTATTTAGTTCTTTTGGTGTCCAAACATTTACATGCACCAATAAATCCCCGCTCCCATAGCCGTTTAAACTGGAAATTCCTTTTCCGCGCAAACGCAGTATTTTTCCGGACTGAATTCCCGCTTCAAGTTTTATCCTAACTTTTCCGCCCACTGCATCGATTTCCTTCGATGTTCCCAAGACGGCTTCGGATAAACTTATATAAAGGTCGTAATGTAAATTATCCCCTTCCCTTTTTAGCGTGGCATGTTCTTGGGTCTCAATGGCTACCAACAAATCACCAGGAACACCGTTACCTGGAGCATCATTCCCCTTATTGGGCACCTTGAGCTGCATACCTTCTTCTACGCCCGCAGGGATATTTATAGAAACCGTTTCCTCGGAAACTTTTAAGCCTTGTGCATCCGCATCTCCGGGCTTACCATCCAAAATTTGACCGCCGCCGCCGCAAGCAGTGCAGGTTGCTGCAGTTTGCATTCTGCCCAAAATGGTATTCTGTATTTTTGTTACCTGCCCCCTACCGTTGCAGGTGCCACAAGTTTTATAGGTAACCCCTTCGGCCTGAATTTTGCGTCTTACCTTAACTTTCTTTTCTACGCCGTTGGCTATTTCTTCCAAAGTAAGCTTTACCCTAATACGCAAATTACTTCCTTTTACCCTACGTTGACCACCGCCACCAAATCCGCTAAAACCACCAAATCCACCTCCGCCGCCAAATGCACTGCCGAATATATCGCCAAATTGGCTAAAGATGTCGTCCATGTTCATTCCGCCACCACCAAATCCGCCGCCACCTTCAAAAGCCGCATGACCAAACTGGTCATATCTTGCCTTTTTGTCCGGATCGCTCAATACCTCGTAGGCCTCAGCAGCTTTCTTAAAATTCTCTTCCGCTTTGGAATCTCCTGGATTCTTGTCCGGATGGAATTCTATCGCCTTTTTCCTATAAGCTTTTTTTATTTCTGCGGCACCCGCGCTCTTGGTTATACCAAGTATTTCGTAATAATCTTGCTTCATTCCTATCTTTTAGTTTCCGACCACAACTTTTGGATGGCGTATTATTCTGTCACCCAACTTAAATCCTTTCTCAATAACATCAACAACTTTGCCCTTTAACTTCTTATTAGGTGCAGGTATTTGAGTGATGGCTTCGTGAATCTCGGCATCAAACGTATCACCGGCATCCACTTTCAATTCTTCGAGCCCTTTAGACTTCAAAGTTTCGCTTAGCTTACCATTAATAAGTTGTACTCCCTTGAACATTTCTTTTTCCTCAGATTTGGAAAGCTCTTTTAAAGCTCGCTCAAAATCGTCCAGTACCGGTAGTAAGGATACAATAACTTCTTGCCCCGCAGTTTTAAAAAGATCTATACGTTCCTTGGAAGTTCTCCTTTTATAATTTTCAAACTCGGCGAACAGTCTTAAAAATTTATCCTTCTCCTTTGCTATTTCTTCACGTAAACGTTCTTCCTCGGTCTGTTCTACTTCGTCTACACCTTCGTGGTTCTCGGCTATATTTAATTCCTCTTCTTGTGAAAGGGTATCGTCCAGATTTTCCGAATTATTTTTATTGCTCATAAGATTTCTCTCTTTTTTATCACTCATTCCAAGGTGGCAAAAGTACTGCCAAAACTTTAAAAATGTCAAAATGTCATTAAACTTTATCCTTAACAGTTATTAAAAAAGTCAATCTCGATAATTAGTTCATTATTGCTTGTTTGAATAATTTATCGTGCAGCACCTTTAGCGGTCCTATTAACTGTAAACTTGTCCTTGAAAACAAACCCATAAGCCCTTGGACAAACCTATATATTGAAAAAGAAAATTAAAGAATAAATACAACGATTGTTGGCGGTCTCGAGAATTAAGGATTTATAGTGCAAAAAACACCATTGTCCTAACATCAAAAAATCCGCCAGAAGCGGATTAATAAATTTCTATTATTAGAAGATCGATTCAACTTTAGGGAACGAATTCATTATGAACATTGTCCTCGGGAATACTGCACATACCACTTTTTTCATAAATATTTTCCAAAGCGCTACATATATTCATATACTCGAAAGTGAAACCCTCTTCTTCTATCTTTTTACTGCTTACCCGCTGACTAGCGAATAAAATATAGGACATATTACCCAAAATAGTCTTCATTACAAACTCGGGAATATTGGGCAAGAACAAAGGTTTCTCCAAAATCATGGCAATCTCTTTTACCAGTCTATTATTTGTTACAGGGTTCGGTGAAACACCATTGAATACCCCTTTTAAGTTGTTGTCCGCAATAAAAAGAAACATTCGAGCCAAATCTGAAATATGAATCCAAGATTGCCATTGCTCTCCAGAGCCAAAGGCCGCACCTACATAATACTTTATGGGTTTTGCTATTTCCGGCAAGGCACCACCATTGGCGGACATTACTAATCCTATACGCACCTTGCTAACCTTTATATTTAAGGCTTTAAAATCGTTCGCCTTGCGCTCCCAAGCCGCTACCACTTTTCCTAAAAAACTATCATCAACAGCAGTTTCCTCCTCCTCATAATAATTATCAAGAGAGTTTGGATAAATCCCAATAGCTGATGCAGAAATTAATGAACGAACCTTATGCTCCGTAAGACTGGATAGTGCCACATAAAGTGTATTCAAGGTGTCTATCCTACTGTCCAAGATTTCCTTTTTGTAAGAGGACGTCCATCGTTTAGAAATACTGGCCCCTGCCAAATTGATGATGACCGAGACATCTTTTAAGCAATGCACATCTATCTCCCCGACTTTAGGATTCCAATAGAAACCTTTATAATTAGGTTCGGAAACCAACTTGCTCTTGCTAGTGGTAAGAAAATTTACCGTATAGCCCTTCGCATGGCATTGAGATACCAGCTCTTGTCCTACTAAACCTGTTGCACCTGTAATCAATATCCTCATACTTCAAAGGTATACGTTTTGCATTCAGATTACCTTAGGTTTAATTTGGATTTAACAGTGTTTTTGTGGGAAGTGACACAAAAACACTAAGGAAAGTTTAGTAAAAAACATTACGATTTTTATTCTATGGTTTTTGGGCACGTAACATTTCTCTTTTTCCGGGAGGTCCGGGAAGCCGCTCAACGTTAAAACCAACTTCCAACATCGCACGTCTAACACTACCCTTTGCGGCATAGGTAACTAAATAGCCTTCGCTCCTTAAGGCCTCGTACATCTTTTTAAAAATAAGAGCTGTCCACAATTCTGGTTGCACCCTTGCGCCGAATGCATCAAAATAAATAAGGTCAAACACTTCCTGATCGGTAATGTCTTTAAAATACACTTTTTTTTTAGTTAGACTGAAAAATGGAGCTATAGCAACTTTTTCTTCCCAAGGAGCCTTATGCAAGCGCTCAAAATCCTGTACTCTTTCCACAGCGTTGAGCTGGGTTACATAGTTGAGCAGCTCCGCTTCTTCCCAAGAAACCGGATAGGCTTCCACCCCACAATAGTTAATGGTACGTGCCTTTTTTTGGGCTTCCAATAAGGTGATAAAGGCATTTAGACCGGTGCCAAAACCAATTTCAAGAATATTTAAAGAAGCGTTCTGGAACAAATCTAGTCCGTTCCTTATAAATACATGATACGCTTCTTGAATAGCTCCATGCTTGGAATGGTACTGCTCGTCCCAATCCTTTATATAAATTGTTTTGGAGCCGTCGCCCGTGGTAATGATTTCCCGTTGCACCTTAGTTTTTTAGCAATACACCATCGGCCTCAAAACCATAGGTCCGTTTTGGTTCGGTTATTTTTGCCAATTCTTCTGGTGTGGCGCCGCCATCTTCCGCAAAATGCTTCTGATCCGCAACACTCATAGCCTCTACAAAGGCAATCCCTTTGACAATAACTTCTTTCCCTGCGATGTCCTTGGGCATAAAAAATCCGTAGTCTTTAAAGCGCACCATGGCCTCTTCCCCGTTTTCAAGTTCCAACTTCATCCAGCACCCTTTAGACTTGCAAACTTCCTTAACTTTGGCGGTAAACTTTGTTTGCACACTGTCAGTCTGACCCATATTCTTGTATTGGGCCAGCATTTTTTTAGAGTCTTTCGCATTTGATGCCTCAATTTGCGCTCCAAAAGATTGCATGTCCTGTTCTTCGGCTTGACCTATCTCTCGGGTATTTTGACCTTTACAGGACAATACCATCGCAAAAATCACAAGTAAAATGTTAAAACCTTTCATATCTTCTAAAAATTAAGATTCATTTACAAAGCTGGTCATTTTATAACTAAAAAAGAAGCGACCATTGGGATATTTGATTAATTTTAATCCTCAAAATTAAGCAATTAATGAGCATCGATACAAAAAGCATTAGCATAGAAAAAGTAAAACACTCCAAGATAGACCAAATAGATTTCGATAATCTGGCCTTTGGTTCCGTATTTACGGATCACATGTTGATTTGCGATTATAAGAACGGCGCATGGGAACTTCCAAAAATTGTGCCTTATCAGCCTATAAGCTTGGAACCGTCTTCAAAAATTTTCCATTACGGTCAATCCATTTTTGAAGGTATGAAAGCCTATAAGGACAAAAACGAAGACATCTTTCTTTTTAGACCATTGGATAACCACAAAAGATTCAATATTTCTGCAAAACGGATGTGTATTCCAGAAATTCCTGAGGATTATTTCATGGACGGATTAACGGCACTATTGGAACTTGATCGTGCTTTCATACCTACCTCGGAAGGGTCTTCTTTATATATAAGGCCCTTTATGTTCGCTACAGGTAAGGGGTTTCATGCCTCCCCTGCCGATGAATATAAATTTATAATCGCCTGCGCGCCTTCCGGGGCTTATTTTGCCGGTAAGGTAAAAGTACTGATAGAGCAGACCTATTCCCGTTCTGCGAATGGTGGTGTTGGTTTCGCTAAGGCCGGAGGCAATTATGCAGGACAGTTCTACCCTACAAAGTTAGCCATTGAAAAGGGGTACAACCAGGTTATTTGGACAGATGACACCGAGCATGAGTACATAGAAGAAGCAGGAGCCATGAACATTTTTGTGCGTATAAACGATACCTTGCTCACAGGCCCTACCAGCGATAGAATATTGGACGGTATTACCCGCAAAAGTATTTTAGAAATTGCCAAAGATCAAGGCATAAAATTTGAGGTAAGAAAAATAACGGTGACCGAGGTCGTAAACGCGGCCAAGGACGGCTCGCTAAAAGAGATGTTCGGAGCCGGAACAGCAGCTGTTATTTCTCCAATTTCAGCCTTTGGTTTTAGAGATACAGATTACGAACTACCAGAACTGGAGTCTCCCTATGCGGAAAAAATAAAGAAAATAATTACAGATATCCAATATAACAAATCTGAAGATCCCTTCGGATGGCGTTATAAGGTAACGAACTAAAAAAAAGGCCTTCAAGGCCTTTTTTCTATTTATCCAATATACTTGCAATATCAGGCTTAGAATAGTTGGGACCCTTTAGCACCTTGCCATCTTCGCGGTAGATTGGCCTACCGTCGGCACCCAACTTACTCATATTGCTACGTTGTATTTCGTTAAAAACCTCCTCTATCTTATACTGCATACCATGCTCTAATATGGTTCCACAAAGAATATAGAGCATATCTCCAAGAGCATCTGCCACTTCCACCATATCATTATTAGTGGCCGCCTCCAAATACTCCTTGTTCTCTTCATCCATAAGATTGAATCGCAACACGTTTTTGGAAGCACCTAGGTCGGCCTTCATTTCATGGGAAACACCCATACCAAAGGTTTCATGAAAAAGTTTGACACAATTGATTTTATTTTTCATCTTAACTGTTCTGGTTTTCTGTTAGATTTGTATAAAAATATAAAATATGTTCAGTAGCGGACAACTAATCTTTGCGGCCATTTTTGCAATTTCATTCATCATCATTATTGTGATATCATACAAAAAGGATTCAAAATTGCACAAAGAAAATTACAAGAATGTTAAAGTAGTGGGCATTTTTTTTCTATTCTTCTTATTAACCCTGTTTATAATCAAATACTTCCTTAAAAATTAACTTAATTACCGATTATACAACAAAAACAGCACCTTACACAACAATAATCTCTTTTAGCTCGTATACTATACCAAATAACGTAATTTTGCGTTATATATCTATAAAGGGGCAAATTATTATGATTACTTTTCTTGTTATATTTTTTGTTTTAATTGGATTAAACACCCTTATAATGGTATTTAGCCTAATAAGTGCGAACAAACAGGTAACGAAATCTACCCAAAAGATTTCCAAATCCCATGGTTCCATTATTTATCCAATTAATTTACTAACTACGGAGCTCAAAAAAGCAGTTTAGTTTTATACCTTTATAAGGTATGAAACAATTTATACTTGTTTTTTTGGGTGGCGGGCTTGGTAGTCTACTACGCTATTTAATTTCCAGGTCCCTTAACCAATATTTTACTAATTTTTATCTTGGCACCTTTCTGGTAAACGGTATCGGCTGTCTTCTAATTGGTTTTATCCTCGGTATTTCCATGAAAACCAATTTTCTTTCACAAAATCAGACCTTATTACTAACGATGGGCTTTTGCGGTGGATTCACTACTTTTTCTACTTTTGCCCTCGAAGGACATCTCCTGCTAAAGGATTATAACTTACTACACTTTTCCTTTTACACGCTATCAAGTATTACTATAGGTATTTTAGCGGTAAGCTTGGGACTCTGGGCTTCCAAATTAGTGTAAAAAAACCATTCAAAATTTCTGTCCATTCTAAATACCATTCTGTTCTTACGACACTAGGTTGATGTTTATTTTTAACAACCACCACTTTAGTGCGCACTTTCTAGGTACGGACTTATTTTCACTTTTTACAAGTCTTCAAATCAACAAAATATTTATTTAATATTTAAAAACCCTAAAATTAATAGGGTATAAATAATTAATTTTATAAAAATGATAAAATATACCCTATAAAAAATGGGGTTAATTTAGAATAAACATAGATTTGTCATATAAAATAAATAACCAAATGAAAAAGATTGAAGCAATTATTAGAAAATCCAAATTTGACGATGTCAAAGAGGCATTGCATAAAATAGAGGTCAATTTCTTTAGCTATTGGGATGTTACGGGAGTGGGAAACGAAAAGCAGGGCCACGTATATCGCGGTATCTCCTACAGCACTACGGATATCCAAAGAAGATATTTATCTATAGTTGTATCGGATGAATTTTTAGAGCGAACCGTGAATACTATATTGGAAGCTGCCTACAGTGGCAATGTGGGCGATGGTAAAATTTTTGTTTCAGAAATCATACAGGCCTACCGAATCCGAACCAAAGAAAATGGACAGGCCGGTATCAATTAAGCACAAATAGTAGCAAAAACAACCCACACGGACCAAACAACTAAAACTATAAAAAATGGACGCAGGATTATTTACAGCAAACAACGTATGGATGATGGTAGCCACCGCTTTGGTGTTCTTTATGCATACTGGATTTGCCTTTTTGGAAATAGGTTTAACAAGACAAAAAAATACCATCAACATATTATTCAAGAACATCTTCATTATTACCGGGGGCCTACTTCTTTACTATGCCTTCGGGTTTAACCTCATGTACCCCGGATTCGAAGACGGGGATATGGGCCTTTTGAAATTTGCGGGGTTTGGCATTTCCGCACCAGAAGGTGGGATGACTGTGGATTATGCAGAAGGAGGCTATACCTGGTGGACAGACTTTCTTTTTCAGGGAATGTTTGCCGCAACCGCCGCAACCATCGTTTCCGGAGCAGTAGCGGAACGCATAAAAATTCAGGCGTTCATGATCTTTACGGTGTTCTATGTAGGATTAGTCTACCCCATTGTAGGAGCATGGAAATGGGGAGGTGGTTTTCTGGACTCTTGGGGATTTTATGATTTCGCCGGCTCCACCTTGGTACACTCCGTTGGGGGTTGGGCAGCCTTGGTAGCCATTGCCCTTTTGGGACCAAGAATTGGAAAATTTGATCAGGAAGGGAAGGCAAAAGCAATTCCGGGACATAGCATACCCATGGCAACCGCAGGTGTTTTGATACTTTGGTTGGGATGGTTCGGCTTTAACGGGGGATCTGTACTGTCCGCAGATCCGGAACTAACTTCCTTGGTTTTGGTTACAACCAGTTTAGCAGCTGCCGCAGGTGGTTTTGGAGCTATGATCTTATCTACCGTATTGTACAAAAACCTGGACTTGACCATGTTCCTAAACGGTATACTAGGTGGTTTAGTAGGAATTACCGCCGGGGCAGACCTAATGTCTCCAAACGAAGCTGTGGCCATTGGTTTCTTAGCAGGCAACATTATTGTTCTTGGAGTGGCACTTGTAGACAAAATAAAGCTAGACGACCCTGTAGGAGCGGTGGCAGTGCATCTTATCTGCGGTATTTGGGGCACCCTGGCTGTTGGCCTCTTTGGGAACAAAGCAGGTATGGAACAATTTCTTACCCAATTATCCGGCGTATTGGTCATCGCAGTCTTTTGTATCACTAGCTCAGGTATCATTTTAGGCGTATTGAAAGCAACAGTAGGACTTAGGGTTTCAAAAGAAGAGGAACTAGATGGCTTGGACATACACGAGCATGGCATGGATGCCTATCCGGATTTTAGGATGAACCAGCACTAACAAATAAAAAAGACCGCCTAAATGTTTTTGGACGGTCTGTTTTTTTGTGTAAATAATATTTCAATACTTAAAATCCTTCACACCCGCGAATACCGCTATTTCTAGATTATTTACAGCGGGCACCAAAGGACAGGAATACTTTTTATTATAAGCACAATAGGGATTGTAAGCCCTATTAAAATCCAAGACTAGCGTATTCGCTTCCGGCACCCTTAAATCAAGGTAGCGACCTCCACCATAGGTTTCTTTTCCATTTGTTTGATCGGAAAAGGGTAGAAACAGGTAATCTTCGAAGTCCCTATCTTCCATCAATTCGGGATTTTGATATACTTCCAATGAATGCTCCTTACCATGGAGCGTAAACGTCACTATACCGTACACCACTTCTTTGGATGTTCGACCCGTATTTGTTGGCATTAAAAATGGAAGAGATTCTGGCGTCCTAACCAATTTGGCGGTTACCACATAATTTGTATCGGGAGGGAAAAAATCCAGGCTTTCAAAATCCGATCTAAATCGGTCCGGTAAAGGAGATTGCTCTGGGTTTTTAAATTCTTTGTTTAATTTTTCCTGAAAGGCCAATACGGCTGCTAATTTATCGGACTTAGGCATTTCTGCCCTGTTATCCCTTTCATCATGATATTTTTTACCTTTACCACAACCTGCGGCCAATATCAATATTAAAAGAAGTGTGCCCTTAATCCTGTTCATATGCTGGAATTTACTACAAAAATAAACTAACCGAGCGGTGTACTCCAAACATTTTCGAATTAGACTTCCACTAAAGTAAAGGGACAACTTTAGTTATTTCCTTAAAGAGAGAATAGGAATCCCAACTTAGTTTTACAAGGCACAAAACCTACTCCTCTAAAGGTATGTCGTAACGCGCAACATTTAGGTATTTCTGCACAAGGGCATTAAACTCCGGTGTTATACGCAAGAGTGCCGTGTGCTCCAAAGCATAAAGTGCGTCTCTATCCTTGTAGCCGTTTTTGAGCAATTCTTCCAAATAGAAAAGTGAGGTACCATAATCTTCTACCCTAGCACTATTCGAAATGATGTTTAAATAATAGTTAAAGTTTTGGGGGTCGGTAATGGTCTTAAGCATGTATAAAAACGTAAGGGCATCCAAATCTATTTCCTTTTCCAAAGTAATCACATCTATGGTGTCCTCTATGAGAGCATTTATATAGCCCCGAAGTCTTTTGGACATTTGCCTTTCATATATATTACTACTCTTATCCAACTTATCCAGCTCCTCCATTTGATAGTTCCACCAACCTAAATTATTATAATTATAGGTCATCACATCTTCTTCCAAATAGTAGCCATAATCCTCCTTGGCGAAGGTTTCTTTTAAAAATACATCATTCTGATTTCTTCTGGCAGATTTAAAGATACTAGTCCTGCGTAACTGCTTATGCATGTCCTTCAAGGAATCCAACTCCATCACTGGTTCGTATATTCTAAACATTTCAGATAGCCCGTGCTCCGCCAATAGCGGTTTTCCATTAGAAAATAAGGAATTGGCAGCTGTAAGGGATTCTTTATAGCTGGCGGCAATAAGTTGTTTATCTTTCGCTAACTCTCCCTTGGCCATGGCTGAAAATGTGAAAATTTTCAAGGAATTGGAAATAAAATCTTTGGAAGGCCATTCGTGACCACCATCGTGCACTAGGAGTTGATTTGGAAACTTTAATCTATCCAGCGTTTTTCTGGTCTCCATCATATCAATAAAATTATAATCCTCCCGCCCAACAATACCAATAAAGTAATACGGATTTTGGGCACTTAAGATTTCCAAATTACCCACAGAGGCCCCAACCGATATTACCCCTTTAATTCCCTTGATGAAGTTGGGAACTATGGATGCAACCCTAGCGGCATCCGAAAAGCCTGCCGTATACACACGTTCCTTTTGTAATGGCAATAGGTCAAAAGCGGCATTAAAAAACCTGTTTGCAATCAAAATATTTTGTGACAAGCCTATGGTATCACTAAAATTGTTGGAGGCAGCCAAAAGATAACCCTGTTCTTCCGCAGCTTCCCTAAACATGGAGAGTGCCTGTTTTCCTTTGCCCTCCATATCAAAAACAAAAATCATGGGCCAAGTTTTTGATACCTCAAAAGAACTGGGTAAATAAACAGACATGCTCTCGCCCAAGGAATCATTCACAACAATATTTTCCGTAATCGCTCCTTTAACTAGGCTAATTTTTTGGGCCAAAAGCAAGCTTGGCAGTAAAAAAAGAAGGAGAATCGTGTTTTTTTTCATACTTGAAAAGTTATCAAAAATCTAACCAAAAATAAGATATTTCCTAAGTTAAATCTAATCTTGTTCTGCCTTATAAAATCTTTCATTCAACAGGTAAGGCATATCATAACGACAGCACGTAGAACCGTCAAAATAGATTTCACTACCCTAAATATAGCACACTACCCAGATGAAAATATTGCGAAAGGTAATTTTAGACACTATTAAGAAAGCGGTCTTTTATGAATTGGTGCATTGGCAATAACATGGGAGAGTACAATATGGGTTCTAGTTTCGCCGTACTGTATCAATTTATCAATAAATTTTTCCAAATGAAACTGATCCTTTAATACCACCTCCATCACTATATTTTCATTACCGGTTATTCGATAGCAATTAACCACTTCCTCAAAAGTAGGAACCAGTGCCAAGAAAGGCTTCAATTTGCCCATAAATGCGCGTAGAGATATTATAGCCTTTAATTGGTGTCCTGTTAGCACATGGGAGACCACAGCGTTATACCCTAGCAAAATGCCGGCATCTTCCATTTTTTTTACACGCTCGCCTACAGCAGGGGCCGTAAGTCCAATAGCCCTGCCAATATTGGCGAAAGATTCCCTTGCATTTTGTTGCAGGCGAATCAATATTTTCCAATTAAGCTCATCTATCTTTACATTCGAATCCATATTACTAGAAAATATTTATATTCAAAGGTAAATTTACTAATTCTTTAAGTATTAAAAAGCGTTCTAAGAAAAAAGCGAAGTAACTTTATGTTATAGCTAATTTTACAGTTCTATGTCCCACAAAAATTTAAAACAACTACCTATCTACACAAAAGCCATGGAGCTTTGTTTCATGAGCAGGGAAATTGTTTCCTATGTTTCTTTTAATAAGGATTTGTTAAAACTTTATGAATCCAATAGTCTAAGGGACTGTATCGCGAATTCCTTATTAACCGATGCCATTCTCATTCCGCAAAAAATAGCGCAGGTAGAGTTTTCTCAGTGCAGCTCTGAACGCATGCATACCATTTCCTTCATAAACATTATGATACGAAATATCAACTCGTATTTACTTGGCTTGGAAAAGGACGGCGTAAAGGAAGTAGAGTACCTAAATCTTTTACGTGCCGAAATCCGGAGCTTTAGAAAACACTATAGAAGGTGGCGAATTTCTATCCATTAGCATAGGTTCCCTTTCCATTACCCAGAATCGTCCAAATACTAAAAGGACAGGTATTTCAAATTCATTATAATAGGTTATTTTTGGTTCCTAAAAAACGATTTTGAAAGTTATAATACTTATTAACTGTACAGATCAAGTAGGAATCATTAGCTCGGTTACCCAATTTATTCATCTGCAACAAGGTAATATTGTTTACCTCGATCAACATGTAGATAAACAAACCAACGTCTTTTTTATGCGTTTGGAAAGTGAATTTAAACAAGCTGATTTCAACACTTCAATATTTAAAAAAGCGTTCAACGACACATTGGCCCAAAATTACCAAATGCAATGGAGCCTTCACTTAGACAACATAAAGCCAAAAATGGCACTTTTTGTTTCCAAGTACAAACATTGTCTTTACGATATTTTAGGTAGGTACCATGCCGGGGAACTGGCGGTTGAAATCCCATTTATACTAAGCAATCATCCAGATCTGAAGTTTATCGCAGATCAGTTTGGGATTCCTTTTTACCACATTCCTTTTACCAAAGAAAACAGTATCGTGGCGGAGGAAAAGCAGGCAGCACTTCTCACGGAACATAAGGTAGATTTTATAGTTCTTGCCAGGTATATGCAAATTGTAAGTGAACGTCTAATAAGTTCATTTCCCAACCGAATCATAAATATTCACCATTCCTTTTTACCGGCTTTCGCAGGTGCCAAACCCTACCACGCGGCTTTTAAAAGGGGTGTAAAAATCATTGGAGCTACTAGCCATTATGTAACCAGCGAATTGGATGAAGGTCCTATTATAGAGCAGGATGTTACTGCCGTATCCCATTCCCACTCCATTGCAGATTTCATTAGCAAAGGACGAGATCTCGAAAAGATTGTCCTTTCGCGGGCCATTGTTCTTCATGTATTGCGAAAAACAATGGTCTATAACAATAAAACAGTTATTTTTTCGTAAGCCCTTAAACCCTTAACTATAACAGTATCATGAAAAAAATTTCAATTATAATCGGCTTAGCCTTATTTGTGTCCTGTAACGAATTACAGCAGGTCGTAAACCAACTTCCAACAGGGACAACCGGGCTAGGAAATGAAGAAATAGGAAACGGATTACGCGAGGCCCTGGAAAAAGGGATTTCCAAACAAGTGAGCCGACTCACAAAAACAGATGGTTTTTACAAAAACGATCTGGTTAAAATCCTTTTGCCGGAAGAACTTAGGAAGGTGGACAAGACCTTACGGGATATAGGTTTAGACAATTTGGCGGATGAAGGATTAAAAGTATTGAACAGAGCTGCCGAGGATGCGGTATCCGAGGCCACTCCTATTTTCATAAACGCAGTAAAGGAAATTTCGTTTAACGATGCCAAAGGAATTTTGCTAGGAGACGACCAAGCGGCAACAAATTATTTAAAGGACAAGACGACCACAGAACTGTACGCAAAGTTTAATCCAGTAATTAAATCTTCGTTTGAAAAAGTTGGGGCAGATAAGGTTTGGACCTCCTTGATCAATAGGTACAATGCCATTCCTTTGACCACCAAAGTAAACGCGGACCTTACGGATTATGTAACAAAAGAAGCCCTTGAAGGGGTATACACCATGATTGCGGTAGAAGAAAAAGAAATAAGGACCAAGGCCTCCTCTAGAACAACAAATCTATTGAAAAAAGTTTTTGCAATACAAGACTAAAAAAAATCCATCTAATAACAATATAGTTTAAAAATATACGTTAAAAATATTGAATGTCAAGTTATTACAACCTAAAAAAACAGATATTCATTTCATTTTTGAGTTAGTTAGTTAGTCTAAAACCGGTGGGAGCACCGGTTTTTTTTTGCTCTAACCTCAGTGTTTATAAGCGCTCCAATCGCGTACAGTTTATAATCATCCCGTGATCCGAGAGTACTTGACCGGCAAATTTGCCAGTTTGAACTTACCAAGCATTAGGACTAACGAGTAAGTCAGTTTTTAAATGGGATACACCAAAGTTCAGTAGAAACTTTATGGGGTTCTGAACGTCTATTTTCCTTGTAATTTATAAAATGTACAGTATTGATCAAGACTTTAGGGTAGTTAGATTAAAGGCTGGCCCTATCCATTCCAACAAGATAACCAATAACCATATTATTGAACAATTGTGGCTGCTCTATATTTACCACATGGCCACAATCTTGAATAACAAACAAGTTTGAGGTTTGGTGGGCAGCAGCAATCTT
Source organism: uncultured Flavobacteriaceae bacterium (assembly GCA_963697395.1). Classification (GTDB taxonomy): domain Bacteria; phylum Bacteroidota; class Bacteroidia; order Flavobacteriales; family Flavobacteriaceae; genus Maribacter. The sequence goes on from CAVONX010000018.1 coordinate 487,357, forward strand.
TCTAATAGTGGGCAAGAATAGATAATCTTCTTCTCCCATAACATACAATGTTGGTATTTTGATATCGGCAGATCTAAAAAAACGAAGTAAGGGATTTATTTCCGAAGTTAATTTAAACCATCTAATAAACTCTTTTTGATATAATTTTTTCGCCTCCCGCACAAATAACAATCTAGACTCCCTATGGTTTCTGTTCGGCATAATTACGAAGGCGAAAAATTTATACAGCCACAAATACGGTACTACGGATTTGAATACAATACCCAAACGCATAAGAATTTGGCTACGGAGATTTAATTTCATAATTGCACCACCCATAATCATGCTTTCTACACGATGAGGATGGTTCTCTGCCAAATTCCGTATTAGGATGGTCCCTAGAGAAATACCTATAAAATGTGATTTTTTTATTTCTTCATAATCTATTACCTCGAGAATGTCGTTCGTGATAGAGTCGAAGGTATATTGATCACTAAAGGCATCCTTAAAGTTGGGCTTGGAATCGCCATGACCTCTAAGATCCAAAAGTAGAATATTAAAAAATTTTCTAAACTCCCTTACCTGCTTATACCAAATTGAAGAACTACCCCCGGCACCATGTATAAAGGTGACCCAAGTTTCAGAATCATTATGAAGGTATTTCGTATAGTTTAACAATAGTTTGTATTACACCTTTAAGGCTGCGTAACCGGCAATGTATACAAACTTTTTGAAATGAAATATTTTTAGGTAAAAAATAACTTAAACCGATTTCAATTTTCAAGTATTCTCATGGTTTTCGTTAAAAAAAAGACAAATTACCTAGTTATTAGTTGTAGAGCCATGCCCAGCCACATCCAAAACGTGAATCTGAACGTATATTTGTAAGAACAAATTATTTATTATGGAAAAGCAATATTGCAAAGTAGGAACAGTAACTCCAATAACCGCAATGGGCGATGCGATTACGCTGTTGGAATACCAATATCAAAACTTTTTGGACAAGGCCACCAACATCCAATATTCCAATACCAAATTGGGAGAGTTTTTCGAAAACAAGGCACTGAAAATACAAAGAGCTTTGGAACAATTGGTATAATTACAAAAGTTTATCCAATTCTTCTTTCATTTGTAGCTGTAGTTCTTTGGCCTTATTTTTTGCCGCTATGGCAAAATCGGCACCATTGGAAGCATAAATTATCCCCCGAGAAGAATTTACCAGCAGGCCTACGTCCGGTATCATCCCATATTTGCAGACCTCGGCCAAATTTCCTCCTTGAGCTCCTACTCCGGGCACCAAAAGAAAACTTTTAGGCACAATTTTACGTATTTCCAAAAGATATTCCGCCTTTGTAGCTCCTACCACATACATAAGATTTTCAGCACCTTTATAGCTAATCGATGTCCTTAATACCTGTTTGTACAGTTCCACGCCATCCAAATTTTTAGTTTGAAAGTCGTATGCTCCCTCATTAGAGGTCAAGGCCAATAAAATCGTATGCTTATCCTTGAATTCCAAGAAAGGTTCTACGGAATCCCTTCCCATATAAGGAGCTATAGTTAGGGAGTCAAAATTCATATCTTCAAAAAACGCCTTTGCATAACGGGTGGACGTGTTGCCAATATCCCCCCTTTTGGCATCTGCAATGGTAAAGATTTCCGGATGCTCTGTATTGAGGTAATCTATTGTTCGTTTCAAGGCCACCCAGCCATTTATACCATTAGCTTCATAAAAAGCAGTATTTGGCTTATAAGCCACACAAAGCTCGTGTGTAGCATCTATTATTGCCTTATTAAAAGCAAAAATAGGGTCTTCTTCTTTAAGTAATTCTTTTGGAATCTTGTCCAAATCGGTATCCAGCCCAATGCATAAAAAGGATTCTTTTTTACGAATCTGCGCTATTAATTCTTTCGTGGTCATAAAATTATTGTTCTCTAATGCGGGCCAGCGATCTAAATTCAAAAAACGGTGTCGGTTGGGATTGTCTTTGAACAAATCTTAAAACCAAAACAAGGTACTCAATTAGAATATCTCGGAGGCCTCCTTTAATTTTTCGGTATTCTCAACAAGGCTTAATTCACTGATAATCCGTTGAATATCACCATCAATAATATTCGCTAGATCATACAATGTGAGTCCAATACGGTGGTCTGTGACCCTGCCTTGCGGGTAGTTGTAGGTCCTAATCTTTGCAGAACGGTCTCCACTACTTACTTGCGAGTTTCTTTTCGCCGCATCTTCTTCCTGCCTTTTCGCCAATTCCATATCATATAGTCTTGAACGTAATACGCGAAACGCCTTGTCCTTATTCTTATGCTGGGATTTTTGGTCTTGGCATTGCGCAACCAATCCAGTAGGAAGGTGGGTCAAACGCACGGCCGAGTACGTCGTATTAACAGACTGACCACCAGGCCCGGAAGAACAGAAAAAATCGATCCGTACATCCTTGGGGTCTATCTGAACATCAAAGTCCTCAGCTTCTGGAAGCACCATAACCGTAGCTGCACTAGTATGTACCCGTCCTTGGGTCTCGGTCTGCGGAACGCGTTGTACACGATGTACGCCGGCTTCAAATTTTAAAGTACCGTACACGTCTACACCGGTAATCTCAAATTGAATTTCCTTATATCCGCCGCTTGTTCCCTCGCTCAAATCTATGACGTTGGTCCTCCACCCTTTACTCTCACAAAATTTCGTATACATACGAAAAAGGTCCCCTGCAAAAATACTTGCTTCATCACCACCAGTTCCTGCGCGTATTTCCATGACAACATCTTTAGCGTCTTCAGGATCTTTGGGCACAAGCATAAACTTAATCTCCTCTTCCAACTTTGGAAAGGCAGATTTAGCTTCATCCAACTGTATTTTGGCCATTTCTACCATTTCGGGATCACTACCGTCGGAGATAATTTCTTGGGCTTCAGATAGATTATTGGTCAACTCTATATAAAGATCACGCTTTGCTACCAATGCCTTAAGGTCGCTATATTCCTTGGTAAGCTGAACATATCGTTTTTGATCGGATATAATGTCCGGTTGAATAATCAAATCCGAAACCTCATCAAAACGCTGTTTTACAATATTTAATTTGTCTATCATATAGGTGCTTCAATTGTATCGCGAATTTACGATAAATTTGTACATTTAAAGAAGCAAAGGAATGTATTGAAAGCCTAAATCCCAGTTTGAGAAGAAGGAATCACTTTTGTAACCTGACCCTACTCCGTAAACTCAACTGAAAAATTTACCGTCGAAAAAGTTACTGTTTTTTGAAGAACTAAATCAATTGATTGAAATAAATTTCATTTGGTCATAAAGACCACCGGCCATCATTAACCCTATTCGCCATTTCGGTCTTCCTTAAGAAATTATTGGTCAATACTTCACCTGTACCCAATCTCTAGTTTAGCATAACACCACTACTCTTGTGCATTTTATTGTCATCGGTCACAATAATAACCTCGGTATCCCCCAATTGATTGATCAATGCCAAACCTGCATCTCGCCCTAGACAGATAATTGCCGTGGCGAGGGCATCACAAAGTTCGGCACTTTTGGAAAACACGGAAACGGTTTTGATTCCAGCAGCAGGATAACCTGTTCTTGGGTCAATAACATCGGTATATTTTTTACCATTAATAGTTATATATTTTTCTGAATTTCCGGAAGTAGCCACAGAAGATTCCAAAAGCGGGATCCAAGAAAAAATTTTGTCCTTACTCAGGGGATTGGCTATACCTATCAGCCATTTTTCACCGCTTGCCTTTGTTCCCCACGTCGTTAGGTCTCCGGCAGCATTAATAACCCCTGCAACTACCTGTTTAGAGACCAATAATTCCTTAGCCTTATCCGCCGCATACCCTTTACCTATGGCACCAAAAGAAATTTTCATACCCTTTTGCTTTAAAAATACGGAATGATTATCGGCGTCGAGGATTATTTTGTCATAGCCCATCTTCGCCTTCGCTTTTTCAATTTCGGCAAGGGTTGGCATGGTCTGCATAGAACCATCGAATTTCCAAATAGCATTTAACGGAGCAAAGGAAATATCAAAGGCACCGTTGGTTATTTCCGAAATCTGCTTGCATCGCTCAATAAGGGAAAAGAGCTCCAAACTTACTTTAACAGGTGCAATACCGGCATTTTCATTGATTATTGATGTTTCGGAATCGGCGTCCCATGAAGATATCAATTTCTCTATTCTAGCTATTTCCCCAGCCGCTTCTTGGATATTAATATAGCCAACTTCCTCATCTACAGAAACAACGGTAATGTCAAAACGGCTACCCATTAGGGTCATGGATTTCTTTACCGTTATTTGACCTCTATCTTGGGAAAAACCGATAAAGGAAAAAAAACAAAGCAGTAACGTTGCCACCTTGAGGATAACCTTATGCTTTAATTCGTTAATTGAAACCCCAAACCGAAAGCGCCCAAAAAAGGCGATGTTAAAATAGCGAATACTATTCTTTAGCATAGGGGAATAAATTAGTAAAGGACAGGGTTAAATGAACGTAATTTGTTACTCGAAAACACGCAAAATATCACCGTTAAGCTCAGTATTATATATTTTTAAAGCTCTTGGAGTACTATTCGGAATCGTATTCAACGGTGTACCGTCCTGTCCAAAGCGAGAACCATGCACATCACAGTAAAAAGTACCCCCATTACGGTTATCAAATACGACAGCGTCATACTGTTCATGACTACACACTTGACTAGCCGCTACAAAATTGCCTTCAAGATTACGAACAATAACGACAAGATTTTTACGAATAAAGCCACCGTTATCGGCCAATTTGGCCGCTTCGGAAGCTTTTAAATCAATGGTGAAATCTACATTGGTAGGAGGTGTTACAATATTCCCGTCATTCCCTTCATCCTTGGAACAGCCCCCAAGACAAGGAAAAGCAATGGCGAAGGCAGCACCAGCCCCTAAAGTCCTTAAAAAATCCTTTCTTTCCATAACAGCTATTTATAGTAAATAACGTAGGAATAAGTGCAATCGTATGCCTTAGTACTCAAAGATGCCGTAGGCACTTTTAATTGTCAACCTTTTGGTAGGGGAAGCGTCCACCTTACCAATAATCTGTGCGTCTACTCCAAAAGATTTTGATATGTTAATCACATCAGCAGCCAAAGATGGGTCCAAATAAATTTCTAGACGATGCCCACAATTGAAGACTTGATACATCTCCTTCCAATCTGTGCCGGATTGCTCCTGTATCAATTTAAACAAGGGAGGCACATCAAAAAGATTGTCTTTAATGATGTGTAAATTATCTATGAAATGAAGGATTTTCGTCTGTGCACCACCACTACAATGTACCATGCCGTGAATATCGGAACTGTTATATTTAGATAATAATTTTTTCACAATTGGCGCGTAGGTCCTTGTTGGGGAAAGCACCAATTTACCGGCATCCAAGGGCGAACCGGGTACGGGATCCGTTAATTTCATAGTTCCGGAATACACCAAATCCGATGGAACTTCCGCGTCAAAACTTTCCGGGAACTTTTCTGCCAAATACTTCGAAAACACATCGTGGCGGGCAGATGTAAGTCCGTTACTCCCCATACCACCATTGTACTCGGTTTCGTAAGTCGCTTGCCCAAAAGAAGCCAATCCAACAATGACATCACCAGCTTTTATGTTGGCATTATCTATGACCATGCTTCGTTTTAACCTTGCCGTTACTGTAGAATCTACAATGATCGTACGCACCAGATCGCCTACATCCGCAGTTTCGCCACCCGTAGAGCGTATGCTAATTCCGTGCGCTCCAAGATTCGAAATTAATTCTTCGGTACCATTGATAATGGCCGAAAGGACTTCTCCAGGAATTTTATTCTTGTTTCTTCCAATAGTGGAGGAAAGCATAATGTTGTCCGTTGCTCCCACACAAATAAGATCATCTATATTCATGATAAGCGCATCTTGGGCAATACCCTTCCAAACAGATACATCACCGGTTTCCTTCCAATACATATAAGCCAAAGAGGATTTGGTACCTGCACCATCCGCATGCATTACTAGGCAATAGTCCTCATCGCCGGTCAAGAAATCTGGGACAATTTTACAGAATGCCTTAGGAAACAAACCTTTGTCTATATTTTTTATGGCGTTATGAACGTCTTCCTTTGCGGCGGAAACCCCGCGCTTATTGTATCTTTCACTTGTGGATGAGGACATAAAATTGGTTTAGGGCAAAAATAAAGGATTTGATTTAAAGTCCAAGTTGAAAAGCGGCAAGAACCCGCTTAGAGTAACTATCTAATAAAAAGTAGCTCCCTGTATTTTGTAAGGGGCCACAACTGATCTTCTATCAAACGCTCCAATTTATCAGAATGTTCTCTTATCACATCAAAAAAGGGTCTAACCTCGTAGCAATAGGCGTGCGCTTTCTTTTTGCTGTCCGTTAAGGCATTTGCCTTGCGCCTGGCATCTGTCATGGCATCCGTCATTTTTTTGAGCTCGGCCAAATGCTCCCCTATCTCTTCGATTATGGTCAATTGGCCCTCAGAAAATTTCTTGTATGCGGCTCCATAAATTTCCTTTAGGCCGGTTACATTGGAAATTAATTTATTTTGATATGCAATTGCCGCTGGCATAATATACCCGTAAACCAATTCATTGTACACCCTACCTTCTATTTGAAGATTTAATATGTACGTGCCCAATTCTACTTCCAGCCTTGCGCCTATCTCTATTTCGCTCATGACTTTAGTAGCACTAAACAGGGCCAAGCTCTCTTTGGAAGTAAGCACTTGCAGTGCGTCTGGCGTATTCTTGTTGTTGCTGAGTTTTCTTTTTTTAGCCTCGTTTTCCCATTCCTTGCTGTACCCATCGCCATCGAAGCGAATACGTTTGGACGTTTTTATGTACTCCCTTAAAATATTAAAAACAGCTTCGTCTTTTTTGAGACCTTTTTTATCGATAAGTACATCCACTTCCTTTTTAAACTCCTGTAGCTGTTTGGCTACGATAGTATTTAGGATGGTCATAGGTTTAGCGGAATTGGTCTTGGAGCCTACCCCTCGCATTTCAAATTTATTACCGGTAAAGGCAAAGGGCGATGTTCTGTTGCGATCCGTATTGTCCAACAGGATTTCAGGTATTTTTCCTACCACGTTCAATTTTAACTCGGTCTTTTCCTCTGGTGAGAGCTTCCCTTTGGAGACACCCTCCAACTCATCCAGAACACTGCTCAATTGTGTTCCTATAAATACGGAAAAAATAGCAGGAGGTGCTTCATTCGCCCCTAACCTATGATCGTTACTGGCCGAAGCAATAGAGGAACGCAACAACTCTTCATAAGTGTCCACCGCTTTTATGGTGTTGATAAAAAAGGTCAGGAATTGTAAATTCTTCATTGGTGTGGACCCAGGGCTCAAAAGATTAACGCCGGTGTCCGTGGCCAAGGACCAATTGTTGTGTTTTCCGGAACCATTGATTCCCGCAAAGGGTTTTTCATGAAACAATACTTTAAAACTATGCTTGTCCGCTATCTTGTCCATTACATCCATCAACAACAAATTGTGGTCTACGGCAAGGTTTGCTTCCTCAAAAACGGGGGCCAACTCAAATTGGTTTGGTGCTACCTCGTTATGACGTGTCTTTACAGGGATACCCAGTTTAGTACATTCCTTTTCCAGTTCGCTCATAAAGCTTAACACCCTGCTGGGGATTACCCCAAAATAATGATCATCTAACTGTTGACCCTTTGCTGCAGATTGGCCCACTAGGGTTCTGCCGGTTAGCACTATATCCGGTCTGGAATGGGCTAGGGCTTTATCTATAAGAAAATATTCTTGCTCCCAACCCAGGGTGGCGTTGACCTTGCTTACATTTTTATCAAAATATTTGGCAACAGCGGTAGCGGCATCGTCAACAGCTGCCAAGGCCCTCAACAATGGTGCCTTGTTGTCCAAAGCCTCTCCGGTATAAGACACAAAGATAGTGGGAATACATAAGGTCGTACCATAAATAAATGCTGGCGATGTAGGGTCCCAGGCCGTGTAACCCCTAGCTTCAAAGGTATTTCTAATTCCACCACTAGGAAAACTAGAGGCATCCGGTTCTTGCTGGACCAATTGCCCGCCACCAAATTTTTCCAATGCTGTGCCATCTGCCAATAGGTCAAAAAAAGCATCATGCTTCTCTGCGGTAGCACCCGTTAAGGGTTGAAACCAATGAGTATAATGGGTAGCTCCCATAGTAATGGCCCAGCCCTTCATGGCTTCCGCTACTTGATCCGCAATTTTACGATCTATCTTGGAGCCGGATGAAATCGCATTCTTAACGCTTTCTAAGGCATCCTTGGTAAGGTATTGCAACATCCGTTTATCGTTAAAGACATTATCCCCAAAAAATTCGGACCTTCTTCCCTTTTCCTCTATCGCTATTGAAACCCTATGGTTACTCTCTGTCAGCGCCCTAAATCTGCTTAGTGTCATATCTGTATTTTATTAATTTGATAAAATTACGTCCTTAAATTATAAATATCACAAAAGACCCTAAAAAAAGGAGGGGTCTATCTATTTTTTTTAGACTTTAAACGATTTACCCCCTAAAAAATTTAAATAACGCTACAAAAAACATATTTTTGCTAGTCTTTTATTTAAATTAAAACATAACAACCATAACATTATGAGCAAAACAAAATTAGAATACATATGGTTGGATGGGTACAATCCCACCCAAAACATGAGGAGCAAGACTAAAGTGGTCAACAACTTTGGAGGTACGCTAGAAGATTGTCCAATATGGTCTTTTGACGGTAGTTCTACACGTCAGGCCTCGGGCGGCGCCTCTGATTGTCTTTTGAAACCGGTTGCCCTTTATCCAGATCCGGCACGCGAAGACGGTTTTTTGGTGATGACAGAAGTTTTAAATGCCGATGGCACCCCACATGTATCCAATGGAAGGGCTACCATTGACGACAATGACGAGGATTTCTGGTTTGGTTTTGAGCAGGAATATTTTATCATGGACAACAAGACCCAACTACCTTTAGGCTTTCCAATAGGAGGATATCCTGCTCCCCAGGGTATGTACTATTGTTCGGTTGGGGGCAAAAATACGCATGGACGCCAACTGGTAGAAGAACATGCCAATCTATGTATTGCTACCGGTCTTAACTTTGAAGGAATTAACCAAGAAGTCGCTTGCGGGCAATGGGAATTTCAATTATTTGCAAAAGGCGCAAGAAAGGCAGGCGATGAAATTTGGGTTGCCAGATACTTATTGGATCGGTTAACGGAACAATATGGGTATTACATAGAGTACCACCCAAAACCATTGGGCAAGGATATGGACTGGAACGGGTCTGGAATGCATGCCAACTTTTCTAATACTACGTTAAGAACTTGTGGAGATAGGGCCACATACGAGAAAATATGCGAAGCGTTTAGACCTGTTGTAAAAGAGCACATAGCGGTGTACGGCGAATTTAACGACCAACGCTTGACCGGACTTCACGAAACCGCATCTATTCACGATTTCAGTTATGGAATTTCAGACAGGGGAGCATCTATCCGTATTCCAATAGCAACGGTGGAGAGCGGTTGGAAAGGTTGGTTGGAAGACAGAAGACCTGCATCTAATGGAGATCCATATAAAATCGCAGGAAGAATTATTAAAACTGTCAAGAGCGCAAATATCAAATAACCGCAATCTGCGATACTTTAAAAAAAAACGCCTTGGGGATTTCCAAGGCGTTTTTTATATCCATGAAATAAGTATCCTAACTAATTGAGTCAGATACACAAAAGTCAAATAAACTCCAATAAGGACAATCCATCTCGCCATCCCAATCGTAAGTCCTTTTGGAATGAAAACCAAAGGTAAAATCAGGAAGGATATTCCCAACATCCACCAGATGTCGTTGGACAGCAATCCCTGGTCCACCACCTGGATCGGAGTTATAATGGCCGTAATCCCCAGCACCGCTAATAAGTTAAATATGTTGGAGCCTAAAAGATTACCCAGTGATATCGCCTTTTCCTTATTTATAATAGCAATTACAGAAGCCGCAAGCTCTGGAATACTCGTACCCACGGAAACCACGGTAATGGCAATGACCCGCTCGCTCACTCCAAAACTCTCGGCGAGGCCAACGGCACCCTGAATCAATAATTCCGAGCCGCCCCACAAAGCAACACCTCCCAAACCAAGGAAAAGTGCTGTTTTCCAAATAGGCATCATAGCTGAAGGCTGACTTTCCTCTTCTTCTACCGCCTTCTTTTGAAAACGTAATAGATAGACCAAAAAGACAAAAAGCGATACTACCATAATAATACCCTCGTACATCTGCAAAACACCATCAAAATAAATGAAGAAGAAAAATAATAGGGAGGCCAAAATCATCACTGGCCAATCCGTTGTGTAAAAACTTCGTTTTACGTCTATACTACTTAGTAAAATAGTTACAGCTAATACTAGCCCCAAATTGGCGATATTGGAACCCACTACGTTGCCCAGCGCCAAATCAGGGAAACCGTCCAATGCTGCATTTATACTTACAATAAGTTCGGGCGCGGAGGTGGCAAAGGAGACTACGGTCATGCCTATGACTATTTTGGGGATATTTAATTTTAAAGACAGGTCCACTGCAGATTTCAGCAACCAATTACCTCCGGCTATCAATAAGACCAAACCACCGACTACGAACAAAATATTCTGCATACAACTTATTTTAGACAAATATAGCGGAACGAAATCGCCCTGGTGAATTAAAAACAGAACTAAATAAGCTCATAAAAGCTATAAGATTACTAAAACAAGCGATACTTTAATAAATACAAAAATCATTAAAACATAGTTCATAATTCTTGTAGTAGCTTATGGAATGGCGCATGTATCCTATTATCTTCTTTGGTAACTATACTTTTCTTTTATGTAACTTAAGCGGATAATTGATTCTGAACTATATTTATATAGCTATAAACCGTAAAAATGACAACCCTTTTAAAACTTCTTTTGTACATAATAATAACCCTTGTTTTGTCAATTTTTTAATAGTCTACATTTAACAAACGTAAAATATACTGGCAATTAATGGCCTAATGGCCATAGTACCAAAAGATAAAGCGACTGGTTAAAAATACGACAAAAGCCGTATTTTATATTTCGTATTTTTGGAAGACTTACAAAACCCAACTATCATGTACATTCTTCTCGCCAAGTTAAATAAAGCCTTGCTCCCCTCCTATTCCAAACAGCGTTTGGACCTTTCCAAGGCTTCCAAACTGCAAATGGCCATTATCGGCTGGCGCTATTTTATTACCAGCAAGGCTCTAGATCAATAGGAGATTAGGGAACGTATTGGCCAATCTGCAATCTTTTTTCGGCCTTGTAAAAATTTTAGTTCCATTAAAAAATTGAACTGCACGATTTGACCTCCGGCCCGTTCTACCAATTTTGCTACGGCACAAGCGGTTCCGCCCGTTGCCAACACATCATCATGAATCAGGACCCTATCCCCTTTCTTTAATAGCATCTATATGCATTTCCAGTACATCGGTACCATATTCCAACGCAAAGTTTTCGCTAAGCTTAGTATAAGGTAATTTCCCAGGTTTTCTAACGGGAACAAAGCCTGCACCTAGCTTTTGCGCCAAAATAGGTCCAAAAATAAAGCCTCTGCTCTCCATACCCACAACAGTATCAATCTTTACATCTCCAACCAACAGTACTAATTCCTCAGCCGCTTTTTGCAAAGCAACACTATCCCTTAATAAGGGTGTTATGTCCTTGAACAAGACCCCTTCTTTTGGAAAATCCTTTATATCACGTATGTACCTTTTAAAATCCATTTCTTTTGTTCATAGTTATTTTGCGTTAAAAGTAAAAAGAAATATATTTGCAGCCCCTTACAGGGGTAACAAATGGCTCTGTGGCGCAACTGGATAGCGCATCTCACTACGAATGAGAAGGTTACAAGTTCGAATCTTGTCAGGGTCACTACAAAAACGGGAGTTAATAGCTATAGAGCATTACTCCCGTTTTTTATTAGCCAATTATTTGGCCTAAAGTTAATGTTCAAGTTATTTTAAATTACTTGAATTCTCCTAAAACAGCATGAACTCCGTTACTATTTTGATGTAGTCTTCTACCAAAATAACCCAAACCATTACAAAGATCCACAAATTCCTGAACTTGGTATATGGTTTTTTATATGTACCATAATCGCCAGAATGTTTAATCGTATTCAAACCTACTTAAAAGAACTCAACTGAAAAGGATAACTATAATGATGACCGAAGTATACAGAACATAAAATATTCTAAACTTAACATCTGTTCATCCACGGTTACAACAAGAATAAGTATTTCATGGCTTTATAGGTCAGCACACCATGTTAGAGCACTACGAAAAGAGGATTATTTTGTTTCACATAGTAGTTAGTAAACAACGATCCAAAGAGCAAAATTTGATTGGGTTATAAAATTGACAGCGAATTTTTACAAGTATATGGCTGTGCGTTTCATCCATCTAACCTCTACTTACAGCTTTTTAGACAATAATTATGAATTAAACTTTAACGATTGTTTTTGTGCTTAAACGAGTGAATACACGAGTTAACCAATTTAATCAACGGTTCATCAAAAACCTCCGAAATCCCTTCTGGCTCCATCCTAACTTTGTGGCAAACATAAAATTTATTACAAATGAAAACAATCCTACTTATAAAAGAAATTTACAGTGAAGGTTTCAGAAACCTTGGTAACTATATAGCACGGCGATACTTCAAATTTTTCGCTTGGTTCAGTTTTATAATGTTTGTGGTAGTGCTCTATGCATTCATTTTCAGAGTCTCTACAGGGTTTCCATTTATCTAAACAAAATAGCCAACGGTTAAAATAGTAATAAACTGTATCGGCTGAATTCTAAAGACATATATTAAAAAAGCCCCACAAGCCTAATTTGTGGGGCTTTATTATTTTCATGTTCGACGCATCATCTCCTTACCAATCCCAATTTTGGGATACAATATTTATGGTAACATCTATTTCAAATTTTAACACCTAATGAAAAGCGAAATGGAAGGTCATTAGTTCAAATCTTGTCATGGCTACTCCTAAAATAAAAATTCAACGCTCATTATACCGCCCTGGATCTAATGTGTTTTACGACCATATTATTTTCTTTTCATCCTGTTTTGCTTTTTTATGTGCATCCTAAACAGACCTAACTTTTTCAAGCTCATTCATAACGATCACATTCCACCATCTCTCAAAACTCATTTCTTTAGGTTATATTAGCTAATGACATAATTACCACAGCTACATCTTCGCCCATAACCAATAGGTTACACTATAGCGACCCTTAAAACAAACCATTCCTTAAATGAAAAATATCCTCCTTATCCTAACTAGTTTTATAGCCCTCCAAGCCGCAGCTCAAAAACCGAAATTTGAAGGACAACCACCAATTAATATCGTAAACACCGCATCAAGACCTATCCAAAAACAATGGAAGGGTAATGCTACTTTTGCCGATTCCGATATTGTATTTTCCAACGACTTTGAAGGTGCCAGGCTTAACGGCATACTAAAGAATAACGATAGCACATTTACGGCATTGATCACCTCGGAAAACACCCCCATAAATATAAGTCCGTGGTATGCCTTTAAGGTATGGACGGCAGAAAAACAAGCCATAGATTTGGTGTTGACCTACCAAGAAACGGCAAAGCACCGCTACTATCCTAGGTTGAGCAATGACGGCATACATTGGTCGTCGCTGGACCCCGTTAATTATACCGAATATGAAAAGGGCGATAAAGATTTTGGGCCAGGCTCCCTTCCAGTGTCCGTAAAGATGAGATTGGAAATTGGACCGGATACGCTCTGGGTTTCCGGGCAGGAATTAGAGACTTCTAGTCGCGTATCCAGTTGGGCCGATAGTTTGTCCCAAAAAACGTATGTACAAAAAAACAGTATCGGAAAAAGCGAACAAGGCAGGGATTTGAATATGTTAACGTTGGGCGACCCAGAATCAAAAAATATGCTCATTGTTATTTCTAGACAACACCCCCCCGAAGTTACCGGATACCTTGCCATGAAAGCATTTGTTGAAAACCTTAGCTCCGATTCAAAATTAGCCCGGAAATTCAGAAAGAAATTCACTACGTATGTGATTCCCATAATGAACCCTGATGGCGTGGACAACGGGCATTGGCGCCATAACGCCGGCGGCATAGACCTGAATAGGGATTGGGCGGACTTTAACCAGCCGGAAACCCGGGCAGTAAAAAAATTTATGGAAACTAAAATCAATGAAACCCAAGGGAAATTCTATTTCGGAATTGATTTTCACTCTACATGGGACGATATCTATTACACCATTGACCCCAAATTAAAAGGGAACATGCCCAACCTCGTTTACGATTGGCTCGATACCCTAAAAAAACAAATTGATGGCTATGACCCCAATATAAAACCGAGCGACCAAATACAACCTACCACGGTTTCCCGAAACTACTTCTTTGCAGTTCATGGTGCTGAAGCCTTGGTTTTTGAAATTGGAGACAATACTCCTCGCCAATTTATAAAGGAAAAAGGGCGGATAAGTGCCAATATTCTAATGGAGCTGATGCTAAAACGTCTTAAAAAATAGAAGGGTAAGGAATAAATACTTTAAAATCATTTTTCAATTTTTCCTAATCCAATAGCAGTCCGTTATTTTTCATCTTATTTTCAAAGGAGGTCCAATCGGTTTTCATAAAATCAATTACCTCATTTGTAAAATCGGAAATGAGCAACTTAGCCTGTTCCAAGGTTTCTCTGTGTTGTTGGGAAGGAACCGTACTTTGTGCGGCTGCGATACTTAAGGCTTCCTGAATTTTGGAAAAGGGCGAAGTTTCAAAAGACTGCCAAGCTCCTACTTGCCTTTCCGGTTTTTGGGTCTGACCTTTAGCCCGTAACTGCTGCAACGCTATCTTTATTTTATTGATTTCCGAAACCAAGGCCTTCTCTGGTCTTCCTCTATTTTCTTTTACTTGTTCTACCAGTTTTTCGAGTATTTTCCTTTTTCCATCAATATCCTTTAAATGCTGGGATAATAGCGCAACCTGACCGTCAACCTCTTTTCTAAAAGCATACAAAGCTTCGTCAACATTGGGTTTCAAGTCAAATCTTGGATCCGGGATAACGGTTACCTTGGTAGTATCGGTATATGAACCATAGGTTACTATAATGGTATAATCGCCTGGTAACACCGGAATATCCCTAGAAAAATCATCTTGCCAAGCACCTGGCAAAGCAGCGGACGCCTCGTCCAATTTCCAAATCATATAGTTAAGCCCTTTGCTCACATTCTCGTTTACTATGGTATTGACCAATCTGTTTTTCGCGTCATACACCTCAGCTTTAACACTTGTTTCTACAATTGGTTCTTCTGAGAAATAAAAAGGAATCTCGGTTTTTTGAAAGACCTTATTCTCACCTTCGAAGGTAGTGTGAAAGCCTGTCCATATATTTCCGGGTGGATTAATGAACAGTCCTTTTACCTGTACCGCATCGTTCATGGGTAAGGCCGTTAACCCAGATTTCAACCTGTTACCTGCAATTTCGCGTAGGGTCAACAAATCGTCCATTACCCAAATAGCCCTACCAAATGTTCCCACAATTAGTGCGGATTCAGGTTCCTGAATTTTTAAATCCATAGTAGAAACAGAGGGGAAACCATTTTTAAACTGGGTCCATGTGGTTCCTGTATCCATACTTACCCATAATCCACTTTCAGTTCCTAAAAACACCAAATTGGGTTCCACGGGGTCCTGAATAACGCTTAGCGCATATCCCTTTACCATATTCCCATCTACCAAGCGCTTCCAACTTGTGCCAAAATCATCAGTCTTAAAAAGGTAAGGTTCATAATCTCCTTTTCTATAGTTGTTTACCACCATCCAAGCCGTACCCTCAGCATACCGCGATGCTTCAATTTGCGCTATCCAAGCTTCTTTGGGCAGACCTTTTACGTTCGCCGTTCTATTTTGCCATGTGGCACCACCATCTATAGTTACCTGTACTTGACCATCATCGGTTCCTGCCCAAATGACCTTGTTATTCAGCGGACTTGGGGCTAGGGTTAAAATGGAATTATATCGTTCCGCTCCCGAAACATCTAGGGTGAGTCCGCCATAATCCGCCTTTTGATGTTCTGGATTGTTAGTGGTCAAATCAGGGGAAATGATGTTCCAAGACGCTCCTTTGTCGGCCGTCATATGCACAAATTGCGACCCATAATAGGCTGAGTTTGCATCAAAGGGATTTCTGGCAAATGCGGCATTCCAGTTAAAGCGCAAGGTCGTTTGTATATCTGGAGCTGGCGGATTAATATTCACATAGTACCCAGTTACTTTATCGTAACGATATAAATTCCCATTTTGGGAGGAGCCATAACCGAAACGGGAATTATCCAAATCAGGCGAAATATCAAAACCGTCGCCGCCCACCAAATATTGCCAGTATAAGGTCCGTATGCCGCCCCTTTTCCAAGTGTACGCAGGGCCAGACCAGTTCCCGTTGTCCTGCATGCCGCCGTACACATTATAAGGTCTATCATTGTCTACACCCACATGGTAAAACTGCGCGACGGGAATCGTTTCGGGAAAATACCAACTTTTACCGTGATCGTAGGTAATGCCCAAGCCGCCATCCCCACCAATGATAAAATGCTTTGCATCGTTTGGATTTACCCAAAAGGCATGAAAATCGGCGTGGATTCCCTTTGTTTCATCTGCGGGGATCATAGGAATAGAGTCGAACGTAGTACCGCCGTCATAACTTACGGATAAGGGTTGGTAAATATTATAGACCCTGTCCGCATCTTCGGAATCTACGGCCAGGTCTTGAAAATAGAAGGGTCTGTTATTCGCATACTTAGGATTATCGTTTATCATTCTCCAAGTAGCGCCATCATCATCACTACGGTATATTGCGTTCTTCTTCGCCTCTACTTTAGCATAGATCCTACTAGGTTGGGATGGGGCTATGGCAAAACCTATCCGTCCCAAATTTCCGGACGGAAGACCTTCCTTCTCCCCTAATTTTTTCCAATTTTCCCCGCCATCGTTGGATACATAAAATCCTGAACCTTCCCCTCCCGAGGTAAAATAATAGGGCGTACGCTCGTGCTCATAAAGTGCTGCATAAAGCTTTTTCGGGTTATTTGGGTGCATCACCAAATCTGCAATTCCCGATCGATCATTAGAGTACAGAATTCTTTTCCAATGTAATCCTCCATCCGTTGTCTTGTAAAGACCCCTGTGCGCATTAGCCGTAAAAGGATCACCCATGGCACCGACATAAACAACATCCGGATTTGATGGGTCTAAAAGAATTCTATGGATGGTTTTGGTAGTTTCCAATCCCATAGCTTTCCAGGTTAAACCACCATCAACGCTTTTAAAAATGCCCATACCCAAATTCATGGAATTTCGTGGGTTTCCTTCCCCAGTTCCTACCCAAATAACATTTGGATCGCTTTGCTGAATGGCCAAGGCACCGATATTCTGGGTAGGCTGGTCATCAAATACGGGCGTCCATGCAGAACCTCCATTTTCGGACTTCCAAACCCCTCCGGATGCCGCTCCAACGAACATGATTTTAGGATTGGCGGTAACCACATCGATTGCCGTAATACGGCCACTCATATTGGCGGGACCTACGTTTCTGATCTTGAGGTTTTTTAAGACCGAAAAATCTGCTTGTTGGGCGATACTAAAATTGAAACAACAAAGGAATAAAAAAATACCTGTAATCTTTGTCCTCATGGGTAGTTCTGTTTGGTTCAAAAATAAGCATCGATTTTCTAAATTAACCCAGTGCCGTATGTATAATTAAGGACTTATTTTTTGGTGTCATGTTGGGCTACTAAAAGTTTACATAGGCTTTTATACATAATTACATGGGTTAAAACAGCAGTAGAAAAACCTGATGGCGTATGGGCCATTTGACCTAAGTAACTATAAAATACTTTTTTTTGAATCTGTTTACTCCAGGTTAAGCACCTTGAGTATTTTTTCGAAAACCGAATAATTATCATAAACCCCTTGAAATTCCTGTGATTTTGGACCGTAAGCAAATATAGGAACCATAACCGCGGTATGGTCATCTGTTGTAAAGTCGCCTTCTATCATCCCATTTTTAAGATTTCCCTGTGGAATACTAAAGCCAGAGGTTTCATGATCCGCCGTTACAATGACCAAAGTGTTGCCCGTAGCATCGGCAAATGTAACGGCCTCGGTAATGGCACGGTCAAAATCTATACCTTCGGAAACAATCCCAGGTACATTATTGTAATGGCCGTAACTATCTATTTGGGCACCTTCCACCATTAAAAAAAAGGGCTTGTTCTTAGCATTCAAAAATGCAAGTCCATTTTTCGTCGCCTCGCCCAATACAGACCCCCGACCTTCCAGAATACTTGGGACATCTGCTTGAGATAAAAAATGGGCAAGCCGTTCCGACCTATTTGTTTTCATCGCACTGCTATTCTTTTCGATTGTGAAACCACTTTCCCGTAGTCCCTTTTCAGTATGCTCTGCTCCACCACCAACGATCAGCGAAAGTTTACTCTTATATAAATCTGAACTAATACCCGTAATATCGGAACGATCGGTTCTATGGGCGTAAAAAGAGGATGGCGTGGCTCCAGTAACATTATCGGTGGTTATGAGTCCCGCATAAAAACCACTTTCATACAGCAATTCCGGGAGGTTTTTAACTTTATTGCCCAAACTATCCACCCCTATGGCGCGGTTATTGGTTTTCACACCCGTTGCCAAGGCCGTGCCGGCAGCGGCAGAATCCGTTGTAAAATCATCCGCCGATTGGGTTTTTAATAATCCAATACTTTTAAATTGGGTAAGGCTCAGGTGTCCTCCGTTGGCCAGCATGGCTGATGAAATCTGAGTGAGACCGTTACCGTCCCCGATCATTAAAATAATATTCTTTACCTCGGTATCTTTTTGATCTGAGTTATAATTGGGCAAATAGACGGTTGAAGTTTCTTTATTATGATAAACGCGTTCTTTTAATGTATTCAAATAAGATGCAGAGGCATAGGGCATATCTGTATTAATAAAATCTACACCAAGATCCACAAAGGCCTTCCAAGCCGTTTTAGAGTCGGGAGAAGCCCAAAAGCGGAAAGGTTTCGCATAGGAGTGCGCTTTCTCTATTACCGACTTTACATTTGCCTGTTCCGGTGCTGTCAATCTACCTTTCCCGTTCCAAGAGGAGAAATTTTTAAAATTGAGACTGATAAGGGCTACTTTATCCCACAACTTTTCGTTTTTTGGTGCCTCAAGGCTTTGGTAATCGAATTTTATATAGGGCGGATAGGTGAAATAATCCTCGTCCTTTGGCCGGTTTCCTGAAATAACAATAGAAACAGAGGTATCCTTCACAATATCAGGATAATCCTTCAAGATCGATACCAATTTATCCAACGTAGCGTAGGCCTCCGATTTAATGTCCACAAGCAGTTGCAATGGCTGACCGGTTCCTAGTTGCAATGCTCGCATTTTTTGTATAGGTTGTAAATACAGGGTTTGGATGGTACGATCCTCCAAAATCTCAGATTCGCTGTGAGTAACGTATAAATTACCGTCCTTTAAAAAAATATCCGCTTCAATAGAATTGGCCCCGTTGGCATAGGCACTCCAAAAGGGTACTTCTTGCAAATAATCATTATGGGAGTGGATTTTAAAAGACTGTGCGGTAACAAGTTCAAGGCTCAATCCTAGAACAAGGAGTAAAAAATTGTATTTGAACATAGCTTTGGTTTTCTAAGTGATATTTGAACCGGCAAAAGAACAACAACTAACAAGATGCAATTCTGTTACGAATATAAGATTCCCGATGACGATTCTATCCCTTAGACCATGCAAAAGTTTGCATCCTTAAAATAGTTCTAAAAGAACATAGTGCACTTTTTACCAAGTTAGGAATTGGCTATCTTAAAAATTACCGCAAATACTAGGTTCTCAAATGTTTAAATAAGTTTTAATTGAATGTAAATCAATGCAAACGTTTGCATAGATATTTAAGTAGAATTAATTCCGAACATGACAATTTTATTGTTATTTGGTTGAAGGATTAACCAATTCAAATAGCAAAATATGAAGAAAATTAAATGTATTACCCTGATTTTCTTGCTCGGAATCGTATCGATTTCATGGGCACAGACCACAGTGACAGGCACGGTGACGGATCAGCAAAGTACTCCGTTACCTGGTGCAACCGTCTTGGAAAAAGGTACAACTAACGGCACAACAACAGACTTTGACGGTAATTTTAGTATTTCCGTAGCCAATAGCAACGCTGTATTGGAAATATCATATATAGGTTTTTCCACAACAGAAATAGCCGTAAACGGTAGGAATACCATTAATGTTCTATTAGCCGAAGATGCCACCCAATTGGAAGATGTGGTCGTAGTTGGATACGGTGTTCAAAAGAAATCGGATGTAACGGGATCGATCGGGTCCATAAAGAGTGAAAACTTCAACCAAGGGGTCGTAGCCAATCCGGGCCAGTTATTACAAGGTAAATTGGCAGGCGTTAACGTTTCCAACGTGAGTGGAGAGCCCGGTGCCGCCCAAAATATTATCATTAGGGGTGTGGGAAGTCTACGCTCGGGAACAACACCGTTATTTGTAATCGATGGTTTTGTTATAGACAATTCAGATACTGGATTAGCTTCCAACCCTTTGAACTTTATTAACCCTCAGGACATTGCGTCCATGGATGTCTTAAAAGATGCATCTGCAACTGCCATTTATGGGGCAAGGGCTGCAAACGGCGTAATCGTAATTACGACTAAAAAAGGAAAAGCCGGTAAGACGGAAATGAACCTGAACGTTTCAACCGCTTTCGCAACTATCGCAAATCCTATGGATGTGTTTAGCGCTGGCGAATTCAAAAATCAAGTAGCTGCCGTTGGCGGTCTTTTGTTCGATGGCGGTGCAAATACCGATTGGCAAGACGAACTTACAAGAACAGGGGTTTCAAAGAACGTTAACTTTTCCATGAGCGGTGGTGCTGCTGACAAATTTTCCTATTTTGTTTCTACAGGTTTGGATGACCAACAAGGTACCTTTCAAAATAGTTCCCTAAAACGTTACTCTGGCCGGGTAAACCTTACCCAAAAAGCACTACAAGGGCGTTTTAACGTAGACTTGAATTTAACTGCCTCTAGAACCGTAAATGAAAGACCCGACGCAGGGAACACCGTTGTTGACATGTTATCCCTGAATCCAACACTACCACCACTAACAAATGGTGAACCAAGTTTTTTTGACGAACGGTTAAATCCTTTGGTACGCAATAGAATTTTTTCGGATGAGGCAATAAACAACCGTATTCTGGCCAATATTGCGCCTTCATTTGAAATTACAAAGGGACTGGTCTATAAAATGAACTTAGGTATAGATTATAGCTCTACTAACAGGGACGTGCAACGAACACCATTTAATCTAATAGAAGGTTTTGAATTCGGTTTTTTAAACGCAATAGCCACTATAAACAGTAATACGTTAATAGAAAACACATTAACGTATACCTTTGAAAAGGGAGATCATAATGTAACCTTATTAGGTGGGCATTCTTATCAAGAAACTAAATTTGAACGAAAACGCTTTGAGTTGGAAGGTTTTGCAGATAACGGTATAGAACCAAGGTACCAAGACCAGATCAGCTCGGTTTTATTCCCCACTACATTAGTCTCGGACGCTTTTATAAATGAGCAACAATCCTTCTTCGGCAGGGTAAATTATGGATATGCGGATAGGTATATTTTAACGGCAACCTTGAGAGCGGACGGCTCCTCTAGGTTTGGGGACAACAACAAGTATGGATACTTCCCCGCTGTAGCATTAGGTTGGAATATTGATAAAGAAAGCTTTATGCAGGATAATTCCGTGTTTACCAACTTAAAGTTACGCGCCAGTTGGGGACAAACAGGAAATCAAGATGGTATCCCAAGTAAGGTTAGTTTAGCCAGTTATGTAGATTCTAGGCTAGATTTTGACACCTATCCAATTGGAGGAGATGAGGCTACTTTGGCAGATTATCCGTTTGGAACGGTGCCGGTACGGACTGCCTTCCCGGATCTGAAATGGGAAGTCACCACGCAGACCAATTTTGGTCTGGATTTTGGTATGTTCCGAAATAAAATTACAGGTAGCTTGGATTTCTTTAATAAGGTGACAAGTGATGTGGTCAATTTTTCAAATAGAACCGATCCTATACAACCTACGGAAAAGATATGGACCAACCTTGAAGGTATGGAAATAAAAAACACGGGAGTTGAACTGGCACTTGATTATAGGGGTAGTTTTACAGAAGACTTTACCTTTAACATAGGTGGTAATTTTACCTATACGGATAACCGGGTAGAAAATTCTCCATTTTCCGTTATAACCACAGGTGCCGCACAAGGTGCGGGCCAAACAGGTGCTACCATAAACGGTTATATTAACAATGAACCAATAGGAACTTTCTTTATGAAAGAATTCATCGGTATAGGGGACGATGGCCGAAACCTGTTTACAGACGTGGTGCCAGATGGTGTATCCTTGGACAACGACAGGATCGTTGCCGGTAGTGCCCTACCTGATGTTTTGTACGCTTTTTATCTAAAATTCAATTACAAGGATTTTGATCTAGGATTTAACTTTAACGGGGTATCGGGAAATAAAATTTATAATCATAACGCTATGACATTGTTCTCCAGAGGGCAATTGGCAAGAAGTTTGAATACAACGCCTTTTGCAGTTGAATTTCCCAATGAGATTGATACGAACTCCAATGAAGTTTCTACTCGGTATTTAGAAGATGGTAGTTTCTTAAGACTTAATAACGCTACCTTGGGCTATACGCTCAGAGCTTCTGAAATTGGTTTGGCAGATTGGGTAAATAATCTAAGGATTACGGTAACGGGACAAAACCTATTTGTCATAAGCGATTACTCGGGCTTTGATCCTGAGGTTAATACTGGAAATGCAACAGATGGTATTCAAACATTCGGTATAGACCGTTTTACTTATCCGTCACCCAGAACATTATTAGTAGGTTTAAATGTATCATTTTAATCAAAAAAATTGTTTCATATGAAATGAGCCATAAAAACTGTCGATACCAATCGAAATATTTAATGGCTAATTACATCTGACCTTGAAAAAACAAATAAATATAAACAGATGAAAAATAAAATTGTAATTATAACACTTGCCTTGGGATCATTGCTCCAGTGGAGCTGTACAGACCTGCAAGAAGAACGATTGGACGAAGCGGAATTTGGAGGGCAAGCAGAAGTCATTAGTGGTGCCATAGCACCGGCTTATGGCTACATCTCCCAAGTTTGGAGGCATACCAATTATTATGGGTTACAGCTGCTACCGTCAGACGAGGCTATACTGCCTTACCGAGGAGGTGAGGATTGGTTCGATGGCGGTAAATTCATTGCCACACACCAGCATAGTTTTACGCCTACAAACGATTTGATCCGTGACGGGTGGAACTTTGTTACCACGAATATCTCCAGGACCTTATCCGCTATAGAGGTCTTAAGGCCATTAGCTGAAGAAGGGGATACCACCGCCGCCGGAGCGTTGTCTGAAATGATCGCGCTACGAGCCTATTTGAACATGTTGATGTTGGACAGTTGGGGACTAGTGCTTAAAAAAGAGCTTTCTAGCGAGCTTTCTGAAGTGATACGTGGACAGGAAGCTATTGATTATATTCAAAGCGAACTACTTTCGGTTGTTGATGTCATCAATACGACCAGAGCGCCCGGAAGAATTACCCAAGCTGCAGTTTGGGGCCTTTTGGCAAGGCTGCATCTAAATGCCGCTGTGTACCGTGACCCTTATGGAACGCCAAGCTTTACCCAAGAAGACATGACAGCGGTAATCCAGTATACCGATAACATTATAAACTCGGGTAATTTTGCACTGTCTCCTGAGTATTTTGAACTCTTCAATGACGATAACAACAGCAATCCAGAATTGATATTCGCCTTGGACCAAAGAGGACAATTAAGGGAGGAACATAGCCGCTGGGCCTACTGGTCTGTTTCCGGCGATATGTTTCCAAGACCCGAATTCCCCAGTGCAGATGGCACGGACGGGCCTGCTTTTACCCCAGAATTTTTTCAGTATTGGGTAGATGCCTATGGTGCTGTAGACCCTGCAGATGCCGATGCTCGGTTCTTCCAGGAGAACGCAAATGTTCCAGATGAGTTAAGAGACCTTACCGGATTATCGCCTTTAAATGACCAAGATCATTACTATTGTGTTGTTCCCGTAGAATTTGAAATGGACCGAGGCGTTCTTAGAGGGGTTACCTGGGGCCCAAGAAAAGGAGAGGACGGACAGTTCATCACATGTGACGGAGGTGTGCGAATCTATCCACTTCAGTTAAGAACAGGAAATAGTCCCGCTCGGGATGTAGGGTATATAGACCATACCTTGGAAATCGATTTTTCTACGGAAGGTTCTTATCATAATACAGGATATCGTTGTGCAAAGTACCAATTTAGCCGTACTTCAAACAACGGAAATCATTTTAGTAGCGTTGACCTTGTCTTAATGCGATTGGGTGAAATTTACCTGATGCGAGCCGAGGCCAAATTAAGAAATGGGGATGCCGCTGGCGCACTGGCAGATGTGAACTTCTTGAGAGCAGGAAGAACTGCCAGACCAGATCAGACACCACCAGCGCTAACCAGTATGAACTTGGATATCCTGCTAAGAGAACGTGGTTTTGAACTTTACTGGGAAGGTTTTAGAAGAGGCGACCAAATTCGCTTTGGCACCTATGAAGATTCTTGGACGGAGAAAACAGATTCAGATCCAAACAAAAGATTGTTTCCAATTCCGCAAAGTGCTGTAGATGCAGCATCTGGCATAGATGGTTTCTTGGAACAAAATCAAGGATATTAAAAAGTTGTTAGTTTGAGTTAGTTTGAGATAAAGGCGGGCAAATTATTGTCTGCCTTTGTTTTTTATGAATATCAGAACGACAAAGGTATTAGGCAAAAGTCCCAATCTATAATTAAAAGAGCGTCTTGCTGTTTTATACGGTATTCGCTTTTTCAACTAACATCATTTAATTAAAGCCCTTCCTTAACTTCTTAACTCAATAGAATGAAACCAAACAGTTCTATTTTATATAAAACCCTAGCTTCTCTGTGGATCTTACTTATTCTGTATTCTTGCCAAAAGGAAAAAGTATCGATACCGCAAGTAAAAAATGACAGCGATTTTGTCGATATGGTCTACCCGCAATTGGATACGGAAAATAGCCGTTGGTTCTTTTTTTCGTCGGCCAGCAGGCCTTTTGGCATGGTGAATTTAAGTCCGGACACAGAGGTTAATGGTGCTTGGGGAAGCGGATATCGTTACAAGACAGATACCATAAAGGGTTTTAGCCATGTTCATGGGTGGCAAATTTCCGGTCTTTCGATAATGCCAGTAATCTTAACAAAAGAAAACGAGCCTACTATTTTTAAGGACTTTTATTCCAAGTTTTCCCATGCTAGCGAAAAAATTGTTCCAGGATATCATTCTGTCCTATTAGAACGTTACGGCATTGAAACCGAACTGACCAGTACAAAAAGGATTGGTCTGCACCGCTACACCTTTCCAAGTGATAGCAGTCCCGCAGTATTGTTCAACCTAAATGGCATGCTGGGCCCCAGCGAAAACGTAAACGGCACTTTGGAACAGAAAGATGACCATACCCTGATTGGGGAATTGGACATGGCACCCACCCATAGGCGACCAAAACCCTTCAAACTATTTTTTCATGTACAGTTCAATACCAAAATAGATTCCATAGTTAAGGACCAAGCGTCTGGCAACTATCTTATTTTTACGAATCCTAACCAGAAAAAGGTATTAATGAAGGTAGGCATTTCTTATACCTCCATAAAAAACGCGGAAAACAATAGCCGGAAGGAACTAGATCATTGGGATTTTGACAAGGTAGTAGATGCATCCACGGCCGAATGGAACGGCTTACTAGGTAGAATCAAGGTTACAGGAGGAACAGAAATACAACAGCGCAGGTTCTATACAGACCTATGGCATGCGTTACAGGGCAGAAGAACTATTAACGATATCAATGGTGCCTATCCAGATAACACCGGAGCCAATTTCCGGATAGGACAGCTGCCCGTGGACAATGAAGGAAAGCCCCTGTTCAACCATTACAATTCGGACTCGTTCTGGGGAGCACAATGGACTTTAAACACTTTATGGGGCTTGGTTTATCCAGATATTATGGAAGATTTCACCCATTCATTAATGCAGTATTACAAAGATGGCGGATTGGTACCCAGAGGTCCCTCTGGTGGTAATTATACGTACGTGATGACGGGTGCAGCGACAACACCATTTATAGTGAGTGCTATCCAAAAAGGAATCATCTCTTCTAATTTAGACAGCATCTACGCAGCTTTGCGAAAAAACCATATGCCGGGCGGAATAATGGCCAAAGCCGGTTATGAGCATAGCACCTTATTGGGGGGCGGACTAGACTACTATATAGAAAAGGGCTTTGTTCCCTACCCCATTCCGGAAGGAAAATTTGGAGGCCACC
Source organism: uncultured Flavobacteriaceae bacterium (assembly GCA_963697395.1). Classification (GTDB taxonomy): domain Bacteria; phylum Bacteroidota; class Bacteroidia; order Flavobacteriales; family Flavobacteriaceae; genus Maribacter. The sequence goes on from CAVONX010000018.1 coordinate 513,956, forward strand.
AAGACGGCGCCAGCCTAACATTGGAATACGCGTACCAAGATTGGACTTTGGCCCAACTTGCTAAAAAATTGAAAAGAGAGGAAGACTACGATTATTTCTTACAACGTTCGCAGAACTACAAAAATGTATTTGATAGCAGTACAGGATGGATGAGACCTAAGAACGTTGACAATGTGTGGAAAGAGAATTTTGACCCATTTCTTTATGAAAATGGCTTTAACGAAAGCAATGGTGCCCAAGCCACTTGGTTCGTTCCCCATGACTTGCAAGGTTTAGCACAATTGATAGGAGGTAATGAAGCCGCTGTAAAAAAGTTGAACGAGCAGTTTAAGGTCGCCGAGGAACTTGGCTTTACTTCGGGTACATCACATGAAGTAGAAATGCATCCTGAGTATAGCCGTATCCCCATTAACTACGGCAATCAACCCTCTATACAAACTGCATTTATTTTCAATGAACTGGGTAGACCTGACCTGTCGCAATATTGGTCCAAAAAAATTATTGAACAAGTTTTTAGCGGCTTGCATCATGGAACTGGGTATAACGGCGATGAGGATCAAGGACTTATGGGCAGTCTGGCTGTTTTAATGAAATTGGGTCTTTTTCAAATGAACGGTGGCACCGAAAATAATCCAAAATATCAAATTGGTGGTTCAATTTTTAATGAGGTTAGTATTGATTTGCATCCAAAATATTATTCTGGAGCCGTTTTTACAATCAAGACAACAAACCGCCAAACAACTTCAGGCATGATAAAAAAAGCATTTTTTAACGAAAATATTCTTGAGGAAATGTCACTCTCCCATTCCCAAATTATAAAAGGAGGAACACTGGAGATTGAATATGATTCCATCCCCTAACAAGCGATAGCAAGACTGTTTTTTTTGGTATGTTGTACAAGCCATTATCACCTTCCGAACAACCAAGGGATATTTTTTGTATTTTCAACTAGTGGCATATATGCTATAAATGGATAATTTTTTACCAATCACTATTTCCGTTGGTAGAAAAATGGTACTGAGGTAAATTAGAAGTTACTTATCATACCATCTGATTAACCTCCCGGGATTTTCATCCGAACAACACTATTTTTGCAAAATAAATACTAAGGACAACTTGGCAATCATGAAAAAAGGAAGGGTTACCATAACGGATATTGCTAAGCAGTTAAACATTGCTCCATCCACGGTGTCCAGGGCACTAAACGACCATCCGGCACTTCGAAAAGAAACCAAGGAATCCGTGCGTGCTTTGGCAGAAAAATTGGGATATCAACCCAATCTTTTGGCCTTAAGCCTATTGCGAAAAAAATCAAACACCATTGGGGTCATTGTTCCTGAGATTACAAGCCACTTCTTTTCTGCTATTATTACTGGCATCCAGGATGTAATCACCAATTCCGAATATAATATCATGATTTGCCTATCGAATGAATCCTATGAAGAGGAAGCGGTCATCATTAAAAAATTGCTAAAATTACAAGTCGATGCAGTTTTGGTATCACCCGCTTCCGAAACAAATATTTTTGATCACTTTAGAACCTTACAAAAGAATAATATTCCCGTTGTTGTCTTTGATAGGGACTGCCCCGGATTTGAGGCGGACAAAGTATTGGTAGATGATTATGCAGGGGCTTTCCAAGCAGTGGAATACTTGATTAAATCGGGTTGCAAAAAAATAGCCCACTTAGGGGGACCGCCTAATCTTAGTACCACCAAACATAGACTACAGGGATATTTAGATGCTCTGGAAAATGCAAAAATCCCGATTAGACAGGAATATATTGCCCATGTCCAAGGGTTTTCGCACGATGACGGTCTAAAACCTGCAAAAAAGCTCTTAAAATCCGTAGACCCGCCGGACGCTATTTTTGCAATGAACGACAGCATAGCAATTTCTGCTATGCACATTGCACGTAAAATGGGTCTAGAGGTACCGCGAGACATATCCATAGTCGGTTTTGACGATGAACCACATTCTTCCTATTTTCAGACCCTCTCTTTCCACGGTATGGCAACCGGTTTACAGTATTGGAATGTTGTCTGCCAGGATTGTCTTAAAACGGCTAAAAAGTGATAGCACGGATAGTTTACATTTTCGTGAGGAAATTTTTAAACCAGAACTTGTCATTAGGGAATCCTCAAAAAAAATTCAAAATTTTCAAAGAATCGCGGACACCTCATAAAACAATGCAAACCTTTGCATTACCTTTTGGATGCTATTGCTTTCCATCATGGTTTTTTTATCGTTTTTTTATAGTATAGGGTGCTGTTTTACATCCGTAAAAGTAAAGACTCATGGTAGTTCTGCCCAAGGAACTTTTTAATATTTGTTATGGGACCTACGCCATTGCTGCGGTAAATGTGTTTACCATGGAACAGGTAATTGGCCTGTTTAGGGCGGGAACCCGGGCCAATGCTCCTTTTTTGGTGCAAATTACCCCAGTTGCTAGAAATTATGCCCACTCGCACATGCTAACAGCTATAATCGATGCGGCATCAAAAATCTATCCAGAAGCAGTGTATGCGGTACATTTGGACCATGGCAATGAAGAACACGCCTTAAATGCCATAACCTCTGGCACCTACAATTCGGTTATGATAGACGCCTCCCATGACGATTTTGAGACCAACGTAAAAAGAACCAGGGCCGTAGTTGAAAAAGCACATGAAAAAGGAGTTTTCGTTGAGGCAGAATTGGGCGTGCTCAGTGGGGTTGAAGATGACATCTCCATTGATGAAAAACATGCGCGATACACGAGTCCAAATGAAGTAGCCTCTTTTGTAAACCTGACGAATTGTGATAGCTTGGCCGTGGCGGTGGGCACTAGTCACGGGGCTTATAAATTCAGTTCGGGACAGGGGATACAATTTCATATACTGGAGAAAATCCAACAAAAATTGCCTGGTTTCCCTATTGTACTCCACGGGGGGTCCGCCGTAAACATAGCCGAGGTAGAACGCATAAACAAGGCTGGTGGAACGTTGAGTGAAAGTGCTTCTGGAGTTACGTCGGAAGAAATCGTAAAATCCATTCAATATGGAGTGTGCAAAATAAATATTGCTACGGATACACGACTCTTATGGACCAGGGTACACCGAGAATTTTTCAGGGACACTCCCGATCTTTTTGACCCCATTGTTCCCGGTAAAACCTACATGGATGCTTACGAAAACTTTATGATACAAAAATTTGAACTATTGGGAGCGATTGGCAAAGCCGCCACATTCAACAAAAAAAATAAAAAATGAGCAAGCAATCCCATCTGTTGGTAAAACCAACGAACGATAAACAGCCATACCACAAGATAACCCCAGACTCCGCCAAATGGAACTATTTATCTTTTGAAGCCCGTCTACTAGAGAAAAATGAAATATGGCAACACCATACCCAAGAAAATGAACTGGTGATCGTGCTACTTAGTGGGAATTTTAAGGTTGATAGCAACAAAGGGAATTGGGAAACAAAAAATGGCAGAAAAAATGTCTTTAGCGGTGTAGCCCATACACTTTACCTCCCCAAAAATACAGACTTTACCCTAACTGCTTTAAGTGAAAACCTGGATATTGCCTATGGTTGGTGCAAGGCCAAAGAAGATTTTCCGGCAAAATTTGTGACTCCGGAAGAAACTCCTGTCGTAATTTTTGGAGGGGACAATGCAACAAGACAGTTCAACGACCTCATCCCCCCAGGATTTGGATGCAATAGTATTGTGGTGAGGGAAGTGTATACGCCTTCGGGCAATTGGAGTTCTTTCCCAGCGCACAAGCACGATGAACGCATTTTGGCCAAAGATGGCACCGTTTTGGAACCCATACAGGAAGAAACCTATTTCTATAAATTCCAAAAACCAGAGGCCTATGCTCTGCAGCAGGTCTATACTAAAGACCGCTCCTTGGACGAAATTGTTAGGCCACGGCACAATGATGTGGTCATGATTCCTAAAGGTTTCCATCCTGTGGTGGCCGAACATGGTTTTCATTGCTACTACCTTAACTTCTTAGCAGGATCAGATCAGTGTTTGGCCAATACAACTGATCCGGATCACGAATGGATCTATAATTCATGGACCTCAAAGGATAATCGACTTCCTTTGGTAACAGCTGAAATGAACAATCAATAGAACTTATGAACGCTAGAAAATACGATGTCATTACTTTTGGAAGATCTTCTTTAGACCTTTATTCACAAAATATTGGCTCTCCTTTTAACGAAATCAAAGGTTTTGATGCTTTTGTAGGTGGATCGCCACTGAATATTGCCGTGGGCTGTGCCAGATTGGGCGTAAAAGCAAGCCTATTAACAGCCGTTGGCAGGGATAAAGTAGGGGAATTCATACTCAATTTTTTAAAAAATGAAGGTGTAAATACGAATGGTATTCCGGTAAAAGATTCCGCCAGGAGTAGTGCTGTAGTCTTGGGGATAGAGCCACCGGATAAATTTCCTCTGGTGTACTACCGTGATAATGCCGCAGATAGCCAAGTAACTATAGACGATGTAGATTTAGCCCACATACCCGACCACCGAATTTTGCTCATCAACGGTACCGCTATGAATATGGAACCCACCCGCAGTGCTACTTTTTACGCTGCCGAAATAGCCAATAAAAACAATGTTGACGTGGTCTTGGATCTAGATTTTAGGGCGGATCAATGGCATGACTATCGTGCCTTTGGCACTACTATGAGAGCTGTGCTGCCTCTTGTTAAGATTGCCATTGGCACCGAAGAGGAAATCTTGGCCGCTACTTTGGAGCATGCCTCCCAAGTAACCATTACCCACCAACAAATATCGGCACCAGAAATTTCTGGTGACATTAATGCATCCATAAAACGCTTGCTCACTACAGGGATAGAGATTCTCATCGTTAAAAGAGGAAGAGAGGGTGCCAGCGTATACACAAAAGATGGTAGCAGAGAAGATGTTCCTGGTTTTCCCGTAGATGTGCTCAATATTCTAGGTGCAGGAGATGCTTTTGCCAGTGGATTTCTTTACGGTATTTTACAAGGATGGAATGTATACAAATCTTGTAGAATGGGTAACGCGAGCGGAGCCCATGTTGTGACCCAAAAAGGATGCGCCAACTTTATGCCCACCCTAAAAGAGTCCCTAATCTTCATAGAAAAGAATGGTGGATTTTAACTTTTGATTTAAATTATGGATACAAAAAGACTTACCGTGGCACAGGCCACCATAGCATATCTAAAAAACCAATTCGTTGAGCGCGACGGGGAACAGCAGAAATTCTTTGCGGGCTGTTTTGGCATTTTGGGTCATGGAAACGTAGCCGGCATTGGGCAGGCATTACATCAAAATCCCGACTTCCCCTTTTATGTAGCACGAAATGAACAAGCTATGGTTCACACCGCTGCGGCTTATGCCAAGGTTCAGAATAGGCTGCAAACATTTGTATGTACTTCTTCCATAGGCCCTGGAGCAACCAATATGGTAACCGGAGCGGCGGCAGCGACCATCAATAGAATTCCCGTGCTGTTGATCCCTGGCGACATTTTTGCTACTAGACATGTTGCCCCTGTATTGCAGCAATTGGAATCCAATATGACCCAGGATATCTCGGTTAACGACTGTTTTAAACCGGTGTCCAAATATTGGGACCGCATCAATCGTCCGGAGCAATTAATCACTGCTTTGCCCGAGGTTATGCGCGTTTTAACGTCACAAGCAGAAACAGGCGCCGTAACACTTTGCATTCCGCAAGACGTACAGGCCGAAGCCTTTGATTTTCCATCTGCCTTGTTCCAAAAAAAGGTCTGGTATGTTGGGCGCACCATGCCAGACCCGTCATTTTTGAAAAAGGCAATAGAGCTCATTAAAAACAGTAAAAAACCGCTCATTGTTGCGGGTGGGGGAACCATTTATAGTGGGGCTACTGAAATACTGGAGAACTTCGTGAACCGTACGGGAATTCCGGTTACCGAAACCTTTGCAGGTAAAGGATCATTAGATTACAATAATCCCCAAAACCTTGGTGCAGCCGGTGTCACGGGAACCCCAGGCGCCATAGAAATGGCAAAGGAAGCAGATGTTGTTATTGGTATCGGCACTAGATATAGCGATTTTACAACCATAAGCAAATCGGCTTTCCAGCACCCAAATGTAAAATTCATCAACCTCAATATTACCGAATTCGATTCTTTTAAACATGGGGCCTTACCTTTGGTAGGTGACGCAAAAGCGATTCTTGAGGCCATTAGCAAAGAACTAGATGACTTTAAGGTAACTGAAACTTATAGAAATAAAGTAGCGAATTTTAATAGTACGTGGGATACCTATGTATCCGAGGTGTACACCGAAAAAAATGTAGTTCCTGCCTTTCAGGGCGAAGTTATCGGTGCTGTAAATACGTTTTCAGATGCCAATGACATTATGATATGTGCGGCAGGAAGCCTTCCCGGGGACCTGCATAAATTATGGCGGACACGTAATCCCAAAGGATTTCATTTGGAATACGGCTATTCCTGTATGGGCTATGAAATTGCTGGCGGACTTGGAGCAAAAATGGCACGTCCAGAAAGTGAGGTCTATGTATTGGTGGGCGATGGAAGTTATTTAATGATGGCACAGGAAATCGTCACTTCCGTACAGGAAAAAAAGAAACTAACCATTGTCTTATTGAACAATGATGGTTATGCCAGTATAGGCGGACTTTCGTCATCCTTGGGAAGCGAAGGCTTTGGCACCTATTATCGCTATAGGAATGAAGAAACCAACCAATTGGATGGTGGACTTTTACCGATAGACTATGCGGCCAATGCTGCAAGTATGGGTGCTTACGTTATAAAGGCCGCCAATGTAACTGAATTGAATGCTGCCCTAAAAAAGGCTAAAACCATTGACCGAACTACTCTAATCTATATTGAGGTCGACCGTAAAAAAGGTATTCCGGGATATGCATGGTGGGATGTTGCGGTGGCGGAGATATCCGAGAAAGAGGCGGTGACGGAGTCTTACAAAACATACCAAGAGAACAAGAAGACCCAGAAATACTACCTATAAAAAAGCAACCAATGAATACCGACCTGATTATTACCCTAGTATCATTTATCGTTTTTACCGCGGGCGTTGCTTTTTTTACTTGGTATAGCCTACGCAAAACGAACTTAGGTTCTACGGACGGTTACTTTTTAGGAGGTAGAAGTTTAACAGGGACTGTTATAGCGGGTTCCATGTTGCTTACAAATATCTCCTCCGAGCACTTAATAGGAATGAACGGAAATTCATACGTAAACGGTTTTATCGTCATCGCTTGGGAAGTTACCTCTTCTATTGCGCTAGTTATTGCGGCTATATTTTTTGTCCCAAAATATTTAAAAATGGGATTAACTACCATTCCCCAGTTCTTAGAAAGCCGTTTTGACGGCCTTACAAGGACTATGGTTGCGGGAATTCTGATTTTTTCCTTTGTGGTTACCTTATTACCTATCGTACTATATTCCGGTGCAATCGGCATTGAAAGTTTGTTCGGGGTGTCGGAAATTTTGGGTATTGACAAGACGCAAGGGCTTTGGGTCACCATAGTGGTCATTGGTGCCATCGGTTCCATTTATGCTATTTTTGGCGGACTAAAAGCGGTGGCGTATTCCGATACCATTAACGGTGCCGGTCTATTGCTCGGGGGACTGTTAATTCCAATCTTGGCCCTTTTGGCCATTGGCGATAATAATATTATAGATGGTTTGGTGAAAGTCTACGAATACGCACCGGAAAAATTCAACGTCATAGGCGCTCCCGATTCCGTTTTACCTTTTGAAGTTCTGTTTACGGGGCTTATTATCAATCAGCTGTATTTCTGGGGCATGAACCAGACCATCATCCAAAGGGCCTTGGGTGCCAAAAACCTAAAGGAAGCACAAAAAGGACTGTTGATTACCGGTTTGTTCAAAATACTAATCCCATTAATAATAGTCCTTCCAGGGGTTATTTGTTACTTTTATTTTCAGGACACGTATTATGACCAACAGGATACCGTATATCCGCAATTGGTAAAAAAAGTACTTCCAGTATGGTTGATCGGTTTCTTCGCTGCGGTCATTATGGGTGCAGTTTTAAGCACTTTTAATTCGGTCCTTAATTCCGTTGCCACTTTGTTCAGCGTGGATATCGTTAAAAAACACCTCAGCAAGGATATCAGTGATTCAAAATTGGTAAATATAGGTAAGGCGACCTCTGCAGTTCTAGCCGTTGTCGCCATTCTGGCCGCGCCCATGGTTGCGAATGCCTCGGATGGTCTGTACCAACTATTGCAAGAACTCAATGGGATTTTCTTTATCCCAATCGCCTCTATTTTATTGGCCGGTTTTTTTATGAAAAAAGTTTCTGCCTTAGGTGCCAAGGTAGCCTTAATCTTTGGGCTGTGTTTTTACGTTTTTATGACTTGGGGCTATACTAGCCACGGAATACACTTTGTACATTTATGGGGTATAGAATTTGTGCTGAACGTTACCATAATGTACGGGGTATCCTATTTTTATCCCAGAAAAAATGCATACGAAATTACCGATGTGGGGGCGGTAAACCTTATGCCTTGGAAATACACAAAGGCAATGTCAATTGGCCTGTGTGCGGTTACCATCCTCATTTATATTTTATTGGGCCAAAATGGCTAATACAGAAATTAATTAACCTGAAATTCAAATTATAATGAACATCTTAAAAAACTATATAAACGGAACTTGGCAACATAGTACATCAAAGGAAACTATTGATGTGGTCAACCCCGCAAATCAAACCAAATTGGCCAAGGTACCCTACGGACCGGAAACTAAAAAAGATGTAGAGCAAGCGGTCATCGCCGCACAACAGGCCTTCAACGAGTGGCGACATGTTCCCGTTATGAAAAGGGTTCAAGTACTGTACCGTTTAAAATCCCTGCTTGAAGATAATATGGAAACTTTGGCGAAAATCATTACAGAAGAATCCGGTAAGACCAAAGCAGAATCCTATGGCGAGATTCAAAGAGCCATTGAAAATGTGGAAGTTGCTTGCGGTACACCAATGCTAATCGCAGGCGATGTGATAGAGGATATTGCCACAGGAATTGACGAAATGATGATCAGGCAGCCCTTGGGCATCGCCGCCTGTATCACCCCATTTAATTTTCCGAGCATGATCGTATTTTGGTTTTTACCCTATGCCATTGCAACCGGGAATGCCTTTATTGTGAAACCCTCGGAAAAGGTACCATTGACCATGATGAAAATATTTGAGCTCCTAGATAAATTGGATATGCCTAAAGGCCTCGTTAGTTTGGTACATGGTGGCAAGGACTCTGTGGATGCCATCTTGGAGCATCCAAAGATCAAAGCAATTAGTTTTGTGGGCAGTACGCCCGTAGCCAGATATATCTATTCTAAAGGTACGGCGAATGGCAAGCGGGTTCAGGCTCAAGGCGGTGCAAAAAATCCCGTTGTTATATTGCCCGATTCCGATATCGAAATGTCCACCAAAATCATTGCCGATTCTGTTTATGGTTGTGCAGGACAGCGCTGTCTGGCCGCCTCCACCATAATTACCGTGGACGACCATAAAAGGGAAATCAAAGATGCGCTCTATGAAACAGTAAAATCGAGAACCACAGGATACGGCTGGGACGATAGTGTAAGTATGGGGCCGGTAATTACAAAGGAAAGCAAAATCCGGATAGAAGGATTGATTCAAAAAGGCCTCGATGAAGGTGCAAATCTACTGCTCGATGGCAGAAATGCCACTATTTCCGGTTATGAAGATGGGAATTTTATAGCGCCCACCATACTGGAAAATGTTGCCTTGGACAAGGAATTGATAAAAACCGAAATATTCGGTCCGGTTATGAGCTTGATATCCATGAAAAATATAGATGAAGCACTATCGTTCGTGAATAGCGGCAGTTACGGAAATATGGCATGTCTTTTTACCGGTAGCGGAGCAAATGCACGTAAGTTCCGAAATGAGGCCGATGCCGGAAATATAGGAATCAACATTGGTGTTGCAGCCCCTATGGCGCAATTTCCATTTAGTGGCTGGAAGGATAGTTTCTTCGGAGACCTTCACGGACAGGGTAAGCATGCTATAGAATTCTTTACACAAACCAAAGTAATTATAGAAAGATGGCCCAATATCTGGTCCCGGAAATTTTAATAGAATCCTAATATGATAAAAATCGCAAATGCCCCTTGCTCTTGGGGCGCACTGGAATTTGATCTGGAGGAAAAATCGGAAGAAATCGGTTACGAACAGGTCTTGGACGAAATCAAGGAAACTGGATATATTGGCACAGAACTAGGCGATTGGGCCTTTATGCCCACCAATCCCACGCTATTAAGGGCCGCAATAGACAATAGGGGCTTGGACCTTTTAGGCGCATTCGTTCCAGTGGCCTTGGCAAATAGCAGCGCACACGATCAGGGAGTCCGGTCCGCCCTTAGGGTAGCGGAACTGATGTACAAGGCTGGATATAAAAATGCCTTTATCGTTTTGGCCGATGACAACGGAAGTGTCCCTGAACGGACGAAAAACGCAGGCAGGATCCTTCCGGAAATGGGACTGACCTCGGAACAGTGGAAAACCTATGCCGCCGGTACCGAAAAAGTGGCCAGTGCAGTAAAAGAGACCTACGGATTAAAAACCGTGTTTCATCACCACTGCGCCGGCTATGTAGAAACACCACGGGAAATAGACATCCTTTTGTCTCTTACCGACCCCGAACTAGTTGGATTATGTTTGGACATGGGGCACTATGCCTTTGGCGGCGGGGATCCCGTTGCCGCATTAAAAAAACATTCCGAAAGGATTTGGCATGTACATTTTAAGGATTTTGATCCAGAAGCTGCCCGTTTGTCTAGAGAAGCAAATGGCGATTATTTTGATGCCATTAAAAGAGGGGTTTTCTGTGAACTTGGTAAGGGAAGCGTGGATTTCAAAACCATCGTTGATCTATTGCAGGAAAAAAAATACAACGATTGGATCGTGGTGGAACAGGATATCCTTCCGGGTATGGGAGCACCGAGACAGTGCGCAGCGAATAATAGAAAATATATAAGTTCATTAGGTTTATAAAAAAAACATAAATAATGTCAACACTAAAAATAGCCATAGCAGGTTTGGGAAGAATAGGAAAGATTCATCTAGACAACTTAATGCAGACGCCCAACGTACAAGTTGTAGCGGCAACAGACCCTGATGAAAATGGACTCAAATATGCGAAGGACAAAGGCATCAAATTTACCACCAACTCTTTTGAAGAAATGCTGGGTAGTACAGAAATCGATGCCATTATAATATGCTCCCCTACCGATACCCATGCCGATTTTGTTGAACTTTCAGCAAAGGCCGGATTGGACATATTTTGTGAAAAACCACTAGATCTTTCGGTACAAAGGGTGTTGAAAGTCTTAGAGGTTGTAGAACAAAACAAGGTTAAATTAATGCTCGGTTTCAATAGACGGTTCGATAAGGAATTCAGAAAAGTAAAGGAACTGGTACAACATAAGGCGGTAGGCCAACCCCATTTAGTGAAAATAACCAGTAGAGATCCTGGTGCCCCTCCCGTAAGCTATATTGAAAAATCGGGTGGTCTTTTTTTGGATATGACCATTCATGATTTTGATATGGCCCGTTTTGTGGTAGGCAAAGAAATCGTTGAAGTCTATGCAAAAGGAGCGGTACTGGTAGATGCTGCCATTGGCGATGCCGGGGACATTGATACGGCGGTTGTTACGCTTACCTACTCGGACGGCAGTATGGGCGTAATAGACAACAGCAGGGAAGCCGCCTATGGCTATGACCAACGTGTTGAGGTCTTTGGTTCAATGGGAATGGTACAGTCCAACAACAATTTTCATGACTCCCATAAACTATATAACAAAGATGGCATACACGCAGCACTGCCCTTGCACTTTTTTTTGGAACGTTATCAAGAGGCCTATAAAACGGAAATGCAGGATTTCATAAAAGGACTCAGAAACGGAACAAAAATGCCCGTAGACGGTAATGACGGACTACAATCCTTGAAAATAGGTCTCGCGGCCTTAAAGTCCTTGAAGGAGAATAGACCGGTTAAAATTTCTGAAATTGTTTAGGTATAAAAATAATACTCAGAAATACAAAAATGCAGTTTAAATGAAAAATCCAATTGCTTTCCTATTCTTGCAACTATTTCTTTTATCATCAGTTGCATTTGCTCAAAATGCACAGTATTTAGATGTGATGTCCTTTAATATACGTTATGATAACCCAGAGGACGGCAAACAGAATTGGCAGCACAGAAAGGAAAATGTAGTACGCATGATTAACTTTTACGATTTGGATATTTTGGGTCTGCAGGAAGTTTTAATAGGCCAACTCAATTATCTAAAAATGAATCTCGACCAATATAAAACTGTTGGTATCGGGCGGGAAGATGGCAAGGAAAAGGGAGAGTTCGCCCCAATTTTTTATAAGGAAGATAGATTTACGGTTTTAAAGAGCGGCACGTTCTGGTTAAGTGAAACACCTGATAAGGTTAGCAAAGGATGGGACGCTGATTTAGAAAGAATTGCAACATGGGCAGTATTCAGGGATAAGGTTACAAGAGAAAAATTCATCTTTATGAACACTCATTTTGACCATATAGGCAACATAGCCCGAGTTGAAAGCGCCAAATTATTGAAACAAAAATCCATTGAATTAGCAGGAAACCTTCCGTTGGTGCTCACGGGAGATTTTAATCTGGTTCCCGAATCGGAAGGCATTGGAACCTTACTTCAGCCCGATGGGAAAAACACGCTGGTAAACGCTAGTCTTAAAGCCGCAATCTCTTATGGACCCGACTGGACCACCTGCGGTTTTGATAATAGACCTTTCGAAGAACGAAAAACAATAGACTATATTTTTTTAAAAGGAGTTAGCAGAGTACATAAATATGCAGTTTTTTCCGAAACCTTGGAAGATGTGTTTCTATCCGATCATTGTCCCGTCTTTGCCCGGATAACCTTGTAGCATATTTGCGATTGGAAAAATATAAGTATCATTTTTTTATGGGCACCACCTTGCCCGTTTTCAAATGAATTTTAAAGTGATCAGATGGGGCGCCGTTCATGAATTTATCTAAAATGGTCATAAAATCAAGCATACTCAGTTTAATAGCATCTTGGCCGTACACCTTGCCCATGTTCAAAAAAGATTTCGCCAAGAATTGATATTGTCTAAGGCGTTCGGTGCCAATATCTTTATGGGCAAGCTCATCCCCACTCCGAAGTCTATACAGATCAAAGAGAAGATCGGCACCGGACCAATCTTCAAAATCCTGAATAGTAAGTCTATCTTTAAGAAGACCTACATTAGTCCTAAGCAATAGGCTGGAAATCAACGCATTTTCTTTCCTAAGACTAAGTAATACATCTTCAAAACCATCGCTCTCCTTAACTTGTGAAAGTGCCAGTAGTTCCTTACCGGTGCTGCTAAATAGTAGTGTTGAAAACTCCTTTGGCCATTCCGATGGCAAAAAACGGAGCCTTACCAACTCCTTTAAATGCCAATTGGTAAAATCCCCGTAGCTTTTTGCTGATAGAATAGAAGAATCCCAAATTTTATCGTCTCCAATACTTCTTAAAAAGTCATATTCCTGCTCATACAGCTTAAAAAACTCGTTAAAACGTGGAACGGTATCCAGACTTACCGTCTCCACATTTACCATTCCCCTATCCTTTATGGTGACTACTTTGTAGGCGGGTTTATATGCGGCCAAAGACGGCACTTGTATATTTACCAAGGTGTTCCCATAATTATTGCTATGAATGCCCGTATCGTTCAAGTGCATATGGCCTCCAAAATGAAGTTTTAGGCCAGCTTGGGCAAAAATATCAGCCACCTTTTTATTGGGAACACGGCTATTTTGCATTTTACTACCTACTAAAAGATTACCTATATTCTCTGAAGCACCGTTAGTGAAATCTACCATGGGATAGTGACTGAACGCTATAAGTACTTTTCCATGCTTTTCTGCCTCTAGAACAACTTTACCAACCCAATCCACAAGGTATTTTTTATCCGTCAAAAGATTATCCAGCCCTAAACCGTTGTTTGGATATTCTAAAGAAGTAGAGCCGTCGGACATGTACATTTCCCGAATTAAATAGGTATTGGCATCCAAGGAGAGTAACCACAGTCCTTCTACAGGCTCCACCACATAGCTGAGGTCTGGCAACCTTGTATCATTAGACCCAATGATTAGGCTTCTGTGTTTTAAGGAAGCTTGGGTTTCGGCAGTGCGAAACTTATATTCTTCAAAGCTGTAATCGGAAAATGGCGATGACCAATAGTAATATTCCGACTTGGGATAAAACCCGTAATCCCCAAGCATTTGGGCAATACCTTCATATCCTAAATTTTTAATATCCTCGGTAATCACAACGGGGTGTTCCTTGTTCAAATCTGGCTCATGCATATTAACGGACGAGAAGATAGGCTGCTGTTTACCGCTCTTACCTAAAAAATCGATTTTACCATCGTTGTGATTAAACGGTCGTACGACATCGTGATTTCCAGTGGCCAAAAAAAAAGAAATATCATGATTTTCGGAATACTGCTCTAAAATTTCCTTTAACCCACGTATATGTAAAGGCTGACCGTCGTCCGAGAAATCGCCAGGTAGGAGAACATGCTTTATATTCCTTTCTACAACATCATCAAGCGCAGCCAAAAAAGCAAAGTAATTTTCATTGAAAATTCGTGTGGAACGCAACTGGCTGCCCATAGTACGAATCAATACATTTTTCCCATTACTTGGGTTTTCAATCCCTTTATATCCGGAATCCGACAAATTTCCATAAACATCCTGTAAATGGACATCGGCAATTACAGCCAATTTAATTTCTGTTGTACCCAACATATTTCGTGTAGCACAGGAAGACAGGACAACACCCAAAACAAAAAGGATGAGGTAACTATTTCTAAATAAAAAATACATCAAGTTATATCAATTTATCACACTACCTAAATCTAATACATTTAGATTATATGACATGTTTTGGTTGTGCAAAGGTTTGCAGGGGCACTAAAAGGAGTAGCTGCGTTTCAGTGATTCAAAACGAAAGGCACTTACCAAAATAATACAACCCCTAATCAACCAAGATACTGCACGCCAACCATGCCATTAAGCCTCCACCTATTTCCAATGCGTCTTCATCTATATCAAAGTTAGGCGTATGGAGGCCGGAAGTGATTCCCGTTTGAATATTACCCGTTCCCAGCATATAAAAACTGGCCGGATTCTTTTGGGAATAATACGAAAAATCTTCCGCCGCCATCCAGAGGTCCAAACCTAGTACGTTCTCTACCCCAAGATATTCGCCTGACAATATTTTTAGATTATGGGTGAGTTCCACATTATTGATAAGGTGTGGATACCCAGGACTTATTTTGAGTTCACAGGTGCCGCCCATTCCTTCTGCAATAGAGGTTACTAATTTCTCTAGTTTTAATAGGGCTTCCTTTCGCCATCCCTCATCCAAAGTTCGGAAGGTGCCTTCTATATAAACGGAATCGGGCAATACATTAATAGCGCCATCGGCCGCAACCTTACCAAACGAAAGGACGGTAGGCACCAAAGGGGAGGCCATCCTGCTTACCAACTGTTGTGCCGCTATAATGATATGGGATGCTATCAAAATGGCATCTACTGCTTTATCCGGCATTGCCGCATGGCCTCCTTTACCCGTTACCGTGAGAAAAAGTTCATCTGTGCTTGCCATAAACTTTCCTGAACGAAATCCCACCTTACCCACCGGAATATCCGGACGTACATGCTGCCCAATATGTGGCTGTACACCCAAATCTTGGTACGCTTTTTCTTTCATCACCAAGCTAGCTCCGCCAGGTGTAATTTCTTCGCCAGGTTGAAACAGTAGATTTACGGTTCCATTTAGTTCTGACTTTATTTCATTTAAGATTCTTGCGCACAACAACAAGGAAGCGGTATGTGCATCATGTCCACATGCATGCATAACTCCAGTATTTTTGGAGGTATATTCAGTATCATTTATCTCTTTTATGGGTAAGGCATCAATATCTGCCCGCAATACTACTGATCTTCCAGGCTTGGCGCCATTAATACTAACCAATAGTCCAGTTTTAGCGACAGCCTCAACACTTGTTATCCCTATCACCTTCAATTGCTTTTTAATATAACTACAGGTTGCGAACTCCTGAAAAGAAAGTTCGGGGTACTGATGCAGATGCCTCCTTATCTTAATACTCTCCGGAGCATATTGGTGAGCCAACTGCTGTATTCTTTGTTTTAGTTCCATTAATTTTCCTGCAAGGTTACTACAAGGGGATTCCGCAAGCGTTCCGCATGATATAAAATTTCCTCTTCAGGAATTTCTTTCCCAACTTTGAACACCAAATACGCATTTTTTTCATGGTATTTGCTTCCTTTGGGAACCGTGGTGGCAGAATCTATTAAAACCCGATTCCAATAGCGACCATTATTTGCTGCCTTACTTATTTTTGTATGATGATTATAGAGAGGAGACATGGTTCCTCCTATATTACTATTATTATATTCTAAACGGATGGAAGCCAGTCCATATCCAAAATTTGTATTATAAAATGCGACAAAACCAGTATTATGAGGAATTGGTTCGGTCTCCAAACTATCCAGTTCCGAGGAATACAATTGCAACCGGGCAAGTGTTCCGTTTGCTTTTTCATAAGCTACATGGGTAAATAGGCTATCCATAGTCATTTCATCGTTACGAAGTAGATTTAAGCTCAGCTCATGTTCCACTGTCATAGTAGATTCAAAGATAAAATATGGATGTTCTGCTAAAAAGGTATACTTACCCTCCACAAAAATTTGAGGTACGCTATCCGTTATACCGGAACGTGATTTTGTAAAAACATACCGTCCCGGCTCCACTTCGTTCTTTGAATTTGGGGTCAAATCTTCCATATTAAAATACCCCTCTCTATTACTTTCAGAAAAATTGGGTGCCCAATGCATAGCAATATGGCTTCGTTTTAGAAGTTGTTCATTAAAATTTTTGAGCACTATCCCGTTAATTTGACCACCCCTTTTATCGTCTTGGGTACTAAACGTTGCTTTATATACCGAATTTTCTATTGAAAACCCATCATTTGAGAGTAGTATCCTAGAAGCAATGGTATCCCTAATTGCCTCAATATCTTCGTTCCATTTAATTCCAAATGTTTTAGAGCTGTCCGCGGCTATAGTTACAGGAAAAAGGATTTTCAAAAAAAGATTTTCGTTATTTTCTATGGTATCCAAAATCTGAATAGGAACCGAAGCACCTGTTCCCAAATCTTCGGCCAAAAGTATTCGGGTGGGCTCTAATTTTTCTAAAAAGGGTATTTCTAAGGTTATGTATTCCAAATCTCGCTCTAGTCCGTTTGTTTCGGAGACCACTATCTTTAGGTCCACCTGCTCGGAAGTGGAACAGCTTAACAGGAAAAAAGAAAAAGAAAGAACGTTTAAGACAGCTTTTAAAAATAACTTCATCAGAATAAATATCGGTTAAGGTTTGTAAACATAAGTACACTACATAAAAGAAAAACCATTTGCTATATACCTTTAATCTTAGAACTACCTCTTATTTTATCAAAGCATAGTTACATCATCTAAAGTACGGGCACTTCTGGTTTTGGGATGGCATAATTACCATCTTCCATTGGGGCGTTGGGCATCTTCATATCCCATGAGATAGGATTGGGAACTAAGGCTAAATTAGACTTCCTAGCGTCTTCCAAGGTAATAATTTGCCCAGATTCTACGGCCATTCTCCCCATTATGGTGGTCATAGAGCTTTCTGCTCCCCGTTCCACATCGTTCACATAGGGTTTAGAACCCAATACCGCACCGATAAAAACATCTTGCTCTATCTGAGAAGGAGAGCGGTCTTCCCTATCCCGATAATGCCAAAAAGATTTCCCCTGTTTGTCAAAAAACTTAAAACGTTCATCTGCCCTTGCGATTGTGCCTTGAACATTAAAACCCATGCGGTTAGCGCAATTGTCCATTTGACGACATTGCACATGCATTTTAGTCCCGTCAGCATATTCATACTCCACATAATGATGGTCAAATATTTCACCATGATCCGGTCCTGCTAGCATTGCCCTGCCTCCCATTCCGCTTGCCTTTATAGGGTAATCCTTTTTGATCCAGTTAATTACATCTATTTGATGAATGGTCTGGCCTGCCAATTGCCCGCCCCAAAGCCAATTAAAATAGTGCCAATTGCTGATCTGATATTCCAACTCGGTCTGACCCGGTTTTCTGGGATATACCGTAGCCTTGCCCACATTATAATACACTGCTGTGGAAAGCACCTCTCCAATTTCGCCGGAATGTATTCTGTCTACCATTTCGTTCATTGCAATTTCATAACGCATTTGCAAGCCAACAACAACGTTCAACTTTTTCTCCGTTGCTATTTTCCCTGTTTCGATGACCTTTCTATATCCGGGACCATCTACTGCCAGAGGTTTTTCCAAAAAAACGTGTTTACCGGAGGCTACCGCATATTCAAAATGTTCTGGCCGAAAACCAGGAGGTGTGGCCAAAATAACGGCATCGCAGGCGTCAATTACCTTCCTAAAGGCATCAAGACCTAAAAATTGGCGTTCTGAAGGAACCTCTACTTGCTGTGGAAATTCATTCATCACCCGCTGAAAACTAACATCTATCCCATCTTTAAAGACATCGCCCATGGCTACCAGTTGTACCGACTTGGAGGCCGTCAAGGCCTGGAACATGGCTCCGGTTCCGCGGCCTCCACAACCTACAAGACCAAGTTTTAGTTTTTCCGCTCCAAAAACATTTGCATTGGAAAAGATTGGCATATGGCTGAATACCATCCCAGCCGCCAATGTCTTGGCCGATGTCTTTACAAAACTTCTTCTATTTGTTTTATGCTGTTCTTTCATCTGTTCCTATTTCTTATTCTTAGTTTCACTTAAAAAATCAGTACCCCAAATTCATCCCTGGCATTTTAGCGTCTACCCCCTTCTGAAGGTCATGAAGCTTTTTTTGAAGCGACGTTACTTTCTCCGGATACTCCAAAGCAAGATTACTGTACTCCTCAATATCCTTGGAAAGGTCATATAATTCAACGTGATCCGTTTCATAGAATTCTATAAGTTTCCAATTGCCCTGTCGTATGGCGGCACCAGGCGTCCAACCGCTCCCGTGATAATGGGGATAATGCCAAAAAATAGCGTCCCTATCCACTATTTTTCCGCCATTTAGTAAAGGAGATAAATCAATACCATCAATACTATCTTCTTTTGATAGATCAATCCCCGCTTGTGCCAGAATGGTAGGATAAAAATCATGCCCAATAACGGGTTCAGAAATTATTACATCCTTCTTTGCATAGTTTGCTGGCTTAATAAGCAATGGTACACGTATACCGCCTTCGTACAACCAACCTTTACCCCCTCGTAACGGCAAGACCGAAGTAGGTGCCTCAAAACTATACCTTGGTTCCAAGGTGGAAAGTCCTCCATTGTCCGATGTAAAAATAATGGTGGTATTATCATAAATACCCTTTGCCTTTAACTTGGCTATTAACCTTGCCATATTTTCGTCCAAGGCATAGACCATAGAGGCATATTCTGGATTGCGTTGTTCTAATTTGGTAATAGCTCTTCCTTCTGCGCGCTCCAACAATCCTAGGCTATCCAAGTTTTTTAGCTTATTCTTAAACTTGTCAATATGTTTTTTGTTGGCTTGTATTGGAGTATGTACCGTGTAGTAATTTAAGTAGAGGAAAAAAGGAGTATCGCCGATACTGTCCAAAAAAGTAGTGGATTCTTGGGTTAACCTATCGGTTAAATATTCGCCATCCGGGCCATCTGGCAAGAACGGATTCGCATAGGGCGAATAATAGCCCCCAGGTGGCTGACCCATATGATACCCCCCTATATTCCTATCAAAACCATACTGCTCGGGCAAATGTCCTTTCCCTCCCAAATGCCATTTCCCAACAAAAAGAGTACTATAACCGTTTTGTTGTAATACCTCGGCCAAGGTAACTTCATTCAAGGGCAGGGCGTCCAAATCCGTTGGGCCCAGCAATTTTTGGTCTTTAGGGTCATCACCTGGCAGCCAATCTGTTATATTTAATCGTGCCGGATGCTTTCCTGTCACAATAGCAGCCCTAGAAGGCGAACAGATAGAAGCCGAAGCATAAGCGTTGGTAAACTGAATACTAGATTTGCTAAATGCATCCAGAGTAGGAGTTTCATAAAAACTACTGCCCGAATACCCTAAATCTGTCCAGCCTAAATCATCGACCAAAACAAATACAAAATTCTGCCTTTTTGGTTTTTTAGGTTCATTTCTAGTTTCCTTGCAAGCTAAGAACAAGGACATAAGCAGTAAGAGGTTATACTTTTTTACCCTGAAAAGTGTTTTAGTAGTTCTACCAGTAGTATTATGGATTGTGGACATAGTTCTTAAAAATTGACATGAGATTTGCCAAAAATTGGTAGACATATAAAATGATGTAAATTCCAGGATTTTGACTATTAAATTTTGAAACTATTTAAAAAATGAAATGAACCCTAATCATCGACTTTTCAATTGTTTTTTCTTGAGCTAACAAAATACGGTCAACATTGACCTATAAATTCTTTAATCGAATATTTCGGTATTCTACTTTCATAGGCGGGCCTACATGCACTTGTACCCCCAAATAACCTTCAAATTTTCTGTTTATCGTATCGTTATCCGTCACGTCGCTCATTAAAATACCGTTGACATAATGCTGTAGTCGATTTCCTTTAATGACCAAATGAACCTGGTTCCAATCCTCACTTTTGATTTTCGCTTTTAGGGAATCGGATGCTCCCAGACTACCGGTAATTTCCCTGCTTTGCCAACAATTATTTTGTACGTTGGCCCTCAAAGAACCAGGTATATTGGGATTATTTTGGCTATTGATGATGACTTTTTCCCCCCTATATGCCAATGTCGCCCTTTTTTTCTCCTCATAATTTTGTCCGGTATAGTTGATCTTACCGTCGATGTCGGCCTGATAGCCGCTCAGAGCATTGGGAATCGTATCTATGGCCTCACTCCGGTAATTGATTCCGCTGTTGCCGGCCTCGGCAATCTTGAATTCTAGTTTTAGTTCAAAATCATCGGGCCGGTCTCCCTGCCAAACAAGGAAGGTATTATTATCCAAAAGAGTTTCCGGGGTTACCTCGCCTACTAAATTTCCGTTTTCAACGCGCCAATAGTTAGGGTCGCCTTTCCAGTCAGCAAGATTTTTTCCATCGAAAATTTGTTTAAAGCCATCTTCCGAAATGGTTTGTATTATTTGTTCGACATCCTCTCCAGCTTTTTTTTCCTTACAGGAAATCATACCTATATGCACCAAAAGAGCGACTGGCATACCTAGAAAAATATATTTTAGTTTCATCTGTTCCTATTTTTTTGAATTACCTGTAATTAGACAATCAACAATTTTTATGCTGATTGCATTTTAGCCTATTTAGATTATTTATTGTAATACACATAGAGGCCGTCTTTACCGGCCACAATGATATCTTTTTTCCCGGATGCGTTAATGTCGATTACCGTGAAGAATACACCTGTACCCTTACCTTCTCCGTAAACACCATAATCGACCACTTGTTTACTGAATGCAGTTCCGTCCCATTTGAAATAATAGATTCCCATAGCATCGTTTCCGCCGGGATCTTTGCCATTATGGGCCCGGTATCTTTTACCGGTAATCAATTCTTTTTGGCCGTCGTTGTCAATATCCTCCCATTCCATGCTATGGTATTGGGAATTGTACGGATCCATGGAATTCTTTATCCAATTGCGGTCCTTTCCCTTTACTTGCCGGTACCAATCCAAACCATAATCATGACCTTGGCCTACGATAAGGTCGCTGGTTCCATCCTGATCGACATCTGCCACAATAATGGGGACACTTGCCGTTCCCAATTCAAATTCTTGATGAAACTTCCAATCCTCCTCAAAGGTTTTTTTTGGGGCCTCGATCCATCCGTTAGGGACTATAAAATCCCCTCTTCCGTCCCCATTGATATCCCCAAAACCAATACCGTGGCCCTGCTTTCCTGTGATGGTGTGCTTTTGAAATGTACCCATGCCATTACCATTTCCGTCCAGCATTAGTCGGTATACGACCAATGAATCATTAGGCGTGTTGGGTACGATTTCTTGAATTCCATCACCGTCAATGTCCCAGCTTCGCGTGGATTCAATATTTCCTGTTATGGCAATGAGATGTTCTTTCCATTCGGAGGTATCTCCAGGATTTTCTTTCCATATCAATTCCCCGGCAAACCATCCTCCGGTAATGAAATCCATGTTGCCATCTCCGTTCACATCCAATAGAATGGTCGAAAAATCATCATAGTACTCCCCGAATCTCTTGGCGGAACCCATATAATGCCGATCTTTAAAATCGGGCCCCACATACCAATACGCCCCTGAAACAATATCGAGCACATTATCGTTGTTCACGTCAAAAACCCCTACAGATTCATAGCTCTCCGACGCAATTTTGGTTTTTGAGAACGTCAGGGGCCTTACTGTTCGGGCCTTTGTTGTTTCAAGTTTTTGGGAGAGTACAAACTGCCCCATGAAAGAAAAAATCAAAAAAACTACATTTAAATTATTGATGAACCTAAAGGTAATTTGTGCGGTATCCTTGGTCGATTTTAACCATAAAAAACACTTTAAAAAATTGGAATTCATAAAATTGATGTTTTGTACGGACATTTTTAAAACTAGATATTATTATTGAAACGGCAAACACGTTAGTTGCCTGATTGGACTTAAGCGTACCTTTTGTTGCCCCATAAGCTTTAACAATGTGCGCATGCTATTGGGAGTTCCTAACAACAAATCCGTTTTTTTGTACTTTGCTATACCCTTTAACCATTTGATGACAAAAGAGGCAGTGATTGCCTATCATTTCGCCATAATCCGAGAAGTTGACCACAATGGTGTTCTCATACAACCCTTGCCCTTTCAACCCTTTTAGGACACTGCCAATTATTTCACAAACGAAGGCATTTGGGGCAGACAGCCACTTAATTGCGGTCATCTATCTATTTTTACCTTAAAAATTGGACTACCAAGAAAAATGACTTTTTTTAATAAAAAATGGGATTGAAACTTTGATTATTCTTTAAGTTTCCAAGCCATTTAATTTTACACAAACTAATCTAGGGCCTCCCAATTTTTTTTACTTACTGCACCGCTCTAACAGCTCACTCCAAAAAATCTCCATATACCCCTTTTCTTAGTTCAATGCTACAAATTCCGGTTTCCTGATTCAAACACCAGTTTAATCCCCTACTCTTTTGAAACAAACAGCAAAGCGTCCCAAGTTTCTAATGGAACAAGGTTCTTTTCCTTAAGCATTTGAAGTTCATCACTATCCTTTTTAAATAGTGCCAAAGCAAGTTGATTTTTATAGTCATTTTCCGATGTCGCCCCTTCTAGTTTTGAAAGCATCGCTTTCAATTCTTCCTCCTTACCCAATTTTTTTAAAGCCAAAAGTCCAAATACATTGTTCACGTTCGAATTCCATTCACGATCGTTCGTATAGTTTAAGATTTCGGTTAATAATTCTCTTTCTTTAACCTCGTTCCCCAAGGCTTTGTTAGATAAGGCCAAGGCATATTGCTGCAGGCGCTCATCTGGTGCAAATGGTTTACCAACACCTATATTTTCTGGCCATTCCATAGCCGAATTTAGGATTTGAACGGCTTCCTTAAAATTCTTCTTTTCCATTAATTCTGTTGCGAGGGCCAAATGGGCACGATCGTATATCCTTCTGCTCGTATTGGCATGTTCATAGGGGAGCACGTTTATATCCTTTAGCACAGCGAGGACTTCTTTGTGTCTTCCTTTGGTAATCAGAGCCTGCGCATGAACCAGACCGATGTTATAATTGTCCGGATATTTTCTATGCGCTTTATCTGAAAGTTCCATGGCTTTATCGATATCGCCTGTTTCCAGGGCAAATCGAATATTTTCTTCCCAAACTTTCCAATCTTTTGAATTCAGTTCCAAAGCTTTAGCGAAATCATTTGAACTCTCCACTTTGTCCTCCTTTAACATTTCTGCCCTAAACCGATAGAAAATAGAAGTATCGGGTTTATTTCCCAATTCTTTTAAAATTGATTCTCCAAGATCTAAAAGACCTACAGCTAGATAATTCTGGGCTAGATAATAGTTGAATTTCCAGCTACCGGGTTGCTGACCAACGGCCCATTTAAGCACCGGAACAGATTCCCTGCGAAAAGGGAAAACAAAATCCACACTGGCAGCATTAGCCTCATTGAGCAGTGCCGAGCTTTTGGAACCATCGGATTCCCTAAGGAGATAGGCCAGCCATATCTTATTTTTTGGTTGCGCCGTATCCAAGGACAGTACGGCAATAGCCTCGGCATTTAATCCCAGGCCAAGGTATTGCAAGGCCAAATCTAACAATGCTTCCGAAGGGAATTCATTTTTTATGACGCTTGGTATCTTTTGTAGTCGCCCTTTATCTACCATGAATTTTTGTTCTGTAAAAGCAAAATAGTTCAGGGCATCTATTTTTAAAATAGCTTCTACTTGTTGTTCAAACTCATTGCTTTTTCCTTGTTTTCTAGCTACCACTGCAAGTACTTTCCTTGCGTTTAGGTTATATGTATTGAAATCCAAAGCTTTTTTGGCATATGTGGTGGCCCGTTCGTAATTAGCAGAGGCAAGGTACAATTCTGCCATTTGCGCAAAAGCGACCGACCTATATTTTATATCCCTTGCAGCCCACCCTAAAGATTCCAACGCATTAACTGTATCGTTCTTTTGACGATAGCTTATCCCCACGATATAATTTGCACCAGCATCATAAGTGTCCATTTTCAACACCTTGTTGCCGTGGGCCAAGGCCTTATCGTAATTCGTTCTTCTGAACTCCAGCTCGGCCAGTTTCACATGTCCGGCCCTATGGGATGGATCAAGCTCCACCAATTTGGTCAATAGATCATAGGCCTTTTGATATTCCCTAAACTCCATCGCCTCCAAGGCTTCTTGAAAGTGTGCCTCTGTTTCTGACACCTTCAGATTCGTGTCGGGATAAAATGGTCTCTTTAGTTGGTTTCTCCCCGGAAGATTGGTATACTGTAACTCAGTTCCTTTAACTATAACTTCGATTTTATCGGAGTCATTTAACGGTATAGTTTTCGAAAACGTTTCCATGGGATTTAAATCCAAGGTCTGCGTAAGGACAGCATTATCATTGACCAACACCTCCATTTCTTGATTTAGTTTTTGAAATGCATTAAGACCAATATATACCGAGCCCTTGTCAAATTCTACGTTCAAGGCGCCATGTTTTGATGCATCTACCATGCCTCCAATTTCCTTGAATGGAAACCAAATTTCCGACCATCGGTCCATTACATAAGGATCAAAACCAACCTGACTGATTGGATTTACCTCCCCTGGGGAATATTGATCCAAAAGCCGACCTGCCTGAAATTCTATATACTGTCCATCAGAATCGGTCAACAAATCCTCCCATATTCCACCTGATCTGGCCAAGGACCACAACCATAACTTTTGGCCTGGCATTTCTTCATAAGGAGACCATTGTCCAAATCCAAAATTACGATCGTGGTAATACCCTCCAAAAAAATCATTATACTCCCCAACAATATGATAGGATTTATCAGGGCCAAAATTGTTGTTCCTGTAGAAAGACAAGTCCCTGCCTTCCTTATCTATAGGCCAAGAATGTGCAGCACCACTATGTTCTACATAGGCATTACCAGGAATAATAAATTCAAGATCATCGGCAACGACCGCTGCCGCGGTCATCCAATTATAATAGGATTCGTTTATAGGGGATGCATTGTACCAAGAAACATTGGTCTCAAAATAAGCCTTATCTTTTTCTAATCGTATTTCTACGGTCCAACGCGTATTTGATGGGAGGTCGGTATTACTTACAAAACAGCTCACACTGCCATCACTGTTTTCTTTTGTAAGGTAATCCACTGCGGTTGCCGTGCCTGGATGGTGCCCTATAACTCCAAAATTCATTTCTATACCCCCCGAGGTCCATGGCCCACGCATGGCAATATTTCGGAATTTGACGACCTTATTTTTATACAAAAATTCATTTCCAGTGCTCTTTTCTATAGCACCCCAGACCTTACCTCCAATTTCAGGAAGTATAGAAACCTGTATATAATCGTTTTCTAGGGTAACGACCTTCCAGTCTCTCTTTTTGGATGCCTGTTGATACTCTTCAAACTTAAAGTACGGAAAGATTTTAGGATTGTCCGCCAAGATTGGTACGGGGTTTGGCTTTCCAAAACCATAGGTTTCAATTGCCATGATCTCCTCTGTAAGAGTTGCTTTCTGAGCGTTCGAAAAGAACCCGATTAAGGATAAGACTAAAAGAAAGACCGTTTTTCCCATAATGAACTATTTATTTAATTGATACAATTCAAGAGCCATGTTGTTCTTGGCGAATATGATATACTCGATACCATGAGCGTCTTTTAAGGGTATAACATTCCTAACTTCCCCAGCTACATTAAGACCACTTTGCACCTCGGCCACAACTTCGAAATCACCTTTGCCATTACCAAGTAATAAGGTTCCCTTATTGGCATCATAACGACCATATTTTACCCTATTTCCAAAAAAATTACCTCCCAATACCATATCTAAATTACCGTCTCCATTAATATCCTTTATATATATGCCATAAACCGGAGAAAATTGAGCGACATTTGGTAAAGGTGAACTTCTAAATTTACCGTTCCCTAAATTTTCTATGTAGCTGGTGGCAAAATTAGTGGCATTCAAAATGCTCGCATCCCTTAATTCTTCTTTCGAAAATATATCCGTGATCTGCTCGTTGGCGTAATCCGAATAATTAATGTACCTACCCTTAAGTCCGCTAAGCTGGGACAAGAGATCATCTTTAGAAAAAACAGGATAACTTTTACCCATAACATAAGAGCAAAGAATTGGGTCAATGGATCCATTGGCATCAAAATCCTTGTAGTACAGGGTCACTGGTTCCTTTACGGAAGCCCTTAATTGAGAATTGAGCCCAAAATTACCTACCACATAATCCAAATCGCCGTCGTTATCAAAATCTCCCGAAGCAATTGTATTCCACCAACCTTGAGAATTTTCCAGTCCGTTAGCACTGTTCTCCTCTACCAACCCGTTCGACGAATTTTCAAACAAACGGACTCCCATAAATTCACCAACTAGAATTAAATCTTCCTTGCCATCACCATTAAAATCGCTCCAAATAGCATCGGTTACCATTCCTGGGAATTCCAATGAAGGGGCTATCCTTTTAGTAGTTTCCGTAAAATTCCCTTTACCATCGTTTTGCAATATATAGCTTTTTGGAGTGCTGGGATATTTACCGGGCACCAATCGCCCACCGACAAAAAGGTCTAAGTCGCCATCCCCATCAACATCGGATGCTGCCACGCAAGAACCACTTGTAAACATTTGTGGAAGCATTGTACTGTTTTTTTTAAATTCCCCTCGTCCATTGTTCAAATAAAGCCTATCCTGTAACATCGGCGAATTTTCATCAAAATCGTTACCTCCACTTACCACATAAAGATCGTTGTCGCCATCATTATCGGCATCAAAAAAGAGGGCATCAACATCCTCTGCATCGATGTCCTCTTCAAATAATAATTGGGTAGATGCTTTAAAGCCGCCTGATTTTGTTTGAAAAAATAACGTGCCTGGTGTTCCTTTTGCCCCTCCAACGAACACGTCGCTCAAGCCATCCGCATTAACATCCGCTGAAGCAATTGCCGGTCCTTGTGTAGACAATTTGTGCGGTAAAAGCTGTTCTCTCTTAAAGTCGTTAAAGGTATTTTCTTTGTGCACATAACTAATAAGACTATCAGATGGTAGTGCCGTAAAAAATGGCTTTTCAGTCGACCGCACCGTATCATCAACCGTCCAGGCATCTGTCTGGTTAAGTGTTATGGTCTTGTTGACCGCAATTCCATCCATTACCTGTTCTTTACCGTTGGGCCATGTAATCTTAAGTTTTGAAATTTCTTTCGCAGCGCCCAATCCAAAAACTAGACCGTAATCCACCGAAGACTGGTATCCACGGGTGGGGTATAGTTCTTGAATCATTAGTTGGCCATCGACCGTCAACTCTACTTTTGCCCCGATGCCATATGTATTACCACCTTCACCTTTAAGGTTTATTTTGATGTAATTGTTTATTTTCCGAAGGTTGCTATTGTTTCTATACACAAAGGCTCGCTCATCTATATTATTTATGATTAAATCCAAATCACCATCATTATCCAAATCGGCATAACTGGCTCCGTTAGAAAGTGTTTTCTGATCTAGTCCCCATTCAGCGTTCATCTTCTGGAACGTGAGGTCCCCATTGTTTTTATAGGTGTAGTTCTCGGCTACTGTAGAAGGTATATTTTCGATAAGATCCATAATCGCCTTCTGCTGCCCCGTTTTGTTTTCATTCAATTTTTCCTGAACGGCATAGTTCATGAAATCCATATTGGTGTAGTCCTTTTTATATCCGTTTGTTATAAATAAATCCTTAAAACCATCGTTATCCAAATCTGCAAAAAGGGAGGCCCAGCTCCAATCCGTATTTGAAACACCTGAAAACTGACCAATTTCAGAAAAGGATTTGCCCTGATTATTTAGTTGCAACATATTGCGCATCGTCTGATTGTAAAAGCCGGAACTGACTAAGCGCTGGTACTTATCATAATTATCCGGGCCAGATACCATTTTTTGCCGGTCGTTGCCTTCGGGAAGCATATCCAAGGTCATGATATCTGTAAAGCCGTCATTGTTCATATCGGCAATGTCAGAACCCATGGAAAATAAGGAGGAATGCCCTATAAACTGCTCCAAACTTTCCGCAAAGGTGCCATCTTGCTGATTTATATATAGATAGTCTTGCTCATTATAATCATTGGAGACATAGATATCTGGCCAACCGTCGTTGTTCAAATCCGATATGGCGATGCCCAGTCCAAAACCCAACACATTGGAAATAAGACCTACTTCGTCGCTGACTTCTATATATTTTCCGTTGTCATTCCTGTATAATTTATCGGAATAGTCCTTGTTCTTTTTATTTTTTAAGGAAGCCGTAATTTGTCCAAAACCTGCATATTGCTGGGTAGAGTGATTTAACACATAAAGATCCAAATCCCCATCCCTATCAAAGTCAAAAAAACTAGCTTGAGTAGAATAACCAGAATCCGCTATCCCGTATTCCTCTGCCTTCTCGGTAAACGTGAGATTTCCATTATTGATAAATAGCAAATTCCTTCTTTTGCTTACCGCAGGCGCAGCGGAGCGGCAGACATAAATATCCAAAAAACCATCTGCGTTTACGTCTGCCATCGTAACCCCGGTATTCCAAAGACCTTCTGCAAATACTCCGGCGTCCTTAGCTATTTCCTCAAACTCCAAATTGCCCTGATTAATGTAAAGGTGGCTGCCTACCATGTTACCAGTAAAATAAATATCGGGCAGACCATCATTGTTTAGGTCGCCTATTGAAACGCCACCTCCATTATATAAATACCCATATTTTAACACATTAAATTCTTCCGTTTCCTTTAAAACATTCTTAAAATCGATACCCGTTTGCCGAGATGATAGCAATGTGAACATTTTATTATCTCCATTGTCGGTGCAAGAAAAAAGGAGGATTAGAACTCCAAAAAAAAGTAATAAACTAAGTTTCTGCATTATAAAAGGTCTTGATTAATGTGGTACTGATACTGATCATTTACAAAATAAAAGGTACAAAAAAAGACCGCGGTTCTTGCGGTCTTTTCTTGTATAATACAATAAAAGGATTAGTTTTTCTTATCCCACCATAGTTTTGTGGTACCCAAATCCGGGCCACCCAACAAGTTGGCAACTGCCGCTAAAGTTTCTGCATTATTATCCGCATATTCAGTAGCCGTATAGGTCATTCTCCTAGGAATCTCTGTTATAGGAATATCTGGATTCAATGAGTTTAAACGATCATAAAGTATTGGATACCCAGTTCTCCTTCGTTCCGCGTATGCTTCTTTACTATCAGGCCAAAGTGCAATCCACTTTTGTGTAATAATTTGCTCCAATTGCTGTTCAACAGTACCACCAGCGTTGTAAGCTACCGGCACAGTGGAAACGGGAGGCGTTGTACCATCATAAGAAGCTGGAGTTAAGGTACTGGTTACATAATCATCTCCAGATAAGTTGGTACCATCATAACCCAACTGTACATGGTTTTCAACAATACCTTGATTATATAAATCGGCAGCTGAACCACCCATATTCCAACCGATCATAGCTCCTTCTGCCCTTAAAAAATAAGCCTCCGAAGAAGACATTACCCTTACTGCCGGCCCTGGATCACCACCTATGGTATACGGTGCTGCCATATTTGAAGCTAAAGCGTTAAAATTAGTCGTAGCCTTTGATTCTGCCGTTTGACCGTTACGCATCCCTTCGTAAGGAAACGAAACACCCGCAGGGTCGTCGGAATCATCGGGTTGCCCTGCTGGTGCTGCAATGCTAGCGATACGTGGATCTTGATACCCTTTTAAGATACTTTCCATATCTGCACTTATCCTAAACTCTCCCCATTGCGTTATTGTAGTGTACGAATTTTGAAAGTTTAGATTTGTTAAGATTCTGGCATTGTCGTCATTGGAAAGAAACACTCCGTCTGCCACAGCTTTCTCGGCATTGGTTTTTGCAAGCGCAGGATCAGCATAGCGCACACGCATCGCTAAACGTAGACGCAGTGTATTGGCAAACTTTAGCCATGCATCTACATTGCCAGCATATAGAACATCATTACCTGCTAAAAACGAGGTAGTACCCGCATTTGCCTTAAATACCGTTACAGCTTCTTCCAAGGTTACAAAAAAATCATTATAAATTGCCTCTTGAGAATCATAGGGCACCTGGTTTTCACCATTTCCGAACTGAGAGTAAGGAATAGGTCCCCAATAATCGGTTATCCTATGGTACGCATATACCCGCCAAACCTTCATCATTGCACCCTCGAGCGTAAAACCTAAATCCTCTGCAGCATCTTCAGAAAATTTAATGTTAGTAGCAGCACGCTGATAAAAATAACGGTATGCACCGTTCAACCAACCACCTACCAATTCAAATTGGTCGCTATTAAAGTTTGGCGCGGTGGTGGCAAAATAATTTGAATATACATCTGCAAAGAGCGATTGTGATAATTGAAATGGGCCCCTCGCCTGATCAAAAGGCATAAAATTTGGGGTATACAATGCACGCTTTACAAATAACGGATACTCGGAAGACGTAACAGCATCCTCGGTAAAATTCTTTGGATCCGTATTCAACTCCGTAAAGTCGTCCGTACAGCTTACCGCAAAAGCGGTTACCGCAAGACCTAGGATGATTTTTTTAAATTTATCTTTCATTTTTTTTTCTTTAAAATTACAATTTTTTTTTAAAATCCAATATTAATGGAAACACCTATATTTCTAGTTGTTGGCAAGGCAAAAGATTCCCTACCTTCTTGACTATTAGCTGTACCTCCAACGATTTCTGGAT
The DNA here is from genome assembly GCA_963697395.1 of uncultured Flavobacteriaceae bacterium. Classification (GTDB taxonomy): domain Bacteria; phylum Bacteroidota; class Bacteroidia; order Flavobacteriales; family Flavobacteriaceae; genus Maribacter. Next base: position 545,571 of record CAVONX010000018.1, read on the forward strand.
CAAAATTTTCAGCTGCATTAGAGAAGAAGAACAAATTTCTTCCTACTAAGGATACATTTGCAGAAGTCATAAAGGTCTTGGACAAAAAGCTCTGTGGCACATTGTAGCCAAAAACGAGTTCACGCAAACGAACATTGGAAAGCTCACGCACAAAAGCCTCGCCCACAGGGGTATTTCTACCTCCAACCCTATTCCAGAAGTCTTCTGCAGAAACAGCTATATTGTTTGGCGTACCATCCGCAAAAACGGCTGTTTCGCCTCCAAAGAAGTTATCACCGAATATAAGTCCGCCATCACGCCCTTCGGTCGTATAATCCAAGACACCATCCCTTGCTAAAATAGCCTCAGAGAAACTGGTTACACTACCACCCTGGCGAATATCTACTAAGACGCTGGCATTAAAGTTCTTGTAACGGAAGGAATTCCTGATACCCCCTAGCCAATCTGGATTAAAGTTGGCTATTTTTACCGCATCACGTCCCGGCGTAATTATCGGAAGACCAAAGGCATCCACAATCACGTTTCCTTGGTCATTTCGCTCATAACCCCTTGAGTAAATATCTCCAAATTGTCCACCGACTTCCAAAACATAATCACGAATAAAATCGCTATCCACTGTCAAACGATCAAAACCATCGGCAATGGCAAGTACCTCGTTTACGTTTCTGGCCCAGTTCAAATCCAAATCCCATGAAAAATCAGGATTGTCTATAATAGTACCACCCAATACGATTTCGACACCGCGGTTCTGGATATCACCACCATTCTGGAAACGATTGGCTATACCTGAACCTACCGGAGTTGGAGTACTAAAAATTTGATCAAATGTATTTGTTTTATAATACGTTAAATCGAACCTTAACCTATTTTCAAAAAAACGGGAATCAAAACCAAGCTCTAAAGATTGTGTGCTTTCCGGTCTTAATTCGGGGTTTGGTTGTTCGGAATTCAAGTCCAAACTACCAAAACGGATATCTGCACGTCTGGATAATCTAAACGATCTAGTATCGTTACCCACCTCTGCCCAGTTGGCCCTAAGCTTTAAAAAGCTTAATGGACTACTGCTCAAGTCCACTAAATCGGTGACAACACCGGTAAGACCTACGGAAGGATAGAAATATGATCTATTTTCCGCCGGTAGTGTAGAACTCCAGTCGTTCCTCGCCGTTACATTTAGGAAAATGGCATTTTTATAGGAAAGTTCTCCCAAACCATAAACGGATTGTACCTCAAATCTATCTAATTCCTCTGTTGCCAAAGGCTGTTGTGTGTTGCTCAATGCAAAGAAATTCTCTATGGTAAAATTATTACCTTGGCCTTGTAAACGATCTCTTTGGAAAACCCTTTGGTTGGCACCGGCACTCACATCGATTTTAAAATCATCCGTTATCTGCTTGTTGTAATTGATCAGGATATCGTTGTTCCAGTCGTACTGATTGCTGGCCACTTTCTGGTACTGCCCAAATTGGGCAACAGTATACGTGTCATTATACCAAAGGGTCTCTTCGGAAGTGCTAGAACGATCTAAAGCTGAGCGTAACAATACCGAAAAGTTATCAGTAACATCGTATTTAAGTGAAAGCAAGCCCAATACCTGTTCATTCAAACTAGGGTTTATCCTATTATTGATGGTCCAGTAAGGGTTACCACCACCATTAAATTGCGGTAAAAAATAATGTTGCCTTAGTTTACCTTCATCATTTATAAACTGAAAATCCGCAAAGTCCTTTGTTCGGATATTTCGTGGAATTTTATACAAATAACGCATTGGGTTATCAAAACCTTCTCCCGTGGCAAGCTGATTGGAGAAGTTATCACGTATATAATTGATTTTGGCATCTACCTGCAGCTTATCGGTAATATTAGAGTTGATCCTAAGGTTGATACTGTGCCTATCCAAATTATTCCCTGGTACAATCCCACCTGCATCCGTAAAGGTATAGCCTAAGAATACATTGCTCTTGTCGCTGTTCATGTTCACCCCCAAATTGGTTGCCAGTTCATGTCCGGTAGTAAAAAAGTCGTTAACGTTATCCGGTTGTGCTTCGTAGGCATATGTACCACCAAAATCGGGATAATTAGGATTGTTGGACCAATGTGCTACTTGGCTACCATCAAAACGAGGCCCCCAAGATGTGGTCGCTACTTCTGAATAAGATCCCCCAGCGCCTTGACCATATTCATTTTGCAATTTCAACAAGTTGATAGGCGTTGAAATGGTAGAAGCAAAACCTATGCTAGTTGAAATCCCTGCTTTAGCGCCTTTTCCACTTTTTGTGGTAATAACGATAGCACCGTTGGATGCCCTACTCCCGTAGAGGGCAGCCGCGTTGGCACCTCTTAATACCGATATCTCCTGGATATCATCCGGGCTAATGTTATTAATATCACCGTTCAAAAGAATACCATCCACAACATAAAGTGGCTGGCTACTTCCGCCGATAGACCTATTACCTCTCATTACCACTTTAGTAGGCGCACCTACACCAGCAGCGGATCGTGTAATTGATATACCCGCAACTTTACCACTTAAACCTTCCAAAACGTTCACAGAACGTGCCTTGGTAAGCTCTTCGGTGCCTACTTGTTGGTTGGCATAAGACAGAGATTTCGCTTGCCGTTCCAGACCTAAAGCGGTTACAACCACCTCATCCAATTGGCTCGCATCCTCTTCCATGCTTACATTTACGGTAGTGGAAGAACCAACCGTTACCGTTTGCGTTCTTGTTCCCAAATAAGAGAACACCAAAACGTCACCGGTGTCGGCCGTAATAGTATAATTCCCATCAAAATCGGTTTGGGTCCCGTTCGTCGTTCCCTGCACCAGTACGTTAACCCCTGGTAGTGGCATGTTGTCGCTAGCACTGGTAACCGTTCCTGATACCGTACCGCCCTGTGCTACCATTCCTTGAACAAGGAACAAAGACAGCAACAGTAAAAAATAATTCATCTTACTTTTCATTCGAGTTTAGTTTAAAGTTACTTTTTTTTAGTTGATCAAATATTGAAAAACGACGGAAAGGAAACACGGGAGTAGCAGTTCTACGAATGGATGCAAACCTTTATTTACTGAGAAAGTTTCAAATTTCCGGTCGTCAATATTTTAATTCATTTGGTATTAATTACCGGGAAAAGTACAAAAAAAAAAGAAAATCTTAATAATTTCTTAATTTTTTAAAAATTTAAATGAGATCAAAACATTAAAACCAACTACAAGTTGTTGTTGATGACCTGTATCTACTGCCCAAACCAAATTCCGCTCTATACGTAGAAGGTACCATATTAAAGTGCTCTTTAAAGGATTTTCTAAAGTGCTTTTGATTATTGAACCCTAATTCATGCCAAATTTCTGAAAGGGTCATTTGCGAACTGGTTATTAAAAGTATTGCCTTCCTTAAGTTTGAGGACGCGCATAATTCAATTATAGATTGGCTTGTATGCGATTTTGACTTACTGCAGATTGCGCACCTTTTCAAATGTGCGGCTTCAATAAAGTCTCACTCTATAAGCTCGGCATGGTCAATGTTTTTTGAACGATATCAATTGCCTTTTTGTAAAAAAGTTCGTCAACTTATGCTGAAATAGGTATGCACCCTAGGAGTACCTATAATGGCCTTGTTGAACTTCGCCGGAAGTCGTTGGCGAGAAGAAATTAATGAACATAATATTCTAATTCCAATCCTTTTTGGGTTTTAATGGCAACCTAAAGTTAAAATATTCATAAATACAGTAATCTAATTATACCATAAGGATATACAATTGACAAAGAATTGCGTAATTTGGATTTTATGTTAACTTTGAAAAAAAGACGGAATGGAATTACTTGATAAAGCAGAAGAATTCGTAGGACGAAAAATGAGCAATATGTCCACTAGCGATAGAGTTGAGGCTTCAAGAGAGGCCAAACAATTGATACTAAGCATAAACGAAATTTATAAGGAGACTAGAGACTCCAACTTGATGGACGTTATGAAACGCGTTACAGAGAAAAAAAAGAAAATTGAAAAGCGATTGAACGGCGTGCCGCTGGTATAACTAATGCGTTTGATGTCGGATAGTTAAAAATAGAGTTATAAGAATATCCTATAAAACAATAAACCCTTCCTTGAGAGGGGTTTTATTTTTGATATGGATGTAATCTTAAAGCATACCCAAAATCTTCTTCATAAAAAATATCTTTTTTTAAGTAAATTAAGTACTAATGGATATAATTTTAGAACCTTGGCCCTGGTATATTTCTGGGCCCCTTATCGCTACGGTATTATTGGTATTGACATATTTCGGAAAGAGCTTTGGCATGTCTTCCAACCTAAAGACCTTTTGTGCCATAGCGGGTGCTGGAAAATATTCGGATTTTTTCAGATTCGATTGGAAAGCACAGCGATGGAGCCTTACAATAGTTATTGGAGCAATCATCGGAGGATATATTTCCACTACCGTTTTGAGCGATGGGAGTCCCATACAAATAAGTCAGGAAACCGTTTCAGATTTGACCGCCCTAAATTTTTTAGAAGCTGGGGAGACCCTACTGCCTGGGGAAATTTATGGATGGGAATCGGTATTGACGCTTAAAGGCTTCAGTATATTGGTTATTGCCGGTTTTTTAGTAGGTTTTGGAACTAGATACGCTGGAGGATGCACCTCGGGGCACGCTATTTCTGGACTAAGCAACCTTCAACTTCCGTCACTAATCGCAGTTATCGGTTTCTTTATTGGAGGTCTAGTGATGACACATTTTATTCTCCCCTTATTATTTTAATCATGAAATTTATAAAGTTCCTTTTTGTTGGTGTATTTTTTGGTATTGTCCTTGTCAAGTCCGAGGCCGTCTCTTGGTACCGTATTTTTGAAATGTTTAAATTTCAGTCCTTTCATATGTATGGAATAATTGGATCCGCCGTACTTATTGGAGTTACAGGAATCTTTCTCATTAAAAAATTTAAACTGAAGAATATAGAAGGCGAAACTATTGTACTGCCACCAAAAGAAAAAGGTTTTGCAAGTTATATTTTGGGAGGTTCTATTTTTGGATTAGGTTGGGCACTTGGAGGTGCCTGCCCCGGTCCCATGTATATTTTGTTGGGAGCGGGTGTCTTTCCTATACTAATTGTCATAGTGTCCGCTATGCTTGGAACATTTGTTTACGGACTTCTTAAAAACAGACTTCCACACTAAACATTAATGGGAAACTATATCAAGGGTAAAACTAGGCTACGCGAGTAGCTACGCCTTTAGTAGAAAAATAATTTTTTCAACTTTCGAAGAAAGCATAACATGCACCACACCAATACTTTACTTAAAAAAAACAGTAGTTGTTAAAATAGCTACTTTCAGTTGCTTATAAGGCAAGCTTTGTATTCAGCACTTTAAAAATAGAAGGATAAAGGGTCAATCTGCTTTGGGGCATGACCTAAAAAAAGCAATGCCTTCCTAGAATATATCAAACTATTTCAGCGCTCAATCCAGCTGTCAAAAGCCTTGTACAACGTGGCTCAAGATCTTTGTAATCTCCAGTTTTTACGGTACATTTTCCATTGTAATGTACAATAAGGGAGCATTGCTCTGCCTGTTCGGGTGTATGGTCGCAAACGTCCATCAAGGTCTCAATGACGTGGTCGAACGTATTTACATCGTCATTAAAAACAACGATTTCATTTTGTCTTACAGTCTCCTCTTCTAATAGGAGCTCCTCGGAAATTTGTTCTTTAGTGCTCATCCTTAAAATTTTACTAATAACTAAAATACATATTTTGCGGCAACCCAATTATTTTTTTCAAGATTTTTTTCAAAGACTAAACCCTCTTGCTTACATTTTTGGGTAATTACCTGTAAATCCTCTGTGTAGAATCCGCTTAACAATAAAATCCCATTGGGCTCTAAGCAGGCAACGTACTTAGGAATATCCTCTAAAAGAATGTTTCTATTAATATTTGCAATAATAACATTATAACGCTGCTCCTTTAGCAAACTTGCATCTCCTTCATATACATTAATATAATCTACACCATTGCGCTCTATATTTTCCTTTGCATTTAGATAACACCAGTTATCAATGTCTATGGCATCTACAGGAGTGGCGCCACGTATGGCCGCTAAAATAGCCAACACCCCCGTTCCGGAACCCATATCCAAGGTTGCCTTCCCTTCAATCTCTAATTCCAAAATATGTTGTAGCATCATGTGCGTTGTTTCGTGATGTCCCGTACCAAAACTCATCTTTGGCTCTATAACAATATCATAAACCACATCCTGTTTTTCGTGAAATGGAGCCCGAATCATGCAAACATCTTCTACAACGATAGGTTGAAAATTCTGTTCCCAAGTGGCGTTCCAATTTTCTTGCTCTATTTCTTTGCGAACAAAGGTTATTTTAAAATTGGGATTACTAAGGATACCAACCGACTCCAGTATATCGTCTTTCCAATCGGTCTGTTGTATGTACGCAAGAACACCATCCTCTTCCTCTACGAAACTTTCAAAACCTGCCGCACCCAACTCTGCAATGAGAATATCCGAAGCTGGTTGTGGCGGATGTACGGTAAAGTTGTATTCTAAGTATGTAGTATTGCTCATGTAATTTGATTGAAAATAGCATGTAACTAAAAAGAAAAAATTCTTGCCACAAAGCCGCCCAAGCGGAGTAGCGCATTCAAAACTAGTGCCGCTTGAATGCATCTCGACTGCGCTCGATGTGACAGTAAACTAAGAGTTGCAAAAACATATCGTATATCTAACTTAAATTGCCTTGATAATGGCAATAAAGTCATCTGCTACCAAAGAAGCGCCTCCAATAAGTCCGCCATCCACATCTTGTTTTGAAAAAATCTCCACTGCGTTACTTGGCTTTACACTACCTCCGTACAAAATAGAGATTCCGTTAGCTATGGCAGTATTATAGGCCTCACCTATTGTTTTTCTGATAAAGGCATGCATTTCCTGAGCTTGCTCCGGAGAGGCCGTTTCGCCCGTTCCAATAGCCCAAACAGGCTCATAGGCCAATATGATCTTTGACCATGCCGATGCATCCAAAGAAAACAAGGCATTTTTGAGTTGGCTCTCTACAACCTTGAAATGATTACCGGATTTGCGGTCTTCTAACTCTTCGCCAAAGCAAAACATGACACGGATTCCTTTAGCCAATGCAGTCACTACTTTTTTAGCCAAAATGTCATCGTTCTCGCCAAAATAGGCCCTTCTTTCCGAATGTCCAATAATAGCGGTACTTACGCCAATATTTAGCAACATATCCGCAGAAATCTCACCTGTATACGCACCACTTTCTGCAAAATGCATGTTTTGTGCAATGACCTCTATTTTGGAAGATTCCAAGTTTTGAACCGCACCCGTTAGATTAACATAAGCAGGAGCAACCATAACCTCCGCTTCAGTATCCGGAAGTTTTGCTGCTAACTCTGATAAAAGTGTTTCAGTTTCCTTTAAAGTCTTGTTCATTTTCCAATTTCCTGCTACTATCTTACTTCTCATAACCTAAATATTCTTAGTGATTTTTATTATTAAACCTTCGTATATATCGTTAACCTATTCAAACACCAAATCGTCCAAATCGTTGTAATGTACTTTCTGTTTTACGGTACCCTTCTCCAAAACAAGCACGCCAGGATTAGACCTCACAATGGTCTTCAAGGTAGTTTCATCGGTAAAATAAAAATTAAAATCCAGTCCAAATTGGGCTTCCAAGGCATCCGTCTGATCAGGACCGGAAGCGGACATCCCTATTACTTTATGTCCATTTGCCAATGCATAATCCGTTACTTTTTTTATCTCCTCAAAAACGGCCCTATTAGATTTTCTGAGATCATAGGCCACTACCATAACCAACTTAGGCTCCTGCAATAAGGAAAGTGCAAAATCTTCGCCGTCCTGCTCAATGGTAAAATCGTGCACAGGAGGTTCGTAACCCTTTTGTACTTCGGTGGTTTCCACCCCAATAAACTCGCCTTCAACGGTCGGGTAATCACCATTGGTTACTATAATCTGTTCGGTTCCGTTAACATTAAACTTCCAAGCATAATCGTAAATAGCTTTTGGCGCACCTTCCGGAACTCCCATGCCATCCTCTATATTCTTACCAATTCCGTAAGGTCTAAAATCTATTAAAGGCAAATGGTTAAGCACATAGTAGGCATAGGCCATACAAGCAAATAAGGAGAAGAACATGATAGCTTTATTGACTATTGGAGAAAAAAGAGAGGTGATATACTTCTTACCTAAAAACAAGACAATGATGAGCACCAATAAAATAATATCCTTGGTAAATGATTCCCAGGGTGTCAATTTAACGGCGTCCCCAAAACAACCACAGTCGGTCACCTTATTAAAGTAGGCTGAGTAAAAGGTTAAAAACGTAAAGAAAACGATCATCCCTAGTAAACTCCACAACGTAAACTTCACTTTAAAACCAATAAGAAGCATTACCCCCAGTATTACTTCTACAATGACCACGATAATAGAAATGGCCAAAGCATAGGGTATAAACAAAGCAAGATCTAAAACACCAGGGCTAAAATATTCCTCTAGTTTAAAGGAAAATCCTACGGGATCATTCAGTTTTATAAATCCACTGATAATAAAAAGTACCCCGACAAAAATTCGCACAACACCTATAATATACCTCATTTTTTATCTGTTTCTATTTCCTAATCCTAAGTGAATTAAAGCAAATACTGCATAGTTTATCATATCCTGATAATTGGCCTCAATACCTTCACTGACCAAGGTTTTACCCTTATTATTCTCGATAGACTTGACGCGGAGTAATTTCTGAAGAATTAAATCCGTTAAAGAGCTAACACGCATGTCTCGCCATGCTTCCCCGTAATCATGATTTTTATTTAGCATCAATTCCTTAGTCTCGGAACTGTGCTTTTCATAAAGTTCAATGGCCCTTTTTTCTTCAAGATCAGGTTGATCTGCCACGCCAAGCTCCAACTGGATCAAAGCCATAACTGAATAATTGACAATACCTATGAACTCGGATTTTTCGTCCTCATCAATTTTCCGAACCTCGTTTTCCTGCAAACCACGTATGCGTTGGGCCTTTATGAAAATTTGATCCGTTAAGGAGGGTAAGCGCAGAATCCGCCAAGCACAGCCATAGTCCATTAGTTTCTTTTCGTATAAATCCCTACAAATTTTAATGACCGCATCGTATTGTTCCGCTGTTGTTGGCATGTACTTCTTGTAATTTGTGTAAATTTCGCTTAAAATTTTGTAACCGTCAAGACAGACGGTTTAAACTTGGCCCACATGCTAAGCTAAAAATCCAGTACATACATGACCATCAACTGCAATGGAGAATTGATTGATCTTAAAACACCCAAAATAATGGGAATCCTAAACGTAACTCCCGATTCCTTTTTCGATGGTGGACAATTCAAGGATAAAAAAAGCGCGCTAAAGCAAGTCGAAAAAATGCTATTGGAAGGCGCCACTTTTATCGATGTAGGCGCGTACAGTTCCAGACCAGGTGCTTCCGAAGTTTCCGAAACGATGGAACTACAGCGCATAACTCCGGTTGTTGAACTCGTTCTAAAACATTTTCCAGATGCCCTATTATCCATTGATACTTTTAGAGGCGAAGTAGCCAGGGAATGTGTTTCGAGGGGAGCCGTTATCATCAATGATATTACGGCAGGACTTAAGGATGAAACCCTACTAGATACCGTTGCCAGTTTGCGGGTGCCCTATATTATGATGCATATGCGCGGCACCCCTAAGACAATGCAGTCACAAACCAACTATCAACATCTACTACAAGACATTTTATCATTCTTTTCGGAACGGCTTTCTGTAACCAAATCCAAAGGTATACACGATATTATTATAGATCCCGGTTTTGGTTTCGCAAAGACGCTAGAACAGAACTATAAAATTTTACAACAACTAGATGCCTTTGATATCACCGGTTGTCCTATTTTAGTTGGTCTCAGCAGAAAATCCATGATATACAAACTCTTGGAGACCGATGCAAAAAATGCCCTGAACGGCACTACGGCACTACACATGTTCGCATTAACGAAAGGTGCTCAGATCCTGCGCGTACACGATGTTAGGGAAGCCGTGGAATGTGTGAAACTACACTCGCAATTGATATCTTAAAAGTTTACCAGGTTTTGGTACATCAAATTTCATTAATTTTACAAAAAGGCATCGCTTGGATTTTTTGAATTTTATCGATTTTAAGATAACCGACATTCTAGATATTGTTCTAGTGGCAGTGCTTCTTTACTATATCTACAAATTAGTACGCGGTTCGGTGGCCATCAACATCTTCATAGGTATCGTTATCGTCTGGGTTTTTTGGAAATTGACGGAACTATTGGGCATGCAAATGATCAGCAGTATTTTGGGTGCCTTCATGCAGGTAGGCCTTATTGCCTTGATCATCGTATTCCAACAGGAAATACGCAAATTCCTTTTAATGATAGGATCCACCAATTTTGCCAATAAACGAAACTTTATAAAGCATTTTAAATTTTTGAAACAAGAAGGTATAGGGACAAGGACTAATGTAGATGCTATTCTTAAAGCATGCGAAAAGATGGCCAGTACAAAAACAGGGGCCATTTTGGTGTTGGAACGCAACAATTCTCTCGATTTTATAAAAAATACTGGAGATCGTATGAATATAGAAATCACCCAGCCCATTATAGAAAGTATCTTTTATAAAAACAGCCCATTGCACGACGGTGCCGCCGTAATTGTCGATAATTATATTGTGGCAACCCGAGTTATTCTACCTGTGTCCAATGAGCGTAATATTCCCTTGCGTTTTGGTCTTCGGCACAGGGCAGCCGTAGGTATTACTGAAAAAACAGATGCCCTAAGCCTTGTCGTAAGCGAGGAAACCGGGGTAATTTCCTATATTAAAAATGGCGAATTCGTACTATACGATTCGTTGGCGGAACTTGGGACTTTAATGAAACAGGATTTGGAGTAGGACATTTGATTGGTCGAGAACATTCATTAATTTTTGCCTTTAAGATTTCGACTTAATTAAATTAAATTCACGACTACATTAGAAAAGGTGAAAGTTGAACATATCTTAAAAAAAGTAATCACTGAAATGGCCAACTTTACAGAAACTAAATAAGGGTTTCGCGGAGCTCTATACCTGCAATAAAATACAATTTAGTTTTAACATTATTTCTAATGAGTATGGAAAAGTTTAAAACTATCAAGCCACTTCCTCAGCCAAAAATTGAGCCTCATACAAATTACTGTAGAAACCCCGTTTTTTGAGCAGTTGTTTATGGGTACCCATCTCCACGATATTTCCAGCATCCATAACAATAATCTTATCCGCTTTTTTTATTGTACCTAAACGATGGGCAATTACGATAGACGTGCGTCCTTCGGTAATTTTTTCCGTTGCTTTTTGTATCAGCTGCTCCGAGTAGGTATCTACCGAGGATGTGGCCTCGTCCAAGACCAAGATACTGGGGTTGCTAACATAAGCTCTAAGAAAAGCAATCAATTGTCGCTGCCCGCTAGAAAGCATACTTCCCCTTTCCTTTACATTATAAAGGTATCCGCCTGGAAGACTAGAAATAAACTCGTCCACCCCAATGGCTTTTGCAGCAGCTTCTATATCTGCAATTCCTATAGTAGGGTTTTTAAGGGATATATTGTTCGCAATAGTATCCGCGAATAGAAAAACATCTTGTAGCACCACCGCAATATGAGTACGTAAGGAGGATAAGGTAAAGTCCTTAATATCGGTACCGTCTATAGTAATGCTACCAGAATTTATTTCGTAAAATCGATTCAACAGATTAATAATGGTAGACTTTCCGGCTCCCGTTGCACCAACAATGGCAATGGTTTCCCCTGCCTTTACATCAAAGGAAATTCCGTGCAGCACTTCCTCATCTGCCAAGTAGCCAAAACGCACATCGGTAAAGACAATATCGCCCTTTACGTGGGACTTTTCTATCGTGCCCAAATCGTCTATGGAACTATCGGTATCCAAAATTTTAAATACCCTGTTCGCGGCTACCATACCCATTTGCAGGGTATTGAATTTATCGGCAATCTGTCTTAAGGGTCTAAAGAGAAGGTCAATCAATAAAATGAAGGCGAATACCGTACCCGCGACATCATCGGTTATACCAGCCACGTTCTGTAGTCCTCCGTACCAAACCACTAGGCCCACCGTAATTGAGGATACTATTTCGGCTATGGGAAAAAAAATGGAATTGTACCACACGGTCTTCAACCAAGCATTTTTATGTTTTTCGTTGATTTCCCTAAATTTTTCGCTCTCTATTTTTTCCCTTGTAAAAAGCTGTACAATGCGCATTCCCGTAATGCGTTCCTGAACAAAGGAATTGAGGTTGGAGACCTCCGCGCGCACCTCTGTAAAGGCCACCTTCATTGCCTTTTGAAAAAGCCTTGTAGCGTATACTATGACAGGAAGCACCGCAAATACAATTAAGGCCAAGCGCCAATTGATAAACAGCATAACACCTGCCGCCACCAACATTTTTAATAGATCGGAAACAATGACAAAAAATCCCTGGCTAAAAATTTCTCCGATACGCTGCATGTCCGCCACTGCACGGGTAACCAACACCCCTAAGGAAGACGTATCAAAATACTTCATTCTGAAGCCCAACATTTTCTCAAATAAATTGATGCGCACATCCTTAATTACCGATTCTCCCAACCAATTGGCATAATAGTTAAAACCTAATTGACTTATAACCTGGCCAAGAAGCACTACAAGCATGGCTATGGTGAGAAATAATAACTTTTCGGCATCTGCTCCCTTAACGGCGTCATCTATAATTTGCTTTAAGAGGATAGGAGTCAAAACCGCGAAAGCAGACAATAAGATGGCCGCTAGCGCAACCCCATAAAAGGTAATTCTATACGGCCGTGTATGTGCCATTAACCGCTTAAAAAGACGCGTATCAAATGCTTTTCCTGAATCTTCGCTCATTTGTCAAAAATGGTATTGGGGTAGCTAACAGCCGTTAAATATAAGCCTTTTGCAGGTACCGAAACTCCGGCAATTGTGCGATCCTTGCTTTTTATGATGGCCTTAACAGTATGTAGTTCTGTTTTACCGGATCCTACATCCAATAGCGTCCCTACGATGGCCCTTACCATATTTCTGAGAAAACGGTCTGCCGTAATATTAAATACCAAACAATCCCCTTCCCTACTCCATTCCGCTTTTTTTATATGGCAAAAATAATTGTTTACATCTGTTTTGGATTTGGAAAAACACTCAAAATCCTGTTTACCCAAGAGCAATTGCGCTGCGGTGTTCATTGCCTCCATATCCAATGCATGCCTAACAAAGTAGGCCGAATCCTTCAAGAAAGGGTTTTTGACATCCACCACCCAATAAGCATACGATCGGTACAATGCGTCAAATCTTGCGTGTGCGTTCGAGGTCATTTTAAATAGCTTTTGTACAGCAATATCCATGGGCAAAAATGCGTTCAACCGATAGACCAAATCTATCTCATTGGCCCTGCCGTTGAAATCAAAGTGTGCATACATTTGTCTGGCGTGCACCCCGGCATCGGTCCTTCCGGCACCTACCAATGTAATTTTATTTCCCAACAACATAGAAAGGGCATGTTCCAAGATTTCCTGAACCGTAATTGCATTTGGTTGACTTTGCCAACCGTGATAGGCTTTTCCGAAGTATGAAAATTGAATGAAATATCTCAAAGGGATGGCTTAATTTTGTACTATACAAAGATATTAAAAGGATCGTTAAGAGTGATGCTTCCTTTTGTTGGAATAACAATTCCAAACTCAAACGCAACTAGTAAGCAATGACCAAAATCCTATTACTTTCAGATACCCATTCCCACTTAGACGACGTTATTTTAAAATATGCCGCACAAGCCGATGAAATTTGGCATGCCGGAGACATAGGCGATATTTCTATTACGGACAGTTTAGCAAACTTAAAACCCCTACGGGCGGTTTATGGAAATATAGACAATGGAATCATACAAAAAGAATTTCCGTTAAACAACAGGTTCATGTGCGAGGAAGTAGATGTATGGATTACCCATATTGGCGGTTACCCACCTAAATACAACCGGCTAACCCGCCCTGAAATTCAAAAAAATCCCCCAAAACTTTTTATCTGTGGCCATTCCCATATTCTCAAAGTTATGATGGATAAAAAAAATGGTGTACTGCATATGAATCCTGGTGCCTGCGGCAAACATGGCTTTCATGTAGTACGTACCATGCTGCGTTTCGAAGTCGATGGTAAGGACATAAAAAACCTAGAAGTCGTAGAACTGGGAAAGCGCTAAACCGTTTATGACCCTTATTTGTTAAGACAAGCTTAAAATCATGCTGCATTCCATTTAATTTCCCCATTTTGCTAGCCTTTGCTTACCTGAACCCTTTTAGAAAACAGAACTATTCTAATTCATTTTTAATATGCCTACTAAGAATACGAGACAAAAACAGGCCAAAACGCTTCGCATTTTCAGAAAAATTCATCGTGTAACCGGACTAGCGCTATTTGTCTTTTTTTTTATCGTTGCCACCACAGGTCTTTTACTTGGTTGGAAAAAAAATTCAGGAGACCTATTGGGCTCAAAAACCTATGAAGGCTCAGCTACTGAATTAAAAGAATGGTTACCCTTAGCCGAGCTCCAAACAAAAGCAGAGAATTATTTAAAAAACGCCGTAGGCTCCCCAACTCCAATGCAACTAGACCGAATTGATATTCGACAGGACAAGGGGGTTGCTAAATTTATTTACGAGGGCTATTACGGCATACAGATAGATGGTGCTTCTGGTGCGCTTTTACATGTGGATGCCAGAAGGGCCGATTTTATTGAACAAATTCATGATGCATCACTTTTAGATGAAAATTTGGGCACCAAGGGCTACATAAAATTAACGTACACCACCGTAATGAGTCTTGCCCTAATTACATTTACTGTTACGGGGTTTTGGCTTTGGTACGGCCCAAAAAAAATGAAAAGGACTTCTTAGTAGCACAAAACCCGGGAACTACCCCGGGTTTAACGCACTAATACTACTAAGATGTTAGGTTTAACGTAGACGATCTACAGATTTTACAAGATCCTCATCCTTCTTGATAGCCCTATTGGCAAGGGCCAAAAAAACGATAGAAATGATAGGAATCAGCATCCCAATACCCTTCTCCGAGACGATGGCCCCTCCGGATAAATTTAGCGATCGGTAAACGAAAAATCCCAGTAAAAA
The DNA here is from genome assembly GCA_963697395.1 of uncultured Flavobacteriaceae bacterium. GTDB lineage: Bacteria > Bacteroidota > Bacteroidia > Flavobacteriales > Flavobacteriaceae > Maribacter. The sequence goes on from CAVONX010000018.1 coordinate 560,808, forward strand.
AAGATTCAATATCATATTTAGTCTGTTCGCCACAAACTGATTCTTTCTATTTTTATAAAGAAAAACGGCCCATAAGGCCAACCCTCCAGAAACATAAAAAACAACCGAAACCAGCACTTCGTTTTGCGCATATATCTCACCGCCACTTGCATCTGACCACAAGTTCACGAAGAAAGGTAGTATTCCTGCTATAAGTGCAACCAAAACCATATAAAGGGTCTGTATTCGTTGAATCATGCCGCTTTTATTCCTTTAGACAACAAAAATACAGGTCTTTTTAAAAATTATCGACCTATTAATGAAAATAATTTGTAATATTGCCGTATTATCAAATAGAACACTTACCAAGGGAAAATCTTTCCCATTTAGCATATCCAACAAGATAATACACTTCTTACAGAACAAACCACGTATAATTTATTCTACATTTAATGTTTGAGATTTCAGATTTAAAATCAAAAAAGCTACCTGAACTTCAGGATATAGCCAAAGAACTTAACGTTCCCAAATTCAAGACACTAAAAAAACTAGATTTGGTATACCAAATTCTGGACCTACAAGCTGCAAACCCTAAAGCCGCAGCAGCTGTTCTTCCCCAGAAAACCGAGGACAGGGTAAAGCAGACACCAAGAGCACGGGTAGTTAGAAAACCAGCAAAGGAGGAACGAACAAAGCCAAAAAAAGAAGATACCGTCGAAGTAAAGGCCGCAGCGGAAACACAACCGAAAGACAAGGAGAAAAAATTGCCCGAGGAACCAAGAAAGCCGAGGCCGCGCCCGAGAACAGAGGAAATCACCGAGAACAAAAGCGAGAACAAAAATAAAAATCCCAACGATAACAAAAGCGATAACCATAAAAATAATCCGCCTCATAAAAATCAAAAAAACAACCAAAATAAAAAACCAAACCCTAGAAGTACCTACGACAAAAGTAATTTTGACAAGGACTTAAAAAATAGGTATAAAGAACCGGAGTATGAGTTTGATAGCATCATTGCAAGTGAAGGTGTACTGGATATTATGCAGGACGGGTATGGTTTTCTGAGGTCGTCTGATTATAATTATTTATCGTCTCCTGACGATATTTACGTATCGCAATCTCAAATTCGTTTATTTGGTCTAAAAACCGGAGATACCGTTTTAGGAAGTGTTAGACCACCAAAAGAGGGCGAAAAGTATTTTCCGCTAATTAAGGTAAATAAAATCAATGGTATTGACCCACAAATTGTGAGGGACAGGGTTTCTTTTGAACACCTAACACCACTTTTTCCTCAAGAAAAATTTAATTTAGCAGAAAGACAAAGTACGATATCTACCCGTATCATTGACTTGTTCTGCCCTATAGGAAAAGGACAAAGAGGTATGATCGTATCCCAACCTAAGTCCGGTAAAACAATGCTTCTAAAGGATATTGCCAACGGTATTGCGGCAAACCATCCAGAAGTATATCAAATTATACTTCTTATAGATGAACGGCCCGAAGAAGTAACCGATATGCAACGTAATGTGCGAGGTGAAGTTGTGGCCTCTACTTTTGACAAGGAACCAACAGAACATGTAAGGGTAGCTAACATCGTTTTGGAAAAAGCAAAACGCCTTGTGGAATGTGGCCATGATGTAGTTATCCTTTTGGATTCCATTACAAGGCTTGCAAGAGCATATAATACCGTACAACCGGCTTCTGGAAAAGTATTAAGTGGCGGTGTAGATGCAAATGCTCTTCATAAACCCAAACGATTCTTTGGTGCGGCTAGGAATATTGAAAACGGCGGGTCATTATCCATTATTGCCACTGCACTTACCGAAACCGGTTCCAAAATGGACGAAGTTATTTTTGAGGAATTCAAAGGAACCGGTAACATGGAACTTCTTTTGGATAGAAAAATTGCAAACAGGAGAATTTTCCCTGCTATTGACCTTACGTCCTCCAGTACAAGACGCGATGATATGTTGTTAGATGAAAGCACGTTACAGCGTATGTGGATTATGAGAAAATACTTGGCCGATATGAACCCTGTGGAAGCCATGGAATTTATAGAACAACGCTTTAAACAAACAAAGAATAACGAAGAGTTCTTAATGACAATGAATCAATAGGAGGTTTTAAAAGACAATCCTAAAATCCCAGTTTCAAGTTTGAAACTGGGATTTTTTTTGCGCTTTAAACTCAAAACCGGTAAACTACCTCGGGGCAAGCCCAGGAGGCATTGAAATAGAACTTTAAATTCATATTTCGATGCAAGCGTCGGAGCATTCAAGTCTCGATTATCGAGTGAAAAGAGCTTACAATAAACCAAAATGAATATCTTTAAGGAGTTAAAGAGTATTCCCCTTTGCATTATTGTATTTTTCTTATAGGCTTAGTATAAATATATCAAAACCCACCAAAAAATGAAAAAATCAGCACACGTCTTACAGGTAATATATTTGATTTCCCTAGTTCTTTTTGCAAGCTGCGGAGAAACTAGAACTGCTAAAGGAGATGAAAGGGCTGCAATTAAAGCACCTGCACAAATCATTACCCTACCCCAAGCAAAGGAGATGTATGATGCATATGAAAAACGAAGAGTCCCATTAATCCAGCATTATGAGGACTCCATCACTAAGCATATACCCACAAATGAAAAAATGAGTCGGTTTGAAGTCGCACGTTTTGTAGACTTTGATTACCAAACCATAAAACAATATATTGCCTACATAGATCAGGAAGCAGAGCGGGCAGGGGTAAAGGAAGTTACGAAGCTTAGGCTATATTTTGGCACCTATCCGGATACCCAAAAATTTGATACTGGCAAAAACGTTGTTCATCCCAGCCAGAACTCGGTTTTTATGGTGCCGACGCTAGAAATTGACAAAACCAATTATGCCTTTTACATTGGCTCTAACGGAAAACCAGAATTGATTATTGATTGGAGGGCCAAATTGAAGGATGCTACCGGGCTATTGGACATACCCCGAAAAAACTCTAATGCAGGATTTATAACTAACTCCTCCTTAAATTCAAATTTACAGGGCGGTACCAGCCTTGTGCTCAACCGTGGTCATGGTGGCCCACCACCCAAAACTGATTTTTAATTAAAATGTCCGATGCTCTTTTTAATTTTCTGAAACTCAATTATTTCGTAATTGGATACGGAATAACTTTTCTGGTTTCTTTATATCATTACAGAAAATATTATGATACCGTACTAATGTTCCTACCCATATTGTTCGCATATACTTTTTTAAACGAGCTCTTAGGGTTCTTTATTAGATATTTTCCCGGCTTCTCTATCCTAACAGATGTGGACAACAGTTCTATCAACGAAATAATTTACAACCTTTATGACCTTATTTTCTTTCCCTTTTTCTACTATGTATATTGGAAATTAATTAGGAATCAAACCTATAAAAAGTATATTGTTTTTGGGTTTTTTATAGTGGTAACATCGTACCTCATAAATTGCTTTTTTCAAAACCCACTGGTCGCACCGCTGTATTATGCGAACGCGGTTGGCTGCTTTACCTTGGTTTTCTGTATTGTATTGTACCGTATTGACAAGCGAAAAATTGGATTAAAAAGTGGGAGTATACATAACTTGGTTACCTGGATCAGCATTGGTCTCCTACTTTTCCATAGCATTTTTCCATTTCTCTTTCTTACAGGTCACTTAAAATATGAAGTTTGGGAAGCGTATTACTTTAAAACAGCTGTAAGAATCCTTGTGGTTATAATGTATGGCTTGTTTACAGTTGGTTTGGTAAAAAGCAAAAGAAGTGCCTTTGGATAACAACATGGACTTACGCGCAATCGTTTAAATTTCAACACCAAACCTTAAAGCCCCTCTTATACAATTACGCCAGGGACTAGTATAAGGTTAGTTGGTGTATACAACAAAAAAAGCCTTCCAAATTAATTAGAAGACTTTTGTTCTATAGTAAAAACAATAAACTTATAGCGCAGCTACGTGCTTAGCTAATTTACTCTTTACGTTTGCCGCCTTGTTGGCATGTATGATGTTACGTTTTGCCAAACGATCTATCATACTTACAACACTTGGCAGTAAAGCCTCGGCATCCTTCTTGTTTTCCTCGCCACGCAATTTTTTTATAGCGTTACGTGTAGTTTTATGCTGATACCTGTTACGTAAACGTACAGCCTCGTTTCTTCTAATTCTTTTTAATGCCGACTTGTGATTTGCCATTTCTAATAAATTATGTTTTTTGTGGATTTATGTAATCCATTATATTAAGTAGCCCGTAGGGGAATCGAACCCCTGTTACCAGGATGAAAACCTGGCGTCCTAACCCCTAGACGAACGGGCCAATAAATGATTAAGACCTTATGTTAGTCATTGTCTCAATAACAAATCCTAACAATCAATTTTTAATATTTCATTAAACCTTGTAGCCCGTAGGGGAATCGAACCCCTGTTACCAGGATGAAAACCTGGCGTCCTAACCCCTAGACGAACGGGCCCTTACTTTGCGTAATTGCGGATGCAAAAATACAATTATTTTTTACTATCGCAACACCCTATTATTATTTTTTACAATCTTTTAATAGGCCTTCGCAAATAACACCCTTTTTTGGGATGGCCTACCACTTAGTACGCACACACCTTCTTCCAATTTGGCATCAATAGGAATACACCTTATCGTTGCCTTTGTCTCCTCTTTTATGCGCTCCTCCGTTTCGGACGTACCATCCCAATGTGCCGAAATAAAGCCACCCTTTTCCTCCAAAACCTTCTTAAAATCCTCGTAAGTGTCAACTAAAGTAATATGACCCTTTCTGTAATCCATGGCTTTTTGAAAAATGTTTTTTTGAATATCCTCTAACAAAAACTCAATTTTGGCCACAACCTCATCCATAGGAACCGTAGTTTTCTCCAGGGTATCTCTTCTTGCTACTTCATAGGTTCCGTTTTCCATATCTCGTTGACCAATAGCAAGTCTCACAGGAATACCTTTTAGCTCGTAGGCGTTAAACTTGAATCCTGGCTTGTGGGTATCCCGATCATCATATTTAACGGATACTCCTTTTGCCCTTAATTCCGCCACTAGAGGCTTAACTCTTTCCGATATACTATCCAATTGCTCCAAGCCTTTATAAATAGGAACGATTACTACCTGAATAGGCGCTAATTTCGGAGGAAGTACCAAACCATTATCATCGCTATGCGTCATAACCAAAGCACCCATTAGTCGTGTGGAAACCCCCCAAGAGGTAGCCCAAACAAATTCCTGATCCCCTTCCTTGGTCGCAAATTTTACATCAAAGGCCTTGGCGAAATTCTGACCCAGAAAATGGGAAGTTCCCGCTTGTAATGCTTTTCCATCCTGCATGAGCGCCTCGATGCAATACGTTTCAATGGCGCCCGCGAAACGTTCGCTAGCGGTCTTTACCCCTTTTATAACCGGCATGGCCATGTGGTTCTCGGCAAAAGCGGCATAGACATTCATCATTTGTTCCGCCTCTTCTATCGCCTCCTTTTCTGTTGCATGTGCGGTATGCCCTTCTTGCCATAAAAACTCGGTAGTCCTCAGAAATAAACGGGTACGCATTTCCCATCGCACCACATTGGCCCATTGATTGATCAACAAAGGAAGATCGCGATAAGATTGTATCCATTTTCTATAGGTATCCCAAATAATGGTCTCGGAAGTTGGGCGCACAATAAGCTCCTCTTCCAATTTGGCGTCGGGATCCACAATGATTCCGCTACCGTCTTCTGCATTTTTAAGTCGGTAATGGGTAACTACAGCACATTCCTTTGCAAAACCGTCTACGTGACTGGCCTCCTTACTTAAATAGGATTTAGGAATGAAAAGCGGAAAATAAGCATTCTCATGTCCGGTCTCCTTGAACATCCTATCCAACTCCGCCTGCATCTTTTCCCAAATGGCAAAACCATAAGGTTTAATGACCATACAGCCTCTTACCCCGGAGGTTTCGGCCAAATCTGCCTTTACTACAAGTTCGTTGTACCATTTGGAATAATCCTCGCTTCTCTTCGTTAGTTTTTTACTCATTATTTTTAGTTTGGCACAAAAGTTGTTATTTTATTAACAAAATAATTCGGTAAAACTAGTTATTTTTAATATGTTCAACAATAAAATTTAGAACGATGATACATTCACTACCCCTCAGCAAACTTCGCAACTTTGGAATCTTATCCATTATAGTTATTATCATTGCTTCGTGTGGCTCCTATCAGTCAGCCTCTTACTATGACAATGATGGGATATATGCCGATGATGCGCCCATTACGGTGGAGCGTAGACCGGAGCAGCGACCACAACAAAATTATCGTACACAGCCAGAAACCAACACCTATTCCGATTACTTTGGCCAAAAAGCAAATCAATACGATGAAATATTGGAAAATGAAATCTTTACCGATGTAGACTCATATGCAAGTAATCCAACTGACCAACCGATCAATCAGGAGCAATTAACAGATTACTACAATAACTCCAACGACTACCAAGGCTTTGGAGGCTGGGGAGACAATGCTACCAACGTAAATATTAATTTTTACGATAATGGTTGGAACAATATGGGTTGGGGCTGGAATGATCCTTGGCTCTTTGGCGGTGGCTTCGGTTGGGGTGGAGGCTTTGGCTGGAACCGATGGAACAATTGGGGCTGGGGCGGTGGTTTTGGTTGGAACCGATGGAACCGATGGAACAATTGGGGCTGGGGAGGTGGCCTTGGCTGGGGTAATCCTTGGGGCTGGGGAGGCGCCTGGGGTTGGGGCGGTGGCTTTGGTTACGGCTTTAACAATTGGGGCTGGGGCGGTGGCTGGAACAATTGGGGTTGGGGAGCCAACAACTGGAATCGCAATAGATATGCCATTAACTCTTCTAGACGTGGGTACTATGGTCAAAATAATGTCGCAAACAATTCGATAGGGACGGCTTTAAGGGGAAGGTCCAACCTAAATACTAGAGGAACAACCCCTCGATACAGAAGCACCTCTGCTCGTTCATCAAGCAATAGGGATGCAACGGTACGCAGTAACACTGCATCTTCCAGAAATTATAGAAGTACGGGCACATCAAGGACCTACAGCAACGATATGGCCAACCGAAGAACCATAGGGGTAGACCAAAACAGTGCCTATAGAAGTAGTAGAAGCACTAGGGCAACTCCAAGGAGCTACAGCTCATCAAGAAGCAACACATCCTATAACAATGCTGGTTCCAGAACAGGAACGTACCGTTCTGGATCTTCTTCCAGGGCTACGACGCCAAGAACGTCCACTTATCGAAATTCCGGAAGCAGTAGTTCTAGAAGTAGTGGTAGTTATAGGACTGGACGTAGTTCTGGAAGCTCCAACAGTGGCTATAGAAGTTCTGGAAGCAGCAGTAGAAGTAGCGGAAGCATGAGAAGTTCTGGCGGTAGTTCACGAAGCAGTGGAAGTATGAGAAGTTCTGGCGGTAGTTCACGAAGCAGTGGAAGCATGAGAAGTTCTGGTGGCGGCAGTTCAAGGTCCTCAGGCTCACGCGGTGGGGGACGTCAATAGTCACATTTTATATTTTCAACTTTCAAAAAGATAGCTTGGTTAAACCGATATGTTTACAAAAATCATTACTTGCCCGGCAAGATGATTTTTATAAAGCACTGGTTTACCGTTGACGGCTAAACAAATAAAAAACATCAAATGAAGAAGTATTTAACTTTGCCCCTACTATTCTTATGTGTAGTGGTAAGCGCTCAAAATATAAGCGACGTATTAAAATACGGTACCGAAAACGTACAAGGCACAGCTCGTTTCCAGAGTATGGGTGGTGCCTTTGGGGCACTAGGTGGCGATCTCTCGTCCTTGAACATAAATCCTGCAGGGTCCGCAGTTTTCAACAATACCCTTTTTACATTTTCAGGTACTTACTATGCCACGGATAACGGTGCCAACTATTTTGGAACACGCTCTAACACTAACGTGGACGACATCAACATGAACCAAGTGGGTGGTGTCTTTGTATTTAAAAGCACAAATGCTAATTCCGACTGGAAGAAATTTTCGCTAGGTTTCAACTATGACCTCGTAAATAACTTTGAGAATAGCTACTTTGTATCAGGAAGAAGCAACCAAGGCGTAGATTCCTATTTTTTGAATTTTGCGCAAGGAACACCTCTAGGGAATATTTTGTTGCAAGATGGGGAATTGATAGAAAACGGTTATTTGGATATAGGTGCCAACGGAGGATTTAGCGACCAACAAGCCTTTTTAGGTTATTATGGTGGAGTCATAGACCCTCTGGACGATGATCCGGACACGAACCAGTACGTGAGCAATACGTCTTACACAAGTGTTGACCAACAGTTCCGTAGAAATTCCATCGGTTACAACTCCAAATTTACCGCAAATATCGCAACGGAATATAAAGAAAAATTATACTTAGGCGCTTCGTTAAATTTCCACTCTGTATTTAGCGAACGATTAGATCAACTTACCGAAACCGGTTATGACCCTAATTCCGAAATACAGCGAACTACCTTCGATAATCTATTAACAACCAATGGCAGTGGCTTTTCCTATAGTGTGGGGGCGATTGCAAAACTTAACGAATTTGTGCGCTTGGGAGCAAGTTATCAATCTCCCACTTGGTACAGACTTAACGATGACTTTTCGCAACGCATAAATTCCGATTTAGCAGACGAGGATATTAATTTCATCGACTTTAACATTATCAACCTTTTTGAAAGATACACTATAAAAACACCTAGTAAATTAACAGGAAGCATGGCAGTTATTTTTGGGAAGAATGGCCTCCTAAGTTTGGATTATGGCTATCAAGATTTTTCCAATGCGGAGTTACGACCACAAAGCGACCCTAATTTCCAAACGGTAAACAATCGGATTGCCAACGAATTGGGAGCAGTGTCTACCATTAGATTGGGTGGGGAATACCGTATTGCACAAGTAAGCCTAAGGGCTGGCTACAGGTATGAGCAAAGTCCATATGCCAATTCAGATACCATTGGTGACTTAAACGGTATTTCTGGAGGAATAGGTTATAATTTTGGAGGAAGTAGGCTAGACTTCTCCTTAAATAGTATTAATCAGGATGTGAACGAGCAATTACTGGACACAGGATTGGTTACCCCGGCCACTATAAATCGTGTATATACAAATGCAACCTTAAGTTATACCATAAATTTTTAAGTGCAGTTAACGGGCTAACATAGTAGCACTAGAGTTATTATAGTTATTGATCCAAAAAATTTACTAGCATTATAGCTTCCGGATAAATAACCAAGAAAATCAATACCAAAACTGTCCATTAGGTTTAAAAACCTAATGGACAGTTTTGGTATTGATAGAAATGAAACAAGTTCTGCTTTAAACGAGGACAACAATACAATAAATGGCTTAACCCTCCCTTTTTAAAAATGATTTTTATTGACGTAAAGAGGTTGCATATATCCATGAAATGATTGGAAATCCGATTATTACCTCGAAGCACACGCCCGTCTAGTGAATAAATATAGATAGCCAATGCGTACGTCCAACTTTGCGCACCTACAAGCTAATTGAATTCAAAATAAAGGAAAGTCGTCGTAATAATTGACAAACAAGATTACAGAAAAAATTTTGAGATTATTCTTTGCCTAAATCTTACCGCTTTAACGTGAAGTGTGTTTTTCTTGTTTTGGCCACAAGAAGAGCATTATTATCGTTCTCGGCATATTCGAATCTGAACCAGTAATCCGTAGCAGGCATTTGACTTCCATTAAAAGTACCGTCCCAAGTATCCGTTACACCTAACTGTTTCAGTAATTTACCATAACGGTCAAATATAAATACTACAGGGTCGGCCAAAGTTTCTATTCCTTTAATATTCCAATCGTCGTTGATGCCATCTCCATTAGGTGTAAAGAACTTGGGATAGCCTACAACCAGAAATTCTATGGGCTCGGTTGTTCCGCAGCCATTCTTGTCGTTAACAATGACCGTATTGAGTCCGGCAGGGATATCCATGAATATTGGACTATCTTGAAATTCACCTCCGTTTATGGCATATTCGTAGTCGCCGTCACCCAAAACGTTGAATTCCACATTATTCTGATCGGGATTTATAGATAAATTGGTATCTAGAGTGGTAACCGGATTTACCGGATCTAACTCAGGAATACCAAAAAAAGTTATCAGAACGTCATCAGTTATGGAACCAAAACTTGTTTCTATAGTCACAAAATAACGGCCGGAATTTGGGCTCGAAACAACCAATTCTGTTTCGGCAGGTCCAGAGGCCAATTGTTGATTCGTAACTCCGTCATCTTCATAATCCACGGACCAAGTAACATTTACGATATCTGGGCCAGCTGGCGAACGCAAGGCACTTAGGACAATATCGGGATCACCCTCGCATGCAATTACATCCAGACCTAAAAATTCGTCCCTAAGCGTACAATCCAAGGCAGTGTCTTGATCGTCATCTACTGAGCTTCCGGTAAATGTTAGCATATACGGTTCGGGGTCGCCATCAAAATTGGTATTAAAATTATTAATTAGAATGAAGTAGAGTTCCCCTGGCTGAACCTCCAGCCATTCATCATAAGTATTTTGGCTACCTATAAGAAAAGGTGCACCCGCTTGCCCGTTCTCTGGGTTTACTCCTATTCCTGTAAAAGCCGTATTGTTTACTTCGTAGTTACAACGTATGGGCTCGGAGGTACCGTCACCCATAATTGAACAGAAATTTACACCGCTGGTTTCATCATAAGGCCCGTAAACGGCAAAATCCCATTCTGCGGTAGGTGTTCCAGTTCCGCCATTGGTAGGCAAAGCTTGAATATCAAACCCGACCTGGCCACCAGTCCCGGCCCTAAATACATACCATGAAGTGTTGTTCTCTATGTTAGCGGAACTAACGCTGCCCTTCTCCAAACATCCGGTTTGGGTAATTACCTCTGGATCAAAATCTTCTATATCACCACCGCCATCGGCAAAGCCCATGATAGGCATATCTGCACAAATGGGTATTGCCGTTCTACAGTCTGGAGAATTTTGAGCGTGTACATATCCTATAGATAAGACGATAAAGCACGCTAGAAAAAGTAGTGTTCGCATAAAATAATGGGGCTATTGGTATACTACAACATAAATTATAACTTGTTGGATGTTCTTTTAGTATCCTATGTCGAACTTTTTAAACACTTAATCGATGAAATGCAATATCATGTTGTCTTAACCCCTTTTTAGGTTTTTTGCTGAAAGTATTTTTATTCATAGCTACCAAGTACTTAAATGCCAAGCAATGTCGAATATTGGACGGCCATAGATAAGCTATAGTCATTCACATATTATATTTTAGAAAAGGAGAATTAAACGTGCAAGACAGAAGTCCTACAATCAAAAAATATACAATTTAGGTAACCGTGTTTTTGAAATAGCAAATAACCAAGAACAATCAAAACATATATTCAGTTAGAGCAAAGATGCGCTTTTGCTTAACACTAATTTATAATGCACCAAGCCCTTGCCATGGTATTAAGTGTCATATAATGCATATCTTTGCCCCCTGTAAAAGTTGTAAAGTAATGAAAACAGAAGGTACATTGGAAGACCATTTTGAGGAGGTTGGAGACAACCATATTGCTTCGTCAGAAGAAACACCGCTGCGCAAGGACGCTTTTGTCCTTAGCGATGAAGAAAAAATAGAACGTATAAATGCAAACGTTAGAGAAATAATGCTCACATTGGGTTTGGATCTTGATGACGATAGTTTAAAGGGTACCCCTAACCGTGTTGCTAAAATGTTTGTTAAAGAGATTTTTGGTGGCTTACATCCGGATCGGAAACCAAAATCCTCGACCTTTGATAATAAATATAACTACGGAGAGATGTTGGTTGAGAAAAATATTACGCTTTATTCTACCTGCGAACATCATTTACTTCCCATAGTGGGCAAGGCCCACGTAGCCTATATATCCAACGGCTCCGTTGTGGGACTTTCCAAAATGAACCGTATCGTAGACTATTATGCTAAGAGACCTCAGGTGCAGGAGCGCCTGAACATACAAATTGTAAGGGAACTGCAAAAAGTTCTGGGAACTCAAGATGTAGCCTGTGTGATCGACGCCAAACACCTATGCGTAAACTCCCGTGGTATCCGAGATATTGAAAGTAGCACGGTTACCGCAGAATATGGCGGAAAATTTAAGGAAACAGCAACACGCAAGGAGTTTTTGAACTTTATCAACCTAGACACCTCGTTCTAATCATTTCCAATACAGATGCAACTATACGACCAGCAAACACTTAAAATACATAATTCACTTACTGGAAAAAAGGAAGTTTTTACACCTTTGAACCCGGGACATATTGGAATGTATGTCTGCGGTCCCACAGTTTATAGTAATGTGCACTTAGGTAATTGCCGCACCTTCATGTCCTTTGACATGATTTTTAGATACTTTAAACATCTAGGCTATAAAGTGAGGTACGTTCGTAACATTACCGATGCTGGACATTTAGTGGATGATGCCGAAGACGGAGAAGATAAAATTGCAAAAAAAGCACGATTGGAACAGCTGGAACCCATGGAGGTGGTACAGCGCTACACGGTAGATTTTCATAATATCCTTGAAAAATTTAATTTTTTACCACCGAGTATAGAACCCACAGCTACCGGTCATATTATAGAACAGATTGAAATCATAAAGGTAATCATTGAAAAAGGATATGCTTATGAAATTAATGGTTCCGTTTATTTTGATGTCGTAAAATTCAATAAAACCAACGATTACGGAAAACTAAGCGGTCGCAAACTAGAGGACATGATTGCGAATACACGTGAGCTAAATGCACAGGACGAAAAGCGTAGTCCACAGGATTTCGCCCTTTGGAAAAAAGCCGAACCCCAACATATTATGCGCTGGCCTTCCCCATGGGGAGATGGTTTCCCGGGCTGGCATCTAGAATGCACAGCCATGAGTACTAAATATTTGGGCGAAACGTTCGACATACATGGCGGTGGTATGGACTTAAAATTCCCACACCACGAATGTGAAATTGCCCAAGCCGAAGCCTGCAATGGAAAGTCACCAGTGCAATATTGGTTGCACGCCAATATGCTTACCCTTAACGGGAAAAAGATGGCTAAATCTACAGGAAACAGCATCTTGCCTGGAGAGATTTTTACAGGGAACAACGAAATCTTAAGTAAGGCTTTTTCGCCTTCCATGGTGCGTTTTTTTATGATGCAAGCGCACTATACCAGCATTTTGGATATGAGCAATGATGCCCTGTTGGCTTCGGAAAAAGGATTCAACAAACTAATGGAAGCCATTAACGCCGTAGACGGACTACCTACAGGAAAGGAAAGCCAATTTGATGTAGAAGCTTGGAAAAAGTCATGCTACGATGCCATGAACGACGATTTTAATACTCCAATCCTAATTGCAAAATTGTTTGATGCCGTAAAGCACATCAATCTTATAAAAGAAGGGAAAGAGTCTATTTCCGGAGCGGATAAAATACTATTAAAAGATACCATACACAGTTTTGTATTTGATGTGCTGGGTCTGGAAAATAAAAAAAGTGCGGCGGCCGACACCGAAAAACTTGGGGGTGTGGTAGAGCTGCTCATTACCCTAAGAAAAGAGGCGCGGGAAAACAAGGACTTTGCCACATCGGATAAGATAAGGGACCAATTGGCCGCTTTGGGCATTCAATTAAAGGATGGAAAAGAAGGTACAACGTTTAGTCTCTAATCAAGACCGAAAAGTGGAATTTTCAATGTTGGCCTTGTAAACACCAGGAGCTATTTTCTGTCTGTTCTTGAAGACCCTGTTAAAATAAGATCTGCTTTCAAAACCACAAGCTAAATACACGTCTTTGATGCTACGTTTTCTATCCTGCAACAAACCAACTGCTAATTTTATTCGCTCATTGTTTATAAATTCTACTGGCGAAATTCCCAATTCAGATTTAAATGTGCGATAAAAATGTGATGGACTCATACATGCCATACTGCTCAAATCGTCTACCTGTAGGCTACTGGTAAGATTCTCCCGGATAAAACGAATAACTCCTGCCAACCTACTCTCATTAGTAAGGCTTAGTGTAGCAGAACTATAAATTTTACGTTCATTCGTCTGTAAAATCCGAATAATCAATTCCCGCAACATATTATCAACAAAAAAATCTTTTGAAGGATGATCTTCTGAAAAGAGAAACAAAAGTCGCTTTAAAATTTGAAAAATACCTGGGTCGTTGACAAAATGAAAATTGTAATTCATTAATCCCCACTCCTTTTTACTTTCCTTTGGCATTTGTTCGTTCATGAACTGCATCACTTTCTTTATCTTATCCTCGGATATGGCCATGGCCAAGCAGCGAGTAGGATTTTTTTCCTTGGCCTCTGGAAAATCAATGCACATCTGCTCATGGGCAGGGAGTATCAAAGACTCTCCTGGTAAAAAATCAAAAGACCCATAGTCCCTCAAGTGCATTATCTTTTTTCCTTCTATCATACTGGCAAGTACGGGCTGCTCAAATTTTAAAAGAACTTTTTCTGCCTCCTCATGTGTTTCAAAAACATGCATAACAGCATTATTCATGGTATAGGAAGTTTGGTTTTCAACAAGGGTTTCCAATCGTCTTGCTTCTAAAATCTTTTGAGATACTCGTAACACAATACTTCAATTTTTACAATTACAAAAATTACAAAATATTTGGAATAAAAAAATCATAAAATTAATAAATGATAGTATTGTTCATATTATTCGTAGAATACGTCAGATAAATTAACAATCTAATAATTATATTTATACAATGCTTAAGTAAAGCAATAGTCCTATTTAAAACATAATAGAAACCTTAAAACGTATATGCTATGAGTAAAACAGCAACAGTAGAGAAAGATGTCCTAAAAAAACCATCGTTCAAAAACCAATATGAAAATTTTATTGGCGGTAAATGGGTAGCCCCAACAAAAGGCGAATATTTTGAAAACACCTCCCCAGTAGATGGGAAATCTTTTACCAAAATTCCAAGATCTACGGCAGAGGATATCGAAAAAGCAATAGATGCCGCTTGGGTAGCTGCTGCCACTTGGAACGTCTCGTCAGCAACGGAACGTAGTAATATGCTGCTAAAAATTGCGGATAAGATGGAACAAAACTTGGAAGTTTTGGCAAGAGCTGAAACTTGGGACAATGGTAAGGCAATCCGCGAAACTAGGGCAGCAGATCTACCATTGGCCATTGATCACTTCAGATATTTTGCGGGTGTGATACGAGCAGAGGAAGGGTCCGTCAGCGAATTGGATGCAAACACCGTTGCTCTGAACATTACCGAACCACTGGGCGTAGTGGGACAAATTATCCCATGGAACTTTCCCCTATTGATGGCTACTTGGAAATTGGCCCCAGCTTTGGCCGCAGGAAACTGTGTCATCCTTAAACCCGCGGAACAAACACCGGTAGGTATTTTAATATTAATGGAAATGATTCAGGATATCCTACCTGCAGGAGTTTTGAACGTGGTGAATGGTTTTGGGGCGGAAGCTGGAAAACCTTTAGCTTCTAGCCCAAGAATCAATAAAATAGCTTTTACAGGAGAGACCACCACGGGTCAATTGATTATGCAGTATGCCTCAAAAAACATTACTCCGGTAACCTTGGAACTCGGTGGTAAATCGCCGAATATCTTCTTTGAAAGCATCATGGACGCCGATGATGAGTTTTTTGACAAATGTATAGAAGGTGCCAACATGTTCGCCCTAAACCAAGGAGAGGTGTGTACGTGCCCATCGCGCATTCTTATTCAAGAAAACATTTACGATGCCTTTATAGCGAGGGTCATTGAGCGAACAAAGGCCATTAAAATGGGCCATCCATTAGACCCTAATACTATGATGGGGGCGCAAGCTTCCAATGACCAATTTGAAAAAATTCTTAGTTATATCAAAATAGGGAAGGAAGAAGGATGTGAAGTTTTAACAGGCGGCGAGCAAGCCTATAACGAAGGACTGGAAGGTGGTTTTTACATACAGCCTACCCTGTTAAAAGGCAATAATAAAATGCGTGTTTTCCAGGAAGAAATTTTTGGTCCTGTGGCCTGTGTGACCACCTTTAAAGATGAAGCAGAAGCCATAGCCATAGCCAACGATACCTTATACGGTCTAGGTGCGGGCGTATGGACAAGGGATACGCACCAAGCCTATACGATATCGCGGGCCATACAAGCCGGCAGGGTCTGGGTGAATTGCTATCACTTATATCCTGCACATGCCCCTTTTGGAGGATATAAAAAATCCGGGATAGGCCGAGAAAACCATAAAATGATGTTGGCACACTACCGACAGACCAAGAATATGTTGATTTCCTATGACAAGAAAGCAATGGGATTCTTTTAAAAAAGTTTAAATGACCATCAAAAGAGTATTGGTAACCGAAAAGGCTGCCGCCATAATCCATCAGCTAAAAGAAACGCATGGAGAGCTGATGTTTCATCAAAGCGGTGGCTGTTGCGATGGATCCGCCCCTATGTGCTTTACTAAGGGAGACCTATTGCTTGATGATAATGATGTATGGCTAGGAACGATAGAAGGCTGCGATTTTCACATGTCCAAAGATCAGTTTGAGTATTGGAAACATACCCAACTCACCATTGATGTTACTCCTGGCAGAGGTGCCAGTTTCTCTTTGGAAATTCCGTTGGGAATACGGTTTTTGATTCGCTCACGCTTATATACCCAAGAGGAAGCCGAACATCTGGAACCTACCAGAACAGGTGTCTAACAATACACCCTTATGCTAAATGCCCGTATATCACTATACGGGCATTTACTTTATTTAAGTAGTATCTTTATGCTAGTTTTGCATACTTAATATTTCGACATTGAAGTTATCCCTAAAGAAAATTCTGATTTCCCCTTTTATTCTGTTAGTCCGTTTTTATCAATTGGCCATATCGCCATACACGCCTGCAACTTGCCGATACTCCCCTACGTGCTCACAATATACTTTGGAAGCTTTAAAAAAACATGGTCTTTTTAAGGGTGGTTGGCTTGCTCTAAAGCGAATAGTTAGCTGTAATCCATGGGGTGGAAAAGGGTATGACCCGGTGCCCTAGCAATATATGACTTGATAATGTTAATACGCCTATACTATCCATTTACATCGATGCACAAATCTCAAAAAGATAAATGGTTACTTAATCCAAAAGGCCATCAGATATTCATTTTCGTCATTTACTTCATCCAAGGGTTTTCAATTTTAGTATCTTAGTTGCTTCAAATAACTACATATGCATTTTTTAGGAATAACATGGAATCCAAACGAAACCCTTTTCAATATTGGTTTCGTTCAAATTAAGTACTATAATCTTTTATGGATAATTGCTTTTGCCATGGGTTGGTACCTTATGAAACGCATCTTCGACAATGAGAAGAAATCTGTAGAACAGCTAGATTCCCTTTTTATCCATACGGTATTGGGCACTATGCTAGGGGCACGTTTAGGACATGTCATTTTTTATGACTGGGATTACTACAAAGACCACCTATTAGAGATATTATTGCCTATTAGGGAAAGTAGCACTGGAAGCCTTCTTTTTGGTTTGCTAGATGGCTATGAATTTACAGGATTTACAGGCCTTGCAAGCCATGGTGCTACCCTAGGCGTTATTTTAGGAATGTATATTTACACCAGAAAAAATCCTGAATTTAAGTTATTATGGATCTTAGATCGTATGGTGGTTCCATTTTCAATAGGTGCCTTCTGCGTGCGGTTGGGGAACTTTTTTAACTCGGAAATCAACGGGAAAATAGTTGATAAATCCTTTATCTTCGCCACACGGTTTATTAGGGATTCGGACGACCTCCATCCTTCCAAGGCGTTAGCGATTACTAAAGAAAAAACAGTGAATGCCGCTTATGACGCTATTGAAAACAATCCACAATTTTCACAATTTCTGGCCGAAATACCCTATCGCCATCCGGCACAGTTATATGAAGGCATCTGCTATATTTTTATTTTTATACTGCTCTATTACTTGTATTGGAAAACGGACAAGAAAAACAAGCTCGGTTATCTTCTAGGATTATTCCTAGTGCTGTTATGGACCGTACGTTTCTTTGTGGAATTTGTGAAGAAAAGTCAGGGTGGTTTTGAAGAAACTTGGGGACTGCTCTCCACCGGACAATGGCTCAGTATTCCTTTTATACTAGTTGGTCTTTATTTAATGTTCAGACCTAGCGGCAAAAAGGCCTAGATTATTTGATTCTATGAAGGTAAAGTATAGCATAATTTTCCTATTGGTTTTCAGCTTCCTTTTCTCTTGTAAAGAAGAGAACAAGATGACCATTAAAACCGAAGAAGTACGGTTTACACGGGAGGGCAGCATGGACATTTTTAAAAAAGAATCGGATTCCTTATTGGTTCAGCTGAATATCGAATTTGCGGAGTCGGACTATGAGACGCAAACGGGACTGATGTACCGTAAAGGAATGGAAGATAATCAGGCTATGCTGTTTATTTTTCCGGAGGTAGCCATGCATTCGTTCTATATGAAAAATACCGCATTCCCCTTGGATATTATTTTTATTGATGAAAATCTAAAAATCGCAAGTTTCCAAGAAAACGCACAGCCTTTTAAAGAAAACGGACTTTCTTCCAAAGTACCTATTAAATATGTTCTGGAAGTTAATGCAGGACTTTCCAAAGCATGGGGCTTGGAAGTAGGAGATTTAATCGAGTTTACGAGGGATTAAACAAGATGGACTATCTGTTGGAAGGCGAACAAACGGACAGGCTTAGGTTTAGAAGGGTATCCCCTTCCGATTATAAGGATTGGCTTCCGTTTCATAAAGAACCCATGAGTTCACGATACTGGGAGGGTCTATCTACGAATGCAGAAACCGCTTGCCAACAGCAGTTTGATCGTATTTTTGAACGCTATTCAACCGGTACGGGTGGTATGAATGCTCTTATTTGTAAGGAAACGGGCACGTTCATTGGCCTTTGTGGACTTTTGGTACAACATGTAAACGGCCGACAGGAACTGGAAATAGGCTATTCTATCCTACCGAGGTTTTGGGGTATGGGCTATGCAAGCGAGGCTGCGCAAAAATGTAAGGAGGTTGCGTTTAACAAAAAATGGGCATGTCGCCTAATATCCATCATTCAAATAAACAATGTTCCGTCTCAAAAAGTGGCGCTCAAGAACGGGATGAAAATTGATAAAACAACCACTTACAAACAAAACCCAGTGCACATCTATTGCATAAACAAGTAACATGACAGCACATTGGGCCATATTTATAAATAACGATTCCCATACAGCAGATTTCGTTACCGCCATACTAAACCAAAGCCACCCAGATTTTAAATACTTTGATTCTCAAAAAGGAGCCATGTTCTCTCCTTTGGCCCTAACCAAGCTCATTGATCAAGAAGAACGTTATGGCCGTTCTCCCTTAAAAAGGTCTGGACAAGCCATAAAAACAATGTCTAGCGGGGAACAAAAGAAGGCCCTGCTCTTTCATATTCTGGAATCCCAGCCTGATTATATCATATTGGACAACCCGTTTGACAATTTGGATACCGATTTCCAAATCGAATTAAAACAATTGCTTATACAGAAATCAAACAAAATTGGCTTCATACAGCTTGCCAGTCGAAAATCTGACACCCTTCCTTTTGCCAATCGATTTGGCAGGTTACAAAAAGATCGATTTACCCTTCTTGAAACTCAAAGCAGTGATGATACCATACATTTTAGGACTCCGTTTGAAGGCCAAATCCCTAAACCAATACATGAGCTTAAGATAGAGGAACATACCTTGATCGAATTTAAAAATGTGTCTATTTCATACGGGAATAAACCGATACTGAGGAACATCACATGGAAAATATTAAAAGGAGATTTCTGGCAAATCGTAGGCAAAAACGGGTCCGGAAAAACGACCTTGCTCTCCATGATTATAGGAGACAACCCAAAAGCGTTTGGCAAGGATATTTATATCTTCGGAAAGAAAAAAGGTAGTGGCGAAAGCGTTTGGGACATTAAGGAAAAAATAGGTTACTTTTCTTCTAGTATTACGGATAAATTTAGGGGTAGGCACAGCGTGGAACACATGCTTATTTCTGGATTAACAGATTCCATTGGCCTGTACACCCAACCTACCGAAGCACAAAAACGGACAGGTCAAGAATGGTTACAACTCCTCGATTTTTGGGACAGGCGCAATACCCTTTTTAAGAACCTTTCCCTGGGTCAACAGCGTTTAGTGATGACAGCAAGAGCTATGGTCAAACATCCTCCCCTATTAATACTAGACGAACCCACGGCAGGCATGGACGATACATCGGCCCAACTGTTAATAGCCTTAGTCAACAAAATGGCAGCTGAAACTGATACTACTATTGTATTTGTCTCACATCGCGCGGAGCCCGGTTTACTGCCAAAATCCATATTCAGATTGGAAATGCACCCCAATGGATCTGTTGGAATTATGAAAGAATAACTCTTTACATCTCCGAAAAGAAAGTACTTAAAACATATCAGACCCATATATTCATTTATATGTTGAATCCCACTAATTTATTGGGGCAGCACATGAAACGAGGTTAATGGAACTTATAAAAAAACCGCTATTCACTAAAGAATAACGGTTTTACGTTTGAGTTAGTTGATGATTTTTTATTCTTTTTCCCCGCCCATGCTCAATTTCTTGCCCAAGGCATCGAACATTACAGGTGTAGCTATGAACACCGATGAATAGGTACCCACGATAATACCAATAATCATAGCGAACATAAAACCTCTTAACGATTCCCCACCAAAAACAAATATGGTAAGTAATACCACTAAAGTGGTCAAAGAAGTATTCAGGGTTCTGCTCAAGGTACTGTTTATGGCAGAATTTATATTCTCGCCACCCTTCCAGCCGCGTTCCGCTATTATTTCCCTAATACGGTCAAATACAACTACAGTATCGTTGAGGGAATAACCAATTACCGTAAGTATGGCTGCAATAAATGCTTGGTCTATTTCCATATTAAAAGGCATAAGTTTACCAAAAATAGAGAAAACACCTAGTACGAGCAATACATCATGGAATACGGCAACAACCGCACCCAAGGAAAACTGCCACCTACGGAAACGCAATAAGATGTAAAGAAAAACTACCGCCAAGGAACCAAGAATGGCCAAGAACGCGTTCTTCTTTATATCATCGGCTATGGTTGGCCCAACCTTAACGGATTGAAGAATACCGATGGACTTGTCGGCACTACCTACCATAAAATCTTGCTGAGAAATACCGTCCGGTAAATATTTTTGCAAAGAACCGTATAGTTTATCCTGTATCTCTGTATCCACTTCAATACCTTCAACATCTACCTTATAAGGTGTTGTTATCTTAATTTGGTTAGATTCCCCAAAAGTCTTCACGTTGGTTCCGCTACCAAATACATCATTTAATTCCGATGCAATTTCTGAAGGGTTCACCTGTTGCTCAAACCGCACTGTATAAGAACGTCCACCAACAAAATCCACACCCTGTTGCAAACCAGGCCCTGCAAGTAATGAAAACAACCCAACGGCAACCAAAATGGAAGAAATAATATAGGCAATCTTTCTTTTTACCAAGAAATCTATGCTCATGTTCTTAAAGAGACCTTTTGTAATCGCGGTAGAGAAATCCAACGATCTCCCTTTACCTTCAATATACCAGTCTACCAATAATCTTGTAATGAAAATGGCTGTAAACAAAGATGTTAGGATACCTATTAATAGGGTAGTCGCAAATCCCTTGATCGGGCCAGACCCGAATACAAAGAGTATTATGGCGGTAAGTCCCGTAGTAATGTTGGCATCTAAAATAGAAGATAGTGCATTACTGAAACCATCGGAAACAGCTTGGCTCTTTCCTTTACCCTTAGCCAATTCCTCCTTTATACGTTCGAATATGAGCACGTTCGCATCAACGGACATACCAATGGTCAAAACGATACCGGCAATTCCTGGTAAGGTCAATACCGCATTTAAACTGGTCAACACCCCAAATATTAAAAGAATATTCAACAATAGGGCAATATCTGCGAAAACACCGGCCTTGCCGTAATAGAAAATCATCCATAAAAGTACCATCAACATGGCGATTAAGAACGACATAAAACCGCTATCAATAGCTTCCTGTCCTAAAGATGGACCTACAATTTCCGACTGAATAATCTCTGCCGAAGCCGGTAATTTACCCGCTCGTAAAACGTTCGCAATATCCTTGGTTTCATTTACGGTGAAATCTCCTGAGATCTCTGTTCTACCGCCAGATATACCGCCTACTACGGAACACCCCGGAGCGGTATATACTTTGTTATCCAAAACAACGGCAATACCCGTTTGGTTTACGTTGGCATCACTTGTAAGTTTTTGCCATAACTTGGACCCTTGGGAATTCATGCTCATGGTTACCACAGGCTTACTGAACTGGTCAAACTCTCCTCGTGCATCGCTTACTACATCACCACTAATTCTTGGTGCACCTTCACGATTGGATTTTAGAGCATATAGGTTAATAACCTCTGTCTCCGGGGTTGCCGGACGCTCCCATACAAACTTCACAAATTGAATGTCTGCCGGCAATAGTCGTCGTATTTCCGGCATCCTTAAGTAAGAGCCTACAGTTGCAGTGTCCTTTATTGCTGCCTGAAACATAGCGTTACTTCCCGGATTTGCAGGAAACAACAAATCGTAAAGTGGATTTACCTGAGAAGCCAAATCCAAAGAATCCGCCGCAACATCGGATAATAAGGAATCCAATTCGGTTTCCTGCTTTACCTCTTTAGGCCCATCGACCTTTACAATATCCTTTAACTTTTCGTTTGCCTGAATAATAAAAGTACTGAAGCTTGTATTGCTCTGTGGATAGGTTTCCCAAAACTCCAATTGAGCCGTACTGGAAAGTAAATCCTGGGCACGTGCGATATCCCTAGCACCGGGTAATTCCACTAAAATACGACCAGAATTTCCTTCGCGCTGAATATTTGGCTGGGTCACCCCAAATCCGTCGATTCGTTCGCGCAATACCTCAAACGCCGAAATGATAGACTCATCAATTTTAGTTCGGATTATAGGCTTTACTTGATCGTCCGTCATCTGAAAGTTGACCTGATCGCTAAGACCCTTGTTGGAAAAAATCTCCGGTGAAGCTAATTTTGTATCTCCCTTAATCTTATCAAAAGCATCAAAAAATAGCTCTAAATAGGTGTCGTCACTATTTTTGGACGCAACATCCGCATCGGCCAAAGCTTTATTGAAAATTGGATTTTTAGTATTGTTGGCCAAACCTTTCAAGATATCCTTTACAGAAATCTGCAAGGTTACGTTGATACCACCTTTAAGATCCAAACCTTTGTTCAGCTCCTTTTTCTTGGCTTCTGTATAATTGGTGTACCCTAGAATGGTGTTGTCGCCAATAGAATCCAAATAACGTGCCTGTAAGGCTTCGCGTTTAGATACATAGTCCTCTTCCGAGGCTGAAATTCGGCTTGTGGCAAACACTTCTGCCTCGTTTTCTACTTTACTTGTGATAAAAGTATAGGATAGCTGGTAGATACTTACTAACCCGAATAATAAAGCAAAAAGCTTTATAAGTCCTTTATTTTGCATTGGTTATGTGAATTTTATGAGTGCTTTTTACAACAGCGTGCAAATATATGATTTACCCTAAGATTTGACAATATATTTAGAAGTAATTGTAAAAAGGAAGCCATCCCTGTTGATTTTCATCAAAAAAGGATGGCTAACAATCCTATTTATATAGAAGTTTATAAAGTCAAAAGGGCGTTTGTGTTGTTAACGCCTTCGGCACTTTCCCGCATTTTTTTCTGTTCAGCTTCACTTAATGAAATGGAAACGATTTCCTCAATACCATTTCTACCTAAAATCACGGGTACGCCTATGCAGATATCGTTTAGGCCATATTCGCCTTCTAGTAAAGCAGAGCACGGGAACATTTTCTTTTGATCGCAAGCAATTGCCTGTACCATAGATGACACGGCTGCACCGGGAGCATACCAAGCACTTGTACCCAGTAATTTTGTTAAGGTAGCACCACCTACTTTGGTATCTTCTGCCACTTGTTGCAAACGCTCCGTAGACAAAAATTCGGAAACACGTATACTATTTCGTGTAGCATGCGAAGTCAAAGGAACCATCCCCGTATCGCTATGACCGCCTATGACCATACCATCGACATCGGAAATAGGAGCCTCCATAGCTTCGGCCAGCCTGTATTTAAAGCGTGCGCTATCCAAAGCCCCACCCATACCAATAATCCTATGCTTAGGTATATCTGTTGTTTTGTGCACCAAATAGGCCATAGTATCCATAGGATTACTAACCACAATAAGGATTACGTTAGGAGAATGCGCTATTAAATTACTTGACACTGTCTTTACAATATCCGCATTTATACCGATCAATTCCTCTCTCGTCATTCCTGGTTTTCTTGGAATCCCGGATGTGATTACGGCAATATCGCTGTTGGCCGTTTTGGAGTAATCATTGGTAATACCGGTAATCTTTGTATCAAAACCGTTTAAAGAGGCGCACTGCATTAAATCCATCGCCTTACCTTCTGCATATCCTTCCTTGATGTCCAAAAGAACAACTTCCGATGCAAAATCCTTTATCGCGATATATTCGGCACAACTTGCGCCTACCGCTCCTGCTCCTACTACTGTAACTTTCATCTATTCTTTAAATTTATTGAGTTATTGTTATCAAGACCCGTTGGTCTTGTTTCTATTTACGAAATTGAATTTCAAAAATAGGTATTTATTGATGAAAAAAGGAGTTATGAAACCTAATTATACCTAATAAACACCCCTAACAACTATCGATGAACGGGGAGGCGCGTTAAAAAAAACGACGGTTCAACGAAGATATCGGAAAATCGTTACCATACAACGAATTTTAGTACTAAGACAATCTACCTGTTCGTTAGTATTTCTGGATACCCAAATCCGAAAAACCTACTTAATGATGAAAAAGTTACTTTCGTTAATGGCAATACTTGCCATCATATTCTCTAGCAACTGCTCGAGAATAGAACAGAACAATGACCCCATTATAGGGATATGGACGGAAGCTGTATCCAGTCTGGAAAGCAGTACAGCCAAAAGCACAACCCGAAAAGAATGGATTTTTAACGATGTCTATCTAGGAAGGTACCACGAAATGAACAACGGACAAATAGTGCGTCAATCAGACTTTAAATGGTCTCAAGAGGACGGTATCTACACTTTAGAATACAGAGGGCTGGAAGATAAACCGGATGATATAGTTACCATTACAACTACGCCTGAAGGAATGGTACTCCAACAAAATAATGGAGAGATGCTTGCCCAAAGGGAGTAGATAATATTAACAAGGCCATGGGAAAGGGTCTGTCTAGAGAAATCTGGGCAGGCTTTTTTATGTTTTAAAGAAATGATATCACTCCCGGCTATCTCAACCAGGTTCCATTAAACGAACTGCTGGGGAAATGGCAATGCTAATATGCTTTACCTAAACCCAAAATTGATTCCTACGGTAGCAGTATTAAAAGCCCCAATACTGTAGTCCGCATGTAATCTAAAAAAGCCCAATTTTAATTTGGTGCCTACGGTACCGGTAACCCCACTTACTTTTTCGGTAATGGAAAAAGGGTCTACATAGGTTTCGGATGCGAAAGGCCCTCTGGTTACCCTATACTCTCCAAGAACATCGGTTTGGGATTTCCCGGTTAAATAACCGAGACCTCCATAAAAGTTGATAATAGGTAATTTTGTAGAAACTACAGCACTAAAAGACCAAGTACTCATTTCAGCCTCAATTCGTTGGTTTTCACCATCAACCAAGTTAACATCCGAAATATCATAATCACCATTGAGCTTTGTATATCCTATCACCCCAGATATAGCCACTGGCAAAATCTTATCTGCTGGCAATAATTTTGTAAAATCATGTTGCAAACCAAATCCAATCAGTCCAACAGACGCTCCCTCGTAAGCAATTTTAGGCAGGAACCTAGCTTTAATCTCCGTACCCCTAAAGACTCCAACACTAGCTTGCAAGTACCCTGAAGGGACAAAATCAAGACCTTCGGCAGAAAGACCCGTAGGCAACTCAAATTCTTCCCGAACGTTTATCCCCGCAATTTGGCCTTCAACAAAAACACGTGTTCCTTCTAAATTACCCAAGGCACTAGAAACGGGTCTGGCAGTCCCTGGATTTTGCACAAAGTTTAAATTTTGATATTCGTTAGGGTCCAAAATAAAGGTCTGTTTATCTTCCTTATTCTTATGACTTGTAACCGCCCCTACAAAAGATATTTCGAAACCTCCCAAAGGTTTGGCATCGGCGGTATTATACCACCCAGTTGAAAAACCGTATACTGTACTTTCTGAAAAAGGAGCCAGATAATCCTTAGCAAAGCGTTCTGCGTCTTCTACGCCAGCAGCAAAAATAGTGTTGATACTTGTTTGGGCCGACAATAAAGAGCAACTACAAATAAATAAACCTATAACAATACGTTTCATCCTATAAAATTTTAATTCTTGGTTTTATTGGAATGCACCCGATTATTTTACCAGTATGTCTTTTAACATACAGTGAATCTTCCAATAACTCCAAATCTTTAATTTAGATAAAACTAAAAAACCTGCACGATACGTACAGGTTTTTGTTGTGTAAGTGTCTATTTCTATGTGTCAATGTTGGCATAGACGGCATTCTTCTCTATAAATTCTCTACGCGGTGGCACTTCATCTCCCATAAGCATAGAGAATACACGATCTGTTTCCGTTGCATTTTCTATGTTGATCTGACGAAGCGTTCTAAAGTCAGGGTTCATGGTGGTATCCCATAATTGTTCGGCGTTCATCTCACCCAAACCTTTGTAACGTTGAATACCAACGCCTCCACTATAACTTTCTGCAATGGCATCTCTCTCCTTATCACTCCAAGCGTACTGCTTTTTCTGACCTTTCTTTACCAAATATAAAGGGGGTGTGGCAATATATACGTGCCCACCTTCTATGAGTTCTCGCATGTAACGGAAGAAAAAGGTAAGGATAAGTGTTTCAATATGACTACCATCTACGTCGGCATCACACATGATGACTACCTTATGATAGCGCAATTTCTCTAAGTTCAAGGCCTTACTGTCCTCCGCAGTTCCAATGGTTACGCCAAGTGCTGTGTAGATATTCTTTATCTCTTCATTTTCGAAAACGCGGTGGGGCATAGCCTTTTCAACATTCAAAATCTTACCACGCAGTGGTAAGATTGCTTGGAATTTTCTATCCCTACCCTGTTTGGCCGTACCACCTGCTGAATCTCCCTCAACCAGGAACACCTCGCATAACGCTGGATCCTGCTCCGAACAATCCGATAATTTTCCCGGTAAACCACCAATACTCATTACCGTCTTGCGCTGCACCATTTCACGTGCCTTAGTTGCTGCATGTCTTGCCGTTGCCGCCAAAACCACTTTTTGCACAATCATCTTGGCATCATCTGGATTTTCTTCCAAATAATTGGTTAGCATTTCGGAAACGGCCTGGCTTACGGCTGCACTCACTTCCCTGTTTCCAAGCTTTGTTTTTGTCTGGCCTTCAAATTGCGGTTCCTGTACTTTTACCGAAATAATCGCGGTAAGTCCTTCACGGAAATCATCACCTTGTATTTCAAACTTTAACTTATCCAACATTCCTGAAGCATCCGCATACTTTTTCAAAGTGGTGGTCAAACCCCTTCTAAACCCAGCTAGGTGCGTACCGCCTTCATGAGTGTTAATATTATTGACATACGAGTGAAGATTCTCTGAATAACTCGTATTATAAATCATAGCTACCTCTACGGGAATATCATTTTTCTCCCCTTCCATAGAAATAACGTTTCTTATAAGAGATTCCCTGTTCCCGTCCAAAAACCGCACAAATTCCTTAAGACCTTCATCAGAATAGAATACTTCCGATACAAATTCTCCTTTATCATCTTTCTGACGCTTGTCCGTAATCGAAATCGTAACCCCTTTGTTCAAAAAAGAAAGCTCTCGCATTCTATTGGCCAAGGTTTCATAGCTATACTCTATGGTTTGGGTAAATATAGTGGTATCCGGCAAAAAAGTTACCTCCGTACCCCTGTCGTCCGGACCGCACTCCCCAATGGTCTTTACAGGATATAATGCCTTTCCCCGCTCATATTCCTGCTCCCAAATTTTACCATCTTTAAAAACGGTTGCCCTTAAATGTGAGGATAAGGCGTTTACACAAGAAACACCTACACCATGGAGTCCACCGGAAACCTTATAGGAATCTTTATCGAACTTTCCTCCAGCCCCTATTTTTGTCATTACCACCTGAAGGGCAGAGACCCCTTCTTTCTTATGCATATCCACGGGAATCCCCCTACCATTATCTCTAGTAGTGACAGAGTTGTCCTCATTGATGATAACGCTGATTGTGTCGCAATGTCCACCCATGGCCTCATCAATAGAATTATCCACCACTTCGTATACCAGATGATGTAATCCCCTAGTGCCAACATCTCCTATATACATTGACGGCCTCATGCGCACATGCTCCATCCCTTCCAATGCCTGAATACTATCGGCCGAATAATCCTTTTCTGGACCCTCAGGTTTCTTTTTCAAGGCATCTTCCTTATTTACTTCGTCTTCGTTTTTTGCTTCTTCGCTCATAAATCCAAGGTTGTTTTTACTTCAAGTTTTGCAATCTTACAAATATACGCAATACCCTATGAAATCTAAGGTTTGTGGCTTTTGACATTCGTAAGTTATCAACAAAAATTGTGGAAAACCAACTAGTTTTTAAGGCTGTGGCATAAGCCCAAAAAAATAGCTGAAATTAAAGACGGCATAAATAAATCGCATGTACGACAAAAAGGAATCGGCCATACCAAAATCCAAAAAAAAGGCCTTCACTCCATTGGAAGCTGAGCCAACTTAAATTCCTAAAATCAAAAGAGGTGCCCGACAAAAGGCACCTCTTAAGGACTAATTAAAAAAACAAAACTGATCTGTTCCCAAAAAGGAACAGCAACCAGGATCTTTACGCAGCTTATTTCACATAAGCATCCGCGTGTACTTTAGATACCGCCCTACCGGAAGGGTCGTTCATATTCTTAAATGCCTCGTCCCACTCCAGAGCAATTTTGGTGCTACATGCCACCGAAGGCTCTTGGGGCACACAGAGGGCCGCGGCATCCGAGGGGAAATGTTGCTCGAATATAGAACGATAATAAAACTCCTCTTTGCTGGTAGGGGTCTGTAAAGGAAACCTGAACTTGGCATTTGCCAATTGCTCGTTAGTAACCTCAACGCTCACTACTTCTTTTAAGGTATCGATCCAACTATATCCTACACCATCCGAAAACTGTTCCTTTTGCCTCCAAGCAACGCTCGCCGGCAACATATCTTCAAAGGCCTTTCGCAACACCCATTTTTCCATGCGTTCGCCATTGATCATTTTGTCTTTTGGGTTGATGCGCATGGCTACATCCATAAATTCCTTATCCAAAAACGGAACGCGACCCTCTATTCCCCAAGCTGCTAAGGACTTGTTGGCCCTTAGACAGTCATACATGTGCAGCTTATCTAATTTACGTACCGTTTCTTCATGAAAATCTTTTGGACTTGGTGCCTTATGGAAATAAAGGTAACCACCGAACAATTCGTCCGCACCTTCACCGGAAAGCACCATTTTTATACCCATGGATTTTATAACCCGTGCCATTAAATACATCGGTGTAGAAGCCCTAATCGTAGTTACATCATAAGTTTCAAGGTTATAGATGACATCCTTTATCGCGTCCAAACCTTCCTGAATGGTAAATTTAATCTCATGATGCACCGTGCCAATATGGTCGGCCACTTTTCGCGCAGCAGCCAAATCGGGAGAACCTTCTAGACCAACGGAAAAAGAGTGCAGTTGTGGCCACCAAGCATCGGTAGTATCATCCGATTCTATCCGTTTTTGTGCATATTTCTTTGCGATGGCAGAGGTGACCGAGGAATCCAACCCGCCCGAAAGTAAGACTCCATAAGGAACATCGGACATCAATTGCCTATGTACTGCAGCTTCAAGTGCGGTCTTTATTTCTTGGATGCTGGTCTCATTTTCCTTTACGGCTTCATAGTCCATCCAATCTCTTGAATACCATCTTTTAAGCTCGCCATCCGAACTGTGTAAATAATGTCCTGGAGGAAAAAGCTCTATTTTGGTGCAGGTACCTTCCAATGCTTTTAGTTCCGAAGCCACATAAAACGTACCGTTCTGATCCCAACCCATATATAAAGGAATGATTCCCATATGGTCACGAGCTACAAAATACTCGTCCTTTTCGGTGTCATAGATAGCAAATCCAAAAATACCGTTCATTTCATCCAAGAAGGCGGGACCCTTTTTTTGATATAACGCAAGAATAACCTCGCAATCAGATTCCGTCCTAAAATTGTAGGTACCCGAAAATTGCTTTCTTAATTCCCTATGGTTATAGATTTCACCATTAGCGGCAAGAACCAATTTCCCGTCTTGGCTCAACAACGGTTGCTTACCAGAAGCGGGATCAACGATTGCCAATCGTTCATGGGCCATAATAGCTTTATCGTTGGCAAAAATTCCGCTCCAATCCGGACCTCTATGGCGTATTTTTTTTGACATCTCCAACAATTGGGGACGTAATAACTCTGTACTTTCCTTTACATCAAATGCACAAACAATTCCACACATAATTTTTTTAATTATATCAATTAGAATGCAAATATCATTTTATAGTTTCATAAATCAAACTTAATTCAGCCATTTAGTTCCAATATATAACTTTATTTGAGTTTATTATTATAAATTGATATTTGAATTTAAA
The DNA here is from genome assembly GCA_963697395.1 of uncultured Flavobacteriaceae bacterium. Taxonomy (GTDB): domain Bacteria; phylum Bacteroidota; class Bacteroidia; order Flavobacteriales; family Flavobacteriaceae; genus Maribacter. The sequence goes on from CAVONX010000018.1 coordinate 591,688, forward strand.
TATAGTTCCAACAATTTAACCATTTGTAAGTATTCAAAAAATTAACGACCTTTTAAGTAAATTTAATTAACGAACTTCCTAGATTTGAAATACTTAAAAAAACAATGATGATGAAAAAATTAGTTACCCTTGCCGTATTTGTATTTGCTTTGGTCTTTACGACGAACACCAACGCCCAAAAGTTCTCTGGATTGGATAAAAGTCCGCTGGACATGGCCTCCTATCCAAGCGATTATAAAATCTCTGAAAAAGTAGTCCGTATTTCCTATGGAAGACCCCAATTAAATGGCAGATCACTATCGGAACTTGCACCAGCAGGAGAAGTGTGGAGAACTGGCGCGAACGAGGCTCCGGAAATAACTTTTTACAAAGATGTGAATTTTGGAGGAAAAGACGTTAAGGCTGGTACTTATGCCCTATTGACCATTCCAGGGGAAAAAGAATGGACCGTTATTCTTCACAACCAATTGAACCAATGGGGTTCTTATTTCTATAAAGAAGCATCTGATGTAGTTCGTGTTATGGGAGCTACAAGTAAAGGTGACTCCTTGGAAGAATTTTCTATTACATTTAAAGAGGTAGCCGGTGGAGCGCATTTGGTTATGGGTTGGGATACTACTAGGGTTGCCGTTCCTATAATGTGGTAGGCTCTATTTTAAATACAAAAAAGTCCTTGGTATTCTCTACTAAGGACTTTTTTGTTTGCTAACAGAAAGGTAAACCTATTGCGGCGGTAATTTTCTTTTACCCTTTATGGTAAAACTTCCTTGGCTAGAAGAGGCCTCTCCAAGTATCGTATCGGCTGTAACGTTCAAAACAACAGAAACACGTTCCGTACCCTCTATGTTGACAGTAAATTTTACAGTATCGCCTTTTACTTGTACATCATGTCCGTTCAGTACCCCATTAGCTAAATGAACCTCAACAATAGGCGCTCCGTCTTCCATACGCACAAATAATACGCCTTTGCGATAGGCTTCCTCAGTGCCTACTACCTCATAATCCCAGACACCCAAAGGCCCCTTTTCTTCATCTGTAAAAATTAAGACTTCTGTTTTATCTTGAATGCTTGGCGCAGCAACTGCATTAGAGCTTGTTCCTAATACAAATAGCGAAAGTGCGATTACAATATTACATCGATTGATCATGGTACTTTAGTTTTAGATTACTTTACTAACGTCTAAGTTATAAAATTATTCCAATGCTAAATGAATGTAAAGATAACCCGGAATTCTGAATAGACATGAATCTTTAAATTGAGCGAAGCGCGCATGGGTGCTGCTAGTAGTAAAATTATAAATTCCCAATAAGGACCCTTCGGCGTGTTTCAAAAAAAACGATAAACGCAGTGATAAAACAGCGAATTAATGCGCCAAAGTAACCAAATGACTATTTAGAGGCGCGGGCGGCCTTTTTCTCCTTTATCCTCACATAGATAAGCTTCTTTCGGCCTTTGGAATCTTCGCTGCGCTCAATTTCAAAATGAGGTATACTGTTTATTAAGGGCGTTAGTTTTTGAAAACCATAGTTTCGGGAGTCAAAATTAGGTTGCTTCTTTTGTAAAAGGCTACCTACATCACCCAAAAAGGCCCATCCGTCATCATCGGCAACATCATCTATGGTATTGGCAATAAACCGAAGGTCCTTGGGGGTAATCTTATCTACTTTGTTTTCAGTTTTTGGTTTGGATGTATCGGCTTCCGTAGGTTCTTCCTCGCCCTGACTTTTCAGGATTTCCAAGTAAATAAATTTATCACAGGCTACGATAAACGGATTTGGGGTTTTACGCTCCCCTATCCCGTACACCTGCATTCCCGCTTCGCGCAACCTAGTGGCCAAACGGGTAAAATCGCTATCACTACTTACGATACAAAAACCGTCTACCTTACCGGAATACAAAACATCCATAGCGTCAATGATCATGGCAGAATCCGTTGCGTTTTTTCCTTGGGTATAACCGTATTGCTGTATAGGGGTAATAGCGTTCTCCAAAAGCACGTTTTTCCATTTGCCCAAGCGCGGGTTGGTCCAATCGCCATAAATACGTTTAATGGTAGGGTTACCGTACTTGGCAATTTCCTCCATCATTTCCTTTATATAGGCCGATGGGATATTGTCCCCATCGATCAGTACCGCTAAATTTTTGTCCATTTGATGACTTTTTGTAAAGGTAGGATGTTTTAAGGCTTGAAAATAATTCATCTCCCTTTGTTTTTATAGCTTGCAATTAACTTGCACTATTTAGTACCTTTGGGTATTAACCGTATACTAACAACCGATATATGAAATTCCAAACTACACTAAAGTCGTCCTTAGTACTTTTTATAGGCCTTTTTTACTTTGTTGGCAATTCCCAACAAAACAAAGAGTATTATCAATTGAAAACATACACTGTTAACAATGAAATGCAAGAAAAAGTGGTGGACACCTATCTTGAAGAAGCCTTCTTGCCCGCCTTAAAAAGATATGGAATAAACGAGACCGGCGTCTTTAAACTACATAATGATAAGTTTACTAAGGCCGATAAAATACATGTTCTTATCCCCTTTACCTCCTTAACACAGTTTGAAGCACTGGAAGAATACCTGATCAGAGATACAGCGCATTTAGCCGCCGGCGAAGCCTACTTGCAAGCGGCGCACGACAATGCGCCCTACGAACGTATCAACTCTGTCCTAATGCGCGCATTTACCGATATGCCCAAAATGAAAACCACAAATGTAGATGGACCGAGGGTAAACAGGGTGTATGAACTTAGAAGTTATGAATCGCCTACAGAGACCACCTATAAAAACAAGGTGCACATGTTTAACGAAGGTGGTGAGATAGACCTCTTCGACAGCTTGGGCTTTAATGCCGTTTTCTATGCAGAGGTCCTCTCCGGCGATGCCATGCCCAATCTCATGTATATGACCACATTCCCTGATATGGCTACAAGGGACAAACTTTGGAAAAATTTCTTTTCCTCCGATAAATGGACCGAATTAAAAGCGGATGAATATTATAAAAACAATATGAAGAAAGCGGACATTATGCTGCTATACCCTACTTCCTATTCCGATTATTGATCTGGACCAATTCATTTCTGCCTTCTAATTTTAAAATCTTTCACCAGTTGGGGCATAACCGCACAAACGCAAAATTTTGAAACACTTTCGCGGTAGTTATTGCCTACTGCGTAATCCTGAATTCTACGCGGCGGTTTCCTTTGCGTCCATTACTGGTGGCGTTTTCCCGTAAGGGCTGTTCGCTCCCAAATCCTTGGTAGGATATTCGAGTGCCATCAATTCCCCGTTCTATTAAATAACGCGCTACTGCTTTGGCCCTATTTTCGGATAATAGGATGTTATACGAATTGTCTCCAATGGCATCGGTATGACCCAATAGTTCTATTTTTAGATGATTATTCTCGGTAAGGAAAATGCTTATTTGATCGAGCTCCGCTTTTGCTTCGGGCAACAATTCAAATGTATCAAAACGAAATAGTAGATTTTGAAATACATTAATACTATCCAGACCAAACGTTCTTTTGCCATCTAAGCCGGAACCCTCCCTACCACTTTTCCGTATTAGGGACACCATATCCAAGTAGTAGTAAGAGCCGTCCAGGGCATTGCGCTTTGTAAGGAGCTTTTGGGTATTTACGTTATCCTTAAAATTACCGATAATCAAGTAGTTCTCCGTTCCGTTAGCAATAAAATCGGCCGTTACCAAAAGCCAATTTTCCTTGTCCGTGAAAAAATCTTGGGAACCTATAGTAAAATGGTTCGCAATATTTCCGGACATTTTGGAGAGTTGTCTTCTAGATAAGGAACTTTTAGTTTTTACGGTAAGAGGCAATTCGGTAAACTGTACGCCAAATTCTTTAACAGCATAATCCGACCGTTCGGCTAGGCTTACATAAAAAGAAAGTGTGTACGTTTCTCCTTTTACCAGGGGTCGGCTCATTTTGGTCTGTATGTACTCCCTATAATCTTGTGGTGCATAAAAATAAAGACCCACATAGCCTTCCCCGAAATTTGCCGGTTGCTCGCCATTGAAGTTCAAAGGCGTACCCATAGCCTTGCTGCACGCATTAAAATAATCTGTAGAGCCTTCGGTAGGTGTGGACCAATCGGCGACATCTTCTTCTAGGTTGCCCAATTTCTTAGGACAATCTATAAACAATTCAAAGCTGGGGTTCTTTATTAAATTTTGTGCCACAGCGTTTCCTACGGATGCTGTAAAAAACAGCATCAAAAAACTAAAAATGTGGCAGCTGAACTTCATGGACGTCTTTTGTGCACCCCTAAAATAAGAAAATCCCTATTTCTTTTAAGAAATAGGGGTCATAAGCCTTGTATGGGATGACATTAAAAGTCGAACTTGTACGTTGCACCGCCCAGAATCTGGAAACCTTGTACTTGAAAATTTGCCCAACGTTGGTAACTGTTGTTGGCAATATTCGCAGATTTTACAAATACGGACAGTTGATCGTTTATGCGATATCCCACATGTGCGTTGGCGTCAAAAAACCCGTCCAAGGTAATGCGCGTTGTTGGAAACCCTCCTGGCAAAACGTTCTGAACGACCACGCTTGAAAAATCTTCACGTTCCCCAACATAAAAAAGGTTGGCACCTACAAACCAGCGCTCCCCTATTTGATAATCCATGAACAAGGAACTTTGCAAGTTAGGCAGGTTCCAAGCCGGATTGCCCGTTTCCGTGGAATAATCATTGACGGTTACATTTAGCCCTAGGGTAAAGTTACGGTTCACGTCTACGTTCAATTCCCCAAAAAGTCCAATGGTTTTTATATCATCATAAAATACATCAAAAGAGTTGCCGTAATAATAGCCTTGTTTATCGCTCCTAAAAGTGTTCTGCGGATTTAAACGGAATAACGGACTATTGTTTTCCGCCGTATAAGAACCTTTAAGATTATAACTTAAATTGGGCAACAATTGTCCTTTTATACCCACGTAGGCGTTGTATTGACTATCGGTTGGCGCTATGCTCAAGGTAGGCGAAACAAAGGGGTTGTCCTCCACAAAATCATAGTAGGAATTTTGGCGTAATTCTCCCGTTATACCGCCATAGGCAATAACGGTTTCGTCCAATAAACGGTAAGATCCCGTAACGGCAGGATAGATATAGATATTGCTATCGCTGTTCTCCAGGTCCATACCATAGACAATATTTACCCCTAGAGCAAGGGAAAGATCATCTTTTAACAGGCGCAAACTAGGATTAACGCCTACCTGCAAAAGACCATAGTTTATACCCTGATCGTTTACCGTGTTGCTTAGGCTGGCGTTCTCAAAACTACCTCCAACATAGTCCACTTTTGCCCCGACCGTAATGAGTTCATCGTTTATAGGAAATTCAAATACACCCTTCCCAATGGCACGGTTCTCCCCAGATTTTGTAGTATCCCAAAAACCGCGGTAGGTGACTTCGGCCCGCTTAAAAAAAGAATCCTCCATGGCAATATGCCCAGAAGCTTCTGCCGTATAATAATTTTGCGCGTCGTCTATCGTGGCAATAGTGGTGGCATCAAGACCAATATCGGGTGGTAGGCCATACCAATTGTAAAATTGATGCTGCACGACCAAATCCCCGCCCCAGGTCAAGTCCCTATTGCGATTAACATATGAGGCATTGAGTTTGGTGTCGGAAAACCTATCGCTTAATTCTATACCCTCTATGCCTCCTTGGGACGAATTGTGGTTTAGGCCAAAAATCAGGTCCTCATCCCTGCTTAAGGTTCTATTGGTATAAAAATCGGCATTGGCGTTACCATAATTGCCGAAACCCAAAGCTGCATAGGAATTATATAGTGCAGGAGGCGGTGTTCTTTCTACCCTTGAAGCCGTTCCTTTGGAAGGACTAAAAGTCGAAGCCACAGGAACCGAAAATATGCTGTAGTTGATTTTCTTTTTTTGTAATACGATGGAGTCGTTGAGATTGGGAACGGACTTAATTTTAAAGGCATCCGACACTGTTGGCGTGTACGCCTTTGTTACCGTAACGGTCTGCGTTCCTATACTGTCCTTTTTTTCATCTTGGGCAATTGCGCTCTGCATGCCCATGAACAATACACCCACTATTATTATGCTTTTGTACATACGTGTTCTATTACTTTGGTACATTAATCGTTGTTTGGATTAACCGAGGAATTTCTTTGGGATTCCTTGGATTTGATTATGGCGAGCTCCGCCTTTGCTTCGACCAAGATGTCGGGGTATTGGGCAAAATTTGTAATAACACTCTCCAAAATGTAGGTGGCTTGGTAGGCATCGTTTAGCATGTAGAAATTTTTGGCCATTAAGACCAGACCCTTACCGCCCCATTCCTTATACGTTGCATAATCCTTTGCCAATTTTTGCACCGCAATGTTCGATGACTCCGCATCGCCTTCTTTATTTTTAAAAAAGGCTTCATAATACAATGCTTCAGCCGCCGTGGCACCCGAGGCGATCTTGAGTACGTTCGCATAGGCGGTTTTTGCCTTGGCCTCATCATTGGTGGCCATGGCAGACCTGGCGATCATGATCTGGGCATCGCTCTTAATGCGGTCATCTATGCTTTGGGTTTCCAAAACTTTGGCGGCGTACTCCAGGGTTTTACCGTAATTTTTTTGCTCGTAATAGCCTTTCATGAGGTTGGATTGTGCAAAGGTCCTATTCTGTTGAATATTTGCCTGCACTTCCAATTTTAACAAATACGGTATCGCCGTTACATAGTCCTGCTTTCCAATATAGACCTCGCAAACCCTAGTTAATGCCTGTTCTGCATACTCACTGGTGCTCCTGTCCGCTACATATTTATAGAAGGGCAATGCAGTGTCCTTGTCGCCTTTGCCAAAATACAACTGTGCCAAACTAAAATTGGCATCCACAGCCTTGAGACCATTGGGGAATTCGGCTATATAATTTTTATACCCACGTAAGGCCGCATCCTTGTTTCCTTCCCTATCCTGTTTTTGTGCGGATTCAAAAGTGGCATTGTCCAATTCGGCGTCGGTAATATCAACAAAGTCAAGATTTTGCACCCATGCCGCATATTCGTTTACACGGCCTAAGTCCACATATACCAGTTTTGCTGTGGCAACGGCCTGTATGGCTTCCTGACTTTTTGGGTAATCCCGTACCACAGTCTTGAACTTGGACAAAGCTGCTTCGTTCCTATTGCCGTTATAATGTACCAATCCTTGTCTCATTAACGCCTGTGGTACCAAAGTGCTTGTCTTAAATTCGTTCACCAGTCGATCATAGCTCTGCATTCCCTTGTCTTCCTGTCCATCACCTATATAAGAATTGCCGAGCTCAAACAGGGCATCGTCCCTAAAACTGGATCGTGTGTAATCGGAAACAAATTTTTCCAGACTTTCAATTTTTGTAGCGCCCCTGCCCACAAAACCATAACTCATGGCTTTTTGGTAGGAAGCATAATCCTTCTCGGGCCCTTTAAGTTCCAAAGCTTTGTTATAGGTCTCAATGGCCGGCCAGTATTTGCTTGTAGCAAAATAACTGTCACCCAAGCGCAAAAGGCCATCGTTCAATTTTTCTACGGATCCACTTCCTTTATCGGTAAATGCCGAAAAATAGGTAATGGCCCTAGCGTAATCCTTTTGCTTAAAATAGGCGTAGGCCAAACTGTAATCCACATCCGGGAATTCTGATTTAACTGCTGCCGAGGCGTTTTGCTTAACACTCAAAAATCCCTTTGCGGCGGCATCGAAACGGTTCAGCAGATAATCCGCTTCAGCCTTCCAGTATTCTGCCCTTGCCTTAAATACGGCATCTTCGGCACTTTTTAAACTCTTATCAAGATTGTCCGAAGCACTTTCGTAATCCGTTTCCATAAAAAGCTCTATACCTCTATAGTAGGCTACTTTTTGGTAGGTAGCCTTGCTGGCGTATCCCTTGTTCTTTTCCAATAGTTCCATAGCACCGGCAAAATTCTTGGAGGTAATATAAGAATCTACCAAAAGCGTCTGCATTTCCTCTTTGTTGGCATCGTTCGGATAGTTATCCAAGTAGTTCATGATTACTTGCGGAACCGGCTCGTAGGCATTTCCCACCTCATAACTTAAGCGAGCATAGTTCAATAGGGCATCTTTTTGGATCTCTGGTTTAAAATCCATCTGGGAGGCATTTCTAAAAGCGTTCAAGGCTTCTTGTTTTTTGTCCAGCTTCAAATAACATTCGGCCAAATGATAGTAGGCGTTCTGCGATACGTCATTGGTGCCGCCAATAATTTTATTAAACTGTTGTACCGCATTTGCATAGTCCTCTTGTTTATAGTAGCAATAGCCTAATAAATAATAATCGGTATTGCTCCATTTGCCCCCTTTACCTTGGTACGCCTCCAAATAGGGAATGGCATTGCTATATTGTTTTAGATTGAAATAGCTTTCGCCGATAATCTTATTCAGTTCCGAAACCTCCTTACGATCAGATTTTGGCAACTGCTTTTTTGCTAGCGCGATAGCCTCCTCGAACTTGCCCAGTTTAAAGTTCATATCGGCCTGATAGTAACTTAGCTTCTCCTCCAGTACATCTTGGTCCGTAATCTGGTCGAACCGCTGGTTGGCCGTTTCATAATCATCTTGTTGATACGAGATATATCCCAAATAATATTTGGCTTGGGAACCATATTTGGGTGAGTTGGAAACTTTGGACAAGTAGCGTTCGGCATCCTGTGGCTTTTGGGACGAAAACAAGGAATAGCCATAATTGAAATTGAACTTTTCCATTTCGCCACGCGATAGGGCACTTTGATCTACTTTATTGTACCATTTTAAGGCATAGGGATATTTTCCGGTTTCAAAGTAATATTCGGCAACGTCGGAATAAGCCGAATTACGTTTGGTAGAGGTTGGGTATTTTTCCACAAAATCCTCCATTAGACGGTCGGCACCCTGCTGATTCAAACGTACGGCTGCATTGGCCGCATAATAAGCACTATTGGCGGCTACCTCCTCATTGTCGGTCGTGGTCTTTACCTTTTGAAAAATTGTCTGTGCCGCTTGGTACTGCTCATTGTTGTACAAGGCAAGGGCATCTTGAAAATCTTTCTGTTCGTGGGTGTAGATCTTGGTTTCCTGCGCGTTGGAAGACCAGACTATTCCCGTAAGAACGGGAATGTAAACTAGGAATTTTTTAAGCATAGCGTTCTCTAACTATTTATGGGTGCTTTTTGGTATTATTAGGGATAACGGCAAATAGTGTTCCCAAGTATGTCTAACGGATTACAAAGGAAAAGAATTTGCGAAACAGTTCGGTAATATCCATAGGAACTTATTACTTTTATATCAACATTTACACTATGGAAGAGACTGTTTTAGAGCTAAAGGATGCTGCGATTTTTCAAAAGGAAAGCCTTGTTTTAAGCGAGGTAAACCTTAAGGTATCCAAAGGTGAATTTGTATATCTTATTGGCAAGACCGGAAGCGGCAAAAGTAGCTTCATGAAAACCTTGTACGGAGACCTACCCTTAAAGCAAGGAGAAGGTAGCGTGGTAGACTTTAACCTAAAGACCTTAAAGGAAAATGACATACCCTTTCTACGAAGGAAACTTGGAATCGTATTTCAGGATTTTAAATTGTTGCCGGATAGGAACATCAACCAAAATATGCTGTTCGTCCTAAAGGCTACGGGCTGGAAAGACAAGGCCGCAATGGATACCAAGGTACAGGAAGTGCTGGAAAAAGTGGGCATGAAGACCAAAGGTTTTAAATTTCCGCATGAAATTTCGGGTGGGGAACAACAACGTGTGGCCATCGCCAGGGCATTGTTGAACGACCCGGAACTTATCTTAGCGGACGAACCTACAGGAAACCTAGATCCGCAGACCAGCGTAGAGGTCATGAAAGTGCTACAGGAAATAAATAAATCGGGACGCACGATATTAATGGCCACACACGACTATGCCCTCATCTTAAAATATCCTTCCAAAACCATTAAGTGCGACGCGAATCACGTTTTTGAAGTGGTTCAGAAAGCAGTATGATAGTAGGTAGTATTTAATTCCCTAAGATTCACCAAAAAAATATCAAAGATTTATCACCCTCTAAACCTACCTGCGACTCTTATAACTAATTTACTCCGAATAAAAATTAACATACCAACACAAGGTAAGACCTATTATACCTCAACCAACCCTACATAAAGAACAGCTAATCAATTTATGACAGCACAAAACGAGGAGACCAAACGACTTCAAGAACACGATAATGATAAAAAAGACTGGCTGAAATGGGGACCCTACCTCAGCGAACGGCAATGGGGCACGGTACGGGAGGATTACAGCGCGCAGGGCGACGCTTGGAACTATTTCCCGCACGAGCATGCTCGCAGTAGGGTCTACCGATGGGGAGAGGACGGTATCGCCGGAATTTCTGATCGCTACTGTAATATTTGCTTTAGTATCGGTCTATGGAACGGAAAGGATCATATTTTAAAAGAACGTTTATTTGGGCTCACAGGACCGCAGGGTAACCATGGTGAAGATGTAAAGGAACTGTACTATTATTTGGAAAGTACCCCAACCCATTCCTACATGAAGCACTTGTACAAATATCCGCAAGCAGCCTTCCCGTACGAAAAACTGGTATCCGAAAATAAAAATAGGAATAGGGACGAACTGGAATACGAACTGTTAGATACGGGAGTATTTGAAAACAACGCTTATTTTGACGTGTTTACGGAATATGCCAAAGCCGATGAAAAGGACATACTTATAAAAATCACCATCCACAACCGAAATTCCGAGGCAGCGGAAATACATTTGCTTCCCACCTTAACGCTACGTAACCATTGGACTTTTAAGGAAATGCCCAAGAACCCAGTGATCAAGGAAAATAGGCAAAACGGTCAACCTGCAACCCTTATCGAGCATCCCTATGTGGGTAATTACCATCTTTATTTTCAGGAGGCGGATCAACTTTTGTTTACGGAGAACGAAACCAATAGAGAGGCCGTATATATGCAAAAAAATGCGCACCCGTTCAAAAAAGACCTTTTTCATAAAGCCGTTTGTAACAATGATTATGCCCTTGCCACAAAAAATAAGCAAGGCACCAAGTTTGCACCGCTCTACCATAAGAAAATAGAGGGTGGAGCTTCGGTTTCAGTAGTACTTCGTTTAAGCGACAAACAGTTAGATGAACCTTTTGGAAGTGAGTTTAATACCATCTTTTCCGTCCGAAAAAAAGAATGCGATATCTTCTATGAAAACTTGGCACCAAAGGCTAGCGGAGATAAAAAAGCGATTTTACGACAAGCTTTGGCTGGTTTGCTATGGACAAAACAATACTATAATTACGAAGTTGAAAAATGGCTAGAGGGCGATTCTAAAAATTCCAACCCGCCAAAGGAACGTCTAAATGGCCGCAACAGTTCTTGGAAAACACTTAGGAACCATGACGTGCTCTCCATGCCAGATGCTTGGGAATATCCTTGGTATGCCGCTTGGGACACCGCCTTTCATTGCGCCTCTTTTGCCTTAATAGACCCTAGTTTTGCAAAGGAACAACTCTTGTTGTTTACCAAAGAGTGGTACATGGCCCCAAATGGACAGATTCCCGCCTACGAATGGAATTTAAGTGATGTGAACCCGCCCGTACAGGCGTGGTCCACGTTACGTATCTATAAAACCGATAAGGAAAAAACGGGAAAAGGAGATGTGAAATTCCTCAAAAGAATGTTCAACAAGCTGGCATTGAATTTTACGTGGTGGGTAAACCAATTGGACAGTAACCAAAATAATGTATTTCAAGGCGGATTTTTGGGACTGGACAATATTGGTGTATTTGACCGAAGCCATGGAATCCCTGGCAATGGTACTTTAGAGCAAGTAGACGGTACGGCCTGGATGGCACTTTATTGCCTGAACATGCTCGAGATAAGCCTAGAAATAGCAAAAGAAGATGATGCCTACGAGGATATGGCCACCAAGTATTTTGGGCATTTTGTCTTTATAGCGGAGGCCTTGAACAAAATGGATGTAGAACACGAAGGCACCTGGGACGACCAAGAAGGTTTTTTTTACGACCGTTTGATCCTACCCGACGGCCGCTCTGCCCGAATTAAAGTACGGTCCATAGCCGGTATGTTGTCCTTGGCTGCAGTGCTTACCATAAAAAAAAGTACCCTAGATCGTTTTCCAAAATTCAAGGCAAGTGTACTTTGGTTTAAAAAGTACCGTATTGAGAACCTAAAATTTCCAGTTATCCAGGGATTCTCGGAAGGCGAAGATCTGTTGCTATCCTTAGTGCCGAACGATCGTTTGAAACTATTGGTTAAAACCTTATTGGATGAGAATGAGTTTTTGAGTCCGTATGGCATTCGCTCTCTTTCTAAAATACACGAAACACCCTATCGCATACAGATCAACGGCGTAGATTATTCTATTAACTATGAACCGGCAGAATCTACGGTTCCTTTATTCGGAGGCAACTCCAACTGGCGAGGCCCTGTTTGGATGCCTATGAATTATCTTTTCATACAAGCCTTAAGGGAGTACCATAGTTTTTGCGGCAAGAATATGCTGTTTGAATATCCTACGGGAAGCGAACGAAAGATGGACTTGCAAGAAATAAGTAACGAGATCAGCAAAAGACTCATCAACCTCTTTGAAAAGGACACTGATGGAAAACGCCCCTTTAACCTCCAGCACGACAAACAGTATCTCGATACCAACTTCAAAGACCTTGTTCTTTTCTACGAATATTTTCACGGAGAAAATGGTCGTGGACTCGGCGCTTCCCACCAAACGGGATGGACCGCCCTAGTGGCCAATTTAATAGTAGAACAAGAACGTGAGTCGGAAACGCTATAAGCACATCCGCCATGGGTATTCGACCAAAAATTACATTGATTGCCTATAAAGTATAATTTTTCAGGTATTCGGAGTCCTGTAGGGGATATTTTGAGCTGAAATGGCCAGCCAAAAGGTTATCCATCGTAACCCAGACCATAATTTTCAGTTGGATATAAAATACCCTTTTTAAGTATAAAAATATCTTTGAAGGGATCATCTATAAGTTCTAGATGCCCGTCTAAATCTGCATACATGATATTTGGGCGGGATAAGGCAAAATGTAACCCTGCGGCTATACCCAGACCACACTCGTCTATACAGCCCACCATGGCTTCCAGCTTGGCCGCTTTTGCAACAGAATTAATATGCATGCCCACCATGATGCCACCCACTTTTTGCAGCTTAATATTTACCATGTTCACATGCCGGTTTTGAGCGAGCCGAAAAGCGTCTGTAAGCGTCTTTAAGCTTTCATCCGCCATGACGGGGATGGTCGTTTTAAATGTTACTTCGTTTAAGCCTTCTTCGGCATCTATTTTTGTAGGCTGTTCAAAAATCTCTATGCCAACGGCAGCAGTTTGCTTTTCAAACTCCAGGGCTTCCGAGACGGTATATCCTTGGTTACCATCAAAACGCCAGGTAACTTTGGGGAAGGCCTCTTTTAGCTTTTTCATTTTTTCGATATCTTCCCCTACGTTGCTCCCACCCTTGATTTTTAGAATAGTAAAACCTTGTGCTACATAAGCCATAGCATGCCTCATGGTTTCCTCTAAAGATAAAATACCAACCGTAATGCTCGTGGCAATAGATTTTCTATAGCCTCCCAAAAATTGGTACAACGGCACTTCCGCTTTCTTGGAAATAAGGTCAAAAAGAGCCGAATCTACCATAGCCAACGAAGATTTCCTTGTGCCCAGTATAAATTTTAGGTCATACAACAAAAGCGCATAATTAAAAGGATCTTTGCCCAATAAATAATCGGTTAATTCATGTTTTATGGCCTTTTCTACCTCATCTGGATCTTCTCCAGTTACGGTTTTGTCCGGTGCGGCACAACCGTAACCTACCCATTTTCCATCGGTCTCTACTTTTAAAATAAAATTTGAGGTCTTATCAATGGTTTCGTAGGCTATGGTATAGGGAACCGCTAATTTTAAATCGTGCCGTTCATAGGAAACTCTGGTTATTCTCATTTCAATTTAGCCATCAAAAGTTTTACCAAATCGGCGGCACCATATTCCAGTACATCAAAAGCGGGTAATTTAGTCTCCAAGGTAATTTGCTTACAGGTTTCCAAAATAGCGTGCTTCTCCATATTTTCATGGTTTACGGTTATCGCAATAACCTCTTTACCGGATATGACCTGTATGGCATTTATTTGCTCCTGCAGCGAATGCATTTTATAGCCGGGAAATCCGTCGTACTCTACACGAGTGGGTGCATGTTGCAATATAACATAGTCGGGTCTTCCAGCCGCCAAAATCTCGAATCCGCCAGGATAAGCGGGATTCATTAAACTTCCTTGCCCTTCAATTACGATGACATCGGGGTTTTCATGGGTATAGGCACTTACCACGGCGTGCTCTATCTCTCCCGAAACAAAATCGTTAATACAACTATCCATCACCATACTGTATTTGGCACCTTGCATCCATGCGGTCTGTCCGGTACCGATCATTTCAGCCTTTTTACCAGCAGCCCGGAACGCATGCACCAATATCCAAGCCGTGGTGCGTTTGCCCAGAGCGGAATCGGTTCCCAGAATCGCCAATTTAAGACAGTCTACCTTTTCTATATCACCCGTAAAAAAATGCAGTTGATCACGATCCGGTGTTTTTCTGATGTCCCGCACCTTACAATTATTAGCCTTGGCCACTTCCATTATGGCTATATCATTGGTCAAAAAATCATGTAGGCCACTGTCTACGTTCCATCCTTTTTCCAAGGCTTTTTTAATAACGCCTCTAGCCTCCTTCGGTAAACGACCGCCATCGGGTGCAAGACCTATTACAAAATAACCGGGCAGATTCCCGGCGGCTTTTAGTGCCGTCACGGCAGTTTCCAAATCCTGGAAAACAGGGATACCGTTAGGTTTGCCATCCAAAACCTCTCCCGCATCTTTTCCTTGGTATTTGGAATCCAAAACGCCCACCACATCATAGCGTTCCGTAAAGCGCACTAGGCCATGGGCCGTTTTTCCGTTCGGCGTATTAAAAGCACCCTCACAATACACCAATGCTTTACCGTCTATTACTTTTTTCTTCATCCTTATTCTAATTTTTTGCCGTAAGCACCGCCACAAAACGATCGGGCTCCAAGTTTAATTTTTCGTCCAGTTCCAATAATCCTATAAGGCCTGCCGTTGCCGCCGGTAGTATTTTAAATCCCTCTTTATGTTCCAGCAAGGCCGTCATATCCCGTAATTTTTTATCGCTAACATTAAATGCGCTACCGTCCGATTCCCTTAAGGCATAAAGTGCCTCTTCGCCATCAAAACTGTGCCAGTTGATGAGCGGTTCGTTAAACTTTGTTTCCTTAATACGCTCTGGATCTAAGTCTTTACAATAATCCAAACCCTGCAAAAAGGATTGTATGATCGGATTTTTAAAGGAAGACGAAGCGGCTATCATTTTTGGCACTCTGGAGGTCTTTCCCCTTTTATACAAGTTTACGAATCCCCTATAAATACCTGCGAACAAGGTACCATTGGATACGGGCACGGCGCAGTACTTTGGGGCATCTCCCAAATCCTCAAAAATTTCTTGGGCAATTTGCGCATAGGCCGATATCTGTAAAGGTGTATTTGCACCACCGGGATTGGCATCGTACCAATCGTTTTCGGCAGCATGGGCGGTACTCGCCACCACCACATCCTCATAGCTTCCGGGCAAACGAATTATTTCCGCATTTAACTTCTCCATCTCCTCAATTCTATCCGTATGGTAGGATTCCGGGATATAGACCTTGCAGGCAATTCCCGCCAAATCGGCCGCCAATGCCATTGCTACCCCGTAATTTCCACAAGTTGCGAGCGAAACCACGGTATATTCCCGTCTCAATGCATCGTACAACTGAGCAAAAGCAATGCGGTCTTTTTGAGTACCGGTGGGATTGTCGCCTTCATATTTTATGTACAATTGGCGCATATCAAATTCTCGCTCCAAAGTCTTAGCCCGATTGAGTCCCGTATCACCGACCTCCAAACTTATAATATCCTCAAAACACTCCAAGCGATCTACGAGGGATTTACTCCTATCCTTAACCATCTCACTCAGGTTCCTCGCTTCTGAGGACACTTTGTTTTCCGAAGTCTTTACGCCGTCCCTAAGATTCATTTTTTGTCGTTGGTTTTCCTTTCAAGTTAGGCTAAAGTTACTGAGTATCGGCCCATATTCATAAAATAATTTATGTAAAAGAATCCTGCCTATTGATGCCGTTTTACAAATCGAATTCAAATTTTAACAAGGGCTTACAATCAAATTTTTGGGAACCATTACACTCATTGTCTTCATAGCTACATAACAAGTATGTAAAATTAACGTTCTACCGATCGTAGGATCAGCTAATTTTGACTACTTTTTATAAATATTAATTGAAATGAAGGCTCAACTATCCGCTTGTTTTCTATTTCTATTCTGGACCGCTACAAATGTTGCCCAAACAGATTTGCCCATAAATGCGGCAGTTACCGCTATAAAACCCTTATCCGAACTTTTGAACAGTTCGTTGCAAGCCAGCGTTGAGCGGGAAATGGCCCTACATGCCGATTGGAGCGAACTCATAGCCCAAAAGAAAATGGCTGTAGGCATCGTTGATCTTAGCGATACGGAAAATGTAAGGTTCGCGAGAATAAACGGCAGCCACATGATGTACGCCGCCAGCCTCCCTAAAATAGCTATTCTCTTGGCCGCCATGGATGCCATTGAAAAAGGGGAACTAAAGGAGACCGCTGAGGTGAAAAAAGATATGCGGCTTATGATCAGTAAATCGGATAACGAAGCTTCTACCCGAATGATAGATCGCGTAGGGTACAAAAAGCTAGAATCCGTAATGACCGACCCAGACTACAGTTTTTACGACGAGGACAGCGGTGGGGGTCTTTGGGTTGGAAAACGTTACGGGAGCGGTGGCGAAACCAACAGGGAACCCTTAAAAAATTTGAGTCACGCAGCAACGGTGACACAGGTGTGCAGGTACTACTATCTTTTGGCGCATGGCAAATTGGTAAATGAAAAACGCTCCAAGCAAATGTTGGCCATCATGGAAAATCCTGAGCTGCACCATAAATTCGTGAACACCTTGGACGAAATTGCACCAAGTGCGCGTTTGTTCCGTAAATCTGGATCTTGGCGCACATACCATTCGGATTCTATTTTGGTTTGGGGCGAAAACCTGGATCGTAGGTATATTTTGGTCGCCTTGGTAGACGACGAAAACGGCGAACAAATCATTCGTGATTTGGTAAAACCTATCGAAAAAGCATTAAAAAAACAGTCACTTTAACTTTGGGCGAAATCACGGTCTGCAGTAGCATTACATGATAAAAAGGCTCCTTACAAAAGTATTCGACATCAGGGAGGGCGAGTTCAAAATATCAATTTGGATGCTCTCCTATATCTTTTTGACCATTGCCGTACTGCTCATCATAAAACCTACGGTAAATGCCCTTTTTCTATCTGAACTTGGCATAAGCCAATTGCCATTTGCTTATTTATTGGTGGCCGTTACCGCGGTGGTAAGTTCCTTTTTTTACTCCAAGGCCATATCAAAATACCCACTAAATAAAATCATAAAAACCAGCTTGATCGGTTCTATTGTTGTACTTATTTCCTTAGGGCTATTACTGAACTTTGGTTTCAATACCGTTCTCTTATTGTATTTTTTCTACGTCTGGTCCGCTATCTACGCCGTGCTGTCCGCTTCCCAATTTTGGGTTTTGGCCAACTTGGTATTCAATGTAAGGGAAGCCAAACGACTTTTTGGTTTTATCGGCTCTGGAGCTATAATGGGGGGTATTATTGGTGGCTATCTTACCTCTGTACTCGCGCCAGTTATCGGCAACGAAAACCTGGTATTCGTAGCAGCCTTTTTGTTGGCACTGTGCATTCCGTTATTACATAAAATTTGGCGTACAAGGGTAAAGAAACTAGGCCATTTTAAACAGAAGAAACGAACCATAACAAGTAGTCAGCGCCCATGGGCCGCCATCTTAAAATCCAAACACCTTACCTACATTGCCAGTATCGTTGCGGTTAGTGTGTTGGTCGCCAAATTGGTGGACTATTTATTCAGCGAATTCGCATCCGCCAGCTTTATGGATGCCGACGAGCTTACGTCCTTTTTTGCCTTTTGGTTCTCTACCTTTAACTTGGTATCCTTAGCCGTACAACTGTTCTTTACCCATCGTATTGTTGGTATTTGGGGCGTGGGTTTCTCCTTGCTCCTGCTCCCCTTGGGGATTTTTGGAGGAAGTATTTTGTTCCTGATTTTGCCAGAGCTTTCTGCCGTCGTGGTCATTAAGGCCATGGACGGGATACTTAAACAGTCCGTTCACAAAAGTGCTTCGGAACTTTTGGCATTGCCCCTACCCTTTGATCTCAAAAACAAGACAAAATCCTTTATTGATGTGGTGGTAGATAGCATAGCTACGGGAATTGCGGGCTTCTTGCTTATTTTTGTGGTACGCGGACTAAAACTCCCCTCGCTCTATATTGCCGTCCTCATCCTTGCCCTAGTTTGCCTTTGGTTGTTCTTTATTTATAAGGTACGGCAGGAATATTACAAAACCTTTAGGGCCAATCTTGAGGACCTAACGGATAAAAGCGTATCGACTAAAAAACAGATAGACAAACCTGTATCCGTACTAGAGGGAATGCGAAGTGTTTTCCATCACGGGACAGAACCTCAGCTCCTTTTTATGTTAGGGAAATTAATGGAAATCAACGATGTGCGCTTTCTTGGTGATGTAGAAAATTTATTGGATCATCCGTCCCACAAAGTGAAGACAGCCGCCATTCAAAACCTTTATTTCCTAAACAGTGAGAGCATGCCGGCACAAGTAGGCCAGCTTTTACAGATAGACGATACCGAACTCACCTTGGCCACCTTGGCCTACCTCTTGCGTTTTGCGGAAAAGGACCCAGGCTTTGTTTTTGATCAATATCTAAATCATCCCCAGGGCAGAATTGCAAATACAGCGCTCTTTTGCCTTGCGCAGGAGGCTAGGGACAACTATTCCTTGCAAAAACGATTTAAACTGGAACATTTGATCGCAGAAAAAATAAAGGAATTGGATACGGATACTGTTTCGGAGTCGGCGATACCTTCCCTGTTAGAAACTATTGCCATTGCCAATTTACCCGATTTTTATCCGGTTATTTCCAACTATCTGAAAAGCGATTCGCCAGAATTGGTTACCGCCTCCATCAAGGCCGCAGGTCAAAGTATGCACCCTTCTTTTATAGATTTACTAACTCCCTTCCTGGCGGAAAAAGCATATAGGCAATCCGCCCTATCGGCACTTAATACCTATGGTACAGGAATCATGCCTATCTTATCCCAAATGGTAAAGAACCGCAGCCAACCCTTAACCGTGCTTCGATTTATCCCCTCTGCCATACAGTCGTTCGGCACCCAAGATGCGGTAAAATCCTTGCTCTTATTGATAAAGGACCCAGATGTTTCTTTGCGCATGGAAGTTATACGGGCACTAAGTACCATGCGCAGTGGCCACCCGGAGTTAAAATTCGACAAGCAAAGGGTAGTAGCCGGTATTTTTGAGGAATGCAAACTGCACCACCAGACCCTTGCTGCCATGCATACGCAGATCATTATCTCTTACCGAAATAGAAAGAAATCCAAAAAAGAAATAACGGATGCCGAGCGAGAGGCCAGGAACAGCCTTTTGGAACTTTTGGAGCGGCGCTTGGACGGTGGTTTGGAGCGGATCTTTAAACTCTTGGGGCTGCGCTTCCCGCAACAGGACATCAACATTGCCTACACGGGAATTCTTAGTGATAAAGAGGAGGCGCGTGCCCATGCCATCGCTTTCTTGGACAATCTTTTAACGGGCGATCTTAAACGTAAACTGTTGCCCATTATAGAAGATACGGCTTTGGATATTTCATCGGAAAGCGAACTGCACAAAATAAAACACAAAATACCAACGGAACTGGAATGCTTTCAGCTACTTCTAAAAGAAAATGACCTAAAACTTAAACTCGCGGTTCTCTATCTGATACGACAACAGAAGGAAGAGAAATACCTGCCCATCATAGAACTATACGTGAATAGTCCGGATCTTAAATTACGAACTTTTGCCAAGGAAGCTTTGGAGGCTTTGGGGGAAGGATAACACTTGGTGTTGCTTCGGTCGGAAAATTGGACTATGCGTTTTACGAGAAGGTTTTACTAGGTTAGGATGTTCTTTTTTATGTTAGTCGATGTAGGGCCAATAGACTCCCAAATTCAATCTTTTAAGCATTCTACATCCTATCTTAACGGCAAAGTAATGTTAGGCTTTACGCTATGCCTCTCCGGGCGTTATGCTTTTGCTATAAATGGCGTTGCCTATTTTTAGTGTTATTTCCTTTTGTAACGTGCTTTTGGTTCTTATAATGGGTTAGTATTAGCCTACTATTATGTTCACCAGATGCGAACTGGCGGTTGCGTAGCTTAAACATGTTGGGTCGTGACCCTCTACCCAGCTTGTTGAACATTTAAAGGTGTTACCTACAGGCTTCGTCTGGCATCAACCTGTATACCGATAAAATTCCACTATCTCCCTTATAATCAAATACGTATTCAAGTCCAAGTTTCAAAAGTAAACTGATCGATTTTTTATTTTCAGGCATCGTTATTGCAGTTATAGTATCATATCTATTCAATTTAACCACTTCGTCCAGATATTTTTTACTTGCCTCATATGTATATCCATTTTTTTCAAAATCGGGTAATAGGGCGAAGCCTAAATCCGGATAATCTTGGTTTTCACGATTTAGAAAAGTTACGATCCCGATTGCTTTGTGAGATGATTTTAGTTCAAATACGCTGTAATAGAAATTTGGGTTGTCCAAAATTTTTTGGATGTATTTTTCAGCATCAATTGTATTGGAAATATTTCGGTCACCTATATATTGGAGCCAACCCAAAGAATTTACCAACGTGGTTATAAATTCTGCATCAGTTATTTCTATAGGTCTTATCAGAAGTCTTTCCGTCTCTATGGTTTTATACATTTCAGTGGGTTTATTATAACGAAGCACAACGCAATCGTGCATGGAAGGTTAAGAGATTAAGCAACTAATTTACCAAACAAATCACAGATGAAAAATTCCAGAAGAATTTTCGTAAGCATCTTACAAACAATAAATTAATCATAAGACCCATTAAGAAATGGACCTTTTCGCAATACCCTACCACCTCAAAAATTAATTGAAATTAGCTCAATAGCCTATAAAAAACGAGGCAGGACAACTTGCTTTCAAGAACATTGTGAAAAGTGTGGTCGAGCACCTTTTCTTGGCTTTTCCAGAACATCGAAAATTGACCTTTCCATAGGGATCCAGCAAGAAAAAAGCCCCGTAAAGAGGCCAATATGAATCCTTTTTTTTGGGATTAATTGACTTGTGTAACGGTTACCATTGTTAGCCACTTCCATTATTCGCTTCTTAGAATGAGATAGGCGTCTGTTCAATTAAGATGTGAAAATATTCTGGCAAGCTTGTGAGCAAGTGGGTTGTTTTACATAAAAAATATTTATGACTCATTTAATATATATTAATAAAAATAGTAGAACTGTAGATTCTATTTTTGCATCGTAATCAACAAAAAAAATCACATGCGAAAAATTACAATAGCAAAAGGAGATGGAATAGGTCCAGAAATAATGGATGCAACCTTAGAAATCTTATTGGCTTCTGGTGCTAAAATTGAAACAGAAGAAATTGAAGTTGGAGAGAAAGTTTACTTAGCTGGAAACTCGGCAGGTATTTCCTCTGAATCCTGGGATGTAATAAGACGAAACAAGATATTCTTAAAAGCACCAATTACAACTCCACAGGGAGGCGGGTATAAAAGCTTAAACGTGACTACCCGGAAATTTCTTGGATTGTATGCAAACGTAAGACCTTGCATGAGTTTGCATCCGTTCGTACAAACGAAACACCCTGTTATGGATCTTGTGATAATCAGGGAAAACGAGGAGGATTTGTATGCCGGTATTGAGCATCAGCAGACAGATGAGGTCGTGCAGTGCTTGAAACTTATAAGCCGACCAGGTTGTGAAAAAATTGTGCGATATGCATTTGAATATGCGAAGCAACAAAATCGCAAAAAGGTAACTTGCTTTACTAAGGATAATATAATGAAACAGACCGATGGTTTGTTTCATCAAGTATTTGATGAGATAGCCAAAGAATATCCTACCATTGAAAATGAGCATTGGATTATCGATATAGGCGCTGCAAAAATGGCAGATACTCCTGAGGCTTTTGATGTAATTGTAATGCCCAACTTGTATGGAGACGTTCTTAGTGATGTTGCAGCCCAAATTACCGGATCTGTAGGTTTGGCAGGTTCTGCGAACATTGGCGAAGAATGTTCTATGTTTGAAGCAATACATGGTTCGGCACCACGAAGAGCAGGACAAAATGTAGCCAATCCTTCAGGGTTGTTGCAAGGTGCGATAATGATGTTAAATCATATTGGTGAAACGGAGGCGGCAGAAAAAATTCAGAATGCATGGTTAAAAACGCTTGAAGATGGCATTCATACCTATGATATTTTCAAAGAAGAGTCCAGTAAACAAAAAGTCGGAACGAAAGAATTTGCGCAGGCGGTAATCGCGAATTTAGGTAAGAAACCTTCAATATTGAAACCCGTCTCTTATGCAAATAATTCAGCCTTAGAATTACCTAAATACAAAAAAAGACCTCAGGCTACTAAGAAACTGGTAGGAGTTGATATTTTTGTTCATTGGAACGGTACAAATCCGAATGAGATTGCGGACAAACTACAAAAGATGAATACGGATGGAATTGAACTTACAATGATCACCAACCGTGGAATTAAAGTTTGGCCCGAAGGATTCAGTGAAACCTTTTGTACGGATCATTGGAGATGCCGATTTCAGCGAAAAGACAATGCAGAAATTACTAAAAAAGACATCTGCAATCTGTTAAATAATGCCATCATTGAAAGTATCGATTCTATAAAAACTGAAAATCTTTACGAGTTTGATGGAGTTCGCAGGTATTCGTTAGGACAAGGACAATAAAAAGTAAATCTAGCAACCATGCACGTACATAACATTAGATTAATAGATGGCACTTACGATCTTGAAATTGCCAATCAACTTTTAAAGAAATTTATTGCTGCAAAAATTGCTTTCATAGAAAATCAAATCGAGAAGGCCGATACCAATGATACAGATGAGATCAATCAACTGAAATCCAGATTAGTAGATTTAAAAGCTGAAACTAGATCTCTTGACTTGTTTGTTGAAGAACATGATGGGGAGAATGTTGAGATGGAAATCGGTTGCACAATTGTAATGTCAATTAAAAATATACAATCGAGCTAACTTTTTCGTCTGACCTCCTTTACAGGTCTTTGTATAAAATTAATAATGAAACCATAGAGAAAAGCTTTCTCTATGGTTTTTTTGTTATCTGTTTTTGTTTGTCGATTTGTGCTTTCTCTTTTGTCTATTGTGCAGGACTCAAAAATGAGTTTACTCTTGAGATTTGGTAATAAAACAACTCTGTTGGTTTTTCCGGTGTTGGCTTTGTGTCGAAAAAAACTAATGTGCTATTGGTCTTTTTACATTGTGGCTAACGGTTTTGCTATGTGCCGTGCGACGTTAGGAGCATGGACATCATAGCCTTTGTTAGCAGCTTTTTTATTCAAAACTATTGATTTCTTTAGCTGCTCTATTCCCAGATTCAATTGCACCTTGAATCCAGCCGTGGTAGGCGGACGCATGTTCACCTGCAAAATGAATTCGACCCTCTGGCTTCATCAAGTGAGGCAATAGTGTAGTCATTTGATTTCTTGTTCCAATGGAATGAGCACCTAATGCCCATGGATCTTCTTTCCAGCATTTAGTATGTCCTCCTTCTGAATAATTCATAAGTCCAGGAAAGGCTCTATTCACTTGCTTTGAAGCAAAATCTAATCGCTGCTGATCAGACCAGCCAGCTAGCAACTGCGAGTCGTCATTTTTCACATAAGCAGCAATTAAGCCTCTTTTCGAATTGGATTCATAATTTGGATCCCAGATTTCCATAGGTTGATCAGTTGCTGCAAATCCGTTAAGGCCATCTTTCTTCCAATAGCGTTCACTGACTTGAAATACAGTTCTTGATAAATCCCAATACGTTAGCTCATTGATTGCTTTCTGTTTTTCTTTTGAAAGGGTTTTTACAAAATCCATCTTTTTGACGACAGGTAGCGGAAAAGTACAGATGACCCGATCTGCTTTTAAGGTTTCAGATTGCTCACCTCTTCTCACTGTTATCGAAATATCATTTTCACTCTGATTAATTCCTGTGACTTTGGTTCCATATTCAATGTAATTGCTAATGGATTCAGCCATTTTAGTGGGTAAAAGATCGTTACCACCAACAATTTTGTTTCTTGTTGCTCCAAAAGAAAGACTTAATTCTCTGATTATTTCAAGAACTGACATATTCATACCCTTCTCTGTTTCCCATCCAATCATTAATAAATCTGCAATTTCTTTACTATATCCAGCTTTTTCTAGGTATTCTTTCAATGAGTAGCCGTCATATTGGGCAATTCGTTGGGGAGGCCATTCTAAACTTGTCGGATCTCCCAAATTGGTCATTAATTCTTCCAATGGAGCGGTGGAAATTCCTTGCCATCCTGATTCCAATTCCTTTATGGATAGATTTACAGGATAATTGTTGAGACTGGCAGGTGATTGACTCGTATAACGAATTCTTTTACCTTTCATTAAATGAATATAATCTCCCTCTACTGGATTGAAGGGATAGAGTTCAAGACCATATTCTTTGATATACTTCATGGTCCATTCGTGGTTCTCTGGAATTCTGGCTGCTCCCATATCAGCATACAGACTATCTGAAAATGGGGATCTTAAGGTTTTTATTCGCCCTCCGGCTCTCATTTGACCTTCAAGTATTTTTACTTCATGACCAAGTTTTATCAATTCAATTGCAGCAGACATACCTGCCATACCAGCACCAAGAATGAGAACTTTTTGAGACTTACCTGCTTTCTTATACCATTCGTCATTGATAGATAAGGCACTTAAGGGACTTGTGAATAACAAACCACTAGATAAGGCACTAAGCTTTAAAAAAACACGTCTTGATTGTTTCATATTCATAATTTATCCAATTGCATCAATTGCTGCTAACGGTTTAGTTTATGGTTAGTTGCGTGGTTAAGCAACTAATTTAGTAAACAAATACGAACCTGAGAAAATTCCGAAGGAATTGTCCATATAGGCAACGACCAAAGCAATTAATTATACACGGCTTAAGTTTGATTCTCTTTAAATTGATAGTATAAATCAGAAAGAACAAAGAGAGGATTAAGGTTACCATACACGGTGAAGCTTTGGAATTCGACAACATTGATAATCCCCTCTCTTTTACTACTCAGATCACGTTCAGTTCTGTGAGACTTTGGATCTCGTTTTCAAGTCGTTGTGGGCAGAAGTAGCCTGTTCTTTCATAAAAATAGTACCTATGAATAAATATAAAGAAACTTTTGGAGTTGACATCGGTAAGCATGTCTTCGATGTACATGGCAGTAGGAAGGGGCACAACCAGCACAAGAACGATGAAACGGAATTCAAGAAATACCTTAAAGAATTACCTGAAGGTTCGTTGGTGGTTATATATGAATTAGATCATTTTAGACAATACCCAAAGCAGACGACAAAGCGGAAGCCAACCCTAAAAAACTTAGAAATCCGCAAATATCCGTTACCGTTGTTAAAATTATTGAAGAGGATGTTGCCGGGTCTTGTCCGATCGCTTTTAAGCCTATGGGGATTATTGCCCCCGCAAAACCGGCTATGAGCATAGATATAATCATTGAAATTGCGATTACTATGGCAATACCCAAGGAACCTGACCAAAAGTAAACGATAGTACCTGTGGTTATCGCAACAGCCACACCATTTATAAGTGCTACCATTAGTTCTTTTCTGGCTACTTTAAACCATTGGGAAATCCTAATTTCCTTTAATGCCAAACCACGTATGGTTACGGCTAAAGCTTGTGAACCTGTGTTTCCGGACTGGCCGGCTACAACGGGTAAAAAAATAGCCAATATGGTAATCTGTGCTATAGTATCTTCAAAAAAGCCGACCACCATAGACGCTAAAAATGCCGTTGCCAGGTTTACTTGCAGCCAAGGTAATCTGTTGCGAACAGCGAACGAGACCTTGGACAATGCGTGCTCTTCCCTACCGGCACCGAACATGGCCTGCAAGTCTTCTGCCATTTCTTCTTTTGAAGCGGACATAAGTGCATCGTTTCTAATAATACCAAGAAGGTGATTATTAATATCAATAACCGGTATCTGCAATAACGAATCCTTTTCTATCGCCTCTAGCACTTCTTCTATGCTTGCCATTGCGTTTATTGATGGCGCGATCGTCATAAGGTCTTTTAATTTCTTATGTGGCTGTGAAACTGCTATATGGTGCAAAGGTACTTTTCCTACTAATTTACTTTCATCATCAATTATATATATGACCAATAACTTTCTGTTGCCCGCTTTTCTAATTCTTGCCAGTACATTCTCGACCGTATCCTCGATATGAAAATTAGTGACATCGGTTTCCATTATAGCACCAGCGCTATCCTCACTATAACTTAAAAAATCCTTTATTTCTCTTGATACGATTTCCGGTAACAAGTCCAGTTTTATATGTATCTCCCCTTCATCAAGACGTGAAAGTATGCGTGATGCTAAATGTGTGTCGATATTGTCAAATAAGTCCTTGAACAGTTGATGATCCATTTTTAAAATCAAGGCTATTATGGTATCAACATTCAAATTAAAGAATACCGCTCTTGCATTTACTATTGGAAGTTCCCTTAAATAGCCCAAAGTAGCACTTGTGGAAACAGAATCAAGCGTATGGGCAGCATCTTTAGGGAATTTTAAAAAATAGCTTTCTTTTAATATTTGCTCTACATTACCGGTATGTAATTTCATATCTATTGTCTTTTTTGAAAACGGTTATTTTCCACCACCTTGTAATAATCCATTAAGTCCTATGCGGAACAATTCGCCCAGAGCGTTGCCTGTTTCTTCAATTTCGTAGCTAGAATTTTTGACCTTAGTTTTAAATTGCATGGTACTTCTATGGGTTAATTTACCCAAAAGCTTTCCCGAAGTATCTATCACCGGCATTTCCTGATATTCCAACCAACCGGGATGTTCAATAATAGTTTTAACCGATATGTCCGATAAGAGCGTTGGAACAGTTTTTATGATCACCTCTTTAAGATCACCGAAGGGTTCTGCTACAAACAATTCCTTTAACCTCACAATCCCCTTAAAATTGCCATCCAGATCCACAACATATAGATAGAACTCTTGCGCTGTTGTATTCCGTTTAAAAAGTTGCAGCGCATTATCAACAGACATTTCTATGCTGATCATAACGGCACTTTCCATGAGTGTTGCTATGGAATTGGGTAAAAAAGAAAGCTGACGTTTAATTGTGGCGCGTTTATCCGAAGATATATTGGTCAATAGTTTTGAACGCACAGGAGTCTCTACAAACATGAATAGTGACGCTATTAATGAGGCATCTGCCTGCTCTATCAATTCACTTGATCGATCTGCTGGCATTAAAACAAGACATTCCGCACCTTTCTTTGCATTCATCAATCTTAACAGCTTTTCATTTTTTTGGAGCGATAGTGTTTGTAAAAAATCGACCACTTCTTCAGAAGACACTTGTTCCAATGCCTGCGCTGCCGCAAAAGGATGTTTATCTATAAAGTCGTTTATGACGGTTTCATTTGCATCCATACGTTATCCTTTTGTTATTAAGTACGATTTGGTCTCGTTAAAGATCTTGGCAGGAATGGTAATTTGACCTATTTCATTATCCATTACTACATTTGTGGCATCTATTTTTAGTATGACACCCCTAGTTTTTCCAATTTGTATTTCGTCACCTTCTTTATATCTTTTCCGCAGATAATAGCAAGCCAATATATTGCTTACGGATGTTCTCGCTCCCAATGCAAATGCGAGAGCCCCACCAAAAAGCAATGCTGCCAGTACTATGTCAATAATATTTATTAAAAGCGAAATCTCAACACCAATTTGGTCTAAAGCTATTACTGCCGCCAAGAGGAGTAATACAAACCGAATCGTCTTTATTAATGTTAAACTATACTTTACACCTGTTCTTCTACCTAAAGACAGCAGCATATCAGATATAAGATTACCTAGAATTATTGCCGAGAAAACAATGAGTATAGCTGCAATTATATTTGGAACATAATGTACAATACTTTGAAACCAATTGGTTAACACGGTGAGGTCCAAAATATCCGTGATTATAAGAATAGTGGAAAATATAATTACCCAGAAAAAGGCAGTACCCAAAAATGACCCAGCTTGTTTAAAGTTAAAATTGACAAATCGCCGTTTGGTTATTTTGCCTAGAGACATAAACAAACGAATTACTAAGTACTTGATTAATCTTCCAATCAAATATCCAATAACGAGTACTAGTAATGATATTAAAATATCCGGAACAAGCTCTATAAACTGTGCCTTTAGATTTTTAAGAATGTCTTGGGTCTTATTCATTATACGTTGTTAAGGTTGTGCTTATTGCAATAGTATATAAAACCATTTTCAATGTATTGGTTTACACGTTGTTTACTTGGGATACATGCTGCGCATTAATTTCTATCTTGTTTTGGTTTGCAAGACCTTTATCGTTTAATTTTCGAATTGTTTTCTGAATGAAAATATTGTTCGGCAATGTAATTTCCTCTTCAAATTCAAGCGTTTTTATGGTAACGAAAATCAATCCTATATCAAGTACAATTCCCCTAACTTCATAGTCTTTAGCTTCCATAATCGAGATTGTATCCCCTATCTTAACGGAATGATTAAAAAATAGTAATATGCTTGACGTAATGTTAGAAAGCAAAGACCATTGCGCAAACATTGCAACCCCTATAACTGTTAGAATTGAACCAATAAAAACTGCCAAATCTGACTGTTTAACTCCCCAAATTATCATTAAAATAATAAGACAAACCGTAATCACTATAAAATTGATAGCCTTTCGTATTATTTGACCTCTTGATTTTTGAGCAATTTTATCAATAATTGTTTTCTTTATTATCTTATTGGTTATTAATCTATTAAGTATAAATAAAAAAATGACTACCAGAGATTCTATAATTTGGGTGTAATATATTTCCATTTTATGATTCTAATTTTTAGTTTTTATAAAATTTAGGGATTCCATTCGCACGCTGTTTAAAGATGCGATATAGTATAAAACAATGTAGTGATAAGTAGTCAAATCGAACATATCAAGAGTGCGTATTATTCGTACCCTTTATTCCTGTTTTTTCATTTTGGTACCCTTTTCGATGACACACAACAATTATGTAACGTTACCAGGCCCTAAATTTAAATAGTAAGAGCAAACTAAGAATATTTCGGTAGTTGCAAGCCATCACAAGGCTTTAAAGGCGTAATTATCATCTTATATTCAAAACCATACCATATAAGGGCATAGCCCCATATCTAACTAGGAAAACCCCATTGAATCAAAAGGTTCAGTGAAAAAAGTATGGCTCGATAGTACTATTTTTTTCGAATCACCTTATCTATACTCCCTGCCAAATACATGTGATCGCTAGCAGAATTCTTGCGGAGTACATTCGTCATCAACACCACCAAATAGGTGCAATTATCCGGGTGTTCTACAATGGCTACGGAGTTCATAAAATTGGTAACGTTGCCCATGTATTTGCCACATTCCTCGCCCTTTGTACGGTCACATTTGTAGAGGGAGCCCGATTTAAAGTAGACCGCGGCTTCCTTTAAGGCCGGTGATTGGGCGTAACGGATGCGCCTGTCCGTCATATACATTAGGCGTTTCATTTCTAGGCTAGATTGCTCGTCTACGACCTTGCCCTGTTCCAATTGCACCAAAAATTTCATCATGCCCTGTGGGGAACCAATACTCCCGCCCTTGTCGCCCACGTAGGTATTTGCGCCACGGGTAAAAAAACTGCCCAAACGCCATTCATCGGCCGTGATGCCCAAGTCGCGTAAGGGCAGGTTTACGACATCGTTGCTTAGATCCGTGAGTTCCTTTCTTGGGGTTTCCTTAAAATAAGCATCGGATTCTTCCTGTGTCAATTCAGGATACTTTTCTCCAAAAGCGGCCATGAGCACTGCCTCGCGCCAAACGATACTGGCCGCACCGTTGTTGCTCACGGAAAGCATATGATCTGTCCATTCGTAAAGCGTAAACACATCACTTGAAATCACTTGGCGTTTGACAAAGGTTTTCTTTTCAATATTGTAAATGGGAATGGTATGCTCGTCTGTTTGGCCCCAAACCCCGGATTTCACCGATTTGTTCTTCAACAATTCGGTTCGCTTTTCCCATGAGTCGGGATATATTTTTGCCAATTGCACAAACAGGGCATGCAGCACGGCCAACTTTCCAACACTACCGGGTTGGTAGCCGGCGGTCTCGTTTCGTTCGGCGTATCGGATAGTGTTGGGATCTGAAATGTCCAAAACCGCTAAGGAATAACTCCTGTCCAAACCACGAAACAGGGTATTTATTTCTTTTTGAAAATCGGGATCGACCGTCATTAGGCCCATGGCGCTGTCAGCTTTTCGCTCCAACAGGTTCAACTCTATCTCGCTCCAAGATTTCATGGCGCCCGCAGGCAGGGGCGTGGTATTTTTTAGTTCCCCGTTTTTTATAAGCTCCAAACGCTTTAGGCGTTTTATACCGGTAAGCTCATAACCATCTATTGGGTAATAGGTATAGGTGGTAAATGCCGAGCCCATGATCAGTACTAAAAAAAGCAGGATATATTTTTTCATCTGTTAGATATTTATTTGTTTTAAAAAGGTCAGATGTCATTCGCCAATAAACATGTAGTTCATCGCTTTTTATCTGTTTTTTTAAGGTATTCATGAACTGCGGTTTCGCTTGCTATCCTCTTATTGTTTTGCTTCATTTTATATCTTTTAAAATAGCTAAAACTGTAAGTTTGTTATTTAATTTTTGATGCAAATACGACAGGCGTGGTTCTAGTTAAAATCAAAGACCGCACCATTTCTAATGTCCCGTTTTTGTATTTTAAAAAATGTGGTGATGAAATGTGGGATTCGTAGGCTTCCTTGCTAGCGTAAACCTCAAAAACCATAATCTTGTTCGGATTATCTTTATCTGCCATAGCATATAAACTTAGAACGCCTGGCTCTACAGCTACCGAAGTAGAAATGCCTTCTCTTAATAATTCTAAATATTCTGGTAGATACTCTGGATCTATTTCGAGTTCCGCTTTCTGCACTATGAGCTTTCCTTCCTTTTCCAAAGAATTTATCCTATCCACGATACCTTTTTCAGGGCTAGAGCTACAACCCGAGATAACGGTAATTGCAAAAAGACAAACTACAAACTGTAAAATAGTAGTTATACATTTCATCCGTTTATAAATCATTAGTATTACTTTTTAAATTTTGGCTCCTAGCCTAATTACCTTGTTCGCATCAATTTTAGGAGTTATGGATTCCAAATAGCCCGAGCTCAAAGCCTTTTTATTCTCGACGAAAGGGCGTATCTGAAAAAGCCATAGTTTATTATTCTGGAAGCCCAATTCTACATCATAGGCTCCCGTATAATCGGAATTGGTTGCTTTTGGTAGTACTTCCCTAATGGTTTGTGTCAACTCCCTAATCTCCTCTTTATTAGTTTCGTTTAGTACGGGTTGCTCAAAGGTGGTGGACTTCTTAGCCGTTCCTCCCGTCACCGGCAAACTGGTATAGGACGGTTCCCGTGCCGGTGCCAATAATCGATTCCCGCCATTCGCGTATAAGGTATAGGTTTCCGCAGATTGTCCGTCTACCGCGCCACCTGCCCCACGGCTAAAGGCTACCGTTAGATCCTCCTCATTACCGGAATTGATACCCTTGGTGATCAGCACCCCGGAATAATCCACATCTACGCTAGGAATGACCAAGATGGAGGGAAAAACATTCTCGGGATTCAATAAATACTTTTGCCGCCATTTAAAACTCCGCTCCGTATAGGGCGATGCCCAAACATCCTTTATGCCCTGTAGTATTTTCTCCTTGTCCAGCACATTAAAAACCGTAAGGTTTAAACCGGCTCCCGTAAAATCCTTGAGGTCCTCCATATTGGTGTCGCTTCGTAAAAAAACAGGAATTTCACCCAAGGGGCTTCCAAGAACGGTTTTAAATTTAGCTTCTATCTCGGAGATAAAATCAGGATTCATGGGCATTTTTTTTATGGCAGCCCTTAGGATTTCCAACTGTATCAACTGATAATTTTCTACTTCAGGTTCGGATATGTTCTCCTTTCGCATAGCGTCCGCCTTGGTAAACATGTCGTTTAAAAACTGCCAATAGGATAGGGTTTGTTCCGGCATTTGCTGGTTCATATGTTCCCTGAAAATCCCGAAGGGAATTACAAGACCTTCTACTACTTTATCGGGAAATAGTTTCTTTAACTGCCCCAAATTGGCGGCTTTTGGACCACACAGTTCCCCTGAATCAGCGGCATCTACATCGCGTAAATTAAACACGCCCGTATTGTCCAATCTCAATTTTTCTATGGGTACCGCAATCTTATCCGCACTGCGCTGCTTTATTGCGAACAATTCCCGCTCGGCCGAAGTCATATCGGCCTCTAACTTCAGAATACTATTACCCTTATTGGATACCGCATAAAAAACGCGCTGACCATCATATTTTTTTAAGCTCTGTAGGTTTTCTCCCGATAAGGCCGCGTTGGGAATACCCAAATTACGGGCCAGTAGTTGCACGTGGGAAACCATATTCCCCTCTGCCACGGTTGCAATACCGGCGACTGGCTTCAAATCTGATGGTGAACGCTGAAAAATGTAGATTTTATCCGAAGACACATCAATATCCTCCGAAGAACCATCGACCACCACTAGTTCCCCAAAGGCGTACCCTGGATTGAGTCCGCGAAAGGAACTCTGCCCGGGAATATCCAATACACTATTTGTCAATGACGACTCCTTGGCAATAAAATCGCCCAGTTCCCCAACACTTTCACCCAAATAAAGGGCAATAGACCCCCTGATCCTATCATCTATAAAGCCGTACGCCTTAGGTTCAAAAGCGGTATAGGTATTTACGACATCTTGGTAATTGGCCTTTACCATGGCCGCACTCCATTCCACGGCTCCCCTTGCCGTTTCTAAAACCGCATTCAGTTCCGCCAAGGTAAGATTTTCCTTTTCCGATTGTGCCAAGGAACTCATGATCCGGTCCCATTCCCACAGCTCCAAATAACCGGCACCTGCAGATGCCGTTCCCAAGGCACAGATTTTTTCCAGTTGGTCGCCCACGGTTTCTGGCTGCCAAATGGGTGCGCTTTTAAATAGGATTTCTTCTAATTTTAAGCTGATGTCCAACAATTGTAACCGCGCCATTGGACGTTTTTCGGCCACTATTCCAGTGCGGATATCCAATAACAATTGCGCTGTTTCCGCAAACTTTAGGGTTTCATCCGTTGCCGTTTTCCAATACGCTGCATAGGCCTCAATTTGTTGTCCGAGCGGAGTTTCCTTTAACAATACTAGCTTTTTCAAGCAAGTTATCTACGGCTACCGGAGCAAAGAAATCTTGCATTACGCGAACTAATATATCCAACTTCTTTTGCAAATCTAACGATAGCTTTGCGCTATTGGCCTGCTTAAATTGTATTACCTTTTTAATATCCCCTTCTTGCGGTTGACTATGAATTTTTACCCGCAAATCCATAAAGGGAAGATATTCATCGGATATTACTTTGGACTGACTCCTCATTTGCTGAGCTATGTTGTCATCTCCGTTATGGGGTACATCCTTTAGCGATTGCCTCACTAGAAAATAGTGCTGTTCCAAAACTGCATCTTTGGCCAGTAGCCATTTATAAAATTCAATGCCCCAAGCTTCCTCGTCCTCTACCTGCAAGGCGCCACGGTAAAACTGCCCTTTTTGGTTGATCCAACCGTTATCTACCGTGCGCAGATATTTGTCTAATTGGTATTGTTTTAACCGGGACTGCCTGTGGTCCGCATCCCAAAATTCGCCTTTATCCGTATTTGCTAAAATCTGCCCTAGATAAATATGCTGATTCTTTCCCAAGGCAATAACATCCTCCTTGTACCGGGCATGTTGCACGCCAGGGCCTATTGCGTCCGGACAAGGATCCTTAGGTTGCCGGATGCTCCCATCGGTACAGAACCAACGAATATCCCTATACGGGCCACGGATATCCTTTTTATGGGCAGCTATTTGCTCGGCTATAGCATCATTTGAAAGTTCCTTTTTTTCTTGGGACAGCAGGGTACCACAAAAAAGTAAAAAAAATATTCCTAAATATTTTGACATCATTTTTATGAGGGGTTTCCAATAGATATATGAATAATGTACCAAAGGTAGTCCGTATTTCAAAATAGAACCGTTTAATCAAAAAATATTTTAACCCGCAAACTAAGACATACCGCTTTGTAAAACAGTTTTTTACACCCTTGTCATCGGTTAAAATAAATAGACCAAAATGATTTTTGTATTGGAATATTGCTTTCATTTATGGTGAAAATTCGAATTTGTTTTCAAGGGGAACATCAATTCAAAAAAAACCGATAACACCAAAGATCGAATACCAGTTGACATACACATCTGTTAGAACTAAAACAAAAAATAAGTCATGAAAACACTCGTTATTTCCCTATTCTGTTTGGTGTTGGGCGTAACCAGCACCGCTACTCAAGAAACCGAGACCATTATCGCCGTGTTTGACGGCTATGAGGACGGTATTTTTTATTTTACCGATACCGATGGTTATTCTAACGCATTCAATTATCTGGATGAATCTGCCCAAAAAAGCTACGACCTAACCTCCGATGAATTTATTGGCAAAAACTTTCAGGTCACCTACACTAGCGACACCGAGATGGATGCATCCGACGAGGAAATATCCATATACACCATTGTAGCCTTAAAGCTATTGGACTAAACTAAGGAAAAGTAAGCGCAGAAGCCCAAAGAGTGTCATATCTAAAAAGAAAATGAGTAAAGAAGAAGCATCAAAGAAAAAAGGCACGCTCATAGGGCTGATCGTTGGAGGTATTGCCTTTGCCCTGTCCTATCTTGGCGTGCAACAGCTCTTTAAGACCGACTTAGAAGCGGAACTAAAAAACGCAGCACAAGAATTGAACAGGCAAAGCCCTATACAAATCGATGAGTTTACGCGGTTGGACAGCGCAGCGACGCTAGGAAAAACAAATTTCATCTATCATTATACGCTCTTGGAAATCGACAAGGCTGAAGTGAACCTGGATACGGTAAACAAGTATCTTCGACCGGACATCATCAACACTATAAAAAATAGTCCAGAACTAAAAGTGTACAGGGATAATGGGATAACGATGGATTATAAATACTACGATAAAAACGGTGCGTTTGCCCTTGAAATTTCTGTAACGCCCGAGATTTACAATCAAAAATAAAAATCCCCGGGACAAACAAAAATTAAAAACCCCTCCCGAAGCGTTGCGACCAAAATCCAAATTCCGAAAATAGAAGGCACGCCCCAAGATTTCCTGACCCAATTCTTTTTTTGTTACTTTGCGCATATTAAAAAAATAAAAATAGCAAAATGGAAGTTCTCGGTATTGATGTAGGCGGCTCAGGCATTAAAGGGGCATTGGTAAACTCGGTAACGGGGGAAATGTTAACGGAGCGCTATCGTATACCTACCCCTAAGGGAAGAAAACCAAAGGACATGGCGGCCGTTGTAGCTCAAATCGTAAAACATTTTGATTATAAAGGTCCGGTCGGGGTTGGATTCCCGACGATTATAAAACACGGTATCTGTAAATCTCCCGGAAATCTTCATAAAAAATGGTTGGGCTTGGATGTTAAAGGCCTTTTCAGTGAAGCTACCGGATTACCGGTCATCGTTATAAATGATGCCGATGCAGCCGGTTATGCCAGCATGAACTACGGCGTTGGAAAAGGAAAAAAAGGCCTTGTGGTCATGATCACCATTGGTACCGGTCTAGGTAGCGGCGCCTTTTGGGACGGCGAACTGATTCCAAATTTTGAATTAGGGCAGATACCCTATAAGAAGTATGATAAAATTGAGCTGTGGGCCGCGGATTCTGCCAAGGAACGCGAAAACCTAAGCTATGACAAATGGGGCAAGCGCTTCAATAAATTTTTGACATATGTAGAATTGATCGTTGCCCCCGACCTTATCATATTGGGTGGCGGTTCTTCAAAGGATTTTGATGAGTTTAAACACCGTATAAAAATAGAAACACCTGTGATACCAGCAGTTTTAATGAATTCCGCCGGCATTGTAGGAGCGGCAGCGGCGGCATTGCACCAAGCACCAAAGGATTAAACGTCTCGCGAGCAAGAGTGACATAAAAACGCATGAAGAGTCTGGCGCTAAAATAAAATGATATTTTTTCTTCCTGGCGTACTTTTAATTGATCTTTTATCCAGAATAGCATGTATTCCCTTAGACATCAAAAAACCCTTAAGGGCCAATCATCATAATGCTTTGTGGCCCGAACTCGATTCCCTCCGACTTTCAAAATTTTTGGCCACTATCTTATCGAACTCTTCGGGATTCCCAAAATTGAGGGCAATATCATTTTCCCTTTCAACCCCTCCAAATATGACATGTAGCTCTTTGCGTAACAAACCATCCAAAGAGCGTTTGGCCACATACTCGGGCGAATCCATTTCCCTACCTACAAATTTTCGCATCATATCCGTGTCCGTAGCAGTAGGATAGGCGCAGGTTACATGGACCTTATCTGGAGCAAGCTCTCTGCGCATACAGTCCGAAAATTGACGTAAAGCGGCTTTAGTACTTCCGTAGACGGCATAAAAAGGCATTCCAAGCAACCCTAGGCCAGAAGATATATTCAGAATAGCCCCTTCTTTGGAAGCCTTTAACAGAGGAATACAATATTTGGTCAACAACAGAACGGCAGTAAAATTTACGGCCACTTGGTCGTATAATTCTTCATCTGAAAGATCTTCTAGGGGACCCGCGGATACAATGCCCGCATTATTGATTAGAATGTCCAAATTTCCCCATTTGTCCTCAATACGAGCAGCGGCATCGCACAGGACATCAATATGCGCGATATCACCAGCTATTTTAATAAACTTTACCTCAGGGTACTTTTCGGCCAGTTCTTTTAAACTCTGTTTATCCCTAGCGATAACGGCCAAATGCTTGCAGCCTCCAGCTATCATTTCTTCTACCATACAACGGCCTATACCTCTGGTACCCCCTGTAATCAATACTTTTTTTCCCGCGAAATTCATTTTGAAGTAAATTAGTTGTTACGTTAGTCTACATTGGAAATTATGAAAAAAATGATGGATTTACCTACAGATTATACTTCTTTCTAAAATTATTATTGAGGCCTTAGAATGTAGCATAAAAAATTAGCAAGTTCTCAAATAAACAGGCTAAAATCAATACACAACCCTTACTAAATGATAGCCGTGGAATATATAGTAGTCAGTTAACCTTAACTTACTTCTAAGGAAGATTACAGCAGTCTTTAATTACACTGTCATAATGGGCTGAGGTACTAAATACTTTAAAAACTAACCTACGAGGGTAAAAAACGGCCAATTGTTAAAAGGTCCCATAACTTAAACCGTAACTATATTGGAAAAGTACTTTTGTGGTCAAAGCTACTGCAAAAAAAAAGCCCTGAAAAAATTCAGGGCTTTTAAAGAAATTTAAGCGATCTTATTTCGCTTACGGTCGTTCTCCGTTAAATATATTTTACGAAGTCGAATGTGCTTAGGTGTTACCTCAACGTATTCATCTTTTTGAATGTATTCCAAGGCCTCTTCCAAAGAAAATTTAATGGCCGGTACGATCTTGGCCTTATCGTCTGCACCCGAGGAACGTACGTTGGACAATTTCTTTGTTTTCGTTATATTGATGACCATATCATCTCCACGAGAGTTCTCGCCAATCACCTGTCCCTCGTAAATATCCTCTCCTGGATCTACAAAAAACTTACCTCTGTCCTGCAATTTATCTATAGAATAAGGAATTGCCTTTCCTCTTTCCATAGACACCAAAGAACCGTTCTGGCGCTGTGGAATATCCCCTTTCATAGGCTGATATTCCAAAAAGCGGTGTGCCATAATTGCCTCGCCTGCCGTAGCGGTAAGCAACTGGTTTCTAAGACCTATAATACCTCTTGATGGAATTAGGAATTCACACAACATACGGTTCCCTTTAGATTCCATACTAGTCATTTCTCCTTTACGGATAGATACCATTTCCACGGCCCTACCGGAAACCTCTTCTGGAAGATCGATAGTTAAATGCTCGATAGGTTCGCACTTTACACCATCTATTTCCTTAATAATTACCTGTGGTTGCCCGATCTGTAGCTCATACCCTTCACGTCTCATGGTTTCTATCAATACCGAAAGGTGCAAAACCCCACGGCCAAATACTATAAACTTATCGGCACTATCCGTTGGATTAACACGCAAGGCCAAGTTTTTCTCCAACTCGCGCTCCAAACGTTCCTTAATATGTCTGGAAGTTACAAACTTACCGTCCTGTCCAAAAAACGGACTATCGTTAATGGTAAATAGCATACTCATGGTTGGCTCATCTATGGCAATAGTCTTTAAGCCCTGTGGATTTTCCAAATCTGCAACGGTGTCACCGATCTCAAAACCTTCAACTCCTACCAAGGCACAGATATCACCAGTAACCACTTCCTGTACCTTTTTTCGGCCAAGACCTTCAAAAGTAAACAGTTCCTTTATCTTGGATTTTACGATACTTCCGTTTCTTTTTACCAAAGAAATCTGCTGCCCTTCCTTTAACGACCCCCGTGTTAAACGACCTATCGCGATTCTTCCTGTAAATGAAGAGAAATCCAAAGAAGTGATCAACATCTGCGTATTGCCCTCCGTTGGCTTAAACGTAGGAATATGTTCTAACACCATGTCCAAAAGCGGCTCAATGTTATCGGTTTCGTTTTTCCAATCATCGCTCATCCAATTGTTCTTTGCAGAACCGTAAACCGTTGGAAAATCTAGCTGCCATTCTTCGGCACCCAGCTCATACATCAAATCAAAAACCTTTTCGTGCACCTCTTCAGGGGTACAATTTTCTTTATCGACCTTATTTATAACAACACATGGTTTTAAACCAAGATTTATGGCCTTTTGCAATACGAAACGCGTTTGGGGCATTGGTCCCTCAAATGCATCTACCAATAACAACACACCATCGGCCATATTCAAAACGCGCTCCACTTCACCACCAAAATCGGCGTGCCCTGGGGTATCGATAATATTGATTTTGGTATCCTTATAAACAACAGAAACATTCTTAGAAGTAATGGTAATACCACGTTCCCGCTCCAAATCGTTGTTATCCAAGATAAGGTCACCCGCATTTTCGTTTTCACGAAAAAGGCTACAGTGGTACATGATTTTATCGACCAAGGTAGTTTTGCCGTGGTCAACGTGTGCAATAATTGCAATGTTTTTAGTATTGGACATTAGGGTCTATTTTAAGCGTGCAAAGATACTTCATTTTTTTACACCCACACATAATCTTATGTTATTTTTATCTGACTGATTTTGAGGTAGTTTAAATAGAAAATCAGTTCATTTTTCCTTGACTTAGAACCCAACCAAGTTTAAGGTCTATAAGGAGCCCCATACCAGGATTGCTATCCCCTGTAAAAAAGGCTGGACCCCCGGAAATTCCCCAGTAAAATCCCTTATCATACGTTCGTTGAATACCATAGACAACACCACCTGCGTAAAGAAGTGGAGTATCATATTCAAAATTACCTAGTAAGGGAGCCGATACTTGAACCCTATTTGAAAAGGCCACGTAATTACCGCTATTACCAGAAATGTTCTTGCTTTTGTCCAATCGGCGTTCCAAATTGGTAAAATATCTATAATCCGCACCCAGATACGGAAAAAAGTCAAACGCTCCGTTCCAGTCGGGTATAAGCCCCAATTCTAAGTTTAAAGTACTTTGTTCACTAGTTCCAAATTCATAATTAATGCCCGGAAGGAGTAGATTTACTTTAAAAAGACCGGTTTCTAACTGTTTTTGAGATTGAGCGGAACACCAAACAGGTACAATGAAAAGTAAAACAACAACTATTTTCTTCATGCTCTACCGATTTATAAATATGAGGAAGAAAGTAATCGAATCGTTATTTTCAATTATCATAAATTATATATTCCACGTGCAGTACAGACCAAATCCTAATAAAGCCGAAAACCCATTGGTAAGATTTAAACGATACACTGCCATTCTTCCCAATCATCTCATTAATCAAAAACGGGCTTTCGCGATTTCCCTTTCATTGGTGCCCAACCTACCGTGAAGCTGAACAAACCTCCGTAACCGTCCAATACACCATCTCCGCGATAATAACCAACACCAAGTTCGGCATTAATATTAAAACCCGATCGGTACGTTCTTTGTATGCCGTACACCCCACCAAAAAATTCAAGATTAAAATCCCTATCATCCCTGATACTATTGGTTAACTGTAAGGCACCAAAAAAGGCACTCCTTGCGGGCCCAAAATAATTCGCGGAATTGCCGGTTACGTTCTTATTGATATCCAAGCGTTCCTGAAAATTGTGGTAATATCGAATTCTAATGTCAAAAGCTAGTCCAAACGTATAACCTTCCTTGTAAGCCGCAAAACCTGGGGAAAAACCGGTGGAAGCACTTACATTTCTAAATAATCCTATTTCGTACCTAAATCCAGTG
Source organism: uncultured Flavobacteriaceae bacterium (assembly GCA_963697395.1). Taxonomy (GTDB): domain Bacteria; phylum Bacteroidota; class Bacteroidia; order Flavobacteriales; family Flavobacteriaceae; genus Maribacter. Next base: position 632,588 of record CAVONX010000018.1, read on the forward strand.
CCAAATGTAAACTGGTGGCGTTCCAAATTTACGATACCAAAACCTTTTTCAGTCATACGTTGGGCTTGGAGTTGATATCCTAAACCACAACTAATTAGCGCAATAAAAAGGAGTTTTTTATACATGTTCAGTTGCTTTATTCCCTAAAGCTAACTTATTAATTACAAATCAACTATCAAACTCAAATACAAGTATGGCATCGAACATTAATTAAACAGACCGTAACGTCGTAATTCCAGGCAAAGATATTCAGATTTAAAGCTTTTTGCTCTTTACAAATTACGCTTCTTCAACTGCCAACTGCTCACTTTCGCCCTCCACTCCAGACTACCTCCCCACACACCATCGTTTTTCACTAAAAATCCAACCGATACTAAGATTTACTACTGGATAAAAGGCTCCGTCAAAATCTCCGATATGATAAGCCGCTCCTGCATCCACCGAAAAATTAAATCCAGAATCATAACTCCGCTGAAGCCCTGTTACCAGTCCTGCATAACCAAAGGTACCCTTCACAAGTTCATTATTTATGGTGCGTGTATCAGGGAAAAAGGCAGCCACTGCGGGAGCGATATAGTTGGCAGAATTCCCATAAATGGTCCTCCTATTTCGTTGGCGGGCTTCAAAATTGTAGTAATACCGGTATTGCGCGGCTATTGCGGGGAAAAATGCCAACTCCTCATACACATCTGGCAGCAAGGGATCTAAAGCCACTTGCAATCCTGCCTTTATGTCTAGGGTAGTATTTACGCCAAGTGCCATTTCATATTCCAAGCCGGGGTTTATGAGGTTCACCTTAAACTGGCGAAGCTCACAATTTTTGCCAAACTGACCTATGGCATGGACAGCAAACAAAAGCAGTACCAATAAAGGTAGGTTTCGTAAAGGTATCATTGGTAGATTTGGGTTTTTTACAATAGTACCCCTTTATAACAGAAAGATGCTTAAAATAGTATCTTTGCCTAAAAATAGTATATCATGGATTTATCCTTAATCCCGCAAATAAAACATACAGATTCCAAGAATTTCTTTTTGCTTTCAGGTCCTTGCGCCATAGAAGGCGAAGATATGGCCTTGCGTATAGCGGAGCACATTGTCAACGATAACGGACAAGCTTAAAATACCCTATATTTTTAAGGGAAGTTTTAAAAAGGCAAATCGCAGTAGATCGGACTCCTTTACGGGCATAGGAGATGAAAAAGCATTGAAAATACTCCGCAAGGTATCGGAAACCTTTAAAATACCTACGGTAACGGATATCCATACCGAGCAGGATGCGGCCATGGCAGCTGGGTATGTAGACGTCCTTCAGATTCCCGCTTTTTTAGCGCGACAAACCGACTTGTTGGTTGCGGCCGCGGTTACGGGGAAAACGGTAAATATTAAAAAAGGACAGTTTATGAGTCCGGAAAGCATGAAACACGCCGTTACAAAAGTGACCGAAACGGGTAACCAACAAGCCATTATTACCGATCGCGGCACTATGTTCGGATATCAGGATATGATTGTTGATTTCAGGGGTATTCCTACCATGAAGCAGTACGCGCCCGTTGTTTTGGATGTAACCCACTCCCTACAACAGCCAAACCAGTCCTCTGGAGTTACCGGTGGCAGACCGGCACTTATTGGCACTATGGCACGTGCTGGAATTGCTGCCGGTGTAGACGGACTTTTTATAGAGACCCATTTTGACCCTGCGAATGCCAAAAGTGATGGAGCGAATATGCTAGATTTAAGTTTGCTCGAAAAATTACTAAGCGATTTGGTGGCGATACGGTCTACAATAAATCAACTTTAAGTCTAAAATATCGGCTAAAACCAACGAATAGCATGATGAAAAAAAGTGTTGCACAAGCGCTACCAGCTTTCTTTTTGATGGTCCTGTTTTCATGCAGCGCCCCTATAAAAGAAGAAAAAGCCAAAAGGCCCAACATTGTTTTCATTATGTCGGACGATCACGCCTACCAAGCCATTAGCGCTTACGACACTACCTTAATCAGAACCCCCAACATAGACCGTTTGGCAAAGGAGGGTATGTTATTTACGAATGCATCGGTTACAAATTCCATTTGCGCCCCTTCCAGGGCAGTAATCCTTACCGGAAAACATAGCCATATCAATGGAAAAATAGACAACCTTACCGAATTTGACACCACCAATATCACCTTCCCAAGAATACTCCAAAAAGCAGGCTACCAAACTGCCATGTTCGGAAAGCTCCATTTTGGGAACAATCCCAAAGGGTTTGATGAGTTTATGATCTTACCGGGACAGGGCGATTATTACAATCCGAAATTTATTACCGCCAGCGGGGACACCACTATTACCGGCTATGTAACCGACATTACCACTGACCTCACCTTGGATTGGCTCGAAAAACGACGGGATACCACCAAACCATTTTTGTTGATGTACTTGCACAAGGCACCACATAGGAGTTGGTTGCCGGCCGCACGCCATTACCCAGAATTTACAAGAAAAAACTATCCCCTGCCTGCTACCCTTTTCGATGATTACGACACCCGTGGCGATGCTGCGAAATCGGCCGAAATGGGCATCTTAAAAGACATGCTCTTGGAGTATGACCTAAAAATCCCGAAAACGGTTTTGGATGCAATGGAAATTTCGGAACGTTTGGGCTCTGGTGGTGTAGACCGTATGAATCCGGTACAACGCGCAGCCTGGGACGCGGTTTATGACCCAATAGCCAAGGATTTCATGGAGCGTTACCCGGAAATGAACGACTCCACCCTTACCGTATGGAAATTCCAACGCTATATGCAGGATTATTTAGGTACGATAGCATCCGTAGACGAAAATGTGGGTCGCTTATTGGATTATTTGGATGCGCAAAACCTCACGGAAAATACCCTTATCGTCTATACCTCCGATCAAGGTTTTTACCTTGGCGAACATGGTTGGTTCGATAAACGGTTTATGTACAAAGAATCTTTTAAAACCCCTCTGATGATCCGCTGGCCAAATGTGATTAGGCCCAATACCACCGAAGATGAACTCGTTCAAAACTTGGATTTTGCCCAAACATTTCTGGAAGCCGCCGGTATTGAAGCACCAAACGATATGCAGGGCGAAAGTCTTCTGCCATTATTAAAAGGGCAAAAAGAAAAATGGAACCGCAACGCAGTCTATTACCATTACTACGAATTTCCTGCGGAACACGCCGTAAAAAGACATTATGGGATCGCCACGAAAAAGTATAAATTAATGCACTTTTATTACGATATAAACCAATGGGAACTCTACGATATTGACAACGACCCCAATGAAGTGAATAATGTATATGCCGACCCAGAATATACCAATGTGGTAGAAGAATTAAAACGGAAACTAAAGGAAATGCGAGTAAAATATAAAGATTCCGACACCCTTAGCAATCAGTTTATTCAGATTTACAGGGATAATGGGTGGATCGAAGCCCCTTGACCCTCGAAAGGGCAAGCTATTTTTCCTATGCTCCTTTTTCTTTTTTCCAAATCTCAATAAAACTTCCCATTTCGAACAGAAAAAGCATCCTGTAAGACTTCGACAAGAATAGTATCATCAATTTCTTCAAGAGAAGTATACCGAAGGGAGCGCACTACTTTTCGGTTTTCCGAAATGAGTTTATCCAGATGTTTGGTCAAATAGGCGGAGTTCCAAAAACCGACATCTACGTATTTCTTTTTCTGCTGTACGTTGAGATAACAAATGGGTGATCTATCGGTATAATAACATGGAATATTCCATTTATACTTTAAATCGGCCTCTGGTATCGTATGTTCAATGACCAGCTGTAGATGCAATAATATACTCCTGTACGGTTGCGGTTGTTCTAGAATATACTTTTCAGCAGGCTTCATAGTACTAAAATTAGTAATTCCTGAATCAAACTACCTCCATTTTTCTTAATTTCAGAGCACTAAATCCAGCTAAAAATGAAAAACCACCTTTTCTTCACAGCCACATTGCTTTGTTTTACTTTCTCATTTGCCCAGCACACCCACAACAGCGAACACGCCCTTACCTATCCTAACATAGATGGATACGTGGCACTAAAGACCGATCTGCACATCCACACCGTTTTTTCCGATGGCAACGTGTGGCCTAATATTCGGGTTCAGGAAGCCCTACGGGAGAATTTGGATGCCATTTCGCTCACCGAACATTTGGAGTACCAGCCACATAAAGCCGATATTCCGCATCCGGACCGTAACCGTTCTTACGAAATTGCCCTGCAAGAAGCTAAAGAACATGACCTTTTGATCATCCACGGCTCCGAAATTACCCGTAATGCGCCCATGGGACACAATAATGCTGTCTTTATTCAGGACGCAAACCCTTTGTTAAACGACCAGGCCGAGAAGGCATTTTCGGAAGCCAAAAAACAGAGTGCCTTTGTTTTTTGGAACCATCCGGCATGGCATGCCCAAAATCCACAAGGGAATCCCATCTGGAGCGATTTTCAGAAGGAACGTATGGAAAAAGGGGAACTACACGGTATAGAGGTCATTAATTCGATAGATTATTCGGAGGAGTCCTTAGCTTTAGCCTTAGAAAAAAACCTGACCATTATGGGTACCAGCGATATTCACGGACTTATTGATTGGGACTATACAGAAAAAGGTCATGACCGACCCATTACGCTTGTCTTCGCCAAGGAAAAAAGTATCGAAGGTATGAGAGAGGCCCTGTTCGCTGGAAGAACGGTGGCCGTTTACAATAAACTTTTGGTAGGCAAAGAAGAGTTTCTGAATCCTTTGATCAAGGCTAGTATACAGGTAAAATCTGCTAAATATATAAACAACACCCAGGTATTGGAAGTGGTACTGGAAAATGTTTCCAGTAGTACCCTACTCTTCCAAAACGAAATGGACTATAGCTTTTACAGTAGTTCGCCCGTTTTTGAGGTCCCGGCTTTGGGCAACTATACACTACGCATTAAAACCTTGGAGGAAAAAGAAGCCATCCTATTAAAATTAAAGGCCATCGGAACCTTTACCGCGCCTAAAGTTTCTCCTGTTATTTCTTGGAATATAGCCGTTGAAAAGTGATTGCAGGACACAAGCCTTAGATAGGACTAACCGAGGATAGCGATTGAAAACACCTACCAATTGAAAAGTAAGGGTTCAGGCGCTTATGACAATTCCAAGGACTATCCAAACTATACGGAAACCTAAGAACTTTAGTTGCCGCCTATTTTAGATCGACACAGGGAACCCTGTTAGTACTTCCCGTCTATATAATCCTGTAAATAAGCATACCGCTTGGTCAACTTACCGTTTTGGGTCATTCTGGCACGTTCCAAAACGCCATCTACGTCGCCGTTAAAAAAGGCAGGGATTACGTTCTTTAAAAAGGCATCGCCAAAACCTAGGCTCGCGTCCCGAGGCAATTCGCAGGGTAGATTGTCTACCGCCATTACGGCAATGGCAGCCGAATCCTTAAAATTAATTTCCTTTTCTGTTTTTGGATCATAACCGTAAATTGGATCAGCTATGGTAGAAGGGCGAATGGTGGTACCCACAGGGCCATCTATATCGCAACTAATATCCGCCACTACCCTAATCTTAAAATCGGGATGTTTGGCATCTTCGCGCGTAAAAAGGTAAGGAGCGCCTTGGCCATAAAAATGCCCGGCAATGTAGAAATCGGTTACTTTGGCAAAACGAAAAAAGTTGCTTTTATATTCCTGCGGATTCGCAAAAAAATCGGCCTTGCTTCCACGAACTCCGTCTTTACGTTTGTTATATTCCGAAGCATCTATTTGGCAATACACAGGCTCGTTAAAATCTTCTTCCAAATATTCACTTACATTAACCCTTTTTAGGTTCATGGCATCCAGCATTTCGCGCGCACCATTACCTACCCTACCCCTGCCGGTGAGCAAAATTTTAATATTGGGGAGCTTTATGTTTTTCAACTCCTCTATCAATGCGTTTTGGTCAGCCAAAGTTTCCGCTTTGGGAAGCTTAAAAAGGTTGAATTTGAGTCCGTATGCACGGATGCCATTGTAGGCACCGACAATACCCGCATATCTTCCAAAAGCAACCAAACGCTGCTCCTTTTTGTTGGTGATGACCTCATGGTCGTAAAGTTCAATATTCTTTTCCAAAATGGCCAACAACAACTTTCTGTTGTAGGGTTGTTTTTTAATGGTATGGGAAAAGAAAAAATATTTTTTATTGGGAATCAAAGCGTCTATAGGTACTTCCTTTACGCCAAGGAGCACATCGCAATCCTCCATTTGCTCTGCGACCGTAATCCCTAAAGTCTTATAATCGGCATCACTGAACGTCCTGATCGGGGATGGCTCTACAATGATCTTTGCTTCACCATGGACGGAAAGCACTTTTTGACAAGCTAGGGGCGATAAAACTACCCGTCGATCTGGCGGATTTTTGCGTTCTCTTATGATTCCGAATTTCATGTATACTCTTTTTAGGTTGTGATTTGCGAAAAAAATAGTTGCATCAGCCTCTAAAGATAGAGAAATCTACACTTTTTACTATCATTTCGTGTCAAATGTAACAGTTGGTTGTTATTTGGGCCAAACGCTTCTAATTAAATTTAGGTTTATGCCAAGCAAATAATGTAGCATCTAAAGATTCTTGGGACTTTAAAACCAACGGGGAAAGCTTCAAAAAAGGCAAATAGTAGAAATAAGAACACTTTTTTGGCCATTTAATATGATACTTTTAAAATACTGGATTATGGCTTTACTGCCAGTGAATTGAAGGGGTTTTGATAAATTAAAGTTATTCTTTGCCTATGTATTTAATCCGTCATAAACCAATATCCATTCATGATCATCGCCGTTCTGCAGTTCTTTGACTAATCTGAATCCGTTTTTAATATAAAAATTTTTGAGTCCTTCTTCCTCTATCGACAGCCAAAACTTCTTCTCCGGGTACCACTTTTTCAATTCTTGTAACCACTTGGAGCCTAGGTCCTTATTTCTATGGTCTTCCACCACCCATAGGTAACCAATATATAGGTATCCTTTACCGGCCCAAAATAGGGCTTCCTGTAAAAAATGTTGCATATCTTCTGGGATACCTTTTACGACTAGACCTCCAGTGACAATTTCACTGTCTTTAACAAGCACAAAAATTTCCGATTTTAATCTGTAATCCTTCCAAACCTCCAAAAGACCTTCCAACCAAGAGGAAGGCAGTAAGCTGAAAAAATCGCTAGGTTTACCCGTATGTTTTTTAAATTCGAGGCTCATAGTAGTATCTAAAGAAGTCCCCACGACCAAAGCTTATCGGAATCCTCGAACCATCGATCTCCGATATCCGTGCGATAATATCCATTATTGATGATGACATTGCTGATACGGTTGTACATGGTACGTTGCGCATCGCGCATGGTAAGCCCCGTCCCGGTAACCAAAACTGCAATACCCGTATTGCCAGTGATCAACCACTCATCGTTCACTTTTTTTACATGCATAGGGTGTACGCCCTCCATCTTCTCTTTCCTGAATACCACCACGGCATCCTTTGAGAAAAGTTCAAAGGTTTTCTTATCGTCGTACGGGAAAGGGGGCACCACAATAAACGCACCTACCTGAAATCCCTTTTTAACCTGTAGCTCTATTTTTTTACCGGCTGCAACCCCGTAGAGCACTTCGCCAATAGGTTCGGCAATACCGGCACGTTGAATAAAAATCTGGGGGAAACCAAATCGGGAGGTAAACTCTAACGGATACACGCCCATTCCATTAACAATACAATTGATATCTATATGCCCAAAAAAATGTTGCTTGGCCAAGGTAGCCTCGAACTTTTTCAAGGTCTTTTCAAAAATAGGGGAATCCTTTGTCCAGAACATACTGGTACCCATCTCGCCCGTAGAAACGCCAAGTTCTTTTGGGAACAATTTTTTATGTTCAAAAGTAATGTTGATAGGCGTTACGAACTTGGTTCCATTAAAAAATGCCGCCACAGATATTTCTACCCCTTTTACCCTTCGCTGCAACTGAAAAGTGCCAAAATTATCGCCCCAAGATTTTTCATAGGCTTTAAGAATCCGTACTACATCATTGCCCTCATCATCATTGCCCACAAAAAGGAGCTGTTTCCATTCTTGGGTCTCGCCAGATGGTTTTATAACATATGCGTTAGGATGTTGCTCTACATAAGAAATGGCCTCTTTAAAGGTATTGAATTCCTTAAAGGGCAGCGTATTGATCTTATGCTTCTTAAGCTCTTCCTGTCCAAAGTTCCGATCCAATTCTAAACGATCGGTGTATACCGTTCCACCAAAAACAAGTTTTCCCTTTGCACGAAGTTCGTCGCATTCGGCCCCATAACCCGTGTAATCAAAAACAATGACATCGGCCCAATCTATATGCTTGCGCCATTCCTTTATCTTCTTCACAAAGCCGTAGCCGATCTCTCGGCAACCTTTATCCTCTGTGTACATTTTAACAGCATGGCCCTCGTTCTGCGTGGCCAAGGCAATGTCCAAGGATTCGCCCCATCGGGATATGAAAAGAAATTTTTTTAATACGTTTTTATGTTTACTCAAAGCATACGTTTTTATGGGTAATTTTTATTTTGTTTTAAAGGAAATACAAGTATACCTTGCTACTTAAGGAGTTTTGAAAATGTACGGATGGTTTGTTCATTGCCAAAATACTGTCCTTTACCAAACAGCACACAAGAAAAATGAAGTGTCAATTTTCGCCTAAGGGGATACACAAAAATGTATTAAGGTCTCAATACCGGTATGGTTCTAAAATTCGAATACAAATGACGTAAATAAATTGATTACCCCTACATTTGGCACTAGAATTTTTCAACCTTATTTCCTTTTCTTAAAAACCTCCCCTCCATAGCTATGATGAAGCTCCTACCCAAAAAAAACCGACCTTTTGTCAGTCGAGGTAAACATATAAGCTATGTCCAGCTTAAAATGGTTATTTACCTTATTTGGTATAATTTTTGACCTATAAGCATAATAGTGTAGTGGTGGTAAAACTTTTCAGTAACTTTACGACCCATTAATAGGATTTCGTTCTTTGAAAAAAATGTCATTCTATTTTATTAATAGATTTCCGTCTTCGCGGAAAAGACAATGGGGCCGACTGGTTTTGACAGCGAGACCAATGGCAATGTAAGCATGTCGAGCGCTGGGGTACAGCTCGTTAATATCATACTTCACACTTTTAATTGGCGAAAATAATTACGCTCTTGCCGCTTAATCCGAATTACAGTAGGATTTAGCCTCGTCCCTACCAGGTAGGGAAGCGAGATGTTCCTGGGTAGCCCTTGTTGATGGCGACCCATTTAGGAGCACCAGAAAAATCAACATAAGGTTATTGTTCGCTTTGGCAATAACACCAAAACCTTAAGAAGCTAAGTGTGCGATAGGCGGTCTTTAGTCGGTCGTACATCGAAAACCAAATAAAGACTACGCATGTAGAAAGCTTTGTAATTGCTTGTTTGGACGAGGGTTCGACTCCCTCCGGCTCCACTTTGTACCCCCGTATTATTAACAAATACGGGGGTTTTTTAATTTGGTTGACAATATGGCTAACAGTTTTAAATACTTTAGTTCTCCTTTCCAAAGATTCTTTCAAGGTTTTGTTGTATACCGTTTTTTATTTTATTTGTCCTAAATATTCATTGAACTTTCTGTCAATTACAACTTGAATTAATGTTCTCAACACTGACAATCTATTTCTAAACTTTTTAATTTCAATTTTGTCTATTTCGTCCAGAGAATCACTGAAAATTTTAAAATTATAATACTCCCCAAATTTAGGACAGCGAGTTAAGTTGTAAATTAACCCTGTCAAATATGAAGAAAATAAGAAGAAAATTCAGTGCATCGTTCAAGGCCAAAGTTGCCATTGAAGCGATAAAGGAACAGAGCAGCGTCCAAGAGATAGCGGCCAAGTTCGAACTCCACCCTGCCCAGATATCAAGCTGGAAAAGGGAGTTTTTAGATAATGCCGCCTTGGCCTTCGGGCCGAAGCCTGAAAAAGAGGATGCCGAACCGGAAACCGGACCGCTCTACAACAAGATCGGCCAATTACAGGTAGAAAACGATTTTTTAAAGAAAGTCTTGGGCAAATGAGTACGACCGAAAGAAGGCAGAAGGTCGTAAAGTCCCATCCAAGACTTGGTCTTGTACAACAATGTGAGCTTCTTGGCATTCACCGATCAGGGCTTTATTACAGACCTAAAAGTGAAAGTGTGTTGAACCTGAAACTTATGAAAGAGATCGATATGTATTTCTTGGAACACCCTTACTATGGAGTCGAGCGGATGACCGATTATCTGAACCTCGACCTAGGGTACCGTGTCAATGTAAAAAGGATAAGACGCCTCTACAAGCTCATGGGACTGCAGACCATTTACAGAAAACCCAGGACTACCATAAGGGAAGCGGACAGTTACAAATACCCCTATCTACTCAAGGATCTGAAGATAGAGCATTGCAATCAGGTATGGCAGACCGATATTACTTATATCCCCATGTTACGGGGGTTTATGTACATGAACGCCATAATGGACGTGCACAGCAGGAAGATACTCAATTGGAGCGTATCCAATTCGATGGACAAGCAATGGTGCATCGAACTGTTACAGGATACCGTTACCAAATACGGCACCCCGGAGATACACAATTCAGATCAAGGATCCCAATATACAAGCAAAGAATATATACAGGTACTCAAAGAACATGACATCCAGATATCAATGGACGGCAAGGGAAGGGCATTGGACAATATCTATATCGAACGCTTCTGGAAGTCGATCAAATATCAAAAGATCTACCTTAACCCTCCAAATGGAGGTTTGGACCTGTACCAGATGGTAAGGGAGTACATCGAGTTCTATAACACCAAAAGAAGACATACAGAAATAGGAAAAGTGCCGCCCGACCAAATATATAACGCCAAAAAATTGGCATCTTGATTAACTAAGAAATACCTTTAAGCTGTCTTACAGATGGGGAGTAGTGTAAACATATTTGCTATTTCATTAAAATAAAAAGCTTAAAATAGGCCGCTATTTGAAGTTCAAAAGCATAGAGGTTCGAGAAAATCAACGGAGGAAATATTGCTGCTGGGCGTAGTTGATTTCTTTTTCCGGTTTGTCAATCAGAAGTCCATCCAATACTTTTTCGTTTTCCTGGATAAAGCTGGGAGAGGCATGAAATCCATTTTCTCAGGATATTGGAATTTACCTGTATCGAGCGTTACCTGATGTTGATAGGAATTCGCAAGGTATAAATTGTTAAGCTTTTGTGGTTCTGGCAGATTCCGATATTAGGTGCAATTTCTTGGCTTTCTATACACATAGCCCGATTTGAAATGTTTCAGGAAATCGTCATAGAATAATTACTCTTTCCTTATGATGGTTTGAAAATGTAAAGTTTAAACAAATGGTATCAATTGTTCTGGTTGCTGCTGTTTGTTATTTTTAATTTACTCCTTTAGATTTTTTTCCTTAAAATTTATTCCAGATTCATGTTTTTTAGTTGCACTTTGTGTGAAATTTTTATTTTGACCATAAGCAATAGTGTCTTTCTGCATGGAGCCAGTCTGGAGTTCAAAATCCATTCCTTTATCAATTTGTAAATTGGGTAAAGCCTTCTTAAGTTCAGAGAGCCCTCTTTCTGAAATCCCCGCCTCCCATACGTAGAGACTTTTTAGTTTCTTTAAATTCCTTATAACGGCTACACTTCTATCTGTTATATCTATATCATAGGCCTTGAGTACTTTAAGATTCAAAAGACCGCCTAATTTCAAAAATTCAATATCCGTCACTGGCGTTTGGTCTATTTCCAGCCATTCTAGATTCGTGCAGGATGCGATAAAGTCCAGTTCATCTTGCCCAATGGGTAATCCGCTGACATCGAACTGAACAATGTTCTGATGGACAGACTTTAACCCGGTTACCTGTTCGGAAGTATAAACGGGGGATTTATAGATGTTGACATTCAACGCATCGGTATCGCCCGCAATACGCTTTATGGTCACATAATCCGAATTCAGGCGTTGTAAGGTACTATCCGCCACTTTGGGCAGCTTCGCCCATTTTTCTTTTTCATCGGGCTGCATCAGCCCTGTAATCAAACCCTTTAAAGGCTCCGAGGACGACAGATGTGCTAACCGCAAAGTATCCGATGCACCAAGCGCGATCCAACGTTCCACTATCTGAATTTCTTGTTCGTTCAGAGGTTGTTTGCCATCAGGTGGCATGTGCTCTTCATCTTCTATAGGAAGGTGTAACCGCCTGATCATTTCGCTTCTCTCGTAATCTCCGGGTATGATGGTATTTCCTACTTCCCCACCTGCCAGAAGTGCATCTAGCGAAGTCATTAGCAATCCCCCTTTTGTTTTGTTGGGATTATGGCAGGAAACGCATTTATTTTCTAGTATACGGCCTACCACATCCCCATATACCAGGGGATTTTCTGGAATCTCATCCGCCCGCTTTTCCGCAGGGAGTGCCAAGAAATCTTCGCCGTGGGTTATCATTCCCCCGTAATGGCCGGTAAAGAAGACTAAACCTATTAAACTGACTTGAAGTATTTTGGAAAAAATAGGTTTATCAAAATTACTTCCCTCCAAACCATACCAAACTGCCGCCAAAAGTGCCAATACACCACCCATCCATTGGTGCCAGAACAAAAGGTCTCCTTTTAAAGGGGTTTCCTTTCCTAGGAAAAATCCCGAGATCGCGGTCAATAAGGATAGTAAAACGGCTATTGTCAATAATTGTTTAGGTATTTTCCTCCCTGTCAATCCCAAAAAAGCACATAGTAGCAAGAGGACAATGGGAAAATGTAACACTAAAGGGTGCCAGCGTCCTACCCAGGCGACCATTCGAGGTAGTTCAATATATGATTCGAACAGAAGACAAAAAATGAGAAAGAGCGATAGCCCAAAAATGACATGGTCTACCCATTTATTTTGAGAAGTTTTTGCCATAATTACGCCAAAAGGTCTTTGATTACGTTGCCCGCTACATCAGTTAGGCGAAAACGGCGACCTTGGTATTTATAGGTCAGTTTTTCGTGATCTAGACCCAGCTGGTGCATGAGAGTGGCATGAAAATCATGGATATGCACGGGATTTTCGACAACGTTATAACCGAATTCATCGGTCTGGCCGTAGTTGAGCCCTGGTTTGATGCCCCCACCCGCCATCCAAATACTAAAGGCTTTGGGGTGATGGTCCCGCCCATAATTTTCAGGGTCGAATTTTCCTTGAGCGTAGTTGCCCCTTCCAAATTCTCCGCCCCAGACCACTAAGGTATCCTCTAGCATACCTCGTTGTTTGAGGTCCAGCACCAAGGCGGCGGAGGCCTGATCTACATCTTTGGCCTGCCCGGCCATTTCATTGTGCAGATTGCCATGCTGGTCCCAGCCCTGATGGTACAATTGTATAAAGCGCACCCCATTTTCGGCAAGCCTGCGCGCTTGAAGGGCATTCGCCGCATACGTTCCGGGCACTTGGCAATCTTCCCCATAGAGATCGATGACGGATTGTGGTTCTTTGGAAATGTCCATCACATCGGGCACCGACATTTGCATGCGATAGGCCATTTCGTATTGTGCGATGCGGGATTCGATTTCGTCATCGCCGGTTTCTACGTGGTGTAGCTTGTTCAATGAGGAAACATGATCCAATAAATGTCTTTTGTCAGATCTAGAAAGTCCCTCCGGATCATTTAGGTAAAGTACCGGGTCCTTTCCCGAACGCAACATGACCCCTTGATGCTTGGAATCCAAGAATCCGCTGGACCATAATTTGGAGTACAGGCCTTGACTGTTCCCTTTTCCTCGTGATGTCAAAACAACGAAGGAGGGCAAGTTTTTGTTTTCGCTGCCCAGCCCATAACTCAGCCAAGACCCCATGCTGGGGCGTCCTGAAATCTGGCTTCCGGTCTGGAAAAAGGTAATCGCGGGATCATGGTTTATGGCTTCGGTATGCATACTTCGTACCACGGTGATCTCATCGGCGATCTTGGCTATATGCGGAAAGAAATCACTGATCCATGTTTGGCTCTCACCATGTTGTTTAAAACCGATTTTAGGGGGCATTAAGGGAAACTTGTCCTGATTGGCCGTCATTCCCGTCAATCGCTGTCCGTTACGGATTGATTCCGGTAAGTCTTCGCCCATCCGTGTTCTTAAAATGGGCTTGTAATCAAAGGTTTCGAGCTGGGAGGGCGCGCCTGCCTGAAATAAATAAATGATACGTTTCGCCTTAGGCGCAAAATGTGCCACGCCTAAATCTCCATCGGTGGCCAAACTTGGCCCCGATGTCTTGAACAGATCGGGGATCAATAAGGATCCTAGTGCCAAGGAACCGATACCTACGCTCAATTGCGAAAAGAAGTGCCTTCTGTTGGCTTTTAACGGATTTTCAGATGATTCTTTTTTTCTTCCATTTTGGATGGATTATTTTTTGTTTCATTATGCCATTATCAAAGATATCAGACCGCTTTGCTTAAGAACCAAGCGTCTAGACTAATTTTCAAGAGTGTTACTGTTTCCTAGTTTTGACTTCTAAATTTGTATCCGATACTCCTTGATTCGGACCTCGTCATCCGCACTTCGTTATCCGTATTTTGCAATTCGTGCTTCTTTGCTATTCCTTGGTTATTGTTTCGTCCAAATTGTAAATTACCTGTGCGGTTAGCATAAGCGCAGCGGTTCTGGCCGGATCTACGTTTAGTTGCTCATATTCGCCTAGAGCGGCCAGTTTTTTGGCATCTTCCGGTTCGTTCTCGTACAACTTCACGGCATCGTAATAATAGTCGTTCAATGTCAACAGTTCCTCTTCTTTTGGCGATCGGACTAAAATGCGCTGAAACAGTTCTGCCACCATATCCGGGTCGTCATTGCCTTTTTCCTGTAGCGTGCGTTGCGCCAAAACGCGGGCGGCTTCCAATACCTGTATGTCGTTTTGCAGGGCCAAGGCCTGTAAAGGCGTATTGGTCTTTTGCCGGCGTACTTCGCAGAAATCCCGGGTTGGCGCGTCAAAAATGGTCATGGATGGAGGTGGTAGCGTACGTTTCCAAAAGGTGTACAAGGAACGCCGGTAGAGGTCCTCACCGCTATCCTGGAAATATTTGGTCAACACGCCCCTGTTCTCACCGGCATTGGTTTCCTCCCAAAGACCTGCTGGTTGGTAGGGTTTTACGCTAGGTCCGCCCACCTCTGTATTCAGAAGCCCGCTGGTGGCAAGAATATAGTCCCGTATCATTTCCCCGCTCATTCTAAAACGCGGTGCCCTGGCCAACAACCTATTTTCAGGGTCCGACTTTTTAAGGTCCGGCCTCAGTTGCGATTTTTGTTGATAGGTGGCCGAAAGCATAATTTTTCTAAGCAAGTGGTGTATGTCCCAATCGTGTTCCATAAAATCTGCCGCGAGCCAATCCAACAGTTCGGGATGAGAGGGCAGACTTCCCTGAACGCCAAAATCTTCCGCGGTTTCTACGAGACCCCTGCCAAACAGCATCCCCCAAATACGGTTTACAAAAACACGCGCAGTTAAAGGGTTGTCCTTGCTTACCACCCATTTTGCCAAGCCTAACCGGTTTCTTTCCAAGTCTTCCGAAAAAGGGTAGATGATGCCGGGCGTATTGGGGACGACCGAATCGGTCGGTTGGTCGTATTCTCCCCTATTAAGCATGAAGGTTGTTTTGGGTGCCGAATCGTTCATGACCATCACATTGATTTCTTGGCCCTCCTCCAAATTCACAAAGTCCAGAACACCCTCGATTTCCGAAGAGGTCAATGTCAAGAACGGCGGGTCTGCAAAGAATTTTTGGTTTTTGGCCTGTACGGCATCCATTTGCAGGCCTTTTTCATCGACCTGGTTAAAAAATGCGAAGAACTCGAAATAATTAGCCTGCGAAATGGCATCGTACTTATGGTCATGGCAACGGGCACACTCCAAGGTCAATCCTAATATTCCTTTGCCAAGGGTATTGGTTCTATCTAGTACGTAATTTGTGCGGTATTCCTCCTGTATCACACCACCTTCCTGTGTTATGGGGTGGTTGCGGTTAAAACCGGTCGCCAAGATTTGTTCTTTAGTGGCATTGGGCAGCAAGTCTCCCGCCAATTGCCAGGTCAAAAACTCATCATAGGGTAAATTCTTGTTGAAAGCATGGATCACCCAATCGCGCCAAGGCCACATAGTACGGTAGCTGTCATCTTGGTACCCGTGGGAATCGGCGTAACGGGCGAGGTCCAGCCAAGATTGTGTCATGCGCTCCCCGTACGCGTGAGAGGACAAAAAGGTATCTATGGCCGTTGCGATTATTTTTTCCGGTGCAAGGGCCAACAAGGCCTTTGTATCTTCGGCTTTGGGCGGTAGACCCGTTAAGTCCAGGCTTATCCTGCGGATCAACGTCTCCGTGGTCGCCTGCTGGGAAGGGAGGATGTTGTTTTCTTGAAGTTTTTGGAGGATAAATCCGTCTATTTCATTCCGCACCCACGGGCCCGTTATGCCTTCCATGGATTTAATTTTCGGGACTTCCTTTTTTTTGGGGGAAAGATAGGCCCAATGTTTCTCGAATTTTGCGCCCTGCTCGATCCACTTTTCTATCAATCGCTTCTCATAAGAGTTAAGGTCCAATTTTGAATCCGGGGGGGGCATTATTTCATTGGGGTCGTCCGTGATCATGTGCCAATAGGCTTTGCTTTTTTTTGGGTCACCGGCAATAAAGGCGTACTCTCCAGGGCTTTCCCTTAATTCTTGGAAAGCGGTTTCCTCCAGATCCAATCGCAGTCCCGCTTTCCTTTTATTGGCATCGGGACCATGGCAGGTATAACAGTTATCCGAAAGTATGGGCTTTATGTGAAAATTGTAATCAATCGTATCGGGAAGTTTTACGCTGGCATAAATATCTTCGGAACGTTGCAAAAAACCGGAACTAAAGGCATAAACTAAGGTAACAAGAAAACCAAGAACCGCAGCAAGGATAATTTTTTGTTTCATTTTTGACTCTGATTTGACACTCCAGTGCCCTTAAATTGATGCCTATAATTATTTGGAGTATTCGAGCAACTTATACTAATAGCAATGATCAAGTCAAATATAAGTAAATATATATGTTTAAACATATGAACAATTATTTTTTAACATACATTGCTTAACTTTCAAATAATTGCGTATTTTGGGTTTTCAGGGAACAAAGCTTAATCTTAATATCAATGATATGAACATTATTACAAGGGCCCTTGTCCTAATAATCTTTTCAATTGTTTTTTCGTTTGCCATTTTTTCTTGTGTAGAAAGAAAAAAAAATGGCTCTATAGAAAATAAAAAGGAGGATAATCATCATATTGTTACAAACGCAGAGGACTTTGATAATTTGGTAATAGTTGACAGTGGTGGAGTCACGGGCGCGGATGGTGTAATTTCATTTCCGTTTAACGACAGCCTTTCTATATTTATGATGGGCGATTCGTTTTTGTCTCCTGTACAAAACAAAAAAAGAGATGTCAATAGTAGAATGATCAATAACACCTTTATTGTCGTTAATAAAGATAAGGGCACACATACTGCCTTGTATCAAGGAACTGAGAAGGATGCCGATGCTTTATTGAAACCCACTTACGGAAATGAAAAAGAGTATTATTGGCCAGGTCATGGTTTTGAAAAGAATGGGGTACTACATGTTTTTATGTCCAGGTTTTTACATGTAGATTATGATTGGGGATTTGCATTTTCAGGAACGGACTATATAAGAATGGACAAAGATACTTTTGATGTACTTTCACAAGAAGACTTTCCATATTCGAACAAGAACAATGTGCATTATGGCCATTCTATTATAAATGAAAAAGATTATACCTATTTATACGGGTCTTGGAGTAAACAAGATACGACGGCTCTTCATGTGGCTAGAACTACTCTAAATGAAAAGGAGAACATATTGGAAGGGTATGAGTTTTTTGATGGTAAGGATTGGGTTTCCGACCCATTGCTGAGTAGTCCATTAGAAGGAATCGGACAAAGTGTCCCGGAACAGTTTACTGTATTCAAACATAAAAATTCATATATTTTGGTCATGGAAGCTAGGGAATTGGGCGGCGGTAATATTTTTTCCTACATAGCAGATACGCCCACAGGCCCATGGCAGAATGAAAAACTGCTTTATCATACAACCGAACAGGAGAATCTAAAGGATCAGCTCTTTACGTATAATGCCATGGCACACCCCCAATACATAACAGATAATAAATTATTGGTTTCCTACTGTGTTAATAGTTTTGATGTACCAAAAATACATGAAATAAATACAGATTACTATCGCCCAAAATTTCTTTGGGTTCCTTTAGAAATGATACTAGAAAACCTTGACTACTGAGATTGGCTTGGCAATGATACATTAAATTTGTTACCGATAATTCCTCAAAAACCATTTGTAATGACTTCGTGTAATCATTAATTTCCAATACTAATTCGGAAGTTGAGTTGTGGGTTACTCCAAGATGCCAAATAGTTATATCATTGGTGGACTGCGAAAATATTCCAATTGCATAATAGGGCAAAAAAGAAACAAGTTCTTTTTTTAAAAGCGGGGCATTTTTGTAGTTGCGATTAGCCCCGATTTAATTTTTGTATAAATATTCTATGGATTTTGCGGATTAATTGAATTAAAAACTAATTGGGCTCTTAATTTTTTATTCTTGACGAACCGAGGCATTGAAATATTGATAAAGCAAAACACCAAAAAAATTATTCACTACACCCCTCAAGAGGCCTAATAAACACTTGAATAAAAGAATTTGGAAACTGTAAAATCTTTTAATACCAATCTTTGCTACAATCAATTATATTTTTTTAAAGTTTGGGCAAATCTTCTTTTACCTGATTCCAAAAATCCGAATGGAACAATTTGGCACTTCCGACAATGGCAGCATCTTCCATGAGATCTGATATTTTAAAGTCAATTGATAGCCCGGCATTTTGGATTTCACTTTTTAGGGTTGGAAGAAAAAACTTGCTGGCATTGGAGACGTTGCCCCCTAGAATGATTAAATCCGGCCTGAATATTTTTAGAAATGGAATCATAAACTCGGCCATATTGCATCCAAATTCTTTGAAGACAAGCCGGGAGTGATGGTCATTATACTCGGCGATTTCCTTGACTCCGTTTACCTGTGTGCCCGAAAGCGCTGCGTATCTTTTAATACACCATCGTGTTGAAAAATAATCATCTCCAATTCCCCCTTTATAAGGTTTGTCCCAAAAACAGCCACCCTTGGGCACATCCTTTGAAACTACTAATGGGACACCATCTTTTATAAAGGCCGATCCCAAACCTGTGCCAAGTGTCATCGCAATTATCTTGGAGAAGCCATACGCTTTTTCACTAGAAGATGCGCCAACAGCAAATGCAGTAGCGTCATTGATAAACCTCATTTCTGCTATCTCAACATCTAAATATTTAATGAGCTCCTCAGGTACGTGTATATTATACAGGTTCCCATATTTGTCGTTTAGGCCTTTGAACCGCGCGACTCCTGTCTTATAGTGAAATGGACCAGGCATTGCAAAACCTAATTTTGTAATATCCTGCGGAGGAATGCTTTTTATGGTTTTGTTAATGGCTAGGCTCCATTCTTCAAGAATATCATCCTTGGTAGCCTTGTTGTTTACCTTAACCGAAAATGCAGTATTCGGAAGCAATCGGAGTTCATCTAGATTAACTGCCGCACTTTTAATATGGCTTCCGCCTATATCTACTCCGATTGCTATTATTTTTTTCATTCCGTATCTACTCTTGTTTAACATCCACATGACCTAAACGAATTCTCCTTAGAATTGAATGTAAAAAAAATAAAAATATGAATAAAATTTCCTTACTGTATATTATGAATGTTCTACAGTTCTCTTTTGATGTCAATATCGTAAGTGAAATAGTCAGTATGGTAATAAACGATATTATATTCTACCGGCCTGTCTCCTATATCGGTCACTAATCGTTCCCTTTTTAAAATTGCTACATCAGTTCCAATATCCAACAATGCAGCAATTTTTTTGTCTGCCTTAATCGCCCTCAATTTTTCTTTAGAAGTGGAAACTAGCGTGTCACGTTCTTTTTCCAATAGCTCATATAAGGGGGTAACAAAATTTTCACTTCCGGTTATTCCAACTCTAGGATGAAAGTAGGATACGGAATACAGGTATTTTGCTTCTTTCGAGCCTCGTATTTTCTCTAGTTTCCAAATCTTTTTTCCTTTGCTGATTCCCAAGGATTCATACACATTGTCTTCTGCATCTACCAAAGCAATTTGAACTAGATAATTTACGACCTCTATGCCTTGATTACGCATTTCTTTGGTAAAACTTATCCAATTATCGAGGCGAGTTGAAATCTTTCGGGTCACAACTTTAGTTCCTATTCCCTTTTTTCGTTCGATAAGACCCTCATTCACCAATTTATTTATGGCTTGCCGAATAGTATTCCGAGAAACACCTAATTTTTTGGACATAGTAACTTCTTTTGGCAAAAACTTTTCTCCGCTTTTATAATCGTTCCTAACAATCAGCTTCCTATAATATGCCTCTATTTGCGCATGAAGGGGAACGGGACTATTTTGGTCTAGTTTGAAATTCATAATTATTTTGAAAGGGGAAACCAATTTATTAAATGCCAATATACAATTAATGATTATAAGTTTTTCATACGCCGGATGACACCAGTTGGAAAAGTAGGACTAAGATTTATGTGTTTTCGCCCATTCTTTCAACATTTCAATGGTCTTGTCCAATACCCCGGCCGATCCTCGAAAAGTTCCAGAACCTTCGGGTTTATTGTCTACCGTATACCATTCATAGAATCCATTGTTCTTTAGTACTCTTTCGGTCATGGGTAACAGTTGCTCATAAGCCTCCTCAACAAAACCGTGTCTGATTAACTGCTGTGTCATGCGCGCTCCAAACCAGGTCCAATCTCCTCCGTTTTGATATCCGTAAGGATACATCCCTTTGTTTTCAAATGCCCAGTCAGGATAGGTAGGGTATAGCGTTAGCCCAATCGAACCGGCACCAGATGCTTCTACATTGGCAATCATTTTATTCAAGGAAATTCTAATCTGTTCCTTAGTTCAATAACCCAGCTTCGATAGCAATTGCAGTACCTCCGTGATAGTAGATTTCATTTTCATCAAAATCATCGGGATAGGGAGAACCATCCAGATACACATGTGGAATGAATTTCTGATTTTTCTCATCCCATAATACCCTCATTGTATTTCTGGCGATATCATCACGTATTTTTTGCCATTTCGCTTTCGTTTCGGGAATGAGTTCCATCATATTGTCCAGCGCAATCAGCATCATGGCATTGTCATAAATATCAACACAGTATTTGGTGTCGTCGGTAATATAAACGCCCCAAGGGTGCGTATGTTGAACATCTCCCCAGTCAGCGGTTGTTGCACCATAAATCAGCCCGAATTTATCGGACCATCTGTGGTCCAATAGAAATTGCATGGCCATTTCTATACGATTGGTCACGGTTATGATTCCAACTTTTTGGTTTAGAAAATCAGTGTTCCCTGTCTTTTTTATGTATTTATAAACAGCCTGTACCAACGAGCTTTCGTGGTCAGTTTCCACTGTATTTTTATGCCCACAATAATTGGGTTCCAAATTGGTGCAGATATACTTATAGCCTCCTTCTGTTTCAATTGCTTTTTCTTTTGGGATAAATCCGTCAATGATGTTGCCGTCTTCGCCTTGCAACCTAAAGAAAACCATTAGATTTTCTTCAAGTTCCTTAGCATCGAATACCTTGGCTGAAAGTTCAATAAAGGTATTGTAGTCCCTTATCCAAACTTCACCATAGCCATCGCCTGCATTAAAGCCGGTCTTTACGACCTCGAGCGCCTTTTCTTGTACTTGGTCGAATTCTTTGTTCACTAGAATTTTATCTACCAGCTTTCTATGTTGCTTTTTGAGCGTTACATCCTAGGATACACAAACCGGCAAAACAGACTAATATTCTATTCATTATTATTTTTTATTTAAATCTAAAATAGATGGAGGCATTTTTTTTACTCCCCAACTTTTATTCGGTTTCGGACCCATAAGTAGTTCTAATTTTCCGCCTTTTAATAACTCACTTGGCCGGAAACCAAAAATTCGCTAAGTTCTTTTCCGTTCAGGGTTGCACTCTGCACATATTTATTATTGAAAGGAGGTGTTTTTGGCCTCAATGACAAACGTTTTTCCCCTGCCATACTGATTGCCCAGGTCTATTTCAATTTTCTCGAATAACGGGCTTCCTATTTCATAGATAGGTTCCGCCCTTGTACCACCATCTGTTTGGAACAGTCCCATGGCGGACATCATAAACCAGGCACTCATCTGCCCTTGGTCTTCGTCACCTAAATAGGCATTTGAAACACCATAACCGTAAAAACGGTTTAGAATATCGCGATTCCATTTCTGGGTCAGCCATGGTTTTTTGACCCAATTGAACATAAAGGAAAAATGCATGGATTGCTGATTTCCTTGGATAACAGGAAAATCCCAGTACTTCTCGTTCGGGGCATTGTACCGCCAATCACTGCTTACCTTGAATCCATCGTCTAATCGTTTTGTAAATATATCTTCACCGATCATTTCAGCAAGGGCTGGAATATCCTGAGGCACAAAAAAGGTAAGTTGCCAGGCATTTCCTTCGGCAAATTGATGATTGCCACCAGTCTCAATTGGATCGAAATCTTTATACCAAACGCCGTGTGAATCTTTTAATCTTGCAAAGCCGATTTGAGGATCAATGGCATTTTTCCACCAATATGCCCTATCTATGAATTTAGTATACTCTTTTGTCTTTCCTAAGGATTTGGCAAATTGCGAAACCGTAAAATCGTCAAATGAATATTCCAATGAGTTGGAAAACCGGCCTTTGTTGTATGGTACATATTTGTGTTTGAGATAAGTTTCAAGATCCCTATTGCCTGCATAGCCATTGCCCACTTGTTCCCCTTTTGTCGTTTGCATTTTATACACAGCCTCAAAAGCTTTTTCGACATCATAATCCCTTATTCCCATTTGGTACGCTCCAACGATCAATGGAATTTCGTGTTCGGCAACCATAACGGGAATATATTCCATTCCAGCGGGGCCTTTGGCCAACCAACCAGAGGCATCATACATAGCTAATTGTGATTTCACCCATTTAGATGACCACTCCGGGGTTACTAAATTCCAGAATTGGTTGAGGTTCCAAAAGGTGTTCCAAAAGGCATCACATCCTAGGGCAACATCATTTGGATTTGAAAATTTTTGAATGTTCTCCTCTGCGTCTACCCAACTGCCATCCACATCACTAAAAATATTCCTACTTACTAGGGCGCGGTACATATTCGAATAGAATCTAGTTTTTTCCAATCTATCATTAGAAGTAACTTTGACTCTATTAAATAATTCGTTCCAAGTTTTTTCTTGATTTTCTCGGACGTTTTCAAAACTCCAACCGAACGGTTCGGAGATTTCTCTCTTCCAAATTGAGACCTGCATTTTCAATGCTTACATACGATACGCCTGTTCTTGTTTGTACCACTTGTTTTTCGGAAGTATCAAATTCAACAAAGGCTACAATATCTTCTGGATTTGAAACGGTTAGCCTTGACGTATCCTCCGAAATGTAAGTGTCTTCCTTTCCTGCTTTAGGTCCGTTTACCCAAACTCCGAAGTTTTTTATCGGTTGGTCAAATTCCATCACAAAATGGACTGTATATTCTTGGGATATATCATCCCACTCCCTCTTTTTATTACCATCTTCTACCATTACACTTCGGTAGTATTGTTCTCCCCATACTCCCGACGACCTTTGTTTGCTATACCCTACAAGTTTATGGTCGCTTATTTTTTCGAAGTAGGCTTCTTCAATGTCATACCCATATTCTGAGGGAATCTGTAAATCGATTAAGATTCTTGAATCTGGAGTGTCGTTTGGATAGGTGTATCTTTGGAAACTGGCTCGTGTTGTGGCGGTAAGTTCGGCTTTGATATTATAGTCGCTCAATAAAACGGAATAATACCCCAAGGGCGCCTCTTCAGTAGTTTTATCCACCCGAGAACGATAGCCCTTATCTGGTTCGCCTTGGTTTCCTACCTCCGTAATTAGGGGGCCATTGGTAGGGAACGTACCTAGACCTGCCATCGTCCATTCATGAATATGACTAAAAGTACCTACACTCTCAAAAGTTGGCTGATAACCGGCTTGCCACCCTTCATTTTGGTTGTCTGGACTTACTTTGACCATGCTGAAAGGCATCCAGGGACCCGGAGCGATCATCCACCTAGAGTGTCCCGTGCCTATCTTGGTATCCACATAATCGGTAAGTTTGTTTAGTTTTTGCGGATTTCTCTCAATTTCGCCGGTCTCTGTTCGTTTTCCATCAACTATAACTGTATAACGGCTAGTTTTTGTGTTATTAACGGCCTTCATTGGGATTTCATAAGTATTTCTACCATGTTCTACGACCTCTTCAAAAATGGATTCTCCATCTAAAGTTAGGCTCACTTTAGGGTTTCCGTTAAGATGTTGTACATCTAATAAAAGAGGTTGAACCCTAAACCCATTGTTTTCTAGCTCATAATCGGCAGGGGAAACATTTCTGATAAAAACATTTTTTGGTTGTGACAAGCTTACGTTGCTTGTGCCTTCCAATCGCACTTGATCAAAAACAAGCCAACTTCCCTCCAAAATGGTCAATTGAATCAAATTCCCACCATTTTTTAGTACTTCGTATTCTATAGGTATGCTTATTTTCTGTTCTCTGGTATTTTGTATTTCGCCCTTGAGTGCTTCCGCATTGTTTCCATTTTCAAGTTTATACTTTCGAGATTTTCCATTTACCGATACTTTTAAATAAGGGGGCGTTACTGGATTACAGTCCAAAATATCGACTACCACTTGAAAGTCGCCTCTTTTCGGTTTTGAATCAAGGGCAAATAAAATATTTATTTCATGCGGTCGTATCCCCGCTAGTCCAGAGGTACCCCCCCAATAATCTATTGCTCCGGGTAATACGAAGGGGAAATCTGTCTTTTCATTGGAATTACCAACCACGAAGAAGCGATCTTCCCAACCGAAATCATTTTCTAGGAATTTTTCATATTCTCCAGATGACAATGCAAATTCGGCACTGTTGTTGTCGGATTTACCAATTTGCCATAAAACGGATTTCTGTGCTTGGCAATAAAAATGAGCGGTCACAACGACCAAATATGTTAGTAGTAGCCCTTTATTCATCATTCTAAGTTTTAGCAGGCTTCATCCTTTACATAAGAAACAATGACCTTTGCCGTTTTTTTTCCATTATTAGTCAACCGATAACTGTTGGCCGCTGCAGGTACGGCAAAAGTTTCTGCATATCGAAAGTTAATTGGGCGAAGATCACTAGATAACAACTCAATTGAAGTTCCTTCAACGAGCATTAAGATGTGGCAATGGCCGTTTGTATTAATTTCGATTTTATCTTCAAACTCATAGCGATAGATTTCATAGAAATGATCAGGATGAGTGGGCAGGTGAATTTTCTTCCAGTCAATTCCCTCACTTTTTACCTTGGGTTTAGAAACTAGTGTTTCTTGAACATTTTCGCCTTGTCTTTCAAAATTCAGATTATTAAAAGCATGCTCAATGTTCATGGGTCTCGGTTGACCGTCCAAGTCTAAGCGCTGCCAATCGTACATTTTAAAGGTGAAAATATAGGGAGTTGCACTAATTTCTAGCACCATATTATTTATCCCCGAACAATGTATTGTGCCATGCGGAATTAAGAATAAATCGTGTTTTTTAGAGGAAAGTTTTTGAACATATTTTTCGACATCCAGCACTTCTTTAGTTTCATAACTGTTTTCTAACGCGTGACGGAATTCAGTTGGGTTAATATTTTTGTGGAAGCCTAGATAAACCTCTGCGTTATCACCGGCGTCTAGAATATAATAGGTTTCATCTTGGGTAAAGTTTTCACCGAATTCCTTTTTTATATAATCAGGTTCAGGATGACATTGTAAAGATAAATTTCCACCATCGAAAGTGTCCAAGAAGTCAAAACGTATGGGAAAATCATCTTGAAACCTTTTTGCAGCCTTGCCCAAAACGTTTTTAGATTCGTGAAACATTAGCATATCGAAAGAGACCTCTAAGAGCTTAGCGTCATTTTCAAATACAAGTCCATTTTCCGGGACTATCATTTCAAACGACCAAGCATAGTTGGGTACATCGGGGTTTAAATCTGGAAATCGGTCCTTCATCCATTGCCCACCCCAAACCCCAGGCTCAAACCAGGGTCGTACCCTGAAATAACTTTGCGACATTTTAGACAGGCTTTGTCTTAAAGCATTACCAGTAGTCCATGTAGGGTTGACAGGTCTTTGCTGGTCTGCGATTATGGATATCTTAGGCAATAATCGTTTCTTCTCTTTGTTAAGTACCACCCAATCCACAAAGTAAAAATGTTTGTACATCTGTTTAGGATTTTTGGTAGCTAAAAAACCCAAGTTGGTAATAACACCGGCTCTCATTCTGAATTGGAGTTCGTTTTTTGGAAGGTCAAAATAGACTAGGAAACCATCTATTTTTGACTGACTTGCACCCGTGCCATAGATTATTGTAATATCAGAATTCGGGTTAGTTTTAATAGTCGTTAGTCGAGTTTTGTCGAAATAATCAATAAGGTTTATATTTGTTTTATAACCAAATATAGGATCATCCCCTCCCAAGTATGGGTCGACCAGTTGCTTGATTTTGTCCTCTTTCTTTAAATAGTCTTTAATATCGATTACAGTCAAGGTCAGTCCTTTGTTTTTAAGTAATTCAAACAATGTTTTACTTATCTCGTCCCAGTCTACGCCAATAAAACCATCAAGAATGACCGTTTTTTTATCTTGGATTGCATTGGCTAAAGTCTCGTAACCTAATTCAATCGTGCCCTTTACTAGAGGAAAAGCGGGATAAATATCATGTACTTCTCCGTTTAGATTATTTTTCTCGATGGGCATTAAAAATTGACTTGTCTTTCTCTTCATTGACGGTTTTAGTATCTAATATAGTTACTAATATAAAAAAATTAAATGCATATATGTTCATACATACAGGTGCTTCTGTTTATAAATTACTTCAAATTTCCCATTACTAAGATTAAAGAAGGCTGAAAGCCAAACGGATATTACGAGAAGTCATTTCTATTCTAATTTCATCTAATTATTTTAAAAAAGCGAAAAGTAGCTTATTATGTCTTTGCCGAAATAAGCCTCTTTTTGTATTTTCCTGAATTAGTCTTTTTACATGACAGTTTTTGATAAGAGAAATCTAACCTTCGCCGCTTCCAATGTCTACTTCCTGACTTTTAAGACTTTCAGAGACCATTGCTTTATAAACATCGTTATGAAACTATCATGGACTTTTCTTTAACCCTCTGGGTATTTGTATAGATTTATAATTTTTCCTACATATATCCCGATAGCTTCTATGTCCCGCTTTGCATATAGAAATCCACTTCAGTTGTGTCGTAGTGCCTTACGTCATGACACATTACTTGAACAAAGCAAAGTTTTTGGTGCTGCTCTTTGTAAAGTTATGTTCTAAAAACTCCATTTTATAAGAGCAATAGAACACTTCTAAACTTAAAAGCAGTGGTAGGGAGGGCAAGCTGTGTGTAATGAATTATTAAAGATTAAATTAATAACCAGGCACCAAACCGTCTTTTACGTGATAAAAGTTTTACTTTTTGCGAGGTAATCCTAATAACACTTTAATAGACCTGTAGTAAAGTTGTCATTTTTTTAAATGTAAGGCTCATATTTTATTAATACGATGTTATATTTTTTTGTATGTTTATAATAATGTAAATTTTTGGGATTAATATTATCAAATTAATATTATCAAATTAATTATACCAACCAATAAGTTAATTAACGATCAAGAAAATTATGTCATCAAACAGGGGTATAGTCTATGTTAAGCCAGGACTGGTAGAGGTTAGAAAAATTGAAGAGCCAAAATTAGCTCTTGGAGATAGAAAATGTCATCATGGAGTTATTTTAAAGGTAGTATCCACTAATATTTGTGGTAGCGATCAACATATGGTTCGTGGTCGTACCACAGCTCCAGAAGGATTGGTTTTAGGACATGAGATTACAGGAGTGATTATAGAAAAAGGACGTGATGTGGAGTTTTTAGAAGTAGGAGATCTAGTATCTGTACCTTTTAACATTGCCTGCGGTCGCTGTAGAAACTGTAAAGAACGAGCGACAGGAGTTTGTGAAAATGTGAATGAAGGTAGACCTGGAGCAGCTTATGGATACGTAGATATGGGAGGGTGGATTGGAGGACAGTCTGAATATGCAATGGTTCCTTATGCAGATTTCAATTTATTGAAAATCCCTAACAAGGAAAGAGCAATGGAAAAAATAAAGGATTTAACGCTATTATCCGATATTTTACCTACAGGGTATCATGGAGCAGTTACTGCGGGTGTAAAACCCGGAGCTATAGTATATGTGGCAGGTGCTGGCCCGGTAGGTTTAGCTTGTGCAGCGTCATGTCATTTACTAGGAGCAGCAATAGTAATCGTTGGAGATATGATTCCAGAACGGCTGGCACAAGCTAGAAGTTTTGGTTGTGAAACAATAGATTTAAGAAAATCAGCTACTCTGGCAGAGCAAATAGAACAAATCGTTGGAATTCCCGAAGTTGATTGTTCTGTAGATTGTGTTGGTTTTGAGGCACGGGGGCATGGAGCAAATTCAGATATTGAGCAACCTGCGATAGTATTGAATTCGGCGATGGAAATTACACGTGCTGGTGGAGGAATTGGAATCCCTGGATTATATGTAACAGGTGATCCAGGTGGCGTAGATGAAAATGCAAAATTAGGAAACCTTAGTATTCGGATTGGATTGGGGTGGGCTAAATCGCATCATTTTGTTACTGGACAATGTCCGGTAATGCAATATAATCGGAATTTAATGCATGCCATTTTGCATGATAAAATTAAAATCGCCGATGCGGTAAACGTACAAGTAATAAGTTTAGATGAAGGCCCTAAGGGGTATCAAGACTTTGATAGTGGGGCTGCTAAAAAGTATGTGATAGACCCACATGGAATGATTGCGAACTAAGTAGGGCTTGCTGAAAAACCCGTTCACAACACTTAATATACTGAAATACAGAATTTAAACACAATTCCTGTATTGGCTTTCATTGTATAAATGCAAGTAAATCGTTAACTCTATGCAAACAAGGTTGCATTATGGTCGATTACGTTTCAGAGCCTCAAATACGTATAGAAGAGTTCGAAAACTGTCTGTTAAAGGATAACCGTTGGGTAAATCTTAATACTATAATTCCTTGGGACAGGTTCGCCTTCCTAAACATTTCCATAATGATCGCCCATGCGGACCGTTACGGACTATTATCACTTATCGTATTTGGGGCATTGACCATAAAGCATATGGAGAACCTGGACGACCGTGTTGTTATAGCAAGCTCGAGTAGAACGTCTATATGGAGTACTCCATCGGGCTCAAAGGCTATGACCCCCACCCAGTCTTCGACCCGTCATTGTTCGTGGAATTCCCTAAACGTTTTGGGCCTTCTCCTCCTTTGATATGCTTACCAAGGATCTGATATAGGCCGGTAGCCAAAAAGGCAGTAACGACAAGCTACAAAAGGATAGGAGCGGCGATTGGGACGATGGCCCATCCTGGAACAAGGGCAGACTTCAAATGGACGCTACCGCAGCGGACCAGTACATTACCTACCCTAGCGATAGCAATTTGTTGAAAGCAGGTCGTAAACCATTTGGAAAACTGATAGACATGCTATACGCCCTTAACGGCAAGGAAGGCACAAAGCCAAGAACCTACCGATGGAAAATGGATACCGACTTATTGAACTATTCGAAAATGAAACGCAAAGAAGCGACAGATCACCGAAAGATAAACCATAAACTGATGGAGCCCCCAAAATGGAACACCGACCCCTTAAATACCCTATTGGACATTTTAGAGACCGACGTGCGAAGTTTTCCAATATCCTACAAAGAACAGAAAATACTATGGGCCGTTACAATTCTCTATAATCAACAAAAGCAAATATACAATGGCAACTCCAATATTTGCAAGGGCAGGATAGTGAACATCTTCTAGCCCCACGTAACTCCCATTACTGCTGGGAAGGACAAAGCCAAAGTAGAGTTCGGTTTAAAGTTGGGGGTCGGTCAGGACAATGGTTTCGCAAGGATAGGTACCCTAACTTGGGAGGCCTACTACGAATCCACCGACAGTGCCGCCCAATATTGGCGAGACAGCAACTTAATTGGCTATTGCCAGATCGGTTGCAAGATTTACTACCGCTTATCAGACATATTGCTGTTTCTCGACAAGCACTTCAAAAACCATATTCAATAATGTACAATCCTAAAATTTTAAAATAATGGCTTCATCTACAATATTTGCAAATTTCAATAAGCCTAATAGAAAAAAGGCACTTCTTCTTATTGTTAAAGAAATCACCGAAGGTGTTTATAAAGACCAAATAGCGGAGATAAGAAAACATAAGACCGATGGTAATAACGACTCCGTTGATCGACTAAAACGAGAACTTCCGGTTTTTACAACATCTGGCACTTTCGAAGGTGGTAGAAAAATAGAGTACCTCACAATGTACAGCGGTTTTGTTCATTTAGATTTTAACAAACTAAGTTCTGATCTTTTGGCATCGGCAAAATCAAAAGTGGAAGAGCTGCCTACTACGTTTGCTTGTTTCACAAGCCCAAGTGGGCAACGTCACCAAACCTTTTATTGAGGTATATTCCACCTTAGAACAGGGCATCGCATATAAGCAGGTACAAAAGTACCACGAGCAACATTTGGGCATTGCGGCCTACCTTTAGGGTAGAGACATTACAAGGCTCTATTTTGTGTCCGATGATGCCGAGGCGTATATGAATATCCAGAACCAAAAATTCAAAATAAATCTACCCCCCGATGCCGTTGTAGCAACACCACCAGAACCTAAAGCCACTCCACCAAAGGAGCTGCATTAAGTTGAAAGAAAGACAAGACAACTTATAATACAATTTGTAAAAAGTAGCGACGGCAATGAATTTGTAGTAGTTTATTCATATTAGTTTTTTATAAGTTAATTATGTTCAATAAAAGTATCTTAAACAAATGATATATATCCTTTATTTAATTAAATAACAATATCATACATTTTTCGGAGAAAAAACATTGCCTACTGTATGTTGAAAATCACTCAAAAAATAATGATATAATATTGATGTCACACAAAGGATTGGCAATTATTTTTAACATAATTTTCTCTGTTTTGCGAAGAAATTTGACTTTTCTAAATTAGACAAAGTCCACTTTCAACTTTTTGGTTCATTCGTTCTCTGTCCTACCCTTTTCTCTAAAAAAACTCTAAGCAAAGAAATGAGTGGAGTATTTATAGCACATTACCATTTAAAATCAATCTCTAGTCTTCGCTGTAATTCTGATTAAGAAATTTGTTTGCTTGGTCCTAGTTTGTAATTCTTAAATCCACACTATCCCGAATCAGTTTTACTATTAAGCAGTCCAAAATTATTAATTTATACCTCTGAAAATTGGGTATTTTTGGGTTTACTCTCAGCAACTTCAGTAAAGTGAAAATACAGCGTTGCTATACTTGCGATGACAAAATACGCTGGAATAATTGTGAGAAAGATGGGATGTATTTGTTCAATTCCGTACCATGTACCTGCATTTAAGAAGAGAAAAATACCAATAGTATTTTTGACCAATTCAATCCAAACAGCATAACGATTTTTGTCCATTAATTCTGTGAGCGAATAGACACATAAGAAAATAAATCCAGCGTAAACGAAAATATCACTTATCTCAAATTTCGCAAGAACCGCATATTGGTAAGTCACGAAACCAAAAATCACAAAATATTGAAACCAGATCCAACCTGCAAATAATTTAGAAACTTTGGGATAGTACTTTTCGAAATTATACAGATCTTCAATTTTTGGCATTGGGTATTTGCTTGCTACATCGCTTGGTCTCCAACCAGTAGGCATAAACCAGAGACGAATTTTATCCCACCAATTTTTTGTATGAAATGAGTCTTTTAGCAAATACCACCACTGATGAAAATTTATCTTGATTGGGTTCCAAGTGCTTGCAGGCACCGTAATACCATAAACAGGTGGAACATCATCAAGCTCCTCTTGAAAGGTTCCAAAAAGTTTATCCCAAAATATAAATATTTGCCCAAGATTTTTATCAATATATATGGGATTTATGGCGTGGTGAACTCGGTGGTGAGATGGCGTGACTATGATTTTTTCTAGAAAACCAAGTTTCCCTATATACGTTGTATGGTACCAAAACTGTGCGAAAAAATGTATCGGACCTACTATACCGAAGATTGTTGGGTCAACTCCAAGTAGTGCAGCTGGTAATAAAAATATAGACCAAATTACAACAAATTCAGAAATGCTCTGTCGAAGAGCACAAGCTAGGTTAAACTCTTCAGAAGAGTGATGAATCAAATGCGCATTCCAAAAGAAATTAAGGGCGTGACTAATCCTATGAGTTAAATATCCCATGAGGTCAAGAGCCAGAAATGCTATAACTACATTTACCCATGTCAGTTCAAAGTGGGTGAGAGCTACTTTATCTACCAACCAAGTATAGGAAACGAGAGAAACCAATATTCCTAAAACATTTTTAAGGGTGTGGATTAGTCCCGAACTCATGCTTGATACAAGGTCCATTGATTTAAAATCATGTCCAAACCTGATTTTACCATAGAATTTTTCAATTAACACGAATGCGAGGAAAATTGGAGCAGCAATTAGTATGACTTGAGCGTATTCTTCCATTTTGTATTTATTTAGCTACTTTAAAACATTTTAAATATAAAAAAAAACTGATTTCGTTCTTTAATGTTGAATTTCTTTCAGTGCCACCCGTAGGAGTATTCATGATGAAAACAAGATTCACTCAAGGTATCAATACCCCACAAGCTAAGAGTAATACAAATCAGTTAACTTCGATAAATTGGGAAGAGGCATAAACCCATTTAAACTCAATCGCCAGAACACCTAGACAAAAAGTTCGGATAACCATTAAGCAAGTCTGGTTTAAATAGCTTGTTATTGCCCTGCCCGACTTATCCGTCTACTGATTCTAAAAATAATAATTTTATAATAATCAAATAGTTCATTTAATATTATTGAGTTTTACCGCACATCAGCTTGAAAATTCCTTAAATTAGAGTGGTTAAAACTGGACGATATGCTAAAGTGGTTTAAGCAAAAGTTTGTTTGTGAGCAAATCCTAAATAGTTTAAAAGTGGTTCTTATGAATAAAATGATATTTCTTTTTACAGTTGTTCTCTTTTCTTTTAGCCATAATCAATCGATTGGACAAGTAAAAGAGGTTGATAACAGAGAGGCAGACATTAAAGGAGTTGAAAATTTAGCCTACAAATGGGGTGAAATGGCTTTGACTGCCACAGCCAATGATACGGAACGTTTTCAACCACGGCCAACCATAACCTCACGTTACCTAGGCTTAATATTTATTTCCGTATTTGATGCCTGGTCGCGTTACGATGAAAAGGCTATCCCGGTTTACCTTGGGGACGTAAACAGAAGGCCTAAGAATGAGCAGTCCCTTTCAAATAAAGAAATTGCAATTAGCTATGCCGCCTTTAGGACTATGTGCGAATACTACTATTCGGATAAAGAATTATTAACCGAGTTTATGCATGAACTGGGCTTGGACCCTAGTGATGAATCTTTAAACCCCGAAACCCCGGAAGGTATCGGAAACCTGGCAGCAAAGGCTGTCATCGCAGCACGAAAAAATGATGGGGCAAATCAATACGGAGAAGAAGTGGGTTCCAATGGCATACCTTATTTTAATTATGTTGGTTATGAGCCCATAAACTCGGCAGATAGTAATGTCGATGCAAATAGATGGCAGCCAAAATACTTCTCCGATGGAAAGGGGGGCAAGTACGCCCCTGGTTGTCTTACGCCATTTTGGGACAATGTTAGGCCCGTTGCCTTGAAGTCAGGTGACCAATTTCGTCCCGGACCTCCCCCTCTAATCGGATCCGAACAGTTAAAAAAAGAAATAGAGGAGGTGGTTGCAATGCAGGCAAGTTTGTCCGATCACCAAAAAGCCTTAGTTGAATTCATGAGAGACGGGCCCCAATCGGTTCAGCAAGCCGGTCATTGGTTGAAATTTGCCCAAGATGTTTCACGAAGAGACTATCACACTTTGGATGATGATGTTAAAATGTACTTCTATAACCAAGTGGTTGCCATGGACGCCTTCATTGCTTCTTGGGATTCAAAAATGTTCTACGATTATGCTAGACCTTATGCCTTGGTACACGAATATTACTTTGACCAGAAGATCATAGGCTGGGGTGGTGGAGATAACAAAGGAATGATTGAGATGGATGGAAGCCAATGGCGTCCGTATTCGCCTGAAACTTTTTTATGCCCGCCATTTCCCAGTTATGTGTCCGGACATAGTACTATTAGCGCTGCCTGTGGAGAAGCGTTGAAATTATGGACAGGAAGCGATAATTTCGGCGAAAAGGCTGTTTTAGTGGCCGGTGCGATGACGGAACCCGATAATCTTGGGGAGCAAATCACACTAGAATTCCCGACGTTTACCGAAACTGCAGAAATGGCTGGGCTTTCTAGAGTTTTAGGAGGGTATCACATTCAATCGGACAATGTTGCAGGATTGGAAATGGGAAGAAAGGTCGCAAATGAAGTTTGGAAGTTTTATAAACTTCATGTTGGCGAGTAATTCACTAGTTGAACAAGAATTTAGGTATATCATCATCGCCTTTTCGATTTCCAAATTCCTTTAACTGGTTAAGAGCTTCTTTAACAGTCTTTACTGGTAATTTACAGGTATTGTCCTGACAAACATAAATCAACGTTTCTCCATCCGAATACCGATTCTTAAACAAAGGGGATGACTCATTAGCCACCTTAGAACCCACCATTAGCATGTTTGGGATATATTCTAAGCTCAATTTTTTGATAAAGGTATCGGCTTCAGGGCCAACCACAACAATTTCATAAAAAGGCCAGGCATCGGCGAACATCAATTGCCCCCATTTACCATAGCTTTGAGGGTTTTGTAAATACTCTTCCCCAACGGATGACATCATCCTCTTGGCCCTTTCCCGAAAAGGATTATTATAATCCAAATGGCTCAGTTCAAATAAATTTTTGGCCATAATGGCGTTTGAAGATGGTTTAACTCCATCATGCTTATCGATTACATTTGCGATTAGCTTCACATCTTGGCTATAACTGAACAATACAGATTCTTGACCATATTTTTCAATTGCTGTCGTAGTGAAAGTCCTTGCCATCTCCAAATATTTTTGATCGAAGGTGGTTTTATAAAGATTTAAAGCACAATTTGTCATAAAGGAATAGTCTTCCAAATAAACCTGCCCTTGTGCACTATTGTTCTTATAAGAATGCACAAGTTGTCCATTTTTATTGTTGAACTTATTTAAAGCATCAAATGTGCCTTCTGCGGCGTTTAAATATTTTACATCACCAAAAGCATTATAGGCCTCCAACATACCGTTGATAACGAGGGCATTCCATGAGGTTATGATTTTATCATCTTTCTTGGGTACAATTCTTTTCTTTCGTTCGGCCATTAATGATGCTTTCCATTTATTCGTAAGCCGGTCCAATTCACCCAATGTTATTTGATGATTTTTGGCAAATTCCGCATTATTTTTTTCTCTGAACAAAATATAGCTTTTTCCCTCCCAAACCTCTGATGCCTTAATTCCATAGTAGTCGGAAAACAATACGATATCATCCTTAAGTACAGCCTTCAGTTCATCTATTTCCCAAACATAAAATGCACCTTCTTTACCGTCTATAGTAGCGTCCAACGAACTTAGATAACCGCCGGTCTGGACTTTCATTTCCCTTTCCAAAAAATCGAATGTACCCCTAGCTGCCTGTTCATAAGCAGGGTCTTCGAACACTCTGTAGGCCCTAGAAAACAGTCCCAGTAACTGCCCATTATCATAGAGCATCTTTTCAAAATGGGGTACTTTCCATTTCTCATCGGTCGAATACCTAAAAAACCCTCCCCCTATAACGTCGTGTAGCCCTCCCATTATTATTTTGTCCAGAGTATTTTTCAAATGTACTTCTGCATTCGGGTTACCTGTCAAGACGATGTAATCAAGTAACATTTCCAAGTTAGATGGATTAACGAACTTCTTATCTCCTTTATCTCCGCCCCATTCATTGTCCCAGATTTTGGACCAATTTGCTAGAGCTTCATCGATTCTTTCAATAGTTACCAAATCTGCATTGTCCCCAAGTCGATTTGAGTATACCTCTTGTACGCCCATGGCTAAAAGATTAGCGTACTCTTTAATTTTATCTGGATTTTGCTTGTGTTCCTTACTAAAGTTGGACAATACGCTCATCCAGACATCCTTTTCGTGATAGGTACCAACATAGATGGGCTTCCCATCGGGAAGTATTATAACATTAAGTGGCCATCCACCGGAGCCATTTACCAATTGCATGGCCGTTTGGTATACCGCGTCCACATCCGGCCTTTCATCTCTATCTACTTTAATACTTATAAAATTCTCGTTCATCAGCTCCGCAACTTCTTCATCTTCAAAAGATTCCTGTTCCATAACATAACACCAATGGCACGAAGAATAGCCTATACTTATGACCAGCAGTTTATTCTCTGTCTTGGCCTGGTCAAAGACTTCGGTTTTCCATGGGTTCCAATCTACAGGATTGTGTGCATGTTGCAATAAATATGGGCTGGTTTCATTTACAAGAGCATTAGTAAACTCATGGTTTTCGTCGGCAGTCTCTATTTTATCATCGGACTTCGATTTGACATCTTTTCTGTTCTGGCATGAAGCCGTAACAAAAAAAACAATAGCTAATAGTTTTAAGAATTTAAAATTCATTTACATACACTTTTATTTATGGTAAATATAACCAATTTCGAATAGGCCAAAATACACTATTGACCCGCTCATTTATTACTTTTTTTACTGTTAATTTACCTCCTTCAAATAAGTCACACTATATAGTTCTCGAAGGAACCTTTCAAAGTTTTTACATTGATGCCAGGACCTACACTATTGCCTTTTAAATCCGAACATCTTAACAAGTTTGTTTTTCAGAAAACCCTACATTCATAAATATTCATACTAAAACATTTACAGTGTTAA
Source organism: uncultured Flavobacteriaceae bacterium (assembly GCA_963697395.1). GTDB lineage: Bacteria > Bacteroidota > Bacteroidia > Flavobacteriales > Flavobacteriaceae > Maribacter. Next base: position 669,877 of record CAVONX010000018.1, read on the forward strand.
TCGAGAATTATATTATAAATATCTGAACCAATAAACTTAGCATTATCTCCTAAATGGCGTTTGATTCTAATATTTTCGTTCCATTTCACCATTCTTTCGCTTCTTGCAAACGATCCCACTTTTAATTGTCCAGCGTTGGTGGCTACGGCTAAATGCGAAATAAACGCATCTTCAGTTTCACCGGATCTTGCCGAAACAACGGGTAGCCACCCAGCTTTTTGCGTTAAATATATAGCTTCGATTGTTTCAGTAACAGAGCCAATTTGATTTAATTTAATCAGTACTGAATTTGCTAATTCTTGTTCAATACCTTTTTCGATTCGTTTTATATTGGTCGTAAATAAATCATCACCTATGATCTGTACTTTTTTACCCATTTCGGCCGTAAACCGTTTCCAATTACTAATATCCGTATCAGCAAAAGGGTCTTCAATCGAAATTATCGGATATTTTTCACACCATAATTTCATGAGGTCATAAAATTCATCTGGCCTATAGGATTTATGATCTAGCTGTAAATTATATTTTTCACCATCATATAGATCACTTGCGGCTATGTCTAATGACATAGCCACATCTGTTCCTGCTTCATACCCTGCTTTATCTATTGCTTCTAAAAAAATTTCAAAAGGTTCTTCATTAGTACTGTAGACCGGCCACCACCCGCCTTCATCTGCAATACCTACACATTTTCCATTAGCCTTCATTATTTCGCCAGCGGTATGGTAGATATTATAGGTTATTTCAAGGGATTCCTCATAGGTGTTTGCACCAATTGCAATAACTAGAAAATCTTGAATATCATTTGCCCAACCTGCGTGAGCGCCTCCTCCAAGAATTTGAATTTCATTTAGGGGAATTAAGTTTCCTTTACCATCGCCTAAATATTCATACAATGGAACTCCTTTTGCATTTGCCGCAGCATTTGCTACAGCCATAGATACACCAAGAATAGCGTTTGCACCAAGACGCGCTTTATTATAGGTGCCGTCTAATGCAATCATTTTCCGGTCTATAACCGACTGCTCAAATACTGATTCTCCAACTACTACCAAGGCGATTTCTGTCTTAACATGCGAAATGGCTTTGTATACAGATTTTCCTCTGAATTTGGCGTCATCCTTGTCACGTAGCTCTAGTGCTTCAAACTGCCCTGTTGAAGCTCCGGATGGAACTAGCCCATAACCCTGTATGCCATTTTCCAAGGTTACTTCAACTTCCAGAGTTGGATATCCTCTTGAATCATAAATTTGGTAAGCATCTACTTGCTTTATTTTCATATTATTTTTTGACTTTTTTAAAATTGAATGTTTTCTAGCCATTTCATAATTAGCGCACTAAAATTATTTATGTTGTTGTCTAATTCTTGGTACACAAAGTTCCTAACTTTTTGTTGTTGTCTATGGTTTAAATATTCAACAGGAGATTTACCATCAACTCTAGCCATCATAAGCAATAGAATTAGGCGTGTTAATTTTGCATCAAACGCTTCATCAAAAATACCACCTGAATGTTCTTTATAACTATTTAAAGCTGTTTTTGCGAGATCTGCAAATTCTTTTGCTTTAGAAGGAATGTATAAGGCTTTTAGAATAAAATGATTTAAAAGGAAGCCAACATCAAAAATCGGATCGCCATACCAAGCAACTTCACAATCAAGCAACACAAAACGCTCCGGACTTACAAGTATGTTTTTAGGGCTAAAATCACCATGAACCAGACACTGTTTAACAGATGCCAATCGTTTTGCTTCGTCATTAAAATAAGAGGATAAATCGGGATGTCGTTTACCTGTTTTAGTTAAATAGGGTTCAATACGTAGCTCTTGAAAATTCTGTAACGTATCAAATTCTTGTTTTAAATTGGAATCTTCAGCAGATCTGTTATGAATAACTCCCATAATTTTACCTGCTTCTGTGGCATACTTACTGCTTAGTTTTTTATTAAGAAGTAATTCCTTCCAATTTGTCAAGCCATTTTCTAGCATTTCCATACAAAAAAAATGATGTTTTTCATCGTTGTATAAAATTTGTGGAACTGCTTGAGGTAAAAAATCTGTTACATACTTGATGTATTTTTGCTCAATATGATTTCGTTTCACATCTGCAAACCATTCGTCTTTCACTTTTAATTTAGTTAATGCTCGTTTAAGGACGAATTTTTTGTTTCCTTCCTCAATTAGCAATATCTCGCTCGAAACACCACCACTTAAACTACGTACTTCAACTGAAGAAGAGCTTAACATATTTTTCTGGACTAAATAGCCAATAAGTTCCTTTTGGTTCATCCTTATCTTACTGTTCAGAAATCGATTTTCTATTGATATATTATAGAACAGCTGTTATACAAATAGTTGTTTTTGTTTGCCTAAATGTTCTATGCTTAATTCAACTTCATCTCCAGCTCTTAAGTATTTAGGTGGTGTTTTTCCAAAACCTACCCCTGGTGGTGTACCTGTTGTTATAATATCTCCTGCCTCTAATTGCATAAATTGTGATACGTAATACACTACAAAACCAGGCTTAAATATCATGGTATTGGTATTGCCATTTTGCATTTCTTCTCCATTTACCTTCAAATTCATTTTTAGGTTTGTAACGTCTGGAATAGCATCTGGTGTAACTAAGTAAGGTCCAACAGGACTAAACCCAGGGCAAGATTTTCCTTTAACCCATTGCCCGCCTTTTTCAATTTGAAATTCTCTTTCTGAAACATCATGCATTATACAATAGCCGCCAATAGCTTCTAAAGCTTCAGTTTCATTATTAGCATATAGCATGTTTTTTTTGATAACTATAGCTAGTTCTACTTCCCAATCGGTCTTTTTACTTTTTCTTGGAATAGCTACGTTATCGTTTGGTCCACCTAAAGTATTAGTGGCTTTCATAAAAAGAACAGGTTCTGTTGGAATGTCCAAACCAGCTTCAATAGCATGGTCCGAAAAGTTTAAGCCTACACAAAGAATCAAATTGGGTCTTGAAACACAGGACCCCCAGCGTACATCATCAGATACTTCGGGAAAAACCGTTGAACCATCCGTTATTAATTTCGATAATTCTTCTAATCCATTGTTGTTAAAAAAGTCTTTGTTCCAGTCATTGAAGAAAGCAGAACAATCTCTTCTTACCCCATCTATTTCTATTCCGGGTTTTTCTCTATTTTTTTCTCCAAAACGTACTAACTTCATTTTATTATCTTAAAAGTTTACGTATTCAATGTTACAAAGCCACCATCTATTGGGTAGTTACTTCCTGTTATAAATGATGCTTCATCGCTGCATAGATATAGTATCAAAATAGCAATTTCAGAAGGATTCCCCATGCGCCCAATGGGTTGTGTTTTTGATAATTTTTCAAACATTTCTTTTTCCTGCCCTGGATAGTGTTCTTTCAAATACCCATCTACAAAGGGTGTATGGACTCTACCTGGAGCAATACAATTGCATCGAATATTATCTTTTATAAAATCACGAGCTATAGAATATGTCATTGTAGTAACAGCTCCTTTGCTCATGGAATAGGCAAAACGATCAGGGAGTCCTATAGCAGAAGCGGCAGAAGCCATATTGATGATTACTCCACCTCCTGTTTTTTTCATAAACGGAATACAGATATGTACACAATTGTATACCCCATTAACGTTCACGTCAATGATTCTATTAAAATCTTCCTGGGAAGTATTTTCTGCATTTCCTATGTGTGCTATACCGGCATTGTTAATCAAAATATCTATTTTACTTTCTTTGGCATAAATTTCTTCAATATTTTTTTTTACTTCTTGTTGGTTGGAAACATCACATTTTATAAAATAGGCTTGATTATTTTCTCCTATTATTTCAGCAGCAGTCCTGCCCCCTGTTTCCTCATTAACATCCAATATATAAACTGTAGCACCTTGTTTGGATAGTATTTTGGAAATTGCCTTTCCAATACCATCCCCACCGCCGGTTACTAAAGCAACTCTTTTTTCTAAACTAAACATTAGGTTCTATTTTTTAAAATTATATTATTTGAAATTATCGTTAGATGTTAAAGGTTAAAAAATAACGGAAACTGGAGTACCACATTCTATTGTAGACTTAACTTGTCCATTAATTGGTAATCCTGTTGTTTCATTCACCTGAAATGATACAATAGTGTCTGAATCTTGATGTACACAAACTAACCAATTACCGCTTGGATCAAAATTAAAATCCCTGGGTTCTTTTCCCGTCGTCTTAAATATAGTTTCAAACGTTAAAAGACCAGTATATTGGTTTATTGAAAAAACAGAAATACTATTATGTGTTCTATTAGATATATAAAGTGTTTTGTTTGAAGGGTGCAACCTAATGGCCGCTGCTGATGGTTGTCCGTTATAATCTTCGGGAAGTGTAGGCTGGTTATCTATTAAAGTAAGCATTCCAGTATCGTTTCTTTGATCAAAGGTAAGCACATGGGCATACAGTTCACAAATAACATATATTTTTGAGCTACCCTTGTTAAAAACTAAATGTCTAGGACCGTAGCCTGGTGGAACAGCTATTCCAATAGCATCTGAAAATTCAATAGTAAAATTTTTAACATCATGTAACCATATTTTATCGCTGCCAAGATCGCATACATACAGCCATTTTCCATCTGGAGATATCTCGGCACAGTGTGCATGAGATTGTTCTTGACGTTCTTTATTTGGCCCTGAGCCAACATATTTGTAGTTGTATTCAGCAGGTGATAATTTTCCTTTTTTTATATCGTGTACCGTAATTCTACTATCCATGTACGAAGCAACAAAAACTTTATTGATCACGTCGTTACAACTTAAATGACAGGTGGCAGTGCCTTGAGCACTTTCTGAAGATAATGGCACTAATGCTCCACCTTTTTGTACTGCATAAGATAAAACATTGCCAGGGTCAAAAGATTCATCAGAAGCAACAAGTAGTATGTCTTTGCCGTATTTTGCCAAATAGGTGGCATTAATCACGTCTTTAAAACCTAATTTTTTGACCAGTTCACCCGTTTGGATATTTAGGGAGCATAAACTTAGCCCGTCTTCGGTCCTTGCAGGGAAGTACCCTCCCTGTTTAGAATAGGATCCTACATAAAATAGTTGTTCCATATATAACCTAGTTTAGGTGCCTTGATTTTGTCGATAAAACTTTCATAACATACTCAGAAATACTACCCAAGGTATAGGGTAGCTTTAAATCTATTTATTTTATTACACTTACCAATGCTTTTATATAACCCATAGCGAAAGCCATGCCTGCATCCCAAGGGGCTTTGCATGTAACCTGTGGAGCGTGGTCAGGAATAAGTACCCCATCAAACTTGTGTTTTTTCAGTATTTTGATTATTCTTTCCATATCTATATCGCCATCATCGATAAAAGTTTCTTTATAATTAGGCACTTTTCCTCTTATGTTTCTTATATGTATATAACCTATTTTATTGTTTTCAGCAAAATGTTCCAGTGCCTCGTATACGTCCGAATCTACCATTTCAGCTAAAGTCCCCAAACATAGTTCCATAACATGATTTGGACTATCGTCAAATGCCATTACCTCTTTATAATGATCTGGATGATAACCCAATCTCGGTTGTTTACGCACCTCTTTTAGCGGTGGGTCATCTGGATGGACAGCTAGTTTAACCCCTGCCTCTTCTGCCACCGGTATCATTTCAGATATAAAGTTTCTATATCGCTTTATTAATTCTTTATGGCTTATTGTCTCGATATTTCCTTCGGGAGCATTTGTATCATAAATCATATTCCACACCATTCCTTTCGGAATAGGGGTATCCAAGGCCTCAGAATACCCTTCTAAACCAACAGAAAGTGCTTTTCCTCTTGCATATGGACCTATGGTTCTGCCTGCTACCCCAGCCAATGAGAAATTATAACCCATTATGGGTATGCCTGCTTTTCCCATATTTCGAATTAGCTGTTTTAAGTTTTTTATTTGCTCGTCTCTTTTGGGACCATTTAATAAAACATCATACCAAAACCCTGGACTAAAATTTTCTAAAGCTTCTAATTCTAGATCATGTTTGGCCATGTCCTTTTTTAAAATGCTTAGGTCTTCATAGGACCAAATTTTTTCTTCTTTCACAACCCCCCAACCTTTATCAACAGTTCCTAGGGGTTGATCGTTGGCGCCTGTGTCGCTTTGATGAAAATAGTCTGTTAAATGGGCAACTATGTGTGTAGCTCCCAGTTGTTTTGCCATTTTGTAATAATCCTGATGTAACATTTGACTATATAAGCCGAATCCTATTTTCATAGTGTGTATTATTTTTGGTGTTAGCTTTATTTTTAGTTCAATATGAGGAAATCCAATTACAAAGATTAACTAAGGGAAAGCTTTTTTTGTTATTAATTCATAACTACTTACATTGATTGTGAGCAAGAAGATTTTAAACTCCTAATAATGGTTTAAAGATATCTATTTAAGAAGTTGACTTTTTCCTTGTGCTTAACTACTTCTGAATGAATATTAACATTGAAATAAATTTTTTATGTATAATTTTAGTTAGAAAAAGTTAAGTTCGAACTTCGATTTAGACCTATAATTCTAAATTTAAGTTCAGTTGTCCATAGTAAATAAGTTTTTTTTTAAATTTTATATGCATTAGGTTTAGCAAAAAATGAAAGCATCGTTTTATAAAATAATTTTTGATAAAGAAACGCCATTTAGATGTACTTTCATTGACAAGCCTGTATTTGATCACCCCTGGCATTTTCATCCAGCATTTGAGTTGACCTTAATTGTGAAAAGTGAAGGCATCCAATATGTTGGCGACAATATATCAAGGTTTGAGGCAGGAAATTTAATATTGTTGGGTTCCAATTTACCTCACTTGTGGGCAAACAATAAAACGCATTCGGTAGATAATGAAAAAAGAAGTCAGCGGATTACACTCCACTTTCCAGTTGATTTTATGAATAGCATGTTTAACGAAGCAATAGAACTAGAACCTTTAGTTCAGCTTTTTAAACAATCGGAAAGAGGTATTTCATTTTCTAAAGGGATCAGCGAACAGATTGCTCCATTGCTCTTTGATATTCATAAAAATAAGGGCTTACGAAAATGGGTAGACGTATTCAACCTTTTGTTTCAACTTACCGAGGCTAGCGACTATCATCTTTTAGCTAGCACAGGCTATGTGCCTGATTTTACCAGTAAAGATTGTGATATGATAAATAAAATATTCGATCATATCAAAAATAATATTGAAAATAAGATTTCACTTCAAGAAATGGCAAATATGGCCTGTCTAACCAAGCCTTCCTTTTGTCGTTATTTTAAAAAAAAGACAGGTAAATCATTTTTTGAATTTCTGAATGAATACAGAATAAATAATGCAAAAAGGATGTTGTTAGAAGACAGGCCCGTTCCAATTGGCCAAATAGCCTTAAAGTCAGGGTTTCCGAGTATACAGCATTTCAATTCAAAATTTAAAGAGCTTAACAACGGTTTAACACCTTCTAACTATATAAAAGCAAAAAGGAGCTGAACCTCTTAGCTGCTTCTATATTTTTCCTTAAAAACAGGAAAATAAAAAACCTGATTTACAAATTGTAGTTTTAAATTCAAATATACCTTTTCTAGAAATTTTGGTAATATTCATTCATAATTGGAAAACGCCACGTAAAATTAATGGTTCCAAACAAATTATTTTTGCGGAGGTGCGGAGATGATGCTACCAAGTTAAGAGCAATGATTATTGCACTTCAAAATCCGACTACTAACTAAGATGTGTTCTATAACATACGCAAGATTAAAAATATAGAACAGCGGTAAGAATAATCTAGAAATGATTGAACTGAGAGGAATAGCATGGGATCATCCGAGAGGTTATGAGCCATTAGTGGCAGCATCAGGTGAATTCAAAAAAAGAAATCTTAATGTTTCGATTACATGGGATGTGCGTTCGCTTAAAGCATTTGGTGATATGCCCATTGAAGATTTAATCGGGCAATATGATTTAATCACCATAGACCATCCTTATATGGGGCAAGCAGATAAAAAAGGCTTATTACTAATGTTAGAACAACATATTTCTAAAAGCACACTAGACACCCTTGAAAAAGAGTCCTTAGGGCCATGTTTTAAAACCTATAAATACAATGAGCACATGTACGCTTTGCCTATAGATGCCGCAGCAATTGTAGCTGCTTACAGAAAAGATAATATGGCAGAATTAGGTCTGAGCTTACCGAAAACCCATAAACAATTAAAAAGCTTTTACAAAAAAGTTCCTCAAGGATTTATGGTGGCATGGCCACTTTGTTCGACAGATTTATGGTGTTCATTTCTAACTTTGTGCGCTCAAACAGCCGGTGCCGGTTTTATCAATAATCAATCTATAGATAACAAAACCGGAAGTAAGGCATTAGATGTCATTAAGAGCCATTTAAATTTCCTTCACCCAGAATCTATACATAGTAATCCTATTCAAATTCTTGACAAAATGGGCAATGAAGAAGAAATAATTTATTGCCCTTATTCATTCGGGTATACCAATTATTCACGTAGAGGCTATAGGAACAATCTCGTACATTTTTCCAAAAGTCCAGTCGGTGAACAAAAAAATATATCTACCCTTCTTGGAGGCGTTGGTTTGGCGGTTTCCTCGCAAACCAAACATGCTGAGGTGGCAGCCCGTTTTGTTGAATTTGTTGCAGGGTCAGGGATACAAGCAGGGATATACACTTTAAATAGCGGGCAACCAGGAAATTTAATGGCTTGGCTAAATGCCAATAATAATATGTTGTGTAATGATTTCTTTAATAATACGCTTAAAACAATAGAAAATGCCTATGTACGACCTCGGCATTCTGGATGGAACGAATTTCAAGAAAAAGGAGCAGATTTATTACATGAGGGTGTACTAAAAAATAGGGCTTCCAATAAAATAATGGATGATGTGAACGAACTATACAAAACAATTCAATAAGATATTGGGTTTAGTTACAAAATATGGATAAAACAGGTGTATTATGTTTTAATTAATACAAAAACCGAATTAGCTGATTTCGTAATTCTACATTGAATTTATCTCTTAAGAAGAAAGTAATGTCGTACTCAATATAATGACAATCAATTAAAAAAATATGAAAACACAAAAATTATTTAGACTGGTTTTAATCACATTTATTTTTATAAATCATAAATCGTGGGCACAAACCGTACCAACCCCTGCAGACCCTGAATATTACGCTATGAACAGGCAGCAGATGAACTTTGATGACTACCAGACCTTGCTTATAAACTATCGTGGTTTTGTAAGTCCAAGACAATTCAGCACGACCCAGTTTACGAATGTCAACTTCTTGCCCATACAATCAGAGTTTTATCACTTTAATATAAATTTTCATGATAAAGGTACAGGCCGCCTAATCGAGGACGATGTGCCTGTTAAATGGAAATCTTGGATAGATGAACGGGGAAGTTATGACCCATTGGGTTCTAACTTCAGACCAAACTCACCGTCTATTATAGTTACCCAAGATGAAATATGGCAGCCAAATTCTACTCATAGAAAAGGTACTTTTCACAAAGAATACAACCAAAAATGGGTCAGTTTCTCTTTAGAAAGTTGGACAAATGTCTCCTACAGTGACGACGAGGTATTTATTAAGCTCATACTTACGAATAGAAATACCAAAGATTTGAATATGACCCTAGTACCCAATCAGGTTGCGGAGCAATTCTATGTACATGGTAAAGAAGTGGCCACCGAAGTAACAAAAATAGATAACTTCACCCTAGGAAGCGAGGGTGCCCGGGCACGAGTATCTTCCAATATAAAAACAATAAGTGATACGGGATTTGAAATAAGCATAAAGCCTGGTGAACCTAAAACCTATTATTTCGCCATTAAATTTTACCAAACAGACCAACCAGATCCAGAGAGAGTTCAGTCGGATATACAGCTACGGATGGAAGCAGCTGATAAAAAGACACGTGAAATGCTTGCATGGGCATACGACGGGCTGCCCCAACTTAAAAGTTCCAATAGGCAATTGGAAGAATATTACTACCGCTGTATGTTGTCGGTCTTGATGAGCCGTTATGAAAACCCTAATTATATTTCAGATGTGTTTTGGGCGGTAGGTACCTGGCCCTATACCATTAGTTGGGACACCTCTTATGCCTCGGAAGTTATTGCCATGCTAGACCCTAAAAGTTTAAAGGGTTCCATCCTTACAGATTTTGAACATGTACAAATGAAAAGAACCTATGTGGGTTGGAATGGCGCCCAGTGGGACAATCTCTATATCCAAGAACCTTTTGCACTGCAGCTCATGATCGAAGCCTATCTTAGGCATACGGGTGATTATTCAATTTTTGATGAAAAGGCTGCTGGTGTTACGGTCTGGGAATGGATGCAGCGCTGGGTAACCGAACTCCAAACCAATTACACCAATAAACTTGGCCTAATCGATGTTGGCTATAATACTGAAAAGATTATTGAAATAAGAACGGATGGATACAACCATGCCGTACCAATAACCAACACATTGACCATAGACTTATTATACACCATGTCCAATTGGGCGGAAATGAGAAATGAGAAAAAGCTCGGGCATTCCTATGTAGAAGATGCCAAAAAATTGAATTCGTTGGTCAACAAATATATGTGGAACGAAAAAGATGGTTGGTTTGACAACGTTTACCCCGATGGCACCAAAGGCACCATTTGGACGTTTCATCTTTTTGACCTCTTAGGTGCTGATTATTTGCCCGCTCATCAAGTAAACAAACTAGTGAGCCACCTTCAAGAAGGGATTTTCTTAGGGGAATATGGTGTTTATTCCATAGCTCCTAAAGACAAAGTCCATTGGGATATGATCGATTCTGATTGGGGAGGTGGCGGCCAGTATTTGGGGTTGCCTGGTAGGGCATCAAAATATCTATATCAACAAGGGTTTGCCGGAAAAGGTTGGGACATCTTAAAAAGACACATAAGATCTATTGATTATTTCCCTTATTTGCCTCAGAATGCACGTACCGATAGACCAGAACAAGATCGTTCTTCCATGCCCTTGGAAATTTCTGCAGGCGCTGGGATGGAGGCCCTCATATTCGGGGTCTTTGGTGTTAAAATGGAAGGTGACACATTAACGTTTAATCCTATTAATAATGAGGATATAGGGACTGCCCAAATGAGAAACATTAAGTACCGAGGAAAAAACTATGGGATAAAACTTGAAAAAAAGACCTTTTCGATTTATGAAAATGATATCCTTATCAGGACTGAATTCTACGGGGAATCGGTAATCATTAACTTGTAATTCCTTCAAAATAACATTATACAACATAAGTTAGCTATGAAAAGACTATTAAAATCCGGTAAATGGGAAAACTTGCCAATGCGGCCAGGGTTCGGTTCGTTTATGCATCCTACTCAAGATAAGCTTACGCTTATTAAGCAATTAGGAGTTGACGAGATTATTTTGAACATGTATAAAAATAACCTAATTGACACTAATTTTGATTCGTTACCACTATATGGTGATCATCAATGGGAGTATAAAGATTTATTAATGCTTCGAAATAAAGTGGAGAATGCTGGTATTAGATTACTAGCTCTGGAGAACATGCCATTCTCGTTTTATGATAAAATAATGATGGGGCAACCAGGCAGAGAAGAGCAATTAAAACATGTTCAAGAAACTATTTCGAATATGGGTAGTGCAGGAATTCCTGTCCTGGGCTATGGGTGGACACCTACAGGTGTATGGCGGTCATCTACTACCTATAGAATTAGAGGTGGTGCCGAGGCTATGAGTGTAAATCTTGATGACTTTAAAACGGCACCACTTTCTCATGGCCGTGTTTTTTCAGAAGAAGAAATGTGGGATTATTATCAGTATTTTTTGGAAGGAGTTTTGCCAGTAGCCGAAGAAGCAGGTGTTACATTGGCACTTCATCCAAACGACCCACCAGTACCAAGTTTAGCTGGGGTTCCTCAATTGTTCCGAAGCTTTGAAGCATATAAAAAAGCCATGGACCTTGTTAAAAGCGAAAACCATGGCTTGCAGTACTGTTTAGGTAATTTTTCTGAAATGGGAGAAGATATTGATGCCGTGACAGAGTACTTTGCAAAACAGGACAAATTGGTATACGTACATTTCCAAACGGTTTCTAACGCTATTTCCAAGGATAATCAAAAATTCAATGAAGTTTTTGTTGATATGCCAGGGTATTACGATCCGGTAAAAGTCTTGAAGAAATTAAAAGAAGTTGGCTATAAAGGTATGATTATGCCCGGGCATGTTCCAAAAATTATTGGCGATCAAACTTGGGAAGAGCGTGGACGATCATTTACTATCGGGTATATTAAGGGTATTATGGCAGCGTTGGATTAAATACTTAAATAATAGCTAAATAAATTTATAAGATCAATAGAAATATGCACTTGCTAAGAAGAGCCTAAAAGATAATATAACGGTTTTTAATAAAAACTAATTAAGCTATTTAGAATGAAAAACAATATTAGTTTTTTGGCTTTGATCGCTGCCCTCGGCGGCTTCCTTTTTGGTTATGATACGGCTATAATTTCTGGAACCATTGGTTTTGTAAAAACCCAGTTTAACCTGAGCACGGTCATGGAGGGTTGGTATGTTAGTTCCGCACTGGTTGGTACAATTTTAGGAGTATAGGTAGCAGGTATTATAAGTGATAAATATGGTCGAAAGAATATGCTTATAGCATCGGGATTATTTTTTGCGGCTTCAGCTATTGGATGTACAGTTTCTAGTTCGTTTAATAATTTAGTGATTTATCGCATTCTTGGGGGTGTAGGAGTAGGTTTGGCCTCTATGCTTTCTCCACTTTATATTTCTGAGATTGCACCAGCTAAAAACCGCGGTAGATTGGTTGCATTATATCAATTGGCATTTGCATTAGGTATTTTATGTGCCTATTTTGCCAATGCTTATTTGTTGTCACTTTCAACTTCGGATAGTTTTTCGGAAACCACCGGTATGGTTCATAAAATATACGTTTCAGAGGTATGGCGAGCTATGCTCGGCAGTGAAGCTATTCCTGCTATTATTTTTCTTATATTACTCTTTGCAATACCTAAGAGTCCAAGGTGGCTTGCATCTAAAGGAAAAACGCAACGTGCTAAACATATCTTACTTCGGTTCATGACAGAAGAAGAAGCTCATGCTGAAATTACGAGTGTAAAAGACGTGCTTGCAAGAAAATCCGGTGGTTTTAAATCTGTTTTTTCGGGTCCTTTTAAACTAGCAATGATTATAGGAATTTCATTGGCTGTTTTAAGTCAGATAAGCGGTATTAATGCTATTATTTATTACGGTCCAAGAATTCTTGAAGAAGGTGGTTTTCAGTTGGGCGAAGCCCTTGGTGGACAAGTGATAATAGGTGCTGTTAATGTCCTGTTTACTCTGATAGCTTTATGGAAGATTGATGATTTGGGAAGAAAACCCTTACTTAAATATGGTATTTTAGGGTTAATGATTTCATTAATAGCTATTGGTCTGTTATTCTATTTTGAAGTAAAGAATACGTATTTATTAATGACTTTTATACTTTCTTTCGTGGCTTGTTTTTCTTTCTCTTTTGGTCCTGTACTTTGGGTGTTGCTTTCAGAGATATATCCTTTAAAAATCAGAGGAGCGGCAATGTCTGTTGCCACAATGGCCCTATGGATAGGAGCCACTTTTGTTGGGCAAATGACACCATTGGCTATTAGAGAAACTTCAACCTTATGGAACGTTTTGGTTTTTTGCTACCTTTACGATTGCAGCATTATATCTTGTCATCAAGGTATTACCTGAAACAAAGGGAAAAACACTTGAGGAAATTGAAAATTATTGGATATCAAAAAAGTAAAATCATGAACCGTTTAAAAGACAAAGTGGCCATTATTACTGGAGCAGCAGATGGCATTGGCCTTGCCATAAGTAAAGCCTTTGCCAAAGAAGGAGCCACCGTTGTTATGACAGATATTAATGAAGCGAAGTGTAAAATGGAGGCTGATAAGCTTTTGAGGCAAGATCTAAAAGCATTACCGCTATTTTGTGATGTGGGTAAGACTGCTTCTGTAAATAATATGGTGAAAACTTGTATTGAAAACTACGGAAAAGTTGATGTGCTTGTAAATAATGCAGCAATTTCCATTTCTGGAAATATTGCAGTGATGCCTGATGAAGATTGGGACCTACTTATGAATATAAACCTAAAAGGAGTTTTTAGGTGTATAAAAGCATGTATACCCCATATGATTCTTGCTGCAAATGGAAGTGTTATTAATATAGCGTCGGGTCAAGCACATCGCAGTTGGGATGATTGGACTGCATATGCAACCGCGAAAGGTGGCCTGATATCCATGACCACTCAATTGGCAGGGCAATTTGGAAATATGAACATTCGCTTCAACGCGATTTCACCAGGAACCATATTAACACCTATGGCAGAGGAAAGGATTCAAAATGAAGGTAAAAAATACTTAATAGCTTCTGAAAAACAAGCGGCCATGTTACGTTGTGGTCAACCTATCGAAGTTGCCATGGCTGCCGTTTTTCTTGCCTCTGATGAGTCTAGTTTTATAACAGGTGATGATCTGAAAGTTGATGGAGGACTCAGTACACTTCCTAGATACATTGAATAATTATTAAATGTAATCTGCTTTTAGCTTTTTAGGCATGGTCTGATTTTCAAGGAAAATGATGAATAATGATATCTAAAGATATATTTGCCGGACGGTATGCTCCCGATATATTTAATTTGTTTAGTGAACTCCTCCTTATAACATACAGATTACATACGATTCAGATTTGATGTGGTTAATTTGCTAGGGAGGCACAAGATTTTGAGACTTCCAATTCCAATGGCCTTGATTTTTTTTAGAACCAATAGGTCTTAAAGCAATATAGCTTAAACAAGTTTCGGAATTAGGTATTACAAAATAACACACGAATACATGTACCCATTGTAAATCCAGAGTACAAAACAACAAGTTGAACCGAGAACGACTAAATTATTTTTAGTTTCAACATTCACGTTTTCCCAAAGGCTGACATTTTTGAATGGCCGTTGGTATTAAAAGTATACAAACAATGGGTATATAAAAAATGTATTGTGTGTCAAGTAAAAAAAGTGAAGTAAATACTACCGTACTATTTCAAACGAAAGCCTCACGATTTTCAAATCAAAATATTGCTATTCCAGAATCTATAGAAATAGTATAAACATTTTACTATTTTGAAAAATAATTAACAAAATTTTAAAAAACCCTTTGATTATAAACCATTTTATTATAATTTGGTATGTATGAACATAAGTACATATATTTTATCCAAGAATCTGCGACATAACAAATAGGTAGTAATAGCGAAGGAATTAAGAAATTAAGTACTGTTTATGGTGATGTAAGGAAAAAACGCTCACTTGGTTTTCGGATAGTTTCAAATTATAAATCTACCAATATATTAGTCGTTCAATAGTGATTTTTAAAAAAATTTAGAGCCAAAACTAATAATATGTTAATATTCATTCAAAATATGTTAATTAGGCATAAAACGGGATAGTAAAAGTAATTTAAATTTAGTCTTAGTAATAATTGAAAGGAGGAGTTCAGTATGTAGCTAAACTACCTGTGACATTTTGGGACTTAACATCAGTTTGTTACGAACTAGAGGATATAGACCAAAACCTGAGGAGAATAGTTTCTTCATTCCTAGTTAGGATTGATTAAATATTTGTATCCCCCTTTACTAATTATCGCTTTCATTTATGTTTGTCGTGTCTGGTAGTAATTTTTTTATAGGAGTAAGGATAGAAAACTAATGCTTTAATGCCATACGTTCTAGAGATTTTGTAAAAACAGAAATAAATTTAATAATAACAGCTCATCCTTAGTAAATACAAACCAAATTAGGATGATTTTAAATCCAACTAATCAATTATCTAATCAAACTGAAAATTATGAAATGCAAATTAGTGTTGAACCGATTGCCGATCAACTTTGGTCGCTTTCAATTAGGTGTACTGTTCTTTTTTCTCTGTTTGGTACTGCAGGCTAACGATCTTGTTACCAATAATATTAACGGAGCGATTGTTATTGACGAATATGAAATAGTAAATACTCGCGAATTCTTTCAAAGGACCATTTCAGGAACAATAACTGACGAGTCCGGTGTTGGTTTGCCAGGAACTTCTGTTATCGAAAAAGGAACTACTAACGGAACTCAAACGGATTTTGATGGTAATTATTCCATTAATGTTGCTGAAGGAGCAACCTTAATCATTTCCTACCTCGGGTTTTTGACTCAAGAGGTTGTTGTAGGCAGTTCTTCAACAATTAATATTACCCTCGAAGAAGATGCCGCTGCCCTAGAGGAGGTAGTGGTCATTGGTTACGGCACCCAGACTAGGGCCGAGGTAACCAATGCTATTTCGCAATTGGAAGGTGTTGTGCTTAAACAAACACCTGCTATATCTACCTCAAATGCGCTTCAAGGCCAAATACCCGGACTTTTTGTTGTGCAGGGTAGTTCTGTTCCAGGTTTTGATGATTCCGAACTAAGAGTACGTGGTTCCAGTTCTTTTGCCAATAATGTTCCTGTTTTAATCGTAATTGATGGGGTTCCAAATAGAGACCCGGATGGCCTTAACCGTATTGACCCAGGAGACATAGAAAGTTTATCGGTGTTAAAAGATGCTTCTGCAGCCATTTATGGTGCACAGGCTGCCGGTGGTGTGATTTTGGTGACCACAAAACGAGGAAAGGAAGGAGAGGCCAAGTTCCAGTACAGTACGGATCAAGGATTTTCAAGGCCTATTGGGAAATTGGGTACGGCGAATGCAGTTCGATATATGACTATTAATAATACTGCGGATGAGCTGGATGGCCGGGCACCCTCATTTCCCCAAGAATTGATTGATGATTTTCAAAATGGGACGAGACAATCTACAGACTGGTGGGATGATGTCATTGGAGGTAGGACACTACAACAAAGTAGACACTCGCTTAATGTGAGCGGCGGATCAGAAAAAATAAAATATTTCACCTCGGTTGGCCATGCTAGACAGGGAGCATTGGTAGTGAACGACGATAAGACAAAATTACGACAGTACAATCTACGATCCAATGTGGATATGGAGGTAAGTAATAATCTTAGTCTGCAGTTTGATGTTCATGCAAGGCGCAAATTTACACAGGCTCCGCAAGGAGATAGAGGCGGTGTTGGTGGTCAGCTCGCTACAACACAGCCCTTATTACCCGTCTTCATTAACGGTGATCGTAATTTACCTGCACAGGGATTTTCAGAGTTCAATCCTGCCGCAAGGGTTACAAGCCCTGGATATGACAGGTTTAATAATGATGTATTCAACGCAGGTATCAATTGGGATTTAAAATTGCCTTGGTTATTGGATGGTTTGTCCGCTAAGGGATTCGTTGCTTATGACCATGTGTACAATACGCGAAAAACATTTAATTTTACTTGGGTCTGGTATGAGCTCGACGGGAACGGTGCGGTAGTAGAAAGACCTTCAAGAACTATTGAGCCACCGGGAATTACAGAGAACTTTAACCAAGCTTCCCAGACTACCGTTAATTTTAGGTTGGAGTATGAAAAAAAATTCGGACAAGATCATGATGTAAAAGCTTTTGTAGCTTATGAGCAAAATGAGGCGGCCAATAATTTTTTCACAGCGGGGAGACTTAATTTTGGATCTGCGGCCATTGATCAATTATTTGCAGGAAGTGTTGACCAAAACGATTGGATTACCAACGGCTCTGCCGGCGAAACCTCAAGACAAAATTATTTTGGACGGGTATCCTATTCCGCATATTCCAAATATCTTTTTCAGTTTAACTTTCGATACGACGGCTCAAGTATTTTCCCAAAGGACAATAGATTCGGATTCTTTCCAGGTGCATCTGCCGGATGGCGTCTTTCTGAAGAATCTTTTATACCAGAAGTGTTCAGTGATTTAAAACTTAGGGCCTCTTGGGGTATACTGGGTAATGACAGGGTTAATCCATTTCAATTTTTGCAGGCGTTCAGTTTCCCACAGCCGCTTTCAGACAATGCAGGAGGGGTTGTTATTGGTGGGGCAGATGCGCAGACATTGGTTCCAGGCGTAGCCCCAAACCCCAATATTACCTGGGAAAAAACAGAAAGTCTCGATATTGGTTTGGAAGGCTCTTTATTCGATGGAAAATTAGGGTTCGCCTTTGATTACTTTAGACAGAATACCACGGATATTTTAGCAGCCAGAAATTCTTCAATACCAAATGTATTTGGTCTTATACCGCCAAGCGAGAACATTGGAGAGTTCGCAAATGAAGGCGTTGATGCCCAAATGTCCTATAATTTTAACAATAGGAACGGTTTTACTTTTAGCATAACGGGCAATCTTACTTTTGCAAGGAACAGGGTAGAATTTTTTGACGAAGTACCTCCTGCCGTAGGTTCGGAGTTCCAAAGATTAGAGGGTAGACCGCTTCAATCGCCTTTGGTATTTAAACATATAGGGATATATAGAACCCAAGCGGATTTGGATAACAACATAAATTACCCCGGGGCAGGTTTGGGGAACGAGATTTTTGCAGATTTAAATGGTGACGGTGTCATCAACAATGACGATAGGTACAGATTCGATGCCAAACCCTTTCCAGAACTACAGTATGGAATCAACTTCGTTGCGGGCTATAAAGATTTTGATTTTAGTATGTTGCTAGTAGGCCAAGGTAGGGTAAAAAAGACGGTAAATAATGAATTTAACAACGGTGGTAATGGAAATAATTTGGATTACTTTGTAGATAGAACCTATAGCTTAGGCAATACAGAGGCAGAATTTCCAAGAATTTTCAGGACTAACTTGGATGCAGGTACAAATAGTGATTTTTGGTTTCGAAATGCCGATTTTTTAAGGATAGGGCAGATATCACTAGGTTGGAGCATTCCAAAGAAAGTCTTGACTAAACTGAATAGTGTGGATAGTTTTAGACTTTATTTGAGTGGAACTAATATATTGACCATTTTTGACGCCTTAAGTGAATTTGAACGAGGCGATCCAGCGTTTGCAAATAATTTTGCCTTTCCACAATTGAGTACTTTTAATATAGGATTAAATGTAGGTTTCTAAAAAAAATAAAAATGAAAAAAGTAAATAAAAAAGTTAGAATTTATTTTCTCGTAGCCTTCTTGTTCTGCGGAATGATTGGACTAAATTCCTGTAGTGAAGATATACTTGAACTAACGCCGCTAGATCGAATCAGTGAGACATCCGTTTTTACAGATGAAGTGTTTCTGACAAATTATGTTAATGGTAATTATAGGGGCATTAGGCAGCACTTTACTCCAGATGCCGGCGGATACGAAGGGCTTACAGACGTTGCTACATTTCAAGAACAAACATTGGAGTACCGAAATTCAGCAATACAATATAGGAATGGCAATCTTACACCAGATTTGGTCGAGGAGTTTACAAGACTTAATAATAATCCAGGTACCTCCGGCCAAAATGATATATGGCAAAATTCTTATGAATTTTTAAGAAGAATAAATGTGTTTTTTGAAAATACTGAAGGTAACGAAGAGCTAAATGCGGACCGGCTAAGGATATTGACAGGGGAATCAACGTTTCAACGGGCATATATTTATTTTGAACTGCTTAGGCATTTTGGAGGAGTGCCTTTGTTGACGAGCTCCGTTGGTTTAGACGAAACGGAAACTACACCAGTAACGAGATCCTCTTATGATGAAACGGCTCAATTTATATTGGACGAACTGGATAGGAGTGCCACACTTTTGGCAGGCGAAGAAATGGAGTCTGGCAGGGCGAGCGAGGCAGCGGCTTTAGCATTAAAGGCAAGATTATTACTCTATATGGCTAGTCCTCTGAATAACCCATCTAACGACATATCCAAATGGCAGGCGGCCGAAGCTGCGCATGAAGCCGTTTTTGCCTTAGGGTTTAGTTTACACCCAAGTCATGTAGAAGTACAAAGAGAGCCGTTGAAGGAGGATGAAGTTATTTTTGGTCGTGAGTTTACCATACAAAATGGAACAGAGTCAAGAGCTTTTGGACTAGCCTGGGGATATAACTATGATTTTTGGCCTGCAGGCTTTGATGCACAACAAAAACAGGTGCCTACACAAAAATTCGTGAATATGCACCAAATGGCAAATGGGGAATATCCATATTTAGATGAAAACTTTACCGTAAACCCGGCCTCGGGCTACGATCCCCAAAATCCCTTTGTAAATAGGGATCCTCGTTTCTATCTTAACATATTGTATCCAGATGCTCCCGTAAATATCATAGATGGTGGAAGGAGCACGGTTAGGACTTATGAATATTGGGAGGATGCCAATCCAAATATTCCAAATGAAAACCCTACCGCCACCGATCCTATAAACGATGCCGTATTATTTGATTTTGGAAGGGACTCCAGAACCTACTTTGTAGAGGGGCGTACCCCTTTTCATTGGAACATTCAAACTGGTTATATTTTTAATAAATTATTGGACTTTAACGGTCCCAGGGCAGATTTCCAGTTCGATTATAATAATGTGACCACGTTCATAAGGTTAACAGAGCTATATCTTAACTATGCAGAGATTCAAATAGCCTTAGGCAATGAGGAAGAAGCAAGAAATTATATTAACTTAATACGGTCAAGACCATCGGTTAATATGCCTCCTATAACGGCTACTGGAGCAGAATTGGTGCAGGTCTACAGAAATGAACGGGCAGTAGAACTAGCTTTGGAAGACCATAGATTCTGGGATTTGTTACGATGGAAAGCGGCTCCTGGAAACATAGACCAGAACCCTGTAAATGGGCTCACAAGCGTTAAAAAAGATTGGTCGGACGGTGGTCGATTGATTTTCGAGTATGGTCCTATCGTTGATCAAAGGGAGCCTTGGCCGGGAGATTATTATTACCTAATGCCTATCCCAAGAGATGAAATAAATAGAACTGGGATTGAGCAAAACCCTGGGTATAATTAGAGAAGGAGTTGAGTTGAGTTGAGTTAGTTTAGTTTTAAAATCGAATCCACCTGCATTATTTATGTAGGTGGATTTGTACTCTAAATAAGATACAATTATGGTGAAAATCGACGTTGCTTTTAAAACCTTAAAAAGTCAAAAAAGCACCATTTTTAGAAACGCAACGATTCTTATGGTACTAATATCCTTCTTAAATTGCACACATTCCGAAAAGGAGGCTGTAAAAGGTGAAAAATTATTTACCAAAGTGTCTTCGGAACGGTCCGGAATCGATTTTGCGAACACTTTAATCGAAAATGATTCCGTAAACTATTTTAATTATATTCAGATATACATGGGCGGTGGTGTAGCTATTGGAGATCTTAATAACGATGGCCTCCAGGATATCTATTTCACAGGAAACATGGTAGATAACAAGCTTTACCTTAATAAAGGTAATTTTGAATTTTTGGACATAACGGAGCAAGCCGGTGTTGGGGCAGATAATCGCTGGGTTACAGGGGTTACCATGGGAGATGCTAACCAAGATGGTTGGCTGGATATTTATGTAAGTGTGTCCGGTAAATGGCAAACCACAAAAAACCTACTATATATTAACGATGCCAACGAAGATAGAAGTCCAACTTTTACAGAGATGGGAGAAAAGTTTGGTGTTGCGGATATAGGGAACAGTACCCAAGCGGTTTTCTTCGATTATGACAGGGATGGCGATCAGGACTTGTATGTCCTAAACTATCCTATAAACACCGCGGGCCAAAACATGCAAAAATTTAATTACTACCAAGAAGCTAATGTACCCTATCGAGACAGTGATAGATTATATCAAAATAATGGCCAAGGATTTACCGATGTTACCGAGCAGGCCAAATTATCTAAGTACGGCTTATCCCTTGGGGTATCCGTTGGAGATTATAATCAAGATGGGTGGCAGGATTTGTATGTGTCCAACGATTTTGTTACCCCCGATTATTTTTTAATCAATAATAAAGATGGCACTTTTAGCGATTACAATTTAGAGCTCACTAAACATACCTCCTATTTTGGAATGGGAACGGATGCGGCAGATTTTAATAACGACGGATATCTGGATTTGTTTCAAGCCGACATGCTTCCAGGGGATAATAGAAGGTCCAAGGCAAATATGGATAGCATGGATCCGGAAAGGTTTCATAGGATAGTTGAAAATAATATGCATCATCAGTATTCGGCAAATATGTTACAACTTAACATGGGTTTGGGCGAAAACGGGCTACCTAACTTTTCAGATATTGCCCGTTTATCAAATGTTCATTCAACGGATTGGAGCTGGGCGCCCCTTTTCGCCGATTTTGATTTTGATGGCCACAAGGATTTGGTGGTCACCAATGGTATAAGATATGAAATCAATAACAAGGACTTCTTTATAAATTTAGAAGAATTTGACCTTGACAATATGGATTTGGTTGCCTTGAACGGTCAAATGCCCTCAGAAAAAATACCTAACCTCGTATACAGAAATTCTGGAAATCTTACGTTCGAGGATGTAACAGAGGAATGGGGACTTTATGAAAAGGGTTTTTCCAATGGTTCCGCTTATGCAGATTTGGATAATGATGGGGATTTAGATCTCGTAATCAATAACTTAAACGATGTTGCTAGTATATTCAAAAATAGTGCTGTTGAAAGGAGTCTAGGAAATTTTATCAAAGTCAAGTTCAAAGGCGCTGTGAATAACCCTTTTGGTATTGGATCAAAAGTTTGGGTCTCAACAAAAGAAAATTCGCAATATCAAGAACTTGTAATGACCCGGGGGTTTCAATCCTCCGTTCCGGCCGAATTGGTATTTGGACTAGGCAAGAACGATACTATAACAAATATTAAGGTGGAATGGCCCAATGGAAACATCTCAATGCTTGATAATATTGGTGTAAACACGACCCAAGTATTCGACTACGCCGAATCCGTTGAAAACCAATACAATCCAAAAGAGGATCCTACTTTTTTTATAGATATTACCCAAGCCTCCAGTATCGCGCACAAACATGTGGAAAATGCTTTCGACGATTATAGATACCAAGTTTTATTGCCTCACAATATTTCTGAATACGGCCCGGCCCTAGCTGTTGGGGACATTGATAACGATGGTTTAGATGATTTTTTTATTGGAGGTTCATACGGTAATATTGGATCTTTGTATATGCAACAAAAAGATGGAGCGTTCAAAGAGATAATAGAAATTCCGTGGGCAGAATCAAAATTTCAAGAAGATACCAGTGCACTCTTTTTTGATGCCAATAGCGATGGACTTTTAGATCTATACGTGGTAAGTGGCGGTAACGAATACCCAGCAGGCCATAAGGCGTATCAAGACAGGTTATATATGAATTTAGGCAATGGCAACTTTAGCAGTTCAAAATCTGCACTTCCCTCACTTTTGGAAAGTGGCGGTTATATAACTTCCGCGGATTACGATAACGATGGGGACATGGACCTATTAGTTACTGGTAGAATTGTACCAAGAAACTATCCTAAAGCACCCAAAAGTGTAATTCTTAGGAACGACAGTAGTGATACTATTGTGAAATTCACAGATGTTACTTCCGAGATAGCACCCATTTTGGACAGTTTAGGAATGGTTACTAAAGCACAGTGGATAGACTTGGACAATGATGATGCACTTGACTTAATTTTGATGGGTGAATGGATGTCGATTACGTACTTAAAAAATAGTAACGGAAAGTTTGCAGATAAAACAGAGGAGGCTCAACTTGCCGGTACAGAAGGTTGGTGGTATGGTATGGGGAACGGTGATTTTGATGGCGACGGAGATATTGATTTTATAGCAGGGAACTTAGGCTATAATTATAAATACAAAGCAAAAAAAGGAGAACCGTTTACCCTGTACACCTATGATTATGACGGAAATAAAAATGACGACTTGGTTCTATCATACTATCAGGATGGGGAACAGTACCCTGTTAGGGGAAGGGAATGTTCTTCTCAACAAATACCTGGCATCAAAGAGAAATTCAAGGATTATAACTCTTTTGCCGAGGCTAAGTTAGTGCAAATCTATTCCAAAGAACATTTAGAAAAATCAACGCGCTATACCGTGGAGGATTTTGGTAGCGCATATGTGGAAAATTTAGGCGACGGTACTTTTAGATTAAGAAGGTTGGATTTATTTGCCCAACTATCTTCTTTAAATGATTTTGTGACAGGGGATTTTAATAATGATGGTAATCTGGATGTGTTGGCGGCAGGAAATCTGTATGGTTCAGAAGTTGAAACTCCAAGAAACGATGCAGGCTATGGCGCGCTCCTGTTAGGTGACGGAAAGGGAGGTTTTAAAACGTTAAAACCCTATGAAAGCGGACTCTATCTTACCGGAGAGGTAAAATCAATAAATAAAATAAGATTGGCAGGAGACATAGAAGGCTTTTTGATTGCAAAAAACAATGATTATCTGCAACTACTGAAAACTGCAAAATGAGCAGGAAACTTGGTAATAATAATTCTAGCGTTATTCTTTAGGTAGTGTAAAAGCAGGTCAAAAATTGTACAGTGAGTCAGGTTTATAAAAATTAAGCTAAAGTTAGTGGTTAGACCTCATCTCCATAAATAGTTAGATGAACTTGTAGTCATTTTTTTTTAATCACATTCTTGAAGTTGATCTTTAAAAGGTTAAAATCTAAGAATCTGAACTGAATAGACTTGTAAAAATGAAACTAAAACCGGCCAGTCCTTGTAGTACATTAGTTTCTAATAATTAATTCTTACTAAATGAAAAAAATTAGTATTGTCCTAGTGTATTTTTTTCTAATGTCTTATAGTCATAAAACTGAGCATACTACAGATTTGATAAAAAAAATACTATCTGATCAAACAATGCAAGAAGTTGAGGATAGAGCTAGAGATTTGATGAAAAACGGGTTTTATGCTGGCTCTGGTTATCAAATGGTTTGGTCCCGTGACTTAAATACTTTCATAGAATTATCCTGTGAAGAATATGATATAGCAATTATTCGTGAAAATCTATTGATGTTCTTTCATTTTCAACAAGAAAATGGAGAACTTCTAGACGGTTATGTGCCCAAAGAAGCCTTTACTTGGGGCGACCCTAATACATACCTATCTTCTACTGCCCCTGGACACATTGGCTTTAAGAATACTGTGGAAACAGACCAAGAAACCTCCTTAATCCAGGCAATTTCAAAATATATAGCTAAAACCGATGATCTTACTATACTAATTGAAAAGGTTGCGGGAAAAACAGTATACGAAAGGTTAACCTTGGCAATTGAATATCTCTTAAAACATAGATACTCAGAAAAGTACGGTCTTATAACTGGGGCCACCACCTTTGACTGGGGCGATGTACAGGTAGAAGGTGGATCGGTAGTAGATATAGATGAACTTACCCATTGGAGTATGGATATTTATGACAACGCTATGTTGGTCATTGCCTTAAAAAATATGAAGGAATTTGCCATGGACTCCAAGGATAAACAAAGGTGGGCCCATCTCTTTGACAAAATAAAACTAAATAGTAAAAAGCATCTATGGGATTCCAATAATAATAAATTTATTCCGCATATCTATGTGACGGATTCCCCTTTTCCAGAAGATTTTGACGAAAATGCCATTCACTATCACGGTGGTACGGCAGTTGCCATTGAGGCGGGTCTGTTGAACAGGCAAGAGATAGCGGCAGTTCTTGCCCATATGATTAAAAATGTAGAGTTATCAGGAGCTCCATCCATTGGGCTTACCTTGTATCCCCCTTATCCGACTAAAGTTTTGGGTAAAAATGTTTCCGCTCCTTACGAATACCAAAATGGTGGAGACTGGACTTGGTTTGGAGGAAGAATGATACAACAATTGATAGCCAATGACTTTGTTGAAGAGGCTTATACCTTGGCAGAACCCATGTTTAAAAGGGTATTGGAAAATGATGGTTTTTACGAGTGGTATAAAATAGATGGAACCCCGGCCGGGTCGGCGGATTTTAAAGGGTCAGCTGGTGTTCTGGCAAAATCTAGTATAATGTTTAAGGAGTGGGCAAAAAGGATGAAGTGATTATGATTAATTCAGGATTTCCTAATTTGGTGTAGACCAAGCAAAAGCAAGATCGAGAATGGTACAGAGGTTTTATAACCTTTTGATTAGGGACATTAGAAGGTATTTAGAAGAATATCAAAATAAAGTTCTGATTCATTTTATACTTAAGGTTCGCCACCACGAAGATTTTGAACAATAAGACGCTAAAGTCCTTAGTTACGCCTATCCTTGGCTTCATGAGGTGGACGTCTTGTCGCAAAACTGATCCAGAAAAAGGACTTCGTAACTTAATATCCGAAATCCCTGATGAGCTTGTAAGAAGAATTTGCCACCGAAAACTAGCTTGCAACTTAAAAAGGGCGTGTCGCTCTCAAAATGTCCTAAAATACTTGAAAATAGTTAAGTACAATGATATGGTTAGATTAAAAAAGATTTGGAGTACATTTATTTTAAGCCTGTTGGGTTCCTTTCTTCCGATAATAGCCCAAAATATTGCACCACAAGCAAAGGTGTCGGCCTCAACCGAACAGGTTAAAATGCCAGCTTCTAATGTAATCGATGGAATTGTTCGCACTCAAGGTTTAGGCGAATGGGCTAGTAATGGTAATAAAATGGTTTGGGGATATTTAGATCTTCCATGGCTAAAATTGGAATGGGATAGCTCTCGCTCCATAGAAAAGATAATCTTATTTGACCGCCCAGGCCTAAGTACGCATATTGGTAGCGGCACCCTGTCATTCAGTGATGGCAGCAAGATTTCCGTTTCTGCTATTGCCAATGATGGTTCCCCAAATGTGGTTTCTTTTCCTGTCAAACACATAACGTGGGTCCGATTTGATGTGACCGATGCCGACGGTTTAGGAATGGGGCTTTCCGAAATAGAGGTATTCGCGGTTAGGGATGATGATAATCCATTGTCTTGGGTAAACGTTTTTATTGAGTCGGCTAAAGGCAGATATCTCTACTTCACACCAGGTGCCAGACCTATGGGTATGACGGCCGCTGCACCAATTACTCGGAATAAGAACCAGTATGGGGGTGGGTACAATTATAACTCTACTGAAATATTAGGATTCGAACAGATTCACGGTTGGTGCCTTTCTGCGGTCCAAGTGATGCCTACTACCGGAAAAGTAAATCCCACTAAGGGTAACGAAGGTTGGAAATCGGCTTTTAGCCATGATGACGAGATTGCCATACCAGGCTATCAAAAGGTGTTTTTGGAAGATTACAAGGTTTGGACAGATTTTACCAGTACCGAACGTACTAACATTTATAGGTTTAAATACACTGAAAAAACTGAGGCTAATATTTTGACCAATTTGGGAGGGTATCTTGGAAATACTACTATGATAAATGCAGATGTTAAAAAAGTTAATGACTCCGAGTTTGAGGGGTCTGTTGACTCCTCCGGTAGGTTTTGGGGCGGCCCAGAAAAGGTCAAGGTGTTTTTCGTGGTTCAATTCGACCGGACCTTTAAATCATTTGATGGCTGGAACGAAACTGAAGTACTGCCCAACATATTGGGCATCAAAGGCACCTCGAAAATGACAAGAAGAGATTCTATCGTGTTCCCTAGTGTTACCCAAAGTTATTGGAACGCTCCTACGGTTGGCGTTTCGGCCAAGTATGATGTCGAGGCCGGCGACCAGATTCAAATGAAAATCGCTATTTCCTATACATCCTTAGAAAATGCAAGAAAAAACATGCTTGCTGAGGCACCGCACTGGGACTTTGAAAAGTATAAGGAAAAGTCATTATCGGTTTGGAACGATAAATTGGGCAAGATTAAGGTAAAGGGAGGTACCTACTCTCAAAAAGTAAAGTTCTATACCGATTTATGGCATGTGCTTTTGGGACGTCGAATTTTAAACGATGTTAGTGGAGACTATCCCGATTATACCCAAGGGGAACGTTATGCTAATTTTACCAAGGCAGAACTAAAGGTAAGAACCCTACCTATGGACAAAATGGGCAAAGCTAAATTCAACATGTACAACTCTGATGCCCTCTGGCTTACCCAATGGAACTTAAACGTTCTTTGGGGCCTTGCATGGCCAGAAATTTTAGATGATTTTTCAGCATCTCTGGCGCAATATGCCGAAAATGGAGGGTTATTGCCCCGTGGCCCGATTGCGGGAGGTTACTCTTATATCATGACGGGTTGTCCAGCAACGAACTTGCTGGTGAGTACTTATATGAAGGGTTTGATGACCAAAACCGATTCCAAAAGGCTGTTCAAGCTGGCCAAACAAAACCATATGCCAGGCGGAATGATGGGGGATACGCAGGAGGAACTCCAGTTTTATATAGAGAATGGTTGGTGCCCTGGGAATGCCGGTAAGACTTTGGAATGGGCCTT
Organism: uncultured Flavobacteriaceae bacterium; assembly: GCA_963697395.1. Lineage (GTDB taxonomy): Bacteria > Bacteroidota > Bacteroidia > Flavobacteriales > Flavobacteriaceae > Maribacter. Next base: position 698,267 of record CAVONX010000018.1, read on the forward strand.
CCAAGATTATTCCTTAGCCCAAATGGCATATAAATTGGGTAAAAAATCGGATTACGATTACTTTATGAATCGATCAAATGGTTGGAAAAAATTGTTTAGACCTGACCAAAATCTCATTTTCCCAATGGACAAGAATGGCGAATGGACAACTGATGACCCATTGACCAATACAGGATGGATCGAAGCAAATTCGTGGCAAGGTACCTGGTCGGTTTCCCACGGAATTAAAGAGTTGGCCAAAATCATGGGGGGCGAGGATATTCTTTGTGATAAGCTCAATTACGCCTTTGAATTGGCAGAACCCCAAGATTTTGTCTTTGGGTACGGCAGCGGGTATGTGAGTTATGCCAATCAACCTGGTTGTTCCAACGCTCATGTCTTTAATCATGCGGGTAAGCCTTGGCTTAGTCAGTACTGGGTCCGTAAGGTCAATGAACAGGCCTATGGGGGTACCACGGTAGACAAGGGATATGGCGGTCATGATGAAGATCAGGGACAAATGGGAGGGGTAAGTGCTTTGATGTCCATGGGACTATTCAGTCTGAAAGGAAATAATTCGTTAGAGCCAAGATATGAACTTACAGCTCCTGTTTTTGATGAGATTACTATTACCCTAAATCCAAATTATTATCAAGGAAAGCAATTTAAAATAACAACTAAGAACAATTCTGCCGAGAATATGTATATTCAAAATGCAACCTTGAATGGTAACAATTTGCAAACGTATTGGTTCACACACAAGGAATATCAAAAAGGAGGGCAATTGGACCTACTACTTGGGCCACAGCCCAACAAGGACTGGGGCAAGGATTAGACAGATGTAATAGCCTTTAGACATTAAGGAAGTGTGAGTAAAAAAATAGTTTATAGTTATTTGCACTAAGCTTATTTTGATGTGTCTAGAAATTTAAAGATAACAGTGAGCTATTAACCGAAGTTTCAAAATTGACCAGAATACCAAACAAACTGAATTTAATTGTCATGAAAAAATCGAGATATTTAATAACAATAACACTTATCGGTGCCTTGGGAGGGCTGTTGTTTGGCTACGACACGGCAGTAATTTCTGGTGCAATCGGGTTTTTGGAAACCAAGTTTAATTTGGATGCGAACATGAAGGGCTGGGCGGTCTCCTGTGCTATCGTGGGCTGTATATTTGGTGTAGCGTTTGCCGGGTATATCGCCGATAGGATTGGCAGAAAGAAGACACTGATTATGACCGCAATTTTGTTTGCTATTTCGGCTATTGGCTGTGCAATTTCAATAAATTTTACCCAGCTGGTTATAGCACGAATCATTGGTGGTGTCGGCGTCGGTGCAGCATCCATGCTTTCTCCATTGTATATTTCCGAAATTGCTCCTGCCAATAAAAGAGGTATGCTGGTATCCCTCTATCAGTTGGCAATTGTGGTTGGGATTAATATCGTTTTCTTTGCAAATTACATGATAGCAGCGTCCAATACAGTACAATGGAACATCGATGTGGGTTGGCGTTATATGCTAGGTTCGGAGACCATTCCTGCGGTACTGTTTCTGCTGGCTCTGTTCCTCGTTCCCGAAAGCCCAAGATGGCTTTCAAAAAAAGGAAGGGATACCGAAGCATTTGATGTTTTGTCCAAGATCAATTCCAATGAGGTTGCGACGAGGGTTCTGGGGGAGATAAAGGCCTCGCTTGATAATGAAACAGGTACTTTTTGGGAATTGTTCACCCCTGGATTACGCGTTGCAATGGTCATAGGTATATTTTTGGCTCTGTTTTCTCAAATTACCGGAATTAACGCAATTATGTACTATGCTCCGGAGATTTTAAAAGGGGCCGGATTTGGAGTCGATTCAGCACTGATGCAGACGGTGATTATAGGGCTTATAAATACGCTCTTCACATTTGTGGCCATCAAATATATTGATAAACTAGGTAGACGTACCCTATTGATATGGGGTGTATCCGGTATGCTTATTTCCTTGTTGGGGATAGGTGTCTTATTTCAAACGGGATTAACATCAGGTCCTTGGCTGCTAATCCTGATTTTGGGATTTGTTGCATGCTTTGGTTCTTCCCTTGGACCAATTCCATGGGTCCTAATCTCGGAAATATTTCCTACAAAAAATCGCGGGGTAGCCATGTCTCTATCCATTATGATATTGTGGATTGGAGTATGGTTGATATCTCAGTTCACCCCGGTTTTACTGGAAAGGATTGGACCAGGATACACTTTTTGGCTATTCGCCTTCAACGCGATTCTTCTTTTGATATTTTCAGTAAGGGTTATTCCCGAAACCAAAGGAAAAACTTTGGAGGAAATTGAACAAAGCTGGAAAAAAGCATAATAAGCGACCAAAAATCTATAAAATTGTTATGAAAAATTTTATTGTACTTTTTCTTATCACTTTGTCTCTACCAAGTTTGGTGATGGCCCAAATAGAAATTCCGAAGATTTTTGAATCCAATATGGTATTGCCAAGGAACAAGCCTATTCCAATTGAAGGAATAGCTACACCTTTGGAAACACTTAAAGTTTCCGTCGCAGATCAAAACCATACGGTAAAGGTGGATAAAGATGGAAAGTTCAAAGTCATCTTAAATCCGTTATCCCCTGGCGGCCCGTATACCTTGATTTTCAAAGGAAAGGAAACTAAAATCTTAAAAAATATACTGATAGGTGATTTATGGTTATGTGCAGGCCAGTCGAACATGCAGTTTACCCTTAATATGTTGAACTACGTGGAAAAAGATACCTCACGAACATCCCATCCAAACTTAAGGTTATGCTCCATAGGAGCAGATATCGACTATTTGCCTAGGAGCGATGTCAAATCTGCTACTTGGACAGAGACCAGTATAGAAACCATAGGGAACTTTAGTGCAGTAGGGTATTTCTTTGGTAAGGAACTTGTGGAAAGACAGAATGTTCCAATTGGGCTGATAAGTAGTAATATGGGAGCGACCACTATTGAGACATGGATGAGCATGGGCGCGCTGGAAAAAATACCTCAATTTGATGAAGTCACAGGACCAATCAAAAAAATGGGCAAAGATTTCGCGACTTTGGACAAGGAACTTAAGTCCTATCGAAAAAAATGGGATAAGAAGTACTACCTTAAAGGCCCGGGATTGGACGAAAATTGGTATGACGATAACTACGATGATTCCGGTTGGGAGACCGTAAACCTCCCTGCATTTTGGGAAGATTTCGGATACCCGGACCATGATGGTAGTTTTTGGTTTCGAAGGACATTCAATCTTGATTCCACCCAATTGAAAAACGACCTACAAATACATCTTAATCAAATAGATGACTATGATATTGCATGGGTCAATGGACACAAAGTGGGGGAAACTTTCGGTAACAGTAATTTTAGGAATTATACGGTTCCTAAAGATGTTTTAAGAGCCGAAGGAAATACCATAGCCATTCGGGTCTTTGATGTGGGCGGTAAGGGCGGTATATTTACCAGTGCATTTTGGGGAAACCCTATCCTAGTGGGTAATTGGAAATACAAAAAGGGAAGGACAATAGATACTAAAAAGTTTCCTAGACCATTAGTTGCAAACGGGAGCATGTTTTCGCATCCGCTATTATTGTATAACGGAAGTATCGCGCCTTTAGAAAACATCCCGATTACCGGGGTAATTTGGTACCAAGGGGAATCTAATGAGAACAGAGCTGTGGAGTACGAACAATTACTGAAGGGAATGATTATTGATTGGCGTAAAAAATGGAAGAATCCCGAGATGCCTTTTTTTATTGTGCAACTGGCCAATTATAAGCCAGAGGACAATATTCCAAAAAACAGTAAATGGGCAGAAATCCGCGAATCACAGATGAATACGACTAAACTGCACAATGTGGATATTGCTACAGCAATTGACATTGGTGATGCCAATGACATTCATCCCCAAAACAAATTGGAGGTAGGCAGAAGATTAGCGCTATTGGCTATGCACTACAACTATGGGGCACCCATAATCAAAGGTCCAAAATATTTGAGCCAAACCATTGATGGAAAGACGATTAAAATAAAGTTTGAGACTTATGGAAGTTCATTACATAGTCTAGATAAATTTGGTTATTTAAGAGGGTTTGCGATTACTGGGGCAGATGGAAAATTCAGGTGGGCTAAGGCCTATATTTCAGGTGCTAACCAAGTAACAGTATATGTAGAAGGTCTTGATAATCCGAAATATGTGCGTTATGCTTGGTCCAATAATCCCGGCTTCTTGGATTTTGTTAACACAGACGGTCTTCCCGTGTTTCCTTTTAGGACCGATAGTTTTGAGTTAAGTACGTCACATGAAAAATACAAATATGATGCTCATACTTTTTGATAGTTTGTATAAATAGGTTCCCTTTCCTTTTTGCAAGCTAGTTAAATGAGGGAACTAACCCTACCCATATTTTAAAACCGAGGTCATCGTCTATCCGGTATTGAATCCTTGTCGCTAGTTAAAAAACCGATAAAAGTGCCTAGCTCTTCTAGGGGACGGATACGTTTGGTCAAATGCATATCAACAAATTTCTTAAGAACCACTGCCAATTATCGATTAGGATTCTCAAGTACATCAAGGCGTATTTAAGGATATCTATCACGATTACCCGTACGTACGTTGTTTGAAAATATTTGGTAAAGGCCTTTCCAATATTATCTTCTCCAGTGATTAGGATGAAGTTTTTATTCCTTTTTTATCCTTTATAACGGGTTTCCATTTGTCCTTTAATATTTGTTTCTACTTTAAAACAACACCCTGCCATAGGATTTTCTGCTCTTTCTGTTTTAGACAGATTTAACTTGGAAGTTGTTATAAATAGTGTTTGTAAATCTTCTCCTCCAAAGCAGCAACTTGTTACATGTTTTACCGGCAATGGAATATCTTCAATCCATTTGCCGGAGGCATTGAAATGGCTAATCTTGTGCCCTTCCCACATGGCCACCCAAAATCCGCCTTCGGCATCAATAGTCATCCCGTCTGGAAATTCATTATCCGGCCAAGTAATATGATCTTTTCGATTAGTAATAGTACCATATTCTAGATCATAGTCATATGAGTACATCACATTTTTATTAGTGTCTATCATATAAAAAGTTTTACCGTCCGGACTCCAGCCCATACCATTGGTGATAAAGATATTTTCTTCCAGTATGTCCCAAGTGTGATCGTGGTTTAGTCGATATAGTTTTCCTGTATTATTGGCTCCGTCATACTCCATGGTACCTGCAAAAAAACGTCCTCTTGGATCAACGGCTCCATCGTTCATTCGTCTTTCGGTAATTTCTATTTCCGGTGAATTGGGAACCAGTTCAAATATGTTGCTACCCTCGTCATAAAATCCGAATCCGTCACGCACCCCTGCAACGATTTTTCCGTTATCGCATAATGCTATTACCCCCAACTCCTGGCCAACGTTGAATTCCTCTACTTTTCCGCTTTCCCAATCTACCTTAAAATAGGATCCTTTTAAAAGGTCCACGCAATAGAATTTTTTAGTGATGGCACACCAAATTGGACCCTCACCATGAACTAGCTGTAAGTCAAATATGGGTGTCGCTTGCATAAATTAATGATTACAAATAGTTTGTATTGATGTTTTAAGGAGTTGCCTAGGCTCCAATTTAAGCCAATCTTTTTCCAAATCTATTTGGGAAGGATTTTCAGACCAATTATTTGTCCAAGGCTCTAAGGCCACAGCAAAGGTCTTTCCCCACCACGGGGCATCTTTAGAAGCATATCTTTCCTGCCAATACCATAATGATTTAAAAATGGACTTGTCCCACTTTATAGTAAAAGACATTTGATCCGTAGTTAATCTGTAATAAGCTTGATTCTTGAAATTATTCAAATATGCCAAATCTGAAAACCTACCAGTTAAAGCATTCAAGATTTTGGAGGCATCTGTTTTTCCCTTATTTAACGTCTCTACCATGGGCCATTCTTGAGTTATCTTAGGTTTAAAAATTCGATGCTCTGGCATTTTTTCTTCCGCTATGAAACGAGTGGCTGAAGTCTCAATTGAGGCACCGTCTTTCAAAAAAGGTAGTCCAAAGGCGATATGTTGGCCCCACATCATATGTAGTGCGGTATCCGATTCGTTAGTTAGTGTTTCATTTATAGCTAGGGATGCACTATCCTTTTTTAGCGTTAAGGTCTTTTCAATTAAGATGGGATATCTTAATGGTCGTGCCCAAACTTTCAGGCTTACTTCATCTATGGATTGATTCAAAATCGAATAGTCCCATGGAATCAATGAGACCTCTCCATGTTGTCCAAGTTTCGCTCCTCGGTAATTAATGGGGGGACTGTTGGGCAGGATTTCTTGCCATCCCCCATAATAATAATCTTCGAACTGGTTATTCGTGTCCCGCCGCTGGGAAAAGATTTCCTGCGGATTAACAATATCCTTATCTAAACGTAACATCAAATCTATCCCCAAAGGTTTATAGATATACTGGAAAATATCACTGCCTCGACCCACCAAAATACCAATTTTTAGAAATTCATTTTCCATATAAACCACCTTCATTCGGTTGTAGGTCCATTTATCATTTATACTGCAATAGGTATTCATAGGGTATCGATTAACACTTTTATATATCCACAAACAAATATATATTCAGGTGATATTTATAAGTTTAGTTTGAAAGTTTTCAGATAATAGTACTGTAGGCAGTCCTTATTTCTCCAGCTTTAATATGGCAAATTTGCCTTTGTTCCATCCGTGAACAAGTAAGTATAACTGCTTTGATTCATTTTCAGTCTCAACAAAATGAGGCCAGACCTGATGAATATTGGTTAATGTTGGGATATCTAAATCTCCTGAAACAACTGTAGATACAAGCCTTTCACCTGTATGCACATAGATAGGAGCAGATTTCTGCTCACCAATGGCACTCAAAGCATTTAAGAAATAATGTTCTGATTTATAGGAGACATTGCATATAAGGCTCTCTTCTGGGATATCATTAAAGGTTTCCATAAACTTGCCCTTCTTTGTGAATTTCACTACTTGGCCTGCTGCGCGATTGGCGACGAGTATGTGTTTGTTATGTGCATAAATACCATGTGCGGTCTGAAATTGACCGGGATCGTCTCCTTTTCCGCCCCAGGCTAGCTTACCCCAGCTCCAAACGCCACCTTTTTCTTTTATTGTCATTACAAAATCCCCTTTAGAATAACCATGGGTGACATATAAGGTCCCTTTAAGGTAGGTGACATCCGTTACGCCAAAATCGCTATCGGCTGATGAAAAGAATTCATTAGCGGCACTAAACTTGAATTCGGTTCCGGTAGGCTTTAAAATTTCACTTACAATATTGCCATCCAGAGTCAGTACTAGTACTCTTTTGCCCTCCTGGGTTATAGCAAGTAACTTTTTGCCTTTGTGAACAAAGAATGCAATCCCATGTATGTTATCCTTCAAGCGCTCATCGGTTCCCAGAGTTCTCCATTTGGTAAGATCGGGGCTAATGGAACAAAGTCCATAGCCTGGAATACCTGTATATACGATTCCGGTTTCAGGATCTTCATTAAAACCACCGTGCATACCCGATTCAAATTCACGGGCATCTTTGGGAAAGGCATTAGTTAATTCCTCATCCCAGGAAAAAACAAACGCTCCCTGGCCCGTTACCAGCTTTGCCTGTTTGGGCGCTTGATCAGATGACATAGATTCATGCTCATGCCCATGAATATGAGCACTCTCATGCGCATGATGTGTATGATCTTGATCGTCATGACTATTTTGCGCCATTATTGAGGCTGGTAATATGAGATAAGATACTATTGCGATTAACGTCAGTTTCATTTTTTTTGCCATGGTTGATTTTTTTAATTTCTATAAAAGATAATCATTCCATTCCTAAACATTGCTACAAGTTAGAACTTTACCTATTTTTTCTAAAAAAACACGAATAATGACCTTAGATCATTACTTTTTCGCGCTTAATCCGAAAATTTGAAAGGATTTTTTAGTTGTTAGATAGAAGTCAAAAATAACTCTTGTTTATTGAGCAACCAAACATTTAAATATCGTTAATCAATTTATAAGTGAGGTGTAATTAATCAAACCCTAAATCCCCGAAGACTTGTCCCTACAATGCCTGTGCAGGCATAATTATTTTGTCGTCACTTTACTTTACCCCTATCTAGTAATTTGCAAAACTTCTTTTATCCAGAATCATAATGTAAAATAGGCGTATTTAGATATTATCAATTCAAAGTATTCAATGTATTTATAAAGGAAATTAGGTATTGTTAATTTCAAATGGATATCTCAAATAAGAAACTTCCCAAAACTTTAACGATTTAAGCCTATAATCTTCCCTATACATTCTTGATTTATAAATATGCAATTGGTTAGCTATATCATTATAAAAGTTGATACGTATAATCTATCCTTTCCAGGTTGGGAAATGGTTAAATATAAATAGTGTTGAGTTCTATTGTCCATAAGAATATTCTATCTGAAAATAGTTAATAATTTTATGTCTTTCTAATCTAGGAAAGAGTAACGAGGCGCTTCTTTTAATATTTTTTCAAAGGACCAATATAACGATGGCGAATGATTAGTATTTATCACAATAATATACCCAATACTTAAAATAATTTATACGAGTAATTATGTACATAAACAAATTGAGAAGTACTGATTGGATTGGGAGAAAAGGTAAAGATGGGTTCATATACCGGGCTTGGATGAAAAACCAAGGTATACGAGATTACGAATTCAACAGTAAACCCGTCATAGGTATTCGCAATACCTGGTCTAAACTTACACCTTGCAATGGCCACTTCCGGGAACTGGCCGAATCTGTAAAAAAGGTCGTTTTCGAAGCAGGTGGGATTCCAATAGAATTTTGCGTGATGTCATGGGGTGAAACACTAATGAAGCCTACGGCTATGCTATATCGCAATTTAGCAAGTATGGATGTTGAAGAAAGCATAAGGGCAAACCCTTTGGATATTGTCGTACTATTCTATTGTGTGGGTGCGACAAAACCACGCCATAATAAGTAATAGGTCCTTGTAGCGTGGATATTCCAATAATTATCGTTTCAGGAAGGCCAATGTTGACTAGAAAATATCTTGGGTAAAGTATCGGGACTAGCGATGTTTGGAGGTATAATAATGATGTTCGTGAAGGAAATTTAGAGGAAAAGGAATTGCGAAAAATTGAAGCCGCGATGTGCAGAAGTAACGGACATTACGCAGTAATGAATACTGCTACTTGGATTGCGTGTATGGTAGAGGCTTTGGGGCTTTCGTTACCTGAAAATGCTGCAATCCCAGCCGGGGATTCACGCAGAAAAGTTTTAGCCCAGTTGTCCGGTTTAAGAATTGTTGATATGGTTCGAGAAAATTTGAGCCTACCGATATCTTGAACATTTATGCATTCGAAAATGCCATAAGGGTTAATGGGGCCATTGGAAGATCAACTAATTTTGTCAAACACCTTTTGGCCATTGCTGGCAGAATAGGTGTACCACTTAAATTGGAGGATTTGAATCGTTTGTCAGCTAATATTCCACTTATTCCAAAACTTCAACCTTCAGTATAGTACTTTATAGAAGACCTTTTTTATGTCGGTGGTTTACGTGCAATTTAAAAGAACTTCAAGGAATGTTACATAATCATTGTATCATTGTAAACAGGAAGACCATAAAGGAAAATTATCAAACAGGTCAGAACTATGACAATGATGTCATTGGCAGTATTTCAAATCCGTTTAATGATGCAACGGGGCTTGCCATTTTAAATGGGAATATTAGTGAAAACGGGGCAGTCATAAAACCATCATCTGCCGCGGGTGCCTATTTAATGAAGCATACAGGTAAATCGTGGTGTTTGAAAATATAGAAGATTTTAAGGCGAGAATAGATACTGATGATCTTGAAATTGATGAAAATAGCGTTATGGTGCTAAAGAATGTCGGTCCCAAGAGGTATCATGGCTTGCCAGAGGTCGGAAATATAGGACTTCCAAAAAAGCTTTTGAAAAAAGAATCAAGGCAATGTTCGTATCTCTGACGGGCGCATGAGTGATGCTGGATTTGGAACGGAATCTTACATCTATCTCCAGAGGCAGCATCAGGAGGTAACTTTTCGGTCATTCAAAATGGCGATTTAATAACGTTGGATGTACACGCCAGTAATTTGACCGTGAATTTAAATGCTGAAAACTCGGCTTTGATAAAAAACAAAGGAATCCAAGACCCCAAATAGTCGATAGTTGTTATACAAATCTATATGTTAACCATGTACAGCAAGCCCATTTAGGAGCCGATACGGACTTTTTACGGGGAAAATCAGGAAGTAATGTTCCCTGTGATTCCCATTAATATTAAGTGATGAGCTTTAAAGGATAAGTAGCAATTGTTACAGGTGCAGGTCAAGGGTTTGGATTTGAAATTTGTAAGCAAATGGTATCATGCGGTGCCAATGTGATATTAAAAGATTTGAATCCTGAATTGACAAAAGAGGCGACAACCAAAATTGAAGGTTATGAAAGCAAATGTATTTCATTTTCCCGGAAATTGCACCGATATCTCCTTAATTCAATAAATGGTTGATTTGGCCGTTAAAGAATTTGAAAAATTAGATAATGTGGTGGCTAATGCCAGAATTTCATTATTCGGTGATTTTTTTAGTTATTCTCCTGAATCTTTTGATAAAGTAATAGAGGTAAATCTTGGAGGCAGCTTATTTTTAGCCCAGATAGCTTCAAAATAAATAAAAAATCAGGATAACGGTGGATCAATTTGTATGTACAAATCGACCAAATAAAATTTGGATAACTTTATTTGGTTTCAAAACGATTCAAATGATACCATTTGATTTTTGTTGAAAATGGAAGAATTTTGAGTTATCAGCAATTGACAATTTAATTATCAAAAAAATAAGGGTAGTTAAAAGGTACAAAGCAAGTCATCCGAAAATGGTTTCATGGTATTGTCTCAAAAAAGCTTCGTGGCCGTTTTAAGGTACCATATCAAAAATATAAAATACCATTTTGGAGGGTGTCCTATTCGTGGTCTCTTTTAGTAGTTCCTTCAAATGGCCTTTTATGGAACTAAAACTGTTTGTAAAGATACCAAACATTATAACCCCAAAGTTCTACTAGGCAGAGATGAGTAATCTATTTAAATATATTATGATTAATTAGAACGTTTTCCTTTTAAATAAAAAGATTGTGAATGGTAGGTATCATAACCCATTACTGTCGTCTCTTATAGTTTTTAGTATCAGAAATCCTCATTAGTGTACATGGGTTGGAAGCATGTCTGTCCACAATTTTAAATTATTTACAGCAAAAAATCTATTTGGTTGTTAAAAAGTGACCTATTTGTTTGTTATAGAAACTATAAACGCTCAAAATGCCTAAGCATCGGCGTTTAAAAAAAAGTTCTAGACCATCCGGCTCCACTATTTAAACCACTTTTTAGATTTTTTTTTCAATAGGCATCCTAAATAAAATTTTATTCCCCTAGGGTAACAGTCTCCCCCTTTTTCGAACTTTCTACAGCAGCATCCAAGATCTCCATGGTAATCATATTGTTTTCCAAGCTGTAAGGGTCGAAAGGCCCTAACTTTACCGCACCAGAGATTACTGACGCGAAAAGAGCAAATGGATCATGGAAGGGTGGTTTCCTCTCTTCCAAAGAAAAGGTTTCCTCGTCAAAACCATCGTAACCATTGGCAATGCGTACCCTAAGTTGATTGCGATTATCTGCATAGACCGCCCCTGTGGTACCGTAGATTTCCATATCCTTTCGGCCCATTGGCCAATTCCATGATGGCTCCAATATGGCCATGGAGGTGTCATAAGCAAGTAGTATGGTAGCATCATCATCTACCTTTGGATTATTTTCAGGCTGTAATTGTTGGGTAACGGCGGTAACCGAATTCGGTCTTTTTCCTTGATGGATCCAAGTTAGTAAATTGGCTCCATAACATCCAAAATCCATAATGGCGCCACCACCATTTAGCACTGGATCGGTAAGCCACTCCAAGAACTCCTTGTTTACTCCTATTTTTTTTGGACCTCTATGTCCATCACGTACGATAACCTTCCGCAGCTCGCCAATTGCGCCCTCTTGAAGCAGTTCGTTTGCCCTAATGTTTGTGGGATACCAAGAGGTCTCATAATTGGTAAGCACATGTATGCCGTACTTTTTCGCCAAGGCGGCTATCTTTTTGGCGTGATCAAGACTAACCGCCAATGGCTTTTCAACCATCACATGTATGCCATTTGGCGCAGCGGCTTCCACCACGGCCAAATGCGCGTAGGTATCACCAAAGGCAGCAACGGCTTGGGGTTTGGTGGCCGCTATCATTTCTTCTAGGGTTCCATAAACGATATCCATGGAAAAACCGTATTCACCGGATAGGCGTTTGGCCAATTCCCTATTGGTTTCTACAATACCCACCATGGAAATATCACCCAAATCCTCCCGACCCAGTATCCAGCCTACATGGCCATGGGTAAGGCCAACGACGCCCAACTTAACAGGGGTTTCCTGGCCAATACTTGTTGTTGCTCCTAAAATCAAAAAAAGTACTATTAAATAATTTCTGAACATCTTATATGTTTATTTCAAGGGTTATTACTTTCCTAAAATCCATTAGAATAACAACCAAATCCGATTTCCGAGATATGAAGTTATACAATTCCGAAAGGATTTAGATGGTTTTGAAACGGAATTTAATGCCCGCTTTGTGATTACCCAGTTATGGTATATTTTTTAATGCAAGAATAAAAAGCGACCGAACCCATACCATAAAAGCTCAGACCGAAGATATAACACCATAAATTAACCTCAACTTTGAAAACTAACTAGTCTCGTCGATATTGGATTTTAATCCACTTGATAATATTTGTGACACTCTGATAAAGAAATGTGCTTAGCTTCCGGCATCTTCAGATGCCCTAACATTCCCAAAAGTAAAGATTTGACCTCTACACGTAGCCTTGTAGAGAAATAATAAGAACTAGGACGAAATTGCGACCATCTGAAAACTAATAAAATAGTTAATTGAGCAGAATGTTTAAAAATCTAATATGACCTTTTAAATTTTTCATTAGCGACATATAGCCAATAAACCCATGCATTAAATACCGATTTATCATAAAAAAATAGCTGCTTAGCGACTAATAAAAAATATATCCTTCACTATAAATGTAAACAGTCCTAAATTTCTTTCGTTTATGTATGCTTGTGTCTGTTTCCGATATATTTCGAAATCTTAAAAATATTGATTTACATTACCTCTTTATGTAGGGAATTTTAAAAAATTCAAACCGGAATCAATTTTAAGCCAAAATTGATTCTTTCAATCTTTATGATAACCATTTTCCACCCTTGCGGTCATTCTTTGGCAACCATTGAGGAAGTTTAAATAGTTTTGAAGCTTCAAATACAGCTTACCGGCAAATATAAAACAATTGGTCGCTGGCCTGGTAGAGTAAAGTGTTTTAGGAGTAGATAGCAAAGGCAAGCAGAAATTAACCCAAAAATTAGCGGATGGTGACGATAAAATCCTTTACGAAAGCGAATTGGCCTTCCTGGCAACAAACTTGGAAAATGGCCCACAACTAAAACAAGCTATTAAAGACCTAATTATTGGCGCCGCAACTTATCGTTTTGTTCAAAAGGGTGTGAAAAAGCCTAATGAAAATGGAGGGGATTTTTTTAGGATGCATACAACATTATCAAATTAAAAAAGTTATCAACAAAGTACTCTGAAAACTTTAGGTATGCATTTCATCGAAAAAATCATGCATTTTATCTACAAAACGAATTTCCTGAATATTTTAGGGGCTGCAATAAAAAACCATTCTATTATCCCTCTAATTACACTAATGCATACACTTTCCGCCAAACGTACCCTTTTGTGCTCTTTCTTGCTTCTTGTCGCGTCATTGACCACATCCTGCAGCAAGGACCATGACTTGATTTCAGAATATATGATAACAACTCCTACAGAAGTTTCTTTGGAACAGAAAGTAACTACCAAAATTTTAAGGGAATCTCCTAAGCAGGCAAAGGGAGAGGGAGAGCAAAAGAGCAATGATCTAGAGACCGTTGCGAAATAATTGCTATTTTTCATTTTATACCCTTCCTATTGCTAATCTGGATGCATAATAGCCATCCTAAACAACCAGATTGAGCATTCTGTAGTATTGGACAAGTTGCCTTTCCCCTGTTTTCGACCCCTATTGTTTCGACTAAAATCCGAATATTACCCTAGCGAACCGGAACTTTTTACCGCTTTTGTAATACCTTAGGGAAGAATTCTATGACACACGTATTTCATGTCCAAAACAGTTACACGTACTATCTCCCTAACCGGAACCATCAATTTTACCGGACTTAAATTGAAGGATGCCGAAACCTACGCAGCCGGACTGCCTGGCATAAAAGTAGCATTACAACATAGTTTTAAGGAAATGGGTGCCTTAGAAGCGCTTTCCACACTTTCTAAAATGAACCAAAGAGATGGTTTTGATTGCCCAGGTTGTGCTTGGCCAGATCCAGTAGAACCCTCTAAACTAGGTGAATATTGTGAAAATGGGGCAAAGGCTTTGGCCGAAGAGGCAACTTATGAAAAAGCGGATGCCGATTTTTTCAAGAACTACAGCGTTGAAGAAATCTCTACTTGGTCCGATTTTAAAATAGGTAAGAGTGGAAGACTTACGGCTCCTATGATACTAAAAAAAGGTAGTATCCATTACGAGCCCATTTCTTGGGAAAACGCCTTTAAAGTTATTGCGGAAGAACTAGAGGCCTTGAAGCATCCTGATGAAGGTATTTTTTATACTTCAGGAAGGTCCAGCAATGAGGCGGCTTTCCTGTACGGACTTTTCGTACGGGCATTTGGCACTAATAATATGCCGGATTGTTCTAACATGTGTCATGAAAGTAGTGGTGTTGGCCTTACGGAAACCTTGGGAATTGGAAAGGGTTCGGTTACACTAGATGACCTTCATGAGGCCGAAGTGGTTATTGTGATGGGACAGAATCCGGGTACGAACCATCCTAGAATGTTATCAGCTCTGGAGGCTTGTAAAAAGAACGGCGGAAAAATTATCAGCATAAATCCTTTGGCGGAAGCCGGTCTTATTCGGTTTAAAGACCCACAGTCGGTTAGCGGAATGTTAAAAGGAACGTCATTGACGGATATTCATCTGCAAGTGAAAATCAATCAAGATGTTGCACTATTAAAACTACTGATGAAAAGATTGGCAGCACTAGATGCCAAAGGGGAAAAGGTCTTTGACCATGAATTCATCAATACCTATACAGCCGGTTACGAATCATTCCTAGCCGATCTGGACAACTATACAGAAGCCACGTTGTTGGAGCTATGTGGCATTAATGCGATACAAATAGATGAAACTGTAGCCTTACTGGCGAAAAAAACTAAAATCATTATCTGCTGGGCCATGGGCCTAACCCAGCATAAAAATGGGGTCGCCAACGTTAAGGAGTGTATCAACTTGCTGCTCCTAAAGGGAAGCTTGGGAAAACCCGGTGCCGGTACCTGTCCCGTTCGTGGACATAGTAACGTACAAGGAGATCGCACGGTAGGCATTATGCACCACGTATCCAAAGAATTAAATGAGACCTTAGAAAAGGTCTTCAATTTTACGCCACCCGATAAAGAAGGCCTGGATACCGTACACGCCATACAGGCCATGCACCAAGGCAAGGCAAGGGTATTTATTGCACTCGGGGGAAATTTTGCCTCCGCTGTGGCCGACACCCAATATACTGCAGATGCCTTAGAGCAATGCAGTCTAACGGTACAGATCAGCACCAAATTGAACCGCAGTCACCTCATTACAGGCAAAACCGCTTTGATTCTGCCCACTTTGGGTCGATCCGAAAAAGATGTTAAAAACGGACAACAACGTTTTCTTACGGTGGAGAACAGTATGGGGAAAGTGCACAGAACAAAAGGGGTTTTAAGCCCAAAATCCGACCAACTCAAAAGCGAACCAGAAATCATTGGCGGTATCGCCCATGCTTATTTCAAAGGAAAGCATCCGGTAGACTGGGAGCATTTAGGAACGGATTATAATGCTATTAGGGAAAAGATAGCAGCAACAATCAGCGGATTTGAAGCGGTTACGGAAAAGTCCAAAGGAACTGGTTTTTACCTTCCCAATAACGTGCGGGATTTGGATTTTAGCAAGTTACCGAATGGCAAAGCACAATTTAGCAACTGTGCCGTAGCGGACCATCAAATGAAAGATAAGGAGCTGTTGATGATGACCATTCGCTCCCATGACCAGTTTAATACCACCATTTACGGGCTAGATGACCGCTACCGTGGCATATTAAACGAGCGCAGGATTATCTTCATGAACCAAGCCGATATGACCGACCAAAACTTAGAAAAACTTGAAGTGGTCGATTTGGTAAGTAACTATGATGCCATAGAAAGACGGGCGGAACAATTTTTGGTAGTACCGTACAACATTCCTAAAGGGAACGTTGCTACCTATTTCCCTGAAACCAATATGGTCATACCCTACAACCACTTTGCGGATTATAGCAATACACCTATTAGTAAGTCGGTTATTGTGAAGGTGGAGAAAAGGGAGTTTTTTTAATAGACATGAGGTTGTTAAAAAGTGAATAACAGATCTTGGCTAAAAACTTTTCCGGGATCAAAACTTGCGAATACCTAGTTCACTATGTATTGAACTTGATTTTGTAATTAAACTTGAACTTAAACTAGTGTATTGCATCGTAGACATAGAAACCACAGGAAACGGAATAAAGGGCAACCGCATTACCGAAATATCCATATTTAAATATGATGGTCATGACTTGGTGGACGAGTTTACCAGCTTGGTAAATCCGGAATGTGAGATTCCCTATTTTATCACAGGGCTAACCGGAATAGACAATGCTATGGTCAGGAATGCCCCAAAACTTGCCGAAATAGCACCAAAAATTCTCGAAATGACCACCGATACTATTTTCGTGGCGCATAGTGTGAATTTTGATTACAATGTTATCAAAAATGAACTTCAAGAGCTGAACATTTCTTTTGTGCGAAAAAAATTATGTACCGTTCGCCTTTCCCGTAAGCTATTTCCGGGCTACCATTCCTATAGTCTTGGAAAACTCTGTTCCGCCATAGGCATACCCCTTACAGATAGACATCGTGCAAGAGGGGATGCGCATGCTACCATGTTGCTTTTTCATAAACTATTACGGGCTCCGGATGCAGATATAGTATTCAAAAGCTTTTTAAACGCGCGAACGCAAGAATCGACCTTGCCTCCTGCACTACCAAAGGCAGAATTTGAAAAACTTCCCCAGAGCCCGGGCGTGTATTATTTTAAAGATGCCAAAGGTGGTATTATCTATGTTGGCAAAGCTATCAATATCCAAAAACGGGTATTGAGCCACTTCTATGATAAATCCAACAAAGAATTGGACTTATGCAAAGAGACCCATTTTTTGGATTTCGAAGAAACGGGAAATGAATTATTGGCACTTTTATTGGAATCGGGAGAAATCAAAACCCATTTTCCAAAATACAACCGTGCACAGAAGAGAAGCATACAGCAGTACGGTATCTTTAGTTATCAAGACAGAAACGGTATCCTACATTTGGCCCATAACAAATTAAAACTGGCACCAAACCCACTGCGCATATTCTATAACCTAACCGATTGTCGCGCCTTTATGGAGCAACTTTGCGAAACCTTTGAACTTTGTCCCAAATATTGCCATCTACAGGAAAATGTGGCACACTGCTCACATTTTAGGCTCCAGAAATGTTCCGGTATCTGTAGAGATATCAACCAATTAACAGAATATAACTACAAGGTAAAGCTGGCAATAGAAGCAACCAAGGAGCAAAAAAGCGATTTCATCATTAAAGGAACCGGAAGAAACCGGGAAGAAGAGACTTTTATACTGGTAAGGAATAGTTTGTACGCTGGGTACGGCTTTGTAGCAAAGCAAGAACAATTAACTAGCTATGCCGACTTGGAAGTTCATCTACAATTACAAAAAAATACATTAGAAACTCAGCGCATCCTGGAATCCTATGTGTTTAACAATCCTGAATCTGTAATAGAAATTAAAAAGGAAGTAAGGAGTTTAGATGATTTTTAGTCGTTAAGATCGCGGTACATGCGCATCACAAAGATTATCCATACCACAAAAATGATACCTACAAATATGGAATACATGAGTACAAAATCCACTATCTTTTTCCCTTAAAATAATTCATAAACCCTAAAATGGTAGGTGCCCAAAATGCAATAAAAATAGCATCCAGTTTTTTACCACTAAGAAAAAGTACCTCAGCAACAACAATAATAGACAGAACTACTAGGAGTAAAACACAATTCATTACTCCAATCTTATTGATAAAATTCTTGATCATTGCTGTACTACAAATCTTAATTAAAGTTACTGATTAATTTAACACGAAAATATTTTTATTAAGGTTCTTTTAACAATTTCGATAAACGGTTAACTTCAAATAAATTCAAGAAGAAATCAAATTAACGTCTATAAGTAAACCCACCATCACAAATTCCAATAAGAAAGCCTAGGGAATATAGAAATAATAGGGTCATCGTTAAAAAACCAATAAAAAGGCTTTCCCCTTCCTTTTCCAAAAAGCAATACTAATATCAATTAGTAGCTACGCTTTTCCACTACTTTTGAAATTCTAAAAAGACCAAGCAAACAGTCCAACAGAGACTCCTACTTTTTTCTTTCGCTATTGATAAAACTTAATAGCACCGCTACTAAGATTACACAGACCAAGGCAAAAATACCTATCATGATAATACCGTTACTCCAGTTGACCAATGGAAAAAATAATTGCATAATTTAAAATTTAGGTTGTGATTTAAAGATTTTGAGTATTTAGACCTAAAGGACAAACTCCGACCAAGCTTGTTAAACCTAATATAGCTGCCACCGGAAGAAGCACAAAAGAGGAATACCCTTCTATCATATCCAAGTGCATTAGTAAGCCTCCAATAATAGCTGAGATTGTTCGAATTGTCCCGTCTAGGATGTCCATATTTCTTTTCATCTAATGTTTTTTTAAAGGTCTGATATAATTCACCATTAAAAAATTTTGATAGGGATCGAACTACTGCTATGGCTTATTTCTTACCCACTTTGTTTTAGTTTGATTCGCTATTTGCACTATAGAGCCCATTATATTGGGCTAAGCACTAGGAAATCCAATCATAGCTATCACTAATTAAAAAACAAAGTTATTGGGGTACCCTTAAACAAAAAATGATAAATATCAGGTTTATAGAGTAGAAGGACAGACATATGCCGTCATGGCAACTCCCTCTTCTTTTAAGGCTCCGAAACCACCTGAAACATCAATAAGGTTATGGATTCCCCTACTTTTTAAGATGGATGCCGCAATTACGGAGCGATAGCCCCCTGCACAATGCACAAAAAAATCACCCTCCTTAGGATATTGGGAAAGGTATTTATTCAGATTACTTAACGGTGTATGCACGGCATTCAAAACATGTTCAGATGCAAACTCACCCTCTTTACGAACGTCGAAAACCGGAGTGCGCTCTGTCACTAGTTGTTTTTTGAATTCGGCCGCGGAAACAGAAATAATGCTATCGGTTTCTTTTCCTGCCGCCTCCCATGCCTGCATACCCCCTTTTAGATAACCTAGGGCGCCATCAAAACCAACTCTAGACAATCTAGTTATGGTCTCCTCCTCCTTGCCCTCTGGTATTACCAAAAGCAAGGCTTGTTTGGTATCTGCAACCAAGGCACCTACCCATGGCGCAAAATCTCCATTAAGACCTATGAAAATGGAGCGTGGAATATGCTTCTCAACAAACTCGTCTTGATGTCTTACATCCAACACCAAAGCTTCGGTAGTATTCGCGGCCAACTCAAACTCCTCCGGCGATAATGCCGTTGTTCCCCTATCCAAAACCGCAGCACTATCCTCATAGCCCTCCTTGTTCATTTGTACGTTTAAAGGAAAATATTTTGGAGGAGGCAAAAGTCCGTCCGTTACCTCTTTTACAAACTCCTGTTTGGTCATATCTGCGCGCAGGGCGTAATTCATTTTCTTTTGGTTGCCTAGAGTGCCCACTGTTTCCTTCATCATGTTCTTCCCACATGCGGATCCTGCTCCGTGCGCAGGATAAACGATTACATCGTCCGCCAAGGGCATAATCTTATTACGTAAACTATCGTATAAGGTTTCCGCAAGCTGTTCCTGTGTTAGGTGGGCCGCTTTTTGTGCCAAATCGGGCCTTCCAACATCACCTAAAAATAGCGTATCCCCAGAAAAAATAGCATGGTCTCTACCCTTGGCGTCCCTTAAAAGATAAGTCGTACTTTCCATAGTGTGCCCTGGTGTGTGCAATGCTATTAGCGTTAGTTCCCCGAGTCGAAATTCTTGACCGTCCCTTGCAATAATAGCCTTAAAAGAAGGATTGGCTGTGGGGCCAAAGATAATAGGAGCACCAGTTTCCTTGGACAATGTAACATGCCCACTCACAAAATCGGCATGAAAATGGGTCTCAAAAATATACTTGATCTTTGCATTATCGGCAGCCGCACGCTCTATATAAGGAGTTACTTCCCGTAAAGGATCTATTATTGCCACTTCGCCATTACTTTCTATATAATAGGCACCTTGTGCCAAACAACCTGTGTAAATCTGCTCTATTTTCATATCCTTTATTTTTTTCGAAAAATGATACTATTCTACATTTTAGAATGATGTACCTCTTTTGCTTTACCTCTATTCTCATAGGCTACTCTTGTACTTACTTCCGATACTGCCTTTGGATCATCAAAAAAAGCGACAGCTTCTTTCGTTTTCACAAAAAGATATTCCCTATGCAGTTCGTTGATAATTCCACTGCTGAATATCACATCCCTTGTTGGTCCTATGGCACCTGCGATATAAAATTGCAATCCCATATCATGGATTTCCTGTATGGTCTTCGTCAACATGTCGGCAGCTGTAGAATCTATATAATTTATGGCTTCGGCATTTAGGATAACCCCTTTTAACCTAGTTCCTTTTTTGGCAACTTCCTTTAACAATTCGGTCTTAAAAAAAGTAGCATTCCCAAAATACAATTGGGCATCGAACCGGACAATAAGTAAATCGTCCCTATACGCTATTTCATCGCCAAAACGCTTTACATTTTTATAATATTCTGTATCCTTTACATTTCCCAGTACTGCAAAGTGGGGTTTGGACGTTCTATACACCATTAACAATAACGAACTAAGCATCCCTATGAAAATGCCCTCCTTAATTCCTAAGAAAAGGGTAGATAAAAAGGTGATAAGCAGAACTACAAACTCGTCGCGTCTGTTCTCCCAAAGATTTTTGGCATAGGCGATATCGATTAAACTAAAGACCGAAACCATAATGATGCTCCCCAGCACCGCATTGGGCAAAAACTGAAAAATAGGGGTTAGGAACAACAAGGTGAGTACGACCAAAACGACACTAAAGAATGACGCCAAATTGGTCTGGGCACCTGCTTGTTGATTGATGGCCGACCTAGAAAAGCTTGCCGTTACCGGATAGGCCTGAAAAAAAGACCCAACGATATTTGAGGATCCCAAAGCCAATAATTCCTGATTGGGATCTATGGTCTCCTCACCGCTTTGAACTTCCAAGGCCTTACCGATAGAAATAGCCTCCAAGTAGCCAACCAAGGCCAAGGCCAAGGCTATCGGCCACAACTGCTCCAGACTGTCCCATTGTAGATCGGGCATTACAAAACTGGGCAATCCACTAGGAACAACACCTACAAGTGCTACTCCATAGTCACCCAATTTAAAGGCGTAAGCGGCGACCATTGCCAGAACCACAACAATCAAAATCCCAGGAATACGAGGATTCCATTTTTTAAATATCAAAATCAATAGAATCCCAGCACCACCAATACCTAAAGAATATGGATTTATATCGGTGGCGTATCGGTATGCATCTAATAAAAGTAAATGGAACTTACTACTGTTATTAGCAGAACCGGTTCCGAATAGGTGTTTCAACTGACTTAAAATAATAATAATAGCTGCGCCGGACGTAAATCCGCTAATTACAGGTTTGGAAAGGAAATTCACTAAAAAACCCATTCGAAGTAGGCCAAGCAACAACTGAATTGCTCCAACAATAAAGGCCAAAACCGCCACCATGGCAATGTATTGCTCCGGCCCAGCAATAGCAAGTGTACCGAGACCCGCCGCAACAAGCAACG
Organism: uncultured Flavobacteriaceae bacterium; assembly: GCA_963697395.1. Lineage (GTDB taxonomy): Bacteria > Bacteroidota > Bacteroidia > Flavobacteriales > Flavobacteriaceae > Maribacter. The sequence continues at coordinate 720,522 of CAVONX010000018.1, forward strand.
AATCCATGGCCACGGGACCAACTCCAATTTTTCTGGAGGTACCTAAGAATACATAAGTGAGTACAGGCAAAAAAGCAGCGTACAGCCCGTAAACGGGAGGAAGGCCCGCAATCATAGCATAGGCCATAGCCTGCGGCACCAAAACAATACCAACCGTTAGGCCAGCTATAAGGTCTTTGGAAAAGTAGCTCTTTTTATAAGTAGCAACCCACTGTAAAAAAGGTAAAAAACGGTTCACAACACAAAGTTACATAATAATGACCGTTCCCCTACGTACGTTTTTGGAACGATAATTATTGATTTTGGTTTCAGTTTACTCATTGAGTTTTCCCAAGAAGACATTTACTTTAGGGTTTATGGGATTACCGGACGCCCTTCGCAAAACGACGACCTGACCGGCATGCCAAACGGCATCTTCTATGGGGCCGTTTATCTGGTTCCAAAAGGGAAATTCTGAGCTCCCATTTTCCCGAATAAAAATAATGGTGTGTTTTGATATATCCTCGGAAACTAAAAACAGACTACTCGCCAACCTGAAATTCTCCAAGGTAGCCAAACGCTTTTCCGATACATCCATTCTTGGTTGAGCTACGGTATAATCCGTAGGTTCTTTTTTGGCGGAATTCACGATAGTTATGGAGAGACCGTAAATGTGGTCTAGGGTTTGCTCCAAAGTTCTGGCATCCGGACTTGTTTTGTAGCTTAAGTCGGTTGCCGTTAGCCCCTCCGTAGCCCAGAAATAACGAAAACCTAAACCATCTATCATCCTAGAAACAATGGCACCCGAGGTATATTCGGCAGGGGCAGCCGGAATTTGGGAATAGTAGGAACCATCATCAATAGGTTCTTGGGCGAAAGCGTTTTTACCGACTATTAAAATAAAAATAAACATCATACTTCTCATACTTCTTGTATAACCCTACATTAGGTGTTCATAGGCTTTAAAAATACGGTATACTCCCGTACCGCGTCGTTCAAATAGGTGAAACCTTTCTGAAGGTCCTTTTGTGCCACGGCATAGGGATAAAAAGTAATGGGCTCTATACAGACCATGTTAGGCACCTCTGTCCACAACATAAAATCCCCAAATCCAATAGTTGTAATTTCAATAGATGCGCTATCCGAAAGAATAACCTTTTCACAATTGGGCACATACAGCGCCCTGTTCCCAACGGCAATGACCTCGGCAATAGAAATGCTTTTTGTATTTGTTTGTATGGATGCGTTCGTTGTATGCAATTTAAAAGCCGGATGATAACCCAGCATAAAAGGCATCCCCAAATCCCCAGTGATACCAAAGTTAATATGAAGGCCTTCATTAGTAAGTACAAAGGTTTTTGTGAATTCAAAATCATAAGGCCAAGAAAGTCGTTCTTCCGTTGATTTTTGGGGGTATTTTGAATTTTTAATGACCGAGTTCGCGGTGTAGCGTTTTGTAAAAACCACCGTTGTGGCTGTCCGTTCCTTGAGGTCATACTTCATTTCGCGTAACAATCCGTGCTGGTCCTGTATCGCTTCTCCCTTTGGGGTAAGCACCCTAAAGTTCGTTTTGTCCGTTGGCCCTATGATGGGAAACATTTCCGCATCCGCGTTACGCCACCCCGGGCTTCCTTTTTGATGTATGAATTCGTGACCTGCCGCTTGAAAGCCTACCAATTCGCCCGCTTCAATGGTTACGGTTTGGTTATTTTGCCTTAGTACAATCATGGTATCGTTGATGAAAAGGTTAATAAATGTATTTGCAAATTACTAGTCGACTTCATTCTAAATTATACTATTAACATTTGTATCTATTGATTGATCAACCTATAAATAAGCAATGCCGTTCTTTTGGTCAACGCCGCTATGGTGTTAAGGTTTAACGTTTCCTCCGGGGTATGTGCTCCCTTTCCCATGGTACCCAGCCCATCTAAACAAGCCACATAATCGGCCACAAATGACGTGTCTGCCGCTCCGCGTTTGCCGGGATCGTATGCCAAAACTTCACCCTGTCCCAAATCCAAACTCACCTCGTTCAACTGTTTCAACAGTTCCAAATTAGATGCTTTTGGCGCCATTGCAGGATAGCCATCCGTAAATGTTATGGTCGCCGAGGTCATAGGCAAATTCTGGGCTACTATTTCCCGCATTTTATTGCGTGCACTTTCTTCTTGCTCCTTGGATATAGTTCTAATTCCCCCACGAGCTAACGCCTTTTGGGCTACTACATTGGTTTTTCCAAAGACACTTCCTTTACTGGTCAATGCATCATATTCCACAAAAGTACCTCCCATTACGGTACCTGGATTAAAGGTTAGCAATTCCTCACCTTTTACATCGGTATAAAACGAATGTAGTATTCGGGACATTTCAAAAATGGCACCAGCACCTACATTCTCACTAAAAATACCAGATGAATGGGCACGTTTTCCGGTTGCTTCTACCTCCCAACCAGAAGAGCCTCTTCGAGCTACTGTGGCATAATTAAAGCCAGTAGAAGTTTCAAATCCCAAAGCAATATCGCTCCGCTTTGCGGCATCTATCAAATCCTTTCTACTTATATCCAAGGGGCTTCCGGTGCTTTCCTCATCGCCTGTAAAAGCAACAATAATCTGTGCATCGTTGAGCAGATTTTGTTCTTGCAAGGCTTTCAGCGCATATAGAATAATGACGTTTCCACCCTTCATATCATTACCTCCAGGCGCATGGGCAATACTGTCGTTTATTTTGGTGAAGGTCTGGAACGGACTGTCTTCTTCAAAAACCGTATCCAAATGACCAATTAACAGCAGTTTCTTACCCTTTTTACCCTTGGTCTCCGCAAACAAGTGGCCAGATCTGTTCATTTCCTCGGGCATGGTAATCCAAGTGGTCTCCAACCCTATATTTTCAAAGGCAGTTCCAAAAACTGCCCCAACTTTTTTTACCCCGGCCAAGTTTAGGGTGCCGCTATTGATGTTTACAACCTCCTCCAAGAAACTAATAGCCTCTGTATTGTTTGTCTCTATACTTTTAACGATTTTTTTCTCTACCCTGGATAGCCTTTGTGCCGATAAGGACAGTGAAAACACTAACACTAGACATACCAAAGCGATTCTTGATTTTGACATAGGAACTATTTTATCTATTCAATTTTACAAATTACTCCAAAAAACCTTGAGCCCGCATCCAGTCATCATTAAACATTTTCCCAACATACCTGCTTCCATGATCATGAAATAAAACCACCACCACATCGTCTTTTGTAAAATGTTCCTTTAACTGTAACAGCCCTTTTATGGCCGCACCGGCGGAATTCCCCAAGAACATTGCTTCTTCCTTTGCCAAACGTTGGGTGTATATAGCAGCATCCTTATCCGTTACTTTGGTAAAGCCATCGATTACGCCAAAATTCACGTTTAATGGAAGAATGTCCTCGCCTATTCCTTCGGTGATATACGGATAGATTTCATTTTTATCGAATATCCCTGTTTCGTGGTATTTTTTAAAAACCGAGCCATAGGTATCCACGCCCCAGATCTTAATTTTGGGGTTCATCATTTTTAAGTAGGAACCCACACCCGAAATGGTTCCACCTGTACCTACACCTACCACAAAGTGCGTTACTTTACCATCTGTTTGTTTCCAGATTTCAGGTCCCGTGCTTAAAAAGTGAGCTTTACAATTAGATGGATTATCGTACTGGTTCACATACCAGGAATTGGGTATTTCCGTTGCCAATCTTCTGGCGGTACTATAATAACTTCTGGGGTCTTCCGGTGCGACATCCGTTGGACATACGTGCACCTCACTACCCACAGCTCTGAGGATATCCATTTTTTCCTTGGATTGTTTGTCGCTTATCACGCATATCATTTTATACCCTTTTATGGTTGCGGCCAGAGCCAAACCCATACCGGTATTGCCCGAAGTTCCCTCGATAATAGTGCCGCCCGGTTTCAGTACCCCGGCTTCCTCTGCATCCTTTATCATTTGCAGTGCCATACGATCCTTGACCGAGTTTCCTGGGTTAAAAGTCTCGTATTTTGCCAAGACCAAGCAAGGCAGTTCCCCGGTAAGCCGGTTCATTTTCACCATTGGGGTATTCCCAATGGTTCCCAATATATTTTCTGCGTATTCCATATTATTTTTCCTTGTTGAAATCTTGTATTGATTTACATCAATCTTAAAAAAAGAGCATCTCTATGAAACGATTTAGATGATTCTTAATTATTTCCTTTTACCTATGATTTGAAACCACTACTCAAAACGTATCGCTTTTACTGGTGTAATCTTAGTGATGATATACGATGGTACCAATAGCATTAAGAGGCAGAGTACCATAACGCCAAGGTTTAGCATAAGAACCGTCATCACATCTAAATGCACCGGAATATGTTCTATATAATATTCCTTGGGATTGGGAAACTTAAAAGGTTTGAATAGGTGCTGGATTAAAATAATACCAAGACCGATTACATTTCCCCAGAATAGACCAACACCAATAAGATAGGCTGCATTGTACAAAAACACCTTTCGTATGCTCCAGTTAGTGCTACCCAATGCTTTTAAAATACCTATCATGGGCGTACGTTCCAAGATGAGCACCAATAAAGCAGTAATCATATTAAAACCACAAACAACTATTAATATACCTATAATCAATATGATATTAAAATCGAACAAGCCTATCCATTCAAAAATATTATAGTATTTGTCCTTTAGAGTTTTCGTATTTAAGCTGGACAAGGTCTTATTATAAATCTCCCCACTTTTCTGATCAATAGCATCAAAACTTTCTAAGAATATCTCAAAATTTCCAACCTCATCATCTGCCCATTTGTTCATACGCTGTATATGCCTGATATCAACAAACATAAAGAGTCCGTCTATCTCCTCAAAACCGCTATCATAAATTCCTTTTATTGTAAATTTCCGTTGGTTGGGCAGGGCATTGGTGTCCTCGTTTTTAAGAAAAAAGGTAAAAAAGGAATCGCCTACCTTCATGTTCAACCTATTGGCCATGAGTTGGGACATGAGGATATCGCTGTTTAGGTCATTGTTATAATTTGGAAGCTCACCGGCCACCAGATAGTCCTTCAGCGCTTCCCAATTATAATCGCCCCCTATTCCTTTGGCAATAATACCCTCAAAGGTTTCGGCGGTACGGATGATGCCGGCTTTTGTTGCTACTGCCTGCACATGTACAATACCGTCTACACTCTTAAATTCAGGATAAAAATCCTGATTTTTGGATACGGGTACCACCGAAACCTCCGAGTTGTTATTATCGTAATTATAGATCTGTATGTGCCCGTTGAAGGCTGTTACTTTTTCCCTTATCTTGTACTTTAGACCTACACCGGTAGCTATGGCGATCAACATCATTACCAGCCCTAGCGCAATGGCGGCAATAGCTATTTTTATTATTGGTGCGGAAATACTAATTTTATGCTCCTTACCCGTAATAAGCCGTTTGGCAATAAAATACTCTAAGTTCAAATGATGCTATTTATATCCAGTTTCAAAAATACAGTTTTATTATCGTTTTTGATATGCACCGCTTGCGGAAACCCGACCAAATCAACGAAAGAAATGGCGGCAAAAAACGACACGATTATCCCTGCTGTCACAACAGGACCGATCATCGTAGCTGCAAACCGAACCGAAGCCTACATATCATTGCTAAAGGATAAAAAAATTGCCGTTGTGGCCAACCAGACCAGCGTTATTTTTGAGAAAGAAGGATACATACATTTGGTTGATTCCTTGTTGGCATTGCAAGTAGATATCAAAAAAGTATTTGCACCCGAACACGGTTTCAGGGGTGAAGCCGATGCCGGCGAAAAAGTAACGGACGGGATTGACGGCAAAACCGGACTGCCGCTGATATCGCTTTACGGCAAAAACAGAAAACCCTCTAAAGAACATTTGGAAGGGGTAGATTTGGTCCTTTTCGACATACAGGATGTGGGCGTACGTTTCTACACCTACATTGCCACCCTACAACTGGTCATGGAAGCCTGTGCCGAAAACAACATTCCGGTTCTACTGCTGGACCGGCCCAATCCTAACGCGCACTATGTAGACGGCCCAACCATGGAGGCGGAACATACCGGATTTTTGGGGATGACAGAAATACCTTTGGTTTATGGAATGACCATTGGCGAATACGCCCAAATGATAAATAAAGAAGGATGGCTAGATGGCGAAAAACAAGCGGAACTGACCGTTATACCTTTAGAAAACTGGACACGAGACATGGCCTATCACCTTCCCGTACGGCCTTCGCCGAACCTTCCTAGCGATACTTCCATTTATCTATATCCAAGTCTTGGGCTTTTTGAAGGCACCAATGTGAACGCGGGCCGCGGAACAGAATTTCAGTTCCAGCGCTATGGTGCTTCTTTTTTAAATGCTACCCAATATGATTTTACTTATGTTCCCCAACCCAACTTTGGATCTAAAGACCCAAAAGAAAAGGGAAAGACCTGTTATGGAAAAGATTTGTCCAACATTCCACGAATGACCGAAGTTTCTTTAAGGTGGATTATCGATGCCTACCAAAATACTACGGACAAATCTAAATTCTTTCTTACTTCTGGCTTTACGAAGCATGCCGGTACCGAAAAACTGCAAAAACAGATTGAAGCCGGACTTTCCGAAGCAGAAATAAAGGCCACTTGGCAGCCAGATTTGGAGAAATTTAAAGGGATAAGGGCGAAGTATTTGATGTACTAAACCTAATCCTTAGTAATATGAAAAATACCGTCCCCTTGGTTTACAATGGGGGACTGGTTAACGCAGATAACGTATCCGGAAAACTGGGATTTAAGGATACGTTCAAAAGAACCAAAGGGATCGGATATACTTGCTAGGACCGTTCCTTTTACCACTTTTTCTCCGGCCTCTACCTTTGGGTGCAGCATCCCTGAATAACCGGCACGTATCCATTTAGAATTGTTTACTATAATAGGTTCTGGTTGCGCCAAATTCGACGCTGCAAGTTCATTTTTAAAATTACGCATGCCCAAATGTTGCATGACACGTAACGCCCCTTCGAGTCCGGTTTGGGTGATGTGGTCATCTATATGCAGAGATTTGCCGCCCTCGTACAACAATACTTTTTTATCTAGTTTATGTAGCGTTTCCCTAAAGGATTTTTCCCTTCGCGCCGATTTGACAATAAAGGGGGCATTAAAAACCTTTGCCAGTTCAAGACTAGCGCTATCATTTGTACCGATCCTTACCTGCGGCACGTTAAAGCGACTATCACCACCCGTGTGATAATCGATACAATAATCTATAGACGGAGCAATTTCCTTAATGATGTGGTAGGCAAATCTGCTGGCCAAGGAACCCCGTGGACTTCCTGGAAACACCCTGTTTAAGTCCCTACCATCCGGGAATTGCCTCTTTTGGTTCAAAAACCCAAAAACGTTTACCACCGGAATACAAATGACCATGCCAGAATCTGGCTTATTGTATTTTTTGGAAATAAGTTGCCTTACGATTTCAATACCATTTATCTCATTCCCATGTATTCCGCCCGTTATTAATAGACTGGGTCCATGCTTTTTTCCACGTTCCACAATTATGGGTACCTGTATTTTGGTACGTGTATGCAGTTTGGCAATATCCAAATTTAACTGAACGCCCTTTCCTTTAGAAATCGCCTGTCCCAATACTTCAATTTCCTTATTCGACATTCCGCTCCACGTACTGAATTATTTTACTAGCGATATCCTTTCCGGTTGCCGCTTCTATGCCCTCCAGTCCGGGAGAGGAATTCACTTCTAGGATTAAGGGCCCTCTAGCGGACTGTAACATGTCTACCCCTGCAACACCGAGCCCTAAGACCTTTGCCGCTTTTAGGGCCGCATTCTCTTCCTCATCCGTTAGTTTTATGATCTCTGCAGAACCTCCCCTGTGCAAATTGGAACGGAATTCCCCTTCCTTTCCTTGGCGTTTCATAGCACCTACCACTACCCCGTCTACAACAAAAGCCCTGATGTCCGCGCCTTTTGCCTCCTTAATAAATTCTTGTACGATAACACGTGCCTGCAAGCCATTAAAAGCTTCCAAAATAGATTCTGCGGAATTACGGTTATCCGCCAAAACCACCCCTAGACCTTGGGTACCTTCCAAAAGTTTTATAACAACGGGAGCGCCACCGGCCTTATCTATAATGGCCCCAACATCTCTTGAATAGTTACTAAAAACTGTCTTGGGAAGCCCTAGGCCCGCCCTTGACAAGATTTGCAGACTTCTTAATTTGTCACGTGACCTAACCAATGCTTGGGACTCTACAGATGTAAAGATTTTCATCATTTCAAATTGGCGCACTACGGCCGTGCCATAAAAAGTAATAGACGCACCAATGCGGGGAATTACCCCGTCTACATGCTCTATTTCTTTCCCTTGATAAATAAGACCTGGTTTTTTCCTTTCTATGATAAGGTCACATTTGGAATGGTCTATAACTTGCATCTCATGTCCCTTATCCGTCCCTGCTTCTATGAGTCGCTTGGTGGAATATAGACTGGGATTTTGAGATAGAATAACAATTTTCATCTGTTGGTGTTTATTTGATTTTTAAGGTCAGATGTAATATGCCAATAAACTTTTGGGTTGGTATCAACTTATTGTCAAGGCTTATTTCATAAGATATACTTTGTTGGTTCAAAAGTTGACGGAGCTAAAATTGGTTTGCAGACCGACAAAGAAAAGTAAGGTATGTACTTTTTTTAACATAATGGAAATAAGGTTCAGTTACCTTTTTCCTACCTCAAATAAATTCGAATTAAAAACTAAAAAATAGTGGAATATGGTTTGCCAGGCGGCAATATAAAAATTAAAAAATGAATAAATCAAGGAATTACATAAGCCCCACACTTTTCAAAAAATAAAATTATCGAAAAATGGCTCTATTCAAACCCTAGCTACTGGTTGGCGGTTGGCCTCCGATACTTATGAAATGGCTGCTTTAACAATCCCTTAATACTGGAGTTTTCCTTTTCATCCGGAAATGTATCCACGCCATAGGTAATCTTATCGCGCTCTAGCTCCATATACGTTCCGAATAGGCGATCCCAAATAGAAAAAATATTGCCGTAATTGGAATCGGTATAGGGGAGTTTGTAGTGGTGGTGGACCTTATGCATATCCGGAGAAATGATGAACCAACTTATTGCCTTATCCACCTTTACGGGCAGTTTAATATTGGCATGGTTAAATTGCGACAAGACTACAGAAAGACTTTGGTATAACATGATGATTCCTACCGGAGCACCCACCACAAAAACGCCGGCCAAAGTAAATAAGTACCGAATAATACTCTCAAATGGATGGTGCCTATTGGCAGTAGTAGTATCTACATTGTGATCAGAATGATGCACTAAATGCACCATCCACAGCGGCTTTACTTTATGTTCCACTAAATGTGCAGTGTAAGCACTTATCAAATCTAATAACATAACTCCGAGACCAACATAGAGCCACAAGGGCATTTCTGGCAACCAATTAATTATGCCAAAATCGTTTGTAACCGTCCAATCCGAAGTTTTTAAGAGTAAAAATGCCAAGGGAAAATTAACGATGATGGTGGTTAACGTAAAAAAGAAGTTAGGCCAGGCATGTTTCCATTTCTTGTACCCAACGTTGAACAAGGGCATGATACCTTCTAAAATCCAGAAAAACGTAATGCCTCCTACAAGAATTATAGTTCTGTGTAAAGGTGGTATCGTTTCAAAATAGGCAATCAACTGTTCCATATTTTAAAGATACTTATTTTGCTGGAAAAATGAGAGTTCAAAACAAATACAGAATCAAATGTCAAATAGAAACTCAACTACATCATAGAGCATCTAAGCAATAGATTGCCACATCCTACCTCCTCACAAAGAGATACAATGTGCATTCCTCTATATGCTACAAACCGCTCAACCTCTTTTTCATCTCCTCTACAATATTGAAGGCAGCAGGGCAAATAGCTACATTCTTCATTGTCAAATTACTTATTTGCTGAAACTTTTTACGGTCGGTATGCGGAAACTCTCGGCAGGCCTTGGGACGGACCTCATAAATGGAGCAGTAGTTGTCCACCCCTAAAAAGGTACAGGGTACTTCCTGTAACACGTAATCGTTCTCCTCATCCAATCGCAAATAGGTGTCGATAAACTTTTGGGGTTTCAATCGAAAATATTTGGCAATACGTTCCACATCGGCATTCGTAAAAAGCGGCCCTGTGGTCTTGCAGCAGTTGGCACAGCTGAGGCAATCGGTTCGTTTAAATTCGGTATCGTGCAATTCCTGCATCAGATAGTCCAAATTCTTGGGCGGTTTCTTTTTGAGCTTCCCAAAAAACTTCTTGTTTTCGGCATTTTTTTCCTTCGCCTTTACAGGTAACTCAACTATCGTTTTCTCCATCACGTAAAAGTTTCGGCTCAAAACTAGGGAAGTCCTTCCAAAAAAAGGGATTTTTGTACTGAAAACAATCAAGTTGGAAAAAGATATACTCGGTACGGCATTATGGGATTACCATAACGGAAACTATTCGGAAGACATAATTACGTATTCTTCATTGGATGAGGAAGATGTATTGCCCCTGCCCTACCTGTTTAGAAACTACGACCAAATGCCAGCCCTAGAAAAAAAAGCCCTTGCATTATGCAAAGGAAGCGTGTTGGATATTGGTTGCGGAGCTGGAAACCATAGTTTATATTTACAAGAAAAAGGATTTGAGGTGTCCTGTCTGGACCAATCCACGGGTGCCATTTCGGTATGTAAAGCTCGAGGTATTAAAAATTGCCACCAAGAATCTTTGCTAGATTTTGACCATGGTAAGTTTGACACGCTACTTCTGCTCATGAACGGCATAGGTATTGCAGGCCAATTAAGACATCTGGATATGTTTTTAAACAAATTAAAGTCGCTTTTGAACGAAGGAGGACAACTAATTTTAGACTCCAGCGATATCTTGTATATGTTTGAGAGCGATGACGATGGCGGCTATTGGATCCCAGAAGACGTTCCCTATTATGGCGAAGTACGTTTTACCATGGAATACAAGAACCAAAAAAGTAATGAATTCCATTGGTTGTATTTGGATTTTAACACCTTACAAAGAGCGGCAAGTTTTAACGGACTTACCTGTGAATTGTTATCTGAAGGGAAACATTACGACTATTTGGCTAGGTTGACTTTGGCCACCTAAATAGGTAGGCACGTTATTTGCTCATTAATTTTATAAAATCTATTATGAAGAATTTTAATAGTTTCTTGATCTTAATACTATTCACCTTCCTATTGTCCTGCAACAAAAGCGATACGAACGAGGAAAGCCAAGCCAAAGCGGTGGACAAAAGCGCAAATCTAAGAGCCACAGGAGCTTCTGCCAACGATATTCTTTCCAATACTAATTTTGATAAATTACTAATAGAGATTGCCTACGTTACCGGTTTTCGACCAACATCCGATACCATGACACGATTTACGGATTTTCTAAGGCAACATACATTCAAAGAGGAAATTGAAATGCGCTACTTGGAGCTAGATTCTCCAGAAGAGGAAGACTTGGAGCTTCAAGAAGTTGCAGATTTGGAAAAAGAGAATAGAACCGCCTATAACGATGGTAGAACATTGGCCATTTATATTTATTTTACGGACGCCCCTTCCGATGGGGATGATATGGATGAAGGTTTGGTTACCGTGGGGGCGGTATATAGGAACACTTCTATGGTTATCTATTCAAACACAATCCGAAACCTCGCTTCCCAAAGCACCGTCATATCCGTAACAGATGTAGAATCGGCGACTTTAAATCACGAATTTGGGCATTTATTCGGGTTGGTAGATCTAGGAACACCTATGGTTAATCCTCATGAATCCCAATCGGAAAATGAAGATGGCGAATTGGTGGGTAACAACCATTGCGATGTAGAAGGGTGTTTAATGCGGGCGGAACTTCAATTCGGAAGAAAAACCGGCAAAAGTAATATAACGGAAAATGGCTTAAAATCAATATGCAATCTGTCCGGAAATACGATGATGCGCTTATTGCAATCTAAAACCGGAAAGGGCAATACGGTCGACTTGGGTGCGGAATGCGTTCTTGATATTAAGGCAAATGGCGGTAGATGAATATATAAAAATCGTTTTACGTTCAAAACTGAATCAACCCGCACAGCACCTAGATAAAGTGCTACTACTCCTTGAAATTTAAAAAACCTAGGTACTGTAAACAACCTCCCGCAGAGATGTTCCCATAAAAATTTTGAAAAGGTTTGGATTAATGCCTTAGAGGGTAAACTCTTCCCGTTAACCAGAATGACGCGTAATGCTTCGTGTAAGGCCGAATTTTCCTAAGGAATATTCAAATATTTATGCATCTGCAAGGACACCTTCCATTTAGGATTTTCCATCACGTAATCCACAATCATAGGGGTTACCTTTTCCCGAACGCTCCACTCCGGCTGCAGGTACAAAATACAGTCGGTATTGGTTTTTGCTGCCTGTTCTTCGGCAAAGATAAAGTCGTGCCTATTGTATATAATCACCTTTAATTCGTGGGCTTCGTCATAGATCCTTCCCTCAGGTAATTTATTCTTTTTTGGGGAAAGACAGATCCAGTCCCAATGACCAGTTAATGGATAAGCTCCCGAGGTCTCTATATGTGTTCTGAGATGTTTTGATTTTAAGGCTGTCGTCAAGGGATTCATATCCCAGGTTAGCGGCTCACCTCCGGTGACAACAATGGTATCGGAATATTCGGCAGCGTTCTCCACGATAAGGTCTATATGGGTTGGTGGGTGGGTATCGGCATTCCAACTTTCTTTTACATCACACCAATGGCAGCCTACATCGCAACCGCCGACACGAATAAAATAAGCCGCGGTACCCTTATGAAAACCTTCGCCCTGTATGGTGTAAAACTCCTCCATTAAAGGAAGCATAACTCCCTTATCTACCAAAGCAAGTATTTCTTGTTTTTCCATCGCGCAAAGATAGAAAAACAGAGTGGTTTGGGCCGTAATGATTTGAGAGATTATTGTTAGAGAGTATTAATATTGGTCTTGCAATCAACCACCTTATAAACTATGCCATTGCTTTTAGTGAAAATAAATAGCTCACCTGAACTATCTTTACCAAATCGCAAATCTACACGTTGGTCTTTGGCTATTTCTTCAAGACTTGTAACCATTCCATTTAATTCTAAGCCAATTTTATAAACAGAAGCTTGTTCCCCTTCAATCATTTCTGATACTTCGGAAAAAAAAAGCTTTCCACGAGGTATGTCGCCAAAAATATATTTATTCTTAAGCAACGGAATTTTTGCACCATTATAGGCAAAACCACCCGAGACGGCATTAGCCTCATCATGATCAACTTGAATTACAGGATAAGTATATCCTGAATCGTCTTCAGGTAATGGGTACACCATTTCGGTATTCGCATTTACGTCATACAAAAATGTTCCCTCTCTATTAGGCCAACCATAATTCGCTCCCCTTTTCACAAGATTAACTTCTTCAAGGCTATGCTGCCCAATGTTGGAAGCGAACATTTTGCCGGTACCGCTTTCATCCCAAGAAATACGATGTGGATTTCGAAAGCCGTTGCTCCAAATCTCATTGAGCTTTTCGGTATCATGAGTAAAGGGGTTATCTAAAGGAATACCATATTTACCATTGAAACTGTTTCTTCCCAAAGGGTCAATTCGAATGATACTGCCCCATATTTTACCTGGATTGTCGCAAAGAAATGGATATCCAGCAAGAGCTGCGGAGCCATCGCCTATACTTAGGTATAAAAGACCAAATTCAAGGTCTCCTTTTTTCGCCAAAGGATTAAAAGTAAGTTCTTGAAAACCATGAGCACTGCCCACCATATCTGCTCGTAATACTTCTCGTGACTTGCCCGAAAATTTTATGGCAGTCGGGTCGTCAGTTTTCCATTCGGTCAAAACCCACTGTAATTTTGTAGGAATACTATCATGAATCGCAAAATCGGCCGTAGAAGTTTTTGATGGTTCCGTATGCGTTGTATAAAGAAGTCCGTTAGTATAAAACTCAGGATGAAAATCAAAACTTCCAAATCCAGTTCCCCACCCGGGGTTATCAATAAAATTTGGCATCTCTACTTTGAGGTCTAAATAACTTTGCGCACTGTCATTAACCACTTCATATAATTTTCCGCGTAGGTCGGCAATAAATATTCGTTCGCCTTGTTCCTTTTTTAAGGTTGAAAGCTTGTTGATTCTCGCTTTGGGCACTAATTCAGCACTTGGCGGAACAGTCAAAAATTCTTCAATAACAAGCACCAAATCGGATTCGGCAATTTTTTCTGTTACTGGATTAATAATGCCACCTGGCCTTTTATTTTGGCTTCTTTTTTCAGCCTCTGAAAATTTGTGAATAAATGCCAAGAGATGCTCTAAATCATCCTCTTTAATAGTTTCAAAAGAAGGCATATAAACCTTATACTTCTCGTAAAGTGCAGTCGCTCTTTCGTCACCACTTTCAATGCTTTGTTTAGGATTTTTTATAAAGTCGACTAACCATTTTTTTGAAATATTTGATGTAATGCCTGCCAAATTAGGACCAATCACATTTTCATTGAAATTATGACAGCTGGCACAGTACTGATTAAACAATTGCATGCCGTGCTGTAAAGAAAGTTCATCCCTTAGATAGTCATTTTTCTCTTCCAGGTCCTGCCCTTGTTTTTTGCTGTCCCTAGAGTTGCAGGCGGTAAAACAGGTGATGAATACTATTGGAACTAATACTCGGAGAGTTTTCTTGTAGAAGTATGCCATTTTTGTACTTGAAAATAAATTGGTCAAGCACTCTTAACACAGACTCTTCTGAGTCAAAAGCTTAGTTCGTTAAAAATACTATTTTTTGTTGTCTCTCAGGAATGAAATCACTGAAGATTTCAGAATTTATCGGTAAAAAATTATTTCGATGCTATTCCAAATTCATACATAATCATAACTTTTTAGTGGTGCCTGTGGTAATCTCTTTTTGTGTTGCTTAAAAATCACCTATTTTTATGCCAAATTAAACCAAATGAGTACCAAAGACGAATTCTTTTCACATATTGAAAAAGGATATACAACCAAAGGCGATTTTATAATCATGGGCGCTGCAATGCTTGATGGAGAAGCTGTGAAAAATGCCCATGTGAAAATTCCTTTAAAAACCCTTAACCGTCATGGACTTATCGCAGGGGCAACCGGAACGGGTAAAACCAAGACCTTACAAGTTTTGGCCGAAAATCTGTCCGAAAAAGGAATCCCAGTGCTGTTGATGGACCTTAAGGGCGATTTAAGCGGATTGGCCCAACCAAGTGCCGGACATCCAAAAATTGATGAACGCCACGCCAAAATAGGTGTCCCCTTTGAGGCCAAGAGTTTTCCCGTGGAAATTCTCTCGTTATCCGAGCAAGACGGCGTTAAAATGAGGGCAACTGTCACCGAATTCGGACCCATATTACTATCCAGAATTTTAGACCTTAGCGAGACCCAAGAAGGTATTGTGGCAGTAGTCTTTAAGTATTGCGATGACAACAAACTTCCCTTGTTAGACCTCAAGGATTTTAAAAAAGTACTACAATACGCCACTGGTGCAGGAAAAG
The DNA here is from genome assembly GCA_963697395.1 of uncultured Flavobacteriaceae bacterium. Taxonomy (GTDB): domain Bacteria; phylum Bacteroidota; class Bacteroidia; order Flavobacteriales; family Flavobacteriaceae; genus Maribacter. Next base: position 736,116 of record CAVONX010000018.1, read on the forward strand.
AAGAATTTAATAAAGATTATGGTCGTATTTCTACCAGCTCTACAGGCACCATTCTTAGAAAAATTATAGAATTGGAACAACAAGGGGCCGATTTGTTCTTTGGAGAAAAATCTTTTGATGTTGATGATTTGACGCGAATAGACGAAAACGGAAGAGGCTACATTAATATACTGCGCCTCACCGATATACAGGACAGGCCCAAATTATTCTCTACCTTTATGCTTAGCCTCTTGGCAGAAATCTATGATAGTTTCCCAGAGCAAGGGGATAGCGATAGACCGGAACTTATTCTTTTTATAGATGAGGCACACCTCATCTTCAAAGAAGCATCCAAAGCACTTCTAGACCAGATAGAAAGCATCGTAAAATTGATACGTTCCAAAGGAATTGGAATCTATTTTGTTACCCAGAACCCAACCGATGTCCCCAATGAAGTACTGGCACAACTAGGTCTTAAAGTGCAACACGCCTTGCGCGCGTTTACTGCCAACGACAGAAAGGCCATCAAACTTACAGCGGAAAACTATCCCATTTCGGATTTTTACAACACCAAAGAGGTCCTTACCTCCTTAGGCATAGGGGAAGCCTTGATTTCTGCACTGGATGAAAAAGGACGACCAACACCTTTGGCGGCCACTTTGCTTCGAGCACCGATGAGCCGTATGGATATCCTTACGGATACCGAACTCAACGAGATTATTGAAAAATCTGCCTTGGTGAAAAAATACGAAGCCGTTATAGACCGTGAAAGTGCCTATGAGATGCTCGACGAAAAAATAGAAAAAGCGGAATCCTTGGCCGAAAAAGAAAAATCCCAGCCTAGGACAACAAGAACAAGTACAAGACAAAGTACACGAATGAACCCTGTCATTAAAGTACTTACAAGCGCCACATTTATACGAGGCGTACTCGGAGTGCTAAAAAAAGTAATGCGATAATCACAGAAAATAGAACTGCAATCAATGAAATCCCTTAAAACCGTCCTACTTATTTTTTCTTGTCTCCTAGCTACCCAATGCGAAAAGGAAAAAGATACTGATTTTTTAATCTCCACGGATCAGGTAGGAAAGCTGGGCAAAAAGAGTCTTGCGAGAGACTTGGAACTTATTTATGCGGAAGATTCATTGGTCATGGACACCGTAAAACTTAGTTTTGGTAACGGAGCAAGTAAAATAAAAATATTTGAAAAGGGGAAAGGTGCACATTTATTGACACTTACGCCAAATTCCGATAGTATTGCAACCATTCAAAATGTTCAAATAAACGACCCTCGTTTTTCAACTGCGAACGGTATCACCATCAAAAGCACTTTTAAGGATATCAAAGAAAAATATCCTATTAAAAAGATTATTACATCTATGAACAATGTGGTAATTCTGCTTAAGGACAATGATATCTATTTCACTATTGATAAGGCAGAGCTACCTGCCAGTCTGCGTTACAGCGCCAACACAAATGTAGAGGAAGTACAGATACCGGATAATGCCAAGATTAAATATATGATGGTGGGGTGGGATTAATGTTGGATGTTGGATGTTGGATGTTGGATGTTGGATGTTGGATGTTGGATGTTGGAAAATAATGATTCTCGCAAAACCTGAAAGTTTTGGCACTTATAAACTTATGAAGGGTGTGAGGTAAACCAATACAATAGATTTCTTAGTATGAGCGAAAAATTCATAATCCAAAAATCCCCTTTCCTTGTTCCTACTACAGATGGCAAGTATATTGCCGAGCATTTTGGCATGGCTACGGATGGCAAAAAAGACCTGAGCATCGCCCATATGATAGCCCCGGCCGGATGGAGCGAACCTGCCCAAACCCCAGAATTCGATGAATATACACTGGTAGTCAAGGGCAAAAAACAAATTGTTGTAGATGGAGAAACCATCATTTTAAATGCTGGCGAATCCATTAAAATTAGTAAGAACGTAAAAGTTCAATATTCAAATCCGTTTGAAACGGAATGCGAATATATTTCCGTGTGTACGCCGGCCTTTAATCTAGAGAAGGCCAACAGGGACGCGTAGTGGATTTCTATTGAAATTCCTATTGTGCTACAGTACCTCCCAATCCTATGCCGCAACGCCGCCAGCCCTAAATTTTTAATACTCTTGGGTTTCCACAAAAGCGCTACCATCGAAATCCCCATTGTACTGCATTACTTTTTAGGACAATCAACACGATTTGCCCAAAAGGATTTAAGTGTCCGATTTCAAAAATTCAATCCCTCAAAATATAAAAAGCTTTGCTTATTTTTGCGGACTTATCCTATGAAAAAACTTCTTACAAAACTGGTTCCAAAATTTTACGGCATATATTTAAATAGTTATGCCTTCATATTACCAAAAAAAGCTGCCGAAAAAGCATTCTCTATATTTTCGAAGGTTAGAAAGGGAAAGGTACTTTCCCACCAAGAAACCTATATGAATGCTGCAAAGGACCGAATACTTCATATTGCCGACCATAAAATACAGACCTACTGTTGGCCTGGAGAAAAAGAGACCGTAGTGCTTATTCACGGCTGGGAAAGCAACGCTTGGCGATGGCATAAATTGATTGAAAAACTGCAGGCAGCCGATTTTAACATCATAGCTTTTGATGCGCCCGCACACGGGTATTCCTCCGGAACCCATTTACAAGTACATTTATATGCCCAAGTATTACAAGTGGTTTTGGAAACCTATGCACCAAAACATCTTGTAGGACATAGCATGGGCGGAATGACGGCCCTTTACAATGAATACTTACATCCGAGTTCGTTCGTAATAAAAATAGTAACCGTAGGGTCTCCTTCAGAATATCATGAAATAATGACACATTTTAAGAAGTTGTTGAATTTAAATAATCGAATGGCCAATGCATTGCGAGCTTATATTTTTAAGCGATTCGGTTTTAGCGACAAAGATATTTCGTCCTCAAAATTTGTACAAACCAATTCAAAAGAAGGCCTCTTGTTTCACGACCGTTTTGACAACATTACCCCATACCGTGCTTCAGAACAGGTTCATGCCGCATGGAAAGGCAGCAGGTTGATTACTACGGAAGGTCTTGGGCACTCATTGCATCAAGATGAGGTTAATGAGCAAATAGTTGCTTTTTTAACATCATAAAATAAACTATTTTTATCCAAAATTATACGCTAATGTCCAACGTTTCTCCTTTTCATATTGCCATACCAGTGCACAATCTTGCAGAATGCAGAACCTTTTACAGGGAAGTATTGAACTGCGAAGAAGGCCGCAGCAGCGACCATTGGGTAGATTTTAGTCTATTTGGCCACCAATTGGTCATCCATTACAAACCAAAGGCAGAAGAAACTGGTTTGCATACCAATCCTGTAGACGGACATGATGTTCCGGTCCCGCACTACGGTGTGGTACTACCTTGGGAAACCTTTGAAATCTTCTCCACCGAACTCCGCGAAAAAGGTGTGAAATTTGTCATTGAACCCTACGTACGATTTAAAGGTCAAGTTGGCGAACAGGCGACCATGTTCTTTTTGGACCCTGCCGGAAACGCTTTAGAGTTTAAAGCGTTCAAGGATATAGGGCAGTTGTTTGCGAAGTAAAGCGAAACGGTTTACTTAAGAAAAAGGAACATTGTTCAAAGGCAAGGATTATGAAAGATAGCGCTTAAAAAAGTATTTTTTTACTTTTTAATATTCAACAATTTCTTCAATTTCCTGTTGTATATCTAATTCCGTAAAAATTATATCCCTGATCATTAAAATTACAAGTTCCTTTTTGTCAACGCCGGTTTCTTTTACATTTGGGTAAATGAAGTTCAATAAAAGTTGAGTTTTTGATTCTAAAATTTCTTTAAGATCTTCAATACTTGCCAAAGCAGATACCCTACTATATTCCATCAATTCAATTCTGGAATTAGAAATAGCTTTCCAAGAACTTACTTTAATACTGGGTATTTGAACTCCATTTGTTTTCATCATTGCATCCAATATCGAAATTCTATCATCGTTTTTATAAAACTCTAAGGTGTCTATAAGTTTATTTTGAAAAGGTATTGTTTCTTTAATATCCTCATTGGTTTCTTTCAATTCAATATTGATTGAAGAAATCATTTGCTCAATGTACTTCTCATTTTTTGAATTTTCATTCCAATTATTAATGTACAGCGCAATTAGAATACCAAATATTATGGGAACTATCTCTTTTAAGAATAATTTAATCTTCTTTTTCATTCTTGGTGTTGTTGTGATTTTTGAGTTTGTCGGTGGCTTAATGCTATCCCGAATTTATACTTTAATTGAGACTAAATGGTTGACTTACTGCGACCAAGAAGTAGGCACCCTATCCCATCGGTGCTTTAGCAATTCTTTGTACAAGGATTTTGACAAGCCCTTACCATCACTTGTTGCCGTATTAGCCAAGACATTTCTCTGTTTGCGCATACCTGGGATAGTAGTGTGAACGTCATCGTTCATTAATATAAATCGAAGCGCCATTTCCGCCATGGTCATCCCCTCTGGAATCAATGGTCGTAAGGCATCTGCATGTTCTACCGAAGAAATTAAGTTCTCCGGCACAAAGTAGGTGCCCCTCCAATCGCCTTCAGGAAAGGTCGTTTCCTTGGTCATTGTGCCTGTCAAGGTTCCTTCATCAAAAGGTACACGGGCAATGGTAGCGATATCCATTTGCGCACATAAGGGAAAAAGATGGTCTATTGGTGCTTGGTCAAAGATATTATAAATGACCTGTACGGCATCCAGCATTCCTGTTTTTAATGCCTCCAAACCATTTTCGGGCTCCCAACGGTTCATACTTATACCCATGGCGGCAATTTTACCGGAAGTCTTAAGGTCCTCAATAGCCCGTTGCCATTCCTCACGATGGCTCCAACCATCGTCCCAGGTATGAAATTGCATAAGATCCAATTGTTCCGTTCCCAAGTTCTTTAAAGTCTTATGGGTAAAATCCATGATATGTTCCGTGGGATAGGAATCCTCAAAAGAATACTCGGGTTTTGCAGGCCATTGAAAATTTTTGGGCGGTATTTTACTTGCCGTGTATAATTTTTTTGAAGGATGTCTGCGAACAAGGTCACCTAGCAACTCTTCGCTGTGTCCTTCCCCATAGCCCCAAGCGGTATCAAAAAAATTAACACCATTTTCAACGGCCAAATCCAATGATTTTGAGGATTGGGCATCGTCACTTGCCGTCCAGCCTGCCATGCCCCACATTCCATAACCAATTTCACTTACTTGCCAATCAGTTCGGCCAAATCTTCTGTATTTCATTCTATTATATTAGTTCGTTTTTCCTTTATCAAACATCTCAACCCAATTGCAAACCTTTCCTTCTAACCCAGAAATAGGCAAAAATAAGGTTCGGCACCCAACATAGCCATGCCACGATGCGGTAAGCCGAAACAAAGTCGCCAAAAGCTATAGTAAGTAATGGCAACCATACGCGTAACGTTACCGCTGCAAAACATAAGGCATAGCTGTAAATCATGAAGCCCTGATGCATTTCTATATCGCCACTGCGCACAGCTTTATAGGCGGTATTGGTGGCGTACAACCAAAAAATACCTAACAAAATAAATCCCAAGGAAGCGATAACACCTCCGGTGGCAAAAAAACCGATACCAATACCGCAAACCCCACTTATTAGGGCAGAACCGACATATATCTTGCCTATTAGACGATGCCTGTTCAAATTACTGGTTCTCATTTTTTTACTAAACTGCATCCAACCTATTAACAAAGCGATACCGCCAAAGAGAATATGGCCATAAAAACCAATGTTCCAAAATACATTCGATAAAAGCGATTCGCTCTTTGAGGCCAACAGTCCAAATTCACGATCGAAAAAAATATACATTAAAGGATACAATCCGACAACAATGGCCAAAATAACAAACACAAACCAAGTAACCTTATTGGGATTATTCATACTTTTTTTATTGGTATCTCCAACTCGTTAAATCGGCCCCTTTTGGAGCGCTTTCCGCTATACGCTTCATTATCTTTGGCACGTACATACTATTGTACCGTAATCTTGTAATAGCGTTAGGCAGTTCCGGGTCGCCGTTCCAGCAATGTTCTGCTCGGTCGCCGTATAGTACTTCGCCACCATAATAGGGTTCGGAAGTACTTTCCAAAAAGTCTTCCATGAGGTAGACCGCATTGTTTAAATAGTAGTTGTCCATATCGCCACAATAAATGTGTATTTTTCCCTTTAAGTTCTCGCCCAATTTATCCCAATCGCGCTCCAAAATATGCCTTAAATCGTAGTTCTCCTTCCAATAATCGGCTACGGAATGATTGATCTCACCTGTCATCTTGTCCCAAATCCGCACGGGATAACCATCTTCGCCCTGCGGTGAATAGGTAGCCTCCCATATATCCCATTGTTGTCCAGAGCGGGATTTGTCTCCCAAAACCAGTTCTAAATGATTCCCTTGGCGCAAAGTAGATTGTATGTTGCCCAAATAATCGCGATGTGCAGGAACTTCTAATTTCTTGTTCGCGCTTTCATAGTAATAAGCGTTTTTATCCTCATAAATATTTGTAAGGGTATAGGCCCTGAAATCTATTGGATCGGGACAGGCCGCAAAACATCCATTGTATTCCTCGGGATATTTAACCTGTACCGCCAAAGCTTCCCAGCCTCCTGTAGAACCTCCGTAAAGAAATCTAGACCAACCTTCGCCCATTCCCCTGAACTGTTTTTCTATTTCAGGTATCAATTCATAGGTAATCGCGTCCCCATACGGACCTTGATTGGCAGAATTAACGGCGTACGAATCGTCGTAATACGGCGTTGGATGCTGAATTTCAATGATTAACATTCTAGGAAAATCGGGCTCGTTCCAACGTTTGTAAAAATCATAGGCTTCTTGCTGTTCTATGATATTGTATCCTTCCAAACTAAAACGTTCCGAATACTCGGGCTTCATATTTGGGTCGGGGGGGGTTGTTCTAAAATTACCGAAATCACTCGGAAAATGCCCATGAAATACCATAAGCGGATATTTTGCCTCCGGATGTTCGTTGAACCCTTTGGGCAACAATACGTGTGCGCCCAAATAAATATCCCTACCCCAAAATTCCGATAGCTTTTCCGATTTAACTTTAATATGTTTTATCCATTCCGTATCCTTAGGTTCTTCAATGGGAGGAATTACCTGATCCATGACCACTTCTACATTGGAAATACCGTTTTCCGCCACCCGTATCTTAAAAGGATTACTGTATAGATTACCGGGGGAACGTTGCCATTGTTGACCCTCTCCATTGTCCATAGGAAGTTTGACGGTTTGACCGGTAGATAGGTTAAAGGTTTCGTAAACATGTAAAAGTGCTTGGACATTATATTCTCCTGGAGGCACCTCCGCCAAACTGGAAAATGGATACCCAAAAACGGTATCGTCAAACGTAATGGAGGTCCCTGGAGCCAATGCATCAACGTTCATCCCAAAGACCAATTGACCGTTTAGGCCGTCGTTGATCTGAAAACGTGGCTCTCTCTCATCGTTATTGGAGAACATGAGCAATAGTCTACCGTCCATTGGTGTATCGCTGGCATCGGTGCTAAAGGAAACATGGACAGAGTTGGTGGACTTCAATTCTTCTTTGCAAGATTGCAAAACCGCTATTGAAAGCAGTAGGAGTATCGTTTTTTTCATGGTTTAAAATGGTTGGGAATAATTTCAAAAAAGATACGCTATTGTTAGCTAGCATCAAATACCAAAAATAAATTTCTGACGTTCTGGTATAAGGTTAATCCCAAAAAAATAGAACGATGAAAAGAATATTACTCTCTATAGCACTTATGGCGGGAATTATTGCGCTAAGCAGTTGTGATTACGACGATAGTAACGATATAGATATTTTGACCCCCGTTGACTCTACCGCTACCGGACAAGGACAATCTAGCTTTTCGGAAATCTAATATAAAAAGTGGCACCCTTGTTCAAAGCACTTTGCACCCCTATGGTGCCACCCAAACTCCTTATTTGATTCTGAATCAAATAAAGTCCTACTCCTTTTCCGTCTTCAGTATGATCAAATCGTTCGTTTAGGTCAAAAATTTTATGTCCAATCCGATCCATATCAAACCCCCTTCCATTATCCTTTACAATTAACACCTTTTGTCCATCATCCATTACGCTAGAAATGGTAATTGTTGGAGAAATGGCAGGTTTGGCATACTTAATAGCATTGGTAATGAGATTTAAGAAAATGCTTTCCATGTATGTTTTTTTAAAGCGAACACTTTCAAAACCTGAAAAATCAGTAGTGATTTTAGTATTTGAATTTTGAATGAGTGAAGGGATTGAATTCATGGACACACGTAAACTTTCCTTCAAAACCACCTCCTCGAGCACCTTTTTATCAAAACTGTTGGTAGTCATTGTATTCAAGGAATTTTCCAATGCGTTCTTTATGCCTTTCGCACCTATTTCCATGTATTTGAGAATTTCTAAGGTTTCATTGTTCTTTATCCCGGCGTAATCAATAAAGCCGAAAAGGGATAACAAACTATTTATAGGAGACCTTAGGTCGTGCGAAGTTATAAGGTTTAATCTTGTCAGGTCTTCATTCTGTTGGGTAAGTTTGACCAACTCATTTAAGCGTTCGGTTTTCAATACCTTTTGGTGGGTAATATCCTTTGCTATGGCATACACCAACTTTTTATTTTCCAAGGGTACCGCACTCCATGAGAGCCAAACCAAATCTCCCGACTTGGTGCGGTACCTGTTTTCAAAATTGATTATGGATTGGTTGTCAAATAATCCTTCTCGGATAGTTTCGGTCTGTTGCCGGTCGCCCTCGTACACAAAGTCATTTATCTGCTTGGAGAGTAGCTCCTCTTTGGTGTACCCTATCATGGCTATGAAGGCAGGATTCACATCTACAAAACGACCGTGAAAATTTGCGACACACAATAAATCTAGGGATAATTCAAAAAACGGATTCAGGGCAACAGGCATGCTTTTTTTGTTGAAGTTAGCTTATTGTAATCGATGTAAAAAGAATTTTCTCACATTCTATCTTGATGCTAGGTACCGTTTGCAACCTTACAGGGATTACGGGTAGTTCTAGCCAAAATGATAAAAAAATTAAATAACTTATTATCAAAGGGATATGTTTCTTTCTGAGTAGGTCCCGCACCATATGTTGATGCTTTGGACAACAGTTATTACTATGATAACAAAACCATAGGACAGCCTTAAGCACCAATTAACAAAAAGACCCTTATTTCCAACACAGAATAAAAAATTTGAACATTACAACGAACTAGAGCCTTCTTAACAAAATATGCTACGGATATGTACTTATCTAGGTTTTTGAAATTTAAAATTAGATTTCCGTAATTGGCACCTTAGTCCCTATTGCGATGACGCTCTCGTGCCAATAAGGTATTTTTTAAGAGCATCGCAATGGTCATGGGGCCCACACCACCAGGAACTGGCGTAATAAAAGAAGCTTTTTTGCTCACGTTTTCAAAATCGACATCGCCTGTTATATAATAGCCTTTTTCTTTGGTATCGTCCGGCACTCTGGTAATGCCCACATCTATTACGACCGCATCGTCCTTGACCATTTCTGCTTTTAAGAAATTAGGCACGCCTAAGGCAGAGATAACAATATCGGCTTGCGAAATAATTTGGGTTATGTTCTTGGTGTGACTGTGGGTCAACGTTACGGTAGAATTTCCTGGCCAACCTTTTCTTCCCATTAATATGCTCATGGGTCTGCCTACAATATGACTTCTACCAATTACTACAGTATGCTTCCCTTTTGTATCAACCTTGTAACGCTCCAATAATTCCAATATACCAAAAGGCGTTGCCGGAATAAAGGTGCTCATATCCAAGGCCATTTTACCGAAATTGGTAGGATGAAATCCGTCTACATCTTTATCCGGATGCACGGCCATGATCACTTTTTGGGTGTCTATTTGTTCCGGAAGTGGTAGTTGCACAATGAAGCCGTCAATGTCTGTATTTTCATTGAGTTCCTTTATCTTTTTCAACAATTCCAGTTCAGAAGTGGTACTGGGCATCTGTATAAGGGTAGACTCGAAGCCTACTCGCTCGCAAGATCTTACCTTGCTGCCCACATAGGTTAAACTTGCCCCGTCGTTCCCAACGATTATGGCCGCCAAATGAGGAACTTTCTCACCGTTCGCCTTCATTTTGGCCACCTCAGCGGCAATTTCTTCCTTTATTTGGTTCGATACTTTTTTTCCGTCTAAAAGCTCCATATATTTCTAACCTTATTACTTTTCATTTACCACTTTCCAAGCCTACTTCATATTCTGCATCATCTGCATCATTTTTTTGCCACCACCACCTTGCATCATTTTCATCATTTTACTCATCTGATCAAATTGCTTTAGCAACTGGTTCACATCCTGGACTTCCCTGCCGCTCCCCTTCGCAATTCTTTTCTTGCGGTTTGCATCTAATTTGGATGGATGGGAACGTTCGTCCGGCGTCATAGAATAAATAATGGCCTCTATATGTTTAAAAGCATCGTCATCTATATCCAAACCTTTTAAGGCTTTGCCTGCTCCGGGAATCATGCCCATGAGGTCTTTCATGTTCCCCATTTTTTTTATCTGCTGAATCTGGCTCAAGAAATCGTCGAAACCAAAAGTGTTCTTAGCAATTTTCTTCTGGATTTTTCTAGCTTCCTCTTCATCAAACTGTTCTTGGGCTCGCTCCACCAAAGACACCACATCTCCCATCCCCAGAATACGATCTGCCATACGGGAGGGATAGAAGATATCTATAGCCTCCATTTTTTCTCCGGTTCCTATAAACTTAATCGGCTTGTCTACGACCGATTTAATGGAAATGGCCGCCCCACCGCGGGTATCACCGTCTAGTTTGGTGAGGATAACTCCGTCAAAATTCAGGATGTCGTTGAATGCCTTTGCCGTGTTTACTGCATCTTGCCCCGTCATGGAATCTACCACGAACAAGGTTTCCTGTGGCTGAATTGCTTTGTGGATATCTGAAATCTCCGCCATCATCTTTTCATCCACCGCCAAACGACCGGCGGTATCTATGATAACAACATTATGACCATTGGCCTTGGCCTTGGCAATACCGGCCTTGGCAATAGCTACTGGATCGGTATTTTCCCTATCGGAATAGACCGGTACGCCTATTTGCTCCCCAACAACATGTAATTGGTCTATAGCCGCAGGGCGGTAGACATCACAGGCGACCAACAAAGGATTCTTGGATTTTTTTGTTTTTAGGAAATTAGCCAATTTACCCGAGAAGGTGGTCTTACCAGAACCTTGTAGACCAGACATTAAAATGATAGATGGGTTGCCGGACAGGTTGATGCCTTCAGATTCGCCACCCATGAGCTGGGTAAGTTCGTCCTTAACGATTTTCACCATTAACTGCCCTGGTTGTAAGGTCGTTAATACATTCTGGCCCAATGCCTTTTCTTTTACTCTATTGGTAAATTCCTTGGCAATCTTAAAGTTGACATCGGCATCCAACAGCGCCCTACGGACTTCCTTGGTGGTTTCCGCTACATTTATTTCTGTGATTTGCCCATGTCCTTTAAGTACATGAAGGGCCTTATCTAACTTTTCGCTTAAATTATCAAACATATATTTTGCAATTTTGAGGGGAATGCAAATTTAACAATATCAACGCTAAGTAGGTAAAATGAAGGTTAAAATCTGTAAAACAAAAGAGCGCTCATGTAGGATGAGCACTCTTTCTATGGTTGTGGGGCAAAAAAGGGATTCTATTTATATACTTACTTCCAGTTCCAAAACTCCATCAACACCGCCAACGAGGCCCAACTCTTTACTGTTGGCGGTGTGTTTTTGGATGTTTCGTCTTATACTTGTGTCCTTTTGAGGCAAAGCACTATATTCTTTCAAAAATCAAAACCTCTTCTTCAATTCTGTTGCCGTTATCATCATCGTCATAGTCCACCAGATGAATCCTGTTATCGGAGTATTCCAACACATCCCAATCATCTACCAGCTCTTGTAAGGCGTAGTTGGTAGTGATTAGGGTAATTTCAAATTCCAATTCATCATCATCATCATTGCTGTCATCATCACTGTCATCGTCCAAATAGACCCTCCAAGTTCCGGTTACTTCCAAGTCATCTTTGGTAACGAGCAAGGAGCCATCTGCATTGAACTGAAAGGCAAAACCATTAAAATCTGCCGTCTCAACTCTGGAATCATCGTCATCATCATCGTCATCATCCATAAAGGTGGCCACACTCCATTGGCCTGTTTCCGCTGTGGCGGTAAGGGTAGTTACATCCAAACTGTCAAAGCGGCCCATGGATTCTGAATTATCATCGCTTTCGCAGGATAAAAAAACGGCGCTAAGAGCCAAAATCAACATACTTCTAAGATGCATCTTTTTCATAATTTTGTTCATTTTTAAGGTTAAATCCATTTGTGTTATTCGTGTCTACTGTTGTATTGCTATGTTTTTAAAAAAAGGGCGGTCCATCTGGTTGGCAAACCGCCCCTGGTAATTTAATTTTAGGTCTGTCCAAGAAAACTTGGGTGTCCCTTAATCACAGTCCTTTTCTATGTAGAGGTATTCATCACCCCTTTGGATCTTGATCTTATCAGGATTACAATCAATGATGGTCCATTCGCCCACATAATTGGAAAGCGTTGCAGATAGGCTGTTCCAGACCATGACATTGCCCACGAGTTCCCAGTTGCCCTCATCCAAAACGATGTTTTCCTCATTATCATTGTCATAGACGTGGATATTGAAATTTGAGAAATCCAACCTTAGGTCATCAAAGAATTCCCCGTTCATATCATATATCTCCCACTTACATTCCTGTAAGTAATCCACAATTTTGGCAGGGTCACAGGCTATAGGGTCATTGCCGCAAAGACTCTTGAAATCCAAGTCGTTGTCATCCCCAAACTCAAGGTCTATTTCCTTTTTTCCATTGTCCAAGTCAATCTCTTTCACCCTCCAAGTAGTATTCAATTCGGGTAGGTCGGGAATATTGATGACGAGGGCCAGAGAACCTATACTTCCGCTTGTTGCCCAAGTACCGGAAATCTCATTGTCACCAAAGACAACACTTACGTTTCCGTTTTCCTGGAAAGCAAAGGTGTACCCTATATACTGAAACTCAAGATTGTCTATATCATTAAGTTCCAGTTCATCTATGTACCAAAACGGACAGGCAAGTAAGGTTTCAGTAAGTTCATTTTCAGTACAGTTACCGTCACAATCATCATCCTCATAAAAATCATCATCGTAATAGTCGTCGTCGTCGTCGTCATCATAACAAAGCCCTCTAGCAGACTCAATGGCTCTTGCAAGTTCTTCATTCGTTGAAACTGAAACCTGAGTACCGTCTCTTTTCTTTAAAACGATAGGAAACTCAATACTTACTAAAGTATCGTCATCATCCAAATCATCAAAAAGTCTTCGTAATTGACGATCGCTTTCCACAGTAAAACTCCCACTTTGCTCATTATTAATATCAAAAGTGAACAATGTTATTGGGTATACAAAACTAATACAACGTATGCGCGAATCATCTGGATTACCGCCACATTGACTGGCCAACGCCCTGAAATCTTGAAGGTTATTTATAGTAAGTTCACTATAATCGGGATACGTAATAGTTATTGGGAAGACAATTTCCAAAAGCTCCTCAAAATCATCGTCAAATTGCTTTACCAACTCATTCAAAAATCTAAGGTCAGAAATTGAATCTACGGTTATTTCTAAACCATTCACTTTTACCTCATATGGAAATTTTATGGCAAAACAGGATGAACCATCAACCACGTCATCCATACTACCATCTTTAGCCGAGGCACTCTTTACAAGATTTGCGGTAGTACTACTAGCTGCGATGGTTTCTTGTTCATTGATGATAACTTCCTCAAACTCATCTTGACAAGAAGTGAAAGTTAGCGCTGCCATTAGTAGGCTCAAGCACAATGTATAATTAAAAAAATTTTTCATAACGATTTGCTATTTTATTGTTCGTATGGCAGTAAAACAACGCACTTTAAAAATACCCTACTCACTTTTTATTTTTTTTAAAATATATTTGATAAAAATAACTCTAGTGCCACTAAACCAAGAATCTAACGTTTGCAAAGAAATCGTGTATAATGGTATTTTCAAGGATACCTCTAAAACGATTTTCAACTACATCTATTATAAGTTCGGCAATGAAGAAAAGGCACATGATGCCGTTCAGGAGGCATTTCTGAAACTTTGGGAAAACTGCGCCAAAGTTCCACCAGCAAAAGCAAAGTCATTTCTATACACGGTGGCCAATAATTTATATTTGAATGTTTTAAAAGCGGAGAAAGTACGATTAAAATATGCCGACAAAAGTTTAAAGAACACCAATGAGAATCCAGAATTTATCTTGGAGGAGAAACAGTTCCAGGAAAAACTGGATAAGGCCTTGAACAGTTTACCAGAAAACCAACGCACTACTTTTTTAATGAACCGAATAGATGGATTAAAGTATGCAGAAATAGCACAACTAGAAGATGTAAGTGTAAAGGCGATAGAAAAACGTATGCATTTGGCGCTAAAAAACCTTAGGGAAAAAATTGATGGAATATAAACCTATAAGCCCTTTAACTCCCCAAGGGATAATTATTATGCCATGGAAAATGTTGTTCGGAAAATGACCTTGAACATTAAACTTTGAACCGGAAAACCAAAAAGGTAGGGTTTTTTTAAAAGAGATTGTTATTAATGTATAAAGCTATAACTAATGCAAGAAGATTATTTGGCAAAATGGCTCAATAATGAACTTACGGAAGCAGAACTTTCGGAGTTTAAAAGGTCCGACACGTATGCCACGTACAAAAAAATCCGAGATACCACGGCTAACATGGAAGCTCCGAATTTTGACTCAAGACAAGCTTGGGAACAACTTGAAGACCTGCGCAAACAAGCCGAACCACAGATACGAACCCTTACTCCGTTCAAATCTTTCCTAAAAGTTGCCGCAGTTGTAGCCGTAGTGCTTGGAGGTGCCTATTTTTATTTGAATTCCTTAAACGAATCTGTGGCCACCCAATATGCGGAAACCAAAGAAATTATATTACCCGATACTTCAGAAATACTATTGAATGCCGAATCCCAGGTATCGTACGACGAAAAGGGCTGGATCACCAAACGGAATATTTCCTTACAAGGAGAAGCATTCTTTAAAGTAGCCAAAGGAAGCACCTTTACCGTAACTACGAGCCAAGGAAAGGTTACCGTTCTGGGAACCCAGTTTAACGTAGAGAACCGGGAAGGCTTTTTTGAAGTCACCTGCTTTGAAGGCTTGGTGAGCGTTCTTTACGAGGGAGTACAATACAAACTTCCCGCAGGAAACTCCATTGTAGTGGTCAATGGAAAACTGTCCAAAGCCAGTGCTGAAAAAAATGGACAACCCTCTTGGATGCAGAACGAAAGCAGTTTTAAAAGTATACCTTTGAACTACGTTCTAGCCGAGTTCCAAAGACAACATAATATTAAGGTAGACAGTAAGGGTGTGGATACGAACATTCTCTTTACTGGGTCTTTTAGCAACACGGATGCAGTCCTTGCCCTTAAAAGTATTAGTGTTCCTCTACAAATAAAGTTTACTTTAGAGGGGAATAACGTGCTGTTCTATGAGGAAAACGCACCTTAGTACACTTTCTTTTTTTCTTTTTTTCGTTAGCCTTTTACTTCCGGCAGGGAAAGGCCTATCCCAAGAACTGCCCAAGACTCGTATACCTATCATCGAACTTGTTAAAGACTTGGAAGAAAATTATCAAGTAAAATTTTCTTACTTGGATACCGATCTTACCGAGATTGAACTGGAAAAACCAACAGGAACCAGTTTAGACAGCATACTGGAGCAAATTAGGACTCGTACGCGATTAAATATCCAAAAATTAAGCGATAGGTACTACAGTATTTCCAAAAGTAATACCATAAATATCTGTGCCAGAATCCTTGATAATTTTGAGCAGAACACCATACCGGGCGCTACCATACAAATTTTGGGCACCTCCATGGCGGTGATAACCGATTTGGACGGAAATTTTTCGGTGTCAAACGTTCCTAGAACCGCTACCGTACAAATCCAGCACATTGGTTTTAAAACACTTTTCATACCTGCGGAAAAACTTATAGCCCCACCTTGTACGGTTATTGCCATGGCCCAAAGCTATCAAAAACTAGAGGAAGTTGTAGTGTACAAATTCCTCACCGAAGGATTAACAAAACTAACAGATGGTAGCATTGAGCTGAACAGCTCGGGTTTTGGCATTCTTCCTGGACTTAGTGAACCCGATATCCTGCAAAGTATACAAGCGCTTCCAGGTATTAAAAGCGTAGATGAAACCGTGTCCGACATCAATATAAGAGGTGGTACAAATGACCAAAACCTCATTTTATGGGACGGAATTAAAATGTACCAATCAGGACATTTTTTTGGTTTGATATCGGCATTCAATCCTTATTTAACAGATAAGGTTACCGTAATCAAAAATGGTACTAGCGCTAGGTACGGAGATGGTGTTAGCGGTGTCTTGGATATGCACACCAAAAATACCATCGAAGATTCCTTCTTTGGTGGAGCAGGTTTTAACCTGATAAGTGGAGACGCATACGGGCAATTTTCCATTACAGATAACTTAGCCGTGCAATTTTCCGGAAGACGCTCCCATACCGATTTTATTGACACACCCACCTACACGACCTTTT
The DNA here is from genome assembly GCA_963697395.1 of uncultured Flavobacteriaceae bacterium. GTDB lineage: Bacteria > Bacteroidota > Bacteroidia > Flavobacteriales > Flavobacteriaceae > Maribacter. The sequence goes on from CAVONX010000018.1 coordinate 752,835, forward strand.
CCCAGAAAGCTTTTCAAGATACCGATTTGCAAGCGGATAGTAATTTCTATTTTTATGACTTTGCCGGAAAGGTATTGTATGACATGAATGAGGACCATCGTCTTCGCTTGAGTCTCATCCATATGAAAAACAACCTGGACTATGAAGAAAGTGGTACTGATGGAAATCCAACAAACCTTAGCTATTTGGACCAGACCAATCTCTCGTTTGGCAGTATCCTAGAAAGCGATTGGACCGATAAATTTTCTAGCCAATTAAGTCTTTACTACACCAACTATCAGCTAAATGCTTTAAGTATCTCCAACGATGCAAGACAACGGTTAATTCAAAATAATCTGGTGATTGAAAAAAGCGCAAAACTGAATACTCAGCTTGCCCTAAATGATTACTTGCGATGGGACAACGGTTATCAGAGCGTCGAAACAGGCATAGCGAACAAAACGGACCTAAATCAACCGGAATTCCTCAGCAATATAAAAAATGTAGTGTATAACCATTCCCTATATTCGGAACTGAGTTACCGATCTCCAGATCAAAAACTCGCGCTTAAAGCCGGAGGACGTTTGAATTACATCCTCAACCTAGATACTTTTGAGGAACTGGTTTTGGAACCTAGACTAAATGTAAGCTATGAAATGGCTCCTTTTTTCAAAACAGAAATGCTGGGAGAGTTTAAAAGTCAGACGACCAACCAAGTCATAGATCTAGAGCAGAATTTTTTGGGCATTGAAAAGCGCAGATGGGTACTGGCCGATGGGGACGAACTGCCCATTACCAGAAGCAAACAGGTTTCATGGGGTGTCAATTATGACCAAAACAGTTTTTACGCAGGTATCGAGGCTTTTTACAAGGAGGTGAACGGTATCAATGTAAGTACACAAGGATTCCAGAACCAAAATCAATTTAATGGAGAAGTTGGAAGTTATGCATTAAAAGGGATAGAACTGCTCATTAACAAAAAGACCAATACCTATAGCACTTGGATAAGCTACACCTTTAACCAAAACGATTATATTTTTAATACATTGGTTCCGAGTACCTTCCCAAATAACTTGGATATAAGGCACTCCGTCACCCTCGCCGGAAATTATACCTATAAAAAGCTTAAACTAGGTTTAGGTCTTAGCTACCGCTCTGGCCGGCCTTTTACCGTTCCCAATGAAATTAACCCTGTAGATGAGTCTGTGGTCCCAAGTGAAATAGTATATCAAAAACCAAACAATAGTCGACTCTCAGAATACTTTAGGGCAGATTTCTCGAGTATCTACGATTTTGAAATCGGTGATAAAATAAAGGCAACGGCCGGTATCTCAGTGCTCAACCTTACCAATAGACGCAATAATCTGAACACATTTTTCAGACTAAACGAAAATGGTGTTGTTGAGACCGTGCAGCGCAATTCCCTTGGGGTAACACCAAATGCAAGTTTTAGAATTCGTTTTTAGTTTTTGTAAAGCCTATTGATAACCAGCACGTGTGGGAAGGTAATAGCGGCCAAAAATGAAAAAAATAGGGCCAATGATGCTTCTGGCCTATCTCTAAATACATAAATAAATATTCCCATGCCTAAAACGGATACCAACCAATACGGAAAAGATGACAAGGCATATTTCTTAATCGTTCCTAAGCTTACCTTACCGTATAAATATCGAGTTTGATCTAACATTGACGGTAAGGAATGCCAAAAAATGAAATAGATAGCAAAGGACCACATCAGGGAGGCTGTGTTGAAGACAATGTAAAATACCAAAAGGAAAAACAGTTGTTTTATGGGATTGAAAGAGATACTTTTTTTAAAATAACCTAAGATTCCGAGCAAACAAGTAAACAGGCCGATGACCAACGCTCCAGTCCCGTAAAAGGATATGGGTATGCGGTAACCACAAATCTTGTCTATCACTTGCGTAACCTCCGGACCGTGAGCAGTAAAAACAAGAAATAAAATAAACATGCCGTATATAACTATTAAAGTAAAGTTGACCCATGAAGGTTTTACAATTTTCGAAATCCAATGTTGCTCCCCAAAATGATAACCACTGAAAAGCACGAATAAAAACAAGGCCCAAGCAGGAACAAAATAAAACAAGAGAGCGCTACCAATAATAAAGGCTGCGTAATAAAAAGAGGCCTTAAGTAGCTCTTTTTCTGTCTTTATATTCACACTGCTCCTTTGCAACAACTTTATATCGTTGGATCCATGAAGGATACCAAAAGTGAGTATGAGCGCAAAGGCAAGAAAATCCTCTATAACACTTTCAAACACGACGGATAACCACAACGAAAAAAAGGTAGCTACAATGGAGAAACTTTCTAGGTCAATATTTAAACTTCTATTATTTTTCAATTTGTTCAATAATTTAACATTTTAATTAAACATATATTGTTTAAGTATTTGTAAATTTACTTCAACAAACCCTAAAAAACTAAATAAATGGAAAATTTAATGAGTTCTTTTTCACTCGTATCCAAAATGGCTACGGACGATTATGTTGGCTTTACCTTCTTTGTTGGGTGTATGGCCATGATGGCGGCTTCGGCCTTCTTCTTTCTTTCTATGAACGATTTTGATAGAAAATGGAAGACCTCGATATTAATATCGGGTATTATTACTTTTATTGCCGCGGTGCATTACTGGTACATGCGAGATTATTGGGCGACTGTTGGTGAGTCCCCTACCTTCTTCAGGTATGTTGACTGGACATTGACAGTTCCGTTAATGTGCGTTGAATTTTACCTTATCCTTAAAGTTGCAGGAGCACAGAAATCCCTAATGTGGAAACTAATCCTAGCATCTGTAGTAATGTTGGTAACAGGTTACTTTGGAGAAGCCGTTTACAATACAGGAAGCGGACCAGCATTTTGGGGTCTAATTTCTGGTATCGCGTACTTCTACATTGTGTACGAAATTTGGTTCGGTAGTGCCAAAAAATTGGCAGAACAAGCAGGTGGAGCGGTTTTAACGGCTCACAAGACACTATGTTGGTTCGTTCTAGTAGGATGGGCTATCTATCCTCTCGGCTACATGGCAGGAACACCAGGTTGGTATGATGGCCTAGGTAACATTGGTCTTAATATGGACGTTATCTACAATATTGGAGACGCTATCAACAAAATTGGTTTTGGTCTTGTAGTGTACGCGGCCGCTGTAGCTTCCACTAAAAAAGTAAACGCTTAATTAGCAACCCTTATTTAGTTGGTTATATATTCAAGTTGCTATGTGAAAGACCGCCCTCGGGCGGTCTTTCTTATTTAGTCCAATAAATTGGTGCTATAAAAATAACTGAGCCTCCCTAATTTTAGGGGTCAATCAAAAAAAAATCCAAATTCAAAAAAACTCTTCCCAAAATTGGAATATACACCTAGCATAAACGCTCAAAGTATCTGAAAATTAAGCTTAAACTCCCCTATAGATATAAAAAAATCAATTTTCTAGATCGATCTTATAATTTGTATCTAGAAAGTCCACACTATACATAATCCTTACCACCTCGTATAACTCCGGATACTGGTCCTAAAATTCTTTTGAGATTTCTACATAACTCTCCGTAAGTACCTCAAAAACATTACTAAATACATACTGCCCGAAGTAGTTATCCATTAGTAATTTCTTCCGAACAACAGCATTTTGGAGCATCTTGGAAAGAAATCTAAGGCCAACTTGAAATATTCTAGCTTTCCAGTCAGTAGTGCCTTTTGTCTCTAAACATAAGGCATGGGCAATTTCATGTTATGTCAGGTTCTTATTATCGTAAGGGATTTTGAAACCCTCCCGAAGTTTGTCTTCTGAAAAAACGAGCATTTCAAGTCTTGGATTGTATTCCCCAAGATAATGCCTGCGTTTAACTTTTGAATACTAGTTGGTGGTATACACTACTAACCTTGCTACAGACCTTGATAAGTGAAACTTATTAAAACCAAAAGTAAGCAAACAGATAGCTGCACATACAGACAGCTTTGTTTCTTCTGGATTAACCACATCACCATAGAAAAAAAGTTTTTTATACTTTTTAACCATTCACGTCGTTTTAAAAACCGATTCTTTTGCGCCAGACTAAAATCATTATAAGGAAGTATAAACTCTGACAAGAAGAATTTTTCCCGACTACTAATTAGGAAAACTTTTTAAAAAAAAACCACAATAGTGCTATTTTTCCCAATATAAATAACCGGAAATTGCCCACAAAAACATAAAAACAAACCTACTGAAAGTATAACTACAGCTTCTTCATTATACGGGTTCGGGCATATATTGCATTACATTCGTTCAGGAACAGCTATACCCAATAAACCAAAAGCAGTTTGAATAACCTCCCCCACCTTTTGGGACAGTTGTACCCGCAGCACTTTCTTTTCCTCGTCCGTCTCCCCTAAAATAGACACTTGTTGGTATAAGGAGTTAAATTCCCTCACCAAATCATAGGTGTAATTTGCGATTACGGCCGGACTGTAATTCTCAGCGGCCAATTGAATGATGTCCGGAAATAACTGCAATTGCTTTATGAGCTCCTTTTCCTTTGGATGTAAAATAAGTTTAAGGTCAAGGGAGGTTGAAACGTCAACATTTGTATCGTGCGCCTTTCTTAAGATAGACTGTATCCTAGCGTAAGTATATTGAATAAATGGGCCCGTATTCCCTTGAAAATCGACCGATTCCTCTGGGTTGAATAAAATTCGCTTTTTTGGATCTACCTTTAAGATATAATATTTTAATGCCCCAAGACCGATCAATTTATAAAGTTCCTGTTTTTCGCCTTTGGAATAACCTTCCAATTTGCCCAATTCCTCGGATATTGCTCCGGCGGTGTTGGTCATTTCCTCCATAAGGTCATCGGCATCCACCACGGTGCCTTCCCTGCTTTTCATCTTTCCGCTGGGCAAGTCTACCATCCCATAACTCAGGTGAAATAGTTTGTCGGCCCAAGCAAAACCAAGCTTTTTAAGAATTAGGAAAAGCACCTTAAAATGATAATCCTGCTCGTTCCCAACGGTATAAACCATACCATTAATATCCGGATGGTTTTTTACCCGCTGTATAGCGGTACCAATATCTTGGGTCATATAAACTGCAGTGCCATCAGATCGCAATACAATTTTCCGATCGAGCCCTTCGTCGGTGAGATCGCACCAAACGGAGCCATCCGGATCCTGCTCGAAAACTTTTTTATCCAAACCTTCCTGAACAAATTCCTTTCCTAAAAGATAGGTATCGCTCTCATACAGGTAGGAATCAAAATCTACCCCAAGATTTTTATAGGTAGTCTCAAAACCCTCATAAACCCATGCGTTCATTTTCTTCCACAAGGCAACCACTTCTTCATCTCCAGCCTCCCATTTTAGCAGCATTTGTTGTGCTTCTAGTAATATTGGCGCTTCCTTTTCCGCTACTTTCTTATCAATGCCATTGGCAACCATCTTGGCAACTTCTTCCTTATACGCCCTATCAAAGGCTACATAATAGTTCCCTACCAATTTATCGCCTTTAAGCCCAGTACTTTCTGGGGTTTCACCATGGCCAAAACGCTGCCATGCCAACATACTCTTGCAAATATGGATGCCGCGGTCATTAATAATCTGGGTCTTGTACACCTTTTTACCCGAGGCCTTTAAAATCTGCGCCACCGAATACCCTAATAAGTTGTTTCTTATATGTCCTAGGTGCAACGGTTTGTTCGTATTGGGGGAGGAATATTCCACGAGTATCGCACCATCGGAAGTTGGTACTATTCCAAAACTTTTATTATCCTTGATTTCGTTAAAAAAATCAAGGTAGTAGGCATCGGAAATAACGACATTTAAAAATCCCTTTACGACATTGAAACCGGTTACCATCTCCAGCTCCTTTTCCAAGTAAGCACCTACTTGCTCGCCGATCTGTACCGGATTTCCCTGCACATACCTCAGCATAGGAAAAACCACCACGGTAATATCCCCTTCAAAGTCCTTTCTTGTGGGTTGGAATTCCACATCGGGCAAGGTTACCTTAAATATAGTGCCAATGGCTTCTGTTACTTTATTTTTGAGAATCTCCTGAATAGTCATACATGGATGATTAAGGCTGCAAAACTAATCATTTTTACACTTATCGGTCTATAAGTTAAGGTATCCGTTTCCCTTTTATTAACTTTAAAGAAAAATGCCAAATGCTAGTAAATGTATCTTACAACAATAAATCGATAACCGAAAAAGTAGACAAAGCCGTTGGAAAACCGTTTACCTTAAAAGAACGATGGAATATGGGCGGCATAGGATCTCCAAAACTCATTATTACGGAAACAAGCGTAGAAATTAGAAATCTACTAATTCTTGACAATAACCGGGACACCTGCAACATAGAAATAAGACCCAAGGGTATTATCGTCCGGTTTAGGTCTTTATTGGAAACTTTTGCCCTGGTCATTCCCTACTATAAACTTACCATTTATAAAGGGCAGGCCTCGGTTTACTCGGTGTATCTTGATAATTATTTTATTAAGGTGGAATCCGACACCAAAGCGGTACAGAAATTCTTCTCTAGATTATTGGGATATAAAGCAGATAACACCCCTACCTCTATTGAGGATTTATAAAGTTGTTACTGGGTAGATGGCAATAGTGTTTTTAGCCGTAAGCCTATACACTATTTTAATAGCAAACGAAATTCAAGTACTGATTCTAAATTGGTTGCCAATTACTTTATTTATGAGTTCAACGTTATATCACTTTATTGTAATTTATAAAATGTTCAATACCCCCAAATCATGAAAATACTACTTACCGGTGCCAATGGTTATATAGGCATGCGACTGCTCCCTCAATTACTCGAGGCCGGTCACCAGCTGGTCTGTGCCGTTAGGGATGCCGACCGACTTTCTGTAGATGCCGAAACCCGAAACCGAATAGAAATAGTAGAAATAGACTTTTTAAAAGAAGTACAACCGGGCTTGTTACCAAAAGATTTGGATGCTGCCTACTTTCTTATCCATTCCATGAGTACCTCAACTACGGATTTTGATGAACTGGAGGCCAAAACCGCAACCACTTTTAATGCCTACGTAGCCGAAACAAACATAAAACAGGTAATCTATCTTAGTGGTATAGTTAACGACATCAATCTTTCCAAACATCTATGGTCCCGCAGAAATGTGGAGGAAATATTGTCCCAGGGCGACTTTAGCTTAACCGTGCTCAAAGCCGGAATTATTGTAGGTTCTGGTAGTTCTTCTTTTGAAATTATACGGGACCTGTGCGAAAAACTACCCTTTATGATTACCCCAAAATGGGTGCTGACCAAAACACAACCTATTGCCATTAGGGACGTAATGAACTTTCTTACCGGTGTTTTGGGCAATGAAGCCACCTTCAACGACTCTTTTGATATTGCCGGCCCAGATGTAATGACCTATAAGGAAATGCTACATCAATACGCAAAAGCAAGAGGGTTTAAAAATTGGATTTATACGGTACCCATAATGACACCTAAATTATCTTCCTATTGGTTGTACTTTGTAACCTCAACATCCTACACGCTCGCCCTGAACTTGGTAGATAGCATGAAAATTGAGGTTATCGCCAAGGACCATAGACTGGCAAAACTTCTTGGCATTACTACCCACACCTATAGGGAGGCCATTGATATGGCATTTAAAAAAATTGAACAAAATTTGGTGGTTAGTAGCTGGAAAGACAGTATGGTGAGCGGAAGATTCAATAAAAATCTAGAAAAATACATTCAAGTACCAAAATTTGGTGTGCTCCGCGATGTGAAAACCATGCAGATAGACGATCCAAAACAAGTTCTGGGCAACATCTGGAAAATTGGTGGTAAAAATGGTTGGTATTATGGGGATTGGTTATGGAAAATCCGTGGTTTTTTAGATAAACTCTTTGGAGGCGTAGGCCTGAGAAGAGGCAGAACGCATCCCGATAAAATTTACGCCGGTGACGCCCTAGATTTTTGGCGTGTACTTCTGGCCGACAAAAAAGGAAAACGCCTCTTGTTGTTCGCCGAAATGAAACTGCCAGGCGAAGCGTGGCTAGAATTTAAAATAGACAATAACAACGTATTACACCAAACCGCAACATTTAGACCCAGAGGCCTAAAAGGACGCTTATATTGGTACAGTATCGTACCTTTCCATTACTTTATTTTTGGTGGCATGATACGCAATATTGCCCATGCCAAACCAAAAAAAGAACCGGCCGAGGCAACTTAGGAACGTACCTGTAAAGGCATCTCTCGCAGTCGTTCTCCTGTTAACCTAAATACCGCATTGGCAATAGCAGCGCCAATGGGCCCCAAGGGTGGCTCGCCAACCGCCCCAGGTGTATCCGAACCCTGAAGTAAAACTATATCTATTTCTTTAGGCGTATGTTTCATCAAGGCCATTTGATAAGGGCCATAGATAGTTGGTGTCAACTCCCCATTTTCCACTTCCATTTTCTCTAACATAGCGGCACTCATTCCCATAATAATCGCTCCCTCACATTGTGCCCGTACCTGATCTGGGTTTACTACCAATCCCGGATCTATAGCACAGGTTACTTTATGTACTTTTATTTCGTTCTTTTCTAAATAAACCTCCGCAATTTGGGCGCAAGGCGTATTTGCATCTGTAGCTACTGCAAAGCCCATTGCCCTGCCATTGATTACTTCATCTATATATCCTGCTTTTTCTACCACCGCTGTTATCACAGATTTTAAGCGATTCCCCCTATCATCGTCCTGAATATGGGATAAGCGAAACTCCACAGGATTTTTACCGGCCTTTACCGCCAATTCATCCATAAAGCTTTCAATGGCAAAGGTATTGGCCAATAGACCTAGACTGCGCCACCAACTGGTTGCGAACGGTAATTTAACTCGCCAAGAAATAGCTTGATAATTAGGTATAGCTCCATATTGTATCATTCCCCCACGCCAAGCACCCAGATCGGCTCCCAAAACGGTTTCCAAGACTCTAGGGAGCATAGGAGATCCAAAGGCGACATCGCCACTGGAAACATTATGCTCAAGCGCTTCAATCATTCCGTCGGAATTCAGTCTTCCTTTTAACAAATGATGTGTGGGCGGGCGGAACGTATCGTTTTGAAATTCTTCCTTACGGGTAAAAAAGCATTTTACCGGTTTGCCCACTGCTTTCGATAAGAGGGCAGCTTGAATCGCATTGGGCGTATGGAGTCTTCTACCAAAACCCCCGCCCAAAAATGTAGGAACGATATTCACTTGTTCCGCATCAAAACCTAGCCGTTCCGCAATTTCTGCACGGGTAATGTTCACCACCTGTGTAGATAGTATAATGGTAGCCTTATATGCCTCTACATAGGCTAGTGCCCCACTAGGTTCCATTTGGGCATGCGCGCCGATCGGACTCCAATATTCGGACTCCAGGTTTGTAGTGCTATCATGTAAGACTCCTTCGGCATTTCCTTCTTTCTGAATAACAAAAGGGGTTCCTTTACCAACGGTTATCATAGCTCTTATATCGGCGGTCTGTATATCTCCCTGTGTTTCCCATTGGACGTCAATAGCCGCTTTAGCATTTTCAGCTTCCAATAAAGAATGGGCAACAACACCAACGAAGTCCCTTTCTTTGAGAACGGTAACAACTCCCGGCATTCCTTCTGCTTTGGTAGTATCCGCTCCCAAATAGGTCGAACCAATTCTTGATGGTCTTACCACAGCACCATATAACATATCTGGCATGGTAGCATCCATACCAAATATCGGCGCAGCAAAAACCTTATCTTCCAAATCTACCCGGGGAACAGGCTTGCCAACAAACTTATATTCAGAAATAGGCTTTAACGTCGGAGTATCTGGTATATTCCAATCAGAAACCCCTTCTACTGCCTGGGCATAATTTAAAGTTTTGCCTCTACCGGAAATGACGCCATCAGCGATGACAAGCTCAGAGGTTGGGACCTCCATTTTTTTGGCCGCTTCTATTTTTATCATTTCTCGCATTGTGGCCGCCAGTTCACGTAAAGGCATCCAAAGTGCGGATATCGATGTACTGCCACCGGTAGCAAAGGCGTCCATGTTTCCTGAACTAGAGGCTGCATGGACCACACTAATCTGTTCCATGGACACCTCTAATTCATCTGCTGCCATTTGGGCCAGACCGGTAAAGGTACCTTGCCCCATTTCTACTTTAGGACTATGGAGCACAACCTTATTTTCAGTGGTTATTTCAAACCAGATGATAGGTGTATCGGTATTGCCCTGGTAAGGGGTATCAGCTGTATTTATCATTCCGGCAATTTTCCTTCGGACAGGGTTCCTAAACAAATACGTACCAACGGCAAGAACACCCACAGTGCCTATCCCGCCTCTTACCAAAAATTTACGTCTGGATATTCTTTTATTTTCTGCCATACCTAAGAATTTTGAGTTTGAGCCGCTTCGTTTGGTGCGTGTAATTCCGCAGCTCTATGAATGGCTTTTCGCATACGATAATATGTTGCACAGCGGCAAACATTAGTAATACGCTCATCAATATCCTCGTCTGTAGGTTTTGAAACTTTTGTTAACAAAGCAGCCGTCGCCATCATAAAACCGGGTTGACAATAGCCGCATTGTGGTACCACCTCTTCGATCCACGCTTGCTGCACGGGATGGGGATTCTCTTTTGTTCCTAGACCTTCAATAGTCGTAATATTTTTGCCCTCGGCAAATTTAACCGCATAGGAACATGATCTAACCGCTTCGCCATCTACATGCAAGGTACAGGCCCCGCAGGCCGCCTTTCCGCATCCGAACTTTGTGCCTTTTAAGTCCAAGACATCCCTAACCACCCATAGTAAAGGTGTATTTCCATCAGCTATGTCTATGGTGTGTGACGTTCCGTTTACTTGTAATGAAATCTTCATTCGCTTTGTTTTATTCGGATGTGTTAATATGAGATTTGTTGGGCTACTTTTACACCGACTTTGTCTAATTTTTCACGGAAGCCGGAGGGAGTTAACAATGCTATGGTTTAGGCCTGACATCGGTTTCCAGCACCAATTTATACATGCGTATTGATACGTCTGTATGAATTGCCGCTAGATTATGAGCTAAATCTACCGTCCCGTTCGAAGTTACCAAAAAGTATTCATAAGTTAGGTGTGCATAATTGGCGAACATAATGATAAACGCCTAAAATAGAATAGCCACTATTCATTTGTTTTACTTCCTGAAGCCAAAAGAGAATTGCGATTTTTCAAATCCACCATCAAGCTTTCTCTACCAGCCAGAAGCCACAAATTGAGCTCCTTTGCTACAATGACATCTGCCATAAATTAAGCCCTGGGTAGAAAAACCTCGGCCATCATACAACGGGCGCTACCACCACCACAGGTCTCAATTGTTTCCAAAGAACTGTGGATGATTTCACCATGTGCTTCTATTGCCTTTATTTGATTTGGAGTAAGGGAATTATAGGCTGCCGAACTCATGACCATAAACCGCTTATCATCAGCTCCTATAACCTGAAGCATATTACCGGCAAAATGGTGCATCTGCGTCTCCGTGATTCTTATGATTTCCTTATCATCCATTTTTAAGTGATCCAGCACATTTTTCCGTTCTTGTTTGTCGTCTATGGTATCCGTACAGATTATTGCAAAATTTTCTGCTAGTGCCATCATCACATTGGTATGATAAATTGGCAAACGATTCCCGTCAACAGTCTGGTTGGCCGTAAATATGACGGGCATACAGTCAAAATCCTCACAGAATTCTATAAAAAGTTCTTCATCCGCACGATCAGAAAGTGCACAATAGGCTTTGTTGTTAACGCGATCCATTAAAATACTTCCCGTACCCTCTAGGTAGATACCTTCGGCCTCTGCGGCCGTGTAATCTATCACATCGTTTATTTTAAAACCTTGCGACTCCAAAATAACAAGAATGTCCTCCCTTCGTTCATTTCGTCTATTTTCGGCAAACATGGGATATAGACCCACTGTTCCGTTGGCGTGAAAAGAGATCCAGTTATTGGGAAAAATACTATCTGGAGTGTCCGGATCCTTAGTATCGTCCACAACTATTACGTTTACGCCCTTTAGCATCAAAGCGCTTGCAAAGGCATCGAATTCCGATTGTGCCTTGGCGTTGATAGTTTGGTTCTTTATTTCCAAGTCCTCCATAAAATAGTTGTTTACGGCAGTCTGTTCGTTCATCCTAAAATTCACAGGACGAATCATAAGTATGGTATTGGTAATTTGCATAATCTATTATTCGCGTATTAATGGCAAGGTGCTGCATCGCAACAAGCCTTCTTGTTTTGATATTTCGGCATAGGGAACCTCCTCTACAATGAATCCTTGCTCCCTAAGCCAAGTATTAAGCCGGGTAAAATTCTTTTCCGAAACTACAACTTCCGGGGAAATGGAAAAGACGTTACTGAACATTTGGTACATTTCCTCTGCAGTAATCTCAAAAACATTTTCCTGTCCAAAAAAATTGAGCAACCATTGGTATTCGGCGGCTACCAAGAATCCATTTTTGTGTAGAATGGCCTTCCCTTTTCCCAAGGGCTGAAAACAACAATCTAGATGTAATGCGTTTTCTCTAGCATTTTTAGACTTCCTAAGTTCAAACGATTTTACCTTTTTATCTGGAAATTGTTCTGCGATCCAATCTACTGCATGCTTGTTTGTTCTTGCCGTGATATGGCTGGAATAGTCCGCTGCCGTATAGGTTCCCACAAAAATATAATCGTTCCAAGGCATTACGTCCCCGCCCTCTACATGAACCCTTTCCGGTGGATGTAGAATGTGTTCATCGGCAATCTTATCTAGAACGTGTAGAATAGCTTCTACCTCTTGCTCTCGATCGGGCAGTATATTGGAAATAACCAACTTGTTATCTATTACAAAAGCAATGTCTCTAGAAAAAATCTGATTACAGTCTTGGAGAACTTCCGGTCTAAAAACTTTTACCTTATATTTTTCAAAAACAGCTGCAAATGCCTCCATTTCGGCAACCATATCAGCTTCGGTCGGATAAGTCCCAGCCAAGATATGCTCCAAGGATTTGGGGTCATAGGCTTCCGATGCACTTGGTATTGGGCCAGGGCTTTTTGCTGTTCCCAAAACAACGGCCTTTAAAGGCGATACTTCATCATTAATTTTCAAATTTAACATCGTATCCTATTTAGTTTCAACTTAAACCAAAAAAAAGCTCCTTTACCTATAAAAGAGCTTTTTTTGTTTTTTTTCAAAGGTAGCAATCTACCTCTTGGCCAGTTCCACAAATGGTCTTAGCGTTGCCCCAACATAAATTTGTCTTGGTCTACCGATAGGTTCTCCATTCAATCTCATTTCCCTCCATTGAGCAATCCAACCTGGCAATCGCCCCATAGCGAACATTACAGTAAACATTTCTGTAGGTATACCTAAGGCCCTATAAATAATTCCCGAATAAAAATCCACATTGGGGTATAATTTACGATCTACAAAGTACGGATCTTCCAAAGCCTCTTTGGCGAGCCCTTTCGCTATCTCCAAAATTGGATCGTTCATCCCTAAATCTGCCAATACTTCCTCTGCCGCCTGCTTAATTATTTTTGCCCTTGGATCAAAGTTTTTGTACACCCTATGTCCAAAGCCCATTAACCTAAAAGGATCGTCCTTATCCTTGGCCTTAGCCATATATTTTTTTGTATCTCCACCATCTTCCTGTATAGCTTCCAACATTTCCAAAACGGCTTGGTTGGCGCCTCCATGCAGCGGCCCCCATAAAGCAGAAATACCAGCAGACAATGACGCGAACAAACCTGCATGGGAAGAACCTACAATACGAACGGTAGAAGTAGAACAATTCTGCTCATGGTCTGCATGCAATATCAACAGCTTGTCCAAAGCATCTATTACAACTTTGTTTCTCTTATATTCTTGGGTAGGCTTTTTAAACATCATTTTATGAATGTTCTCCACGTAACCCAAACTATCGTCCCCATAATCCAAAGGCAATCCCTTTTTCTTTCGCAAGGTCCAAGCTACCAAAACCGGGAACTTAGCTAAAATACGCACGATTGCGCCGTACATGGCATCCTTTGAAGTAACATTTACCGAGGATGGGTTGAAGGCGATAAGGGCACTGGTCAAAGAAGCAAGCACACCCATTGGATGTGCCGATTTTGGGAAGGCATCCAAAATCTTTTTCATTTCCTCGTCTACATGGGATTCATTTTTAATATCTAAATGAAAAGCCTCCAATTGTTCCTTATTTGGTAATTCCCCAAATATTAACAAATAGGCAACTTCTAAAAAATCTGCTTTCTCGGCAAGTTCTTCAATAGCATAACCACGATATCTTAAAATTCCTTTTTCGCCATCCAGGAAAGTAATCTCGCTTGTACAAGATCCAGTATTTTTAAATCCAGGATCTATTGTTATAATGCCATTGGTGGCGGCACGAAGGGATTTTATATCTATAGCAAGCTCATCTTCGCTTCCTTTAATTACAGGAAACTCATATTTATTACCATCGTACTCTAAAGTAGCTTTGTCTGACATTCGCAGTTATGAATTATTGATTATGTAAAAAGTAAATTTAAGTAAAAGACCTGATGTTAACAATTTTGAAAATCGCTTTAAACAATAATTAACACGGTCTTTAAAACTGAAAAAAAATAAGTATTCCGGCTATAATAGATAGAGTGATCTGTAATACTCATCCAAAGATTTTTCCCATGTGAACCTTACCTTTTTCGCATTGGCCTTGATACGCTTCCATTTGGGTTGGTCCTTTTCCCAAATAGTCAACGCTTCATCAAACCGTTGAACCATATCAATTATTTTATCGTCATAGGTATTGCCATCAAAGGCAAACCCGGTTTTCATATGATGAACGGTATCCTTTAAGCCTCCCGTATGATGAACTAGGCATGGATTTCCATTTCTCATGGCCAACATCTGACTTATTCCACAGGGTTCAAAAAGACTAGGCATAAAATAAAGATCTGTTTCCAGATACATAGAATCTATCAAATCCTCTGACTGTCCATTGGTAAATATAAAGTTTTTGTGTTTGTAGCTCATCGCTCTAAAATACTCTTCGTAATCTGGATCTCCTGTTCCCAAAAGCATGAATATTCCGCCAACGGTTTCCAATCTTTTTAGAATTTGCTCCAAAGCTTCGGGGGAACGCTTAAAGAAATAGAATTTCTGCTCTGTTAACCTCGCTACGCTGGATACTATAAATCTTGGTCTATTACCCACATACTCCATTATCTTTTCACCTGTGTGTGCCAAGAAATCCGCTTTATATTTTTTGGATTCGTCCTGCAACCACCGGAATAAGGCTTTTACTGTATTCCTATAAAGGAGTCCCGTTTCCGCAACCCGTATATTCTCGTAATTAGAGGCGTTCAATATTCCAAAAAGTCGGCCCTCATTATCTGCCTTTTGTAAATCCTTCTCCAAACTCTCACCACCAATAAACTCAGGTTTTCTGCTTGGCAATAGGACATCTTCCTTGTAGGAAGGGGAAACGGTATGTACGGCATCTGCCAATCTGATTCCTACTGCCATAAGGTTTATACAATCCTGGTAGCGCGGATCCATAAGTGCGGTATGATCTAGTGCTATTTCCGGAAACCAATTGTTCACAGAGGCATAGTTATTATAAAAAGGACGTATACCTTGAATGGCAAGATTATGAATACTGTACACATAGCGCACTTTTTTCAGCTCCACATAGTTTGGATGATATGCCTTTAAAAACAATAGTGTGCTTGAGTGCCAATCGTGCATATGAACAACATCCAACTGTCCGAATACTTTCATTTTCATGGCTTCGGCAACAGCAGTATTGAAAATTACGAACTTGACAAAATCATTGTAAAACGGCTCCGTTGGATCATCATGATAAATATGGGCTATCCCGCCCTGTTCTATTTCTGGATGATGAATTACGTAATGGACGATATTGGCGATTTTCTTTTTTGGCTCCACCTCATATAATTCCGCGCTATAGGTAGTTCCCCTTAACGGAAAATTAAGGTTGGTTATAAACCGTGCATTTTTATGTAACCTAGAATAGGCTGGTACGACTACGTGCGCGGTATCTCCACGTTTTGCAATTTCTCTGGGGACATCGCGAACAACATCTCCCATACCACCAGCTTTACATTGCGGGATGGCATCATTTTCAGCAGCAACAAAAAGGAAATTATTCATAGAAAAGGAATAGTGAGGGTTAACTATAGTACTTGAAAAAGGTAGGCAACTTTTTTGAAATAACCCAAAAAAAAAGCCTTCCTGATCAAGAAAGGCTTCAAAAGATGTTGAAAGTTATTATTTGATCTTAAAAGCTTTCTCCATGGGGTAATAGGCCATACTTCCTAATTCCTCTTCAATCCTTAACAATTGATTATATTTAGCCATACGATCTGAGCGTGAAGCCGAACCAGTCTTTATCTGCCCTGTATTCAATGCTACAGCCAAATCCGCTATAGTGTTATCCTCTGTTTCTCCAGAGCGATGAGACATAACAGAAGTATAACCCGCATTTTTTGCCATATTTACAGCGGCAATAGTTTCGGTCAATGTACCAATTTGGTTTACCTTGATCAATATAGAGTTTGCAATTCCTTTTTCTATTCCCATAGCTAAACGTTCTACATTGGTTACGAACAAATCATCGCCTACCAATTGCACTTTATGCCCAATCTTATCGGTCAGAGCTTTCCATCCGTCCCAATCGTTTTCGTCCATACCATCTTCTATAGAGATAATTGGATACTTTTCAGCAAGGTCGGCTAAATATTGTGCCTGCTCTTCAGAACTTCTTATTACTCCCTTATCACCTTCAAATTTGGTATAATCGTATTTGCCGTTTACATAAAACTCGGCAGCGGCACAATCTAAAGCGATCATAACATCATCCCCCAATTTGTAGCCTGCTTTTTCTACTGCCTTAGCTATAGTGTCAAGCGCATCTTCGGTACCTCCAGCCAAATTAGGCGCAAAACCACCTTCATCGCCCACGGCTGTGCTCAATCCTCTATCATGCAGTACTTTTTTTAGGTTGTGGAAAATTTCAGTACCCATTTGCATGGCATGGGAAAAGTTTTTCGCTTTAACCGGCATTACCATAAATTCCTGAAAGGCGATAGGAGCATCTGAATGCGAACCCCCATTAATAATATTCATCATTGGAACTGGCAACGTATTTGCGCTAACACCACCTACATAACGGAATAGGGACAAACCAAGTTCATTTGCTGCGGCTTTTGCAACAGCAAGAGAAACACCTAGAATAGCGTTCGCCCCCAATTTTGATTTATTTGGTGTGCCATCCAAATCAATCATCGTTTGATCTAATAGGTTTTGCTCAAAAACCGACATCCCTAAGATTTCCTCAGCAATTATATTGTTGACGTTGTCAACCGCTTTTTGGACACCCTTACCCATGAATGCAGTACCGCCATCGCGTAGTTCCACAGCTTCGTGCTCTCCCGTAGAAGCACCGGAAGGAACCGCGGCCCTCCCCATTATACCATTTTCTGTGGTTACATCTACCTCCACGGTAGGATTACCCCTTGAATCTAAAATTTGTCTTGCATGAACATTTAATATGATACTCATTCTCTATATCTTAATATTAGAATTATTATTTTGGTTTAAGGTAAAGGTACAAAACACACCTTTTTAGCATTCCATTTACCTTTGTTATTCTAAAAAAAAATAACGATTACTTAAACTTCCACAAACTCTTTTGAGTTTTTCTCTATCAATTTAAAAAAATCGTCAAAAAGGTAATCCGCATCGTGTGGGCCTGGGCTTGCCTCAGGATGATATTGCACCGAAAATACATCCCTATTTTTCATTCTAATACCCGCCACGGTATTGTCGTTTAAATGCAAATGTGTAATTTCCAAATTCTCATTGGTCTCTGTTTCTTCCCTATTAATAGCAAAGCCATGGTTTTGAGACGTTATTTCCCCCTTTCCGGTACGTAGATTTAAAATTGGATGGTTTATCCCCCTATGCCCGTTGTGCATTTTATACGTAGAAACTCCATTTGCCAAGGCTATAACTTGATGACCAAGGCATATACCGAATAGTGGCTTTCCTGTCTCAAATATTTTCTTAGCCACGGTAATAGCATCGCTTAATGGCTCTGGATCGCCAGGACCATTAGAAATAAAATAGGCATCCGGATTCCAATTGGCCATTTCCTCAAATTTACTATTATAGGGGAATACCTTAACATAAGCATCTCTCTTGGCCAAATTTCTTAAAATATTCTTTTTGATACCAATATCCAATGCTGCTATTCTATAGGAAGCATTTTCATTACCATAAAAATAGGCTTCCTTGGTCGAGACTTTGGATGCAAGTTCAAGACCTTCCATGCTAGGTACTTCCTTTAATTCTTTCTTGAGTTTTTCCACATTTTCAACATCCGTAGAAATAACCGCGTTCATTGCACCGTTATCCCTAATATACGCAACCAGAGCCCTGGTATCCACATCTGAAATAGCAAAAAGTTTATTTTTTTCTAAAAATTCCTCTAAACTAGCATCTGCGGAAGGCCTAGAATATTCATAACTAAAGTTTTTACAAATTAATCCAGCAATTTTTACGGATTCTGATTCAATTTCCTCGGAATTCGTTCCGTAATTACCAATATGCGCATTGGTCGTTACCATTAATTGACCGAAATAGGATGGATCTGTAAAAATCTCTTGATATCCGGTCATACCCGTATTAAAACAAACCTCACCAAATGCGGTTCCCTCTTTATCTCCAACTGCCTTTCCATGAAAAATGGTTCCATCGGCCAACAGTATTAACGCCTTCTTTTTAGATTGATACTTCATACTATAAATTACTAATTTATTCGTTAACAAAAAAACATAAAAAAAGGATAAGCTTTGAGGCCTATCCTTTTAAAAATATCATTAGTTATCGACATTTTACTCTTCAGAATCATCGCTTTTAACTTCTGTTTCTGCCTCATCTACTACAGCTTCGTCTGTTTGCGATGCTGCCGCAACAACTGGAGCCGCCGCAGCCGCTTCACTTGTTCCAGAACCTCTTCTACTTCTTCTTGTAGATTTCTTCTTTGGCTTACCAGCATTGTACACTTCATTGAAATCTACCAACTCTATCATTGCCATGTCCGCGTTATCTCCCAAACGTGTTCCTAGTTTTATAATTCTAGTATACCCTCCTGGTCTATCCGCTACTTTCTCAGAAACTACACTGAACAATTCTGTTACAGCATATTTATCCCTAAGATTTTTAAAGACGATACGCCTGTTATGTGTACCCTTTTCAGTCGTTTGATTGTTCTCTGCCTTAGATTTTGTTATCAAAGGCTCAACAAACTGTTTTAACGCCTTTGCCTTTGCAACCGTCGTGTTAATTCTTTTGTGCTCGATCAAGGAACAAGCCATATTGGCCAACATGGCCGTTCTATGTGCTTTCTTTCTTCCTAAATGATTGACTTTCTTACCGTGTCTCATATTTTTGTTTTATCATCTTGCTACCAAATCCGCCTGTAGGGAGAGCAAAATATGATTATTTAATCCTTATCTAACTTATATTTTGACAAATCCATACCAAAGCTCAATCCTTTATTGATAACGAGCTCTTCCAACTCTGTCAATGATTTCTTTCCAAAATTTCTGAACTTCATCAAATCATTCTTATTGAAAGATACCAAATCACCTAAAGTATCCACTTCCGCAGCTTTTAAACAATTAAGCGCACGTACAGATAAATCCATATCAACAAGCTTAGTTTTAAGCAACTGTCTCATGTGCAAGGACTCCTCATCGTAGGTCTCCGTTTGAGCAATTTCATCTGCTTCCAAAGTAATACGCTCATCGGAGAATAACATAAAGTGATGAATCAACACTTTTGCAGCCTCCGTTAAGGCATCTTTGGGGTGAATGGAACCGTCAGATACGATTTCGAAGATTAACTTTTCGTAATCCGTCTTTTGCTCAACACGAAAGTTCTCAATACTATATTTTACATTCTTTATAGGTGTAAATATAGAATCGATGGCTATGGTACCAATTGGCGTTCCTGACTTTTTATTGTCCTCGGCAGGAACATATCCCCTACCCTTTTCAATGGTAATCTCCATATTGATGCTTACTTTAGCATCCATGTTACAGATTACTAAATCTGGATTCAACACTTGATAACCAGAAATAAATTTCTGAAAATCTCCAGCCGTTAATTTATCTTTTCCGCTTACCGAGATTGAAACAACTTCTGCTTCCGAATCCTCAATTTGCTTCTTAAAACGAACCTGTTTCAAATTCAGGATAATTTCGGTCACATCTTCAACAACGCCCGGAATTACAGAGAACTCATGTTCTACTTTATCAATCCTTACGGACGTAATAGCATGCCCTTCCAAGGAAGAAAGCAATACTCTTCTTAATGCGTTCCCAACGGTTAATCCATAACCAGGTTCCAAAGGACGAAATTCAAACTTCCCTTCGAAATCTGAGGAATCGATCATTATTACTTTATCGGGCTTCTGAAAATTAAATAATGCCATAATTGGATCAGTGTTGTTTATTTAGAGTATAACTCGACTATTAATTGTTCTTTGATATTCTCTGGAATCTGTAACCTTTCAGGAATAGCGATAAAATTTCCTTGCATGGTCGCTGTATTCCAAGTCATCCACTCGTACACTGCACTATTTGCGGCTAGAGAATCTTGGATAGTTTGCAAAGATTTTGATTTTTCACGTACACCAACAACATCACCAGCTTTAAGGGTGTAAGAAGGAATGTTTACCAACTCACCATTAACTGTAATGTGTCTGTGCGAAACCAACTGTCTTGCACCACTTCTAGTTGGAGAAACTCCCATTCTGTAAACAACGTTATCCAAACGAGCCTCACACAATTGAAGTAAAATCTCACCAGTAACGCCTTCTTTTCTTTTAGCCGTGGCAAAAATGTTTCTAAATTGCTTCTCCAAAATACCATACGTATATTTGGCTTTCTGCTTTTCCATTAACTGTACGGAATACTCAGACTTTTTACCTCTACGTCTGTTATTTCCATGTTGTCCTGGAGGGTAATTCTTCTTTTCGAAAGACTTATCGTCCCCGAATATCGCTTCTCCGAATTTACGGGCGATTTTTGATTTTGGTCCTGTATATCTTGCCATTTTCTAAAATTTTGAAAGTGAGATTATGAATTAAGGCTTATCCTTCGATAATCGTAACTACACCTTCTATGAAATATATTAAATTAAATTATACTCTTCTTCTCTTTGGTGGTCTACAACCGTTGTGCGGCATAGGTGTAACATCAATAATTTCAGTTACTTCAATACCGGCATTATGCAATGACCTGATGGCAGATTCCCTACCATTACCCGGTCCCTTAACATAAACCTTTACCTTTCTTAGACCAGCTTCATGAGCTACTTTTGAACAATCCTCAGCAGCAACTTGAGCAGCATAAGGTGTGTTTTTCTTTGAGCCTCTAAATCCTAATTTTCCTGCAGAGGACCAAGAAATAACGTCTCCCTTCTTATTAGTCAAGGAGATGATGATATTGTTAAACGAAGCACTGATGTGAGCCTCTCCAACAGCATCCACTATTACTTTACGCTTCTTGGTTACCTTAGTATTTGCCTTTGCCATACCTATTTATTATTTAGTAGCTTTCTTCTTGTTAGCAACTGTTTTACGCTTTCCTTTTCTTGTCCTAGAATTATTCTTTGTGCGCTGACCCCTTAATGGCAAACCAGATCTATGACGTATACCACGGTAACATCCAATATCCATTAAACGCTTAATATTCAATTGCGTTTCAGAACGCAACTCACCTTCTATAGTAAAAGCGGAAACAGCCTCCCGTATCCGACCTATTTCATCATCGTTCCAGTCAGAAACTTTGGTATCTTCACTTACTTGTGCTTTTTGTAAAATCTCCTTAGACCTACTTCTTCCAATTCCAAAAATATAAGTCAAGGCTATCACACCTCTTTTTTGTTTTGGTATATCTATACCCGCGATTCTTGCCATAATTACCCTTGTCTTTGTTTAAATCTAGGATTCTTTTTGTTGATTACGTACAACCTGCCTTTTCTGCGAACAATTTTACAGTCGGCACTTCTCTTCTTAACTGATGCTCTTACTTTCATCTTGTATCTTAATATCTATAAGTAATTCTTGCTTTTGTAAGGTCGTAAGGACTCATCTCCAATTTCACCTTGTCTCCAGGTAATAATTTAATATAATGCATGCGCATTTTACCTGAAATATGCGCGGTTACTACATGACCATTTTCCAACTCTACCCGAAACATTGCGTTTGACAACGCTTCAATAATCGATCCATCTTGCTCTATCGCTGCTTGTTTAGCCATATATTATGCTACTTTTCTATTTTTTCCGGTTTTCATCAAACCGTCATAATGTCTATTTAACAAATAACTGTTCACTTGTTGAACCGTATCTATTGCAACGCCCACCATAATCAGCAAGGAAGTACCGCCATAAAATAGGGCCCATCCCGCCTGAACATCCAGCAAAGATACAACCACTGCCGGAAGTACGGCCAGTAATGCTAAAAATATTGAACCAGGTAAAGTAATTAAAGACATTATTTTATCTAAAAAATCCCCAGTTTCCTTTCCAGGCCTAATTCCAGGAATAAAACCACCACTTCTTTTTAAATCATCGGCCATCTTATTAGTCGGTACGGTTATGGCTGTATAGAAATACGTGAAGATTATAATAAGAATAGCAAACAATATATTATAGGCCCATCCGAATATATTAGAAAATTCCACTTGCATCCATTGCCCAAAAGCCGTATCATCGAAAGTACCCCCAATCAAACCAGGAACAAACATAATGGCTTGTGCAAATATTATTGGCATTACACCAGAAGCATTTAACTTCAATGGAATATATTGCCTAGAACCCATTACGTTTTTCTCGTAACCTCCAGAAGCTGTTCTTCTAGCATACTGTACAGGAATTTGCCTTGTTGCCATTACCAAAAGGATACAAGCAAGAATAACCAGAAACCATAATATTACTTCAATAAGTATGAACATAAGTCCACCATTGTTTTCTGTAGTTCTAGAAATAAATTCTTGCACAAACGACTGTGGCATGGTTGCAATGATACCAATCATAATCAATAAGGAGATACCATTACCAATACCCTTATCGGTTATTTTCTCACCCAACCACATAGCAAATACGCAACCAGTTACCAAAATAATTACGGCAGGAACCATAAAATCGAGACCCTTACCCAATAAAAAGGCGGTATCCCGAACTCCGAAAGCCTCTAATCCATACAAATAAGCAGGTGCTTGAACGATACATATTGCAATCGTTAACCATCTTGTAATTTGGTTGATTGTCTTACGCCCGCTTTCCCCTTCCTTTTGCAATTTCTGAAGATACGGTATTGCAATACCCATTAATTGCACCACGATAGATGCCGAAATATAGGGCATGATACCCAGTGCAAAAATTGATGCGTTAGCAAAAGCACCACCGGTAAATGCATTTAATAGTCCAAATATACCCTGATCCGTGCTGTCCGCCAATCCACCTAATTGGGTAGTATCTATACCGGGTAGCACGATTTGGCAACCGAATCTATATACTAATAAAAGACCTAAGGTAATAAGTATCCTATTTCTTAGCTCTTCTATTTTCCAAATATTGGATATTGTATCAATAAAATTCTTCATGTTCTCGTATAATGCTTACAAACTTATGGCTTCACCACCAGCTGCCTCTATAGCGGCTTTTGCTGTAGCAGTAAACTTATGTGCCGAAATCTTTAGTGTGGACTTTAATTCTCCACCGCCAAGTATCTTAACCAAATCGTTCTTTTTCACAAGACCGTTCTCTACTAAAGTATCTAAGGTAACTTGATCCTTAATTCCCCTAGCATCTACTAGCTCCTGTAACCTATCCAGATTGATACCTTTATAGTCCTTACGATTAATGTTCGTAAAACCAAACTTTGGAACCCTTCTTTGCAAAGGCATCTGACCACCTTCAAAACCGATTTTCTTAGAATAACCAGATCTTGACTTAGCACCTTTGTGCCCTCTTGCAGCAGTCCCGCCCTTTCCGGATCCTTGACCTCTGCCTAAACGCTTTCCGTCTCTATTTACTGAACCTTCTGCAGGTTGTAGATTACTTAAATTCATTTGATATTATATTTAAGCTTCTTCTGTAGAAACCAAATGTTTAACTTTATTTATCATCCCAAGGATGTTTGGTGTATCGTTATGTTCAACAACCTGACCAATCCTTTTCAATCCAAGAGCTTCCAAAGTCCTTTTTTGGTTCTGGGGCTTCTTTATACTACTCTTTACTTGTTTTACTTTAATCTTTGCCATAATTACAACTTCTAGCCTTTAAAAACCTTTTCTAAGGAAACACCCCTTTGTTGTGCGATCGTACTTGCATCCCTTAACTGCAATAACGCGTCAAAAGTAGCCTTGACCACATTATGTGGATTAGAAGACCCCTGTGATTTGGATAAAACATCTTGAACACCAACAGCTTCCAACACTGCCCTTACAGCACCTCCGGCAATAACACCGGTACCATGGGAAGCAGGTTGAATATACACCCGCGCACCTCCAAATTTACCTTTTTGCTCGTGTGGTAACGTTCCTTTGTTCAAAGGAATACGAATCAAATTTTTCTTACCGTCCTCGATTGCCTTTGCAATTGCAGTGGCAACCTCTTTAGACTTTCCTAAACCATGGCCAACAACCCCGTTCTCATCACCTACCACAACAATAGCTGAAAAGCCGAAAGCCCTACCACCTTTTGTTACTTTGGTCACACGTTGTATTCCTACCAATCTATCTTTAAGATCTAAACCTGCCGGCTTAACGGTTTCTACATTCTTGTATTTCTGAAACATACTGTTTTATTAAAATTTAAGTCCTGCTTCCCTTGCCCCTTCAGCCAAAGATTTAACTCTTCCGTGATACAAATTTCCACCTCTATCAAAAGCTACTTTCTCAAAACCTGCCTTTAGTGCTTTTTCAGCTATCGCCTTTCCTACAACGCCGGCCATTTCGGTTTTTGTAATTTTTGTCGATGCCAAATCCTTATCCCTAGATGAGGCAGCGGCCAATGTAGTTCCTTTTTCGTCGTCTATCAATTGAGCATAAATTTCTTTATTACTCCTAAAAACAGATAACCTTGGTCTTTGGGCAGTTCCAGAAGATACCTTTCGGATTCTTCTACGGATTCTGTACTTTCTTTGTGTCTTTGATAATCCCATAATATTCTTATTAAGCTGACTTACCAGCTTTTCTTCTTAAAATTTCACCAACGAACTTCACACCTTTTCCTTTGTAGGGCTCTGGCCTGCGGAAGGAACGGATCTTAGCGGCAATATGACCCACAAGTTGCTTATCGTGTGAGGTCAACTTAACTATAGGGTTTTTCCCTTTTTCGGAAATCGCTTCTACCTTAACCTCTGGCGCAAGATCAAAAACAATATTGTGCGAAAATCCAAGGGCCAAGTCCAATTTCTGTCCTTGATTACTGGCACGGTATCCTACACCTACCAATTCTAACTCCTTAGTCCATCCTTTTGATACCCCATGAACCATATTCAATATCAAAGATCGGTAAAGACCGTGTTTTGCCTTGTGTTCTTTAGAGTCCGACGGTCTTGTCACCCAGGCTTGTCCGTCTTCAACCTTTATGGCTACACCGGAAAACTCTTGAGACAATTCGCCTAATTTACCTTTTACAGTAATTATATTATCGACAACTTCTACTGTAACTCCCTCAGGAATTGCTATCGGATTATTTCCTATTCTAGACATTTTCTAACTCTTTATCCTATTAATATACGTAGCATAGAACCTCACCACCAACTTTCTCTGCCTTTGCCTGTTTACTGGTCATAACACCATGGGAAGTAGATACGATAGCAATACCCAAACCGTTAAGGACTCTCGGCAAGTCTTCGCTACCAGCATACTTTCTAAGTCCAGGCTTACTGATACGTTGTATTTTCTTTATAACCGGCTCTTTACTCACCTTGTCATACTTCAACGCGATTTTAATGGTTCCCTGAACCTTATCCTCCTCAAACTTGTAACTCAAAATATATCCTTGATCGAATAATATTTTAGTAATTTCCTTTTTTAGGTTAGACGAGGGTATTTCAACAACCCTGTGTCCAGCCCTACTTGCATTTCTAACCCTTGTTAGATAATCTGCGATAGTATCTGTGACCATTTATATATAATTTCGGTAACGGTTTTCGGCAAAATGCCAAACCTGGAACCAGTTTAATTTTTTCTTACCAGCTAGCCTTTTTCACTCCAGGAATCAATCCCTGGTTCGCCATCTCCCTAAACGTTACCCTGGAAATACCAAAAGTTCTCATGTAACCCCTTGGTCTACCGGTTAACTTACACCTATTGTGCAAGCGCACTGGAGACGCATTCTTAGGTAATTTTTGCAATGCTTCGTAATCGCCAGCTTCTTTTAAAGCCTTACGTTTTTCAGCATAAACTGCCACTGTTCTTTCCCTTTTTCTCTCACGGGCCTTCATTGATTCTTTAGCCATACTAATTCTTTTTAAAAGGTAATCCCAATTCCGTTAATAATGATTTTGCTTCCTTATCCGTATCGGCAGAGGTAACAAAAGTGATATCCATTCCGTTAATCCTATTGATCTTATCAATATTTATCTCAGGGAATATAATCTGTTCTTCTATACCTAGGTTATAATTTCCTCGACCATCAAAACCAGTAGCCCTGATTCCTTGAAAATCCCGTACCCTTGGCAACGCAGAAGTCACCAACCTATCCAAGAATTCGTACATGCGCTCTCCTCGCAATGTAACCTTGGCACCAATTGGCATACCCTTTCTTAGTTTAAAGGCAGCAACATCCTTTTTAGAAATCGTTGAAATTGCCTTTTGTCCAGTGATCATAGTCATCTCATCGACCGCGTGATCAATAAGCTTCTTATCGGCAACCGCAGCGCCAACACCCCTGCTTAGAACAATTTTTTCCAATTTCGGAACCTGCATTACATTTTTGTAACCGAACTCCTCTGTAAGAGCCGCAATAACACGCTCCTTATACTCTGTCTTAATTCTTGAAACGTAAGCCATAACTAAATTAGTTCATTGGATTTCTTGGAAAACCTTACTTTCTTACCATCCCTAACCTCAAAACCTACCCTAGTCACCTCTCCCGATTTGGAATCGATAAGTGAAAGATTTGAAATATGGATTAAAGCCTCCTTTTTAACAATACCGCCTTGTGGGTTCTTCGCACTAGGCTTCTCATGTTTAGAAACCAGGTTAACACCTTCCACAATTGCTTTGTTCTTTTCAAGATTTACAAGCATTATCTTTCCTTCTGATCCCTTATGATCACCGGCGACAACCCTTACCGTATCTCCTGTTTTTATTTTTAACTTCTTCATCTTGATGAAATATATTATAGTACCTCTGGGGCCAATGATACAATTTTCATAAACTGTTTTTCCCTAAGCTCTCTCGCTACCGGTCCAAAAACCCTGGTTCCTCTCATTTCACCGGCAGGATTTAACAACACACAAGCATTGTCATCAAACCTGATGTAAGAACCGTCTGCCCTTCTTACTTCTTTTTTTGTACGCACTACAACAGCAGTAGAAACAGCACCTTTCTTAATTCCGCCGTTTGGCGTAGCCTCCTTGACTGTTACTACAATCTTGTCACCAATAGATGCGTATCTTCTTTTGGTACCTCCAAGCACACGGATAGTTAGAACTTCCTTTGCACCTGTATTATCGGCCACCTTTAACCTTGATTCTTGCTGTAACATAACTTATTTAGCTCTTTCTAAGATTTCTACTAATCTCCAACACTTAGTCTTGCTCATGGGACGTGTCTCCATAATCTTGACAGTATCTCCTTCTCTACAGTCGTTCTTCTCGTCGTGTGCAACGTATTTTTTCGTTTTTAGAACGAACTTTCCGTACATAGGGTGTTTTACACGCTTTACCTCCGCAACAACTATAGATTTCTCCATTTTGTTACTGGTTACAACCCCAACTCTTTCTTTTCTTAAATTTCTCTTATCTTCCATAAAGCAGAACCAGTTATTGGTTTTCCCTATTAGTTAATTCAGTGGCCAATCTAGCAACAGTCCTTCTAACCTTCCTAATTTGAAGAGGATTCTCCAAAGGAGTTACAAAATGAGCCATCTTTAAATCTGCATGTTGTTTCTTATACTCGGCAAGTTTCTCCGTAAGTCCTTCAACAGACAATTCTTTTACTTCTTGTTTTTTCATAATAACTTACGATTAATTCTCTACTGTATAATCCCGTGCAACAATAAATTTAGTTTTAACTGGAAGTTTTTGTGCAGCAAGCCTAAGTGCCTCCTTGGCAATATCCATTGATACACCACCAACTTCAAACATTACTCTTCCAGGCTTAACAACTGCCACAAAATATTCCGGGGCTCCCTTTCCTTTACCCATACGAACCTCTAAAGGCTTCTTGGTAATAGGCTTGTCCGGGAAAATCTTGATCCATAGCTGACCCTCCCTTTTCATATATCTTGTCGCTGCAATACGTGCTGCCTCAATCTGTCTAGATGTTAAAAAAGTAGCATCATCAACTGATTTTATGCCGAACATACCGTTTGAAAGCTGATGCCCTCTGCCAGTATTGCCTTTCATGCGGCCCTTCTGCATTTTACGAAACTTCGTTCTTTTCGGTTGTAACATGTGTATACTTCTTTAAAATTACTTTCTACGACGTGGTTTTCTTGCTCCTTCTGGCTTACCAGGTCTTGAACCCGACCCCTTGGAATCTAGTCCTTTCTGCATTCCTACTAAAGGAGATAAATCTCGTTTACCATAAACTTCGCCCTTCATTATCCAAACCTTTATCCCTAATTTACCATAGGTAGTTTGTGCTTCTTGCAAGGCATAATCAATGTCCGCCCTAAAAGTGGATAAAGGAATCCTACCTTCCTTATAGCCTTCTGAACGTGCCATCTCAGCACCGTTTAAACGACCCGAAATCTGAACCTTTATACCTTCCGCGTTCATTCGCATTGCTGCTGCGATCGCCATTTTTATAGCCCTTCTAAAAGATATTCTACTTTCTATTTGTCGAGCAATACTGGCAGCAACTAAATTAGCATCCAGCTCTGGTCTCTTGATCTCGTAAATATTTATCTGAACTTCCTTTCCGGTAATCTTCTTTAGCTCCTCTTTAAGCTTATCAACCTCTTGTCCACCTTTTCCGATAATAATACCAGGTCTGGCAGTTGTAACGGTAACTGTTACCAATTTTAAGGTACGCTCAATAATGACCCTAGACACACTAGCCTTTGCAAGCCTTACATGGATATATTTCCTAATCTTGTCATCCTCGGCCAGTTTATCACCATAATCGTTTCCACCGTACCAGTTAGACTCCCATCCTCTGATTATTCCAAGACGATTTCCTATTGGATTTGTTTTTTGTCCCATTCTAGCTTACTGTATTATTGTTAGACCCCAATACCAAGGTAACATGGTTAGATCGTTTTCTAATTCTATGCGCCCTTCCCTGCGGAGCAGGTCTAAGTCTTTTTAACATTGTTCCGCCATCGACCCTGATTTCGGATACCACCAAGTCTGCTTCCTCTAAATTGGCATCTTCATTCTTTGCTTGCCAATTGGCCAAAGCCGAAAGCAATAATTTCTCCAACTTCCTCGATGCTTCCTTAGAATTGAAACGTAGGATAGCCAAAGCGCGCTCTACTTTCTCACCACGAATCAAATCCGCAACAAGCCTCATTTTTCTAGGTGAAGTAGGACAATTGTTCAACTTCGCAAAAGCAACTTTTTGCTTTTCTGCCTTTATTCTTTCGGCCATTTGTTTTTTACGAACTCCCATAGCTTACTTTTTTCCTTTATTTTTTGCCCCAGCATGACCCCTAAAAGATCTTGTAGGCGAAAATTCTCCTAGTTTGTGACCAACCATGTTCTCCGTTACAAACACTGGAACAAATTGCTTACCATTATGAACCGCTATGGTCATCCCAACAAAATCAGGAGTAATCATTGAAGCTCTTGACCATGTTTTTATTACCGACTTCTTTCCAGAAGCCGCGCTCTGTTGGATTTTCTTCTCCAAGCTGTAGTGAACGTAAGGTCCTTTTTTTAGTGAACGTGCCATTTCTTTCTACTTTTTATTTCTTTCTACGTTCTATAATATACTTGTTGGTGCTCTTCGTTTTAGAACGAGTTCTATACCCTTTAGCAGGTATACCGTTTCTAGATCTTGGATGACCTCCAGAAGCCCTTCCTTCACCACCTCCCATGGGGTGATCAACAGGGTTCATGGCAACCGGCCTAGTTCTTGGCCTTCTACCCAACCACCTACTTCTACCGGCCTTACCGGAAACAAGCAACTGATGATCGGAATTTGAAACAGCCCCTACCGTGGCCATGCATCCCGAAAGAATTAGCCTAGTTTCACCAGAAGGCATTTTAACGGTAACAAACTTTCCATCTTTCGCCATTAACTGAGCGAAAGTACCTGCACTTCTTGCCATAACGGCACCTTGACCAGGACGAAGCTCAATACAAGAAATTATGGTTCCCAAAGGCATCGCACTTAAAGGCAACGCATTTCCTATTTCAGGGGCGGCGCCCTCACCAGATACCAATTCCTGCCCGACTTGCAAGCCGTTCTGAGCAATTACGTATCTCTTTTCACCATCCGCATACTCCAAAAGAGCAACAAAAGCCGTTCTATTTGGATCATACTCTATTGAGCTTACCGTTGATACGACATCACGCTTATCTCTCTTGAAATCGATGAGACGGTATCTCCTTTTATGACCACCACCCTTTTGACGGATAGTCATCTTTCCTTGACTGTTTCTACCTCCGGACTTTTTTAACGGAGCAAGCAAGCTCTTCTCCGGCTTATCAGCAGTAATGGAGTCAAATCCATTTACTACTCTAAAACGCTGTCCAGGAGTGATTGGTTTTAATTTTCTAACTGACATTTCTTGTCTTTATAGATTACTGTAAAAATCGATTATATCCCCTTCCACAACATCAACAACCGCCTTCTTAGTGGCATTTGTTTTACCATGTTGTACTCCAGTTTTTGTATATCTGGATTTTCTGGTCGGTCCGTAATTCATAGTACGAACCTTCTTAACCGATACCCCATAAGTTGCTTCAACAGCATCCTTTATTTGAATTTTGTTAGCCCTTGGATCAACAATGAATCCGTAGCGATTGTTTAACTCGCTATCAGCTGTCATTTTCTCCGTTATGATGGGCTTAATTAACACGCTCATGGTTTACTTGTTATTTAAATTTGATTCGATTCCTTCTAGAGCACCTTCCAGCAACACAAGACTATGCGCATTAAGAATTTTATAAGTGCTTAATTCTGAACTAGTTATAACCTCAGAACCTTTAAAATTACGAGAAGACAAATATACGCCTTTATTTGAATCGCCCAACACAAATAAGGATTTTTTGTTCTCTAAGCCCAAAGACTTTAAAACCTGAACAAAATCCTTTGTTTTTGGAGCATCGAAATCAAAATCCTCCACCACCAAAATGGCCTTGTCCTTAGATTTCAAACTCAAGGCACTCTTACGGGCCAAACGCTTTAAATTTTTATTCAACTTCTGCGTGTAGTCCTTAGGTCGAGGACCAAAGATTCGTCCACCACCTCTAAAAATGGGTGACTTAATACTACCGGCCCTTGCGGTACCCGTACCCTTCTGTTTCTTTATCTTCCTGGTACTCCCCGCTATCTCTGCTCTTTCTTTGGCTTTGTGCGTTCCTTGTCTTTGATGGGCCAAGTATTGCTTGACATCCAAGTAGACTGCATGATTATTAGGCTCTATACCGAACACCTCGTTTGAAAGGTCTGCCTTTCTACCGGTGTCATTTCCTTTAATATCTAAAACTGCTACTTTCATTACATCCACCTTTCTATAGTTACATAAGCATTCTTATGTCCCGGAACACAACCCTTAACAACTAAAAGATTCTTTTCTGGAACAACTTTCAAAACTTTAAGGTTTTGAACGGTTACCCGATCACCACCCATCCTACCGGCCATCTTCATTCCCTTGAATACTCTAGCAGGGTATGACGCGGCACCAATAGAACCCGGAGCTCTTAACCTGTTGTGCTGTCCGTGAGTGGCCTGTCCAACTCCAGCAAAACCATGTCTTTTAACAACACCTTGAAAACCCTTTCCCTTTGACGTACCTATCACATCAACAAACTCTCCTTCTACAAACACATCAACACCTACAGTGTCACCTAATTTGTAACCTCCGCCAAAACCTTGGAACTCAACGACTTTTCTCATGGGAGAAGCACCTGCTTTTTTAAAATGGCCAATTTCGGCCTTATTAGCACGTTTTTCTGCCTTGTCATCGAAACCGAGTTGAAGGGCACTATACCCATCTACCTCTTTGGTTCTGACTTGGGTAACCACACATGGGCCAGCTTGTATAACGGTACATGGAATATTCTTTCCATTTTCGTCAAAAAGACTGGTCATGCCTACTTTCTTTCCTATTAACCCAGACATACTATTTATATTAATTAATACTTATTAAATTCAACTCAAAAAAATAGGGTCAAAATAATTTAACCCTAAATTATTCTTTATCCGTTTTTCCCTCGCACGCAGCTTGGGACATGTTTACCGTGAATTCCTTCAGGGCCTATTTTATGCTACCGAGATCTCGGTATAACCTTTAGTGCGTTGTCGCTCCTAAAAATTAAGCTCCACTATACCTTAATCTCTACTTCTACACCACTAGGAAGCTCTAATTTCATTAAAGCATCGATAGTTTTTGAAGAAGAACTATAGATATCCAATAATCTCTTATAGGAACACAACTGAAACTGTTCCCGAGACTTCTTATTTACGTGCGGCGAACGCAAC
Source organism: uncultured Flavobacteriaceae bacterium (assembly GCA_963697395.1). Taxonomy (GTDB): domain Bacteria; phylum Bacteroidota; class Bacteroidia; order Flavobacteriales; family Flavobacteriaceae; genus Maribacter. The sequence goes on from CAVONX010000018.1 coordinate 785,738, forward strand.
ACGGTAAAAATTTTCTTATGTGTTGGCAAAGGAATTGGTCCTGTAACAACAGCACCGGTAGTCTTTACCGTTTTTACGATTTTCTCGGCAGACTTGTCTACCAAGTTATGATCGTAAGACTTTAGTTTTATTCTGATTTTCTGACTCATTGCCTTATTTTATGCTGTTATACCCTTGGCCTTTTTGATAACCTCTTCAGATATGCTTGAAGGTGTTTCGGCGTAATGTGAAAATTCCATTGTAGATGTTGCACGACCGGAAGAAAGCGTTCTTAAGGAAGTTACATATCCGAACATTTCAGATAAAGGAACCGTACCCTTAATAACTTTGGCGCCAGCCCTATCGCTCATGTTGGTAATTGTTCCCCTTCTACGGTTCAAATCCCCTACGATATCACCCATGTTCTCTTCGGGCGTAATTACTTCAATCTTCATGATCGGCTCCATGATTACAGCTCCTGCAGCCTTACCAGCTGCCTTATAACCCTGTTTTGCTGCCAATTCAAAAGAAAGTGCATCGGAATCCACAGCGTGGAAAGACCCATCCTTCAACACCACTTTCATGGTATCCATTTCATAACCGGCTAACGGACCGTTCTGCATAGCAGCGGCAAACCCTTTTTCTACCGAAGGAATGAATTCCTTAGGAATACGCCCACCTTTTATCTCGTCTACAAACTGCAGGCCTTCACCTTCAAAATCGGCATCCGCAGGACCCATCTCAAAAACAATATCCCCGAACTTACCTCGTCCACCGGATTGTTTTTTATAGGTCTCCCTGTGTGCTGCATTTTTGGTCAATGCCTCCTTATATTCAACTTGTGGCTCACCTTGGTTTACCTCAACCTTGAATTCCCTTCTCATTCGGTCTACAATAATATCCAGGTGAAGCTCACCCATACCCGATATAATGGTCTGCCCAGAGGCCTCATCAGTCTTTACTTGAAAGGTTGGATCCTCTTCGGCCAATTTTGCCAAAGCCATACCCATCTTGTCCACATCAGCCTTGGTTTTAGGCTCTACCGCAATACCGATAACGGGATCTGGAAAATCCATACTCTCCAATACGATAGGATGCTTTTCGGACGACATGGTATCACCTGTCTTAATATCCTTAAATCCTACTGCTGCCCCAATATCTCCTGCCTCAATAAAATCTATGGCATTTTGCTTATTGGAATGCATTTGGTAAATACGGGAAATACGCTCTTTCTTACCAGAACGGTTATTCAAAATATAAGACCCAGCGTCCAGACGCCCAGAATAGGCACGGAAAAAGGCCAAACGACCAACAAAGGGATCTGTAGCAATTTTGAATGCCAAGGCAGCAAAAGGCTCCTTAACATCTGGCCTACGCTTTTCTTCTTTACCTGTATCAGGATTAACTCCTATGATATTTTCCCTATCCAAAGGAGAAGGTAAATATCTACACACGGCATCCAGCAAAAACTGCACACCTTTATTTTTGAAAGAAGAACCACAAACCATTGGTATGATGGCCATATCCATAACAGCAGCCCTCAATGCAGCATGCACCTCGTCCTCTGTAATGGAATTCTCATCTTCCATGAATTTTTCTAAAAGAGTTTCGTCGTAACTAGCAACCTCCTCGATCAACATGGCCCGGTACTTGCGCACCTCATCTTTCATATCCTCGGGAATAGGCACTATATCGAAGGTAGAACCAAAATTATCATCGTGCCAAACTATGGCCCTGTTTTTAACCAAGTCCACAACACCTTTGAAATCCGCTTCATCACCTATATTCAATACAATAGGCACCGCATTGGACTTCAACATCTCCTTAACCTGGTTGCACACCATCATAAAATTAGATCCTTGACGATCCATTTTATTCACAAAACCAATTCTCGGAACTTTATAATTATCGGCTAGCCTCCAGTTCGTTTCGGATTGAGGCTCAACACCGTCTACCGCACTAAACAAAAACACCAAACCATCTAGAACACGTAAAGAACGGTTTACCTCAACAGTAAAATCAACGTGTCCCGGTGTATCTATAATATTAAAGTGGTAATCTTTAGAATCCTCGGTAGGCTCTCCATTTTCCCTTGGGAATGTCCAATCACATGTAGTTGCTGCAGAAGTAATGGTAATACCCCTTTCAGCCTCCTGCTCCATCCAATCCATAGTGGAAGCACCATCATGAACCTCACCTATCTTATGGGAAACACCGGTATAGAACAAAATACGTTCGGTCGTGGTCGTTTTTCCAGCATCAATATGCGCTGCAATACCTATATTTCTTGTAAGTCTTAAGTCTCTTGCCATCGTTGATTAAAATCTAAAGTGCGAAAACGCTTTATTGGCCTCTGCCATCTTATGGGTATCTACCCTTTTCTTAACGGCGGCACCCTCTTCTTTGGAAGCGGCTAAAATTTCGGCAGCTAGCTTCTGGGACATACCCTTCTCATTACGCTTTCTAGCATAACTGATCAACCACTTCATAGCGGTAGAAATCTTTCTGTCCGGTCTAATTTGCATTGGAATCTGAAAAGTAGCACCACCTACACGTCTGCTTCTAACCTCAACATGTGGCATTACATTACTCAATGCATCCTTCCATAACTCCAATGACGTTTTTTCATCATCGGTTTTCTTTGCTTCAATGATATCTATGGCATCATAGAATACACTAAACGCTACAGATTTCTTACCATCCCACATCATCATGTTCACAAAACGTGTCACCAATTGATCATTAAATCTCGGGTCTGGTAAAAGCGGCCTTTTTTTCGCCTGTCTTTTTCTCATTTCTTCTTTTTAAAAAGTATTATTGCTTCTTAGGTCTTTTTGCACCGTACTTAGATCTTCGCTGTGTTCTACCGGCCACACCTGCTGTGTCCAATGCCCCACGTACGATATGATATCTTACTCCTGGCAAATCTTTGACTCTCCCGCCCCTTACTAATACTATCGAGTGCTCTTGTAGGTTGTGCCCTTCTCCAGGGATGTAAGCATTCACTTCCTTACCATTTGTTAACCTTACCCTTGCAACTTTACGCATTGCAGAATTCGGTTTTTTTGGCGTAGTCGTGTAAACACGTGTACACACCCCTCTTCTTTGGGGACACGAATCCAAAGCAGCCGATTTACTCTTCTTAGTAATTGTGGCTCTTCCTGTTCGTACTAATTGTGAAATTGTTGGCATACTATATAAATATGTAAAATTTACCCTCTATTTAAGGGTCGGCAAATGTAGCAATAAATACCAAAACATCAAACCGAGACTGATTTATTTTTAAAGTTTTTTTCAAAAGCCTTAAACCATGGTGCCGTGTGAATTAAAAATCGACTGGAATGATACCCAAAACCGCATGAATAAAGAAGTCAAAAAAGAAAAATAAAAACCGCCAAAACCAGTATAATTAATGAACTTCACAAAAAAAAACGGGTGATATTATACATACTCCAATTTTAGATATGATCTATCTGCAACTTCACATTAACACACGATAACTTAATATTTTATTAAAATTAGTTTGGATAGTTAACATATTCTTATGACTTTTGCGATTAGCTAATTCAAATAACTTAAAAATGAGAACAAAACGAAATGGATTGTTAACGCTTCTTTTGGCGTTTATTGTGCATCTATCTTTTGCACAACAAAAAACAGTGACCGGAACGGTTACTGATCAAGACGGGGTGCCACTACCGGGGGTTAACATTGTCGTTCAGGGAACGACTACGGGAACTCAAACGGATTTTGATGGCAACTATTCTATCAACGCCTCCGTTGGGCAAACGCTTCTTTTTACCTATATAGGTCAAAAGAACACCACACAGACGGTTGGGGCCGGCAACACGATAAACGTGCAAATGACCGAGGACGCCCAAGCCCTTGAAGAAGTGGTTGTGACGGCGCAAGGTATTAAAAGGGAGAAAAAAGCTATCGGTTACGCCATAGCCTCCGTAGATGCCGAGCAACTGGAGCAAAAAGCGGAAGGTGATGTTGGCCGTGTGCTAAACGGTAAAGCTTCTGGGGTATTGATCAATGCCGCTAGTGGTGTATCCGGTTCGGCTACCAACATTATTATTCGTGGTTTTACCTCTATTTCCGGGTCTAACCAACCTTTATTTATTGTAGATGGGGTGCCTTTTAGCTCTGACACCAACGCTCAGGGAGATGCTATCGACGGTAACGTTGGTTCCAGTAGGTTCTTGGATCTAGACCCCAACAGTATTGCCAATGTAAGTGTATTAAAAGGTTTGGCCGCTGCCAACCTCTATGGTACCGCCGGTAGAAACGGGGTTATCTTGATTACTACCAAAGCAGGATCTACAGGAGGTACAAAGAAGAAATCAGAAATTTCTGTTACGTCTTCCATGTTCTACAACCAAATTTCTACGTTACCGGACTATCAACAAAAATTTGGAAATGGTTTTGACCAGGCCTATGGCGCCTTCTTTAGTAACTGGGGACCTGCATTTGGATTGGACAACGCTAATAGCTTTGGTGCGAATTGGAGAGGCATAAATGCTGCTGGCAATATAGAAATACGGCATCCGTATTCTGTAAACGCTGGCGTAAGTGCTGCTTTTCCGGAATTTCAGAGATCAGAATTATGAGTATAAGCCTTATGCCAGTGTAAAGAATTTTTTCCGCACCGGAGTGGTAACCAACAATTCTATAAATGCCTCCGGTTCCTCTGAGGACGGTAAACTTTCCTATAGCACTAGCTTTGGTAACCTAAGGGACGAAGGGTTTACACCGGGCAACAAGCTACAAAGAACTACCATTAGTATAGGTGGTAAAGCGGAACTGAGCAACAAGTTCACCATTAACGGTACCATGAACTTCACCAAAAGTGATGTAAAGTCTCCTCCAATTGCTGCCAGTACCGGTAACGGTTCCTTTGGTGATGGAGCCTCTGTTTTTGGACATTTGTTCTTTACACCAGTAAGTATCGATCTTATGGGACTTCCTTTTCAAAGCCCAATTGACGGTAGAAGCGTGTACTACAGAGGTGGTAACGATATACAAAACCCACGATGGACGGCTAGAAATGCCTTTGCCAACCAGTTAACCAATCGTGTTTTTGGTAGTTCACAGGCAACGTACAAAATCAATAACAACCTGAACGTTTTCTGGAGAACAGGATTGGATATGTACACCGAGCGCAACGAAATAGGACAAAACAAAGGCGGAGCGGAAGGTTTTGTTCAAGGTAGGTACGAGACTTACGACAACAGGAACACCATTTGGGATCATACCTTACAATTAAACGGTATGTGGCAATTGACAGATAAACTGGATATGAACTTGAACTTAGGTGCTACCTCTAGAAGAACGGAGTTCTCTAGACAAGGGGTTACCAGTGATCAACAATCTATATTCGGTATCTTTAGGCACTTTAACTTTGCTACCCAATCTCCGATCCAAAGAGACGAGACCCAAAATATTGCGGGTATCTATGCACAAACAGAGTTTGGCTACGATAGCTTTGCCTATTTGACCTTGGCGGCTAGGAACGACTGGGTTTCCAACTTTGTTGAAAACTCTATCTTTTATCCTTCAGCGAGTTTATCCATATTGCCAACTGCACTTATAGACGGGCTGCAGTCCCAAAACGGACTTAACTTCCTTAAATTAAGGGCAGGTTACGGTACATCTGCCGGTTTCTTTGGAGGCTATCCTGTAGCGGCCACGGCTTCTTTGGATACCAGGGAATTTCTAAAGGATGGTACCTTAGTACCCTCTATTACGGTAGACGATGAATTGGCCAACCGTGGTCTTAGGCCAGAACTTTTAACAGAACTTGAATTTGGTATAGAATCTCGTTTTATCCAAAACAAGATTTCATTGGATGTTTCTGTATATCAGAAAACCACAACAGACCTTATCTCGGAACAACCTTTAGATCCATCCACTGGATTTACAACTACCGTTACCAATATCGGTGAGGTACAAGTAAAGGGTGTTGAAGTTGATCTTGGGGTTACTTTCGTAAGAAATGACAATCCAGGTGGCTTTAACTGGTTCGGAAACGCCAACTTTACCGCAGATGAATCAACGGTTATAGACCTAGGACAGGATACCGATAACATTAACATTGGAGGTCTTTTTTCCGATCTTTCTAACTTTGCCGTTCCAGGAAGGCCCTTTGGAGTTATCTTGGGAAGTAGGGTATTACGCGATGCCAATGGCAACAAGGTAGTGGCCAGTACCGGTGATTATGTAGAGGAAAATGGTTTGTTCGAAATTGGTGATCCCAATGCGGATTGGAGATTGAACGTAAGCAACGGTTTCACGTTCAAGAATTTTAACTTCAATTTTGATATTTCCTACAGACATGGTGGTGATGTATATGCCAACACTATTTCTGCCCTTGTAGGTAGAGGTCTAACCACAGACACTGAAGATCAGTGTTTCTACCTTTATATTGCCAGGTGTTAAAAACATCGGCTCTACCGCTTCTCCTAACTATGTACCGAACGACATTCAGATCAACAACTCTGATTACTACTTCACCAACGTGGCCTTTGGACCTAGCGAATTGCAGGTATACGACGGTAGTACCATCCGTTTAAGGGAAGTTAGTTTAGGCTACTCCATACCAAGCAAATCATTGGAAAGGACTCCGTTTGGATCTTTAAGTATAACCCTAAGTGGCCAGAACCTTTGGTTTAAAGGAATCAATGTACCAGAAGGTACGAACTTTGATCCAGAAAATCTTGGTGTAGGTGTAGGTAATGCGTTAGGCTTTGATTTCATCAACAGCCCAGGTTCTCAGCGATACGGTATGTCTATTAAAGCAACATTTTAAAATAATATAAAAATGAAAATATTTATTAAAAACTTAGTTCTAACTCTATTCTCTGCAGGACTTATCCTGTCATGTGAGTCAACAGAACTTGACTTGACCAGCGATCCGAACGCGGTAAGTCCAGATCAGGCCACTCCTGATTTCTATATAAATCGTGTGCAAGAAGAATTTGCACGGTTTAATGATGCTATGGGCACGAACGGTGCGGAAGTGACCCGTATAGAACACATGGGAACCCGTTTGTACCAGCAAGCCTACAACCCGGCAACGCAAGATGCTGAATGGCGTTTCGCATATTCCTCCATGCTTACCGATATTGCGGCGATGAACGAATTGGCAGAAGAAGCTAATTTTAGGCGTCACATTGGTATGGGCCAAGTAATGCAGGCCTTTACTGCGGTAACCCTTGTGGATTTCTATGGAGATGTTCCCTATAGCGATGCCATTAAAGGTACGGAGAGTTTAAACCCTTCGGCCGATAGCGGTGCTTCTATTTATGAGGCTGCCCTAGCCTTATTGGACCAAGCGATTGGAAATTTCACGACTACGGATAACGCTGCAGGCGTTGACAATGACTACTATTATGGTGGCAACTGGACGCAGTGGGTTAAACTAGCGAATTCCTTAAAGTTGAAAATCTATGCCCAAAGCAGATTGGTAGACTCAGGAGCGGTAGGTGCCTTTAACAGCATCATCGCAGGAGGCAACTACATGACCTCCGTAGAGGACGATTTTCAGTTTACTTGGGGCACCAATGTGGTGAACCCAGATTCTAGACATCCAAATTACATTGATAATTACACCCCACAAGCGGCCAGTGATTATATGAGCAACTGGTTGATGAACTACATGGACAACGATAAGCGCGATAATGCCCTTACCATCTATGATGATGCGGATCCAAGGATTCGCTACTACTACTACCGTCAAAACTCCTTTACGCCGGGAGCTGATTGATTCGGATGGCCCTGACCAGCAAAATCTATCTTGTAGCGTTGAGCCACCACCACCACATTACGTAACAGGAGGCTTTACCTTTTGCTACCTACCTAACGGGTATTGGGGCAGAGATCATGGTGATGATGACGGTACGCCACCAGATGGTGAAATCTAAAAACTACTTTTGGTGTATATCCCGCAGGTGGTGAGTTCGATGATAGCACCTTTGCAACAGTTAACTTAGGTTCTGGTGGAGGTGGTGCAGGTATTACACCTATATTCCTAGCACAGACTATTGATTTCTTACGTGCCGAGATTGCCTTCTTTAACAACGATGTGGCAGGAGCAAGAGCGTTAATGACCAGTGGTATTCAAAAGTCTATTGCCAAAACCGTAGCTTTTGGTCCTTTGGATACTGGTGCAGATTTATCTGTAGCGCCAACCGCTGATGACATCGCAGACTTTATTGCAGAGGTGCAAGCATCCTACGATGCAGCTGTAGGCAATGATAAATTTAATATCTTGGCAAAGGAATTCTTCGTAAGCCAGTTTGGAAATGGTATCGACGCCTACAACTTTTATCGTAGAACGGGCTACCCAAGTGACCTACAGGCGAACCTTGAACCAGATCCAGGACAATTTATCCGCTCCTTCCTGTATCCTGCGGTATATGCCAACAACAACAGTAGTGTAACACAGAAAGGAAGTGTAACAACGAAAGTGTTTTGGGATACCAATCCTGATGCCGGATTCCCGTTATCTAACTAAAAATTAAAGAAAGATGAAAAAATATTTTAAGAACCTAATGATACTTTCGTTGGCTACGGCGGGTTTCCTGTCCTGTGAGTCCAGCAATAAGATCTATAGACGATGTTTTCGACGAAGTAACCAGAGGTGCCGTTTTCAGGTCCACTTCCTTAGCTGCCGACGTTTCGGCACAAGAGATTTAGTTTCTCGGATCCATCTTCAACGTACCAATATTTCGTTTGAGGTAGAGGACAACAAGGAAGGCGACCTATTACAGGATGTAGAAGTGTATGCCACCTTTAATGACACCTCTGAGGGAACAAGTCCGCAGAGGCCTTGGTTACTACCCTACCAGCATCTTCCTTTAGTCCAAGTGGTCTATTTGGCCTGCCAACAATTACAGTTAGCTTAACTTTGGGAGAGCTTGCTTCTGCAATAGGCGTATCAGCGGCAGAGTATACGGGAGGAGATACTTTTAAAATCCGTTACAAGTTAAATCTTACGGATGGCCGCTCGTTCTCAGATGGCAACTTAAACAGTACGGTAAGAGGTGGAGCCTACTTTAGATCACCATTTGCTTACGTTGTGCCTTTAGTTTGCCCACCAATCGTACCAACATCAGGTACTTGGGAAATCGTTACCACAGATTCTTATGGTGATGGATGGAATGGTGCAAACCTAAGAATATTAATCGACGATAATGACCCAATTACCTTTACGAACAGTACAGATAATGGTGGTCCTTATCCAGATTCAACAACGGATTCTTTTACTTTTGAAGTACCTAGCGGAACAACTTCATTACAGATTGTTTTCAACGGTGGATCTTTTGATGAGGAAGTTACTTTTCAAATTACTTCAGCTAACGGAACAGTAGTTTTAGATTTGGGTCCAACACCCCCAAGAGGAAATCTATTGGATTTCTGCTTGCCATTGGATTTGTAATTAAGAGATAATTCTTTAAAAAAGGGGCGTAAACTAAGTTTACGCCCCTTTTATTTTTTAAAAACAATAAAATTGGCACTGACACCTATAACCCTTTCCTAACCACATATTTTATACCTTTAAACACCAAACGAATTAATACATACTACAATGATCAAATGGAAATTTCTTGTGTTCTTCTTGGGATTACTTTTTTCATGTAAACCTACTCCGGAAAAGAGATACGATACCATTAAGGAAGATACACCAACAATACGAACAACCACAGAACAAAAGGAAGAACCAAACGGTGGACTACTATTGCCCGAAGCCTTTTCTGCCATTGTAGTGGTGGACAGCATAGGCCCCTCACGGCACCTAGCCGTAAATACCAACGGAGATATATATGTGAAACTCCGAGAACCCGAAGGAACCATGGGTAATATGGCCCTGCGAGATACCACAGGAGACGGCAAAGCCAATATAATTCAACGCTTTGGTGATTATCCTAACGACGGCACCTTTGCCACTGAAATGCGCATCCATAAAGGCTATTTGTATTTTAGTTCGGAACAGGTCATTTACAGACAAAAACTAACTCCAGAGCAGCTAATTCCGCAAGGCCAACCAGAGGTCATCCTTACAGATCACTTCCCAAAGCGATGGCATAATGCAAAATCCTTGGCATTTGACAAAAAGGGAGGCATGTACGTTACCTTCAGTGCTCCCACAAACGCATGCGAAGACGCCAATTCTAAAGGGCAAATAAAAGGGATGATGCCCTGTCCGGGACGGGAAGTGCTAGGTAGCATCTGGAAATTTGACGAAGACAGACCGGGACAGTCCCAACAAGACGGAGAAATGTATGCCACCGGTATACGGAGCATGGTAGCATTTTCATGGAATGATGAGGACAACAGCCTGTATGGCTTGCAACATGGCCGGGACTACCTACACAACCATGCGCCGCAATACTATAGCAAATGGAACCAAGCCGTTTTGCCTGCAGAAGAATTTATGAAAATTGAGAAAGGGGATGACTTTGGCTGGCCCTACTCCTACTATGACCATTTTCAAAACAAAAAATTACTAGCCCCTGAATATGGCGGTGATGGTAAAAAAGAAGCAACCGATTATAAGAAGCCCATTATGGGCCTACCTGCCCACTGGGCACCCAATGATTTGCTCTTTTATAAAGGAGATCTGTTTCCTGATAGATATAAGCAGGGAGCATTTGTTGCCCTTCACGGCTCTACCAACAGAACGCCCTATCCGCAAGCGGGCTATATCGTAGCCTTTATTCCTTTTGAAAATGGTAAACCCACGGGGGAATGGGAAGTTTTCGCAGATGGCTTTACTGGAGTGGACACTATTGCGAACATGCCTGATGCAAAATACCGACCCATGGGCCTTGCCGAAGGACCAGATGGATCTCTTTACATCTCTGAATCCAAACAGGGTAAGATTTGGCGTGTTGCATTTAACGGGGACAAGGCCACATTTGGTAAGGAACAATTAGATGAAATGGAAAAAAGAAAATCTAGATCCTATCTTAGGGTTCCCGATAAAATAAAAGATGACTTGAGTACTATAAACACTAATTGAGGATCAAACAAATTACAAACCATACCCTATGAACCCAAGAAAAATCAAACCATCACATTTGAAAACGAGAGCTAATAAGTAGTGTTTCCCAATTTTAAATTGCAATACTTCATTGCCAAATTAAGTATCTTCGTGCCATGAGCGAAACTATTTACGGTATAAGGGCCATTTTAGAAGCAATAGATGCAAACCAGCCCATAGATAAGATATTCCTTCAAAAAGGTCTTAAAGGTGAATTGTACAAACAATTGGAGTCCACTATAAGGAAGAATAACCTGATAGCTTCTTATGTTCCTGTTGAAAAATTGAATAGGCTTACCAAGAACAACCATCAAGGTGCTGTTGCTACAATTTCGCCCATTTCTTTCTATTCCTTGGATGATGTGTCCCAAATCATTGAAAAAAAGAAGGCACCTGCCCTATTTCTGCTCCTAGACCAACTTTCCGATGTCAGGAACTTTGGTGCTATCATACGAACCGCAGAATGTACCGGTGTAGACGCCATCATAATTCAAAGTAAGGGTGCTGCCCCCGTTACGGCAGATACCATTAAAACATCCGCTGGCGCGGCATTTAAGGTACCCATTGTAAAAGTAGACCATCTTAAAGATGCGGTCTTTTATCTACAGGCATCGGGTATAAAAATTGTTTCGGCTACGGAGAAAACACAGGATTCCGTTTTCGATATTTCTTTTACCGAACCCGTTGCTATTGTTATGGGTTCTGAAGACCGTGGTATAACTCCCTCTATTCTAAAAGCATCGGATTATACGGCTAAAATTCCATTACAGGGAGAGATAGCTTCTTTGAACGTATCCGTTGCCTGTGCCGTTTTCCTATACGAAGCGGTACGGCAACGTTTGCTACAATAGCTCATTCGGCATCGGCATCATTCCTTTTGTAGGTGTACGTGATTTTTAATACCTCCTTTTGAGGAGCAGCTTCCTCCGGTTTTGCTTCGATAAAATTACCATTGGCGTCAAAATGCCTTAGGAAAGGGTCTTCCTCCTCATTGAAATTCGCTCTTTCCCAATCGAACTTTTTGGGCATGGGTACTTTTGCTTTAATAAAGATGGCCAGAAGCAGACCCGTCACAAAACCGCCCAAGTGACCTTCCCAAGAAATGCCATCTTTAACTGGGAAAATATACCACAACAAACTCCCATAAATAAAAACAATGATCAAGGACAAGGCAATTAACCGAAAGTGCTTGGCGAAAACCCCTTTAAAGAAAATAAAAGTGGCAAAAACATAAATGAGGCCGCTAGCACCAATATGATAGGATGGCCTTCCAATACTCCAGGTGATAAGCCCCGACAGTAAAAGCCCCAACAAAACCACCTTCCAAGCTATTTTATTGTAGAAGTAAAAAAGTGCAGCCAATAGTACGGCCAAGGGTATGGTGTTATTATACAAGTGCTCCAACGACCCATGAATAAACGGACTCAACAAAACACCCTTTAGACCTGATACCGTTTGGGGATAAATACCATAACTATTAAAATTTAGTTTTTGTGCCAATTCTATCCAATGCACGGTCCAAATCGTAACTATGGCGCAAATGGGCACCACAAGTACGGAATTGGAAAATTTAAAATAATGATGATTGGACATGTCGTAAACTTTATGCTAGGTTATCAAATTTTTTGCCATAATTAAAAAGTAGCAGTATTGTCATTCCATTTCTGGTTCTATTCTAAATTATGTGCTATACTAATTAACTCTCAAAACCTGACATAGGACAAAAGAACGTAAAACCTTGGACTTTTATAATCCTAATGATTATATGGTTATGGTTTAACCGCACGTTCAGATGTGGTCCTTTATCCTAAACTTACCTGCCATAGGAAGGCCAGTATCTCTTATATTTTGCCAGTTTCATCCTCCCATTCCAAAACTGACATGGGAGCATCCCATTTCTAAACCAAAAATCGTGTTCCTTATTGCATGCTCTATGGATTTCACCTCAGCAAGATTCCCTATTTTTATACTATGAACGAACCTTTAGCAGAAAGGGTGCGCCCCAAAACCCTAGAAGAGTATGTAAGTCAGCTTCATCTTGTTGGTGAAAAGGGTTCATTGACCTATCAAATTAAAAAGGGAATCATTCCCTCTTTGATACTTTGGGGTCCGCCCGGAACCGGAAAAACAACCTTGGCAAACATTATTGCAGAAGAAAGCAAACGTCCGTTTTACGTGCTTAGCGCCATTAATAGTGGCGTAAAGGACATTAGGGAGGTCATTGACAAGGCTAAACAGGCAGGCGGTCTCTTTACCACTAAAAACCCGATCCTCTTCATTGATGAGATACATCGCTTCAGTAAATCGCAGCAAGACTCCCTTTTGGCCGCTGTTGAAAAAGGCTGGGTAACCCTAATAGGAGCTACAACGGAGAACCCCAGTTTTGAGGTGATACCGGCTTTATTGTCCCGCTGTCAGGTATATGTACTTAATCCTTTTGGAAAAGAAGATTTGATACAACTTTTGGAAAGGGCAATTGAAAAAGATACATTATTAAAATCAAAAACCATACAATTAAAAGAGACCGAAGCACTCTTACGACTGTCTGGTGGTGATGGCAGAAAACTGCTTAATATTTTTGAACTTATCGTTAATTCCGAAGCCTCGGATACAGTTGAGATTACGGATGCACTAGTGCTACAAAAAATACAGAAGAATACCGTATTATATGATAAAACAGGGGAGCAACATTATGACATTGTATCTGCCTTTATAAAATCGATTCGGGGAAGCGACCCCAACGGCGCCGTATATTGGCTGGCCAGAATGATCGAAGGTGGAGAGGATGTAAAGTTCATTGCCCGCAGAATGCTCATTGCAGCATCCGAAGATATTGGTTTGGCCAACCCTACGGCACTTGTGATGGCCAATACTACCTTCCAGGCCGTTTCGACCATAGGATACCCAGAATCTAGAATAATCCTAAGCCAGTGTGCTATCTATTTGGCTACCTCCCCTAAAAGCAATGCCAGTTATATGGCTATAGGCAAAGCGCAACAGACCGTGAAGCAAACGGGGGACCTTTCCGTACCCTTGGCGCTGAGAAATGCACCTACCAAACTAATGAAGGATTTGGGCTATGGCGAGGAATACAAATACGCCCACGATTTTGAAAATAATTTCGTTGCGGCCGAGTTTCTGCCAGAGGAACTATCGGGCAGTACTTTTTACAAACCTGGAAAAAACCCAAGGGAACAGACCCTGAGCGAATTTCTAAAGAAACGGTGGAAAGACAAATACGATTTCTAGAACTTGATATTCAGGTCTTGCTGAACCAATGTGTCCCCGGTATAATACTCGAAAACCCAAGTTTGCCCTTTTTTGAAAACCATACCGTTTTTTCCGTCTCCTTGGGCGATATATACGTTTTCCATTGAACTATTGCGTAATTTTAGTATCACTTTTGGACTACTATCCACTAATTGATACCCATTTTCTATAGGCTGGGCATAAAGGATAGCAGCATTGCCTGACTTAATGCTATTATTTTCCATTGAGGAGGCACCTTGTTTAATTTCAGATGTCACCGGCCTAACATCCTTGTAGCTTTGCTCTGTGCTGGTCGCGATTTGTTCAACCCCTGCAACTGTATTCTTTGGAGTGCTAACAGTTTCCTTTGAGCTTACGGAATCCTCTCCTTCCAGTTTTTTCACATCATTTTTAAAACTTATCGTTATGGGTTCCGTATCCACCAACCTTTCCTTGTAAGTATAGTTTACGGCATTAAACGAGGTCATAGCCTGTCCTATGGCATCCCTATATGCTGGATTGTATTCCTTTATCTTGCTTTTGCCTTCCTTCGTTATAAAAATTTCTTGTCCTTTGCAATCCTTCAATACAACAGAAAGTTTGGTCGCGAACATAGAGGAACCATCATTTAAAGAAGCAACTAGGCCCAAACACCTGTCGCTAAATAAATCTTCTGGCAACGCGTCATCATAAACGGCCAAGAATCCTTTCTCTCCAAATTCATATTTGAGGATTGTACTGGTCTGGTACTGGTTCTCGGATTTGAAGCCGCTTAATTTTTTAGGGATTATAATGTACTTATATTCATTTAGGTTTACTTGGGCCATACCTGTATATCCTATAAAGGCGAAAACAATTAGTAGTATATTCTTCAACATGGTGTGTTTTAATAGTAAAACTAGAATACGAAAAAAGTGTGCCAAACAATACTGAATCAGTTTTAAAATTCACTTATTGTTTATTGCCCCAAGATATGATATTTAATCCTAACTGAAAAGATGCATAATTACTGGCCGCTATATTTTGATAAGATAATAGATTATCGCCGATGACATAAAAATTGAAGGGCCCGGCTTGGATATTAATCCCCAACCCAACATTGGAGGCACTAAATTTATCTACGGTATAGGTGCCTTTCAAAGCCAAAATATGCCCGAATCTACGTTGATAAAATCCGGTTACGGCAGGTTGGGGGCCTCTTGGCCTTTGTATAACAAAAACATGGGCGCCAATGGCATTTGCATATTTTGGAGGTCGTTGACTTGCTCCCGTAATGTTACAATCACAATCCTTTACGTCACCTATGGTTTTTCCAAAGTCGTGACGAATAGATGCATTTAGTTTTAGCGGTCTAAAAGTGATATAACCGGTATCGCTAGTTTCAAAGGGTAGGGTTTCCTCTACCTCATCTACCAAATCCTGCCAAAAATCCCTGTTTAGATCTGCAAGTTCTTCGAGTACGTTGATCTCAATTCCCTCTACCGTAGCGTTGCCCTTAAGACTATAACTTACCACATCACCCCTGTGATACATAAAACCTACATCCAGAAGGCTTCCGGTAAGGGTAGTGCGCTCCCCTAAACGGTAGGTAAATCCTAAGTCCAGACCTAAACCTAAATCACCTCCAAAGATGCTCCGTTTTAAGAGCGTAGGCGCTAGCCCGCCATCGTCAACTGCGTTACGAAGTGCCTGAATACCAGAAGTTCGTAATTTCAAATCCGCATTGATAGTGGTAGCTAGTATATTGTTCTCGCCTTCCGTATTTACCAAGTACCCCTTATTGTTGGTAGTGTTGTAATCTACAATACCCGAATATAGTTTGCCCCTGGCGCCAAGGGTAAGGTTTGTGTTCATCTTTTTATTTGCGCCAAAGTGATATACTGCAACCAAAGATCCACGGGCCTTTAAATCTCCTAAATCAAAGCGCCTGTTTAGTTGACCTGCATTGCCTTCAAAAGCCAAAAAGGCATAGTCCTGAGGCCAATACACGATATTATCCAGTTCTGCATACGCGCCAAAGGAGTAAAAAATATTTGAAACAGCACTGCGATACCCACCATTGAACAGTTCTATTTGGGCTGTTCCGCTGAATTCGTCCCTAGTGTTGAGCCCGCCAACCATACGTTCCCGAATCTTGTCATTGATATCCACACCATCCGCAGCAAAAATATCGTTTACAGAAAC
The DNA here is from genome assembly GCA_963697395.1 of uncultured Flavobacteriaceae bacterium. Lineage (GTDB taxonomy): Bacteria > Bacteroidota > Bacteroidia > Flavobacteriales > Flavobacteriaceae > Maribacter. The sequence continues at coordinate 802,197 of CAVONX010000018.1, forward strand.
CCCATTGGAACCTGCATAACCAGAAATACCTGAAACAAAGGGAATACCGGCAAACCATTGAAAGTCTGTTTCCATCCCCGGATTCACCATCAAGGCCTGTGGAACATCCGTGAAATCATAAATCACCTGTTTATTTTGCGCCAATGGCACTGCACTTTGGAAAAGTAGTAGAAGTAAAAGGCAGTACCCAATTCTCATTTTAAACGCAGCATAAACTCAGCACTGGACCGCAATTCTACCGCTGCACCGGAAATTCCTGAAACGCTGGAATTATCCCCAAAATTAGAAGCGTTGAGCCTTATCTTAGAGGTGTTTCTTAAAATTTCCAAGCTTTTTCCAGAATTACCATAAGCGACGTCACGGGTTAATAATGCGGTTGGCGCTGCATCCATTCTAAAAACTTCAGTATCCAACAACATATCGTTCCCGTCCAAAAATTGTAGTTCTATGGCAATGGGCTTACTTGTAGTATTCTGTAATTCATAGGAAATTGTGCCTTCCAAAACACGATCTGCAAAGAAGGCTTCTTCAAAAGCATCAAAATTAAAATCCTGAGTGAAGAAATTCAAGTTTACAGCCCTGTTAATAAGACTTTCCTGGACTTTTACATAAAAAACACTTGCCTCCAGTGATGGGGCAATGCTTAAATTATCAAATTGAGTAAAATCCTGCTTTTCCGAACAGGAATAGTGAAGACCGAAGCCTAAAACAACAACGATAAGGATTCTAAAAGCTTTCATTCAGTATTACGACTATGTACAACTGTTCTTACAGTCGCTCCGTCCTACTAGTACTAACTCTATAAATAGGTTTTTATTTCCCTCAATTCCCTAATCATTGGACTATGTTGGTGCATTTCCTCTCCGTGGGCATTAAAATGTAAGGCATGTAGCCCGGCACTTTTAGCCCCCAAAATATCCGCCTCCAAGCTATCACCGATCATTAAGGCAGATTGGGGTCTCACTTTGGCCTTTTCCAAAGCAAGGTTAAAAATGATGGGATTGGGTTTCTTTACACCGGCCATTTCAGAATCTATAACTTGTGCGAAATACGATAGGATCCCAGAGTTTCGGAGCTTCTTTTCTTGAATTTCCTGAAATCCGTTCGTGATAATATGCAGCCTATAGTTGGGTCTTAAATAATCCAACACCTCCAAGGCGTTAGGAAATAAGTGGGTATGGGAGGACAATTGATCTATATATTGGTGAGCCAAGCTGTTGATGACCTCATCCGAAACGGCATAGTCCAAGGTATCAAATACCGACTTTAAACGTTGGTAGCGCAATTCTGACTTTGTTATCCTTTCTTCCCTATACATTTTCCAATACCTTAGATTTGCGGGTACATAGACCTCTAGGAAATCGGACAAAGGAACGGTAACACCATGTTCCGGTAAAATGATTTCAAAGGTAAGAGCGGAGTTCCTTTCAAAGTCCCAAAGGGTATGGTCAAGATCAAAAAACACATCGGTAACTAGGTCTTTAAACATTGTAGGTACTAATTATATTCTTGTATATTTTTTGCCAGTCGAATTTTTCATCGCCACCCAATACTTCGTTGGAAAAAACAGTAATAAAAGAACCGTTCACTTTTTTTACTTCAGAATAAATAAGAGCCGTTTTCTGAGTTATTTCCGATTCTTTTTTAGCTGTCAACAAGGCATAATCATGCAACGCAAAAGGATGTATTCGTATGGGCTGTTGTACTTCCAAAGGAATATCATAAAAGGGAAAAGAAGTACAGGTACCCGCCCTAAAACCAATTTCGTGGGTAAAGCCCATGGTAAAATCATCGGTGAATTCTGCTGAAACAAGGTTCCTATAAGTTTCTGGCACATCTACCCTATTGTAGCGCATCCTAGAAAAACTCACGGGCCTATTTATAACATTTTCTAAGTCCTGTTTTTCCTTTTTTAGCAAATCGATATCCCTAAAAGAGCTATACGAAGCGGCCAACGCTACCTTGGCATAGTCCGCTATGTATTTTATAAGGGATTTGAAGCTGTTACTATTGGTGGATACATTTTTATCGTATTTGGAATAATCGGCAAACTGAAAAAAGAAAATGCTTTTAACCCCTTGTTCTTGGTTCCATCGGATAAGGCTTGCGAAGTTATCGTAAGGATCTTGTTTTAGGTTGATGCCTACCGCAATACGGTCCCAAACCCGTCCTAATTTAAAGGTTCCTAAATCTAGGGCAAGCCCTGCAATCGTGCGAAACAAGCCCCGAAAGGCATAGGCGTGCGAAGTAGTAACATCCAGTACCGAGGTATAAGAATAGTTTCTCTTTTTGTGGGGTAACGTTGGAAACCGTTCCCTTAATAGCTCCAAAAAACGTAAGGCCCATAGATCAACGACCGGCCGTTGTAAAAAATCGTTTTGATAGGCCAAACTATCTTTTGGCGAGAACCTGCCGTGGATATCCTTAACGTGGGGCAGGTATTCCTCATACCTACTGAGCAAGTAGAAACTGGCCGCAAAGACGTCAAAGGGTACGGCACTACGTTCCCCTGTGGGAAAGAAACATGGGAGCCCATCCCAATCCGCTATGTTTATCTGGATATCATCAATACCTTGCTCAAAAAGCAACTCATTGCTTCTAACAAAAAATTCGTTTTGCAGGGGTTGCTTAGTGTAGGTGATTTTCTCGTCGGTATGCTTTATAAACTCCTCTACCTTGGTCGTAAATCCAATTTCTATCCCCAAAATCTTGGTGAAGATCTGCTTCATCGTATAAGTGAAGCGCGGCGTAATCTTATGTGTGTATATCAATAACATTTACAAGACGTTATTATCCGCAAAGCTGAAATATGCTTTCTGCGTTATGATGAGATGGTCCAGCACCTTGATATCCAAAGATTGCGAGGCCTGTTTGATTTTTTGGGTAATCTGCTTGTCGGCCGCACTTGGTTTTAGCGTTCCACTAGGGTGGTTATGTGCCAAAATGAGTCCAACGGCCCCTAGTTCCAACGATTGTTTCATAAGAATTCGCACATCTACCAAAGTACCGGTAATGCCCCCTTTACTTAACTGTGACTTATGTAAGACCTTATTTGAATTATTAAGGTACAAGACCCAGAACTCTTCATGTTCCAATTCTCCCATAATGGGCTGTAAGACCTCAAAGGCATCGTTACTGCTACCGATCTTACTTATTTTTAGAGCCTCCTCCCCTCGCCTACGTCTTCCCATTTCCAAGGCTGCGGCAATGGTTACGGCCTTTGCCTCTCCAATACCTTTAAATACCATCAACTGTTTTATGGACAGTTTCCCAAGCTCGTTTAAATTATGGTCTACAGAGGCAAGGATGCGTTTGGCAAGTTCCACCGCACTCTCGGACCTACTTCCGGAACCGATAAGAATAGCAATGAGTTCCGCATCGGTAAGGACAGACCTTCCTTTGTGCACGAGTTTCTCTCGCGGCTTATCATCGTCGGACCAATGTTTTATGGAAAATGAGGTAGACTTTTCTTGCATTGGTTAAAGATAGCGAACTAATTATTTTATCGTAAATTTCAATAGTAATTAAAAGCACAAAGAAAATGAAATCCTTACTTACCTTGGAAGGGCATAAAGAAATTACTGATCGTTTGTCAAAACTCACTGAACATTCTGAGCGTAAATGGGGAAAGATGACGGCGGGCCAAATGGCATGGCATTGTCAATATCCACTCAAACTCGCCATAGAAAACAAAGAGAATTCTTCTAAGGGCAACTGGTTTATTAAGACCTTCTTTAAAAAATCGCTTTATAATGATACACCTTGGCGTAAAAACTTACCTACCGCACCGCAATTAAAAGCGACCGAACCTAAAGATTTTGTTAATGAATCGGCTATTCTAAAAACGCTGGTAAATGATTTTTTCGCCCTTAAAGATAGAGAGGAATGGTATCCACATCCTGCTTTTGGCCCATTTACCAAAGAACAATGGGGGCAATTGCAGTACAAGCACCTAGACCATCACTTAAAGCAATTCGGAGTCTGACGCGGCACTTAGACCATCAATTTTTGAATTGCGGCCAAGTCCATTCCTCCATAATTACCGGAACTCATTAACAATAGGGTGGTGTCTTCATATTCTGCCTGGTTCACATAGGTATGAAAGGAAACTGCATCCGTAAAGATGTTTAAATCTTTTCTTTGAAAAGCTTCTGCTATCTGATTTGGTGTGACCGCATCCAATTTTTTTATCGCTACCGATTCTGGAAGAAAGAAAATCACCGCTTCATCGGCTGCATCCAAAGCCCCTTTATATTCTTTTAGAAACTCCGGGTTAAAACTACTATAGGTATGTAGTTCTAAGCAAGCGATCAACTTACGATCTGGATATTGTTCCTTTACGGCCTTGGTCGTTGCCGCGACCTTACTTGGCGAGTGTGCAAAATCCTTATAGGCGACACTGGTCTTTCCTTCGGCTATTTTTTCCAATCTTTTGGAGGCTCCCTTAAACGTAGCAATGGCCTCGTAAAAATCATCCTCGTCCACGCCCATATTCTGGCAGATCCATTTTGCCCCTGCCAAATTACTCAGGTTGTGCTTTCCAAAAACGGCAATAGGCATTAAACCTTCGGGAGTTTCCAATAGTGTTTGTCCGTCCTGCACCTCGTAGTCGGGCGTTGCATATCCTAATTTTCGAATCGTATTTGCAGATGCTTCCACCACCTTTACTACCTCGGCATCCTCCAGGTTATAGGTAATACTGCCGCCGTTTACGATACTATCCACAAAGATTTGAAACTGTTCCACATAGTTTTCAAACGTCGGAAAAACATTTATATGATCCCAAGCTATGCCGCTCAACAAGGCAATATTTGGTTTGTACAAATGGAATTTAGGCCTACGGTCTATAGGCGAAGACAAGTATTCGTCCCCTTCCAGCACTATAAAATCGTTCTCCTCGGTCAAATGCACCATGCGATCAAAACCATCCAATTGCGCACCTACCATATAATCAACTTTGCGGCCGTGAAAATTTAGGACATGTAAAATCATGGAAGTAATGGTCGTTTTTCCATGACTGCCTCCAATGACCACCCTAGTTTTGTTCTTTGATTGTTCATAAAGAAATTCTGGATACGAATATATTTTTATCCCCAACTCCTGCGCCTTCAGCAATTCGGGATTATCTGCCTTTGCATGCATGCCAAGTACAACAGCATCTAAATCTAAATGGATTTTATCTGGAAACCAACCGAACGTTTCGGGCAAAAGTCCTTTAGTATCCAATCTTGACTTGGAGGGCTCAAAAATGACATCATCGCTACCTGTGATTTGATATCCCTTATGTTCCAAGGCCAAGGCCAAATTGTGCATGGCACTTCCGCCAATTGCGATAAAATGTAGTTGCATTACTTCAAAATTAGTTTCAAAGATACGTATTGCTCCTAGCACGGAAAACTGTAGTATTATTTTTATCTTAGTCAGCAAAACAATTTACATGAGCCTAAACCTATCAACGATTACATCTAAAGAAATAATACCGGGATACCATGGCAAACTCGTACACACAAAAACGATGTCCTTGGTATTTTGGGACGTTGAAAAAGATGCCAAAGTACCCGAACACCATCACGTTCACGAACAGATCATGCACGTAATGGAAGGTGAGTTCGAATTTACTTTGGACGGGGAAACCAAAGTGTACCATGCCGGTGATATTGTACCTATAGCCTCAAACATTCCCCATAGCGGTAGAGCAATTACACCCTGTAAATTGATAGATGTATTTAGCCCGGCGCGGCATGAGTATAAATAGTCGGTAGTTATACTAAGTAAAAGATTTACTAAAACAAACAATTGGCAAGACTTTGAATTTATTTTTGACCTTTATTGTCCTTTGTAGAACCTGAAATTAGATGTCATGATTATCTCTCTTAAAAACAAAAATGCACTTGTTGGCGGCAGTAGCGGTGGAATCGGTAAGGCGATTGCCATACAATTGGCGGAAAGTGGGGCTAGCGTTACTTTGATATCCCATAGTGAAGATAAATTGAAAAGTATTGTTGGCGATTTACCTACTGATCAAGGGCAGAAACACCAGTATTTAGTGGTTGATTTTTCGGATTTTGAAGGATATAAAAAGAGCATTGCCGCTTATTTCGAACACAATACAGTTGATATCCTCGTGAACAACACCCAAGGCCCAGCTGCAGGAAATTCTCTGGAGAAACACGTTGAAGATTATCAGCAGGCGTTTGACCTCTTGTTTAAAACAGTCGTATTTACTACAGAACTTGCCTTGAAACAGATGCAAAAAAATGAATGGGGACGGATCATTAATGTCGCCTCCGTTTCCGTAAAAGAGCCCTTGTCCTATCTGGCGCTATCCAATACCATTAGAGCGGCTGTAGTCACTTGGGCAAAGAGCCTTGCCACCGATGTGGGCAAAGATGGCATTACCGTAAACAGTGTTCTAACCGGCTACTTTGATACGGATCGCATTGCACAGCTCAACGCTAAAAAAGCGGAGCTACTGGGTATTTCGGAAGTCGATGTCCGTTTGGATATGGAATCGAAGGTTCCCTTACAACGTATTGGCCACCCTAAAGAATATGGGTATCTGGTTGCGTTTTTAGCATCGGACAAAGCGGCTTATATCACGGGTACTCAGATTCCGATTGATGGTGGGTTGCTAAAATCTTTATAGGCCCCCTAGAAAACCCCCAATCCCCGATGGAAAAGCAACTCCATAATTGGCTTCTCGTTTCCAAACTCCTAATTTTTTTTTGAATTTTGATGTTGTGTTTTAACTTAAACTTGAACTTTCTTATTACCTCGAGGCCTTAGCTGATTGCAGCAGAAGTAGGGGTTAGGTGGATAACTAACCCAAACCACCCATTCCCTCATTTATCATGGTTTATAAGGAGCTTTGGCTGCATCTTTGTATGTAACTTTGAAACCTGTACTTAAATAAAGTCTACATTTCCTATCTTAAGTACTACTAAGCAGATCTCGGTATGAAACACATTGCAACGCTAATCACGATACTAGTATTCGGAAACATGGCACAGGCACAAAAAAACAATAATAGTTACGATGCCCTTTGGAAACAAGTGGAACAACTGGAAAGTGAAAATCTCACCAGTTCCGCATTAAAGGTGGTCAACAGCATTTCGGAAAAAGCTAATAGGGAAAAAAATTCCCCACAGATTGTGAAGTCCTTATTGTATGCTTCCAAGTACGCCATGACCTTGGAAGAAGATGCCCAACTGAACATTATAAACGATTTTAAGGTCGAAATCGAGAAGGCAACATTCCCCACAAAAAATGTTTTGGAAAGCTATTTAGCGAACCTGTATTGGCAGTATTTTCAGCAGAACAGATATCAGTTTTATAACCGAACAACAACAGAAGAAAAGATTGATACTATTGATTTTAGGACTTGGGACCTTACTACCTTATTTGAAGAAATTGGCCTTCATTTTAATGCATCCCTAGAAAACAATGCCGGCTTACAACAACTTCCGGTTTCAAGCTTTGATGTACTCCTCGCCCAACAAAAAAATTCGGAGGACTATCGCCCTACGTTGTTCGATCTGCTAGCTCATACAGCTTTAGATTTTTATAAATCCTCCGAAAATTCCATTACCCGCCCAGCGGATAAATTTGAAATCAATGATCCCGAACTTCTATGCGAGGCAAAAGCTTTTTCGGAACTGAGCATCGACCTGAAAGATTCCACCTCCATGCAGGCGCGGGCACTAGAAATTTACCGCCAGCTCATCAACTTCCATTTGAATACCAAAAAACCCTATACCTTGGCAGAAGTGGATTTGGAACGCTTGCAGTTTACTCGCCAAAATGCAACATTCGAAAACAAGGACCAAAAGTACCTAGAGGTATTGCAGAATATGGTACAAGCCACCAAGGGAACTCCTGCCGCATCATTGTACACCTATGAAATTGCCGCCCTTTACCAGCAATGGGGCGCTGCCTATTCAACAGCAGGTACCTCGGAACATCAATGGAAACTAAAAGAAGCTTTGGCACTTTGCGATGAAGTTATAAACGAATACCCCAAAAGTAGGGGCGCCGATAAATGTAAGGGGCTAAAGGCACAGATCTTAACCCCTTCCTTGGCCATTACAACCGAAGCGCACATACCAACCAACAAGCCAGCTAGGTTGCTGGTAACCTATAAAAACCATGACGGACTCAGCCTTTCTGCCAGAAAAATATCGCAAAAACAATGGGAACAATTAGAGGCTATTTATGAGGAATCCAAACAACTGGATTTCCTTAAAAAATTACCGATTTCCCAGCAATGGGATGCCGCGTTAAAATCAGAAAACGACCACCAATTGCACAGCACGGAAATACAACTTCCTCTGCTGCCCAATGGTCGCTATATTATTTTAGCCATGCCCAAGGAAAACGGGACGGGCACTTTTGCATTTAGTCCCGTCCAGGTTACCGATTTTGCGGTACTAGAGACTCGCACGCCTACCCAGCATATTTTTCAGGTGGTTGATCGGCAAAATGGAGCGCCTATAGTAGAGGCTTCTGTAAAATTGAGTTATCAATTAAGGTATGACGGGCCAATCGAAACCCAAACCTTGACCACTGATACCATGGGAATGATCATCCTTCCTTTGACGGACGATTACTGGAACAATCTCAGCTTAACCATCAGCCATCCAAAAGGCACCGCCTTTTACGATAATTACAATATCAATCAGAAATACGATCCCAGCAGGTTTAACCATGACCATGTAGCCTTCCTGTTCACGGATCGCAGTATCTATCGTCCTGGCCAACCTCTATATTTTAAAGGAATTGCACTTAGGCGGGAATTAGGGAAATCTACCGTTCTTGAAAATACACTTGTTATAGTTTCCCTTAAAGATGTAAACTACCAAGAGGTCTCCCAACAAGAATTGAAAACAAATTCTTTTGGTTCCTTTTCCGGCGAATTTATCCTGCCTTCTGGCGGACTTACTGGTAATTTTACCTTGGAGGTCAGTTCCAATCAACCCAGCTTAAGGGGTAGCACCAACTTTTCGGTAGAAGAATACAAGAGACCAAAATTCCAAGCTTCCTTTACCCCTCTAACCGGAACGTACAAAGTAGACGACAACATAACCTTAAAAGGAAATGCTACCGCTTATACGGGTAGTACCATAACCGACGCCAAAGTGGTATACCGCGTAAAACGGGTAGTAAACTTTCCCAGATGGTATTCTTGGTACAGACCATATTACAACAGCACGCCCCAAGAAATTACATTTGGGCAAACACAGACGGATGCGTCGGGGAATTACGAAATCAATTTTAAAGCGATTCCCGACTTGGACGTAGCAGCGAAAAACCTTCCTGTTTTTAATTATGAAGTTACAGCAGATGTGACCGATATCAATGGTGAAACACACACGGCCACCACAACGGTTCGCGTAGGTTATCATGCGTTAACAGCCACTATTTTTATAGCAGACCAACTTGATAGAGATAGTAAGGAAAATAAATTAACACTAACAACAATGAACCTCAACGGACAGTTTGTCCCTGCCGAGGGAACCCTTAAAATATATAAACTAACACCTCCATCACAAGTTTTGCGCCCAAGGCCGTGGCCAGCTCCGGACTATCCCGGATTTACCAAAGCCGAATTCCGGACCCTCTATCCAAATGATGCCTATACCAATGAGGATGATTTTACCCAATGGGAAAAAGGTAAATTGGAATGGGAAACCTCTTTTGACACGGCCAAAAGCACAGAAATAGCCTTGGTAAACCTGAAAAAATGGTCATCAGGTAAGTACGTAGTGGAATTACAGTCAACCGACAAATTTGGCCAAGAGGTCAAAGATGCTTCCTACACTACCCTATTTAGCGAAACCGAACAGCAACTGGCCGATAATCAGTTATTCGATAGTAAGACGGATAAAACCAATTATACTATTGGCGAAACCGCAAAAATTACGATGATGAGCAGCGCGAAAGACCTAGAGGTTACTGTATTCATTGAAAAAGCCGGTCGAATTGCAGAAAAACGTATCATTCGTCTTAATACCAATGCCAAAAGCTTCTCTGTGCCCGTTACGAAGGACGATTTAGGCGGTTTTGTGATAAACTATAGCTTTTCTGCCTATAATTCGGCCCACAACGGCAGTCTAAATATTTCTGTTCCCTATCCGGAAAAAGTAGTGCAAATAGAAACCCTCACCTTTAGAGATAAGTTAAAACCAAATACCCAGGAAACCTGGTCCTTCAAAATCAAAGGCGAAAAAGGCGAGCAAATAACGGCCGAACTGTTGGCCGGCATGTACGATGCCTCCCTAGATGCGTTCAGAGGTCACTCCTGGAACTTCAACCCCATATACCGTCCAACCTATTGGAGCAGTATTCGCACCAATGCGTATCAAAGTTATGGGACGAATAACTTCACCGTACACCACCTTTCTCAAAAAGGCTATAGTTATACCTTTCAGTATTTTGATTCCTTTAATTGGTTTGGGCTCCATTTTAGAAATAGCAGCAGGTTTGGAGGCGATATGATGACACGCAGAATGATGAAAAGTGCGCCAACGAACGAATTGGAAGACAACTTAGTATACGAAGTTTCAGCTGATGCCGAAGGTGTAGCGGCCGGTGCACCATTAATTACTGGCAGTGCTTTGAGCAAAAAGGACAAAGATAGATTTCCAAGTGAGGAAAAAACTGAACCGGATGTAACTGAAAACACCTCTCTGGCCGTTCAAATTCGAAAAAACCTACAAGAAACCGCCTTTTTCTTCCCACAATTACAAACGGATAAAGAAGGCAATGTGTCTTTTACCTTTACCACGCCAGAAGCCCTTTCCCGATGGAACTTACAACTATTGGCGCATACCAAAGATTTGCGAAGCACATACACCACCAGGCAGACCGTGACCCAAAAAGAACTCATGGTCATCCCTAACGCACCCCGATTTTTAAGGGAAGACGATGAAATTATCATCAGCACGAAAATTGCAAATCTTTCCAAACAAACACTCTCGGGTATGGCGACCTTGGAATTAGAGGATGCTTTAACGGGAGAAAATATTACCAGTAATCTCATTGGTTCTCCCACTTCGGGAGCCTTGGAGGGGACTTTTCCTTTTTCAGTAGATTCTATGGGGAACACGCAAGTCTCGTGGCGTTTGAAGATTACGAAAAATTTGCAAGCCGTGCAGTACAGAATAATCGCCAAGGCAGGCGATTTTAGCGATGGGGAACAGAACCTGCTTCCCGTGTTGACCAACCGTACCTTGGTTACCGAAACCCTTCCCATGTGGGTTCGGAGCAATCAATCAAAGTCTTTTGTTTTGGATAAATTAAAGAATTTGTCCTCTACCAAGGGAACAACCTTGAAGCACCATAAATTGACCTTGGAGATGACGAGTAATCCGGCTTGGTACGCGGTACAGGCACTACCTTATTTAATGGAATATCCGTACGAGTGCAACGAACAAACGTTTGCCCGCTATTACGCAAATAGTCTGGCCAGCCATATAGCCAATTCCAATCCGCGTATCCAAGCCGTTTTTGAGCAGTGGCGCAATACAGATGCCCTAATTAGCAATATGGAAAAAAACGAGGAATTAAAGTCGCTCCTCATCCAAGAAACTCCTTGGCTGCGCGATGCACAATCGGAAACCGAGCAAAAAAAACGCATTGCACTGCTGTTCGGCCTGAATAAACTAAGGAACGAACAGGCAACGGCGCTGAACAAACTAGAACAAAATCAAAAAAGTTCAGGTGCTTGGGCCTGGTTCAACGGTGGGCCGGACAATAGATATATCACACAACATATTATTTCAGGCCTTGGGCATCTCAAAAAACTCACCTCGTCTGAGCTTAGTGACAATGAGGATATGATCGAAACCGCCGTTGCCTATTTGGATGCCGAGTTCATAGACGAATACGCTGAAATGAAACGATATGCAACCAACCTAAACGACAATCATTTAAGCGCAACGCAGGTGCATTACCTCTACATGCGCAGCCTCTTTCCAGACATTAAAAGCGCTAAAAAAATAGATGATATTACCGCGTATTATAAAACGCAGGTTCAAAAGTACTGGATGAAGCGCAACCTTTACGAACAAGGAATGTTGGCCTTGATCATGCATCGAACGGGTGATTCACAGACAGCTACCAAAATCCTTACCGCTTTAGAGGAAAACAGCATTACATCAGAAGAACTGGGTATGTACTGGAAAGAAAATACGGCTTCTTGGCACTGGTACCAAGCACCTATTGAAACCCAGGCATTACTTATTGAAGCATTCTCCGAAATTCGTCCTCAAGATTTGGCAATTGTAGACAACCTTAAAATCTGGCTACTTAAGAACAAGCAGACCAACCAATGGAAGACCACAAAAGCAACTACAGAAGCAGTGTATGCGCTATTGCTACAAGGAAATGATTGGCTTTCCATTACCGATGCTGTTGAAGTACTGGTTGGCGGAGAAAAAATTGACCCCTCCCAACTAGAAAATGTAAAAGTGGAAGCAGGAACGGGCTACTACAAAAAAGCATGGAACGGTTCTGAAGTCGAGCCTAAAATGGGGGAAGTACAAATCAGCAAAAAAGGTGAAGGTATTGCCTGGGGAGCGCTTTACTGGCAGTATTTTGAGGATTTGGACAAGATAACAGCTGCAGAAACGCCCTTGAAACTCAATAAAAAATTGTTCTTGAAAACGAATACGGCAACTGGGGAAGAAATATCGGAAATCACGCCGAAGACCAATTTAAGAGTGGGCGACCTTGTCCGTGTACGCATAGAACTGCGTGCAGACCGGCCTATGGAATTCGTTCACATGAAAGACATGCGCGCCGCAGGTTTTGAGCCCATCAACGTGTTCTCCCAATACAAATGGCAAGATGGCCTTGGCTATTATGAAGCGACCAAAGATGCCAGCACCAATTTCTTTTTCGATTATCTGCCCAAGGGCGTATTCATTTTTGAGTATAACCTTAGGGTAAACAACGCAGGAGACTTTAGTAATGGCATTACCACCATCCAGAGCATGTATGCGCCGGAGTTTAGCAGTCATTCAGAAGGGGTTAGGGTTAAAGTTGGGCAATAGATTTTAATTTGTTGTTCAGGCTCAAGGTTTTTCAAATTCGAGGTTTCAAGCGCAAACTTTGGACAAAACGAAAAGCCCTTTTAGTCTTTTGGGGGAGCGAAACGATGGTTGAAGAATATGGAGGATATTATCGAGACTTGGCAATCTGTTGAATGAAAGTTGGTAATTGGGTTTAGTATTTAGCCCTATATTAAAGCCATTTCAACTTTCTGTTTAATTTTGGTATTTTAAGTTGAACCCTACTACTACTTTCGTTGCTTAGGAGGATATTTTTCTAAAATTTTAGCAACCAACTCCTTCATCCTTTGTTCTTTTACCATAGGGGTGTCGGCTTCACTAAAAGGACTTTCGCTAACCGCCTGCCATATTAATACGTCTTTTTTAGCATCTACAAAATCTATTTTGAGTTCTCTGGACAATTTTGGCCCACCTACGGGGATACCTACGGAAATTCCACCAACCATGGCACCGCCCCCACCGCCTAAGCCAACGCCTACGGCATTATTGGTTTGTCCTTGAAGTACGATACTTTGTATATTTACCAACAAATCCGGTTCTTCTGAAAACAACAAACCCTTGGATTGCATTGTGTTGTCCATGGCGTCCAATAGGCGTCTTTCATCCAATTGGCTCAGCCCAGTTTCCATATCCGGAAAGTAGTTATAGGTTGTATAGGCCGAAAAATCTGCAGTCTCATCATAATCGTAGTTTACTCTAATGGCGCCACATGAAGAAAGCAAGAGTATCAGGAATAGAAAGCAAAAATATTTCATACTACTTATTTTGACTCCAAGATACATAAAAATCAATCCTCTGCTTTCGTGTCTACGGACTTAGTTAGAGCAGAGGAGATAATACCGGTCGGGATAGCTACAATACCAAGTCCTATCATCAAAATAAAAAAAGTAAAAACTTTGCCTCCAACCGTAATAGGATAGACATCACCATAACCCACGGTAGTTAACGTAATAATTGCCCACCACAGACTATCAAAAATAGAGGAAAAGTGTTCTGGCTGCGCTTCGTTCTCAAAATAATAGATACCAACAGAAGAAAAATAAATGAGAATCAAAGTAATGAAAAGGAACAAAAGAATCTCCTCCTTTGCACCATTAATAGCTCTTGAAAAATGATCTAGTGCTCTATTATATCGCATTAATTTTAAAATCCTGAACAAACGTAGAAATCGCAAAGCCCTCAAGGAGCGCAGGTCTACACCTAATGCTAAGTAAAAAGGTAAAATGGCCAAAAAATCTATAATACCAAAAAAACTAAAAATGAATTTGCGCTTTTCATCGGAGCAATAGATGCGAAGAATGTATTCTATGGTGAAAACCACCACACAGAAGACTTCTATAACGCGAAGCAGTTTTTTGGTAGTTGGTTCTAGATCCGGAACGGTCTCAAAAGAGAACGAAATAATTGAGATAAGAATTAAGGCCTGTATGGCATAAGCAAATGCCCTGCTTCTAGGATTGTCATTTAATTCAACAATACTTTTAAGATACTGTCTCATAGAATTTAAAAATTAAGCCTTAATTACTAAGCATGGTCCACAATTTGTCCTTAAGCTCCGTAATACCCGTTTGTGCAACGGAGGAGATGAACAGATAAGGCACTCCTTTAAGGTCCTTATCAAGCTCTGGACGCATTTCATCCATGAGCTCCTCATCCAGCATATCGCACTTAGAGATGGCAATGAGCCGTTCCTTATCCAATAATTCTGGATTGTAGCGCCTAAGTTCATCCAAGAGGATTTCATACTCCCTACTAATATCGGTGCTATCGGCAGGAATAAGGAACAAAAGGGCGGAATTACGTTCAATGTGTCTCAAGAAATGATGACCAAGTCCTTTTCCTTCGGCGGCTCCCTCTATAATGCCGGGAATATCCGCCATGACAAAACTTTTGAAATCCCTGTATTCCACAATACCCAAATTGGGCTTTAGGGTGGTAAACTCATAGTCCGCAATTTTAGGTTTTGCGGATGTAATAACAGATAGTAAGGTAGATTTACCCGCATTTGGAAAACCTACAAGGCCAACATCTGCCAAGAGCTTTAATTCAAGGACAAAATCCTTTTCCTTGCCTTCTACACCAGGCTGAGCATAGCGTGGAGTCTGATTGGTGGCCGACCTAAAGTGCCAGTTACCTCGGCCGCCCATGCCGCCTTCCAATAGTATTCTTTCTTCGCCGTGTTCTGTAATTTCCAAGAGGACTTCTTGGGTCTCAGCATCCTTGACAATAGTCCCCAACGGCACATCTAAATACACGTCCTCACCATCTGCACCGGTACTTCGGTTCTTGCTGCCGTGCGCTCCGTGGCCTGCCTTAAAATGCTTCTTATATTTAAAATTGATGAGTGTCCACAAATTTTGATTGCCTCTAAGAATCACATGACCACCGCGACCACCATCGCCGCCATCCGGGCCTCCTTTGGTAATGAATTTTTCTCGGTGTAAATGTACTGACCCCTTGCCTCCTTTTCCAGAAGTCAAGAACACTCGCACATAATCTACAAAATTACCTTCTGTCATGGAGCTTGCTTTAGTTTATGGACAAATTGTCCTAATATTGGATACAAAAATACAGAAAACACTAGGGCAATCTCACATCTGTTATTAAATAAGCCGTTTTAGACCTGTTGTGGAGAATTTAAAATAGGTGCGCTTATAATTTGAAATAGGACAAAACAACGTAAGTCCTAGGACTTTCTCCCACCTATTTCAACATTCAGCTCTTTGTGTTCTTATTATTTTTCTTGGAAAGGATATTTGGCTCTGCTTCCTATTGTCGTGCGTCCTTTATGGTTCCGGTTTATTAGTTCATTCCCATAACCTCCATGGTAAAAACATGTACCCTATTCGTAGTTTTTGGGTAGGGAATCATCTAAATAGAACACGTAAATGAGATAACCTATAGATACCAATATGAAAACCAGCAGGACAAAGCCACCTACTGTGAGACATCCTTTTAAGGCCGTTTTGGGACCAATTACCTCTTCAGCCATGCGTCTATTTTTACTAGCTATTTTTTGGGCACTATAGCCCGTTTACCACTTTGGTCAATCGCTCCGTGATTTCTGCAATTGTGCCTATCCCGTTTACGCTATGAAATTTGTTCTGCTCTTCATAATATGCCTTTACGGGTGCCGTTTTATCATTATATTCCTCAAAACGGTTTCTGATCTTATCCTCGTCCTGATCATCCGGTCTGCCGCTTACCTTGCCTCTTTCCAACAACCGCTGGATCAATGTCTCATCATTGGCCTCCAAAGCAATGGTTGCATCGACTTTCATATCCTTAGATTCCAAAAAATTGTCCAAAGCTTCCGCCTGCGCTGCCGTTCTTGGAAAACCGTCAAAAATAAATCCATCGGCATCGGGATTTTTATCCACCTCGTCTTCCAACATTTTAATAGTCACTGCATCTGGAACCAAATCGCCTTTATCCATGTAAGATTTGGCCAAGGTGCCCAATTCCGTCCCGTTTTTAATGTTAAATCGAAATACATCCCCAGTAGAAATGTGTTGCAGATTGTACTTTTCTTTCAAAAATTGCGCTTGGGTACCTTTTCCGGCACCTGGTTTTCCAAAGAGTACAAGGTTGATCATATGCTTTTGGTTTAGTTGGTATACTTGTTTAAGGTTTCTTCCCAGTTCTTTATAATCGAGTCCGTAACCCACAATAAATCGATCCGGAATCTCAAGTCCAAAATAATCTATGGCATATTCGCCATTATACACTTCGCTTTTATAGAAAAGGCTGGCAATCTTGAACTCCTTTACGTTGGTATTGGCAAACATATGCACCAGTTCCTTTAAGGTTCGCCCCGTATCAATTATATCCTCTAGGATAATGACGCTGCGGTTCTCTATAGTATCGGGCAAGTCCAAAAGGGTTTCCACAATTCCCGTAGAGGTTAAGCCATGGTAGGAACTCAATTTTACAAAAGAAACTTCACACGGATGTTGGTACGCCTTTAGAAAATCTGATACGAACATGAAGGAACCGTTGAGCACGCCAACGAATATGGGTGTCTGGTCTTTATAATCCACTGCAATCTTAGCCGCTATGCGCTGAACGGCCTGCTGGATTTCGCCTTCGCTTATAAAAGGTTTGAAAAACTTGTCGTGGAGCTGTATCAATTTTTTTTACCAATTTAGTAAGTCAACAAATATAGTATATTGACAGGTGTTTTTGATTGTAAGGCCAATCGATTCTTAGATTTAAGCGTATTTTTGTTACAAACACAGGATTTTCCTTAAAACAAGTCGATTCATATATGGACTATTTTTCTTCGAATTTTAAATTGGGTATTTTAGGAGGCGGACAATTGGGCAAAATGATGCTCTATGAAACCAGAAAATGGGATATTACTACAAAAGTGATGGATGCATCGGCGGAGGCACCTTGTAGTGTTTCCTGTAATGAATTTGTGGAAGGAAGTTTGATGGATTTTGATGCGGTCTATAACTTTGGCAAAGATGTGGACGTGCTCACCATAGAAATCGAAAACGTAAATCTTGATGCTTTAGAAAAACTGGAGGACGAAGGGGTAAAAGTCTACCCACCCACAAAAGCCCTACGAACTATACAGAACAAGGCTACACAAAAGCATTTTTACACGGATAACGGTATACCCACGGCAGAATTTGCAAGGTTTGCCTACGCCAGTGAAATTGAAGACAGTATTATAAACGGTGGCTTGGAATTCCCTTTTGTTTGGAAAGCGGCACAATTTGGCTATGACGGACAAGGGGTAAAAGTGGTGCGATCCATGGCGGATGTAAAGGGACTTCCACCAGGAGAATGTATTGCCGAAAAAATGATTCCATTTAAGAACGAACTAGCGGTAATCGTGGTAAGAAACCCGAGCGGAGCGGTAGTAACCTACCCTGTGGTTGAAATGGAATTTCATCCGGAGGCCAATCAAGTAGAATATGTGATCTGTCCGGCAAGAATAAATGCCTCAGTAGCAAAAAAAGCGCAGGAGATAGCTTTAAAAATTTCCGAAAAAATTGGTCATATCGGTATTTTGGCAGTGGAGCTATTTCAGACCCAAGATGATAACATATTGGTAAACGAAATAGCACCAAGACCTCATAATAGTGGTCATTACAGTATAGAGGCCAGTTATACCAATCAATTCGAGCAGCACATTAGGGCAATTTTAGATCTGCCCTTGGGAAATACGGCAAGTAAAGTTGCAGGTATTATGGTCAACCTTGTAGGCGCCGAAGGCTATACCGGCGATGTGGTCTATGAAAATATAAAAGAAATTTTGGCGATGGATGGGGTTACGCCTCACATTTATGGAAAAAAACAAACACGCCCTTTTCGCAAAATGGGACATGTAACCATTGTTAACCCAGATATTGACGAAGCGAGAAGATTAGCGCAGAAGGTTAAAGAAACAATTAAAGTAATAAGTAGATAAAATGAGCAAAGTAGCCGTAGTAATGGGAAGCACTAGCGACCTGCCCATAATGCAAGAAGCCATCGATATCTTAAAAGGTTTTGATATTGAAGTGGACGTTGATATCGTTTCCGCGCACCGTACACCGGAAAAACTATATGATTTTAGTAAAAACGCACATCACAATGGTTATTCTGTAATCATTGCCGGAGCGGGTGGAGCAGCTCATTTACCGGGTATGGTAGCGGCTATGTCGCCCTTACCGGTAATTGGGGTTCCTGTAAAAAGCAGCAATTCTATTGATGGTTGGGACTCTATCTTATCCATTCTTCAAATGCCAGGAGGTGTTCCTGTGGCGACTGTCGCATTAAACGGGGCAAAAAATGCAGGAATTCTTGCTGCCCAAATCATTGGTTCTTCGGACAAATGTGTTCTAGATAAGATTATTCTTTACAAAGAAGGACTTAAGCACAAGGTGATTGAAGGAGCAAAATCAGTAAGCAGTAAGCAGTAAAATAATATCAATTCGTTATGACTTCTACACCAAATACAGTGTAAAATAATTAGTTTTCAGTTGAGGTGGTCAGTAACATTGAACTTGAAACAATGGCAACCTGAAACAACTACTGTAGGAAAAGTAACAAATCCGATTGAAAAACTATTTCTTTTCATCCAACGAACATATATCAAATATCTCAATACTACATACATGAATCCCTTATTGGAAAAATTCGATACAGCCCCATTTTCACAAATTACTAACGCGCATTTTAAACCCGCTTTTCTTCAAGCAATGCAAGATGCTCGGGCAGAAATTGATGCTATAACGGCAAATCCAGAAGCACCGAGTTTTAAAAATACCATTGTAGCTTTAGAGTTTTCGGGGCAGCAGTTAGATCGAATTTCTAGTGTATTCTTTAATTTGAATTCGGCGGAGACCAATGATGAAATCCAAAGAATAGCACAAGAGGTTTCCCCACTACTTTCTGAATTTGGAAACGATATTACCTTGAACGAGGCCTTGTTCAAACGCATCAAAACTGTTTATGACCAAAAGAATAGTTTAACCCTTTCTGTAGAGGAGGACACCTTGTTGGAAAAACGATATAAGAGTTTTAGCAGGAACGGGGCAAATTTATCTGAGGA
The DNA here is from genome assembly GCA_963697395.1 of uncultured Flavobacteriaceae bacterium. Lineage (GTDB taxonomy): Bacteria > Bacteroidota > Bacteroidia > Flavobacteriales > Flavobacteriaceae > Maribacter. The sequence continues at coordinate 821,814 of CAVONX010000018.1, forward strand.
CAAAAAGAACAGACTTCGAGAAATAGATTCGGAAGCTTCGAAATTAAAATTACAATTCGGGGAAAATATATTGGCCGAAACCAACAAGTTTGAATTATATCTTACGAATGAAAATGATTTGGACGGCTTGCCTGAAGGGGAAAAAGAAGCGGCCGCACAGCTGGCACAAGATAAGGACAAGAAGACCGGTTGGCTCATTACCCTAGATTACCCCAGCTACGTTCCCTTTATGAAATACGCCAAGAACAGGGAATTGCGCAAACAGATGTCCATTGCCTTTGGCAGCAAAGGATTTCACCAAAACGAATTGGACAACCAAGAAAATGTACTCAAAATAGCCAAACTCCGCCATGAACGCGCAAATCTTTTGGGCTATGAGACCCACGCCCATTTTGTTTTGGAAGAGCGCATGGCAGAAACACCTGAGAAAGTCCGTTCGTTTTTGAACGAATTACTAGAAAAGGCGAAACCTGCCGCGGAGCGGGAATTCAAACAATTGGAAGATTTCGCTAAAGAACTTGATGGAATTGAGCAGCTTCAAAAATGGGACAGTAGTTATTATTCAGAAAAGTTAAAACAAAAGCTTTTTGATCTCGACGATGAACAACTTAAACCCTATTTTAAGCTGGAAAATGTTATTAACGGGGTTTTTCAAGTAGCCGAAAAGTTGTTCGACCTACATTTTGAAGAGGTGTTTGATATTGACACCTACCACAACGAAGTAAAGACCTATATGGTTTATGACTCCGATAAAAATTTTATATCCCTTTTCTATGCCGATTTTCATCCCAGAGCTGGAAAACGTGGTGGTGCCTGGATGACATCCTTTAAATCGCAATGGAAAAAAGATGGCGAAAACAGTCGCCCGCACGTCAGCAATGTGTGTAATTTTACACCATCTACCAAAAGTAAACCTTCCTTATTGACATTTAACGAGGTTACCACTTTGTTTCATGAATTTGGGCATGGGCTACACGGCATGTTAGCAGATACCACCTACCCCAGCCTATCCGGTACCTCCGTGTATTGGGATTTTGTGGAACTACCAAGTCAGGTAATGGAAAACTGGTGCTATGAAAAAGAGGCCTTGGAACTCTTTGCCAAACATTATGAAACGGGCGAAGTAATTCCTATGGAACTGGTAGAAAAAATTAAGGCTTCGGCCACCTTCCAAGAGGGCATGCAGACCTTGCGTCAATTGAGTTTTGGCTTATTGGATATGTCCTGGCACGGTACGGACCCGGGTAATATAACCAATGTAAAAGCCCATGAGGACAAAGCCTTTGAAGGCACGGACCTGTATCCCAATACACCCGAAACATGCATGAGTACTTCGTTCGCGCATATTTTTCAAGGTGGCTATTCATCCGGTTACTATAGCTATAAATGGGCCGAAGTTTTAGATGCCGATGCCTTTGCCTATTTTAAGGAAAAAGGGATTTTTAATAAGGAAGTCGCCATGAAATTCAAGGAACATGTACTTTCCAAGGGCGGTACAGAAAATCCCATGGAACTCTACAAACGTTTTAGGGGTGCGGAGCCCAAGGTAGAGGCCTTGCTGGAACGAGCGGGATTACTAGTGGAATAAGATGGTTTGCAACATGTTTTAGCCTATTCACAACAACTAATTTTCAACAAGGGATAGGTAGGGTATCTTAGTGTTGCGAATCAATGCTTTAAGACTTGAGAGCCGTTAAATAAACCACATGAAAAAGATTGCCCTTCCGCTATTGTCTGTTTTGGCCATGGCCTGTAGCACCGATTCCGATGATGTAAAAGAAGAATTGACCGATGGCGCACCCAGTATTGCAAGCCAAAGCTTTACAATAAATGAACATGCCGCGTACGGCACCCTAATTGGCACCGTAGAGGCAACGGACAAAGAGAATGACGTACTTAGCTATACCATAGATTCGGAACAAAACATACTCATAAACGAAACAACGGGAGAACTAAGCATTGGTGAAGGTCTAAAACTGGATTTTGAGACCGGCGACAGTCTAAACTTTACGGTTTCGGTCTTTGACGGTACTGCGATTTCAGAAGCCGACATCACTTTGAACATAGCCGACATTAATGAATTTGATGCCCTTAGTACCGCACAAATGGAAGTAGTCTCCCACTTTAAGTATCTGACCCTTTTCCAAGACCTAACCTCGCCCACCCAGGATATTATTCGCAAATGGGACGAACCGATGAAACTATTTCTTTTAGGTACTTTTTCGACCAGCGCCAAGACCATGGTAGAGGAGGTAATAGAAGAATACAATGAACTTACGCTGTCAGGGGATTTCAACATCTCTTTGGTAGATTCCGAATCCGAATCCACGGCACAATTGTTTTTTGGCACCAAGGCACAAATGGAGGGTTTCTTCCCTGTTATGTATGAACAAGTCCAAAATTTAACGGTCGATGGCTATGCTAGCTCCTCGTTTGCGGGGGATTTTTACAAAACCGCGAATATCTGGATTTCCAAGGAAAGCGAATCCCTTTTTAGGCACGAACTAGGTCATGCCCTAGGTTTGGGACATTCAGACCTATGTGATGGAGCATCTAAAAGTGCTATGTGCTCGCAAATTACAGAGGGAAGCCAACTTTTGCCTGTAGAAAAAGAGGTTATAAAATTCTTTTACCACAAAGATCTTCCATCTGGCATAGATTCAGATGATATAGATGAAAATCTGCCTAACTTAATATTATTGGAGGAGTAACATCCCATTGGTCCAAAAAAAGAAGCGGTCGATTAAACAGCATGATAGACCGCTTCTTTTTTATTTACACATACGAGTGTTGTGTTAATTCTCTAAAATCTAAATAAGTATTTAATAGATAGCAAGTTACGCTCACTCTTTGATTGTTGGATTTGAATTTTGCTACTTCTTGGGCTTAAAGCCACAAAGTAGGCACAACGGTAAATATGTACGTGCACATGCTCTATCCCCTTTCAACAGATATGAAACCAAAAAACATTTGGAAAGGTAACACGGTAATAAAGGCGTTAGGAACTTTATATGTTGGTACTAGTTCGCTCAGATGGTCTTTGTCCAAGTAACTGCAAGAAACGGTCTGTAAGACATTTACACCTGCTTGAGCACCTACCCGTGGAAACCGTGCCGTTTGAGCATCATATTCCTCGTACATTTCTCCATATTTACAAGTGCCAGTGAACAAAGGGACTAGCATATCCTTGCGGATTATGGGCATTATTTGATGCAGTTGGTAAAACCTCTGTAAGCGAATAAGCCCGTTAACAAGGATTCGCCCGAGGACTTGGTCCCGAGGGCAAACATTACAATGGTACGGTAAAGGTCCACCCATTATTACACCTAAAGAGCAGTATCTTGAAGTTCATACTCATCACGGATGGAAGATGTTACGATTTGAACACATTGGACAACAGAGACAAAATCAAAAAAACATTATCCCGATAAGGCTAGGTACCACAAGTCCCATGACGATAAAAACAGATGACCTTGGCCTTCTTGACCAACAATTTACATTTGGAACCATTGGAAATAGCGCAGATTCACAAGAACAGATGGCAATAAACAATATAATTTATTTAGAATTTATAAACGCAACAGCACTAATCCAATTTCTTTACATTTTATATACTATGAGTGTAGTGCGGGATTCATTAACGATTTATCCCGCACTATTCTTTTACTATAGTGGTGGCTATATTTTTATTTATGTTTCGGCTCCCATATTAGTCTTACAAAAGAACTTAATCTTTCATTTTCCCTACCTACGGGAATTCCCGCCACAATTCCAATCAACAGGTTTTCGGCAATTCCTAAACGCATTTGAGGTCGAATTGTCATATCAAAGTCGTTATTGTAAAATGTCTTGTTGAATTCGACACCTATGAAGTTTCGTGTACCGGTAATCATATAATGGAAACTAGTATTGATGTCATATCTAGTATGAAACTTGTGGGTACTGAAATTCTGTTCGATCATTGGACCCGTATAAATCAATGAATGAAAGTTGTTTCCCCACCGTTTTGCAACTACAAAAAATGGATTATAGATATTTCCTTTAATGAAAGGAGTTCCAAAATTTCTAAAATCCGAGAGTTCAAACTCATTGATATAACCAATTGCCATTGAAGTTGCCATACGCTCACTTACAAAGAATGACCATTGGGTAGCTATTTTAATACTATTTAAACTATTTGAAGGAATGGAATCTCTATCTATTCCACTTTGTGGTGCATAAAAAGTAAAAGGTAATTCAACTTCTAAGCCCAATCTATCAATAGGCGCCCATTCATATTCAATCAGTGCTTCGTAAGCATCAAATTTTAAATTATCCGTTAATCCAAAACCTACGTTCCATTCTTTTTCACCTTTTCTGGCTCCCAAATCGCGTATAAGGTCAATGTAAAGGGGTTCAGCGTGTAACACCTTGTCAGGCTCTTTGTCGTCTTCTATTTGCTGTATGTAAATACTGTCTTTTTCTGTCTTTGTAATTTGGGCAATTGAATATGTTGAAGATGCCAATAAAATTATCAGCATCAAGAATGTTTTTAATTTCATTTTTGATTTGTTTTTTAAGCATTATGAAGTTATCCTACTACCATACGGTAGGCAGGAATTAATCAAGTCGTAAAAACAAGTCAAATTTTAGGTGGTGGAATATCAAGCTTATTAAAGCCGTTTGCCAAAAAGTTACTTTTGTCTGGAAAATTTTGTTTAGTGGAGTCTATACTATGTATATTTAATTGTATCTCAGCAAGGTTATGATTTGTCAAGTCAATTTTAATATTCGTCTTTTTATTGTGGTCTTCCGTATCAGTATCATCGAACTCTTCAAAAACATCCTCATGCCCCAAAACCTGCTCAACTATGATTTCAATGATGCTTTCTTGGTCATTTATAGATAAGTCCTCGCTAATATACGCGGGGTTCGGGTCTGCCGTATCAACACTAATATTGAGTAGGTACACTCCCATAAGACCCCAAAAGACCCTCGTGTAAGCACTATTTCTTATTCGACCAAACATAGTTCAAAATTAACGCTATTTTGTCGGTTTTCTTATCAAACGGCCAACTGCCAAATGAAATAATTCCCATCATAGCAACCCCACAAGAATCATATGTGAAATACTAAAATTTCAAAAATCAGTAAATGTTTAAAATTATATGTAGTTGCGTCCCATGGAATACAAGGAGGAAAAAAATAAAAGGTTAACACCTAATGTTACCAACTCTGCCTTACCCCTTTATGGGTTACTTTTTATTGGCCAAAACGGCATCGTAACCACCTTCTAGGTTTATGACGTTTTTATAACCCAAGGATATCAGTTTTTCTTGGGCTTTTCCACTCCTACCACCTACCTTACAATACAGATAAATAGTCTGCTCTTTGTCTATTTTTGAAAACTGTTCCTCAAAATCGACATCGAATAAATTAATATTTTCTGCATTATCCAAATGTCCGGCGTTATATTCCTCAGGGGTTCTAACATCCACCAAGACTATATCGGTAAGTTTTTTCTCTAGAAATGTATTGATATGTTCTGATTTGGATTGACCGCAACCCATATTGACCAATAATAAAAGTAAAATAACATAAAAGGATTTCATCTGTTTGTTTTATTCAAAAATAAACAATTACCAAACATCCTCACAAACACATAATCGGTAAAAAAAAGAAAGTTTAAAAGGATTTACATTATTTTTGGGAACGACAAAAACCTATGACGCTCCATCAATTAAGTCCAGACCATTGGGTAGACAACTACGCAGATTACCTATTTAACTTTGCCGTGGGCAGGGTAAGCGATGTGGAGGTTGCCAAAGACCTAGTTTCAGAAACTTTTTTAGCAGGGTTAAAGTCGGCCAAGAACTATAAGGGCGAAGCTGCGGAACGCACATGGCTCATTGCAATTCTAAAACGTAAGGTTATTGACCATTACCGAAAAACTAATTCCAAAAAAGGCCAGGCGGAAGTGCGAATGAACTACAGCTCCGCTACCGATGTGGAGGGAGATTGGTTAGAAGAACAAGTGGCAGACCCATTTAGCACCTTTGAAAATAGTGCTATGGAAAATGAGGAGTTAGGGTTGGCTATACAGGAATGTATTGCCAAATTACCAAAAAAGCAAGCACAAGTATTTATCATGAAAACCATCCAAGGGGTTGGTACAGAAGATATTTGTAATGAACTTGACATCAATGCGTCTAATCTTTGGGTTATGATTCACAGGGCGAGAACCGCACTGATCTCTTGCCTTAACAAAAATTGGTTTTAATTATGATTTCCTGCGACAAAGCTGCCCTTATTTGCGATAAGACCCAGTACCGGGAAGCCTCTTTTTTAGAAATCCTGAAACTGCGTTACCATCTTTTCAAATGTCAAGTCTGCTCAAAGGCTACGAAACAGAATACCAAGCTCACTTCGCTTTGTGAAAAGGCGAAATTGTACAGCCTATCCAATCAGGAGAAGCTACAAATGAAAGAGCGACTAAAAAAGGAAAATTAAAACTATAAAAAGGTCATTAGCAGGAGGTACCACCCAATAGGAATGGCCTCTACAAAAAAGGAGGAAAAATAACGCGGTTGATTTCTTTTAGTAGCATACATTAAACTTCCCATGATCAAAAATAGCACCCCTTTGGAAACTATATCCGCCAAAGTTATTTCATCCTTTAAAAATGTGATCAAGAAAAACAGCACACCCATGAAGGCTCCAAAAATCTTTGTATTGGCAACGCCATAACGTTGGGGAAGTGTCTTTAGGGCTGCATCATCATATTTCAAATCACGTATTTCAAACGGAATCAAAAGTATCAACACAAAAAGAAACCGCTGTAATGCTTCCACCTTAACATCCCAAGAAAAGTGATGTCCAAGGCTTAATACGGGAAGCAAAACGGTTGCCCCAGTCCAAACGAGTGCAACAATGAACATTTTTAAGCCGCCCCAACTTCTAAAGTTCTTGGCCCTGGGCAACACAGGCACGGCGTATAATCCCGAGATAAAAGCTAAAGCTACGATGGCAATCCAAACGTCCAACGTTAAATAATATGCGTGATAAAACATAAAACCTGCCGCGATAAAACTAAAAGTTTGTATGTTTTTATGGTAGCGGTTGGCTACGAGGATATACTTTTTGGCCTCCACGCCATACTTCACAAAATTATAACATACAATAGTGCCAAAAAACAGAAACCAACTGAGGTGATTCCCTACCGTAATGTTTAAGATTACAGCCGTAACACACACCAAGGCATATGTGCTCAAAGCAACGTGTACGCTGGCATCCAGATAAAAGTCGAACAGGCCTTGCAATTGCTTCATTAAACAAATGTAGCCAAACTGTTTATAACCTTTGTTTTTGGTTAAAAACTTTCGGCCCAAGCGCTAACAAAGGGTTATTTAGCTTAGAATTAATCGCTAATTTTGCACCACTAATTATAAGAAAATATGAAGACTGACGTGTTCGCATCCCGCCACATAGGTATACGTGAAGAAGACCTTCAACATATGCTGAAAACCATAGACGTATCAACTTTGGATCAACTCATTTTTGAGACCATTCCAGATGAAATCAGACTAAAGAAACCATTGGAATTGGATGCGCCTATGAGCGAGCACCAATTCTTGGGACATATAGAAGCCCTGTCTAAAAAGAACAAGGTATTCCGTTCTTATATCGGTTTAGGCTACCACGAAAGCCTAACACCTTCGGTCATCAAAAGAAATATTTTGGAAAATCCGGGTTGGTATACCGCCTATACGCCCTACCAAGCAGAAATAGCGCAGGGCAGACTCGAGGCCCTGCTGAACTTCCAAACAGTTATTACAGACCTAACGGGAATGGAACTGGCCAACGCCTCCCTGCTAGATGAAAGTACGGCCGCTGCAGAGGCCATGACCATGTTGTACGATGTACGATCTCGCGATCAAAAGAAAAACGAAGTGTTAAAGTTCTTCGTATCCGAAGAGGTATTGCCTCAAACCTTGTCTTTATTGCAGACACGTTCCACACCTTTGGGTATTGAACTAATCGTGGGCAATCACGAATCCTTTGAATTTAGTGGCGACTTCTACGGTGCCCTATTACAATATCCAGGCAAATACGGACAAGTAAACGATTATAGCGATTTTGTAGCGCGTGCCAAGGAAAATGATATCAAAGTTGCCGTGTCGGCAGATATCTTAAGTTTGGTTTTATTGACACCTCCTGGCGAATTTGGAGTGGATGTTGTAGTAGGCACCACCCAACGTTTTGGCATTCCTTTAGGGTATGGCGGACCACATGCAGCATTTTTCGCCACTAAGGAAGAATATAAACGAAGTATTCCTGGGCGCATCATCGGTGTGACAAAGGATACCGATGGTAAGCCGGCGCTGCGCATGGCTCTACAAACCCGCGAACAGCATATAAAAAGGGATAAGGCTACCTCCAACATTTGCACCGCACAGGTTCTATTGGCCGTTATGGCAGGGATGTACGCTGTTTACCACGGGCCAAAAGGTCTAAAGTATATTGCGGATAAAGTACATGCATCCGCCATTACCCTTACCAATGCCTTGGAGCAATTGGGACTGTACCAGACCAATTCCTCCTATTTTGACACTATTACCATAAAGACGGATGCCGCCAAAGTAAGACCCATTGCAGAACAGCATGAAATCAATTTCCTATATGTTGATGGGCAAACCGTTTCCATCGCCCTAAACGAAGCTACCGGCCTCAATGACCTAAACGATATAGTTTCCGTATTTGCAAAGGCCTTAGGAAAACAACCCATTAAAATAGAGGAATTGACCACCAAATCCGCTATTTTAGAAAGCTTACAACGTACCGCACCGTACATGGAGAACAAAGTGTTCAACACCTATCACTCCGAGACAGAACTTATGCGCTACATTAAAAAACTGGAGCGTAAAGATCTTGCCCTTAACCATAGTATGATTTCTTTGGGAAGTTGTACCATGAAGTTGAACGCTGCAAGCGAAATGCTGCCCTTGAGCCAAAGCAACTGGGGCAACATGCATCCCTTTGTTCCGATAGACCAAGCAGAAGGTTATCAAGTTATGCTCAAAGAATTAGCAAAGGACCTAACCACCATCACTGGCTTTGCGGGTACTTCCCTTCAACCCAATTCTGGGGCCCAAGGGGAATATGCCGGCCTCATGGTTATCCGTGCCTATCATGAATCTCGTGGCGATACCCATAGGGATATCTGTATAATTCCCGCTTCCGCACACGGTACCAACCCCGCTTCTGCCGTCATGGCCGGCATGAAGGTCGTAGTCACAAAAACGGATGAAAAGGGGAATATAGATGTAGACGATCTAGAGGAAAAAGTTCGGCAACATTCGGATAACCTCTCCGCCCTGATGGTCACGTATCCTTCTACCCACGGCGTTTTTGAATCTTCTATAAAACATATAACAAAACTAATACACGATCACGGCGGCCAAGTATATATGGACGGTGCCAATATGAATGCCCAAGTAGGGTTAACACATCCTGGAATCATAGGGGCAGATGTCTGTCACTTGAACCTCCACAAAACTTTTGCCATTCCGCACGGTGGTGGTGGCCCTGGCGTAGGCCCCATTTGCGTAGCGGCACAATTGGTTCCCTTTTTACCTACGAACCCCCTTATTACAACTGGGGGATCCAAAGGAATTACAGCTATCTCGGCAGCACCATGGGGCAGTGCCCTCGCTTGTTTAATCTCGTATGGATATATTAAAATGTTAGGAGAATATGGCTTAACGCGCTCCACTAAAATCGCCATCTTAAACGCTAACTACATCAAACACCGTTTACATGGAAGTTTTGAAGTTTTGTACACCGGTGAAAAAGGAAGGGCTGCGCACGAAATGATTATTGACTGTAGGCCTTTTAAAGATAATGGCATTGAAGTAACGGATATCGCGAAACGTCTGATGGACTATGGCTTCCACGCCCCTACGGTATCTTTCCCGGTAGCGGGAACGGTTATGATTGAGCCTACCGAGAGTGAAAGCCTGGCCGAACTGGATAGGTTCTGCGATGCCATGCTCTCTATTCGTAAAGAGATAGATGAAGCTATGGCCGATGAACCTAATAATGTACTTAAGAACGCGCCCCATACCTTGGATATGGTTACCGGTAACAACTGGAACTTTCCCTATACAAGAGAAAAGGCCGCTTTCCCATTATCCTATATTCGGGAGAACAAGTTTTGGCCCTCCGTTAGAAGAGTTGACGATGCGTATGGCGATCGTAATTTAATCTGCACATGTGCACCGATAGAAGCGTATGCAGAGGCTTAGTACGAGCTACAATATGATTGTTTTATAGCCTTTGCAAAGGCTTTAGATACCGCGTTTAAGAGCACAATAAAGGAATCTATATATTTAATTCCATAAAGTTATAGATTCCTTTGTTGCTCTATATGATGTTCCGGTCCTATGTTTAGACCTTCTTTTAATACCGGACTACCCTAGCCTAGAGCCCGGTTGAACATCGTAATTTTTCCTATGCGTGCATAAGAATACTTCGCTCTTTGGCTTACCTTGCATGATACTAACCAAATAGCAAGAGCATGCGTATCGGTATTACTGGAACAGGGAGCTATGTTCCTTCCAAAATTGTTGCCAACGAAGATTTTGAACAACATCAATTCTTAAATACGGACGGTTCCCACTTTACACAGGACAATCCAATTATTATTGAAAAGTTCAAGGCTATTACTGGTATTTCTGAAAGGCGCTATGCAGAACAAGATTTAAACACCTCTGATATCGCATTCCTTGCTTCCGAAAAGGCGATTGCAAATGCCCAAATAGACAAGGAGGAACTGGACTATATTATTTTCGCCCATAATTTTGGTGATGTGGTATATGGGCAATCGCAGAGCGATATGTTACCAAGTTTAGCCACTAGAGTAAAACATCTGTTACGCATAAAAAACCCAAAATGTGTTGCCTACGACATGCTTTTTGGCTGTCCCGGGTGGATTGAAGGTGTAATACAGGCCAATGCCTTTATCAAAAGCGGTATGGCAAAAAAATGCCTTGTCATTGGTGCCGAAACCCTATCGCGCATCGTAGATCCCTATGACCGTGACTCCATGATCTATTCAGACGGTGCGGGTGCTACCATTGTAGCTAAAAATGAAGAAGATGGAGAAATACTGGCACATGCCAGTGCCACCCATTCCTATGATGAGGCCTATTTTCTGTTTTATGGAAAATCATACCAACCAAATGCACCAGAAACAAAGTATATTAAAATGCACGGTCGCAAAATATACGAATTTGCTGTAAGCCATGTACCCCAAGCCATGAAAACTTGTTTGGACGAAAGTGGCATCCCTATTGGGAACGTAAAGAAAATCCTTATTCATCAAGCCAATGAAAAAATGGACGAAGCCATCGTAAAACGCTTCTATAAAAGTTATGGCCTAGATATGCCCAAAGACATAATGCCCATGAACATTGGTAAATTAGGGAACAGTTCAGTGGCTACTATCCCCACTTTGTTGGATATGCTGTTGAAAGGAAAAATGCCAGATCACAAGCTTAACAAAGGAGATGTCATTATCTTTGCGAGTGTTGGTGCCGGAATGAACATCAACGCCATAGTGTATAGGGTTTAAGAGGCTCCAAGTTTAAATTTCAAGGTTGGGCGTTATTGAACCTATCATACTAAGAGTGGTCATTGAGCTACATTGAAATGTAGTCGAAGTACAAAACTTGAACCTTGAAACCCTAAGAATGTACGAAAAAACATTTCCGAACAAGCGCTTTGCCCATACCCTGGCTTTCCTAAAAAAGCATGTACCTATAGACCGTCCTATTTTAGACCTTGGTGTTCCCAATCCGCTTTCCAAAATCATGACCGAACAAGGTTATAGCGTCAAGAATACTGGAGGGGAAGATCTGGATTTGGATTTTACCTCTATAACCAACTTTAAAGGAGACGTAGTTACGGCCTTTGAAATTTTTGAACACCTTTTAGCTCCCTTAAATGTTCTTATGGAAATAAAAGCCGATAAATTAGTGGCAAGTATTCCATTACGGCTTTGGTTTTCTCCAGCATACCGTAGCAAGACCGACCCATGGGACCGCCATTATCACGAGTTTGAAGATTGGCAGTTCGATTGGCTTTTGGAAAAAGCGGGCTGGGAAATAAAAGATAGACTAAAATGGACGCATCCTGTAAAAAAATTGGGTATACGACCACTTCTGCGTCTGTTCACACCACGTTATTATCTGATTTATGCCGAACGGAAAAAATCATGAACTTAAATTCCAAGTGCTAATGAATACCCTAAACGCCTGGTATTGGCATTTGCACTATTAATATGAGGTACTATGTTGTCATACCCGCCCATAACGAAGCCTCTTTTTTACGTGGAACATTAGACGCGTTGGTAACCCAAAGTTTACGCCCAAAAAAGGTGGTGGTCGTAAATGATAATTCTTCAGACGATACAGCCCATATTATATCGGAATATGTTGCTAAAGATTGCATCTTTCATCAACTGGATAGTACCTCTACAGCAGAACACATGCCCGGAAGCAAGGTTATTGATGCATTTACCAAAGGACTGGAACTTTTGGATGACGACTATGATTTTATCGTAAAACTGGATGCGGACCTTATCTTACCCATAAATTACTTTGAACGCATCGCCCAGATTTTTAAAAACAATGCCCAAATAGGCATCGCTGGCGGATTTATATACGAACAAAATAAACAGCAGGAATGGCAACTGAACCACCCTATGGACAAGAACCATGTGCGAGGCGCCTTTAAGTCCTATTCAAAACAGTGTTTTAAGTCAATAGGCGGCCTCAAAAGTGCTATGGGATGGGATACAGTGGATGAGCTATTGGCGCAGTTCCACGGCTTTATTACGCATACAGATGATACCTTAAGAGTAAAACACCTAAGGCCAACAGGGAAGGCTTATAACGCCAAAGCCAAGTTCCTACAGGGACGGGCTATGTATACCATGCGTTACGGCTTCTGGATCAGCTGTATAGCTTCATTAAAAATGGCCTGGAAACAGGGAAAATTGACCTCATTTAGAGATAATATGAAAGGCTATTTTGAAGCGAAAAGAAATAAAGCCCCCTTTTTGATATCAAAGAAAGAAGGTGTCTTTATCAGAAGGCTACGTTGGGCGAACATGAGAAAAAAAATAATCGCATAAAAAACCGCCTAGTTAGGCGGTTTTTAATTTATGACCTAGAAGTATATTAGAATCCTAATTCCTTTTTAACGTCTGCCAAAAGGTCTTTTCCTCTCGCTACTATTAATCCACCACCAGCTTGTGCATCGATTACATAATCGAATCCTTGTGCAGCGGCCACTTTTTCAATAGCTGCCTTTGCCTTATTGGAAATAGGCTCGAACAACTCTCCTTGCTTTTTCTGGAACTCTTGCTGGGCAGCTTGTTGTGCCTCACCTATATTCTTCTCATAACCTTGAAGTTCTACGGCTCTTTTGTCGTTTTCTTCCTTTGATTTTGATGGAGCTTCATTTTGATACTGTGTAAACTTGTTACGCAGTTCGGTCATGGACGATTGTATGTCTGCATTGTACGTCTCTTGTAATTTCTTAAGTTCTGCCTCAGCTGATTTCATTTCAGGCATGGCCGACAATAATTGTGTAACATCTATGTGGGCCACTTTACTTTGGGCATTTACATAACCAGTCATTGCTACGATCAATACTACTGCTAAAGCTATTTTCTTTACGTGTTTCATGGATTAAAAATTTAATTCTTCTTTTGAGTGTTAATTAATGGTTTCTAAGTTAAATATGCGATGCCGTTCTCATCTTAATTAACGGTATCCTTTTTCGTTTCTTCTGGGGCTATATTCTTTTTTAGTTCTTTTTCCTCCAACAATTTTTTTCTTCGCTCTTCATAGGCCTTTTTTCGTTCCTCCCTTAGCTTTAGTTGTTCCGCACGTTTTTCATCTGCCGTTTTGGCTCTTGCCTCGCTTGCCTCCTTAGCCCTGTCCATGCGCTCTTGCAAGGCATCAGTTACAACATTTTCCTCTTCCCCATCAATATCATCCGCATTTTCATCCTCAAAGTCTGCAACGCTATTCCTAGTATTGGCCTTTTTAGAAGGAGCACTGATTTTCCTTGTCCTCGCTATACCTCTTAAGACCAAATCGCTAATATCATGCCTTTTTTCTGAGTACAACATTACAACATCCGCAGATTTATCAAAAATAAAATCATACTTTTTATTGGCCCCTAATTTTTGTACTTCATTGAATACCTGATCCTGTATAGGTTGTATTAATCTGCGTTTTTGCAAGACCAAATCTCCCTGTGGACCAAACCTGTCCTGCTGGTACATAATCATCTCCCCCTCCAGAAGCTGAATGTCCTCCTCACGTTCAGCAATAAGCTCCGGGGTAAGCAATACTTTTTCTGCCATCAGATCTTTTTTCATTTGCTCCACAACGCTTTGCTTCTGCTCTATTTCCACTTTCCACTTTTGGGCCTTCGTGTTCAATTGCTCATTAGCATCGCGGTACTCCTCTACATTTTCTAAAATAAACTCCATATCTACGTAAGCGATCCTAACTCCTCTTTGCGAAAAGGAATACGAACTTACAACCATTAGACCAAGGAATAAAAGAACTTTTGTTTTTGACTTCATTGTTGATATCGTTTAATCCATAAGAAAATATCGTGCCAAAATTACTAAAACTTTTAAAATGAAAGGTTTAGCAAATAGCACAATTCCAAAATTCAAGGTTAAAACTGTTGACCAATAATAAAGTGTGTTTGCCATCCGCTAGGACCACCGCCTATAGATTGTGGCCTTAGGTCATTATCAAACCCATAACCAAAGTCTATACCCAATAATCCAAACGCGGGCATAAAAATGCGCAGCCCCACACCGGCCGATCGTTTTAATTGAAACGGATTAAACTCCTGAAAATTGTTGAACGAGTTACCAGCCTCTAAGAACGCGAGCCCAAAAATGGACGCCGATGGTTTTAAGGTAAGTGGATACCGCAATTCCATAGAAAATTTATTGTAGATCAAGGCACCTTCCTGCTGCCCGGTCAAAGGGTCTATAGCGGTAAGCGATTGATTCTCATATCCTCTTAACTGTACAATATCCCTGCCATCCAAGGTGAAGTTACCAAGACCGTCCCCTCCTACAAAAAAACGTTCAAAAGGCACATTTCCTACTGCACTATTATACCCACCCAAGAAACCAAACTCCGCATTGGTTCTCAATACCAATTTATCTACCAGCGTGGTGTACCAATCTCCCCTGAACTTTAGCTTATAATATTCCAACCACCTAAACCGCTCTTGGTCTATTTGTTCCAATTCCCTACTTTCCGGTGTTATCAGTCCCTGTTGGGCCCTAACTATCGGGGATAGCTCTTCGCTACGCTCTTTTAATGCCCTAAAATCTTTATTGCTAAATAAGGAATAGGGGGGCGTAAACTTTGCGGTAACCTCGAAAGTAGAACCTGATGTTGGAAATATCCTACTTGGACCTTGCGAAACCCTTGATATACCAAAGGTATATGCTACCGAGTTTGCTTGCCCGTTACCAAAATTGAACAAGCCGGTGTTATAATTTTTAAAATCATATAATTGGTAGCCCAATGAATGGGAGATGGTAAAGAAATCATCTGGCCATTGTACCCTTTTTGCAAGACCTGCCGTAACCCCCGTAATAGAAAATTGCCGGTTCTTGTCCGGCTCTACTCGTCCTCCTACAAATGAGGCCTGAAACTGTTGTGTCCTTGAAAAGCTTAAATTAAATCTCACGGGCTTTTTACCGCCCAACCAAGGTTCAGAAAAATTTAGGCTATAAACTCGAAATGTTCTACTCGCCTGTAAACGCAAAGCGAAAGTCTGTCCGTCTCCCATAGGCACTGGTTTATACTCCTCTCCCTTAAACAGGTTCTGAACAGAGAAATTATTGAACGACAACCCTAGTGTACCTATAAAACCACCACCACCATAACCACCTTGCAATTCTATCTGGCTAGAACCTGACTCTACCAAACTCCAATCCAAATCCACCGTACCGGCATTGGGGTCTGCATTCAAAACATCCGGTTTTATCTGTTCCGCATCAAAAAAGCCCAATTGGCCTAATTCACGTATGGTTCTTATGATATCCGATTTATTATATTTCTGACCAGGCCTGGTACGTAACTCCCTAAAAATAACATGGTCGTTTGTTTTTATGTTGCCATTTACGGTTACATGATTAAGAAAAGTCTCTTTCCCCTCTATAATGCGTATCTCAAAATTAATGGTATCGTTAGCTGCAGATACCTCAACCGGGTTAATTGTAGAAAATAAATACCCATTATTTTGATAGGCACTGGTTAAATCGTCCGGGTCTGGCTTGCTATTGTCGGCAATGCGCTCCCTTAATAATACTCCATTATAAGTAGCTCCTTTTTTAATTCCCAAAACTTGGGCCAATTGCCTATCGGTGTACACAGTATTTCCAACGAAGTCTATATCTCCAAAATAGTATTTATTCCCCTCTTCTACCTTAATATTTAGCTGAATGTTATTCTCATCTATTTTGGTCAAGGTATCGGAGATGACACGGGCATCCCTATAACCATTTTCGGCATATTTGTCTATCAAAAGCCCTAAATCTGCTTCATAATCCTTTGCTATATACTTGGATTTTTTCCAGAAACGTCCTAATTTCTTCTGCTTCGTCTTTTTAAGGGCCTTTCGCAACTTTTTATCGGACAATTGTTCGTTGCCTTCAAAGATAATATCCTTGATCTTAACCTTATCACCCTTATTAATGCTAACCAACATGCTACGGGCATTTACCTGTGAAGTATCCACTTTGGTGGCAATGGCCACCTTGGTGTTCAAATACCCTTGTTTCTTATATTTATTAGCCAGGTAATTCTTGGTATTGGAAATGAGGCTTTCGGTAATTTTTTTACCCTTTTTTAAGTCCGTATCCTTTATGAGTTCGTCTACCTTACGTTCCTTAACACCAGTAAATTTTACGCTTGTAAGTGTAGCTCTTTCAATAATATTAAGTTCAAGAAAAACAGTGTTGTCCTCAATATTGGTAATAAAGAAATCGATAGCACTAAAGAGCTCTAGTCCCCATAATTTATTTATTACTGCACTGATTTCCTCGCCAGGCACCGTAATGGGCTGACCAACACGTAAGCCAGTGTAGGTCTTTACTGTTTGTTCGTTATAGCTTTGCAAGCCCGTAACCTCTATTCCCCCAAGAATATAGGTCTTACCCTCGTCATATGGTACGTCTTGTGCGGTGGCTTGTGCAGTTATAATAAATAGTAGGAGGGCAATAAATTGGTTCAAGGATATGAACCTAGTCATATCTTTAAGTGAGTTGTTCGCTAGTTTTTCCAAATCTTCGTTCTCTGTTCTGGTAATTTTTTATGGCCTCTACCAAATGATGCTCGCTAAAATCGGGCCAAAATACACTAATAAAATATAATTCGGCGTACGCTATTTGCCATAACAAAAAATTGCTGATCCGGTGTTCTCCACTAGTACGGATGAGCAAGTCTACGTCAGGCAAATTGTGCGTGTAAAGATGGTTATTTATAATGGTTTCATCAATATTTTCAGGTGAAATTATATTATTTTTAACTTTGACGGCTATTGCCTTTATAGCGGATTGCAGCTCTTCCCTAGACCCATAACTTAATGCCAAGGTAAGGGTCATACCCGTATTCTCCTTGGTTTTATCCATAACCTCTATCAACTCCCTATACGCCTTGGATGGCAGTGCAGAAATATTGCCGATAGTATTTAGGCGTACATTGTTTTTATTGAAAGTCTTAAGTTCTTTTCTGAGAGATGAAACAAGAAGCCGCATTAGGGTTTCGACTTCTAGCTTAGGCCTGTTCCAGTTTTCTGTAGAAAATGTATATAAGGTTAGATACTCTATTCCGATTTTAGCACATTGCTCAACGGTGCTCTTAACTGTCTTTACCCCATTTTCGTGGCCAAAAACCCGGTGTTTTCCCTGTTCTTTTGCCCATCTACCATTCCCATCCATGATAATGGCCAAATGTTTTGGGAGGATACTACCGTCTATATCTTCTATTTTGTTCATGTAATTTTTTACTCAAAACAATCGGTACACAGTTTTCTACCAAAGGTATAAGTTAAAGTTACCCCCGAAAAAACATACCAATCATCGCTAAAAATATTGCCAAACTGAAACTCCTCAAAATTGGAACCTTCTGGATTACTGGCATCCAAATTATCTGTAAAAGTGTATCTGGCCCCAATTTCTGCCCCAAAAATAAGAAACTGATTGATACGATACTTCATACCAACGGTCATTGGTATCGCAATAGACCCATCTTTTTGTGAAATATCCTGTAAAACACCGCCATTAAAATAATTATAATCATATCTGAAATAGGTGATTCCCGTATACAAATAAGGAGTAAAGGCAGGACCTAGCTTGTGCAGGTTGTACTCTACAAAATTAACTTCCAAACCAACGGAACCCTCTAAAACGGAGTTATCCACTACATACCCCCTTTGTTGCCTTGCCGTAGTATTGGATTTGCTGTCATCTGCCGTAAATTGGCCATATATGAGACTACCGCGCCAAGCATAACGCTTACTTTTGTTCCATTTGAAAATTCCGCCAAAAGCAATATCCGAAGGTAAAATGTAATTGGTCCTTCCTACATCACCGATAGTGTTGGCCCCACCGGCAAAAACTCCCACCTCATAGGTCTGGGCACTCATTAAGAAATAGCACATTAAAAAGAATACCAAGAAGATTTGCCGCATGCGATCTAAAATTTAACGTATCTCTGGGGCTTACAACAAAAGCTATTGTTTTACCCCACTTATGTTCTCAAAAGATAAACAACATTTGAACGTATTTATTGTTCCAGGGAAAGGGTCAGTTTCGTTTATCCTCTCCCCAAAGTAATTTATTCCTAAGGGTTTTGAGAAAACTTTCCGACGTATATTCTATCATTTTTATCGTGAAAGGTGCCTTTTTTATGGTAATCTCCTGTCCGTTTTCCAAAGAAGCTATCCTGGAGTCCAAGGAAACCAGATGGTTTTCCTCCCTACCGGACACCCGTAACCTTATTACAGTATCATCTGAAATGACCAAAGGTCTGGCGTTTAGGTTATGAGGCGCTATTGGGGTTAGGACAAGGGACTTTGCCGTAGGCACAATTACGGGACCGCCGCAGCTCAACGAATATCCGGTAGAACCAGTTGGAGTAGAAATTATGAGTCCGTCTGCCCAATAAGATGTCAAATACTCATTATTCAAATGTGTTTCTACCGTAATCATAGAGGTAGTATCCTTTCTGCTCACAGTAATTTCGTTCAAAGCAAAATTAAGTTTCCCGAAAACGGCATCCAGTGCAGGGGTTTCCAATTGCACCAAACTACGTTCAACAATAGTATAGGCACCGGCAACAAATTCCAGAACCACTTTTCTAACATCCTCTTTTTTGAAGGTGGATAAAAATCCTAATCGCCCGGTGTTTACCCCCACTATAGGTATTCCAAGATCTTTCACAAAGGTGGTCGCCCTTAAAATGGTGCCGTCACCGCCAAAGCTAACGAACATATCAAAAGTACTGTCCAGACCTTTATCCGAAGAAAAGGTAGGGTATTCAATGTCATGACCAGCAGCCCTGTAAAGTCCGTAATAATCCTCTTCTATAAAAACTTCTGCAAATTCTTGCTGCAGTTCGTCCAAGAGTTCCATTAAAGAGGACATACTGTTGTCCTGATAGACCTGGCCATAGATAGCAACCTTCATTCTAGACATTTAAATATTTTTCCAGGTAATTGGACCGTTCTTTTAAACCCTCTAAAAACTGATCGTCGCTAGAGCCAAAAAGAATATGGTAATTATAGCGTCTAAAGGTCTGCACCACTTCGTTAAAATTAACAGTGCTCAGCTTTATGGTAACCTGAACAACGTCATTCTGCACTTCTGTAATAAAAGCTCCTATCAATTTGGCATTATTGCTTTCTACTATTTGGGCAATTTCACTAAAAGAATAATCTTTTATACCTGTGGCCACCACTAATATATTTCCAGGATCCGTAAAAAATGGCGTATCTATAAAAACAGCTACAATATCCGTAAGATCATAATAACCAATTACCTCTTCCTCTTCGCCTAACACAGGCAAAAGGTTGGCCTCGTTCCGGGCAAAAGCCTCTAAAACATCTAACCAGTTAGTATCCTTTTTTGCGAAAAAGTTTCCTAAATCGTACCGATAGGCATCAATTTTCCCTTTTGGATCAATTGCTTCCACGTCGTTTTCAGAAAAAACACCCAAAAACCGACCATGTTCCGTAATGGCAATATGGGAATACGTGCTTTCCTCAAAAAACTTCAGAAGCTTGTCAAAGGAATCTTCAACAGTAAATACCGGTAAACTTGTAATGATATGTTTTTGTATGTGCATAAGGTAAAATATAACGCAAAATAGCAATTAATACTATCAAAAGGTATGCCTAATTCGTATTTTTGCCCTCTTTACCATAAAGTCGACAGTATGACAAAGTTAAGCGTAAACATCAACAAAATAGCTACACTACGAAATTCCCGTGGCGGAAATGTGCCCAATCTACTAAAAGTGGCCGAAGATATAGAGCGTTTTGGGGCGCAAGGCATCACGGTGCACCCAAGACCGGACGAACGCCATATACGATACCAGGATACCAGAGACCTTGCGAAAATAGTAACTACGGAATTTAATGTGGAAGGAAATCCAAATGCGACATTCGTAGAACTTGTCTTAAAAACAAAACCCACCCAGGTAACCCTTGTGCCAGATGCCGTAGATGCAATTACCTCCAGTGCAGGATGGGATACGGTACAAAATGCCGACTTTTTAGCAGGAATTATTTCCACTTTTAAAGCGGCAGGCATACGCACCTCTATCTTTGTTGATCCGGTTGTAGCTATGATAGATGGAGCAAAAGCAACCGGCGCAGACCGGATAGAACTATACACCGAAAGTTATGCCAAAACCTATGCAGCGGACAAGGAAAGAGCCATAGCACCCTTCATATCAGCAGCCATAAGGGCAAATGAATTAGGTATTGGAATAAATGCCGGCCATGACCTGAGCCTGGAAAACATTCACTATTTTAAAACCCATATTCCGGAATTGTTGGAGGTCTCTATTGGTCACGCCCTTATTTGCGAATCGCTATACCTTGGCTTGGAAAATGTCGTAAACATGTATTTAAACAAACTTAAATGAACCCAGTCCTACACTCAAAAATTTTAGGCAAAGGAACACCTTTATGTATTTTACATGGTTTTTTAGGTATGTCGGACAACTGGAAAACCCTAGGGGCCGCCTATGCGGAACAAGGGTTCAACGTACACCTGATCGATCAACGAAACCACGGCAAGAGTTTTCAGAGTACAGCGTTCAACTATGATTTATTGGCCAACGACCTTAAGATATACCTAGATACCCATAAAATTTCTGAAACCATGATAATAGGACATTCTATGGGCGGTAAAACAGCCATGCAATTTGCATGCAACTTTCCTGATAGGACCAAAAAATTGCTCGTTGCGGACATTGCCCCAAAATACTACCCGCCCCACCATCAAGACATTATTGAGGCCCTTAACTCGTTAGACCTGCGAAATATGAGCTCTAGAACTGAAGCCGACGAAGCCCTCCAAAAAAAACTGGATAATTACGGAGTGCGGCAGTTTCTGCTTAAAAACTTATATTGGAACAAGGATAAAAAGCTATCCTTCAGATTTAATCTCCCAGTGCTGAGCCAAAAAATGGAAGAAGTTGGCGAGAACATAGGCAGCACGGATCATTATGACGGCCCTACCCTATTTTTAAGAGGAAGTAAATCCGACTACGTGACGGAAAGCGACATTACAAACATTAGACGGCATTTCCCAAACGCTAGCTTAGAAACAGTTTCAAAAGCCGGCCATTGGCTACATGCCGAAAACCCGACCGAATTTTTAGAAAAGTCACTTTTGTTTTTGCATTAGTGTTTACCATAAAAACATTCTAATTCTGGCGAAGAGTGAAAGCGCTATTTTTGATTTGATAATTTTCATATCTTTAAGAGGACGATTTCAAAATCAAAATCGACCTAACTAAAACCAAATAAGCTCATGAAACTCATTCTTAGAACCCTTTTAAGCGCACTTGCCGTTGTACTTTTGGCCAATATTCTAACAGGAGTATCGGTGGATTCCTATGTCACTGCAATTATTGTTGCCGTGGTTCTGAGCCTCTTGAATTTCTTAGTAAAGCCTATACTTGTTATTCTTACCCTACCGGTAACCGTTTTAACCTTGGGACTTTTTTTATTGATTATAAATGCCATAATTATCCTCTTGGCAGATGCTCTAATAGACGGTTTTAATGTAAGCAATATTTGGTGGGCCTTGCTTTTTAGTCTTTTGCTATCCTTCTTACAGTCTATTCTGTTTTCACTATTGAAGGAGGACAAATAGATACACATAGAATAACCTGGCACCTTCATTTTTCTTAGCCGTTGAACCGATTAATTCAATGCCTTTTGCTTGTACTCGAAAACGTCTGACTAAAGGAGCATGCAACAATTCAGCAAGCTAGGGTTGTTTCCTAGTTGTCTGCAACACCACCCCTATTGCAATATAAAAAATCTAGATAGCCCCTAAGATTTGAAATTCAAGAGGTTGAAAACTTGGTAAACATTCCAAAATAAAGTAATTTTGCATCCCGTTTTATATAAGAAAATAAGATACTAAGGAATGAATATTACAAAAGAACAGATAGACGATTTAAACGCTGTTGTTAAAGTAGCTATCACCAAAGAGGATTATAAGGATAAAGTAGATACCATACTTAAGGACTATAAGAAACAAGCGAACATTCCTGGTTTCAGAAAAGGTCAGGTTCCTATGGGGCTAATCAAAAAACAATACGGCAAAGCCGTATTGGTAGACGAGGTAAACAAATTGCTCCAAGACAACCTTAACAAATATCTTACCGAAGAAAAACTAGATGTTCTTGGCAACCCGCTACCTAAGCAACAGGATAATTTTGACTGGAACAAAGAAGAATTGGCTTTTGAGTTTGAGCTTGGCCTTGCCCCCAATTTTGAAGTTCCCCTGAAGACAAAAAAGGCAATCACCCATTACAAGATAGTGGCCGATAAGAAAATGGTTGCCGAGCAGGTAGAGCGTATTCAGAAGCAATACGGAAAACTAGTGAACAAAACAGTGGTTGGCAAGAAAGACGAGGTTTCTGGAAAATTCTATAATGAGACAGAAGACATTGACAACCAAACTTTGATCGAGATTGATAAACTTAAAAGTAAAAAGGCCATCGAAAGCTTGATCGGAAAAAAAGTTGGTGATGTCGTAACCCTTAAAACAAAAGGACTATTAAAAGAGGACCACCTGCTGTCCAGTATTTTGGGAATACCCAGTGAAAAAGCTGAAAAACTGGACACGGAGGTAACCTTCACTATTTCCGAAATAAACGAACGTGAGCCAGCAGCCCTAGACCAGGAACTTTTTGACAAGCTTTTTGGAAAGGATGTTATAAAAACAGAGAAAGAGCTAAGATCTCGTATTACAGAAGATTCGGAAAGACAATTTGAACAACAAGCAGACCAGAAATTACTGAACGATGTAACCGAGTATTTTATAGAAAATACCAAATTTGATCTTCCTGCGGGATTCTTGACCAAATGGATACAGGTTACAGGCGAAAAACCATTATCCGAACAGGAGGCTGGCGAGGAATATAAAAAATCCGAAAAAGGCCTGCGCTACCAATTGATAGAAGGGAAAATCATTAACGACAACAAGCTTCAGGTACAGTTTGATGAATTAAAAGAATTTGCCAAGGGATTCATTAAATCGCAAATGGCACAATTTGGACAATTAGACCCTAAAGAGGAAGAGCTGGACAACATTGCTGCAAGAGTATTGAGTAATCAAGATGAAGTAAAGAGATTATCGGAGCAACTGATGAGCCAAAAACTACTATCACTTTACAAGGAGAAAGCGAACCTTAAAACCAAGGAAGTCACCTATGAAAACTTCGTCAAAGAAGCTTACGCATAGTATTCGAATAATAAATTAAGTATCTTTACGGTGCCGGAAATTTTTTTTTCGGCACCTTTTTTTGCCTCGAAGAGCCCTGAGAAAAATATTTCATCGACCATCTTGGGATAGCATATATTTGAGGAAATGAACCAGTATTTGGAATTATTCAGAAAAAAAATCGATTTGAAAATGGATTACGGAAAAGAGTTCAAAGATTACGCCATTAAACATCAAGGTATAAGTAGCACCTATTACGATCGTATTATGAGCAGCATGTATCCTGTAAACATGACTCCTAATATAATTGAGGAGCGGCAAATGAACGTTATTGCCATGGATGTATATTCCAGGTTGATGATGGATCGTATTATTTTTCTTGGTACCGGTATCAACGACCAAGTAGCCAACATTGTGCAGGCGCAATTGTTATTTTTAGCAAGCGTAGATGCTTCTAAGGATATACAGATATACATTAATTCCCCAGGTGGAAGCGTTTATGCCGGTCTTGGCATATATGACACCATGCAGTTCATTAACCCAGATGTTGCCACTATTTGCACCGGTATGGCGGCCTCTATGGGCGCGGTACTTCTATGTGCGGGTGAAAAGGGCAAGAGGAGCGGACTACAACATTCCCGGGTAATGATCCACCAGCCAATGGGAGGTGCCCAAGGCCAAGCAAGTGATATTGAGATCACGGCACGGGAAATCTTGAAATTAAAGGACGAATTATACGAAATCATCGCTAACCATTCTGGCCAAAGCGTTGAAAAAGTTCACGAAGACAGTGACCGCGACTATTGGATGAAAGCGGATGCCGCTTTAAAATACGGCATGATAGATGAGATTCTAGTACGGGACAAGAAATAATTATAAAAAAAAGCATAAAATTTATGCAATACTATTGAACCAAAAAGGAAATACCCCCGTTATGGTTTAAGACAGAGTTATAGTTGTATGGCAAAAGAAAATTTAGAGTGTTCGTTCTGCGGAAGGAAAAAACCAGAAACCAATCTTTTGATTGCAGGCCTTGATGCGCATATTTGCGATCGATGTATAGAACAGGCGCATGGCATTGTGGCCGAAGAATCGAGACAAACAAAAACAAATGATCTTTCTTCTGAATTAACGCTTAAAAAACCACAAGAAATCAATGCTTTTTTAGACACCTTTATCATAGGGCAGGAACGCACAAAAAAAGTAATGTCGGTCGCCGTTTACAATCACTACAAGAGACTGCTTCAACCCTCCTCAAAAGACGATATAGAAATTCAAAAAAGCAATATCATAATGGTCGGTCAGACCGGTACAGGAAAGACATTAATGGCAAAGACCATTGCGAAAATGCTCAATGTTCCCTTGGCCATTGTAGACGCCACTGTACTTACAGAGGCGGGCTATGTAGGAGAAGATGTAGAAAGTATTTTAACCCGACTTTTACAAGCGGCGGACTATAATTTGGAAAAAGCGGAACGCGGTATCGTATTTATAGATGAAATAGATAAAATAGCCAGGAAAAGCGATAACCCTTCCATTACAAGGGATGTTTCTGGAGAGGGCGTTCAACAAGGACTGTTAAAATTGCTGGAAGGCACGGTCGTAAATGTTCCACCAAAAGGAGGCCGCAAACATCCGGACCAGAAATTTATAGAAGTAAATACAGAAAATATTCTGTTTATTACAGGCGGTGCATTTGACGGTATTGAGCGTGCCATTGCCAAAAGACTAAATATGCAGGCGGTGGGCTATAACGCATCCAAGGTAGACGACAAATTGGATAACGCCAACATGTTGCAATACATTATCCCCAAAGACCTAAAAGACTTTGGTCTGATTCCTGAAATTATTGGAAGATTACCCGTATTAACCCATATGAACCCTTTGGACAAAAAAACACTTAGGGCAATTCTTACCGAGCCTAAAAATGCTATCATTAAGCAATACGAGAAGCTTTTTGCCATGGATGGCATTACATTTACCATTACAGAACAGGCCTTGGAATATATCGTGGATAAAGCAATTGAATACAAACTTGGAGCAAGAGGTCTACGTTCCTTGTGCGAGGCGATTTTTACCGATGCCATGTTCGAAATGCCAAGCAACGATGAAACGGTATTTAAAGTTACCAAGCCATATGCGGAACAAAAATTATCTTTTGAAACGGTTAAAAAACTAAAGGCCGTTTCTTAAACTTAATTTCGACATTCACTAGCACTTAGATTTAAGCAAACATAAAAAAAGGTCAAGAAAATTAAACATTTTCTTGACCTTTTTTGATTTAAGAGATCGGAGTAATGAAGAGTTACCTATGCCATAGCACTATTATCAGTTTTAAACCACCTTCTTGTGTTGTGGTGCTATTTTTGTTACCTCTTGCAATAAATCAAAACAGACCTTGCGAATAATTTTTTCATCAGAATATAAAGAATGTCCAAAATTCGGCATGATTTCCATATCCAATCCTAACATATTTGCCCAATTATCATCTGGTTTAAAAGCATCATTAGCACCATATAAAAGCGTAAATGGTACGGATGGCTTATCTTTTTCCAATCGTATCCTAGTCGCGGAAATAGTATATAAGGATTTAACAGGAAGTCCTTTTTTGGCCGCGTTCCAGACGATAGTACCACCTGTGCTAAACGCTAGATAATGACAGGCCTTCTGCTCCTTTTTCAATAGATGTGCAACAGCAGTATCTATACCGCCATTCACAAAGGCATTATGTACGTTTTCTTCGGTATTTATGGTTAAATCCAAATTAGCCAATTGCTGACTATCATAGAATGTGATATCAAAATATTGCTGTAAATACCCCAGATATGAGGTAATCCAAAGTCCTTTTCTTGCGCCCCACATGTCCGATACAATTACTAATTTCTCTGCCATGGTTTTTGTCTTGTTATTTATGTGGTTAAGTATTGTTCATCTAAATTCATTCTTTAACGAGAAAAAACAGCATTTATTTGTTTAGTAGAGCAAAAACATCGGTATAAGACTTCATCTGGCGAAATATACTTCTGAATTCAAATTTTATCTTTTTAAACTTTATGAATGACAACTGCAAATCGACCTATAACAACTAAATAACCATTAGTAACGAAAAGGCCATTATTCATTCACAAAAAAGTTGTCTGAAAATTTCAATTGGAAAATAAAATGAAATTAGAAGGAACCTAAGCCCCTTTGATACATAAAAGAACTGTAAATATTAAAACGTTTTAGCTACAACTAATAGACCAAAAGACACTGGTAATAAAAATCCCTTAACTATTCATACGAAGAAGTTCCTCTATGTAATCCCTTTTATTGGAAAGCCTTGGAATTTTATGCTGACCACCTAGCTTATCATTTGACTTTAACCAATCATAAAAAAGATTTTCGCGAGCCACATGCACCTTGGGCATTTTTAAGGTCGTATTATTATAACGTTTGGCCTCATAGTCCGAATTCAGAGATTTTAGGGCATTGTCCAGAAACTCCGTAAAATAATCCAAGTCCTTAGGTGGTTTTCTGAATTCTATAACCCACTCGTGCGCCCCTTTTTCCTTTCCGGCCATAAAAATAGGACCGGCTGTATAGTCCTTGATTTCAGCTTCGGCCTTAATACAAACTATTTTTAGTGCTTCCTCGGCATTCTCTATAATCAACTCCTCGCCAAATACATTAATATGGTGTTTGGTACGTCCTGTGACACGGATACGATAAGGACTTTTGGAGGTAAAACGCACCGTATCCCCTATTTTATAACGCCACAATCCGGAATTGGTAGTAATAATAATAGCATAGTTCTTTCCTATTTCTACCTCCCAGAGCGGAATTGCTTTTGGGGCCGTATTGTCATATCTATCCATGGGAATAAACTCATAAAAAATCCCATAATCCAGCATGAGCAAAAGGTCATCGGCATTATTCCTATCCTGGATAGCGAAAAAACCCTCTGAGGCATTATAAATCTCATAATATTTAAAACTTTTGCGGGGCAATAATCTTTTGTACTGCTCTTTGTAAGGACTAAAACTTACCCCACCATGAAAATAGACTTCCAGGTTCTCCCATACTTGAAATAAATGATCGTTACCCGTTTCTTCCAATACATTGTTCAATAGCACCAACATCCATGAAGGCACTCCCGCCAAGCTGGTAACGTTCTCCTGAACACTCTCATGTATAATGGCCTGTAACTTCGTTTCCCATTCGCTCATTAAAGAAACTTTGTTACTGGGCGTACTACTAAACTCAGCCCAAAGAGGCATATTATCTATAAGGATGGCAGACAGATCGCCAAAAAAAGAACCATTGTCCTCGTAAAGCTCCTTGCTCCCTCCTAATCGCAAACTCTTTCCCGTAAACAATTGCGAGTTTTCATTGTTATTCAAGTAAAGGCACAATAAATCTTTACCAGATTTATAATGGCAGTCTTCTAAGGCTTCTGTACTTACGGGTATGAACTTACTTTTAGCATTCGTAGTCCCGCTACTTTTAGCAAAAAGTTTTACCGAAGTAGGCCAAAAAAGATTCTGCTCGCCCTTACGCGTACGTTCTATAATTGGCTCCATTTCCTCGTAGGACACAATAGGTACACGCTCACGAAATGTCTCGTAGTTATTAATAGTTTCAAAATCGTAGCTACGTCCAATTTCAGTATTATCTGCAAGTTCTAAAAGCTGTAAAAGCAATTCTTCTTGGACCTCCTCGGGATATTTTAAAAATAGTTCAATTTGATGATAGCGCTTTTTAAGCAACCAAGAAGCTATGGAATTAAAGAGCGAAATGGGCATTTTTAGGTATCTTTATCCGCCTAAAATAGAATATATCCGTATCATTTTCAAATTGAAAGCCCATTAAGATGTTATATATGCAGTACGAAGGTGTCCTAAAAAAAATGCAGACCGAAATAGGAGAGCCCATCCAATATTATTTGGTGTTCGAATCGGATTTCCTAAACCTTAACCAAGTACTTGATAAAGAGCTTTCTATCCATTTCATAAAACACCAATGTCTGAATTGCGGAAACGACCGGCCAATTTTTAGACAAGGGTTCTGCAAATCCTGTTTTTTTGAAATTCCCTCTGCTGGAGACTGGATCATGCGTCCAGAATTGAGTACGGCACATTTAGACCAAGAAGACCGCGATCTAGACTATGAAAAAAGAGTTCAACTACAGCCCCATATTGTATACTTGGCCAATTCCAGCAACGTTAAAGTAGGCGTTACCAGAAAGACCCAAATCCCTACACGATGGATTGATCAGGGTGCTCATGAGGCCATAGAAATCGTGGAAGTCCCCAATAGATATCTCGCCGGTATTACCGAAGTAGCACTCAAAGACCATGTGGGCGACAAGACCAATTGGCGTAAAATGTTAACCAATAATGTGGACGATGAAAATCTTGTGGAATGGCGCAACAGATTAAAACAGTACATCCCGGACGAGGCCAGGCACTATTTCATAGAAAGTAATACGGAGACGCATATGCACTTTCCGGTTCTATCCTACCCCGAGAAAGTTAAAAGTCTTAATCTGGACAAGACTCCAAATTACCAAGGCATTTTAAAGGGCATTAAAGGGCAGTACCTTATCTTTGAGGACAACACCGTTTTTAATGTTCGCGGAAATGAAGGGTATTATGTGGGACTTCGAATTAGTTGACCGAGTCCTTTTTAGTTTCCGTTTTTTTCTTCTTTCCTAAAAAACCACCCAAGATATCCTTGGCCGCATCTTTTACCACATCTTCCTTTTTGGCAGGAACGCTATCCGTCTGTGTCGAATCTGTTTTTTTGCTACCACCAAGCAGACCACCCAAGACGTCTTTTGCCCCTTGTTTCAATGGGTCTTTGGTTTTGAGGGAGTCTTCTGTTCCCTTGTTACCGGACAAAATTCCACTAATTAAATCCTGGGCCTTGTCCTTGCCCTTGCTAATGAGTTTTTGCTTTTCTATTTCTATCAATTGGGAGGTCAGGTTTTTTACGCCGGAGGTTAAATCCGTACTTACCTGTGGACTGTTGTACATCCCGGTAATATTAGCAGTTACCGGAATGGTCAATCCTGCCAAAGAGGAATCGTCAATCCTTGCGATCAAAGCGTTTATTTCTTTTCCAAGGTATTTCGTAGGCACTTGTATAGATGCCTTGTAGTTCATTTTTTGATCAAAGGTATGATTACCATCCACGTTAATGGTCACATCCTTATAATTGAAACTAAAAGGCTTTACGGAGACCAAACCATCCTTAAAAGAAAGTTTGGTCTTTAATTCTTTCAAGTCCAAATCATTAAGGTTTATGAAATCCAATTTACTATCCAAGGCAGAGAGCACTGGGGCGTTTTCAACATTGATTTTCTGTGTCATTAAATTGGCCAAGATATCCCCGCTCAAGGACAGCAGATCAGGTGTAAAATCGTCCTTTAGATTACCGGAGAGTTGAATATCCGAACTAAATTTACCTTGAAGCACTTGTGCAATCGGAGCCAACGCCTTAAAAAGTTCCAACGCCTTAAAAGTTTCTCCTATCTGTAATTGGTCCATTCCTAATGTCATGGCAAACGTGGGCACCTCATTCTTGGTAGATACTTCACCATTAAAAGCCACTTTACCATCGAACAAAGACGAAGTCATATCGCTCAAAACAGCCTTTTCATCCTTGATTCTAAGATTTCCCTTTACATCCTTCAATGTAATATTATCATAAATTACAGTAGTTGCGCTGGCAGTAAAGTTCGCATCTAGAAACGAAGGTATTTTTATTTTTTCGGTAGTAGCGGTAGGCGCACTTTCTGTTGTGCCTTGAGTTGCCGTAGCCTTGTCCGCGACCATAAAATCACCTAGGTCAAAAGTGTTTGATTTTAGATTAAAATTACCTTCTACCTTTTCATCATTGAATAGATAGCCCAAAAAGTTGTTGATGGTACCGGTTACATTGAAGTCGGTATTTCCCGTAGATCCGTTCAGTTCGTTTAAGCTTACGGTTTTTGGATTAAAGGTGACAGCGGTGGACTTTAGCACCACAGGATTGGGTATTTCTTCCGATTTGTATTCAAAATCGGCCAATACCATTTTCCCTTCGGTTTTTGTTTTTTCATACTCCTTTCGCTCTATAGTAGCCATGTCGAAAGCCGTTGTAATATCCGCATCTAGCATTCCTTTTAGGCTTAGGCCGGCCGGAACGGGATAGGCTTTTTCCAAATTGGCTAGGTTCATTTTTCCATCCATGTGGGCGCTCACCTTGGTATTGCCCATCAATTCAGAAATCTGGGAAGTAAGATTAAAACGATCCTGATCTATCATAAAAGAGGCCTTTTTAATGTCTACCGAAGTATCTTCCGTAATTCCCGTAGTATTGGTGATGGCAATATCCATATGTATATTGGTGACCGCTTTTGGTAAATCAGGATATTTAAAGGAGGCATTGTCCGAGTTGATATTGATATTGAATCTCGGAATATGCAGATCATCCACAATACCCGTAAAGTTTCCTTCCAACACAAAGTTTCCCGTCGTGGTAACGTTTTCGATATTTTTGGAATACTCCTC
The DNA here is from genome assembly GCA_963697395.1 of uncultured Flavobacteriaceae bacterium. GTDB lineage: Bacteria > Bacteroidota > Bacteroidia > Flavobacteriales > Flavobacteriaceae > Maribacter. Next base: position 853,410 of record CAVONX010000018.1, read on the forward strand.
TGGTATAACGGCTAAAAAGTTTTTAAAATCCGAAGAAGGGGTTTTAAAATTGATATCAACCTCTATGTCATCATCATTCAGCTTTACAAAACCATCAAAGACTAACGGCAATTGATTAACTAGGGCTTCGTTCTTTAAAAAGGAATATTTACTTTGCTTTAAATCGATACCGATCAAGGCCTGCAAACTCACCTTGTTTTTATTTAGATAATTGGTACTGTCCATCTCAAAAGAGACCAAAGCGCTGGTCTGCGTATCCAGTTCAGATAATTCCAAGGAAAGGTCGCCAGTGCCCTTATGATTAAAATCGGTCAACGAAAGACTGATACCAGACGATACATCTGCATAAAAAATACGTGAATTTTTAATTTCGTAGGATTCCATATTCAGGTTAAATCCGTCCGAAGTAGTCTCGGCAGAGGTAGTTTCTACTGCGCCCGTTTCCATCGCTATGTCATAATTGGCATTCTCGTTGGCATCTACTTTTACATTTAGCAAGGCATTATCCAAGTTAAGACTTGTTATGGCAATTGGTTGGTCCTGATTGTTGAACAATTGCATGATGCCCATAGTCAAAGAAACTTCTTTGGCAGAAAACAAGGTGTCGCCCTCAAAAGGGGCCTTGTTCACCAGACTCACATTTTCTAACCGCACCGCAGCATTGGGAAAACTACTGAACAGACTTAAGTCCGCATCCGAAAAATCCAAAGTGGCATTCACGTTTTTATTAACGTTGTTCTTAATGATGTCTCCAATTTTCGCCTCCAAGAAGAAAGGGGCAGCCACCAAAACTCCTACAATCAGCAAAAAAAGGACACCTATTATTCTTAAAATTTTCTTTTTCATTACATTTTTTTTAAACCAACTTAATTAAGCGGCCTTGACCTCAGCATCCAAATCTATTTCCTGTCCCAATTCCAACTTAAAACGTTTCCGCATAAGATATACGGTCAAATACAGAAAAGGAGTGTCTAGAAATGCTATAATTATCTTAAAAATAAATCCGCTGATGACCAAGCCCGTAAATTTGTCCCATGGAATCTCACCGAACGAACACAACAGCGCTACAACGGCAAAAGTGTCAATCAATTGTGATGAAAAGGTTGAAAAATTATTGCGCAACCACAAATACTTACTTTTGGTAACTCGTTTCCAAAAATGGTAGATCTGTATGTCTACAAACTGGGCCAATAAATAGGCCATCATGGAGGCAAAAACAGCGACAATAGTATTGCCAAAAACCGAGGTAAACAAGCCGTCCTGAACAGGCGACCATAGCGTTGCCGGGACGGCATTGGCCGTATACACAATAATTAGGGAGAAGAATGACGCAAAAATACCGGCTACCACAATCTGGTTGGCTTTTTTCTTTCCAAAAACCTCAGAAATTAAATCGGTAATCAAAAAGGTTACCGGGTAGGGCAGTATCCCTACCGATATTTCAAAAAGGGGTGCACCAAAGACGGTTACGTCCCCAAAGGGATTCCAATAAAAGAATTTTTGAAAAATAAGATTGGAGACGACCAAAGAGGTAATGAACAGCGCCCCGAGATATAAGTATATTCTCCGCGCTACTAAGGTATCTTTTTGCGTCATCCCTTATTTTATATTTAAGATGAATGGCATTTTGGCCTGTACGCCCTTTTGTTCCATACCCAATTTTAGGTCTTTTAAGACCCTATATGCCTCCTCTCCTATCCCGTCACTGATGATCTTATACTTTAGCTGCATACTTGCGCCCTCCAAATCTTCCATAAAGCGCTCAAAGCCCGACTTATATTTTGGAAATTTTTTAATGCCGTAGGTATCCATTTCTGCTAATACGGCCGCGGCGGAAATGGCATCATCCAAAGTACCCAACTCATCTACCAAACCAATACGCTTGGCATCTACACCGCTCCAGACCCTGCCCTGCGCCAAGCTATCCGCTTGGGCAACAGAAATACCACGTCCTTGGGCCACACGCTCCAAAAACGTCGTGTAAGTATCCTCAATACTTTCCTGAACCTGATTGCGAAAAGCATCACTCATGGGCTCGAACAAAGAGTAGTCTATAGAATTTGTGTTGGTACCCACCTGCTCGGCATTAATTCCGATATCCTTTGCAAGTCCGGTTATATTGGGTACCGTTCCAAAGACCCCTATAGAACCGGTAATGGTTGTAGGTTCCGCGAAAATCTTGTTCGCACCCGCTGCAATATAATAACCTCCCGAAGCCGCTACATTGCCCATGGAAACCACGACAGGCTTAACCTTTTTCGCCAACTCTACTTCGCGCCAAATAATATCCGAGGTAAGGGCACTTCCTCCTGGAGAATTTACGCGTAGTACTATAGCCTTTACATTTTTGTCCTCCCTGGCTTTTATAAGTGCTTCATTAATAATGCCTTGCCCGATAATATCGGGGCCTCCCTCACCATACAAAATTTCACCTTGCGCAAAGACTACGGCAATCTTATCCTTACCTGACTTTAGTGTTTTCTTATTGGAATATTTCACATAATCGTCTAAACCGATGTAATTGATATCCTGCCCTTCCGAAAGCTCCAGTGCCCTAGAAATCTTTTGTTCATATTCATCATAAAACACAATATCGTCCACTAGGCCAGATTCCTTAGCATACTTTGGTGTTCTACCGCCCAAGGTATCGGCTATGACATTCAAATCGGCCACCGAAATCCCTCTTCCCACAGCAATATCGGTTACCATAGAATTCCACAAAGATTGGAGCAACTCCTTTATCTGCAATCTGTTGGCATCGCTCATCTCGTTCTGCAAAAATGGCTCAACGGCACTCTTGTATTTGCCATGACGGATAACTTCTATTTTTATACCCGTTTTTTCCTGTAGGTCCTTATAAAACAAAACTTCGGAGGACAAGCCTTTAAAATCTAGCACGCCAACGGGATTCATAAAAATAGAATCGGCTACGGAGGCCAGATAGTAATCTTTTTGGGTATAAAAATCGCCGTAGGTATAAATAAATTTTCCGTTAGCCTTAAACTCCTCCAGCACCTTTCTTAGGGTTTGTGTCTGCGCCAAACCGGCCATAATAAAATTATTGTTTAGACTTATGCCCTTTATTCGCTCATCTTCCTTGGCCACCATAACGGCCTGTACTATTTCATCCAATCCTTGAGGACCTTCAAAAAGACCAGCAAAGGGATTTAGTTCATCTACCCCGGCATAGTCAGCAATAGGCCTCTGCAACTGTACCTCCAAAATAGAATTGTCCTTTACGTTTACGGCTTCTTCGTCGCTACCCAACAAACTTATAAGGATAAAAAACATGATGAATATAATACCAAATGCCATCAAACAACCAATTATGGCCGCAAGAAGATTTCTCAAAAAATTCATGGAATAGCTATTTTTATTAGGCTGCAAAGATAACTAAAGTGAATTTGTTTTGTTTATTTTGCCGTTATATTATGACTACAAAAGAAACAGTATATATCTCTATTGGCAGTAATTTGGGAAACCGGAAACTCAACCTGCAAAAAGCGGTATTTTTAATAGATGAACAGCTCGGTGAGATTAGCTCCCTGTCCCCCATCTACAATACACCTGCCTGGGGTTTTGATGCAGAAGATTTTTTGAACGCCTGTATAAAACTAGAGACCGATAAAACACCTGAAGCCTGTTTATTTGTTTTGATGCAGATAGAAAAAAGCATGGGCAGGGAGCGCAACAATGCACCCGGTTATGTGAGCAGGACTATAGATTTGGATATCGTTTATTACGGAAGCCAAGTCGTACATCACGAAACATTGACGGTGCCGCACCCGCGAATGGAAGACCGTAGGTTCGTATTAAAACCCTTGGCCGACATTGCCCCGCAGTTTTACCATCCAATCTTCAAAAAGGACAGTCGAAACCTGTTACAGCAATGCCGGGACAGAAGCAAACCGGATAAAACCGGAGGCAAACTTTATTCCAACAGAGCGGCACTGTTTACCAGCCTACAATTTATAACCATAGAAGGAAACATAGGCGCGGGAAAAACCAGCTTGGCCACAAAAATAGCAGCCGATTTTAACGCGAAATTAATTTTGGAGCGTTTTGCCGAAAATCCGTTCTTACCCAGTTTTTATAAGGACCAGGCGCGGTATGCCTTTCCGTTGGAAATGTCGTTTCTCGCAGACCGTTACCAACAGTTCTCGGACGACACTAACCAATTTGACTTGTTCAAAAGTTTTATGATCGGGGATTACGATATTTTTAAGTCACTCATTTTTGCTAAAGTCACGCTACAAAAACAAGAATATGAGTTGTACCGTAAAATCTTTAATTTCATGTACAAAGAGGTCAAGAAACCTAAAATCTACGTTTACCTGTACCAAACCACAGAACGATTATTAGAACAAATTAAAAAAAGAGGGCGGGAGTATGAGCAAGGAATCCAAGGGGAATACCTAGAAAACATCAACAGGGGCTATATGGATTTTCTAAAGACCTATCCTAAAGACAATCAGCTTATTATAGATGTGTCCCAGTTAGATTTTGTTGACCAAGAAAAAGACTACGAACACATTTTAGAAACCATACAGAACTTCGCTATTTCCCAATTGGATTAACATAATGTTACAAAATAGCTTGCACGATAAAAATGTATTTACGTAATTACGGTTCTCTTAATGGAGAAACTAACTAACTCAAACTACACAAAAAGCCCAACTTCGCTTGGGTTTTTTTATGTATTCAACTTGGACCAAACATCCCAGACCACCACGCCTACACTTACTGAAATATTTAAAGAATGTTTGGTGCCAAATTGGGGAATTTCCAGCACGACATCACTGGCCGAAACCACTTTTTGATCTACTCCTTTGACTTCGTTGCCAAAAACCAGTACATAGGAATTATCTGGCGTGGGTGCAAAATTCTGTCAACATCACGGCACCCTCCGCTTGCTCTACCGCAACAATAATACACCCTTCTTTTTTTAATTCCTCTACTAAGACCAAGGTATCCGAGGCATATACCCATGCTACACTATCCGTTGCACCTAAAGCAGTTCTGTGAATGTCCTTATGTGGCGGTTTTGCCGTAATGCCGCATAGGTATATTTTTTCGACCAAAAAAGCATCGGCCGTTCTAAAGACCGAACCAATATTGTTAAGGCTCCTTATATTATCCAGTACAATACAAACTTTGATCTTCTTTGCCTCCTTAAACTCGGACACCTCCAACCTACCCAATTCCTCGTTTTTAAGTTTTCTCATTGCGCTACTTTTCAATTGGCATTTTTCTGGGTTTAACATAGTAGTCCTCGAATCGTCACAAGACTTCGCTACTTAAGATTTAGGACTTTCTTTTTATTTAATTTTTCAAATCGGTCAGTTACGTCCCTATTTCCTAGGAATTCCCATTTTGTCTTAAAGTATCATAAGTTTATCTGTCCTTGTTCAAACCTATTTGTCGGATCACCTTCAAAATCTGCTTTAAAACCAATACTTTTCAACTATCGACCCTATATATCAACAAAAATTAAAATCCTCTTAGGAATACCATATATTCGTAACATTCATCAAAAATAAGTAGATTAGAGCGAAGTGGCAGGAAAGGAGCAGATAAAAAAAGTGACCCCTTTAATGAAGCAGTACAATACCATCAAGACAAAATATCCTGATGCCTTGTTACTGTTCCGTGTGGGAGATTTTTATGAAACATTTGGTGAGGACGCAGTAAAGGCCTCCAAGATTCTTGGCATTATCCTTACCAACAGAAATAATGGCGGTGAACGCACGGAATTGGCCGGTTTTCCTCACCATTCCTTAAACACCTATTTGCCAAAACTCGTAAAAGCCGGGCTGCGTGTTGCTATTTGCGATCAATTGGAAGACCCAAAACTTACCAAAACCATCGTAAAAAGAGGTGTAACGGAACTGGTAACGCCAGGCGTATCCCTAAACGACGATATACTCAATGCAAAGAGCAATAATTTTTTATGTGCGGTACACTTTGGACGGAAAAAATTGGGCGTTTCCTTTGTTGATATTTCTACAGGTGAGTTTTTGACCTCGGAAGGCAGTGAGGAGCAGATAGATAAGCTTCTGCAAAATTTTGCCCCTAATGAAGTACTTATTTCAAAGGCACACAAAAAAGAGTTCAATCAAGTGTTTGGGTCGCAGTTCCATACTTTTTACATAGAGGACTGGGTTTTTCAAGAAGATTATGCCCTAGAGCAACTTACCAACCATTTTAAGACCAAAACGCTTAAAGGTTTTGGTGTGGACCATTTATTGAACGGTATCGTGGCTGCCGGGGTGGTATTGCATTACCTGTCCGAAACCCAGCACAGGCAATTGCATCATATCAACACCCTGCAACGTATTGCCGAAGACGAGTATATTTGGATGGACCGGTTTACCATCAGAAATCTGGAACTTTACCATTCCACGAACCTCAACGCGGTTACCTTATTGGATGTCATTGATAAGACCATATCCCCAATGGGCGGGAGAATGATCAAGCGCTGGCTGGCACTTCCGTTAAAGAATATTCAAAAAATACGTAGTAGACATCAAGTGGTACGCCACCTTACCGAGAATGAAATACTGCTGGAAAAATTTCAAGCGAGCATTTCCAAAATGGGCGATCTGGAACGACTTATCTCTAAAATATCTACCGGTAAAGTTAACCCCAAAGAGGTGGTACAGCTCAAAAATTCTATGGAGGCGATTGTCCCCATAAAGCAATTAGCTACCGTTGCGCAAAATGACGCCTTGGCACTGATCGGTGACCAATTACAATCCTGTGACTTACTAAGGGCAAAAATAAAGGAGATGCTGAACGAGGAGGCGCCCGTAAATATCCTTAAAGGCAATGCCATTGCAACGGGGTATTCCGAGGAACTGGACGAATTGCGCTGTCTTGCAACCACAGGCAAGGACTATTTAGACAATATGCTAACCCGAGAAACGGCGGCAACTGGAATATCATCACTAAAAATAGCCTCCAACAACGTTTTTGGCTACTATATAGAAGTCCGAAATACGCACAGGGACAAGGTGCCCGAAACTTGGATACGAAAACAGACCTTGGTAAATGCAGAACGCTATATTACCGAGGAACTTAAGGAATATGAGGGTAAAATACTAGGTGCCGAAGAACGTATTACCACTTTGGAACAACAATTGTTTTCCCAATTGATACTTTGGATGCAGGAATACATTGCACCCGTACAAAACAATGCGCAGCTTATTGCGCAACTAGACTGCCTTTGTGGGTTTACACAATTGGCAAAGGAAAACAATTACGTGGCCCCTGAACTTAACGATTCCACCGACATAAAAATCACCAACGGAAGACATCCGGTAATCGAAAAACAATTGCCCCTTGGGGAACTTTATATTGCCAACGATGTGTTGTTGGATAGGAACAACCAACAAATTATTATGATTACGGGGCCCAACATGAGTGGTAAATCCGCCATACTTAGACAAACCGCTTTGATCGTGCTTTTGGCACAGATGGGAAGTTTTGTTCCCGCAGAAGCTGCAAGCATTGGGTATGTGGATAAAATCTTTACCCGCGTAGGCGCCAGTGACAACATTTCTATGGGCGAATCTACCTTTATGGTAGAAATGAACGAGACCGCATCTATCCTAAATAATCTCTCCGAAAGGAGTTTGGTACTGCTGGACGAAATTGGGAGGGGTACCAGCACCTACGACGGTATTTCCATTGCATGGGCTATCTCGGAATATCTTCACGAACATCCGGCACGGGCAAAGACCTTGTTCGCTACTCACTACCACGAGCTTAATGAGATGTCCGCTACCTTTGACCGAATTAAAAATTTCAATGTATCGGTAAAAGAACTAAAGGACAACGTACTTTTTTTAAGAAAGCTCACGCCGGGCGGAAGTGAACACAGTTTTGGAATTCACGTTGCCAAAATGGCGGGAATGCCACAACAGGTAATTCAAAAAGCAAATAAAATCCTTAAGAAACTCGAAAAATCACATTCCAGCGAAGAATTGACAGACAAGCTAAAGTCCACACAAGACGAAATGCAACTGAGCTTCTTTAATCTAGATGACCCGCTTTTAGAAGAAATCAAAGAAGAAATCCTTGATTTGGACATCAATACCCTTACTCCCGTTGAGGCCTTGATGAAGTTGAACGAAATAAAAAGATTGCTTACCAAGAAAAAGAAAGCTACTTCCTAAGATTTTTTATTTCTTTTACCTAAAATTACTTTGGTTTTTACAGAATTGTTTTAAATTTGCAGCCGCATCTAGAATGATGTTCGTTCTTACACACGCGAAAATAGCTCAGTTGGTAGAGCGCCACCTTGCCAAGGTGGAGGTCGCGGGTTCGAATCCCGTTTTTCGCTCCACAGAAAACGCTGCTGGTCAGCGTTTTTTTGTTTGATGCCAAAACCTTTTACTTAGGTTATGGAAGAAGATGCTCGAGTGGTGGAATCGGTAGACACGTTGGACTTAAAATCCAATGGACATTAGTCCGTGCGGGTTCAAGTCCCGCCTCGAGTACTTAAACCCTTGTTAATCAGTTGATTTTCAAGGGTTTCTTTTTTAAAGCCTTAAAGAGAATCTGAAAATCCATTTTTAAGACTAAAACCCATCTAAAACTCAAAAATCAACCATCGCTTTTAGTACACCCGTCTCCGGTTTGGTCCAACGATCAAAATTTTCGATCATTTCCGAAAAATGTACGGTATGTGTAATAAAAGAGTGGGTAGGAAACTGGCTGATTATACACATTACGTGTTCAAAATCTTTAAGCGTAGCATTCCTACTGCAAAGAATGGTAGCTTCCTTCGCATGTATTTTTGGATGTGAAAAAGTAAGTTCCCCTTTCGAAAGTCCCACCAAAACATATCGTCCTCCGTGTGCCATATAGTCCGGACCGCTTTCCAGGGCCTTTTTGTTTCCGGTTGCGTCAAAAACCACATGGGCCATATTCCCATTTGTAATTTCCCTGATTTTGGCAACCACATCTTGTAAAACATGAATAACATGGTCCGAACCGATTACGTTCTTCGCATAAACCAATCTATCTTCGTTCACATCAAGAGCAATTATTTCTGCACCTGCTATTTTGGCCAATTTTATAATTCCGATTCCGATTGGGCCACAACCCACGACTACCACGACTTCACCCTTTTTCACCTGTGCCCTTTGTATGGCATGCGCACCAATGGCCAGTGGTTCCACAATAGCAATTTGATTATAGGACAGCCCATTGGCAGGCAATAGCAAATCCTCACGTAAGGTGATATATTCCTGCATACCTCCATCCGAATGGACACCAAGAACCCTAATATGCGAACAACAATTGGTTTTACCGCTTAGGCAAGCAAAACATTCGCCGCAACTCATATAGGGTAGGACCACTACCCTATCGCCCGTTTTGATACCACGTGGATTTTTTCCGATTTCTATAACCTCGGCGGCCAGTTCGTGGCCCAAAATTCGTGGATAGGAAAAGAAGGCCTGATTTCCAGAATACGCATGCAGGTCGGTACCGCAGATGCCTACCTTTTTTATTTTTAAAAGGGCCTCATTACTTTTAGGAACCGGGGTTTCCCTTTCTTTTAATATAAACTTACCCGGCTCTTCACATACAATATATTTCATAGGCTACAGTAATCCTTTCATTTGGCAAACACACTCAAAAATTTACGATAGTCATAAAAGCACCAATAATGAAAACCGTTTGGCCTACATGTCATAAACGACCCTCCAAACCGAACGGAACAAACTAGAGCGATGCCGTTTAAAAAGTCTTGCGATGCCCTAACGCAAAATATAGCTCCCTACGGTTAACTACCTGTTTATTTTATCCAAATAGGACTCTAAAAAGCGTTTGTCATTCTTATCGGAATCACCATATTTATTTCGCATTTCCCTTAATCTTCCATGCATCATATCTTTAATTTCGGTGTATTTCCCATCATTATAAACGTTTTTCATTTCGTCCGGATCGGTCTCCAAGTCATATAGTTCCCATTCATCAATATCATAATAAAAATGAATCAGCTTATACCGCTCCGTGCGCACACCATAATGTCTTTTTACCATGTGTATGGAAGGGTATTCGTAATACGTATAATAGATTGCATCGCGCCATTCCGTGTTTTCATTCCTTAGCAATTTCCGAAAAGATTCCCCCTGCATTTTTTTAGGAATTTTAACGCCGGCGTAATCTAACAGCGTTGGGGCGTAATCAATATTTTGCACCATTCCATCGACATCCGTACCTGGTTTTATTTCTTTAGGATACGAAATTACTAAAGGCGTCCTTAGGGACTCTTCGTACATAAATCGCTTATCAAACCAACCGTGCTCGCCCAAATAAAAACCTTGGTCCGAAGTGTATACAACAATCGTATTTTCTTCCAGACCATTTTCCTTTAAGAAGTCCAAGACCTGCCCGACCCCTTCATCTACCGAAGCGATACTTCCTAAATAATCCTGCATGTATCGTTCGAACCTCCAATGCATCAATTCTTTAGGTGTCATTGACGGGTATATTTTTTTGAAATGTTCATTGATGGGCCCGTATATGGCATCCCAAGAAGCACGTTGTTCAGCGTCCATCCGTCCCAGATTATCGGCCAACGCCCTAATTCCCCAATTTGAAGTTTCATTTATGCCCAATTCCGCCATAACCTCTGGATAAATTTTAGAATCTCCTGCCCAGTTCATGTGCTCAAGAATATTCATTTCAGACTCCTTTGCGGCGGTTCCCCGATTACTGTAATCATCATACAGTGTCTTTGGTTCCTTAAACTTCATTTGGGTATATTCCTCATAGTACTTTTTTGCAGGAAGCCATTCCCTATGCGGTGCTTTTTGATGATAAAGGACACAAAATGGCTTGTCCTCGTCTCTATTGGTAAGCCAATCCAAAGTAAGGTTTGTAGTTATTTCGGTAACATACCCAGGGAGCTGCTCCTTCTTTCCGTTTATGATGAAGTCTGGATTATAATAATGACCTTGTCCAGGAAGCACCGCAGAATAATCGAATCCTTGCGGCAAACCGTCCAAATGTATTTTTCCTATCAAGGCCGTTTGGTACCCGTTCTGCTGCAATAATTTTGGAAAGGTCTCCTGTGACCAATTAAATTCTTGGACGTTATCCACTTTGCCATTTACAAAACTATGCTTCCCTGTAAGCATTGCAGCGCGACTGGGTGCGCAAATGGAGTTCGACACAAAAGAATTAGAGAAAATGGCACCGTTCTTGGCGATTCTATCTATATTGGGCGTTTTGTTCAATTGATGACCATATGCGCTTATCGCCTGGTAAGCATGATCATCGCTCATAATAAAGACGATATTGGGTCTTTTTTGCTTTTGTTTCTTTTGCTGTGCAAAAGATTGGGCTACTATGGCCAGTATTATTAGCAATTGAATTGTTTTTCTCATCTGTTCTATTTACTTGTGTTCTTCGTGAAATTGGACAACACTTTCCTTAGTTTCTCAAACTACATTAGGGATGGTAACATCATAATTTGTTGGCACTTTTGATTCTGTTAGCAATACACTTTTCTTCTCTTTCTAAACCTCGCTATAGTAGCGGAGAATTCGCTAAATCACTTCATTTTGAGACCAATCTTAAAAGTAGCGCTGGATGCAATGGACACGATTAACACTTCCAAAAAAGGCTACACAGTCATTTTAAAATTGTTTGCCAAACTACCTCAGCGACCTGGTTAAAATCTAAACTCTTTTATTTGAGTTTAACGGTCAGATCCAAAATTAAGCACTGAAATCAAAGATTTTATTCATGGGCAACCATTTTTCACCTGGTTTAGCAAATGGCAAGGCTTTTTGATACTCCCACATTAAGACTTCCCAATCTTGGACGCGAGGATTGTTTTCGTCCAATTTACCTTTCCTTTCAAAAGAAAAATCCTCACTTACCTCAATAATCATGAATAGTCTATTCTCGATTCGGTATATCTCCATATGTAGAATACCAGAATCGGTAAGACTTTTTAAAACTTCAGGCCAGACATCCTTGTGATACGCCTCATATTTGGCAATTAAAGAGGGGTCTTCTTTTAGGTCCAAGGCTAGGCAATGTCTTTTCATCTGTTTTATTTTAAATTCTATTCGTTTTGATTTTGCATTCTTGATTATAGCACCATCAATATTTCGATAACGCAAACCTATCCTTTCAGTTGCCAGTTATCAAAAGAGCCATACATATATATTAATCCTTCTGCATATGATTTTCTAGTCCACCCTAAAGAAACGAATTTATCTCAAATCTTAAATCCTATTCCATAGGATGTTCCAACAATAACTCGGCAGGTGTGTAAAAACCTTCTTTGTCCTTGGTTGCCTCCCGTACCTCTTTCACCTTCTCGGGCGTTATAGGGGAAGCCTTATTGCCGTGTGCATTCCGAACGAATGTCAAAACAGAGGCTACTTCTAAATCGTTCAGCATTCCTCCGTAAGGTGTCATGGGTACCTGTCCTGGGTAGGTTTTACCCATAAGTTCCAGTGGGCCCATAAGCCCGTGCAAGGTCAATTTAATAAGTCGCTCCTCGCTGCCTGTTACCCATGGCGATTTCGCCAAAGGGGGAAACTGAGAGGCACTCAATCCCTTGCCGTCGGACTGATGACAGGTCACACAAAACCCTTCTCTATTATATATTTCCTCACCCCTAACAAAGAGTTCTTTTTGTGCACCTTCCAAATCGGTCTTTGTTCCCTTGGTTTCGGGATCCTGACCAATATTTACGTCGTTCATATGGGCTAGAGCCGCTTCATATGGTTTTTCCATCCATTTGTCCAAAGGCATCTTACCGGCTTGTTCTAGGATGGGAAGCCCCGATTGTTTAGGCAACCATGATGCTGCCACAAAGGCCTCTAAGCGCACTCTTGGGTTTTCATCGGTAACTGCCGTCATCAAAAGGTCTGCCTGATTTGAAATCTGATGTCCGGCATAACGCAATACCTTTACCGCCGCTGCCCGTGCCCTAAAATCTTTTGCCGTCAATAGTTGGTTTAGCAGGTTCGCGTCTACCTTGTTCAGTCCCCAAGTAACCCATAGTGCTTCGAGAACGTGATGCTCGTAGCGCGGATCGTTTTTGTCCAAATTCTCGACCCAAGGTTTTATTTTTTCCAAAACCTCGTCAGCATTCCGTGCCCGTAGTTCTCTTTTTGTACGGTAGCGTGTTCTAAATTCCGGTAGTTTTAAATTATCCAAAAGTTCGGATATACTGGCGTCAGCGACCTTTGCAGGGGCAACCAACGGCCTTGATGGGTAGGTAATTCGATATATTCTGCCATGCACGTGGTCTCGCAGGGGATCTCTGGCATTGTGCTGCATATGGCCCACCAATACGTTGTGCCAATCTACAAAATATAGGGAGCCATCTGGCGCAAACTCCATATCTACAGGTCTAAAGTTGGTATCGGTAGACGTAACGAGGTCTTGCCTGTGCCGACTATTGTATCCCGAACTTTCCGGGTCATCTACCATCGTATGTTGCTTGGTTCCTAAGAACCCAATGGTGTTGTGGATAATCAAATCGCCCTGAACTTCATCCGGAAAATGGCGACTGGACACAAACTCCAGCCCCGAGGTTGGGCGTACGCGATGCTTGTCCTCAATTAAATTTTCTGGTAACGGAGATGTTTGTCCGTAACGCGGTTGTATCGTCCCGGGCATCATCCAAGTCATATCGGGACCCGAAGTATGTGCAAAAAAGGGTTGTCCCCAATCGTCGAACGCAATGCCCCACGGGTTAGGTATAGGTAATTGTGCCGTACGCTCTAAATGGTGGCGTTGCGGACTGTAGCGGTAAAAACCACCATTGGTGGCCCTAACGGGGCCATAGGCCGTTTCAATATTGGTATGTAAAAACACCCCTTCACCCATGTAAATGGCACCGGAAGGATCTGCGGCAAATGCCCCCGCGGTATGATGGGTGTCATGGTCATCGAATCCGCTTAAAATAATTTCTTTCGTATCGGCCTTATCGTCACCATCAGTATCTTTTAACAGAACAAGGTTAGTTCCCTGAGAGACATAAACCCCTTCTGGCGCGAATTCAAACCCAATGGTCAAATTTAAATCATCAACGAAGGTGGTCTGCTTGTCAGCTTTTCCATCATTGTCGGTGTCTTCAAGAATAATAAGTTTATCCTGGGGTTTTTTGTCGCCCGGTTTATAATGGGGATATGAAGGCATCACTCCCACCCACAGTCGTCCTTTATTGTCAAAGGAAATTTGAACGGGATTGGCCAAGTCTGGAAATTCCACTTCGGAGGCAAAAAGCTCTAGCTTATACCCCGGAGCAACTTGTATTTTATCTAAGGCATCTTGCCCATATTTGTAACCCTCCTCCGTATTGCCCATTCCTGGATCATAATTCGATTTTACCGGCGGAAGTATTCTTGTTCTTGCATCGGCAGCAACCAGATCAAACGTTTTGCCTCTGGCAGCTTCCCAAATCGCGGTGTCCCTTATGGCCGTCATTTGATTTATTTTTTCTTTTTCAAAGGGATAATTATCGGGCCCAAACGGATCATAACGCCGCCCCCAGGCATGTACGCCATTAGGCAGCTTTATCTCGTTATGCCAAAACCAATTTTTTTCCATGACGGCGTCATGTACAAGTTTCCTATTGCTTTGGTTGTTCTTATTGCCTTCTCCAAAAACGGCATCTGCCAAAAACCCACCAAATTTTTGATATCCTAGATCATTGAGTTGAAATCCATCCGCCGTAATCGTGTTTTCTGAATTCATCCAATTGCTACTAGCGGTAAAGGCGTCTATAAAGGGAATCTGGTTTTGTTCCGCCACCTCATGGATTGCTTCCGTATACAATTTTAGATTTTCATTTTCCTTTATGCCATTGGGCAGGTCCATTTTTGATGATAAATCCTCAAACGCAATGGGCGATACCAAAACCAAATCCGAGTATCCCTTTTCATTATACTTTTGCTTTTGGGTATGCTCAATAAAGGCCTGTAGTTCGTCTTTAAAGTTTTGAAGGCCCGCCTCACCTTGAAACGACTCATTGTATCCAAAAAAGGCCAGAATAACGTCAGCGCCCAAATTCGTTAACCATTCATCCTCGGTCGGGAAAAAACCTTCGCTTCCGGATTTATTTGCCAACTCATTTTGATAGAACTTTTCCGCTCCCGGAAAAGCCCATGGTACGGCTCTTGAGGAATGTGGTCGAAACCCAGGGGTATTGCCCGGATCGGCCATGTTCCTAATAAAGAGCAAGCTGTCTGGGAAGCGCAGATGCATCTCGGTCTCAAAATACCCAAAATTCAACATGCGTGATGCTAAATTGTTACCAATAAGCACAATATGGTCGCCTTTTTGAACTGTAACAAGGGCTTCTTTTTTATCCACACAGCCTATTAGGAGTACTACTGCAAAAAATACCGTTCCGATGCTATTTTTAAAATACTTTAACATAGTCTTGTGTTGTTTATTAATTTAAATGTACATGAATTCCCGTTTGTGCAGATACTTCACAAGCCTCTATTACTTTTTGACAAGTAATGGCATCTTCCAGATTGGACAAGGGTTCCTCGCCCAAGCGGACCACGCGCTCAATGAAATATGCCGCTGTATTTTTAATGGATTCCGGATAATTTTGATAGGTTTGGGAATGGGCTCCGTTTCTTTCGTTGATCACAAAATCACGGTAACTATAACGGGTACTGCCCTTGGTTCCTATCACTTTTATGATGCAGGTCCATGGGTCACCGGCATGGTCGTCATTTGCAAAACTTGCACAGAGATGACTCAGTGTTCCGTTATCCATTTTAATAGTTGCCATCGCCACATTTTCTTGCGGCGCGATTGTATCGTCTACGGTATTCACAAAACAGGAGACCATTTTTGGTTTTCCGGCCAAGTATAACATGGTATAACTATGATGGGTCAAAATTTGCCGGATCACCCCAGGGTACCGTGCACGTATCTCATCGGCATGATGAATGTTGTACATCATATAAAACTGGGTAATCGTGCCCAATTTCCCGGTTTCGATCATTGCTTTTGCCCTTTCTATTCCAGGTTCGTATATATAATTATGGACGGGCATACACTTCACCTTGGCTTTTTGCACGGCAGCGTTCATTTTGGTGAGCTCTTCGATACTGGAAGCGGCGGGCTTTTCCACCAAAATATGCTTACCGGCCTCGGCAGCCCTAGTAGTATAGTCGCAATGTGTTTCCATATTGGTCAACACGAAAACGACATCTACCTTGGGGTCGTTCAACAATTCGTCTACCGTCGCGTAGGTTCTGCATCCATACTCATTTGACTTGGAGGTTCCTTTTTCCATGGTCCTGTTCCAAAGCCCTATTAATTCGGCCCCTGGCAACCCATCAATGGCCTCGGCATGCAAATCGGCAATATCGCCTGCGCCTATGAATGCTATTCCCAATTTTTTCATGAGCCTGGTGTGGAATATGTTAAGGTACCTTTCTCGGCCATGGCCTTAAATTCTAAAAGAGATTGTCGAATGCCTTCCGCAATCTTGGTACTAGGAAGATTAGAGAATGTTCCCTTGATTTTTGAATGGTCCAGATCACAGACAAAAAGATTGGGAGGCGCATTCTCTATTATAGATAAGGACGAAAAAGCTCCCATCCCCAATTGTTCTGCCTCATGTGCCGCCAAATCCAAAAATGTCTGAATAGGAATGGTCTCCCCTTGAATATTGAAGGCCCCGAACCCATTAAAATCCTGCAAGGTTACTGCCGCGAATTGGGCGCCAACATCTTCTACAAAATGATAGTTTTCCCTGCCACTATACGGCATTTCAAAAGGTATAAGCTCTCCTTTTGTCGCTCCCATGGCTATAGCTTTTAACGCATTGGTAGGAGCGGATGTCTTTCCTTTGTCCCGTCCTTTGCCGTAAGTGGTGTTGATCCGCAGACAAATCGTGGGCACTTTAGTATTATCGTGATAAAGGCGTGCTATGTGTTCGCCCGCCAATTTCCATATACCATAATGGTTGGGCGGTGCCAAAGGAACGTTTTCGGGGATGGTGTGTTGGTCGTACATGGACCGCATTCCGTATACCGCAGCCGAGCTGGCGAATACGAACCTTTTTAAGTTTTTAAGTTTCTCGGCAGCATCGAACAGCGCCATGGTACCGCCAATGTTAATTTCCATTCCACCAATATGGTCCCGAGAGCAATCCGGACTCTGATAGGCCCCTAAATGTATAATATGCGTCGGATTCACTAGGAGCAACACACTTTCGATTTCGGAATAGTCGGAAACATCCAGTGTTACAAATTCCAGCTTAGGACTTAAATCCTCCCCTAACCAAAGTTTTAAGGGGTCGGTGTTATTAGACCTTGTGGCAATCGTTATTTTACCGACTTCCGACGATTGTAATAGTTTATATATTGCAACAG
Source organism: uncultured Flavobacteriaceae bacterium (assembly GCA_963697395.1). GTDB lineage: Bacteria > Bacteroidota > Bacteroidia > Flavobacteriales > Flavobacteriaceae > Maribacter. The sequence goes on from CAVONX010000018.1 coordinate 870,794, forward strand.
AACCAATACATCCGGTACCGCCTGTTATAAATATGTTATGCATTTTTATTTCTTATTGGGAAACCTCCCATTTAATTCATTTTAACCACTGCCTTGGTAATTTTTGCTTTTATAGAATCTTCAAAGGCTTGGGTTACATTTTCGAAATCGTATAAATCCGTATACTGTTCCGATGGAAAAACACCGGTAACCATTAACTTCATGGCCGCCATATAATCTGCCCTACAAGAACCCATAGAACCTTTCATATTTAACGAAGTCCTAGTTAAATGCGTAGCGTTTATAGACACATCTTGGCCGTAGGTTGCTATGACGCAAATATCACCTTCCGGTCTAACCACATCAATTGCTTCGCTCAACACGGCAGGCACACCAGAGCACTCAATTACCAGGTCTACTTTTCCGTTCGCACCAAAAGGAATACCATTTTCATCGGTTATTCCGTTTTTTAACTGTGTCGTTAATAAGTTTTCAGGTGACACCTCTATCGTAATAAATCCCCTTTCCCTTGCCTTTTTTAAACGAATATCGCGATCCTGTGAAACTCCGGTAATAGCTACCCGCGCACCTGAAGCCCGTGCCACTTCGGCGGACATCAACCCTATGATTCCGCAGCCAGTAACGACCACATCTTGCCCAGGTTTTATGGCGCACTTATTGTATAATGCATTCGTAATTATGGATAAGGGTTCTACGAGGGCGCCTTGAATGGGACTTAATCCTTTTAGTAGGGGAACCACACGATCGGATTCTAAAACAACATGCTGACCGAAACCTCCATTTCTATGAAAACCGATAATCTGCTTTTGAGGACAAATATTCCATTTTGAGACACTACAAGCGGGACATTCCTCATCTTGGCATCCCAACATTGCCAGTGGTGTAAAAATATCCCCAACTTTTAAATCTCCATGGTCACCGGGGCCAAGTTCCATCACCTCGGCACTAAACTCATGCCCAATAATACGCGGGCGTTGTACCCAGTCAAAATTAGCTTTACCTATAGCGGCGCTATTATCGGAACCACATATACCCGTGTATAAGGTCTTGGCAAGAATTTCCCCTTCTTTTAATTCAGGAATTTCCATGTCCACCACCGCAGTATTGCTTGTTACGGATACCCCGGAATTCGCATAAATTTTTTCATTTCCTTGAAGGCAGAAGCCTTTTATTGTCGCACTCATATTTTGTTATTCGTTGTCCCTTGTGGGTTTATATTTGGTGGACTAAAAAGTTTAAATAGCTACTAGTTTAAAAGCTGCATACCCCCGAAGCCTCGGAAATGCGAACTGTCTACTTCCATTGAACGCCAGTATCCTTCCAACTTTTTGTTGTTGCCGATAACAGCACGGCATCACAGACTTTTTGGGTCTGTAACGCTTCACGGAAGGTTGGGGAACAAGGGGTTCCTTCTCCCAAATTCTTTAAAAAATCCGCTACCTGATGCACAAAACTGTGCTCGTATCCTATAGATAATCCTGGCACCCACCACTTATCCATATAGGGTTGGTCCCCATCGGTAACGTGGATAGAGCGCCATCCCCTTTCTATGGATTCATCCCTGTGGTCAAAATATTCTAAACGGGACAAATCGTGCAAATCCCATTTTATGGAGGCATGCTCGCCATTGATCTCAAAAGTAAACAAGGCTTTATGTCCCCTTGCATATCGCGTAGATTCAAAAAGGCCTAAGGAACCATTATCAAAATGGCAATGAAATAGACATGCATCATCGATACCCACTTTTTGTTTTTCTCCTGTTCCCGTGTGGATACGCTCTTTTATAAAGGTTTCGGTCATAGCTGAAACATCCTTGATACCACCATTAAGCCACATCGCGATATCGATACAATGTGCCAATAAGTCTCCAGTAACTCCAGAACCGGCGGCATCGTTATCCAAACGCCAAAGGCCTTCCCCGCCTTGGGGTAATTCCGGACTAATCGTCCAATCCTGTAAAAAATTAGACCTAAAGTGAAAAATCTTGCCCAACTTGCCCGAATCGATCAATTGTTTAGCGAGCGTAACCGCAGGAATTCGCCTGTAGTTGAAATATACCGTATTTGGCACACCCGCTTTTTCAATAGCATCTACCATAGGTTGTGCCTCGGCTACGTTTCGGGCCAAGGGTTTTTCACAAAGTACCATTTTTCCCGCTTCAGCAGCAGCAATGGCAATCTCGGCGTGCATGTTGTTCGGGGTGCATATATCAATGGCATCGATATCATCACGGGCAATCAATTTTCGCCAATCGGTTTCACTAGATTCGTAACCCCATTGCTCTGCAAAAGCTTGGACACGATCTTTGTTTCTTGCACATACGGCTTTTAAAACGGTTTTAAATTTTAGTTCCGGGAAAAAATCCCCAACTCTTTTGTAGGCATTGGTATGTGTACGCGCCATAAATCCATATCCTACCAATCCTACCCTAAATTCTTTTTTATTGCTCATCTTAATTTTATTGTAAAATTTGCGAACTGACTGCTACTTTACTGCTGGACAATTTTATTCTGCCTCATACCATCCGTGTAGCTCCCGTACTTTTATCATGGTGGCCAAAATATCGTTCCAGGTCTTAGACTGCATCATAACATCGTTAGGGAACATACAACCGTCCCAACAAATATGTTTGAATTTCTTGGTCAATAGTCCGTTTTCGTCCCGTAGCCAATGCCCTGCATCCACGGCTATATTCAATTTCCCATTGGGGTCCGAGGCTTGGCAGTGTCTTCCTGTTTTGTCGTGCGAACCTGAACCAAAGACAGTACCGTCGTTCTGTGCAACATGAAAATCTATAGTCCAAGGACGTAGCGCGGCCGTTACGGTTTTAAGACCGGCCGTTAACGTTTCCCTATCGTTCCAGTCAAAATTTTTGGGTAAAATCCGTTCATCTTCCTTATTGTAGCCAAGCAAGTATAATAAGGTATGTGCCATATCTGCTTGGAAACCGATATTGGGTCGATCCACGGCCTCCAAGGTTTTTAACATGGTCTTCCAACCGTGCATACCGCCCCAACAAATTTCACCTTCGGCGGCTAAGGATTCTCCATAGTCGGCCGCAGCATCACAGGCTTCGCGAAAGGTTTGCGCTATTAATTGGGTATTTCCGACTTCGTCTTTCGCCCAACTTTCAGGGTCAACGGAAGAATCTATTCGGATGACACCATTAGGACGAATGCCCATATCCCTCAATTTTTTTCCAATAGCACTGGCTTTACGCACTTGTGTCACAAAATTCTTTCGTTCTTCGGCAGAGCCCATTGCGGAACCACCTCCCGTACCGGCCCAAATGGGCGCTACCAAACTTCCAATTTCCAAGTCAAAGGAACTTACCTTCTCTACTAACCGCTTTAATTCATCATCGGTCGAATCGATGCTGACGTGCGGATCGGCCAAAAATAAATCGATACCATCGAACTTCACCCCATCAACTTCGGCATTTGCCGTTAGCTCTAGCATCGTATCCAAATCAATGGCGGCTTCGGAATCCGGTCCTTTTCCCACCACCCCGGGCCAAGAAGCGTTATGTAATTTTGGAAAGTTATTTTTTTGCATAACTAAAATTTTAATAGTTAGATATATTTGAAGGTATTCCCAAGATATAAGTAAGGTAACAAAATACACCTTCGTATGCTAACAAATATACTCCTTGATAGCATTTTGATTTTCCTGTATTTTGCTAAAAGATGACACTTTTTTGCTTTAAATTAGTAAATATTCAAAATTTAGAGGAAATAATGACTAGTCCTAATATAGAAAAAACCCTGCACCCCAATGAACTTCTTTTGTTTAAAGATTTAGTGAGTCCTCATTTTAATCCCAATTGGCATTTCCATCCCGAACTTCAGATATCGTTTATCCTCAAGGGAAAAGGAACACGATTTGTTGGTGATCATGTGGAAACGTTTGAAGAAGGAGATCTAGTCTTAACCGGCCCAAACGTTCCGCATCTATGGAGAAATGAGGATGTCTATTTTAATCAGAACAGTAAACTGTCTACAAGAGGATTGGTCATATATTTCAACCAAGAACTTGTAAACGAACGTTTGATACAAAAAAATGAATTCTATTTTATAAACAAGCTTATTAAAAATTCCGCTAGAGGCATAGAATTTCTGGGTGAAACAAAAAAAGAAATAAAAGGCTTGCTGTTAAAAATTGGGAATACAAAAGGATTTAAAAGGATTATCCTTTTATTGGAAATCCTGCATATACTCTCCCATAGCACAGAATATAACCTATTATCCAGTCCGGCATATACCAATGTACTAAAGGCGGATGATACAAAAAAAATGAGCCTAGTGTACGACTATGTAATGACCAACTTCAAAAACAAGATAGCCCTTAAAGATATTTCGGATATGTTGAACATGAATACCACTTCTTTTTGCAAGTACTTTAAGCCGCGGGCAAACAAAACATTTACACGGTTCGTGAATGAAATTCGTATCGGCCACTCCCGAAAGTTGCTTCTGGAGGACAATTTAAATATTTCGGAGATAGGCTATGAATGCGGCTTTAGCACCTTATCCAATTTCAATAAACAATTTAAGTCAGTCGTTAACATGCCCCCACATGAATATCGCAAACTTTTCTTGAAGATAAAGACCCCAATATCTTGATTTTTATGGATGGTGAAATGTATCAATAATCAACAAATACCATGGGCACCTAAACTACTGGTGCATTTTGAAGAGATAAAAAAGTACCGCTTTTAAATAAAAAAAAGGAATTCTATTTTTCCAATTAGGCATAACTTTAAAAAATATAAGTTGTAGCCCATTATATAAAAACAAACAGAAACAGATGAAAATAGGAATGAACATGCTGCTATGGACAAACCACGTTACAGAGCAACACTACCCCATAGTAAACACCCTAAAAGAAACAGGATACGATGGAATTGAACTCTACATGGGCGATGGTGATCTATCACATTACAAAAAACTGGGCGACCATTTTTCCGACCTCGGACTTGGTGTTACGGTGGTAACCGGTCTTTCTCCAGAGGAAAATATAGCTAGTTCGGATGCCAAGGTGCGCCAAACCGGTCTAGACCGATTAAAATGGGCCATTGACAATGCACAGGCCTTAAATGCCGAAACTATTTGCGGGCCCATACATTCTCCTTTTGCATTTTTCAGTAGACAACCGCCTACACAAGACGAAAGAAAACGAAGTGCGGAAATGATGCGAAAAGCGGCTGAGTATGCGGCCGGAGCAGGTGTAACGCTATGCCCCGAGGCCTTAAACCGTTTTGAGTGCTACTTGTACAATACTATGGCAGATCTAAAAACACTGGTTGAAGCCGTGGACCATCCCAATTTACAAGCTATGTACGATACCCACCACAGCAATATAGAAGAAAAAAGTCAGGCCGCGGCACTTAAAACCATAGCACCTTACCTAAAACATGTTCATATTAGCGAAAACGATCGCGGAACACCGGGAAGCGGACAAGTGGACTGGAACGCCGTTTTTTCGACCCTTAAAGAAATCAACTACGATAGTTGGCTTACAATAGAGGCCTTTAGCACAATAATTCCAGAATTTGCAAATGCCATTAACGTTTGGCGCGATTATTCGCCCTCAAAAGAAATTTACACCAAGGGATTGCAATTTATCAAAGACGGAATGGCATCCTAACCCATCTAATTATCAAAAAATCCTTTATGAAAAATTTTATGTATGTGTTCCTCGTTGTACTACTTTTAGGCTGTAAGGAAACCAAACCCGAAAAAACCGCCTCAGTTGCCGAAATTGAAACACCCCAGCTCTGGCTCACTTTTGAAGGCTCGGGACAAAACGCCAAACATATCGTACTCGTTTCGGGAGATGAAGAATACCGCTCCGAAGAAGCGCTACCTCAGTTAGCCAAGATATTATCGCAACATCACGGCTTTAAGTGTACGGTACTGTTTGCCCAAGACCCTGCCAAACCTGGATTTGTAGATGCTAATTACATAAAAAACATTCCAGGACTTGAAGCGTTGAATACTGCCGATATGATGATCCTATTTACCCGTTTCAGAGCATTACCTGATGCGCAAATGCAGCATTTTGAGAAGTACTTGATGGCCGGGAAGCCCATAGTAGGCATCCGGACAGCAACACATGCCTTTAACTTTGGCAAAGAGAACCTAACCAATTACGCACATTATGGTAACGGATATTCCGGGGACAAAACCGATTGGACCGATGGTTTTGGCAGATTGGTACTTGGTGAAAACTGGCAAACGCACCATGGCCACCACAAACACCAAAGCACACGAGGTATTATTCCAGAAAATGCAATAACGCACCCTATAGTATCTGGAATTGAAAGTGGAAGTATCTGGGGCGCTACGGATGTCTATGGCGTGCGACTTCCACTACCGGGAGATAGCGAACCCATCGTTTTAGGACAAATCATTAACCGTGCCGGAGAATTTGACGAAAATGATCTGTTTTTTGGTATGAAACCGACCGATACCGAGATTGCGAAGGAAAACAATACGGGACTAAAAGTTGACGATGTATTAATGCCTATTGCATGGACAAAAAGCTATCAACTGCCCGGTGGAAAAAAAGGCAAAGCCTTTACTTCCACTATTGGTTCGTCTACAGATCTGCTCAATGAAAGTGTTAGAAGATTATTGATCAACGGAACCTTTTGGACGATGGATTTGAAAATACCCGAAAAAGCAAATGTAAACTTAGTGGGAGACTACAAGCCCTCTGCCTTTGGTTTCACCGATGCCAATTACTGGCCAGAAAGGAATTTGGAAATTAAGAGTTTGCAGTAGAAAAAAGTGTCCTATAAAAATCAGATTAGCTAAAAATTTGATTTAAAACCATTAATCGTATGTCAAAACCGATTATCATAACAGAAATCATAACCAAAGATGTTCGTTTTCCTACCAGCAAATCGCTAGATGGTTCAGACGCCATGAATCCTGATCCAGATTATTCCGCTGCCTATGTTATTTTAAAAACAGATAGCGAAAAGGATATTGAAGGTCACGGGCTTACTTTTACGATTGGTAGGGGCAATGAACTTTGCACACAAGCTATAGAAGCGTTATCGTATTTGATAAAGGGGAAGACCTTGGAGAGTTTTACAACAGATATGGGCGCCTTTTGGAAAATGATTACCGGCGATAGCCAGCTCCGCTGGTTGGGACCGGAAAAGGGCGTTATCCATTTAGCTACTGGCGCCATTGTTAATGCCGTTTGGGATCTTTATGCCAAAGTAGAAGGCAAACCTTTATGGAAATTATTGGCCGATATGTCTCCGGAACAATTTATTTCCTGTATAGATTTCACCTATATCACGGATGCCATTACACCCGCGGAAGCCCTAGAGATTTTGAAGAAAAAAGAAAGCACCAAACCAGAGCGTGTTGCGCATCTAATGAAAGTCGGATACCCCGCGTATACCACTTCCGCTGGTTGGTTGGGCTATTCGGACGACAAGATGAGACGGCTTTGCAGAGAGGCCAAGGAAAGTGGTTTTAAGCACATGAAAATTAAGGTAGGTTCCGACTTGAAGGACGACATGCGCAGGGCTGCCATCATACGGGAGGAAATTGGGGATGACCTTAGGCTTATGATGGATGCCAACCAAAAATGGGACGTGGACGAAGCTATTACCAATATGGCATCGCTAAAGAAATTTGATCCATGGTGGATAGAGGAACCTACCAGTCCGGATGATATTTTAGGACACGCCAAAATAGCCAAGGCGGTACATCCCATTAAAGTGGCCACCGGAGAGCATTGCCAAAATAGGGTTGTTTTTAAACAGCTAATGCAGGCCGATGCTATAGGCATTTGCCAAATAGATAGCTGTCGGGTGGGTGGCGTAAATGAGATTTTGGCCATATTACTGATGGCGGCTAAATTTAATATCCCGGTTTGCCCGCACGCTGGCGGAGTTGGTCTTTGTGAGTATGTCCAACATTTATCGATGATTGATTATATTGCCATAAGTGGTTCTTTAGAGGACAGAATAATTGAATATGTAGACCATTTACACGAGCATTTTCTAGATCCAGTAGTTATATCGAATGGAGCCTACATGCCCCCGAAACTTGCGGGTTATAGCATTACTATGAAAGAAAAATCCTTGGAAACTTATCTGTTTCCGAACGGGACCTATTGGAAGAACGAAAAAAAATAGCATAGATTAAACGAGCATGTTTCACTATTTATCACGCAGGTAGACGATGAGTAGCGAACAACATGTGACCTTTGAAATACAATACACATAAACACATGAAATTTAGTTTAAAAAATAAAAGGGTGCTGGTCACCGGAGGCGGAAGCGGCATCGGTAGGGCTATTTCTACAGTTTTTGCGGCCCAAGGTGCCTATGTCCATATTTTGGAATTGAATCCCGATAACGCAAAGGACACCCTAACAGAAATTAAAAAAACCAATGGGCTAGCGGAAAGTCACGAATGTAATGTTGCCGATCAAAACGTTGTCAACAACGTAGTGGAAATCATTCTAAAGTCGGGAAATATCGATATTCTAGTAAACAATGCGGGAATCGCACACGTCGGGAATATAGAAAACACCAAGGAAACCGATATGGATACCGTTTACAAGGTAAATATCAAAGGCGTCTACAACTGTATGCAGGCGGTTATTCCGGGAATGAAGAAAACAGGTGGCGTCATTTTAAATATGGCCTCTATAGCTTCATCGGTAGGTATATCTGACCGTTTTGCCTATTCTATGAGTAAAGGAGCAGTGCTTACCATGACGTACTCCGTTGCAAAGGATTATGTATCCCATGGCATTCGATGCAACAGTATCTCCCCTGCCCGCATCCATACTCCATTTGTGGACGGATTCATAAAGGCGAACTATCCAAACAACCAAGCGGAAATGTTCGAAAACCTTTCCAAAACGCAACCTATAGGACGCATGGGCACACCAGAAGAAGTAGCCAATCTAGCGCTCTATCTATGTTCGGACGAAGCTTCCTTTATTACAGGATCGGATTTCCCAATAGATGGTGGATTTATCAAACTCAATAGTTAAAAAATAAAACATGAAATTAATACGATTTGGAACAGCAGGCAATGAAAAACCAGGGATTCAATTAATCGATGGCACTTGGTTAGACGTATCCGCTTTTGGAGAAGATTATGATGAAGACTTTTTTGGCGATGAAGGTGTTCGTCGACTTGAGGCCTGGTTAAAGAAAAATCAAGACAAATGCCCTAAAGTAAATAAGGAAACGCGTCTGGGACCACCTTTGGCGAGGCCTTCAAAAATCGTTTGTGTGGGATTGAACTATGCACAACACGCCGCCGAAAGTGGCATGGCGGTTCCGAAAGAACCTGTCTTGTTTTTTAAAGCGACCTCGGCTATTGTGGGACCCAACGACGATTTGATTATTCCAAAAGGAAGCGAAAAGACCGACTGGGAAGTAGAGCTATGCATTGTGATAGGCCAAAAAGCTTCCTATGTTCCCGAAGCGGATGCATTTGAGCACATTGCAGGATATGTATTGCACAATGACTACAGCGAGCGCGCCTTTCAATTGGAAAAGGAAGGACAGTGGTGTAAAGGAAAAAGCTGCGATACCTTTGCTCCCCTTGGTCCGTTTATCGCTACAAAGGATGAACTGAAAAATCCCAACAATTTAGATCTTTGGCTGAAATTGAACGGAGATACAGTCCAAAACAGCAACACCTCGGATTTTATATTCAATGTACAGCAAGTAGTAAGCTATATAAGTCAATATATGACCTTACTTCCAGGGGACATCATCTCTACGGGCACCCCATTTGGCGTTGGCTTAGGTTTTAATCCTCCGAAATATCTAAAGCCCGGCGATGTAGTGGAATTGGGAATTGAAGGCTTGGGGAGTTCTAAACAACACGTTAAAGCATACCACTAATGAGGTTAGATAGTCATCAGCATTTTTGGACGTATGACCCTAACAGGCATAGCTGGATGGATGACACCATGCTACCGCTGCGCAAGGATTTTATGCCCAACGATTTACGGCCGCTGTTACAAGAGCAGAATATTGAGGGTTGTGTAGTGGTACAAGTAGACCAAACCGAGGCAGAAACATCTTTTTTATTGGATCTGGCTGCTGAGAATACCTTTATAAAAGGTGTTGTTGGTTGGTTGGACTTGCGATCGGACAACATAGAAGAACGCCTGGCACATTTTTCCAAAAACCCTAATTTTAGAGGTATTAGGCACATACTTCAAAGTGAAACCGACGATTTTATGTTGGGCGATGCCTTTTGTAAAGGCATTGGCAAATTGGCACAGTTTGGGCTCACGTATGATATTCTAATATTTCCAAAACAGCTGAAGAACACTATTGCATTTGTAGAAAAATTTCCGAATCAAAAATTTGTTTTGAACCACTTGGCCAAACCGGAGATAAAATCAGGAAAAATTAAGGAATGGCAAAAAGACTTGACTATACTGGCACAACATCCCAATGTGTACTGCAAAGTTTCGGGAATGGTGACAGAGGCTGATTGGTTATACTGGGAAGAAAATGACCTTGCCCCATATTTAAATGTTGTTTTCGAAGCTTTCGGGACCGACAGAACGATGTACGGATCGGATTGGCCCGTATGCCTTTTAGCAAGTGAATACGCACGTGTTTTTAAAAGTGTAGAAAACTATATAAAACAATTTAGCAAGCAGGAACAGTTGAAAATAATGGGCGTAAACACTGTTGATTTTTATACTTTGGATGTCTAGGCGGCTATTATATTTTTTACATATTGCCTTGAAAATATTTAAATTGTAGTAAAGAGGCAGTAATAATAGAACAAAATGGATTTAAAATTAAAGGATAAGGTCATCATCGTTACCGGCGGATCCGCTGGCATTGGAAAAGGCATTTGTCTTTCCTTGGCAAAAGAAGGGGCTATTCCGTTTATCGTAGGAAGGAATAAGGCAAATGTACTCACTACCGTATCGGAAATTGAAAAACTGGGAGGCGCAGCAGGGTTCGCTTATGCAGAACTGACCGATCCGGCAGCTTGTAAAAATGCGGTTACCGAATGTATCCTAGCTTTTGGCCGTATAGACGGCCTTGTGAACAATGCCGGGGTTAATGATTCAGTTGGTTTGGAACATGGGAACTATGAGGACTTTGTAACTTCCGTTCATAGGAATCTTACGCACTATTATGTTATGGCACATCATGCCCTACCGGAACTTAAAAAAAGTAAGGGGGCAATTTTGAACATCGGTTCAAAGACATCATTTACGGGTCAGGGAAATACTTCGGGTTACGCCGCGGCGAATGGTGGCAGAAACGCATTAACGCGCGAGTGGGCGGTTGAACTCCTACCTTATGCAATTCGGGTAAATGCGCTGATTATTGCAGAATGTTTTACGCCTTTGTATGGGAGGTGGATTCAAACTTTTGATCATCCCTCGGAAAAATTAGAGGAAATCAACAAGAATATTCCTCTTGAAAATAGAATGACCACTGTCGAAGAAATTGGGGATATGGCCTCGTTTCTTCTTTCCGAAAAATCATCGCATACCACTGGCCAACTCATATTTGTTGATGGCGGTTATACCCACCTGGACAGATCCATATAAATCCATTAACCAACCATGCAAGAGAACAAAAAAATACCCGTCGTATCCAAAAAAGTAATGATCCCTTTTATTTTAATTACTTCGTTGTTTGCCCTATGGGGTTTTGCCAATGACATTACCAACCCAATGGTATCGGCTTTTAAAAAGATTTTGGAGCTTAACAACACCCAAGCATCTTGGGTGCAAGCTGCCTTTTACGGAGGGTATTTTACCATGGCTTTACCAGCCGCTTTTATTGTTAAAAGATATTCCTATAAGACAGGTATTATAATTGGCCTAAGTCTTTATGCCATAGGGGCATTATTGTTTTATCCAGCTGCGGCGTTGGAAAATTATTTATTCTTTTTATTGGCACTCTACATTCTTACATTTGGTCTCGCTTTTTTAGAAACTACGGCCAACCCTTTCATTATGTCCATGGGGGCCGAAGAAACGGCAACACAAAGGTTGAACCTTGCCCAAGCATTTAATCCTCTAGGTGCCTTAACTGGTTTGTTCGTTGCCCAGGCCTTTATATTAGGTGCATTACAATCTGACGACGTAGATGCCCAGGGGAATGGCATTTATGAAACGCTAACAGGAACGGCCAAAGCTGCAGTGAAAACTTCAGATCTATTAATCATCAGAAACCCGTATGTGGCTTTAGGGCTTTTTGTTATTGCTATGTTGATTGTGATTGCCTTGTTGAAAATGCCGGAAGGGCGAGAAGAAGGAAACAACAAAGACATGTGGGAGTCTATTAAAAGAATATTTAAAAAGGAACGTTTCGTGGGCGGGGTCTTGGCCCAATTATTCTATGTAGGTGCCCAAATAATGTGTTGGACCTACATTTATCAATATGCCGAGAATTTAGGTATAGCAAATAGTGATGCCGTGTATTATGCATATGCCGCCTTGATTCTTTTTTTATCGGGAAGGTTCTTGTGCACTTATCTTTTGAAATTTATAAATTCAGGAAAACTATTGATGCTTTTATCCGTAATGGCGATAGCCTGTTGTTCGGGAACGATTTTTATACAAGATATTGGCGGATTATACGCATTAGTGCTTACCTCTTTTTGTATGTCGCTCATGTTTCCCACCATTTATGGAATTGCACTAACAGGATTGGGAGATGATGCCAAACCGGCATCCGCTTTTTTAGTAATGGCCATCGTAGGCGGTGCGCTAATGCCCGTGCTGCAGGGGCTTATTCTTGATTTGGGAGGCAGTGCTTATAATGACATAAGTATAATGGGCGTGCCGGAGGTCAACTTTTCTTTTATTTTGCCTTTGCTTTGTTTTGCAGTCGTGGCGTTGTATGGCTATAGAACTTTAAAATTTTATAAGGTCGGTTAATTAAATACCATGAATCCCAAACAGGACAGCAATAAAATAATTCTTTGCTCCTTACTTGAAAAATGATTTTATACCCTTTAATTAATTATTAAGGGCATCATAAAAAGTAATGACAAGAGATTTTTACTAGTATTTATGTTCTCGGATTATTTACGCATCCATCTGAACAGGTAAGATTTCAATCCGATATCAAAGATTTGCGATTAGTGAGAAAAATTAGGTGCTTCATTCGAAAACTTGATCTCGATGTTTTTGACATAGCCACTCATCGGGCTTGGTTCCTATCAAGGGCCTGATACCCAAAAATATAAAGAACCCTACAAAAGTGGAAAGAATCGGCATTATCGTATTATGGCAGATGAAATAATTGGATGAAAGGATTTTTTTTGAACGGATAGTTTAGTAGGCACAAGCTATTATTCCTAATTTTATTTCAAAAAGAGTTCTACTATCCGGCAAACGTTTTCAAATAAACTTTAGCATATTTTAAGATTTTCATAAAATCCATTCAGCAATTACCTACGTACATTTAATCAAACCCCATCTACTATGAAAATTTTCAAATTACTTGCCGCCCTAGTTTTTATAGGCCTAGTGTCTTGCGATTCCAACGACACCATCACAGAGCCTATTAATGAGGAAGGGAAAACTATTGCGCTTATAGAGCCGTTTCCTAACCTCTCTTTCAATCAGCCTTTGGATTTTCAGGTGCCGGACGGTGATGCAGACCGCATATTTGTTGCAGAAAAAAGAGGACGTATCGTGGTTTTTGAAAATGATGCCGCTACAACAACCAAAACCGATTTTTTGAATCTTTCCAATATTTCCACCTCTAGCGAGCAAGGCTTGCTAGGATTGGCCTTTCACCCTAATTATAGTGCCAACGGATATTTTTATGTCTGTTATACGCCATCCGCTTCTTTATCGGTTATTTCAAGGTTCACGGTATCCACTGATGCCAATATTGCCAACGCCGGAAGCGAAGAGGTACTATTGGAAATTCCGCAACCTTTTACCAACCATAATGGCGGGCAGCTCACTTTTGGACCGGACGGCTTTTTGTACATCGCTGTAGGCGATGGCGGAGGAGGGGGAGACCCGGAGAACCACGCGCAAAATAGAACAAACCTTTTAGGAAATATACTCAGAATCGATGTGGACAACCGCGAGAATGGATTAAACTATGCCATCCCTCCCAGTAATCCCTTTGTAGACCAGGCACAAGTTAGACCCGAAATTTATGCTTACGGACTTCGTAACCCTTGGCGGATGAGTTTTGATGCTCAAAATGGGTCACTCTGGACCGGCGATGTGGGACAGGGCGAACGTGAGGAGATAAATGTAATTACTTCCGGGGGCAATTATGGCTGGAAAATATTGGAAGGTACTTCTTGTTTTTCTGGGGATTGTGAAACAACCGGACTTACAGCGCCGGTTTATGAATATGGTCATGACAATGGTGACCGCTCTATAACCGGTGGTTTTGTTTATCGAGGTACCGCAATACCTTCGTTAACCGGCAAATACGTTTATGGCGATTTTGTCAGTGGTCGTATTTGGGCATTGGACACAGCGGACAATACTAATAAACTGATATCAGAATCCAGATTAAGCATAAGTTCCTTTGGAACGGACAACAATAACGAGCTGTATGTGTGTGCTTTTGATGGTAAAATCTATAAATTAGGACTGACTGAGGCAGAATAATTCTGAGAGACTTACCGCGATTAAAAAATTCTCTCTGTAAAGATACCAAGTCGAGCATGTATACTAATTCTTCTCTTGAATACTCTTTTCGGTGCTTAAAAGCAACCGGTTTTCATGAAAAGACAAGTGATTACCGGAAACAAAATTAATTTCCTGATATATTATCCAAGCACAACCGCATTGTCCAATGCATCCTATGTTTATCTGAATCCTTATCTTTAACAAGTATTACAATACACAGCAACCTTGAGGCATCCTATCAATACCGCTACGTTCAAAAACATCAAAAAAAAGGTATTGTCCTATACCCCTGTAAATGGTGACCTTCTGGAGGACGCCCTTAGCTTTTATGATGTGATAAAACTAAAAAAGGGGGAACGATTGATTTCTGAGGGAGAACCCGTGCGTTATTTTTATTATCTGGATAGTGGTTGTATCTCCTACTACAAGATGGAGGAAGGCGAAATTAAAGTACTAGAATTTTATACCCAAGATGTCTTTTTTACCGATTTGATGGCATATGTAAAAGGCACACTGTCCAGTTATTTTTTAGAAGCTGTTGAAGACAGCACTATTCTTGCCGTGCGAAAGGACTTGGCCGAAGCTTCCTTTGATCGTTCGCACCAATTGGAACGCTTTGGGAGATTATCCATGCAAGAGGCTTTTATTAAAATGTTACATCGCGTGGACCGCCTTAATCACAGTAGTAACGAAGAACGCTATCTTAGAATCTTGCACAAACGCCCGGAACTCCTCCAACGCGTACCGCAATACCTCATTGCTTCCTATCTGGGCATTACGCCTGTTGGCTTATCTAAGCTTAGAAAACGTTTGGGGAAAGGGTAATCAAGTTGAAGTGTCTAGTTCAAGTTCAAAAAATAGCCTTTCCCTGTAAACCCATTTTATTCCAATCCCCTTTTTAAAAAATCAAATTGATTAACAGATGGCTGCCGTACACCTAAAAAAATACAGATACGGCAAATAGGTATATTGCAGTAAAAACTTTTGGCCATCAAAAGGAAATGACACAAAAAAATAAGTTGCTAGATGAAACCGATCTGTTGCTAGAAAGTCTAATTAAATAACATTCAACGATCCATTACTTTTTTACAGATTACCGATAAATCTCTTCCTATTTTCTGAGGTAACCAAGTAAGGTTTTACCAAAGTTTTTCTACTCACTTCTTTAATAACCGTGACATTGCCAAGCAGGATATGTTACAAAAAAATCATTTACATATTCCTCCGGTATTGGCCACCTACTGTAAAGAGGGCCTTAGTTATTTGCCCTAAGGAACAGTGTTTAGCTACTTCCATAAGCTCCTCAAAAATATTCTCATTGGCCATAGCCTTTTTTTGAAGTTCAGCTAACATTACATCTTGGGTTGCCCTATCGTGCAACCGTTTTAAAGTTTCGATTTGTTGTTCCTTTTCTTGGGTAGTTGCCCTAATGACCTCATCGGGTAAAATGGTCGGGGAACCCTTGGAACTTAAGAAGGTGTTTACACCAATTATGGGGAAATCGCCATTGTGTTTAAGGGTTTCATAATACAGGCTTTCCTCCTGGATTTTATTACGCTGGTACATGGTTTCCATGGCACCAAGTACGCCTCCTCTTTCCGTTATCCTATCGAACTCAAGCAAAACTGCTTCTTCGACCAAATCGGTCAGCTCTTCTATGATAAATGAGCCTTGTAATGGATTTTCGTTTTGGGTAAGTCCCAATTCTTTATTTATAATCAGCTGAATGGCCATGGCCCTTCGTACCGAATCCTCCGTTGGCGTAGTAATGGCCTCGTCGTAGGCATTGGTATGTAGAGAATTACAATTATCATAAATCGCGTATAAGGCCTGAAGGGTAGTACGGATATCGTTAAAATCTATTTCCTGGGCATGCAAGCTTCTTCCTGAAGTCTGAATATGGTATTTCAGCATCTGCGCCCTTTCGTTGGCCCCATATTTGTACTTCATGGCCTTTGCCCAAATCTTTCTGGAGACACGGCCTATGACAGCATATTCCGGGTCTATACCATTGGAAAAGAAAAAGGATAAATTAGGGCCAAAGGCATCAATATCCATTCCTCTGGAAAGGTAATATTCCACATAAGTAAATCCGTTGGACAGCGTCAATGCCAACTGGGTAATGGGATTGGCCCCTGCCTCGGCGATGTGGTATCCGGATATGGACACCGAATAAAAATTACGAACTGCATTTGTAATAAAATATTCCTGTACATCACCCATTAACCGGAGTGCGAATTCGGTGGAGAAAATACAGGTATTTTGGGCCTGGTCCTCCTTTAAAATATCGGCTTGCACCGTTCCCCTTATTTCGGATAAGGTCTTTATTTTTATTTGTTGATATACCTCTTTTGGCAAGACCTGATCTCCCGTAACACCTAAAAGAAATAAGCCTAGGCCATCATTTCCTTCTGGCAGTTCGCCATGGTATTGTGGTCTTTGGGTATCCGCGTAAATAGATTTTATCTTTTTTGACACACTTTGCTCCAGGCCATTTTCCTTTATATAAAGCTCGCATTGCTGATCTATGGCGGCATTCATAAAAAAGGCTAGCAACATTGGCGCGGGGCCGTTGATGGTCATACTTACCGATGTCATAGGATCGGACAAATTAAATCCTGAATAGAGCTTTTTGGCGTCGTCCAAGCAGCAAACACTAACCCCTGCATTTCCGATTTTCCCATAAATATCCGGTCTGTAATCCGGGTCGTTCCCATAGAGCGTTACGCTATCAAAAGCTGTAGATAATCTTTTTGCAGGAAGCCCTGCACTAACATAATGGAACCTTCTATTTGTGCGTTCCGGACCACCCTCGCCGGCGAACATTCTCGTGGGATCTTCTGCCGTTCTTTTAAATGGATATAAACCAGCCGTAAACGGAAATTCCCCAGGTACATTTTCCTGCAAGATCCAATGCAACAGATCTCCCCAAGCCTTATATTTTGGTAAAGCGATTTTTGGTATTTGCGAGTGGGAAAGCGATGTGGTGTGTGTTTCTATGTTTAGTTCCTTGTCACGTACCTTAAATGTGTAAATTGGATTTTTATATCGGGCCACCTGATCACTCCATTCCAAAATCACCTTCCAATTATACGGATCCAAATCCAGTTTTACCCTATCGAACTCTGCCAATAAAAGTTTACATAAATCAGACGCATCCTTTGTTCGCTTCGCATCGGTTTCCAGTTCCAACCCTTGCGCAGTAAGCTCTGGAAGCTGCCCATTAACCGATTCCAAAGTCTTATAGATTCCATAAAGTTTTTGTGCCGTTTGTGATTGAGTCACTGCATTTGCATCATAAGACCTATTGCTTTCTGCTATTTCCGAAAGGTAGCGTGTACGAGGAGGCGGTATGACATATATTTTTTTGCTGGAACCGGATAGAAAGTCAAAAGAAGACGCTAAAGGTGCCTTCGTTTTCTCCACCAATTCTGCCAACACCGCCGTATACAAGCGGTTCATGCCGGGATCGTTGAATTGGGAGGCAATGGTGCCAAAAACAGGCAACTCTTCTTGTTTGGCATCCCAAAGATTGTGATTGCGCATGTATTGTTTCTTTACATCGCGTAAGGCATCCAAGGCGCCTCTCTTATCGAACTTATTAATGGCCACCAAATCGGCAAAATCTAACATATCTATTTTCTCCAACTGTGTAGCGGCCCCGAACTCTGGCGTCATTACATAGAGTGATACATCGCTGTGTTCAATAATTTCGGTATCCGACTGGCCAATTCCGGAAGTTTCCAGAATAATCAAATCGAAATGTGAGGCTTTTAACACTTCCACAGCTTTGTTCACGTGTTTGGATAAAGCCAAATTAGACTGCCTGGTAGCTAAACTCCTCATGTACACCCTAGGGTTGTTGATAGCGTTCATGCGGATCCGGTCGCCCAACAAGGCACCTCCTGTTTTTCGTTTGGATGGATCAACGGATATGATTCCCAATGTTTTCTTGGGAAAATCCATTAAAAAACGTCGTACCAGTTCATCTACCAGGGAGGACTTACCGGACCCACCTGTACCGGTAATACCTAAAACGGGAGTTTTGGAATCGCTAGCGGCAAGCGCCACAGCTTTCAAAGCATTTTTGGCCAGATCCGGAAAATTCTCTGCCGCAGAAATAAGTTTTGCAATAGCCTTGTGGTCCTTTATGGGAAGTTTTTCTACCTCGTTTTTTATGTTGTCCCCTACTGCGAAGTCCGACTGCCGTACCAGATCGTTTATCATGCCTTGCAATCCCATTTCCCTACCATCGTCCGGGGAATATAAGCGACAGATACCATAGTCCATTAATTCCTTTATTTCCTGTGGAAGGATAACACCACCACCGCCACCGAAAATTTTAATATGTTCACTGCCCCGTTCCTTGAGCAAATCGTACATATACTTAAAATATTCATTATGACCCCCTTGATAGGATGTAATACAAATAGCATTTACATCCTCTTGGATGGCAGTATTTACAACCTCCTCAACGCTGCGATCATGCCCCAAATGAATTACCTCCACACCCGTAGCCTGAATTATCCTTCGCATAATGTTAATGGAAGCATCATGCCCATCGAACAAAGAAGCGGCCGTAACAATTCGTATTTTATGTAAGGGTTTATAAACGGATGTATTTTTCATTTGAAGACGATTAAAAATTACGGATACTCTCAAATTTAAGCCTTTTAAAAAAAGGAATTATACAAGCGTCTTGGGAATTATTCGCCAAAAATTTTTAAAATACTGAGAATTATAAACAGATCAGTTGTTTTAACCAAAAGAACTATATGGTTTTAGCAAAAAAACCACCGTTATTATAATTATAAAAAGACAATCGATACCTAAAATCCAAAATATAAGGTATTATTGTATCGCACTTTTTATATAGCAACATTTTGCTATCTTTCATACAACAATGCCTAGCATATGCGAATAAGATTAGCGAAATTCGGGTTTATTTTATTTTTAATACCTCTTTCATCCTTATGTATAGCTAACTACCTTATCAACTCGTTTGCCGAAGGAAAAACATATACTAGTACTTCACTAATACCCAAAAACAAGGTAGGATTGATACTGGGAACTTCAAAAAAAATAAAAGGCGGACAATCCAACCCCTATTATGCAAACAGGATTACGGCTACAGTAAAACTCTACAATGCTAAGAAGATAGATTTCGTACTCGTTAGTGGGGACAATGGTAGTATATACTACAACGAACCCATGACCATGAAGAACGACCTTGTTGCCAAAGGCATTCCAGTAGAACGCATCTTTTTAGATTATGCCGGTTTCAGGACCCTGGATTCTATGGTAAGGGCAAAAGAAGTGTTTGGACTTACCGAGGTTACCATCATATCTCAAAAATTCCATAATGAAAGAGCCATTTATATCGCCGAAAAAAAAGGCTTGAAAGCTATAGGCTTCAATGCCGCGGACATTTCCTTGGAATCGGGATTAAGCGTACAACTGAGGGAATATTTTGCCCGTGTAAAGGTATTCTTGGATCTGGCACTAAAAATACAACCCCGGTTTTACGGGGATAAACAAACAATAGAATAGCCTTATTAGATTTTTAAAATGCGATAACATCTACCCATGACACAGTTAAAAACACTCATTAAAAACTTAGGTCCCGGCCTGCTCTTTGCCAGCATGGCCATTGGCACGTCGCATTTAGTGTTGTCCACGAAGGCAGGTGCCCAATATGGTTGGCTCATGGCAATTCCTATAATTTTGGCCAATGTCCTAAAATATCCCTTTTTCGAATTTGGGGTACGTTACACCAGTATTACCAATAAAACCCTCATAGAAGGTTATCTGAACCGGGGAAAGGGATACTTATGGTTCTATGCCCTAATTACATTATTAACGACCTTTACGATTCTGGCAGCATTGTACACCGTAACGGCTGGTCTTTTTATCAACCTTTTTAAAATTACCGACATAACGATAAGCAGCGTTGCTCTGGGGCTCTTCGCATTTATTAGTGGTCTTTTAATTATAGGCAAATATAAGTTCCTTGAAATAAGTTTAAAACTTGTGGTAAGCATCTTATTTATAGCCTTGATCGTGACGACTGCTTTGGTAGTTTTTCAAGGACAGGTAGAAACCGTCACAGATTTTAAGCCCACCCCAATCTTCAACGAAGTTGGGATTTTATTCCTAATAGGACTCATGGGATGGATGCCTACCACCGTAGAGGCATCCAGTTGGGTAAGTCTGTGGAGTATAGAAAAATGGAAAAATCAGGAAAAACCGTCGCTACGGGAATCGCTTCAAGAGTTTAACCTTGGGTATATCCTAACCGGTGTTCTAGCGCTTTTTTTTATGACGATCGGATGGTTTACCTTATATGGAACCAACACTGTTCTTAGTGATAATGCTGTTAGTTTTGCCGATCAGGTGGTGTCACTGTTCACTACTCACATTGGGGCTTGGGCCTATATCTTTATTGCCATTTCTGCATTTGCCACGATGTTTAGCACCTGTATGACGGCCCACGATGCGGTTACTAGGGTAAGTTTAGATGTTATTGGATTACTGCGGCCATCGAAAATAACGATAAACACCAAATTGAATTTTGCCATCGGCGTATTGATCTTGGCAGCAATCAATTTTATAGTGATAGCTGCCTTTGGAGCCAACATGGGCAATCTTGTCGCATTGGCTACTTTCGTTTCTTTTGTAGTAGCCCCGTTAATAGGGTACATGAACCTAAAAAATGTGATGAGCGATGATATTCCGGTGGAATTTAGACCAAATAAAAAGCTACAACTGTTGACCTATTTAGGAATCATTTTTCTATCCTGCTTTTCAATTTATTATTTCTATATCGTGATTTTCTAACTTCAACATATAGTCAATAATTATCTATCATCGCATTACCTTTATCAAGGTACGTTCATTCTGCTTATGAAGAAAATCCAGACAATAGGCACCGTTTATGCAACTATTGGTTAGCTGCTCTTCCCCATATCCCAACGATTCTATAAGGACGGCTTCGGATACTCCTTTTTTAATGAGATATGCCTTAATAGCGTCCGACCTACTTTGTGATAGCTTTAGATTATTGGCAGAGGAGCCCCTGCTATCTGTATGGGTAGCTATGGCCAATCGTATCCCAGGGAAATTTGATACCGCTTGTACCACTTTGTCCAATTCCGCAGCAATTGTTGCATTTATATCGTTTTTACCTTTATCAAAATAAAATTTGTTCATTTTTATAACCGTTGTCCCTTCCTTTTCTTCTACAAGATCATCCAATAAAACCAGGCCTATGGCCAAGGGAACATCTTGGGCATTTTCCATTTCCTTTTCGTTGTAGGTAGCAGAAAATATGGAATATCGATCTTTATTAGCAGTTACGGTGACTTCTTCCTGCCAAGGAATTTCCAACATAAAACTTCCGTCTTGCTTTGTAGAGACCTCTCTTAAAATAGTCCCTTCTGAATTTAAAATTGTTATCCGAACCTGATCTATTCCGTTCTTACTATTGGCGTTACGTACTTCCCCTCTTAGGGCAAAAGTCTTTAAACCAGGAACACCTTTGATTCTAAAACCATAGATATCATCTCCTCCTTTTCCTCCTTTTCTATTGGACGCCAAATAGCCCAGAAACACATCTTCCCCAAGTTCCTTAATTATAAAACCAAAATCATCAGAACTTGTATTAATACCCTCACCTAAGTTCACTGGAATACTATACGTACCGTTTAGTTGCCTATTAGACTTATACACATCCATACCGCCGTAACCATAAAACACATCGGAAGAAAAATACAGATCTCCATTAAAAAGATAAGGAGATATTTCGTTTCCCGGCGAGTTTATCCTAGGGCCTAAATTGGTTGGTGCGGACATAATCTGTCCATTATTTGTGGCCACGTAATACAGGTCTGTTCCACCATAACTATCTTCAAAGTTTGCTGCAAAATATAAGCGATCGGTTTCCTCATCAAAGTACGGATAGTAAAAAGAGGTGCTTAAATCCTTAAGTAGAAACTTAAAATTGCCAATACTATCCCGAGCACCAATGGAAAGTGCATTTTTCCCCTTCTCGTCAAAAGCCATTTCACCATCATTGGTATTTGAAAGGATATAGAAAATAGCATCCGATGTTTCCGAATAGAACGGCGTGGATTTATGAAATGGGGAATAAGGAATTTCCGAAAAAGCTGTTGCACTCTTCGCGACGCCCATCCCGTCAACGGTTGCAGTGTAGATATCCAGATAGGATTCCCCTGTTGGAACATAGGTACCCCTTGTTTTTTGGATACGACTGCTACTGAAGAGCAGACCATTTTTATAAAATGCCGGAGAAATATCTGCTTGTGGACTGTTTATCGCCATATTGAAGATTTCAAAGTCGATGTTTCCCTCTGTGTCCTTCAAAAGTTGGTAATTAAATTCTGCGTTTTCTATTAATTCCGATGGTAAGATCGATGATTTTGTCCGTAAAAAGGTTAACACCCTTTCTTGCTCAGAAGTTTTGGAAAGACTTTGCAGCATTTTATTAAACCTATGGACGGACATGACAGTATCTTTCTTGTTGATGTCCATATATAGTTCCGAGGCCTTCCCATAGGCACTTGTCATAAAATAGGCATCCGCAAGATTTAGGAGCTGATCGTCCGTTAACGGTTTTTTAATGCGTTCCTTTGAGTAGGCCTCAATAGCTTTTCGATACTCATAACCATAAAAATAAGTATCGCCCTTAGATTTATTTTCCTGACCAAGACTTACGAATTGGGTAGCCGTTGCTATAAAAAAAATAAACAAGATTTTCCATTTCATAATACTAGTTATTTAAAAGAATCTTGGAGAATCTATTTGTTTTGGTTTCCCCTTAGTATTTACGCCTTTATCCTTCCTTGAACCTGAAGTGCCTCCATCCCTACCCAGGTAAAATTTAAGGACGATTTCATGAGAACCTTGGTTAAACTCTCCTAAAGGATTTGTATTGTAATCATAGGAATATCCGAGGAACATGCTATTGGATATCTGAAATCCCGCCAACCCGCTAAAAGCATTCTCGACCCTATAGGAAATACCAGCGGTAAATACATCGGATATTAAGAAATTTGTCGATAGGTTGATGTTAAGGGGAGCACCACTTAAGGAATTTATCAAAAAGGCCGGTTTAAACTTTAACCCATCCGACAGGTCGAACACATATCCCCCAATAAAATTGAATTGAATTTTGTCCTCTACCACAGTAGCAACCTCATCGTTATAAATGCCCTCCGTTAAAAAATTAGGAATAGAAGCACCTAAATACCATTGATCGCCATACATAAATAGCACCCGCCCCAATGGTGGCGTAAAAATTATTTATACGCTCCAAGGCCAAAGGTTCCCCCGGATTCTCAAAAGTACCCTTATTAAAATCGACATTTAAAAAAGAACCACCGGCATCTATACCAAAAGATAGTTTGGTATTATCCGTCACTTTTACCTGATAGGAATAGGATATATCTGCGTAGGTCTGCGCTACAGGCCCCAATTCGTCGTTGACCACATTAAAGCCCAAGCCCATTTTCTCGTTTTTAAATGGCAAATTTGTCCCAAACCTAATAGTTCTCGGCGCCCCGGGGATATCTATCCATTGCGCACGGTAGGCGCCTATTAGTTCCGGAGTCTCTACGGTACCCACATAGGCAGGGTTAAAACTGCCAATATTGTACATGTACTGCGTGTATTGCGGTTCCTTTTGAGCGTGAACCTAAGTGACACCAAAAACAAGGCTGCCAATCAAATTCTAAAATGGTGAACCTATATTTGATTTCATATATAACTTCTGCATAGTTGCACTTATCTGATCAACTGAATCCATCCTTTCTCCATTGTTTCTTCTCCCCCGTTTAAACTATAGTTCAAAATATAGAAATAAGTGCCTTTTGGAGCTTCTTTACCTTCATAAGTGCCGTCCCAAACATCACCATCGTTTCACCTTTTGGATGCGAATAACCTGAATAACTACCATAGCGGTCAAAAATAATAATACTTATAACTTATGGTGACATCTATCCCAGTTTCGGCATCATTTAGATTTATTCGTAAAATATCGTTTTGTCCGTTACCGTTGGGCGAAAACTGATTGTAAAGGAATCCTGGGGAAGCAGGGTTTTTTCAACTATTTTTACAGTTACCGTTTTGCTCATTGTTGCTCTCGTCACCATCCCAGGTGAGGATGATACCAAGCTTGCTGTATTAGTAATTTCCCCGATTTCTATTACTTTAATAGTTATGAACAATGTAGCCGTTTGTTACGGGCCAATTCTGGAATAGTCCAATTCTCCTGTAAGGGCGTCGTAAATTCCCTTATCCGAACTTGTCTCCACAACTTCAAAATTGACTGAATTTGGGTCAAAGGTATCGTTAATGACTATTTGCGACACCACATCGTTTTTAGATTCATTGGTTACGGTAATTTTATACACTACCACGTCATTTCACCAAAGAGAACGTTTAGGTAATGCCGTTTTTGTTATAACCAAATCTACGCCTTCTACCATGGTGGTTTCAACAACCAATGTGTCCGAAATATCGTTATCGGGATTATCATCCAAAGGCGTGGAATCCAATAATTGTGCCGTATTGGTATAGGTGTCCCCTTCAATAACCGTCACTACGATTTCTAAAGTCGCACTACCTAGTGCAGGCAAATTTTCAATGAGCCATTCCCCTGTATTTTCATCATAAGTACCTATGGACGCTGTCTGGGAAACATATTCAAAGCCATTTTCCAACAAATCTCCTACTTTAGCAACATCCACTAACTTATCCGTTAAATTAGTAATGGTGACGGTAAAGGTTACAACATCTCCTATAAGTGCAGTTAACGTATCGGCGGTTTTTGTTATTTCTAGATCAACGGGGCAATCCGCACTTGAATTGTTGGGAATACAGGGATTTTCATTAGCGGGGTCTTGTTGGTCATTAACCCCATCACCATCTGTATCTAAAATATTTGAATCCAAGGCATCAATAATTCCATCGTTATCTTCATCCAGAGGATTTCCTATATCAGAGCCTACCTCTAACCCATCATCTATTCCGTCACCGTCCGTGTCCGGATTATTGGGATCGGTTCCCAAAACCACTTCTTGACCGGCAAGAAGCCCATCCAAATCATCATCTGTATTACAGTCACTTACCACAATGGAGACATCAACCGATTCTGCTGTACATGGTGCCGTAAAATTAATGGTGGTAAACGTGAATACATAATTTCCAGAAGGCAGTCCCTCAAAATCCACCTCATTAGTATTGCTGATCACTACTGAATTAGAAATATCCGTTGTAACGCTCCAAGTCCCTTGGCTTGCTCCCGTCAACCTACCATCTAAATCAACAATCGTTGGGCCATTGGTCGCAACATTGCAGGCCGCCCCGTTTGTGACAGTGCCCGTTGTGGTGGCTGCACCCACCGTGGCCACCACAGCTTGCCGTGGCGAAATACAATTATTTTCGGAAGCCTCTACGAAATAGGTAGTTGTGCTTGTAAGAACAGGCGTAATAAAACTTGGTCCGGTAAAAACCGGTGTAATTGAATTAGCGGTGGTGTACCATACAAGTGAAGCACCGCTGCTCGCCTGGGCGGTAAGGGTTACCGTACCATCACCACAACGCTCCCCATCCGTGACAGAAATAAGCGTAGGGCTGCTATTTAGGACAAGTTCGACTTCAATAACCCCACTAGCGCAATCGTCGGAAAAATCGGTAGGCGTTCCGTTGGTATCCAAGAAAAAACCAAAATAGGAACCGGCGTTGGGTGGGTTTGCTACCTGAACAGGGGTTAAATAGGCATTTTCGTTTAGCGGATCGGATAGATGTACTCCATGTTAAAACAGTGCCCGCTGGTGGAGGCGTGGAGGTATAGCTGTTCAAATTCACGTCGATCACATCACAAAATGAGGTAGCTACACTCGTATCCAAAATAGGCGCAGGAGCACAATTATCATCATCGTTTATGCTGCCGGTAGCAGTTCCACCTCCGGCTAAGGTAACCGCTGGATTACTTGGCAGTCCCAGTTGTACCGTAAAATTTTCGGTCTGCTCCAATATTTGATCGTTATTGATTGGAACGGTAATATTCTGTACTTCCCCTGCAGTTCCGGTAAAAGTAAGTGTTCCAGGATTTCCTGAAAAGTCGGTTCCACCGCCAATTGCAGTTCCATTCGCGAATGTATAGCCAACTGTAAAGCCGCCAACAACCTGCACATCTAGTGTTACATTAAAAATTAAATTTCCAGACGCGATATCTTCGTTTTCCGCTATGTCACCAATAGTTAGAACGGCCAAATCATTATCTGAATTGGTTACCGAAACGTTTTGATTGGGCAAAAGATCAAAATTATTATCACTGCTAGCATCTACAACACCCATGGTTATGGTATAGGTTTTGTCGCCATCAACAATACTATCATCTACTGGATCAACCGTAACCGTTTGTGGCAGGTTGTAAGTTGCTGGGGTAAACGTGAGGTTCGCAGGAGAAACTGTACCTTCTGCGATATCATTAGAAACTACGGAAATGACGACATTGCTTACCGGCTCGGCGGACAATACCACAGTGAAGGTTTCGTTTGGACCATTCTCCGTGGTTGTCAACGTTGTTGGCGAAATAGTAAAACCCGCCGTATCATCGTCTACTATATTTACTGTGGCAGTCATTGGTGTTCCCAATGAATACCCAGCACCAGCTGCTAAGGTAAGTATAACCGTTTCTGGCCCCTCTACACTTGGTCATTAAAAGGATTTATTGTTATTGTATTTGTTTGCTGGTTATTTGCAATAGGGACCGAGTTGCCTATATTGGCATAGTCCGTAATATGTGTAGCGGTACCAGCTCGTGTGAAATTCACAACGACGGGTGAACCTGTTGCATTCTGTGCCCCAAGATCTACTGTAAACTCCCCATTATTGGTGGTACCGGCTTCGGTAGCCGTAGGATCGGTAGCAGTGATTGTGGCGCTAAAAGAATCATTGTCCACAATAGTAACGGTTGCGCTATTGGCACCGCCAATGGTGTACAAGGCACCAGGAGCCAAGGTCAAAATTACCGTTTCCGGACCTTCTACGGCATTATCATCTACGGGATTAATTACAACCGTAGCGATCTGGGCACCATTGGGCACCGAAACACTTGCGCCTATCGCTGCGTAGTCCGTAATATGTGTAGCAGTACCAGCTCTTGTAAAATTTACAATGACCGGGGAACCTGTCGCATTTGTAGACCCCAGGTCTACTGTAAATTCACCATTGTTCGCGGCACCGGCTTCTGTAGCTGTGCCATCTGTAGTTGTGATAGTCGCGGTAAACCCGTCATCGTCTTGGTTGGTCACCACGATATCTGGAACGGCGGCATCGTTAAGGGAATCATAGTTAGGGTCATCTGAATTGTCCATTCTGACCCTGATTTGATCAACGATATCCCCATCTACTATAATATCATCTACACCAGTTATGGTAAGGACAACTCCCGTATTCCAATTTGCATTAGTTAGGGTTAAAATAGCAGGACCAGAGGTTTCGGTAGTATCGTATTGATCTATGCGTAATACTACGTCCGCAGTTGGTTGGCTTGACAAAGTAAAGATAAAGTTTGCTACACCACCCGATTCTGTCGTTGTTCCATTCGGGGTATTTACATTAACCCCTGCCACATCATCATCTAAAATTGCAACCTGGGCAGATCCATCTGTTGGCGATATAGTATAATTAAGGTCCGGATCAATAATCCAACGGACAACCTCTGTTCCCTCAACTAAGAAATCTTGTATTACATTTAACACAACTGTGGTTTGCCCATTACCCAAAATACTAATGGGAACATTAACGCTAGCGGGAAGTGGTAAATAGTCGGCACCCGAAGTAGCCGAACTACCTGGAATAACACTTAGAAAAACCTGAAGCGGAGAAGAAAGCACCGAAGCACCGGTAACACTAATGGTAAACTCCCCGGCAACCAGTCCAGCTTCATTTGCCGTAGGCTGTGTAGCATTAATAGAAACTTGTTGTCCCAACACAAGCCCTGAGGTTGACAAACACAACAACAGAAATAGATGCTGTAGTTTAGACACTACATATATTTTCATATAAGAAGGTAACGAATTTTTAACTTTCATAGTAGTTCCTTTTGAACTTTTTCACCTCTTCCAGAAATTGAAAATAGTGAGTTCAAGATTACTAAAAAAAAACGCCTAAAACACTAAATAACAGCTTAAAATGCAAGATTTGGGTTAAAATGCAATCTTTAAGAAAAAAAGATATTACACTAGGGTAGGCGATTGTATTTCTGACGCTCGCTCTATTTTCCTCACCAATCCTTGCAACACCTTACCGGGACCGATTTCGGTAAAAATAGTAGCTCCGTCCTTTACCATATTACGAACACTCTGGGTCCATTTAACAGGAGCCGTAAGTTGCAATATAAGATTCCTTTTGATTTCCGTCGGATCTATAACCGCAACTGCACTTACATTTTGATAGACGGGGCAGGTGGGTGCACCGAAAACGGTAGCTTCTATAGCTGCGGCCAGTTCCTCACGTGCCGGCTCCATTAGTGGGGAATGAAAAGCACCTCCAACTGGCAAGACTAAAGCTCTTTTAGCTCCAGCTTCTTTCATTTTTTCACATGCCAAATTTACGGCTGTGACCTCACCGGAAATCACTAATTGGCCTGGACAGTTATAGTTGGCAGCAACCACCACACCGGACGTAGCTGCGCATACCTGTTCTACCATCTCATCTGCTAGGCCCAAAACAGCGGCCATGGTGCCCGGCTGCATTTCGCATGCTTTTTGCATAGCCAATGCCCTTTGTGAGACCAATTTCAACCCATCTTCAAAAGATAATACACCATTGGCGACCAAGGCGGAGAATTCGCCCAAAGAATGTCCTGCAACCATATCGGGATTAAAGGACTCGCCCATAACTTTGCTCAACACGACAGAATGCAAAAAAATGGCAGGCTGAGTTACTTTTGTTTGCCTTAGTTCTTCATCGGTTCCATGGAACATAATATCCGTAATGGAAAAACCTAAAATGGTGTTGGCCTGATCAAAAAGCTGCTTGGCAACTGGATATTTTTCGTAAAGATCGGCACCCATTCCAACAAATTGGGCTCCTTGACCTGGAAATATATAAGCGTTCATGTAGTGTAAATTTTAAAGGGCAAAAATAAGCATATATTGTTCATGTTCAACATTGCGACGGTTCTGTAAGTTGGAGTAAAAAAGTTAAAAAGGCAATAGGTAACTCAATTAGTTTACTTTCTATCCCAAACAAATTTTAATCAATACTTTACATCTTTATCAAACTAAAGTCCAACTATAGTACTTGCCAAAGCTCATTTTTGAAATGGGCACCATATCTACTCCTACCTTATAAAATAAGCTTGACAAATTTAGAGCATCCAGCCATTTTAATTTATTCTTGGGACTCCTCCTTAAACCAGCCGGAATACATTATATAGGCTTCGGCAATGCGGTTGATTTCACCGGAACTTAACTCCGGACTTATATCTTTTATTTTCTTGGCGGGCATACCGGCAAAAATACTTCCCGAAGGTACATGTGTCCCCTTGGTCAAAACCGCGCCGGCAGCAATAATACTGTTACTTTCCACGATACAATCATCCATGATAATGCTGCCCATGCCCACTAGCACATTATCCTTTATGGTACAACCATGTACGATGGCATTGTGCCCAATAGATACATTATCACCAATGTTGGTAGGGGATTTTAAATAGGTACAATGTATAACGGCACCGTCCTGAACATTTACCTTATTGCCCATTTTTATGTAGTGCACATCGCCCCGCAATACGGCGTTGAACCATATACTACACTGTTCGCCCATGCTTACTTCGCCTACAATGGTTGCGTTTTCCGCAATAAAGCAATCTTTACCTATTGTAGGCGATTTACCTGCTTACTGTTTTTATCATATTGTAAACTATTCTTCTAAATTACAACAACTGTTGAAGTATAAACCAATTCATTTCATCGATCAAAAAAAGATAAAAAATCCTTCTTTTTGGAAGCGGAGACCAGTAATTCCTTTCCGTTGGAAATAACTACGCTTCCGCCCTTACCCTTTCTATAGTTAACCACTTCGTTCATATTTACCAAATAGGATTTATGAATGCGTGCAAAGGGAAAATTTACCAAAGCATCCTCAAAATACTTTAAGGTCTTGCTTACCAAGATCTTTTTGTTCTCCAAGAAAATTTCCGTGTAATTGTCGTCTGCCTTACAATACAAAATATCGGCAACGTTAAGTACCTGAAAGCCGTCTTGCTGTGGCAAGGTGAGTTTTCCTTCAATACCTTTTGCCTTGGCATTTAGGACTCCTTGTTGTAAATTCCCTTCTTTTTGCTTTACTTCCAAAACATAGGTCACAGCCCTTATCAACTCATCTATGTTTATGGGTTTCATAAGGTAATAGGCGGCATGTTCGTTGAGCGCATCTTTGGCATAATGATCATAAGCGGTAACAAAAACGGTCTCGAACGTGCGATCTGGCACTTGTTCCAAGAGATCAAAAGCGTTACCAAAGGGCATTTCTACATCTAAAAAAACCAAATCCAGCTCATTGTGCCGTATCAATTCCAAACCTTCGTTTATAGATCCGGCCTCGCCCAATAAATTGACTTTTGGGCAATACTTTTTTATATAATTCCTAAGGATTTCCCGACTATTGGCCTCATCCTCTATTAGAATGGCATTTAACATCATACGTCTTTTTTTAGGATAAAAATTACTTTGGTACCCGAACCTTCCTTGGTTAGATCAGAAATATGGATGGCCACTTTATTCTTGTGCATATCGTTTAAAATGGCCACACGCTGCTTTATGTTGCCCATACCCTTGGATCGCTGTTTTTTCTGATGCTGTGTTTTCAATTCCGCCGATTTTTTTCTACCTATACCATCATCTGAAATACAGATTTCCAGTTGGTTTTCTCCTTTGGCTCGGACACTTATTTCCAGTAGCCCTTTTTCCTCTTTATAACGCAATCCGTGCCAAATGGCGTTTTCTATGTACGGTTGAAGTAACATAGGTGGAATCTGAAAACTAGGAATATCCAATTGCTCATCTATGCAGATGCGATAATCGAACTTATCAGGAAAACGGGAATGTTCCAATTTTATATACAGCTCCAATAAATTCAACTCCTTTGACAACGGGATAAAGTCCTCCTCCGAATTCTCCAGCACGGACCGCATTAAGATAGAAAAATCACTGAGATACCTATTGGCGCTGCGCTCATCGCTCTTCGCGATAAAATTGTTTACCGAGTTGAGGGCGTTGAAGATAAAATGCGGATTCATTTGGGACCTCAGCGACTTTAAGGCCAGTAAATTATTCGCTAATTTTTGTTGCTGATTGCTCCTGTAAAAAAAGAAGGCGGCCAAGGCGGTAAGCACCAGGCCAAATACAAGGGAATAGATAACCCATAGTTGGCTCTTATAGCTCTTCTCTGACAGTTCTTTTTGTGTTAACGCCAGATCATACTTGCTTTGGGACAGTTCGCGCTCCTGCTCCAAACCAGTAAGCCTACTTTGGGTGGCTGCAATTTCCCTATTAAAGCGGGCTGCCCTGGAAATCTCCTGTTCTTTTCTTACATATAAGCTATCTACCAAAGCCACATACTGTTGATAGGTATCCAAGGCCTTGTTAAAATCTCCCTTATATTCATATACTTCTGACAGTTTTCTGGTCGCATCTTTCTGTACCAGTAGATCATCATCGGAATTGGCCTCTACGATACTGCGTTCCAAAAAAGTAATGGCCTCATTGTATTTGTCCTGGGAGATGTAGGCATTGGCAATCTTATAATTTATACGCTGGGTGGTAATGGTATCGCCCACATCGGTTGGCGAATTTCTCTGTCCTGGAACATTTAATTTCTCCAAGGTCTCCAGACTATTCTTCCGCAATGCGATTTCCTCAGAGTACTGACTTTTTTTATTATAAAAATCGGCCACTTTTTCCTTTTCCTGTAAGGCCCTTTTTGGCGCTAGTTTACTGGCCAGCTCCAAGGAATTGCTATAATAGGCCTCTGCCTCTATGAGCTGATTTCCTTGGGCATAGGCATCGGCAATTTTAGAGGTCAGATCCGTCATCTTGGGGCTGATCTGGTTTTGGTTGGCCACTTTTAATCCCTCGTTATAAAATGCAACGGCCCTAGTAATGTCATTCAACCCTTTTTTGGCATCTCCCAACAATTCATAGAAACTAACCTTTTGATAGGGTAGCATATTGGTGATGTCCATTAAAGGATTTAGAACATCTTCCGCTTTTTGATATTGTTTGACCAAAATATAGGTATCGCCCAGCAGCAAGGTAGTCGCTATGGTTTTATTGGCGGAAAGCGCGTCTTCAAAATTATCTATGGCCAAATCGTACTGCTTATGAAAAAGGTATATTTCACCCAAAGTGGAAAGGGATTTTGCCAATTCTTTCTTATTCCCAAGTTTTCCCAATTCGGCTATGGACTGGGCTACAAAATCTATACTTTTCGCAATATCCGTTTTCTTATACCGATTGGCAGAATCCAGATAAGATTGGTGCAAGGAAACCGCGGACCTTGACATTTTACTAAATGAATCCTTATTTCTATTTGGAATAAAATTCTCTACCTGCACCAATATATCCTCATTGGTCTTTATGATAAGGCTTACGGTCTCAAAACCAGCATCCTCTATAATCAGCCGCTCTCCTGGGGCAGCGCTAATTTCAAAGCTGCCCATGGCATTGGTAAAAGTCTGCTCCCCAGTAGCAGTTGATACGGAAGCCCCGGAAATGGGAGTTAACTTATCCTTCATCTGCACTATTCCCTTAATCTTAAACTTAGAAGCACCAATACGATTTTGGGAAAGAACCGTGAAGTGCCCCAAAAAGAAAAATAGCACGATGTAAAAAAAATACTTTTTCATGTCACAACTAATCTACCGCTCCATTTAAAAAGTCGGTCACTTTATAGCTTACCCCTTTTTTGGAGTCAATACCGATTGTAAACTTAGGGCATTTAAGCGGTAGTAAAAAATACTAAAAACGCTATATCAACACAGTAAAAAGCGAAATATCCACCTTAACAAATCCGCACAGGGGTTTTACTCAACCAAAAGAGTAGTTCCCTCAAGTCCATTAGTTTAAAAAATAGTTTGCCCCTAGTTTTACCAGTGTAATCATAAAAATAAATACTCATGAAACAGTACAGAAAAATACTAAGCGTTGGTTTATTAACTATGGCAATGAGCTATGGCTACGGATGTGAGCTAAAACCAAAACCACAAGACAAACCTAAGCTTGCACATGCCCTCGCCCTAGAAACAACTCCTAAAAACAATATTGTTAAAATAGCATTGCTATTGGATACGAGTAATAGCATGGACGGACTCATAAACCAAGCCAAGTCCCAACTTTGGGATATTGTGAACGAATTTACCCATGCAAAATGTGGTGACAATAACCGGCCAGAACTACAAATTGCCATTTATCAATATGGAAACGATGGCCTACCTTCCCGAGAAGGCTACATACAACAAGTGCTTAATTTTAGTAGCGATTTGGATGAAATTTCAGAGAAACTATTTTCATTACGTACCAATGGTGGGGAAGAATTTTGTGGTGAGGTCATACAGACCTCGATAAAACAATTGGATTGGGGCAAGAATCCCGACAACCTAAAAATGATATTCATTGCCGGAAACGAACCTTTTACCCAAGGA
Source organism: uncultured Flavobacteriaceae bacterium (assembly GCA_963697395.1). Taxonomy (GTDB): domain Bacteria; phylum Bacteroidota; class Bacteroidia; order Flavobacteriales; family Flavobacteriaceae; genus Maribacter. Next base: position 905,175 of record CAVONX010000018.1, read on the forward strand.
AAACTAAACTACAAAGATGCGGTTACAAATGCCAAGGAAAAAGATATTATCGTGAATACTATTTTCTGCGGTAACTACGAAGAGGGTATAGAGACCGACTGGAAAAAAGGTGCTATCCTTACCGGAGGCGAATATATGGCCATAGACCATAACAGGGAAGTTGTGCATATTAACACGCCTTATGATGATATTATCATCCAACTAAATTCAAAACTGAACAAGACTTATATTTCGTATGGTGCGCTGGGCCGATCCAAAATAGAAATGCAGTCCTCACAGGACAACAATGCCAGGGAACTGGAAGAAGTAGTTGCGGTAAAAAGAGCGGTAAGCAAAAGTTCTAGACTTTATAATAATAAAAGTTGGGATTTGGTAGATGCCGCTGCAGAAGCCGACTTTGACATCAATAGCATTGAAAAAGAAGAACTACCCCAAGAGTTAAAGGGCAAAACTAAAAAGGAGATTACCAGCTATATTGCATCCAAAAAAACAGAAAGGGAGGATATACAAAAAGAAATCCAAGATCTCAACACAAAAAGAGAGGTATATATTAACGAAAACAAAAAAGAAGGAGCAACGGGCGAATTGGAAAATGCCATGTTATGTGCCATTAAAAAGCAGGCCAAAATTAAAAATTACATTTGGGAATAAGCTATTAAATCTCTTAAATAAAGTCCTTTTCCTAACAGGAAGGGCTTTTTTTATTGGGCGGCAGGACAGTAACAATCGTATTTGCGCTCAGTTTGCCCAAAATCATAGCCCAGGGTTATTTGATGAAAACCACCATTATCAAAACGGATATCGCCCATTTGATACGAATAGTTATAGGACACCATAAAGTTCTTGATATTGGCACCAACTATAGGTGTAATCAATTGAAGGCGTTGCTGTCCAAAACCGCTAGCTGTCTGAAATTGAGCACCATCAAAACTTCTTCTATACGACATACCTCCCCAAATTCGTCCAAAATCGACATCTTTATACACCTTGGCATTTATATCTACTGTTTTCTCTTTAGTAAAATCTGTCAACTGAAAAAGAATGGAGGGCTCCACTTGCCATTCGTTTCTGCCAAAAACATAGCCAACAGAGGCTAAATACCTCCTAATATTATCAATTACAAGTTGGTTGGGATCATCGGCCCTGTCGCGGTAGTAGACGTTCCTTTGACTCCCAAGGGCATTGGTTACAGCGATATGGGTGTAAAATTCCTGAAAATTATAGGACATCCCAAAATCTACATTGTAATACGAAGCGCTTAATTTTATACCTGCAACAGATGGATCTGGGATTACAGACCTAAATTCACTTTCGTCCAAACTACTTTGTAAAATAGTCCCGCTTAAACCAAAAGAAAGCTGATTCAATACTCGGACATCATCCCCACCACCCATTCGCAAATGGTGTGCATAGGTAAGTTTCATACCTGTTTGGGAATGATACCCATTGGCGTCGTTGAAAACTATTGCACCAACACCACTAGGGGTATCCCCTATCCTAAAATGTGCATTTATAGTTTGGAGACTGGGTGCGTCATCAACATCAAACCATTGTTTTCTGGCCGTGGCCCTAATTTTACCCCCTTGACTAATACCGGCCATAGATGGAAAAACCAAATAATAATTATCCGATAAATAATCAAAATATACGGGTATTCCCTCTTGCGCTTTGGACTGGAGTCCAATAATTAAGAAAGATACTACTGCTATTAACTTACATCTCATTTTGGAAAATAAGGACTTAATGTCTTTGTGGGCCGAATATATTGTATAACGATAGAACCATAACATTATTATATAGGGTTTAACTTAGATTTCCTTTGTACTTTTGTTATGGTTTTTTACCTATAAAGGGCCTTGAACGCTTTAGAATCTTTAAAAAAGCAAAGACCTAAGCTACATAGGAACGTACAGAACAAAATTTTGTAGCTGACTAAAGGTAAGGACATATTTACAGAACAATAAACAAAGACATGAAAGAATACTTTATAACAGTTTCCGGAACAAAGAATCCAACTATTCTTAAGTTTGAAGCCAACCATATTTTGGTTAAGCGCAAGAACTATGAGTATAAGAACATTGATGAGGCAAAAGACTCCCCCTTGGCGCAACAATTGTTCTACCTGCCTTTTGTTAAGACCGTATATATCTCGGGCAATTTTATTGGCTTGGAACGTTACGATATTGTGCAGTGGGAAGATGTAAAGGATGAAGTTGCCCAACAACTAGTTGAATATCTAAACGCAGGAGAACCCATAGTAAATGAGGAAGACACGGACAAACCCATACCTGTAACGGTATATGCAGAGGTTACCCCAAACCCTTCTACCATGAAATTTGTGGCCAGTAAAAAAATAGTGGCGGGTGCTTTTGAATTTAAAAATATTGATGAAGCCCGCGTAGCTCCCTTAGCCTTGGCACTTTTCCAATTTCCTTTTGTGAAACAGGTATTTTTGGATGATAACTATGTTTCCGTATCCAAATATGAGGTAGCGGAATGGGAGGACATTACCATAGAACTAAGGGAATTGATTCGCAACTTTATTGCCGAAGGCAAGGAAATTGTTTCCGAAAAAGCAAAGTCGGTTGCTACCCCTGAGGTAAAAACTACCAAAAAAAGTGAAGCTACAGCGGTTTTGGACGATACTTCATTAGAAATTATAGATATTTTGGAAGAATATGTAAAACCGGCCGTGGCCAGTGACGGTGGCAATATTTTGTTCCAATCCTATGAACCGGACACCAAGAAGGTAAACGTAATCTTGCAAGGCGCATGTAGTGGTTGTCCTTCCTCTACCTTTACATTAAAGAACGGGATAGAGACCATGCTCAAAAATATGATGGGCGACAAAGTAAACGAGGTCGTTGCCATAAACGGATAATTATCCCTTAAAGCCAAAACTGTTGTCTTATTTTTTTGTAATTTGTAAGAAACACTAAAATAATATACCTATGGCAGTTTTAAAAGTAATTGAAGTATTGGCGAATTCCGACAAGAGTTGGGAAGATGCGGCAAAACAAGCGGTAGCGCATGCCTCAAAATCTGTAAAGAACATACGCTCTGTTTACATTAACGAGCAAAGTGCCACTGTTGAAGATGGTAAAATGACCCAATTTAGGGTCAATGTAAAAATCACCTTTGAGGTTCAATAATTAGTCAACGCATCTCGTTAAATAGCGCCTTTTTGGGCGCTATTTTTTTGTCTTACACTTGGCTTGGTCGTAGAATAGGTTTTGCAGGACAATGATGCCCTGAACTTAAGAGGGACTATAAAGATTTTGGAGTTAAGAGGGATGCTGTCGACTCCCATTGACCCAAACGAGCGAGGTGTTGATGCTTTTGAACAATCTTGGAACTACTTCAGAATAGTTTCATCACAACTTCTTGACTTTCACCTTCCAATTATTTAAGTTAGGTTTGAAATTAAATATCAAAATTTATATGGAAAGATTTACCGATTATCAACAACACATAGACAGCTTTATACAATGGTTCTGGAACGCATTGCCAAACCTTGTCATGGCTATTATACTTTTGGTGGTGGGAACCTACCTCATCCGCTTTATCAATAGAATGATAAGAAAATTCTTTGCATCCAAGGATTATGATTTGTCCTTAGAAACCTTTATCCAAAGCCTAATTTCTATTGGACTTAAAATTGTGCTGTTTGTAATTGTTATCACGCAACTTGGTGTGCAATCGTCATCTCTAGTAGCTGTCATAGGTGCTGCCGGCCTGGCCATTGGTCTAGCACTACAAGGGTCGTTGTCAAATTTTGCAGGGGGAGTACTTATCCTATTATTCAAACCGTTTAAGGTCGGTGATTTTATCTCGGCACAAGGAGTAGATGGCACCGTGAAGGAAATATCGATATTCACTACCAAACTAAAGACTTTTGGAAATCAGATCGCCATTATACCCAACGGTCAACTTTCCAACAATAACATTATCAATTACAACGCGGAGCATACGCGACGCGACAAAATAGATATTGGAATAGGCTACGGATCCAACATTAAAAAGGCCAAGGATATCATGTTGGCGATATGCCAAGAGTACGCCGATATACTTAAAGATCCTGCACCAGAAGTCTATGTGGGCGCCCTGGCAGACAGTTCCGTGAATCTTACCTTACGTTTTTGGGCAAACAATGATGTTTTTTGGGCCGCACATTTTCATGTGATGGAAGAAATAAAACATAGATTTGATGACGAGGGTATAGAGATTCCTTTCCCACAACGTGTTATGCATCAGGTTAAGGAAAAATAGGAACAAAATTTGTAAGCCTATTTGAAAAAGAGGAGCGCTTTTCGCAGTGTTCCTCTTTTTACTTTTTCTTGGTCTGAAGCACAAAATCCTTAAGATAATACGGCTCAAAATAGGCAACATCCTCAAAATCCTTTACATGGTATTTTTGGTAGGATAAAAGAGCCATTTCTTTTGCCGAAGGGACACCTTCCAAAGTGAAGGAAATATTTTTATGATGTAACGAACCCTTAATCTTCTCGGCCCCACTTCCTATAAAATGAGTGGTTTTAGATTGATAGTACTCACGAAATGAATCCTTATCAATTACTTCGGCTTCGGTCGCCCTTATTTGCTGTAAATTACCATCATAAACTGCTGAATACACTTCCATTCTTCTAGCATCCAAGACGGCAACGATATGGTCGTATGAACCTTTCACCTGACTTGCCATACTATCCAAGGTTGGAATGGAAATCAAAGGAAGTCCTAATGCATAGCAGAGTCCCTTTGCGGCAGAAACTCCAATTCGCAACCCTGTGTAAGAACCTGGGCCTTTGCTTACGGCGATGGCATCTAGGTCGCCCATAGTTAATTGGGCTTCTGTCATACATTCCTGTATGAACGTGTGCAACTTTTCCGCATGGGAGTAGTTGGGTGTATCGTTCTCCTTCCATACCAACAATTTACCGTCCTTGGCCAAACTTACAGAACAGTTGGTGGTAGCAGTTTCCAAATTCAATAGTATTCCCATATGCCAAAGGTAGCGGTTAGACTTAAAATGAAAAAACCCGTAAATATAAAGTTCACGGGCTTTGTAAGTAGTTGAGTTAATTAAGTGCTAATCTAATGAAATAGGCATTCCAAAATAGAATTCCAATATTTTTAACCTAAAGATATAATCATATTTGGTGCGCACCACTTCCGCCTCGGCATTATCTACCCGAGCCTGCGCCTGACTAAAATCAAACGAATTCAATAGACCAACATCAAAACGCTCTTTGGAATATTGGTAGGCCAAGCGCCTAGCTTCTACGGTCTTTTCAGCAGCCTCATAAGCCTTAAAAAAAGTATTCACATTTACATACGCCTGGTTTACCGTGTTCTCCAGGTCCAATTTCTCTTGCTCAAAATTTAACTTGCTTCTTTCAACGGCAATCTTAGATCGTTCGATTCCATTCCTGACACTAAAACCATTAAAAATTGGAATGTTCATTTGTACCCCATAGGAAATACCATCAAAAATCCACAACTGATCAATAAAACCCGGAGTAAAAAATACCGGTGGTCCTCCAGGAACCAAACTTGGACCTGGTATTTGGGCAACATCGGAATATCTTGTGCCATAATTAAAAAAAGCACCTATAGTCGGCAATAAAGCCCCTTTACTGATGGCTAAATCTTTTTCCGCTAATTCGACATTGGCTTTGGACAGTTTAATATCGTTCCTAAATTCTAGGGCCTTTGCGAAAATGGTACTAGGTGAATTGCTCAAAACGTCAGATACTGGAATTTCAAAAGTCTCGTCCGAAACATCAAAGTTCTCATAATCCCTAATCTGTAGCAATTGTGCTAAAGCAATTTTGGAGATCAGCACATTACCTTCTGCGTTTACAATTTGTTGCTCTTGCCCAGCGGCTGTTGCCTCTATTTCCAACAAATCACCCTGCGGAACTACACCGGAGTTCACCAACTCCCTGATTCTCTTTAAATCTTGTTCGGTTACCGCGTATTGGGCACGAGCCACTTTTAAAGTCTCCTTGTTGGATAGCACTTGCAAGTAGTTATTGGCCACGCTAAGCCGTATATCATCCTTTAAATCTTCTAAACGATAGTCATTAGCAATGGCATTTAGTTTAGCCCTGTTCAAACGATGCACGTTTCGGAGACCGTCGAACAAGTTGACCGAAGTTGTTATCGATGCATTCACGTTGTTCTGTGTGGTAGTAGTTGGTAGGTTGTTCGTTGGATTAATAGAGAAACCCGTGTTACTGGAATAAGAAGTACTGGCATTTAAATCGGGCAAAAAATTCCCCAATGCGTCCGACTTATCGATCAAGGCGTTTTCTAAATCCAATTCAAACTGCTCAACCGTAAGGTTATTTTCAACGGCATAGACCACGCACTCTTCCAATGTCCATTTTTTAGCCTGTGCCAGCGTAACTGTCACTACGCCGAATAGTGCAATGATGGTTAATTTAAATCTCATTTTTTGATTTTTTGATTATTGATTTGATTGATGTTTACTCCTCAGTTTCTTCTCCTTCTTCATCCTCACCTTTCTTAATAGGCTCGGTTTTATTCCATTTCTTTACCTTATCATCCGTGGTAAGTCCGGATAAAATTTCAACATTTACGCCATCTGAAATTCCAATTTCTATGTCCTTACGCTCAAATTTTTGGTCCGCCTCCGCCCCTACGGCAAGCTCTACATAAGGTTTATTGGTAGATTTATCAAACTGTAACAAAGCCTCAGGTATAACCAAAATATCATCTTTCTTCTCCAATACAATAGAAGCGTTAGCACTATACCCTGCACGAATAAATACATCATCGCTAACTTCTACATCACCCTCAATTTTAAATTGGACCGCGCCAGCTTCCTCTATACCCTTTGGAGCAATGAACTTCAGTTTGGCATCCAACTCCGTTCCTTCAAGTGCACCCAAGGTAATTTTCAACGGTGTACCAACAGAGAGCTTCCCTACTTCGCCTTCGTCCACTTTTCCTTCAAAGATCATCTTGCCCAAATCTGCAATCGTGGCAATAGTGGTGCCATCGTTAAAGTTGTTTGCCTGAATGACTTGATCCCCTTCCTTTACCGGAATTTCCAACAGCGTTCCAGAGACCGTAGCTCTTATATTGGTATTCGCCGCCGTTGAACCTCCTATAGAACCTCTACGTATGATCTGATAATCGGCATTCGCATTTTTAAGTTCTTGGGTAGCTTGCTCAAAAGTCAACTGAACATTTATAAAATCTTGGTTGGAAACTACACCCTTTTCGTATAGTGTTTTGTTGCGCTCAAATTCTATCTTGGCATTATTAATTGCCAGTTCCGCATTACGCACACGGCCTTGTGCCTGATACAAGGCTTGCTCGTTAGGTACAACTTTTATAACCGCTATAAGATCTCCCGCTTTAACCTGTACCCCCTCTTCTAGCAATATCTTATCAATAATCCCTGAAATTTGAGGTTTAATCTCCACTTCGTCCTGGGGTATTACCTTACCTGTAGCCACTGTCTTCTTTTCGATAGTAGTTTTAAAAGGCTGCTGCGTTTCATAGGTTATGGCAGATTTGCTATTGCTTTTAATAAAAAATAATGCCGCCCACAATGCGCCTAGCACTAAAACTCCAATGAGTATGTATTTTACGATTTTGTTCATTTCCTAAAGTGTATTAATATATTGGTTTAGTTTATTATTCTTCCCTAAGGGCATCTATTGGTTTTATACTAACAGCCCGTTGTGCGGGTATTAATCCTATAAGTACGCCTAATATTACCATGAGTAATAAGGAACCTATGACATAAGGTATAGGCACCGTTGGATTCGTATATGGCAAATCTACATCTTGTGTAAAAGCATCGATTCCTTTTAGTGTAAGTGCGCCCATGATAATCCCTATAATCCCTGCCAACAAGGTTAAGAAAAGGGATTCTATCAAGATTTGATTCCGTACTTCGGCCGGCGTTGCGCCCAAAGCACGGCGTACTCCTAATTCCTTAGTACGTTCCTTAACGGAAATCAAAAGTATGTTCCCAATACCTATAACCCCTGCCAAGATGGTGGCGATTCCAACGATAAGGGACAAAAACGTAAGTCCGTTGGAAAAACCAAAAATCTTTTTGAAGACCTCACCCAAGTTAAATGAGCCAATTGCCTTTTCATCTTCTGGATCTACTTTGTGTATACGCCTTAGATTGGCTTTAATATCCTGCTCCACTTTTACCACATCAGCATTATCATAGGCAGCTACAGTAAACCAAGCGACATTATCACCCGTATTATAGATTTTTTTATAGGTAGAAAAAGGAATAAATATATCGCTGTCATTGTCAAATGGTCCACCACCGGTAAATTTATGCACCCCAACTACCTGAAAGCTCACGTCCTCTATCTCCAAATAACCACCAATAGGATTTTCATCGGTATCAAAAAGTTCTTTTTGTGTACGTTCCCCAATGACACAGACTTTACGCTCCTGAGCAATATCCTCATCGTTTATAAATCTACCCCCGTCATAAATCTTCTTTGTAGCGATCTTGGTAAACTCCGGAAAATCACCAAAGACCGAATAGTTTCCAGATTTTATACCTCTTGTGATGACCCCTGGGCTAGAGCCAAAAACACCACTTACGTTTCTTGGTGCCAAGGTCTCTATTTCAGGTATCTGCCTTTTCAGCTCCTCGGCATCCTTTAATTTCAGTTGAATTTGACGACCGGTCTTAAAACCTGCGTAAGGCTTACTTGTGCTCTGTGCCCAAATAAACATGCTGTTTCGGGCCACGGTCTCAAATTCCTTTTCAAATCCATTGTCCAACCCCTTGGATGCACCAGAAAGCGCGATATAAATGTAGATGCCAATAAATACACCCAACATGGTCAAGAAAGTGCGTAACTTGTTCTTCCCAATAGATTCGAAAATCTCCCGCCACGTATCCGCATCAAATAATTGTCTCATATTACTCGTCTCTTAGTGCTACAATAGGTTTAATCTGTGCCGCTCTTTTTGCCGGCACATACGCTGCCAATGCTCCAGCAATAATCAATAGGATGGTTACAAAAAAAGCTGTCCCAGAATTTATGGATGGATTAGTAATAAAATAATCATCTTCCAATACTTTACCTCCAATAGAATTAAGGGTTATAATGCCAAGTACCATCCCTATAAAACCAAAGATCGCGGTAATGAAAATCGATTCCAAGAGTATCGTACTTATAATAATCTTCGGTGTGGCTCCCATAGCCTTACGAATACCAATTTCCTTTGTACGCTCCTTTACCACAAATACCATAATGTTGCTGATTCCAAGTATTCCCGAAATAATTACGGCAAATGCAATTCCTGAAATAATAATCTTTAGAACGCTAGCAAATTGCTGATTTTGTTTGAGGTTGTCGGCAACGTTTTCGATACGAATACCACGTGGATCGTCTGGACTCACTACTTTCTTCTTGCGTAAAAACTCATCAAGGCTCCTCTGAAATTTCATGGCACCGGAATACCCAATAGCTTCATTAAATGCCAAGTGTAATCTGGTCTGCCTTGTCATTATTACCTTCAATAAGCTGGCGCGTGGTAAAAGGAATAAATACATTTCGCTCCTCATTATCTCCACCATCATCCTGAAACACACCTATCACCTTAAATGCGCTTCCGCCTACATCAATATACTCACCAAGGGATTCTACTCCCTTAAAGAGGTCCTTTTCTACCATTCTGCCAATTACGGCATATTTGGTACGGTCGCGAACATCCTTTGCGTTGATGTAACGGCCCTTCATCATTATGGTTTTTTCTGCGAACTGCATTCCTGGCGCTATACCACGGGTAGTGTAATTATCGGATTTATCTTTATAGGTAATAGAAGCACTTCGTTGTATTTGGGGTGTAACATATTCTAGGAGCGGGGCAAATTCTCTGGCGATATCGTCCAGATCACTATTCTTGAACTCTATTTGCCTTTTGGCTTTGTAACCACCATAAGGAAGAGTAGTTTGGGAAGGATAAATCCTAAAAATATTTGTGGCATCATCACCAAAAAATTTCATGAAGGTATTATTGAGCCCGTTACCCATTCCATAAAGGGTAACATAGATAAAAATACCCAAAGCTACGGTAAACCCAGTGAGAAAAGTACGGAGCTTATTCTTTTGAATCGTTTTTAATATCTCCTTCCAAGTATCTAAACTAAACATACTGCGAGGCTCTTACTTGTTCTACTTTTTTGTCTTCTACAATAACACCATCCTTCAAGTGCACTATACGCTTGCACATTGCGGCTATATCCTCCTCGTGGGTTACTACAAGTATGGTATTCCCAGCATCATTTATCTTTTGTATCAGGTCCATTACCTCGTATGATGTCTTACTATCCAAGGCTCCTGTTGGCTCGTCTGCAAGCAGCACCTTTGGTTCTGCCGCCATGGCCCTGGCGATAGCAACACGTTGCTTTTGACCACCGGAAAGCTCACTGGGCAAATGTGTTGCCCATTCCTTTAAACCTACTTGCTCTAGATATTTTAAGGCCTTTTCCTGGCGTTCCTTTCTACCTACCCTTTGGTAGTACAAGGGAAGAGCCACATTTTCCAAGGCGCTTTTATAATTTATCAAATTGAAGGACTGAAAAATAAATCCTAAAAATTTATTACGATACTGTGCCGCTTTGGTCTCGTTCAAATCTTTAATGGGTACACCATCCAAGGTATAGGAACCTTCGTCCAACTCGTCCAACATTCCTAATATATTAAGCAAGGTAGACTTCCCAGATCCAGAACTTCCCATAATTGCTACGAGTTCGCCCTCTTCCACAGAGAAATTTATGCCTTTTAAGACATGCAATGTATTGCTGCCCATTTTATAGGATTTGTGAAGATTTTTAATTTCTATCATAACGGTTCCCTTAGTTATTTGGAAGCTTTAAAAAAGATGTCCAGGAATAGGACATCAAACTCGTTTAATTGTTACAAAAAAAGTGACTGATTTTTAGTATTTATTGCTGCTGGGCAAATTCATCAGGTTTTATGGTGTTCCAAACCTTAATTTTCTCCCCCTCGGAGATACCCGATTTAATTTCTACATGTATGCCGTCACTAATACCCAATTCAATATTCCTACGCTCAAATTGTTGATCTCCGATGGCAATTTCAACAAAGGGCTTCTTTGTTTTGTCATCAAATTGCACCAATGCTTCCTTGACCGCCAAAACGCTGTCTGCCCTGGCCAAAATTATAGAAGCGTTTGCACTTAGTCCGGCACGGATGAAAACTGAATCCTGCTTTTTTAATGTACCCTTTATTTCAAATTGTACGGCACCGTTCTCTTCCTTTCCCTTGGGCGCTATATAATCCAGAATAGCATCAAAAATAACATTTTCTAAGGCTCCTACCGTAATTTGTAGTGGCAAATCCTCTTTTATCTTACCAACCTCCGATTCGTCTACCTTGCCTTCAAAAATCATTTTCTCCACATCTGCTATGGCTGCAATCGTAGTACCCTCATTAAAGTTGTTTGCTTCAATGACCTGGTTGCCAACTTCCACGGGGACTTCCAAGACCATGCCACTAACGGTGGCACGGATCAATGTATTGGCTTCGTTGCCCAACCCCACCGTAGTTCCTGTCTTTACGATATCGTATCTTTTTCTGGCAGCAGCATAGGCCTGTTTTGCCTGGTCATAGGATACTTCCGCACGCTCCAAGTCAACTTTTGACACCACTCCTTTACCAAAAAGTGATTTTTGCCGATCCAAGTTACGCAATTGATCATCGAGACCAATTTTTACCTCATCAATTGTATTCTTGGCATCGTTAAGGGCATTAAGGTTAGGTACTACCTTAATCTTACAAAGCAGGTCGCCCGATTGTACAAAGTCGCCCCCTTCTACATAAATCTCTTCGATAACCCCAGATATATTAGGTTTAATGAGCACTTCTTCCAAAGGCAGAATACTGCCCGTAGCCATTGTTTTCTTTATGATGGTTTCTTTGGAAGGAATTTCCGTCTCATAGACCGTGGGATTCTCCGCGTTCTTTTGATACAAGTAATACATTGCCCCGCCAAAGGCTAGGACGATAAAGAGTAAAATACTAAGGGTTACCGATTTCTTCATGCTTAGGTTGATTTTTTTATTTTATGATTGATGATTGGCTGAGAGTCTCTTATAAAAAAGGCGATGATCAGCAGAAATCCTTGAAGTTCATTTTTATTTTTCTTCATTTCGAAAACTATCCTATTTTTGAAATCATTCTGTCCGTAATGCCTCTATAGGCCTAACCCTAATAGCACTTTGGGCCGGAATAAAGCCGGCCAGTAATCCAGAAATTATTAAAATTACAAGTGCCGTAACCACAACTCCTAGACTTACGCTAGGATTTACGAACATATCTACCGGCCCAACGGCATCCAAAACGGCATTGATCCCATAAATAACCGCAGCACCGAATATAATACCCGCCATGCCGGAGATGATGGTCAAAAAAATAGACTCCATCAATATCTGCTTTTTTATGGACCACGGGTCTTCCCCGAGTGCTCGTCTGATCCCAATTTCCTTGGTACGTTCCTTAATAACGATGAGCATAATATTGCTTACGCCGATAATGCCGGAAAGCAACACCAATATCCCAACAAAATAAGCCACCCAGCGTAGGGCACCGAACAAGGATTCTACCCTGTTAAATTGTTCGTACAGGTCAAAATAGCCAACTGCTCTTTGATCATCTGGGTGAACCCTTCTGTTTTCCTTTACTACGCTAACAATACGTTCCTTGAGTTCCGAAATGGAATTACCGTCCTGAGCGGTTATGGCCATCCAGCCAACATCGTTAGCTGTATTAAAGGCCTGTGCAAATGCCGTAAAGGGAACAAATATCTCTTTCTGACCTTCCTCGCCATTACCGTTATTCTTCTTTTTGTAGCTACCTATAACCATGAAGTTCACCCCTTGTATTTTTACATAGGTACCCAAAATATCCTCGCCCTTGTCGTACATATCGTTGCGGACACCATCTCCAATTACCGCCACCTTACGGTTGTTATCAATATCGTTCTGGTTGATGAACCTCCCCGAAGTAATGCTCATTGGCTCTTGTTTTATGATTTCGGGATAATCTCCATACACATTAAAGGCACCTGTTTTAAGGCCTCTTACCACATTATTGGCACCACCAAACCCCCCCAATTGGTTTCTTGGCGAAATAAAACGAAGCCCTGGAACACGGTCGTTAATGGCTTGTACATCTTCTAGCTTAAACTCGAACCTCCTTCCTTTTGGCAAACCTTTGTAAGGTTTTGAGGTGCTCCTGGACCACATGAACATGGTGTTTGTAGCAATATCGCCAAAATCTGCCCGTATCCCATTTTCCAACCCTTTCCCAGCCGCTAAGAGAATTATTAAAATAAATATACCCCAGCCTACGCCAAATGCCGTAGCCAAAGTGCGGAAGACGTTGGTAGAAAGGACCTCCACGATTTCCGTCCATCGATCCTTATTGAACATAGACCAACAACTTTTCGGTTCTTAAAAAATAATGCTCCATAATAGACCTAAAGGCCATTTCGCAATTGGTTCTATTCATCTTTTAGCGCATCTATTACGTGTATTCTAGCGGCTCTCCACGCCGGAAAGAACCCGGCCACGGTGCCCGCAAATATCAAGACGAAAACAGTAGCTACCGCTACATTGAAATTTACCGAAGGATTAACAATGTAATCTATTTCTATATGTGGCCCGATCAGTTCCAAAAGGCCCATACTAAAGATAAGCCCCGTAAAGCCGGCAATGGCAGTGACGAAAATGGCCTCATGCAAAATCATACCGACAATAGACCACGGCTTGGCACCAAGGGCTTTGCGAATCCCTATTTCTCGCGTACGTTCCTTTACAACGATCAACATAATATTACTTACGCCAACCACACCTGCAATGATAGTGCAAATACCCACGAACCAGAAAAAAACCTTTATTCCCAACATTAAACTATAAAAACGTTTCGCCTCTTCCATAGGGTTCCAAACCTGTATAGCACTCGTATCGTCCGGGGCAACCGTATGCGCTTGTTTTAAATACTTTTCTATCTCACTGCTAAAAACAATGGACTGGGCAACGGCGGCATCAAAATTTTCGGCAGGTGGCAGCGTAAAGCTCATGTTGTTAATCCGGTCCGCACCATTGAACACTTGCTGTGCAGTACTTATGGGAATATAGATGTTCTCTTCTTCGCGTTCGCCACCCACATCGCCAAACACCCCTACTATCTTAAAAGAAATTCCCGATATTTCTAAAAACTGGCCTATGGGACTCAAGGTATCCTTAAAAACATCCCGCCTTATCTTATTTCCAATAATGGCTACCTTTGATTTCTCGACTTCGTCCAAATGATTTAAAAAACGACCCTGGGACATGAAAACATTTTCGATAAATTGAAATTGATAGGACACTCCTTGTACCCCATAGGCCAAGGACTCCTTACCGTAATTTACGGAACCGCCGCGCACGAACAATCTTGGAGATTTATACTCTATATCATCCTCTAGAAGCGCAGCGGCAAAATTATAATTCTCGTTCCTTAACTGGATTTGCCTGCCCGGATTTAGGCCTTTGTATTGCTTGGAGGTTACGCCGGGCCATATCCACACACTGGTGGCGGCATCCTGCTCAAATTCCTTGGCAACGCCATTTTGCATACCCTGCCCAAAACCTAAAAGAATAACTAAGATAAAAATGCCCGAAGCAACGGAAAGACCGGTAAGGAAAGTTCGCAATTTGTTTTTCCGAATAGTATCGAAAATTTCTTGCCATCGTTCAAGATCGAACATGCTGATTGGTTTTTGATTGATGAGCGTGGTACTGATACCGCACACGGATAAGACTACCTATCCGATGCAATGTTACACAATCAAAGAAAAAAAAGTGTTAAAACTATATTAATGTACTAAGATCTCATCTTACGATAAATAAAATAAAAGAGGCTGGCCACGAGTATATAGGGAATGGCCATCAAGTAAACAATACCATTGTTAATGCCCTCGGCCGTTCTGCCAGACTCGTCGCTTTCCAGAACGGCCCTGCACATAGCACACTGTGCATCAGCGCTTTCAGGTATTAAAACTACTAAAATCAACACTATTAAAAGAAAGCTCTTTCGCATAGTTAATGGGTATAATAAGGTGATATCATTACATAAACCACAACCCCGGTAATAGCCACATATAGCCAGATAGGAAATGTATATTTTGCCAAGGCCCTATGTCCTTCAACGTCTTTTAAATATGCTTTGGCATACGTTCTAAGCACTAATGGGACAATGGCAATGGACAATATGATATGTGTAATCAATATAAAATAATAAATATACCGTAGCACGCCTTCCCCTCCGTACGAAGTTGAATCCGAAGTCATATGATAGGCTATGTACATAATCAAAAATAAAAGAGATAGCGCTATGTTGGTGGTCATTAAATTTTGATGTAGATTTTGATTGCCCTTTTTTATGGCTAAAACCGCAACAATCAATAACACCGCCGTGACCCCATTTATACTGGCATATATAGGAGGTAAAAAGGATAATGGCTGCACGTTAGGCAATTTCACTCCAAAAAGTAAGGCCACAACAATCGGTATGATAACAGAGACCACGGCTATTAACCTATTAAAACGTTTCTCTTTTGCACTCGTCATTTCCATATTATTCATTTAATAACTTAGTAATATCTTCTTGTAAGATACTTATCTGCTCTTGCTCCCCATGGTCGTTCTCTACCATTTCCTTAGTTATGGCACCACGATAATACACTATAGGGTTGCCAAACTTATCTAACCTCGATCTTAAATATCCCTGTCGATCTATAAGCGCAAACAAACCTGAATGTTCAAAACCTCCCGGAGCATCGGGCATTTCGGCCGCAAATATATTAAAACCTCTATTTGCCAAATCGTAAACCGCCTCCTTATTCCCCGTTAACAAGTGCCAATCCATATCGGTAATACCATATTTTTCAGCATATTGCTTTAGAACCTCAGGCGTATCAAAATCCGGTGTAATAGTAAATGAAGCCACACCAAAATCCGGTTCGTCCTTAAAATGATTTTGTAGCGCCACCAAATTTTCTGTCATTATAGGACAAATACTGGGGCATGATGTGAAAAAGAATTCGGCAACATAAACCTTACCTATGTAATCCTTATCAGAAATAAGTAAACTATCTTGATTCATAAACTGAAAAGAAGGGACTTTTCTTTTTTTACCATCTAGGGTAACATAGCTTAGCCCTTTTTTCTGCGGAACGGTGTTCATCCTATCAATCTCGACGACTGACTTGTTCTTAATACGTTCCACAATTCTCGGTACAACTATAATTCCGAATATTAGAATGATAAGGGAAACCCAAATGTATGTATATTTCTTATTCACTATTTAGCGGTTTGCATTATTCTTTTTTAGGGCCAAACGGTACTCGGCGAGGATGATTTTAACATCATCCTCCATTTTATTGTTTAGGTCTGCAACGGAACTGGTACTAAAGCCATATTTGGTCCCTTCGTCGTCATCGGCCTTTCGTCCCCTAAGGTTCCTTTCTTTGTCGATTATAAAAACGTACGGCGTGCTTAGGTCATCCGCAAGTACTATATCAGATTTTAGACTATGGAATAAGCTTCTGATATTTTCAGGTTCGGCATACACGAACTTCCATTTCGAAACATCGGCTAAAGTAGCCAACTCCGACTTCAACTCCGCAACCTTTTCCTCACTTCCGTTGGGAACGACCATTACGAACTGAAAGTCTTTAAATTGATGAAATCGTTTGTAAATCTTTTGATTTAGATTAAAGGCATTACCCTTTTTTGTTTCCAACGCATCGCCCAAAAATCCTAAAATGGTAATGTTTTCCTCAAATTTTATGTACTCGTCATTAAAATTCAGCTCTTGAATTCCCTCGGTTAGCACAGGAAGCTTGCCAAAATTGGTAACACCGGAAGCGAAAAAAAGATAGACCACAATGGGCAGTACAAACAACACTATAAGTACAAATTTCTTTTTCATCGATTTAAAACTTTATTACTTTTAAAATGTAGTAGAAGGAATACATACTTGCACTTCTTTTAGGGCTAAATGGCCACGACACCATTTCTAGGTATTTGGCCTTATCCCTATAAAGCTAAATACCCACTTTACAAAAATAAAAAAGACGGTGTAAGCACCGTCTTTTAATTCTGTTAATAATATCTTAGAAATTCCATGTTATAAAGCCGTCTCTATACACATTGTGAATATAATCCGCCTCGACAAGAAGTATAAATATGAGGTAGGCCACCAAAAAAATAGGGGTCCAAACAATAGCTCTCCTTAATGCACTTTTTTCATCTCTCAAGTGCATAAAATCCCATGCGATGTAATATGCTTTTACCAAAGTTAATATTATAAATATCCAGTTCAGTAATTTCATTCCTAAAAAATAATTACTTGTAAGAACTGCTGGTTTTATAATACCGAATATAACCTCTACTATCGTAACAAGGGTAAGGAAAATTAAAACACCCCAAATTTTTGAAACATTGGACTTGAACTTAAGCAAGCCCCTAAAAATCTCTAATTTATGTTCGTGCGCCATCTTTATTTTATAAATATTATAACTATTTTAAAAAAACAATGCTCTACTGAATTATTTGCCTTAGACCTTTTCTCTTACACCAAGTAGAAAAAAGTAAATACGAATACCCATACCAAATCTACAAAGTGCCAATAAAGACCCACTTTTTCAACCATTTCGTAATGTCCTCTTTTTTCGTAGGTACCAAGAACAACATTAAAGAAAATTATTAGGTTAATAAAAACACCTGTTAACACGTGAAAACCATGGAAACCGGTGATAAAGAAAAAGAAATCACCGAATAGCCTAGCACCATACTCGTTATGTATCAAGTTAGCCCCCTCTACAACTTGAGCAGCGCTTTTCAATTTCTCCAAAGACTCCTCCCTGGTCAGAACCGTTTTATGACCCTCTTCGTTAAGTTCCTCTGTTTTAATAAGTATATTAGGATTTGAAGTAAAGCCGGCCGCTACCTCATTAAGGGAATAACTAGGCAGTGCCTTCTCGTCGTAATACCAAACACCATTCTTTCGCTCATGATTACGTCTTTCATCCGGTATTACCGTTGCAAAATCGGCCAAAGCAGCCCTTTCACCGGTATCGGCCTTTACAAACTGGAGTATTCTTCCTCCTTTAGTCTCCAAAGCGCCGTAATCGCCTTTGATAAAAGTTGCCCATTCCCAAGCCTGTGATCCAACGAATATAGCACCCCCTATGATGGTGGCGAACATATACCAGATAACGGCATTTTTCTTCATATTATGTCCAGCATCCACGGCCAACACCATAGTTACCGAGGACATAATTAGAATAAAAGTCATAAATGCAACATAGTACATAGGATAGATACCATGGAAAAAAGGAACGTGGGTAAAAACCTCGTCCGCAATGGGCCAAGTTTCCATAAACTTGAACCTTGTAAAGCCATATGCTGCCAAAAAACCCGAGAAAGTCAAGGCATCCGAAACTAGGAAAAACCACATCATTAATTTACCGTAGCTCGCCCCTAAAGGTCTATTGCCACCACCCCAAAGGTTTTCTTCTGCTCCCGCTGTTACCGTAGAATCCATAAACTGATATATCGTTTTAATAAAACTTTAGCAAATTTACATTTTTTTCAACTATATAAAAGCTGAAAATCATTTTCAACACACTTTTTGTTCAAAAAATTACCTCATAAAAGTCATAAATAAGACTAAATAAACCCATAGCAGGTCTAAAAAGTGCCAAAATGTAGCCCCAAGGGATATTCCCAAGTACTCTTGCGATGAATATCTACCCTTAATTTGTTTATACAAAACCACCAATAGACTAATGATACCGGCCACTACATGCACAATATGCACCATGGCGATCAAAAACATATAAGACATCTTTATACTACTAGTAGGCCCTGTAAAATAGTACCCTTGACCTACCATTTCGGAAAAACCGATGAACTGAATCGCTATAAACGAGATACCTAAACCAAGGGTTACCAGCAACCATAAAGTGCCTGACTTTTGATTATCCTTTTTAATAGCCATTTTAGCCATTATATAGGTTATACTACTTATCACGATGACTGCAGTACTAAGATAGAATGCGTTGGGCAGGCTTACGTCACTAGCCCAATCCTCTCTGGCACTACTTACGATATAGGCACTCGTCCAACCGGCAAAACCCATTAATAGGCTAACAATACCGAACCACAGCATCATACTTTGCGCTCTATCATTTTTTTCCTTTGCAGACCCTTGTGTTAAATCCATATTACCCGATATATTTATCTACTACATAAACTATTTGCACCAATGTAATATAGCTTACACTAGCCAACATCAATTTTTTTGCCGTACCATTGTCTCGTTTGGAATATAGTCTCAATGCGAAAAACAACATACCAATACCCATTAGGAAAACCAAAATGGCGGCAGGAATGGACAATTCTAACCTCCCCGTAATTCCAAATACCGGTATGACCGAAATTACGATCATCCAAATCGTATACATAATTATCTGTAATGCTGTACCAGAGTCTTTTTTACCCGTTGGCAACATTTTAAAACCACCCTTTTTATAATCCTCGTCCAACATCCATCCTAAGGCCCAAAAATGTGGGAACTGCCAAAAAAATTGAATCATGAATAATGTACCAGGTTCTATACCAAATTCGTTCGTTGCGGCCACCCACCCCAACATAAAAGGTATTGCCCCAGGAAAAGCACCCACAAACACTGCTAGCGGAGTTTTTGTCTTTAAAGGAGTATAAATACTTGTGTATAGAAAAATAGAAATGGCCCCAAACATTGCCGTTTTGGCGTTCAAAGCATACAACGAGACAACGCCCATGAGCGTTAATAAAATCGCAATAGCCATTGCCGTACGCACAGACATTCTACCGGAAGGTATCGGCCTGTTCGCCGTTCGATTCATTAGGGCGTCTAAATCCTTTTCTATTACCTGATTAAAGGCATTGCTGGCACCTACCATGCAATAGCCGCCAAAGGCCAAAAGAAAAATTGCAGTTGCGCTTAACTGTTCAGCACCCAAAAAGTATCCCGCAATGGAAGAAAACACCACGCTTACGGCAAGCCTGGCCTTGGTAATCTCCTTAAAGTCAGCAAAAACCAATGCAAATGAATTGCTTTTTACTTGCCCTACAACGGTTTTCATATTTTAATAAATAGGTGTGCAAAGATAACCCCCTTAAGATATTTCTGCAACCAAATACCGCTATTTCTATTCTATCTACATGTAGTATGAAAATCTGAGAGTTAGGATAATTTTATTTTTCTAATAGCAGGTAGGCCCAATCCTTAGTACGCGTGGACTATCCTGGCTATGATCTATAATTTTAACAAAGACAATGGCGAAAAGCAATCGTGTACACCTTGAAATTCCATATGTCTTGTATAGAATTAAAATTTTATTAACGTACACCACTCATAGCTCCTATCCTAAACCTACGATCAAACACAAGGGACTAAGGTAAACTTCAAAATCTAGTGCAAAAAAAATCCCGAGACTACAAACCTCGGGATCTTTAAAAGATATGTATTATAGTTTTATTGCAACTTAAAGGTAATCGGAATGCTAAAAGGAACACGAACCGCTCTTCCTCTTTGCTTTCCAGGAGTCATCTTAGGCAGTTTATCTATAATCCTAGCCGCTTCCGCTTCTAAATTTTTGTCTGGCCCACGCATTCTTACGCCGCCAATACTACCGTCTTTTTGAATAACGAACATGACATTAACTCTTCCTTGAATGCCCATTTCCTGTGCAATCTCGGGATACCTGAAATTTTTACTGATGTGTTTTTGCATCATTGAATTGAAACAAGCCCTTTTGTCACTTTCGTTTTCACAACCTGGAAAAACAGGAACATCTTCAATAACCGAAAAGGGAACATCCAAATCTTCCTCCATTTCGTCAACAACGACGTCATCAACCTCAATAATCTCTTCTTCTTGACTTGTTTCAGTAGATTCTATAACCGTTTCCTCAACCTCTTCTTCATCTTCTACAACCTCGATAATCTCGGGTGCGGCTGGAGGTGGTGGCGGTGGTGGAGTCTTGATCTGCTCCGTCATCGGAACTTCTTCATCCAACAAATCATCAACATTCATAGAAATGTCATAATTGTTGTTTTCATCATAGGTTTTCCACTCAAATGCCACATAGGTTAGTAGCATTACCGCACACAGACCACAAACAAAATAGAGACTACTGTTTTTTGTTAGGTCCGCCTTTGGATTCTTCTTAGGTTCCATATCTATACAATTTAGTGTTTGCTAATTTAACTAATTAATTAATAAAAATACAATTAAAATTTTCATTTTAACGACCTATCCTTAGAAATAAGCCGCTTAATAAATAACATGCCAACCAAACCCCCCAAGGTATTTGCCAAGACATCTAGCACATCACCATGCCTGTCTTCCGTGAAGCTATACTGCATAACTTCAATAATTATGCCGTAAAAAAAAGCAAAAAGAACCACATATGCTAACGTTTTCTTAAGGTCAAAATCATCTTTATTATTTTCCTTGGCGGCGAGAGTTCCAAAACAAACCAGAATAAAATAAAAGAAAAAATGAACCAACTTATCGGCATGGGGAATATGTATTCTCGGTGCCCTAGCCATTCCAGAAAAAGAAAATAAGCTGGAAAATGTAATAAACACCAACCAACTTATCGTTAAAATTCTAAAAAAAAAAGTTCTAGGCACTTATCAGCTCCTTGTATTGTGCAGCGCTCAACAAATCATTTACCTCATCAGCATCGTTGAATTTAACCTTTACCATCCATCCTTTACCATATGGATCGGAATTTACCATTTCTGGGTCGTCCTCCAAAGCTTCGTTAAATGCTACTATCTCACCTGATAATGGCAAAAATAAATCGGAAACGGTTTTAACCGCCTCCACGGTTCCAAAAACAGCTTCTCTTTCCAATGTTTCATCAAGGGTGTCTACCTCTACATAAACGATGTCGCCCAATTCGCTCTGTGCAAAGTCGGTAATGCCTACTATAGCCAGATCTCCATCGATTCTGATCCACTCGTGGTCTTTTGTATACTTTAATTCTGCGGGTATATTCATTATTGCTTTATTAGATATGCAGCAAATGTAAATTATTATCCAAAGGTTTTCAAAAAAAAGGGAGATACTTGTTGTCCTTTATATCGTATTACTGCTTGCACACTGCACATGAAAAGCGTCTTTGTCTCTGGATTGTATAGGATTTGGTAGGTTGAAGAACTGGACTATTCCATAAAAATCATTAATTACCAAAATTATATCTTAGGGTAAAACCAGCATTGATGGTTGTTTGTGGGAAGGCCGTGGAGACGGCGAACTGCGAGAAGGAATGGTCATAAAAGAAAAGGGCATTCAATTGTTTACTTAGGGCATAGTCCGCTACAAACTTAACGGACAATAAATTTTGACCGGAGGTGATCTGATTGTTATCGATATCCAAATTTCTGATAATCGTAATATTATCCCGCAAAGTAACATCTGCCTTAAGGTTTAAATCGCCTTTTAAACGTGTTTTATTCCCTCCAATGTTAGTTACCAATTTCACGTCTTTTATACGATAGCCCAAACCAACCGTATAATCCGTTCCGTTTATTTCGGTCATTAGATTATTATCAAAACTCAAGGACAAGGCCCTATCGGTTCGTACCTCTGCCAAGACACTTACAGAATTCATCATCTCAAAATCTACGCGCACCAAGGGATTAAACTGATCTGTTAGCACCACGTTATTAATAATATTATCTGGCAGGATGTCTCCAGTTTCTAGATCAAAAGCTCCATTCTGCTTCTCCAAGTTGGTCTGGAACGAGTTGATACTGTACGATGAACGATACCCGTGTTGCAAGGAAAAGCGTTTGAATTTCTTTTTAAAGAACTTATTCTTCATCAATCCCGTATACTTCACATTCCAGTTGGGAATCGGAATTTGCCTAAAGGCATCCAAATTTACCCTATCGGCGTCCTGTCCCGTATAAGCGGCGAAAAAAGCGGGCAACAAGACCTCTTGCTGGGTCTTACCATAAAGCGCTGGAAATTGGTCATCATCCAATGTCCCAACGGCCTGGCCACGATCGGACACCAACCTGTTGGCAATGGTAATCCTATTAGCCTTAAACTGTTCAAAAGTTTCCGAATCGAATTCATCACTTCTATTAAAAGCAGTCCCGATCATTAAGGTAGAGATACTAAAACTTCCAAAATTATTCCCCAATTGTAAGTTGTACGGTTCGTCTGCGGTTAAATCAACATTAAAATTTTCCTGGTAACTCTCGGAGAATTGCCTATCTGCAACCAAATCTATAGTAATATCTTTGGTGGGTTGCGCGGTTGCGGTTATGTTCAACTGCGTATTCGTCCTTTGAATAAACTGCTCGTTAAATTCCGGAAATGTAGTTAGCCAACCATTTCTGGCGGCCTCAAAACGAATATCGGACTGGCTACCGAAAACAAAACCTAAAGAAGGTCTTGATGTACCCATAAACCCTATTGATTGTGTATAACCGGGCAAAACGGTGCCGCTGTTCTCGCTATAGTTAACGTTCAAACGCTTTACCATGGTAACCACATCTACGATCGTATTAAAAAGGGCACTGCTCTTTTTTTCGATTTTTTCATCACCTTGAGCGGCAGCTCCCGGCATAGCAGGTCTTCGTGTTCCCGTAGTTCCCTTAGATCCACCTTCCCGTTTCTTAAGTCCAATGAGGTCGTAAAACTTCTGCATGGTCATAGAAGCGGTGAGGTTATGGGTATTGGCATTTTGAATGGTGTTGATATCACTGCCTACAACTTCCCTGAGCGCATCCCCGCCGCGTTGCCAGTCAAAATTACTGGTGTAGCTGTATTGTGCACTTATAAAATCCAAAGCAGGAACCTTGGCAAAAGGAATCTCATAATTGAGCTGCATTTGTTGGGAATGCCTGTTTGGCTCGCCAATATCAAAGAAACCGTCCCAAAGACCCAAAGATTTATCAACGTTAGAACTTGGATTGCCTTGTTCTTCGAAATAATTTCGAACAATGTTATTATTAGACGCCGTTAGGTTTAACCGAAGCGACTTGGTGAGGGTATAATTTAAAGCATACTGCCAATTAAACAAGTAGTTACGCTGTTGAAGCTCCGGCAACTCCAAACGATCTACGCCTTCTTCCCTGACATCCCTAAAACGTTGGGCATTGAATTGCCTATTGATATTGGAATTTACCGAGATACTGGCAGGTAACAAGTTTAGATTCAAGTCTTTTAGCCATTTCCAATAGGCACCGTTAAACAGGGAGTCCTTTTTGGCGAACGGTGCTATTTCTACGGGTTCAAAACTGTGAGCATATACAAACCCGGTATTTACATTTTGGTCTCGCAATTCTGCGATTTCAAAATCCCTATGATCCGTTTCATTATACGAATAATTGAAGGTAAAGTTCTCCACATCATAGAAATTGGCATCCGCCTCTTCGCCCCTATCCTTTCTAACTCCTATAAGGTTAATACTGGTTCTTTTGGTATAGTCTTCTGCCTGCTCCCTTATTTCATCGGCAGCTTCGGCATCGGGTGCGGCATTTATTAAATCGTCCAATTTTAAATCGTCATATACGGGGTCGAATTCCGGGGTAATAATCTGCTCGGAAATACCATAATTAAACGGCAATTGAATGCCCCATTGCTTTGGGAGCAATTGGCCTACATTCACATTGGTCACCACATCATAGGAAATAGCATCCTCCCGGGCCCGCTCGTTGGGCATTTGATCTATCGTACCAAAACCGGAAGTACTGGTACTCCCCGTTGCCGTCATATTGGCAAAATCCGCAATATTGGCATCTACGGCAGCAACTGCGGCCCAACCGCCTTCATTGTCCAAACCAGCCAAACGGAGCTCATTGAACCAGACTTCGCCCCTTGCGGGTAAAATATCTTGGTTCTTTATTCCTACCATCATGCTACGGATACTACCCAAAGACGGATTTCCCTTTATACCTATCCTTATTCTTCCAGGTGTACGGATATCAAATTCGTTAACCGCAATTACGTCGCCATTTTCCACCTCAAAGAAGCGTATTTCACTCAAATCCCCTCCTTGGATCCATAAAGATTTAACCTTGTTCAGATCACTGAGGCTAATATTCATTTCATTTACTTCTGGCCAAATTTCAGTTTCGGAAGCAGCTCCAAAAGGTGTGAACTGTAATGGCAATTCTATTTGATAAAAGTTCTGGGAGAAATCGGTTCCAATTCGCAGGAAACCTACTAATGGGGTAGAACTATCGGCATAATCACTGTCAACTACCTTCTCGGCATGTATGAACATTTTTAATTTTTCATATTGACGGATATCAATATTCAAGTTCTTAAAAACACCTCTAGCATCCTGCGCCTCCAAGCCCTCTACCAACAAAGAAAGAGACTGCTCGTTTTGGCGGATGATGGTATTGTTGTTATTCAACTGCTCCCGTGCAACCCCTGGTGGTAGTACATAGGGTATCGGGAGCCTACTATTGTTTTCCTCGATATTTACGGTATTTACATCTAACGTGGTGCCGTCATCTGCAGGATTATTGTCTACATCGGCATCTTGGAGTGTTTTGTTATAGGTACGCCAATCCCCACGCACCAAATCCAAGGTAGCAAAACGCAATACGGTGGCGCTCGCAAAACCGGTCATATACATCCGCATAAAACTAATGGACCTAAAATCGGTAATTCCCCCTACGGCATCTGTAAAATCACTCAAAGGAATTTTATATTGGATCCACCTTCTATTTAAACGGTCTCCATTGGGCAATTCTGGAGTCTCGCCCTCCTTAATATCTGTAACATACTTATCGTTGATCGTTGTATTAGGCTTAATGTTTATGCGGTATTCATAATAACTGTTTACCGTATTCATTGTAAGATCTCTATCAATATCTTCCACATCTGGGAGCGTAGTAGAACCCCTATTGGTATTTGTAACCGCTACGGGTGAGTTACCATCAGGGTTATTAAAATCTAAGTAGCGCTCCAAAATTCCACCCTCCCTATTCAGATAATATTGGAAGTTATCCAATGCGGGATCCGGCCCTGGGTTGCTATCATAGATGGCCTGCTCGGCTTCATCGTTTAATCCATCAAAACCTATATCCTGCAAAGCCCTGTTGGGTTCGCTCGCATCAAAAGCATAGACCAAGGATTGTGTTGCGGGCACTTCTCCCCAAGCCGTAGGGGCTACAAAATCATTGCTATTTACGCCCGGTAGTCCGTTTTCATATTGTTTTTTACCATCCCGTAGGATATCTTCAGAAATGTTTCCAAGGTTCAATACGAGCTCTCCCGCACTTGTTGCCTCACCATCCAAATAGGGATCTAATACCCAGAACTGTACAAACTCCACATTGGCCTGTTCAAAATTGGTGCTGCTTAAAGAGCGCATAATACCGCCCCATTTTTCACTGGGTTGAGCAGCTTCGAAATTGGGGTTGTTATTATAAGGCCCTTTTGCATTTGGGTAATACGCAATATCCAAAGTTCCCTGTACGGTAGTCTGCCCTTGTGCAATATCTACCTGTGGAAAGACCTCATCTATAAAAATCCGTCTAGTGGGGTTTGTGGAAATATCGTTATCACCTATTCCAGGGGGTCGCTGGTTCGTATAAAAAATAGGATCAATGGTGTACCATGCCATTTTTGCCCTGCCAAAGCCATTTTCAAGGTTGGCGGGATCTTCGGGCGAACTGCCGGACAACTGCCCCGCCGGAGCAAACTCCAAGGGCGTGCTAGCTAGGTTCCATGCCAAGAAACCTCTTATATCCAAAAGTGTCTGCGCCCCTTCAAAATCATCCAAATAGGTGGTGGTCTCCCCCCTAAAGTCGGCATTTTTGGGAGAATTTGGTTTTAACCAAGCTACCTCTGCCCTAACGGAAACATTGGAGGGCACATCTGTATCTATATTGGGCAGTTTGTTTACCATACGGGTCAAGAAAGGAACTTCTGTGGAGAAGTTTCCATTGAGACCAAAAATGGTATTGTTTACAGGTTCTACGCCGAAGTTCGATTTTTGGGTAAGCGGGCGCTCGTTCAAGTTTAAGAGTGTTCCACCAAGCACAAAGTTCTTTGTAAACTGATGTTCTACGTTTACCCCTGAAAAACGTCTTGTTTGCTGTCCAAAAACGGCATTGTTCTCTACAGAAATATTTATAGGGGTATTGGAGGCCTCTAAACTTGGATCCAAAAGTTGTACGGTTCCTGCCTGATAGTTTACTGTGTAATCTATTCCTTCCTGCAATTGACGTCCGCCAGCGGTTACCCTTACCGAGCCCCTAGGCACGTTAAATGCCCCTATCGGAATTCCATTACTGCCCTCTGCTTTATACCGCCCTTTTAAAATAAATTTATTCTTTTCAGGATCTTGTAATGCCGCCGCTTTGGTAAGCTCGTACATATCCCTAAATACATATTGATTTTGGTTCTGGTTATAGAGCGACGGGATATTATACTGCCCGGCATTACCATTCTCCAAGGTTTCAAAAAGGTACTCCCCAAAAGGCTCAACTTTGGTGAAAATGATGCGCCCGCCTTGGGCATCAATGGTTATACCGGGAAGAAAATCGAAAAATCCATCACCGCCTGGTTGTAAATCGTTGTATGCATTTAAGCGGTCCAGGTTAAAGACGTCCAACAGGATGCGCTCTTGTAACCCTTCGGGCCAACCGGAACCAGGACCTTCATCTATAGGCGTAATATAATTTCTTGGCGTAGGATCAGAATATAGAATATTAAGTTTAAAATCTTCCTGACTCAAACGAAATGCTCCCGTAGCATAGATATTCTTCATCATCAAATCCCAGATAGGATCACTGATATTGGTAATATTACTTTTTAGAAGTTTCAGAATCAACGTATTGTTCTCTATAATAGGATTGGCTCCCTGGGAAACCGTGGTGGCATCCAGTCCACCGTTGGCAAATTCCCCAACTTGAAAAACCTCGCCCCTGAAGGTGTATTGGAACGCCACGGCCAACACTT
Source organism: uncultured Flavobacteriaceae bacterium (assembly GCA_963697395.1). Lineage (GTDB taxonomy): Bacteria > Bacteroidota > Bacteroidia > Flavobacteriales > Flavobacteriaceae > Maribacter. The sequence goes on from CAVONX010000018.1 coordinate 933,254, forward strand.
CATCGTTACTTAAACGTTGGTTCAAGGAAATGTACCCCAATTGGGAATTGAAGGTAAAATCGCGGCCCTGCTCCAATTTTCTTGCATTCTCTAAAATAGCGTAATCAAAGCCTTGATTAGGACTATAACCTGCGGCAAAACTAGCAGGATTAAAGGCATTCTCCACAGTGGCAATGTCCCTTATGTTATTGGTAAGGGCACCACCTGACCCAATAAGGGCAGGATCGTAATCGTTAGCATTGTTCCTTGGTCTGTCATCCGCCACATTGTTAAAGAATCCTGTAGCCGCAGCCCCGTTTTGACCCACTCTTGTTTTCTCGGGGAATACCTCACCCAAATCCTGCAAGGCTACCACATTACGCACGTTCAAGGTCTGTTGGCTCCTGTTGGTGACCCAAACCTCTAATCGAGTAATCTGCACCTGACTTTGGATATACGGATATGTTTCCAAGGCCCTGTCATAATTGTCCCTAAAATAATGTGCCAAGAAAAAGTGTTTGTCCTCATCATAGTCTAGAGCAGTAATATTAAACTCGTTCAAGGTACCGCCGCCTTGAGCTACAACCGTATTATTTTGTGAACGTTGCTCGGAAAAAACCGCCGTTACCATAGTTTTCCCAAATTGAAGTTGTGTCTTTACCCCAAATAGACTTTGCGCACCTTGAATAAGTGAACTGTTCAAGGGCATATTTACGTTACCCACCTCTATTTTCCTAAGAATATCATCTTCGGTTGGGGTATAATCCAATTTTACTATGTTTTGAAAATCAAAGGTAGCCTCAGTGTCATAGTTGGCATTCACTTGCAGACGTTCACCGATCTTGCCCAACATACTGAGACTAATACGTTGATCAAAATCGAAAGATAAATTGGTACGGTTCCGTGGAGAGAGCGACGGATTATCATTTTTCTGCCAAATAATCCCAAGATCCATAGCTACGGACCCCTGTGGTATGACCTCTATCGTATTTCCTCCAAAAACCGATTGAAAAAAATCATTGTTTACATAAAAGTTAGGCAGTAAATTTCGTCGTGCTTCCTCGCTGCCTGCCTTTTTACCGGAATAGGCATCTGACTTTTCCTTAAAATAAGATTTGATCCCCTCTTTTTTAATGAGGTCGTAATACTGTTCCGGGGTAAGGATAATAGGATACCCAATATCAAAGTTTCCTATTTTTTCATTGTAGATATAGCGGTCTAATTTGGTATCGTAAATATATTTTGAAACAATACTCTCTGGATTTTCAAGAACAATACGCCCTAAATCAAATCCGGTCTTTACGGAATCAATCTCTTGTTCCCCTGTTTCTTGTCCTAAAGCGAATTGCATGGACCCAAAAACAACTAGGAATAGAAAAATATGCTTAAAAGAAATTTTAAGTTTAATGATTGCCCCTGATTTCAAAAGTTCTACAAATTTTTGAGCGCGAGTTTTATAATGTTCTCAACGCTAAGCGAAGTATCTTGTGAAATCACTTTGTCAACCACCTTTTCGGCCTGTCTCCTAGCAAATCCGAGAACCTCTAAAGCAGATAACGCTTCATCTTTATTTGTATTGTTTGAAGTTGTGGAAAGTTCGTCTATGTCATAGACTTTTAAAATCTTGTCCCTAAGGTCTAAAATTACCCTTTGTGCGGTCTTGGCACCGATACCCTTTATGGCCTGGATTTTAGGAACATCCGCATTCGCAATGGCATCACGAATTTGCCCCGGGGACATAGAGGACAACATAATCCTTGCCGTACTTGAACCAATTCCCGAAACGGTTAATAACAACCTAAAAATCTCGCGCTCGGATTTCTCTGCAAAACCGAACAAGGTATGGGAATCCTCCTTTACCTGTAAATGGGTATACAATTGTATTTGCTCACCATCCGGAACCTTGGAAAACGTATGTAAAGATATGTTCACAAAATAACCTACACCACTACACTCTATAATAACATAGGTTGGATTTTTCTCTACTAATTTTCCTTTAAGATGATGTATCATTTTTTAAGTTGAAATGTCGAATTCAGGTTTAAGTACATATTGAAACCTGAATTCGGCCGGAGGTATCAAAAAACATCAATGTATGAAACCAATTAAAGATCTAACTGACTACTTTTTTTTCAGTCTATTGCGACTACGCTTTACAAACTAAGAGCTACCAGACTTCACTTTTTTGCGTCTCTCCCTTTCTTGCGCATCAATAACAGCTACCGCAGCCATATTTACAATTTCATCTACACTCGCCCCCAATTGCATAATATGCACAGATTTCCTAAGGCCGACCATTATTGGACCAATTGAGTCCGCTTTATTGAGCTCCTTTAACAATTTATAGGTAATGTTGGCCGACTCCAAATTAGGAAAAATAAGCGTATTCACTTTTCTACCGGCAAGTTTGGAAAATGGGAATTTGCTCTCATGCAACTCCTTGTTCAAGGCAAAATCTATTTGAATTTCACCATCCACAACTAAGTTGGGATTCTTTTCATGTAGGATACTCACGGCTTCCCTAACCTTCTTTGCGTGAGGATGCGTGGAAGAACCGAAGTTTGCATAACTTAACATGGCTATAACCGGTTCGAAACCAAAATTATCTGCAACATTTGCAGTCATCTGCGCTATTTCTGCAATTTCCTCGGCATTAGGATCAATATTAATGGAAGTATCTGCAAGGAATAGTGGGCCCCTATCGGTAATCATGATATTAACAGTAGACACTTTTTTTACGTTTGCGGCCCTTCCGATGACTTCAAGAATAGGCTTTACTACTGTAGGATAGGCTCTGGAGTATCCAGAAATCATTCCATCCGCATCCCCTTCCAGCACCATCATAGCCCCGAAATAATTACGCTCCTTCATTTTTATCTTTGCGCTGTACAAAGTAGTACCGCTGCGCTTTCTGCTTTCCCAATATTTGGTAGCATAACGCAGATGGCGTTCGTCGAACTCTTTTGAAAACGGGTCAATGATAAGTATATCCGCATCAAACTCCAGCTCGTTCTTCAGCTCTTGTATTACTTCCCTTCTTCCTAATAATATAGGTTCCGCAATACCTTCCTCATACACAATTTGTGCGGCTTTAAGGACATCCAAATGATCGGCTTCGGCAAAAACAATACGCTTGGCATTGGATTTTGCCCTACTGTGCAGCAAGCGTACCACCTTGTTATCATTTCCGGAACGCTGAAGTAGCTCCTCCTCATATTTGTTCCAATCCTCTATGGGAGCTTTGGCTACACCACTTTCCATTGCGGCCTTGGCCACAGCAGGCGGTATTTTTGATATAAGCCGTTGGTCAAATGGCTTTGGAATAATATACTCCCTACCAAATGTTAACCTTGTTTCGCCATAGGCGATATTAACTTGTTCTGGAACAGGCTCTTTGGTGAGGTCTGCCAAGGCCTTTACCGCTGCCATTTTCATAGCTTCGTTTATGGAAGTGGCACGCACGTCCAAGGCACCTCTAAAGATAAAAGGAAAACCCAGAACGTTATTGACCTGATTGGGATGATCGGACCTACCTGTAGCCATGATGATATCCTTTCTAGTGGCAATGGCCAAATTATAATCGATTTCTGGATCAGGGTTGGCCATGGCAAAAACAATTGGGTTATCCGCCATAGACAAAAGCATTTCCGGAGACACAATATCTGCAATGGAAAGACCTACAAAAACATCGGCATTTACCATAGCTTCGTCCAAGGTGTCTATTTTTCTGTCCGAAGCAAACTCCAATTTTTCCTTGGACAAGTTTTCACGATCGGTTCTGATTACGCCACTACTATCCAACATCACAATGTTTTCTGGACGGGCACCAAAGGCCTTGTACAATCGAGTGCAGGAAACGGCAGCCGCACCCGCACCGCTTATGACTATTTTTACTTCCTCCATTTTCTGTCCGGTAAGCTCCAAGGCATTTAACAGGGCAGCCGCCGAAATAATAGCAGTTCCGTGCTGATCATCGTGCATTACAGGAATATCCAATTCCTCTTTTAAGCGCCGTTCTATCTCAAAGGCCTCCGGTGCTTTAATATCCTCCAAGTTAATACCCCCAAAAGTCGGTGCGATCATCTTCACGGTTTCAACGAACTTGTCCACATCCTCTGTATCGATTTCTATATCGATACCATCTATATCCGCAAATATTTTAAAGAGTAAACATTTTCCCTCCATCACTGGTTTGGAAGCTTCGGGACCAATATTACCCAAACCGAGTACTGCCGTACCGTTGGAAATAACGGCTACAATGTTTCCCTTTGCCGTGTACTTGTAGACGTTTTCAACGTTCTTGGCAATTTCCAAACAGGGCTCCGCTACCCCGGGAGAATAGGCTAAAGCCAAATCTCTTTGCGTAGCGTAAGGCTTGGTAGGGACTATCTTAATTTTTCCTGGTTGGGGCTTGGCGTGGTAAATCAAGGCTTCCCGTCTCTGTTTTTGCTTACTCATATAGATCTTTTAACATAACAAATTTAGGTGTATTCTTCTGAAAAGCACAACCTGTTATCTCTTTAAAATTAAAAATGAGCTATTGCTTTGGACAAAGGGCGTTTAATTTTCACCTTCAGAGTCATTAGGAACCTTCAACCGCATGGCCAAGAGAGCGGCAATTATAAAAAATGCCCCTGCAAAGAGTATGGCGTTGATTGCGCTTCCACCCAAGAGGTATTTGTATATGGGGCCAAATGTCAAGGTCTCTATTCCCATAGGAATAACAATCATCATATTCAAAATACCCATATAAACACCACGCCTGTCTTGCGGGACCACTTTAGAAACCATAGTATAGGGAATGCCCATCATAGCCGCCCAACCAATACCAAAAAGCACCATTGGGACTAACACCAAAACGGAATCATCTATAAAAGGAATGGCAAAAAGAGCCAGACCCGTGCCAACTAAACTTAGTGCATAAACCTTTTTACCGCCATATTTTAGGGTGAGTGGCACCAAAGCTAGCGCCACCACCATAGTAACAATATTGTAAGTAAGACTCATCTGGGCAGATTGGGATGCGGCCTCGCCCGTTGTATAGCCCATAGTTAATTTAAACAAAGGTGTTATGTACTGCCAATAAATAAAAAGCGCATACCACTGAAAAAGGTATACCGCGCCTATCTTCCACATAAACAGAGGCATATCCTTAATGGCATGACCAATTTCTAGAAAGGGTTTTCCAATACGAGTGGTTAGCGGCTGTGCCTTGTCATGATTGATAACTGCAAGTTCATCATCCGAAGGAGGAATCTCGGGTGTCTTAAGCACAGACCATAAAATTGTGGCTATAGAAAGTATACTACCTATATAGAAAGAATAATACAACCATTGTGGAATAGAACCGGTAACCTCTATAGCATCATCGCCCAACAAATACTGAAAAAGAACAATAGATCCGTTGGCCAACAAAATTCCTGCCCCAACAAATAGGCTTTGCATTTGAAAACCAAGACTCAACTGTTTCTCCGGCAACTTATCGCCAACAAATGCCCTATAAGGTTCCATAGCCATATTGTTTCCCACATCCAAAATCCATAATAGACCTACCGCAAACCATAATATAGGACTATGTGGAAATACAAATAGGGATAAACTACCAATAAGCGCTCCAATTAAGAAATAGGGCTTACGACGGCCCCATTTAGGGGACCAAGTCTTGTCCGACATTGCCCCGATAATAGGTTGTACGACCAAACCAGTTACAGGTCCGGCAATATTTAAAATAGGGAGCATCTCCTCAGGAGCACCTAGATATAAGAAAATGGGATTAATGGCCGTTTGCTGCAGTCCAAAACTATATTGGATACCCAGAAACCCAACATTCATATTAAAAATCTGCCAAAAGCTTAAGCTTGGTTTTGCAATTTTCATAATTTTCTAATAATTAGGTTGGTTAGTGGCTGTGCTCTTTTAAAAACAAAATGAACATATAGATTTGTATTTCCTGGAACAGTACAAGTTTCAAGATAGTATTTTTAATGCTTGTTTTGAAAAGTAAGGTCTAAAAAAGGAATGACTTCGCACAACGAAAACGATAGCGTAAACCAGACCTTATTTTAAAAATTGAATATTACGTTGAAAACCCGAAAACTTGGTACGCTTTACAGCGGACTTGTGAAATATCTTTCTGAACACATCTTCAGTAATTTCCTCCCAATCTTTTTTGGACATTGATAGCAATTCTGGATGCGGATTGAACAAGGGTTCGCTATGCGGTTTGGAAAACTTGTTCCAAGGGCAAACATCCTGGCACACATCACAACCAAAGGCCCAATCATTGAACTGGCCTTGGAATTCGTTCGGGATTTCATTTTTAAGCTCAATGGTAAAATAGGAAATACATTTACTGCCGTCCACGACGTAAGGGGCAACGATGGCTTCCGTAGGGCAAGCGTCTATACAGGCCGTACAGCTGCCACAATGGTCCGTAACCGGAGTATCGTATTCCAAATCCAAATCCACGATGAGCTCTGCAATAAAATAAAAAGAACCTACCTTTTGGGTCAGTAGATTACTATGCTTTCCGATCCAACCCAATCCACTTTTGGCCGCCCAAGCTTTGTCCAAAACCGGTGCGGAATCTACGAAGGCCCGGCCATGAACATCGCCTATTTCTTCTGAAATAAATTCTTGTAGCTCGCGCAATTTAGATTTTATGACATGGTGGTAATCTTGGCCATAGGCGTATTTGGAAATTTTATAGGTGTCGTTGGCCTGATCTTGGGCCGGGTAATAATTCAATAGAAGCGATATTACAGATTTGGAACCCTCCACAAGCTTGGTGGGGTCCAAACGTTTGTCAAAATGATTTGCCATATAGGCCATTTCACCATGCATGTTCTTAGTTAGCCACTTTTCCAATCTTGGTGCCTCCTCCTCCAAAAATTGCGCCTTTGACATCCCGCAGGACAAGAATCCCAATCGTTTGGCCTCTTCCTTTATAAGTTGTGATCTTTTGGCAGGGTTCATCGGGCCTTAAGGTAAAGTTTCACGGCATGGGGCTTAAGGGAAATCAAGGGATTCACCCGTAGTTCTTCGACCGGTTCCAAGGTGTAGTTGCGCAAGATTTCGGCAACGGTAAGAATCATCTCCTGCATGGCAAAATTGTTCCCCACGCACATACGTGGGCCCGCACCAAAGGGAAAGTAATAATCCGTGTAGTCTTTTTTATTGGCAGGGTCAAAACGTTCTGGACTAAAGTCTTCCGGGTTGTCCCAAAAGCGTTCGTCTCGGTGAAGTTCGTAAATGGCCAAGAGCAACATCGTGTTTTTGGGAATGGTATAACCCTCGATTTTATCCTCTATTACTGCCTCCCGATCTATGTAATATGCCGGAGGATAAAGGCGCATACCCTCCTCTACGCACTGTTTTACATAACCCAAGTTTCTTATAGCCTCCATGTCCAGTTCTGTTTCCCAGTTTATTTTGGAAATCTCTTCATAGGCCTTCTGTTGCACCTTATGATGTTTTGCCAACAGATACAATGTGAAGCCCAAAGCGTTTGCGGTGGTTTCGTGACCGGCAGCGAATAGAATTAGTACTTCATCTATCAATTGTTGTTCGGGCATGGCACTGCCATCTTCATATTTGGCGCTTAGGAGCATATCCAATAGGTCGTCCTTATCCGATTTATCCGAAATTCGCTCCGCAATGATGCCACTAAGAATGGCCTGCGCCTTTTTTGAAAGGGTTAAATGATGCTCTATTTTTCCGGATAACCGATACCACCAGTTTAAATATGGCTGGCGCATTTCCTTGATAAGCATGCGCTGGTTAGCTTCCGTAATATCCTTTAAATCCGCCATCTCTTTTTGTATATCGTCCCTACTGAACAGGGAAGTAGCAACGACTTGAAAGGCCAAATCTCCCATTAATGGGTAAACATCCTGGATTTCATTGGGCCTAATATGCGACAGTTGGCTTTTTATCGCTTTATGCATGATCTGCAACAATGCTTGTAACTTCTTTTTATGAAATGCTGGCTGCACCATACGCCTATGTGTGCGCCAATGCTCCCCATTTGTGGTCAACAATCCCTTGCCTATATATTTTGCGAGGTCTACCGTTTGAAGGGATGATTTCTGGTATTTCCTATGCTCTGTCTGAAGCACTTGTTTTATGAACCCTGCGTGCCTTGTAAAAACAATACGCTTTCTAAAACCGACTTCCACCTCAAAAATATCACCTAATCTGTTAAAGTTATCGTGATGAAAGGGGAGGGGATTTTTGAGAATTACCTTACGGTTCTTAAATACATGGGCGCGCGATACCAAGGGAAGTTTCTTCATTAAAAAAGCCCTCCTTGAATATTATTCTTTATCCTGCCTAAATGTTTGTATGCGAGTTCTGTTACTTCACGGCCACGTGGGGTGCGCATAATAAAACCTTGCTGTATCAAAAAGGGCTCGTAGACCTCTTCTATGGTTTCTGCACTTTCCGAAACTGCGGTGGCCAAAGTGGTAATGCCAACGGGGCCACCTTTGAACTTATCTATAATGGTGGTCAAAATCTTATTATCCATTTCGTCAAGGCCGTGTGCATCCACATTTAATGCCTTAAGTCCGAATTTTGATATCTCCATATCTATTTTTCCATTTCCCTTGATTTGGGCAAAATCCCGCACACGGCGCAACAGTGCATTACAGATTCTAGGTGTACCTCTGCTTCTTCCGGCAATTTCAATAGCGGCATCCATAGAGATAGGTACTTTCAAAATTTCTGCGCTACGCACTACTATCGTAGACAACAATTCGGTGGAGTAATACTGTAAGCGACTCTGAATACCAAAACGGGCCCTCATGGGTGCCGTCAATAATCCAGAACGGGTGGTGGCACCTATAAGCGTAAACGGACTCAGATTAATCTGAACCGATCGGGCATTGGGGCCACTTTCAATCATGATATCTATCCTGTAATCCTCCATGGCGGAGTACAAATACTCCTCTACAATAGGACTTAAGCGGTGAATCTCATCAATAAAAAGAACATCACGCTCATCCAAATTGGTCAATAGTCCAGCGAGATCCCCTGGCTTGTCGAGCACGGGGCCCGACGTAATCTTGATACCAACTCCTAGTTCATTGGCCAAGATATTGGCCAGGGTTGTTTTTCCAAGTCCGGGAGGGCCATGAAAGAGGGTATGGTCCAAAGCCTCGCCGCGCTGGTTAGCAGCCTGTACAAAAACCTTAAGGTTCTCCAATACTTGCTCCTGCCCGGTAAAATCATCGAATGTAACCGGTCTTAAGGCCTTTTCTATATCAAGTTCCGCATCGGAAAAACCATCTGTGGAAGGGTCTAAATACTCATTCATACACTCACAAAGATAGGCAAACCACGTTAAAGTTATTTCAGCGCAAGTATGCTTATTTTAGAAAGTTTTCATGAAGAAATTCGTAATTTCAACAGATGGAAAAGAAGTTATACAGTTGGGGAGTATTACAATATATCCCTTTTTTTTATGTGATTTGGTCAGACGACCTTGTCTCGGCCTCGGAAATCAATGTTGTACAAAAAGCCATACAAAACGATGACACTTTACTTGCCGACGAAAAAACGCTTTTACTATCTTGGTTACGTGTGGATATCCCACCAAAGAATAATACCTTAAAGAGCTGGAAACAAGTAGTTGCAAGCTCCAAAGTAACGCTAGTTGAGAGTGAAACCTATCCTTTGTCCACCTTCAGTCAGAAAGTAGTCTGCCATTACCACGATACCTGTCCGTTTAACAACAGCTTAAAGGACATTGAGCTTAATCTGGGCATACAGCCAAACCATTATAACCATCTATTTGATGTCGAAGTGGTGCAGGAGGTTACGTCCGATTTTTATAATGCCCCCGAAATAGATTCCATATTAAAAGGAAGCAATACCAAGGTAGTGGACGAATTTAGGGCAGCACTCAACCATCCTATGTTCCATTGGGAAGTTCATAGAAACAAGGAAGAATTCCGCCAGAAAGTTCTTGAACAGGTAGTTTTTCTAGCCAACAAGGGTTATGGCGCCCTAGCCTATCCCGAAGCGTATGGAGGAACGGAAGACATGCAGGGTTATGCCACCGTATTTGAAAACATGATGTATGCCGATGGTAGCCTTACCATAAAATTCGGGGTGCAATTTGGCCTGTTTGGCGGTAGCATTCAAAAATTGGGCACCAAAAAACATCACGACACCTACTTGACCAGAACTGGACTAGCAGAATTACTGGGCTGTTTTGCGATGACCGAAACGGGACACGGATCCAATGTAAGGGGCATAAAAACAACGGCCACTTATGAGAGAAAAACGGATAGCCTTATCATTCACACCCCGGGAAAAAATGACAATAAAGAATACATTGGGAATGCCTTACACGCTACCATGGCATCTGTCTTTGCGCAGTTGATCGTGGAAGGAAAGAACGAGGGCGTACATGCTATTTTGGTGCCATTAAGAGATAAAAATCACAAAACTTTACCTGGCATAACCATTGAAGACAATGGCTATAAATTAGGGCTAAACGGTGTTGACAACGGAAAAATATGGTTTCATCAAGTAGCGGTACCACGGGAAAATCTGCTTAACAAATACGGCAACATTACCCCGGATGGCACTTATATATCCGACATTAAAAACCCCAATAAGCGTTTTTTCACCATGCTTGGCACCTTGGTGGGCGGTAGGATATGTGTAGCCAGAGCTGGGCTTGGCGGAGCCAAAATGGCAATGGCAATAGCCGTCAAACACGCCCTAAAGAGGCGCCAGTTCAATGACAGCATTAAGATACAAGAAGATTTGCTAATGGATTACCCCACCCATCAATTACGACTTACTCCCCTGATCGCGAGTGCTTACGTCTATCATGTTACCTTGGACAAAATGATGGAAATCTATTGTGACGACACCCAACCGGACAAGCGAAAGGTTGAAACACAGGTGGCGGGATTAAAATCTGTGATTACATGGTTCGCTAACAATACCATACAAGAATGCCGGGAAGCCTGTGGCGGGAAAGGGTATCTTTTAGAAAATAGAATTGCCGATCTAAAAGGAGATGTAGATATATTTACCACTTTCGAAGGAGACAATAATGTATTGCTACAATTGGCGGCTAAAGGCGTCTTATCCGATTTTAAAGCCGAATTTAACAGTGCAGGTTTTACGACCGTGCTTAAATTATTGAGGCAACAACTGGGCGATAGATTAGCCACGGTAAATCCTATGTACTCAAATAAAGTGGATACCGAGCATTTGTACAATCCTAAATTTCATAAACATGCACTCAACTATAGAACTAGACGACTCACCTATACCTTGGCTATGCGGATTAGAGACTATATTAAAAAAGGTATGCCGTCTTACCAAGCCTTTTTAAAAGTCCAGACCCATTTGTTGGCCTTGGGCAAAGCCTATAGCATAGAGTTGGCCTATACTACCTTTGATACCTTTACGAAGGAAATTACCGATCCTAAAAACAAGGAATTGTTTGAAAAGCTAGCCAATTTATATGTATTAAACGAAATTAGAAAAGATGCCACTTGGTATTTGGAACAGGGCTATATAGGGGCCACAAAATCAAAAGCTATACGCCAACGCGTTGAACGTCTATCTACAGAACTTAGGCCGCATATAGGCGTTCTTGTGGATGGATTCGGCATACCTAACCATTTGATGACGGCCCCAATATCTACATAAGTACCATTAGGCGTTACTTAAAAATTGTTGACGGATGAAGGTTTATTAATTATTTTCCTTGTGAAGTTGCGAGGTATCCAGGAAGTCGGTCATGGTAATCCTTGGATTGCCATAGAGGCTGGTCTTGGATGCACCTTTTGTAGAGAAATCGAATTCCTCCACCGCTTGAATATAAACATCCGGTGAATCTTCGCAAACCAGCACCACTTTGTTCGCTGCAAACTCCGGTGCCTTTAAGGTACTGCTCCCGTATATTTTTGCAGTTAACAGTCCTGTACTCCCTTCCATCTTTAATGATGCATTTTTGTACATAAACAAAGAATGATTCTGCCCTGTGGCGTAGACCTTGGCATCAATACGATCTTTTAAGGTAATCTTTAAGTCGTCGCTTGCCACATTGAAATCTCCAGAACTATTGCCTTCCATATCAATAGTAATTAAATTGGCACTGGCATTTAAAATCAACCTAGCATTCCCAGAGGTATTTACACCCAAGACATCGGATGCTATTACATCGTTCATAGTTATGAGGCCGTTCGTAAGAGTGATTGCTTCCAATTCTGTATATGTTATTGTAATTTCAAGTTTCTTTTTGGAAGTAATATTATAGAAGGAAGAAATAACCAATTTGTCATTATCAACCCTAAACTTTAAGACATCTACTAAGTTGTCATCTGCCTCTATAGACACACCTTCTGAAGAGCCCTTTTCAATACGTATATCCAAATCATCATTGAGCTCGATAGCACTAAAGGTTGGCAAATTCTCTGTTACCGTTACCACGTTCCGATTTCCCTTTATTTTCGGCTTTCGTTGCGAAAATGCTTGTATTCCAAAGCAAAAAATTAAAGCTATAACAACTATTTTTCTCATAGGTATCATTTTAAGTCTGTTGCCCAAACAATTTATTTTCACAGTTACAACTACCCCAATTATTTTAAGTACAAAAACTCTTATGCCATAATTAGGCCAAGAGAAGTAGAGGCATTATCCGACAGAGCTATCCTAACTCCTTCCCCATTTAAAGGTATTACAAAAATATAACATAGTTACAGCAAGATATGTATCAAAAAAAATGCCCAACTAGTGAAGCTGGGCATTTTATGTTATTAAAAAATCGTATTAGTGATTCAATTCCTCTTCATCTTTTTGCAAAGGGACCACCTGGGGCACATAATCCTGGCCTGGAATAATATATTCCCCGTCCTGATCAACCTTACTATAATCATAGGCCCAACGATGGACCTCCGGAATCGCACCGGGCCAGTTTCCATGCATATGCTCAACAGGGGTTGTCCATTCCAATGTATTCGACTTCCACGGATTTTGACCACCCTGTTTGCCATAGAACATGCTGTACACAAAATTAGCGACAAAAATCAATTGAGCTGCACCTGCGATCAGCGCAAAGACGGTCATTAGTACTTGAACGTCGGCCAATTCATCAAACATGGGGAAAGCCGTATTCTCGTAATATCTCCTTGGCACACCGGCCATACCCACAAAATGCATTGGGAAGAATACGCCATAGGCACATATCGCTGTTACCCAAAAGTGCACATAGCCAAGATTTTTATTCAACATTCTACCCTCGAACATTTTAGGGAACCAGTGATAAACCCCTGCAAAAAGCCCATAAAGTGCCGATATACCCATAACCAAGTGGAAGTGGGCAACTACGAAATATGTGTCGTGTACGTTTATATCCAGAGTACTATCCCCTAAAATAATCCCGGTAAGCCCACCCGTAATAAAAGTAGATACCAAACCTATAGAGAACAGCATTGCCGGATTTAATTGCAAATTACCCTTCCAAAGCGTTGTAATATAATTGAAGGCCTTAACCGCGGAAGGTATGGCAATCAGTAATGTCGTAAACGTAAATACCGAACCTAAGAAAGGGTTCATCCCCGAAATAAACATGTGATGTCCCCAAACAATGGTAGAAAGAAAAGCAATTGCCAATATAGACGCCACCATGGCCCTATATCCAAAAATAGGTTTTCTGGCATTTGTAGACATTACTTCAGAAGTAATTCCCAGAGCAGGTAACAATACGATATATACCTCTGGGTGACCTAAAAACCAAAACAAATGTTCATACAAAACTGGAGAACCTCCTTGGTAATGTAAAACCTCTCCCTGGATAAAGATATCCGAAAGGAAAAAGGATGTTCCGAAGCTTCTATCCATAATGAGCATTAACGCTGCAGAAAGTAATACCGGGAAAGAAATTACACCAATAATCGCGGTAACAAAGAATGCCCAAATAGTCAAAGGCAGTCTTGTCATGGACATCCCTTTTGTTCTTAGGTTTATTACCGTTACAATATAATTCAACGACCCTAGCAAGGATGAAGCAATAAATATCGCCATTGATGATAACCATAGTGTCATTCCCATTCCCGATCCGGGCTGTGCCATTGGTAGCGCGCTCAAGGGAGGATAAATAGTCCATCCCGCTGCAGCTGGCCCTGCTTCTACGAATAATGAAAAAATCATAATAACACTGGCCACAAAAAACAACCAGAAGGAGACCATGTTTAAGAATCCCGACGCCATATCCCTAGCTCCAATCTGCAAGGGAATTAAAAGATTACTGAACGTACCACTTAATCCAGCGGTAAGTACAAAAAACACCATAATAGTACCATGCATGGTAACCAATGCCAGATATACGTCTGCGTCCATTATTCCATCGGGAGCCCATTTTCCAAGAAAGGTATCAAAAACTAAAAATGCCTCTCCGGGCCATGCCAATTGCATCCTCATCATTAAGGACATTGCAATGCCAATAAAACCCATGACCAAAACACCCAAAATAAGATATTGCTTGGCAATCATTTTATGGTCCTGACTAAAAATATACTTTGTTACAAAAGTTTCTTTGTGATGATGGTGTCCATGATCGTCATGTGCATGATCATCAACATGAGCTGTTACTGTTGACATAATCGATTAATTTTTATTTAACTTCCTTTTTATAGCCTATATTTCTATTGTGCAGTAGACGCCATAGTCTCTTGAAACGTCTGCTGACTTTCCAACCATGCATTATACTCCTCTTCCGTCTCCACGATAATCTTCATTTGCATGTTGTAATGTGATTTTCCGCAAATTTTATTACAAAGCAAAACATAATCAAATTCCCAAGGATCCAATACGCTACCTGTACTAATGGATTTCTCGGCTCTAATAATGTTGGTTCTTTTTACCTTGTCTACGACATCCGGATTTTGTCTCATTTCCTCTGTAGTGTAAATAGGCGTAAAAGAAAACTCCGTGGTCATACCGGGAACACAATTCATCTGTGCCCTAAAATGCGGCATATAAGCAGAATGTAAAACATCTTGGGAACGCATTTTTAAGTTTACCTTTCTACCAACTGGAAGGTGTAGTTCCTTAACTATGACATCGTCCGCACTATAAGTATCTGCTTCGTCTAGTCCCATTACATTAGCTCGGTCTATATCGATCATACGCACATTGGCCCCGCCGAGTACATTATCGTCACCAGCATATCTGGCGGTCCAGTTAAATTGTTGGGCATACAATTCAACTATCAATGGATCATCGTCATCGTTGATGTCCATAATATTGGTCCATGTATATAATCCCCAAAGAATCAAACCAGCCAATACGATTACAGGAATAATCGTCCAAATAAACTCCAATCGGTCATTGTCTGCATAAAACAAAGCTTTTTTTCCTTTTTCGCCACGGTACTTATACCCGAAATAATGTAAAAGTGCCTGTGTAACGGTTTGCACGAAAAATATAATCAACATTGAAACTAGCATTAGGTCGTCTACTTCCTGCCCATGTTCGGAGGCCGCTTGCGGCAATAAAACCTTCCCATATTTCCAAAAACTAAAGATGGTGATACCATAGATAAAAATCAGAAACGTGAAAAGTAGATAACCGTTATACTTATTATCCTTATCGGTTGCTATCTCTGTGCTAGTAGTTTTAAGCTGAGACAACTCAAATATCTTGGTCATTTGCCAAATAGCAATCGCCACGAGCACTAAAACAGCTAAAATTAGTAATGTAGTCATTGTATGATTTAATATTATACCTTAAAACTTCTATTAATAATGAAAGTGCTTACTTTCTTCAATAAACGGATTTCTAGTTGGTTGTAAAGGTGCCGATGAAATAGCCCTGAAAATCCAAAAAATAAAAAATCCTGCAAAAAACAACACCGAACTAATCTCAGATAACCCAATATACCATTGATCACCTACCGTTGCTGGCATTATGGCAACAAAAATATCCAAATAATGCCCTGCTAGAATAACAACTCCCGCCATAATAACGAACCAATTTACGCGTTTAAAATCACTGTTCATTAAGAGTAATAACGGAAACAAAAAGTTCATAGCAACCATAACAAAAAAAGGTAATTTGTAATCCTCAATTCTTGTAACATAATACGTGACTTCTTCTGGAATGTTTGAATACCATATAAGCATAAACTGAGAGAACCATAAGTACGTCCAGAAAATACTAATACCGAACATGAACTTTGCAAGGTCATGAATATGACTGTTATTAACATCAGGAAGATGCCCCTTTGATTTAAGATAGATAGTTACCATGGCTATCACAGTGATACCGGATACGAACATACTTGCAAAAATATACCATCCGAAAAGGGTACTAAACCAGTGGGGATCGACACTCATAATCCAATCCCAAGACATCATAGACTCCGTAATCAAATAGAACACCAAAAATCCTGCTGATATTCTAAAATTCATTTTGAAATTAGAATCATCAGTAGATTTATCCTGCCTTAAGGATAATTTTCTAGAATATTCCCGATATGCGATCCAACCACCTAGAAAAATAGCCGCCCTAATCAAGAAAAACGTAGGATTTAAGTAACCCGACTTAGCCGCAATTATTTCATCATGTGCAACAATTTCTGGATCCATCCAGACGAATAAATGATTTAAATGTAAAGCGGACAGTAATAAGATAACGAATACAACAATACCTCCCGGTACCAAATATGCGGTGATTCCTTCCATTACCCTAAAGAGTAATGGCGACCAACCCGCCTGTGCTGCACGTTGAATAGCATAAAAGGCCAAAACCCCTAATGAAATCATGAAAAAGAAAAACGCAGCAACATAAAGTGACGCCCATGGTTTGTTTTGTAGTTGATGCAACAAATGCTCATCGTGAGATGTATCATGAGCATCATTCGCAACAGCACTGTGAGAGGCCCCTTCACTATGTGAGTCACCATGTCCAATAACCAAAGCCTTTGCCTCTTCTACCGTTCGTGGGGCCATAACAAAACCCCCAACAATACCTAAAAGGCCAACCGCCATTAGAATTATAGAACCTATTTTTAGTCTATTCGAAAACGTATACATAGTATTGTTTGCCTATTATTTGGTTAAATCTTCTTTTAGCTGCATTACATATTCCGACACCTGCCACATCTCTGTGGTATTCATTTGAGATGCATAGGAACCCATAGAATTTAAGCCATATTGAATAACATGGAACGTTGACCCTACATTAATATTACGGACCGCATCAGCGTAACTTGGTACACCCAAGATTTTCTCCCGTTCCACAAGCCATCCTTGTCCGTTACCTTTAGTACCATGACAAATTGCGCAATATACATCGTACATCTCCTTTCCTTTTGATAGATTATCAATAACCATCGTAGAGTCAAGTGGACTTGTATTTAATCTTGCCAATTCTTTTCCCTCCAGCGTATTTTCAATACCATAAGGAAGCCAACCTCTGTTGATTGTATTCGCGGGAGGAACCATTGCCTCGGAACCATTGGGAAGAAAACCAACATTACCATAAGTCTCGTAACCAACAGGCTCATACATATTAGGCATGTACTGATAGTTAGGCTTGCTTTTGTCTTGACATGCCATAAAAATGAACATACATGCTATAATTCCTACTTTCTTAAAACTGTTCATATTTAATGACTGTTTTTTTCTGATATATTTATTTCAACGGCACCTGTATCGGACAATAAATCCTTAAGTTCCTGTTCGTTCCCGTGGATTTCAATCTCCATTACAAAATGGTCATCAGTAGTCCTGACATCCGGATTTTCGGCCTTCTTAAATGGCCACAACCTACTTCTCAAATAAAATGTTATCACCATTAAATGAGCTGCGAAATAAATCGTAAGCTCGAACATAATGGGAACAAAGGCCGGCATATTCTCAATATAGCTAAAACTTGGTTTGCCACCTATGTCTTGGGGCCAATCCTCGATCATAATATAGTTCATCATGACAATGGCCACCACAAGACCAACACAACCATATAGGAATGAAGTAATGGCAATACGCGTGGGCTCCAACCCCATGGCTTTATCCAAACCATGAACAGGAAAAGGACAAAAAACCTCATCTATATGAAATTTGGCCGCTTTGACCTTTTTTACAGCGAGCATTAAAACGTCATCGTCGTCGTAAAATGCATGTATAACTTTAGATGCCATAATTATTTTTTCTCGTTTAAAATTTTCGCCTGCCCTGCCCAATCATCACGTTGAGCGCGTCCTGGGAATGATTCAGTAATAGAATCCAACAAATCGTATTCTTTAGTCGTCATTCTTGCCACTTGGGCAAAAGTGAAAATACCAATTTCATTTAAAGTCGCCTCCATTTGAGGACCTATACCCTTTACCTTTTTAAGGTCATCGGCGGTTTCCTTAGTGGCATCAAAAGTACCAATTGTACTCAAAAGCTCGTTTACTCCCCTTTTGTCCCCCTCTTTGGGAACCACGTCACCCATTAAAACATCTCCGGTTATAGCTTCTTTCACAACAACTTTCTGTGCTGCTATCTGATACAACGGCTGTCCCGAGTCTCTTAACTTCTTGTATTTGGAGCCTGAAGCCTTTAGGATAGACTTTACCTCTGCCTGTGCAATAACAGGGAAGGTTCTCGCGTACAAAAGGAACAATACAAAAAAGAATCCTATAGTACCAATAAATATTCCGATGTCTACGAATGTTGGTGAGAACATTGTCCACGAAGAGGGAAGGTAATCCCTATGCAAGGAAGTTACGATAATTACGAAACGCTCGAACCACATCCCAATGTTTACCACAATAGAAATAAAGAAAGAGAACATGATACTCGTACGGAGTTTTTTGAACCACATAAACTGTGGAGAAAACACATTACAAGTCATCATTGACCAATATGCCCACCAGTAAGGACCTGTAGCCCTATTCAAAAAGGCATACTGCTCGTACTCCACTCCTGAGTACCAGGCCATGAAAAGCTCCGTAATATATGCACAACCTACGATGGATCCCGTAAGCATGATTACAATGTTCATCAGCTCAATATGTTGCACTGTAATATAAGCCTCCAAATGACACACTTTTCGCATGATAATCAACAAGGTGTTCACCATTGCAAACCCTGAGAAGATAGCTCCTGCAACAAAATATGGGGGGAAAATGGTCGTATGCCAACCCGGTATTACCGAAGTGGCAAAGTCAAAAGATACAATGGTATGTACCGAGAGCACCAAAGGTGTAGCCAAACCGGCCAATACCAAAGAAACCTCCTCGAAACGCTGCCAATCCTTGGCTCTTCCACTCCAACCGAAACTCAACAAACTATAAATCTTTTTTTGGAAGGGCAATACTGCTCTATCCCGGATCATTGCAAAATCGGGCAACAAACCTGTCCACCAAAATACTAATGATACGGATAAGTAAGTGGAAATTGCAAAAACGTCCCAAAGCAAGGGAGAGTTAAAGTTTACCCACAAAGACCCAAATTGGTTTGGAATCGGCAATACCCAGTATGCCAACCAAGGTCTACCCATGTGAATAATAGGAAATAGACCAGCTTGTACTACCGAGAAAATGGTCATAGCCTCTGCAGAACGGTTGATGGCCATTCTCCATTTTTGACGGAACAGCAGAAGTACAGCCGAAATCAACGTACCGGCATGACCGATACCTACCCACCAAACAAAGTTGGTAATATCCCATGCCCAGTTTACGGTCTTGTTCAATCCCCAAGTTCCGATACCGGTAGAAACCGTATAAATAATACAACCTACACCCCATAGGAATGCTACTAATGCAATAGAAAAAACTATCCACCAATGTTTGTTAGCCCTTCCTTCAACCGGAGCGGCAATGTCCACAGTGACATCATGGTAGCCTTTATCTCCAATCACTAGTGCTTTTCTAATAGGTGCTTCGTAATGCGACGCCATAGACTTCTGTTATAATTACTTTCTAGTATTGATTATGCTTCGTTGGTATTCCTAACTTTTACATGGTAGAATACATTGGGTTGTGTTCCAACATACTCCAACAAGTGGTACATACGGTCACTTTCCTTCAGTTCAGCCACTTTGCTTTCCCCATCATTTATATCACCGAATACAATGGCGCCGTTACCACAGGCCATGGAACAGGCTGTCTGGAACTCGCCGTCTTTAATAACGCGGCCATCCCGCTTAGCATCCAAAATTGTTTTCTGCGTTTTCTGAATACACATAGAACATTTTTCGATGACACCGCGCGAACGAACATTTACATCTGGATTCAATACCATCTTGCCCAAATCATTGTTCATATGGAAATCAAACTCGTCATTGTTACTGTATAAGAACCAATTGAACCTTCTTACCTTGTAAGGACAGTTGTTTGCACAATATCTCGTACCCACACATCTGTTATATGCCATTTGGTTCTGACCTTGTCTACCATGAGAAGTAGCCGCAACGGGGCATACTGTTTCACAAGGAGCATGGTTACAATGTTGGCACATAACGGGTTGAAATACAACTTGTGGATTATCTGAAGGATCTTCCAATTCTCCAAAACCTCCTAGAGAACCGTTATCACCAGAAAGACCATCGAATCCTTCTTTTTTATTTATGTCCGCCTCAAAGCTTTCTTCAGACGAATAATATCTATCTATACGCAACCAGTGCATATCCCTCGACTTTCGTACTTCTGCCTTGCCAACTACGGGCACATTATTCTCAGCGTGACAAGCGATAACGCATGCACCGCACCCGGTACAGGCATTTAGATCTACAGACATATTAAAGTGATGCCCTATAGAACGATCAAAACTATCCCAGAGATCTACCGTATTCGCAGGAACCTCTTGGTGGTTCAACGATACTTGCGGAACTTCGTTCCACTCTGCATGATTCTTTGTATTAAATATCTCTAAGGTCGTCTCCTTAATAATATCGTTACGGCCCATTAAAGTTTTATGCAGTTGTATGCATGCAAACTCATGCATACCAGAAGCCTTTTCAATAGAAACAGGCTGATTTGCATTAAAACCCTCGTACAACCGATAGGCATTAACACCAGTCTGCATTTCTTCTTTTAAACCAGTTGTCTTTCCATATCCAAACGAAAGACCTGCTGTACCTTTTGCTTGACCGGGCTGTACGATTACAGGAACATTTTCCAGCACAACACCGTTAACGGTAAGATTTACATAACTACCGTTCATGCCCCCATCGGCGACATTTATATTTTCCAGTCCCATTTCTTGGGCATCCGCCTTTGAAATAGTAACATAATTATCCCAAGCTACCCGAGTTATCGGATCAGGAAACTCCTGTAGCCATGGATTACTAGCCTGTTGCCCATCACCCATACCCACTTTAGAATACAAGGAAAGCTCCATCCCACTTCCAGTTGTATTCGCCAGGGTTTTTACAGCGGTATCAACCGAGGTATTAGACAACGACACGGCATCATCCATCCTTACTGAAACCTCTTCGGCTACAATACCATCCGGCATTTGAAAAGGAGCAACAAAAACGCCATCCTGTAACGTCTGATTCCAATCGGCACCGTTTAAGATACCGTTAGCCCATGTTTCCCTAATGTACTGGTAGTAAGTTTTTTCACTACCCATCCAAGATAATACCGCACTTTGAAACTGCTTTGTATCAAACAATTCCTGAATAGTTGGTTGCATTAGACTATAGTGCCCTTTTTTAATCTCCAAATCTCCCCATGACTCTAAATAATGGTTGGACGAAGCTACATACTGCACTACCTCCGTAGTTTCATTCCAATTCATGGAGAAAGCAACGGAAAGATCTACTTTTTCTAATCCAGAAATGAATTCATCGGCATTCGGCAATGTATAGGCTGGGTTCACTCCATCCATGATTAAAGCACCTACCTTACCAGAATTCATATCGGAGATAAGTGATTGTACTTTACTTACACTACCAGCCCTGGTATATCTTGGCGCTTGTGCATCAAAGGCAGTACTTGCCAACATTTCGTTGATAGCCAAAACTACCGTTTGCGCGTTCTCATCATCTAGACCTGTAACAACTACGGCACTCGAACCGGCTTTCTTGATCTCCATTGCCAACTGATCAACAACTACATCATAGTCAGAAGTAGATGCACCAATATTCGTACCCTTGAGCTTAGCATATAGTTTTGCCAAAACCACCTTTTGTGCAGATGGTTTTAAAGGAATTCTTTTATCGGCATTAGAACCGGTCAAAGACATATTAGCCTCGACCTGAATATGCCTAGACATGGTACCGTTCTTAGGAATCCTTCCTCTGGAATAACCAGCATCATAACCGCCCCCTTGCCAATCTGCAAGAAAATCTGCTCCAATAGAAACTATCAAGGATGGCTTCTCAAAATCATAATCGGCCAAACCTCGTTCACCGTACCTCTTTTCAAAAGCATTTAAAGCCGCATCCTCGGAAACAGCATCGTAAACAATGTGCTCTACATTCTCGTTAGCCCCTTTCAACTCAGCAATTAGCCTATTGGTAGATGGACTGGCGTACGTACCGGTTAATATTGAAATCTTTTTAGCACCTCCTTTTAAACTAGCCATTTTTGAAGTCACAGCAGCATTAAGGCTTTCCCAATCCGCAGGCTCACCATTAAATAAAGGGCCTTGCAATCTCGTACTATCATATAATGAAAGTACAGAAGCCTGTACTCTGGCATTCGCGGTACCGCCAATCTTAGACAAGGTATTATTCTCCACCTTTATTGGCCTTCCCTCTCGGGTCTTTACCAAAATATTGGCAAAATCAAAACCATTAGCTATTGAAGTAGCATAAAAATTAGCAATACCAGGTACAATGTTTTCTGGTTGGACTACATAGGGAATGGATTTAATAACCGGGCCCTCACATGCCGCCAATGAAGCGGCTGCCGTACTAAAACCTACATACTTTAAAAAATCCCTCCTATTGGTGTTTGTTGATGACAAAGTTTCTTTATCACCCAAAAACTGGTCAACCGGAATCTGCTCCACAAACTCGTTCTGTCTTAAAGCCTCAACAATGGAATCGTTAGGATTTAACTCCGCCTCGCTCTTCCAATATTTTTTGTTCGATGCCATATGCAATATCTGTAATTAGCTTCTTTACCTTAATTAATTAATAGTGACACTTTCCACATTCCAGACCTCCCATTTGGGCCGCTGTCAAATTCTCTACGCCATACTTCTTGGAAAGCTCGGCATGAATTTTTTCATAGTACTCGTTACCCTCAACCTTAACATTGGTCTCCCTATGACAGTCTATACACCACCCCATGGTCAATGGTGAATACTGATACATGATTTCCATTTCCTCGACAGGCCCGTGACAGGTCTGACATTCAATACCGCCAACAGAAACGTGTTGAGAGTGATTGAAGTAAGCGAAATCTGGTAGATTATGAATACGAACCCATTCAACCGGTTGTGATTCACCAGTATACTTTTGATTCTCTTCATCCCAACCAACAGCCTTATACAACTTCTTAATTTCATTTGTATAGAACTCATTGGTATAACCGTTGGCTAAGTCCTCTGCCGTGGGACCCTCCGGATTACCTTTATATTCATAAATAGATTTATGACAATTCATACAAACATTCAAAGACGGTATGCCGGAATGTTTAGATACCCTTGCGGAAGAATGACAATAATTACACTCGATTTTATTATCACCAGCATGGATTTTATGAGAATAATGAATAGGTTGAATAGGAGCATAACCCTGATCGACCCCAACTTGCATCATCCAACCATAGGCAAAATAAGCACCCCCCAACAATAAAAAGATAGAGAATACAAGAACCAAAAACTGATTTTGGGCAAAAGCCTTCCAAATCGGCGTTCTCTTCTCAGCCTTTTCCTTCTCGACAATAATACCATTAGCCTCAGCGATTCTTCGCAATGTTAGGTTCACTAACACTAACATGACCACCAAAAGGCCAAAAACCAGCGTTAAAGCACCAAGAATTATTTCATTTGATATTCCACCGGAGACGGCACCAGAAGAAACTGCGGCAGCATCAGCGGCAGGTACTGCGGGAGCTGGCGGAGGTGCCGCCGTATAGGCCAAAATATTGTCTATATCAGCATCCGACAAGGTAGGAAAAGCTGTCATCGCAGCCTGATTATACTCCTCGTATATTTTCACGGCATAAGCATCTCCAGATTTAATCATGGCAGAGCTATTTCTAATCCACTTGTAAAGCCACTCCTTATCCAAACCCTCTTCCTCGGCCAACCTTGCCTCTACGTTGGCCAAAGCAGGACCGGTCATTTTGCGATCCATCGCATGACAAGCAGCACAATTTTGATTAAATAAAGCTTTTCCTGCAACGGGATCGCCTCCAACAGCCTCATCTTGAGCACTTAATCCTCCTGTAAAAAGTAGGAAAAGGACTATGCTGAAGCCTAAAACTTTAGAAAATTGATTGCGGTAGGTAACCTTTTTCATATATAGAATGTTTCAATCAGAATTTTGGCACAATTTTGGTTTTTGCTTAATGCCTGAATCTCCCAAACGCCTAAATCGGTGACAAAAATACGACATAGACTTTATTTGGGAAAATCTTAATCTATTTATAATTTATAATTTATACCTGTTCTAAATAAATACAAACACCCATTATTTACCCTTCAAAAAAATTACCTTTACAACATGCAGAAAACCATCTTATTAACATCATGAGAAAACTAATATACATAGTTACAGGAGTGCTTACCTGTTATTGCGCCAATGCGCAACAGGGGCAAATAAAGATAGAACAAGATCAGAAAATTGAAGATTTATTGGATTTGTACAAGTCTGCCCTAAGCACCACCGAATATTATCAAATACAGGTGGGTTTCGGCAACCATGCCCAAGCCGAAAAAATTAAATCTGACGTGGACGTAGATTTTCCCGATTTGGTATCCAAAATTGATTTTGACTCGCCTACCTACCGCGTAAGAATTGGCCGCTTTAAAACCAAACTAGAAGCGGAACGCAAGTTTAACGAGGTACGGGTTAAATATCCGAATGCAATGCTTCTAAAACCAAAAAAATCGGCCAAATAGGCCGATTTTTATATTAGCTCTTTTATATTTATTTGGATTTTAACTTTTTCTTTACGGCCACTTCTTGGAACGCCTCAACCACATCCCCAATTTGGATATCATTGTAATTCTTTACCTGAAGACCGCAGTCGTAGCCCTTTGAAACTTCTTTAACATCATCCTTGAATCGCTTCAAAGACGAAAATTCTCCAGTATAAATAACCACGCCGTCCCTTATCAACCTAATACTCGAATTACGATAAATTTTACCAGTTGTTACCATACATCCGGCAATTGTACCAATTTTAGAAATCTTAAAAGTCTCCCGAATTTCAGCAGTTCCCGTAATCTCTTCCTTCATCTCTGGGGAGAGCATACCTTCCATTGCGTCTTTAAGATCATTGATAGCATCGTAGATAATAGAATACATACGAATATCGATCTCTTCCTTTTCAGCTATAGTTTTTGCATTGCCCATAGGCCTCACATTAAACCCAATAATTACGGCATCTGAGGCGGAAGCTAAGAGTACATCGGACTCTGTAATAGGCCCAACCGCCTTGTATATAATGTTGACCTGAATTTCATCAGTAGACAACTTTTGGAAAGAATCTGTTAGCGCCTCAACGGATCCATCAACATCGCCTTTAAGAATTATATTCAATTCTTTAAACTCACCCAAAGCTATACGTCTTCCAATCTCGTCCAAAGTTATATGACGCTGTGTTCTAACAGACTGTTCGCGCTGTAATTGAGATCTCCGAGCGGCAATTTGTTTGGCCTCTCGTTCATCGCCTAGTACATAAAATTTATCACCTGCCTGAGGAGCGCCATCAAGACCCAAAATGGAAATCGGTCTAGATGGCCCAACCTCCGTTAAGCTATTGCCTCGCTCGTCTTGCATTGCTTTGACTTTACCACTGCAAGTTCCCGCCAAAACGTAATTTCCAATCTTCAAAGTTCCTGCCTGAACAAGAACGGTAGAAACATATCCTTTTCCTTTATCCAAAAAGGCTTCCACCACAGTTCCTGTAGCCGACTTGTTAGGATTGGCTTTCAATTCTAACAATTCTGCCTCTAAAAGCACTTTTTCCAATAGTTCCTTGACCCCTGCCCCTGTTTTGGCAGATATGTCGTGCGACTGTATTTTTCCTCCCCAGTCCTCCACTAAGAGGTTCATCTGCGCAAGGCCTTCTTTTATCTTTTCTGGATTTGAGGTAGGCTTATCTATTTTATTTATGGCGAACACAATAGGAACACCAGCAGCTTGGGCGTGACTTATGGCCTCTTTCGTCTGGGGCATAATATCATCATCCGCAGCCACAACAATAATAGCTATATCCGTTATCTGAGCACCCCTTGCCCTCATCGCCGTAAAGGCTTCGTGTCCGGGCGTGTCCAAAAATGCTATTCTTTCGCCGTTCGCCAATGTAACCCCATACGCACCAATGTGCTGGGTAATTCCTCCACTCTCGCCGGCAATAACATTTTCCTCTCTAATATAATCCAATAAGGAAGTCTTACCATGGTCAACGTGTCCCATTACCGTAACAATGGGCGCCCGTGGCTTTAAATCCTCAGGCTTATCCTTCTCCTCTAAAATACTTTCTTCAATATCTGCAGTAACAAAATCTACTTCATACCCAAATTCATCGGCAACTATAGATAAGGTTTCAGCATCCAATCTCTGGTTCATGGTTACCATGATACCTAAAGACATACACGCCGATATAATCTCGGTCGTAGAAACATCCATCATAGTGGCGACCTCGCTTGCCGTAACAAACTCTGTTACTTTTAATATTTTGCTTTCTAGTTCCTGTTGCTCAAGGTTCTTTTCCGTTTGCTCACGGTGCTGATCCCTTTTGCTTCTTCGATATTTAGCGCCCTTTCCTTTCTTGGTTTTACCCTGAAGCTTTTCCAAGGTCTCCCGTACTTGTTTTTGCACGTCTTCCTCCGTAGGTTCCACTTTATTCGCCGAAACCAGACGTCTGCTGCCAATTACTTTTCTATCGCCAGCCTTAGCGCCTGGTCTCGGCGCTTGTTGGCCAGGAGTAGTATTTTTACTTACAATACGCTTTCTCCGTTTTTTACGGTCGGTATTGTCAATTTTTTTATCTTCTTTTTTCTTAGGCCTTGCAAACTTGGATAAGTCTATTTTATCACCTGTTATCTTTGGTCCAGATAATTTTTGATATTGTGTTTCTAGCGTGCTCGGCTCATCTGCTTTGGGCTCTTCCACCACTTCTTGCGCCTCCTTGGCAACCTTGGGGATTTCGGCCTTTTTCTCAACAGCGGCTTGCTCCTTAGGAGCAGCCACTTCCTTAATTTCCTTAGTCTCAATTTTGGCTTGAGGCGCTACAACTTGCTCATTTATAACATCCACTTTATCTTTAGGAGAAATGACCTCCTCTTTGACTACTTCGTCGTTAGACACAGGCGTACTACTCTCATCCTCAATATTAGGCACTTCCTTTACCTTTTTCTTCGGCGCATTCAAATCGATTTTACCGACCATTTTTGGGCCTGCAAGTTCCACTTTTGTTGTGAATACTTTTTCTGATTCGGCATTCCTTTTCTCACGCACGAGCCTTCTCTCTTCCTGCTCTTGCTCTAACTGAATCCTTATGGCTTCCTTTTCTTTGCGCTTTTCTTCCCCAACCTCTTTAGAGGCCACTTTTTTGCTCATATCGGTCTGAAACTCGTCGAGCAATACCTGATAGACCTCATTGGAAATTTTTGTTGTAGGCCTAGCATCGACATCATGCCCTTTACTTCCTAAAAAATCCACAGCCCTATCCAAGGAAATATTAAGCTCACGAAGAACTTTATTAAGTCTTATTTTTGCACTATCTGCCATAAATACTGATTCCCGTTCTTTATTCTTGCGCTAATATATAGCTAATCTTCTAATTCTTCTTTGAGGATACGCATAACTTCCCTAACTGTTTCCTCCTCCAGATCCGTGCGCTTTACCAAATCGTCAACGTCCTGCTCTATAACACTTCTAGCCGTATCCATTCCTATCTTCTTGAATTCATCTATAATCCAAGCATCAATTTCATCCGAAAACTCGGTCAATTCTACGTCTTCCTCAACCCCTTCACGGAAAACATCTATCTCATAACCCGTTAATTGACCAGCCAATCTAATATTATGTCCGCCCCTACCAATAGCTTTAGAAACTTCTTCTGGCTTAAGATATACTTGGGCAGTCATTTTCTCATCGTTCAATTTTACGGACGAGACCCTAGCCGGACTTAAAGCACGTGTAACGAGCAATTGCGGATTTGACGTCCAATTGATCACATCTATATTTTCATTACCCAATTCTCTTACAATACCATGAATACGAGAACCTTTCATTCCCACACAAGCACCTACTGGATCAATACGGTCATCATAAGAATCCACGGCAACTTTTGCCTTTTCTCCTGGTATACGAACAACCTTTTTTACCGTAATCAGACCATCGAAAACCTCTGGAATCTCTTGAAAAAATAGCTGCTCCAAGAACTTGGGAGAACTCCTGGACATAATTATTGTAGGCTTGGCACCTTTAAGTTCCACGCTCTCTATAATTCCTCTAACATTATCACCCTTCCTGAAAAAATCAGAAGGTATTTGCCTATCTTTTGGCAAAATAATTTCATTCCCTTCATCATCCAATAAAATGATGGCTTTATGGCGAATATGATGCACCTCTGCTGTATATATCTCGCCTTCTAAATCTTTAAATTGCTTGTAAATTGTAGTATTGTCGTGCTCATGAATTTTAGAGATTAGATTCTGACGCAAAGCCAAAATAGCTCGTCTTCCCAAATCTATTAACTTAACCTCTTGCGAAACATCTTCGCCGACTTCAAAATCGGGCTCAATTTTTCGAGCTGCCGAAAGGGATATCTCTTCGTTCTCGTCTTCTACTTCACCATCCTCAACAACGATACGATTACGCCAAATTTCCAAATCCCCTTTATCTGGATTAATAATGATATCAAAGTTATCATCTGAACCAAACTTCTTTTTTAGCGCATTTCTGAAAACATCCTCCAAAATCGCCATAAGCGTTACCCGGTCTATGAACTTATCATCCTTGAACTCCGAGAAAGATTCTATTAACGCAATATTTTCCATCTATACTTCCAATTAAAATTTTAATACAACTTTCGCTTTTTTAATATTCGAAAAATTAATTTCCTGTCTTTTTTGAACAGTAACCTTTCCTTTTCCAACCGGTTTAGGCTCCCTTGCCTTCCACTCCAACACAATATAGGAATCTTCAATCGCTACTAGGTCTCCTTCGAGAGTAGTATCATGCGTTTCCACCTCTAACTTTCTTCCTATATTCTTGTTATATTGCCTAGGCACTATTAACGGTGCCGTTGCACCCGCCGAGGCGACTTCCAAGGCAAAATCCTCCTCTTCACGATCCAAATTATGCTCGATCGCCCTACTTATTTTTATACAATCCTCCACAGTTACCCCATGATCACCATCAATGACTACCTTTATTTTGTTATCCAAAGTGATGGAAAAATCAATTAAAAAAAGTGAATCATCTTCTTCCAACCCTGCATTCAAAAGTTCCTTAACCTTATTCTGTAGCATAAAAACAATTTCAATCCCTAACGAAAAAAAGTGTCCTATTAGATTTTTTCTAATAAAAGAGGGGACAAATTGTCCCCTCATGAATACTTTTATATCCTTTCAGTGATGCAAATATACAATAAATTTGATTTCTACAATACCACATGGACTTACAAATAGATGATTTATCTAATCTGACGGCGACTTAATCATCAGATTATCCATTACTATAGCTCTTTCCCCTCTATTTTAAAAAACATTATTATCAAATACAACCAACAACCTTAAGGTTGTTAATTTGGGATTCAAACTCTATTGTTGTTTTGCATTTTGGGGTTGAACGTTTAACTAACAACCATGCTTTTGAAGCAAAAAAAATAAATTGGACTGTTCGGAAAAAAACTAGAGGTTTACTATAAAATTGACCTTAAAACAATTGGGTTTTCTAGAGGAACAATGGATTACTGCTGCTTTTGAAAGCGCAAAGAAGGATTTTACCTTTAAGAAATAAAAAGTCAAAAACGGAATAATAAAATATACCTAACAAGTAGAATTAATTTACGGAAGCCGCATTCATATCTGCACTTAATTGCTGTGGGGCAGCATTAGGGCTTGAGCCAATAACACTCATACTGTCCATCTCCTTACGGAACCTCAATATCATAAGGGTATCCAGCTCCAAAGCAATACTATCTCTCATATTTTGCCAATTTGATGCATTGATAGCTTTGTTGTATTCGGTTATCTTATTGAATCGTTCCAAATTATACCTATTGGCCTTCCAAGCATGCTGTGTACTTTTTTGGTGTTCCAAGTCTTGAAGGTAAATTCCAACACCAAAGCCCAAGAGGACAAGAACCAATATAATTTTTAGATGCTTTGCGGTTAAATTCATAACTATTAGTTTTTTTGGGGCAACGTAAAACTAAATTATAGATTTCTATAAGAGCTGTCCTTTTCAATTAAAACACAAACTCTTTTCGCGGACAAGATACGAAATATATGATTTAACGAATCGGTTTCACGACCAGAGGGCACATATTGTCGTTAAAACCTTACAAAAAGTTGAAGCAACCGATTACTGAACCAATCGCAATGGGCATTATATATGGCAACGATTTTTTGAAGTTTTCTCAACGGAAATTCAACGTATTCGATTTGCTCCATTACAACATTATAGTCTTAAAAATAATACGATCCCATTTGTTTAAAACTTGCCCCTATCGACGCATCCCTGAAATAAGGCGACATAGGCTCATCTTGCCCTTTTACGCAAAAGTCCTTAAATGAATATTTTGCCCTTAACAAAATCCGAGATCATCCCCTCGACAACCAAAGTCGGAATTGCCATACGTCCATCAGGCGTTGAATTTGTCATGGTTTGATGAGAATTATTCGACAATTAGGGGGTCCAACCCTCTGCCTCATACCAAAACTTATACAAATTTACTTTACCTGAAATTAGCAACTCGGCCAACTTTACAATTCCTTGATTAATAAACTGGATACAAACGAAGGTAGCGGGTTTGGCACCTATTATCATTTCAACTTTCTCTATTTCTACCTAACTATAGCGGATAGGATCGCTTCCTACCTCACAAATAAACCGAACTTCTTTTCCATCGTAAATAAATTTGGCAAAACCATTAACTACAGTGCTGTCTTTAAAGGTGATTCGTGATAAACACTCCTGTATATTCAACAAGGTAACAAAGAATAAAAACGATACTGTTATAATAAAAAAAGGTGTGCGCATAAAGAACAATCTCTCAAAAGCTTCATTGCTTCTGAAGAGAAAATTTGGTAGGCTGAAATATCTGGGGTTTCAGTTTTTTTATCCATATGAACCCTTTAAACGGGACATAAATTAAGCTCCAAATAAATACCGAGCAGAAACTTTTTCATTAATTCCAACTTAAAACATCAAAAAAAATCCCGACATCAAATAGATATCGGGATTTGCTTAACCTTTTGTTGGCCCACTAGGACTCGAACCTAGAATGACGGTACCAAAAACCGGAGTGTTACCATTACACCATGGGCCAATACTGTTAAGAGCGTGCAAATTTAAAATAAACTTTTGTTTGTGCAAATATTTTCGATCACAATAATTTAAAATAACATTTTGCAAAGCTGTTAAAGGTTTATAAAAAATGTAGTCCGTTATCTATTTTAATTAGTAAATTCGCCCTTTAGCTTAAACTTAAGTTACATGTTTTCAAAGAACTTTCAGAAGTGGGACACCATCCTTGGATGGGTCGTTTTTTTTATTTCGTTCATCACTTATTTTATTACGGTTGAACCTACAAACAGTTTCTGGGATGCCGGAGAATACATATCTACCGCTGCAAAATTACAGGTTGGGCACCCACCGGGAGCACCCTTGTTGCAAATGATCGGAGCATTCTTTTCTATGTTTGCCCTGGAACCCGGCCAAGTTGCCCTAATGGTAAACTTGGTGTCCGGAATTTCCAGTGCCTTCACCATTTTGTTCATGTTCTGGACAATTACAAATATTACCCAAAAATTAATCGATAAGGAAGAACGACTTACCAATAGCAAAGCGATAGCTATTCTGGGAAGCGGCCTCATTGGTTCCCTGGCCTTTACCTATTCCGACAGTTTCTGGTTCAATGCTACCGAAACGGAAGTTTATGCCATGGCCAGTTTCATCATGGCACTTTTGCTTTGGATGGGCCTAAAATGGACGGACAACTTGGAAGACCCAAGAGGCAACCGTTGGATCATTCTCATATCCTTTATTGTAGGTCTTACTTTTGGAATACAATTTATGGGCTTTTTGGCTATTCCATCCATAGGCTTGCTCTACTATTTTAAAACGTATAAAAAGACTACTGTAAAGAATTTTCTATTGGCCAATATCATTACAGTTAGCATACTCATGCTAGTGTACAAATTTTCGTTGACCTACGTTTTGGTGTTATTTGGTTGGGGAGAAGTCTTTTTTATCAACAGTATGGGACTTCCCTTTAATTCGGGATCGATAATCATTGGCATCCTATTTATTACAGCATTCTACATTGGGCTGCGCTACACGAGAAAAAACAATTACAGAACGGGCAATACCATTGTGCTTTGCCTTATGTTCCTATTTCTTGGATTTTCCTCTTGGATCATGTTGCCTATACGAGCAAATGCCAAAGTAGTCATTAATGAAAACGACCCGTCCGATGCCAGGGCGCTTTTGGCATATTATAACAGGGAACAATACCCAGGCGTAGACAGTCCTGTATACGGGAGCTATTACTCGGAAATGTTCGCTTCCCAAGGTGAAGAGCGCGATGGCAAGCCTAAATACGAAAAAGATTATACACTAGGAAAATACATCATTGTAAACAAATACAAAAATTCCGAACCTGGACCTAATCCAGAGCATCAGGGCTTACTGCCCAGAATGTGGAGCGGGCAGCATGCTGAAAACTACATGCGCTATTTTGGTGCTTTGGACTTTAAGATTACCAAGCCCGACGAAGACCTAAGAAAGGCTGCCATGCAATTAAAGACAGGTTACGCCAACGGTGAGATAGATGCGGAACAGTACATTGGTTTCCTAAAGCGTTTTGAAGAGTATATAGAGGTGCAGCCACCTACGATTTGGGACAATGTGAAATACATGTTCGAATTTCAATTCAATTACATGTACCTGCGTTATTTTATGTGGAATTTTGTCGGAAAACAGAACGATGTCCAAGGACGTTATAACGACAATGGAAACTGGCTAAGCGGTATAAAAGCAATAGACAGCTGGCGTTTGGGCAGTCAACACAATCTCCCCAGCGATGTAGAGGACAACAAGGGTAGGAACACGTATTTCTTTCTTCCTTTACTGTTAGGAATTATTGGACTGGTTTTTCAGATTTCAAAGGACCCGAAGCAATTTTGGGTGTTACTGGTCTTCTTTCTATTTACTGGGCTTGCCATTCAGTTTTATACCAACCCCTATATTTTTCAGCCTAGGGAACGCGACTATTCCTTAGTAGGTTCTTTCTATGTTTTCGCTATTTGGATAGGTTTAGGCGTTTACGGACTTTATGATGGCTTTAAGGATTGGCTAGCTCCAAAGATTTTGGCTCCAATTGTAGTGGTTGTTTGTCTACTAGCAGTGCCAACCGTAATGGCGGTACAAAATTGGGATGACCATGACCGCTCTGGCCGTTTTACAGCAAATGCCTCTGCTAAAGCATATTTGGACTCCTGCCAGGAAGACGCCGGTGCCATATTGTTTACCATTGGGGATAACGACACCTTCCCACTTTGGTACGCACAGGAAATTGAGGGGTACCGCACAGATGTGCGTATTGTCTGCACCAGCCTTTTTGAGACAGACTGGTATGTCGATCAAATGAAACACAAGGCGTATACAAGCGAAGCTATACCATCGCAAATCGCCCATGAAAAATACCGTCAAGGTAACAGGGACTATCTCATCTATAATAAGGCTACAGAAAATAGATGGTCGGTAAAAGACCTTATCAACTGGATCGATAGCGACAAGCCACAGACCAAATTAAAATACCTTTTTGAACAAAGTGGTCAGGACCCCAACAACTACTCCGAGAACACACAAAACATGGTGTACTATCCCACCAATAAAATAAGGGTTCCAGTAAACAAGCAACATGTTTTGGAAAGCGGTCTGGTAAAAGTTAAGGACTCGTCACTTATTGTTGATTTTATCGATATTCAACTTCCAGGTGCCCTTACCAAAAAAAATATGATGATGTTGGATATCCTTGCCAACAATGATTGGAAAAGACCTTTGTACTTCTCCGGAGGAAGTTTTGATGATGCAGAATTCCTATGGATGAAAGAATACTTACAGTTGGATGGCATGGCCTACAAACTGGTGCCAATACGAACTGAAAACGAAAGTCCGTTTGATATGGGCCGCATAGATACGGACCTTATGTACGATATCGTAGCGAACTGGGATTGGGGCAATTCTGGCAGTACGGACATTTATCATGACACCCAAACAAGAATACAAAGTGTATCTTATAGAGGTAATCTTGCCCGGTTGACCGAAGCCCTGATCAAGGAGAATAAAACGGACAAGGCAAAAGAGATTATTGAAATCTCACTAGACAACATGCCTGTTGAACAATTTGGCTATTATACCCTTGTGGAGCCTTTTGTTGATGCCTATTACAAGGTAGGCGAATCGGAAAAGGCAAGAAACCTGTTCGGCAAGTTAAAGAAGGTATACCAAGAGCGCTTGGAATACTACGCGGGAACCACTTTGGACGAGCAATACAGTGACATAGATGAGATAATTGCCGACATGGAAGCGTATAGGCGCAATATTGATATGCTAATCCGCAATAATGACCGGGAGACAGCTGAAAAAGAGACGCTCATTTTTAATGAATATATAGATAAATTCCAGCACTTTTATAAGGATGAAGACGATATCGATCTGCGCGAAGAAGTATTGGATTCAGATCCGGATATGCAAGACTCCATTTCTATACTAGATTCCATAGCCACGGACAATACAGAAACAGACCTTTTGCTAGATACCATGGCAAACCCAATAGAAAACTAGCCAACTTTAAAGACGTCTAACTTAAAAAAGGATAGCTTAAAAAACCGGAACGTAACGTAGAATTCAGGTTTAAAAAAGGCAAGGTTGCCTTGTTAAATTGTCTTTTAAAACGAAGTCACGTTAAAGTATACCAGAGATAGATGATAGACAACGGTGGGAGAAGGAATGTTTATGTGTTTAGGCGTACTCACTTAAAATACCTATCAGAGTATTGGCATCCTGCTCACCGCTTTGGCGCCAAACCATTTCGCCTTTTTTGTAAATCATTAATGTTGGTAGTCCTTTGACTCTCAGTGCTTGAGCTAACTCTTTATTCTTATCAACATCAATTTTTATAACCTTGCCCTTGTCACCTAAGGCAGCGGCAACATCCCTTAGAACAGGATGCATTGCGGTAGATTGCTCATTCCATTCGGCGTAAAAATCCAAAAGGACCGGGATATTCAAATCTATAAGTTCACCAAATTTTGACATACAAAAGGCTTTACGTTACCGACCAAATGTAGTAAAAAATGTTAAAATACCAGTGTCTACACCATTTTTGTGCGATAGAAATCAGGTTAAAATCATGTTAAGGATTTCTTTCTCAAGGTAATTACTGTAATTTCCGGCCAAATACCCACTCTTCCAGGATATCCTAAAAAGCCAAAACCACGGTTCACGTTAATAAACTGTCCCTTTTCCTGATAAACCCCGGCCCAGTATTTATAGCGCCATTTTACTGGACTCCATTTTATCCAACCCGGAATTTCTATTCCAAATTGCATGCCATGGGTATGACCGCTCAGTGTCAAGTGGACATGTTGTTCACCAGGAATCACGACATCTTCCCAATGCGAGGGATCGTGACTCATCAATATCTTAAAATCGGTATCCTGGAGCCCCGAAGTGGCTTTGTCTAGATCACCAACTTTTATGAATCCGCCCCTACCCCAGTTCTCTACACCGATCAAGGCCAATTTATCAGATCCTTTGGTGAGATAACGATGTTCATTGAGCAATAAATCATATCCCATTTTCTGCTGAAGGTCTTTCAAATCCTGCAAATTCTGCCTTTTAAGTTCTTGGGTTTTCCAAGGGATATAATCCCCGTAATCATGATTTCCCAATATCGAGTATTTCCCGTCCTTGGCTTCCAAAGTGGAGAAGAGATCGGCCCAAGGTTTCATTTCCTCGGTCTTATTGTTAACCATATCGCCTGTAAACAAAATGACATCACTTTTTTGTTTGTTGATGAGGGACACACCGTATTCTACCATCTTTCGATCATCAAAACTGCCGCTATGCACGTCGGAAATCTGTGTAATACGGTAACCGTCAAAAGAAGCGGGGAGGTCATCAAACTCTAGGGTGTATTTTAAAACCTTAAAATTATATTTACCCTTGTACATACCATACAACAAAGCACCAAAGGGCAAGGCTGCTATACCAAGGGCAACAGCACTCAGAAAACGCCTTCTTTGTGGCAGCGTAAACTCCCGAGATGTACCGTATAGCTTCTCATACCCACCGGCAAAAAATCTAAAAATATCTTCCGAAAAAAGAAAAATAATAGTGATTATTTTAAAAGTGAGGATCGTGAGCAAAAGTCCAAAGGCATAACTTTTAGGAACACTGAGCACCCTACCCGCTTCTTCCCCAGCTGTAAATTGATAAATAAAATTAAACGCCACCGCTGCCGCTATGACCATATATAAATAGTAGACCCATGGTTGCCGCGCAACTGTTTTTAGGGCCTGCAGTACATACATGCTCAATACAACATAAACGATTACAAATAATACCCAACGCAGCATAGTCCTTTTTTTTACAAAGATATTTTTAGAAACCCAACCAACCCTGCTTTTGCATTTTATTTAACGGCTTTTACTACGGCAGAAACTATTTCCGGACTGGTTACTGCAATCCCGTCATCATACAAAAATAAAGCAGTGTTCATAGGAACGGCTGGCCTATTTTTCAAAGTCCTACAAAATTTTGCGGCGGACAAGTGAAGTGCCTTAAAACCTTTTTGGTTAAATTGTTGCGCATTATCCTGGTTGATTCCTGAGCCCGGCATAACAACACATTTTTTCGCGTGCCCCTGCAGTTCTTCCAAAAAATCTATTGCCAAGATGGCCTTTTCCCGTTGACCGGAAGTTAGTACATAATCTACCCCGAGTGCCTCCAATTGCGCTAATGTTCCAAAAGGATCTTTTACCCAGTCAAAAGCCCTGTGAAAGGTGAATTTTAAATCGCCCGATGCAGTAATCAACTCGGTTGTGCGTTCCACATCCAAAGCGCAATCTAGATCCAGGGCGCCGGAAACAATTCCGTCAAATCCCAATTCCCTACAAAGGGCAATATTGGTTTTCATAATATCAAATTCAGCATCGGAAAATGTGAAATCACCACTTCTAGGGCGTATCAATACATGTACTGGAATTTTAATTTTTTCCTTAACCGCTTTTAACAAGCCGTAAGATGGCGTAATACCACCAATGGCCAGTTCTGAACAAAGTTCAATACGGTCGGCACCCGCCTCTTGGGCATTTAAAGCAGATTGTAAAGAATTGGCACAAACTTCTACAAGCATAACAGTTTTAGGTTCAAGTTCAAGAGTTAAGTTCAAGTTAAAAAAAATCTCTTTGCGATACTCGCTATGTGATAATTCCAATAAGCTTGGCCAAAGGAGGGTTCTTATCCAAATGTAAACTCAAATAACAAATTAAAACACAATTCAATTTTATTCAAACGGTCTAGAGGGCCACAAAAGAAGTAAACATTTATATAATAGAGTTTAAGAATCCCTTATATTAGGTTTCCAAAAGTAAACAACCCAAGCAATGAAAAGAAGAAAGTTTCTCAAAAATTCCAGTACCGCAACAGCAGCCTTGGTCGCTACTCCGTTTTTAACATCATGCAAAGAGGAGGTACAACCGTTAAAATCGGCTTTTACAAAAGATACAAAAGCTACTTACCCCATTGTTATCTGCACATGGGATTTTATGAATGCCTCTGCCAAAGCTTGGGAGGTTCTGAAAAATGGCGGAAATGCATTGGATGCCATTGAGCAGGGAGTAAAAGTAGAGGAAGACGATGTAAACAACCAAACTGTGGGCACGGGAGGAAGACCGGACAGGGACGGCAACGTAACCCTAGACGCCTGTATTATGGACAAGGATGGGAACTGCGGTGCAGTGTTGGCCATACAAAACATCGCAAATCCCATCTCGGTAGCGCGAAAAGTTATGGAAGATACGCCACACGTAATGTTGGCCGGAGCAGGTGCCGAACAATTCGCTTATGAAAAAGGTTTTGAAAAGGCAAACCTCCTTACAGAGCAGTCCCGATTAGAATGGCTGGAGTGGAAAAAAACATCGGAATACAAGCCAATTATCAATATAGAAAACCACGACACTATTGGCATGTTGGCCATTGATAAAAATGGCGATATCGCGGGAGGATGTACCACCAGTGGCATGGCCTACAAAATGGCTGGCCGCATAGGTGATTCTCCCATTATTGGCGCCGGTCTTTTTGTAGACAACGAAGTAGGGGGCGCAACGGCAACCGGAGTTGGAGAGGAAGTGGTACGTACAGTTGGCAGTTTTTTGATCGTAGAACTCATGCGCCAAGGAAAATCACCACAACAAGCTTGCGAAGAAGGGGTAAAACGTATTATGGAGAAAAACGAAGGCCGAAACGATTTCCAGATTGGTTTCATCGCCATTAACAAAAAAGGAGAAACCGGTGGTTATTGCGTACAGCCAGGTTTTACCTATAGAACCTATTCGGATGCCGGGCATGTGAACAATCCTTCGGAAAGTTATGTTACCAAATAGATATGAGAGGTTAAAATAGAGAAAAGCGAAAAAAAGACAGGCCTATAAGGGGTTTTCTCGTCCTTGTTGCCCGAATGCAGCAGTGAGATTCTAATTTATATGGCATTATCCTAACAGCGTAATTTTTACAACTGTAAATACACCACCACTTCTATGGATCACGAAAACACCGACCTTTCCCAAAAGAAAACAAACTGGTTACAACGCCTAAAGGACGAAAGTTGGGAGGCGGAACTTTTGGTCTCCGCCGTAGCCATATATGCCATTTTACAATCCTTTTCCATATTGGACTGGTTGATTATAAAGTTCTTGGATTATTTAGATCAGGGACAGTACTTTATAGGCTATTTCATTATCGTTTTTGGATTCTTGGCCATAGGTATTTTAGCCGCCATGTTCGCTATTCACTTTACACTAAGAGCGTATTGGATAGGTCTGGTGGGCCTAAACTCGGTCTTTCCAGATTACAGCCTGGAAGACAGTGCCTACTCCCCAATTTATACCGAAAAAATACTGTCAATTCTTCCAAAATTAACCACAAGCATTGCCAAAATAGACGAACTGTGCAGCGTTATTTTTTCAGCGGCTTTTGCCCTTATGCTCATCTATTCCTATGTTAGTA
Organism: uncultured Flavobacteriaceae bacterium; assembly: GCA_963697395.1. Taxonomy (GTDB): domain Bacteria; phylum Bacteroidota; class Bacteroidia; order Flavobacteriales; family Flavobacteriaceae; genus Maribacter. The sequence goes on from CAVONX010000018.1 coordinate 972,848, forward strand.
TTTCAACCATTTCATACCTCCTTCTTTTCAACCTATTCAGAGGCCTGTTACCTGAAAATCTCACTTGGGTTTTATGGCTTCCAATGATTATTTTGGGCTTGGTAGTTGTTTTTGGCCTTTTTATTTCCATCCCAGCGAACTTAAAAAAGTTTCGCGATAATGAAACCGTTCAACATCTCTATTTTCTACATGCGAAATGGGGTTCATTTTTACTTTATGGTCCCATTTATAAAAGTGTGCTCCAAATAACCATGATTTTTGGCTCTAATTTTAAGCGTAAAAAAGGCCTTATTAAAATGGTTATTTTTATGCTTTTCATTGGTATCTGCTTCGCCATGGTGAAATTATTAAATTCCGACTTTCGATATTTGTTGAATTTTGACAGAGAACAAGACACCTCAAAAATGGAACTGTCTTTCTATGCCCAGAATAATCAACACAGCAAATTCCTATTGAACCCAGAAATGAATGGCCCTGTTGTCAGTAAGAATACCATAACCCTCTTTATCCCTATCCTTGAAAACGAAATAAGAATAGTAAAGAAGACATGCAACTTGCCCGATTTGATCGGTTTTGAACAACATGACGATAAAACCAGACAAAACAACAGAAATGAATATTTGATATGCTTTACAGATAAACATGTTGTTTATTTAAATGATTTGAACGTCCCAATCAATTTCTTGAAAACAGAACACCCCGTAACGGGGCAATTTGGGATTATGGGATATCTGGATGTATCGACCTTAGAAAAAGGCAATCATAGATTAAAGGTTAAAAAGAATCTCAAATCTGGATACAAGAAAGAATGGGATATTCCTTTTTATTATGACCAAGAATAACAATCCTTCTCAAAACTTTAGTAATTTCAATTTCGTAGCTCTAAATTCGTACTTCTAAAATCCTATCATGTCCGATCAAAAAAGACTATTTCTCCTAGACGCATACGCCTTGATTTTTAGAGGTTATTACGCCCTTATAAAGAACCCAAGAATAAATTCCAAGGGAATGGACACCAGTGCTATCATGGGTTTTATGAATTCTCTTTTTGATGTCATCAAACGTGAAAAGCCAGACCATTTGGCCGTTTGTTTTGACAAAGGAGGAAGTGCCGAACGTACTGAGCTTTTCCCTGAATACAAAGCCAACCGAGACGTTACCCCGGATGCCATTAAGATTGCTGTACCTTACATCCAAGAAATTCTAAAGGCAATGCATATCCCGTCCGTGGTACTTGAAGGCTGGGAGGCCGATGACATCATAGGCACCTTGGCCAAACAAGCTGAAAAAGAGGACTACAAGGTTTTTATGGTTACGCCCGACAAAGATTTTGGGCAATTGGTATCGGAGAACATTTTCATGTACCGACCGGCGCGTATGGGCAACGGGATAGAGATTTGGGGCATTCCCGAAATACAAAAACGTTTTGGCGTGGAGCGTCCGGAACAGGTCATAGACTATCTTGGAATGATGGGCGATGCGAGCGACAATATTCCTGGTCTACCCGGTGTTGGGGACAAAACAGCAAGGAAATTCATTGAGCAGTTTGGCTCTATGGAAGGGCTATTGGCAAACACGGACAAGTTAAAAGGTGCCATGAAGGAAAAAATAGAGGCCAACAAAGACTTAGGACTGCTCTCCAAAAAACTGGCTACCATTTGTGTGGATTGTGACGTAATCTTTGATGCCAAGGATTACGAAATGAGCGTTCCGGACAACGAAAAAGTCCAAGAAATCTTCGAGGAACTGGAATTTCGTCGGCTTAAGGACCAATTTATCAAAATATTTTCCGGAGAGGATGAAACGAGCACAGGTGAGGTTACTGGCACGGAAACCGCAAAGAAAGTTTCCGCCGCCGCCGGGAGCGGCCAATTCTCCTTATTTGGAAGCGATGGCGACGTACCCGCTACCTTAAAGGACAGTTCTAGCCGTAAAACCATAAAAGATGTACCACACATATACCAAAGTGTTACTCCCGGTATGGCCATGAAACTGTTTTTACAAAATTTAATGAAACAGACCTCGGTTTGTTTTGATACGGAGACCACGGGACTTAACCCACTTACCGCAGAATTGGTGGGCATAGCGTTTAGCTGGGAAGCTACCAAGGGGTTTTACGTTGCCTTTCCTGAAGATAAGGACGAAGCCCAAAAATTGATCGAGGAGCTACGACCCTTTTTTGAATCCGAAAACATAGAGAAAATAGGGCAAAATCTTAAATACGACATCAAAGTACTTCACAAGTACAACATGCCGGTAAAAGGTAAATATTTTGATACCATGTTGGCGCACTACCTTATAAATCCGGATATGCGGCATGGCATGGATGTACTCGCGGAAACGTATTTAAATTACAGCCCGGTTTCGATTACGGAACTTATTGGAAAAAAAGGAAAGAACCAATTGTCTATGCGCGATGTTCCACTTGACAAAATCACGGAATATGCTGTTGAAGATGCCGATATTACCTTTCAATTGGCACAGCACTTCAGACCGGAGTTGGCCGAGGCCAAAACAGACGGGCTCTTTACCGATATAGAAATACCGCTATTACGGGTTTTAGCGGACATGGAATTGGAAGGCATCAATCTGGATGAGAAATTCCTGAATTCCCTTTCCGAAGACCTTATCAATGATATCGCCTCCCTAGAAAAAAAGATTTACGAGAGCTGCTGGGGAAGAATTCAATATCGGTTCACCCAAACAATTAGGCGAAATTCTTTTTGACAAACTTAAATTGGTAGACAAACCTAAGAAAACAAAAACTGGACAATATTCTACCGCTGAAGATGTACTTTCCTATCTGGCAAAGGACCACGAGATCATTCAAAATGTTTTGGATTACCGCGGATTGGCCAAGCTAAAAAGCACCTATGTAGATGCACTTCCATTGCAAGTAGAAGAAAGCACGGGCAGAGTACATACCGATTATATGCAAACGGTTGCCGCCACCGGACGACTGAGTAGCAACAACCCAAATCTACAGAACATCCCCATAAGAACGGAACGCGGACGGCAAGTGCGCAAGGCGTTTGTGCCACGGGACGAAAACCATGTCCTCTTGGCGGCAGATTACTCTCAAATAGAACTGCGCATTATTGCGGCACTAAGCGAGGAGACTACTATGATTGAAGCTTTTAAAAACGGAGAGGATATTCATGCCTCAACGGCATCAAAAGTGTTTAATGTCCCTATTGATGAAGTGACACGTGAACAACGCAGCAATGCCAAAACGGTTAATTTTGGAATTATATATGGGGTATCTGCTTTTGGGCTCAGCAACCAAACAGATCTTTCCCGTTCCGAGGCAAAGGAGCTCATAGACACTTATTATAAAACCTACCCCAAGCTAAAAAATTACATGAGCGACCAAGTGAATTTTGCTCGTGACCATGGGTATGTCCAAACCGTTTTGGGCCGTAGACGTTACTTAAAGGACATTAATGGAAGTAACGCCATTGTAAGGGGCGCAGCGGAACGAAACGCTGTAAACGCGCCTATTCAAGGTTCCGCAGCGGACATCATTAAGATAGCCATGATCAATATCCATAAAAAGTTGGAAGAAGGAAAGTTCAAGTCCAAAATGCTCTTACAGGTACATGATGAATTGGTATTCGATGTCTACAAACCGGAACTGGAGAAACTAAAATCGATGATCAAAGAAGAAATGGAGCAAGCATATTCGATGTCCGTTCCTTTGGACGTGGAAGTTGGTGTGGGAGAGAATTGGTTGGAGGCGCATTGATGTACTCGTCCAATCCTTAAGTAGCATAATCCAATGTGGCTCTTGGTAAGAGAAAAAAATTGAATTCTAGACCCGGAGAATTTTCCTTTTTTGGACATGATTAGTAGGATTAGGTTGTGTTAAACATTTACAAATGTTGTACGAGAACCTATTTTAAAACGTTCCTTATAAACTAGTTTTCTTGAAAAAGAAAGAAAATGTAAGGGACATGAAGAAAGGTCTAATCCTACTTGTTTTATCTTTTGGTGTTTTGACGCAATGCTTCTCGCAAACCGACGAAGAATACCCGTTAGGCAAAAATATTGAAAAAATAAAGCTTTTTCCCAATCCGGCTACCAGCGTTATAAACGTATTGGGACTGGTAGATGCACCTCAAGCATCGATACGAATATCAGATGTATATGGAAATATCGTACTACAGTATCAATGGGAAATAAAAAATAATGCATTGAACATTCCCATTGCCGATTTAGAAAAAGGAATCTATATAATTTCCATTCAATCTCAAGAGCAACAGATAAGTACTAAGTTTTACAAACAATAGTATCCCGGCTTTCAACATAAATAATTATGTAGGTGTAGGCAAAATGAAAAAGAATGAGCTCTCTAGGTTTGGACGCCTACCTCTCTTCAAAATTTCAAAAAGTTACCGCCTTTTAAAAACCAACTCTCCACCCTCATTAAACTCGGCAAGCTGCAAGCTAGCAGCATTAACTGTCATCTCATCTCCTTTTATACTAACAGGAACATCAATCGTTTCCCCGTCATCATTTAGGAAACTAACGATACCGTTCCCATACGTGTAGGTATTGGAAACTGTCTCAAAAGCCGAGGAGGCAGGACATGGCACCTGTAAACCGGTAACACCAAGAGTTGCTGTTGAAATGGCCTCGGCAATAGCATTTTTGGCAACAGCGTTCAAATCCTCACTAAAGGTCAAGGTTATAATAAAACAATCATTATTGGATAAAAATTTGAGTATTTGGCTACCGATCAGCGCATTTTCACTGGCTGTATCCGAATCCACATTTAGCTCAATCGCATCCCATGTACCAATGATATCGTTATTGGAATTGGAGTTCCCATCATTATCCGAACTACAGGATATTGCAAACACAGCAGTAAATAATAATAACACACACACTTTTAACTTCATACTACAAACATTTAGTTATGTAATGGTATAAAACGGAAATTATGGATTATTATTTTCTATTTAACCAACAATTTCCGGCTTATCCTTACCGCGAGATAACCAAATCTAGAAATTGTTGTCCCTCTATCTATCTAAAAGTTGCTCAAATGTATCTTTAGACCCTCTATGAAGCGCTTTTAAAACATTAAATTAGCTAAACACTTATCCCTTAATTTCACAAACCGTATGCGACCTTACCACAAGAATATAAGAGGTGTAAAATAAAAAGAAACAACTATTTGCAATTTAAGTTTATAATTGTACATTTGCACCCCATTAATCGGGATTGAGAAGATTAATAGTTAAAAATATTTGTAGTGGATACATTAAGTTATAAGACCATATCTGCCAATAAAAAGACCGTAAACAAAGAATGGTTATTGGTAGATGCCGAAGGAGAGACGCTAGGTCGTTTATCCTCTAAAGTAGCTAATTTATTGAGAGGAAAGCACAAGCCGAGCTTCACTCCTCATGTAGATTGCGGTGACAACGTTGTGATAATCAATGCTGAAAAAGTTGCCCTTAGCGGAAATAAATGGCTGGACAAGACGTATTTGCGTTATACTGGTTTCCCAGGAGGCCAACGTACGACCTCTGCAAAAGAACTATTGGAAAAAAATCCTACTGGAATTTTAGAAAAAGCAGTGAAGGGAATGCTACCTAAAAATCGTTTAGGCGCAGAACTTTTTAGAAACCTAAAAGTTTATGCTGGTTCGGAACACGGACAAGAAGCTCAAAAACCAACTGTAGTAAATATAAAAGACCTTAAGTAATGGAAGTAATTCACAAAATAGGTAGAAGAAAAACAGCGGTAGCGCGTGTGTACCTTTCCCAAGGAGATGGAAAAGTAACAATCAACAATAAGGATATAGCTGTTTATTTTCCAACAGCAACACTACAGTACAAAGTTAATCAACCTTTTGCGCTAACCTCTTTGGAAGGCAATTACGATGTTAAAGTAAATGTTTTCGGTGGTGGAATCACAGGACAAGCAGAAGCCATACGATTAGCTATTTCGAGAGCGCTATGCGAAATAGACGTTGAGCATAGATCAACCTTAAAACCAGAAGGATTGTTGACAAGAGATCCAAGAATGGTTGAACGCAAGAAATTTGGACAGAAGAAAGCCAGGAAGAAATTCCAGTTCTCTAAGCGTTAATCCCAACTACAAATTATCAAGGCGCTTATTCTGTTATAAGCGCCTCAATTATATTTCTCTAACAAGTTCATTGAAAGCCTTTGTAATAGGGCAATTAAAAATCCTTAAATCCTTTAAAAAGGATAAAGGCTTAACCTGAAATCAGTTCAGGATAAATTAGTTTAGCATCTAAATAATGGAGGCTTTCCGTAGTCGGAATACCACTTTGTTATTGCTAATTCAAAAGAACGTAAACTAAATTCAAAATGGCGAAAGTCGAAGTAAAACAATTATTAGAAGCAGGTGTGCATTTTGGGCACCTTACCAGGAAGTGGAATCCAAACATGGCTCCTTATATCTACATGGAGCGTAATGGGATTCACGTTATCAATCTTTACAAAACTGTTGCAAAAATGGAAGAGGCCAATGAGGCTTTGAGCAAAATTGCAGCATCCGGAAGAAAAATTCTTTTCGTAGCTACCAAGAAACAAGCTAAAGACATTGTTGCAGAAAAAGCAGCGAAAGTAAACATGCCTTACATTACAGAGAGATGGCCTGGAGGTATGTTGACAAACTTTGTTACAATCCGTAAGGCTGTAAAGAAAATGTCGATGATCGACCGCATGAAAAAGGATGGAACCTTCCTTACCCTATCTAAGAAAGAACGATTACAAGTAGACCGTTTACGTGCCAAATTAGAAAAAAACCTAGGTTCAATTTCTGAAATGACACGACTGCCAGGTGCTCTATTTATTGTTGACACAATGCGCGAGCACATTGCGGTTAAAGAAGCACAAAAATTGAACATTCCAATTTTTGCCATGGTGGATACTAATTCCGACCCCAGGGATGTGGACTTTTTGATTCCTTCCAATGACGACGCATCGAAATCGATAGACATCATCATGACGCATGTGACCAATGCTATTGCCGAAGGCCTTACCGAGCGAAAGTCCGAAAAAGGTGACGGGGATGCCGAAGAAGGAAAAAAAGAAAAATCTTCCAAAAAAGCAGCAGTCAAAAAAGTTGAAACAGCAGAACCAATAGAAACTGCCGAGACAGAACCAATAAAAACTAGCGAGAAAGCAACTGCCAAATCTTCATCAGATTCAGACGACCTTACTCAGATAGAAGGAGTCGGCCCTAAAGCAGCGGAGGCTTTGACCAATGCAGGAATGGGAACTTTCGCCGCTTTGGCAAAGGGTGATGCGGATAATATAAAGGAAATCCTGAACGAAGCCAGTTCTAGAATGGCCCATTTAGACCCAACTTCATGGCCAAAACAAGCTCAGATGGCCGCAGATGGCAAGTGGGATGAGCTAAAAGAATGGCAAGACAGTGTAAAAGGAGGGGTGGAATAAACCTTAATTAGTAAAAGATACATTAAAAATACATTCCCGCATTTGCTGAAACGAACTTAGTAAAAACGCGGGAATGACAATAAAAAATTTGATTATGGCAAAAATTACCGCCGCAGAAGTAAATAAATTAAGACAAGCAACCGGTGCCGGAATGATGGACTGCAAAAATGCTTTGGTAGAAGCCGAAGGCGATTTTGACAAAGCCATTGCAGTACTTCGTAAACAAGGACAAAAAGTTGCCGCAAAAAGAGCCGATAGAGATTCTTCTGAAGGTGCTGCGATAGCAAAAGTCAATAGCGACAATACCATGGGTGTAGCTATCGTATTAGGATGTGAGACAGATTTCGTGGGTAAAAACGAAAATTTCGTAGCATTGGCCAACGACCTTGCAGAGATAGCCTTGAAATTTGACACAAAGGAAGCATTTTTAGCAGCTGATTTTGGTGGAATGACCGTGGCAGACAAACTTGTTGAACAAACAGGTGTAATTGGCGAAAAATTAGACATAACCGCTTTTGAAAAATTGGAAGCCCCTTATGTAGGTTTCTACGTTCACATTAACAAGATCGCTGCTTTGGTTGGACTTTCTGCCAAGGTGGACAAAGCAGATGTTTTGGTAAAAGACCTTGCCATGCAAGTAGCCTCTATGGGTGCTACCACACTTTCTTACAAAGATTTCGATGCTGCTTTCATAGCCTCGGAAACTGAAGCAAGAATTGCTGTAATAGAAAAAGAGAACGAAGAACTAGGGCGTTTAGGAAAAACCCTTAAAAACGTTCCGGAATATATCTCTATGGCCCAATTATCATCTACAGTTATGGCCAAGGCAGAAGAAGATGCCAAAGCACAATTAAAGGCCGAGGGTAAACCAGAGCAAATCTGGGACAAAATTTTACCTGGTAAAATAGAGAGGTTCATCTCTGACAACACCACCTTAGACCAAGAGCAGTGCCTATTGGATCAGAACTTTATCAAAGATGATAAAATGAGCGTTGCACAATACGTTGAGTCTTATGGCAATGTCGCCGTAACAGGTTTTAAGCGTGCTACTGTTGGCTAAAATTTACTGGTATTTAAACATAAAAAAAAGCCTTGAACTTTACAGTTCAAGGCTTTTTTTAAGCAAATTAACATTAGTTCTTCAACCAAGCATTTCTCAGTTTTGCAAAATCCATGGAAACCCCTTGGACAGGAAGTAATTCCTGTACTTTTATAGTCGATATTCCTGCCATACCCTCCACAAGTAAAGATTCTCCATTTCGCAAAATTTCCATGTTTATCTTTGTTTCTGGAGTCCAAGAATAACTGGAGCCAATTATAGGGCGAATAGACTCCAAGGTAATATCAGTGCCATTTATACTTTTAATGACATCACCTCCCATAAGGCCTAGGTTTGTAAAAAAAGTATTCAAAGGTATATTTTCCCGCACAAAAATCAGATTTCCGTTCGTCTGGTCAACATCAATATAGGGATTCTCTTCGTCTAAAAAATAGCCGCTCTGCCTATCCGTTTGCACCATGGCCAAACCAACTTTTGCAAAATACTCCGAATAATCTATTGGAACATTCCCTATTACATGGGTGTTAAAAAAGCTTCCAACTTCTGGATAGGTCATAGCTACTATCTCGGGAATGAGTTCACTATCCTCGAACGGGGTTTCTTTCCCATACTTCTTAGAAAGTTCTTTCATAAGCCAAAGTATACCCTTTTCCCCATTACTTTTCTCACGTATCAATATATCTAAACACAGATTTATCAGCGCTCCCTTTTCATAAACATTACCATAATTGGCATCAAAGGGAGGTTCCAATACATTCTCGCTCATTTTCGTAAAAGACATTGCGTCGTCATAGGTTTTGGAATTTACGATCTTATCCATAATACGCTCATAAAACTCCATTTCATCGATAAGCCCCTGTTGGATCTGGAATAAATTAGCAAAATACTCCGTAGTACCTTCATACATCCACAAATGCTTTGACATTTTAGGGTCGTTGAAATCGAAAAACTTAATTTCCTTGGAATGTATGGACAAGGGCGTAACAATATGGAAAAATTCGTGCGATACCACATCTACCATGGCCTGTTCCAAGCGGTCTTGGGGCATGGTCTCAGGCAATACCACCACAGTAGAGGTATGATGTTCCAACGCACCAAAACCTTGTGCATCGGGTTTGCCCATTTCAGAAAGGTAAAGTAAGATTGCATACTCCTTGGTACTGTCTATGTCTCCAAGAAAAGCCTTTTGTGCGGTCATCATTTCCTGCATTCGTTGTCTTAGGTCAGATGCCTTATAGGTACCATTGGGTGAGTATACACTTAAGGTTACTTGGATATCCCTAATCTGGAACACCTCTACGTTTGGTCGTGCATATAATATAGGGTTGTCAATAACGTCAAAATAACGCTTGGCAATAAAACTGTCCCAGCTCGCTTCCGGCTTTCTATTTGACTCTATTGGTAGTGTAGTTGTTGCAACCAAATCAGTTGGCTTGTGCACCAAAATAGCATAAGGTATTTCCTTATAACCATCAAAATAGCCCACGAAACCATGTAGGTTTAGCATGAAATTTTCACCCTCTACTATGTTGGTTCCTGCGGGCGAAAAAACAGCATCGGTCACTTCGTCCTCTGTATCGTAGGTATCGTTTACCCAATACGTAATCTTGTCCAATCGTTTTCCATCCCCAATCCTCCAAGTATTATCATCTGTCCGCTTTACACCCATTACCTTACCATCATAATCCAAAGCCACCAAGTCTTGAATATACTTTCCATAATCGTCGGAACTATAAGTCCCGGGAACGGTCTTTGGTATCATGAAAGTGACCACATCTGTAACAAAAGCACCAGGATCCACAGAAACTTCCACCCTATCATTTTTTACATTTACCAAATCTAAAGAAACAACGATCGGGACATTTTCTATGGTGACCAAAGCTTTACTCGCTACACAACCATAGAGTACAAAAAGAATAAAAACAAACACAACTCCTCTCCTCATAATTTCAAATAGTATATCAACTTACAAATAAAATATAGAAAAACATATTCTTTAAAGTGCCCAAATTTAAGATAGGATGTTACATATCAATATAACAATTAGAACGATTTAGTACACTATAACTACCAATACTACAAAAGAATCTTAAATGTAAAAGTCAGGTTTTTGAAAATTAGGAAATAATTATGTTTTGCCTCGTAAAATTGTCTTCTACTCCCATAGATAATTTTCATTATTTTTGTCTTGAAATAAACTAAACATGCAATATAAAAGAATACTTCTAAAATTAAGCGGAGAAGCCCTAATGGGTGAAAAGCAGTACGGAATTGACTCAAATCGACTGAACGACTATGCAGCCGAAATTAAGGAAGTAATCGAGCAAGGCATCCAAGTTGCCATTGTAATAGGTGGTGGAAATATTTTTAGGGGCCTGGCAGCTGCCGCCACGGGAATGGACCGCGTACAAGGAGACCATATGGGAATGTTGGCAACGGTCATTAACGGTCTAGCGCTACAAAGTGCTTTAGAAATGCAAGACGTGCAAACACGACTGCAATCTGCCATTCAAATAAACGAAGTGGCAGAACCCTTTATACGACGAAGGGCAATTAGGCATTTGGAAAAAGGTAGGGTAGTCATTTTTGGGGGTGGAACAGGAAATCCATATTTCACGACCGATTCGGCCGCAGTTTTGCGGGCCATAGAAATAGAAGCAGACGTTATACTTAAAGGAACACGAGTGGACGGTATTTACACATCAGATCCAGAAAAAGATAAAACGGCAACAAAATTCGATACGATATCTTTCCACGATGTACTAAAAAAAGGATTAAAGGTGATGGACACTACCGCTTTTACCCTTAGCCAGGAAAATGAACTACCCATTGTAGTTTTTGATATGAACAAAAAAGGTAATTTGCTTAAAATTGTAAATGGAGAGCAAATTGGTACAACCGTAAATATGTAGTTTTTGGTATAGTTTATGATCGTACTTTAGAAATTAATATTATGAACGAAGAAATAGAATTTATTTTAGATTCCGCAAAGGAAAATATGGACGCGGCTATTTCCCATCTGGAACGCGAATTTGTTAAAATACGTGCGGGGAAGGCAAGTCCAGCTATGCTATCATCTGTATTGGTCGAGTATTACGGATCCCTAACACCCTTGTCCCAAGTGGCAAACATAAATACTCCGGACGGCCGTACAATTTCTGTACAGCCTTGGGAGAGAAACATGCTTCAAGAAATAGAAAAGGCGATCATGAACGCAAACTTGGGATTTAACCCTATGAACAATGGGGATTTAATCATCATAAACGTACCACCGTTAACAGAAGAGCGTCGCATTCAACTTACCAAACAAGCGAAGGCCGAAGCGGAGCATGCCAAAATAGGTATAAGGAGTGCGCGACAAGATGCAAACAAAGAGATAAAGGATTTAGATGCGTCCGAGGACTTACAAAAAAACGCTACGGCCGACATACAAGAACTTACCGATAAATATGTTAAAAAAATAGATGATTTCTTAGGTCTTAAGGAGGCCGAAATCATGAAGGTGTAATGTGAATTCCCTCTTACTGAAAACTCAGGTTTTCGTTAAACGGGACGATACCAAAATAGTTTTAAAGAAGCGGCCAAACGGACCGCTCTTTAAGTTTTAATAAATGAACACTATTTTAAAGCGAGCTATCTAGGAAGACTTGACCACATTAGTTACCTTTGACCCTTGCTAAAAGCAGCTATGGTAGCAAAACTTACACAGGGATTTTGGGCAAGGACCGCAAGAATCATCCTAAGAAATAGAATAGTAATCTTATTGGGCATTGCCGGCCTAACAGTTTTTTTTGGACTGCAGTGGGAAAATATGCGTTTTTCCAACACCCAAGCAAACCTTCTCCCGGATGACCATCCCATAAATGTAGAATACCGAGCCTTTTTAAAACAATTTGGTGAGGAAGGCAACGCGGTTGTTTTCGCCGTTAAGGACAGTGCATTATACCAACCTGACAATTTTAACCGGTGGAACAAATTCAGCAAACAACTGGATGCTTTCCCAGAGGTAGATTTTGTTCTCTCTACGGATAATCTTCAAGAACTCATAAAGGACAACGACACCCAAACCTTTGTGATGCAACCACTTATAAAAAAGCAACCTGAAACCGCGCAAGAAATAGACAGTATTATCCAGCACCTTTTCAACGAACTTCCATTTTACGACAACCTTATCTATAACAAGAAAAGTAGTACTATACGCACCATCATGTACATGGACAAGGACATTTTAAACACCAGTGTCCGAAAAGATTTTGTACTAAAGGACATGTTGCATCTGGTAGCCCGTTTTGAAAAAGATACGGGGTTGGACGTACATGTCTCAGGAATGCCATACGTGCGAACCATGAACGCCCAGAACATCATCGATGAAATCGGAAAGTTTATTTTGGCGGCCCTGGGGGTAACCTCGTTGATATTTTTCTTTTTCTTTCGAAGCTTCCGAGCAACCTTCATATCTATGTTCGTTGTCATCATTGGGGTCATGTGGGCTTTTGGCGTGCTAGGACTTTTACAATATGAAATTACCGTTCTTACAGCACTAATCCCCCCGCTCATTATCGTAATCGGGATTCCAAACTGTATTTTCCTGATCAACAAGTACCAACAAGAGGTTAAGAAACATGGAAACCAGGCACTTTCACTACAGCGCGTTATCTCAAAAATAGGAAATGCGACACTGATGACCAATATGACTACAGCCTCGGGCTTTGCCACCTTTATTATCACTGATAGCAAGCTATTGAAGGAATTTGGTATTGTTGCCTCAATTAACATTGTTGGCATATTTATCCTCTCCCTCCTGATCATTCCCATTGCCTATAGTTTTATGCCGCTTCCAAAAACAAAGCATTTAAAACATTTGAACAAAAGATGGATAGATGCCTTTGTAAATTGGATGGAGGGAATTGTGCGAAAGCGCCGCATATCGGTCTATATAACATCCATAGCATTACTCGTTATTAGCATTATCGGTATTTATCAAATAGAAATTTCGGGAAGCCCCATAGAGGATATGCCTAAAAAAGCAGAGTTTTTTAAGGATATCCGGTTTTTTGAGCAGGAATTCGATGGCATTATGCCGGTAGAAATAGTTATAGACACCAAAAACCCGAAAGGAGTACTTAAACCTGCTACCTTGAAACGAATGGACCAACTAGGGGAAGTTGTAGAGGACATTCCAGAACTTTCAAAACCTGTTTCTATCGTAAATTTGGTGAAGTATTCCAAACAGGCATTTTATAACGGCATACCCAAGTACTACCAGCTACCAACGAGCCAGGAAAACACCTTTATTATGGATGTTGCCAGAAATTCCGCGGATAACGGAGACCTTCTTAAAAGTTTTGTGGACAGCACGGGACAGACCGCTAGGATGACCACATTTATGCGCGATGTAGAGACAGATCGAATGGAAGAAATAGAAGCGCGACTTTTGGAAAACATTGCCAAAATTTTTCCTGCCGAACGCTACAACGTGTACCTGACCGGCAGTGCCTTACTATTCCTAAAGGGGACAAAATACCTTGTAAAAAACTTAATCATGTCCTTGGCGCTTGCCATAGGGCTGATTGCGCTTTTTATGGCCTATTTATTCCGGTCGTTCAGAATGATTATAATTTCACTCATCCCCAACCTCCTGCCACTTCTTGTAACAGCAGGAATAATGGGATTTGTTGGTGTTCCTATAAAGCCATCCACCATTTTGGTATTCAGTATCGCTTTTGGAATTTCGGTGGATGATACCATACACTTCTTAGCAAAATACCGACAAGAACTTACCGCAAGCAAATGGCGCATAGAAAAATCGGTCTACGCTGCCTTACGGGAAACGGGCATTAGTATGTTTTACACTTCTATAGTACTTTTCTTCGGGTTCTCAGTTTTTGTAATTTCAAATTTTGGTGGCACCGTCGCTTTAGGCTCATTGGTTTCAGCTACACTGCTATTTGCTATGTTGGCGAATCTCATTCTGCTGCCATCGCTGCTCATATCTCTGGAAAGAGCCATTTCTAACAAGACCGTACTTAAGGAGCCCCAAATTGATATTCTCCCAAAAGAAGAGGAAAACGATTGATATTTTTTAGATAAATCCTGGCGTTTTAAGGTTGTTTTAAATTCGTTCCTTTTTATCAAAAAGTTATCTTTGACCTTTTAATTTTCAATCGATACAACATGCGTTCAATGACCATAAAGGAACTATTAACCGGAAAGCAATTACTTCAGGAAATAACTATAAACGGTTGGGTAAGAACCTTCAGAAGCAATCGTTTTATAGCCCTTAATGACGGCTCTACCATAAACAATATACAGTGTGTGGTAGACTTCGAGGCCTTTGACGAAGAACTCCTAAAGAAAATTAATACGGGAGCAGCGGTTAACATTAGCGGAACGTTGACAGAAAGTCAAGGTAGAGGCCAATCCGTAGAAATTCAGGTTAGTGCTATACGTATTCTTGGTACCGCCGATCCGGAGGCCTATCCCATACAGCCCAAAAAGCATTCTCTGGAATTTTTGAGGGAAAAGGCGCACCTAAGAATACGGACCAACACCTTTGCGGCGGTAATGCGGGTTAGATCAGCGCTTGCTTTTGCCGTTCATCAGTATTTTAGGGAAAATGGGTTCTACTATTTCCATGCCCCAATTATTACCGGTTCCGATGCCGAAGGGGCTGGCGAAATGTTTCGTGTAACCACCTTAAACGATAAAACACCACCATTAACGGAGCAAGGCAAAGTAGATTACAAGCAAGATTTTTTTGGGAAAGAAACGAATTTAACCGTTTCCGGACAGCTTGAAGCGGAGGCTTACGCTATGGCTTTGGGCAAGGTATACACTTTTGGTCCTACGTTTAGGGCAGAGAACTCAAACACTTCAAGGCACTTGGCAGAATTCTGGATGATAGAGCCAGAGATGGCATTTTTTGACCTGAATGCCAATATGGACCTCGCCGAAGATTTTATCAAAAACGTGATTTCATATGTTTTGGAACACTGTAAAGAAGATTTAGAGTTTCTGGAAAATCGACTTTTAGAGGAAGAAAAAAGCAAGCCCCAAGCCGATCGCAGTGCCATGCCTTTATTAGAAAAATTAAGGTTTGTTGCAGATAATACGTTTAAAAGAGTAAGCTATACAGAGGCCATAGATATCTTAAAGAATAGCACGCCAAATAAAAAGAAGAAATTCCAATATCCTATTCAAGAATGGGGTACAGATTTGCAAAGCGAGCACGAACGTTACTTAGTAGAAAAACACTTTAATTGCCCGGTTATACTGTTTGATTATCCCGCAAAGATAAAAGCCTTTTACATGCGTTTAAACGAAGATGGAAAGACCGTTCGCGCTATGGACATTCTATTTCCCGGAATAGGGGAAATCGTGGGCGGATCACAACGAGAGGAACGTTTAGACGTGCTAAAACAAAAGATGGCAGATTTGGATATTGACGAAAAAGAACTATGGTGGTATCTGGATCTACGCAAATTTGGTACGGCGGAACATAGCGGTTTTGGTCTAGGTTTTGAAAGACTTGTTCTTTTTACCACCGGCATGGGTAATATCCGCGACGTTATTCCATTTCCCAGGACTCCACAAAATGCGGAGTTCTAAATACATTTTGTTATTTTTATGATGGAGTAGAAAAAAGCAATGCTAAAACAACATTTACAATTTAAATTATCACAGAAGTTATCGCCTCAGCAAATACAATTGATGAAGTTGATACAATTGCCTACGCAGGCATTTGAGCAACGTTTAAAACAAGAACTGGAGGAAAATCCGGCATTGGAAAGCGGTAAAGATGAAGTTGACAATCCAGATGACGAGTTTGAGGATAACTACGAGGCTGACGATAACGAAACCATTGCCACGGATGACATCAATATAGATGATTATCTAAGCGATGATGAAATACCCGATTATCGTACGCAGGCCAACAATTACAGTGCGGATGATGAGGAAAAAAATGTTCCTTATGCCGCTGGCACTTCCTTTAATCAATACCTTATCAATCAGCTGAACACCGTGTACCTTACGGATGATGAATGGTCTGTTGCAGAATTCTTGGTGGGAAGTATAGATGAAAGCGGCTATATACGTAGACCCATTTCTGATATCATGGACGACCTCGCGTTTACCCAAAATATTTATACCGACGAAAAGACCATAAAAAAAATACTTTCCATTGTACAGGAACTAGATCCTCCTGGTGTAGGAGCACGATCTTTGGAAGAATGCCTCATCATTCAATTGGAACGCAAGTCAATGACTCCCAGTATTGAACTGGCTATTGAAATCCTGAAAAAGTCATTTGACCAGTTCACTAAAAAACACTATCAAAAACTAATACAAAAATATAATGTTACAGAGACCCAGTTAAAGGAGGCAATTTCGGAAATTGAAAAATTGAACCCTAAACCAGGTGGATCTTACTCAGGGAACAATAGGATAGTTGAGCATGTGGTCCCTGATTTCTCCATACGTATTGTAGACGGCGAACTGGAACTAAGCCTAAATGGTAGAAATGCTCCTGAACTACACGTATCCAAAGAATATAGCAATATGCTAAAAGGGTACAAAGAAGCTAAGGATAAATCCAAATCCCAAAAAGACACGGTTTTGTTCATTAAGCAAAAATTAGATGCCGCCAAATGGTTCATCGATGCTATTAGACAACGACAACAGACTTTATTCATTACTATGAACGCCATAATGCACTACCAAGAGGAGTACTTCCTTTCCGGAGATGAGCGTAACTTAAGGCCAATGATACTGAAAGATATTGCAGATGAAATTCAAATGGACGTTTCCACTGTCTCCAGAGTGGCCAATAGCAAGTATGTAGATACACCTTACGGCACAAAATTAATAAAGGAATACTTTTCAGAGTCTATGAAAAACGAGCAAGGAGAGGATGTATCTACAAAAGAAATTAAAAAAATCCTGGAAACCGTCATTAGCGATGAGATAAAGCGAAAACCGTTGACCGATGACAAACTTGCAGCCATTTTAAAGGACAAAGGCTACCCAATTGCTAGACGAACCGTAGCAAAATATCGTGAACAACTTGGCATACCCGTTGCCCGTTTACGAAAACAGATTTAATGAAAGTATTTCTTACTCTAGTTTCATATATCTTTCACCCACTATTTATTCCTCTGGGAGGAACAGTGGCCTATTTCCTGATTACACCTAAGTACACCCCAATAGAAGTGCAAGGAGCCACTATTTTACCCATCTTTATCCTTACCATTATTATCCCTTTGGTTACCTATCTTATTCTAAAAAATATTGGTGTTGTTCACTCCATAGCTATGCCCACTGCTGCCGAAAGAAAATACCCTGTTGCCATTCATATTATTTTGCTGTTAATGATTCTATATAAAGTAATTCCCAACAATTTCGTGGTAGAACTCTACTTTTATTTTATAGGATTACTAGGGGCTTCATTTACCTGCCTTCTACTCCTGTTTCTAAACTTTAAGGTTAGCCTGCATATGACGGGGATGGGAGCCCTATTAATGTACCTAATTTGCTTAAGTATTCATTTTGAAATCAATGTCATCATAGCAATAAGTATATTCACTTTGATTATTGGTCTTGTAACATCTTCTAGTATATACCTTAAGGCCCAAACTCGCCCAGAATTATTGGCCGGCCTATGTATAGGTTTGCTATCACAACTCTTGACTGTAAAATATTGGCTATAGGATATAAAAAATAACCCCTATTCTTAGCGGACTAAAACCAATTGATTCATTATTAACCTTAGCTTCATCCTTAAACAAACCGCTAACGGCATAATAAACGTGAATATTAAAGGTATTGTAACCAAGATTTACTGTTGGCCCATAATGGAATCTTGTAATATCCTTATTATAAAAGCCATCTTTAGTGCCGTCTATAAGCGATTTTGACCTGGCCCCCATAACGTATGAAACCTTTACACCAGCATAAAGCCTCCAGAACCTATACTCGTCGGGAGTAGAATTTCGCCATCTAAATTCGAACGGAAATTCAATCAAATGAGTTTCCAATTTACTTCGTTGAAAATCGGCAATGTTATCAGCTAAGGAATACGTAATACCTGTGCTGGTTTCGTTAGCAAGAAGATTAGAGTAGTAGTTATTCAATGCAAAACCCATACCTAGACCAATGGCAAATCTTCCGCTAGGATTTAACGGAATATCCTTTATAATTCCGACTTGTAAACCATAGGATAAATTTCGTTGTTTTACACTTTCCGGTATATTCCTTATAAAATTATAGGTGATACCAAAATAAAATTGATCTTCAAAATATCTATTGGAAACCTCTTTAGAATCGGTCTTAGACTGGCCGTAGAGCCCGTTGACAACAAAAAAAATAATGATACCTATCCAATTTTTCATACGTACTAAAGGTACTAAAATAAAAAACGCCCCAATATAATTGAAGCGCTTACTAAAGTTTGAAAAATAACTAACTATTGGAGATTTCTAAAAGCATCACCTTCATAGGTAGTATAATTTACCTTCAAGGCATTTACTTTTCTTAACTCTTGTTTAATATCGGAAATAATTCCCATATTGGCATTCTTATCCACCTTTAAAGCTGTTGTCAATACATTTTGAAATTCTTGAGGCTTTTTAGCCCTTTCCATCAAAATATAATCTCCAACTTCTGAAGGATCAGCAAATTTATCGTTCAACTGAATTTTAGGTTCTGTACCAAAAATCTTTTCATATTCACTTGTTGGTTTACCAACATAAATATAAATTACCCTATCCTTCTTCTCCAATTTTTTAATTTCACTAGCATTCGGAAGAATATTTTCTACTTTTAGGGAACTATCCTTCATAACCGTTACCGTCATAAAGAAAAACAAAAGCATAAATACGATATCAGGCAATGATGCTGTGGATACCGCTGGTACTTCCCCATCTTTTTTCTTTGCAAATTTTGACATAGTGTTGTTTTAAGTATCTTTTGTTATTCTGACGATGTTTCAGCCTCTGAAAGTTTCTGAGGAAACAATTCCTGAATTCTCTTTACCTTTTCCTTTAATTCTTCTTTAACCTCATCAGAAGTTTCAGGATTTAGATATTCAGCTTCCATATCCACAAAATTCTTTTTGAACAAACGCTTTGCTTCCCTATTTCTAAGATCGTTGTAGGCCCCTACCAATTCGTTTTGAACGGTTATGTAAGTACTATACTTCGTTTCACTATCGTTCTTTAACGATATAATTGCCTTTGTAGGATTATCGGATGAAGCAGCATCTCTTTTTCCTTTACAATAACTACAATAGTCTGGAGATCCTGATGGTGCACCACCATTATCCAAAAATGCAATTGCCTTTTCTCTTAACTTCTTAATCTTTAATAACTCATCATCAACCAATAATTGTCCATTACGGTTAATATTGACCTTAAAAATATTCTTTTGCTTAATGATTGGTGGTTCATCTGTAGGCGGCTCCATTGGTGGCAACATACGATCTAATCCTGCATCTGTCTCAATAGTGGTCGTCACCAGGAAAAAGATAAGCAATAAGAACGCTATGTCCGCCATAGAACCCGCATTAACCTCTGGTGGTGCTCCTCTTCTTGCCATAATTTTTATTTTTATTTACTAATCATATTTTTTAACCCCGGGCACAATTAACGAAATCACAGCTATTACAGTAAGGATGAAAAATACATTCAATCCCATTCCAATGTTCTTTACTGTACTCTCATTTGACATCGCCATAAATTCTGCAACATCGGTTCCACTAGCAAGCACATAAGAAATAACAACAACCAATAAAAGCCACCAACAACAAATAAGGTTTTCTTAAGCCCCTGTGGATTGGCGAACAAATTCTTTAGCGTCAACAACAAACTGACCACAACTGCAATCCCCAACAGTAAATAGGTGATGATGAACATAAAGTTCATAGACCCACTTTGTGGCTTCTTGCAGGCATATCTGAACTAGGAAGTAAAACCAAAGTATGGCACCAAGCACACCTACAACAACTAATACTATTTTAACAATTTTATGCATGATATTTTAGGTATTAAAAGTGCTACTTATTTTTTGTGATCTACCAACATATCAATCAAAGTGATTGATGAATCTTCCATATCATTTACAATACTGTCAATTTTAGCAATGATATAATTGTAGAAAATTTGAAGGATAATCGCCGTAATAAGACCAAATACCGTTGTTAATAATGCCACCTGAATATCACCTGCAATAAGTGATGCACTTAAGTTACCAACAGCTGCAATTTTCTGGAAGGCCTGAATCATACCGATTACCGTACCCATGAACCCAAGCATTGGAGCAACAGCGATAAACAAAGACAACCAAGAAACGTTTTTCTCCAATTGACCCATTTGAACACCACCGTAAGCAACAACTGCTTTTTCAGCAGATTCTATACTTTCACCAGCTCTATCCAATCCTTGATAGTAGATAGAAGCAACAGGACCTTTTGTATTTCTACAAACTTCTTTGGCAGCCTCAACACCACCAGAAGCCAAAGCATCTTCTACTTGTTGCTTTAATTTTGTAGTGTTGGTACTTGCCATGTTTAAATAAATAATTCTTTCAATAGCTACTGCCAGACCAAGAATCAAACATAAAAGAACGATACCCATAAATCCGGCACCACCTGTGATAAACATTTCTTTTAACACTTGGGTAAAACCTTTTTCCGCTTCTGGAGCTGCATCTTGAACAATAAAGCTACTGCTGCAACTTTTGCACTTACCGTATTTGTACCTGCCACAAATAACCCAGCTACTGCTAGGATAGAGAATAATCTTTTCATTTCTTTCAAACTTAAATTAGTTAGTTAATAGGGTTAAAGATAAAAAAAAAGCAATAAAAAAAATTAAAACTTAACAGCAGAGAGGAAGGGATTCGAACCCTCGATACCCTTGTGGGGTATACACACTTTCCAGGCGTGCGCCTTCGACCACTCGGCCACCTCTCTAATTACCTTTTTATTAAGGGTGGCCAAATAACAAAAAAAATATTGTTAAAGAAAATTAGACTGTTAATTTTATTGCATTTCTCCCCGTAAGGATGTTTCAAATATGGTTTTGAACAACTTGGGGGAAAATTACTACCCAACAAATACATTAGCTTGGTAATAGCAGCTTCCGTTGTAATATCCTTACCATTAATAACTTGTATTTTCTTTAAGGCTGTACTGGTTTCATAATGCCCCATAAGAACACTGCCTCCAGAACACTGTGTTACGTTTATAATATGAATTCCGTTGTCCATGGCTTTTTTCAGCAAATCCAAAAACCATTCGTCGGTTGGAGCATTTCCTGAGCCATATGTTTCCAAAACTACAGCCTTTAAGTTAGGGAATTTAAGACACTTTGCAACACCAACTCATTAAAACCGGGAAATAATTTTAAAATGCCACATTTTGATCCATTTTTTTATGGACAATCAATCTTTTTCGCTTTTTGGCCAACAAATATTCCTTATAAACTTTTAAATGCACGCCAGATTCTATTAAAGGCGGATAATTTAAGGAGGCAAAAGCTTCAAAATGTTCCGCATTTATCTTTGTAGTCCTATTTGCCCTATACAATTTATATTCAAAATACAGCCCTACCTCTTGTACTACGGGCCCCCTTACTTCTCAAAGCCGCAATCTGAATCGAGGTAATCAAATTCTCCTTGGCATCTGTCCTTAAATCACCAATAGGCAATTGGGAACCTGTAAATATGACCGGTTTCTCCAAATTCTCCAGCATATAACTCAATGCCGATGAAGTATAGCTCATAGTATCACTACCATGAAGCACCACAAAACCATCATAGTCATCATAATTTTCCTCTATAATCGTGGCTATTTTGACCCAATGCTCAAGATTCATATTGGAAGAATCTATAGGATTATCAAAGGAAATACTATCTATATTACAGTCCAATTGATTTAGCTCCGGGATATTTTTTAGCAATTTTTTAAAATTAAAAGCTTTTAAGGCCCCGGAATCATAATCCTTGACCATACCTATGGTCCCTCCTGTATAAATGAAGAATATATTAGTTTGTTTCTTCATAGCCGCTTTTTCTATTTTATTACATTCCAAAAACTTCCTTTGGAATTGGCAGTAGTAATTGCAGCAACTTCCTCCATGCCCATCTCATATACAGATGCACTTTTTCCAGAACATTCACCAAATAAGCACTTTCATTGCGCTTTCCGCGATAAGGAACAGGTGCCAAATAGGGAGAATCTGTTTCCAAAACCATATGTTTCAGATCTATTTCCTTTAAAAAAGTATCTATTTTACCATTCTTAAAGGTAACCACTCCGCCAATACCCAATTTCATATTATAGGAAATTGCCTTTTTGCCTGCTCAAAAGTACCCGTAAAACAATGAAAAATTCCCAAAAAGTCATCCCCTTTTTCCTTCTCCAGGATTTCAAAAATTTCATCAAAACCATCCCTACAATGAATAACTATGGGAAATGCATACTTTTTTGCCCAATTTGTGTTTAAAGGCTTTCTGCTGTTCCTTTAAAAAAGTTTTATCCCAATACAGGTCGATTCCAATCTCCCCTACGGCATAAAATCCTGTCTTTTCCAACTGATGCTCTACATGTGCCAGCTCATCCCTGTAATTCTCCTTTACATGTGTGGGATGCAGTCCTGTCATGAGAAATATATTATCCGGATAAGCATTTTTAAATGCAGCATGCGATTCGTATAGGTTGAATCTATTGCAGGAATAAAAAATCGATTTACCCCAATATCCATGGCCTTCTCAATAACCTCTGCTATCATCA
The DNA here is from genome assembly GCA_963697395.1 of uncultured Flavobacteriaceae bacterium. Lineage (GTDB taxonomy): Bacteria > Bacteroidota > Bacteroidia > Flavobacteriales > Flavobacteriaceae > Maribacter. The sequence continues at coordinate 996,135 of CAVONX010000018.1, forward strand.
TCAAAAGCCTCACTATATAAATGTGTATGTGTATCTGTTAATATCATAGAACAAAAATAGGATTATCTTTGAAAAAAAAATACATATATGAATACCACTTTTTAGTCTAAATATTCCATATCCCAACCTAAAAGATATTCTATCCATGTCCAGTCTAAAAAGCTTTTAAAAAAAAAAATACATAGCCATTCCTTTATCCTTACGGCAACAAATCATTTTGAAGTTACTGCAAAGATCAATGGCATAAAGGGCAGGTTTATTTTGGACACAGGAGCATCCAACACCTGTATTGGCTTGGACAAAATAGAATTCTTCAAATTAAATTCCAAAGATTCCAAAATAAAGGCAGCAGGGGCAGGAGCCACAGATATGTTCACCCAACTATCCACCAAAAACAAGATAGAAATTGGCAATTGGAACAAGAAGAAACATAAAATTGTTCTGTTCGACCTTGTCCATGTCAACGAAGCCTTAACCTCACACAAAGCTGACCGGTAGATGGGATTATTGGGGCCGACATCCTAAAAAAGGCAAGGGCGATTATTGATTACAAAAAAGAAGTACATCTGTACTTGAAAAACAAAAACAAGAAATCTAAATAAATAGATGAAAAAAACCTAAAGTAGCTATGCACTACCTTTAAACTATAAACCAAATAAATACAAATAAAAAATGCGGGAGCTAAAACTTCCCGCATTTTTATTTGGATTACACTTTAAATTACATCTCCAAGGCTTTCTTCACATTGTTGTCCATCAACAACTCTTCAGGACTCTCCAAAGCTTCCTTAACAGCCACCAAGAACCCTACAGACTCCTTACCGTCTATAATTCGGTGATCATAGGATAGCGCAACATACATAATAGGTGCAATTGCAATGGCACCATCCCGTGCAATAGGTCTTTCCACTATATTGTGCATTCCCAAAATTGCACTTTGTGGAGGATTGATAATTGGAGTGGACAACATGGATCCAAAAACACCACCATTGGTAATGGTAAAGGTACCTCCGGTCATCTCATCTACCGTAATTTCACCTTCACGTGCCCTTATGGCCAATCTTTTTACTTCGGATTCAACACCTCTAAAAGTTAAATTTTCTGCATTTCGTATCACAGGAACCATAAGTCCTTTTGGACCGGAAACCGCAATACTGATATCACAGAAATCATAGGAAATCATTTCCTTGCCGTCTATCATGGAGTTAACGGAAGGATACATTTGCAACGCCCTTATTACGGCCTTTGTAAAAAAGGACATAAATCCAAGACCAACACTATGCTTGTTCTTAAAGTCTTCCTTGTATTTATTTCTCAATGCAAAAATAGCCGACATATCCACTTCGTTAAAAGTGGTCAACATGGCCGTTTCATTCTTGGCAGATACCAATCGCTCGGCAACCTTTCGACGCAACATGGACAGATTTGGTCTACTTTCACCTCTGGTACCACCGTAGGGGTGACCCATGGATGGAACCGCATTTACGGCATCTTCCTTGGTAATCCTCCCATCCTTTCCAGTACCTTTTACAGCGGAAGCATCCAAACCCTTTTCGGCCAGTATTTTCTTTGCTGCTGGGGAAGCTGATCCAGATGCATAGGATTTTTTCTGACGTGCCTGGCTTTTCTCCTCTTTACTTCCTTAGCTTCGGCCTCCTCCTTTTTGGAGGCTTCTTCTTTCGGCTGAACCGCCACTGGGTTTGGCAGCGCTAGTATCTATTAGACATACCACCGCACCTACGGCAACGGCATCACCTACCTCTGCCTTTAAGGTTATAATTCCACTTTCCTCTGCTGGCAATTCCAAGGTAGCCTTATCCGAATCTACTTCCGCTATTGCTTGATCTTTCTCCACGTAATCACCATCTTCACCAGCCATTCTGCTATCTCTACTTCTGTAATGGATTCCCCCGGAGAAGGGACTTTCATTTCTAAAATCATGTTTTATAATTTTATATGTTATTTCTTCGTTTTTTTCTGCCCATATTGTCTTTTGTCTTATCAAAAACATAATCTATTACCTGCTGATGACGGCTTTTGAACGTACTGCACTACCTGCAGCCGGGGATGCGTAAAATCTTCTCGAGGCCACCCTAAATTTATGCGCTTCACTAAAATGCATCATTAAATGCCCCCAAGCACCCATATTCCTTGGTTCTTCCTGTGCCCAAACCATATCATCGGCATTTTTGTACTTCTCCATAATTGCCTTCATTTGCTCTGTCAGGCACCGGAAATAATTGTTCCACCCTCACCAAGGCAACATCATCTTCCGATTTATTTCTCCCTTACGGCCAACAGGTCGTAATAGAATTTACCTGTACAGAATACCAAGCTCTTAATTTTTTTGACATCTGCAGAAGCATCATCTATTACCTCTTGGAAACTACCGTTTGCAAATTCCTCTACCGTTGATACGGCCCTTGGATGCCTCAATAAACTTTTTGGTGTAAAGATAATTAACGGTTTTCTAAAATTCACCTTCATTTGCCTTCTCAACAATATGAAACATATGTGCAGGGGTAGTCACATCGGCAATATACATATTATCCCTGGCACATAATTGCAAATAGCGCTCCATTCGGGCCGATGAATGTTCCGCACCTTGGCCTTCATAACCATGCGGCAACAACATTACCAATCCATTCTGCAATTTCCATTTATCCTCTGCTGCAGAAATATATTGATCGATCATAATTTGGGCACCATTACTAAAATCCCCAAATTGTGCTTCCCAAATGGTCAAGGTATTGGGACTCGCCATGGCATAGCCATAATCAAAACCAACAACACCATATTCCGACAAAAGGGAATTATATATTTGAAAATTTCCCTGTTTTTCGGATATATGGTTGAGCAATACACTTCTTCCTCACTTTCTTCCACTTTCATAACCGCATGACGGTGGGAAAAAGTACCTCTTTCCACATCCTGACCGGACATACGCACGCCAAAACCTTCTTCTAAAAGGTACCATAGGCCAAAAGTTCTCCCATGGCCCAATCCAAAGTATCATTTTCAAAAAACATGTTCTTGCGGTCATTGACCAATTTTTCAACTTTACGCAAGAAACTTTTTATTCTTGGGCAAGCTCGTAATGACCTTGGCAATTTCGGTTAACTTTTTTTTATCATATGTTGTATCTACCGCATCCATCATCTCCCATTCACGAACATTGGCAAACCCTTTCCATTCATCGGCCATAAATGGGGTAATTACGGTCTTATCCTCTTTTCTGGAATCTTCCAATTCCTCCTCAAGGAAGCTTTATATTGCTTCTTCCAACTCTTGCACATAAACCATTGCCATAATCACCTTCCTTTATCAATGCTTCCGCATAAATATCCCTCGGATTTTTATGCTTGGCAATTGCTTTGTATAATTTTGGCTGGGTAAAACGCGGCTCATCACCTTCATTATGCCCGTATTTCCTGTATCCCAAAAGATCTAAAAATACATCCCTTTGAAAACGCATACGATATTCCAAGGCAAAAAGGAGGCATGTACTACAGCCTCGGGATCATCCGCATTAACATGCAAGACCGGACTCAAGGTCACCTTGGCCACATCTGTACAATAGGTAGAACTACGTGGCATCCAAATAATTGGTCGTAAACCCAATTTGATTATTTACCACAATATGAATAGTACCATTGGTTTTATAACCATCCAAATTTGCCATTTGCACCACTTCATAAACCAATCCCTGACCTGCAATTGCAGCATCTCCATGCACTACAATGGGCAATACTTTGGAAAAATCGTCTTTATAATGAGCATCTTGCTTTGCTCTGGCAATACCTTCAACAACGGCACCAACAGTTTCCAAATGGGAAGGATTCGGTGCAATGTTCATTATAATTTTATTTCCGTTTTTCGACTTTTCGCTCAGAGGTCCATCCCAAATGATATTTTACATCCCCATCAAAAATTTCCTGCTCATAATCCTTACCATCGAACTCACTAAAAATATCCTTGGCCTCTTTCCAAAAATATTGGTAAGAACATTCAAGCGACCCCTATGGGCCATTCCCATAACAAATTGCTCCACACCCATTTCGGCAGCCTTTTCCACTACGGCATCCAAGGCAGGAATCAAGGATTCATTACCTTCCAATGAAAACCTCTTTTGACCCACATATTTGGTATGCAAAAAGCCTTCAAAGGAAACCGCTTCATTTAATTTCTTTAGAATATGTTTTTTTCGTTCCGGATCATATTTTGGATGATTGTCATTGACATTCAACCAATTTTGAATCCATTCTACCCGTTCAGGGTTTCTGATATACATATATTCCACACCAATGGCATCACAATAGATACTTGTCAGGTGCTCAATAATTTCACGAAGGGTACTTGGACCAATACCCAAAATTTCCCCTGCGGTAAATGTGGTATCCAAATCGACTCGGTGAGAGTCCAAAATTTTCAATCTCCAAAGTGGGGAAATATTGTCTTCTTTCCCTAACCGGATTTGTTTTGGTAAACAAATGTCCTCTGCTCCTATACCCATCTATCAAGCCGAATTACCTGAAACTCCTTCTGAAGCGTCTCGGGAATCTCACCTGATTCCCGTTAATCACGGACGGTACGCCGTTGCTCACTAACATCTGGTTCACCCTCCATGGAACTTTCCATACCAAAATCAAATCCTTGAAAAAAGGCCCTCCAACTCGGCTCAACACTATCCGGATTTATTAAATACTTATCGTATAATCTCTGCAAAATAAGAAGTATGCGCAGCATTTAAAAAGGAATATTTATCCATGAAATAGTCTCTGTGTCTTTTGAACAAAATTTATTCAAAAATACAACATTTAGCATATCTAACGAAAGAATGCCATGTATTATTGGAAAAAATGAAACTTTAAACAAAATATAACGGATGTATCACCCTTAAAAAGTTACTTTTAGGCTTGGTTCAACTTTATATTTTTCTCACTTTTATCCCAGGAGCCCATACAGCCAAAGGCGATTTTTGGAGTCATGTACGTTATGGTGGCGGAATTGGGCTGGGATTTACCAATGGTGGATTCAATGCATCTGTTTCTCCAAGTGCAATCTATCAGGTAAGCAGCACCTTTGCCACGGGAATGAGCCTAAATGTAAGCTACGCTAAATTCGGCGAAAATAAATTTTTGGCTTACGGTGGCAGTTTAATATCTCTTTATAATCCAATTCCCCTTTTACAACTATCGGCAGAGTTAGAACAATTACGGATCAACAGTACCGTGAGGGGCTTCCCCGATTTGATAGATCGGAACTATTGGTCCCCGGCCTTGTTCCTTGGGATGGGATACGCCACACGGAATGTAACCGTAGGACTTAGATATAATGTGCTGTTTGATGATATGGACAGTATTTATGCCGATGCACTAATGCCCTTTGTACGATTCTATTTTTGATTCTTAGCTTTATATTCTTCTTTTGAACCAATTTTTTGAAGCTCCCGCTTTAAAATAATAAAAGTAACTTGCCCTGCAACGTCTACTGGATCGGTCAACGCCAGTTGCTTCAAGTACCGCTCTGGAATATCAACGGCATACATCACATTTAAATAATCGGGAAAACGCTCCATCAGCAATACGTATATCTTGTCCCTGATTACAGTTTGAAGTTCTTCTGGCCGAGTATCTTTACCTAACGGGAGTTGGATATTTACCCTAGCAAAATCCTTATCTACTTGAATCACCAATGCATCATACAGACCATGGAGCTGGGCATATGCCAGGACACTTGCACTATCTGAATACTTATGCTCGTCCATACTAAATCCTTTGACCCCTATTTCTTGTAAACAGTACCGTTCTTCATTACAAAACTAACGGATTCCAATACTTGTACATTGTTTACCGGATTTTTGTCCACCGCTACAATATCCGCAAAAAATCCTGCTTTTAAGATCCCTAGCTCATTCTGCATGCCAAGCAATTTAGCAGGAGTGGTCATGGCGGATTGTAAAGCTGCCACTACAGGCATACCTGCATCGTGCATATAGGTAAATTCCTTTCCATTATCGCCATGGGGAGAAACACCGGCGTCAGTACCAAAAACTATGGGCACACCCTTCTCATAAGCTCTTTTAAAATTTTTCTCGCTTATAGGACCAATCTCCCTTGCCTTTGTGGCTACTACGGCCGGTAGGAAATTAGGAATATCCGCCATAGCGGCGGCGGCCTTACCGGCAGATATGGTAGGCACCAAATAAGCATTATGCTTTATCATCAGCTCCATCGTAGGCTCTTCCATTAAAGTTCCGTGCTCTATAGTTTTGATACCGGCAACAATAGCCCTTCTCATACCTTCGTCCCCGTGGGCATGGGCCGCAGTAAGCATCCCGTAATCATTGGCCGTTTCCACGATAGCTTTAAGTTCTTCCACCGTAAATTGAGGATTTTGACCATTTTTAGCGACACTCATTACGCCCCCTGTGGCTGTTATCTTAATAACGTCCGCACCCTCTTTATACCTTTGGCGTACGGCCTTTTTAGCATCCTCGGGCGAATTTATAACCCCTTCTTTTGGGCCGGGGTCCTCCATCAATTCCTTTCTAACCCCATTGGTGGGGTCGGCATGGCCTCCCGTAGTAGCAATGGCCTTTCCGGCCGAAAAGATTCTAGGCCCTGCCACCAGACCACTGTTAATAGCTTTCCCCAATGCAATATTGACACCGGAGCCACCAAGATCCCTAACCGTGGTAAAACCGGCCATAAGGGTGCGTTTTGCATATACGGTAGATTGAAAAGCGACATCTACGTCGTTCTTCGTAAAACGCTCCAGATACCTGGACGGACTGGATTCGTTTTCTATGTGCACATGCATATCTATAAAACCGGGGAGTACTGTTTTGGAGCGTAGGTCTACGATACTGTCCGCATCCGTACCCGTGACAAAACCTTTTTCTATTCTTTTTATCTTATTTCCCGAAACTACTATGGTGCGCTCAGTCAAAAATTTTCCGCTTTCGGAATCAAAAATCTCCCCGCATTGCAGATACATATCCTGAGCAAATAGGGGTATGGTACAAATCACGAGCATCAAAAAAGCAATCTTATTTTTCATTTATATGTATTTATGATTTCCTGCTTAATTATAGTTCGATTTAGTTTCGCTTAAAACTAAAACAACTAGGCTCTGTTTTAGGTGAAAATTTTTGCCTTGACCTATTTTTAGTTGATATGAATAAATCCAAAAATAGCCTCCTAGACCCCAAAACCAAAAAGAGGAAGAAATATACGAACATTTCTTCCTCTTTCCATATAAAATAGCACTCTCTTTATTTTCTAATCTTCTGCTCCCAATCCCAGGCAGACTTCATGGCCTCGTCCAAGGTGTATTCCGATTTCCATCCAAGTACTGTATTGGCCTTGGTGGTGTCGGCATAGGCAGATGTAATATCCCCTGGTCTTCTGTCCACTATTTTGTAATTTAACTTTTTTCCGGAAACTCTTTCAAAACTTTGAATGGCCTCCAAAACGGAACTTCCCGTTCCTGTACCTACATTAAAAACCTCATAATTGGCGCTATTCTTACCTGCTAAAAGTCGCTCCAAGGCAACCACATGTGCCTTTGCCAAATCTACTACATAAATATAGTCTCGGATACAAGTACCATCGGGTGTAGGATAATCATCTCCAAAAACGGATAATCCCTCCCTAAGTCCAATGCCGGTCTGGGTAATAAAGGGCACTAGGTTTTGAGGCACTCCCACAGGAAGTTCGCCTATCTCTGCAGAAGGGTGCGCTCCCATAGGATTAAAATACCGCAAGGCAATCGCATTCAGCGAGGGTGTTACTTTACAGGTATCCGCAATAATTTCTTCTCCCATCTGCTTTGTGTTGCCATAGGGGGATTCCGCTACCTTTACCGGAGCATCCTCGGTGATGGGCATTTTATCGGCCTGACCGTAAACCGTACACGAAGAACTGAATATAAAACTAGCCCGATCCTTTTTGCAGAGTTCCTTTAAGACATAAACCAATGTTCCAATGTTGTTCTCGTAATACAACAAGGGTTTCTCCACACTTTCCCCAACAGCTTTGGAAGCAGCAAAGTGGATTACGCCTTCTACATCTGCATTTCTCTTAAAAAAATCAGATACTTTATCACGTTCCTTAAGATCTAGTTTCTCAAAAACGGGCCTTTTTCCTGTAATAGCCTCAATACCATTGAGCACATTTTCATTGGAATTAGAGCAATCATCAATGATAACCACTTCGAAACCTTTTTGTTGCAATTCTACAACGGTGTGCGAACCAATAAAGCCAAGACCTCCCGTTACGAGTATTTTTTTCATGTATGTGTTTGTGGTTTGATTTTCTTCAAAACTACTATTATCTAATTCCTAAGCTTCTATAAATCCGATGACCATGTTGGTAATATGGTTTATTTGCTCATCGTCCAGCTCGGTATGCATGGGCAAGGAAATAACTTCCGTCACTAATTGATTGGTAATCGGAAAATCGACTTCCTTATAACGCTCGTCCAAATATGCTTTTTGTTTATGAAGCGGTATTGGGTAATACACTCCACATGGTATTCCGTTAGCATTCAAGTATTTTACCAAGGAATCCCGCTTTCCGTTGGTAATCCTTAAGGTATATTGATGAAACACATGACAGTCACAGGTATCACATATTCCTTCGCAGCCATTGACAGTCTTAGGGACAATAATATCGGTTCTATTCTTAAAGGCATTGGAATATTTCCGCGCAGCCGTTCTTCTAGCCTCACAATAGCCATCCAATCTTGGTAACTTGGCGCGCAAAACAGCCGCTTGTATAGAATCCAATCTAGAATTGACTCCTACCACATCGTGATGGTAACGCTCGTACATACCATGATTTACAATACCTCGAAGTGTGTGAGCCAAAGCATCGTCATTGGTGAAAATAGCACCACCATCCCCATAGCAACCTAAATTTTTAGAAGGGAAAAACGAAGTCGCTCCTACATGTCCCATAGTCCCGGCCATGTGTTTTTTTCCGGTTTTGGATAGATACTTTGCTCCAATGGCCTGCGCATTATCCTCTATCACATATAGCTTATGTTTCTTGGCAAGGGCAAGAATAGCGTCCATGTCCGCACATTGGCCAAATAAGTGCACCGGAACTATGGCCTTGGTCTTTGGGGTGATGGCCCGTTCTACCGCAGCAATATCTATATTAAAAGTTTCCGGGTCCACGTCTACCAAGACTGGTGTCAATTGCAAAAGGGCGATAACCTCAACGGTTGCGGCAAAGGTAAAATCTGCAGTTATGACTTCGTCACCAGGCTTAAGGCCCAAGCCCATCATGGCAATTTGTAAGGCATCTGTTCCATTGGCGCATGGAATCACATGTTTTACGCCAAGGTAATCCTCCAACTCTTTTTGAAATGCATGCACTTCAGGCCCGTTTATATAAGCAGAAGTTTCAAGAATTTGTGCTAAAGAATCATTTACCTGTTCCTTTATTTCTTGGTATTGACCACCAAGGTCTACCATTTGTATTTTTTTCATCTTATGCTATTAACTAAATCGCTGCAAAAATACGAAATGCCCGACACTAATTTTATCGAAAGAAATGTAATTTAGCAATAAATACAACCAATTTGCACTTCATTTACAATCTATTAGTTTCTACATCTTGGGCTATTTTGCACCTATTGGCAAAAGTGAACTCCAAACTTTCATTGTTTGTAAAAGGTAGAAAACAGACAATCCATACGCTAGAAAAATCCCTTACGGATGGTGATAAGGTTATCTGGATACACGCCGCCTCTTTAGGAGAATACGAGCAAGGCCTTCCTATTTTAGAAAAACTAAAATTGGCCTATCCAACGCACAAACTTCTTTTAACCTTCTTCTCCCCTTCCGGATACGAAATAAAAAAGAAAACCCAGGCGGCACATGTGGTGACCTATTTACCCATGGATACCAAAAAAAAAGTAAGGGAGTTCTTGGATGCCGCACAACCAAAACTTGCTATTTTCATTAAATACGAAATATGGCCAAATTATTTAGCTGGACTCAATAAAAGAAGTATCCCCACCCTATTGGTTTCCGCTCTTTTTAAAAAGGAGCAAATCTATTTTAAGCCCTATGGAGGCTTTATGAGAGCGGCGTTACAAACGTTTACCCATTTCTATGTACAGGACAAAAATTCAAAAGCCCTTTTAACATCTATTGGGTTTACTAATAGTACAGTGACGGGAGATACACGCTTAGATCGGGTCTCGGAAATTTTGGATACCGATAACCGCCTAAATTTCATGACCCAATTCAACACCGCTTCCAATTGCTTGGTAGCCGGCAGTACGTGGCCAGAAGATGAAAAAATACTGGTGGACTATATAAACACTAGCCCTAAGGATATGAAATTTGTCATCGCTCCACACAACATCAAAAAAGAACATAGCCAAAATTTAAAGGATTCAATTTCCAAGCCTACACAACTATACTCAGAAATCAACGATAAAAATCTGAGTCAAACAAGCGTGCTCATTATAGACACGATTGGTTTATTGACCAAGATTTACAGTTATGCGAACATAGCGTATGTAGGTGGTGGATTTGCCACCGGTCTGCACAACACTTTAGAACCTGCGGTATTTGGGATACCGGTCATCATTGGTCCAAAATATACAGGCTTTCTAGAAGCGGAAGAGTTAGTGGCTTTAGGAGGCATTTTATCCATAAGAACTAGGGAAGAATTTACCGAACGCATGCATCGAATATTAAACGATATAAATTATAGGAAAGAGCTAGGCTCCATAAATTCCAACTATATTGTCAAAAATAAGGGCGCCAGTATCCATATAATGAATGCTATTGAAAAGTTGTTATAATTCATTTTTAACATGGAACACAAGTAAGAAAAGGCGCTATTTAACTCTTGGTATTAAATGACAGGTTATCCTTTTTATAAGAATATTTCACTACTACGTACCAAATTGTGCATAAAACACCTGTAGAGATTAGGTCAAAAAGTTGAAAATCTCCTAACAATTCCTTATTTTAACATGGATATTTTATCGGAATAAAATATCGATGAAACGGAACTAAAGCCGAAATTTAAAAGGTTGTTTTTGGCTTTTTATCGATTTATATGTCCATTTAACTTTAATCGATACTATTTTATATACATTGAGCCAAACAACACTACACGATTATGGAACAGGAAGTTACATCTGGAATAAAAATTTTAAACGGATTTTTGAGAGTTATGGTTGCTTGTCTGGTCGTAATATTAGTAGCGATTCCACTAGCCCTTATCCTCGATTGGTTGAATCTTATCTAAAAGACGGCGGAGCAATCATTTTCCAGAATTTTCAATAGTATAACGGACACCTTATCTTAAGTGTGTCCTACTTTTGTTAGAACAAAATCACTTCGAACAAAATCGATATAATATCCGTTTTAGTCGATAAAATACCAAATTTAGTAGACCAAGACCACAAAATAGACCAATTTAGCATCGAGCAATTAGCACTTTACAACATAAATGTTACATTGGCTCATATAAATGATACCTTAGAAGTATATAACTTTAAAGTAGGTAATGTTATGAACCATTTGTCATTTAAATCTGGGGTAGATTCTTATCTATCTGTACTTGTAATTGCAATGCACGCTTTTTTAGCTGTAGTTGCAGTTGGATCTTTGTTAGCCTTAATTGGCGCAATCTAACCTTTAAATTATAATTTATAGGTGAAAATATTACATTGTAGTTAGGCCCCTCTTGAGGGGCCTAATTTTTTGAATGTGTTTGATATTATCCTAGGGTTATTTTTTATCCATCAAAAATAAAATACGGTTTTAATAAATAAAGCTTTTATAGCATTCAATGAACCCCTGACAGCTGGCGGTATCAATTTGATAAACGTAGGATACGTCTCCCCAGGGCCCTTTAATCTTCCCCGACAAACTTGAACACCTGAGAAGTCGTTCTGCTTGCTTCTAATATAACGGCAAGTTCCGCTACTTTTTCTGGCATTACCAAAGCCAAATTAATTGATTCCGATGGGTCTTGAGCTAAATTATAGAGTTCGTAGGCTCCGTTCTTATTTAAATTATACCGTACCAATTTCCAATCCTCCTTTCTAATGGCTTGTCGTCCGCCCAATTCGTGAAATTCCCAATACAGATGAGAATGCTTTTTTTGTTCCATGTTTTTACCCGTAAGTGTTGGCAACATGGAAATGCCATCCAAATCTTGTGGCGTCGGAACCCCTAAAATTTCGGAAAACGTGGGTAGCATATCCCAAAAAGCGGAAATATGATCAGTTGTGCTCCCTTTGGCTATTTTTCCGTCCCATCTGGCAATCATAGGTACTCGAATTCCGCCTTCATATAAATCTCTTTTGTACCCTCTGTATACTCCGTTGCTGTTGAAAAAATCAGGATCAGCACCACCTTCCAAGTGCGGCCCATTGTCCGAAGTAAATATAATAATGGTATTATCCGCCAATCCCAAGGCCTCTACCTTGGCCATTAGCTCGCCCACTTGCTCATCTAGCAAATGAACCATAGCGGCAAAAGCGGCATGTGGATGTTGTTGGGACTCATAACCACCTTTCCTATAATTGGGTCCTTCGTCCAATCCTTGGTATGGCGTTTCCGGTTCCAGTTTGTCCCTATAAAGGCTCATGTAAGCCTCCGGAGCCACGAGTTCAGCATGGGGAATGATACTAGGATAATACAGAAAAAAGGGTTGGTTCTTATGTTTTTCGATAAAAGCTAAGGCTTCATCGTGAATTAAACTGGGCGCATACTGTTCCTTTTTAATGCCTTCGTTACCTTGCAACACTACTTGGCTATCGTCGTCCCAAAGATGATAGGGGTAATAATGATGCCCTAACCGTTGACAATTAAAGCCATAAAAGCGATCAAAACCCTGCTTTAGCGGAGCACCTTCGGAGCCAGGGTAGCCTAAGCCCCATTTACCAAAAGCACCTGTGGCATATCCTTTTTTCTTAAAGAGTTTCGCAAGCGTGTACGTAGTATCCGGCAGGGGCCATTGCCCTTCTGGCATAATTTCCTTATTGCCCCTTATAGGCGTATGCCCGCTATGCAACCCGGTCATAAGGGCAGAACGTGATGGTGCACATACAGTAGCTCCTGAATAATGCTGGGTAAATAACATCCCCTGCGCAGCCAATTTATCTATATGTGGCGTGGAAAATTTCTCCTGTCCCGTTAAACTCAAATCTCCATAGCCAAGATCATCGGCCAAAATATAAATAACGTTGGGTGTTTCGGGAGCGTCTATTTTTGATATGTCCTGTTTTTCTTCTTTACAAGAATTTAGAAAAAGAAATAGAAAAATAAAAACGTAAGCAGTTGGATAATTAAGACGCATAATCGAAAAAAATTAAAAAGTAAATATAGCTTTCTAACTTATAATGTCACGCACATTGAACAAATTAAGATGTTATAAATCATCGAAAACATAAGGAAGGTTCTCTAACGAATACTACACAGGTTACCTCATTCCGCTCCGTAATTTTCCAAGAAATAAGCTTTCTCAGCCTCTACTTGACCTTTTATGATTAAAAAATGAAGTAAACGTACATTTTTATAGATTGATGTAGCGTATAAAAACATCAGGAAATTGGCCTTCGCGTAAGTGCAAAAACCCATAAAGGATATGGTGATGGGTCAACCTTATTAAAGTTCAACTTATCCGTTAGAAATCCTTTCTCTTGGATTTATGTAACAGTCTCCATATAGGCAGTACGGTCCAAAGTACGAGCACACCCATAGAGACAACAAGTCCTTGATTGGTACCGAAAAACGCTTTAAAGACAGCCCCAGTATAGCCCAAAAGCGCAGAAATATCTAGCTTTAATAAGATTAAGGTTCGGGATAGGTCTATAGGGTTTAAAATGGTTGCCAATAGAGAAAAGTTATCCAGTGGATAGTCCTCAAAAAACATAAGTGACATTAAAAAGAGTCCGTCATAGATGACAGCCAAGAACAACCATAAGAGCACGGCATAACCAAATCCTTTTATTTTGTTTTCGTTCGATATTGCCAAGTTAAAGGAGAGTGCTGTAAAAATGAGTGTGAGGAAGGCCCCGACGACCAAAAGCATGGAGAAATCAAAAATAGCGTCGCTTCGCAAAAGGCCATATAACAGAAACGGAATACCCAACCCTAGTACTAAGCTAAGGGTTAACGAACCGGCAACACCCAAATATTGTCCCAGGAAAATAGAACTCCTTTTTATAGGCTGTGCCAAGAGGAGCTCCGTAAATTCTTTGGAATTATAAAAGTACATAATACCAAATATGGTTCCGATCAAAGGCACCAGCACTATAATTATATTCATAAGGGTAATAATGGCCTTGGAAACATCATTGTTCAAAAAGAGCAGTACAAAGCCCAATAAAAGATAAAATAGGAAATATACATAGCTCCAACGGCTACGGATCAGGTCGTAAAAACTGTATTTAAGTATCTTAAGCATCGGCTGGGGTTATTGCTATGGCCGCAATGGCATGTTCTAAATCGGTTTGTTGGGTCTTTTGCTTGAGCTCGTCCAGACTGCCCTTGAAATAAATTTTTCCTTCTAGCAAGTAGATGATACTATCTGCCACCTCCGCTACGAACTGCATAATATGGGAGGTAATTAGAATAGTTTTCCCTTTTTGCTTTTCTTTTTGTATCAATTTTTTTAGGTTGATAAGGGATGCCGGATCCAAGCCTGTGGTGGGTTCGTCCAAGATAAGCAGTGGACTATCGAACATAAAAGCCAGGACGATATTTACTTTTTGTTTTGTGCCTCCGGATAGCGTTGCCAATTTCTTATCTAGAAAAGGTTCTAGTTTAAAGAGCGCAATCAAGTTTTCTTCTTCACTAGGCCGTTGCCGAAGGTCTTTAATCATACGGATCAGTTCCTTAACCTTTAAATTTCCGGGAAAATTGGCAATCTGTGGAAGATATTCTATTTCTTGACGGTATTTCCATTTGTTTTTGATGAGTTTCCCATCTACTGATATAGCACCCTTATTAGGTACTACCATGCCCAAAATACTTTTTATCAAGGTTGTTTTCCCCGACCCATTTGGTCCAAGTACGGCAAAAATACCTTCTTTATCAATGGTAAGATCTAGGCCGGAGAGCACTTGGTTCTTCCCGAATTTTTTATGTAGATTTTCTACGTGTATCATATTGGATTGTTACTCATTACGTGCAACCGCTTTCTATTTATAAATCAATTTTCACAAAGCGCATACCACTTTCATGAAGTTCAAGCATCAAGCTTCAAGTCCAAAAAACGGCCTTCCCGTTTAGATGTGCCCCTTTACGTTTGGTTATCACTCTGTAGCATTATGGTTAACTGCTTGCTGTTTCAATTATGACTTTTTCCTGCTTACCGCATCCGAATACTGCTGCTGCCGACTTTAAACCAATAACAAGCGTTACTACCCTCTTCTTACTTCAAACGGTACCTGCTGCATAATTACTTTTTTCATCAACGGACTCTCGTCCAGTAAATTATCGGGCGTAAATATCGGCGATACTTTTTCAGAGAAATCTATAATGTCCATAAACAGACTACGCAACAAAATAATGGTTTCCGGTGTGCGGTTTACAATATAGGAAAAGAGTTTCACTGGACGGTAAGGAACATCCCCAACACCATCCTTATCGAGGTCATAACCGGTATAGTCGCTCCAATAGTTGCTTACGATTTTATTGTCGTTAAGCTTACTATTGTAAGAGATGTCGAAACTATTGTAAAGAAAATTATTATTTTCAAAGGTATTGGTATAACAGGCACCTAAAACCTTTATAGCCCAGCCATTGTGAATAAAATTGTTGTTTTTGTAAACAATACGATTTGAACCTTCTATGTTAATGCCGGTCGTATTTTCCTCAAACGTATTTCCTGTGATTTCTGCGTCGTTTATTTCCTTGAGCAGCATGCCGTACGATGTTGTTCCCCAGTTTTTTCTAAAAATATTATCCTTCATCACTATTTTTTTGGAAAACATGACCGCCACACCTGCCCCATTGCTCTCAAAAATATTATTGGAATACACATCATTATTACTGAACATGAAATGCAGTCCGTAACGTAGGTTATTAGAACTTAAGTTATTATTAATGGTAATTTCATCGGAAAATTCTAGGTAGATACCATCACGTGCACCTTGCACAATGTTGTGATCCACAATCACGTTTTTGGAATACCATAGTTGAATACCATTCCCCGAATTATATTCATCTTTGGCCTCACCGATTATCTTATTGTGATAGACTTTCCCATTACTACTTTTTTCCAGGTAAATACCAAAAAATAATTTTTCCAATACAATGTTCTGAATAAGAAAATTCTCGCTTCGCACCACCCGTATAGCGGCATGGTCCGATGTATAACTAACGCCCACATTCATTATAAAAAGGCCGTCCAAGGTAACATTGTCCGACACCACTCTAATAATTTCCCCTTTTTTCTCCCCATCAATTACAGGATAGTTCTCACCTATAATGGTCAAGGGTTTATCTACCAAGATATTGTATTCCCTGTAGGTGCCCTTCTTAATCAACAAGGTATCAAAATCCGCAGCTTGGGCAATGCCCTCTTTTATGGTTTTGATTTCGCAATCCGAACAAACAGTAATAGTATCGGCGGTACTAATTTGTAGCCAAAAAATAAAAATGAATAATAGTGTCCCGTGGAGTTTTCGCATTAGCGTATGATCAAAAATTTAGAATCTTTAAATGCCTCTACCCAGTGCTTTTCTTCCTTTGGAAAACTAAAATGTTCTAATTTTTTTATTGAATAATCTTCACCGTTGATATGGAAAACAATGGCACCTTCAAGCACTACCAAGGTGGCATCTGTGGGGGAGGTATGTTCCGGGAAAATGGCTCCTTTCTCCAAACTGATGCTAAGAATTTCTAGTCCTTCGTTCTTGACTAGTTTTTGTATTTGAAGTTTATCAAAAACTTGTGATTTTATGGTCGTATTTACTTCGTACATATTTTTTGTATTTACAATTATGGAAACCTAAATTTTCGTGAAAAACGAATTGATGATAAGGAAGCGCTAGGGTTAAACAAAAGGTCTGGACTCACTCACTCTGTAAGTGTCCTAGTTGCCGTTACAGTTTAAACCTTTTTTTTAACTCGACCCAGGTAAACAGTTCGCCCTCGTTGGCTGCTTGCACACTTCTAGCATCTTCTTCCGTAGCGAATGCACTCAAAAATTCGCCCATAGGACTGGGTATGTTCTTACTGATTAAATAGGTAGCACTTTTGGCATCAACAAATTCTCCAGGAGCATTAAAATCGTTGACCATGTAAAGAGCAATAGTTTCGCGGTCCAATTCCTTTACATGGTTCAACATACACTCAGTTGCGTCAAAAGCGAAACTTTTGCCTTTTTTGGTCATAATCTGGGCCGCATGCTGTTTGTCCACAATCGTCATACTACAATAATGGCATCCATCGGACCCATAAATTACCGGTTTGGGGGTAGTAGTGCACGAGGCAAGAATGCCAGCTAAAATTAAAATTATAACAACCTGATTTCTCATACTTTTTTCATTTAACACATGATACCTTGAGATATTCTTGCTTTTTAAATATCCCGCTAAAGCGAAAATCCAAAGGTATTTGATCAAGACATCTGACAGTAAAAAATAATGAACTAGCGACTATCCTTTACTATTATTTGCCCAAATCTGTTTACAACATTTATTTTTCAATTACTGGGGCACCTTTTTTCCAACCCAAATAACCGGCAACCAAAGTTAAAATCATCCCGGTAAACATCATATAGGCTCCTAACCTAGGGTAAGAATAGGCGTCAAAATTTAACATTTTCTGGTGACCAAATAGAGGTGGTTTATAACTCATTGGTGTGCCGTCCGGGTTGGCTAATTTCATAATGGCTTTGGGGTCTAGGTTGGTACCATAGTCCGTCATCCATGCATTAAAATCGTACATGCCCAATACACCCAAAATAGACATGAGGATGAACCATCCAAAAAACCATTTATAGTATACCTTATTAAAAAACCCCAAAAGACCGAACAGTACACCTAAAGCTGACATACCACCGATTACTAAAGGGAATACAGTAAACTCCCACATATCTTCCGGTTTTGGAAGGGTTTTCATGCCAATGTAGTGGTTAAGTCCATCTATATTTTGTAAATCAAACTCACTCTGACCTTGAATGCCGTCAATATAAATATCCATTCCTAAAGGTTCAGGATATTGGGGCGCACCTAATTCTATGTTCCATAAGGGGAAGGCGAACAACCCCAGGAGCAACAAAGAACCTATCATCATTATAACACTTGCTGTTTTCATTTTTGTAGAATTAAAATTATGTACAAATCGATTCTTATTTTGGATGGTCGTTTTGTACTAATTTAAAAAAGCGGGCAGGTTTTAAAACGCTACCCGCTTTTCGTTTGAAAAAAAATGATTCTAAAAAATTTTTCTAATCCTCGCCTAGTGTCCAAGTAAGGTCTAAG
This sequence comes from uncultured Flavobacteriaceae bacterium, assembly GCA_963697395.1. GTDB lineage: Bacteria > Bacteroidota > Bacteroidia > Flavobacteriales > Flavobacteriaceae > Maribacter. The sequence goes on from CAVONX010000018.1 coordinate 1,014,611, forward strand.
TTTGAGCCTGCAGGAGAAACCCTAACATATCCTTGCATTTCTTGGTGCAGGGCAGAGCAGAAATCCGTACAATAGAATGGCCAAACGCCTGCTTGCTTAGGCTCCCAAACAGAGGATTTTGTTTGGCCTGGCATGATTAAAAGCTCTGAAGTGTTCTGACCAATCATGGCAAAACCGTGCGGCACATCAAAATCCTGTTCGTGGTTGGTAATATGGAAATACACCTTATCTCCCACTTTTACACCTTCAATATTATCAGGCGTAAAGTGACTACGAATCATGGACATGTAAATATGTACTTCGTTTCCTTGTCGCTCTACTCTTGCTTGATCTGGAGTTAGTACCGCATATGGGTGCCTGTTCTCAGCCAAACGATAGATTTTTTTAGATTTAGGAGCTAAAATAGAAGCAGGTATACCGGCCGCATAGTGTGGCTCACCATGGGTTGGGAAATCATAAATAACTCCATCTTATCTCCTGTAATATCATAGAGTTGGGCAGAGTGCTCCAATTCAGGACCTGTTGGCAAATACCTATCCTTGGTGATCTTGTTCATGGCAACCACATATTTACCAAATGGTTTTCTAGAGTTTCCTCCAGGTATCATTAAGTGACCTACAGAGTAGAATGTTGGTTTTCTATCAATAACTTCCCAAGTACCTAATTTCCATTTAACCACTTCCGAAGAAATGAAGAAGGTGGTATAGGCATTTCCTTGACCATCAAATTCTGTATGTAAAGGGCCTAATCCGCCACTTTTTACAACACCTGCCAATACATCCTCGAACTTTAAAATAGGTATTCCGTAGGCTTCTCCGTCAAACTTTTTGCCTTCAATGGCAGCGATCATCTTATCAAAAGAGTGTACTGTTAAATCCGCAGAAAGTTTACCGTTACCAATAATGTATTGTCCGGATGGATCCACGTCACAACCATGCGGAGATTTTGGTGTTGGTAAGAAATATACTGCACCGGGAACTTTTAAAGGGTCAACGGTCAATACTTCTTTTTTCATGGTGGATGTAGCCGTATGTGTATGCTTCATCATAAACATTATGCGCATAATTTGCAGGCATTTTTGTACCGCCACCATTATTTACGTATTCTTCTATCAACTTCCAGTTCACTGCGGCAATAAAATCCTTATCGTTTTGTGAAGCATTTACTTCTAAAAGTGAGTTGGCCTCCTCTGTATTGTAGGTAGTAAAGAAGAACCAACCATGTGATTTATCACGACCAGGATGCGAAAGGTCATAGTTAAAACCTGGCATCATCAGTTGGAATTTAATATCCATGTGACCGTGCTCTGGATCTACACTTATAAAAGAGAGTGCACCTTTAAAGTTGCTCTTGTACTCGTTTATAGGCATATCGCGTTGCGGTACAGGAACAGAAAAACGGGTTCCGGCAACTACATACTCGGTATTTTCAGTAATGAAGGAAGAACTGTGGTTACCCGCACTATTGGGTATTTCAATAATTTCCTCAGTCTCGAAGGTCTCTAAACTGATCCGTGCAATCCTTGGTGTATTATTTCCGTTGATAAAAATCCATCTGCCGTCCAAGTTCGCCTTGCGTTTGGGAAATATCAGGGTGGTGAGAATCATCCCAAGGCACAAAACCGAAGGAAGTTTCCAACATGGGCTTGGTCTCCTCAGAGTATCCGTAACCGGATGTTGGGAATTGGGAGAATACAGGAATTTCCTTGAACATACGTCCGGAAGGCAATCCGTAAACCGTTAGGTTACCACTATATCCACCGGACATAAAGGCGTAAAACTCATCTTGCTCGCCTGGTGCTACATATACTTTTTCAGCGGCACTGGATGACAATGCTCCGTTAGAAGATGACCTTTCCGTTCTGATTACCGCAACCAGAGAGCATTAAAGCCGTCCCTAGCAATGTAAATAAATGATATCTATACTTTTTCATTGTGTTTATATTTATATTAAGTTGATTTTTTTATTGCGATGGGGGCAACATTACTTTATCTACCACATGCACGATACCGTTTCCTGCTTTTACACTACCAATAATTTTAGCACCGCCTACAAAGACATCATCACCTTTTACTTCTACCACGACACTTTGATCATTGGCCTGTCCCAGTTTTTTGAATTTTTTCAAAAATTCTTTATCATAGTTCCCAGCAGTAACATGGAATTTAAGAATATTCGCCAAGGCCTCTTTGTTCTCTGGCTTCAACAAATCGGCTACGGTACCCGCAGGTAAGGCATCAAAAGCGGCATTGGTTGGTGCAAATACCATTAAAGGACCTGCATTTACCAAGGCATTTTCAAGACTTGCTGCCTGTACTGCCGCCACCAAAGTGGTATGGTCCGGAGACCCAATCGCAATCTGTAGTACGTTTGGTGTTGAGCCATCATCCTCAATAAAGGCCTGACCTTTCTTTTCAGTATCCGCAGCTTCTGTCGTTGCTGCGGGCGCACTCGTGTTATCGGTTTTGGCTTCGCCTTTGCAACTGCAGATGAACAGTAGCATAATGACAGAACCGAATAGGAATTTAAAATTGGTTGTTTTCATAATTATGGTTTCTAGTTAATACTCTTGTTTTTAATTTATTATTTGGATTAGGTAAAGAGTTCAGAAGCGGAGAGAAAAAGAACTCGTTTCGATAACGTTCGCATTTGTTTTCTAGTCATCCTCTCTATTCTCTTCACTCTGTTCATTTATAAGGTTCTGTAATATTCCAAAATAGAACGTACTTGTTCAACTGTTAAATTTTGGTTGGACATGGCCGCACCATTGAATTCTACCAAAAGATCTTTTGCGCACTGGTCTTCTTCGGTCATTAATTTCGGATCTAAGATCATGTTCATGATCCATTCCGGACTTCTTCTTTCCATAATACCCACGGGAGATGGACCAATAAAACGTTTATCTATTTTATGACAAGCCGTACAATTGGTCTTAAAAAGCTCTGCCCCAGCGGCAGCCATTTCTTGGTTTATTTCTGCATCCAATGTAATATCCTTTATCTGACCTACTCCCTTATCCCCTAAAGTAATACGTTTGGAAGCTGGGACTTCATCTACCACAGGTGCACTTTCCGCGGCCTTTGTCGTTTTTTGACGATCTACACTAAACCCGTCTTTTTTCTTTTCTTCTTTTCCACCACAGCCGATCTATAATTACAGAGAAAATAATTGCTACACTTTTAAATATTGTTTTCATTTGATGGTTGTTTATTTGTTAGATGGTCAAAAGTAGAGCGTATTAAAGTGTCAAATATATGATATTTATCATATTAAAGGATAAAAGGGTCTTTATTTATTTTAAATTAATTATGTACCTTGTACCCCTAATTATTATTTCATATTATGCTCTTAATAAGTTACATTTGTATGCAAATGTTATCAAACGCAAGCAAGTACGCAATTAATGCTGTTCTATTTTTAGCCTAGACATTCATAACGAGCGTAAAGTAGGGACTAAAAGAAATTGCGTCAGAATACCAATATTCCCGTACCTTTTTTAGCTAAACTATTACAGGAATTAGCGCGAAAAGGTGTTATATCTTCTACAAAAGGACCTAATGGTGGTTTTTATCTTAACAGATGAAAACAAGTCCCAAAAACTGGTAGTCGTTATTGACGAAATTGATGGTCTTTTAAAACTGGAAGAATGTGTGTTGGGACTTCACAAATTGCAGTAGCAGCAAAACCTTGCCCAATACACGACATGGTGCAACCACTTAGACAAAAATTCCTATCAGAACTTAGATACAAATACCATGGTACTTTTGCGAAAAAGTAGAGGAGGGCAAAGCTTTTTTAAGCATTTAAAACATTGAAACATATCACTTTAGGGTTAGACATGAACTCGCAGATGCACCTTAACAATAAAGTCGGTTTCAAAATGTCCCCTTTATGTGCTTCACCAAAAAACAAGATACCCATGAAGCTTAAAACAACAAGCCTAATCGTCGCTTGATTTCCTTGGTAATGCTAAGCTCCTGTAAGGATAAGGCAAAAGAAAATACGGACGAGGAAACCAAAAATGAATTGCTAGCAGAAAACCAATACCAATGCCCTATGGATTGCGAGGATGGTAAAACCTATGCGGAAGCTGGCAGTTGTCCTGTATGTAAAATGGACCTAAAATTAATCTCAAAAGCTACTGCTATGACCTGTAGCGTGCATAAAGATGGTAATTGCAGCTGTGAAGGTACCATGTGTGCTTGCGCTAATTGCCAAGTGCACAGATAGGCAATCTGTTTTATACCAATTTTCTAAGCACCTAAATTGATCAAAACCCGTCCCTTTCGAAAAATTGAAAGGGATGGGTTTTTTATAAAAAAGAGTTCTACTCCGCAACAAAAACTCGGGGCCAGCCCGGTAGGTCTATTCAATTGAAGTGGACTGGTTAAGTCACGAGCTTTTTTTTGTACTCTCAACCCCACCCAATAGTTTAGCACATGACAAAATTAATTTAGAGCGAATTGTCATATTGAGCACAGTCGAAATACTAATAAAACGTTAGGTTTCTAAGTCTTCGACTTCGCTCAGACCGACATTTATGTTTTTTTTTCGGTACTGAGCCCCAATGTCTAAATTTACTGCCTTGACCTTCAAACTATCAACTATTTCTCCGCCAAAGACGGATTTACTCCCCCTCATCAATCAAGGAAAGAGACTTACAAAGTGACAAAAAAAGCCATCCTTCTAACAGGATGGCCTTTCATCACAATGAAAAAGTATACTTTAGAATTCCAATTCAAAATAAAGACTACTGGCCTCGTTCTCCTCGGTAATGTCCTCACCTTTCAAAACTTCATCAGCCTCATTCATCAGTTTTAGGTTTATTTTCCAGTACCCTGTCATGGTCAAGGAAAGTTTCCCTTTATACATGCCAGATGCAGTATCGTAGTTTAGATTCTCATTATTTGGGGAGCTGTGGTTCCCCATACTCGGCATTCTTGGGTCTATAGAAACGGAATAGTTTGCCACGGATGGGAATAGCATCATGTTTTCCATCGTAAAGACCATAGCGGAAAAATCATTGATCTTTACTTCTGGTTCCATAGGCATCATGGCTATGATATAACGTTTCTCATCGGCACCCGTAAAAGTGGCTACACGCTTTTTACCATCAGAAGGTGCTTTTACTTCAACACGTTCAGTGGCTTCAAAGGTTTGTCCGGCTATGGTATACTCAAAATTAAGTTCCCAGTACTCATCGGCATTGCCCGGCATTTGAAAAACACTGTACCCGGTATAGACAGTGGCGTCATCCGTTTTTATTATGGTAGATTTTGGGCAGGAATGCATCATGGAGGTCATGTGCATCACAGGATTTAGTTTCATTTCTGCATTAGATACATAAGTATCCGTCGCCTTGGTCCTTAATTCGATAAAAGAACTCGTTATAACCAATTGTGTACTGAGCTTGATCTGAATACATCTCTATACTATGGCCATTGGCATCGATCGTGGTCAATAGATTAAAATCCTCTAAAGGGTTTTCGGTGATTTCAATAGGGTCATCGTTACCATCTGAACACGAAGTGAAAGCGAGGGAGAAAAATGCGATTGCGAAGATTACTTTTATTGTTTTCATGATTATTATTTTTTAATTTTTTATTTCCCTGATTCGGGGACTCGTTTTAGTATTTGATTCTATTTTGTTGTTAATTAATTGCATAAGAAACCGTTGCGAAGATATTTCTGCCCATACGGGGTATATTGTTCCAATCCGTGTAGGTAGAGTAGAATTCATCAAAAATGTTTTCTACCCCTGTTTTTACATAGATCGAATCATTGTTTAGGTTAAAGGTTTTACCTAAGGACAAGGAGAATACGGTATAGGCATTCGTGCGGTCCTCCCCAAATTCGGGATTAAAATTTACTTGATCGGCTGCGCCGCGCATACTCAATGCGCCCGAAAAACGCGCATGGGTATACTGAAGCGTACTGGAATAAGCGAACGGACTAATAAACGGTAGGTTGCGCCCATCTTGATCTGTACCGCGATGATAGGATACCAAACCGCTAAGACGTAATTGGGGCGTAAAATTATATTCACCATCCAAGGATATATTATAAAGGTTTGCGTAATCCAAGTTCTGGTAGATCTTAACACCTTCCGCGCCAATGGTCATGGTACTAAGGCTTGGGTCTATTTCCCCAATGATGAAGTTTTGGGTATGAAAATGATTGCCTTCTAATCCTACTTTCAACTTTTGTAGGGTCAGTGCTATTTTTGCGTTCGCCTCCAAGGCCTGCTCGTTCTTTAGATTGGGATCGCCAATATAATCGTGGTTATCAAAACTGTTGAAGAGATAAAACCCAAAACCTTCTGAAACCGATGGGGCACGATCACCAAACGATAGTCCGCCATTGTACGTAAGCTTATCCGTTTTTTTCTGGTAGTGGGCGCCAACACTTTTCAAAAATCGAGTTTGCCGCTGTGCCATTTCCGGATAAAATATTCGCAGACTGTTCAAACCAAATTCATCGGTAAGGTTAAAGCCTTGTACCGCCAAACGGGTAGAGATTTTCAAGGTACTTGCTTTAAGATCTAGAACATCTTCGGCATACAAACCCGTATTTAAGGTGCGCACATCGGGCCAAGTAAGCATAAACATCGGAATCTCATTGGGATTGTTGGGATACATGGTCATCTCCGCCAAGGAGCGATTGTAAAATCCGTCCAACTTAAACAAAAAGGAATGTTTTTCTTTGGCCAATCGTGCTTGCGAAAAATAGCCGTAGGTATCGCTCCAGCCGGGCATATCCATACGTATGGGCACATCTGGGCGTTGGCTATCATCCATTATGTGGGTTATGGAATTGGCGTACAGTTTGGTTTCCCATTTTGTAAGTCCGCCGATAAAATCATCCTGTACCCAACTCACCGACCCAATAAAGGCCCGTGCCAAGGAAACGTCCATAGGTAATGCCGGATAACCTACATCCCTTGCTTCATCAAAAATGAAACTGGTCAAAAGCTTTTGTCCATCCGCTACCTTGTACCCAGAATTTACCGAAATATTATATTTGGTAAACTGTGAAAAACCTACTTCTTCTCCACCGCCAGCGACATAATTTTCGGCATTGCGGTAGATGATATCGGTATCGGCATAAAATCGTTCATCGGAGTAATTGAGTTCCCCACCAATGATCTGTGCGCCATTATTGCTTTCAAAGCCCGTTTCCACAGCAGTTTCCCAACCCAAAGGCTTAAAATTGCTCTTCTCCAAGCGCATATCCAAAGCCCCGCCAATTATGCTACCGTGTTCCGAACCCTGTTGACCGCTGGCCACATATACGTCTGATAAATTGGAAACATCTACATAAGATGTTATGGGATCCATACGATCGGTACAGGCACCAAAAATGCGCATGCCGTCAATGGTAATGGATAGCCGCTCGGTGGTCATGTCATTGAGCACAGGCTCCCATGCGTAGGCACCCCGTTTTATCATATTTACTTTTTTGGAAGATTCCAGATACTCGTCTAAAGTTGATAAAGGTTTTTGGTGCGCTTCGTGTTCCAATAATCTCCTATAAGAAGAAATTACGATGACCTCATTAAGGTGAATGGGTAAGATAGAATCTTGCTCTATAATGACTTTCATTTCCTGGGCTGTTGCCGGCAGCGAGAATAACACGAAAAGAAAAACAGGAAGAATATGGGTACCACACTTCTTTTGGGCAGGCGTCAATAGACACCCAAGACCCGATAAAATAATTTTCATCCGATACTAGTTGAACTGATTTAAAATACTATTCAAGGGTACGGGAAACCTATGTAATTTAAAATTACAGGTAATGGATCCCGTACTGGCTAGAAGATCAGATAAACTCGGGTGGCTGGGAACTATCCGAACTGTAAAGTTCGGGAAGAAAATCTAAGGTAGTTTTGAAATTGTCCGTCCTTTGAAGATTAGTGTCGAATAAAAATTTATGTTCCTCGATCGATGTAAAGAAGACAAAATGTTGTATTTCACTCTTGGATTGGCTATCACTAAAAGGATTCTTTTCGTTTTGATCGGATTGCTCCGCTAGCATTTTTGCCAAATAACAAGTACCATCACATTGCAGTTCTGGCTTGTCTTTGTTCTCGCATAGTACGTTAACGATGTAATCGTAATTCATAATGTACTCTGCTACGGGCCACAGTGGCCTTAGGAGCATAACTAGAGCAACAAAAAGAATTACTATACTTTTCATTAGTTGACATTTATTTGTTATCTACCTGTCAGATGCAATCCGCCAAGGAACATGCTGGTAGTAATCTACCCTATTTATGGCAAATTTCATTAGCGCAAATTTAATATTATTTAAAAAAATAGAATATGACATCTGTCATAATTACGGATAAAAAAGTCTTTTTATTCCATAGCCGTGTCATGAATAGAATAGCTCAAATTCTTTACCCGAAAATTTTTTCCGTTTAATACGGATAGCATTTTATTGTCCTTGAGTCCTGTCTCTTTTTGGAAATACCAAACTATCCGCTGGTTGCGTTCGTTTCAAATAATTCATCTGGGCCTTAGCCCAATCGGTAATCATTTGGCGTTCCTTATCAGATAAATTAGCCTCACTATGTAGACCAAAATAGGTGTATGAAGGCAATGGCATTTCTTTGTCGTCTACCATTTCAATAATTTCTTCCAATTTATGGTTTTGAACATACAATGGAGTTTTTGTAAAATCGGAAAAGTTTAGGTGCTTTTTACCATCATTTACGTGATAATCTAGCCACCAGGCCACTGGTTGTATGGCAGCGTACCAAGGATATTCGGTTTTATTGGAGTGGCAATCATTACAAGAAACTTGCAAAAGATGGGCTACCTCTAAAGGAACCTCATACTTTGTAGAAATAGCGTTGGTAAGGTCGTTCGTTTCATTTTTTTCAGGTCGGATAAACTGGATAACCAGTAAAACAAGACCTAGTCCAATCAATATTTTTTTCTTCATTTTATTTGTTTTTAATTGTTATTACTGTTGACGAATAATTGTTACTATATCCAAAACTTGGTACTATGTAGACTATTGGGGACATTTACCCTAAAAACTCCTCTTTAAACCAATCAAAGGCCTGAATCATATTCATTTTCTAAGGAATCTTTAAAAATGCCCTCATCACAACCTCAAAATCGTAGATGGCATGGGTACTATAACCTACCAACAGCAACCAAATAAAAAGTGTCGTTCCCTCGACAAAACCATTGTAAATAACGCCAGAACTTCAAAAATGCAGCAATACCGCATCAAACCACGATAGTGCAGTCTGTTAAGTTAGACATCTTAATCCTTAGATGCCAAAAGGAGGCCCAGTTTTTTAATGATCTTACCACTAAAAATTGCGGCATCCCCTACAATGGAGGCCTCCTTAAAGGCATCTATACCATCCATCTTTTCGAGACCGTTCCAAGAGGTGGTCAACACTACCATTTTATATCTCTTTTCTAAATTTTCGCGTATAAAATAGTGTACCGCTTCCGGGAGGGTTTCTGGCTTCCCATCTATATACAATTAGTATGGCATCAAAATCGGAAAAAAACTATTTTTTTAAGGCTCCAATATCAATTACCTCAACCTGTACAGAAACGGATCGATATCGTTGCCGTACCATAAGAACAATAGAATCTTTAAACGGACTACTTTGTTAAGCTATCAACAGTTTCCCCTTTACATCAGCTGGAGCAATGGCTAAACGTTCATCGGAGGCCATGGAATAGGTTTGCTTGTCCAAAAATAAAAAAAGCAGGAGCAACCCGATCAGTACAATGATCGACAGCGACAATTTTTGATTAAATTTTAGATTTCTCACTTTTTCCTCTTTGACGTTTAGCGTACTAAATTGTCATTCTTCCTGTTCGGTTTACATTCCCTATCCCCAACCTGCAATCCGAGGTAGTAAGAATCTCTTAACCGGAGCAACATCACCTTGGATTCCTCCTTAGTCGGAATAGCAATAAAGAGTTCCTTCAGTACCCGCCGTACTAGGAATGGAACCGCTACCGTCAACTGCTTTCTACAAATTATATCTTAATAATATCCGTAGGTGTTTCCACCAAAATAGTCCTATTGCCCCGCACCGCGATCGGCTGTTTCATAATGTCGGGATTGTGCCTTATCATCTTGATCCAATCCTCGGACGAAAGATCATGGTGTTCGAATTTAGCTTATAGGCAGGATGTTCTTGGTTGACCAGATGCTTGATAGCGATACCCAAGCGATCGGCAAGTTCGGCTATCTGGGTACCTGTCAATGGGGTTTTAAGTATATCTACCTCAAATATGGGCAAACCTTCCGCTTTGGCGTATGCCAAGGTCTGTTTCGCCCGGCTAGAACTCGAACTGTAAAACAAGGTAATCTGTCGTTCCGAAGTAGCAATTTCTCCCATATTTACGATTTTCAAATTTTCTTTTTATGTGTTTCCAAATGATGATTTAGCAGTTGTTGCAAGCTTTGAAGATAATCTTTTAATTGCTTTTCGCCCATTTCTGGATGGGACGCCACCGGCAAGGTCAAAGGCTCTTCATCAATAAATCTATAGATTTCGGGGTATTCTGTTTCTATTTTGGTGGTCAAATCCGAAATTTCCTTTAATAGGGGTCTTAAATCGTTCATCGTTATCGTATCAGGGTTTCATCAAACTGGCCAGTTCTTCACTATCGATCACATACTCCGTGAGAGCAAAGACTTCCTTTCTGTTTTGCCGGAACGATTTTACAAAATCTGCCATTTCCTCTTCCAAATGTTCATGTTCTGTTATAATGACACCCGCATCCCCTTGGCTAGGATCCTCCACCATACGGCCCAATTGGTCCATATGCTTTCGCATTTTTTTCAAAAGGTCATCACTTTGCTTGCTTATATCTATAAGTCCGTTGCGCAACTCCCGAACAAGATCTAGATTCTCCGTCTTGGTAATCCATATCAAGTACTTATCGATTAAATGGTGCAAAAACCGCAGATCATCGCGGTAAAAATCCATATCGGAACACCAATGCCCTGTGAGCGTATAGAGTTCGTCCCAAGGGCCATTTTTAAGAAAATCCAACTCAGGGTCACTGCTTTTAAGATGCTTCATAAGAAGTTTAATTTAGTACTGTTTATCAAATATAGTGCGCTGTAGCAGTTCCTAAAATGACCAAAATCATGACAAAAATAAAGTAGGGCTGACGAGCATCATTTTACTGTCGCGTAAGTCTGTTTATTTTTGTTGGAAAAGAAAACAGATGAAGAACATACTATACGCCACGGATTATTCCCAAAATTCGGTCGCAGCACTTCACTTTGCCTATGGATTGAGCAAAAAACTAAAATCAGAATTAATAGCCGTTCATGTTTTTGATATGAAAATGACCTTGGCCAGCACGGTTTCCCTTACCTATTCGCGTAGAGAGGCAAAAGCATTTGCAAAAGACAAGGAAAGATTAACGTTATTCTGCACCCAACACTTAGGCAAAGACCCCGCTGAATTAAATATATCCATAAAAATCGTGGAAGAAGAAGCGATATGGGAGGGCATTCTGGAAAAGGCCGAGGAAACCAAAGTGGATCTCATCGTTGTAGGTACCAAGGGCGATAGTCCGCTGCGTAAGTTTTTGTTGGGCAGCACCACTACTACCCTAATAGAAAAAGCCAAATGCCCCGTGCTTGCCATTCCTCCAGAGACCAAATACAATGATTTGGACCGTATGGTCTATGCCTCCGACTTTGAAGGCTCGGATATTTTTACTCTTAGAGAACTAGTCGCTTTGGCCACACCCTATGCCGCAACAATACACTTGGTACATATCACGGGCAGGGACAAGAAAAAAGCTGAAGACCAAATGGAATGGTTCAAGGAAATGGTACGGCACAAGGTAACTTATGAAAAGATTCATTTTGAACTGCGGTTCGGAGCCGATGTTTTTAGTATTCTTCAAGGTTATATCCAGGAAATTGAACCTACTATAGTGGTCATGCTACAACGTGAGGGCCATAGCTTGATCAAGGACCTACAACATAACAACCTAGTAAAAAAAATGAAAAATGAAGGCCATTTTCCCTTGTTAAGTTTTAACAAAAAAAATATTGGGAGCGAAAGAACCACGGATTAGGTGGTGCGAAAGCGAAAAACCAATGCGGGATAATACCTTAAATAGAGCTGCGTAAAAACTTTTCCATAAGTTCTTGACCGTAACATCCTAAAAACAATTCTGTGCTCCCCGGAACTACGAAAAGCATTGTCATTTTTTCAAATGGCAAAGATAGCAATCACCGGACCTAGGAAACCATAGCACTAAAGAAGAATTGTAGTTCCATTTTAAAAGTGATGGCAGGCAACCCGGGCAACTTTATTAAAACCTAAAAATAACGTTCATAGTACTTCCTTTAACGGGCATTTCATCCGGAGATAAAAAATACACATTCCCACCCTGCGCAAAGGTTTGCAAGGCTACCAAATTGGTCAAGGATACATTGCCCACTTGGTGGTTTTGATCAATGAGAACTTCATGATTATCTTGGTCGTATGTACCGAAGACATCGCTACCTGTCTGGATAAAAAGTGATTTTATGTTTCCGTTGAGCGCAGCGGGTACCAATGAATTTATTTCATAAGATGTTTTCCGGGTCTGATAATTGGCATTGAACTCTTTCAATTGTTCCGTTTGTGACTTTTTAAAATAAGGTGCCACCAAGGCCCAAGAATCCTGGTGTCTCTGAGTATCGCTGTAGTACTCTGGGTCACCGGACACATGCGACCCGTATAGGTTGGGATAAGAATTGGCCTTAGCATACAATGCATATTGCCCCTCTGAACAGGACAGTACCAATGGTGCTTTACGATCTTTGATACAATCATTAACACCACTGTCCAAGAGTCTAAAGTAGCGCAGGAGCTCATTCTTTTTATCCTCCTTGCCATCGCCATGACCGTGATATTGTGCGTTAAAACCACCCTGACCCGAACGGAACTGCAATGTCTTTTGTTTATAATCATAGCCTACCGCCTCTTCCAATTTTTCTGGAGCCACATCCGCTAAGTGTAACTTCTTAAAATGGTAACGTGATGCCTCGTAGAGCTGTACATAATCCTGGCTGAGTTCCAAAAGATAATAGGTACCGTTATTTTGGTACAGCGGCAATAGAGGAACTAAGTAAAAATGACCCGCTACATAGGTTTTGATTTCAAAAGAGATTGGAATTTTAAAATGTCGCATACCGCGCTCAGGGTCTAAAAAAATAGCGAGCCCGTCCGAAGGGTTCCGCCACAATTCCGATTTTACCAATAATTTCTCCACCGGTCTTAGATAGTCCTGGATGTCATCGGCATGCATCTGGTGCATTGTTAAGGCATTTTTTACGTCCCTTATACAGGTTTTTAGATGGGCCTGTGCCAAACGTTGATTTTGCTCCTTGCCCATTTTGTCCATCGGCAAATAGATAGACACGCAGTACAAATCCCGTTTTTCCATTAAAGAATTAAAGGTTCGTTTTGATAAAGGGTGTTTTTCTGAAGTATTCATGGTATCACTATTTTCGGAAAAATATAACAAATGGCAAGTATTGAAAATGATTAGCGTCAGTTGATATAAAAAATTGAATAAAATGTAAAAGAAAAAATACTAATGGATCTACATAAATGATGCTGTACTATAGTCGCCTGGATAAATACCTAAGATCGCTCCGAGAACTCCGACTAACTGCGATAAGACTAAAGATTGAATCACAACCAACTAAATGAAAGAATCTAAAGTTATAAGACATGAATCAATTGTGATTAGGAATGAATATGGACATAGATTAAAAAACCTGCATAGCGCACTGTTTCTATCACAAATGGTAAAACGGAAGACCAGGATGCTACTTAATTTTGCCCTTAAGCAAACAACGTTCTATAGCTGCTAACAGGTCCGGAAGCTCAAAAGGCTTTGTTAAATAGGCATCGGCACCAGAATCCAGACCTTTCTGAATATCTATTTTTTCACATTTGGCACTAAAAAAAATAAAGGGTATATGCTTCCAATTTTCATTTTGTCCTAGATGGGCCAATAAGGAAAGGCCATCCATTTCGGGCATACGCATATCACACAAAATTAAATCTGGAACACAATTGGCTATTTTTTTTAAGCCATCTAAGCCATTTACCGCTGTAACTGCAAGGTAACCCTCTAATTCCAATAGTTCAGCAGTATTGCTGCGAATGCTCATGTCATCCTCAATGATTAGAATCTGCGACATTTCATAGCTTTTAGATGTTCGTTTGCTGGGGGACTGGGGGTAAGTTAAATATAACACATTTGAAAGAAAAATCTACTATTAAATGCTCGTAATTAAGGGTACGGGTCCCCCATAAATTGTGTTTTGGAAATGACACGTAATTTTAGCTAGGACTCATTCAAGGATAGCTAATTCTTTTTGAGCAGCTAGGGCTAACAGAGGGACTGACCAAAATCATTGTAGGTGATGTATAGGAAGTGCAAATTTGTTCCGGTTCTCACCAACACAACAAGTCAAAGTAAACGAAAATAGATTTGCCGTTACCGGAGGCCACAAGCGTCCGAACCGAGTTTAAAAATAAGTTCATATAATCTGAGTTAAAGATAAACTCCTTCAACAAATCATTGTTTCGAATACCTAAAACCTAATTTATCGTCTTCTTAAAAATACGAAAGAAATGAAAAACTACATTAAACACTTCAATGAAATAGATATTAACGACATACCTGTTGTGGGTGGCAAAAATGCCTCCTTGGGCGAAATGTTCCAAAAACTTACCTCAAAAGGCGTGCAAGTACCTGACGGATTTGCAACGACCGCCGAAGCCTACTGGCTTTTTTTGGAAGAAGCGGAAATTAAGGATAAGCTTTTCAACATCCTCGCCGAGTTGGATACTGTGGATTTTTCCAATTTAAGGGATGTAGGCGCAAAGGCAAGGAAGTTGATTTTAAAGGCCGAAATTCCATCGGCAATAAAAAAATCCGTGAATACTGGTTATGATACCCTTTCCAAGAACTACAAGGGCGAAATGTCACTCGCCGTTCGCAGTAGTGCCACGGCCGAAGACCTACCCAATGCCAGTTTTGCAGGGCAACAAGAGACCTACCTGAACGTAAAGGGAAAGGAGGAGCTACTAGATGCCTGTCAAAAATGTTATGCCTCGCTGTTTACCGATCGTGCAATAAAATATAGGGAAGATAACGGTTTTGACCATACCCAAGTGGCCCTGTCTATTGGTGTACAGTTGATGGTACGCTCCGATCTGGCAGCCTCTGGCGTAAACTTTACCTTGGATCCAGATACGGGTTTCGACCAAGTGGTTTTGGTGTCGAGCGTTTGGGGACTGGGCGAGAATATCGTTCAGGGCAGCATCAATCCCGATGAATATTTTGTCTTTAAACCAAGCCTAAAAAAAGGTATACGCCAACCCATCGTTTCCCGAAAATTAGGCAGTAAGGAAAAAACTATGGTCTATGATACTTCCGGAAGCGGCATAGTAAACCTGAATACCTCCATAGAAAAACAAGAACAATATGTGCTCACCGATGCAGAAGTTGTAAAACTTGCCCAATGGTCCCTGATCATTGAAGACCACTACAAACGGCCAATGGATATAGAATGGGCTAAAGACGGGCAGACCAACGAACTTTTTATCGTACAGGCAAGACCGGAAACCGTACAGAGTGCCAATACCAATAAGCTCAAAATCAATACTTATACACTCCTAGAAAAAGGTAAAGAACTCACAAGGGGAATGGGTCTCGGAGACAAAATAGCGGCCGGGAAAGCGAGGATTTTGCATAGTCCCAAAGAATCGGATAAACTGCAAAAGGGCGAAATTCTGGTTACGGAACGTACCGATCCCGATTGGGACCCCATTATGAAACGTGCGGCAGGTATTATCACCGATCAAGGTGGGCGTACAAGCCATGCCGCAATTGTTGCACGAGAGGTTGGTGTGGCGGCCATCGTAGGGAGTTTAAATGCCACAAAGGTCATTAAAGACGGGCAGGAAGTGACCATATCCTGCGCCGACGGCGATACGGGCATTATTTATGACGGCAGATTAAAATGGGAAGAAAAGGAAATTGATATTTCATCTTTACGAAAACCAAAGACCCACCCCATGTTGATCTTGGCCGATCCTGATCAAGCGTTTAAACTTTCGTTCTATCCAAGTGCAGGTGTTGGGCTTATGCGGTTGGAGTTTGTCATCAACAACAGTATTCAGATCCATCCTATGGCATTAAAGCGTTTCGACCGGTTGAAGGATGTATCCGTCAAGGAAAAAATCGAAAAATTAACACACCATTATCCTGATAAGGCGGATTATTTTGTGCATAAACTAGCGGAAGGAGTTGCCACGATTGCCGCTGCCTTTTACCCGAAGGACGTTATTGTGCGCACCAGCGATTTCAAATCCAACGAATATGCGAACCTTATCGGCGGTGCCGAATTTGAACCCCAAGAATCGAATCCAATGATCGGGTTTAGGGGTGCATCGCGCTATTACCATCCCAAGTACCAAGAAGCTTTTGAACTGGAATGCAAGGCCCTAAAAATGGTACGTGAAGATATGGGTATGGATAACGTAAAGATTATGATTCCCTTCTGCCGTACCTTAGGAGAAGCGGAAAAAGTAGTAAAACTTATGGCAGAAAACGGACTTAACCGTGGCGAAAAGGGAATGGAATTGTATATGATGGTCGAAATACCCAATAATGTGATTCTTGCAGAAGAGTTTGCCGAATTCTTTGACGGATTTTCTATCGGCTCCAACGACCTTACCCAATTATCCTTAGGCGTAGATCGGGATTCAGAACTATTGAGCACTATTTTTGACACAAATGATCCCGGAGTCAAAAAGATGATTGCCATGGCCATCGCCGCTGCCCAAAAAACGGGAACCAAAATTGGACTCTGCGGACAGGCACCTAGCGATTACCCGGAATTTGCCCAATTTTTGGTGGGAAATGGAATCGATTCCATTTCCTTTAATCCAGATGCACTGATCGCTGGTATCGAGAACATCAATGCGGCCGAAGAAAATTTTGTGACATTCGGGATGGCCGAGAGTAGTAATTGAGTTGACTCGATATGAGCCTAGGAAGCTAAAATTCCAAGTTCAAAGCACTAAATCCCATCTATATTCAGGAGAAATCAATTCGTAACGCCATCAAATTATTAGAAACGTGGTGTGACTAATAAAAATAATACACGGGAGTCCTGTTGTATCATTTGAAGTGCGGCAAAACAAAAGTACAGTTTGGACGGCGGGATGTTTACTATTGATCAAAACCCTAATCGTAGTATCAAGTCCTAAGTGCGCTTTCCCATAAATTCACATCTGTATGACTTATATCATTCCATAGCTCTTAAATGAACCTTTACTTTACCCTTGAAACCAAATTCTATGAAAACTTTAAAAAAAATGGCTTGGCGTCGATACTCCCTTTTAACTCCTGCGTGTGCGAAAAAAAAAGACCACTGCATTGGAAAGGGTGGATGTTTATGAAAACATTCTACTCATCAATAAAATGAAGTTAGGCAATTGGAAAACAGTTTGGCCAAAGAGAAAAACCATGCCAAAGAATAAAACGAAATCGCAACATGAACATCCAAAAACAGAAGATGGGAATTTAGTATCCTGCCCAAGCTCGACCAGTTCTTTTGAATTTTTGGAGCCTACAAGAAAATAGATAAAGACAAAACATGAACAAGATCTTCACGCTTACCATGAATCCCGTTATTGATAAAGACACCTCCGTAGCGGGAATTGTACCCAATAAAAAATTACGCTGTAAAACACCCACATATTATGCCGGTGGTGGTGGCATAAACGTTTCAAGGGCATTAAAAAAACTGGGGGGCGAGTCTACCTGTGTTTATGTGGCAGGAGGCCCTGCCGGGATGCATTTAAAGCAATTGGTCACCGATGAAAATATTTCACAGAATGTCATCGAGATAGAAGGTTGGACACGTGAAAACCTCTCCGTAACCGACACGAACACCCATTTACAATACCGTTTTGGCGTACCCGGGCCTAGAGTAAAAAAGGAAGAATGGCAACGGGTACTCGATGTTTTGGAAAATCTTTTGAAAAAGGACGATTTTCTGATCGCTAGTGGAAAACTACCATTGGAAATTCCTACCGATTTTTATGTGCGAGTTTCAAGGATAACCGACAAAAAAGGAGCCAAGTTAGTATTGGATACTTCAGGTGATGCATTGCTGCCTAGCATGGCAGCCAACATTTTTATGATGAAGCCAAATTTGGGAGAGTTTAGCAGTTTACTGTATGTCACCTCTATTTCGGCTTCAGAACTGGAAACGCTGGCCCAACGATTTTTAAAAGAAAACAAGTGCGAGGTATTGGTGGTTTCCATGGGCGCAAAAGGAGCATTTTTAGCTACCAAAGATAATATGGAACATATTACAGCTCCTACGGTACTCCAAAAAAGCACCATTGGGGCGGGGGACAGCATGGTAGCAGGCATGGTACTGGGTCTTACGAGTGGTAAAACATTGGGTGATGCCGTTAAGTATGGGGTGGCCTGTGGAACGGCAGCAACCATGCACCCTGGCACACAACTTTGCAGAAAGACAGATGCCGATAAGTTATACGAATGGATCAAAAATAATTCCATTAAAAAATAAAAAACAACCAAACTGACCTAGGTCATTTGAACGCTAAATAGATTCTTTTATTTTGGGACTAAGGATAAAATAGTCCTTTAAAAAATAGTTTGGTTGGGTCTTTTAGTTTCGGGGGAAATAGTAGACCCAATAGAAGGGCAACATAATTAGGTTAGACCATTTGTATCCTTATCGCATCTAGCAATAGATTTAAAAAGGGTCTTAGTAAGTGTTTATCAGATTAGAAAGCACCTTCTAGGGAACCGGAGCATTCTCGTGTTCCGGTTCCTTTTTTCTTAAAAAAAATCCAAACTGATCCAAGTCATTTTGGATATCGATGACAAGCTATATTTTAGTATAACAGTTAAAAGATTACGCTCTTTGAAATACGTAAATAAGTTTTTTTTGATGGGAAAAAAAGATTGGTACAAAGGAGATATTTTAATACCCATGATCACTAATGAGTCTTGATTGGGTTTAGCAATAAATCACAGTAGAGAAAAGTATAAGTGGTCATTGGACAAGAGTCTTCTTCTAGGAATCCGAGACATATAAATGTCTCGGATTCTTTTAAAAAATTGATTTTTAGGATTGCAAAATCATAAAAATCATAGTAAAGAAAAGATTGACCTAAAAAACCCAGAGTAATCTGATGATTGTTTTAGCAATAAGATGATATAAAAGATAATTGAGTGGTTTTTATGATTTCATTTCTTTATGAAAAACAGGAAGTTTAAGCTTCCTGTTTTTTTCTTCTTATCCCCACCGATACCGAGGCTTCGGGAGCAGAAAAACACTTAAACTTATGTATTCCCCTTTTTATGTTATTTTCATGTAAGAGAAGAGCTAAAACCGGAAACTGCAGTAGCAAGAATAGAACAAAACATTTTATAATGAGCAATAAAGGTTTCTAAGCAGCAATGCCTTAGCGGCCATATAAGCGGTATACAAGCGAGTTCTTACATCTTGAAAATATCATGTACATACGTATATTAGCACGTTGCTGCACGGTCTATTTCAAAAATTGGAATCGAAGGATACCCTAGGAAAGAATCGGAATATTCAGGTATTTCGATTCTTTTTAAAAAACATAGAGAAAAGGTTGATGAGATTCTGAAATCTTAAAAACCCGAAAGGTTCGCCATTATTTTCAGCGAAGACCGCCCTATACCATTTCAAGCATGAATAGGTTACGGATGTGTCGGAAATAAAAATAATTTCGAACACTTCAAAAAAAACGGGAGGACCTATAGCCTCCCGTTTTTACTATAGTCAATTTATCTCGAAGAACGCAGGAAAGCCTTGATGGTATTGTTGCTCAGTTCCATGAACCCCCAATTGCAACGCGTCTTCGTGCCTTAGAATATTAAATGAAACGTTCAATAAAAAAAATAAAATGGATTATTACTTCAGCAAAATCCTTGCGGATACAACCTTTGATAAGGCGATAGAGCGAATAACCCAAACCCTGAAAGAAGAAGGTTTTGGTATATTGACCGAAATTGACATTAAGGGCACCTTGAAGAAAAAATTGGATGTCGATTTTCCCAACTACAGGATTTTGGGAGCCTGCAATCCTGGCTTTGCCCATAAGGCTTTGTTGGCGGAGAGCAAAATTGGTACTATGCTCCCGTGCAACGTAATCGTTCGCGAAACCGAAAGCGGTGCTATAGAAGTGGCCGCTGTAGACCCGGCAGCCTCTATGATGGGCGTAAAAAACGAAGGGTTGACCGAAATCGCCAAAGAAGTTCGAGACAAATTGAAAAGGGCTGTTGAACGCATTTAATTAGGTTTCACAAGGCCAAGAAGTTTAAATATCCCTGTCCCCAACTACGCCGTTAACATCCCGCCATCTATTACATAGGTACTGCCGGTAATGAATGTGCTCTCATCCGAGGCCAAAAACAAAGTCAATGCGGCTATTTCTTCAGATTCGCCATAGCGTTTCAAAGGAATGGCCTGTTCAAAACCTGTTTTTACCGCTTCCGGATTTTCTGGTGAAGCTTCACCCTCTATACTCCGCATCATGCGGGTATTCACAGGTGACGGATGTATAGTATTTACACGTATTTTTCTAGGAGCAAATTCCAATGCGGCCGTTTTCATAATACCAACGGCTGCATGCTTACTGGCAACATAGGCCCCTAAGCCTTCAAAACCCTTTAATCCTGCAACCGAGGAGGTAATGATAACGCTACCTCCCTCCTCCATTTTAGGGATAACATGCTTACAGCCTAGCCAAACTCCCTTCAGGTTTACGGCAATAACCCGATCGAATACCTCATCGGGGTAATCGGAAATGGGGCGTACCTTGCCCTCGATGCCGGCATTGTTAAAAAAAACATCGATCTTGCCATGGAGGTCCAAGGTCTCCTTCACATACTTTTCAACCTCTTTTACTTTGGAAACATCGGCAACACAAAAAGATAGATTATGGTGTCCTAGCTCATCGGAGGTTTTTTCCAACATCTCTTTGTTTAAGTCAACAATGACGACTTTGGCCCCCTCTTCTAAAAATAGTTTCGCGGTGGCTTTTCCAATACCTGCAGCACCACCTGTAATAACGGCCACTTTATCTTTTAAACGTTCCATACTTAATGTTTTGTGTTTAGTCATAATCCACGGCGGTTCTATTCCGGCGATGCTCAATAATCCAAAGAATTATTCTTTAATTTTTCAATTCTGGTTTAACGATCTTCCAAGTGTTATCCTTGCCCTTAATGGCCATAAGGTCGTCGCCCAATAGTTTGGCATGCAGTTCCGGTAATTTGTACATCCTTTTGGACATTACTATATTCTGTCTTTCCTGAACGGGCCATAAAAATTCGCCCGCTTTGTTTATGACCACTTCGGTAAAGGCATAATCATAAATATTAAGTTGGAACTGATTTTTTCCACGAAGTGAACTTTTTTCGTAAATACCTACAGCATAGCCATTTTCAAACTGGCTTATGTTAAGGAATTCCGGTTCCACGACAGTTTTGCCGGTAGTGTCTATAAATCCGTAACGGGGAATACCTTCGTCGTTCAGGACTTTAATAAGGCAAAGACCATCCTTGAAATGCGGGTATTGAACACCATTGATTCCCAATACTGAGGTATCTGCATCCTTATTGGCCACCAGGTCATCCCTGAAATTAATGACTATTTTCCCTGACGCGTCTATAAAACCCCATTGATTTCCTTTTTTTACCGCGGCCAGACCTTCATGAAAAGAAGTTACTTCCGCGAGCCCAGATACAATGGGTTTATTAAGTTCCTCCAAAGATTGTGAAATTGCTAAAAAGGGTACACAAATTAAAAGTGTAAAGGCATATACATGTTTCATTTTATATGTTTTTTTGAATTTATTCAAAGCTATTTAAGTTCTATTTTTAATGATGATTTCAGTTTCGTCGCTACGAAAAACGGTTATGTACCGCAAACAACATTCTTTAAAGGGCGCGGGACTTTGTAGCATTGGTGCCAACTGTTCTACGGCATCAGAACATCAAATTAGAATAGATCATACTTTTAAGGTCTTTTGGGAGTCCGTCACGGATATCCTCCATTTCGCCCAAGCTGATATACTTTCTCAAGTAAATAAACGTGGTATCTATATATTGCTCCGCCACCTCATCGCTATATTCAAAATCGTTTACGGCGGCAGGGCCATCGTGTTGACGAACCAAATCCACAAACTCGGCCATACGCCTAACCTTCGGTTTTTCCTTTTTAAGTTTCCAACCGTTTACATATACCCCTTTTAAGAACATGGGCAATTGTGCGAGCATCTGAAAGGATTCCTCTGGTGGAATGATGTCGCGCAGCGCATGCATAATTGCAATAAAGATGCGTCCCGCCTTGTCCGTATCTTTTCCAAGGTTCATTTCTTTGGCATAATCCTTTAAAAAGGTATTCCCTTCAGTTGCATATTGATTAAAATTGAGTGCCATGATATTGAATTTTTAATTGTACAGCAAAGATGGCACATGAAACAAACCCTTAAAATGATGCAGGTCATTTTAGTGTAAATTTCTAATGGTACGATCGTGGTTGTTTTCTATCCGAATAAAAAATAGTTTCTTTCAGATTTGATGGGAACTGACTAAAATCATAGTCCTATAAAACTCCCTTGGCTACTTTTATCGAATTAAACCAAGGACCATGTTAAGAATCTTATTGCCTACCGATTTTTCCAGTAATGCCGAGAACGCTATAGCGTATGCCGTTTATCTATTGGAAAAAGAACAGTGTACTTTTTATCTGCTACATGCCTATCATGATGCACCATCTTCACCTACCACTAAACTTGAAACCGAAAACGACCTAAAACGCTTGGCAGGTGCCTTAATATCAAAAAACAACAATTCCAAGCACAGTTTCAAAACCCTAGTGGAGAAAGATTCGCTTATTAATCTACTAAACAGAACGGTAATCAATGAACAGGCAGATTTTGTTTTTATGGGCACTAAGGGGTCTTCTTCATTAACCAATGTGCTTCTGGGAAGTAGTACCTTAGATGCGATCAAGCAACTTGTTCCCTGCCCTATTATTGCCATACCAAAAGATTATGATTACGATATACCGGAAGAAATCCTATTTGCAAGTGATTATAAGCATATGTTCAAGCCTGCCGAACTAATGGGGTTGATCAAGCTATCAAAACTTTGGGATTCCCGGGTAACGGTATTACATATACATACGGAAACAGAATTGGACGAAAGTCAAAAACAAAACAAAGGAATCCTTGAAAAAAACTTGGGGAACCATAGGGTAAACTTTGTGGAAACCCCTATGTACGATACCATAACCGCCACCCTATTTCAGTATAAGCAAGAAAATCCTGAGGTAGGTATACTTTCTATTTTGAAGACCAAACACGGCTATTTTCAAAGTCTCTTGCGAGAAAACGTCCTAAAAAACATAACGTTGAATACCAAAGTTCCATTACTGGTCCTCCCTATGACCGAATAGGCCAATGCTGGTTTAGATTTGGAAAACATTTACACAGCAATACATAAAAAAAATAAAAAATACAGCTAAAACCAATTTTTTAAGGTTACTGCCGCACAATGGTTGTTTACATGAAGCTGTTTCAAAAATCAGGAAATGCCGGTGCCCTCCTAAAATCCAACATCGTTATTATGCGTATCTTTATTTATAAGGTGTGTTAGTGCGGAGTATCACAAATTTGTTACATTCTACCTTTATTTGGACCGATTCCAAATCTGGAAGCCCTAAACTTTAATTCAAATATGTCTATAGAACACTTCAACATCAAGGGTTTGAGCTCCGAAGAAGTCCTTACATCAAGGGCAAAACACGGCAAAAATGTATTGGAAGGCAAAAAGAAACTCGGCTTGTTCCATGCCCTAAAAAGCTTGGCACGAGAACCCATGGTCCTTCTGCTCTTGGTTGCATCTGCCATCTATTTTATCAGCGGCAGCACTGGTGACGGTATTTTTATGGCCGCAGCGATCGTTCTTGTTGCCGCGATTTCGTTGTATCAAGATGGCCGCAGCCGTAACGCCCTTGAAAAGCTGAAGCAATTTTCCCAACCCAAATGTAAGGTCATCCGAAATGGAGAAGTTTTTGAAATCAACACTGAAGAGGTCGTAATAGGCGATAGCTTAATGGTAGAAGAAGGCACAACAATTCCTGCAGATGGCAAAATCATGCACTCCAATGATTTTTCGGTCAATGAATCATTGCTTACGGGAGAATCGTTATCCGTATATAAAGATGCCGAAAACCAAGACAGGCAAATCTATAAAGGAACCACCGTAGCCAGTGGACTAGCCATCGCCACCATTACTGCCATAGGCAACCAAACACAGTTGGGAAAAATCGGGAAAAGCCTGGAAAGCATCCAAGAAGAAATGACCCCGCTAGAAAACCAGATCAACAGTTTCGTGAAAAAAATGGTAATTGCGGGAGCTATTGTCTTTGTAATCGTTTGGGGCATCAATTTTTATACATCGAGAGATGTATTGGACAGTCTGTTAAAAGCACTAACCTTGGCCATGAGCATTCTGCCCGAAGAAATACCCGTGGCCTTTACCACCTTTATGGCCTTGGGCTCTTACCGCTTACTTAATATGGGAATCATAGTAAAACAGATGAAAACGGTAGAAAGTTTAGGCGGAGCTACCGTTATCTGTTCGGACAAAACTGGGACCATTACAGAGAACAAGATGTCACTGGCAAAACTGTTTACTTTGTCCTCCCAAAAAATAACGGATACTAAAAATACGCTGAACGATGCCGAAAAGAATCTGATAGAAATCGCGATGTGGGCCAGCGAACCTATTCCCTTCGACCCTATGGAGATTGCGCTTCACGAAGCGTATCAAAAAACAATAACGAAGGACGAACGTCCAAATTATAAAATGATACATGAATATCCCTTGGGCGGAAAACCTCCCATGATGACCCATCTTTTTGAAAACGAAGGAGGAAATCGGATCATCGCCGCCAAGGGTGCCCCAGAAGCATTACTAGCCGTTTCCGACCTTACCGAAAATGAAAAGGAGCAAATCCAAAAAGCTATTCATGAGATTACCATAGAAGGTTACCGAGTGCTTGGCGTTGGAGAAACCCATTTTAAAGGTACGGGCTATCCAAAAAAACAACAGGATTTTCAGTTCCATTTTAAGGGAATTGTTGCCTTTTACGATCCGCCAAAGAAGAATATCCAATTTGTTTTCGACGCTTTTCACAAGGCAGGAATCAAGGTCAAGATCGTTACAGGGGACAATGCAGCCACCACCACTGCCATCGCAAAGGAAATCGGTTTTCTTGGTTATGAAAAAAGTATTTCCGGTGACGAACTTATGTCCTTGAGCGAGACCCAACTGCAACAACGGGTACGGACTACGAACATCTTTACCCGCATGTTCCCCGAGGCCAAACTTAAAATCATCAATGCCCTGAAGGCAAACAAGGAAATAGTAGCCATGACCGGAGACGGCGTTAACGATGCACCTGCGTTAAAGGCAGCGCACATTGGTGTTGCCATGGGAAAAAAAGGCACCGAAATTGCTAAAGAGGCCGCATCGGTTATTTTGTTGGAAGACGACCTTGCTAGCATGGTCGATGCCGTGGCCATGGGCAGGCGCATTTATACCAATCTAAAAAAGGCAATCCAATATATTATTTCAATTCATATACCTATTATCCTTACTGTGGTTATTCCCTTGGCCCTGGGCTGGGCCTTCCCTAATATATTTACGCCCGTTCATGTTATTTTTTTGGAACTCATTATGGGGCCTACCTGTAGCATTATCTACGAAAACGAGCCTATGGAAAAGGACTCCATGGTGCAAGGACCAAGAGCAATGACAGCTACTTTTTTTAGTTGGAAAGAACTAACAACAAGTGTGATACAGGGATTAATGATTACCGTGGGTACATTGGGCACTTACCAATATGCCGTACAACAGGACTATGACGAAGCTACCACCCGCACCATGGTTTTTGTGACTTTGATTTCGGCCAATATTATCTTAACATTGGTCAACCGATCATTTCGATATTCGATTCTTACTACATTAAAATACAAGAACAATCTGGTACCATTGATTATCGCCATTACGCTTGGCATTACCGCCTTATTGCTTTTTGTGCCAACATTGACAACATTTTTTAAATTTAGTCCCTTGAGCGGGAACCAACTCTTGATCTCCTCAGGTGCAGGATTTCTCTCCGTGCTCTGGTACGAACTCGTGAAGTGGGACAAACGAAGTAAGCTAAAGCTTTAAATTAACCTTAGGGTGGCGTACAGCAGGTGTTATAAAAATAAACTCGTGAACCAACCGGACATGAGACTTAGTGACGTAAAACATAAAACTAAACCCGGCTGTTTCTAAAAGATGAAGCCACCGAGTTTAAAACAGTTGGACTAAAATCCTAGGATTTACAACCTTGTTCCTGCTTGGGGGGAAGGTTTTTTGTAAAGGTCAATCAATCCTATTTTGTACTTCTAGTAATGATAGCACGATGAAGTTTTTATTCAACATACCTATTAAGAAAACTGATTTCGAGATTTTTCCGGGCATTCTCTAAAAGTTGTTGAACTTCGGCAAGGCTCTGACCACGTATAATTGCAATTTCCTCTACATTAAAATGATACTGTGTAGCCAGTTCAAAAACTGTTCTCATTGGTAATGGTAAATGATGAAGAACCATATTGGCGTGCTTTCTAACGTTTTCCCGACCCAATTTCTCATCCAATTTACCAATCATTTGGTTCTTATCGTTCTCCACGAACACATGGTTTAATACATAATCGTTATGGTTGTAGGAACTATCGTCCAATTCATCTATCATCAGTAAGTCGCCATCACCGTCGGTACTGAACTCTTCTTCCATTTCGTCCCATTCAGGTTTAGAAAAATTTTCGATATTCTCAAAAAAAATGGAATTAAATTCCTCTTCAACCAGGGTTTCCTCCAATAGGGTGTCCGTTTTTTTGAAAAGCCATGGGTATAGGTCCTTACTATTTTTGACCTCATCGAAATGGTCATGCACCTCAATAAAAAGTTGATCCAAGAAATCATTTGGACTATATTTTCCTTTGGGCAGATTCCCTTTTGACAGTGCCCTGTTCAAACGCCTGCTAATGTAGCGTTTTATCTGAGGCAGGTCCTTTAGCAACAATTCGTTGAAATCGGACTTTTTCTTCTCCTTCCGTAATTTTTGAAGATCGGAATAAGTACTTGCCACAAAAATGTGAAACTCGTTTTGACTTTTGTAATCCTTTATTTTTTCCATGAAAATTAGTATTTATCAAGATGACACAAAAATGCAATTCTTAGTACGTCATCGCAAAATGATATAGGTCAGTTCTGGTCTAATTTGCGAAAGACACTGCAACTTAGCTAGAATTTTTTAGATTGACAGAACCTACTTTTATCCTAAATACGTTCCGAAAACATAGTATCTTCTTGATTCCCTTATTTTTAAATATAGCGTTGTAATCTACAAAAAGTGTGTGTCATAAGATTTTGTCTGTTATACCTATGATTACAGAAAAATAGCCTTATTCTTTTGGTAAATTTTAAAGATTCGTTAAAAGTTTACCTAGTACTTTCCAAACCATCTAGCATACTATCAATAGTATAATTATCTAATATATTCCCCCGCGCCAGCAAAAGATGACCTCCTTCTTTCAGCTGTTCAATGTAATGATTTGCATCAATGTCACGAACGCCCAGTCCCCTTAAAATTCCATAGGGCCCCTCACTTAATGCACCAAGTTCTCTTCCATCTATATCATGTAGAAATAATTCGGAAAGCGGGCCGACAATAAAAATAGTACCAATCTCGCGGTTATGGAAAAATCCAAATTCGATTTCTTGTCCCAAGAGGTTTTTCCAATAGGTTTTCAATTTAGCCTTCATTTCAGCTATTTCGTTGCCATCCGCAAAATAGGATTGGTCCAACTTCAGCAGTACAGTAAGTTGGACACTTAACCCAAAATTATCGGTAAACCAAGAAATAGCTCTTTCTAAATGAGGTGCTTGAAAAAAAATTCTTGAAAATACATCCTTTTGTTTCCTCGCTTGTTTCATACCATCATTTTTCATATCCAATAACTGCGGTTAAATTCGAAACTCTAAACTTGTCCTTAGGTCGGTGTGCACCTATAAACTCAGGGCAAGCTAACAAACAGAGAATAGACTTAAAATGATTTGGGTCATTATGCATCTATTTTGAATAACTATTTACTTGCTGAATAGAAAAGGCTGCTTTTTAAAAAGTTTACCGGATAGCAATAATTACAAATTTATTAGGGTCTAAAAAAACTCAAAAAAATTATAGGTGACTGATCTAAGTCATTTCAAACTCATTTCTATAGTACTACTTTAGTCTTGAAATTAATATTCACTTAAATTTTTAAAATCATGTCAAACGATAGTGGAAACATTTTATTAGCGCTTCTAACAGGTGCCGCCATTGGGGCGGGGATAGGAATACTTTATGCACCCGATAAAGGTAGCGAGACCCGTCACAAAATCCGGGACAAAGCGATGGATGCCAAAAACGACCTTACCGAACGTATGCACCATGCCAAGGAAGAGCTTACAAAATCGGCAAGCGAACAGAAGGATAAATTCGACAGAAAACTGGACGAAGCAATTTCGAACATGAGTTACAAGGCCGATGACATCATTGCCACTTTGGAACGCAAGTTAGAAGACCTTAAAAAGAAGAACGCCCAACTACAGAAATAACCTTACATGTCATTAGAAGCACTAAAGAAGGACTTTACAGAAGCAGAAGCAGATGTAAAGTCCTATTTTGAACATAGTGAAGAGTACCTTAAGCTTAAAATTTTTAAGATTTTAATGGGTATGATCACTTCTACCGCACAGATTATACTGGTGGGTGCCATTGCACTTTTGGCATTATTTATTTTGTCGTTTGCAGCGTCATACGCAATTGGCAAAATTTTGGAAGACGATTATCTCGGATTTGTCATCGTAGGTATGTTCTATGTACTCATAGCCGTTTTTTGTTCTATTTTTCGGGAAAAGTTGAACAAGCCCTTGCTGCGAAAATTCTCCAAACATTATTTTGATTGATATGTATAATAGGTATAGTTCCTTTAAGGAAATCGATGACCAGCTGCGACTATTGCAACTCAAACGGGAAATAGATAAGGAAAGTCTCAAGTTGCATTTCAACAAAACTAAGGCATCACTCAATCCCCTTCAACTCGTGGAAGGGTTCAGGAGCAAGTTACAGACCCTATTATTGACTTTTGCCATTACAAAAATGAAAAATATCTTTCGGAGATAGGTTTTTTCGGGAAAAGGCTGGCGAATACCGTCCGTTTGATTTTATTTAGTACCTTTTGGCTACCCTCAATATAGGCTGCGCGATGAATCTAATGTAAAGCTGAGCCACACCTTATCAAGGTCCAACAGATTCCCCACACACTTAGCAAGCGCAGCAAGCAACCCACTATAATAAACTCAGAGCATGCGGAGTACCCATGGTTACCCCATATCCGCAATCTGCCGTAATTCCTCTTTATCTAAAACAAGAATCCTTCTGGCACGGCCCATCGTTATGAGCCCTTCCTCCTTAAATTCCGACAAAGTACGTATGGCAGTCTCAGTCGCGGTACCTATCATTCCGGCAAAATCCTCACGCGGTACGTCTGTACCTTCCTCGGGTGGATCTTTTATAACACCCTTATCATACAAGTTTAGCAAAGCTTTGGCAACTCGTTGGCGAACACTGGAATAGGCCATGGTAACCAGCTGCTCCTGCATTTCTGCAAGATTGTTGGAAATCATATCCATAAACTTATGAGAGACTTCCTTGTTACCGTACAGGAGCGGGGTAAAGTCCGCCTTGGGAATATGGTATATTTCCGCATCCTCCATAACGGTTGCACTTTCCAAATAGGTTGCCCTATGGCTCATAAGGGATAATTGACCCATAAAATCGCCCGCCCTATGAATTCCGGTAACAAATTCCTTCCCGGATTCCGTGGCTTTATAGGTCTTAACCGTACCACTTTCCAGAAAAAATAAGGTGTGTGCGGCATCGTTTTCCATAAAAACAAAATCCTTTTTTTTATATGATTTTGTTCGATAATCCCGTGAAATGGTCTCCAGGTTCATATATTGTGCAGCCTCTTCAAAAAAATCATTGATACCCTCAATATTTTTTGAAAACTCCTTACGCAGAAAACTGTTCTTTTTTAACCGACTTTCAATAGCCTCCAAAAGATCCTTTTCCTCAAAGGGTTTGGTCAGGTAATCATCAGCTCCCAAGGTCATACCTTTTCTAAAATCGGCCTTTTCGGATTTTGCGGTTAGAAATATAAAGGGAATACCGGCCGTAGCTCTTTCTTTACCTAATATTTGCAATACTTCAAAACCATCCATTACCGGCATCATGATGTCACATAAGATTATATCTGGTTTAAAGCTTTTAGCCTTTACTACACCTATCCTTCCGTTTTCGGCGGTAGCCACTTCATAATTTGAAAGCGCTAGGATATCCGCCGTATTTTCGCGCACGTCGGTATTGTCCTCTATCACTAGTATTTTTTTCATTGTAAACGTTTTTAGCGGTTATTGTCCTTCTCTCTTTCTTCCCATTTCCATATTTCCTTTTCTATGTTTCGTTGTTGCTTCATGCCTCGTTGCTCTTTTCCATCGCAAAATATAATCCCCTTTGAGGTTTAAAGGACCTTGAACTCCACCCAAAAAGTAGCACCCTGGCCCTCTTTACTTTCAAAACCGACTTTCCCGCCCATGAGCTCGGTATATTGTTTTACAATATGAAGACCTAGGCCTGTACCTTCTATATTGGTACTGTTTTCCGCCCTGAAAAAACGTTCGAAAATATTTACCTGTTCTCCTTTGGGAATACCGATACCCTGATCCAAAATTTCGAGCCTAACTATTTCACCGCTCTTTTTTAGGGATACGGAAATCTCGTCTCCTTCACCTGAATACTTAATGGCATTACTCAACAAGTTGGTCAAGATGTGTTGCAGAAGTTTAGGATCTAAATAAACTTCGATTACATCTTGGTCCACAGAAACGTTGATAGTTTGACCACGTTTTCGGTTGGGTTCCATCTCATTGACCAACTGATTCGTAAACTCCAAAAAATTAAATACCTCTGGCTTGGGCACTACCTTACCTTCTTCCAATCTGCCCAAGGATAGGAAATCGTTAAGTATCGTTACTAGGTTGCGCACGTTCTTCTGTATCTGTTCCACATACTTTTCCCTTCTTTCGACCTTATCGGGCGCATGCTGTTTGCCAATTAAAATAGCCGAGGTATTAATGGCGCTCAAAGGCGTTCGGAACTCGTGGGAGGCCATAGATATGAACCTGGATTTTAACACGTTGAGTTCCTGCTCCCGCACCAAGGCGCTGCGCATATCGTCTTCGGCCTGTTTTTGTTTGCTGATGTCGTTGTAGACGAAAAGGGCCCATTTTACTTCACTGTTTCCCGTTGCCAAAGGAGAGGTGTTTACCGTATAGGTCTTGTTCCTGTATTTCATCTCAAAGGAGAGCTGTTGGCCTTCGAAGGTTTTTTTAATATCGGTCTTGATTCGATCGATACGTTTTTGTGAAAAGATATCTATATCATCGATAGCCAAACCCTCGAACTGATGTTTTTCGAAGCCCAAGCGCGCTATCTCGCCCCCATCTATATAAACGATCTCAAAATCAGTATTAAAGACAGCGATGATTCCTTTAGGAAAATTCTTTGAAATGGACGTAAACATGGCCTGACTTTCCAAGGCCTTATTTTCTGCAACCTTAGTCTCCTGGACCTGATCCTTGAGCTTCATGTTGGTCTCGACGAGTTGTCTAACCGTAGCCTTTAGTTCATTGGTTCGTTCGGTAACTTTATGCTCCAATTCTTTGGCGTAATCTTCTAAAAGCCATCTACTTTTCTTTAATTCTTCCCCAACACGATCCTGCTCTAGTGCAACGCTCGTAAGTTGAACTAGATTTTCAATAATCTCCTTTTCTACAGGGCTGGGGGTTTTAGTGGTCTTATGATAGATGGAGAAAAGTCCCAATACCTGATTATCGGAAGAAAGAACCGGGTAAGACCAGCAGGCCCGAAGTCCGTCCTTAAGTGCTATTGCAACAAAACCTTTCCACCGCCCATCCTTTTCCAGATCCGAAACCACAACCGCTTTTTTATGAAAGGCAGCACTTGCGCAGGGTCCTTTATCGGGACCGATACGCATACCCTCAACGGCACCAATGAACCGTTTAGGCAAACTAGGAGCCACCAATTGGTGCAAGGTTTTGTTTTTGGGGTCCAGTTTTAAAATAAAGGCCAAACCGCCTTCGATACTTGATTCAGATGTTGAAACAATTTCTTTACCAATACTTTTAAGCGATTTTTGCTGGGCCATCATCTCCAAGATTTTCCGAATATGATCCTTTAGAGCCTCCCCGTTCTTTCGATCGGTAACATCGTTTTGTACACCTATAAAGTGGGTCAAATCACCTTCGTTATTATGTACTGGGGTTATCGTAAGCTCGTTCCAAAACAGGGTGCCGTCCTTTTTATAGTTTCGCAATACAACTTGGCAAGCTTCTCCTTTTTTTATAGCCTTGGCCATAGTGGCGATTACTTCTTGATCACGATCATCGTTCTGGAGAAAACGACAGTTTCTACCCAAAACATCATCGCTTTGGTAACCCGTCATTTTATAAAAGGCCTGGTTAGCGTAAATAATCGGTAAGTCGGGTACTTTGGCATCGGTAATCAAAATTCCGTTGCCAGCCGATGCCAATGCCCTATTTCTAACAAAAAGAATGTTCTCTACTTTTTTACGCTCGTGAATATCTCTGGATAGCATCAAAAAACGGTGGTCGCTCATCGCTACGATACGGGATTCAAAATATCTGAGATTATTATCAATAGGAAATTGAAGCTCTAAAACTTGGGGCGTGCCGGTCTTTTTACTCCTTAGAAAGGCGTCCATTATGTTTGCGCAAAGTTGCTTGGGCAGATAATCGGCTATTTTCGTGCCGATCAATGTTCCTTTAGGCGCAATGAGCAAGGAAGAATCGGGCGAATGCACGTCTATAAAATTTCCTTTCTCATCTATCATAAAGAGCAGGTCGGGCAAGGCTTCTAAAACCCCTTTGTTCCGTGCCTCGCTTTCTTGCAGTACACGTTCCATTTCCTTTTGCGGGCTGATATCGGTAAGAAAGCCTTCCAAAGCCTCCAAAGTGCCATCCTCATCAAAGATGCCCTGGCCTAGTTCCTGCATATACTTTATAGTTCCGTTTTTATTGCGGATCCTAAAAGTTAGATTATAATGACTTTTCTCCAGCACGGCTTCTTGGGCTTCTTTACGTACCCGTTCCCTATCTTCTTTTAAGATGATTTGCGAGAAATGAACCTTGCCCGACAAAAACTCTTCCTGGGCATAGCCTGTGATGCGTTCGCAGCCCGCACTTATGTATTCCATGGTCCGATCACCATCGTTCTGACAACGATATACGATACCCCTAAGGTTACCGATTAACGTACTGTATTTACGGTTGACCTCGGCCAGTATGAGGTTCGATTTTTCCAAAAGGGCAACATCGCTCTTTAGTGGTATAGCCACTTTTAGGAAAAACACTATTAGGGATTCACCTTTAAAATTATTGGAAACTCTGGAAATCTCTAACTGAACTCTATCACCATTCTTTCTCCGACCCAAAAATTGACCATCTATCATATCCTTGGAATCTCTTGATTTTGAGGTATAATGTTCCCTTTGAGAAGCATCCTTGTTGCGGTTTTTTTCGGATATGAGCGTGTCGATACGAATGCCATTAAGTTGGCCATGACCATATCCAAATAAGGTTTCACAGGCAGCGTTGGCCATATTAATTGTACCATTTGCATCGACTACCAAAATACCCTCAGCCGAAGTTTCGAAAATAGATTTAAAAAAAGAAGCGTTCATAGTAACTCAAATGTAGCTTTGATAAATTTTTTAAGATATGACGGATATCAGTTTTACCGAGTATTGTTCATCGTTATTGGCTTGTAGCCAGAACTTGGGGGAAATATAAAAAATAGAGAGGATTGACCAATGTCATTAGTAGTATTCTGAACTTAAACTATCTTAGGGCCAAATTATCATAAAATGACTATAGGGCTAGTGCTTTCTGGTGGTGGAGTTCGTGGTATTGCACATATTGGGGCGATCAAGGCTTTGGAAGAAATGGATATTCATCCCACCCATATTGCCGGCACTAGTGCAGGTGCCCTCGTTGGGGCATTATATGCCGCAGGTATTTCATGGAAAGAAATATTGGACTTTTTTAAAACGGTAGAGATCTTTAGTATAGACAACTATGCGCGAAGTAAACCTGGCTTTGTTGATACCGAGAAGTTTTATGAGCGTTTTAAGGAACTATTACCCGATGATTCTTTTGAGTCCCTTAATAAATCGTTATACACAACAGCGACCAACATGCTAGATGGAACCCTGAAAGTGTTCCACCAAGGGGAGCTCATACGCCCTATTTTAGCATCTGCAGCCTTTCCGGGAATTTTTGCCCCCGTGAAAATTAAGAATGGTTATTATTCCGATGGCGGTATTTTAAACAATTTTCCTTCAGACATTATAAAAACGTATTGCGACCAAATGGTCGGAGTATATGTAAATCCATTTGAAAAAGTAAAAATCGGTGACCTTAAACATTCCTATACGATTATGGAGCGTGCCTATAAAATACGTATGGCCAAGGATTCCCTAGAAAAATTTACGGATTGCAATCTTATTATTTCACCAAAAGACCTTAGGAATTACAGTACATTCTCCCTTAAGGATATGGATACGATTTTTAAATTGGGATATGATTCCGCAAAAGAGGCCTTGAAAAATAATGAAACTTTAAAAACGTCACCTTTACTTGCCCCAAATTCGAAGCGATGAACGGATTCTGGCCTTAGAAGGTACTTACATGCAGTTGTTAGAAAAGAAATAATATTTTTGAGTCATAATCGAATGGATTGCGGATGCCAAAGAGTAGCAATCCGCCTTCTTTTAGCTCACCAAAAGGAATAACCTCTTTCAAGCAATTGTGCAGCCCCAGTTCGCAAGAGTATTGCTGCATTTCATAAAAAACAGCTATCACAAAGGAATGATAAAAAAGGATACTGGAATTACAACAAAAGAAATGCCCTCTAAATAAACCTATTTACGTAAACGCATTTCGGTCAGGCTAAAGGGCATTCTGTGGTGATAAGGTGTTTAAGCAATCTCTACCTTCTTAGCTGGTATTTTTTTTGCTTCTTCTTTTTTAGAAAGCGTAAAGCTCAAAATGCCATCGTTGTATTTGGCCTTGATATCTTCATCCTTTATGCTGTCGGGCAATTGCAACGAACGCTGAAATGAGTTATAACTGAATTCCCTACGGGTATAGTTATCTTCCTTCTGTTCATGATCGCTTTCCTTTTCTGCTGAAATATTCAGACAGCCATCTTCTATGGTTACATTAAAATCCTTTTTGGCAAAGCCCGGCGCAGCCAGCTCAATCTCAAAATTATGATCGTTCTCTTTGATATTAAGCGCAGGTCCAGCCGATTTTCCATTCCAAAAATTTTCGGGAAGCATGTTTTTCATCCAGCCTTCATCAAAAAAATTCTCCATGTCAAAAAAATCTTGGGTTACCAGATTTCCAAAGGGTCTTTTCCTAAATTTCATTAGTGTCATAATGTTATATTTTAAATTAAACAATCCTACTATTCTAATTCAAAAATACACTAGTAGGTAAACCTATAAAATGACCTGCATCAGTCTAAAGAAAAATATAGAAAAAAACTTCGCTTGGCTTGCATGATTCCTTGTTAAAGGGAAATTGAAATCTATTTAACAGTAATAAAAATCATGAACACTTATCTCTTAACTAACATGGACTCTCAAGTTTTTCTTACTCCTAGAATGAAGTGCGGGCATCGTGATAACATTTCAATAATTCCTGGGCTGTATAGGAATAATCCGTTCAAATTCCGAGCAGGAACCTTGAAACAATACTCCCTTTTGCAGTATCTGTTCAAATTGCTCTTTGGTAGGGGTTATGTAAATTTGGGTATTACGTTCATTGCCTTCCGATAGGGTCCTAACCGGGGTTATGGCCTCTAAACTAGAGAGATTTTCGGGAAAGTCCGCACGTGCAATGGATAGCAATCCGTTCGCCTTTAATGAGGCCACGGAGACCGCCCAAGCATTCTCATCCAATTTTGTATTCATAATCAAGTGACCCTTAAAGGGTTTCATTAGTTGCTCTCTCCCGATTGAAAAGAGGGTATCCCTAATAACAATTGTAGTTGTAATGGTATCTCCTTTTTCCTGCATCGGAAAATCGCCTTCTAAGTCGGACACGAACATCCTACCGTCCAAAATCATGAGATTTTCGTTTGAGTCTATTTCAGAACGCGTCAATTTTATCAAATATTCCTTTCTCTTTATAAACGCCTTATCGTCTATATATATGGTAGCGCTATCCGCAGCACACCAATATATACCTTGATATTCCTTTGGAATATTGGTTACGGGTGCTATGCCAGATGGCTGCGACTC
Source organism: uncultured Flavobacteriaceae bacterium (assembly GCA_963697395.1). Classification (GTDB taxonomy): domain Bacteria; phylum Bacteroidota; class Bacteroidia; order Flavobacteriales; family Flavobacteriaceae; genus Maribacter. The sequence continues at coordinate 1,051,284 of CAVONX010000018.1, forward strand.
CCCAAACACCACCGGAGGTTGACAAGATGCCAAAAAAATAAGTATAACAATAAAGGCTGTCGCTATGAAGAAAAATTGCTTTTGGTAAGCCATGCGTTCTAATTTTAATGTTCGGAGAATTATATTCTATAAAATTAAAGAGTAAATGAACTTCTAGAAAATGATATGGGTCAGTATTCAGGATAAAAAAATCAGTAGCAGTGAAATATATCGATTCAAGGATGCGAATGGATCAAAGGAAGAAGGTTCCGATGATAAAATCCTAGTATTTTCAACCTTATCTTTTTGCAAAAAAAAGTTTAGAGGGAGTAAACCCTTAGCGTATTAGTAGCAGATTAAAGCCTTTGTTTTGACCACAAAAAAAGCCGACTTTTAGAAATTTGGCTTTCTTGGCCTGCACCGCTCTTTTGATTTCTTCTTTAATATGGGAATCATGGCGTTTCAACAATATTGCCGTATCATGTGCCAGTAGTCCATGGTGCAATCTCTCTAACACCTTATAGCTCGTATTCCTGTTTCCGTCGCTTGTGATGGATGTCGCCGGACTTTGGGAAATGCCCAGGCTTTAGATGAAGGTCTCGCCCCCCCGATACCGGTAGAGATATCGCTTAAGGTATAACCCTCCTAAAGCTGTCTTAAGGTTAACGCCACAAATTGATCGTAGGTCTGATATAGGCTACGGCCCTTGTCACTTTTGTGTTGTGCGGTGCAACGGGAAAGAATCCACCTAAGTATTAAATCTAGGATTTGGGGAAGTAAAGGGGTCTTTGTATTTTTAGTCCGCTTGTAGTGTTTCATAAAATGTATTTGAAGTTCGCAAACCAAAAATACGGGACGCTCAAGCTATTTTTAACTTACGACTTTTAGATAGTTTTGATCATTTACAGGTAAAAGGCGCATTTATTCTTTTTTCAAAAACAATAAAGATTAAAAACATGATTTATTAAGTTATGATAAGTCCCCTAAGAATAGCATCACTACTTTTTCTTTTACTATCCTTCTCATGTAATACGGTAAGTTTACCGGAGGATGTTGCCGTGGCCTATGAAGATCTGCCAAAAGAAATTGACTTTAACCAGCACGTTAAACCCATACTTTCAGACAAGTGTTACCTCTGCCATGGGCCGGATAAGGCCAAAATTTTTGCAGGATTACAATTGCACTCCCCAGAAACGGCATTTGCACCGCTGACAGAATCTTACGGCAAGTACGCCATTGTTCCTGGTAATCCCTCTAAAAGCGAAGTCGTTGCCCGTATTTTATCGAACGATCCAGATGTGGTTATGCCATCGCCCGAATCACATTTATCGCTTACTGCGCGCGAAAAGGCCATGCTTGTAAAATGGATCGATGAAGGTGCCGAATACAAGGACCATTGGGCCTTTATATTGCCCGAGGAAACACTTCCCCCAAAGGTTACGGCACAAGAGAAAATAGGGAATCCCATAGACAATTTCATACTTAAAAGACTAGAGGAACAAGGGTTGCAACCCAATTCAAAAGCCAACAAGGAAACACTTCTAAGAAGACTGTCTTTTGACCTTACAGGGCTGCCGCCCACACCACAGGAAATAGATGGATTCCTGAAAGACGACTCCCAAAATGCCTATGAGAAACAGGTAGACAGACTTTTGGAATCTACCCCCTACGCAGAGCAGATGACCTTACGCTGGATGGATCTGGCACGCTTTGCGGATACCCATGGCTACAGCGTTGACAGGTATAGGGACATGTCTCCTTGGCGCGATTGGGTTATCAAGGCTTTTAACGAAAATATGCCCTATGACGAATTTGTTACCTGGCAATTGGCAGGGGATCTACTAGAAAATCCTACTAAAGACATGATACTTGCCACGGCCTTTAATCGTATTCATCCGCAAAACATGGAAGGCGGAATCGTAAGTGAAGAGTTTTTGGTAGAATATGCCGTAGACAGGACAAGCACGTTTAGCGAGGCGTTCGTAGGCCTTACCGTTGCCTGTGCCAGATGCCATGACCATAAGTACGATCCCATATCCCAAAAGAATTTTTATGAACTCACCAGCTTCTTCAACAATATAAACGAGTCCGGTCAAATCTCCTTTAACGACGCCATGCCCGTACCAACTATGCTATTGACCAGTGCGGAAGAAGATAAAATGATGGCCTACATCAATAGCCTTATCGATGATACCAAAGGCAAAATTGAAACCATCGAGAAAGAGGCGATTAAAACAGACTTCGGGACTTGGCTAAAAGCAGGCAAACAAAAAATGATACCGGCTTCAAATCCAAACAATGGACTTATTGCCCACTATAAACTGGATAATGAAAATCTAGGCAACAGCGTGAATCCTTCGCAAAAGGGAGCTATGAAAAGGGATAACCCTGAACCACAAAAAATGGTATTGGCAAAAGGAAAAAAGGGAGATGGAATAGTATTGGACGGGGATACTTGGTTGGACCTTGGCCAAATAGGGGTTTTTGGACGTAACGATGCTTTTAGTATTGGCCTTTGGGTCAAAATTCCATTGGAAACTACAGACGGAAATATTTTTCACAAGGGAGAAGGCGCCATATTATACAATTGGCGGGGGTATCATTTGCGTATGGTCGAGAATAAACTGGAGTTAATGATGGCCCATACGGCACCCGACAATGCGATTATCGAAATGTCCAAAAATCCTATACCTAAAGATGAATGGGTCCACTTGGCGGTTACCTACGACGGTTCTAGCGCCGCAGCAGGATATAAATTATTTGTAAATGGAGTGGAATGGGAGACCAATGTTGTAGTCGATAACCTGTATAAGGACATTCTGTTTGGAAGAACCATTGAACCGGGGCTGCAATTTGGTGCCCGTATGCGGGGAAGAGGTCTAAAAGGAGGTATTATCGACGAATTAAAAGTGCACAACAAAGCGCTGTCCACTATAGAAATAATGCAGATGGCGGAACACAAAGCCCTAACTCCTATTTTGGCAAAAGAAACTTCACAGTTATCGGCCTCCGAAACAACACTTTTTCAGCAATACTATCTAAGTGCAGTTGCCAATTCTGCCAAAAAGGAATATAAAAAGTTGGCGACCTTGCGCAAGACCTATGTAGACAGCGCAGAAAAACTGCGGGAAGTAATGGTAATGAAAGAAAAGTCAGAACCGGTGCAGGCCTATATACTAGATCGCGGAATCTATGACGCCCGAACAGATTCGGTTTTTCCCAACACGCCGGAAGCCGTTCTGCCCATGCCAGAGAGTTTTGAAAAGAACAGACTGGGGCTGGCAAAATGGTTGTTCCATGATAAAAACCCTTTAACGGCGCGTGTTGCCGTTAATCGCTTTTGGCAGTATTATTTTGGAACAGGTTTGGTAAAGACCTCCGAAGATTTTGGAAATCAGGGCGAAATGCCCAGCCACCCCGAACTCTTGGATTGGCTGGCCCTGGAATTCGTGAAAACAGGGTGGGACATTAAAGCAATGCAAAAGACCATTGTAATGTCCAATACCTACCAACAGTCTTCCTTAGCTACCACAGAGCATCTGGAGGTAGACAAAGCGAACCGATTATTGGCCAGAGGCCCCTCCAAAAGATTAACGGGCGAAATGTTGCGCGACAATGCCCTATCCGCCTCCGGTCTTTTGAATACCACTATTGGAGGAAAAAGTGTAAAACCCTACCAGCCCGAAGGATTGTGGAAAGTAAATGGCGCGGCATACCAAGAAGATAGTGGAGAGAAGTTGTACAGGCGCAGCATGTATACCGTTTGGAAACGCTCCGTCCCGCACCCCACTTTAGCGACTTTTGATGCTCCGGACAGAGCGGCGTGTACCAGTAGAAGACAAGAAACCAACACCCCATTGCAAGCATTGGTACTACTAAACGACCCGACCTATATTGAAGCTGCCAGGGTATTGGGCAAGGAAATGGCAGGGGTAGGAAGTATTAAAACCGGAATACAAAGTACTTTTAAAAAGCTTACGGGAAGAAATCCAAAGCCAGATGAACTAGCTATATTGATGCAGTTGCAAGCAGAGGAATACCAAAACTTTACGGAAAACCTGTCCAAAACAACAGGATGGCTGAATTCGGGCGAGTTTAGGATCTCTGACGGGGACGAACCTGCATTGATTGCGGCCAACGCCGTAGTAGCCAGCGCCATCATGAACTCCGATGCGACAATAACCAAAAGATAAGAACATGTGCCAACGCGAAGACAAACTATTAAAATCTACCAATAGGGACTTGCAAGAGGTAGAACGGATGATGGACAGGCGAAACTTCTTGACCAAGAGTTCTTTGGGGATAGGGGCATTGGCCATGGGTACCCTCCTAAATGCCGATAATGCATGGGGTGCTCTGGGCAGTAAAGAAATCAACCCAAAAAACGGGGCGGACATCTTAGCACAATACAATACCAACAGACTGGGGCTGCCCCATCACTTGCCAAAGGCCAAGCGTATTGTATATCTTTTTCAGAGTGGTGGGCCCTCGCAATTGGACATGTGGGACTATAAACCAAAGTTAAGCAACATGTTCGGTCAAGATTTGCCGCCATCGGTAAGGCAAGGGCAAAGACTTACAGGAATGAGTGCGGACCAAACGGTTTTTCCCATTGCGCCCTCTATTATGAATTTTAAGCCATATGGCGAGTCAAGGACTTGGGTAAGTGAATTAATGCCGTACACCGCGGAAATGGTAGATGATCTTTGCTTCATTAAATCCATGCAGACCGATGCCATTAACCATGATCCCGCAATTACTTTCTTACAGACGGGAAATCAACTGCCCGGAAGACCCTCTATAGGCTCATGGTTGAGCTATGGACTAGGTTCGGACAATGACAATCTTCCAACATTCATTACGCTTGTCACCAAAAACATGTCGGGACAGCCGCTATACTCCCGTTTATGGGGCAACGGCTTTTTACCAACGGAACATCAGGGCGTACAATTTCGCTCCGGTAAAGACCCGGTGCTATTTTTGGGCAATCCAGAGAATTATGATGGACACGACAGAAGAAACATGCTAGATTATTTGGGCAAACTGAACAAAGTGCAACAGGATGCTTACGGGGATCCGGAGATAAGTGCCCGTATGGCCCAATATGAAATGGCATTTAGGATGCAAACCTCCGTTCCCGAGGTCACAGACATGAGCGACGAACCCGATTATATTTTTGACATGTACGGCGAAGACAGCCGCGACCCAGGTACCTACGCCGCAAATTGCCTAATGGCCAGAAAATTGTTGGAAAAGGATGTGAAATTCGTGCAATTGTACCATCAGGGCTGGGACCAGCATGGCAACTGCCCGTCTGGTGTTAGGAGTCAATGTAAATTAACGGATCAGGCCAACGCAGCACTGTTAAAAGACCTTAAGCAGAGGGGCATGCTAGAGGATACTTTGGTCATCTGGGGCGGTGAATTTGGCCGCACGGTCTATTCACAAGGACAGCTCACGCCCGATAATTACGGTCGGGACCACCACCCAAAAGCCTTTACCATGTGGATGGCAGGTGCCGGGGTAAAACCTGGTCTTACCTATGGCGAGACCGACGATTTCAGCTATAATGTGGTAAGGGATCCCGTACACGTGCACGATTTTCATGCGACCCTCCTGCACTTGTTCGGTATAGACCATGAAAGACTTACATTTAAACACCAAGGAAGACGGTATAGATTGACCGATGTTCACGGGCATGTAGTGAAGGATTTACTCACTTAAGTCCATCAAAAGGAACAAAAAATTTCCAATGAAACCTGTAATCGGTAACGAGGCCGTATCGGCCACTAAAAAAAATGGATCTCATGGTAAAAAATAGTCCGAACCTAAACAAAAAATGTACCCAGACCTTGTTCTTGGCAAGTACCCATCAACTTGTTAAAAATTAGTTTGGAACGCAGTATAGTTTGAAATGATATAGCTCAGTATATGAAGAAAAACATAAATGTCGATCTTAGCCCAATCGAAGGCCTAGAAACCTTGATTTTTATTGGTATTTCGACCGCGCTCAAAATGACAATTCGCTCTAAACAAATTTTTGTCGTGTACTAAAATGAAACAGTTTTAAAAAATTAAGAAGTCTTACTCCTTGGATAATATGCAAGAATTAAAAAATAGCGGGGAATGATAGTTGCCTTGGAATTTTCAACCTTCATTGGCCGTTTTCATCCCTTGCTCGTTCACCTACCCATTGGGTTTATTATCTTGGCCATACTTTTGGAATGGTGGGGTCGGTTTACAAAAAAAGGCAAAAGCCAGTTAATCCCCACCGCTTGGTTTTTTGGAGGCCTTAGCGCTGTTGCGGCGGCCGTATGTGGTTGGTATTTAGGGGAGACCGGTCTGTACGAAGAAGACCGCCTTTTCCTACATAAATGGCTAGGTATAGCCTTGGGACCTATTTCCTTTATAGGCTGGTGGATAAAAAAAGGAAGTGATACGTACTCGCCTGTTCTACAAAACGGTTTTAATATCCTTTTCATCATTTTACTTTCCGTTGTAGGCCATCAAGGTGCAAATCTTACCCATGGGGAAGTGTATTTAACAGAATTTGCACCAAGCCCCATTAAAAAACTACTGGATCAAAACGAAGAAATTACCCTAAAAAAAATTTCTAATAATCCAGATTCCGTGCTGGTCTACAAGGAATTGATCGCCCCCATTTTTGAGTCCAAGTGCGTGGCATGCCATAATAACGAAATAAAAAGGGGGAATCTGAACATGAGCCATCCAGACTCGCTTTTGGCTGGAGGTAATGGCGGCATAGTACTTATGGGCGGGAATGTAGAAGAAAGTGAACTCTTTAGGCGGATAACCCTACCGCCGACCAATGTAAAATTTATGCCGCCTACCGCTAATGTGCTAACGTATGACGAAATCAAAACCTTGGAATGGTGGATTAAAAAAGGGGCAGGATTTACAGAAACAGTGATTGAAATGGGAACCACGGACGATATGGCCTCCGTGCTAAAAAGACGATTTGGATTGGATGCCACTATAAGACCTTGGTACGAGCGGGTACAGATTCCTCGTTTGGACTCTCTCAAAGTTACAGAATTAAGGCAATTTGGTTTTAATGTTAGGGCTCTTGGAACTTCCAATCCACTTTTGGATGTGAGCTATCTTGGCAGGGACCTAACGGAAGAAAAAATTACCGCATTACAAAACGCCGGCAAACATGTCACTTGGTTGTCCTTGGGCGATACAAATATTGAAAACGATTGGTTAAAAGGTATTTCGGGTTTCACTAATCTTACCCGACTGGAACTGAATCAGACCACGGTTTCCGACGCCGGTATCGCATACTTGACAGCACTCGTTAATTTGGAGGTACTCAATTTATATGGCAGCGCCGTCACCGATGACGTGCTTCCCCTACTTAGGGAATTTCCACAACTGAAACGGGTATATCTCTCAGGTACTAAAGTAAGCTCCGAAAAGGCTCAAATTATGGACAAAGAAACCAAGGACCTACAGATTATTATAACTAACAGCATCATTGAATAGACTAACCCGATACCAAGATACTAGCAATTTCCATATACTATTGATACCAAAAAAATAAGAAGCACCGTAAAGGACAGGAAAAAAGCCACCCAGTATTAAGATACTCCTATGAGATTGGAAAAACGAAAAAAAACACTTTCATCTTAATATGTATTGAACATAATTATTGGTTATAGATTATCAGATAGGTTTATCCATAAAGTTCTTATACTGCTGCCAAAGAGTTCAACTAAAAAAATGTTCAATTCATAAAATACCATAATCTGAATCGGTCTACTGTTAAGGAATACCAGGACACCAAATTTGTGTCGGGTTACTTATGCAGCCTTTGGATCGCTGAACAAAAATCACTTTTAAGTGAACGATGACAATCATAAAGAACTTATGAACCGCGAACCACTAAAAATTGCTTTGAGTAAGCCACGGTATTCTAGTTTAATGATCGTATGGTCATATGCCATAAAATCAGAGAGTAATGAATTTTCGTAAAATGATATGGGTTAGTAATGATGGTAAAAATATAGTGTCCATAAAATTCCTTAAGCAATCGATGCGAATTATGGAGTTGAAGAAATCTATTACGATGAGAACCGATAGTTTTTCAATCTTTCATATAGGCGAAAAAAGCTTGGAGAAAGTAAACCTTTGGAGAATTAGTGGCACATTAGGGTAATGGTTTTGACAATTGTTTGACAAAAAAGGCAATGACCAGGCTTGATAATCGATTGGACAGAAATACAATAATTCCGGGCAGTAGGTAATTATCGAATATAGTGGATTCCAATAGTTTGGCAGGAAGACCAATCGCCTCTCCCGTAGGGTCTCATATTAATCCCAATCCTCCAAAAATTGAAGTTACACCTTAGAAAATCAGAAGTATCACTTCCAGTATATGAGGTGTTTTACCCATATTCAGATTACAAATATTTTTAGAATAGCTTAGCGATTCCGACTCCAAAACCCATATAGTTCGAATCGACTTAGGTATTGCCAGAATTGGGGTTTTCCACCAATTGACCTAATTGGATTAGGTAATTAATCGTTTTCGCTATGAAGTCCACACTTTATTTATTCAAGTCGAAAAATCCGAGTCGTACTTCTTTTACCAGATTCAAATTCTCAGATTTAGTTATCCACATAAAATATTTGTCGATTAAATGGTGCAGAAAGCGCAGGTCATCGCGATAAAACTAAAGATCCAATTTTCAGTATTGCGTCTAAATGTACAATTCGTTCCATGGGCGGTATTTTTGGAAATCTGGAAGAGGGTCCTTTGTTTTATTATGCATGGCAAAATAATCTAAAAGGTAACTTCACTAAAAGTAATAGGACGACCAAGCATTCAAAAAGACCGAAGTCATATAAAAAAGGCCCGGAATGACCAACATCATTTTACCGGTGCGCGTACCCTTCTATTTTTACCAGGAGTACTTAGTAGGCCTATGTTACGGCAATCTGGCTAAACGCATAAATGGTGATAGCCAATATCAGTTATTCGGTTTCAACAAGTAGAAAATTACATGTCAGAAAATTAAAACAAACAATATGTCGGCGTTTATAAATGAGTCATTAGCCATTCAATTGGACGGACTTATCCTAAAAGGAGACCTAATTATTCCAGAAAATGCCTTTGGGCTGGTTGTTTTTTCCCATGGCAGTGGCAGTAGCCGCCTAAGTCCTAGGAACAAATATGTAGCGCAAATGTTACAACAAAGGAGCCTGGCCACTTTGCTATTTGATCTCTTGACCGTAGATGAAGACCGCCTGTATGAAAATAGATTTAATATCGATTTGCTCACGATGCGCCTAATCGATGTAACCCAATGGATGCAAAATAAAAAAGAGACCAAGCGTCTTCCTATCGGTTATTTTGGTGCCAGTACGGGAGCGGCCTCGGCATTACGTGCCGCTTCGTTTTTTGGGGATGAAATTAAAGCCGTAATCTCTAGGGGAGGAAGGCCTGATTTAGCCTTTTCAGAGCTGCCCAAGGTAACGGCACCAACCCTTTTGATTGTTGGCGGGTGGGACGATGTGGTCCTGGAACTGAACCAAAAGGCATATGACAAATTAAAATGTGAGCGCAAACTGGAAATCGTTCCCCACGCGACCCATCTCTTCGAAGAACAGGGTAAACTGCAAGAAGTTGCCAGACTATCGGCCGATTGGTTCGTGACTCATTTACGCCCAAAATAGAAAATAATGTTTGAAGATAGAATAGACGCGGGAAAGCAACTGGCCCAAAAGCTGGCAGCCTATAAGGATAAGAAGGTACTGATGATTTTGGCGGTCCCCCGAGGAGGACTGCCGTTGGGCGCTATCCTTGCAAAGGCCTTGAATGCTCCTTTGGATGTTGCACTTTCTAAAAAAATAGGCCACCCTTATAACAAAGAATATGCCATTGGTGCAGTTAGTTTAGAAAGTGTAGTCCTTGGTAATGCCACTGGGATACCGAAAAGTTATATCGAAGAAGAGACGAAGCTTATTCGCGAGAAACTAAAAAAACGATACGCTGACTATTACAAGAATCGAGCCCCACAAAGCTTAAAGGATAAAATCGTTATCATCGTTGACGATGGCATCGCTACCGGAAATACGATCAAAGCGACCGCAGAACTGGTACACGCCCAAAAACCGTTAAAAACAATAGTGGCAGTTCCCGTAGCCCCAATAGCTGCCATCGAAAACCTTAAAAGATATTCCTATATAGACGAAGTGGTCTGCCTGAATACCCCATCAAATTTTCAAGCGGTCGGACAGTTCTACCGAGACTTTGGTCAGGTTTCCGATGAAGAGGCCATCGGTATTTTGAATAGTTTTAACAAGTAGTTATTCCCCTACCACTTAGCAACCTGTTTTTTTATCTTCTTTTACCATGGCGAGCATAGCAAGGATTTGATTCTTTTAGCATCCTATGACCGTTTCGTATGATTCTTTGTGCCTTGGAATGGCAAAAGCGTGACAATTACGAAGCAATGCCGAAAAACAAAAAAACACGGCCAAAAGCCTAAACTTTCGAACGGTGTCTTAAACCAACCCAACTATATGAACGCCTTACGGCTAAACAATACCGAAGGTAACCTTGGCATTGACACGATATTCCGAAATCTGGCTATCGTTGACCGTTACCTGCATATCTTTGATGAAGACTGATTTTCTATTCTTTTCTGTCTTTGCTGCCTCATGGATGGTATTCTGTACGGCATCTTCAAAACTCTAAGTGGAGTTTCCTAATACTTCTATTACTTTTCATACGGACCTAGAGGTTCTTTTTGTTTACTAAAAAGGGAATACAACTACCAGTATAACTTGAATGAAATTACTCTTTTTATCTACTTTTACTTTAAGTGTCTTATCCCCGTTCTCCAGTTTAAGCTTATAGGTTTTGGGGGAGCCCTTGCCATCTCTATAATTGGTCGCATAAACGGTCACCTCTGACAATTGTTAAGTTTTACGATTTGTGCCGTTAGCGGGAGTGTCAATCCCATGGCTAGTAGACCTAACATCATTTTTTTCGTGACTATTGAATTTAGTTTTTGTTTATGTGAGTGTCCAAATGATCTTTCAAAGGATTCGTTGAGTCAAAAATCCTATGCTTGATAGGCGCTCACAATGACTTGGATTGGTCTTGAAGAGTTCCTGTTTTTTATAGAACAACAGCGAACAATATTATTTGGTAAACCAATGGTCGTTTTCAGTTTGAAGACCAACGACCCAATATATAAGACATCTTCATGTATATATTTGCTCCCTATTATCTAGTTGACCCAAAGCATTTCTCGTATAGAATAAAAAAACAAAAAGGGTTTTCCCAAATGTTGCTTTTAAAACTGGTATTGGACTTACCCTAATACCAATTTGTATCATGGCAGAACCATTTACTCCATTTAAACTTTATCCAATTCTGCTGAACTATGGAAAACGACAAAAAGAAAGTTAAAAAATCCAACCCTATTTTCGAAGTAAGTTGGGAAGTCTGTAACAAAATCGGTGGCATTCATAAAGTGATATCGACCAAGGTACCCCTCATGCAAGAAACATACGACGATTATTTCATTATGATGGGCCCTGACTCATGAGTACCTTTGTTGGCCGCTTCCAAAATACCTAGGCTAATCACTGTCGTTACGGCAAAACCCTACTGGGCCGCGGCCATATTCACCTTTTTTTGCCTATTTAAAGTCTGTATTATTTGGTTAAAAGTGGGCGGAACCTAAAACGGTCACACCAGGCCCAATAAAGTGCGTATTTTGAAAAGCCTTGATATAACTAAACATAAGCCGGCGTGTAAATAACATTTTATTGAGCCTTCATTGTGGTGTGGATAAGGAATTTCGATTCGTCAGGCTGTAGACGGTCTTGAAAGCACGGATTGCGAACTACAAAGAAATTAGAAGACTACTAAAGCCAGTAACAAACCAAATCAAGAACCCATTCCAAAAGCATAATACTGTTTTCCCGGTAAATCCTCATACACCCCCTCTAACATGACACCACCCGTTTTCTTTTCCAGAGCAGATACAAGCTCTTTGATATTGGTCACTTTTTTACCATCAACATGGGTAATGATATAACCGGTTCGTATCTGGGTATTTTGCCGCAGCAGTCCCGGATACAAATTGACCACCCTAACTCCACCGTCTAACTCCAATTTTTTCGCTGTTTCCTTGTCGAGTGTTTCAAAATCGGCACCGAGGTAATTGAGCATTTCGACATTTTCTTTTTTGGTGATGTCGGTCGTTCCTTTTACGTTTTCAAGGGTTACGGTAAATTCTAGCTCTTTTCCTTTTCGGTTTACTATAACGGATATCTTGTCTCCAGGGCGCTGTTGGGCGATGATTTCCTGTAATCGTGGCGAAGTCGCGACGGTTATCCCGTCTACTTTGACGATGACATCCCCCGCTTCGATACCTGCTTTTTCAGCGGCGCTATCTTCATTGACATTTTCTACCCAAACGCCTTTGACGAAATCTATTTTCATTTCTTTGGCCAAATTACCGTTCATCGTAGTTATGGTTACGCCTAACATTCCACGTTGTACGGTGCCATATTTCAAAAGATCGGATACCACTTTGGTCACAATATTGCTGGGAACCGCAAATCCGTAACCGGTATAACTACCCGTTCGGCTGGCGATTGCAGTGTTAATACCTACGATTTTTCCGTCAAGATCCACCAAGGCACCCCCGCTGTTTCCGGGATTGATGGCCGCGTCGGTCTGAATAAAGCTCTCCACGGCGAATTTTTCTGGATTGATATTAATGCTACGCGCCTTTGCACTTATGATTCCTGCCGTGACCGTAGAATAAAGACTATACGGATTTCCAACGGCCAAAACCCATTCCCCGATTTCCACCTTATCCGAATCAACAAACGATAAAGCCTTCAAATTATCGGCCTTGATCTGTACCAAAGCCAGATCGGTGGTCGGATCCGTACCTATTACCGTGGCCTTATAGGTTTCATTGTTGTGTAGCGTAACTTCCAATTCCGAGGCATTGTCGATAACATGGTTATTGGTCACGATATGTCCCTTATTATCTATAATGACACCCGAACCCGAACCGTACATGGGCTGTTGGGGCGTATTTTCGGGCATTTGAAAACGATCTCCGAAAAAATCCCTGAAAAAATCGGGCAACTGCTGGGGAACGCTCTGATTATTCTGGTTAGATGTTGGCTGAGTAGACCGAATATGTACCACGGCATCAAGAACCTTTTTGGCGGTATCGGTAAAATCGACCGGCCCACCCTTGAATTTCTTTATATTCCTTCCTTCGGATTCATCCTTGTTGCTGTTTTCCGCATAAAACTGTGATTGTTCGTTTGCGGAATTGACTTCTTGAGTGTTCACATCCCTACAAGATACAGGTGAAAAGGCCAACAAGAGCAAGAACATACTAATATGATTTTTCATTTTTCTCATAACTTTATTTAGAGTTTTAGTTCAACCACTTCTTCTAGTGTTATTTCGATTATTTCTTGGCGTAGTTCTATTGCTTCTACCTCTATTTGCGTTATTATCATCATGGTACTGTTTTATGTTATCGTTCCGATAGCCCTTTACACGCTCATATTTAGAGCGTCTTAGGTCAATACTGCGGTAACGGGGCGGCAAAACATTGCGCCTTACCCAAACGCCACCATCCAAAAAGAGATAGGTACGCGCAGATAGATCATAGTAAAAACGGTATTCCGGAAAATAGACATAACGCACCACCTCCAAGCGGTTCGGATAAAACCAGGGCGGTGGTGGTTCGTTAACCCCGGCGGTCAAGACCATAGGACCACAACTGGCCAAGAGCAAAAGAATGATAAGGATAAAAAGTAGTGCCACCGACTTAAATATTTTCTTTAGTTCCACCATTAGATCGTTAATTTGACTACAAAATAAAAGAGCTCGCATCATCTACGAAATGACCTATATCATTTTGAATCCCATGGACATCAAATAACTTTGAAAAACTTCTCGTATTACGGAAACCAAATACACAACATATAAACAGCGATAAAAATGATACGGGATTATTCCAAAAATTATAGCGGCCTGAATAAAGCCATTAAAAAGTTGGGCATCCGAATACCGGACAGCATGAAAAGCTTTAGCAACCTGCACAAGGCAAGTATTGCAAAAGGGGCACTTCCCAATAAGACCAAAGAACTTATTGCACTAGGTATTGCAATTACGTTGCGCTGCGATGGCTGTATCGGCTTTCATGTGCATGATCGGTTACAGGCCGGTACAAGCTTCGATGAAATCATGGAAACCATAGGTGTTGCCGTAATGATGGCGGCGGCCCATCAGTAGTTTATGGCTGCGAGGCCATGGAAGCATTGGATCAATTTACAGTTCTAGAAAAAAATGAAACAACCATTGAATAAAAAGCAAAAGCCCGACAAATCGGACGACAAGACCCCAAGACTACCCTTTGGAGGGTATAATTTTAATTGGTTTTATTTTTTTCTGTTCGGCATTATTTTGTGGTTTTCCATTTTTTCAAACCCTGTGACCGGCAGCAGGGAAATCACATGGTCCTTTCTACAAGATTCACTTTTGGCCCAAAGGGATGTACAAAAAATCGTGGTGATCAACAAGGAATTTGCCGAAATCTACATCAAGGGAGAAAAGCTATCCGACCCCAAACATAAACTGGTCAATGAAAAGCTTTTCCGCTCAGCGGAAGCACCCCAATATAGTATGACCATCGGATCGGTCGAGACTTTTGAAAATAAGCTGCATCGCGCCCAAGAAAATTTTTCATCCGAAGAAAAAATAGACGTACAATACCAGACCAGTACCAGTTGGGCAAACCTGTTGTCTTTGCTCTTGCCTTTGGGCATCATTATCATTTTTTGGTTGTATATGATTCGTAGGATGGGAGGCGGCGGCACAGGGAGCAACCCCCTTTTCAATTTCGGAAAATCTGCTCCCAAAATAGCGGAAAAGGGTACTAAAAGCTCAGCAACTTTTAAAGATGTTGCTGGACTAAAAGAAGCCAAGGCCGAAGTTATGGAGGTTGTTGATTTTCTTAAGAATCCGGAGACCTACACGAAATTAGGTGCGAAAATTCCAAAGGGAGTCATGCTAGTTGGTCCACCGGGAACCGGAAAAACCTTAATGGCAAAGGCGGTTGCTGGGGAAGCTGGGGTGCCCTTTTTCTCCATCTCAGGATCGGAGTTCGTAGAAATGTTCGTAGGTGTCGGTGCATCACGAGTACGCGACCTGTTCAAAAAGGCTAAAGAAAAATCCCCAAGTATCATTTTTATAGACGAGATTGATGCAGTAGGCCGTTCGCGGGGCAAGGTCAACGCCTTTCAGGCCAATGACGAACGCGAAAGTACTTTGAACCAATTGCTCACGGAATTGGACGGGTTTGGCCCCAATACCGGGGTAATCGTTCTCGCCGCAACAAATCGACCTGATGTACTCGACAAGGCACTCCTTCGCCCCGGCAGGTTCGACCGACATATTTATCTGGAGCTACCTACTAAGGAGGAACGTAAGGAAATATTCGGCGTACACCTACGCCCCTTAAAACTTTCTAAAAATGTGGACGTAAATCTGTTAGCAAAATTAAGTCCAGGATTTTCTGGGGCCGATATTGCCAATATCTGTAACGAAGCTGCATTGATAGCTGCTCGTAAGAAGAAAGAAGAAGTAGAACAAGTGGACTTTATGCAAGCGCGGGATCGCATCATTGGCGGTATGGAGCGCAAGAGCAAAATTATTTCCCCAAAAGAAAAAGAAATCGTCGCCCATCACGAAGCAGGGCACGCGGTGGTCAGTTGGTATCTAAAAAATGTGGATGCGCTGGTCAAGGTATCCATCATACCCCGGGGAAAATCATTGGGCGCTGCCTGGTATCTGCCCGAAGAACGACAAATTGTTACGAAAACCCAGTTTATGGACCAGATTTGTGCCTCACTTGGTGGGCGCGCCGCGGAGGAAATCATCTTTAACGAGATTTCTTCCGGTGCTTTGGATGATCTTGAGAAAGTAACAAAACAGGCCTATAGCATGGTCGCCTACTATGGACTCGATGAGGAAATCGGTCCTATAAGTTATTACGATTCCTCTGGTGAGAACGAGCGTATGTTCGGAAAACCCTATAGCGAAAATATGGCACAACAAATTGATAAGGAGGTACATGATCTAATAATCACAGCATACGAACGTGCCAAGGGTCTCTTAATGGAACATCGTACAGAGTTGGAAAAACTTGCACAACTTTTGTTGAAACAGGAGGTTGTCGAAAAAGAAGATTTAGAAGGTTTATTGGGAAAAAGGGAAGTGGAAGACTTGGTTGAGAATAAATGAGTTTAACAAAAACAGAAGTACAGTACAATGAAGATCTACACTTTGAACACCAACAATGGCAATCTGAACCCGCCTTTTGGGAAGATGAACTAAAATCGTTCAAAAACCGGTTGGAGGAATTGATGAGCCATTTGACAAAAAAGAAGTATTGGCACAATTGGAGCATTACCAAAACGAATTTATCCTGCATTAGGGAGTCATAGATGAACTTCAAGAAGCCATCTAAAGCATGAAACCCAAATTGCCGGACAGACATAATAGGCCATGACCCCCTTAACACCTTCGTGACCAAAAAACATTTGGAGTTCAGAACTAAAATGGAAAGACAGCGACGGATTTATGCCGATCTAAAAACGGAATTCTATCGGTTCTTGAGTAAGGATATGTAGTTGATTCTTGTTTTTGTAACGATTGCCTCTAATTGTTTGATGAGCCTTTATAATTGTCTGGGATATGATATAGTAATGTAACACCAACAGGCTGTGGCTCGCCAAACACCACAGATGGTTGGCAGGCAATGAATAAACCAATGCTGAAAAGGGCTAGGATGAACTTCGTTAAATACCTTTTTGTTTGAACATCATAGATCTTCGCTTTTAGATTTGGATTTTTCCTGTCTTGAAGATAATTGGGAAAATCTTTTTGGAAAATGACCTACATCAACATAATACTGGGCATATTAAAGAATTTTTTAGCGTGATTTGCACGATAACTCTGGTGAGATACAGAATTTGCAAGTCTTTATCCTTAATCCAAAATAACAGTATCTAGAAAGACTAAAGTCATTCTTTTTGAAGTTATGGTCGGTATTTTTAATCACATGAAAATATTGACTTCTCTTACATTCTATGCTTTCACCATATGTTGCATTTTCCTCCCTGGCAACATGGAAATCCCTCAGGAACCGAACAAAATGGAAATCTTTAAAAAAGCAGATGACCATATACGAGGCAATACCCCACAGGAGGATATCACCAAAAAAAGATTGTTCGCCCACTGACCATTCGGTGACAACCATCCCATGGTCAGGTATTCCATCTCCACTCATTAGGAGTTTGACCTCACAGGACAGTCATTTTTTGAATGTGAAGATTGTAAGAGCCTTGGCCATATTTTCTTTAAAAGGCTACGCTTGGGTTTTTGATTATAATTTTTCCCCAAATGCTAAATCGCCAGCATCTCCAATACCAGGTAGAATATAGCCTTTACTATTGAGCTCGGAATCGATGGCTGCAATCCACAAATGTGTATTTTTAGGAAATACTTCTCTGATATGTGCAATTCCCGATTGTGAACCGATAACTGAAATGATGTGGATTTGTTTTGGCTCTCCATGCTCCTTTAGGGCATTCAACACATTCTCTAAGGTTTTGCCGGTAGCCAACATCGGATCTGTTAGTACCAAGGTCTTATTAGCTAAAGAAGGAGCAGCAAAATATTTTACGATGACCTCGAAAGCATCCTCATCGCCGCGATGAAGGCGGTAGGCAGAAATAAAGGCATTTTCGGCCCTGTCAAAATAATTAAGCATTCCTTGATGCAAGGGCAGTCCGGCACGTAAAACGGAACATAGCACCAATTTATCGTAGGGCAATGACATTTCTTTTGTGCCAAAGGGTGTTCTCACCGATTTTTCCGTATAGTCCAATGATTTGCTCATTTCATAACTCAAGATTTCACCGATGCGTTCTATATTACGGCGAAAGCGCATTGCATCTTTTTGGATATCAATATCCCTGATTTCAGATATGAATGTATTTAAAAGCGAATTTCCTTCGCCAAAGTGGTGGACAGTCATAGTTTTGACATTTATCCTAAAAATAGCTATAATCCCTAATCAATTATGCCCATTCTCGCCAAAATATCCTCCATCAAACACCATTTTGTGAAATCAGGTCGCAAAAGGTTCGCACCTACAACTGCCGTAAACCACATCCAATTCATATTTATGTAAATGGCCAGCAAAAAACTGAATAAAATGAATAAGCATGCAACGGCCCTCACTAGTCAATTTTTTTATCATTCAAAATTTCAGATAAACTTTTAGATAGGAACTACGATGGCCTTGATCGGGTCATTGGTTTCCAGGTTCTTATTAAATTCCTTGATAAGCTCAAAAAAGAGGATATTAATAATTTCCTCCTCGTTAAAGGCGAAAAACATGCTTGATTCAACACCACCCTTTTCACCTAGAATCTATCTTGCGGTCCGCACCATGGCAACCGGGTTCTTGTATCTGTCGATATTGGAACCACTAAAATTCTAGATATTCGTTTTTAAAGAGCTGTAGGATTTCTTTTTCCAATAGTGAGTAAGTCTGAAGGAAATATGGCTTAAACAAGGGGTTTGCACGAAAAGAGTTAATAATATAGCAAAAACATTCTTTGTGTCTTAAGGTCTGAATTCTAAACTTATATACTCATGTTAAGCTCAGATATTTAGGTCAAACCCTTTGTTTTTGTCATTATCGTTGTTCAATTCCGTGCTGGTGTCTTGGTTCGTAATCTACAAATTTCCCAAATCGAGAAATTAAAAATCCCTTTATTCTTTATTTGATAATCGTATTGCACCATACCGGCTTACATGGTGTTCATACGGCTGATCCCTGAACTTAATTCTTTGAATATTAGCAATCTCAAATTCAATTCCTTGGCCAATTCATAGCCAAGATTGAATGCTTCTAAATAATCCTTATCAATTTTTGTTTCTGCGACCATAATCAAAAGGTTTCACGGGCGTATTTTTAGAGATAATCATTATGGGAAATCACGGGCGTAAAGAATAATTTTCTTCTGTGGATCGATAACTCTGATTTTTCCTTCATCTCTCAATTTTGAAGAGGGTTGTAGATTTTATTTTTAGTATACTCATGGATTCTTCACCATCCATCCATTTGGCAGTTTTATCCTTTCGCTTAGCCTCAATATGCTCGATTACCTTATCGAACAGGATATAAAAAGCTTCTTCCTTTAGGCAGATGATTTGCCAAGTATAATCTGTAATTAAGATATTGAAGAAATTATGCTTTTCTATTAAGAAGGGTCTCTAATTTCGACCCTAGGTATTTATTCATTGTGAAGTTACCAGTAGTAAGGGCTTAAGACTAATCAATCTATTCTTTTATCTTGAGACACAAACGGTTCTGTTGTTGTACCCAACTAAAAAAGCCGACTCCTAAAAGTCGACTTTCCCTTTGTACAGGCGGAGAGACTTACTTCGGCTGCGCTCAGCATAAACTTCTCGTCTCTACTTTACCCTTGCTAGTATCTTCGCATATTTCAAAAAAAAAAGACTTCTTGTTTCCAAGAAGTCTTTGCTCTGTACAGGCGGAGAGACTCGAACTCTCACACCTTGCGGCACTAGATCCTAAGTCTAGCATGTCTACCAATTCCATCACGCCTGCATCTCCGTTCTAAAACGGGATGCAAATATAAAGTAAAAAATCAATTTAGAAATAAATCTGCAAAAAAATATCGGCCTTTTTCTTGTATCTAAATTAGAACATCATATGCTGTGTTTGCCTAGAGTTTTGCCCTTACTTTGTGGTCATGGTCTCTATTCCTTTCCAATTGTCCTCCAACTCATGGGTGATAAGGCCCGCCGATTTATTTAAAAAGAGCTTGGCGGTTACATCGTTCCTATTCATTTTAAATATCCCTTGAAAGGTAACCGCGGCCATGGCAAACTCTTTGTTGAAATATAATTTCATGGCGGCATCAAAAGTTGCGAGCGTCTTTAGTTTATGATCACAAAGCGCATGGTCGTCCCCATTTATACATTCATACAGTTCAATAGGCTTTTGTTTGCCCTTGAGCTGTACAGGCCCCAAGTACCTTAGGTTAAATAGTTCCGGATGTGTAAGGCTGGCTCTACATTCTTCCGTGAGCATGATAGAGGTACCATAATGTTTGGAAAGCCCCTCTATTCTGGCCGCAGTATTTACCGTGTCCGATATGATGGCCGCATCCAAACGCTCGGCATCCCCTGTAACGCCCATAATGAGTTTTCCATTCTGCATTCCAATACCCACCTTTATGGGCAACCTATCCTTAAGGTGCCGTTCTTGGTTATAGGCGTGCAGTTCTTGGTGTATGGCAACGGATGCAGAAACCGCATCTTGGGCACCTTTAGGGAACAAGGCCATAAACCCATCTCCCAAATACTGTAAAATAAAGCCATTGTTTTTTCTGATAATAGGCCCCATTCTATTATTAAAGCCGTTAATGAACAGAAAATTCTGCTCTGGGGATATGCTTTCTGAAATCGATGTAAAATCCCGGATATCCACAAAGACCACTGTTACTTCCCTTTCCACTAGATCGCCCAGGGAAACTTCTGTAATATTGTCTTTTCCAAGGGAGCTCAAAAACTCGGAAGGGACAAATTTCTGACTCGTTTCGTGTATCAGCCTAATGGCTTCCTCCCTATCCCTGGCCTCTTTTAGGTTCTTCTCATACAAATGGGCACTTTCTATGGCCGCTGCGGTTTGAAAAGCGATCGTGGTAAGCAATTTAAGATCGGCCGCCCTAAAATCCTTTTGTTCTTCATTGCCTAAAATAATCATTCCCAATGTTCTGTGCTTCACCTTCAGGGGCGCGAACATTACGGTCTTTAAATGCCGTAACGCAGGATTGTTATGTATTCTATCGGCCGGTACTATTGCCGCATTTCCTTTAAGGATCAGGTTTTTTAGTATGCTGTGTTGCTGGTCTATATTTTTCTCCATTTCCGGGTTTGTCCCAAAACTGGATATCCTGTGTACTTTGTCCTCTTCTTGGTCGTACAGCAGGAACATGCCATGGGTGGATACAATGATCTGGGAGGCTTCCTTTAGGGCGATCTCTGCGATGGAAACGGAGTCTATGGTCTCCGAAATCATTTCACTTAGATTGTAGATCATATTGATCTCGCGATACAGGCCAAGGACTTCCTTACCGATTTTTTTCTTGGCATATTCCTTTTCTACCAAAATAGAGAGCAGTTCGGCAACCGTTTTTCCTTTCTCGGAGTCGGATTTTAGCACACCGAACACCCCCTCGTCCCGTTGTAGTTCGTAGTGGAACGAAAGCTCTTTTTCTGCACCCCAAAGTACCTTGCCAGAACGATCCGAAACAGAAAAAACAAGGTCTTGGTCTTTGGCCATTTCCTTTAGGAAGTGTATGGAGTCCTGGTCCCTTAAAAGCACTTGCTTTAAGGCTCTGTCCGTAATATCATGGTCTTTTTCGCCCATCAATTTTAATTACCTATAATTTCCGTAGCTATTTCCAACATCTCGTCGGGATCAAATGGTTTGGTCATATAGCGGTCTGCCCCCATGTCCAAGCCTTTTTGGCGGTCTACTTCTTGGCCTTTGGCCGTTAAAAGGATAATGTATACATCGGATAGGTTCAATTCCTTTTTTACTTTATGGCAAACCTCCATACCGTTCATTTTGGGCATCATTACATCTAAGAAGACCAGATCGGGTCTTTCCTTTTCTATGATCTGCAGGGCTTGTTCGCCGTTCTCCGCAAATAGTAATTGTACGCCATCGTCCTCCAAGTCTTCCAGGGTTTGCTCTATAAGCATTCGTATATGCGCCTCATCATCAACAATCAGTAATTTTTTATTCATAATGTCTTTTTTTTAAGTTTGATGTGCTTCTGCACTTATTCGTACACAAAGAACATGACATGCTCCATTCCTTTTTGGATCTTAAGGTCCTTGATGAAATTTTTGTCCCCGTTATAGATGGAGTTGAGCATAATGATATCCGGTTTGGCCTCTGTTGCCGTAGCCAACAGGTTCTCCGAACTTGCTTCCATTACCTTATAGCCCCTGGCCGTTAACACATCGCTCAAACTTTTTACGGCAGAAGCATCTTGGTCTACGACCAAAACTTTCTTCTTGGAAACCCCTTGTACCAAAAGTTCATCTACTTCATGGAACAGTTTTACCGTATCTATGGGTTTGGTAAGGTATCGATCTACACCTATCCTAAAGCCGCGCTCCTTATCCTGAACTATAGACAATATGATAATAGGAATATCCATAGTAGCGGGATCGTTCTTTAAAACAGCAGCAACATCAAAACCATTGATTTCCGGCATCATTACATCCAAGATGATAAGATCGGGCTTCTCCAAGCGCACCATGTCCAATGCGGCTTTGCCGTTTGCCGCCTCCCGAACCCGGTATCCTGTATCCGTAAGTTCCTGTCGTAATAAGGACCGTATGGGCGTATCGTCATCCACGACCAAAATGGTTGCCTTACCATCTGCCTTTTTCTTTGAACTATGACTTATCTGCTTTTTAAGACTTCGTAAAATACGATCTAACTGTATGGGTTGTTCCTCGGCGGTTTCGCCCAAAACAGGTATCGAAAAAAAGAAGGTACTGCCTACGTTAAATTCGCTCTTCATCCAAATAATTCCACCATGGTGCTCTATAATTTCGCGGCATATAGGAAGTCCAAGACCCGTTCCCTGCGGTTTGTCCGTAAGGGTATCGCCCGCCTGCCTAAATCGTTCAAAGATCTTGTGTTTGTCTACCTCTGCCACGCCTATACCTGTATCCTGTACCTCAAAAATCAGCTGTCCTTTTTCTTGATAGGCTTCTAGGGTTACTTTTCCTTTTGGCGTAAACTTTACCGCGTTGGACAATAGATTGATGACTACTTGGATCAATTTATCCTCATCTGCCTTTATCATGGGCAGATCCTCCGGTATTTTCTTGGCTAGCTTAAGACCTTTTTGTTCAAATAGGGCTGAGGTGGCCGCCACGCCGCGGCTGATAATGTCCTGTAGGAATACCGGCCGCATGTTCCATTCCATTTTACCGGATTCTATTTTGGCCAGGTCCAGTACGTCGTTGATCAGGTTCGTGAGCCGCTCCCCTTCAGATACCACTACATCCAGGTTTTCGCTAACCTGTTTCATGGTGCGCTTTATTTTTTGGTCATCTACCGTAACGGCAGGAAAAATCTTTTCCTCCAAACGCTTACGGATTATTTTGGCAAATCCCAAAACGGAGGTCAATGGCGTTCTAAGTTCATGGCTTACGGTAGACAGGAAAGCACTCTTTGCTTCGTTGGCATCTTCGGCCTTTGCCTTAGCTTCTTTGGCCTCTTCGAAAAGCTCGGCATTGTGCAGGGCAATACCCACATTTATGGCAATCGTTTTTAACAGGTTTTTATCCTCTTCGTTGAACCTACTTTCTTGCTGGGTACTCTGCACGCTTAATACACCGATTACTGCATCCTCCACAGGAATTGGCACCCCCAAATAGGAAACGGCTTGCTTTCCGGTCTGCTTTACCCCTATCTTATCATATTCGGCATTAATATCCGAATCCTTATTATGCAATAGTGGTTCCCCTGTTTTAATGATTTGTGAGGTTAGACCCTGCCCGTAGGCCATGGGCTCCATTTCATCACCATCTTGGTAGGGAAAGTTGATAATGTTCGTATCCGGATCAAGTAGGGCCAAATAAGTGATATCGGAATTGAACAATTTTTTCATTTCATCGCCCACCAATTGGATCAGGTCGTTTAGCTGTAATTTTTCGGTCAAAGCCTGACTTACTTGATTCACCGTTGCCAATTCCTTTAAACGTTGATTGGCTTCAGCCGTGCGCACTTCTACGGTATCCTCTAAAATCTTTTGTTGGTTCAAGAGGATTTTGGTACGAGCTTTTACCACAAGGTATACTACCGACAAAAATGCCAATCCGTATAATAGGTACGCCCACCATGTAGCATACCAAGGGGGTATAATTGTAAAAGAAGCCGAGGACTCTTCGGTTATATCCCCATAAATATTCTGTGCCTTAGTTTTAAACGTGTAGTTACCGGGTGGTAGGTTAATATATTCCCTTGAAGTTTGTGCCGTCCACTCGGACCACGTGTCATCCAAACCAGTTAATTGCGTGCTGTACTTTATATCCTTTTGACCAATAAATAAAGGTGCTGCATAATTTATAGTTACCGAATTCTTATCAAAAGGTATATTAAGTTTTTCCGGAAAATCAATATTCCCTCCATAGACCAAAGAATCTCCGGTAATCGTCATTTTTCTAATGGCCACTTCAAATTTTGGGAAACTGGGCTTTTCCAAATTGCCTTCATATCTAAAGACACCGTCCGGACCAGGTAACCAGACTACCCATGTACCATCAGGGTTAGGTTCTTCTGGGTTTATACTACGTATAATTGTATTCTTTAATTCCTTAAACGTATCCGTATTAAACTCGAATTTCCCTTCTTTATTTTTTTCCGCAATCATTATCCCGGATCCTACATTAAACCAAATTTTCCCGTCTTCTGATCTGTTTCCACGACTACCTGGCGCGTCCCAATCAATAAATTCAGCAAAAGGACCCTTATTTTTCTCAAAGCGTTGGGTTTCTTCATTAAATACATAGGTCTCTTGTTCGGTAAAAGCGTTAACCCTTACTTCGTCTTCTTCATCTCTTCCACCTATGCTTACACCAGATTTTGGAAGCCCTTCTTTTTCACCATACGTTATATATTCAGAAGCGTCTAAATCAAGTTTGCCATCGATATACTTGGGTATAATTTTAAAAACTTCACCGTCTACCGAGTTGCTGATCCATAGTGTACCATCCTTTTTCTCAAAATAACCGTTCATTTTATTGAGCTTAGCTGTATTTGATTCCTCCTCAAACTGTCCGTCCTTTTCATTATAATACAAACTCATGGTACCTTGCTGGTGCGAAACAAATATCCTGCTACTGTCAATTTTTGATTGGGCTATACCGTCGGGTCTAAAATCATAATTAATATTTTCCCTTACATTCTCCCAACCTGTATTCTTAATTTCTATTAAGCCCATCCCATTGCTAATAGCATACAACCTGTTCCGGAATTTTTGAAATCTATAGATTTGCCCAAAAGTTCCAGGAATCAGGTGTACTTTATTATCATTCTCATCCAAATAGGCAACCCCATTATTAGTAGCAAAATAAAGTGTCCCATTATTTCTTTGTACATCAAGAACGAGCGTAGATATCCCAGCAGTCTCATCTAACAAGGTGAGATTAGAATTTAAGTTTGTGCTTGAAATACCATTGAAATGCAACATCCATAACACACCTCTAGAATCCACGTAGACATAATTAACACTATCATCTGGCAAACCATTGGCTTTAGAATATCTTTGTAACAGCTTCCCGTCATGACCCATAAGATAGGCCCCGTTACCAAAAGTATTGAACACGTACCGCCCATCGTCCAAGGCAAATCCTGGCAAGTAAAGTTCTCCTTTCACATAGGGATCTACCTCTGTTTTAAACGGGGTGAAATCAACGCCATCGTACAGAAAAAACCCTTCATTACGTGTTCCAACAAGCATCTTGTCCTCATAAGGCAACATAGAATAAATACGTTCACTCGCAAACTGCTCGCCATTAGGTACCAACTCAAAGGTATCATCATCTTTAAGTACCGTAAGGCCCACATCCCAAATTCTTAGATAGTACGTATCATTCACAATGGCCCCCACATGGAACGCATTTTCGGAAGCTACCACCTTCATATTTTCCCCGTTCCATGCAAAGAGCTTGAACTCAGTTCTAAAAATTACCCTGCCCTTATAAAAATCCACCTCCCATACCTCTCCAAAATTTCGATGTTCTTCTGGAACTTTATCCAATAATGAAACAAATTTTAGGACTCCGTTGCTGGAAGATTCTAAATAGCCAATCTCACTGTAACCGCCAGAATAGATGACCCCTTTGTCATCTTTTACCAAACAACGAGATCCGCTACCTGGTATTTCAATTGACTGCCAGTTTACCCCATCAAATTCTAATATTTTACCGGCATTAGCAAAGTACATAAAACCATTATCCCCTTCCAATGCCCACCAATTAATAGGTCCACCATCGTATTCTTGGTATGTGTACTGATTTATTAATGGTCTACCCACCTGGTCTTGGGCCTGGAGAAAACCAAAAAGTAAAAAAATGAGGGGGAAAGTCAGGCAACGAATAGTGCCCATAGCAATAGTGTAACAGTTCTTTTGCATGTTAGTTGGTATTATTAATAAAAGTATAGGGGAATACTATATTTGAAATATACAAAATAAACGTTAATATGCTTTTATTTGTTTAAGATAAAAAGTGCGGACCTCACGTTACGATTGTTTTTTACTACAACTGTTTAAACATAAGTAGTTAAAATGCTTCTTTTTTGTACTTTTAAAACTTTCCAAAAAAATTATGACCAAGATAACAGATTACATTGCCCAACATAAAAACCGTTTTATTGAAGAACTTGTTCAACTTTTAAAAATACCCTCTATAAGTGCCGATCCGGCATTTTCTAAAGATGTGCTCCAGACAGCAGATGCCGTAAAAGAAGCATTGGAAAAAGCAGGTTGCGACCTGGTAGAGATTCACAAAACGGCAGGCTACCCCATAGTCTACGGAGAAAAAATAATCAATAAAGACCTACCAACAGTATTGGTCTACGGGCATTACGATGTGCAACCCCCAGACCCCATTAACCTTTGGAATTCGCCGCCGTTTGAACCCGTTATCCAAAAAACAGAACTGCATCCAGAAGGCGCTATTTTTGCCAGAGGTGCCTGCGATGACAAAGGGCAAATGTACATGCACATAAAAGCCATGGAACTTATGGTGAATACGGATCAGCTGCCCTGCAACGTAAAATTCATGATCGAGGGCGAGGAGGAAGTGGGCAGTAATAATCTGGCCATTTACGTAGCGGAAAATAGGGAAAAACTGGCCAATGATATCATTCTCATTTCCGATACCGGAATGATCGCCAATGACATACCCAGCATCACTACCGGTTTAAGGGGCTTGAGTTACGTAGAAGTAGAAGTAACCGGACCCAATAGGGATGTGCATTCCGGATTGTATGGCGGGGCAGTCGCTAACCCCATAAATATATTGGCTAAAATGATTGCATCGCTTCACGATGAAAACAATCACATTACTATTCCCGGTTTCTACGACAAAGTTGAAGAACTCTCCAACGAAGAACGGGCAGAAATGGCAAAGGCACCTTTCTCCTTACAAGCCTATCAAAAAGCACTAAATATTGACTCAGTTTATGGGGAAAAAGGCTTCACGACCAACGAGCGGAATTCCATTCGCCCAACCTTGGATGTAAATGGAATTTGGGGCGGCTACACTGGAGAAGGTGCCAAAACTGTGATTGCCAGTAAGGCGTTTGCGAAAATTTCCATGCGCTTGGTCCCGCACCAAGATTGGAAAGAAATCACTCAACTTTTTAAAACACATTTTGAAGCGATTGCTCCAGTAGGTGTCAGGGTAAAAGTAAAACCCCATCATGGAGGTCAAGGCTATGTGACGCCAATAGATACTGTTGGCTATAAAGCGGCCTCTAAAGCGTACGAAACCACATTTGGCAAAAAACCGATTCCGCAGCGTAGCGGCGGCAGTATTCCCATTGTTTCGCTTTTTGAAAAGGAACTGGGGAGCAAGACCATTCTTATGGGCTTTGGTTTGGACAGCGATGCTATTCATTCACCAAACGAACACTTTGGAATTTGGAACTACCTTAAGGGAATAGAAACCATTCCCTATTTCTACAAGTTTTTTACGGAAATGAACACTGAGCAAATGTTGGCCGTTGATTCCTTTAGGTCTGCCCAAGAAAAGGGATAACTAAAAAATTTAACGTCCTTAGAAGGCGCTTTTCCGAGATGGGGCAGTCTAGGTCTTCTTAACATATTTGGTAATGATCACTATCTGCTGCCCATCTACCTTACCTTCAATATATTCTGCATTCTCGCGGTCCAAGGAAATTCTGCGTACCGCTGTCCCCTGCTTGGCCACCATACTAGATCCTTTTATTTTAAGGTCTTTTATGAGCACTACAGTGTCGCCATTTTCTAATACGACGCCGTTAGCGTCCCTATGAATGATCTTTTCGCTGTCCGACAGTCCCTCGCCAGTAGCCTTGGCCCATTCCAGAGTAGCGTCGTCCAGATACATCATATCCAACAGATCCTTGGACCAACCTTCTTCCTTTAAACGGGACAACATACGCCACGCTACCACTTTTACCGCATCGTGCTCGCTCCACATACTGTCGTTCAGGCACCGCCAGTGATTGGCATCCATAGTGTCGGGGCTCTCTATTTGTCCAATACACGTAGTACAGGCCAATATACTACCGTCTACACCCCCGGTAGAAACGGGTGGTACTTCATACACATTCAGGTCCGCCGTAGCACCACATAATTCACATTTTTTACCGCTTCTCTCTTTTAGCTGTTCCGCTACATCCATATCTCTAGGTTTATCGGATGCAAACTTAGCATTTTAAAAAGACTTCAAGTACTTGGGTATCGCACCGAAAAAAAAGAAAGGGCAAAACTAGGCTAGCTAGGAATCTTGTTTGTTTTACAGATAAACCTTAGCTCATTATAACAGAATTAATGAAGCATGAGCGGAGGAGGACACCTAATGGAAATGACCAATCGCTTAAAGCAGAATAAGCGTTATCGGAGAGAGAAAAATTTAAGGCGATAATAGAAAAGCACATTTATCCGAAAGCGCTAAGAAATCTACCGTCTATACCTTCCGTACTTTTTCCAAGGAACAGATGCGCCAACATACAAAAAATCCTCCCATAGGTAGTAAAAAAGAGCGCAGAACCGCTGTACTGGTGTTCTTAATATTTCTTACCATAGTGTTACTGTTGTTCCTTTTACTTTTCAAATAGCAGTTTTAAGCTGTTCTAACTTCCAAAGTTCATGATTTCAAACTCTACACTTGTAGAATTAAAATATTTATTCTATGTTTGTAGAACAAAGAATAAAACTTACCCTTATGCAGCTCTCAAAATCCGAAGAAGAACTTATGAATATCATCTGGAAGCTAAAAAAAGCTTTTATGAAAGATCTTCTAGATGCGCATCCAGAACCAAAGCCCGCAACAACTACAGTAGCCACTTTATTAAAAAGGATGACGGACAAAGGTTTTGTTGGTTATGAAAGTAGCGGTAGAAGCAGGGAATATTTTCCTTTGGTAAAAAAGAAGGACTATTTTGCCAAGCACGTAAACGGACTCATTAAAAACTTTTTTAACGACAGTCCAGGCCAATTCGCTTCCTTCTTTACGCAAGAGACCAATTTGAGCAAGGCCGAATTGGAGGAACTTAAAAAACTTATTGATAGCGAAATTGAAAAGAAATAATCATGGGCATCTATCTTCTAAAATTCACGGCCTGCCTAGCGGTACTTTACTTTTTCTACAATCTATTTTTAGAGAATGAGAACATGCATACGTTCAAGCGTGTTTATTTATTAGCATCCTTGGCGGCAGCTATGATTATACCCGCGCTGGTCTTCACCGAATATGTTGAGGTATCCCCGATGACCAGCAACCTAGCGCAGGAATTCAATGCAGCATCCGAAAACACTGGAGCTGTTGCAGCACCTAAGCCATTGGAGAAAGACGTATTGGACTTAGAACCTATTCTATGGTCGATTTACTGTATTGGATTCATATTCTTTGGATTAAAATTTTTAAAAAACCTTTTTCAAATTCTTAAAAGAATTCGTCTGAACCCAAAACAAAAATGGGAACACTTTATTCATGTACTATTACAAGACCAGTTGCCACCCCATACTTTTTTCAGCTATATCTTTCTAAACAAACAAAAATTTGACGCAAAAGAAATACCCAAGGAGGTGCTCCTGCACGAGCAAGCGCACGCACGACAAAAACATAGTTATGACATCCTTTTTGTAGCTATTTTACAGGTCGTATTCTGGTTTAACCCTTTCGTGTATTTACTAAAAAAGGCCATAACACTTAACCATGAATTTTTGGCAGATGAAGCGGTACTCAAAAAAACCATTTCGAAGGCCAACTATCAGAACACCTTACTGTCCTATTTAGCAGCGGATTTTAAAAACAAACATCAATCACCCTTGGCGAACGCCGTGACCAATTCATCATATTCATCAATCAAAAAACGATTTAAAATCATGAAAACAAAAACGTCGAAACAAGCTATCTTAGTTAGAAGCCTATTAATGCTTCCTCTCCTAACACTTCTGCTGTATGGATTTAGCACAACTAAGAAAATTAACAAGACCTCCACAGTAAGTGCAATCCAAATTAGTCAGCCGTTCCAAAACAATACTAGCACTATCACTGACCTTGATTTTGTGATAACGACTAACGGCATTCTGTCCTTGAACGAGAAGGTAATATCCATAGAAAACATCCAATCAAGTATAAAGAAACTAAATCCAAGCCTTACAAAAGAACAAAATAGTAAATACGTAAACGCTTCTATTTCAACAGAAACAGACGACCACCAAGAACTCGTTTCCAGAATTACAAAGGAATTATTTAGGTCCAGTATTTACAACCTTTCCATTTCGAATATAAACACCTTGAAAACC
Source organism: uncultured Flavobacteriaceae bacterium (assembly GCA_963697395.1). Classification (GTDB taxonomy): domain Bacteria; phylum Bacteroidota; class Bacteroidia; order Flavobacteriales; family Flavobacteriaceae; genus Maribacter. The sequence continues at coordinate 1,081,995 of CAVONX010000018.1, forward strand.
CTTAATATTTACAAGAAGTCTTTTAGTAAATATCAAGGTAAATCGATCGAGGAAGCAGAATTGATTTATTTGGAACAAGAAGCCAACCCAACTAGGATTGACACAACTAGTCTACCAACGGGCTGGAACGTAACCATGAATGCTGTGCCTTTGAAAGAGATAATAGCGAACGCTTTAATTGAACAGAAACCACAAGAAACTGTTAATGAGATCATAATACACATCAATAGCAAAGGACAGCTGTTGGTTCAGGATGATCTAGTGCTTCTAGATGATTTAGAAACCTACCTGGATAAAATTAATCCACACCTATCAATAGAAGAAAGACAGAAAATTGTACGTTCCGCAGTTTTTCTAGAAAACAACCCCCCAGAAAGGATAGTTAAAAAAGTAGATGACCTACTAATGGCTTACGGTGTAGCCACCGTGAACATTGTAGGTCCAGAAATGGAGTTAAAAATCATTGCACCAACTGCCACACCTAAACAACTAGCGGAATACAATAAACTGGCCAAGCACTACAACAGCATGTCCAGAAACAAGATGAAAATCTATAAAAAGGATGTGGAACGATTGGAATACCTATTTTCCATTATGTCCGAAAATCAGAAAAGTAATGCCGAACCTTTTCCAGATTTACCGGAACCGCCTCCAGCACCTAAGGCGCCCAAAGCTCTTAATGAAAGGGAAGAAGCCACAAACACCATTCAAAAAATTATTGAGGAACAGGATCCTTATGATGTTGTGAATGGAGGTGGTAGTTTGAATCCTAGCGGCCAAAAAGTGGCTTCTCCTGAAAATGTTAAGGAAATTGAAAGCAACTTGGAAATGGTAAAGGAACGCATGAAGGAGGCAGAAGCCAAAATGAAGGTCCAAGAAAAAGAGATGAAAAAAATGGAAGCCAAACTTGAAAAAGAAGCAGTTTTACTGATGCGGAAGGAAGAAAAAATGGCGGAAGAAGAAAAAATGATGGAAAAGGCAACTATTGAATTGGAAAGACAAGAAATTTTAATAAGAGAGCAGGAAGTAAAAATAGATGAGGAAGAAGTTATGATTAAAAAAATGGAGGACATATTCGCAGTACAGGAAAGCGGGGAAAAGTTTTACGTACCCAGCCCCCCATTACCGCCAACACCGATGTCTCCTTTGGATCATGTCATTGCCATGGCCAAAAAAGACGCCCAATTTCTTTATGAAGGCAAAGAAATTAGTTCCGATGAGGCTATCAAACTTATCAAGAATAATAAAGATTTGAATATCGATAGCAGAACAACTAAGGGTCAACGAACTCTGGTTAAGATATCTAAATCGCCTTTTGACTAAATCCTCTGATTGCCCTAACTAGGAGACAAAACAGAGTCTAAAACAATTTTTTGTCAGTCTGAGCACAGTCTAAGACCCTCTAAAACCTTAAATGCACTTCGACTGCGCTCAGTGTTACATTTTAGGGTATTGTTCAAAACGTCCCCGCTAGCCGTTAGGAAGGTCTACCATCTGCTTTTTTCGGCACCGAAGGAACCTGTTGAAAAACAGGGTCCATGCGACAGATTGATCGGTCGTCTTAAAAACCAAAAATCCATTCACGATGTAGCTGCCTTCTCGCAAAGAAGGTTAATCGTGAACCTTTTCAAATAGAAAATCTTCATTTCTGACCCCAAGTGTAACAATAAAGTAGAAATAGCGTTCTAACAGGTAAGTCAATCATCAATCAAAAAAACGAATCATCATGTTACAACGCTTTTTCATCCTATGTTCGGGAGCGGATTCCGAGCTTTTAGACACCTGTTCTAAAGGCGAACAGAACAAATACGCCGGTATAGGCGCTACGGTATTCTTTACCGCTATTATGGCCTTTATCGCCAGTAGTTACGCTCTATTTACCGTTTTTGACAATATATACTCAGCCGTTTTCTTTGGTGCTGTTTGGGGACTACTGATTTTTAATCTAGACCGTTTTATTGTATCCACCATTAAGAAACGCGATAGTTTTAGAAGCGAACTACTACAAGCGGCACCACGTATTGTTTTAGCGATTATCATTGCCGTGGTTATTTCCAAACCCTTGGAAATGAAAATATTTGAAAAGGAAATCAACCAAGTCCTACTGGAACAAAAGAACGAGCTTACCCTTGCCAATAAGCAACAATTGGCCTTACAGTACAAGCCAAAATTAGATGAGCTCAACCAAAACATCAGTGATTTAAAAAACGAGATTACTACAAAAGAATTGGAGACTAACGCATTATACGACACCTATATTTCCGAGGCTGAAGGCACTGCAGGCACTAAATTATTGGGAAAAGGCCCGGTTTATGAAGAAAAACGTCAAAAACACGACGCCACATTGGCTGAACTACAAACTTTAAAAACGACCAACGCTCAAAAAATAAGTGGTTTGGAACTCCAAATCGCGAGTTTGGATACGGAATATGCTACCGTGGTGCAAAACTCACAACCTATTATAGATGGTTTTGACGGACTCATGGCGCGTATTTCTGCTTTGGACAAATTACCATGGTTTCCGTCTTTCTTTATTTTTTTACTATTTCTAGCCATAGAGACATCGCCTATTATCGCTAAACTCCTGGCACCCAAAGGGGAATATGACATTAAATTAGAAGAAGCAGAAAGTATTTTGGCCTCTTGGGTGGCCCAAAAGCTTGCGCAGCGAACACTGATTGCGGCAACGGATAACGAAATGAACCAGAAAATCTACGAAGATCTAAAAGGAGAGGAAGAACTGTACGGTTACAAAAAGAAAAAGGCGGCGGAACTGTTACGCCTTCAAGCGGACAATTTTCATGATATTCAGGTGAAAGGCTTAAAATAAGCCTTAGAAATTTAGTAAAATAAAAAAGCCGATACGAACACCATTTTTTTTAGGCATTGGGGAAACTACCGTTTATTTCGTATCCATTACGTAAGGGGCCTTTGATTCTTTTGAGTTCGACGACCATTATCTTATTTTTAGTTGCATGCGATAAGTCTTCCCTACTGCAGACGGATTTGGACCCGTTTGGTTAAAACGACAGCAAGATTAGATGAATGATAACACACCACAGGCGAAAAAAGTAAGCACATTTTTCTGCAACTGTAATTAGGCATTGCTAAGAAGAATTTTCAGGTCTAATTACCCCAAATTCGTTCCCAAAGTAGCCCTAATAGCTTTTCCGCATCCCTACGGAATTTAGGGGTTTCGGTAACGGATACCTTACCATCTTCCTTCGCCAAAAGGTAGCTGAAGGCAAAATCTGCCTCCTTGGGATCAAGGCTCATCAACCCAAACCGTAAATCGTTAAAATAGAGTTGATTCCCCTTTTTAGTTATGGTGTACCAGCCATCGGCAATGGCAATAAGCCGTTGTATTTTGTCCTCTTGCCTAAGTTCGCCTAGTTCCGCATGGTTTTTAGGATAGCTATCAAAATGGATTTCTTGGGTATCAAAAAAAGAATAGTTTCCTATAAGGTAGGCGTCTTTGGTATCGATATTGGCCGTCCATAAAATGGTGTTCAAGGGGCTGGGTCTTATGGCGACATCTGTATACACAATTCCTTGGGCATCCAGACTAGTAGTAAAGGTTTGATAGGCCACACCTTTAAGCACCAAAGTCAATACCATGTAAGTGCTACTTATAATAAGACCCATTCGGTTGAACTGGGTCCGCTTGGCCGAACTTCTGTTTTGAAATGCGGACAAAATTAAAAAACCTAAAAAAGGAAGGGTATATAAGGGATCTATGACAAATATATTTTGAAATGCCAATCGCAAGTTGAAAGGCCAAAACAACTGCGTGCCCCATGTGGTAAAGGCATCTAGGATTGGGTGGGTAAACAGACCCCAAAAAAAGAGCCAAGACCAGTCGCGCCAAGTAGCGTTCGACTTGTTATTCATCCTCCAAACCAGCCAACCGAAAAGCGGTGCCATCAGAATTGCAAAAAATATAGAGTGACTGATACCACGATGCAATTCTATAGCAGTTACCGTATCTGTAAAATACCTAGCAATGATATCCAAATCTGGAATTGTACCTGCAATAGCGCCATAAAGCATAGCCTTATTACCGACTTTCTTTCCCAAGACCGCCTCGCCTACCGCGGCACCCAATACTATTTGTGTTAACGAATCCATAAGCCCTAGCCCCAAAGGGGGAATTTACTTATAACTATTTACATTATTCTGCCCCACTACCCTCTACAGACTACCTACTACTAAACTATTCCCATTTTCTTCAACAAAAACGATGCGTTCATATTCTGACAAATACCTTGCTTGAACGTATAATCGAAATGCAGTTCGTCGTTTATAATCTCTGCATCGAAATAGTGGTTTTTTACTCCTGGTAATTCGGTGGCAACTTCACAGAGACTTAAATCGTGTGTGGCTATGATGCCCGTTGCCTTGAACGCCACCAAGCGTTCCACAAATTTTCGAGAGCCTTTTGCCTTATCGGTGCTATTGGTTCCTTTTAGGATTTCGTCTAACACAATAAAATAGCGATCCCGCTTAATTTCATCTACAATAAACTTTAAACGTTTTAATTCTGAAAAGAAATAGGACTCATCGTCTGTAAGCGAATCTGTGGTCCGCATACTGGTAATCAGTTTTATAGGTAGATATTGCATAGATTCCGCACAGACGGGCAGACCTACATTGGCCATAACGATCTGTAAGGATACCGTTCGTAAAAAGGTACTTTTACCGGCCATATTGGCGCCTGTAATAATAAAAAACTCCTCGTTTTTTATCTCAAAATCGTTCAATATGCTCTTCTTTGGATCCAACAGCGGATGACCTGCTTTCTTGGCTTTTATGGCAATACCTTCCGCTATAATGGTCGGAAAGGTATAGTTTGGATGATTAAACACATAGTTCCCCAAACTGTTCTGGGCATCAAAAAAAGCAATCACGTCAAACCATTGTTTTACGGATGTGCCATGGTTCGCAATCCATTTTTCGATCTTTAAACTTGTCGACAGACTCGCCAGGAACAAACCGTTCCCAAAAATGAGGTAGATAATATTATTGTTCTGGTCCAATTTGGATAGCAATTTGGAAAAATCCTGTAACACCAAAGATGTCTTTCTTCCTTGACTCAAGATTTGTTCTTTCTTTACGCGCAACGCCTCAGATGAAAATTCCTTTTCCTCGATCAAGGTCAGTAACTGATTGTATTGCTGAAAGGTTGACTGAATCTTGGCGGTTGAAGTGCCCAACTTCGTTATTTTCTTGGCAAAAGCCCCTGTAACGAACAACCCACAAAAGAGCCAATACAACAATATGGACTCCGGAACAACATCTAAAAAATATAGCGTCATCAAGGCAACGGAAATACCCATAAACACCCATGGCAAATACCGCATAGCATTGGGCACGAAGGGCATATAAGAATTTAACCAAGAAACAATAGTATTCGTACCCGTCTCGGTTTTGGCCAAGGCAGCGGTGGCCGAAAAATCCTGTCGCCATTCTGGGAAATTCGCTAGTTCCGAAATACTTTCCTGCTTTTGGGGTATGTCGTCTATACTATTTTCCGTGAGTATGGCCGCCAACATATCACTGCCCTTTGGCAAGGCGGTTCGGTTGATATATTGATAAAAAGAACCTTTGCCGAACAAGTCTATATCCTGACTATAAAAATGCAAAGGGTCCTTATACGCTTCGCCATCTGGGAGGGAATGAAATTTCCTTTGAAGTACCTGCAGCTCAATCTCATTTATTTTAATGAGCTCCTTGATTTTATCCCGCTTCTGTTGCAAATCGCTATGTCTGGAGACCAGGAATAAAAAAGCCGCTATCGTTACCAAAACAACTACGGCCACCAACTTCGCATTGCCATACAAAAAATACACCCCAAGGATAGCGACCAAAAACACGGACAAGCGCACCATGCTAGAGGCAAATAATTGCTTTTTTAGCTTGGAAAGCCCAGAAGTATGTTTTTGAATTTCAATTTGATAAAAAGAAGCGGCATCCTGCATTTTAGCGATACGGTTTTGCAATTAAAATGCAAAGATATGGATAAGCGTTCTAGGGTAGGGCATCCAATTCCGCCTTCATTTTTTTCGTAAATTTAGAAACTACCAAATCATAGGAATGGTCTATAAGTTCTTTAGATAATTTTGGGTCTAAACGTTCTATATGCACCGTGTTCCAATGTACTTTACTCATATGCCATCCTTCTATAATTTCCTCATGGTCTTCCCGCAGTTGCAGCGCCCTTTCCGGATCGCATTTTAAGTTTACTTGCGTAGGTAAACGTTCCAAACCGCAGAGCGCGAACATTTTCCCCATTACCTTAAACACCAAGGTGACGGCATCAAAAGGAAATTCTTCCGTTGTTCCTTTTTTGGTAAGGCAATAGTCCCTAAATTCTTCGATGTTCATACCGCTCTATTTTGCTATTGATAAGTTCTTCTAGGGCAATTAAACTATCCCAAACATATCTGATTTTCCAGAAGGCACAATCCCCAATATCATCTGCCTTTATCCGTTCCTCGTTTCTACCGTTTAAGTTATTGTAAAAATCGATAGCAACTTCATTAGAGTCCATAACCCATAAATACATCGCATCCGCCCCGTTGCGAGTCCTAATTTCATTAATAAGCTTCTTTAGAAACAAAGTTCCCAAACCTTTTCCTTTGGCTTTGTCACTTACATGAAGATTATCCAAATAGGTGCCGAATTTCGGACTTTCGTTAATATAAGCGCAACAGAAACCCAATACTAAGCCGTCTTCTTCCGCAAGTACTGTATATTGGTTTTCTGACGGACGGGAACACCGTTCTTTCCAAACTTTCAGCCGCTCGGGAAATACGGCCACATCTAAAAAATGGTCACTGAAAGAACCTCTATAATTTAGTTGCCAGCTTGTTGCGTGCAAGAGGGCAATGTCCTCGTAATCGGTTTTGCTAGCTTCCCTGAAAGACACCATTTTACTTAGATACCGGTGGAGTCGTACACAATAACTTTCCTCCACAATCCGCTGGACTCCTCCACAAACCTTTTGTGCGGCGGTTCGTCTTGGTATAGCTGTTGTGCCTCGGCAGATGCAAAAGTTACGATCAAGGAATAAGTAAAAGAACCGTCCACCACATCTCTGCTGGCTTTTGGCGGTTTTCCGATGAATTGCGTTTTTGCGTAGGCAGAGTTGTCCAAAAACGCCCGGAGCGATGTTTCGAAAGCTTTTCTATCTGACGGATTATCCGGATTCTTTAACCAGAAATATACGGTATGTGCAAAATTGGAATCAAATTCGTTCATGGTATCGTTTGTTTGGCCCAAGGCCTTTACGGTGGTCATTAAAAATACTAAAATTAACAGTTTATTCATAGCTTCATTTTTTTTTAGCTTGTTGTGTCCCGTATTGTAACCAATGTATAATTTACTTCTAAGAGTGGCTATTTTTTAACCATAAACCTACCCCGCTAACTTTTTCTTTTGTTCTTCGGTAATATTTAAAGCCGTATAATCTAATTTCCATCCAATGGTCTGCACTATTTGCTCAATGAGTAATACGGTCTGGAGCGCTTCTTTCTGCGCTGTCTCCATGAGTCCACTTTGCGGGATTTTCTCTAAAATATGTTTTCTGGCCTCTTGGTTCAGCGTCGTCAAATCATCTGGCGTAAAGGTATTGAACATCCCGTTTTTAATATCATAAAAGTCCAGCTCTGGTTGAATAGATAGCACTTCGGGCTGTGGAAAACTGGTCAGGATTATTTTCTTTTTCTCTTCATCGGCATGCATCAATATTTTTTGGAGGTCATAGCCTATTTGTGCCTTGGCCTTAATAACGATAAGCGCCTTTTTCTTGCTGCTGACCAAACTTAGGAAACGCTCTTTTGTATTCTCATACTTGTAGATCTCGGCAAAATCACCCTCTACAGAAATCAATTTGCAGACACTTTTTATTTTTTCCAGCAATACGGTAGATTGATGGTTGGTGAGTTCCTTGTTCTGTTTTTTCCTAAAGAAGGAGAACAGCCAGTACATAATAATGCCTCCCAAAATAAGCCCCAAAAACAATTCTAAAATACTATCCATTTGTTAAAGTTACTAAGAAAGTGAAAGATCAACGTTTTATTTTATAAAGTACCGGCCTACTGGGACTGGCATCGTTCTCAAAAGATGCCACTTGGAGGTTTAAAAAATAGCTGCCGTCCGCAATGGAATTAGGCACGTAAATAAATTCGGTAATCGTAGCCTTGTGGCGAACCATACCCCCCACGCACCAAAATGCCTTATGCGCCAAAAGCGCGCCATTGTCCTTTTCCTTGTCCACGGATGGCAGGTCGATAAGCAAATGTTGTACATTGATTTCTTCCAAAAATTGAGCGGCTTCTTCCAAGAGATATGGAGGATTTGTATGCCCATACTGCCTCGACATCTTGCTTACCGTGTTTGGCAAGGTACGTATGACCAAGGCCTCTGGCCGACTATCGCTTAGCGCATTTTGCAATTGTTTTTTAGTGATGACGAAGTCTTTCTTTTTTTTACCGGGAGCAATAGTAATCACTTCGGCAAAAAAGAAAAATCGGCTCAAACTTTGGTTTACGGAGTAAAACTCTTGTGTAATATGCCCCACACATTCGGTATGTGTGCCATGGGCATGCGGGTTAAACCAAATATCGTTAAAATTGGTGCTGGCGCCTTGGGCTACACTGCCAACAAAGTCGCCGTTCTGTATGTGGTACTATCCTAGGATGGTCTACGTACCAAGCATTTACATTGGTTGCATTGCCGCGAAGCGGTATGGAGATGTCCAGCGGCTTCGCCAGGTTTATTTGGTATTGATTTTTATGATGATGGATAATGGTCTTCATAGTTGTAAGTCTACTTCAAATTTACTTCATTTTTATCATGAAGAGGTCCGAAGCAATCCCGTCCGCCAAAAACTTACCCTTCTTGGTAGCCAAAAGCACATCGCCATCGAAATACAACAAATGTTCTTGAATAAATTTATCAGCTTGTAGCATAAGATATTCCTTATATTTAGCCCCAAATTCCTGCGCCACCCTACTTAGCGAAACGCCCCAAATGGTGCGTAGTCCCGTCATTACATACTCATTGTACTTATCCGTTGTGGATAGGACTTCTGTTTCCATGGGCAGGATACCTTCGTTAATCGACTTTATATATTTTGGATTGTTATTGATGTTCCATCCGCGCCTATCGCCATCAAAAGAATGTGCCGAGGGACCTATACCCATATATTTTTTCTGCTGCCAATAGGCGGAATTGTTCTTGGAAAAATAGCCCGGCTTGCCAAAGTTGGAAATCTCGTAACACAAGTAACCGGCTTCTGTAAGGGTTTCGTTCAAGATATTAAAGTGTGCTTGCGCTTCCTCGTCCTCCACAGGGGTTACCAAACCTTTTTCTACAAAATTTGCCAATGCCGTTTTAGGTTCTACCGTAAGCGCATAACTGGAAATATGTGGGATATTAAAGGAAAGTGCCTGATTAATATTCGCCTTCCATCGCTCCTCGCTCATGTTGGGCATGCCGTAAATGAGGTCTATGGAAATATTATCGAAGTGGCGTGTCGCCAGCGACAAGGATTCCATGGCCTGTTGGGAGGAATGGGCACGGTTCATCAGTTTTAAATCTTCTTCAAAGAACGACTGTATACCAATACTCAACCTATTGATCGGACTATCGGCCAGTTGTAGAATCTTCTCGGGAGTAAGATCATCGGGATTGGCCTCTAAGGTAATTTCCGGAGTATCCGCTACCTGATAATTTTCATACACCGAGGCTATAAGTCGGCCTAACTCCTCCGCATCCAAGACCGATGGCGTTCCCCCACCAAAATAAATGGTTTCCACCACAATTTCGGCAAATTCCCCTTTGCGTAGTTCCAGCTCTTTGCACAAGGCCAAAACCATCGCCTCTTTCTTTCCCATAGATGTAGAAAAGTGGAAATCGCAATAGTGACAAGCCTGTTTGCAGAAAGGGATGTGGATGTAGATGCCGGACATTTTTTTTAGTTTTCAGTTCGCAGTTGCGGTAGGCAGTTAATCTTCTTTGACCCCAAACTTTCCAGGGTTATTTATCATATAATTAATCAGTCTGCCTACTTCCTCACTCTCATTATTTAACTCTTTGTATACATCTTCGCCTATATAACGACACTCTTTTGCAAACTCCAACCAAGTTTGAGTTTCGGCATTCTCCGAATCACTATCGGTCAGCTTGCTTACAAAACTTTTAGGATATCTGCTTTTTCTATAGGCCTCTGAAATATTTGTGCTTACACTGCGTGAAGATCTTCTTATTTGATCGGTCAAAGAATATTTTTCCTCTTTTGGGAAGGATTTCGAAAGTTCGAATACCTTCATGGCAAGTGCAAACGATTTTTTATAGGCTAATAATTCTCGAAAACTCATTTTACTCTATTTTTAAACTCTTCATGCAATCTAGAAAATGTATCAAGACAGCTGATAATTTGATTAATCGCTGCTACTGTCAACTGTTACTGCCAACTCACAACTATTTTACCTTACCTGGATTATTTTTAATATAAGCACCCCACCCAGAATAGCTTTTGCCTACCTCAACGTTGCCTTCATTATAAAAGTGACAGACCGCGGCGGCCAATCCGTCCGTGGCATCCAAATTGTTTGGCAGTGTTTTTAGGCCAAGGAGGCTTTGTAGCATTTTGGCCACTTGCTCCTTGCTGGCGTTCCCGTTTCCGGTAATGGCCATTTTTATCTTTTTGGGCAGGTATTCCGTAATCGGTATCTGGCGGGAAAGTCCCGCTGCCATGGCAACGCCTTGGGCACGGCCAAGTTTTAGCATGGACTGTACGTTCTTACCAAAAAAGGGTGCTTCGATTGCAATTTCGTCCGGGTGATAGGTGTCTATGAGTTCTATGGTGCGTTCAAAAATGAGTTTAAGCTTGGTGTAAGGATCGCTGTATTTTTGGAGGAGCAGTTCGTTCATTTGAATGAACTCCATTTTTTTACCCACCACTTTTATCAGACCAAAGCCCATAATGGTGGTTCCCGGGTCTATGCCTAGTATTATTTTTTCGTTTGCCAACCTCTTCTACTTGGTGTTTAATTGAATAGGAATTCTAAACTTGGTTTTCACCGGAATACCCCTTTTTAGTGCCGGAGCTATTTCTGGAACCGTTTTTAGACTTTGGATTACAATACCGTCAAATTCTGGCATTTGTTTTAGAATAAAAGCGTTTTTTTCTATGTCCACTATTTCAATATCCCCATTCGTATCTATGACAAAGATAACGGCTACGGTAGTGTTTTCATCGGAATCTACAATAAATTCAAATTCGTTTAGTGTCGCTTCAAAATGAGCTGTCAACTTTTCCTCAAAACAGTTCCGCTGCACTTCTTTTGTCGCCGTTTCATCACAATCCAAAAAAAGCGGATAGGTATCTATGGAGTTCCAATCGATTTCCCGAAGTTCGGAATCGATAAGTTCCTGTGTTCTTTTTTCCTTGGATTCAAAGAAGTTGCAAGACGACAGCGAGAAGCAAAGAAAAACGATCAAAAAAACGTTTCATTACACCTAAATATAGGGGAAATTACGAATTTTTAATTAGTTGTTTCGGTGCTATAATGTATTTGTTCCTTGAGTTCGGAAATCCGTTTTTGCACCATTTCAGATACGTAGGGCTGTTGGGTTCCGTATTGCTTTAAAAACTTTTCGTAATAGGTAAGTTTTTTTGAAGGATTTTGCTCCATTTGATCGTAGAGCACACAAATTTGCCAATACAGCCTAGGAATATCAGGGTCTTCCTTGTGCGCCAAAATATAGAAGTCAAAAGCGCCCTTTAAATTCTCCCTTTGCCTTTCTATACTGGCCAAGGTCTCGTATTCCTCGGCCAGATATGGTTTTTGAATCGCAATAGATTTTTTGACGTACACATGTGCGCTATCCAATTGTCTGTCTTTTAAAAACACCTGCCCTAACTCATAATAAGCAGCTGCGTTATCTTCTTCCATGGCTATAGCGGTGGTATACATTTCTATGGACTTTTCAAACGCCCAAGTCTTAAAATAGGCCATGCCCAACTTCATAAATAGGAAGGTTTTGCGCTCGCCCAAGGCAAGTAATTCCTCAAAGAAAGGGATGGACTTACGGAATTCCTCGTTGTTGAAATAGGCTAAAGCTTTAAGATTTAAAAGCGATACGTCCTTTGGATAAAAGTCCAAACCTTGGTCCGCGTAGGTAATTACCGAGTCCTTTTCGCGCTTTACCAAATAGTACTTGGAGAGTTGAAAAAGACTTCTCAAATGGGTGCTATCCGCTACTATCGCATTTTTGTAGTGCGCTATGCTTTTATCCAACTCGTCCTGCTCCTGTATAGCTTCCCCAAGTTGGTAATGGTATTCTGGGTTTGTGGAATTTTCTTGTGCCAAAACGTAAAATAGGTCTTGTGCCTGTTTCGCTTTATTGCTCTTTAGCAAGAGTTTCCCCAATTCGAATTGGGCGAGTTGCTGCTTGGTATCCTTTTCCAAGACGGCGCTATACTGCGCAATGGCCTTTTCATAATTCCCAATAGCATTATAGGCCCTTGCAATCTGTATCCCCGCATTTGTGGTGCCAAGACCTGCATATGCATTGATAGCTTGTGTGTAGTTGCCGGTGGCGTAGAGGCTGTCTGCGATTTTCAATGATAGATTTTGGGCGCTTACATGTATTCCAACAAGAACTAGAAATATAGAAAGTATTCTTGTCAAGATCTTATTTCAGTTTGAAGGTTATAGGCATAGAAAAAGGAACGGCTACTACCTTACCTTTTTGTTTACCAGGTGTCATCATTGGAAGTTTTCCAATAATTCGTTCTACTTCGTCTTCCAATAATTTGTCAGGACCTCTCATTTTAATTTCGCCGATGCTTCCATCCTTCTGTATCGTAAACATCACATTTACCCTACCTTGAATACCTGCGTCTTGTGCTTCTTTAGGATAATTAAAGTTTTTGCTGATATGCGTTTGCATCATCTCATTAAAACATTTTCTTTTGTCTATGGCGTTCTCACAGCTTGGAAAAACAGGGACTTCATCAATCACTGCAAAAGGTACTGTTGAACCCTCAATTGAATCTTGTATTTCTTTTAGTTTATAATCCAAATTTGTGATTATAGGATTTGATTCATCTGTAGATTGAAGTAAACGGTTTCTTTCATTCACTAATTCGTTATATAATTCAACAAGTGATGTTTCTTCTTTATTTGCATTTGGATTCAAACCAACATTAACTTTCCATCCGTTTATGGTCGGGGTATTCTCATTAGTTTTGGTAATCATCGTATGAGTCATTCTGGCAATCGCATCTTTTTCTTTAGACGTTAATGAATCTCTTTTCTCTATCTCTTGATTCAAACTTTCCAATCTTTTCTCAAGTGAGGCTTCATTCTGTTTACAGGAGGTATAAAACAACATCCCAAAAACCAAGGGCACTAACAACAAATACTTCAACTGAAAAATTTTCTTGGACTTTGATTTTTGTAACATAACGATTCGTTTTTTGATTAATGATTTATTATAAAATTGATTGACAAATGAAATATTCTGGGTCTGGAACACTTGGGAGAGCAAGAGATCATAATGCGCTTTGCGTTCGGTTTTGGGGACTTGGGCATCGGCAATAAACTCATGCAATTCGGCTATTCTGTTTTGATACACGTAAACCAAAGGGTTGAACCAGCCTATAATCCGCATTAATTCAAAAAATACCAGATCCAGTGAGTGCCGCTGATTTATATGGACAAGCTCGTGCTGGATAATACTTTCATGTTCCCGCGAAAGGACTTTATCCCCCAAGAAAATAGACTTGAAAAAAGAAAAGGCCAGCTCGCTATTCTTAACCACAATACGTGTGAAATTTGGAAAACGGGCTATAGTTCCTTCACGGCGCAGCTGCTGTAATCGGTACAATTTATACCCGAAATAGCAGGCAGCTAACAACATTCCCCCATACAGCACACCTGCTTGCCAAGAAATCTCAAAACCCTTATGTTCTAGCGCTACATTGGCAACAACAGCGTTATTGGTGTTCCAAAGAAATTCGGGATAGGCGTAATACAGTTCCGGAACCGCCGTTTTTAGGGCTTCAATTTTTATCCATGGCAAGATCAAAGAAAATAGGTAAGTTCCTATCAAATACGCCCTGTTCCATTGAAAAAAGGTTTCCCGTTTTAAGAAGAAGTCATAAATGATCAGAAAGGCCAGTTGAAAGGCGATGCATTCTAGGATGTATTGTATCATTTTATAAAATTTAGACGTTATACCGTCCGCTTTTTGCGGACTGCAGGAGTCAAGAAATTAATTAACATAGTACCATTACTTAGTCTTCCTCTTGTTTTTTGATTTCTTTTAAGATGGATTCCAGCTCAGACAAACTCATATCGTTCTTTTTCATAAAGAAAGAAACCATGCTTTTAAACGAACCCTGAAAGTATCCATCTACCAATTTATTGATGCTCTGGTTGCTATAATCCGATTTCTTTACCAACGGAAAATACAAATGTCCCCTACCCTCTTTTTCATGGCTCACAAAGCCCTTGTCCTCTAAAATTCGAACTATGGTAGATACCGTATTGTAGGCCGGTTTGGGTTCTGGAAGCTCGTCTATGACTGCCGCGACATTACATTTTTGCAGTTGCCATAAGCACCTGCATTACCTCTTCTTCCGCTTTTGTTAATTGTTTCATTTATACTGCATTTATCTATTAAAGATAGCTTCATTGCTGGTTTAGAAATAAGTTCAGAACAAACGGAAACCAATTCTTAAACTAACTCTTTAGTTCGTTTCTCAAACAAATATAACTAAATATTTAGTTTAAACTAATATTTTAGTTGAAAACTGGATAAAAAAAGCCCGGTCGACTTTCAATATCTACCGGGCAAGTGCAATTTGATGGCCTAAGAAATAACAACCAACTTAAAACCGTACCGATACTTTACCTCTTATATAAAAAGGGGTTCCTGGGGTAAAATGAATTTCTTCGACCGAGTTTGTCTCATTAAACAAACGGCTTTCGGTGGCAAATTGGGTTTCGTTCCATTCCGTATTCAACAAATTTTCAGCGATCAGTCCAAAAGTCCAGTTCTTATAAGTATAATTTAGATTGGCGTCCGTAACCAGGTATCCCTCCGCGATAATGGAGTTGTCTTCATTGGCGGGGCGGTCGTCTACATACCTGTATTGCACCCCACCGGAAAATCCCTTATCGGTTTGTACCGTAAATCCACCAGCTGCGGTAAAGTCGGGAGCTAAGGGAATAAAATTGGAGCCACTAGGATCTTCCGTACTTCTGCCTTGCGTATAGTTGGCATCGGAATAGAGGTACAGCCAATCCGTTGCCTGGTACCGCGCACCCAATTCTACACCCAACCTACGTGTTTTGCCACTGGGCTCTACTATACCTGCATCACCAACATACACGAATTCCTGATCTAAAAACAAGCTCCACACGGTGGCGTTCAGCACCAATTTATTAAAAGGTTTAAGAATGGTTCCTAAATCTACCCCATAAGCGGCAGGCAAAATATCCTCCCCGTTATTGGCCACTACAACCCGCGTATCATTGGAATGAAAGCCAATGCCTGTCTTTAAAAAAAATTGTGTGTTGGGACTGGGACTGTAAATTGTATTGAACTTAGGACTCACTGCCAGCTTATCCTCACTCCTATTATCATATTCGGGACTAAGCTTGTTTAGGTAATCAAATTTAAAATAATCCAAGCGTACAGACGGATTAAACGTAAAATCTCCCGCTTTCATTTCGGCATTTATAAATCCATACGTATTTACCTCATCCACATCACCATACGATATTCTATTCAAAATTGTCTGCCTGTTCAAGGTATTGGATAGTTCATTATCATCTATGTTATCATACCTAAAGCCCAGCCCAGCAGTATACTCCAATCCCTGATTACCTAAATTTTCATTAAAATCCTTAAAGACAGATTCTGCTCCTAGTACAATTCGATCCTCATATTGCCGAATTTGATCTCCGTTCACGGCGTCTTCAAGAAAAAATGTGAAATTCGAAAAAAGCTCAAAAGTATATTGGGACAGGTATGCTTTTGTCTTCACCGAGCCGCCGCTTGGCAGTAACTTATTATGATTTACTAGCACATTGCTTCTACTGGTCTGTCCGCCTTCCGTATCGTCTATGGCTCCAAACCTCGTAATCAATCCTTGATCGACTGCCCGTTGCGGAATTTGACCGGAGGCATCCCATTTGCTCTGGAAATGCGAGGCGGTAAGCACCAATTCCTGATTTCCAGGCAACCGGTATTGATACCTTCCCATTATATTCAACCGATTAAAATTTTGTGGAGATTCCACAGGACCGTCTGTCAAATATAACTCCGAGGCTACGTAAGCACCACTATTTTCATTTTCCAGGACATTGAACATACCTAATAGCCGCTGTGTATTGAACTGCCCAAGTTCTAAAGAGACTAAATTATCATCTATATTTTTTCTTAACCTTAAATCCACGTAACCTGCGGTATTAAAATTACCTTGGTCCGCATAATAAGGTCCTTTGCCAAAGTTTACATTTTCAATAGTTTCGGGAATAACAAAATGCATATCGGCATAGCCTTGACCATGCGCATGCGATACCATATTCACTGGCATACCGTCTACGCTTATGGCAATATCCGTTCCGTGATCTATATCAAACCCACGCAAGAATATTTGCTCTGCCTTTCCACCTCCGGCGTGTTGACCTATGATAAGGCCAGGCACCTTTCTTAAAATTTCTTGGGAAGATTTTACCGGATTGGTTTTAATGTCTATATCCACTATCCTACTTAAAGCATCCACTTTTGAGACCAAGACTACTTGGTCCAAAGCTATAGGGGTCTGTTCCAAAACAACGATCATTCGTTCTTGAAAATCCTGTTGGGAAATCTGAACGATTTTCGTCGCATAGCCCAATCTTGAGAAATAAATAGAATCATTGACCGAACTTCTGTTCAGTATAAAAGTACCAAGACTGTTGGTATGACTATGGTCTCCGCTAGTTTTATTAAAGACTCCCGCATCTTGGAGTGGGTCACCCATTGCATCTACCACAACTCCACTAAAATTCTGGCCATGGCAAAGCATTACCAAGAGCATAGTACATATGCATGTATAATATTTCATTTTTTATTTAATTTAAATTGTTTTTACCTTCAATTACTGGGCATTAAGAGTTTATCGCATGCAAAAACTGTGGCATACACATAGCCTCCTTTACCCAATTCTGAATGTATGAATTACGGACAGAGGAGTAAAAACAGTAGTTAGTATCTATTTTGAAGTTCTTTTCCGGGTATCAGAAAAGTGTATGGGAAAGACCACAGGTGTCCCTTAGGACTATGTTGCAAATCATACAAGTCATAGCTATAGCAGGTTAGCACCTTATGGCCAAAAACGAATCTACACGTTTCCTTAAGCATACTTTTGTGGTGGTGGCGTAGGAACTTTACGCTTTAGGAAATAGAAGGTTTCCAAATATTCAAATTTACTTTTCCTTACTATTGAAAAGGTAGACGGCTTAGGTATTTGGAAATAAGTCAGGCAATGCTTGTCCAGCTTTAGCTCAGGGGTATGCTGAGCTCCTTTTGAATGTTTTTCGTCTTCCAATACTTTCTGAAAAAAAGCTAAAACCCGATGGGAATGTGAATTCTCAACGGTATGATGATGCTCGGATTTAAAGGTAGAGGTCGTATGTAAATGTGTATGCGCCCTAGCATTTAAATGATGCTGTGGTTGCGCTGACCAAAAGTGGGCTATTTCATGACCTATATCCAATACCATTCCTTGAAGGGCAACCGCTAAATAGCAAACCACCATTATAACGCATAGAAATGGCGCACTTAACTTTCGTAGCTTTGTATATTTAGTTTTCAGCGTTATCATCTTTAGTTCTAAAAAACTACTCTACTTACGAAGTTTTTATAAATAGGTTTTATTTTTTGAAGGATGTAACAAAACCGACTTACATTTGACCAATTACTTAGTTATGGATATTGCACTAGTTATGATTGGCTTCCTTTTTATGATCGTTGGTATCTTGGGTAGTTTTTTGCCCGTTTTACCTGGGCCACCCATTAGTTGGATCGGGCTTTTGCTCTTGTACCTTACGGAAGCTGTCCCTTATAATTGGTGGATATTGGGCATTACCTTGATCGTTGCCTTGATTGTTCTTGCCCTGGACTATATTATCCCGGTAATGGGCACAAAGAAATTTGGAGGCACAAAGGCAGGAATGATAGGCACCAGTATTGGCCTACTTGTGGCGTTAATTTTTCCTATTCTCGGACTTTTTGGGATTATCATTTGGCCTTTTTTAGGGGCACTGGTTGGAGAACTACTGAACAAAGCAGATAAAAAAACCGCTACAAAAGCTGCTTTTGGCTCATTTCTGGGTTTTTTGACCGGAACTTTTTTAAAGTTTATGGTCACAATCGTATATCTGGGACTTTTTATTGCGAAAGCTTGGGAATATAAAGGAGCGCTTTTCCCTTATTTCAATTAATCCATCCAAACCGTCTTATCCGATATCGGTTTTCTAGTCTGCTCGGCAAGTTCGCCCTCATAATAACCCATGTAGAAGAAACCGAGGCATTTTTCGCCCTCGGCCATTTCAAAAAATTCATCCATATACGTTATAAGCTCTGGTGAGCTCCAATAACTACCTATTCCCATTTGGGTGCAGCAAAGCCACATATTCTGCACGGCCATTGCGGTGGCGGCGACCTCCTCCCATTCTGGAACGGATTCCATGGGGTCTCGCTGCATACAAATGGCTATGATAACTCCGGCCTTGGCCGGATTATCGAGCATTTTTCTCATTTTTAATTTACTCGGCTTTTCGGCTGTCTCTTGATATTTAACGGCTAGAAATGTTCCCAATGCATCTTTGGAATTACCTCTTAGTACTTTAAAACGCCAAGGTTCCGTTTTTCTATGGCTGGGTGCCCAATTGGCAGCTTCCAAAATTCTTTCAATATCGCCTTGTGCAATTGGTTTATCTATATATTGTGCGGGAAAAACGGAACGACGGTTTTTTATCAGATCAAATAGCATACTCTATCACTTTGTTTAGGGTCAAGATCTGTTTAAAAGTAAATCCAAACAATTTTTTAACACAGGATTAGCGTTTTCCTTCTTCCAAATAACCGAAAGTAGGGCGCGTTGCTTCACATCCTTCAACTCAATAAACTTTACCCGCATTTGAAAACCGGCCTGCAAAGCGGTAGGAACAATTGCGATACCCAAATTATTCTCTACCAATTTAAAAATGGTATGTGCGTGAACCGACTTATGAGATACTTTAGGTTTAAAACCGGCGTCTGCGCAGATGCCCATTATGGTATCGTAATAATAAGGACTATAATCCTGACTGAACAAAATAAAATTATCGGCCGCAAAACGCTGCATTCCTTTGTACTCCCTTGTTAACATGGGATAACTCTCTGGCAACACCAAGGAAAAGGTATCCTCGAACACCGTTTGCATGTTAAGAGCCGCAGGCACGCGGTCCAAACGTACAAAACCAAGGTCCAGCTCATCCTTTAAAACAGCATCTACCTGTTCCATGTTGGAACGCTCCTCCAAGGAGGTTCTTATCTTTGGATACTTTCCCTTAACGGCGACTAAAAGATTTGGAATGACAGTTTGCATCGCCGAACCCAAGAAACCTATTCTTAGTTCGCCGGTATCTCCTTCTCCTATAAGCTGTAATTGTCTTTTGGTCTCCTTTAACTCCTTAAAAATGGCCTCTGCCCGATCCTTTAAAAAATATCCCGCCGGGGTAAGCTCCACTTTTTTATTATCCCTTACGAACAATTTGGCCTGCAAAAGGTCTTCCATCTGTTTGATCTGCCTACTTAATCCTGGTTGGGAAATGAATAGCTTCTCGGCGGCCTTTCTAAAGTGTAACTCTTCTGCCACGGCCAAAAAATAAGTTAGGTGTCTCAGTTCAATTTGAGTACTCATAGTTATCAATTATATACCGACATGGTATTGGCACTTATCGAAAATAAGTAATATTTTTAGAAAACTAAAACAAAAGGGATGGAAGCTGTATCAAAATCGTTTAAATTAGGAGAAGACTGGCTAACCGCAAGTACTACCCTACATATTGCAAAGGGCAGCACTACAATTACCCTTTCTAAGGCCGCCCGTGAAAGGGTAACTAAGAGTCGGGAAATTGTACAGCACATTGTTGACGAAGGTCATCCCGTTTACGGAATCAATACAGGATTTGGTCCCCTCTGTACTACGAAAATATCAAAATCCGAAGCCAGTTTACTCCAAATCAATATCTTAAAAAGCCATAGTGTGGGTGTAGGTAAACCGATATCCAAGACCATTGCCAAATTGATGCTCATCCTTAAAGCACATTCTTTGGCAAAGGGATATTCAGGGATAGCCGAAACTACTTTGGATCGGATTATTTGGCATATACAAAACGATGCAGTTCCCGTAGTACCTTCCCAAGGCTCAGTTGGGGCATCGGGAGATCTAGCGCCTTTGTCCCATTTATTTCTTCCCTTGATAGGATTGGGTAAAGTGGTCTATAACAAGGAAACCATTACCACTGCCCAACTTTTTGAACGCACCGGACTTTCCCCGCTTGCCCTTGGCCCAAAAGAGGGTCTGGCCCTGATCAACGGAACACAGTTCATAGCCGCACATGCCGTAAAAGTGGTAGAAAAATTACATTCCGTTCTTTCCCAGGCCGATATTATTGGCGCGATGATGATCGAAGGACTTCAAGGTTCCGTAAAACCTTTTTACAACGAGCTCCACGCCTTACGCCCGTTTAAGGGAAATATCCATGTAGCCAAACGCGTAAAACGTTTGCTTAAAGGCTCCGAAATAATGGAAGACCATATAGACTGTGAGCGCGTGCAAGATCCGTATTCCTTACGCTGTATTCCACAAGTACACGGAGCATCGCGCAACGCTTGGCTTCACCTAAAGGAATTATTAGAGGTAGAATTGAACTCCGTTACGGACAATCCCGTTATTATAAACGAAGAACTGACCATTAGCGGAGGCAACTTTCACGGCCAGCCTTTGGCCATGGCCTTGGATTATGCCTGCCTTGCGGCTTCGGAAATAGGAAACATATCGGATAGACGTATTTATTTGGCCTTGGAAGGTAATAGCCCGGGCGTACCTAAATTACTAATGAAAGATACTGGCATCAACTCAGGCTATATGATACTTCAATACACCACAGCCGCCTTGGCAAGTGAAAACAAAGGGCTTTGTTTTCCGTCCAGTGCAGATAGTATCCCTACCTCACTTGGCCAAGAAGATCATGTAAGCATGGGTTCCATAAGTGGCCGCAAAGCCTTACAGGTCATTGGCAACGTAGAAAAAATATTAGCGATTGAGTTACTGACTGCAGCACAGGCGTTTGAATTCCGAAAACCAATGAAATCTGGTATATTTCTAGAGGAAATCCATACCGAAATAAGAAAGGAAGTGGCTTTTGCGGATAAGGACCGTGTTTTTGCCGATGATATTGAAAAAGGAATTAAAATGATAAAGAACAAGACCATCGTAAAACTCATTGAACGCATTAGTGAGAAAGAAGGGATATCTTTAAAAAGT
Source organism: uncultured Flavobacteriaceae bacterium (assembly GCA_963697395.1). Lineage (GTDB taxonomy): Bacteria > Bacteroidota > Bacteroidia > Flavobacteriales > Flavobacteriaceae > Maribacter. Next base: position 1,103,599 of record CAVONX010000018.1, read on the forward strand.
AAGTTCTCTCAGGAATTTGAAGTGTATTGACGGCATCGGGCTGTTAGTCAAACTAAAAATAATCCCCTCAGAATGGCGCACATTTTCTTGAACTAAAAATAAGCAAATGAAAAATCTACAACTTATCGGTCCTTTTAAACAACTCCTCCCCATGACGGGACTACCCTTAAAGGGAGCACTTGCCGACGCACAACTTTCCGTTATAACAGATGCAGGGATAGTTATTGAAGGAGAACTCGTTAAAGAAATTGGTAAATTCCAACAACTAAAAACAAAGTTTAAGGATGTGCAAGTTGATGAACTAAAGGGCGACCACACCTGCTTGCCCGGTTTTGTAGATGCGCACACGCATATCTGTTTTGGTGGTTCGCGTGCCAACGACTATGCTATGCGCAATGCCGGAAAAACCTACTTGGAAATCGCAAAAGCTGGTGGTGGAATTTGGGATACGGTAACCCAGACTAGGAAAGCCAGTAAGGCAGAACTGGTAAAGAACACACTAAAATTGGCGAACCGGCATTTAAAAAATGGTGTTACCACCCTAGAAGTTAAAAGTGGTTACGGACTTTCCGTAGATGAAGAACTCAAAATGTTGTACGCCATAAAGGAAGCTAATACGGCCATTCCTACAGACCTAATAGCGACATGTTTGGCCGCACATATGCTTCCGAAGGATTATAACGGCACAGCAGAAGCCTATTTGGTAGAAATAAGCAGCACGCTATTTCCAAAATTAAAGTCCGAAAACCTTGCCCACCGCATAGATGCTTTTATTGAGCAAAGCGCGTTTTCTGCCCAGCAGATCGCCCCTTATTTTAAAAAGGCCAAAGAAATGGGTTTTGACATTACGGTGCATGCCGATCAGTTCTCCACCAGCGGTAGTAAAGTTGCGGTAGATTTTGATGCGATAAGTGCAGACCACCTAGAAGCGAGCACCGATAAAGAAATAGCACTCTTGGCCAAAAGCGATGTTATCGCTACTGCCTTGCCCGGCGCATCCCTAGGATTGGGCTGCGCGTTTACGCCTGCTCGCAAACTCCTGGATGCCGGTGGCGCACTGGCAATTGCGAGCGACCATAATCCAGGCTCGGCGCCCATGGGCGATTTACTGACTCAGGCAGCTATCCTAGGTGCTTTTGAGAAACTGTCCAATGCCGAAGTTTTGGCCGGTATTACGTTTAGGGCAGCAGTAGCCTTAAAATTGACTGATCGGGGCAAATTAGAAGAAGGCAAGTTGGCGGATTTCAATCTTTTCCACACCGGAAACTATCAGGAAATATTATATAACCAGGGCAATCTAAAACCGTGTGTGGTTTTTAAACGAGGGGTTAAAGTGTTTGATAAGCACAAATAAATCCCCTTAGATACCAAAGGCGGGACTAAAAGACCCTAGGTGCCCATAATGCGCATAGTAGTACACTTATTACCAATTACTTTTCAGAATGAACTTCAAAGAACAAATACGTCAAGGAATACCCTCGGAACTTCCGGCAAAAAAGGAACGATCTACATCAGTTAGTCACGCTCCTAAACGGAAGGATATTTTATCGCTGGAAGAAAAAAAACTGGCCATACGTAACGCCCTGCGCTATTTTCCCAAGGCTTGGCATGCCGAACTTTCCAAAGAATTTGCACGGGAACTAACCGATTTTGGTCGGATTTATATGTACCGGTTTATGCCGGAGTACGACATGTACGCGCGCCCAATTAATGAATATCCTGCACGGACATCACAAGCTGCCGCACTGCTATTAATGATTCAGAACAACTTAGACCCTGCCGTGGCACAACATCCGGAGGAATTGATTACCTATGGTGGCAATGGTGCGGTGTTCCAAAACTGGGCGCAGTATCTCTTGACCCTTCAATATTTGGCAACGATGACAGAGGAACAAACCTTGCACATCTATTCCGGACATCCAATGGGACTGTTCCCTTCCTCAAAAGAGGCACCGAGAGTAGTAGTGACCAACGGCATGATGATTCCCAACTATTCCAAACAAGACCATTGGGAAAAATACAATGCCCTTGGTGTTACACAATACGGGCAAATGACCGCAGGCTCCTATATGTATATTGGCCCACAGGGGATTGTTCACGGTACCGCCATTACAGTAATGAACGCGTTTAGAAACGTCTTGAGTGCGGGTGAAACTCCGGCGGGGAAATTATTTTTAACAGCCGGATTGGGAGGTATGAGCGGTGCGCAGCCTAAAGCCGGAAATATCGCGGGTTGCATAACTATCTGTGCCGAGATTAATTCGGCCGCCGCTAGAAAACGTCATGAACAAGGTTGGGTAGACGAGCTTATTTCGGATATCGATTTACTCGTGGGGCGTACTAAGAAAGCCATTGAAAAAAAGGAAGTAATCTCCTTGGCTTTTATTGGAAACGTAGTAGAAGTTTGGGAACGCTTTGACATCGAAAATATTTTTATCCATTTAGGTTCCGATCAAACTTCGCTTCACAACCCTTGGGCGGGTGGTTACTATCCTGTTGGCCTGTCTTTTGAGGCTTCCAATAAAATGATGAGCGAAGATACCAACAGATTCAAAAACAAGGTACAGGAATCCTTGCGCAGACAAATTGACGCCATCAATAATCACGCAAAAAAAGGAACCTATTTCTTTGATTATGGCAACGCCTTTCTATTGGAAGCTTCACGTGCAGGTGCCGATGTGATGGCAGAAAACAATATCGATTTTAAATACCCATCCTACGTACAGGATATTTTGGGACCCTTATGTTTCGATTATGGATTTGGCCCCTTCCGTTGGGTGTGTTCCTCTGGCAATCCGGAAGACCTCAAAAAGACGGATGCCATCGCCTTGCAGGTTATGCAAGAGATACAAAAAGATGCACCATCTGAAATTAGACAACAGCTGCAGGACAACATCAAATGGATCCAGGAAGCGGAACAGAACAAATTGGTCGTAGGCTCCCAAGCACGCATACTGTACGCAGATGCCGAAGGGCGTACGAAAATTGCCGAGGCGTTTAATCAAGCTATCGCTACAGGGGCACTTTCCGCGCCCGTAATTTTGGGGCGCGACCACCATGATGTGAGCGGCACGGATTCGCCGTTCAGGGAAACCAGCAATATCTATGACGGCAGTAAATTCACTGCAGACATGGCCATACATAATGTTATCGGCGACAGTTTTAGGGGAGCCACTTGGGTCTCTATCCACAACGGTGGCGGTGTCGGCTGGGGCGAAGTCATCAATGGTGGATTTGGACTACTTTTGGACGGCTCCGCAGCAGCTAGCCAAAAACTAAAAAATATGCTCTTTTATGATGTAAACAATGGTATATCTAGAAGAAGTTGGGCAAGGAACAAAGAAGCCATCTTTGCCATTGAGCGCGAAATGGCCCGTACCCCAGAACTTAAAATTACTTTGCCTAATTTAGTAGAAGACGAATTACTAGACCATTTGTTCCAATAAAAACATAGTACATGTCCACTTATAACCCAACAAACCCTACTACCTATGCAGGCAGGACATCCAATCAAAAACTCTATCTGCACGAGAAAATTTCCTGTGTTGCTATTTCCAGTTTGGAGAAGTCGAGCCACAAACGTGTAGCGCTTTTGGGATATGCCTGTGATGAAGGCGTTTTGCGTAATCAAGGTCGCGTTGGGGCAGTAAAAGGTCCCGATGCTATTAGAAAACAACTGGGTAAATTACCCAATCATTTGGTAGCAGAGACCGATGTGCTAGATGTAGGTAGTGTCAACTGTTCGGATACGGATTTAGAAGTCACACAAAGCGAACTGTCCCAAAAAATACAACAGCTCTTGGATTGCAATCTATTCCCAATAGTTTTAGGTGGCGGTCACGACATCGCTTACGGCACTTATAATGGAATAAAAAAGCATTTAGGCGATTCAAAGACCATAGGCATTATTAATTTTGATGCACATTTTGATCTCCGTTCCAACGAAAACGGAAACACCTCCGGCACACCTTTTTATCAAATCGCAAAGGATTGTGAGGCATCCGGTTCGGAGTTTCATTATCTATGTCTTGGAATCAGGGAAGATGCCAATGACAATTCGCTTTTTAAAACGGCCAAAGATCTTGATGTAAAATACATTTTACGGGATACTTTTAGAATCGAATTCCATAACGAGATCAACGCTTGGATCAATGCATTTATCCAAAATGTAGATGCTGTTTATGTGACTATCGATTTAGATGGATTTTCCTCTGCCTATGCGCCCGGAGTAAGCGCACCGTCGCCAATGGGTTTTACGCCAGATGTGGTGTTAGCTTCGCTAAAAACAATTGTTGCCTCAGGAAAATTAATTGCAGTAGACATTGCCGAGTTAAACCCTAGTTATGATATCGACGACCAAACGGCTCGGCTGGCGGCATCTTTAGCGCATACTTTAATGCACAGTATTTAAACATGGAAGAATTTTTACTGAGCGAAACGCCGAAATTAAAAATCATAGTTTTTAAGGAAACGTTTGAAATACATCGATCGGGAAATTATAAAGCCATTTACATTCTAAAAGATGTTGACTCGGTAAAAATAGGGAAACGGGTAAATTGGCTCGTAAGTGCCTTTTCGTTCATAGTCGGGATTTTTATTGGGGGCTCTGGCGCTATTTATAAAGAACGTGACCAGCTTAAATTCAATTACAAAAACAAACCTATTGTCCAATCCTTAAAAGGGTGCAATCAAAACTTAGCCATAAAAGCGACAACTAATATCAATGAAAAGATTGAACAAGCTTTAAACCCTTCCTAAATTAGTAAAGCCTAAAAACAAAAAAAGCCTCCCTTTTATGGAAAGCCTTTCATTGGTTACGACCGGTTAAAACCGGCCAACACAATTTGCCCTAAACGTTGCCTAGAGCACAACACAACAGTGTAAAGATACTAAAGGTTTTTTATATTTTTGAAATACCTACTCTTTTTATTAGTCGATAAACCACCTTTTTACTCCATTATCCGCTAAAATTACTTTTTCCTTTTTATGGATAAAATTCCCTTTTATAGGTTGATATGCAAAGCGTTACGTGTTCAACGAAAATAGGTGTACCTGACCGGTCTTTATCCTATACTATAAGTATAGGCGGTACTTTGGTTGTACCCAAGACCATAGACCTACGCTTATGTTTCCGAGATTTCTTCTTATTATCTTATATTGTTTTTTCCTCCTTTCCTGTAAACGAGAGAGGTACGTCTACACGGATACACTTGCCATAAATACGAGCCCAAAACTTCGCGAAAAGTCTCCGACGACCAACGTAACTGCAGTAAAAGAATGGGTCTACTCCATGCAACACACTTCGGGACTCATAGAAAGCGCGGAGGATACTAATTTTGTTTCGCTCTATGACAATGCATTGGCGACCATATTTTTTATTCAAGAGGGTGAAAAAGCCAGAGCCGAAAAAATATTGAATTTCTATCATAGTAAAATAAATGATGAAGTCCTTTTAAATGGTGGCCTCTACCAAACTAGAACCACCAGTGGCGAAGAAGCCCAAACCCTATGGATGGGCGACAACGCCTGGCTACTTATTGCCATAAACCATTACAAAGCTGCTTATGGTAATTCAAAATACGACGCTCTTGGTAATCACTTGGAAAAATGGTTGCGGTCCCTACAGGATACAGATGGTGGCCTAGCCGGTGGAATTCGTGCAAACGGTGCGGAAATGCCTAAAATTACAGAGGGTATCATTACCGCTTTCAACGCCGTAAAAGGTTATGACGATTTTCATAGAAACATCCTAAAATTTTTGAAAAACAAACGATGGGACTACGAAAAACAAGTTTTGATGGCTTGGCCCGAAAATCCAAAATACACCTATGCCATGGACGTGCAGTCACTCAGCAGCAGCATATTCCCAGGAATGGCTCAAAAAGCGATCCTTGAAGCCGACCGTTACCTAAACGAACAAAAAATGACCTTGACGGGAACTAGTATAAAAGGCTATGGATTTGACGATGACAAAGATGTAGTCTGGCTAGAAGGCACAGCCCAAATGGCCGTTGCCTTTAATGATATCAACCGACCTGATCTAGCACAAAACCTTCTAATAACCTTAGAAAAAAGTCTACTTAGTTCCAGTTCAGCTGTTCTGGGAAAAGGATTACCTTATGCGACAAACCAAGGCTCAACATATGGGTCTGGAGAATTATGGCCTCATGCACATACAAAACCGGCACTTTCCGCTTCTTTGTGGTATGTATTCGCCAAAATTGATTTTAATCCGTTTACAGTAGGTAGGGCAAAGCAAATACCCGAAGCGGATAAATTCTGGTTACGACCTTTGATCAATTAGAAAAGGTTATTTCATGGTTCGTTTTCTTCGAAGAAGTTCCCATACTCAATTCAGGGATAACCAATAACGGGGTGTGGGTATGAAATGCTACCCTTTTTACCACGGGCTCTCGAGTTAATCGCTCCATGTAACTGTGCTGATATTGAAGCATGGCCAACAAATGAATATCCAGTTCTACCGCAAAGGTCTCTAAGGTTTTTGAGACCGAATTTAGTTCTGTAACGGTATGCACATAATGTTCTACATCGCCCAAATACTTACGGAGCATACTTAAATTAAACTGCTGTAGTTCCGTTAAGGCCTTTATTTCATATTGTACATGAACGATACGAACCGTAGCACCGAAAGAAGTGGCCAAATCAATAACCGGTTTTAACTCCGAAATAGTATAAAAGCGATTAAAATCTGTTGCGAAGGCAATTTCCGTTGGTTTTACGAAGTCAAAATCCTGTGGAATAGCTAACACCGGGCAATCCTTTACCGCCTTAATAATACGAACGGCATTGCTTCCCATAAATACTTCCTCTAAGCCACTGGAACCTTTTGTTCCTGCCAATACCAAATCTATTTCGTTCTCGGAAATGGTCTCAAGTACCTCGTCTATCAAAAGACTAAACGATGAAATGGTTTTAAAGCTATGATTATTGTTAGGGAACTCCTTATGTATCCTTTCCAGTACTTTGGCCAAACCATTTTTGGAACTTTGGGCAGCTGTATTGTTTAATAGACCTTGATCCATGGAAGCAGCCATAAATCTACTATGGGCAATGGCCGGGGTGTAGGTATTTAGCAAATAAAATGTACATGCCTCTTCCTTAAAAAGGGAAAGGCCATATTTTATAGCGTTCCAAGCATTGTCAGAAAAATCTGTGGGAATTAAAACTCGCTTCATGTGTGTATGTCATTAATTGGTAATGTCACATGAAACCATAATCTACCAAAAGGTAGGTAAGACGTTTGAAAACAATGGCAGCCCTTGCTATTGGGAATCATTTTTAAATAAAAAGGTTTCATCTAAACTTAGTACATTACTGTGTAAAATTAGATTTAACCCAGAACACAAACTATGATAATTATCAGGTTTTGAAAATAGTACTTTTAAAACCCGTCTGCCATCTCTCGAAGTTGCTTCTCGTTGCTAATACCTATCTTCTTGCCTGCAGTTTTTATGAGGCCTTTTTTCTTGAATTCGGAAATGACCCTGATACAGGATTCGGTCGCAGTGCCCACGATGCTGGCAATATCCTCCCTAGAAAGCGTTAAACTTAAAAACCCTTGCTTGTCCTCACCGTAACTGTTTTTTAGGTACAAGAAAGCTTCTGCGACGCGCTGCTTAACGGTCTTTTGGCTCATATTTACGATCACATCATCTGCCTCCTTTAAATCGTGGGCTAAATGACGTAGCACTTCCAATGAAAAATTTGGGTTGCCATGTAAAGTAGTAACGATACCTTCTTTGGGTATGAAACAGACTTCCATATCGCTTACTGCCGTCGCACTCAAGTTTACCTGCTCTTCTGCAATAACAGAACGTTGTCCTATAAGCTCTCCTTTGGCTGCCAACTTTACAATCTGGTCCTTGCCGTTGGGGCTAAGCTTCGCCAATTTGGAAACACCACCCCGAACGCAATAAACTCCGTTAAGCTTATCCCCCTCACGAAAAATAGTTTCTCCCTTTTTTATTTTTCTTGAAATCTTGGAATCGGAAACCCTTTTAAGCTCCTCCTTCGTCATTGCCCTCAACGAATTAAATTGTCGTACAATACAATTTTCACAGCGATTATGCATTTCCTCTTGATCCATACCTAAACTATTTTTACCCAAAACACAAAAGTACAATTTAGCAAAAAAAAATGACCTTTAAAATTGTAGGTTTTTAATAATTATTCCTACTAGTTCTTAACTAGTTCCTTTTCTGCTACAATAGTTATTATTCATGGCCAAGGGCAACAAGACCCTTACCTTTAAAACCTACAACCAGGGTGAATAACGTAATCACTAGACGTTCCCGATACATTCGCCATACTAAGATGACAGCTTCCCATACACCATTGGTTTTAACAAAAACAAAACTAACGGTAACCCTTATTTTAAAACCTGACATATATCATGTTTCAAACAAGGTATTTTCGTCAATTTTGTAGTAGGTATAAGCACATTTGGTATGGAAAAACACAATTGTTATCACTGTGGTGATGATTGCGGCAACGCGTTAATACAATTTGATGATAAGAATTTTTGTTGTAATGGATGTAAAACCGTTTACGAGATTTTTAGTTCCAATGACCTTTCCTATTATTATGATATACAGCAAGGTGCTGGAGCCACTCCAACGGAAATTGAAGGAAAATACGATTTTCTCGACACTTCTGCTATTGTCGAAAGATTAACGGAATTCAACGACGGTAATTTACAGATTACCAACCTCTACATTCCCCATATTCATTGTAGCTCCTGTATTTGGATATTGGAAAACCTTAACAAGTTAAACCGGTTTATTAACAGCTCCCAAGTAGATTTTCCTAAAAAAACCGTACGTATTACCTATAACAGCGCCAAAACCTCCTTAAAAGAAATAGCTATCCTTCTGTCCCGTATCGGATACGAGCCTTATATTTCCTTGGATGATTTTGATAATGACAAAAAAAGTACAGACAGAAGCCTTATCTATAAACTTGGGGTAGCCGGGTTTGCTTTTGGCAATGTAATGTTTCTCTCCTTTCCAGACTATTTTGACCTTTCTTCCAGTGCTGCATCTGGCGGGGAATTTTGGCTTAACGAATATGAAAATATTTTTCGTTGGTTGATGTTTACCTTCTCCCTGCCCGTTGTTTTTTATTCAGGTGCTGGCTATTTTACATCGGCCTATAAAGGGCTCCGTTCTAAGATATTAAACATAGATGTACCTATTGCCCTAGGTATTTTTGTGCTATTTGTTAGAAGCACATTGGAAATTATTTTTGATTGGGGCCCCGGTTTTTTTGACTCCCTAACAGGTTTGGTCTTCTTCTTATTGTTGGGCAAATTCTTTCAGCAGAAAACCTATTCCTTCCTTTCTTTCGAACGCGATTACAAGTCCTACTTCCCTATTGCCGTTACACGCATAACACAAGGAAAGGAACGAAGTGTACAGGTACACGAAATTGAAAAAGGAGACCGCTTGCTGATACGAAACGAAGAAATAATCCCCGTAGACGGTATCTTGATAAGTGATAACGCCCGCATAGATTATAGTTTTGTAACAGGCGAATCGGAACCGCTGCACAAAGTGTCTGGCGATAGACTATTTGCCGGTGGAAAGCAGGTACAGGGTGCCATAGAAATGGAAGCCCTAAAATCGGTTTCCCAGAGTTATTTGACCCAACTATGGAGCAATGCAGTTTTCCAGACCGACAAATCGACCCGTTTCCAAACCATTACCGATAGTATTGGCAGACGTTTTACCATTGGCGTGCTTTCCATTGCCTTTCTGTCTTCCGCTTTTTGGCTATACCAAGACCCTAGCAAGGTCATGAACGTTTTTACCGCTGTGCTTATCATCGCCTGCCCCTGCGCTATAGCGTTAGCCTCACCGTTCACTTTAGGAAACATGCTTCGCATTTTTGGTCGAAAGAAATTCTATTTAAAAGACACCCAGACCATAGAACAACTGGCCAAAATAGATACGGCGATTTTTGATAAAACAGGCACAATTACCACTGTACAAAAAAGTACGGCCACTTATGAAGGCATGCCCTTAACGGCAGAGGAAGAATCGCTTCTAAAAAACACCTTACGCGCGTCCAACCATCCTTTAAGCAGAACCTTGTACGATTTTCTAAAAGAACAGAATATTATTACCCTGGATCAATACGAGGAACATCTGGGAAAAGGACTGGAAGCGAGCAAGGGACCGGACCACCTAAAAATAGGCTCGGCAGATTTTGTAGGAAAGCCGGAACATAAAGATACTTTGGACACTACGGTTCATATTGCGAACAACAACAACTATAAAGGAAGGTACGTCTTCCATAACCAATATAGGGAAGGAGTTACCGATGTATTTAAAGCGATGGGAGAAACCCATAACCTGGCTATTCTATCCGGTGATAATGAGGGCGAAAAAGCCAGGTTGGAGGCCTTATTGCCCAAACTAACGCCCTTGTATTTTAATCAAAAACCAAAAGACAAACTAAGTTTTATAGCATCGTTACAGGAACAGGGGAAAAAAGTGATGATGGTGGGCGATGGCCTTAACGATGCCGGAGCCTTGGCACAAGCCGAAGTAGGTATCGCCATATCCGAGAATACCAATGTATTTTCACCGGCATGCGATGGCATACTGGACGCCTCTAAATTCACGGAATTGTACACGTATATATTGGCATCCAAAAAAGCGATAAAAATAATTAAACTAAGTTTTATGCTATCTTTAGCCTATAACGTTGTGGGACTCTATTTTGCCGTAACAGGACAATTAGAACCTGTTATTGCGGCCATATTAATGCCCTTAAGTTCTATAAGCGTGGTAGGCTTTACTACACTTATGACCAATCTTTTAGGTAGAAAATTAAAATAATCTGTAAACCTGATAAATGTCATATTTATTCCTAAGACATCCCATTAGTTTTACACCAGAATTCAGGTAGGTATGAGTGTAATTTATGTGTTATTGGCGATCAGTATAACTGTAGCCATCTTATTTTTCATAGCTTTTATTGTGTCGGTACGCAGTGGTCAGTATGACGATTCATACACGCCCTCTGTGCGCATGCTATTTGAGGATGAGCTGGTTAAACCAAACATTGCCGAACACCCATCGGAATTAAAGAAAGTAAAAGAACATAATAACTAATCAACTATGGAAGTACAACAGTTTTATTACGATAACAAGATCGTAAAAAAGTTCATCTACGCCACCATGTTATGGGGAATAGTAGGGATGTCCGTCGGCCTTTTGCTGGCATTTATGTTTATGTTCCCTAACTTAACAGATGGCATATCCTGGTTAAGTTTTGGACGACTAAGACCCTTGCATACCAATGCGGTGATTTTCGCATTTGTGGGTAATGCTATTTTTGCCGGTGTATATTATTCCACACAACGGCTCCTTAAAGCGAGGATGTTCAGTGACTTCCTTAGTAATTTTAACTTCTGGGGCTGGCAATTGATCATTGTTGCCGCTGCCATTACCTTACCACTGGGATATTCTACCTCTAAGGAATATGCAGAATTGGAATGGCCTATTGATATCGCTATTGCATTAGTTTGGGTTGCATTTGGCGTAAACCTTATCGGTACCATGATCAAAAGGAGACAGCGACATTTATATGTAGCAATTTGGTTTTATGTGGCCACTTTTGTAACAGTCGCGGTACTCCATATATTTAATAGTCTTGAACTTCCTGTTGCGGCCCTTAAAAGCTATTCGGTATATGCCGGTGTGCAAGATGCCTTGGTGCAATGGTGGTACGGACATAACGCCGTAGCTTTCTTTTTAACTACGCCGTTCCTAGGTCTTATGTACTATTTTGTACCTAAAGCGGCCAACAGACCTGTATACTCTTATAAACTGTCCATAGTACACTTCTGGTCATTGATTTTTATATATATCTGGGCAGGACCACACCACTTATTGTATTCTGCATTACCAGATTGGGCGCAGAACCTAGGTGTTGCCTTCTCCGTGATGTTGATTGCCCCCTCTTGGGGCGGTATGATCAACGGTCTTTTAACCCTGCGTGGTGCTTGGGACAAAGTGCGAACAGACCCAACCTTAAAGTTCATGGTAGTCGCTATTACAGGATATGGTATGGCCACCTTTGAAGGTCCTATGCTGTCCTTGAAAAACGTAAACGCAATTGCACACTTTAGCGATTGGATTATTGCCCACGTGCATGTTGGCGCATTGGCATGGAACGGTTTCTTGACCTTTGGTATGATCTACTGGTTGGTCCCAAAAATGTTCAAGACAAGATTGGCGTCTCTAGGGTTAGCTAACTTCCACTTCTGGATAGGAACTTTGGGTATCATCCTTTACGCACTACCCATGTATGTTGCTGGGTTTACACAAGCCTTAATGTGGAAAGATTTTAATCCAGATGGTACCTTGGTTTACGGTAACTTCTTGGAGACCGTTAACGAAATTATGCCCATGTACTGGATGCGTGCCATAGGTGGTAGCATGTATATTATTGGTGCGCTTGTCATGGTGTACAACATCGTCGTAACTATCAGAAGCGGACAAAAAGTAGAAGACGAACTTGCAGAAGCTGCAGCTCTGACGCGAGTTTCTAGCAGAAGAACTTCTGGTGAAACCTTCCATACTTGGTTAGAGCGTAAGCCAATTCAACTCACAATCTTAGCTACCGTAGCCATCCTTATTGGTGGTATCATACAAATTGTACCTACAATTTTGGTGAAATCCAATATCCCTACCATAACGAGTGTAAAACCCTATACTCCTTTGGAATTGGAAGGAAGAGATCTTTACATTAGAGAAGGTTGTGTGGGTTGTCACTCACAAATGGTACGACCGTTCCGTAGTGAGGTAGAACGTTATGGCGAATATGCCAAAGCTGGGGAGTTCGTCTACGACCATCCATTCCTATGGGGTAGTAAACGTACCGGACCAGATTTATTAAGGGTTGGTGGAAAGTATTCGGACAACTGGCACTTTAACCATTTTTACGATCCGCAAAGTACCTCTTCGGGGTCTATAATGCCATCGTATTCTTGGTTGATAAATAACGAGCACGACCGTAGTAATGTACAGACCAAAATGGAAGCCATGGCCACTTTAGGAGTACCATATACCGATGAGGACATTGCCAATGCTAAAACCCATATGGCCGAACAGGCCACTAAAATTGAGAAAAACCTGTATGCCGATCCAGATTTTGCGTCTAGCTACGAAACGTCGAAGAAATATGCTGCCGAAAACGGAACCGAATTCGTAGAAATGCGAGATAGGGAGATCGTATCCATGATCGCCTACCTACAACGCCTTGGAACCGATATTAAAATAAAGGAAACCGACGAACTCATTTCTGAAAATAAATAAAAAATAAGAACCAATAGTCTTAGAACCAAGAGCCAAGACCAAATTCCAAAAGATGAATGTCTTGTCGCTTGATTCTTAACTTTAAAATCTAAAAAATCATGCTAAAATTCGTAAAAGGATATATGGAAACTATAGATGGCGTAGCCACCTATCCCATGATATCACTCCTAATTTTCTTCATCTTTTTTGTAGGCCTTTTTGCATGGGTATTTACAGCATCAAAAGAGCACATAAAAGAAATGAGCGAAATTCCCCTAGAGAATAATGACGAACAAAACATGGAATTTTAAAATTTTGATCAAAACATCTTATACCATTGAATGAGGTGTTTATAACAAACCTATCAGACAACTAAAACCATTAAAATATATACTGATGAAAAATATGTCTCCTTGGTGGATACGGATACCACTACTCTTTTTTACTGTCTTCGGATTGATGGAGTACTTTATAGACTCTGGCGACCAACCTGCGTTCATCGCCTACCCAATGGCCGCTCTCTTCCTAGTTTTTGTGCTGCTGCTATTAATTGGAATAGAAGTTATTCTTGGCGCCATTGAAAATGTGATGTTTCAAACGCTGTCGGAAGAGGCAAAAGAACGCTATATGGCATCCGCTTCCAAAAGATGGGAATGGACATGGGGCAAAGAAATGTACAACAAGCTTTTGGGTTCCAAGCCTATGGAGGCGGAAACCGAAATCATCTTGGATCACAATTATGACGGTATACGCGAACTGGACAACAAACTCCCACCATGGTGGGTGTATATGTTCTATGCAACCATCATCTTTGGTGTAGCCTATTTGGTGCGATTCCACATTATGGGCGACTATGATCAGGATACCGAATACCTTACGGAACTCACTATAGCACAAGCAGAGATTGAAGAATATAAGAAAACAGCTAAAGATTTGGTAGATGTGAATTCGGTAGAACTTTTAACCGACGCATCTGACATCAGTGCGGGCAAAGCAATATTTGAAGCTAGCTGTGTTGCCTGTCACATGGCAGACGGCGGAGGCGGAATTGGCCCCAACCTAACCGATGCAAACTGGATTTTAGGAGGTGGCATCAAAAACGTTTTCAACACCATCTCCGAAGGTGGTAGGGACGGAAAAGGAATGGTAGCTTGGAAACAGAGTTTAAAGCCTGTAGAAATGGCACAGGTTGCTAGTTATGTCCTAACGTTTCAAGGAAAGACCTCTGCCAACCCAAAAGCGGCAGAAGGCGATATCTGGATTGACCCGCACATGAAAGTAGATGCACCCGTAGTAGTGGATTCGGTTAACATAGAAGTAGAAGCACAGTCGTTGGAATTCAAAGAAACTGTTGACGAATCAGGAACGGTCATTGAATAGACTTTTTCTTTTATACTAAAACAATAAAATTAAAGACCTTGCCGTAACCAAGGGCGAGGTCTTAAAAAAACAATAAAGAGCACCATTTACAACCAATAATTCAAACCGATTACTACCAAAACAAAAACGGCCATCCCTTAGAATTATATCAAAAAAGAAATCATGTCACAGGATCAAGATAGTTTCAGGGACACTATTGGAACAATAAACAAAGAAGGAAAACGGGCTTGGGTCTTCCCCAAAAAACCAAGCGGTAAATGGTACACCTATCGTAAATACGTCAGCTATTTTTTATTGGCGTTTTTGTTAGCTGCACCTTTTGTTAAGATCAATGGAAATCAGTTTTTAATGTTCAATGTGCTAGAACGCCGTTTTAACATTTTTGGATTTCCGTTTTGGCCACAGGATTTTCATCTCTTCGTAATTTCAATGATTATAGGGGTCATCTTTATCGCATTGTTTACCGTTGCCTTTGGGCGTATTTTCTGCGGATGGATGTGTCCACAGACCATATTTCTGGAAATGGTATTCCGTAGGATAGAATATTGGATAGATGGGGATAGGGGTGCCCAGATAAAATTAGATCGTCAGCCATGGAATGCCGAGAAAATAAGAAAGAGAACCATTAAATGGATTATCTTTTTTATCATTTCCTTTATTATCGCAAATGTGTTTTTGGCCTACCTGATCGGCAGCGACAAACTAATGGCATATATTACCGACGGGCCTTTGTTACATCTTTCTACGCTCATATCCCTATTGATTTTTACTGCGGTATTCTTTTGGGTATTTGCTTGGTTTAGGGAGCAAGTGTGTATCATTGCTTGCCCTTATGGCAGAATGCAAGGTGTGCTTTTGGACAATAAATCTATAATAGTCGCTTACGACCATAAAAGGGGTGAAGCGGAAAACGGTAGAAAAAAGTGGCGTAAAGACGAAGACAGGGAAGCCATGGGACATGGAGATTGTATCGATTGTTTCCAATGTGTAAATGTGTGCCCAACAGGTATCGATATTAGAAACGGGACACAATTGGAGTGTATAAACTGTACCGCATGTATAGATGAGTGCGATACCATTATGGAAAAAGTGAATCTTCCCAAAGGGTTGATACGCTATGCCAGTGAAGACGAAATAACCAAAAAGGAGAAATTCAAGTTTACTCCGCGGCTTAAAGGATATACTGCAGTGTTGGTCATCCTTACAGGGATACTTATTGGAATGTTATTCCTTAGAAACGATTTGGAAGCGAACATCCTAAGATTGCCCGGACAACTATATGAACACAAGGAAGGCGATATCATAAGTAATGTCTACACGTTTAAGTTAATCAACAAGACTACTGAAACGGTAGAGGATGTAAGCTTTAAGCTACTGTCACACGAAGGGGAAATAAAACTGGTACGCAAGGAAGAGTTTGAAGTTCCCGCACAAGGCTTGGCCGAAGGTACCCTTTTCATAGAAATACATCAGGCCGCGGTTAAAAGTGATAAGGAAAAGGTGAAAATAGGTGTATACAGTGGTGATAAATTGATAGAAACCACCTTGACCGCATTTTTGGCGCCGAGAAGTTATAATTAGTTGGAGGTTGTTAGAAGATAGTGTGCGGGGTGGGTAATGAGTAGTGAAAAATAAGCCATTACCAAAATATTAGCGAACTACGACCTATAGATAAATTGAAAAACTGATTCCTGCCTTCGCAGGAATGAAAATATAAACATACTCATGAAAATTAACTGGGGAACAGGAATAGTACTTGCCTTTATAGGATTCATAAGCTTCATTCTATTTTTTGTGGTTCGAATGAACATGGACAGCAAAGCCAACCACGATTTAGTAACAGAGGACTATTATAAGGATGCCTTGAATCATCAGACGGAGATAAATGCCCAAGTTAATGCAAACAGGCATGAAAAAGTGACCCTTGAAAAAACAGGAGAAGGACTAATATTGCATTTTCCGTCAACCATCGATTTTAAAAAAGCAAAAGGAACAGTGTCCCTTTACAGACCATCTAATAAGCAATTGGATTTTGACTTACCTGTAAGTTTATCCAACACAAATTTGCTCATACCTGACAAACGTTTATTGGATGGTCGCTGGGACATTAAAATAACCTGGAGCCATGATGGCGAAGATTATTTACAAAAGGAAAGTATAACGTATTAATAGTAGATTTGAGATGTTAGACTTGCACTCATTTCACGCTTGCCAGCCGGATAGACAGTTATCCTGTCAAATATTTGGCATCTAAAAAATAGAATACTTAAACTAGATAGTGGAAGTGAGATGTTAGACCTTGTCTTATCTCAAATCTCATTTCTGACATCTCATATCTATAAAAAAATGTTGCTATCTGCTCTCTTATTAGGATTTATGGGAAGTCTGCACTGCGTTGGCATGTGCGGTCCCATTGCCTTTATGCTCCCGGTAGATAGAAACAATCCGCTAAAAAAAGCAGGGCAAATAACACTATACCATTTAGGTAGGTTATTGTCTTACGGTATCATAGGATTTGTATTCGGACTTTTGGGAAAGGGACTCTATGTCTTTGGTATGCAGCAGAAACTATCCATAGTCATAGGTGTACTTATGATTTTGTTAGTACTCATTCCTGCCAAGACCTTTGCCAAGTACAATTTTTCAAAACCGGTTTATAAGATCATATCCAAAGTTAAAAGTAGATTGGGGCAAGAACTCAAAAAGAAAACGGCAGATACATTTTTGACCATAGGACTTCTAAATGGATTTCTGCCCTGTGGATTGGTCTACATGGCATTATTCGCTGCGATTGCCATGGGCGATGTGGCAACGGGGAGCTTGTACATGATTCTGTTCGGCTTGGGCACCATACCTCTAATGACGACCGCCGTGTATTTTAGCGGCTTCTTAAAAGGTGGAGTAAAAAAACGCGTTCAAAAACTAATCCCAGTATTCGTGGTTCTAATGGGTGTATTGTTTATTCTTAGAGGTCTTGGCCTTGGTATTCCCTATATTTCGCCTAAGCCGGTCCTGGAAATAGTTTCTTCGCAAATAGAATGTCATCCATGAACTAAGCCATGCAAATACTTCCAAATGACATCGTTCTACGGCCAAGGTTTCAATTAGAACTTACTGGCAAAAAGGAAGCCCTATTAGAAACTTTTAAGAAGGCCGAAAAACCCCCTATCCTAGTCAAACACATGGATGACCACCTTTTTATAAAATTTGAGAAAAAGGAAACTAACTTTTGGACGCCACAATTACATCTAGAAATTAATGAAATAGATGAAAATAACTGCAAACTCTATGGCCTCTTTGGACCTAACCCTACGCTATGGACATTTTTTATGTTTCTGCATTTTGGGGTCGCTACCCTTTTCATTGTCTTGGCAATTTGGACCTACGTAAGCGTTACACTGGACAAACCTTATTTTATGCAGATCGGGCTTATGGTATTATTGATACTAATTTGGGTAGGGCTCTATATCTTTGGACGATTGGGAAAGAGTAAAGGAAGACCACAAATGGAAACGCTACACCAGTTTATGCTAGAAACACTTGTAGGCGAATGAACCTTTTATGAAGGCCTTATTTATCCCTTAAAAACTAATGGAAAAAGCTACATCCTTTATAGAAAATAGAACAGACGTTTCGCTATTGGTGGGAACTTTTTACGCCAAAATTAGAAAGGACGAAGTCTTAGGGCCTATATTCAACAATACTATTACAGACTGGGATAGGCACTTGGAACTGTTAACGGATTTCTGGGAAACACAACTCTTCCTGAAACGGAAGTACCATGGGAATCCGCTTAGCGCACACCAAGAAGTGGACGAAAAAATGAATTACACCATAACCTCCGAACATTTTGGACTTTGGTTAAACCTTTGGTTTGAGACCATAGATGAGCTTTTTACAGGGGAAGTTGCATGGATAGCAAAAAACAGGGCCCAAAAAATGAGTACGATGCTCTTTATGCATATCTACAAGCATCGAAATAATCAGGACATTTAAGGCAATATCCGTTTATAGGACTACAATAGAACTCAGGCTGCCCCTTTCATGGCCAAAACCGTAGTAATCCATACAATAAGCGAGGAAAAGAAAATACCGATGGTGTTTGCGACAAAGGCCTTCTTTCGCTCGAACTTAAAAAGGTAGCTGGCAATAGTACCTGCATAGACACCTGTACCGGGCACCGGAAGCATCACAAAAAACACAAGGCCTAAAAATCCGTACTTCTTTATTTTATCGCCAGAGCCTACTTTAGCCCTTCGGGCGATGTAAATGGCAGATTTTTTATAATAATGCCACTTTAAAAGGTACTTGTTCACTGTTGTTAGGAAAAACTGCATTATAGGAAAGACCAGTACGTTGGCAAAAAAACAGGCCAAGAACACCACATAAATGTTTACCCCATGATAAATGCCATAAGGAATGCCAACCTTTGCTTCTCCAAAAGGGGAAAGGCTCCAAAGCATTGCTACGATTAAATCTATAACCAATTCTTTAATTTTATCAATTTCCAAAATTACGTCCTTGAAATTGATAAACTGCCTAGGAAATCATAAATAATCATTAAAAGAAGGGGTACCTAAGCTAACATAAAATGGTTACTTTAGTGCGTATTATAGTACCATCCTTTATCCTAATCAGTAGACAATGACAAAAAACGAATCCAGAAGATCTTTTATAAAAAAAGCATCCCTTACTACGGCAAGTATTGCCACAACACCATTTTTATTTGCTGAAAGACAATGGGAAACCCTACCGTTGATAAGAAGCTATCCCAACACCAGCTATACCGCCAATGACCAGATAAACATAGCTCTTATTGGCTCTGGAATACAGGGAATCTACGATACCAAAACCGCCTTACAGGTGAACGGCGTTACACTAGTGGCCGTGTGCGATTTGTATGATGGACGATTAGATCGGGCAAAGGAATTATGGGGAGATTCAATTTTCGTGACAAGGGACTATAGAAAAATACTAGAACGCAAAGACATAGATGCGGTCCTTATCGCTACTCCTGACCACTGGCATCAAAAAATAACTATTGAGGCCTTAAAAGCCGGAAAGCATGTGTATTGCGAAAAGCCCATGGTACAAAAATATGAGGAAGGGCAAGCTATCATTAGAGCACAAAAAGAGAGTGGTAAAATATGCCAGGTGGGAAGTCAGGGAATGTCGTCTCTAGGAAATGAGAAGGCCAAACAGTTATACGAAGAAGGTGCAATTGGTGATATTGTTATGTTGGACATGTATAATGATCGCTACTCTGCAGAAGGTGCTTGGCAGTATCCTATACCTCCCGATGCAAACCCTAATACGATAGACTTTGATAGCTTCTTAGGGTCTGCGCCTAAAGTTCCTTATGAACTAAAACGTTTTTTTAGGTGGAGGAATTACCAAGATTACGGGACCGGGGTAGCGGGCGACCTTTTTGTACATGCCTTCTCTACCTTAAACCATATTATCAGTTCCCATGGTCCAAATAGGGCCATGGCCACCGGAGGACTAAGATTTTGGAACGATGGCCGCGACGTACCGGATGTAAGTATAACCTTGTACGACTATCCCAAAACAGCTACCCATGCCGCGTTCAATGCCGCGTTCCGCGTTAATTTTATCGCTGGAAATGGTGGTGGAGGCGGATTTAAGTTGATTGGGACAGAGGGCGAAATGGAAGTAGGTCAAAACCAAGTAACGGTAAGGCGGTCCAAACTAGGGATGGCTCCGGGAGGCTATTCTTTAATTGCTTATACCGAAGAAACACAACAACAAATAAAAGCAGATTATGAGCGTAACAAACCCTCCTCCAGAACCGAAAACTTAAGTACAGGGACTACCGTTTGGCAGGCACCAAACGATTATAAAGGAGGACATTACGACCATTTCAATAATTTTTTTACCGCCATTCGTATGGAAGGAACTGTCGTACAAAACCCAACATTTGGCCTTAGGGCCGCAGGAGCAGCCCTATTGGCAAATGAAAGTTATTATAAAAAACAGCCCGTAGATTGGGATCCTACAGCTATGAAACTACTCTAAAAACTATATTTTAAACGTTACCACAGGCAAGGTAGAATGGTTAGCGACATCCTCGCCGATACTGCCCAGAAAAAAATGGGAGATTCCTTTGCGGCCGTGAGTAGGTATACCAATAAGATCTGCCTTACTTTCGGCGCCAAAATTAAGGACTCCCGTTTCTACGGAATAGTCGTTATACACAGCAATAAGAAGTTCAAAACCTACTTTATCACAGAAGTCAACTATCTTTTTCTGTATCTCCGAAGTGCTCAAAAAGGCATCTCCAGGGGTATTTATATATACCAACTTAAGTTCTGACCCTAATACCTCAGAGATATACTTGGCTCGCTGAAATGCATGTATATTCTCCTCCTTTAGATCACATGCAAACAGCATTTGCTTTGGGTCAAAATCATCTATGTCCTCTTTGATGACAAGAACCGGTATATCTGAGTACCGCACTACTTTTTGGGTATTGGAACCAACAAATATTTCTTTTAGCCCCTCGCTGCCATGGCTACCCATAACAATAAGATCGGCATCATTTTCTTTGGCCACCGTGCTTATCTCACTAAACACTTTAAAATGCTTTATGATAGGTACTACCTTGACACCCTTTAAATAGGGTTTGTCCAAAAACTCCCTTAACCGTTTTTCTGCCAATTTCATGAAGAAAACCGTTTGTTCTGGATGAAAACTTTCGCTTGAAGAAATCAATGCTTCGTTTAGCTCCAGCATATGCAGGGCATACAAGTTTGCATCATGCTTTTTTGCTATGGATGCGGCTACCTTGAAGGCATATTCCGACTGCGTAGAAAAATCAATAGGTACTACAATATTTTCCATATCACTACTATTTAAGGTTAAAACTAAGTTAGACTGTCATTGAGAACAATCTTGTATCCGGCATTTTTTTATGTAATCTTAAATCAAAGGCCATGCAGATATTACGCACGAAGGGCCTTCCTTTTGGCGTTACTTTAAGTTTATGTGTATTTATCTCAAGAAGACCGTCCAATCTCATTTTATCCAATCGTTCCAATACCAGTGGTAAATCGGCAAACAACATCTCCTCGTTAAACCAAGAAGTCTCCATCCCGCACATAAGGTTTAGTATATGCTTACGTATAATTTCATCTTCAGTGGAAAGCATATGACCTTTAAAAACAGGTATCACGTTATTCTCTACCAACTGCTGATACTCCTCCAAACCCTTAACGTTCTGGGCAAAACCGTACCAACTATCGCTAATGCTCGATGCGCCCAAACCTATCATCAACTGTGTTTTAGAGGCCGTATAGCCCATAAAATTGCGATGTAAACGCCCTTCTTGCACAGAAACATAAAGATCATCTGTTTCTAAAGCAAAGTGGTCCATACCTATTTCCTGATATCCAAGCCGTCCCAATAAGGTCTTTCCTATTTCGTATTGTTCTCTTTTTAAATCTGCGGAAGGCAAATCGGAATCTTTGTAGCCACGTTGCCCGTTTCCTTTGATCCAAGGCACATGAGCATAACTATAAAAGGCCAACCTATCCGGCAATAAGGAATTGGTCTTGGTTATAGTCTCGATTACGTGATCTATGGTTTGGTGGGGCAGACCAAAAATAATGTCATGTCCAACAGAAGTATAGCCAATTTCGCGTGCCCACTCCGTCACCTTTTTTACATTTTCAAAAGGTTGAATCCTATGGATGGCCTTTTGCACTTTTTCGTTATAATCCTGTACCCCATAACTTACCCTTCTAAAGCCAACATCATATAGCGCCTGTAAATGTTCCTTGGTGGTATTGTTAGGATGACCTTCAAAACTAAACTCATGGTTTTCAGCTCTCTTGGCTCTCGCAAAAATCCCGTTGATAAGACTTTTTAAGTTCGACGGGCTAAAAAAGGTAGGTGTACCACCACCCAAATGCAACTCTTTAATGCTTGGTTTCTCTGGAAATAAGGCAATGTACAGCTCCCATTCCTTTAGTAAGGATTCTATATAGGGTACCTCCACCTCATGCCTTTTCGTGATTCTTTTATGACAACCACAAAAGGTGCATAAACTTTCGCAGTAGGGCAAATGGATATACAAACTTATCCCTTCGGTTCTATTGGATTCCGAAAAACTTTTTTGCACGAAAGCCTGCCACTTTTTTCCTGAAAACGAGTCCATATCCCAGTACGGAACTGTGGGATAACTGGTGTATCTAGGTCCGGGAACATTATATTTTTGAATAAGGCTGCACATGCACTTTAAAATTTGATACAAAGGTAAAACGTGGGCACATTAGAAAATATGACAATTGTCATACTGGCAAGCCATGTACCTTAGAGTACAAACCAAATAAACAGGGCGACTCCTTGTCCAATACCAAGTATCAATACGTCTCCTTCATCCACTCATAAGGTTTGCGCTTTAACCAAAGTCCCCTTGTAAAATCTGGAAAATCCTGCGGTTCCCCGTTGTTATCAATTGAAAGTTCGGACAAAGGCGTTACGGCGCTCCAAGCTGCGGCATCATACGCATCCATAGGCGGTGCTATATTGGCCTTGGCAGATTCCACAAAGGAATTCAACACAAAGAAATCCATTCCGCCATGTCCCGCATCCAAGGCATATTCCCCATATTTTTTCCAAAGTGGATGGTCGTATTTTTCGAGCCAAGCATTGGCCTCGTCCCATTCGTGGGCCTTAGATTGGCCTTCTATATATATTCTATTGCCGTCTACCTCCCAGAGTCCGTTCGCTCCTTGCACTCTAAATCCTAAAGAGTAGGGCCTTGGCAAGTTAACATCATGGGTAAGGATAATGGTTTCTCCGTTCGCGGTATCAATGGTAGTGGTAATGACATCGCCTTGCTTAAATTTTACTTTGGCATTGGGATGGTCCTTACCCCCTACCTCAGCAATATAATTATGTAAACCAATAGCCTTAGTGGCATGGGAAGTCAGGGACATAAATCGGTTACCGCGGTTTACATCGGCCATTACCGCAACCGGGCCAAGACCGTGGGTTGGATAAACGTCGGCATTCCTTTTAACGGAGTGTGCGGTTCGCCATTTAGATTCGGAAATACCCTTGTCCCCGAACTCGGCTCCCTTACCATAAGCGGATTTTCCATCATTTAATTTCACAAAGCGCAGATCATGCTGGTAACCACATCTAAAATGAACCAGTTCTCCAAAAACATTCTGCTTTACCATATTCAACACCGCAAGAATGTCCCTACGGTAATTTACGTTCTCCAAGATCATCATGTGGGTTCCTGTAGATTCATGGGTGTTTACCAAATCCCAACATTCTTCCAACGTATTGGAAGCGGAAACCTCTAGACCGGCGTATTTGCCCGCCTTCATTGCATCTACTGCCATTCGCGTATGCCACAACCACGGTGTGGCAATAACTACGGCATCTACCTCTTTTAGCTCCAGGAGATTTCTATAGTCGTACTCATTAGACCCAAAAACTTGTGCTGCTTTCGCACCAGCTTTTGAAATTAAATCCTTGGCTATGACAATTCTTGTTGGATCCACATCACAAATTGCCGTAACGTTTACATCTTTGCGAAGTAAAAGGTTCTCTAAATGATTGGTACCCCTTAACCCTACCCCAATAAGGGCAACGTTTAATTTGTCTGCTGGGCTATACATATTTTTTGCAAAACCGGGAACAGCAAATAAGCCTGCTCCCGCAAGCGAGGTGTTTTTAATGAAGTTACGTCTTGAGCTCATGGTATCGTTTTGATTTAACGTTTGAAAATATAAAAATTTGGCGTCATTCTAAAGGATATTGCTACAATAAGCCGAGATATCACCTTTTTAATAACCATACGACTAAATACATCGTGATTTTTGAGGACAATCCTTACTTTTGCACCTTAAATACTAAAACCATGACATTACTTTTAATGGCTGCGGGAAGCGGCAGCAGATACGGGAAATTGAAACAATTTGATGAACTTGGTCCCAAGGGCGAGTTTTTAATGGAGTTTGCCATTTATGACGCTATAAAAAACGATTTTAAGCAGATTGTTGTAATCACGAAGGCCGAAAATGTAAGTTTCCTTCACGAATATTTAAGTGAAAAGTTGCCTAAAAACATAAAACTTAACGTCTTAGCACAGGAATTGACGGATTTGCCCGATGGCGTAAGCTTCACCGGGGAACGTAAAAAGCCGTGGGGCACCGCACATGCCGTTTGGACTGCTAGAAAGGTCATAACGGGTCCTTTTGTTGTCATCAATGCCGATGATTTTTATGGCCAATCGGCCTATAAAAAGGCGGCGGATTTTATGAAATCAAACGAGAGCGACTTTGCGTTGATCGGGTATACCCTAAAGGATACCTTATCCGAACACGGATCGGTCTCCAGAGGGGTCTGCAAGGTAGACGGGAACAACTTGGTATCTGTAGAGGAGCGTTTAAAGCTGGTTCAAAAAGGGAATAAGGTAGTGGATGAGGATACGGGCCTAGAATTTACCGGGGACGAGCAGGCGAGTATGAACTTCTGGGTATGTAGACCTTCTGTTTTTGATAAGATAGAGTCGGAATTCCGGGTATTTTTAAAAGATGATAACCGCATTGCCAATAGCGAACTTTATATTCCGTTCTTGATACAGGAAATGCTACAGGCCAAAGAAATAGAAGTACAATGCATCCCGTCGGGCGGCGAATGGTTCGGTGTAACCTATGCCAGCGATAAGGAAAAGGCTATGGAAAGCCTGAAGGACAAAACGAACCAAGGTCAGTACGTTTCCCCTTTATGGAAGTAACAAACACTATCTACACCCCAGAACATTTGCAAGAACTTCTGGGGCGTTTTAAAATACCAAAGCAACCGTTCACCTTTCAACCGCTAAATATTGGTTTGATCAATGATACGTTTTTGGTTTACGATGATGAAAATCCATTGTACGTTCTACAACGCATCAACCACATTGTTTTTCCCAACGTAGACGGATTAATGAACAATGTTGCCGGTGCATTGGAAGCTTTAAACGCTATCGATTATTCCGAAATAATCCTAGTGGAAACTACCAGCGGCACTTATTTCACAAAGGCCTCCTCTGGCTATTGGCGATTAATGAGTTTTATTGCGGACAGCACCACCTACAATACCACGGAAGAAATAGAAACGGCCTTTGAGGCGGGACGCGTAATCGGAAAGTTTCACCTTCTTCTAGAAGACCAAAACGTTTTGGAATATGTGGATACCATTCCGCGTTTTCACGATCTTAGTTTGCGCGAGCAACAGTTTAAAGATGCATTGGCTTCTGCCGATGTTTCAAAACTGCAAATGGCCAAAAATGCCATATCCTTTGCGAAAAATACGATCAGCACGCTAGGAAATATAGATTTGGATAGCCTAAAACCAAGGGTTTGCCATAACGATACTAAACTAAACAACATCCTTTTTTCAAAACAAACGGGCCAAGGACTATGCCTTATAGATTTGGATACGATTATGAAAGGCTACTTTTTCTATGATTTTGGCGATGCTATTAGAACCGTGGTCAATACCGCACCCGAAGACGAAAAGGAATTGGAACGTATCTGTTTTAAAGAACACTTGTTCAGCGCATTTGTAGCCGGATTGGCCAATAACCCTTCTTTTTTAAGTAAGGCAGAACTGGAATCCTTACCTATGGGAGCTGTTTTTATGCCTTTTATACATGGATTAAGAGCCCTAACGGATTACCTGGAAAATAATCGCTATTACAAGGTTTCCTACGAAAATCAGAATTTGGACAGATGTATAAGTCTATTTGATTTTACCAAAAAAGCCTTGGACAAGGTTCCATTTATGGAAAGTGAATTAAAACGTTTTTTTACGGAAACCAAACAATAAAAGAGATAGTAGCAAACCATTTCTGGTAAGAAAGGTTTTACGAATTCAATTAAAACTGGGATCCTTTCCTCTCTTTGGGTTTTTCTTGCCAAACGTCCAAAACCAAAAAGAGCCCGATTAGTTAAAACCGGACTCTTTTACGAGAACACTATATGAAAATGAAAAATTGTTATTTCGTTTTTATTACATAGTAAAAGTAACTTCTTTCTATCTAGCCTAGAACTTATTGTTGTGAGTCTAGAAAATTTTGTGGTGTACCAAGACAAAACTGTTTTGAAGGTATTCCCAACTTCGATGATACCTGAAAATTATACCCTACATGAGATAAATTCGCAGGGATACCTTTTCAAAAAGGAACGCTAACCCGATAAAAAATTTAAAAAAGGGATTTCCAAATGAACTTAATATAAGGAGCTAAGAGATTACCATGTTTTTTGGTGAGCCACCACGTTCAAAAAATAAACAGACCTAAAAAATTCGATAGTTTCCAAAACTAGAAGAGGATATAGGCAAATAAGAAGTGCTAGGACCGCAAAAAAAAGCCGATGCTCCCACCGGCTTGAACTAACCAACTAACTCAAACTTTAAAAACATTCTTATTTAGAACAATATAAAATTAATCCCTTTTGTGATTACGCAATGTTAAGATATTTATATCCCTTTGTTAAATAATGTTATTGTTTGGGAGGCTATTTTATTTTTGTAGTAGTCCACGACTAATTTAAGTTTAAACAAACCCTATGAGCAACGCATTACATAGCACACTACTTCTGATCAGCTGTAGCTTTTGCACGGTATTATTGGGACAACTAAACCAAAACGACGTGGTCTACGCCGGCAGAAACTTTACCTGGGGCACGAACATGGGCAGTTACGATTTGGCCATACTTTTAAGGGGGGATGGCACCTTTTGCAAAACATTGGAAACACCTGATTGGCAAACCAAAATTGAAGGGCGCCACAGTAAAGTGCCTAATGGAATTCTGTTGGAATATCTAGATAAAGCTACCGAAAACGATACCATTTTTATAGAAAAGGACCCAACGGACGGGTATGAGCATGTAAATTATGGCGGTGCTCAAATGATGAAAATGGGAATCCCCAACACGGTACCGGAAGGTTTTTACGAATACAGTAGTGCCAGTAGCTCGGGTGGTATGGGCACGGGAACGATATATGTAGGGACACTGTTTAACGAAGGTTATAACTTTTATTCCAATGGCACTTTTGATACTAACTCTTCTGGCGGGTTAGTTGTTAGTGGAGGAAAGGTGGGTGGAGGTTCTAGCAGCGAGAATTCGGGAAAGGGAAGCTTTACAATAAAAAATGGATTGTTGACCTTAGTGCACACCGATGGAAAAATAGAAAAGAACAGCTTCTTCTATACGGAACAAAATGAGGATGGTACGTTTACCGTTGCGATGAACGGGTCTCTATTTTTTGCAGGCCAACCCAAAGAAGGAAAAGATAAAAACATAGATGCACAGACAACGTTAAAGGATACAACGGAAACAATCACAAATACGGATGAAACGTCGGATACGAGCATTCTGGAAAAAGTGAAGATAGCCCATGGTGGAGATGCCATAGATGACCTGACGCATATAGAAGCCACAATGGAAACGGCCGAACTGCACTTTAAGTTGCTTATGGATTTAGAACGAAAGTTTTTAAGGCTGGAATCGATATCACCAAATTTCAAGTATGTAGAGCAATTGGAAAATGAGACCGGCTGGGTCTTTCAAAATGGATCAGTAACCGAAATGGCTGCCGATCGTGTGCTGGAAATACAGAATACATTCAGCACCGGCCTCTTTCTACTCCAAAAGAAAAAATTGGAAACCATCAAAATTTTGGAAACACGAGAAAATACAAACGGATTTAAAGTGTTAAAGATATATTTAGACGAGCAAATTAGCGGATTAGTCATAGACACATCCAACTATCAACTTATTGGCACCGCAAAATTCAATGCAGGAGGCAATGAAATCACCTACCTATCCGAATTTAAAACCGTAAATGGCATTTTAATTCCATTTAAAGAAGAAGTGGAAACAGAAACACAGGATATTACCATAGCCTACAGCACCTATACAATAAACCCAGACTGGGAATTGAATGTTTGGGATAGGCCCAATTGAATTATAGCTTTACTTTTTTAGCAAATTCCTTTACACTTTTGACTAAAAAACATTTAAACCAAAGAATTTCCTAAACCTTACCTTACAGGTGTTACAACGCCCCTATTCCTGAAACACAACATCAAACCAATGGCTATTGAAATGCCGGGAATCCAGTAATATCCGCACCGGTAATTAAAAGATGGATATCGTGGGTACCTTCATAGGTAATCACACTTTCCAAGTTCATCATGTGGCGCATAATACTGTACTCGCCCGTAATTCCCATGCCTCCCAATACTTGTCTTGCCTCACGAGCAATGTTTATGGCCATTTCCACATTGTTGCGTTTCGCCATGGAAATCTGTGCGGTAGTAGCCCTGCCTTCGTTCTTTAATTGTCCTAGTCGTAAAGCCAATAATTGTGCTTTGGTAATTTCGGTAATCATCTCGGCAAGCTTCTTTTGCTGCAACTGGGTAGCTGCAATAGGTTTACCAAACTGAACACGTTCCTTTGCATAGCGCAAAGCGGTATCATAACAGTCCATAGCGGCACCAATGGCACCCCAAGCAATGCCGTAACGAGCGGAATCCAGGCAGCCTAACGGAGCGCCGAGACCTGTTTTGTTGGGCAATAAATTTTCTTTAGGAACTTTTACATTGTCAAAAATAAGTTCACCGGTAGCGGAAGCACGAAGCGACCATTTATTGTGTGTCTCTGGCGTAGAAAAACCTTGCATGCCACGTTCCACGATGAGTCCGTGAATACGCCCCTCCTCGTTCTTTGCCCATACCACCGCAATATCCGCAAAAGGCGAATTTGATATCCATAGTTTTGCACCGTTCAATAGGTAATGGTCACCC
This sequence comes from uncultured Flavobacteriaceae bacterium, assembly GCA_963697395.1. GTDB lineage: Bacteria > Bacteroidota > Bacteroidia > Flavobacteriales > Flavobacteriaceae > Maribacter. The sequence goes on from CAVONX010000018.1 coordinate 1,133,137, forward strand.
ATATCCTTATACTTAGTTTCCATACCGCTAGGGTTGGAACCGTGGTTTGGCTCGGTCAGGCCAAAACAGCCCATCCATTCGCCACTGGCCAACTTGGGAAGGTATTTTTTTCGCTGCTCCTCCGTTCCATAGGTGTAAATGGGGTACATCACCAAGGACGATTGTACCGAAGCCGTGGACCGTACACCGCTATCCCCACGCTCAATTTCTTGCATAATAAGTCCATAACTGATTTGGTCCAACCCGGCTCCACCGTAGGCTTCCGGTATATACGGGCCAAATGCACCTATCTCTGCGAGTCCTCCAATAATCTGTTTTGGGAACTCGGCTTTTTGGGCATATTCCTCAATGATAGGGGATACATCGCGTTTTACCCATTGGCGCGCCGCATCGCGAACTAATTTATGCTCTTCGGAAAGTAAATCGTCTATATTGTAATAATCGGGGGCTTCAAATAAATCTGGACGCATAGCTTATTTTTTTAATAAAGATAACTAAAGAAACGTTGTAAAGGCCATCGTAATTGTAAGCGGACCTCGGAAACTTTTCAATTTTAAGTAAAATTAAACAAATAACTGATTGTTTAAAACGTAACATTAAGAAAACTTAATGTTACATTTTTAAATAAAAGTCCTTCACTAGGTTTTTGTATTCGTCTGTGTATTGGTGACGCTCCTTTTCAATAGTCAGTTCACCTTTAATGCAAATAACCTCCTTAAAAGATAGTTGTAGTAAACTTCGCTTCACACTGGCGGAAGTGTGACCCTTTACATGGGTTGTTCTATTTGGAAAAAGTCCAAGGCTGCGCGCTATGCGCAAAAAACCAGACTCTTCCTTGTGCGGAATGATGACCGCAAAAGAACCGTCTGGAGCCAACAACCGGGAAACGGCTTGCAACAGCTCATTAAAAGGAAGAGAACTGTTCTGTCTAGCCAAGTCCCTTGAGGTATCGCCGCTTGAAACTTCTTCCAAGTAGAAAGGAGGATTGGAAACGATTAAATCATAAGGTTCGTCCAACTCATCTACCAGTTCATCCAATCCTGCATGAAAACAATAAAGACGATCGCCCCATGGCGAAGCTTCAAAATTCTCCACACATTGCTCATACGCCGCAGCGTCGATCTCTATCGCCTCAATATTTTCGGCAGTACTTCTTTGTGCGAGCATGAGGGCTATGACGCCCGTACCGGCACCAATATCCAAAATGGTGTTTGGTCTAGCGTCTAGAGAAGCCCAGGCACCTAAGAGAACGCCATCCGTACCAATTTTCATGGCGCAGCGGTCTTGGTGTAGGGTAAACTGTTTGAATTTGAAGGGTTCCATCTAGTAAATAATAAAATTCCAAACGAGGTTAACCGTATGTTGGTTTGGGGTTTATTCCAACTGTCCTGCTTCCCTGGTTTCAGAACCTTCCAGATCCAAAAGGGAATCTCCCAAGCGAAATCGCATATCATTTGCCAACAGTTTTATTTTGGCAACGATTTCCGGATTCCCCGATGCCACATTGGTGGTTTCACTGACATCGTTTTGTACATCGTATAGCTCTATGTCTTCTATTTCTATCATACGATAATCACCAGGTAAGCCATCCTTTCCCGGTTCTTGTCCGTTCATGGTTCTGTAGGTATGCGGGAAGTAGAGTTTCCACTTTCCGTAGCGTACCCCAAAAAGTTCATTTACCCTATAGTAAAAGAAATAGGCTTCCTGAGGACCTTTATCCGTTTCACCCTTCAGCAAGGATAAAACGCTTTTCCCATCAATAATTTTCTCAGGTAAACTTGCCTTGATTTCTTCTGCAATAGTTGGCAATACATCTATAGCCATCACGGGAACATCAATAACCTTTCCGGCAGGGATACCTTTTGGATATTTAATAATAAAAGGTTCTCGTTGCCCTCCTTCCCAAGCGGTTCCCTTACCTTCCCGTAACGGAAAAGCACTTCCGGCGTGGTTGCCATACGAAAGCCAGGGCCCATTATCCGAGGTAAAAATAACTATGGTGTTTTCCTCCAATCCGTTGGCCTTTAGGGCACCCATAATCTGGCCAACGGACCAATCGATTTCCATAATCACATCACCGTACAAACCTCGATTGGACTTCCCCTTAAATTTGTCCGACACAAATAATGGTACATGAGGCTGTGGATGCGGAACGTATAAAAAGAAAGGAGTATCCTTCTTTCTATTAATGAAATCCACACTTCTCTCCGTTATTTGGGTAGTTAATTGGGATTGTTCTTCCAAAGTATCTATTACCACTTCGTTCTCATACAAGGGAAGCGGTGGGAAGCTAAAAACGGGCCCTTGTTGCGGATGATAGGGCCACATATCATTGGAATATGGAATACCGAACCACTCGTCAAAACCGTGTCGGGTGGGCAAAAATTTCGTATGATGTCCCAAATGCCATTTCCCAAAAATTGCGGTTGCGTAGCCTTTTGCCTTTAACATTTCTGCCAAGGTAGTTTCCGAAGCATTAATACCATGCGTGTTGTCTGGCCCCAGGGCATTATGAATACCTATTCTATTGGGATAACAGCCCGTTAGAATCCCCGCACGGGAAGCGGAACATACCGCTTGGGCAGCATAATAACTAGTAAGAATGGTGCCTTCCTTTGCCATTTGATCTAAATAGGGTGTAGCGATATCGCTTGCCCCGTAGACACCAACATCATTATACCCTTGATCGTCCGTAAAGATGAGCACTATGTTCGGCGGCAGATCAACCGCTTCTTTTTTTACTTCTTCGCAGCTCGTTGCTATAGCAAAAATGGAAACACAAGAAAATAAAACACTTTTAAAATTAACACAAAACAAGCCCATTATTATGAATTAAAATTTGGTAAAATCCTACTTTTGGCGTCGTTCAAATAGCTTCTGCCTATCGTATAGCGCATACCACCAACTTCCACACTGTTCCCTTCTACAACACGCACTTTATCAATTGCAATAGTGTAGGAACGATGAATCCGAAGAAAACGTTCAGTAGGCAATTCGTCAGTAAAGCTACTTAAGGTACTATGTATGATGAATTTTGAGGTAGGCGTTATAATCCTGATATAATCCTTTAGACTCTCTACCACCATAATCTCGTCAAAAAAGATTTTCTGGAGCTTCTTTTTATCCACCTTTACAAAAATACTTTGCTTCTCCTGCCCACTATCCGAGGTATGCGCCATGCCCCTTCTTAATTCTATAATTCGCCCTACCGATTTTAAAAACCGTGGTAAGGAAATGGGCTTTACCAAATAAGCTATAGCCTCCAACTCAAAACTCTTTAATGCGTGTTCTTCGTGGGCCGTAGTCATAATTACAAATGGCTTCTTTTGAAGCATACCCAAAAATTCCAATCCGTCCAATATAGGCATATTGATATCCAAAAATATCAAATCCACCTCATTGTCCCTTAAAAAGGACGCCGCATCGATTGCATTCGAAAAAGTCTCCACCAACAGCAACTCCTTTACCTGTAAAATATAGTTTTTCAACACATTTATGGCTAAAGGTTCGTCGTCTACTACGATAACTTTTAATTTCATGAGTTTACATTTTATTAGTTTTTAAGTTCAGCCCTTCCCACCTGACCAGTATGGTCAAATCACTTTAAGTTTAAGCAGTACAGTAAACATATTATTCTCCTCAAAAATAGAAAGATCATAATCTCTTTTATCATATCCTAGCTCTAGACGTTTTTTTACATTAGACAACCCAATCCCACCGGCTCTTGTGGGCGAACTTCTAGATACACTTACATTAGGAATGGTATTGGCTATTTTAAAGGTCATAAGACCATTGAGTACTTCCAGGTCTATGGCTATCCGCATTTCACCAATGTTTTTACTAGCCCCGTGCTTAAAGCAGTTTTCCACTAAAGGAATTAGGAGCATTGGGGCAATTTTACATACGCTGAGTTCCCCTGAAATATGCATATCCACCTTTAGGCGATCGTCGAACCTTATGCGTTCAAGATCTATATAATTCTGAATACAGTCGATTTCACTCGTGAGGTCTTGACTCTTTTTTTTGGTAGCGTACAAAAGGTAGCGCATAAGATCGGAAAGCTTTAAAATAACTTCTGGTGCCCTATCCGATTTCTCTAAAGTTAAGGAATAAATATTGTTGAGTGTATTAAAGAAGAAATGGGGCGACACTTGTGAGCGAAGGAAGCGGAGTTCAGTCTGCAACTGGCGTCGTTCCAAATCGTTTATTCTGCTACTTTCCCGCAGCCAGTCTATCGTTAATTTTATAGCCGTAAAAAACGAAATAACATACACTTCCCCGATCATGGTTTGTATAGCATAGCCAACACTTAAGCTGTTCGTCTCGACGGGGCCCTCTGGCCAAACATTGTTGCTTACCAAATAATAGGTAAGGTTATATTTTACCAGCAACATCAAAAAAAGGGCAGAAATTATGGAAATAGTGTATAATAGGTATTTTTGGGTATATACCAACTTGGGCATAAGATAATACACGTTAAAATAGGCCAAGGCCATGTGTATGGGAAACCCGATTAAATTGGTCTTTAGGGAATAGACGAAGTCGTCATGAATACTGGACCATCGTAAGGTATTGAACAAAAAGTACAAACCCCAAAAAACAATATGATGCCAGTACTTTACCCCGTAATTAGTGGAGGAACCCGTTCTTCCTAAAAACTCCCCTACCTTTTTATTTACTTGCATACCCTAGTTTCATTGCCTCTCGATGTAGGCGTTTAGCATTATCGTTTGGTTGTTGGTCTAATTTTCTTCCTAGAACAATAAAAAACCATAAAATTAGCCAAGAAAGGGTATAGTTCGGAGAAAGACCTTTCGTTTTATTCTATTTGAAGAAGACTAAAATACTTAAAACATCGAGAATAAAAATCATCAACAAAGGAAAGAACGTTTTTAAAACTGCCTTACATTGAAGAATTTTGGTCTTGGGGATAAGATACTATTTATTGGCATTGCCCACTTACAAGCAGTTTAGACCGTTTACCACTATTACAAAAAACACCTATGAACAAGCCCTTGCATCTGGACAACAATAGCGTATTGGTGCTTTTCCTTTTTACACTATGCCTTGGAAGCCTTTCTTTGATAGCCCAAAAGAATCCAAGAACCTATACGGCGCACGAAACTTTGGATAAGATTACTATAGATGGAATCCAAGACGAAGCTCCCTGGCAAAAAGCCAAATGGTCACAGCCGTTCATAGATATCGAAGGCGAAAAAATACCTAATTACGAGACGCGCATGAAAATGATCTGGGATGCCAACAACCTATATATTTATGCAGAACTGAAAGAACCTCACGTGTGGGGAACGCTAAAACAAAAAGACACCGTAGTATTTTACAATAACGACTTTGAGGTTTTTATCGACCCTGATGGGGACACACATGATTATTATGAATTGGAAATAAATGCCTTAAACACTATTTGGGACCTCTATTTATCAAAACCCTACCGCAATAAAGGCCATGTGCTCAATAACTGGGACATAAATGGCTTGCATTCTGCGGTACATGTCAATGGCACGCTAAACAACCCAAACGACTTAGACGTAGGCTGGAGCGTGGAGATAGCTATTCCGTGGTCCTTTACAACAGGACCGATAGGAACGACCAAAGTACCCAAAAATGAATTCTGGAGGATAAATTTTTCTCGAGTGAATTGGGATTTTGATTTGACGGACGGACGCTATTCTAGAAAAAAGGATGCAAACGGCAACTATCTTCCTGAATACAATTGGGTGTGGTCGCCACAAGGTGTAATTAATATGCACGAACCCGAGCATTGGGGATATGTCCATTTTTCAACCGCGGCTGATGAAACGGGGATCGATTTTGAAATTCCCAAAGACGAGCATATTAAATGGTATTTATACGAGCTTTACCGCGATTATAGGGATACGAACAAAGGGAAACTAGTCTGGAAACAAACCGATCATCATTATACCACCGAACCTAAAGTGGTATTGGGCGCCATTATTTCCCCCGTCTTGGAAACCAACAATTTTGGATTCCACCTTTGGGCCGTTAGTCCGTTTACGGGCGACAAATTGGTAATACACACAGATGGTAGATTTGAGAGCATCGAAAAAGTACAACGATAAGCAGTTTAATTACCGATAAGTATCATGGTCATCCACTATACTCGGTAGGATCATTCCTATTTGTTGTTCGAAGGAAGCCTTACACCCACCTTAACGAAAATGCATCTAAGAAATTAAATATTCAAATACAGGGCCACCAATCCTTCTGGGGTAGTAACTTCAATGGTCTTGTTCTCCCGATCGACTTTAGAGATAATCTGATCGGTTATGGGGATAAGTAGTTGCTTGTCTCCCTTTTGGACTTCAAAAAGTGCCTGAGCGGTACTGTCGTTTACACTTTGTACGGTCCCAATGTTACCATGCACGGAATCTAGCAAAGTAAAACCTATGACTTCATGAAAGTAGAACTTATTTCCCTTTAATTTAGGGAGCATGGTTAACGGCAAATAAAGTGCGGAACCCATGATACGGTCTGCATCGGATTCTGTTTTCACCTCCTCAAAATCTATTCGTAGTAAGTCGGATTTATGGAGCCGGCACCTATCAATAAAAAATGGAACCAGGTTGTTTCCTAAAGAAACGAACACTGATTCCAAATTTTGATATATTTCGGGATCATCGGTATCTAACTTAACCAGTACCTCACCCTTAAAACTATATTTAGAAACGATTTTGCCTAAGTAGAAACAATCTTCCTTTTGCATATCGCCTAAAACTTATTTCTCTTCAGAAGGCGTTTCCTCTGGCGCAGCCTCTTCGGCAGGAGCGTCAGCCACTACTTCCTCTGCTGTAGCTTCCTCAACAACAGCTTCTGGCTCTGGAGCCAATGCAGCCGCAGCCTCGGCCACACGCTTCTCATTTACTTCTTTTTCTGCTTGTAGGGCCTTCGCCTTGGCATCGGCCGCAGCTTTGTCCAAACCACCTATTTTAGCGGAAACTATCGCATCCTTCTCGGTCAACCAAGCGTTGAACTTCTCTTCTACTTGCTCCTCGGTCAAAGCTCCTTTGCGTAAACCTCCTAAAAGGTGATTTTTCAAAAGCACTCCTTTGTAAGAAAGAATTGCCCTGGCCGTATCGGTTGGTTGTGCACCGTTCTGTAACCAAGTTACGGAATTGTCTATGTTTAACTCAATAGTAGCTGGGTTGGTATTAGGATTGTATATCCCTAATTTTTCCAAGAATTTACCATCTCTTTTTGCTCTTGCGTCCGCTGCAACGATCCAATAGAATGGTTTACCTTTTTTACCGTGTCTTTGTAATCTAATTTTTACTGGCATATCACATTAATTTGTTGGGTGCCCGACCCTTGATTATTAATTCTTTTAAAATTTCCCTTTTAAAGGGCTGCAAATGTAGCTATTATTTAATTGCTCAGCAATGAAAATTATAAAAATAAACCCAAGTAATCTTAAATTTATTCCCTTTCCGCTAGTTGGTCCTTAGCTTTTACAAGTTTGGCCTTATGCTGGGCCACTAAATCCTTAATATCGTTGAGAACATCTGGATGCTCTTCAGAAATATCAAAGTGTTCCCCAGCGTCAAAAGCAACATTATACAATAATGGTATGGCATGTTCTTTTCGTTCGCCGAATTGTCCGTACGCACCCTGCGTAATAAAATGAGCCTTAAAATCGCCCAGTCGTACAGCGAATAATTCCGAACCCCTATAAAAGAACATACTTTTTCTTGGACTGGACTTAGCCTGGCGCAAGCTTGGAGTTAAATCCAAACCATCAATAACTCTATCCTCTGGTATGGAACTATTGGCCATGGAACTGAATGTTGTAAACAAATCCAATGTTGATCCTATTTCCGAGACGACACCAGGTTTTATAAGTCCAGGTCCCCAGAAAATTGTTGGCTCCCGCATACCGCCTTCCCATGTTGTTCCTTTCCCGGCGCGCAATGGACCTGCACTACCTCCATTGTTTTGGAATGGCAACCATGGCCCGTTATCAGAGGTAAAAACCACGATGGTATTATCCGCGAGACCATTTTCTTTTAGGGCATTGATAATCTTTCCAACACCGTCGTCAATTTCTTCAACAACATCACCGTACAGTCCACGCTTGCTTTTTCCCAGAAAATCTTCCGATGCAAAAAGAGGAATATGTGGTAGATTATGGGCTAGATATATAAAGAAAGGGGTATCGTCTTGCTGATTGATGAAGTCTACGGCTTCATCCGAATAGCGTTTAGTAATGTTATTCTGGTTTGCAGGGCGTTCTATTATTTTTGTTTCCCTGAGCAATGGTACGTTAAAATGCGCTGTCTTGATACTGTCATCGGGGCGATTCCAATAGTCTTTGTATTCCTCTCCTTGAAGCCTGTCCATGTCGTTGGAATAGGGAATACCAAAATACGTATCAAAACCATGATTGGTGGGCAAAAATTCTTCTTTGTGACCTAGATGCCATTTTCCGATGGCCGCGGTCCTATAGCCCACCTTTTTTAGTTGCTCCGCTAAAGTTACCTCAGAAGTAGGCAATCCATTTTTCGAATCTGGAAAAAGTACGCGGTTCTTAGTACTGGCCATACCACTTCGTACTGGTAATCTTCCGGTTAACAATCCAGCCCTACTTGGCGTACAGACACTGGCCGCGGCATAAAAGTTTGTCCATTTCTGTCCTTCGTAGGCCATTCTGTCCAGATTTGGGGTTTGTATGGACGGATTTCCAAAAACACCCAAGTCGCCATAGCCCAGATCATCTGCGAAGATGATGATAAAATTGGGTGGGTTCTTTTGATTTTCCTGACCATAGACTATAGAAAAACGCTGCAAAAAAAAGAACACAATACCAATTACTAGCGTCTTGGGCCATAAATAACTTTTCATGAATAGGTTAATTTAAATTTGTTGTAAGGTAATAAATATAAAATCTTGATGGGGTTAATAACTCTTTGTAACTCCTTTTTATAAACCAGCACCTTTTCCTTAATTTTACTAGCTCTATTTGCAGGGGATTTTGCCCTAAAATCCTCGAGAACACTAAACCCTTACAACATGTACCTCATATTCGATACCGAAACCACCGGCCTTCCCAAAAACTGGAATGCCCCCTATACCGACACCGACAACTGGCCACGTTGTATACAGATCGCATGGCAGTTGCACGACGCTATGGGCAGGATCATCGAACACGAAGACTATTTAGTACGTCCGGACGGATTTAATATTCCCTACGATGCCGAGCAGATACATGGAATTTCTACTGCTTTGGCAGAACAACAGGGTATTGCCTTAAGCGAGGTGTTGGAAAAGTTCAACGCCGCCATGGCAAAGACCAAATTCATAGTTGGGCAGAACGTAGGCTTTGACCTTAACATTATGGGAGCGGAATTCCACCGCCTTGGCGTGGAAAATCCCTTACAGGAACTACCGGTTTTGGATACCTGTACAGAGCATACGGCCCAACTGTGCCAGATTCCCGGGGGGCGTGGCGGCAAGTTTAAATTACCTACACTAACCGAGCTTCACCAACACTTGTTCGGGAAACCCTTTGGCGAGGCGCACAACGCCACCGCAGATGTGGAGGCCACTACACGCTGTTTTTTGGAATTGGTACGTCTTCGACAGTACACCACCGAACAGTTGGACGTGCAGCCCGATTACTTCAAGAATTTTTCCGAAGCAAATCCCAAGGAGATCCAGCTGATCGGCCTAAAGCACATCAACCTTAAAAAAGCATCCAAAAAAATTGCCGATGCCCTATGGGATAAGGATACCGGGGGTGTTACCCAGGCTGAAATCAAGGAGAATATAAAAACACTTGAGGATGCCACTTTTGTGCACCTTCATAACCACTCCCAGTTCTCGGTACTGCAATCTACCATCAACATAAAAGCATTGGTAAAAGCCGCCGCAGATAACAACATGCCTGCCGTTGCCCTTACAGACCATGCCAATATGATGGGTGCCTTTCATTTTGTAAAGGAAATCGGTATTCATAATAAGGCGGTACAGGAAAAAAATGCGACCGCCTTGGAAAATGGCGAAGAAGCTACCGCACAGGAAATAACACCTATATTGGGCTGTGAGTTTTTTGTTTGCGAGGACCATACCAACAAAAGCGTAAAGGACTACGGTTACCAGATCGTACTGTTGGCAAAGACTAAAAAAGGGTACCACAACCTGGCCAAAATGTCCTCCATTGCCTATACGCAGGGCTTTTATTATGTGCCCAGAATAGATAAAAATATAATACAACAGTACAAAGAGGACATTATTGTGCTAACAGGAAACCTGTATGGCGAAGTGCCGGGCAAAATTTTGAACGTTGGCGAAAATCAGGCAGAGGAGGCCTTGTTATGGTGGAAAGAAGAGTTTGGCGATGACCTGTACATAGAACTCATGCGCCACGGACAGGAAGATGAAGACCGTGTTAACCAAGTACTATTGGAGTTTTCCAAAAAACATAAAGTAAAATTGGTAGCGTCCAACAACACCTATTATTGTGCCAAGGAGGATGCGGACGCGCATGATATCCTGCTCTGCGTAAAAGACGGTGAAAAACAGGCGACGCCTATTGGACGAGGTCGTGGCTATCGTTACGGACTGCCTAATCAGGAATATTACTTCAAGTCCCAGGATGAGATGAAGGAACTTTTTAAGGATGTTCCAGATGCCATATTGAACGTGCAGGAAATTGTAGATAAGATCGAATCTTTTGAACTGGCACGCGATGTACTCTTACCTGTTTTTGATATTCCGGAAGAATTTAAAGACCCCCAGGACGAAGTTGATGGTAAAAACCGTGGCGAAAATGCCTACTTGCGACACATAACCTATGAAGGCGCAAAAAAACGCTATCCAGAACTAACGGACGATATTAAGGAACGCATCGATTTTGAACTCGACACCATAAAAAACTCAGGTTATCCCGGTTATTTCTTGATTACGGAGGATTTTATACGCGAAGCACGGAATATGGATGTATCCGTAGGTCCTGGCCGTGGTTCGGCCGCAGGATCGGTAGTTGCGTATTGCCTTAAGATTACTAATATAGACCCCTTGAAATACGATCTGCTTTTTGAGCGTTTTCTGAATCCGGATAGGGTGTCCATGCCCGATATTGATATAGATTTTGATGATGAAGGCCGTGGGCGCGTCATGGACTATGTAATCGATAAATACGGTGCCAACCAAGTAGCGCAGATCATTACCTACGGTACCATGGCGGCGAAATCCTCTATCCGGGACACGGCGCGTGTGCTGGACCTACCATTGGGCGATGCAGACAGAATCGCCAAACTGATTCCTACTATGTCCAAGCTAGGCAAAATCTTTGGGCAGTCCGATGCCGACTTAAAAAAGAAGTTTCGTGCAGACGATCTGGAGAAAATATACCAATTGCTGAACATACACGATGGGGACGACTTGGAAGGTCAGACCCTAAAAATGGCGCGCACCTTGGAAGGGTCCTTGCGCAATACGGGCATCCATGCCTGCGGGGTCATTATTACTCCTAGCGATATTACCAATTTTGTCCCCGTGGCTACGGCTAAGGACTCGGATTTATATGTCACACAATTCGACAACTCGGTTGTTGAAAGTGCAGGCCTATTGAAGATGGATTTCTTGGGACTAAAGACCTTAACCCTGATTAAGGATACGGTGAAAATCGTAAAGGCAAAACACGACATAGATCTGGTCCCGGACGATTTTCCATTGGATGACGAAAAAACATACGAACTTTTCCAACGTGGGGAAACCGTAGGTGTCTTCCAATACGAATCCGTAGGAATGCAAAAACACATGATAGCACTTAAGCCTACCGTTTTTGACGACCTTATTGCCATGAATGCCCTGTATCGCCCCGGGCCTATGGAATATATTCCAAGCTTTATTGCCCGTAAAAACGGTAGTGAGGAAATTGCCTATGACCTTCCGGACATGGAAGAATACCTAAAGGAAACCTACGGAATTACGGTGTACCAAGAGCAAGTGATGCTCCTGTCCCAAAAATTGGCAGGCTTCTCCAAGGGCGATGCCGATGTGTTGCGTAAGGCCATGGGTAAAAAAATATTTTCGGTACTTCAAAAAATGAAACCCCAATTTTTGGAAGGGGGCGCCACAAAAGGACATCCAACGGAAGTCTTAGAAAAAATATGGAAAGACTGGGAAGCTTTTGCGGCCTATGCCTTTAATAAAAGCCACTCTACCTGCTACGCCTACATTGCCTACCAGACTGCCTATTTAAAGGCCCACTACCCTGCCGAATATATGGCAGCGGTGTTGAGCAATAATATGAACGACATAAAGCAGGTTACTTTCTTTATGGAAGAATGCAAGCGCATGGGGCTTGCGGTCTTGGGTCCGGATGTAAACGAATCCTACTACAAATTTGCCGTAAACAAGGAAGGTGCCGTACGTTTTGGAATGGGAGCCGTGAAGGGTGTGGGACGCGCCGCTGTAGAAACTATTGTGGAACACCGAAAAAAGGACGGTATGTTCCATTCCGTTTTTGATCTGGCAAAGCGCATCGATTTAAGGTCGGCCAACAAAAAGGCCTTTGAAAATTTAGCGGTAGCCGGTGGATTCGATTCTTTTGGAACAACACACAGGGCCCAATACTTTCATACAGAGGGTGATGGCATCACCTTTTTAGAAAAAGTAATAAAATCTGCCGCGAAATACCAAGAGAATAAAAATTCCTCACAAATGGATATGTTCGGCGGAATTAGTGAAGCTCAAATTCAAGAACCTGCGGTACCTCCTTGCGAGGAATGGGGCACCATGGAAAAGCTACGCAGGGAAAAAGAAGTGGTGGGCATTTATATTTCCGGACATCCCTTAGACGATTTCAAGACCGAAATAACCGCCTTTTGCAACTCCGGAATTTCAGATCTAAACGATTTAGAGAAACATGTGAACCGTGAATTGACCATTGCCGGGGTTATTACTGATATTCAGCACCGTATTTCTAAAAACGGAAAGGGCTGGGCCTCTTTTACCATGGAAGATTATACAGATTCCTATGAGTTTCGGATATTTGGTGAGGAGTACTTAAAATTCCGTCATTTCTTAATGTCAAACTCCTTCGTTTACGTAAAAATATTTATAAAAGAAGGATGGGTGCAACGTGAAACCGGCATAAAAGGGGAACCTAGAATGCAATTTAACGGCTTTATGCTATTGCAGGAAGTTATGGAAACCTATGCCAAAAAATTGACCATTAACCTTAATATTGACAAACTGAAGGAAAAGGACATACATCAACTCAAAGATACCTTTACGCTTCACAAAGGAGACCACCCCATCAATTTTATCATCTATGAAATGGAGGAAGAGATTAAGGTAACCTTGTCTAGCCGAAAACAAAAAGTACAGATCAGCAGCGAATTGTTGCTAGAACTGGAAAAACAGGAAGTACATTTTAAACTGAACTGATGTTATACCTATAACCTTTGAAACCAACGTTTTTGTGTTCATTTTTTTGACTAGGGAAAGAAAAAAGTAGTCCAACCACGAATCTTGTGAGATCAAACCTTTAATGATTTTGACGTAAGACTTTTAGATGTAGGACCTGCCTTGCCGGCGAGACTGGCCTTCCGCCGGCATAAGACAAAAAAATGTCCTTAACACATTACATTAGCTATGATTAACTGTGATCTACCTGATTACAAAGAAAAAGTCCTACGCCCGCCTGCCGTTTCTTTGGGCAGGTCTTAGGTCTTTCATCTTTTGTCCAATTTTAAGATTCAAAATTATCATTGTCCGGTGAAAATCACGACTTGGTCCAGAAACACTTATTTAATAAGCCTAAAAGTAACTACTCTCCTAAATGGTACGTCCACTTTGAAATTTTGCTTGCCGCGCATATTTTAAAGTTCAATTATTTTCTAACATTTTGTTTGTTAGACTTTCATCTCTTAGTCTTGGTTCTTATCTCTTATAGCGAGGGGTCTTACGTCTTTTACCGGATAATCCTTTTAATCGCCATAAAAAGAGACCACAAAATAACACTTATTGAAAGTAATGCTACCATAGGTTAAAAGTATCACAATTCTTTATCATAGCTATACCAATATTTGTAATTTTGATTGAAAATAGGACGACATGATTAAACGGTTCTTGATTCTTTTTATCTTGCTCATATACGGCACAAAAGCTTCATCACAAGTAGATGAATCCGAAACCGGTGCTTGGTACATGTACTTTTACAATATGCAGTTCAAGGATAGTCAATGGGGAATTCAGGGCGATTTTCAATATCGGGACTGGGCTGGACTCGGCGATATGGAGCAACTCCTATTGCGTAGCGGTTTAACCTTTAGACCCAAAGAAGCCAACGTGCTATTCACCTTGGGGTATGCCAATGTTACATCTGGAGTTCCCGGAGATATAAGTGATACATCCGGTGAAAACAGAATATATCAAGAAGCCTTGATTCCCCAAAAATTGGGAAGTCGTTATTATCTAACCCACCGTTTTAGGTACGAGCAACGGTTCGTAGAAGATCAGGATTTCAGGACACGCTACCGTTACATGCTCTTCTTCAATGTTCCCTTTAACAAAACAGAATTGGAAAAAGATGCCATTTATTTGGCCCTGTACAACGAGCTGTTCATAAACGGTGAAACCGATATTGGGGATGGCAGAAGCACAGAACTTTTTGATCGTAACAGGACCTATATGGGCCTTGGCTATGTGCTATCTTCAAAAGTAAGGGTCCAGTTAGGATGGATGAACCAAAAAACAGTAACATGGGGCAAAGGGCAATTACAGTTCAGCATACACCATAACTTTTAAACGAACAAGCAAAACAATGTATACAAACAACGATTAAAAATAAAAACTATGAAAAATAAAAAATTAGTGCTAGCTGCGGCAATAATTGCATTATTAGGTATTTCGTGTCAACAGCCCAACCCTGGAACGGTATCCCCGGAAACCGTTAAGGAAATAGCACAGGAAGTTGTAAAGGAGATGGCAATGAGCGAAGCTCCAATTAAAAGTATCATGACGGCAGAGGAGCAGGCGAATATGACCCCAGATGAGATTATTGGTAGGTTAAAGAAAGGCAACGAAAACTTTTCTGCGAACAATCTCACCAGAAGGGATCACTCCGAGCAACGTAGGGTTGCCATGATAGGGCAGTACCCTCAAGCTTTGGTACTTTCCTGTGTGGACAGTAGAGTACCTGTAGAAGATGTTTTTGACCTAGGTATAGGCGATGTGTTTGTTGCCAGAGTGGCCGGCAACATAGAAAATGAGGACATTGTAGGTTCCATGGAATTTGCAAGTGCCGTAGCAGGATCAAAGGTGATCATAGTTATGGGACATTCCGCTTGCGGAGCCGTACACCATGCAATAGACGCTACGGACGCAGGCGGAATGGGAATGTCTTCTCTACAAAGCTTATTGGATGAAATAAAACCTTCGGTGGTGGCAGAGGCAGGTGAGGAAGTAAGCTCTAAAAATACACCCTTCGTAAATAAGGTAATTGCCGGTAACGTAAAAAAGACAGTGGAGGACATTCGAAGTAAATCCCCAACAATGAAGGGTCTGGAAGCATCGGGAAAGCTCAAGATAGTAGGAGCCGTTTACGACATGGAGTCTGGAAAAGTACAATTCTTTAACGGGGCCAATGGAGTAAACTAATGCAGTAAATCCCGCTTAGGGTGATAGCTTTCTCCTATCTCCTAACTGGATATAATTTGAGTTAGCTAGTAAGAGGGGCGCAAACAAAACAGCTGCGTCCCTCTTATATTTTAAATGTCGTTACTCAATCAGTGAGACCTATCTTGCCAAATAATCGTTCACTTTGTTATCCAGAAAACCTAATAGTCTTCACCAATACCCTAATAATCAAAACATATATAAGTGTAGTAAGGAACAACTAAAATAATTGACTAACTTTGTATTAATCAATAAAAGTATATTAAAATGGCATTAGAAATAACAGACGCTACTTTTGACGAGGTAGTTTTAAAGAGCGACAAGCCTGTAGTAGTAGATTTCTGGGCAGCTTGGTGCGGTCCTTGTAGGATGGTTGGTCCGATCATAGACGAAGTAAGTACGGAATATGAAGGTAAGGCAGTTGTTGGAAAGGTAGATGTAGATGCAAACCAAGAATTTGCAGCTAAATATGGTGTACGGAATATCCCTACTGTCTTGGTATTCAAGGGTGGTGAAATCGTAAGCAGACAAGTAGGTGTTTCTCCTAAGAAAGCCTATACCGATGCTATTGATGCGGCATTGTAAATCTATTTAGTCCGCCATAGGCGGGAAAAAAATGAGTTTTCAGAAAATAAATTGATACTTAAAATCCTGTCTTATTAGATGGGATTTTTTTTATTAAAAACCATAGTAGTTCAAAATTCCAAAATACCAGGCAGACAAAAACTAGCCCAATAATTACTATCTTGCTACTATGAATCTGCAATCGGAATTAAATAGGGCATCTCTTTTTCAAAATCTAGAACTGCTTGCCAAACAGGTAGTAGAAGGTTTTATAAGCGGAATTCATAAAAGTCCGTTTCATGGATTTTCGGCTGAGTTTGCCGAACATAAAATTTATAACCAAGGCGAAAGTACCAAGCATGTGGACTGGAAGCTTTTCGCAAAAACAGACAAACTCTTTACCAAACGCTACGAAGAAGAGACCAACCTTAGGTGCCATATGATTCTGGACAATTCCGCCTCCATGTACTATCCACAAGTAAAGGAACTAGGATTACATAATTTAAACAAAATAGGTTTCGGGGTCTTGGCCATCGCCGCCCTTATGAACGTTCTCAAAAAACAACGTGACGCCGTTGGGTTAAGCATTTATTCGGATACCTACAGCTACTACGCACCTGAAAAAGGAAGCGAACGTCATTTCCAAATGTTGCTTGCCAAACTCAATGAATTAAGTTTAGACACCAAACCACCCAAGGAGACCGCCACTTACACCTATCTTCACCAGATTGCCGAAAAAATAAAACGACGGAGCCTTATTTTTTTATTTACAGATATGTTTCAGAACCAAACATCGGACGAGGATCTCTTTGATGCGCTGCGACATCTAAAATACAACAAACATGAAGTCGTACTCTTTCATCTCTTAGACCAAGAACATGAACTACATTTTAATTTTGACAATACGCCCAAACGCTACGTAGACGTTGAAACTGGAGAATATCTGGACCTATACGCAAACAACATCAAAGAAGCATATACTAAAGGTGTAACCGACTATCTAGAAGAAATAAAAACGAAATGTGCGCAGTACCGAATCAATTATGTAGCTATCGACATAAAAGGCGATTTCTCTACCCTACTGAATACCTTTTTAACAGAGCGCAACAAATTTCTATGAAGATGTAAATTATTCGAAAAAATGTTTGTGCAATTGAATAAACACCATATATTTGCACACGCTAAACGCCACGGTCTGGTAGTTCAGTTGGTTAGAATACCTGCCTGTCACGCAGGGGGTCGCGGGTTCGAGTCCCGTCCAGACCGCTTGGAGAAATCCAAATAATACCAAAAAGCCTGTAAATCAATGATTTACAGGCTTTTTTATTTCTACTGACATCAAAAGGCACCATCTAAAACCATATAAAAGGTGCCTCTCGCGGTGCCTCTAAATACCTCTCAAAAACAGGCACCTCCATCGCTGTAATTCACTGTTAAAGAAAACCTTACGAACAAATTTTAACAATTAAATTACGTACCTTCTGGTGACTATTATAAACTGTCACCTATGTCTGCAACAATAAACATACTGTTTTACCCTAAACGAAGAGAATCTGATACCGATGGAAAAGTAACAATTTACTGTAGGATTACCGTGAATTCAAGACGAGCTGAGTTCAGTTTAAGACGAAGTGTAAATGAACAAAAATGGGACTCGCGTAGTGGAAAACTAAGAGGTAAATCAGAAGAAGTGTATAATTTTAATCGTTTCCTCGATGTGGTCAAAAATCAACTTTTTAAAACTTATGAAACCCTGTTAAACGAAGAAAAGCATATATCCGCGACTAGGGTAAAAAACACATATCTCGGTAAAGAGGGAAAGGAATATCTGGTTTTAGAGATTTTCAAAGAGCATAACGATGAAATTGAAAGTCTATTAGGAAAAGGATTTACCAAAGGCACTCTGCAACGCTATAAGGCTGCTTATGTTCATGTGTCCGATTATATAACATACAAGTTCCAACTCAAAGACGTTCCTGTGCGCACCGTTGACCACAAGTTTATTACTGGCTTAGAGTTTTATTTAAAATCTAAAAAGAGCCTAGAACATAACACTGCAATCAAATATATAGTCAACTTCAAAAAGATTATCCGCATAGCATACGCCAATGAATGGATTAGCAAAGACCCGTTCTTTCATTGGAAGGCATCATGGAAAACTAAGGAAAAGCAATACTTGACCCAATCAGAACTAGATACCTTACAGAACAAGCAATCTTTCTTACCTCGACTAGAACTGGTGCGGGATATATTTGTTTTTTGCTGTTATACAGGTTTGGCCTATTCCGATGTAAAGCTTTTGAAATATGAAAACATCATAATCGGAATCAATGGCGACCGTTGGATTAAAATGGCCCGAAAGAAAACCAAGGCCATGAGTAGTATTCCACTTTTGCCTAAAGCTGAAAAGATAATTGAAAAATATAATCAACATGCACATGTGGTGAATGGTCATGGAGTCTTACCCGTAATGACCAATCAAAAATCAAATGCTTACCTAAAAGAGATTGCAGACGTCTGCGGAATCACTAAAAATTTAACCACTCACCTAGCCCGTCATACCTTTGCCACAACGGTGACTTTATCAAAAGGTGTTTCCATAGCAACGGTAAGTAAAATGTTAGGCCACCGTTCGTTAAAAACGACACAGATTTATGCCCAGGTTTTGGATAGCAAGATTGCAGACGAAATGAACATGCTTAAAGAAAAATTAGCTCAGGAAGAGAGGAATTTGGTAGCATCAGAAAATGACAGATTAAAATAACACTATAGAATGTATCAAATTTAAGTATATCCTGAGATTCTACGGATATTCATTTTTTTGGAGTTGTCCTGTTATATGAAAAGTAATTCAAAACTATTCTTGAATATTCGATTTTAACTGTACATTACCGAACCCATTCAGCACATTCCCTTTCATTTCGCTAAAAAAGCTGCATTACAGGAAAAGAGCTTCACTAGCACAAGTCTTGAACCCAATCCCAAATTTTGACTTTCCATTCCATTCATTCCTTCCGCTTTGCCGGAGGGAAACATTCCATTCCCAAGTAAAAATCAGGAATCAAGTTCGCTGATACGGGCAACGGCTATCCTCTTTCCGACACAAAGTTTTAAAATTTGGCCCGAGCCGGACTGCATAACCGTTCGCACGCTCACTTTTATAAGTCCTTACTCGACCAAAATTTTAGATATGGTCATCGAAAAGGCAACAGCGATAGGCACTATGGGAAGTAATTGGAAGAGCTTGAGAAACAATTTCATATCCGTTGTATTTCCAATAGCATACCCTTCGAGGATATCCTCCTGCCTGCGTTTAAAAAATGAAAAGGAAAACGCTCAGGATATAATAAGTAGTTGGATAAATGCCATTATGGCAACTAATCGACACTAAATAAGACCATTGAATATGGCCTTGATTTTGTACTGTCATAACCTGATCGTGGTAAGGAATCCCTTTTTTTTCTTTTCATCCGCAGAAGTTTTGAAACTTATATAGGCCTATACCTTATTGGAATTATTGGGATAGAAAACTAAAAAAAAGTTTTTGCATCTATGCCGGAAAGTACGAGGGTTCCGAAAATGAAATGAAGGAATGGAGTAGCAAGAGGGTAACCTGCTGTCGCACGGTTACGATATTCAATCCATTCATTTTTAGGTGATTATGATTTGTCAAATCGCTTTTAATCTTTGTTTTTTAGTAAAAAAGGGCTCAATGGCCTGAAAACCAGTTTAAAATTTAGTAAAAATGGATAATGAATTCAAGAACGAGCCCTTTCTGACCCTAAAGATGAAACAAAGCGTGGTCAAGCGCTTTCGCAAGTTCTGCCGTGCTACGGGAACTTCCCAATCACTTGGAATGTCCGATATGCTCGATTTCTTCGAAAGGCACAAGGTACTGCCCAAGGACGAGGTACCGAACCATTTGCTACAGGTCGAAAAACGGCTGTTAAAAAGAATCAATGCCGTCATAGCGATAATGAAGGATGTGGAGAAGACACAGACCAGGCCTACCGTTGGAATGTTGGAGGCACTTTTTACCATGGACGACAAAAAAAGAGGAAAAGCCCATGTTCCTGGAGAAGAAACAGAACAACCGGACCTTGAAGGAGGAACTGGAACAGTGGAAGGAATCCAACGAGTTCAGTTCTTAATAAACTATTGCTTGACTTTCATATAGACCAAAATACTAGAAAATGGAAAAAGTAAACTACATCGCACATCTCAACGGAGCGTTCGAACGCTTTAACAACGATTACAGGATCAGACAGGGACATATTACCCTATACCTTGCCTTCTTCCAGAAATGGAACCGAAAGTTCTTTAAACGAACGATTATGGTCTATAGGCAGTTGATCATGGAGAACGCCAAGATTCGCTCGAAGACGACCTACCATAATTACCTAAAAAATCTGAACGAATGGGGCTATCTGGAATACTTTCCCTCCTACCACCCATCGGTGGGTTCTAGGATAAGGATGACCAATTTCGGTACAAGCCCCGGCACAAGTAGTGGTGAAACTACGGTCCAAAAAATGGACGGGTACGTTCCAGAACCTGGCCATGGAATGGTACCTTTTTTAAAACAGAAAACTAAAAAAAACTTTTATAAACTGGCCCGCCCCAATAACGAAATTGAAGTATTAGATTTTTTTAGGAAAAATAACTGGCCGGATATCGAAGGAACGAAGTTCTACGTGTATTACCAATCGCAAAACTGGAAATTGGGCAGGGGACTTAAAATCAGGGATTGGAAGGCCGCCGCCAAAAGTTACGTGGAGCTGGGGTACATTATGAAACAGGAACCGAGAAGTCCAATTTCTGGCTTCATGGATCATCTAAGATCTCCTAAAATAGGCAGGTATGACGAGCCGCTTTGAGCTAGTTTATACATTTGAATGTGAACTAAAAACCATTTTTAATGATAAAATACGGCGAAAATAAATTTTAACGCCGTAAAAAATACGGCATATATTTTATATTTCGGCAAATATGATATAAATTTGCCGTAAAATAACCGGCAATAAAGAATCAAAAATGTATTTACACCATCGCAAAGATTGGCCAAACTTCAAATGGGACACCGACACGCTCCTTCCATACGTGAGTAAAGTGCGAGATTTACAAGGTAGACTACTAGGTCGAATGGAGGGTATGGGCTTCGAACTAAGGGAAGAAGCATTCCTTGAAACCATAACGGAAGATGTTGTTCGAACAAGCGAAATAGAAGGCGAGTTATTAAACCCTTTGGAAGTGCGGTCATCAGTAGCTCGTAGGCTTGGTATGGATATATCGGGATTACCAAAAGCAAGCCGAGATGTGGAAGGCGTGGTCGAAATGATGTTAGATGCAACTCAAAAATATAAGGACTCGCTAACAAAAGATCGCCTATGCGGCTGGCACGCGGCCTTATTTCCAACCGGAAGAAGTGGTATGCATAAAATTACAGTAGGAAATTGGAGAGGTGATGATAAAGGTCCTATGCGAGTTGTCTCCGGTCCGATGGGAAGGGAGAAGGTTCATTATACCGCCCCAGATGCCTCAAGGCTTGATGCCGAAATGACCAGATTTATTGACTGGTATAATACTGATGAAAGTATGGAGCCTGTGATTAAATCAGCCATAGCTCATTTATGGTTCGTAAGTATACACCCTTTCGATGATGGAAACGGTAGGATTGCCAGAGCCATTGCCGATAATCAATTGGCAAGAGCAGATAGAACAAACCAAAGGTTCTATAGCATGTCCGCTCAACTTCTAAAATCTAAAAATGGATATTACGACATTTTGGAGTCCACCCAAAAAGGAAGCATGGATGTTAGCCAATGGCTGGTATGGTATTTTGAACGTTTGACCGAAGCACTAGAAACAACTAGCGAAGTATTGTCTAAAATACTCATTAAAGCAAAATTCTGGGAAGTACATAAAACCACCCAATTTAATGAGCGCCAAGTTGAAATGATAAACAAGCTTCAGGGTGATTTTGTAGGCAAGTTGCATTCCTCCAAATGGGCGAAAATGACTAAAGTGCATAGGGATACTGCTCTTAGGGATATTCAAGATTTGGTGGAAAAAGGAGTTTTATTGGAATCTGGGGAAGGCGGAAGGAGTACGAACTATGTTTTGAATGTTTCTGTTTTATAAACTGTAACTAAATACAAACTGACAAGCTCTAAGTCCGTTTCGATAATCCTTCATAAGGCCTACCAAAATTCGGGCAAATCGAGATTGGACTCTGTATTCCTGAATCAACGAAGTTGTTGCACTTATGGGTTGAACTCAGCTTTTATTTGTATTAAGTTTTTATTTGTTTCGTCGAACTGCCAAGCGTAACAATTTTGTATTCCGACTTCTGCAAAAAATCGCGGTACCATTTCCCCGAAGTTTTTATGATCCGTTCTTGGCTCAAAAAATCGGTATAGACCAAACCAAACCTGGGATAATAGCCTTCGGCCCATTCGAAATTATCGGTAAACGTCCACGCAAAATAACCGGAGACTTTATAACCGTCTTTATGGGCTTTACGAACCTGCCCTAAATAGGCCTGAATATAAGCAAGACGTTCCTGGTCATCTACATTTCCTTTTTTCAGGATGTCTTCAAATGCAGCTCCGTTTTCGGTAATCATAATTTTTTTGACTGATTCGTACCCTCTATATTTTTTTATCATCTGGTAGATGCTGTTGGGATATACCTCCCAATCCATTAGCGTGGTCTTCACATTTCGGTTTATAGCCTTTACGATTTTAGCACGTAAATAGGGCACTGTATAGCTGTGCCGTACTACTTCGCGCGTGTAGTTTTGTATGCCTATAAAATCGAAATCAAAAACCACGTTCTTTTCGTCATCGACTTTTTTAAACGAATCAAGTCGTTTTAACACAGGAAGGCTTTCCGAAGGATAGCCCATTCCCAAAGTTGGTTCTATAAAGAGCTTGTTCAAAAGCGCATCCGCCTTTATAGCGGCCCTAATATCCTTTGTTTTTTGTGAATAAGGAGTAATCTGGGAACAGGAAAATGTAGTTCCTATATTTGCATTGGCCACCAACTCACGTAGCACCCTTCCGCCAATGCCCTGACAAAGTGTAGCATGGTGAACGGCGGGCAGAAAATTTTTGAACCCCTTTCTACCAGGTGCGTGTACGCCCAAAAAATAGCCTGCACCTGTAAATACCATAGGTTCGTTCAAGACCAACCAATTTTTTACTCTATCGCCGAATAGTATGGCACATACCTTTACATATTCTTCAAACCAACCGAGAATATCACGTTTCGTCCATCCGCCTTTATCTTCCAGCGCCTGCGGAAGATCCCAATGATAAACCGTTATCCAAGGCGTAATGCCACATTCTAAACAAAAATCGATGACGCGATTGTAAAAATCCACCCCACGTTGATTCAGTTCTCCGCTTCCAAAGGGAAGTATACGTGACCATGAGAGCGAAAACCGAAAATGACGAATGTTCATCGCCTTCAACAGCAAAATATCCTCCTCGTACTTATAATAGAAATCACAAGCTATGTTGCCGGTTTGCCCTTGAAAAATAGTTCCTTTTTTGGCCGTAAATGCGTCCCAAATCGATGGGCCTTTTCCGTCTTTATCAAAAGCACCTTCTATTTGGTAGGCAGCTGTAGAGACTCCCCAAACAAAGTCGACTCCAAAATCGGCAGCATTCAAATCGATATGTCCAAGGTCGGATCTGTCGTCCATCAAAGTCTTTAACAGGTGCTTCCAAATGGTACTTCTTGAAGAAGCCTGTCAATGATTTTTTCCGTAATATCGGGGTAAAATACATCGATTTTCGAGTCGCAATGTATCCAATCATTGATCATGCCCGAATGTTTCAACTTTAACGACTTTATCACGGGAACCCCCATCTTGTCTAGAGCAGCAGCATTGCATTGTTGCTCATACTGCCCCTTCATCGGTATGACCATGAGCTTTTTTCCCATGTGCAAAGCTTCTGCAGGAGTCTCAAAACCGGCACCACACAAAATGCCTCGACTACCCGCCATGCTTCTAATAAAAGCTTCATTATTAATCTTGCGAACGGCAATATTCTTCCACAAAAAATTTGTGTCGGCGTGCTTTGAGAACACTTCCCACTCTACATTTTTAATATTTGACAAGACCTTTAAAATCTCGTCATCGCTATAGGAAGGCAGATAAACCGTATAGTGTTCCCCATTGCTACGAGTGGTATCCCGAATTTCTTGGCGTATAATCGGGGTGTAAATATGGCTTTCATATTGCTTAAAATGCAATCCGAACTGCTTCGTAGTCGGAGCATATTTTCTAAGTATCAGCCTTCCTAGGGGGTCGCTCTTTTTAGGTTTCGGGGCTTTTTCCGATAAAACGGCAGCTTGATGACTTAAACTGATGCATGATTTGTTTTTTAGTTTGCACGCCCATGCCGAAACAGGCTCAAAATCATTGATAATCAAATCATAATCCGTCACGGGGATACTCTTGATCTCATTTTGAAGTCTGGCGGAATTAGTACGTAAATATGTCTTCCAAACATCTACACCTCCTTTTTTTCCAAAAATAAAACTCCATCCTTTCAATTGGTATTTTACGGGATGCGGAATTTGAATATCGGCCTGTGTACCACTTACAAGAATATCAAGTTCCAGATGATGTTTTTGCAGTATGGGAATAATGTCACGCGCCCGGCTCAAATGTCCGTTTCCCGTACCCTGTATAGCATATAGTACCTTCATCTTCGAATGATTTATAGAGTCTTCTTAGTTTTTAGATTTTGATACGGAATGAAATTCTTGCATCAAACGTTCAAAAAGTTCATTTTTTTCTAATACCTCAATGGGATCTACAACCTCTATTTCGCTGGCATCCTTAAAAGCGTCTTCATTATAATGAAACAGTTTCCATTTGCCTTTGTGGTATTCTAAGGAGGTAAGATTCTCGATCCAATCACCTGAATTAAGGTACATGACCGAGCCTTTTTCTGTGGTTACCTTTCGCATCTGGGGCTGATGGATATGGCCACAAACCACATAGTCGAAGTCCTTTTCAATGGCGATGTCCGCCGCCGTACGTTCAAAATCGCCGATGAACTTGATAGCTGATTTCACTCCATTTTTGATCCGTTTCGACATCGAGACAGGGCCCTTGCCCATTTTCTTGCTCAAAAAGTTTACCGCGCTGTTCAAAATGATCAGAAAATCATAGCCCATAGCGCCGAGCTTGGCGATATATTTGGAATGTTGCATGGTTACGTCAAACACATCTCCATGGAACATCCATGCTTTTTTACCATGTAATTTGAGCACTATTTTGTTCTCGATACTAAAAGACCCTAGCTTGAAGCCAACAAACTTTCGCAGCATTTCGTCATGGTTGCCCGTGATATAATGCACTTTAACGCCCTTTACCACCCATTCCATAATCAGCTTTACCACTTTCGTGTGCGATTTCGGCCAATAACGTTTACTGAATTGCCAGACATCGATAATATCACCGTTGAGCACTACTTGTTTGGGGTTGATCGATTTTAGGTATTTTACCAACTCTTTGGCGTGGCATCCGTACGTGCCTAAATGCACGTCTGATATGACCACGATATCAACGGGTCTTTTTTTCATTGGTATTACGAATGCTAGGTTTTTTGATTTTCTTGAATTTGAAGGGAGAATAAAAGGTACTCCAACGCGTGCTCACAAAATTAGCAAAAAGGCTAGAGGGCAATCTAGGGATAATTAGCATCTACAACTATTCAGATTAATCAAAGTTGGGCATTTAAATCGATAATTTTTATATAGAACTGTTTACCATTTCGTTAAGTCAATGTTATATAAATCGCCCGCCAGCTTACCTTTTTATAACAATCATATAACCTTTAAAAAATTACTAATAGTAAAATAAATAGGAATATTGTTTGTCAAAGTTTACCATTTGTAAACTAATTACAATATCCTTGAAAATTAGTAGCCCAGATATCCGTTTTCTTTCCTTTAGTACGTTCGCATCGTTCGGTACCTATTTTTGCATGTACGCTTTCCGAAAACCTTTTACGGTCGCCACTTTCGAGAACTTGGCTTTTCTTGGTGTGGATTATAAAATTCTGCTCATTATTGCGCAGGTGTTGGGGTATATGCTTTCTAAATTTATTGGGATCAAACTGATTTCTGAGTTGAAGGCGAGCCGCAGGTTACCCTATTTAATCGGCATGATTGTATTGGCGGAAATTTGTTTAGTTGCTTTTGGGGCTGTACCTGCACCCTATACTATTGTGTTCATGTTCATAAACGGTCTTTCCCTGGGAATGATTTGGGGTATTGTTTTTTCCTATTTGGAAGGAAGAAAATTTACAGAGATTCTAGGAGTCGCCCTTTGTTCTAGTTTTATAGTTTCCAGCGGAGCTGTGAAGACCGTCGGGCTGCTGATATTGAATGAAATGCAGGTTTCTGAAAACTGGATGCCCGCTGTTACCGGGGCCCTGTTTCTTATCCCATTTGTGGGTTTTGCCCTGTTGCTGGAACGGATACCAAGGCCCACAAAGAGGGATATCGCATTACGGTCAGAACGAAACCCGATGACCAAAGGCGACCGTAAAAAATTAGTGCGGGCTTTCTTCTTTCCACTTGTGATATTGGTTTTCTTTTATACTTGCCTGACCGCCCTACGAGATTTTAGGGATAACTTTTCCAGAGAAATTTGGGATGCCGTTGGCTACCAAGGCGATGCTTCAATTTATACACTTTCAGAAATACCTATTGCCGTTTTTGTACTGCTCTTATTGGGATTGTTAAGTTTTGTAAAACAGAATAAAAAGGCGTTCTTCTACTATCACTATATCCTAATATTTGGTGTTTTAACTATTGGATTGAACACTTTTCTGTTTCAGATACAATTAATTTCGCCACTGGTATGGATGATGTTTACCGGTTTTGGGCTTTACATATGCTACGTACCTTTTAACGGAATATTTTTTGACCGAATGATTGCGGTCTTTCGAATAAACGGCAATGCCGGATTCCTCATCTATATCGCTGATGCCTTTGGATATTTAGGAAGCGTGGCGGTATTACTCTATAAAAACTTTGGTCAAGGCAACCTTTCTTGGCTCCGATTTTTTATACATGCGACCTACATCGTTGCGGCTTTGGGGACTTTAGCTTGCGTGGCCTCGTTAATCTATTTCAGATCAAAATATAAAAGGGAGGGAATACTAACCGAACCTCAAATGCATATTATTTAATTATGAAGCACGGATATGATCTAATCGTAGTGGGTGGGGGTGTTCTTGGAACTTTCCACGCATATCACGCAGTAAAAAACGGCCTCAAAGTAGCCCTAATAGAAAAGGATAGAACACCGCAGGGAGCAACGGTCCGTAATTTCGGGCAGGTAGTGCCTTCTGGAATGAACTCCAAATGGCAAGTCTACGGAAGGGAAAGTCTTCGCATTTATAAGGAAATTCAAGAAACGTTCGATATTTCTGTCCGACAAGAAGGTTCCATTTACTTTGCATCGAATGAGGAAGAAGTACAACTCTTGGAAGAACTCCACCAAATCAATCGAAAAAACCAATATTTTTCCCAATTATTGACAAAGGCCAAATGCTTGGAACTATATAAAGGCCTACGCAAGGATTATGTAAAGGCAGGACTTTTCTTCCCCGAGGAAATTATGGTAGAACCGCGTGTGATGATAAACAAATTGCACGCCTTTTTGAAGGTCGCAGGGTTAGATCTGTTCCTTCATGAAACCGTTTTAGAATGCAATAGATTATCCTACGGAATTGAAGTCTATCTGTCCAACGGTAAAACGCTTTCAAGCTCCAAAGTTATTATTTGTAACGGAAGTGAATTCAAAACCCTATATCCGCAACTGTTCGACGAGAGTGATCTAGAAGTTTCCAAGCTTCAAATGATGCAAACAAAACGACAAGGCGGTTTTGTTTTGCCAAGTTCCATTTTAACGGGACTTTCCATCCGCCGTTATGAGGCTTTTTCAGAATGCGAATCCTATAAAGCCATAAAAGAAAAGGAGGATAATAATTCTCTTGTGAAGAAATGGGGTGTTCATATTCTATTCAAACAAGCTATGGACGGCTCTGTCATTATTGGTGATTCGCACGGATATGCCAATGTCAATCGAATTGATGATTTGGATATGGATTTAAATATGGACATTGACAATTTCATAATTCAAGAAGCAAAAAAAATTATCGATTTGCCTACCTATGAAATCCAGAGCCGCTGGTTCGGGTTGTATTCGCAATGTAAAAACTCCGATATTTACGAGCATACCGTTGACGACAACATTCATATTGTAACTGGAATAGGAGGCAAGGGCATGACTGGTAGCGCAGGTTTTGCCAAAGAAAATATCACTAAAATCTTTAATTTAAAACATGCATAACATTCAACTGGTAGTTTTTGACATGGCGGGTACGGTCGTCAACGAAGATAACGTCGTCTACAAAACCTTACAAAAAGCCATCAACGAAAAAGGGTTCGACCTTACTTTAGACTTCGTTCTAGAGCATGGTGCCGGAAAAGAAAAGCATCAGGCCATAAAGGATATTTTAGCCCAAATAGATTCCGACGGAATCGACTCCAAATCCATTTTTGAAAACTTCAAGCTTTTATTAAATGCCGCCTATGATGCTCTGAAGGTGACATCCTTTGAGGGGGTAGAGCTAGTGTTGGAACAATTACGGGCAAGAAACATAAAAATCGCCCTGAACACAGGCTACGCGACACCTGTTGCTGAAAAATTGCTGCAAAAAATGAACTGGGTCCGAGGGTTGCACTATGATGCTTTGGTTACCGCCGATGATGTGGTTTTCGGAAGACCCAACCCCGATATGATCTTTGAGGCAATGGAGGTATTGAATATTTTTGACCCTGCAAAAGTGGTAAAAGCAGGCGACTCCATTATTGATATCCAAGAAGGAAAAAATGCACATTGTGGTATTACGGTTGGCGTAACAACGGGCGCTCATACAAGAGCGCAACTGGAATCTGCCAACCCCACCTATGTGTTCGATTCGCTTTTAGAACTCATTGATTATCTAAATAATTGAACTACGCCATGTTTGCGAAGAGCTCAACAAAAGTTTAAGAATAATTCAGGTTTTGGTGACTAAGCAATCTACATTGTTAAAACACAAATTCAACAAATGGCTTCATCGCAAAAAACTTATCGCAATGACCGTTGTGAATCTTAACGAATAGAACTTCTTCCCTTATTGGGAGAGTTAGGGATGAGCCTTTAAATAAAAAAGTAAACAACCAACATTTTAGAAGAAACCAAACCCCTGTTCACAGGTACATGAGGTATACGCCCATCGAAAAAAATAGAGTCCCCTTCTTTTAAAAGCACTTCCTCATCGCCAATGATATAATAGCATTCACCGGACAGTATATATTTAAACTCAAAAGCGTCAGTACTTACTTTTTCTCGTTTCGAATTGGGTCTGACCTCGAGCAATACCGTTTCAAAACCAAGTGAGGATAATTGCTTCCCAAAAATATAGGTATACTCAAAACCTACGGCTTCGTCTTCCTTTTCGATAATGCTATTTTCCTCCTTTCGGGAAACGATAAAATTAGCACCAATCACTTGCGGCATTCCGTTGAAGAAGTCGGTTACCTCAACTTCCAAAGAAGCGATGATCTTCAAGAGAACGGGCAAAGAGGGAATTGTTCTTCCATTTTCGATACGGGAAATGAGTCCGCCAGTAACGCCGGCCTTTTGGGCAATATCACTGATAGTCTTGTTCCCTTCTTTCCGAATTTCCTTTATCCGTTTGCCTATACCGATGAGATAATCTTCCATATATTTAGTCTTGATATTTTTTTGTTCCTCACCTTTACTAATCTTTAACGGCTGACTTGAGTTCTTCTTTACCGTTCCACTTGTATCTTTCTTTAGAAACAGACGAATACGTATGTCGGAATTACTTTTTTGTTCCCGAATACTAGGAACCAGATGTTACAAACTTAGTATTTAATTTAAAATCTTCTTCGAACCAAAGGTGCAACCGAAGTATTCGGTTCATATTTTCCAGATTTTATCCAAAATTGACTTTGATAATACTTGAGTATTTGTAAATAAATATATCGTAACGTTATGATAATGTTTTTAATATAAGGATTGCATTTTATTAATATGAATAGCATGTTTTACTAACAGTCGTCCATGATATTTGTTGCGTAATAATAAACCAAAATTTACAAATACGAAAAAAATGAAAAGAACACTACTAATAGCGATATGTGCCTTTTTGGTAGGTATCGTTGGCCACTCCCAAACCAGATTTACTGGGACGGTCACGGACGAGAACGAAGTACCCCTGCCAGGTGCTTCTGTAGTTATAAAAGGAAGCAGCACAGGCGTTGCGACCGATTTTGACGGTAATTTTGAAATTGAACTTGCACAGGGCAATGAAGTTCTGGTCATATCATATATAGGATACCTTCCTAAGGAGTTTGCCACCGCCGGTAAGTCTAGTGGCAACATTCAACTTCTTCCAGATTCAGAGCTGTTGGACGAGGTTGTTGTAACCGCATTGGGCATAGAGCGTGAAAAAAAATCGCTTGGGTATGCATCCCAACAACTGGACAATGAAGAAGTGGTCCAGGCCCGTGAGCCCAATTTATTGAATGGTATTTCAGGTAAGGTCGCGGGACTTCAAATTACGAACAGCCCATCAGGTCTGGGCGGCTCGGCGAGGGTTTCCATACGTGGCGATGCCTCTTTGAACATTGATGGCAACTCTCCGCTTTTTGTGGTCGATGGCACGCCCATCAGCAACGAAATAGTAGGTTCCAACGGATCGGGAACTCAAGACGTGGATTATGGCAACGGCGCCTCGGAGATCAATCCACAGGATATTGAAAGTATCAACGTTTTAAAAGGCCCTGCTGCTGCGGCACTTTATGGCGCACGCGCTGCCAACGGTGCTATTATCATTACGACCAAAAAAGGAAAATCTCAAAGTGGACGATTGGGAGTCTCGATAAACACAGGGGTTACCGTCGAGAATATTCTGCTATTGCCCGATTGGCAGAACGAGTACGGCCAGGGAAATAACCAACAATTCGAGTTCGTAGATGGTAGCGGTTCGGGAAATGCCGATGGCGTGGATGAAAGCTGGGGCCCACGATTGGATACGGGTTTGTTGATTCCACAGTTCGACTCACCAAGGGCCGACGGTACAAGGGGAGGCGATATTTTTGTTAGTGATGCCCCTATTACGCCCACCCCTTGGGTGTCGCAACCCAATAATACCAAAGACTTTTTTGAGTCGGGACTTACGTTTACCAATAGTATTGCCATTTCAAAATCAGGCGAAATGGGCAATATGCGCTTTTCCTTCCAAAATCTGGATCAAACGGGTACCTTGCCCAATACCGACCTGGAAAGAAATACGTTCAGTCTAACCGGTAGTTTGAACCTTACCGATAGGGTCAAGGTAAACGCAAACGTAAATTATGTCAAATCCGATAGTGGTAACAGGCCAGCCGTAAGTTACGGTACGGAAAGCATCATGTACCTGTTCATTTGGTACGGCAGACAGCTGAATACGGGCAACCTAAGGGATTATTGGCAACCTGGCCTCGAGGGAACACAACAGTTCAACTATAACTACAATTATCACGACAATCCTTATTTTACCATGTTCGAGAATACGAACGCACAAGATAAAGATCGGGTCTTCGGAAATGTCAGTATAAACTACGACATAAGCGATAACTGGAAGTTTTTACTACGTAGCGGTCGTGATTTTTATAGGGATTTCAGAGAAAGAAAAAGGGCGTTCAGCACCCAACGTTTTCCCTTTGGGACCTACCAAGAAGATAATATCTTTTTTGAGGAAATCAATACCGATTTTCTATTGAGCTACGATAAGACCTTCGATGAAAAATGGAACTTCAACATATCGGCCGGAGGCAACCAGTTACGACAAAGGCAAGATTTTACAAAGAGCGTTGCCCCGCAATTGATCAACCCTGGCGTTTATTCCTTTAATAACTCAAGACAGGCCGTTCAGGTCAACTCGGATAATTTTGAGAAGCGCATCAACAGTCTTTACGGTTTCGCCCGTTTTGCCTATGATGGCATGGTTTTTCTTGACATTACGGGAAGAAACGATTGGTCGAGCACCCTGCCGGAAGATAATAATTCGTACTTCTATCCTTCTGCCACATTAAGTGCTATAGCAAGCGATATTTTTACTATGCCCGAATGGGTGTCGTTCGCGAAGTTAAGAGCGGCGTATGCCGAAGTAGGAAACGATACAGATCCTTACCGATTGAGAAGTTTTTATAGAAATGAGATTCCATTCGATGGTTCAACGCCAATTTTGACGGAATCCGATTTGATTCCCAATGCGGATCTAAAACCCGAGATTACCTCATCGGTCGAGTTCGGACTTGATCTTCGTTTTTTCAAAAGTCGAATGAACTTTGACCTTACCTATTACGACAGTAGTACAAGAAATCAGATTATCAATATCGATACCGATATCGCCAGTGGCTATTCAAGACAGTTGATCAATGCCGGGGAAGTCCGCAACTATGGGTTCGAGGCCATTGTAAATTTTGTACCCGTACTTACGGACAACTTTAGATGGAACACCACCCTCAACTATTCTCGAAACAGGAGCGAGGTTAAAGATCTGGGCGGCGTCAATTTTACCCTGACCAGCAGAAACGGCGCATTTATTCAGGCCCGTGAAGGTGCTTCCATCAGTGCTATATACGGGAGGGGCTTTCAACGGGTAGAAGATACGGCAAGCCCGTTTTTCGGCCAAAAAATAATAAACGCCCAAGGTATTCCCATCCGCACAGATGATTTGGTGTACCAAGGCGATTATGCCCCCGATTATACCCTGGGAATCCAAAATACCTTTAAATATAAAAATATTGACTTGGGCTTTTTGATCGATACCAGACAAGGTGGCATCGTAGTGTCCCGCACCAAGACCATCGGCAGTACCTCGGGCCAATTGATGGAAACTTTGGAAGGCAGGGAAGGTGGAATCGTAGCTGAGGGCGTGGTCAATACAGGAACTTCCGCCAATCCTGTTTATGCTCCGAACACTACAAATGTTGACGCGCGAACGTACAACAACCGTTTTTACGAGCGAGACAATGTGGAGGCTGCAAAATATGATGCTTCTTACACCAAATTAAGGGAAGTTACTTTAGGATATACGTTGCCCAAAAAGGTTACCGATAGATTGCCCATTGCCAATGCACGCTTTTCCGTAACAGGCAGAAACTTGCTGTTATGGACAGACAACCCACATTTCGACCCTGAAGTTGTTGGTGTTTCTGGTGGAACCTTGCAGCCTGGCATCGAAAATATGTCGTACCCCAGCACACGGCTATTTACGTTTAACCTTCAAGTCGATTTTTAATAGATACGCAAATCACAAAATTTAGAATTATGAAACATACACTCGCAATACTTTTGTTTACGGTACTAATTTTCGGTTGTACCGAAGATTTCGATACTATTAATGTCAATCCCAACTTTCCTTCTACGGCGCAACCGGGACTGCTTTTGCCTGGTATCCAACGCGAAATGGCCTATAATTGGGGCAATGAGGGCTGGGAAGAAGGTTTTACCGTAGTTCAATACGGTGCTCGTTTACAGTTTACCAGTGGCGACATCTATAACTGGTCACCCTCCGGCACGCCTTATGATAATGCCTATTCTTCCCTTCGTGATGTGGAAAATATCATAAGGGATACTAAGGAAAACCCAGAAGCACAGAATTATTACGGGGTCGCCTTGATCATGAAATCATGGATTTTTTCCTATGTAACCGATGCCTACGGTGATGTACCCTATTCGGAAGCGACCCAAGGAATAGCGGAAGGAAACGTTCGCCCCGTTTTCGACCCCCAACAAACCATTTACGATGGCATATTGGCGGACCTTGAAACTGCGAATACTGTTCTTATCGCTGAGCCGAACTTCTCAGGAGATATTTTCTACGGAGGTGATGTGCTAAAATGGCGAAAGTTTGCAAATTCACTTAGACTTCGCTTGTTGATGCGTATCAGTAATGTGGACAATGCGAAGGCCGTAGCTGGAATGGCACAGATCGCCAACGACCCGACTACTTATCCTATTTTTGAAAACAATGCCGATATGGCCGTGGTGCAGTGGAATTCTGACAACCCCCAGCCCAAATATGAAACAAGGTCGGGCAGTTTTGACGAAGTACGTTTGAGCCTAACTTTAGCGACCCGGTTAAAGGAACTTAATGATACTAGACTAGTGGTATTCGCGCAGCCCACTTCGGCTTCCGGAAAGGGAATTTACTCCGATAACTTCGATGATTACGTAGGTATGCCGAACGGATTGAACGATGAGGCGGCCTTAGGGTACAGCCCGACGGGAAATCCGGATGAATCTGGATCCAATTTTATTTCAAGGCTTGGTATTCTTTTGGCCTGTAGGGCCTGTAACCCTGATGAAGCCTCTCCTACAGCCTCGCAAACCATCATTATGAGCTACTCCGAACTACAATTTATTCTCGCCGAAGCGCGCGAAAAAGGATGGATTTCAGTAGGCGATGCCGCCGAATTTTATGAAAACGGAATTCGGGCTTCCTTCGACTATTATACAGAAAGGGTCGCCGCTGGGGGTTGGACAGAAATTACGGCCGCGATGCAAGCCACAGATGTTGAAGCTTATATATCCAGTGACATCGTTAATTTAACAGGTACATCCGAGGAAAAAATCGAAAAAATCGCCCTCCAAAAATGGATTGCCCTTTTTTACACGGGTTTTGAGGCTTGGTCCGATTGGCGCCGTTCCGGACTACCGGAAGTCGTGCCAGGGCTGAACAACGTAAACGGCGATCGGGTACCTGTTCGCTACCAATATCCGAATTCGGTAAAGGCTACCAATGAAGATAATTACAATGCCGCAGTCGCCCGTATGGGCGCGGACGACATCAATACAAAACTCTGGTGGGATGTTGATTAACATGAGAAAAAGAGAAAGCTGTTGCCAACCATTATATTTACTGTTGACCATAGGAATTATTTTCCTGTGGTCTTCTTGTTCGGTAAAAGCCCCAAAAAAAGGAGAACTGAATATAAAACATGTCGTAGTAATCGGTTTTGACGGTTTGAGTCCCGATGGTTTGCAAAATGCGAATACTCCAAATTTTGACAAGCTGATAAGAGAAGGGTCATACACCATGCATGCCAGGGCGGTCATGCCCACCAGTTCCAGTACCAATTGGGCAAGTATGATCATGGGGGCGGGACCCGAGCAACACGGCATCACATCAAATGCTTGGGAAAAAGATAATCTGCTACTGCCTGCGGTTGCACAACACGATGACTTTCTGTTTCCAAGTATCTTTCACTTGGTGGATTCCCAAATCGAAAATGCCGAAATAGGGGCAATTTATCACTGGGGCGGTTTCGGACGTTTGTTCGAAAAAATTGCGGTGGATTACGATGTGAACACCAAGACCGAAGATGAAACGGCACAACGCGCAAGCGCATATATCATTGAGAAGAAACCCGATTTTACGTTCATCCATTTTGACCATGTAGACCATGCGGGGCATGAATTCGGTCACGGTACGGCGGAATATTATGCGTCCGTTACTCATGCCGATACACTTTTAGGTCAGGTAATGGCCGGCATCGAAAAAGCGGGAATAACCGATAACACATTAGTTATCGTCAGCGCGGACCATGGCGGTCTGGGCAAGGGGCATGGGGGTGAATCGTTACAGGAAATAGAGATCCCGTTTTTGGTTTGGGGCAGATCTGTAAAGAAAAACCACAAATTGACGCATCCGGTATATCAATATGACAATGCCGCTACAGTGGCCTTCGCATTGGGCTTGAAAACCCCCGAAGCGTGGATCGGCAGACCTGTAAAAAGTGCTTTTGACGGATTTCTGTCCGCGGACGCCTATCCAATTTTAGAGCAGTTAAAAGAACCTGTGATATTACCGAAAGTGGAGGGTTACAAAAAAGCAGGTGGGCTTTATGACGAAACCGCATCGGTAGTCATCGAAAACCCGAACGGCATAGGCGAGGTTCGTTTTACACGAGATGGTTCAATGCCCACCGGCACATCCGAATCAGGGAAACTTCCTATAGAAATCAACAGTAATACAGTCTTAAAAAGTGCTGTTTTTAACAACGGAAAAATGAACAGTATGATAGCTGAGGGATATTTTCGGGTCAAGTCCCGAAACAAACAAAAACCGATTCAATATGAGGTTTTCTATTTGAATAACCTTTCGTTCGTGCCCAGTCTGGCGAACAGAAAACCGGATGCCGCAGGCAATTGTTTTGAAATAACATCCGATGAGATCCATGACTTGATAAAACAAAATACCGCAGTGCGTTTTCGCACGAAAATCGAAATCGACCAAGCGGACACCTATACGTTTTATCTACGTTCAGATGATGGCAGTACCTTGTTGGTAGATGGGCAATTGGTAGTT
Organism: uncultured Flavobacteriaceae bacterium; assembly: GCA_963697395.1. Taxonomy (GTDB): domain Bacteria; phylum Bacteroidota; class Bacteroidia; order Flavobacteriales; family Flavobacteriaceae; genus Maribacter. The sequence continues at coordinate 1,169,832 of CAVONX010000018.1, forward strand.
GATAACGATGGCGACCATGGGGTCAAAGAAAATGATGGTAAAATCGAGCTCCGACCGGGCCAGCATGATTTAGAAGTACTGTGGTTCAACGGCGGCGGCGATGGCTGGCTAGATGTTTTTATCGAAAATGGGAACATGCCGAAACAGATTTTGCCTACAACGCTTTTGAAATTGAAGTAGGGTTTGATCAATTACCCTATTTGGATGTCTAAACAATGCCAGGTAGAGCGCAGTCGAGACCTCCTTATGGCGTTAAGTTTTAGACAGCGCTGGAACTGTAATAGAATCTAATAACTAAATAAGCATCAGGCTACGAACAATAAAACTATTTATGCAATTTGGAAAACAAATAATAAAGGCGGGTATGACTCAGTTTAACAAGATATTTTTAGTCGCCCTTCTTTCCTTTTCGGGAATTCTATTTTCCCAAGAAAAAGAAAGTAAACTTCCTCCGTGGCAAGAAGGCTTGCTCGACATCCATCATATCAATACGGGTCGGGGTGATGCGGCCTTTTGCATATTTCCTGACGGCACTACGCTTTTGGTAGATGCCGGTGATATGTCAGAGACCCATCCGCGGACACTTTCCGCTAGAAATGCAAAAGCGATGCCGAACAATTCAAAGTCCGCCCCGGAGTGGATCATAGATTATATTAAGCAGTTCCATCCAAAGAAGAAGGATGCAGGGCTAGACTACGCATTGATCACACACTACCACGACGATCATTTCGGGGAAATCGATTCTCTACGAAAAAAGGCAAAAGGGGGTTATTTACTGACCGGAATTATGGAAGTGGGTACATTGCTGCCCATTAAAAAAATTTTAGATCGTGGTTTTGATTTCCCCATTGATTTGAAAAATCCGTCCATTCAGGCACAAAAAGAATTTTCCAGCGACAAATACGGAATGATTCCCACCTTGAAGGAATATTGGAAGTTCATGGCATCCGAAGAAAAAAATAGGGGGTTGAAACGTGAAACCCTGCAAGCGGGCCGGAACAATCAAATCGCACTCGTTTTTGAACCAAAAAAATTTCCGGGTTTTGCCGTACGCAATATCGCCGTAAACGGACAAATCTGGACCGGAGAAAACCAAAATATATTTTCGTTGTTCGAAAAAAACGAATATCCTGGAGAAAATCCGCTAAGTGCCTGTATCAAGATAACGTATGGCGATTTCGACTATTTTACGGGCGGGGATATCAGCGGTATAGACGGTTTTGGTGCGATGGATATGAATTCAGTGGAATCGAATATTGCGCCCGTTGTCGGCCCTGTGGATACGGCCACACTCAACCATCATGGCAACCGTGATTCACAGAATGCATTTTATGTGCGTACCCTCCGGCCAAGGATCTGGGTGCAACAAAACTGGTCATCGGACCATCCCGGTGAGGAGGTTTTACGGCGTATTACTTCTGAAACGCTTTACCCCGGTGAACGGGACATTTTCTCGACCGTCATGCTGCAGCCCAACAAAGAGGTCATCGGAGAACGATTGGATCGGTATAAAAATCAGAACGGCCATATTGTGATACGCGTAGAAAAAGGCGGCGATTCGTACAAAGTCTTTATATTGAACGATACTAACGAGCAACGGGAAATACTAGCAAAGCACGGCCCTTATGAATCGAGATAATCACGATAAAATTACCATCAACAAGCGCACTGAAGGCGATATCAACAGCACGCCCGCAAGGGACGAATGGTTGGCTAAGGAAGTGGACGAAACCACCAAAAAACTGCTGGAAAAAGATGCCCGCTACTTTTTGCACCAAGCACTTTCCACCCCTTGTTTGAACGTTCTGAAAAATTGCGAAGGTTCGTATATCGAGAGCATTTCGGGCAAAAAGTATCTCGATTTCCACGGGAACAACGTGCACCAACTTGGTTTTTCCCATCCAAAAATAGTGGAGCGATTGACCGAGCAAATGAAGTCCCTGACCTTTTCTACACGGCGCTACACGAACGAAATCGCTATCAATTTTGCAGAAAAGCTGGCCTCGTTATTACCCTCCGACCTCAACCGCACCTTACTGACACCGAATGGAAGCTCCTCCGTTGGCATCGCCCTGAAATTGGCACGCGCCATAACAGGAAAATTCAAAGTGGTCTCGTTTTGGGATTCCTTTCACGGTGCATCGCTCGATGCCATCAGCGTAGGCGGCGAATCGGTATTTCGCGAATATATGGGGCCTTTGATGCCCGGGGTAGAACGCATTCCACCGCCTGTCACCTATCGCGGAATTTTCGAGGGCGACGAATCAAAATGCCTGGAACATTTGGAATATGTTTTCACAAAGGAAGGCGATATCGGGGCGTTTATGGCCGAAACCGTCAGAAATACCGATGTTCAAGTGCCGTCTAAGAACTTTTGGAAGGAAGCGCGCGGGTTGTGCGATGCCTACGGAGTTGTTTTAATTCTCGATGAAATTCCCATCGCTTTGGGGCGAACGGGCTACCTCTTCGCTTTTGAGCACTATGGCATCGAACCCGATATACTGTGCTTGGGCAAAGGGCTGGGCGGTGGAATCTTTCCGCAGGCAGGCATCGTTACCCGTGACCGATACAACCGCTTCGGAGATATTTCGTTAGGACATTATACGCACGAGAAAAGCCCAATGGGCGCCGCGGCCGGCTTAGCCACCTTGGAAGTCATCGAAGAAGAAATGCTGTTGGAAAAAGTAAAGAGCGATGAAGTGTTTTTATGCGAAAAAATGGCCAAACTTTCACAAAAGCACGAACTGATAGGTGACATTCGCGGTTTGGGCCTTCTTTGGGGCGTTGAGTTGGTAAAGGATAGAATAACAAAAGAAAAGGCCGTTCAAGAAGCTGAAAAAGTAATGTACGAATGCCTGAAAAACGGACTCAGTTTCAAGGTCTCCGCGGGAAATGTGTTGCAGCTTTCACCCGCTTTAACTATTGCACGGCATGAACTTGAATCTGCTTTGAAGATTTTAGATAATGCGTTAATATCTTTAAAAAATAAATAATTAAATGAGCCATAACAATTCTGGATACCAACCGAAATCACAGATTCATGAATACCTTTAAAAAAAATGAAAACCAAAGAACTAAATGTTGATTGGCGAATTACATCTGACCTCTAAAAAATAAATTAATATCAACAGATGAAAAAGAAAAAAAACACATCTATCCTATTTCTACTTTTTGCAATTGCTTTGACCGCTCAGACCCCAAAAAATGATGTCGAAATTTTGGTGCAACCCTTTTTACAAGATGCAACGCCAACTTCCATCATCATTAAATGGGAAACTTCGAACGGAGAAGAAAGCACCGTAGAGTGGGGCACGACTTCTAAGTTGGGCAAGAAAACCGAAGGCAAGGCCGAGGCCGTGAATTTTGGCGAATCGAGAATTCATGAAGTAAAACTAGAAGGGTTGAAGCGTTTTACGGAGTACTATTATCGTATCAAGACGGAAAAAGCGGTCTCCGATATCTTTCAGTTTAAGACCCCGCCATTTGCCCAAGATAACGAGTCGTTCAACCTTATTGCCATGAGCGACATGCAATATGATCAGGAATATCCCGACAAGTTTTCCGAAATCATTGAAGACGGCGTATTGACCTATCTGAAACAAGAATTTAAGGGAACCTTGCCCGATAACCTCGCCATGGTCTTGATTCCGGGAGATTTGGTGGAAAACGGCACCAAATATTTCCAATGGAAAGAACATTTTTTCAATCCGGCCGAAAAACTTTTTGCCGAAGTTCCGGTCTATCCCGTTCTAGGAAACCATGAGAAGAATTCGCTGTTTTATTTCAAATATTTCACCCTTCCGGAAAATGGAACGCCAGCCTATGCAGAGCATTGGTGGTATAAAGATTATGGCAATACCCGCATCATTGGCCTAAATTCGAACGAAGGCTATCGAGACAGCAGGGAGCAATTTGAATGGTTGGAAATGCTTTTGAAGGAAACGGCCGAAAACGATGACATCGACTTTGTGTTCGCACAATTGCACCATCCACATAAATCGGAACTTTGGATTCCAGGGGAAGAAGCTTCCACGGGCAAAGTAATAAAACTATTGGAAGAATTCTCCACCGGAACCGGCAAGCCGAGCCTTCACTTTTTTGGACATACCCATGGCTATTCACGAGGGCAATCAAAAGATCATAAACACCTTTGGATCAATGTAGCCTCGGCAGGTGGCGCAATAGACAATTGGGGTGAATTCGAGGGAAGGGACTATGATGAATTCAGCGTGACACAAGATGAATACGGCTTTGTAATGGTAGAAGTCGACGGAAGTGAAACGAATCCGAAATTCACCATTAAGAGAATTAGTAGGGGTAACGAAAAAACTACACGGAACAATGAGCTGCGGGATAGTATAACTATTTGGAAAAACAACAGAAAACCGATCGCACCAAAGCCTTTGAGCCCTTTGAATTCCGAAAGCGTAACACTTGCGGGAACAACCTTAAAAGCAAGTGAATTTTCAAGTCCGCATGCCGGAGCTTTTCACGCGGCATCAAACTGGCAATTATCGGAAACCAATCAATTCGAAAATTTGGTTTTCGAAAGCTGGAAACAACATGAAAATTGGTATTACGAGGTCGATAGACAGCGGGATGATGATTTGACCAATGAGGAGCCTAACCGATTAAATCCGAATACCACTTATTACTGGCGGGTACGGTACCGAGATCAAAATCTGAACTGGAGCGATTGGTCGGAAACCGCATCGTTTAAAACCAAATAGAAAATGAAGCACAGCGGTGGAAAAATCAAATCGAACCGGCCATTACGAAGGCTTTCCCGCAAAAAATAGGTGCTTCCAAAACAATGGGAAATGCCTTTGACCTCGAATCGAAATGAGTTGAAATTATGGTAAAGGTATGTTCACGTTCCCTTAACCCAAAACATAAATAAAAGCGCGACTTTTACGCCAAGTTTGAGTTAGTTTGAATTAGAAAAGAAAACCGGTGTGAGTATGCACCGGTTTTTTTGATGTTCCATCCATTTATTGCCAAATCAATCGTGGCCTGGTGCGATTTGATTCTATCATCCCACTTAAAGGCTTGCGAGAGACTAGATCCTTTTGGGATGAAGAGTAAGATAAAACAGTAACACTTTTTCTTTATGACCTAGGAAGTTCGTATTGTGACGCAGATACCCTAATTATAGAGATAGGCTGCACTCCGGCAGAAGACGAGGTAGGCAACGTGATTCATTTTATCCAATTATGCTAGTTGAACTAAAAAAACTAACCCTTCCATTCTAACAAACAGCTATGGTCAGTTTAAGTTTTGGGAGCGTTTCTTAATGTAACGTCGAGGAAGGTAAAGTACTTTAGAGTTAAAAAATATCAAAACTAGTATTGCTAATCAAAAAATCTGGAAAAACCTTTTCAATTATAGGCCACTTCCGGCTCGAAGATTGGGCGATTAATTCCAACAAGTATGGACGGGAATTTCATTAATATTGTAAATCACTTAAGTTTAGCCGCATTCGAACTTGTATAATACCAATCCAAAACATTTTAATTATGGTATTAACGAAACATATTGCACTGCTGACATCACAATTTGCACCGTCAAATGTAATTTATCGAAATTTTCCATGCCGGGATTTAGTCCAAAAGAGAACATATTATTTTTTTTGAAATAATGTTTGCTTATTGTTTCAAAGTATAAGATTCGTTAGTAATCAAGATAAATTCAAATAAATAATAATATTTAATAGTAGTTCAAACTTTTTACACTGTATAAAAGTTAAAGTTTGTTAAAAGGTGAGCCTTGCGGTGAGCTCTAAAAACCATCCTCCGACAGACCCCATAAACAGGGTGTTTTCAAGAAAAGTTCGAGTCCCGTCCAGACCGCAAAAAGCTCTCAAGAAATTGAGGGCTTTTTTTATTGGTATCAATAAAAGCTATTCTTGCTTTAAAAGTACTTGATTATGAACTATGCTCCTACATAGAGTTGGGTGGCACCCTATTATGCCTCTAGGATACCGCGCAGGTAGCTATTATTGTGTCTATAACTTTCCAACATATCGGCATTTTCGGGGACTGCTCCTTCTATCTGGACCCAGCCTTCGTATCCTATATCGTTTATGGCCTTGTATACTTCGGCAAAGTCTACCAAGCCTTGCCCAAGTAAAAAGCCATTTTCCTTGGCATGGAATTCACATATATTCTCTTTTCCCAATGACCGGATTTCTTCATAAATATCATAACCCATTTTATTGGAGTTTGCCACATCATAGTACACCTTAACGTTGGGCGAGTTTACCTCGGTTATGATTTCCATATGCTCTTCGGCACTTAACCAGGATTCAATGCCTAAAACTATTCCTTGATCCTCTGCTTTTCTGGCGACACCTTTGAGCTGTTTTATGGTTTCTTGCGTGCCTTTGGCATCATTCTTCAAATCTCCCTTATTAAAAAAGGCCAAAAGCACCACCTTAACGTTCATGGCAACTGCAACATCTAAACTATCAATGACCCATTGCCTTGCTCTTGGGTCGGATTTATAGGGAATGTTGTTCATTTCGCCTATTGCTATGCCGCCAATGGCCATGTTCAGTTCCTTACAGGCATCCTTATAGGCCATTTGTATCTTTTTGTTACGAAGATGCATATCGTTTTTTAAGCTCCCCAAACTAATTTGAACACCATCCAGTCCAATCCGTTTGCCCACTGCCATAGCTTCCACGCTAGCCATTTGGTTGATCGACCAATCACAAGCTCCTATCCGAAAACGATTGCCTTTATTTATTGCAAAGGCTTCGTAAGCCGTTAAATAGGATATTCCTGCGAACCCCAGAGCCGATTTCAAGAGCTGTCTCCTTGTAATTGAGTTGTTCATAGTGTTGTTATTTTAACGTAAGTAAATAGGAAGATAAATCGGACAGTTCCTGTTCTTTTAATCCTAGCGTAACCGCATCTGGCATCAAACTGTGCTGTAAGGGCGTTTTATCTAAAATATCATTTGGATCCAAAATAATTTTGTTGCCCAACACATCTCTTATGACCGTAGTTTCTCCTTCTGAAAGTAAAAAGCCATAAAAAACTAAACCGCTTCTCATTTTCACCATTACCGGTTCATACCCGAAGACTATCGAAGAACTTGGCTCTATTAACGCCTCTAGCATTGCGGTCTTGTCGAATTTATTCCCGATCTGGCTAAGATCAGGCCCAATATCATTTCCTCCATCAATAGATTTATGGCAACTGGCGCATTTTGCCGTAAACAAGTTTTTACCATTAGTTGGTACTCCTTTTAAAGCAATGGACTTTGCCAATGAAACATATGTACTCGCATTTTGCTTAAAATAGGCGTTTGCCAAAGTGCGTATTTCAAGATATGGATTGTCAAATATAGTCTTGGCAATTTCAGGAATAAGGCCTTGTTCAAGTTCTCGGCTGTGGGCCATAGCTATTAATATACGTGCTCCAACCAGGTCTTGAGACAATATATTGGCTGCCGCCACCTTGTCCCTAAGGTTGTTACTATTTTCAACGATGGTACTGAGCGAATCTATTGCCTTAGGCAACTCAGAGGTGACACCATCTTCCGGTTTCCAACTCCACAGGGAGAACCAATCGTTGGTTTTCCGAAAGTTCAACCACCAATGTGCCCACTCTTTTATCACATCACTATCAGAAACCTGTTGTATCTCTATCATCGCCGCAACCGCATCTTTATCCCTTATAAAGGCTAGCGCATCTACGGCTTGCTTTCTCTGTTTTTCTGAAAGGGAAATTTCCATTGCCCTTGTTTTAAGTGCTTCAATAGAAGTTTTGGGTCGTATTCGCCAAACTACATTTGCAAAAGCTTCGGACCATTGTGCGCACTCATTCGGCTGCTCCACCAGCAACGCAGCGTAAGTTTCTTGCTCCTTTCCTTCCATTGCGGTACCCAATGCTTCAAGATACCAAGGATCGGTACCGTCATAACCTTTGTATAGCTTTTGGATAAGCGATCCGGATTTTAGCCATGCTACATGACGTAAGGAAATGGCAACCTCCCTCCTTACTTCGGGTGCTGGATCATCCGCCGCCCATTCGGCATATTTTAAGATGGCCTTTTCATCATTTTTAAGTGCCCTGTATGCCGTAACACGGAGTCTTGGGTCTGGATGATGTTTAAGAATAGACTCCACTTCCAAAATACCGGGTTCACCAAGACTGGCCAAAAGCCATACGGCCCTGGCTTGATGCAATGTACGTGGAGATTCCAAGACTTTTTTCACCTCCCCAACAACGGCTGAGCCTTGGTTTTGTAATTTTTCAAAGCCCATATTCCTGACATTAATGGCAGGGTTCAATAAAGCTTCTATTTGTCCTTTAACGGTACTTAAGTCGATTCTCGGGGTTTTGAGTACTTTTCCTTTTGGGGTTATTCTATAAATTCTACCATAGCCTAAGGTATCCATCATTTGATGCCCTCCCACCACGGGATCATACCAATCTGCTATATACATAGCACCATCGGTCCCTACGGTTATATCGCTAGGACGAAACCATTTCCTATTGTCTCCGTCCACATCGTTCCAAACATAATCTTCAGTAGATTCTTGAGTAGAGGTAATCAAGTCCTTTCTGTTCAAGTAAAAACCTGCACCGTTCGGCGAAGGCTGATAGGCAAAAATGACATTTCTGCCCGCATCTGCACTAAGCAACATACCTTCATACGCTGTACCAAAGGCATCTCCTTCATAAACGACCACCCCTGTTGGAGATCCGGCACCCGTATTATCACCTGCGGGCATAACGCCTGGATCGTCTTGATGCCAGTGCGAAGCAAAAATTTCCTGTCCTGGTCTTTGGTCCGCCTGCCATGTTCTTTTTCCGTTTGCGCTAAAATACCCGGCGTTGCCCCCTTCCATAACATAGGACACTCTACAGGTGACCACTTGGTCATCGTTATCGTTTTGCCACATAGTACCATAAGAATCTATCGCTACCTCATAAGAGTTTCTAAAATTATGTCCCATGACCTCCAAGCCGCTCCCGTCTTTGTTTATGCGCAACGCAAGACCGCCTACCCAAACACGGCCATCGTCACTGACCTGAGCGGGCTTATTAGTTAGGTTGTGAGGACTACCTCCAGTGTAAACACTACCGGAACGTAAGGTCCATCCAGATCGGTCGGTGACAAGATGAGGACCGGCATTGCCAGTATTGAAATAATACTTACCGTCCGGTCCCGCAATCAAGGAGTGTAAACTATGGTCATGATCCAATCCGCCAAAACCGGTTAAAAAAATTTCCTTTTGATCCGGAACATCGTCCCCATCATGATCTGTATACACTAGCAAGTTCGGGGCGCATGATACAAAAATTCTATTTCCAATAACGGCGATTCCCATAGGGGCGACCAAATCTTCGTCCTGGACAAAAACCTTTGAGGAATCACTTACGCCATCGCCATCCGTATCTTCCAAAATTACTATTCTGTCACCTCCCTTGAAATTTAGATGCGTTTTTGGGTTATTGTTAAAATTCCTATAATTTACAGCCTCCGTTACCCAAATGCGTCCCTTGGCGTCAACATCCATATTTGTAGGATTGAAAAGATTTGGCGATTCTGCCCATAGTTTTACCTCCCAATCCTTAGGAACTACAAGGCCATTACTAATTGTAGTGGTAAAGTCGAGATTTGGCGTACTATATTCGCGCAACCTGGTATCCGTACAACTAGCCATAATTGTAATAAACGCGGCTATTAAAAACAAAATCAAGGTACGATTGGGGACAAGGTTCTTTTTCATAGACTGGTATTTGAGAAAAATGCTTCTTAAAGGTAAACCATATTACTTGTACGTACAAGCAGGCCAATCTTTATCCTCTATATTTTTAAAAATGATTCCTTTTAGTTGATGATCAATTAAATAATAGTTTTAACTTATTCATTTAGTCAATAATCTTTATCAAGATTGGGCAAAATCCATATGCTGTTTGGACAGGGGCTTTCTATGTAAGCTTCCGTTCAGCCCTATTCTTTGTATATTAGGATGCACCATGTAAAGGTAACTCCCAAGAAATCAAGGAAGATGTTCGCCTTTGAGCGGGTGTAGGGTTTTACCATCAAACATGTTTATGACAGCTTTGTTTTCAATACTCAAGGGATTAGGTCCCAAACAATCAACATACCTAAGCCCAAGGGGCAATGAGAAAGAACTTTATATTTATATTTCAACGCAAGAGTCGGAGCATTCAAATCTCGATTATCGAGCAAAAAAATTGGACTTTCTACCCCTCGCCGACCACATAAAAACCTTAAAGCCCCATCAATGTATACACCATCCCTTTTTTGGTCTCAAATGAGATTGTCCCATTTTTTAGGGACTTGTTTTTGATTTGTTTCCCATCTAAAAATACGCTTACTTTTTTATCGGTTTTAAAAATAAACGGCATACCGGCCTTTGATAGTATCTCAACAGAAGTTAATACGTTATTTTCCCAACTAAAATCGAGCTCAAATCCGCCCCTTGCACATACGCCTTCAAATTGGCCATCTGTCCATTCTTTGGGCAGGGCAGGTACTAGTTCTATATACCCTTCATGTGATTGGATGAGCATTTCGGTAATGCCGGCCGTCATACCCAAAGAACCATCGACCTGAAATTCATTAGCACATATCGCAAAAAGTGAGGAGTAGCTTTGTTCTTTTATATAGCCCTTGAAAATTTTATTGGCCCTGTCGCCATCCCCTAAGCGCGCCCATAAGTTGGTTTTCCATGCTCGGGACCAACCCGAAGATTCGTCTCCCCTAAGTTCCAACACCTTTTTAACGGGTTCTATAAGCTCAGGTGTCCGATCCGCCGATATGACGTTTCCTGGGTAAAGTCCGTATAAATGGGACGCATGTCTATGGTTTTTTTCCATTTGTCCATAGTCTTCCGTCCACTCCTGAAGCGTACCGTCCTGTCCTATTTGTGAGGGCACCAAGCGTTTTCTGGCGGAAAGTACTTTTTCCGCAAAAGCAGCATCCACACCTAAAATTTCCGTGGCGGATACATAATAACCGAACAGATCTTTTAAAATCTGCATATCTATGGTAGACCCTACCGCAATGGTGGTAAAGTAGTACATTGAGGTAACCTCATCAAAAAAGTACTTGTAGCCTTTACCTTCCGGCGGATTTTCAGGAGAATTGGATGGATTGGTCACGAGCCAATCAGTACCCGGATACTCTACTAGAAAATCCATAAAAAATTCCACCGAACCTTTCATTATAGGATACACATCCTTAAGGAATTCCTCGTCTTGTGTATAAAGATAATGCTCCCAAAGATGGGTGGTCAACCAAGCACCTCCCGTTGTAAAAGTACCCCAGGTAGGCCCGTCCATGGGTGCGGCTACGCGCCACAGATCAGTATTCTGGTGGAAGACCCATCCCTTTGCGCCATAGTGCTCTCGGGCAACTTCGGTGCCTTGGTCGGTAAGCTCCCTTATCATAGTAGTGAGCGGTTCCAGAAGTTCCGGCAGGTTGGCGGTCTCCACCGCCCAATAGTTCATTTCTGTATTTATATTGGTCGTATATTTGGAATCCCAAGCGGGGTTCATCTTATTGTTCCATATCCCTTGCAGATTAGCAGGTTGCGTGCCCGGTCTGGACGAAGCAATAAGCAGATAGCGCCCAAAGTTATAGGTCAAACTCGCGAGTTGTGGGTCAGGGGAGTTCTGTACATTGGCCATCCGCTCATCGGTCGGTAAAAGGGAATTTTCTGTTTCGGGTAACCTCAAAGAAACCCGATCAAAGAACTCTTTATGGTCGGCCAGGGCATCTTCCTTTATATTGGTGAAGGTGCGTTGCTCCAATTGCTCCAATCTGTTCTCTACTCGGGCATGTTCATCGGCACTTACATCCTTATAGTTTACAAAATTGGTGGCGGCAACAAAATAAAGGGTAACGGCATCCGCATTTTTAATGTTAATAAAGGAATCGTCGCGCTCCATGGTACCTCCTTCTGGAATTGCCTTTATCCGCGCATCATATCGTAATTTACCTTCCACACCCAGATAGTCGGCCGATTTTCCTGTCAGTTTCAACTGGTCTTCCCCTAGGCCGTCCATTCGAAAATAATCGGTTGCGTAATTGGAATGGGCATCGTTCCGGACCCCGCGAAGCTCTGCACCCAAAGAAATACTGCCAGGTGTGTCGGCCGTAATACGTAAGGCTATCGTCTGGTCAATGGCGGAAGAAAACACTTCCCTAGTATAATTAACTCCTTTAGACTTGTAGTTAATTGTAACTATCCCTGTCTTAAGGTCGAGCTTCCTAATATAGTTCTGTACGCTGTCCTCCTCAAAAAACAGGTGTAGGTTGGCCAAGGATTGATACTTCATCTGTTCTACGGGATACCCCATTAATGACCTACCAAAAAGTTTGTGCGCTTTTAACGGCTCTCCGTTGAACAGGTGCTTTTGAATCTCGGGAAGCATTTTATGCCCTCCTTTTACGACCGTTGAATAAGGCCCCCCAGACCAATACGTGTCCTCGTTGAACTGTATGATTTCCTCTCCGTTTCTTCCGTAGACCATAGCGCCAATGCGACCGTTACCAACAGGTAATGCTTCTTCCCATATTCTTGCGGATTGCTTGTACCATAATACGGTAGCGGGGTCAAGTATTTCTTTTTGGATGATGGAAGTATCGTTTAAATCGCCAGGCACTTGTGCGCTTATCACATTTACCATCAATAAAATGACACAGGAAAATAGGTATTTTATTCGCATTATTAACTGTTTTTTGTTTATGACTTTGTTAAGGTAACCTCCTGAAAATGAAATACATCGAGGAAAGCATACAAGATATAATCCGAAATTTTAGGTGCCAAGCGGAGAAAATTCCAAACCAAGCGCTAAGACTAACTAAACCAGAACCGCCCAGAAAACCAATAGATTTAAACCCGAATGTCTTTATGTTAAAGAAACAAAATCTGTGTTAAACTATCACATCATATAGGACAGGAGGAAAATAAAGCAGACTTCCTAAACAATCGCTTATAATTTCTTCCTATCCATACCCCCTATTAGGCTTTATAAAAAACATATGCCAAAAAACCAATAAATTCTGGCAAACCATTAGTATTTTACCCCTAGTCTCTTATCTATAGTATTAATTCTCAAACCATCTCACGAATTGTCCGATGTCCTTTTAACCACCCATTTATTAATGACCAACAAGACGATGATAACAATTCCCCATTGCAGTAACGATGTCATGAGGCTGGATTGGGCAAAAGGATCGTACCAATTACCGGTCATGCCATCATTGATCAGCCACCAACAAAGCAGCAAGACCGAAGCCGCCGGTATAAAATAGGTAATGATACGATCCCAAAGACGGCCTGGCTTAATGTCATCGGGATTTTTGTCCAATATCTCCGATCTGATCCTTGAGGCCTTAAAGCGGATAACCACAAAGGCAAATAGCCCGCCGGACAACAGAAGTGCCAATCCCCAGACAAAATCCTGATTGTTGAGGATATCCAAGTTCATGGCGGAAGGCACGCCAAACAGATAACTCACGGCAACAAGCAATACAATGGCCGTAGACCGTTTCATGCCGCCGTCTATAAAAGTCCTTACGGTAAGCTCCAACTGGGAAATGAGTGATGAAAATCCGGCCAAGGTAAGGCCCAAAAAGAATAAAATTGTTAAGGCCTTTCCAAAAAGAATCTTTTCGAACAACTGGGGTATCCAGATAAAGGTTAGTCCCGTTGAGGCAGGCCCACTATTTTTCATAAGCGCCAAGATTTCACTATCCGAACTTCCCAATTGCGAACCCATAATGGCAAAACAGGTGCCGAATATCATGACCCCAGAAACAAGGGAGATGAAATTATTTCCCAGCCCCGTAATCAATGCGTTCTTCACAATGCCGAAACGCATCTGCATGTAGGCGCCATAGGTAATGAACATACCCCATCCCGCCCCGGTATCCCATGCATTTTGAGTAAGTGCCGCCACCCAGATATTTGGATCGCCCAATTGACGCCAGTCGACCCTAAACAGGTAGCGGATACCTTCCATGGAACCTTCAAGAGTTAAAGACCTTACAAGGGCTATAAAGATAATCACCAACAATATGGGAATAAGTACTTTGTTTATGCGTTCAATGCCCTTGACTCCTTTCCAGATAGCCAGTGCCCCAAAAAGCATAACTAGGGCATGTGATACCAAAGGCCAACCACCAGATTGGTAGGTTTCCCAAGTAGAAACAGCTATTTCGGTAGAAGTAGGCAATTCGTTGAGTAACGAATGAATAAAATAATACACGCACCAACCCACGATTACGGAATAAAAGAAGGTTATGGCGGTGGCAACGAAGGTCATAAACGACCCCATCCATGCAAATTTGTTTCCTGCGGCACCCATTACGGATCCGATCACGCCCTTTCTGCTGTTGATGCCCACTGCATATTCCGCTATAATCAACGGAACGCTCCAAAGAAAAAGGAAAAGTACCCATACCAGAATAAAGGCCCCACCGCCCTCATCGCTTCCATTTTGGGCCACTATTCGGGGGAAACGCCAAATATTGCCAGTTCCTATCGCTATTCCAAGGGCACTTAATAGGAATCCCCAACGTGTAGAAAAGCGTTGGTCCCTATTTAATTTTGATGTGGACATTAACAAGACTTAAATGCGCCAATTTTCACATCCTCCTTATATCTGGCCAGCCCTGCCTCTATTTTTTTTGCCGTTTTTGTAATGGCCAGACCGCCCAATCCCGTGCATCGCAAGGTATGCGGAATGGCATCGCCAACGCGTTTCATCGTTTCAATAACCTCGTCCAAAGGGATGACCTGATCATAATCGGACAGGGCCATGTTGGCGCAGGAGATGGCCGTGGAAGTTGCCATCACATTTCTGTTCAAACAGGGCGCTTCTACCCTATCCCCGATGGTGTCGCAAATAAGGCCCAAAGAACTTTGCAAGGCCATGGAAGCGGCGGCCAATGCCTGCGATAAACTACCTTCCTTTAGCACGACCACACCTGCGGCAGCCATTCCAGAAGCGGAACCGCACTCGCCCATGCAACCCCCTACCTCGGCGGAAAAGGTCGCATGTTCGGTTATAAATACGCCAATGAGTCCCGCGGCCAATAAGCCTTTTACGATGCTCTCCCTGGGCAAGCTCAACGTGGTCGCCACGCCGATCAACGTACCGGGCAAAGCGCCACAAGACCCAGCAGTTGGCGCGGCCACAATAACGCCCATAGAACTTTTGACTTCCATCATAGCCGATGTGAACATGACGGCATTGTTCAGCACATCGCCTGGTACCAATTTCTTTGCCTCCAGATTCTTTTTGAACTTTAGGGATTGGCTTCCCAGAATTCGATCTTCATAATGGGTTCCTTTCAGTCCCAAATCGATGGAATTTTGCATAATATCTGCGATAGCTCCCATCTTATGCAATACTTCTTCCTTTGAAATACCCCCACGTACACTTTCGTATGCGATGGCCAGCTCCCATAAGTTAAGGTGTTTATCGGAGTTGAAATCCAACATTTCCTCTACTGTTATGAACGGAACTTTTAAATCTTTTCTTGATCTTACAGGAAGAACCGGATCAAGGCGTCGCAACTTCGCTATGGCACCAAGAGATGAAATACTTTCCAATAATTTTTCCTGTTCCGCTTGGGTGGACCGTACCGAAATAAATGTTGACGAACCTTCGTGCAGGAAAGCTTCCCCAAAATCGGGATTTTGGACAGTTTTAAAGATTTCATGCGCGGTATCCGTATAGATGAGAGTGATATAAAAATCCCCCAACATGGAAACGGACGCTTTATCGATCTCGATAATCTCTATCATTCCGCCACCAGTTGAAATTGCAATTACCTGATGTTTTTCCTGTTGATTTTTTAAGGTGATCTGATACGTATTGGGATGGGTAGCTCCGATGGGGTGAATATCGATTTTGATTTGAATACCGGCCTCAGCAATATGCTGTTCATAATCCTTTAGCCGTTCGTCGTCCGCATCCCATCCCAACAAACCTCCAAAAAGCCCCATATCGGACCCTTGGCCAGAATGCGTGGTAGCAAGGGAACCATTGGGGTCGAACTCTATGTAGACTTCATCTATACTACCTCCCATCAAGTCTCTACAGATTCTGCCTATACGCAAAGCGGCAGCACAGTGCGAACTTGAAGGCCCTCGCATTACCGGCCCTATGACATCGTTAAAAATACTGGGATATGATTTCATATCTAATTACAATTTAGTCCTGTACTACTCTTTTGCTACTTTGGCGGTGTACCGTAAGTAAACTGATGGTCCAAAATTTCCTAGAAGAAAATAGCTCTTTTAAAAATAGTGAATTTGGCTCTCTAATTCTAGATTGGGTTAAGTTCATGTCCAATTATTTTTTGATTTTGATGGAAAAGAAATGGAAGGTATGGTTCATCCTGTCCCCTAACCTCCTCTTTTGGTAGGATGCCCAAAACAAAAATCCCACGTATGATATATACCTTCACATCACCTTTTTGGCCAAATACTTTTGAACCTCATACACATTGATGCTTTTGTTGAACTTTTTACCCACAGATGGAAGGTTCTCTCTTGATATCCAAATATTAAGCTCGGCATCCAAGTCAAACGTTCCCGCCATCTCCAAAGTGAATCTGGATATATAGGGCAGGGATTTATAAACTACTTTACTGCCTGTTAAACCTTGTGCGCCTATAAGTACAAAACGCTTATTTGTAAAGATAAAGGTGTCCCTAAACAACTTAAAACCTAATTCGACTACCTCATCTTAAATGAGTAACCTGCTATACTTCCTATGTAATTTTTCGGTAGATACTTCGCTGGCATTTACTAGTAATTTATTGAATAGCCCCATTTTTTAATGAATTACTTATCTGAAAATAATGCGTTTACGGTACGTATACGAAACTAGAACTGGTTAGCTACGAACTCTCCCGAAAACCCATCTCCTTAAAAATAGTTAACCGCTTTTTTGATTCCTTACCTATATCAAACCCGCTCCAACTTTACGGGATAGGTCTTGTTCGCGTTCCATTGGCAGACATACATATTCTCGTCCTCATCAATACAAACATCGTGGCAATGGTCGAAAACAGGTTCTGCCTGCAACATTCTTTGTAACTGCCCCTTTTTATACTCAGGAGCCGTGCCTCCTGGGTTGGAGACCACCTTGTTATCTTTATCCAATATGGTCACAAAACCGGAATTTGGATTATTTTCTGTTGGATGCGTACCTTTTACGCCCTCCTCAAAATCAATCTTTGACGACCAACAAACTCCTGCATATAGGTTTTCGTTGTGAATAACCGGTCGACACACGAAGGCGCCTGGAAGGATTATTTCTTCCAAATAGCTACCCTCCAACGTAAAGCGCTTAAAACAATTGCTGGCGCGTGAAGTGACTAATAAGGTAGGATTGTTTTTATCCCTATCATCTATACAGACCCCGTGAGCGGTCTGGAACTGGTCATTTTCTGTTCCCCGGCCATTGCCAATTTTTCGAATGAACTCGCCATCTTTGGAAAACTGCAAAACGTATTGCGATCCATAGCCATCTACAATATAAATATCGCCATTGGGACCTATTGTGGTTTCGGTTGGTTTAAACGCGTCGTCCTTTTCGTAGGCCCCGTAATCGGATGGATGACCGATCATCATCAGTTCCCTACCATCCAGCGTGGTCTTTATCATGGTACCATCTGTATCGCAGATAAAAAGAAAATCCTGTTCTCCATCGTGCCATAATGATAGTCCATGGCCACCTTTGTAACGAATACCCCAGCTATCCAATAATTTGCCGGACTTGTCATAAATCAAAATATTATTGTGGGTATCATCGCCCACCATGATCAATCTCCCTTGGGAATCCATGACCATTTCGTGGCAGTTGTTTACCGGCGTTTTGCTTGGATCTAGGTTTCCCCATGCTTTATGCACGCGAAATTTAAAATCGCCATGACCGATAATTTCATCGGATAATTTAGGCTTGGAACCAATAATATTGAAATGGGGCATCACAATAATTCCTGCACTTGCCTTGGCAGTAGTACCCAAAAATGTTCTGCGATCAGTTTTTGTTGTTTTCATGGATTAAATGGTATTGGTTCATGTTCCTTTGTTTTAATGATGAATTTATTACATTTTGTCTTGATTATTTTAGCCTAAGGCTCATCTTTCCTCTTTTAGCAACAATAGTATTCCTAAATCATATCGTCTACGCCATTGGCTTACCAAACAAGTCCAAAATAGGCTGGCCATGGCCATCGGGCGTGGTGTAAAAAGGCCTTCCCTCAATGGTGTATTCCGTTTGGGGATGAATACCCAAGGCATGATAAATGGATTGATGTACTTGATCTATAACCACAGGGTTTTCTATAGAAGAGCAAGGCCGCTCATCGGCCGTTTTTCCATATACCAAACCTTTCTCAACGCCGCCGCCCCATAGTAAAATGGAGCTACCATCGGTAAAATGGCGATGCATACCATAGAATTTTTCATCTTCTATAATATCCGGTTGATCCACTTGATCTTGCACTGGTTCGCCTGGCCTGCCTTCCATAATGGCATCGCGACTAAATTCGCTGGCCAGAATGATCAAGGTCCTGTCCAAATGACCACTTTCGTCCAAATCCTTGATCAATTGGGCAATGGGCCTATCGATAAGTTCTTTCATTTTCTCCGCGCGCGTATGACCGTTTTCATGGGTATCCCAACCTAAAAATGGTTCATATTCTGTGGAAACGCTGATAAACCGTCCGCCGTTCATGGCCAAACGCTTCGCTAATAAACAACCCAGACCGAATCGACCTGTATTATAGGTGTCGTAGACGTCTTTGGGTTCTTGTGACAAATCGAAGACTTTGGCCTCGGGAGAATTTAATAAGCGGTAGGACTGCTCCATGGAGCGCATCAGCGATTCCCGCTGGTAATCGCTGCCCTCCTCCATGAGCTTGTTCTTGTTGGCCAGTTCTTTGTACAACTTGTAACGCGCCTCAAAACGTTTGAGCGACATGCCTTGTGGAGGACGCACACTTTCGAGTCCGCCGGAGGGATCGGGAATGAGAAATGGGCCGAACTCGGACCCCAAAAATCCTGCGGAATGAAACGCTTTCAATTCTTCTGCCTCCCCCACCGTAAAACGTTGCCCCATACTTATAAAAGGTGGAATAACGGGATTGGAGGGTCCTAATTCCTTAGCAATCCACGCACCGATATGCGGCGCCTGAACTGATTGCGGCGGCTCATAACAGGTATGCCAATGGTATTGATGGCGGGTATGGAGAATATGTCCCAGGTCGGCCGATTTATAGGAACGGATAATGGCACCCTTGTCCATAACACCGGCAATGGATTCAAGTCCTTTGGAAAAATGGAGTCCGTCTACTACCGTAGGTATTTTGGGGAAAGTGCTGAGTACCCTTTTACTTTCCACCCCTTTTTCATAGGGCACGTAGGACTTGGGGTCAAAAGTCTCGGTATGTGCCATGCCACCAGCCATCCAAAGTAAAATAACGGTATCCGCGGTGGAAGTCAGTTTAGCAACTTCTGGCGAGCAGGAACTCAAAAAACTGGACAAGGGTATTGTGGTCGCCGAGGCCGCCAGACTGGCAGCACTCATTTTTTTGATAAATTCCCGTCTTGTGTTTTGCTTGTCCATTGCGTTTCTATTTTCTAGTGGCGTGCTTTCAATATTTTCAGATGAAACTAATTAATAAACTGAAATTCGGGTAACATGAGGGTCGACCAAAATACATCCTGTACATCTTCCGGTTTTGGGTCATCGCCCAAGACGCTCAATAACACTTCCCATTCCGCTTCCGAGGGGTTCCTTCCCAAGGATTTTTGGTACAATCGCTCTACCAATTTCTTACTATCGTTTTCATAGTTATCCATCCACAGCGTTGCACCTTCCGCTAAAACTCCGTTGAAAAAATCACCGTTTGTCAATTCCAAAGCCTGTAACAAGGTAGCTTGGTCATCCCTTGTTGTGATTACGTTTTCACGGCTAGGCCTTCCGAGTGCTTTCATAAACGGATGTTGTTTTACAAGGCTCGCCCTCGCAAAGGAAACATTTTGATCTTCAAAATTAAATTCGACCAAACTTCCCCAGTTGGTCGTGCCATAATTCCGGACTTCGGACCAAGCGATATCGTTGTACGCCATGGAAGTCCAATTGGCATCTGGGGTATCCGCTACACTTTTCCAACTGGTATCGGAATCGATTTTCAAGGCTTCTCCGTCGTGTATACTTAATTTTCATGGAAAACAATATTCCGGCCGGGTTTGCAATGTTTCCTTCGTTCGTCCCTTCAACGGCTATTACGTTTTCTCCGGATTTCAAAAATTTTGTTACATCAAGTTTGCCCACTTTTTCCCAGTTGGAACCTTCCGATATTTTAGTTCCATTCAGATAAAGCACATAGGAATGATCTACAGAAATCAACACTTTTGCAACGTCTATGGTTTTATTTGGTAGCATGACCGTTTTTCTAAAAAAGCGTTTCCCGGGTTCGGGAAGCACGCCACGATCGAACTTTATTTCTGGATGCCATATACGCTTTGCAGATATCTGACCGGATTCCGGACTATATTCCACGGCATGGTATAAAGGAGAAATTACTTGGCTCACGGCATCTGAAAACTGCTCTGCGCTTAATCTACGAACCACGGGCCCTTGAAATACATAGTCGGTTTTCAGGTTTTCTTGAGCCGCATATTTTATCGTGGGCAGTTGATAGGCCTTGGATAACATGATGCGCTTGATCAAATGTTTTAGATCATGCCCCGATTCGATAAAATCGGAAGCCAGCCAATCCAACAAATCGCCGTTCCACGGTGGATTGTCCATTTCGTCCAGGGGCACTATGATGCCCCTGCCCATTAAACGGTTCCAAAACCTGTTTGTTATGGTACGGTACAAACGGCCGTTTTCACGTTTTACCATCAATTTAGAGAGATTGAACAAACGCTCTTGCACGGTCTCGCCTTCCACGCTTCCCAATTCGGGATAGAGAAAATTTGGCTTGGCCATTTTGCCTATGGGCATATCGCACCGATTGAGTTCCAAAATGGAATCTGAAAAAATAGTCGCAAAACCATAAGCTTGATCCAAGGTCATATTGCTCACAAAACTGTTATGGCAAGAGGCACATTTCACGTTCGCACCCATGAGCGACTGACCAATATTCTGTGCGGCCTGCATCTCGGTACGTTGACTGGCATTGACAACGCCACGCCATGCTATTCCCTTTATAAAACCTTCGGAACCCTCAACGGGATTTACCAATTCCGCTACCATTTGGTCATAACTCTTGTTTTCCTCTAAAGCGGTGTACAACCAATCCGTAATCTGTTTTCTTCCACCTGTTATAAATCCTGTACCACTATAATCGTTGCGCAACAAGTCGTTCCAAAAACTGATCCAATGTTGGGTGTAGTTATGGGTGTCGGCCAATAAGGTATCTATGAGTTTTTCTCTTTTGTTGAAGTCCCCATCTTTTTGAAAAGCGGTGATCGCTTCCGGTTCGGGCAAGAGTCCGATTACATCCATATATGCCCGTCGAATAAAAACGCGGTCATCGACCAAGGGAGACCAATCTACCCCTTGTGCCTCAAAATAGGCGCCGATCAATTTATCTACAGGTTGGGATTCTTCGGACTCTGGCAAGATTGGTTTTACAAGCGCCATCTCCGCTTCCGGAAATACTTTAACCGCTTGATCGGACCAATGTGCACCGTTTTCTATCCATAACTTTACCAAGGAAATTTCGCTATCCTTGAGCACTTTGCCTTTTTTGGGCATCACCTCATCGTCATTTGGGGACAATGTTATCCTACGGTACAGTTCACTTTCTTTAAGTTTTCCCGCAACCACCGCCAAACCGGATTCGCCACCCTTAAAAACGCCTTCCTTGTTATCCAAAACAAGACCACCTTTTTGCTTGTTCTCATTGTGGCATTGGTAGCAATTATGTGCAAAAATGGCCCTGACTTCCACATTTAAACGGTCCTGTTGAACAAGTGTAATGGAATCCGATGCCTTTAAATCCATTAACAAAGCCAAACCTTTTGCGTTATCATAAGTGTCCTGGTTTCCGGGTAATACACTGGTCAGATAATCTTCGCCGTGGGTCAAGGAAGCTCCCAAATGTCCTGCAATAGACAATAGGATGATCGTAAGGGTAAGCGACATTCTATAGACCCGGAAATCGGGCAGTTTTCCTTTTTTGGTCTGCAAAAGCAAAATTGTGGTACTAAGGGCCAAAACCGCAGTGGCGATTCCTGTGTATTGATGGTTGTCTACCAATTCCCCAATATAATCCTCTTGCGTGCGTAATAACCAACCGAAAAGGGCGGAAAATATCGCAAACGCAGTTCCTACATAGAGCATCCAATACGTTCCTTCTCGGAGGCCTGTTCGTTTTCCGCCAAGGGTCAGCAACTCAAAAAAGAAAGCAACGACCAACAACCCGATTGGAAAATGGACAAGCAAGGGATGCAACCTGCCCAACAATTGTAATATCCAATTAAAATCTTCCATACAATCCTATGCTTTAACACCTATGGCCTCCCTTTTAGTTTTAATACTCTACAGAAAACAGAGAACAAAACTGTTTTAAATATAGTACCTTATCCAGTAAAAAACTACTCAACACTTGAAAAGACTTCAATACAAACCACGACATGCCCATAAAAATAGTATACGGAATTTAGTTTTTAATTATCCTGTACTATTGACGAACAATACAAACGATTTGTGATATTTATTTTAAAAAGTCATTTTGGACTTTGTGTTGCTTGGTGTCAGATTTAAGATTTCTACTCACGAGAGTAAAAGACTAGGGAACCAATTATTCCTATCAAAATCAAAAAAAAGTGCTTTTACACAATACCCATGTCGTTAAAACCCAAAAAAGCAAAATCAACAATAAAAAGTCAATTTACATTTGAACTTTCTTTCTTACCGAGTTTGATTTTTACTTTAATTGACAACAAAATTAAAAGGTTGTAACTATCTTTCTCCAACAAGATGATTCCGGTTTACTGTTTACAGCATCTGTTTTGCATTAAATCTGTATAATAAACGAAATCCCCCCATTTTTAAACGATTGTTGGCTTTATGCATTAGTTCGTTTAAAATAAAAACGAGAAATTTGAAAAAACGGACAGACAATCCAATTTAACAACCATATCTTTTAAAATAGACCTTAACTATGAGCAAGAAAGTAGTTGTAGTAACCGGAGCTGGTGGAGTGCTTTGTAGTACTTTGGCTGTCAGCCTAGCTAAAGAAGGCCATAAAATTGCAGTTTTAGACCTGAAAATAGAAGCTGCACAAAAGGTAGCTAAAGACATTAACAAAGTAGGCGGCACAGCCATAGCTGTTGTTGCCAATGTTTTGGAAAAGGAATCTTTGGAGGCCGCAAAAAAAGTGATCAACTCCCAATTGGGACCTTGTGACATCTTGGTTAATGGGGCTGGAGGAAATCATCCTTTGGGCACGACAAGTAATCCGTATCTAGAAGAAGGAGACCTAAAAAACACTACCGAAGGTTTCAAATCCTTTTTTGATTTGGACACCGCCGGTATCCAGTTTACCTTCAACCTGAACTTTATAGGCACACTTTTGCCAACACAAGTATTTGCAATGGATATGGTTGGGAGAAAAGGATGCAGTATATTGAATATTTCCTCCATGAATGCGTTTACGCCACTTACTAAAATTCCTGCTTATAGTGGGGCAAAAGCGGCCGTTTCCAACTTTACGCAATGGTTGGCCGTGCACTTTTCTAAAGTAGGTATTCGCGTAAACGCATTGGCACCCGGCTTTTTCCTAACGGATCAAAACAGGGCCTTACTGACAGAAACAGACGGCTCATTGACGCCAAGGGGCAATACGATAATCGGCCAGACCCCTATGGGACGTTTTGGCGAGCCCGAAGACCTTATAGGCACTACCTTATGGCTGTGTGGCGATGGAGCTGCTTTTGTTACAGGTGTAGTTGTGCCAATTGATGGCGGATTTAGCGCATTTAGTGGCGTATAACAGATTTAAACGATATCATAAATGAGTTTAACATTAGAACAGACTTGGCGTTGGTACGGCCCTAAAGATCCCGTATCCTTGTCCGATGTAAAACAAGCCGGAGCTACGGGCATAGTTTCCGCATTACACCATATTCCAAATGGGGAAGTTTGGCCGGTATCCGAAATCAACAAAAGGAAAACGGAAATTGAAAACGCCGGTCTACAATGGTCAGTCGTTGAAAGTGTTCCTATTCACGAAGCGATAAAAACGCAGGCCGAAGGGTACAGCAACTATATTGAAAACTACAAACAGACCCTGATCAATTTGGGCACTTGTGGAATAGATATCGTTTGTTACAACTTTATGCCCGTATTGGACTGGACACGCACCAATCTAGAATATGAGATGGAAGACGGCTCTACCGCATTGCGATTTGAAGCAGCTGCATTCGCAGCTTTTGAGCTGTTTTTGTTGCAACGGCCAGGAGCTACAACTACCTATACAGAGAAACAACAAGAAACGGCGAAAAGGTATTTTGATGGGCTCACCGATATCGAAAAACATCAACTATCCAACAATATCATCGCAGGACTTCCAGGCGCGGAAGAAGGCTATTCGCTAGAAGAATTCAATACCATCTTGGCTACGTATGATAGCATAGGGCCTGTGGAACTTAAAAAAAACTTATTTGAATTTTTGAGCCAAATTATTCCCACAGCAGAGAAAGCGGGCGTATATATGTGTATCCACCCAGATGATCCTCCGTATCCAATTTTAGGCCTACCAAGGGTAGTAAGTACGGAAAAGGATATTTTGGAGTTGTATGCCGCTGTGAACAGTCCCAATAACGGGCTCACATTTTGCACAGGGTCTTTTGGTGTACGAACGGATAATGACCTTGCAGGGATGGTTGCACGCTTGGGTAGCCGTATACATTTTATTCATTTACGCAGTACCCAACGGGATGCTGATGGTAATTTTCACGAAGCCAACCATTTAGAAGGTGATGTGGATATGTACGGAGTCATGAAAGCCCTGGTTACGGAACAGGAAAACCGCAAAAAAGCAGGCCGGAAAGATTTCAGAATGCCCTTTCGACCAGATCACGGTCATAAAATGTTGGACGACCTGCACAAAAAAACCAATCCCGGCTATTCGGGTATTGGACGTTTGCGAGGCCTCGCCGAGCTCAGAGGTTTGGAACTCGGAATTAGAAAATCTATATTCCACTAAATGAAAAACACTAAACTAGTATGAATTTAAGGAACCTTTTCGCCCTGGTTTTTTTCCTTACCTTATGCAATTCCTGTGCAGAGGCAGAAGGTTCTAAAACCCTTAGGTTAGGCCACGGTTTGGATGTGAGCCATTCCGTTCATAAGGCGATGGTTAAAATGGGCGAAGATCTAGCCCAACTTTCCGGTGGAAGATTGACGTTACGGATATACCCAAGCGAGCAACTGGGAACTGAGCGGCAATGTTTAGAGCTATTACAAATAGGTAGCTTGGACTTGACCAAGGTTTCGGTAGGTGTATTGGAAAATTTTGCCCCAAAAATGAAGGTCTTGGGACTTCCTTTTTTGTTTAGGGACAGGGAACATTCCTTTAAAATACTCGATGGCGCAATCGGTCAGGGACTTTTGGACGGTGGGAAAAAATTCTGGCTCAAAGGCTTGGGGTATTATGATGCCGGCAGCCGAAGTTTCTATACCGTAAACAAACCCGTAAATACGCCCGAAGACCTGCTAGGACAGAAAATACGTGTCATGGAAAGTGTTACCGCCATGGACATGGTAAGAAATCTCGGGGGTTCCCCTACCCCAATTTCTTGGGGCGAACTCTACACGGCACTACAACAAGGGGTCGTGGACGGCGCAGAGAACAACCCACCCAGTTTTTACCTTTCCAGACATTATGAAGTAGCTAAATACTACACCCTGGATGAGCATACCGTATTACCGGATGCACTCTTAGTTGGAACCCATTCATGGGAAAAGCTTTCGGAAGAAGAACAGGGCTGGTTAAAAAAAGCGGTGGACAACTCCGTCGTATATCAACGCAAATTATGGTTACAAGCGGAGAACGAGGCTTTAGAGGCCGTTAAAAAAGCAGGTGTCGAAATCATATATCCGGACAAGACCCTTTTTTCCGATAAAATCAAGGATTCCTTTGATAAATATAAGGAGGACGCGGCCTTTTATCAAATGATAAAGGACATCCGAGCTACCGAATAAACCCATCCTAAAGAACTATGCATGAATCTAAGAGGTAAAATTGATAAATTATTGGCCAATTTCTTGGTCATCATCATGACGGCCATGGTATTCAACGTGCTTTGGCAAGTGGCCAGTCGGTTTATATTGGGGTCGCCCAGCTCCTTTACGGATGAGCTGGCACGCTACCTTATGATATGGGTGGGTATTTTAGGTGCGGCCTATGTCTCCGGCCAAAATATGCACGTAGCCATAGATGTCCTCCCGAGAAGATTAAGCGAGCAGACCCAAGAAAAATTAAGGTTCGTCGTTAGGCTTTTGGTTATTCTTTTCGCCTTGGGCGCGCTGGTTGTTGGCGGTCTGCGCTTAGTTTATATTACCCATGTTTTGGAACAGAACTCACCGGCCTTGCAAGTCCCTTTATCTATGGTTTATGCCGTTATCCCCATCAGCGGCCTGCTCATCATCTATTACAAAATTTCCGATATCATAAAAGACTAACCCTATGGAATACGCACCAATAGTAGTTCTGGTCATCAGTTTTATTTGCCTTTTGGCCATAGGTACTCCTGTAGCATGGAGTATTGCTATTTCCTCCCTACTTACCTTGTTGGTGAGTATTCCCATACTACCAGCGATGACCACAGTTGCACAACGCATAGGAACAGGGCTAGACAGTTTTGCATTGCTCGCCATTCCGCTTTTTATACTATCTGGGGAATTAATGAACAAAGGTGGTATCGCCCACCGGCTTATTGCCTTTGCAAAAACTTTGGTAGGTGCCTTACCTGGCGGACTGGCACTTATAAATATTATTTCGGCCATGCTTATGGGTGCTATCGCAGGTTCCGCAATGGCAGCCGCATCGGCCATGGGAAGTATTCTAGGACCCGAAATGGAGAAAGAAGGTTATTCACGCGAGTTTGGTGCTGCGGTAAATATAACCGCCGCCACAACTGGTTTGATCATTCCACCAAGTAACGTACTCATTGTTTATTCCTTGGCAAGTGGGGGAGCATCCATTGCAGCATTATTCTTGGCCGGCTATATTCCAGGTATTTTAACGGGACTCTTCCTCATGCTTGTAGCCTCTTTTTGGGCAAAGAAAAAAGGCTACAGAGTAGGCAAACGCAGTACGTTCAAAGAAATCTTAAAGACCTTTATTGATGCCGTGCCTAGCCTATTTATGTTGGTTGTGGTAATCGGTGGTATTGTTACCGGAATTTTTACGGCAACCG
Organism: uncultured Flavobacteriaceae bacterium; assembly: GCA_963697395.1. Taxonomy (GTDB): domain Bacteria; phylum Bacteroidota; class Bacteroidia; order Flavobacteriales; family Flavobacteriaceae; genus Maribacter. The sequence continues at coordinate 1,197,289 of CAVONX010000018.1, forward strand.
AAGCTTCTGCTATTGCGGTACTCTACAGTTTTTTATTAGGTTTATTATACCGTGAAATCTCCTTTCCAAAAATGCCACAGATCCTACTGGATTCTGCGGCCACAACGGCCATTGTCATGTTATTGATAGGTGCCTCTATGAGCATGTCCTGGGCGTTGAGCTATGAGAACATCCCACAAGAAATCAGTTCCGGACTTTTGGCTTTGAGCGATAACCCTATCGTGATACTTTTAATCATCAACCTACTGCTGCTGTTTGTTGGTATTTTTATGGATATGACTCCCGCCGTACTCATTTTCACTCCTATTTTTTTACCCGTTGTTACAGCTTTGGGCTTAGATCCTGTTCATTTTGGCATCATCATGGTATTGAACCTCTGTATTGGTCTATGTACACCTCCCGTGGGCTCGGTGCTATTCGTTGGAGTGGGTATTGCTAAGACAAGTATAGAAAAAGTAATAAAACCCTTGTTACCCTTGTTCGTAGCAATGATCTTTGCCCTATTTTTGGTTACCTATTTCCCTGAATTAAGTCTTTGGTTGCCAAGGCAATTTGGGTTGTAGGGTTTTGGTTACTACTGTTTTAGAATTGAATTAGCGGCGAAACAATTCAAAGAGGATATCTAAAGTCCAAAATATTCCTTGGCATTGTGGTAGGAGATATCGCTAACGATTTTTCCCAGCCATTTTTCATCGGCCGGTAATTCACCATTGGCTACATCTTTTCCAATAAGGTTGCACAAAATACGCCTGAAATATTCATGTCTTGGGAAGGAAAGAAAACTGCGGGAATCTGTCAACATCCCCACAAAACAGCTTAACAATCCCATATTGGAAAGTGTATTCATCTGCTTTTCCATTCCGTCTTTTTGATCCAGATACCACCATCCAGAACCAAATTGCACCTTACCTTTTATACTACCATCGTTAAAATTGCCTGCCATGGTCGCAAAAACTTCGTTATCGGCCGGATTAAGGTTGTAGAGTACCGTTTTCGCCAATTGATCGGTACTATCCAAATCGTTTAAAAATCCGCTTAAGGCCTTAGCCTGTGAAAAGTCACCTATCGAATCGAAACCGGTATCCGGGCCCAAGTTAGTCAACAATCGTCTGTTGTTGTTCCGCAAAGCTCCCAAATGAAACTGCTGTGTCCAGCCTCTTTTATGGTATTCCCTAGAAAGAAATAATAGTGTTTCTGCTTTAAAAAAAGCTACTTCAGCGGTGCTTAGTGTTTTACCTTCCTTCACTTTGTAAAAGATGGTCTTACAGTCATATTCGTTGGTATCAAAATAATACAACTGTTCAAGTCCGTGATCTGCCAGCCGCCCACCGTTCTCATGGAAGAAATCTATTCTTTGCTCCAATACGGCACATAATTTATCATAACTGTCGATGGCGCTATTGGTAACCGATTCCAGTTTTTTAATGTATCTGATATAACTCAAGGAATCCTCTACGGCAAAGGCCTTGTCCGGTCTAAAGGTGGGGAATACTTTTGTACTAATTCCCTGTTTTTTTATACTGGCGTGATGTTGCAAAGTGTCCGCAGGATCATCTGTAGTGCAGATGTATTCCACGTTTTGACCTTGTAAAAGTCCGACCGTATGGTGCGAGGCGGATTGCAGTTGCTCGGAAGTACGTTCATAGATGGTCTCTGCATTCGCCGGCGATAACAGTTCATAGATACCGAAATAGCGCTGCAGCTCCAGATGCGTCCAATGGTATAAAGGATTACGTACTGTATAGGGAACGGCTTCCGCCCACTTTAAAAACTTCTCTTTGTCCGAAGCCTTGCCGGTAATATAATCCTCATGTATCCCTAAAGCCCGCATGGCCCGCCACTTGTAATGATCACCTGCCAACCACACTTGACTGATATTTTCAAATACCCTATTGGCAGAGATCTCTGCTGGGGACAGGTGGTTGTGATAATCTATAATGGGCAGTTCCTTTGCGTAATCGTGGTACAATTTTTTGGCAAATTCGCCCTGCAACAAGAAATCTTCAGTGATAAATGGCTTCATCCGTTGGTTTTAGTTCCGTAGTCTTTTGATCAGCTCCAAAGTTTCCCTTACCGTTTTTTCAAGTCCGGCAAAATCCTTGTTCACTAGCACCTCTTTACCAATAAGTTGGGAACCCATACCTACGCAGGTAACGCCGGCATCAAACCAACCTTTTAGATTAGATTCATCTGTGCTTACTCCACCTGTTGGCATAATATTGGTCCAAGGCTGGGGTCCTCTAATGGCTTTCACGAATTCTGGTCCATAGGTAGAACCTGGAAATAATTTAATGATTTCACAGCCCAGTTCCTCGGCCTTGTTTATTTCTGTTAAGGAACCACAACCGGGAGACCATAGTACTTTTCTGCGATTACAGACGATGGCAATATCTTCTCTAAAAGCCGGAGTTACAACAAAATTCGCACCCATTTGCATGAACATACTTGCTGCCCCGGCATCGGTTATGGAGCCTACACCCATGATCATTCCGGGTAGTTCCTTTATCGCGTATTTATTGAGTTCAGAAAAAACTTCGAAAGCAAAATCGCCCCGTGCGGTAAATTCCATCAACCGAGCACCCCCGTCATAACACGCTTTTAACACGTTCTTTCCTAAAGCGATATCCGCATGATAAAATAAGGGAACCATACCGGTTTCCTTCATCACGTTCGCTACTTCTATTCTTGAATATTGAGCCATACTTTTTTATATTTTAATACCTAATTATCTGGCCACACGGCCGGAGGCATCGCCATTCATTAATTTTTCCACCTCGCTCACGGTTACCAGATTGGCATCGCCCATGATGGTGTGCTTTAAACAGGACGCCGCTACAGCAAAGTCCAATGCGTTTTGATCGTCCTCTGGATACTTCAACAGCCCGTAGATCAACCCGCCCATAAAGGAATCGCCACCTCCAACACGGTCTACAATATCGGTAATTTGATATTCGGGCGATTTATACATGGTTTTACCATCATATAAGACACCTGCCCAAGAATTATGGGACGCGGATATGGAACCTCTTAAGGTCGTGATCACTTTTTTGGCCTTTGGGAATTTCTTCATCATTTGTTGGCAAACGGATAAAAAAGCTTCGGCCTTTACATGCTCTCCTTGGGTGGTGATATCCAAGCCTTCGGGCTTTATATCAAAATGCTTTTCGGCATCCTCCTCATTCCCCAAAACAATATCGCAATATGAGGTTAATTCCGTCATAATGGCTTCTCTGTCCCCGCCGTAGTTCCAAAGTTTGGCACGGTAATTTAAATCCGTAGAAATAGTTACGCCCATTTCACTGGCTACTTTAACCGCCTCTAAACAGGCATCTGCAGCTCCCTGTGAAATTGCCGGTGTAATCCCTGTCCAATGAAACCATTCCACACCTTTGAAAACCGTTTTCCAATCGATCATTCCTGTCTCAATTTCAGCAATTGCGGAATGTGCACGGTCATAGACCACCTTACTACCGCGACTAACCGCACCGGTTTCCAGAAAGTAGATACCCAAGCGATCGCCACCATAAATTACATGATTGGTACCTACGTTGCGTTTGCGCATTTCCATTAGAGCACAGTCTCCAATATCGTTCTTGGGCAAACGGGTCACGAATTCTACCGGAACACCATAATTGGCCAAGGAAACAGCAACGTTGGACTCGCCACCGCCGTACACCACATCAAAACTATTGGTCTGGGAAAATCTTAAAAAACCCGGAGGGGATAAACGGAGCATAATCTCTCCGAAGGTTACTACTTTTTTCATGTAATGATATTTATCTTATAAAACTTATTATTACCGAGATGAATGTAAAATTATTGTTTCCATTATATTTTTATGTTCAAAAAGAGAGACTAAAAAAGTACATATTTACTGAATAAAAAACAACTTAGTTGTTACTGAACACAAATAACAGGAAGCATTTGCAAACCAACAACTGAAGATCACTCAGGTTTTACTTTACACCCAGCATTCTTGTGTTGCACAAGGAAAACGTGACTGGTCTAAACAGGCGAGTTGGTTATCAAATGCTTCGGTAAATCTTCTACTTTTTCACAACACAATTGGTCCATCACCTGTTTAAACTGTGTCTTTAGCATACTTATAGTATGATCGCCACCTTGCTCGCCCAAGGCTCCGCATCCGTAAAGAAAGGAACGACCCATAAAGGTGAATTTCGCACCTGTGGCCATGGCGCGGGCAATGTCCGGTCCGGAACGTAGTCCGCTATCCATCATTATTTCAATTTGATCACTATATTTAGCCGTTAGTTCCGAAAGGGAATTGATGGTAGATTGTGCGGCATCCAGTTGCCTGCCTCCATGATTGGAGACAATTATCCCGTCAAAACCCATTCGTATGGCATCTTGCGTATCCTGTTCCGATGCTACACCCTTTAAAACCAACTTTCCTTTCCATTTATCTCGAATCGGTTTTATACGTTCGGCGTTCAAACGGCCAGAAAAGGTCTTGTCCATAAATTGACCTAATTGTTTTAAATTCAATCCTTCTGGGGTATATGGTTTTAAGGTCTCAAACGTAGGCTGTCCGTATTTTAGCGTATTGTAAGCCCAAGTGGGTTTGCCCATGATCTGTAAAATATTGGTAAGGGACATTTTTGGCGGTAGGGCCAGTCCGTTGCGAATGTCCCTAGGGCGGTAGCCAAACGTGGGTACGTCACAAAGCAGCACCAACACCGGGCATTGCGCTGCCGCTGCCCTATTGACGATATCATCGCGAAGGGAATCTTCCGCAGGGTTGTACAGTTGAAACCATGCATTACCCTCGGTCAGTTCGCTGGCGCGCTCAATATTCATAGTGGTAACCGTACTCAGGATAAAAGGTATATTGTTTTTATAGGCAGACTTTGCCAATATTTCTGGGGAATTGGGCCACATCAACCCTTGTAATCCTACGGGAGCGATACCAAAAGGCGCATCGAACTCCATGCCCATTACGGTAGTCTTGGTGGAACTGATCCCCTGATTTCTTAAATACCTCGGTTGTAACTGTACTTCCCGGATTTCCGATGTATTTCTGGAAATGCTCACATCCTCGTTGCAACCCCCATCCAAATATTCAAAGGCAAACTTGGGGATACGGCGCATGGCCTTGTTTCTTAAATCGTCCATGGACGGGTAATCGGGATTGAACTCCTTGGCCATAATGTTCTGCTAATTTCAAAATAAAACGAGAAGATACGAAATAGCTAAAAATGGGCTACTGCAAAATACAAGGCTTGTCAATAATTACTCTTAAAAAAGCTGAAAACATCATTTTATTCACAAAAAAAGCCTCTCAGCGTAACTGGGAGGCTATTCAAAATAAAATAAACTTTCTACTTCTTGTTCTGTTGCTCCTTTATGGTGCCTTTCTCAATATCGAACTTGTTGGTGTCAATATCGGTATTTCCCGTTGGGTTGGTAGGATTAGTCTGTTCTACTGTTCTTTTAAATTTTTTTCTGTCTTTTATAATTCCCATTTTGTTTTTAATTTTTAAGATTTCTATTTCTTTTAATGTATCGATGCTATTGCTGTTCCGCATCTTCCTTTCCAATATACTTTTTAGTTATTGAAAAAAATGCCGCAGTCCAGTATACTTTTAACTGTTTTGAAACAAGGAAGAATTTAAGTCCTAAGGCGTCTTACTTTCAAAGCAGAAAAAAAATGGATTAAGCTAAGAATCCTATTTGGTCTAAAATACCTTTGTATCTTATTTTTAAGACTATGGGCGTGATTTCAACAGACAAAAGAAAAATCAGTATTTATTATCACTCCGGTACTTCTATAGGGAAACAGGTTTACGCCTACACGCAAGCCTCAGAAAAAAAACTCTTAGGTATAGATATTGCCAAAACCAAGGTAACCCCCACACAGTGGGCAGAACTTGCCGATGGTTTGGGAGTCCAGATTTCGGAATTGATACAAAAAGACCATCCGGATTTTAAGACAAAGTACGGAGCGGAAATCCCTAGTATGGAAGCGCACGATTGGTTGAAAGTATTAGAAAAAGAACCTCAACTTCTTTCGTTTCCCATAGTTATAATTGGGGAGAAATTTGTACAGTTAAAAAGTGCGTCCGACTTTAAAAAATATATTGAAGTTGATAGCGCAGGTCTTGACAAAGACACCTTACACAAGCAATTTAAAGATGGGCATTAAATCCAAATATAAGATTCTCGTGAGAATACACCCTTGGTGCAACCAATTACAACAACATCCTCTCTTATATGTATTGAATATTGGAACTAATCGGAGACACCCTTCTCTTTTCCAAGTTCCACTGCTCGGTCAAAAGCTGCAAATGCGGCTTCCTTAATCAATTCCCCTACATTATTGTCTTCCATAGAATCCAGGGCAGCCCGAGTTGTGCCCCCTTTGCTTGCTACTTTTTCCATCCAAGAATTTGGTGAAATAGTATCTTGATTAAAAAGTTCTATGGCGCCTGTAAAGGTCTGACTCACCAATATTTTGGATACATTTTCCGAAAAACCCATTTGTTTTGCGGCATCCATCATGCTTTGCATAAAATAGAATACATAGGCCGGGCCACTTCCCGAAATGCCGGTGGAGGCATCAATAAATTTTTCATCCTTTACCAAAACAGATTTTCCAGTGGTATCTAAGAGACTTTCCACGGTTAACAATTCTATTCTAGAAACTTCAGTCGAGGCTACGTAGGAGGTTAGTCCCTTTCCTATTTTAGCCGGGAGATTGGGCATGGCACGTACAATTTTTGATAACCCTGTTAAATTTTTAATAGAGGTTATTGTTTTTCCCGCCATAATGGAAACTAACAATTGTTCGGGATTTACTAAAGGATGGATACGCTGAAATAATTTTTCTGCGTGATAGGGCTTTACGGCTATAAAAATAATATCTGCTTGGGGTACACAGTCATCAAGTTCCCTAAAGGCATCAAAATGTGAAATCTGGTCCAGTTCCTTGAGTTTTTCCTCGGAACTGTCCAATACCATGATATTTTTTCGTTTTAACAGTTTGGATTTGGACATGCCTTCCGCGTAGGTAAGTCCCATGTTGCCCGCGCCTATTACCAGTACTTTCATTTATTTTTTTTAGCAGTCTTGAATTAGACCATGATTACTGTTAGATAAAAAGTGAGCAGTCCTCACAACTTTTTACTTGTCCGTAATAGGTTTCCCTGTATTTGTGTACTGTTTTTAAGGGAAGGCCTAAAAAGTATTTTTTTATGTAGATGACCTTTGTGGTCAACATTCCCATATTGTTACTATACCGTTTTTCTGTTTTTGTCTTTCGTTTGATGTAGAATAATTTCATTCTTACTTTTATTTAAGTTTTAATTATATGCTATTAAAGGTTTAGGCCGGACACACCTTTATAAGCCCTTGCTCTTAAAACACGGCCTAAATTTGATGTAGCCAAGGATAACCTATTCTACTGCGATAGTTTTAATGGATTTGTTATTGTATAAATCTTGGTCAAAAATGTGACTGAAATAATAAAGTTTCATGATGTGCATTGTCATTTGTAACTGGACAATCTAATAAATTACTTGCCAAAAGCAAGAATATCATGTTAAGGTTTAGTTATAACCCTGAAAAAGTGCTTATTCCGCTGTTTCCTCAAGATACTTTTGACGGTACTCCGCTTTCTTTTGTGTTTCCCGACGTTGGGCGGAATCCTTCGTATAAAATTGTCGGTTCCTGATCCTATCCAGCACCTTGGTTTTTCTATATTTTCGTTTGTAGCGTTTTAATGCTCTTTCTATGTTTTCTCCTTCTTTAATTTCAATCTTCAACATACGTTCTATTTTATTTTACTTCTACTATTATTTATCTGGTTATTATAAACAGGTCTAGGAACTAAATAAAAGACAAAGGACTCATGACCTTTTCGGTCTGCCTTTTCTGTGTTACAATTTTTAAGGATTGTCCTTTTAATAGTACATCTGACTTGATTTTACCACCAACCTCTAAAAAATCCTTCGTCGGGCTGGGTCTGCTGGTTTATATTTATAGCTTATTCCGGCCATAGTCTCATACTAAAAACCCTATTTATTTTAAAGATGTGTTCTTAACACGCCGTTCTTGGCGGGTTGCCTTAATTTTTTAATGGCTTTTTCCTTTATCTGTCTTGCGCGCTCTCTGGTAATATCAAAGGTATCGCCAATTTCCACAAGACTCATCGGCTGTTGGTCTCCTAGACCGTAATATAAACGCAATACGTCGCCTTCCCTTGTCGGCAGCGTGGAGAGGGCCTGGTCCATATCCGTAACCAGCGAATCGTCCATGACGCCCTGATCCGGACTTGCAGCGGCCTTGGATTCTATGACATCATATAAATTATGGGATTCACCGTCTCTAAAAGGTGCATCCATAGATACGTGCCTACCCGGGTTCTTCATAGAATTTTTTACCCGTGAGACTTTCATATCTAGCTCGTTTGCGATTTCCACATCGCTGGGCGGCCTTTCGTACTGCTGTTCCAAACTGGAGTACACTTTGTAAATTTTGCTCATGGTGCCTGTTTTGTTCATGGGCAACCGTATGATTCTGGAGCGCTTTGGATATGGCCTCTAAAATAGATTGGCGAATCCACCAGACGGCATAGGATATAAACTTAAAACCCCGTGTTTCATCAAAACGCTTGGCGGCCTTTACTAGACCAAAGTTGCCCTCGTTGATCAGATCTGAAAGTCGTAAGCCCCTACCTTGGTATTGTTTGGCGGCAGAAACTACAAAACGCAGATTGGCACTTACCAATTTATCCAGGGCTTTTTGATCACCATCTCGTATCCTTCTGGCCAACTCTACCTCCTCATCGGCGGTAATCAAATCTATTTTTGATATTTCTTGAAAGTACTTTTCCAAAGATTTTGCATCCCTATTAGTTATTTGCTTCGTAATTTTAAGTTGACGCATATAATCAGATTTTGATTCAATTCAATTAAGAAACTATCATTTTTAATCAGAAATCCAAATAAATTGGCAGTTTTATGCCTTTTTTAAGTGAAAATGATACTTTTTCACTAGCTATGTGTATGCTTTAATTCCTTTAGATAAAACACACTTTATAGCAATATGGCTTTATGCTGCGCTTAGGTATGATTAAATTTGTTCATCAGTGTCAGAAAACTAGGATTTGGGTCTTTTATGTCCCCTTCATAATTGAAATTCGTGTAATTAAACCTAGTTAAATCACCTCCGGAATAAATTGAAGCAGTTATGGCTAACGAAATATCTAGAAGGTGCCCAAATTGTAAGGTGATGTACGTGAACAAGGACTATTGTCCAACATGTGGCATCATCATCAACACCAATCTAAAACGAAAACTGGAGCGGGAAAAAAAAGCGACCCTAAAACAAGCCGAACGAAATGACCCAAAAAACAAGAGTGCCGTTACCGTATTCTTGGAAAAGATAAAAGACCACAAAAACCCATTGGTCAAGTATGTTGCCCGTTTCTTTTATTCTCTTTGGATTATCATCCTTGCCATAGGTTCTTTTATTGCCTTAATTTTTAGTTATATCGCAGCTTAATACACCTTATCATGTTTATCGCATATGTGCAACGTTTTTATCTTCCGGTTTTTTGCACAGTAGGCCTTTTGGTTTATCTGGCGCAGTACTATTCATTTTCGATTCCGGAACTGGTAAATAATTACCTAAACGATTTTCTCTGCATGCCCATTGTATTAAAACTATGTCAATATGCAGTACGATTTATAAAGAGTGATGACCAACTGAAAATACCCCTAAAAATTTCGGCTTTACACTTACGGCATCTGTATGCCGTTTATTTTGAATGGGTACTTCCGCAATTCATTAGTCGCTATACGGCGGATCGGGATAGACGTAATCCTCTATTTCTTGGGATTATTGTTTTTCTTATGGATAGAGCGCAATACGTCTTGACCGCGATAGTATAAAATCCTAAAAAAATATCATTAGCTATCAGAAAAAGGTTTTCATTTATTAGTTGTTTACTGCTTTTCGACGCCCCAAAAACCTTGGCACTCGTCTTCATATCCGCATAGCGTGGATCCTGGACATAGTCCTGCTTTTGCATTTTTATCACCTCTATGCTCAAAAACCCGAACTCGCTTACCACCTTCCCATAAAAACGATAAATACCCCTTGCCCCTAAAACTGTATTGTGCCGCTACGGGCGGAAAAAGTACGGTATCAAAAACCTGCCCTTCCTGATCTACCAAAGTGGCAAAACACATGGTTTTACCGTTATGGGTACGTGTAGTCTTTCACAGTAACCAAATAGCCGTAAATATCTATATGTTTATTTAAAAAACGGGGCATGTCGTTAGCACTACGTTTGTTTTTAGGTGGTTCTACCAAGCAGTTCAAACGGCGGACAAAGACAAAAACCCAACAGCTCCCATTGGGTAAAGGCAAGCTCCAGATCCGTGGTATATAGTGATGGTATTTTAAAATCTTGATGTTTGGGCGCAAATAATTTGGGGTGGTCCATTTGCATGTGCTTGTTCAAATAAAGATGGGCCTTCCACAGGAGTTCGTGCTTGTTGACGCCCGTAAACCGAAAAGCATCGATACGAATCAGAATGCTTACCTGTTCTATGGATATGACCACACGATCCAGAAAATCCTCCAAAGAACTATAACTCCCCTTTGTTGCCCTATCCTTTAGAATACGTTCCGCTACGCGCTGTTCCAATTCCCGCAGATATCCAAAACCGAGAAAAATATCCGTCCCATGAATAACATTGGCATTTTGACTCCTATTGATACAGGGCGCATGTATGGTAGCGCCGAGCATGCGAGCCTCGTGCACATAAAATTCCGGCCGGTAAAAGCCACCACCATTATTGAGAACGGCCACCATATATTCCAATGGAAAATAGGCGCGTAGAAAGAGGGTCTGATAGCTCTCCACGGCATAGGAAGCGGAATGACCCTTAGCAAAGGCATAGCCGGCAAAACTAGCTATCTGTTCCCAAATCTCAAAAATAAGGGCGTCTTCATAGCCCTTTTCCCTACAATTGGAAATGAACTTTTCCTTTACCTTCTGAAACTCCTCCCGCGACCGGAACTTACCGCTCATGCCCCGCCTAAGTACATCTGCCTCGCCCAGATCTAGATCGGCAAAATAATGGGCCACCTTTATCACATCCTCTTGGTAGACCATAACCCCGTAGGTCTCCGGCATAATGCCCAGCATCACCGGATGCGCTTTTTCGGCCGCCCTTCCGGGATTGCGGTGCCTTAGGATATATTCGCGCATCATACCGCTTTTGGCCACCCCGGGACGTATGATGGAACTCGCCGCGACCAAGCCCAGATACGTATCTACTTGCAGCTTTTTCAACAGCATCCGCATGGCGGGAGATTCCACATAAAAACAACCCATGCATTGCGCGGTTTTTACCAAATTATTAATTTTTGGATCTTTCTTGAAAGCCTTGACATCGTGTATATCTACTTTGGCATATGCATCAGGACGCTCTTGTTCTATGATGGCCATGGTCTCCTGAATTTTTGAAAGCCCCCGTTGCCCCAGAATATCGAATTTAAAAAGACCTACATCCTCGGCGATGACCATATCAAAATGTGTGGTGGCGAATCCTTTGGGAGGCAAATGAGTAGCGGAAAACCAATAGAGGGGTTTTTCACTGATTAAGATACCACCGGCATGGATGCTCAAGTAATTGGGCATATCCAAAATCAACTTGCCGTATTTTAAGATCAATTGTGCCATTTCGTCTAGTTGGGAAAGCCTGATATTGACCTTCACACAACAGATCGATCTCGCTCTTTGGCAACCCAAATACCTTACCCAGTTCCCGTATAACGCCACGTTGTTTAAAGGTTACGTAAGTACCCAAAAGCGCAACATGCTCAAACCGCTCAAAAATATAACGGGTCATCGCAGGCCTGTCCCTATGCGAGAAATCGATATCAAAATCTGGCGGATTGGCACGATACAGGTTGATGAAACGCTCAAAATACAGATCTAGCTCCATGGGGTCCACATCTGTAATGCGCAAGAGATAGGCCACCATACTATTGGCACCACTACCACGGCCTACATAAAAAAAGCCCCTTCGCCTTGCTTCCGAAACAATATCCCAATTGATAAGAAAATAGGATACAAAACCCATTTTTTTTATGAGTCCCAGTTCCTTTTCCAAGCGCTGCATCACGTCCGAACCACCTTCCGGATAGCGGTATGGCAAGCCTTTATCGCAGAGCTGTTCCAGCATTTCTTCATCTTCCTCTGCCGTACTCTTGTAGGTCTTTAGGTTTTGGGGTTCTCGGGTTTGGGAAAAATCGAAATCTATGCTACAGCTGTTCATCAAGCTTCTCCGTGTTTTCCAAAATAAAGGCATGTTCGGAAAAAGCAACGGCCAAGTTCTCCATTGAAAACATCTTGTCCTCTGGGTTGGCCTGTTCGCTCAAAGGAAGCTTACTCAATAAGGTATTGTTATCTATGGCCCTGAGCAATCTGTGGGCATTGAAATCTCGCTTGTTCCTAAAAGTTACCGGCTGCTGCACCACAAGCTTGTCCTTCCATTTCATCAACCCGGAAAAAGGCAAACGCCGTACCTCGGCCATCGAAACACCAATAAATTCATGGGGTAAAAAACTGTTCTTCCCATGGTACAGCACTTTTTCAAAAGGGTAGACCACACAGGCATGTTCAAAAACAGGAGCGTTTATGGGAATCTCCGTGTTCGTATGAAGGTGCTCGGAAAGGAAACGGTTCAGCTCCATATAGCCTTCGTTATTTTTAGCGATACCCACAAAGCAGGCATCTACCCCGTTCCTAAAATCGATTCCCAAAATAGGGCGAATATCAAAATCCCTTGCCTTCCGCACAAAATTCAACCCTGCGGAAGTATTGTTTATATCCGTTAACGCCAATTGCGCAATGTGAAGCTCCTGCGCCAATTGTAACAGCTCCACCTCCGAAAAGGTGCCGTAACGTAGGCTGTAATATGTGTGGCAGTTGAGGTAGATGTGAGATGTTAGATTTAAAATGTTAGACTTCTTTTTTTGTTTCAGGTTTGCGTTCTGAGGCAGGGGAGCAGGTTCAAGTGTAAAACCTGCCAGCCGGAGGAAAGTCCAAACTCAAACATCTTGCACCGAATATTCTTGCCAGCCTACTACTGCCGTCCACCTTTTTGGTTCTCCCTTCGGGAACTAGGGGGCTTTCCTCTACTGCTTCCTATGTGCCAGTATAATGGGAGGTCTACCATCGAACGGGTTGGCTATTCTACCTATGGAATGTGCACCCATGCCCGATGCGCGGATCACACTTTTATCTCCATAACGCTTTCGTATGGTGTCCAAGGCATTGTACAATCGTAAGGCTTCTTCGGTATCGTCAAAAAGGTCGATTTGATAGTTGCCACCTACTAAGTGACTGTATTTAATCCCTATCAAACGCACCAACAGCCTTTTATTATACAACAGTTGGAACAGGTCCAGAATCTTAGGAATTAGAATATGATCCGCGCTTGTGTAGGGTATACGCAATTGTTTGGAATAGGTATTAAAATCGGAATAGCGGAGCTTTACGGTTATACATGCCGTGAGCTTATTGCCCCTTCGCAATTGGTAGGCCAGATTCTCGGTCATGGCGATTAGTATACCCCTAAGCCTAACAACATCTATAGTATCCTTATCAAAAGTGCGCTCCGTAGAAATACTCTTGCGCTCACAAAATGCTACCACAGGCGTATTGTCTATGCCATTGGCCCTGTTCCAGATAACCGTGCCGTTTTTACCCAATACGCGCTGCATTACGTCTATAGGCATTTCCTGTATGGTACGCACCTGCCGCAACCCCAAATTCCTAAGAATCTGATAGGTCTTGTCGCCCACCATGGGGATTTTTTTAATGGAAAGCGGCGCCAAAAACGGCTTTTCGGACCCGTAATCTATCTTTAACTGATTATTGGGCTTCGCCTCGCTGGTGGCCACTTTGGAGACCACTTTATTTACAGAAAGTCCGAAAGAAATGGGCAGTCCGGTTTCCTTGATGATCTTTTGCCGCAACTCGGAAGCATACCGGTAGCAACCAAAAAAGCGATCCATACCGGTGAGGTCGGCATAAAATTCATCAATACTCGATTTCTCGAACAACGGTACCTGCTCCTTTATAATTTCCGTAACCTCATCCGAGTGTTTGCTATACTCGCCCGAATTTCCCTTAATGGTTATGGCCTCCGGGCAGAGTTCCTTGGCCATTTTCATGGGCATACCGGAGTGCACGCCAAACCCACGCGTCTCATAACTACATGCGGCCACGACCCCACGGTCGCTTAGGCCGCCTACCAAAATGGGCTTGTTGCGCAGGCGACTGTCCAACCGCCGTTCTACGGACACAAAAAAAGTGTCCAGGTCTAAATGTAAAATTGTCTTTTGCATAACTATCCCAAAAATTAGGGATAGCTAAATTATTGGATTTATTCCATATTATTGGATATAATCCAATATTTAACACTCTGATAATATTCACAAATATTTAGTAATCCGTCTAAAATTTCAATCCTCCTTTCATCCAGGTTAGCTAAATCTTAAACTAAAAAATACCTATAAAAACATTTTATCTATTATAGCATTGTTGACATTCTCTTTTGCATCGGCACAAGAGCCATCGGAAGTATTGGTCATTGAAAAGGGAACGTGGAACCTTACGGGAAATATAGCACTTTCGTTTCAAAACAACGAGAACGGTTTCCATCAACAAGAAAACAGTTCCGAAGGCTCTTCAGATTTATTTATACTAGCACCTTTTTTTGGGTATGCCATTAAAAATAATGTAGTCATTGGAGCGGGTCTAAATTACAGCCATCAAAAAATTGAAACTTCTCGCATTGGGTTAAATCCAAATAACAGTTTTGCCTTCACAAGCCAGTCTGTTGGCATAACCCCGTATATACGTGGTTACAAAGGTATTGGCAAACAACTGTCTTTATATCTGCAAGGAGAAGCAAGTTATAACAGGTCTTGGAGTACAAACCAACAAAATGGTGAGACTGAAACCAATGACCGGAACGGAAATAATCTATTTATTGGCATACGCCCCGGCATTACCTATTTTTTAAACAAAAAATTGGCCATCGAATCAACTTTTGGATCATTGGGCTATACCTACGGCGAAGGAAAATCTGATCAAAGCTATGGAAAAGGTAACAACTTTAATTTGGACCTAAATCCAAGCAACCTCTTCTTTGGTATTGCCTATTATTTTTAAAAGAAATTTAAAAAACCCTGAACTCTAATACAAGAAATCAGGGTTTTAAAACCAACTAACTCAAAATGGAAAAACAACAAATACCATTGCCGAAGAACTATTTATAAGTCCCCTTACCGTAGAAACACATAGGCGCAACCTTATGCAAAAACTGGAAGTGTCCAATGCTGCATCGCTTATTAAAGTTGCGGTGGAAAAAAATGATTTAAGGCTACTTCCCCTATAAGGACCTGCCTTCAATCCAAATCTTTTCAATTAATACTTCTAATAGTTGATGCTTTGTAAGTTGAAATAAAGGAAGGTTTTGGAAAGTCCTTTTCGAAAATCCGAACTCTCAGAAATATCAAAAACCCTGTATTATTATTCACCCTTAAACTAGGGTGGGTTGCCTTTTCGTATCAGGCCTAAAACCAGCAAATCATTAAGCCTAAAAGGTGTGTTATAACTTCTTTTTGTTTGTTCTCCTTTTTTTAGGAATAGTTATTTACCGGTAAACCGGTAGTCAAAAATACAGTCAAAGAGGTATTTCTTAAAATTATTTTTTGCTATATCTTAGAACTAACTTTCCTTCTACTACCAAATATAAATTGTTATGAAAACGATGCTTAATATTATGCTATTATTGACCTTTCCTTTCTTAGGGGGTTCGTCCGATAATGAAACAGCTGACTTCAAAATTCAGGGACTGGAAGGTATCTACCTACATTTGGAATATACCTACGGACTAGGGGTCGAAATAAAATATAGGCCCTATATGTTCTTCAAAGATGGGTCCGTTTTTAAGGATTTAGATGTCTCCGCTCAGGATTTTAATCCTTCCTCTTCAAAGATGAATAATTCCGATCAATGGGGGGTTTGGAAAAAACAAGGCAACGAAATTTTTCTAAATTGGAATTCCGGGAAGAGTGATTCTTGGAAGGATGGAACATGGTATAAGTCGGTTTCCGCCAATATGGGAGAACAAATAAGCGGCAGTTATAAATCGATTAGCGGCGTTTCCAATGTACCTATGGGAGGAGACGCTACGGTATTGTCGGTAAGGAATATTTCCTTTAAAGACAATTTGTTCACATATGAATCCTTTACCGGATCTTCCAATGAGGGAACAACCGTATATAACAACCATACCAAGGCTGGCACTTATATACTTGACGGTTATAGTATTGAACTATTATTCAACAACGGAACCCGGGAAAAGAAATTCTTTTTCTTTTACCCGGATAGCAAAGATGTATTCGGTATCGGTTCTACTTATTATATATTAAAAGATTAGTCTTAGGATTTAATTATAGTTGACACGCCGAGGGTATAATTTAACTTCTGACAGTGGGTAACGAAGGGTTTCGGCTATCCTGTACTTGGTAAAGTAGTACATCCCGATTATCATTACCGGTGAGAATGTTGCTATAAATAATACCCCTTTCCAAAAGTAAAATAGGTTTTTAATATAGCATCTTTTTTATCAAGATAGAATATGATTGTTTCTAGTGAATACCATTTATTAGGATACAACATATATTTTATACTGCTAAGCCACCCTTGCCTTTTTAAAATAAAACTCCTTGAAAAGTGTATTTTTAAGTTGCGCTGTCCATCCTATCATGTATACTCCGTTTTTTTACTACCTAAGGTGTTCCAATCTAAAGGAAGTTTTACACTTCTTCTTGCCGGGAAATGGTTCAAAACGGTGTTCCCTGCTTTGCATTATGGAAGAGAAACTTTACGCGGGACCTTTCACAGTTAACTTTGAGAATTTCACTAATTAATGGTCAAGTATCATGATGACCACAACTTCAGAAAGAAAAAAATATACATAAATTATTTAGCACGGAATTTTCGGGTACGTCAAACAAATAGAAATTGATGGCAAGTCCAAGATTGATAAAAATAATTACTCAAAAACCTAAGAATTTCATAAACCACTTAGACACATACGATTTAAAGCCTAAAAAACGAATAAAATTCCCAACTTGCATTGGAAAACTAACTAAAAACCAAAAATAGATTATCGCATTTTTTAAAGGGAAACGGATGCATCCTAATTGATGGTGAGCATTAGCGAGGAAGAATTTCAATTGCATCGATTCTCCGGTATTTTAAAACCAGAATCAGCACTTTTGTCCCATCCTGATATTAAAACCATAAAAAGACCTTCAAAAAAAAATATCCTTTACACCAACATTTCCCAACAAAATGCGTTGTGTAACAAAGAAATAACATGATAATAAATGTGTTGTTGTTTTTAGAATTAAAAATGCATACATAGCACATTCTTTACTGCTTAAATTCCATGAGATACAATCGAACTATTTTAATACTCTTTTCTATAGCGGCTCATTCTTGTTTATCGGGTCAAACAGAAAAGTCGACAATTACCATAAGCGAACCCACGGCAACCACTGTATGGTCAATTCCAGATAAAGTTGGCTTAGAATGGAGCGTTACTCAAATAGAACCTGAGAAATCTATCCGTTTTTTTCTCATCCGGGACGAAATGGTTGTACAAGAATTGGGGTCCTTCAAAAACACCGGTACCGTAGACGGTATTGAACTGGCCAACAACATAGGTTCTGGTGACCGGTACCAAGTGGTGGGCATAGAATTGTTCCCGGCCGATAAATTTCAGATCGCGAAGTTCGTTACCCCCTTCTTTTCGATAGTAAACAAAGCCTCCGATGCCCGAAAAAAGCAGCGGGAGGAAGCAATGCAAGTAGAAATCCCTAAAAAAAATAAGAGAACAAAACGTAAGAATAAGGAAAAAAGCAGGGAAACGAGCATAGAAAAGCCCATCGAGGACGAACTTCCAAAAAATGAAATCATGGCAACCGAAGCGGTGCCTAGACCAGAGACCCCGGCGTTACGCGAGGAATTTGAAGGTAGAAAAATATCCTATACCAAAGACCTGGAATTTAATAGTACGGACATAAGCGTAAAAATATGGGACCACGGGAGACAGGACGGAGATATTGTATCCATTTTCCTGAACGGTACGGCTGTCGTAACCAAACATTACCTTACATATTACAAAAGGGAGTTTAAAATAAAGCTGGATCCTAAAAGATCTAATGACCTTTTTCTGTACGCACACAATTTGGGCGATTCTCCACCCAACACGGTTTCCATTGAAATTTCTGATGGCACCAAGTCCGAAAACCTAATTTTAAATTCTGACCTCCAGAGTTGTGAAGCGGTGATGATAAGCGTTAAAAAATAGTTTTCCCAGATTCTCCCCAACGCACAAGCGTTTAAACTTAGAGCTGGACCCTAACAACGAAAAAGCAACTTTTAGTATTTTTCTCTCCGTTTATCTTGAAATCTAATTCAGGATACTTCCGGCAGACTATCTTTTTATTACCAAACCTACCTCTTTAGATTTTGCCCTCTCCACAGGTAATATTTTCCATATTCTTCGCGCTAATGTTCAAATACCTTCCCGATGCCAAAATTAAATGGAAAACTGTCTGGATCGGAGCTATTTTAATTGCCGTACTCTTTGTTATGGACTAACTACTTTTGGGTCTTTATTTTGGACAGGCAGACCTAGCTTCTACCTATGGTACCGCAGTAACGAAGGTGTTGGTTTTACTTTGGGTTTCCTACTCCTCATGACCACTTTTTTGGGGCAGCATTCACATATATACATGCCAATAGGTATTGTACGCATTGAGCAAACGGAACTCGCCGCTAAAAAGTAACTTCCGTATGTTATACCGGTTAATCTTTAAACGGATGTCATTCATCGCTTTCCAAAGAAATCTTGATTTTTGGAAGACGGTAAATGTTCATCCTAAAGAAATTAAATTGATAGCTAACAAGGAAAAAGGTACATAAGCCACAATTGATTCTATTGGTGTGCCTATCTATAATGCCGGCAAGACCATAAGCTATGAGCAACGCACCAAAAGTGAACTTTAAAACAAGCCAAGAAAATTGGCATCGAGAATAGGTCTAAGATGGTCAAAAAAGAACGTATCGAAAAACAATCTATTCAACAACCCTTTCCATGAAATACATTAGTCCCCATATTATTCGGCAAATTTTGGTTCTACTACTAATTATAATCATGGGTGCGCTCATATTCCAAGAAATGGCACCCTATCTAACTGGCGTTCTGGGTGCGATAACCATATACGTGCTTCTTAGAAAACCAATGGAAAAACTAGTGGCAAACCGATGGTATCCTTCCTTTGTATTATGGTACCTGTGGTAGGGCTTGGTTTTATGATGGGTAGCAAAGTGCAATATGCCGTAGCTAATTCTCAAAGGGCAATTGATGCCGCCAAGGAACAACTCGCCAAAATAGAAGCTAACTTTAATTTTGACATAACCTCCAAAATAGACACAAGTGCTATTACGGATGGTTATCGGACAATCTTCAGAATTTTGCCGGTAGTACTTTTAATATGATCATAGCAATTACGTTAATGTACTTTCTGCTATTTTTTATGCTTACCAATAGGAAAGAGCTGAAGTCTTCCTTATATGAATATGTACCTATTAAGGACGATAACCTAAAAACTATAGGTAAGGAGACGAATGAAAAAGTACGGGCTAATGCCTTGGGCATACCCTTAGTGGCTTTAGGGCAGGGTATGGTTAGTTTAATTGGTTTTTTAATCTTTGGCGTTTCGGACCCGTTCTTTTGGGCAGCCGTAGTTACCGTTGGCTCTATGATTCCTTTTGTAGGTAGCCCTTTGGGAACCCTGCCCGCGTTCTTGCTCGAGTTATCCAATTATCCAACGGAAATAGTTTTGAAGCATGGGGTATTCTTATTTATGGACTTGGCGTTGTCGGTGCCACCGATAATTTCTTGCGCCTTTATGTGTTAAAAAAATTAGACGATGTGCATCCATTGATTACCCTTATTGGCGTTCTGGTAGGGGTGCCCCTTTTTGGATTTATTGGACTTATTTTTGGTCCGTTGCTTATAGGTCTGTTTCTTATCGTCCTTCGTATTTATAAGAATGAATATGAACAGGTAGATAAAACCCTCTAAAAAGAACTTCCTCCAAAATAAAATTCTAAAAAGAACCCCGAAAAAGGATGCAAAGAACGCCAATTTAAAAATTCCTTGGTGTTGTACTGAACTTGAAATTAAAGTACTAAAATTTATTAATCTCGCAGTAGGGCAATTTTTCCACAAGATTTGTTCTCATGTAAAAACAGTAATAATTAAAGGGAATGCGTTAAGCTTACCAACATCTTAAGCGTATTATTGAAGAATGTTGAATACTGGACTTGTTTACGTTTTACATCGGTATTGAAGATAAAAATTCGGCAGACAATACTAAAAAGCTGATAATACTAAAAACAAGAGCAATGAAAATAGGAGTAATAGGAAGTGGGAACATAAAAGGATATTTGGGAAAACATGGGGCAGCTGCCGGCCACGAAATACTGTTTAGTTCTAGACCTCCAGAAGAGCTAGGGCGTCTGGTGAAAGAAGCGGGCGAAAATACAAAAACAATGAGCCTAACAGAAACCTTTGAAACCAAGACCGATGTTTATATCTTGGCGATGCCCTTTAAGGCCATCGATAAAATCTCGGAGCTTTATGCCGGGAAATATGCAAATAGCATCATATTGAATGCCATAAATCCCTATCCAGAGCGCGACGCCGAACTGGCGCAAAAAGTCAGAAATGCCAATTACAACGCATCAGAATACACCGCAATGATATTTAGCACGGGCAAGATGGCTAAAGCTTTTAATACAATAAGAGCGGAGCATTTAAAGGACCGCGCCTTTAAAACCGGGGATAAACTGGCAGTACCGTTTGCATCTCAAGTTCCTGCAAGCAAAGAAATCGCACAAAAACTAATCGAGGATATTCGGTTCAATGCGGTTTATGTCGGAGATCTGAGCAACACGAAAATAATGGATCCGAAAGAAAATCTATACGGCATGTCGGTTTCCAGAACAGAACTTTTAAATGCCGTTCATTCTTGACCGTTTTACCAAATGACAGAAAATCACGATTTATTTATGCAACGGGCCATAGCACTGGCCCACGAAGGAAAATATAAGGGTGGCGGTGCATTTGGCGCCGTAATCGTTAAAAACGGTAGTATTGTCACCGAAGTTTACAATACGGTAAAAAAAGAGCAAGACTGCACACAACATGCAGAGCTTTCCGCCGTGCAAAAAGCATGTGGAATCTTGAAAAGCAAAGACTTGTCTGACTGTATTTTGTATACCAGTTGTGAACCATGTATGATGTGTCTTGGTGCTTGCTATTGGGCCGGTTTCAAGCACATTTACTTTGGTGCCTCGGCTGCAGATGCAAAAGAATACGGCTACGTGTATTCCAATATGTTTTATGCCTCGGACATAGAAAAAAGATACCAAGAATTTAATATGACACAGCTACTGCGTGACGAAGCCGTTGCGGTCTGGAAATAAGTAGTTGATGCGTGCGGTATTTCCCAAAAAATAGGAAGGCCAGCGATAAGAGAATAAGTTGAATTGAGGGTATACCCGATTTGTCAGGATTACCACTAAATATAAATAAATATGCAAATAATATACGAATACCATGATGTGACCGCCAGCGATAGACTGGAAGCCATCTCTAAGGAAAAACTTGAAAATTTACATAAGAAATTTGATTTCGTACACCGTGCCGATGTCTTTTTTAAGACCGAGAACCGCAGCGATGATAACGAACAAATTTGTGATATACGCCTAAGCATGCCAGGCCCAAGGTTGTTCGCATCTACGAAGGCCGGAACTTTTGAAGCTGCCATTTCAGAAACAGTTCGCGATCTAGAGGACCAATTGCGCAAGCATAAAGACAAAATGGGAATGCGCTAAAATTATAACGCTACTGCGTTACTGATTAAATGGATTGGGCTAACGGAACATTTCTTTCCTCCGTAAGTTTAGTAAATAGTTATAGTTGGTTTGGTTAGTTGAAAAATGGTCTCGATACACTTCAAAAACATCGAGGCCATTTTTATTGCTGAAGCGTTTTTGGGAATGAGTTTCAAAACTATCTAACTCGCATAACCGAAGAAAGACCTCGTTATACGATGGAGGATAGGTTTATGTTGGCGCAAAAAATATGGCTTAAAGGCTGAATAACTTATATAAATAGGGAATCTCAATATTCAAAATTTTTGACTCTCAAATAATGTACTCCTATTGTCTTAGGCGATTCCATGTAATTCTATAAACTAGATATACCTTGCCAAAGTAAAATATATACGTCCTAGTCGGACTAGTATTCTAAATTATATTCTCAACATTAATAATGGCACCTACTCTCCAAGCTGCACTTCTGCCTTAAAATCAAGATGTTAAAAAATAGTATATAGAAATTGATACCCCAGCCGCCAGCACTGCCAAAAATGCCACGACGATACCGGCTCCTACTTTCGTTTTTTTATTCTTTTGAAAAATATAATCGCGTGTGGATTCTTCTGGTTCTTTTATAAATTTTGTTTTCTCTTCTCCTTGTTTCATTGTTTTGAATTTTTAAGATTTACTTATTTGTTTCTTAATACGTTTAATTTTTTGTTCAGGAATTGCAACATGCATGCTTTAGAAAGCTGGACCGTATCCAGAGGTCTTAGTGTCGCCAAACCGAAGTTTAATGTAGATTTGACCATTTCATTGACCAAGAAAATACCGTCGGATATGGAATCTTTCGCCGTCTCCAAGTCTAAAAAGTAGTTGTCGCATCCTTTACTATTTCATTTGTTTCACTAGCGGTATACAACCTTGTAGCGCGCGCCCTATTAGGGTATGGGTACATTTTGTTATCATTTTAAGATCATTGCTATTTTAGAAAACAAGATATAGCGGCAACGTTAAAACGACTGTCGCAATCAATTTTCGTATTAACGCTAGTGCCTATTGCCGACCACGTTAACCTTTTTCGCTTTTGGGTCAACCCCTTCTATACATAAAGGCGATCTTTGTAACACATCAAATAATAACACATAAATTTTATAATTATGAACGATAACGGAAACACACTTTTAGGAATTTTAGCAGGAACCGCTATAGGTGCAGCATTAGGTATTCTCTTTGCCCCGGACAAGGGTTCTGTAACACGAAAGAGAATTGCGGAACAGGCGGAAGCCACAAAAGATTCAATCGCGGAAACCACTATGGATCTCAGAGACAGGGCTGCATCAACCGTAGCCTCAAAAAGGGAATCCTTGGACAACCAGTTGGAAAGTATTGTTTCCGACGTGAGCCATAAGACCGAAGATGTTATTACCTCTCTAGAGAAAAAACTTTCAGAACTAAAAACAAGAAATAAGAAACTTCAAAAATCATAAATGGGAATTATAGAAGCATTGGATAAAACCAGTTCAGAGGCGGCCGAGAAAGGGCAAGCCTATGTACGAACCACCAAGAAATACTACGAATTAAAGATATTTCAACAGTTGGCCATTCTGTCCTCTACTGCCTGTAAAATTGCCATATATGGCGTTCTATTTGCTATTGGCCTCATATTTTCCGCCGTAGCGGCGGCATCGGCATTGTCTGATTATTTTGATAGTTCGGCCTTGGGCTTTCTAACGGTTGCCCTCATATTTTTTGTAGGCATGGGCTTTGTGTACCTCTTTAGAAAAAACGTGGAAAAGCTTGTAATTAGCAAGCTTTCCCAAAATTATTTTGACCAATGAAAAGACCGCCATATACCTCTTTAGAAGATATTAAATTAGAACTACACGTGTTAAGTCTACAGCGTAAGATACACTTGGAAGAACTTAAAATGACCAAGCATCAGATTAAGGAAGATTTAAGTCCGATCTATTGGTTAGGCACACTTCTAAAAGGAGTGAAGAAGTATGGTGCATTGCTGCTATTAAAGAAAATTTTAAAATAGCCTAATGATAAACAGCGAACCGAAATAAAGCGGTTATGGAAATATATATTTTTCCATAACCGCTTTTTAATTTTTAGAAATTGACATGTCGCCTATAAAAGTCCCTTGTCGGTGCCGTTTGTTGGAATCCAGACCAGGAAGTAAGCTTGGAGAGAAATTGGACGTAGCCTAGTTCAATACCACCATGACCATGGTAAAACTGAAGACGGTCAAGGACAGTATTCCGGCAATTAACGTGGGAAGAATGGTACGCGCCTTTTCTGTATCCTCCCTGAAGAGAATGGGATTGCTTTTTTTATAGTACTAACGAAATTCCAGCTTTCCAGATTTAGCGTAACTATTGCCAAGGAAAAAAGGGCCATACTTACAATTACAGCATAGAACGCAATACTACGGAGTGCTTTTCGACATCCATTCTTCAATAATTTTTTAATAAAAGCTACAGGATTCTGCATGGAGTTCTAATTAGCCATAAAAGTTCGTTTAGTATGTAGTTGGTATATAATCTCAATCGGTTATAATGCTAACCCCATTCCTTTCCCTTTCTTTATAAAGCAATTAGGTTAACCTATAATGTGTTAAAGCACCGCTCTTTACATCTCATAAATTAATTTAGCATTTATTGGATTTTACGGTTTCCAATCATAACCTTGTCAATGTGGATAGTTCTTGGTAAGAAATCGTTGTCGTACCATCAAAAAAAACAGATACCATACTTTTTAAAAAAAAATAATGAAATTAAATATAGAGGATGCCTGGAGTAAAATGACTACCAGATTAACAACTTGGGTAGACCAACTGATCTTAAACTTGCCCAATATCTTAATAGCGGTCCTTGTTTTCATTCTTACCATTCTGCTCTCAAAATATATTAGCAAGCTAATCTTAGGCCTCTTAAGCAGGAGCAGTTTACAAAAATCCATGAAAAACGTGATTGCCAAGCTCGTTTCCGTGCTGGTAATCTTAGCGGGTATATTCTTGGTGCTCGGTATTCTAGACCTTAGTAAAGCACTAAACACCATTTTAGCGGGTGCCGGAGTGGCAGGTTTGGCGGTAGGTCTTGCCTTGCAAGGTGCCTTGGCCAATACCTATTCTGGAATTGTGCTTTCGTACATTAAGCAAGTAAAATTTGGGGATTGGATAGAAAGTAACGGTTATGAGGGTGAAGTCACAAATATAGATTTACGTGCCGTGACCATAAAACAACCAGACAATAACTTGGTGTACCTCCCCAATAAACAAGTGCTGGAGAACCCCATAAAGAACTTTTCTACTACGGCACAGTCTAGGGTTATATTGGATTGTGGTGTGGGCTATTCATCAGATTTGGAATTTGTGCGGACATTGGTCAATAAAACCATTGTAGAAAATTTTAAACCTGTAGCCAAGGTAGATGAAGTTATCTTCCTATATACTGGCTTCGGCGATAGTTCCATTAATTTTCAGACGCGCTTTTGGATCGATTCTACTTCTGCGCTCGAGGTGGCAAAAGCAAAAACAGAAGCCATGATTGCCATTAAAATAGCATTTGACAAAAACGACATCAATATACCGTTCCCTATCCGAACTTTGGATTTTCCGAAGGGATTCTCTATGACAAAGACCTAGGGTTTTTAAGTACGATTCATTTAAAGAATGACCGCCCAAAGGCGGTCATTTTCTGATTTTAGGAAGCCAAAAGATTCAATCGGAACGGGTCACTTCTCTTTCACTTTTCAATACGTAACCTCCGTCTTCCTATTAACTGTATAGGGCCCTATTGCCTGTCTCACCATTGCGAGTTACGTCATTTCCTTTAATGGCTTTGGTAGCTTTTGAAGTAAAGGTTTGCTCAACTTTTCATTGGGCAGTGCCATTGCCCCGTTTCCATAGTACTCTTGTTCCTTTTTGAATCATCAATTACTTTTTTAGTGTATCAGTCAGATATTATATCTTATAATAGGAGACTAACAAAATAGCTGTGTGGATCGATTGTTATCCATAAAAATAATACCCCGTTGGCATTTCATAAAAGCGATGTTCAATAGTGCCAATAATTAAAGTAATTGGGTCAAACACAACAGTACTTTGAGGGTATCTTAGTGGTAGATGTTAAACCGGGTGCATCTGAAAAAAAATCCCCATCACTTAAATCATATACAATTATGAGTACATACACAGAAACCATAGGAGAAAAATTAAATGACCTTTTAGAAAAAACATATGATGCCGAAAAGGGCTATAAAAAAGCTGCTGAACATACGGAAAATGTTATGTTGAAATCGTATTTTAAGAGAAGAAGCAAGGAACGTTACGATTTTGGACATGCATTAAAATCAGAACTTGCCCAGTTTGGAGAAACCCCTGATAAGGGAGGTAGTGTGGTAGGAGCTATGCACAGAGCATGGATGGACACCAAAGCCTTCTTTTCTGCAGATGATGCAGAAGCTATGTTAGAGGAATCTATACGAGGGGAAAAGGCAGCTGTGGAAGAGTACAAGGATGTTTTAGGCGAAACAAACCTACCGCCAAGCACCGTGACGCTCTTAACGCAACAACTGAACAGTATTAAAATGGCCTTGAGTAAAATAAAGCGCTTGGAAGATCTTAGCTAGAACCTAAAAACAGAATAAGAATACGGATGCTCAAAGGCATCCGTTTTTACTATTCAACGATTTGACTCGACCCTAAAACCGCTGCTCCCTAAACAAAAAAATGTTTTGATGGCTGAAGCAATTCAATGGATACTGCTAAGCAAATCGTTTCTAAGTTAGAATTTAAAATTAAAAGGATGTATTATAAAATCTCGAACACCGCAGGCCGAAAAGTATTGGAGGAAGCCCTATCGCGGCCACTAAAATATCCCCTACTCCATGAAAAAAAAGTCATGATAAATGGCATGGACGAAGCTACCATTCCCATAGTAGCCATGCATGGCAAAGGCAAAATAACTCCTGCAATCTGGGGTCTACTTCCTAACGGCTATAAAGAAGATTGGAGTATATTTCAAAACCTATGCAATACTTTAAATATCCCCTTTGAAGCTATGAGCAATAATTCATGGCACTCAAGTTCCCTGGCCGAAAAAAGGTGTTTAATTCCTATAACCGGTTTTTATACTTCCTATGTACAAAATGGCATAGTATACCCTTCCCTAGTGAGCAAAACCAATGGCAAACCTTTCTGTCTTGCAGGAATTTATAGTATTTTGGAAGATGGTTTCCTCACCTGCTCCATTATTACCTGTAAAGCGGATAAGCTAATACAAGATGTACATAATATAGGACATACGATGCCGAAAATCCTTTCTGGTAAACTAGAATCCGTTTGGTTGGAAGAGGGTTTGGATGATAGTGATATAAAACAAATAATGCTCACCCCTCATGACTGTGAAATGAGATCACATGCCGTTGCAAGGGAATTATACCACAATACTATTTCCTACGACTCTATCCAAGATCCTTTTTTTACGATAATCTACCCATTGCTCTCCTTTAAAAATTAAACATCCCAATAGGGCTGATCAGCATGGGCTTATAGCTGGAATAGTATCCTCATTTGCTCAATGTATCCAAATAATGGCTGCAACAAGAAAAAAGAGGGTTCGCATACTTAACTCTGCCAGCTACTTCGGAAAAAGTCAACTCATACCAGCTTAAAAATGCACTACGTTAACAATCTATTGGATTACGCTAATCAATACTTTACTATTTGGTCATATTTGCGATACAAAGTTGATAAAGTATCAACACAACCTTTTAACCTTTAAAACTCAAAGCCGTATGTTACGTTGGACAGTCACATTTATCATATTAGCAATAATTGCCGGAATTTTTGGATTTGGTGGAATTGCAGCAGGAGCTGCCAGTATTGCCAAAGTATTATTCTTTATTTTCTTAATTCTTCTTGTAATCTCATTGATTACGGGCAGGAAAAAAGTGTAATCACGACCGCCTTGTAAATATTGGTTCAAGGCCATGAAACACAACCAATATAAAACCCTTAAATAAACCAAAAATGAAAAAATCATTAATTTATACATTATTCTTAGTGTTTTTTACCCTTTCCTTATCCACACTTACGAGCTGCAGAGAGGAAAAATCCACTCAAGAAAAAGTAGAGGATACCCTAGATGAGGTTGGTGACGACATTGAAGAAGGCGTTGAAGAAGTAGGAGACGAAATAGATGATGCTACCGACGACAATTAAGTAGTGGTGTGGTTAGTTTGTAGTTAGCGGGCGTTTTCCTATGAGGAAAAACGCCCGCTTTTATTTAATTTTAAATAATAAAAATGAAAAAAAAGACCTAAACAGTGAGAAAGATTATATAGAACTATACAAAAAAAAAGGGATATGCCAATAACTACAGGATTGTAGAAACCCTTTTACTGGATGTAGCTACCAGTGATAAATACGCTCCTGAAGATATATCTATATCGTAGCCGAACATCGTTTTGAGGGAACAAGCAATCCTTCTGATATGTCCATTTTGTACATTATAGAGACAACCAATATAAGTAAGGGAACCGTATTGGCAAATTATAGCCCTACGAGCGATACTTCCATGGCAGAATTCTTTACTGCCGTGCCCAACGAAAATGTATCGCAGAAAGCCAACATCTTTGATATTGAGGAATAAGCTGACAGGTTTTCCTAACTTCTCCATTTTCGCTAAAGGCATTTCTTTAGTTTTGTGCTGGCATTTCATTTTGTATTTTTAGATCATGTTACGGTAAAGAACAAAACCTTGCTTATGATTCTAAATATCAAATTCGATTACATGATGATATGCAAAACGATATTGAAAGAGCAATTGGACGCGCTGGACCTTGACTACACTATAAAAAGTTTGGGTGAGATTGAATTTAAAAAAAACCCAACGGAAACCCAGTTCTTAAAAATAACGGAAGCTTTCGAGAAATACGGCATTGAGCTTTTGGTCGACTCACGCAATGTGTTGGTACAGCGAATTAAAGACGCTATTACCAGTCTTTTGAATAGTACAGAAGATGCACGGAAATATAATATTTCCACCTATTTAACAGAGGAATTAAACTACTCCTATTCCTATCTTTCTACCTTATTTTCGGAGGCCACACATTCTTCAATTGAAAATTTCATTATTCTAAAAAAAATCGACTTGGCCAAACATATGATTATCCATAAAAATCTTACCTTGACCGAAATTGCGTACAGTTTAAACTACAGTAGTGTAGCACACTTGTCCGCACAGTTCAAAAAAACAACCGGCTTAACACCTTCCGCTTTTCAGCGCATTATAAAAAAACGAAAGGATAGGGAAGTAATGCCGTAAAAAAAATCGGCACCTGTGGCATTAAAAATTATGAATATCATTTTGGCAGACGATGATGCCGACGACCGAATGCTATTTGAAGAAGCTATTGACGAAATAGAAATCAATACCAACTTGTCCTTATTTAACGACGGCAAAGCTTTGATGGACTATTTATTACAACCAAATAACACCTTGCCCGAAATCATATTTTTAGATTTGAACATGCCTATAAAAGACGGGTTGGAATGCTTAACGGAAATACGTCAAAGCGAAACCCTTAGAAACTTGTGTGTCGCCATCTATTCCACCTCCTCGTCCGAAAAAGATATAGAGGAAACCTTTGTTAAAGGCGCCAATATCTATATAAACAAACCAAATAGCTTTAAAGCTCTCAAAAAAGCAGTTGAGCGTGTTTTGAAATTGAATTGGCAATACCATACTTCTGCATTAAACAGGGATAACTTTTTATTGCGTCTTTAAGCAAGAATTTTATAGCCCGGCAATTCCGATCCAGTGCTCTAAACCTAGTTTCTTTAACACAATCGCATAAGGTTACTTAAAGATACAAAGGTGTAATAAATCCTTTTGTTATATTAGCTAAAGCAAGCTAATCGTTTATAAAAGCACCCACGACGATGGTAAAACCTTCTAAAATTTTTGTTGTACTATTTGTCCTTGCCCTTGGACTACTGGCCTACATTGGCAGCAGCAGTTACAAGCAAATACTGGAGTTGAGGGACGCTACAGACTTGGTGACACAAACACTGCGCACAGAAACTAAAATAAATCAACTTTTCTCACAATATCGGTTGATGCAGTCTACGGTTTTCGAAAATCGGTTACGCCAAAGAACTGAGAGTATAAGGATGGTGGAAAGCCAGAAAGATAGCGCACAAATTCTGTTTAACGAACTGCGCCAGATTACCTTGGACAATCCGGTACAACAAAGAAGAGTATCGGAGATTACCCTTGCACAAAGCACATTTTATAAGGCCCTGAATAATCTAGCGGCCTATGAAAACCCTACCAACGAGAAACAGGGGGACTATGGCACCGCGGTCACTGCAGTATCCGAAGCTTTAGATGTTTTGAATCGCATTAAAAAAGAAATGACGCAGACCGAGGAAATGATATTGAGAGAGCGACAAGAATCGTATCAAAAATCGGTCTATTTTACACCTTTAATGACCTTATTATTAGGTATGTTCGCCTTATTCATTTTTGTTTTTTCGTTCCTTTGGATAAATAAAGAACGTAAACTCACACAAGAATCCAGTGCATTTGTTCAAAATATCCTAAAAAGCAGTTCGAACGTAGTGAGCCATTTTGAACCGGTTCTGAACGAAAATAAAGAAATCATAGATTTTAAATTTCTCTTTACCAGCGAACAAATTGAGCAGATTACCGGCGATTCCCAGACCACATGTAATAGGAACAAGACTAAAGGACAGTTTTCCCATGGCCACTAAAAATGGCCTTTTTGAAGTGATGAAAATTTGTCTACAAACAGGTAAAATGCAAACTCATGTGGGCGAGTACGAGTTTGATGGAAAAAAAGTTTGGCTTACAAATACCATAAACAAGTTGGGGAACGGTGTTACGAATACGGCGCGCGACAATACCACAGAAAAAGAAACAGAGCAGAAATTAAGGGCATTGAACGTACGTCTTGAAGAGCAAAATCTCCTGTTATTGGATGGTAGGGCGTTTTTAAACAATATCTTTAAAAGTACCTCGAACGTGGTTATGAACTTGGCAGCGGCAAGAGATAGTACCGGTAAAATAATAGATTTTGATATCCTGTTTATCAACGATGCCATTAATCCGGTGACGGGAGACATGCCCGATGAAATAAAAAATCAAAAAGCATCTAAAATATTCCCTACCATTTTCACGTCGGGCGTATTTGAAAAATTGGTTACCTGTATAGAGGAAAATCGAGAAATGGTGTATGAAACGGTTTACGACCGAGACGGGAGAAAAATATGGTTCCAAGCTACGGCCATTAAGCTTAAAGATGGTGTTACCATAACCACACGGGATATTAGTCTTGAACGGGAAAGGGCAAATACCCTGCTGCAGTTGAACGAACAGTTAGAAATACAGAACGCCATACTTACCGAGGCCGAGGCCTTAGCAAAAGTAGGAAGTTACCGATGGGACACTAAAACAAATATTTCCGGACTTTCTGACAACTTTTACCGTATTCTAGAATTTGAGCCGCAGGAGTTTCCATTCTCCTTTAACGATTTTAAACGTTTTGTACATCCTGATGATCTGGAGGACTACGAAAGGAGGGAATTACAAATTTTAAACAACAAAGAGCCCCAAACCTATACCTACCGTATTATAACCCGATCGGGCAAGGTAAAACAACTGAAAACGACAGGCCATTATGAAAATAGGGATAATAAGAGTATCGTCGTAGGTGTGGTCCAAGACATTACCGAGGAAATTAAGTCTGAACAAAAACTAAAGAATAAAAACGAAGAGCTAAAACGTTCCAACGCCGAACTGGAATCGTTCAACAGGGTGGCCAGCCATGACCTGCAAGAACCTGTTAGGAAAATTCAGCTATTTATCTCACGTATTTCCGAAAATGAACTAGAAAAATTTTCGGAGAAAGGGAGGATGTATTTCACAAAAATAAATACCTCTGCAAACCGCATGCAGACCCTAATAAAATATCTGTTATCCTATTCAAGACTCAACAGGACCAAGGCAGACTTTGTAAAAGTAGACTTGAACGAGACCATGAACAAGGTCTTGGAAGATTTAGAGGAGCGCATAATAGAAACAGGCGTAGAAATTGCAGTGGACGAACTGCCTACCATAAAAGCCATTGCGTATCAGATGGAGCAGTTATTGAACAACCTTGTTTCCAATGCCGTTAAATATCGTAACCTAACAGAAGTCCCCAAAATAGTAATAGATTGCAAAAAATTACCTCGGACGAAAATACCCGACAATTTTGACAAGAAACGCAGAAACTATTATAGATTATCCGTAATGGACAATGGCATTGGCTTTGACCAAGAGAATGCGGAGAAAATTTTTGGTCTCTTTGAGCGGCTGCATCAAAAGGAGGAATATTCGGGTACAGGAATCGGCCTGGCCATTTGTAAGAAAATCGTGGATAATCATAAAGGACACATCGTCGCTGAAAGTGAGAAAGGAAAAGGGAGTACCTTTTGTGTATTCCTGCCCGCTTAAGTTTGCTCCAAAACCCAACGCCAGGGATTAAGATAACTAAAAAATTGACATGTATTGAATAGCATAGTTTTAAAGGGCCACGGATTTAACTCCCAATATAACGAACCGACTTTTAAATAAAAAAAGGCTCAAGATAAAAAAAACCATGGTCTTAGCCCAGCAAGGGTTCTTCGCTATTGTTGGTATTTTGGACTAAAGGCCATCTTAAGCGATTCTTTATTAAATCCCACCTAAACCACTACTATGTTCTAAACTGGCATTGGTTTAATAATGAACTGAATTCATTTCGTAAAGCATTGTACATTAGTTCACGTTGACAGTAAACAGTGCTCAAAAATTACCTACTGAAAGTACAAACTGTTACTTGGGAAAACTTTTTAAAAACTAAGGCGACATGTACTAAAGTGCATAGTTTAAACTGATTTTAAGATCAGTCAATATCGGGGCATTTGGATTCTTTTGCTTAATCATGCCCTATTGCTTTATTTAGGGCCTTTTCCGTTTCTAAACCATGGGAATCTGGCAGGTATAAGAATTCTTGTTCAAAGCACTTCATTTTTGGCACATTTCAGAGTTTTTATTTCAACAACATATGCCTGACGTGAATTTCGTTGGAAAACATTGTCCATCTGCTAAATTTAAAAATCCTAATGAAAAAAGGCATCCAATTCCCTCGTGCCCATTAACATTTATTCCATTTCCGTCAAAAATAAACGGTT
Source organism: uncultured Flavobacteriaceae bacterium (assembly GCA_963697395.1). GTDB lineage: Bacteria > Bacteroidota > Bacteroidia > Flavobacteriales > Flavobacteriaceae > Maribacter. The sequence continues at coordinate 1,230,555 of CAVONX010000018.1, forward strand.
TTCCGATAATTATATAACGGAAAACAAAAATTGTGTAACCCGGCAAGGTCATGTATTGATGAAATTTGTAACAAGCAAGAAAGCAAGTTCATAATACATTTTAAAAGTTGTAACGAGAAATGAAAAAAGATATAAATACAAAGTGTGATACAAACGCTAGAGTTGGCCGATCATGGTCTGCTAAAGATGTAGAAAAAAATGATGGTCAATTGCCCAATAACTTTATTATTGGGATGACCAATCAAAATTTGGAATTCAATTCCGACCAGTAAGAAATAGATTGATGCTTCAAATGCCAAACAGTTTTCCGTATAGGCAACCTTCTAAAAGTCGATTACAAACAAACAGAGCATTTAATATCACTTTAAACATAATCACTAAAAAACAACACCATGAAAATAATAGAGCTTAAATCCAACAATTTAGAACATGCATTTACCCAACTAAAAGAAGAACTGGGAGGTTTTCTCAACACCTTGCATAAAGAATACAAGCTAGAACTGGATAACGATTTGGCTACAGGAGAAATCACCGGTGTTTCGGTAAATAAAAACATATCCTTCATCGAGTATAATATTACCTTTAGGGAAGACACCCTTATCGTTAGAAATACACCTGTTACCAACCCCATCTACTTTCTATATTGTGCGGAAGGGCAAATGAGCCATAGTTTTGGCTTCAACGGAAAGCAACGGTATTTGAACCAATTTCAAACTGGCATATTCGCCAGTGACCCTAGCAGAAATACCTGTTTACTCTTTAGAAAGGATACGGAGGTAAAACTTTCGAGTATTAGTGTTAACACACACGCAAGTGTCCATAGCGATGCATCCATCAACCTATTGCAAATACAGCTTAAAAATACTTTTATGCCAAAAAACGGCAATGAAATATTTGCTTATATCGGTTCCTACAATCTTAAGATAGCTGAAATAATGCAACAGCTGGAGGCCATAAAGCAAGGAGGAGTAGTACGCAGCTTACTTATAAAGGGAAATGTACACATGATGCTGGCCCTTGAAATACAGCAACATAACGAGGACATGAAAAACTCCAAAAACAACTTTGGCTCCTTGAGCAGAAAAGAGATGGAGAACGTAAAGGAACTGTCCAATTTTATAAAAAACTATCCCGAAGTAAAATATAGTCTAGAATACCTTAGCACAAAAAGTGGGATGTCTCCTGCCAAACTACAAGAAGGGTTTAAACTATTGCATGATCGTACAGTATCCGATTATATTAGAAATGTACGTGTGGAAACCGCCGAAAACTTGATCAAAACGACAGATTTAAACATTTCTGAAATTGTGTACACCGTAGGTCTTACAAGTAGAAGCTACTTCTCAAAGATATTCAAGCAAAAATATAAGTGTAGCCCTAAACATTATCAGGACCATCAAAACTCGGTAAGTGTGACAGCCTAATTAGAGCTGTTTTTAGAACAAAGATAATCCGCCTTTTAGGCGGATTCTTTTTTTACCGTTTTTAAGGAAACATCCCAAAACCAGAAGGGATAGTTATATCCAAGTTATTCAAGGTGTTTTTGATGGATGGCAAGTGAGAAAGGAAGCTATGGCAAACCTAAAAAATAAATATCTAAAAAGTATTTGGCGAAACCACAGGGGAAATTTATGTTTAAATAGCTAAGAACTGTGTGTTTTCGGATGTTACACCAAACAAATAGATATGCATAGAAATGATTCCCAAAAGCTACTACGACGTCGCGCTCTATACTATTTACAGTAACGCAGTCTGTAGATACCGTGCGGCGGTATTAAGCAAAAAATAGCGGTAAGAATTAATTCTTACCGCTATTCGTATTTTTAAAATGATGCAACTTTTAGTTAAACCTCTTTACAGAAGAACGCAGCATCCAAGCCATTTGTTCATGCATTTGCATAACCGCAGTAATAAAATCTGCAGTACCCTCATCAGTATGGGCTTCTACATTATCACCGATACTTTTTCTGATAAACTTAATAATGGTCTCATGGTCTTCAAGGAATACCTTCATAAAACTCGCGCTATCGTTTTGTTCCGGTCCGTTCTCCTTTAAGGCAGACAATTCCAAAAATTGTTGCATACTACCGGGGGAATAGAATCCGAGCATACGGATGCGCTCCGCAACCTCATCTATTGTTTTTTCCAATTTGCCATATTCTTCTTCAAAGAAAACGTGCTTGCTATGAAAATCAATTCCCTCTACGTTCCAGTGTGCATTGCGGTATTTTGTATACATCACATATTCGTCCGACAATAGTTGTTTTAACATATCAACTACTGCTTCCCTATTATCTTTTTTAATGCCGATGGCAGTTTTTGTAGTTTCCATTATATTATATTTTTTTAAGTTCATTCCAATTTAACTGTTTCATAAAGCCTGGATCAACGCAAAAAAGTATTTGGTTATCTCGATAAAAAAGGTAGCGCAATCGGTTAAAATCATCATCCGAAAAAATCGGTAAGCTAGACTTTCATTGTATTTAAATTACCTTTCTATGGAATAAAATTATGGGAACACATGCGAATAGACGTTTAGGACAAACATATATTGTATTAGCTCCGGATACTTTTGTTAGCTCGGCCCTTGGAATGGACATACACTTCTTTTAGCGTAATTTTATACATTCTTGCACAGCTACGACAGCACTTAGAGACCTTACTTTTTGTCAAGGAAAAATGATTTCGTTAAAATGTATTAAGATCAAATACCATGCTGAACTCTTTCTTATGGATAGTGTATGTGGGGGTAACCCTTTGGAGTATCATCAGTATCATTTTACATGGTAGCAGACCCACCAAATCGTTAAGCTGGTTATTGGCTGTTTTGTTATTGCCATTTGCAGGTCCTATTTTGTACTATCTGTTTGGTGTAAACCGTAGAAAATTCAAGTTCTTTAGGCTTAAACAGACTGAAAAAAGAAAACGTTTTGAAGAACGGTATAACGACATAAAAGATGAACGCGAGAATGTAGATTTTGATTCGGTAAAAAAGAGAAAACTGGCACAACTTATAGAGAACAGTGTGTTGTTATCTGCGTATAGTGGTAATAATGTTACCGTTCTTAACAATGGGAAAGAGACTTTTGAAAGTATTTTTGATGCACTTGAAAAGGCAGAACGTTTTATACATCTACAATATTATATCTTCTCTAAAGGTGAGTTGACCCAACGATTTTACGAAATCTTTAAAAGGAAAATCGATGAGGGTGTAGAGGTGCGGTTAATTTATGATTCATTCGGGAGTTTTTCTTTTAGAGGAAAAAACATCAAAAGATTTAGAGACATTGGGGTACAGGCTTATCCCATGATGCCCATTAGATTTGGCAATCTTCTTTTTACGCTAAACTATAGAAATCATAGAAAAATAATTGTCATAGATGGTAAAGTAGGCTTTACCGGAGGTGTAAATGTTACGGACAAATACATCAAACCCATTTCCGATCTCGGAATTTGGGAAGATCTACACATGAAGGTAGAAGGGCCCGTAGTAAATAGTCTGCACAGTGTTTTTATAAAAGATTACCATTTTGCCAGCCAAGAGGAATTATTGTTAAAAAAGAAATATATCCCAGAGATTGAACCCCAAGGAAATCATATCGTTCAAATCGTAGCTGCCGGCCCAGATTCAAAACAACCTGCCATTATGCAACAATATATTGCGATGATAGCCCTGGCCGAAAAACGTATTTGCATAGCCAACCCGTATTTTATTCCTGATACGGCTGTCTTACAAGTCTTAAAAATTGCAGCACTAAGCGGGGTTGAAATCCATCTTTTAGTTCCAGAAAAATCAGATTCAATCATGGCAAAATTTAGTATGTTTTCCAGATTGGAACAACTTTTGGAAGTTGGGGTAAACATATACCTCCGACCCGATTTTTCTCACAGCAAAATGATCCTGATAGACGATTCTATTTCTTCTATTGGCTCAGGAAACTTTGACTATCGCAGTTTTGAACACAATTTTGAGGCCAACGCGCTTTTATATGACAGGGAACTAACCCAGCACATACAAAAAGAATTTGATGCTATTTGCAAAAAATGTAATCGTTTGGACTTTGAAACGTTTAAGAACAGACCTGTTACAGAAAAACTTTTAGAAGGCGTTGCCAAGTTTTTTAGTCCGTTACTGTAATCAAGGCTCAAATGGACAAAAACCCTGGATAGTGGCCGTTATAAACGAAGGTTATTCCAAACATGTTTTACTTTTCCTTATCTTGAAAGTCTTCTTTATTTATAAGATACGGCATAAAAATTGTACTATTTACATTGAAATTCAGTTATATACAAGTACAGTTCTCTTACCGCTAATCCGTTTCTTTTTTATAAGGAGTATCCATGTTCAAAAAAAATCCGTCTAACATTGCCCCTTTTTTATTAATTCTCCTAGTTAGTTTTCTTTTATTGGGGACCAATGGTGTTTTTGGTCAAACGGAAATTCCCGATAACATATCCAAATGCTTAAAAGTTGCCTTGGAACATTATCCCGAATTGGAAGATTCGGATATCCAAATCCGGCTGAAAAAGTCTATTAAAAGGGCTACGATGCAAGCCAGACCAACATTAGGTAGTCTTCTCAGATCAAAAAAGAACCGAACCTACACCATTTGGGTGAGTGAAAATTTTTCAATAGAAGGTGAAAAATTTCTAGTGAAAGATATGCCCGACGCAATAATTATAGGATGGTTGGGCCATGAACTCGGACACATATTAGATTACAAGGACTTTTCCAATTGGCAGATGCTAGGCTTTGGATTTAATTACCTTTTTTCCGATGCCCATATTATTCGAACTGAACGCAAGGCAGATTTGTATGCCATTAGCCACGGAATGGAAGATTATTTGATTAAAACGAAAATCTATATTTTAAATCGCCCCAACCTCTCTCGGGACTATCGCAATAGATTGAAAAAATACTACTTATCACCGGATGAAATCATTGAGATTGCCGAGGAAATGAACATTTCAACCGGACTTTAAACTCGGCCCAATACCCCTTCAAGTTTTAGCTGGGCATTTTTATTTTTGTCGCTTGCTTACCATTCACAAACAAACCAATACTTCATTTAAGCCTAGCTGACGAGTATATACTGCCTACGGAATCCACGACTTCATATCTAAACAGGATTATGTTTTCCTAGGCCTTAAATGAATCAAAGACGAGATAAAACAAATTCCGAAAAATGATAAAAAAACAGTTATGGGCTCCTGCGAAAAAGAAGTGAAAAACTCACCTCCTTACCAATCAATTATACAATGCCTCTTTAACTTCGTTTAAAAATGTGATATCGATTTATGGCGTTTGGTAAGCAGTTTATGGAGATTGCATTTCCCCAATTTCGCTCCATCTTAAAGATATTTGACTTACTGCTTTTAGTTTTTACTAAAAAGCGGCAGTATAACAGAACTGGGGGTGCTTCCGCCAAAATGTATGCTATTAACACTGGCTTTTAATTCGCTTTCAGAAGCAATCTCAGTGCCTGTATTTGGATTGGGGTCATAATGGGGTGCCTTGCTACTCGTAATTGAAAGTCGGATTCTATGTCCTTTTTTAAAGACATTCCCGGTGTATACATTACGAATCACAATTTCATAAACTTCACCAGGTTTCATAAGTTTTTGGGATGTGAAACCTTCTCGATATCGCATTCTAAGGTAACCTGCATCCAAACCTGTGAGGTTGATCGAACGACCATCAGGATAAATATCAGAAATCGTAAACGAAAAATCTGTATCCAAAGCCGTAGAACTGACAAAAAGCTGTGCTTTGATTTCACCTAGAATTTCCATATCCTCCTTCATTGGAGCCGAGGTGTAAGTAAGGACATCTGCGCGAGCTTCATTTTCCCTTTGATCATAGGGATAGGATTTTTCATAGGACTTATCCCAAAAAGGATTGTTGGGATCAAAAGTATAACTTTCTTTAGATGCTTCTGGTTCAGGGGAAGTATCCAAAGCATTGTTGTCTTTTAGAAACCATTTTTTCTCAACAGACTTCACGGGAGGCCAGGTATCCATCGATCGCCACCGGTTCGAACCCATTACAAAAACATTTACAGGCTTAAAATCCCAATCTGTCCTCTTCTCTTTCATCGTAAGATCAAACCAATCTAAAAGTAAGGCATCATAATCCATTCCTGCCGCGGGGCCGAATTCTACTTCTCCAAAATTGGTCTTTCTAGTGGTAATGGATGTGTGATTCCAAGGCCCCAGCACCAGCACGGAGTTTTTCTTTACGCCCGTGGGCACGTCTTCTGTATGGATTTTTTTTAAAGCACGGGAGGCACCTTCAACCCCATACGTAGAATCATACCATCCGCTTAACAGAAAAACGGGAACGACAAAATCGGAGAAGCCCTTTTCCATATTTGCAAAGTCCCACCATTCGGAAAGGTCGGGATGGGCCAACCAATCGAAAAATTCTGGAGCGTAGGGCTTTAAAATTGGAATCGTATTCAACGGTCTATGCTGATACCAGGATTTACGGTCACTGGCAGACCATTCATTTGCACCAACCTCGTCATCCCAAGTTCCGGACGCATCACCTGCCTTTTTCCGTTTGTCCGGAAAAATATAAGGAACAAACCAGTCTAACCATGTCATGGAAAACGCCCCTCCGGAATAGAAAAAATGATGGCTACCTATAGGCGTCATTTCCGGGGCTGCCGCTACAAGATGAGGTGGTTTATTGGCCATGGCCTGCCACTGCACCATACCTGGGTAAGAACCTCCGTATGTTCCAACTTTACCATTACTCAACGGATGGTTGGCTACCCATTCGATCACATCATATCCATCCTGCTTTTCGTTCTTATAGGCTTCAAATTCGCCTTCACTTCTATACCTGCCGCGCACATCTACTAGGAAAACCAAATACCCAGCATGTGCGGCTTTTCGGGGAAATTCGGCATAGCTATCATAATCGTCGATTCCGTAGGGTGTACGATAGACGATTGCAGGATATTTTCCAGTCTCCGATGGAGCATAAAGAATGGAACCCAGATTTATGCCATCACTAAGCGGTATTTGAATTTCTGTTCTTTCAATATTTAATACCTGCTGCGCATGAAGGTGCAGACCCGCTAAAGTAAGGGCCAGTACTACAAGTATTTTTAGATAAGCTTTCATGATTTTCTATTTATTTTTAAAATATGGGTGTTGATTGCCAATGATTAGGTAGTTAATAGTTGCCCTTAACTATTTTATGAAAAATGAATTGGATTAAGGCATGGTCGAATTTTTGATACATTCAAGATAAAACTGTCGTGCTAACTCAATATCCTTGAGTACAATTTCTCTTTCCTGATCATCCCTATACCCCTTATGGTTCATTGCTGCTTTTTTTAACCTTTCGATCCAGATTAAAAAATAGGATGCCGCTTCTTTTGAAATCACATATTTACCGTCAACCTCAAAATAAATTGGGTTTGTAGTCGCATACGGATAACTATCAAAAAGGTCGGGGTCGGCTTTTTCGCTCCAAGCTCTTGCCAGCATCCAACCTGGTCCATTAGGTGTAAATTCGCCTACAATATCCGCTTCTTTTTTATCACCCTTTAATTTATGCCTTTTTACAACCTTACCATTCCAGATAATATCCAAATAGTCAACCGCAATAGCACTTCTCACAAATGCACTGTATGCTAGTTTCCCACCTTTATTCTTGAGTTGAACAACATCACCATACGCTGCATCCCCTACTCTCAATCCCATCAGCGGACCATTTGTAACGTAACTTCGTCCCATTTTGATCTGCCTCATAATTTCTGTCTTGTCAAGCACGCCATCATTCTTTATAAATATCCTGTTCAGGCCAACAGGGCCCCTCAGGCTAGCATAGTTTGACATGGCATCGGTACCTGCCCCTGCCGGAATTCGCATCCCACTATTCAATAATTTATACCATACTTCTGCAGAAGGTATATGATCGGCAAAACCAATCAATTCATAGTAATCAACGAGACCAAGTGCTGCATTCAATGGTAAATCATTGGTAAGCGTTTCAGATTGTTCAGGATAAAGTTGGGAAGCCAGAAACGGATGAACATAACCTACGAGCGCATTTTGAGCCTTTGCCTGTTTGGCGATAGCTACATTGTGCGGATAAAGACTTTCGAAGGCCGTTTCCGGGTATGCCGAATAACTCGGAGTCAAAAAATGATCATCAAGGTTTAGCAGACCAAGATGGCCCCAAAAACTGGTATGGTATTCCTGCGAATGAAACAGCAGCACGTCATTGGTTGAAGCAGGATCAGATGAAGCTGAAAAATGGGAGATATCCGGAATACGTTGCTCTTTGTTCACAATTAGGTTATACATAAAATTTAAGCTTTCAGCTTTGGCCTGCTGTACCAGTATTTCGGGTGTAGTTTTATAATTACCCGTATAGTTCATGTGAACATGCAAATCACCACTTTTCCAATTTCCGTAATCCAAAGGCATTTTAAGTTTAGAAAGCATGATCCTAATCGTATCTGTTGACCCCTTCAGATTCCCTATTCTTTGCTTCTTTATCTCAAATTCAGGGCCGGAAGACACCACGATATACAGGCTGTCATTAGGCACATCAAGTGTCATCTTGCCTTTTGAATGAATATAATGGCTTTCGAATTTCTGCGTTGTAGGGTAAGATGAATCATCTGCATGGATCCAGCTTTCACGTGGTGCATAAAATTTACCGCTGCTGTCACAAATGCTTACCCTTGCCGGTTGTTGGTCACCATTTTCATCAAGGGTAAGAACTGTTAGCGGTGACATCGGGTTTTTATATATCAATTTTGGATTCTTTATCTGTTGCTCCTTACCAGTGTAGGGGTCAATTGTCCAAAGTGTAAGATTACCCGAGCGATTTGATATAAAGGCTATCTTGGATCCATCTGGAGACCACCTTGCATTTGTATTATCATAATCGCCGTAGGTAAGTGGCACAGGATATCCACCTTGGGCAGGTAATAGCCAAAGTTGATGCCAGTTTCTTCCAAGGTAGCTGCTATACACCATTCTCGTGCCATCGGGAGATATGTCCGGTTTTGTTTTCCAGGAAGTTTCTTCCTGATGGATTATTTTTGGAATTGAGTCATGGTCTGGGGAAAGGGAAACAATGGCCCCAGTGCCATGGGCAATCTCGCGATTTGATATAAAAAACAATTCTTCTCCGTCAGTAGACCAAAAAGGATTTATGGCGTGATCAAATTCGCTATAATAATAACGCTCTACACTACTCTTTCTATTTGGTGTTATACATTCATTTTTCTCCAAGACACCCTTATTCATTTCAGCGGTGTACAGCAAAAAATGTCCGCTGTTCATGGTGGACACATACGCTATCTTTTTACCATCGGGAGACCATCTTGGTTCCAAATTCACGCTTTGGTTCTTCGTTAATTCAGTTGTTTGTCCTGTACGAATATCTAAGGACATGAGTTCTACCGATTGCCCGTTGTATCGCGCAAAAACAACCGTTTTCCCATCTGGAGAACTATCCGGTTGAAAATCATAACCGGGGCCATCAGTTAATTGGGAGGCTGTTTCGCTATCTACATCCTGAATCCAAAGACTCCCGGCCATAGCATAAATTAGTGAATTTCCATCACTGGTCCAGGTCACCGAGGAAGGTCCACTGGTTAGTTGAGGTAAATACAGCTCCCGAAAATAGTAATCGTGAGGCAGGTCAATCTGATTTAAAACTGGAACGCGTTGCGCTTCAGACTTAAAAACAGTACAAACTACCAAAATAAACAATAACAATTGTCGTATCATTAGATTCCGTGTTGAAAAAAAAGATGATACAAAATATGAGATTCTATCCTTCATAGTTCTAAGATTTTTGGTTCGCCAGCCTTACTTTGTACCAAACATTCATGTCTTCTAGGCCAGAGCTGATGAAACAATTATTGAATAGTCTGCCTCCAAATAAATATCCCAGGTTATAGAAGGCCTTATTAATACCAAAGGACTGAGATCTTGAAATAGTATACATACATGTGATGTTCATATCGCTCAGCACTGATTCCAGTTTCTTTAGCAATTGCTGCATGTATCCATTTCCCCTTGCTTTGTTCAAGGTAGCACAATCCGTCAATTCAGCGTTACCGAATTTTATATTTACTTCTGCGGATGCCGCACTGATTATTTCATCACCTTTAGAAATATAAACAAAAACAGTACCCCTATTCATTGATTTAACAATATGCTCAGGTTCTGAAAGCGGACTAGGATACAGCGGGAAAACCTGAGTAAATAGTGTCGCTAGCAAAGGGGCATCCGCTAAAGTTGCAATCTTTATTTCAACTTCCATTTCCTCCGACCTCATCACCGATGTTGAAAGAATGGTATCCAGTATTTTTTGTCCGTTTTCCCAGTTTGTGCTCAATGCACGATCGGGTGATAAATACTTTACCAGAAAATACATATCCGCTCCAGAAAAATAACCTGCTACAAAACCTTCGCACACAAAGCCTTTGGAAATAAAAAAAGGAACGTCTTTTTGTACGACTTTGGCTATTACCTTCTCTGTCCAATGCGGTATACTTTGATTCAGGCAAATTAGTATTTCTGCTGCAGCTCCTTCATATTCATCCAATCGTACCCGTTTATTGAATTCATCTTCGAAAATTGTTATTGACCCGCCCTCTATTTTAATTTCCTTAGTCAAAATTTCAATCTGAATTAATTTCACACCAATCGATAATGACATTGGCAAATAATTTAGCCGCTTCAATCATTTTATCAATTTCTATATATTCATCAGGATAATGTGCAACGCGCGTTTCACCCGGTCCAATGACAAGTGCGGTAATTCCGCCTTGTGCACCTAAAATTCCGGCATCGGTACCCCAAGGCGAAGCTTCTACATCAACATCCCTGCTATACATTTGCTTAAAATTACTGCTGACAGTAGCAACGAATGGATGGTCAGTGCTGACACTATTTGGCACCCATTGCGCTCCAAAAAATTCTAATTTAACTGGGTGTTCTTTCAACCATTCATCCGTTGAACAAACCTTTTCGATGCTTTCGGTAAGTTCTTTTTTCGCATTCTGGATCCTTTCTTCGGGGCCTACTCCCATTCTACCTTCAATAGTTACCAAATCAGGTACGGATGAAGGCCAATTGCCTCCCGTAATTTTACCAACATTTATTGGAAGTGGGATTTGCACTTGCTTATAAAGCGGGTCGTTAATACTTTTATTGCGCGATTTTTCCAAATCAAGAATAGCCTGATGAATCAGCCATGCCTTCTCTATGGCCGAGACCCCTTCGTATCTGGTCCCACCATGTGCCGCACGCCCATCTACTGCTATGCGAAACCAAATTGACCCTTGCTGTTTTATAAATAGCTTCATGCATGTTGGCTCGGGGATAATGGCCGCATCTGCTATGTAATTTCTCAATGTTGCATCAAGTGTCCCTGCACCTCCTGATTCCTCCTCTATAACCGATTCAAAAATAACATCGCCTTTAAGGGTAATGCCGCTTTTAATAATGGCCTCCATTGCCATTAGGAGCGACACCGTACCACCTTTCATATCTGTAGTTCCCCTACCATACATTTTCCCGTCTTTAACAATTCCGGCATAAGGATCAACACTCCATTTATCCAGGTCGCCTTCGGGGACTACATCAATATGACCATTTAAAAGAATAGAGCGTCCACCACCGGAACCTTTTAAAACGGTAGCTGCATTCGGGTTGTTTGAAAACACCGCTCTCTCCGATAAAAAATAAGGGTTTGATGCTAGTTTCTCCGGTTGAATATCCCAAACATCAACAGGCAACCCCAAATTCTCTAAATAATCGATGACAACTTTCTGGGCGGGTGCTTCATGCCCCTGGATGCTTTTTTTTTGAACCATCGATTTCAAAAGTTGCACGGCCTCTTCCCGATGCTTGTCAATATAGCTGGCGAGCATTTCTTTTTTTGTACTCATTCTTCTTTGCTTGTAATCAATTCTTGATTAATTGTAAAATCAGCTTCTGTATCATTTTTTATGTCCACCAGATTATAGCCGGGCATAATCTCTTCCAGCTGAAGCTCTTCATTATTTAGGATGCAAAAAACGGCCCGCTCAGTAATTATTTTATTTACACAGTTATAGGTTGTAATCGGCAAACTGCATTTTCGAACAATTTTAGGTTTCCCACTCTTATCACAATGCGGCATTAAGGCTATTAAGTTTTTAGCTCCGTAAGCAAGCTCCATGGCACCTCCAACCCCAGGTACTTTTTTGCCGGGAACAATCCAGTTTGCCAAATCTCCGTTTTCACTGACTTCCAGCGCCCCAAGAATTGACAAATCGATATAACCACTACGAATCATCCCGAAGGAGACTGCGCTATCAAAATAACTCCCTCCCGGAAGTATGGTTACGGGGTAACCGGCAGCATTACTTAAATTTCCGTCTTTACTCCCCAAAGGTGCAGGCCCCATACCTAAGATGCCGTTTTCGGCTTGGAAATATACACTTACCGTAGCAGGTATGAATTCCGGAACTAGCGACGGTATGCCTATCCCAAGATTAACGATCATGCCCTCCCTTACTTCGGCCGCTGCGCGCCTTGCGATTATTTTTCTAATGTCTCCCATATCCATTTCCAATTTATGCCTTTAGAAGTAACAATGTGATCCACAAATATTCCTGGAACAATAATTTCTTCAGGATCCAAACTACCTACCGGAACTATTTCATCAGCTTCAACTATGGTAATTTTACTTGCCATGGCTACATAAGGATTGTTGTTTCTTGCCGTTTTATCAAAAACCAGATTTCCAAACTCATCCGCTTTACGAGCGTAAACAATTCCGACATCTGCCTTTATGGGCGATTCATACAAATATTTCTTATCGTTTAGTTCAATGACAGGTTTGTCATAAGCCAACTGAGTGCCCAGCCCAATTTCTGTAAGAAAGCCATCTAACCCCATTCCTCCGGAACGAATACGCTCTACAAGAATTCCCTGTGGCGAAAACTCAATGTTTAATTTACCCTCGTTCATTAAATCCCCGGCTACTGGATTAGAACCAATATGAGATGCAATGAGCGTAGCAGCTCTCTCAAGGACAATGAATTTTCCGATACCGATCCATGGAAATCCTGCGTCATTCCCTATTAAATGAACATTTTTTGCTCCTGAATCAATCAAACAGTCGATTAAACCGGGCGGAGTACCCACGCCTCCAAAACCCCCAAAAAGAAGTTTCATGTCATCCTTGAAAAAGGATTTGACCCGCTTATAATCGGTACATTTATTAAAGGTTTTCTTTTCAGTCATTTACGTTTAGCTTATCTAGGGAGAATTGTATTATTTGAATAATTGTATCCGCCTGTGATTTGGTAATAATAAATGGGGGAGCTATCAATATTCCGTTTTCAGTCTTTCCATGTTTACCGCCAACAGATGGATATACTAGCAAACCATTTTCATAACAGATTTCAAGACAGCTTTTGGCCAATCCTTCAATTGTGGGGTCAAACTCAATTCCTATCAGCAGTCCCTTTCCCCTTATGTTCTGGATAAAATCATAACGTTGCTTAAGCGATTGCAACTGTTGCTTTATATAGTTGCCCATTTCATTCACATTGGCGATAAGGTTCTCTTCGGCTATCACTTCAATTACTTTAGAAGCAATAGCACAAGACAAGGGATGTCCGCTGTAGGTATGTCCGCTCATTATAAAACCGCTACCCTTTTTTATTGGTTCAAGTATTTTTGAGGTAAGCAATGTTGCCGCGATTGGTGCGTATCCAGCACCCAAACTTTTACCGATCGCTACAATATCTGCCTTAACGGACCAATGCTCAAGACCAAACCATTTACCAGTTCTGCCAAGTCCGGTCATCACTTCATCCGCAATAAAAAGAATATTATGCATGTCGCATATTTCCTTCATACGGTTATAATAATCGGGTTGTGGCGTTAAGGCCGTACCTGCTGCGCCGACCATTGGTTCTGCCACAAAAGCAGCGATATTGTCCGAACCAAATTTTTCAATAGTCCTAATAAATTCTTCTGTTTGCTGTTCAACAGTATCATTTTCTAGATCAGATTTGAGTGAAATCTGGGAATGGAGTACGTTTTCAAATCTGGCACGCCTCAAGGGATGACCGGACAACGACAAGGCTCCGAGCGTAATCCCGTGATAACTTTTCTCGCGTGTAATAAACTGATTTTTATTGGAATATCCATTCTCCTGCCAGTATTGCAAGGCTATTTTCATCGCGGTTTCCATAGCCTCGGAACCACTGTTCACAAAGAAACTATACTCCAACTGTTTATCTGTAGATATTTCATAGAGCTGGGTAGCAAGTCGCTCCGATTCTTGGGACCCAAATTGAGACCTATAGACGTAAATCAACTTTTCCGCCTGCTTTTTAACAAGCTCAATTACTTTTTCATGGCCATGGCCTAGTGAGCAGGTGATTGCTCCCGACGAACCATCAATATATTCTTTGCCATGTTCATCATATATGTAAATACCTTTTGAAGTTGCCGCTTTGCTGTACTTCTTGTTCAATAAAGGTTGAATATTGTGAGACATTTTAACTTGATATTTAACAATACCCACAAAAATCGTTAAAAAAACCGTGTGCCTAGTAAAATTTTGATAATTTTCACCATTCAAATTCTGAAGCGAATATTTTGGCTAACCTGTATTGGTTATCATCCTACTATTTAATAACAACAATCTGGTCGTCCAATGTTGTTGGCCGATTTAATTAGAACTTAGCAAAACTAGATCAAACAGACACCCTATAGTTATCCATTACCCTAAATAACTGAAAAACCAATCCTTTATGCACATCATTGATATTTCAATATTTGTACTGTACATGCTTTCAATGCTTGGTGTGGGCATCTATTTTTTAAAACGTAACAAATCACAGGCGGACTATTATGTTGGAGGTAGAAAAATGACTTCGTTTCATATTGGATTATCGGTCGTGGCAACGGATGTGGGAGGAGGTTTTTCAATTGGACTGGGGGGTTTAGGATTTTTAATTGGTTTGTCGGGCAGTTGGATGCTTTTTACCGGTTTGGTAGGTGCATGGATAAGTGCTATTGTTCTCATTCCTAGAATATATCCCTTAGCTAAAAAACACAATTTTTTAAGTTTTCCCGAAGTATTAAATCATTATTACAATGCCAAGGTAGCCCTAATAGCGGGTATTATTTCGTTGATCGGTTATATTGGATTTACCAGTTCTCAAGTATTGGCAGGAGCCAAATTAGCTGCGGCAACATTTCCTTCCATAACCATTTTAGATGCCGTTTTATTAATGGGAATCATTGTAATTGGCTACACCGTGCTTGGTGGACTTAAAGCGGTTATTTATACCGATACTGTTCAGTGGATAATCCTTATGTCTGGCCTAATACTGGTGGGTATTCCATTGGGTTTTATAAAAGTTGGTGGTTGGGAAGCAATACAAATGTATTTGCCCGACAGTTTTTTGAGTCTTACCAATATTAGTTTCGTTCAATTCATTAATTGGCTCATTACGATTGTTCCCATTTGGTTTATAGGCATGACCCTTTATCAAAGAATCTATGCATCAAAAGATGAAAAATCAGCAAAAAAAGCTTGGTTTTTAGCTGGTTTACTTGAATGGCCGATAATGGCTTTTATGGGGGTTGCCCTAGGAATGTTGGGCAGAGTGGCATTTGAACAAGGAATGTTTACCGAATTTGGATATGCACCAGGTAGTCCTATTGATGAAGAAATTGGCCTGCCCTTACTATTAGCGCATATTTTCCCTGTTGGGTTGATGGGACTGCTTATGTCATCCTATTTCTCGGCAATTATGTCCACAGCCGATAGTTGTTTGATGGCGGCGTCCGGTAATTTTACCACAGATATTTTAAAGATTTCCGGCAGTAACCCCAAGGGTATAAAATATTCGCAAATAACAACATTGGTAATTGGAGTAATTGCAATCATTCTGGCCACCATGATGCAAAATGTACTTGAATTGATGCTGTATTCTTATGCTTTTATGGTTTCAGGATTATTTGTGCCGATTTTGGGCACTATGTTTTTGAAAAACCCTTCTTCTCAAGCAGCCCTATATGCAATGCTGTTTGGTGGAGGGACTACCTTGTTTCTAATACTGTCTAAAATACAACTGCCTTTTGGTCTGGATGCAAATTTCTTCGGTATTGCTCTTTCGGCTATCATTTTTAGTTTTATTCAAAAACTCCAAAAAAAGGAGATATGAAAACATGTTGATTTTTTTAATCAAATAGTTATCATTCGAAAATAATAGCTTTATTTCAGGGAAAATATACCAGTACTATTTCTAAGGATTGATATACTCCTTCTTAACCGATAGTGAGAACAAGATATATTGAAAATAAATACAATGACAGCTAAAAAATACTGAAATAGTCCTGTATAGGGTGTCGATTGCTTTTATCGCCAAAATGGGCTTTAATTCCTAATTCATGTTTTCTTCTTCCAAAGCAGTTTTAAAAATTTTCAATGCGTCATCAATTTGCTCGGCAGTGACGATTAACGGTGGAATCCATCGTATTACATTACCATAACTCCCACAGCCTAGCATCAATAGCTTCTTATGAATACATCTGGCTAGAACGGCTTTGGCCGTTTTAGCATCCGGTTTACCATCTGAACCCGTAAATTCAGTAGCGATCATTAATCCCTTTCCCCTTATATCTCCCAACACTGGAAACTCCTTTTTCAATTTACGGAGTCCTTCAAATAAATGCGCGCTTCGTTCCTTAACATTGTTCAGAATGTTTTCATTTTTTATAACATCTATAGTGGCACATGCAGCAGCTGCCGTAATTGCACTGCCTCCTCCATAGGTGCCGCCATGTGTTCCAGGAGTCCATTTTGCCATCAAAGCTGCTGATGCCCCTATTGCCGATATGGGCAGACCACTTCCTAGACCCTTGGCCATAATCACAATATCGGGAATCACCCCACTTTGTTCAAAACAGAATAGTGAACCCGTTCTACCAAAACCACTTTGCACTTCATCCAATACCAGCAGTATTCCGTACCGGTCACAAACCTCCCTTAAATGCTGTATGAATCTTTTGGGCGCCGGCACATAACCCCCTTCTCCTAGAACAGGCTCAATAATTATAGCCGCAGTTTCATCGGGTGCCGTCTGGCCAAGAAATAGTAGTTCTAGTTGCTGTTCACAAAAATCCAATGTCGTTTGTTCATCCCAACCATACATATAGGCATAAGGAAAGGGAGCTACGAAAATGCCCGATGGCAATGGTTGGTACTTATGCCGGTAAACTGTCTTTGACGTGGTCATGGCCATGGTCAGGTGCGTACGACCATGGAAGCTGCCTTGAAAAACGATAATATTTTGTCTTCCGGTCGCACATTTGGCAAGTTTCACACATGCCTCAGTGGCCTCAGCCCCACTATTGGCAAAAAAGAAACTGTTGATTGGATCCGGTAAAAGTTCATTTAATTTTTGAGACAGCTCCACACTTCGATTGGGAATAACACAATTCATTTGCCCAAAGAGGAGTTTTTTGGATTGTTCTTGGATGGCGTTAACCACTACAGGATGACAATGACCTGTATTTGTCACCCCTATTCCAGAAGTGAAATCAAGATACTGCTTATCATGTGCATCATACAAGTAAGCACCCTCACCTCTAACTACATTAATTTGTGTCAAGTGCGTCCAAACAGGGGCAAGAAATTCCGTAGAGAACATATTTTTTTGGTTAGGCAAGTTGTCCATTTAGCAAAAATTTTAAATTATTCGTTGAGAAGGGCTGTTCATTTTTTCAAGAACCGTTTATTTTTCCTAAAAGCACCTTGTTTTATAACAAGACATCCGAATGTAAAACTAAATTTTATTTGTGATACCTATTACTTTCTATAGGTACATTATAAATCCGGTGTACTCTCATTTTTTTTTAGTAAAGTAGTTTTAGATTACTAGATATAATTCAGATTTTCCAATCATCTCCTTTGACTAAATTACTGGGATTTATCTCCACATCTGCCAAAACCTCATTATAAGTTGGGTTTTTCTTCTATCCTGGAAAGACGTTAGTGGCAAAAACATGAATCTGCATAAAGACTGGAAATGAGTTGTTTTGCTTAGTTTTTTACATAAACTGTTTTTCGATTCACGAATTCCATCATCCCATCTTTTGACAGTTCACGGCCGTAGCCAGAATTCTTGGTGCCTCCAAATGGTAATCTGGGATCTGACTTCACCATTTCATTAATAAAATAGGCACCATCACTCACCCTATTGGCGTATTCTAGGGCTTTCTCGGTATTTTTGGTACATACCGTTACCCCAAGTCCATATTTTGATTTTTCTGAAAGTTCAAATGCGTGATCGATATCCTTCGCTTTGATCATGGCAGCCAAAGGCCCAAAAGTTTCTTCATCAAACGCGGCCATTCCTGGTACTACATCCCCCAAAATGGTGGCTTCATGGTAACAGCCATTTTGGTTACCGCCCAACAAGAGTTTAGCGCCTTGAGCCACGGATTCCTTTACTTGATTATTGAGTTGTTCAGCAAGATCCAATCGTGCCAGTGGGCCAATAGTCGTATTTTCATCCAATGGATCTCCAAATTTCAATTGTTTTACGGCATCGGTAAATTTTGTGACAAATTCATCATAAATATCTTCCACTAAAATAAAGCGTTTGGCGGCGATACAGCTTTGCCCACAATTCAGCATACGCGCGGTCAAGGCAATTTTTACCGCATAATCAATATCTGCATCGTCCCATACTATAAAGGCATTATTGCCCCCAAGTTCTAGTACCGTTTTTTTTATATACCTTCCTGATATTTCAGCAACTGCCGAGCCCGCCTTTTCACTACCTGTCAGCGTTATCGCTTTTACGGTTTCATGCGAAATAATTTTCTCGGTTTCATCGTGGTGCACGATTAGGTTTTGAAAAACATAGGAAGGATACCCTGCCTTTGTGAACACTTCCTCAATTTGTTGGGCACAGCCGAATACATTCGGGGCATGTTTCAAAAGTCCTGTATTCCCTGCTGTCAAAGTGGGTGCCGCAAATCTAAAGACTTGCCAGAAAGGGAAGTTCCAAGGCATAATTGCTAAAACACTTCCAATTGGGTCATGCCGTACAAAACTTTTGGCAGCATCGGTAGCAATCGATTTCATTTACCAGAAAGGCTTCCGCATTCTCGGCATAATAATCACATACCCATGCACATTTATTTATTTCAGATCTGGACTCCTTAATGGCTTTACCCATTTCTAAAGTAATCATTAGGGCATATTCTTCTAAATTATCTCTCAATACTTGTCCAGCATTTTTCAGCAATCTGCAACGTTCTGAAAGGCTTACTTTTCGCCAAGATTCAAATACAATTTGACTTTTGGCAAGCTTGTCCTTTAATTCCATTTCCGAAATCGCGCTATATTCACCTACTACTTTACCGTTGTAAGGGTTAATACTCTTAAAATTCATAATAATACTGTCCATAGGTTAAACACAAGAAAAAAAATTAGCTTAATTTATTGAAAATAAACATTTTAAAAAATTTCAATTATTTTATAAATCTAATTTTATACGTTAATTTCATCACTATTATTTTGAATTATAGGAATCAAAATAAGAGTTACAAGTTAGTTAAAATTGTTTCTTATAAAGGTGAAAACCTAAAGAGGTTACAATAATGCTCAGCCATTTTCTAGTCGGTAAGATTCAAAAAACTCGCTCCGATAATTGACAAAAGACTTTGATTTCTCAGGGATACCGGTAATTTTTCGGCAGACCGCACAATTTGTATAAAAGAAAAAATAATAATAAAAGAGTAAGGCGTATTAAAGATGATGAATATTGAATCTTTATGTCAAAACCAAAAAGTATTTTTCAATCTGACACAGAATGACAGTTTAACAATATGCTGTTTTGAACGATTGTAAAAATTGAGCCCAAATCCACAGACAAAACGTTTTAAATTTTGGGTAATAAGAATTGAAATTGCAACCCTATTTTCTTGTCATAGCCCACAGCGAACGGGTGAAAATCTAAATTAAAGAAATCCCCAATAGATTTTCTTAGAAAGCGCTACCTAAATGAACTTTTCTGTATACCCTTAAATAACCGATTCGGTATGCATTTCCGAATTGGGAAATATTCCTTTGACTTTTCCTAAAAATGAAAATTATTTTAATAACATTATATCTAGCTAAAAATCAGACTATTATATCTAAATCAATAGGATGCACTATGTTTTCAAATGTTAAATCTTATATAATATAGTACCTTTTTATACATAGTACTGTAACAAAACAAATCATTGCTCGTCTATTGGTTGTAAGTCACGTTAAAAACAACAACTTAAATATAGAAATTATGAAAGCAACGAACAGTAGAACAGCAACAGAATCAAGAACAGGACAGTACTTCTCCGCCTTTAGTGGCAGCAAAAGAGCGCAATGGGCACAGTACAGAAATTTCAATCGCTAATCACGATTTTAAACAAATAACAACTTCTAAAAACATAGAAAACATGAAAGCATCAATCAGTAGAACAACAACGGAATCAAGAACGGGACAGTACTTCTCCGCCTTTAGTAATAGCAAAAGAGCCCAGTGGGCACAGTTCAGAAATTTTAATCGCTAATCACGATTTGTAGCAACACATCAATCATCAAAAAACATTAGTCATGAAAACATTCATCAATCAATCGCCAACGGAATCCAGAAGGTTCGCTTACTTTTCCAATTTTAGAGACAGTAAGCGCATTCGTTGGGCCGAATCAAGACAATACCTTCATTAAAATCTAGCCTGAAGCTAGTTATGCAAGTGGGATGGACCTCAATCAAAGTCTATCCCTTTCTTATACAACTTACTTGTCCTTTGTTACAAACTATTGCAACAAAAAAACAAGAATTAAAAGTGCGGATATTGGGTTAAACGGCTCAAAACAGAAAACAGAACCCATTAACTTTTAGCAAATAATTCACCGAATCAAAAAATAGCTTAAATAAGTAATCAACAAACGAATTCTTGATACTTAAACCTATAAAACAATCATATTTTAATGATTACATACTAACAGAATGAAACATTTAGCAACAAGAGGTATCCCCTTTAACCATTTTAGGAACTATACAATGCAATGCTGGGAATTTTTTATTTGCTTCGGTTTAGCAAAAACTAAATACGCCCAAAGTGGAACGATAAAGGAATCGCATACCGAAAGAGCAATGAAGACGGTCGTATTACTAATTGCCCTTCTAAGTTTTATAAACGGTAAGACTCAAGAAAACCAAAGCATGACGCTTATATCAAACATCACTATAATTTCGGCCGACATGGACAGTATAAAAACTCAAGTCGGATATGTATTGATCGATGGCGAAAAGATAATTTCCACAGGGCATAAAAAACCGGAAGGACTTAGAAATTATATAGAATTAGACGGAAAAGGAAAATATCTCATTCCCGGTTTGATTGATTCCCATGTGCACCTTTCCAACACAGCAGGGCTTAACGGGCCACTTAAAAAAAAGTATCCTGAATTGGTCGAGCTTTATTACAATCAGTTACCTAAAAGCTATCTCTATTTTGGGTTTACTACTGTAATCGATCTAAATAATTATTGGCCTGAACGTATTAATAAAATTTTGGAATCGGAAATACGCCCCGATATTTATACTTGCGGGGAACAAGTTATCGTAATGGATGATTTTAATATGGAAATGGAGGAGTATTCGCAAGAGCAGCGGTATGCTTCCAATTTCTTGAACGACACCTATAATGCGAACAGTAGTTTACCTGACTCCATTAAAGCGAACGAGCATACGCCTCAGAAAATCATATTAAAAATCAGGGAACAACAAGGTATTTGTGCAAAGTTGGTCTATGAAGACGAAGCATCAGGTTTGGCGGTAAGCTGGGAAAAACCAACCGCATCTATTCTGCGCGATTTGATAACGGAAGCCCAAAAGTTCAATATGCCCTTGGTATTGCACGCACCTTCCTTAGAGGGCCACAAAATAGGTTTGGAAACGGGCGTACAAATTTTCGCCCACGGGATGTGGAACTGGAGCGATGACCCAAATCAGTTCAACAACCAAAATCTAGGGGACGAACATAAACGAGTACTTCTTGAAATCGCCGAAAATCAAATCCCCTATCAACTCACTTTTAGAACAATAACGGGAGAGAAAGACCTAATTGCCATGGATTTCCTGAAGGATAAAAATTTAGAACACGTATTTCCCGAACAGATACTAGACTTGCTCAAAACAGAAGAGGGTCAATGGGGAAAGCGGAAAATTTTTGGGAGGACCGCCTTTCTAGAAAAAACGAACCCTCCATTTTACAAAGTATTAAAAGCCGATTTTACCAATGATCAAAAAATGTGGAACCATGTATTCAGAACATATAAGCATCGCTTAAGCTCTGTCGCTAAATTTTTAGGGGAGAACGACGCCAATCTTATTTTAGGTACTGACACCCCGGCCATGAATATGTATACCAATCCGCCGGGGTATAATGGAATTTTGGAAATGCGACATTGGTATGATGCCGGCATTCCGCTGGAGAAAATTTTCAGGGCAGCCACATTTAACAACGCCCAAGCATTTCATCTGGAACACTTATATGGCAGTGTAGAGAAAGGCAGCATAGCCAATTTACTCATTTTGAATTCCAATCCTTTGAAAACGGTTGAGGCCTATAATGACATTGAGAAGGTTATCATACGCGGAAAAATGATTGAACGGGTACATTTGTCGGCTGTAATAAATTGATATGTGAGCTTCCCCTAATTAGAATTACTCTTTTCCGTCTTTTTAAAGGTGATCATATGATGCTGAACCTAATAATCTTGCTAGCAATGCCTATCCTACTGGTAATTAAAAATTTAAGAAAATGAAAAAATATGCGCTTTTATTGATTACGGTCATGATCGTTAGCACTTGTTTGCCGCAGGAAATCAAAAAAGTTGTAAAAGAAGGAATTTATAGCGGTATTTTCAGTTATGGCAATTTTTCCGATAAGATATCCTTCGAAATCAAAAAAGATTCCACCAACTGGAAAGTACTCTTTACCAGTTTAGAACAGAATGCATATCAGATTCCCTTACGAAATGTCCAAATAAGTAGCGATTCCATAAATTTTATGTTGCAAAGCGATCGATACATCTATGATTTCAAAAATAAATGGATCGATAATTATACCGGATTGTCCGGATCTTTGGAAGTCGATTCCCTATTAACAACCTATACGTTGAAGATAGAAGCCATAAGCAAGGAAGAAATTGTAAAAACCGAAGATGTCATCTTTAAATCGAACGGACTGAAAATTGGTGGAACCATAAGGAAACCATCCCAATCCAATTCGAATGCCATCATATTTCTAACTTCTTCAGGAGGGGGTGATAGGAGTGGTTCAAGGGCCGAGGCGATATATTTTGCCGACAAAGGATATACCACTTTTCACTATGACAAAAGGGGCACAGGATTTTCAGATGGCAATTGGCAAGCAGCCACCATAGAGGATTTATTGTCCGACGACATGAATGCCATTGCCTACTTTTCCGAACAAACCGGAATCCCTTTAACCAAAATCGGCATAAAGGGAAGCAGTCAAGGTGCGACCAAAGTCCCCTATATTTTAAATGAGTTACAAGAACTGAAGTATGGAATTGCAGTCAGTTGTCCGGGTAGCACATTATTGGAAAGTGACCTAAATGCATGGAAGAACAATAATTCCCATATACCTGAAGAAGGAGTTGAATTACAGCGAAAAGTTTTCAAGCATATTGCCGGTACCGTAAACAGGAATGATTTGGAGGAAGCGATTGCGTTGGAAAGATCCGAACCGTGGTTTCAAAAAATATGGATTCCGAATCTTGACGAAGTTCAGGTAGACAAAAAATTGTTGTACAGTCCGTTGCCTCATTTACACAAAACCAAACAGCCAATTTTGGTCATACAAGGAACTTTGGACGAAATCATACCTGAAAAAAGTTATATAACAATCTCAGATGCATTGGAAAAAGGAGGTAACAAAAATTTTGAAATAGTTAAATTGAAAGATGCCAATCACTCGATGTACCATGTTGGGCAGACCGATTTTCCTTATTGGGCAAAATTGCATGACGATTATCTAAAGATAATTGAAGATTGGGCAAACAACATTTACAACAAAAAATAAAAGCCCTTTAAACCGGAATTTAAAATGGTCGCTAAAATGTAATATTACAGTGTGTCCAATAAACCAATAATGTCAAAGGCAAATGAAAATAGCAAATCATGCGCTAAACGAAGATAATTACCGCTATCTCTTTTTTACCTACCAAAAAAGGTTAACTATTGTACCTGAAACAAAAAAAAGCCGAGACACAAATCTCGGCTTTACCTTAAGTACTCGAGGTGGGAATCGAACCCACACTCCGAAGAACTGGATTTTGAATCCAGCGCGTCTACCAATTCCGCCACTCGAGCTTTTTAAAAGTAGGACTGCAAAACTAAAAAATATTTTCGTTCCAACTACAAAATTATGAACATTTATAGTTTAGCAACCCAATTTAATTTTTAAATTTGCACCTCCTTAGAAATCAGAGACATTAGGGACGCTTACGTCACTAAGAGTTTATAAGTATTTTAACTATGGCGTACCTAGTACCGGAACCAAAAATTTTTGCATGTACCCAAAGTATGGAATTGGGTAAAAAAATTGCCAAGGCATACGGTGCAGAATTGGGTAAAATACACTTCTCACGCTACAGCGATGGTGAGTTTCAACCTTCTTTTGAAGAATCTATAAGAGGTACGCGTATTTTCATTATTGGCTCTACGCACCCTGGCCCTGAAAACCTTATGGAAATGTTGTTGATGATAGATGCGGCGAAAAGAGCTTCTGCCAGACATATCACCGCTGTAATTCCATATTTTGGATGGGCAAGACAGGATAGAAAGGACAAACCCAGAGTTCCTATTGCAGCCAAACTGGTTGCTAAAATGTTGGAAACCGCAGGAGCAACACGAATTATAACAATGGATTTGCACGCAGACCAGATTCAAGGATTCTTTGAGAAACCCGTAGATCATTTGTTCGCTTCCACCTTGTTCCTTCCCTATTTAAAAAGCTTGGGATTGGATGACCTTACCGTTGCGTCACCAGATATGGGCGGTTCAAAAAGAGCCTATGCCTACTCCAAAGCCTTGGAAAGCGATGTTGTGGTTTGTTACAAACAACGGGAAAAAGCGAATATAATTAGCCATATGGAACTCATTGGTGATGTGCAGGGCAAGAACGTGGTCTTGGTAGATGATATGGTAGATACCGCTGGGACATTGACGAAGGCTGCCGATTTAATGATGGAGCGAGGTGCCGTAAGTGTACGCGCCATTACAACGCACGGCTTATTGTCCGGAAATGCTTACGAGAAAATAGAGAAATCAAAACTAACGGAATTGATTATCACTGATTCCATTCCCATAGAAATAAAAAGTGATAAAGTACGTGTACTTACCTGTGCCAATCTCTTTGCCGATGTTATGGATCGTGTGCACAACAATAACTCCATTTCCTCAAAGTTTCTAATGTAAACTTGGACATCCTTATGAAGCTAAGGTAGGTCAAAACGCCGTTGATGGGAAAAACAAGAAATAGAATACATAATTTAGAATATTAATTTTTAATACATATAATGAAGTCAATTACAATTAAAGGATCAGAAAGAGAAAGCGTAGGCAAGAAGTCGACAAAGGCCTTACGTAATGCTGGATTGGTTCCTTGCGTAGTCTACGGAGGGGATAAACCACTACACTTTTCGGCAGAAGAACTAGCGTTCAGAGACTTGGTTTACACTCCAAATGCACATACAGTTGCAATTGAATTGGAGAATGGAACAATGTTGAACGCAGTAATGCAGGACATACAGTTTCATCCTGTAACCGACAGTATCATGCACATAGATTTTTATCAGTTATTTGCTGACAAGCCAGTAACCATGAATATTCCTGTGCGTTTACAAGGTAGCTCGCCAGGTGTAAGAAATGGTGGTCGCCTATTGTTCAGAAAGAGAAAACTGGCTATTAAAGCCTTACCGGACAAACTACCGGATTTCTTTGATATCGATATTTCAAAACTTAAAATCGGCCAGAATATCGCAGTTGATTCCTTGTTAAACGATGATTTCACTATTCTACACCCAGACAACACAACAGTGGTACAAGTTAAGATGGCACGTACTGCCGTAGTAATAGATGATGAGGAAGAAGGAGAAGGTGAAGAAGGCGAAACCGAGGTAACAGCCGAAGAAACAGCTCAAGAATAGACTAAGGTTTTTCTAAAGATTGATAAAAAGCATCCCAGTCTTGGTATCGGGATGCTTTTGTATTTTTATATCCTAAAACAAGGTTTTCGAGATTATGTTCACCTTTCTAAAATCACTTTTTAAAAAAGAAGAACGCTTTCTTAACGAAGAAGATACCATGAGGAAATTTTTAGTTGTAGGTCTTGGTAATATTGGTGATGAATATGCCGAAACTAGACATAACATAGGCTTTAAAATTCTGGATGCCCTCGCCAAAAAAGAGGAATTTACCTTTGAAACGGTAAAACTAGGGGACGTGGGCACCTTTAAAGTAAAAGGGAGAAGCGTACTTTGCCTTAAACCATCTACCTACATGAACCGCAGCGGAAAAGCGCTTAAATATTGGATGGACAAAGAAAATATTCCTCTAGAAAATGTATTGGTCATAACAGACGATATTAACCTCCCATTTGGTACCATACGCATAAAGACCAAAGGAAGCGATGGTGGCCATAACGGACTCAAGGACATACAATTGTTTCTTCAGGGTAACCAGTACAACAGATTTAGGTTCGGTGTAGGGGCCGATTTTGGAGCGGGCAGACAGGTAGAATATGTTCTAGGTCAATGGAACGAGGAAGAAAAGGAAGCTATGAAAGAACGTCTGACAAAATCTACAGAAGTGGTAACCTCCTTTGTATTGTCAGGGATTACGCGTACCATGAACCAGTTTAACAATTCTTAAGAACTTGTAAACTAAAGTACCTTAAAACTGTATACTCCAGAACTGGTTGCGTTGCCTTCGCGATCTTTAGTTACAACGTTCCAATAGTACACCGTATTTGAGGAAACCGTGACTTTTAGCTCGGTAACATTGGCACCCAAGGTGGCTTTAAGGTCTAATGGTGGATTCTCTGTGGAAAGATATACATCAAAATTTTCAATATCATTATCCAAATCACTTGCGCTCCATGCCAGTTTTACCTCGTTATTAATGTCCTCAAATACCTTTTCGGACATTCTTGGAACTATAATCTCTGCAGGAAAAGGAACGAAAGAGGTAATAAAGCCCGAATTGTAAAAGTTCCAAACCTCACTAGAAATCGATTGTTCTATCCGGTTATTTCGCGATCGCACCAACCATGAAAAGGGAACACCTTTTTCTATGGGTAGACTTGCGGAAGTAGCCGTCGTAGTCATCGTTTGGGTAGTGCCCGTAATACTATTGGTTACCCTTAACTCATAGGTCTGCGCATTTTTAGCGGCTAACCAACTAAAGGTAACGCGACTGGTGGTTGCCCCTAAGCTTTGTCCAGTGGTACATTCAGAATTACGTTCCGGAAAAACCAGTTCTACTTGGCCAGGTGGTTTGGGACTATCATTCTTACTACACGAAGAAAACAAAATCAGAATCGTACATAAAATAAATAGAGTGCGTATCATTTCTTCAATATTTTAGCGGTGCCCTTTATACCTTCTCCCGTGAATTGAACATAGTACAGGCCTGTGGCGAGTTCACTCAAATCCAAGGAGCTGCTACTGGAGTCTGTTCGCAGCGACATACTTTTTACAAACTTGCCATCTGCCGAAAATATATGTAGCGTTACCTCACCTGTAATGCCACCAAAATAGACACTAACAATATCATCGAAAGGATTTGGATACACTATAGGCTCTGCGGAAAGGACAAACTCTTCTATATAGGTTCCTTGGCATGGCACATCTGTAAATACTTTTAATGTATTTAAACCCTCCCGTAAGTCTAACGTAAAACTGGAATCCTGGGTCTGAACAACTAGCCCATTAAGTTCTATAGTATAAAGGTCCGAACCGGCCAAATCAACCGTAAGCCTTGTACCATCTGCAGACACTCTGGAACTTACCCCTAAAGGTTCAGGTTCCTGTATAACCACTTGAGCGCAAAAAGCTTCATACACAATGGTGCCATCTGTTCCCGTAATACATAAATCATAACTTCCCGAGCTCAAATCGGATATAGAAAAGCTGTTCGTAAAGCCTTGTGTTTGGTTTACCCCTGCCCCGGTTATGGTAACCTCGTAACTGAGCCCTACCTTAGGGGTAATCGTAATTTTACCATCATTATTGGCCCTACAGCTTTCGCTTTGAAGGTTAATAGTAAAGTTTTCGTTCGTAAAGCGATAGATGGGACAGCCGGAGGCATTTACCTCTTGCCCCTCTGGCGTATCCAGGCAGGCATCTTCCCCATCATCAAAAACACCGTCCTTATCAGCATCCGGTCTAAAATCTCCCTCCACACAAACTTCCATTGCCCAAGAGTTTAACCTTCCGCCATCCGCTGGTGCATTGTCCTTTATTTCTAGAATCCATTCACCAAGAATAGACTCCCCATTAAAAGAACTTAAAGAACCTAAAGGAGCTACAGTTCCTCCTATACCAGGGTTTCCTGCACAAATAAAATCCATGGCTTCATCGTCAAATACCGCGTTTATATTTCTAGAATCGTTACAGGAACTGGACACCAATACTACCGTTGTGCCCTCTGGAGAGGTTAAACTTATCTGAAGGTCCGCCAAAAAACTATGTTCAACGTTCAATACAACGTTTAAATCTGCGAGAGGTAAATCTTCATAGAACGCTATTTTAGAGGTAATTGTTGGCGTACCTACCGAAGTAATTTCTAAAGGTGAGTCCAATGCACCTACTGTAGCGCAGTTAAACGGAATGGTGCTAAAACCAAATGATGGCCCAAAAACACCTTCATCACAAGCGTTACTTGGTTTTATATGCCAAAAATAGTCGGTGTTGTTGTCCAGATTTAAGGGACTATAAAACGTATTCGCAATTGTTACCGCCTCAATGACATTAGTAAATGCCGTATCGGTCGCTATCTCAAGGTCGTAAGATGTATTACGAGTGTTCCCCTCCCATTCCAATAATACATCCGTAGACAAATTCGTTGCACCGTTTAGTGGGACGAGGGGAAGTACTTCAATAAAATTGGTGTCGAAAATTGAAAGATTTAAGATAATTTCCTTGGTTACACTTGCAGAAGTTGATATCACTTTTATGGGATAGGTGCCAAGACTCAGACTACCAGTCCCGGAGAACGTAATTGCTATTGGGGTATTGTTTTCTGAAGCGGTGGTGTCTGAAAAAACGACCACCAACCCCGCTGGCTCATCACTAACACTAAAAGTACTTTCCTCGCCAAATTCCAGATATGTTTCATAGTTAAAACTGGCAACAAAGTCGTCTGGTTGGCATATATCATAATCCAGCTCGGTAAAATTCAATACTACTTCGGACGGTGTTATGGTAAAATCGGCAGTATTAACCGCTAAAAAAATATTGTCGGATGCCTTAACCATAAATCTTCCATTCGCGGTATCCGCAGCCGGCACCACGATATCGTGAACACCATCGTTGGGTACATTTTGGGCAACCAATAAGGGAAAGGTCTGTCCCCCATCGGTCGAAAGAAAAATATCTACTGTAGCAGCGGAAATAGGCGCCAAATGGGTGCCGGCCACATCCCATCCAATAGTTTGTACCTCCCCTGCAACATAAGTAACGTTGGTATTTTGCGTAGTTACCGCAAACGGGCCCGCATTGTTCGTTACAAAGACAAGCACCTCATCTGAAACCAATTGGCCACCACCTAACGCATTGTCGCGTACCGTTACCGCAAAATTGAGCTCCCGTTCCACTAAAGACACTGTTTCCCAAGCAGACCCTAAGCTAGGATTTACCTGTGTGAGGTTTCCCGAGATTATCCGCTCCAATTTTGGAAAATAGCGATATGGCAGCGTATCTGGGGGCAAGGATCTAAACATGGCCCCTACCGGACTGGTGGGTCCAAAAGTTGCTTGCGTAATAATACCATTATCGGTTTGTTCCCAAGTATAGGTAAGAACGTTAGTGGTATCGGCATCGGTAGCGTTACCGGTTAGCACAAAAGCCGTGCCTTTAGGAATCGTAAAATCCGCTACTGACACTAGGCTAGGGGGCGTATTGGTAAATAGTATGGCTTCCCCACAGGAAACGGTTTCCAAATACTCCCGTATCTGAACAATACTGTTATAATGAAAATAAGCATCGCTATTGGCCGCCACGTCATTGGCGTTCGTTATTCCCGCATAGCCCATAATAGTTGTGCCACTGCCTGGTTCTACCTGTACTTGTGTTCCTTCTGACATATAGGAAAAAGAATGGTTGGCCCCGAATTGATGCCCCATTTCATGGGCTACCAAATCTATATCGAAAGTATCTCCCTGAGGAGTTGAAAATGTACTGTAGGCACTTCCCTTTCTTCCTGTACGACAGACAGCCCCTACAAATCCTGCATTACCGTCCAGAACATCGTCCTTTTGATTAAATAGATGCCCTATGTCGTAGTTGGCATCACCAATGACACTGTCCAAGGTATTTTGGGTTTGCGAACTTAACGCGCCTGTAAAGGGGTCTGTAGTGGCATCTGTGTAAATAACGGCATCCGTAGTTCCTATTAATTCTAATGTAACGGCCAAATCGTTTTCCAGTATTTCGTTTATGCGCGTAACCGTAGCGTTTATAGCAGCCATTGCATCTGCCTTCGTTCCTCCATGAAAATTCGTGTATTCTCCCGATGCGGCCACGGCCAGCCTAAACTTTCTAAGTGTTTGGTCCGTGACCAACTGGGCCTTTAGGAAAGTACGTACTGAGGACAAAGCAGGTGCAGTCTTACAAACAAAAGCATCCTTCGCCGTACGGTCCTTGGCATTGTAAAGGATATAGTTGCCCTTAATGCCCTTTTCCATAAACAAAGAACCCGATCCGCCAGTAGTGGACATCATACTATGAATTCCCTTGGGCGATACGCTAAAACGAATCCGTTTGCCATCGTTCAAAGTACTTGTTCCTTTATAGGATTTTATGTTAGGGTACTTTTGGGCAAGCTCTTTAGAAAACGTGTTGGCTTCAACTACTTTAAAGGGAATAGGCTTGCCTTGTTCATCGGGAAAATAAACAATGTCGCGATTTCTTCCTTTTTGGTTCACGGCACCTAGTTGGTTCCTGAAAAGGGTTTCGTCCAAAATATACGCATCGGCCTTTTGGACCACAAACCGATCCAAAGTTGTCCGTTCCTCCACTTGGGTTAAATCCGTAACTTTCCAATAATTGGTCTGTGCGGCCCCATAAAAGGAGAGAAATACCATTGTAATTGAAAAAACTAAACGTAATTTTACAACCATTGAGGAGGCTTTTTTCTCAGAATCAAATATAGTTCTTTTATTTTCCATCACACGTGATTACAGTCCATAGCATTTCCGAATATACACCGAAAGAACCTGTTGCCATTACTATTGGCACTTTTGACGGAGTACATATTGGGCATCGGAAAATATTGGAAAAAGTCATAAACCATGCCAAAGAAGCACAGCTTAAGTCGGCCGTACTCACATTTTTTCCCCACCCCAGAATGGTGCTCCAAAAAGATGTGGATATTAAGTTACTGAATACAATTGCAGAAAAAAAGTCCATTCTCAATAAAATGGGGCTGGATATTTTGATAATTCATCCTTTTACCCCGGGCTTTTCTAGATTAACGGCAACCGAGTTCGTTCGTGACCTACTGGTAAATAAGCTCAGGGCAAAAAAAATAATCATTGGCTACGACCACCGTTTTGGCCGTAACCGTACCGCAAACATAACCGATCTTATCGCTTTTGGGAATATTTTGGATTTTACGGTCGAAGAGATACCGGCGCAGGAAATAGAGGAAGTATCCGTAAGCTCCACCAAAATAAGAACGGCCTTGGAGGCAGGCGATGTGGCCACGGCAAATACCTATCTAGGCTATGACTATATGCTGACGGGTACGATTGAAAAGGGAAAAGGCCTAGGGAGAAAATTAAATTTCCCAACAGCGAACCTTACTATAGCCGAAACGTACAAGCTGATTCCCAAAACGGGTGCCTATACCGTGAAAAGTATCCTTAACGGAAAAGAAGTGTACGGCATGATGAACATTGGCTACAACCCCACCGTAAATGGGACCTCTAAAACTATTGAAATCCATTTTTTTGATTTCAATGAAGATCTATACGATAAAAGTATTCAAATAGATATGCTCTGCCGCTTACGGGACGAACATAAATTCAGTTCCTTGGACGCCCTAAAGGAACAATTGGCAAAGGACCAACAAGCATCGCTCAGATTCATATCCCAATAATCATGTGGAACAGGTTGCTATTTCAAAAGATGGACAACAGCCCCTTGATTATCTTCCGAATTTTTTTTGGAATCCTCATCGCCTGTGAAAGTTTTGGAGCCATTGCTACTGGTTGGGTACGCAGAAATTTGGTGGAACCCCGTTTTTCATTTCCCTTTATAGATTTTGATTGGCTACAGCCATTTCCCGGTGTTGGAATGTATGTTTACTTTGCTGTGATGGGTGGTTTGGGTATTTGTATCGCGATAGGGTACAAATATCGTTTTAGTATTATTTCGTTTACTGTGTTGTGGACGGCCGTTTACCTGATGCAGAAGACCGCTTACAACAACCATTATTACTTATTGGTGCTGCTATCCCTGATTATGTGTTTCTTTCCCGCCGATAAAAATTATTCCATTGCCGTAAAACAAAATCCTGAACGTAAGACCGACGCCATGTACAGCTGTGTTAAATGGATCATAGTCCTACAACTACTCATCGTATATGTATACGCCTCCATTGCAAAACTATATGGCGATTGGCTGGATTTTGGCATGATACGCATTTTGATGCAGCCTGTAGCTCATTATCCATTGATCGGAGAGGTACTGCAACAGGAATGGACACACAAGATTATAGGAGTCGCAGGTATTCTGTTCGATCTATTCATTATTCCTGCCCTACTTTGGAAACCAACGCGAAAAACCGCTTTCTTTCTTTCTATCTTTTTTCACCTGTTCAACTCTATCGTTTTCCAAATCGGCATATTTCCATACTTGTCCTTGGCTTTTAGTGTGTTTTTCTTTGAACCGGAAACCAGTAGACGCATCTTTTTCAAAAAGAAAACAGCGTATAATGCCTATGAACTAGCGGTTCCAAAGTATAAAAATTTGACCCTAACTGTATTGGGCATCTACTTTGTTATTCAATTACTATTACCAGTCCGCCATCATTTTATTGCAGATGATGTGCTCTGGACCGAAGAAGGCCACCGACTAAGTTGGCGCATGATGTTGAGGACCAAGTCCGGAAAAGGGGAATTTAAGGTCGTAAATAACATAACGGGGCAAAAAACAACAATAAAGCCAAAAGACTATTTAAGCAGCAACCAAGAACGAAAAGTGTTCGCCTATCCAGATTTTGCCTGGCAGTTCGCAGGTTACCTGCAACAGGAATTCTCTCAGAACGGAGAAGACATATCCGTATACTTGGAGCAATCACAGCTCAGTATCAATGGCAGACCCTTCGCCCCATTCATAGATCCAAAAACCGATTTGGCCAATACGCCGTGGTTACGATTTAAGCACCACGAGTGGATTTTTCCATCGCCAGAAGCGGTGGACTAAACATATGGCCTAAAGTGCCATAGAGTATACTAATCAACGGAATTCATTTCATCAAACAATGTGCGTTAGTTGGAAAAACTTTTTTACCGAACGGTCGGAGAAAGCGAGATGCTCTAAAGTAAATAGTTTTAACTGCTTTTGGAGCCAATAAAATAATCTCTCGTTGTTTTGGCAGGAGGCATCCATCGGGAAGCACCTATTAAAAAAATAGTTTAATAGATATTAGGTCTTTGAACTTGAAGCTAAAAAGGAACCGCCCGTTGACAAAGTTGTAAAGGCATTCCAAAAGGATCGCGCAACATAATAAGATGGGTGCCGTCCTCTTTTTTTACCTCTTCAACAAAAACGGCCTTTGCTTTTTCTAAACGTTCCCTGTCCCTTTGTGCATTTTCAGAAACAAAGGCAACATGAAAAGTCAACGGATGTTGTTTTATAAAATCTGTCATGACGGCATCGGGCCTGTGGTAAAACTCTATGATTACCCTGCCACTGCTGTCTGCCAGAAAGCTCATGAACGGAGGCTCTTTTTGTTCGGAGACTATAGTAAGTCCCAGATTTTTGGTATACCATTGGACAACCTCCTTAATGTTCGCCACGTTTAAGGCAAAATGTTCAAAAACCATAAGCTACCTATTTGATCGTTACAGAGAGCAAATGTATCTCTTTTAAATCGGAAGATTAGTTTAAATTTGCACACTTAAACATTAGAACCATGTTACAATTACAGGCTATCCGGGAGCAGAAGGACGATATGATCATCGCCCTGAAAAAAAGAAATATCGACGGAAATGCGTTGCTTAACGAAGTACTACAATTAGATGAAAAAAGACGTGCGACACAAACACGTTTAGATTCCGTCCTAGCAGAATCAAACGCACTGGCCAAGGAAATAGGTATCCTATACAAATCAGGAAAGGCTTCGGAAGCGAACGCATTAAAAGAAAAAACGGTAACTTTAAAAGAAGAGTCCAAAGAAATCAGCGACGATTTGGCAAATACTGCAGATGCGCTTCAAACCTTGTTATATCAAATTCCCAATGTACCCCACTCCACGGTTCCGGCAGGCAGTTCGGAAACGGATAACGAAGAAGTTTTTAGAGAGGGCGCTATTCCCAAACTAGTTAGCAATGCCATGCCCCACTGGGAACTGGCCAAAAAATATGATATTATAGATTTTGAACTGGGCGTGAAGATTGCCGGCGCGGGATTCCCCGTCTATAAAGGAAAAGGCGCACGATTGCAACGTGCCTTGATCGCTTACTTTTTAGACAAAAACACGGCCGCTGGCTACACCGAAATACAAGTGCCGCATTTGGTAAACGAAGCTTCGGGTTATGGTACCGGACAATTGCCGGACAAAGAAGGGCAGATGTACCATGTTACCGAAGACGACCTATACCTTATTCCCACCGCAGAAGTTCCAATAACCAATATTTTCAGGGATGTAATTTTGAACGAGAACGATTTTCCCATAAAATACACAGGGTATACACCTTGTTTTAGAAGAGAGGCGGGCAGTTATGGCGCCCACGTTCGCGGCCTGAACCGTTTGCACCAATTTGATAAAGTAGAAATAGTTCGTGTGGAACACCCTAGTAAATCCTACGAAGCCTTGGACGGTATGGTAGAGCATGTAAAAGAACTATTACGCGAACTGCAACTGCCTTATAGGATATTGCGACTTTGCGGTGGTGATCTGGGCTTCACCTCTGCCCTTACCTATGATTTTGAAGTATTTTCTACCGCTCAGGACCGTTGGTTGGAAATAAGCTCGGTCTCCAATTTTGAGACCTACCAGGCGAACCGCTTGAAACTTCGCTATAAAGATGTAAACGGGAAGAGCCAATTGGCACACACTCTTAACGGAAGTTCTCTGGCATTACCCAGAGTTTTGGCGGGTATTCTAGAAAATTATCAGAACGCGGATGGTATTCAGATTCCGGAGGTATTAATTCCTTATTGTGGATTTGATAGGATAGGTTAAGCTAGTTTAAACCAAAAAAAAACAAGGCTCTAATTTTAATTGATACAACATTACGTGCTACCATAAAGAATCTTACAGATCCTTTAACATCAACCTAACCCCATCTTCGTATCTTTGAATATGCGGCTTATTATTCTCTTACTATCGTTTTTCGCAGTCACAAACCTCGCTACAGCCCAAGAAGATTTCTTGGCCAGGCAGTATTTTGAGGACGGAGATTTTGAAAAAGCTGTTGTCTTTTACGAGAAACTAGTTCAAAAAAGTCCAAGAAGAACCGATTATCAGCAAGGTCTGGTGGCATGCTACCAGCAATTGGAACGCTACCAAGACGCCAAACTTTTTTTAATTGAACAATTGGAGGGTGGAAGTCCGCATCCTTCCCTGCTTATCGAGTTGGGCTACAACTATACGTTACAAGATTCTACCGCACAGGCCAATGATTATTATGACCTAGCTCTAGGGATAGTTGAAGAAAACCCAAACTATGGGTACGTTCTGGGCACCCAATTTCAAAAATACAGCTTATTAGATCGGGCGGTGCTCGCCTATGAAAAAGCCATGGAGCTGAATCCGGAACTGGACTATAATTTTCAATTGGCCCGCATTTATGGGGAACAAGGCAATGTGGACAAAATGTATCGTTCCTACCTAAACCTGATGAGTACCGGGAAAACTTCAAAATCGAATATTTTAAGAAGTATAGACGGCTTTATTACTTCCGATCCGGAAAGCTATAATAACAGCACCCTAAAAACCATTTTGCTCGAAAATGTGCAACAAAACCCCGATGTCATCTGGAACGAATTGCTCAGCTGGCTATTCGTACAGCAACGGCAGTACGGCAGCGCGTTTAGACAAGAAAAAGCCATCTACAAACGTATGGAAGGCGGTAATACCATGAGGTTAGAAAGCTTGGGAAAGTTAGCGATGGAAGAAAACGATACCGATGTGGCCCGCGAAATTTTTGAATACATCATAAAAGAATCCAATGACGAGGTTACGGCCTTGGACGCGGAACTAAATCTTATAGATATTGATTTGTCGGACGCCAAAGACAATCAACTGGAAGCTATTCAAAAAAAGTACGAAACACTTATAGAAACCCACGGCTACAAAACACAGACATTGCAGTTGCAGGTGGCCTATGCGAATTTTCTAACGTTCCGTATGGATGATCCTGAACCCGCTATTACCCTATTAAAGAATTCCTTGGAGCTTCCTATGAACGAACGGGGAACCGCCTATTTAAAATTGGCGCTGGGCGATATTCTTGTCTACAACAAAAAATTCAACGAAGCCCTCATCTATTTTTCCCAAATACAACAAAAACTAAAGAACGACATACTAGGGCAGAACGCACGCTACAAAGTGGCCGAAACCAGCTTTTATAAGGGCGATTTTGAGTGGGCCCTGACGCAATTAAAAGTGCTACGAGGCTCCACCTCACAACTTATTGCCAACGATGCCATGCAGTTGAGTCTGCTTATTTCTGATAATTCCTTAGAAGATTCCACACAAACCGCACTAAAAAAGTATGCCCGCGCCGATTTTCTTGCCTACCAGAACAAAACTCAGGAAGCCATAGATGCCTTAGAGGACATTCTACAGAACCATAAAGGCGAGAAAATAGAGGACGAGGCATTATTGAAACAAGCACAGTTATTGGAATCCCAAGAAAAATATGAAGCAGCTGAATTCAATTACCTGAAAATTACAGAATTTTATGGTAACGGAATCCTAGCGGACGATGCCTTTTTTGCCCTTGGCGAACTGTATAGAAAAACCTTGGACCAACCCGAAAAAGCGAAAGCACAATATGAGAAGATCATTTACAACCATCAGGACAGTTACTATTTTCCGCAGGCCCGAAAGAATTTTAGGATGTTGCGGGGAGATGCTGTTAATTAGGTATTGGGGATAAAAACCCATGAACGACTTCAATGATTAAATTCATCAATTTAAACCGACCAACGTTCGTCTAGATTTTTTGTTATTTGCAATCGAAGCAATGGGATTGTCACAATTTTTATAATCATTTCATTAAGATTGGAAATTTTCATAGGCCAACAGCTCCCTTGTTTTTGGAATTTAAATTCAATGCTTGTCCGGAAAATACTATAGACGACCTGAACCCTTGAATTTAATTGGAGAAAGGACCCATGAATATAATTGAAACTTTAAGATGCTGATATACAACGTAACCACCAACATAGAAGAGTCCATACACGAAAAATGGGTGAAATGGATGAAGGAAAAACATATTCAAGATGTATTGAAAACTGGCAAGTTCCTCAATGCAAAAATGAGCAGGGTACTCGTGGAAGAAGAGTTGGGCGGCGTTACCTATTCCGTTCAGTTTTCGGTAGCCAACAAGGCGCTTCTAGAACAATACTATAAAGATGATGCGCCACGGCTGCGACAGGAAGCCAATACCTTGTTCGCCGGTAGATTCGTTTCTTTCCGCACGGAGCTGGAGGTGATAGACGAACAGTACGTGATGCACCCCAGTGCTACCCATCTATTGTTTACCTATGGGACCTTACAGGAAAAAGAAGTGCAACTTGCCGTATTTTCCAGACTGCTTACCGGAGTGGACGATATCTTAGAGCAGTACAAAATAGCAGTGCAAAAAGTGGCAAACCGGTACCCTACCCTAGAGTATACAGGCACTAATCAGAATAAATTAACAGGTAAGGTGTACACCATTAGTCCGGAGGAACTGGACCAAGCGGACCGTTATGAAGGTGAGGCGTATAAGCGTATTGAGGTCACCTTAGTTTCAGGTAACAAAGCATGGGTCTACACCTCCAAAAATACATAGGCAAAAAAAGAGAATGGGTAAAAAAAAGAAAAAAAAGGGAGAACCCTTTCGTAAAAAACTTGAAGAAAAGGCTCCTGTAAAGGCAAAAAAGCACCTAGGACAACATTTTCTAAAGGATGAGGGAATCGCACAACAAATTGCAGAGACCCTAAGTTTTAAGGGTTATACCAATGTCTTGGAAATAGGTCCGGGAACAGGGGTACTTACAAAATACTTGTTACGAAACGAGATAGACCTAGTGGCCATGGATCTGGATTCGGATTCCATTAGTTACCTTAACAATTCCTTTCCCTTGGAGCATCCTAAAGTATTACAGGGAAAAGGTTCCTTTAAAATCATTGAGGCCGATTTCTTAAAGTACGATCTAAACCAGCTTTTTGGTAACGAACCCTTTGCCATCACAGGAAACTTTCCATACAATATCTCTACCCAGATCGTTTTTAAAATGTTGGAAATGAAGGAACAGGTCCCAGAGTTTTCAGGTATGTTCCAAAAAGAGGTAGCACAGCGAATTTGTGCGGAACATGGCAACAAAACCTACGGCATTCTATCGGTACTTGCCCAGGCTTTTTATGATGCGGAATATTTGTTTACGGTGCATCCGCAAGTATTCGACCCACCCCCCAAAGTGCAATCTGGCGTGCTAAGGCTCACCCGAAAAACTGATTTTGTATTGGGATGCGATGAAAAGCTCTTTTACACCGTAGTAAAAACAGCCTTTAACCAAAGAAGAAAAACACTTCGTAATAGTTTAAAATCCTTTTCGCTTTCCGAAGTTTTAAAAGAAGATCCTATCTTTGGTTTGCGCCCGGAACAACTTGCCGTTACCGATTTTATAGTTCTTACGAAGAAGATAGTATATGACACCCTTTAAACTTACAGCCGAATTCCTTAACGAAATAGAACAGCTTATCTTAGCCAAAGACCATGTGGCCATTAATGCCCTTTTGGAGGACGTACACTTTGCGGATGTAGCGGAGATGATCAATGAACTTAATGAGCAAGAAGCTACCTATCTTATTAAGTTATTGGACACCGATAAGACCTCCGATATACTTACGGAACTTGATGAGGACGTTCGTGAAGCCATTCTTGGCAACCTTTCTTCCAAGGAAATTGCCGAGGAATTAGAGGGGCTAGATACAGATGATGCTGTAGATATTATTTCGGAACTGCCACAAGATATCGTACAACAGGTGATTTCTGAAATTGAGGACAGGGAACACGCCAAAGATATTGTAGACCTCCTGCGGTACGACGAAAATTCAGCTGGCGGACTTATGGCCAAAGAGCTGGTAAAGGTCAATGAAAATTGGACCGTAACACGCTGTGTTAAGGAAATGCGAGCCCAGGCAGAAAACGTAACCCGCGTACACTCCATCTACGTAGTGGACAAAGACAACAAATTAAAAGGCCGACTTTCATTAAAGGACCTTCTAACCGTTTCTACGGAAACCCATATCCGTGAAATCTACATTCCCAAGGTAGACTATGTTACCGTCAACGAAAAACCGGAAGAGGTAGCCAAGATTATGAGCAAGTACGATTTGGAAGCTATACCTGTTATAGATGAAATAGGCCGTTTAGTTGGCCGTATTACCATTGACGACATTATTGACGTTATCCGAGATGAGGCCGACAAAGATTACCAAATGGCGGCCGGTATCTCCCAAGACGTGGAAGCGGACGACAGTATCTGGGACCTTACACGTGCCCGGCTCCCTTGGCTTGTTCTAGGGCTATTCGGTGGGGCAGCCGCGGCCGTAATTATGGGCGGTTTCGAGGAAATGTTTCGCCAGTATACCATTTTATTTCTTTTTACGCCGCTGATTGCAGCCATGGCGGGCAACGTAGGCGTGCAGTCTAGTGCTATCATCGTGCAGGGTTTGGCAAATGATGACATTAAGGGCAGTATAGGAAACCGGCTTATAAAAGAAATGCTGTTGGCGCTATTGAACGGGGTGATTCTTGCCATCCTGCTGTTATTCTTTACTTGGGTATGGAAGGGAGATTTCCTTACCGCCCTTGCCATCTCTATTTCCCTGATCGCCGTAATCGTTGTAGCCGGCTTCATAGGCACCTTTACCCCATTGTTCCTGCACAAAAGAGGCATAGACCCCGCCATTGCAACAGGTCCCTTCATTACCACCAGCAACGATATTTTTGGTATTTTAATTTACTTCATGATCGCCAAGGTTATTTTGGGAATTTAGGCATTGGAAGTTCGTAGCAAAATAGCTACTTATTGCTTTCGGTGCCGCGCGTTAGTTTACCTCTATCCCTCACACGAAAAATACGTACACTAACAACATATGGGAAGATTACCAACCGTAGCATAATTTTAAAGGAAAGAATAGTAATCATACCAATATAAAAAGTTGCCTAAGAGTAAGTCAACTTCCATTTTCCGAAATTTAGGGGGGGTACTTAACTTTTTTATTGATTCCTTTTCCATGCTGCGCAATCTTTTATATTTTACATTTCTTTTTAAAATCAAAAAGTATAAGAATACTATTGCTATGAAAACCATAAACCTAAAAGAAAAACATGCCCTCTTTACCCAACATTGGCATCCCCACCAAATTGCTACGATAGATGATATGCACGTGTTGCTCGCCAAGCTACAGGGCGAGTTTTTGTGGCATGCCCATGAACAGGAAGACGAACTTTTTCAAGTACTCAAAGGCACGTTGTACATGCAATTTAGGGACAGAACGGAAATCGTAAACCAAGGCGAGATCATTGTAGTTCCCAAAGGAACGGAACACTGCCCTATGACCAAAAATAACGAAGTTGTGGAAGTACTCCTTTTTGAAAAACAAAAGACCCAGCATACGGGTAAGGTAAAGCACCGAAAGACCCAAACCCATTATCCAAAAATATAAGCCAAATGAACGTATTGCATGTAGATGTAAACCATCCCCTGATCATTGAACAATTCAATGCCTTAGGTTTCATAAACCATGAGGACTATACCAGCACAAAAGCAGAAATTGAAGCGAAAATACATACCTACGACGGACTCATCATTCGCAGTCGGTTCACTTTGGACCAAGGGTTCTTGGAAAAAGCGGTAAACCTAAAATTTATTGGCCGTTTGGGAGCCGGTCTAGAAAATATAGATACCGATTTTGCCAAAGAACAAGGTATTTTTATGGCAGCAGCACCGGAAGGTAACAGGAACGCGGTTGGCGAGCATACCTTGGGGATGTTACTTTCCCTATTCAACAAATTGAATAAGGCAGACCAAGAGGTGCGTAGGGGCATCTGGGACCGCGAAGGCAACCGAGGATCGGAATTGGAAGGTAAGACTATAGGAATTATCGGCTACGGCAATATGGGGAAGGCCTTTGCAAAAAAACTCAGGGGTTTTGATGTGCAGGTGCTCTGCTATGATCTTAAAGGTGGTGTAGAAGATGAAAACGCCCGCCAGGTGGGAATTTTAGAGCTTTATCAAAAAACAGAAATATTGAGCCTACATGTCCCCCAAACAAAAGCCACCATAGGCATGATCAATGCGGAGTTCATTGAAAAATTCCACCATCCTTTCTGGATACTGAACACGGCCAGAGGAAAATGCATACAGACGGAAGACCTTGTAGCCGCCTTGCAATCGGGTAAAATTTTAGGGGCGGGACTGGATGTATTGGAATATGAAAAAAATTCATTTGAGACTATGTTCAAAACTTCTGGCCAGACCGATGCAATGCCAACAGCTTTTCAGGAACTTTTAAAGATGGACAACGTTCTCCTTTCCCCGCATGTAGCAGGCTGGACGAACGAAAGTAAGGTGAAATTGGCACAAACCGTGGTGGATAAGATCAAGGCCGAGTTTTGTTAGAAAGGCGTTGAAACAGCACATATAAAATCTGTTGACCCCATCATTATACTTCTATCAAATTTTTTGCTACATTTAAAAACAATTTTAACCACCAAAAAATAATAAAAATGTCCGAAAAAAATAAAGACCTAGGTGACATGGCCGATGATGCCATGGACAACGCAAAGAAAAAAGCCGAAAATTTAGGCGATAAGGCCAATGATTCCTTTGACAAAGGAAAAGAAGAAGCCAAGGATTTAGGTGATAAGGCGGAAGATGCATTTGATAAAGCCAAGGAGAAAGCGAGCGAGTTTGCAGACGATGCAAAAGAAGCCGCGAAAGAATTCAAGGAAGATGTTAAGGAAACCTTTTCCCCTAATAACCCTGATAACGGCAAGATGGTAGCAATCATTGCTCATATTACTTTTATCGGATGGATTATTGCCATCATCATGAACAGTAACAATAAAACAGAACTAGGAAGCTACTACATTAGGCAACTACTTGGAATATATTTAGTGTTTTTTGCCTTATCTTTTATACCATTAGTAGGGTGTTTTACTTGGATTTTAGCTGTGGTTCTTATTATTATGAGTCTCCTTAACGCAGTTGCGGAAAAAATGGTGCCTACGCCTGTGGTCGGTGCTTATTTCCAAGACTGGTTTAAAAGTTTATAATTTAATAAAAAAGGGTGATGTTACACATCGCCCTTTTTTATTCCGTTTTAGCATCGTTATATTGCAATGTTCCTATGTTATTCATTGGAATTACCAAGAATAAGCTATTCGATAAACCCTAGAACAAACTGTCCTTAATTTTTTAACTTGATTCCAATTCCAGATCGCTATTCCTCTGGGTGGATATGCTGACTTTGGGTTTCGGCCAATTTCCGTTCCAGTTCCGCCTGGAACTCCTCCATAACGGGCTTTACCGTGCTTTCCGGCAAATCGGATATCTTAATGTACATAAGTCCGTCTACAGAATTATTAAAAAGGGGATCTACGTTAAATGCCACTACCCTGGCGTTTTGCTTAATGTATTTTTTTATCAGCACGGGCAAACGAAGATTTCCCGGTTCCACCTCATCTATCAAGCGATCGAACTTATTCAAATCGGCCTTTGTTTCGTCGAATACAAATTCCTTGTCCGCATCGTTGAGCTTTACCTTAAATTCTTTTTTAGGCATAATGTACTGTGCTACATACGGATCCCAATAATGCGATTTCATAAACTCGATCATTAGGGATTTTGAAAAGTTTGAAAACTGGTTGCTTATACTTACCCCACCAATAAGGTATTTATGCTGCGGAAATCGTAAAGTGGTATGTACAATACCCTTCCACAACAAGAAAAGAGGCATAGGTTTTTGTTGGTATTCCTTTACGATATAGGCCCTGCCCATTTCAATGGAATTTTGCATCATACCATACAGTTCCGGCTCCACCCGAAAAAGATCTTGAAGGTAAAAACCATCAATACCGTACTTTGGAAAAATTTCCGCTCCCATTCCCATTCGGTATGCCCCTACAATGCACTTGTCATCATCGTCCCACAAAAACAAATGGTAATAATAAGTATCAAAAATATCAAGGTCTATGGCCTTATTGGTCCCTTCGCCAATGGCCCTAAAAGTGACCTCTCTTTGCCGGCCGATCTCTTTCAAAATAAAGGGCATATCTTGCTCCTTGGCGAGAAATACCTCATAATTCTTACTTTGTAAAAGGCGACAGTCCTTCTCTCGCAGCTTTTCAATTTCGCCCTGCATTACCTCTTTGCGCATGGCCCCCGCAATTTTCTTAGGTGCCTTTGGGATTTTAAGGGAAGAGGGCAACTGATCGATCAAACGCTCCTTTTCATAGGCATTAGAAAGTATATAGGTCTTTCTGCGAAGCAAGTCCGTGAATTCCTCCAAACTCTCCTGTTCCATTTGGGTTTGCACGGTTATAGGTTGCCCGATACGAACTTTTAAGGGGCGGTTGCGTTGAGACAGCACCTGAGATGGTATAAGTGCCGTTCTAAAAATATCGCTCCATTTGGACAATCTATAAAACAAGGTACTGTTTCTTCCATGAAAATAAATGGGTACAACAGGAACTTGCGCCTTGCGAATCAATTTCATGACGGCTTCCTCCCAAGGTTTGTCCACGATTAGTTTGCCTTCCTTATGTGTAGATACTTCCCCGGCAGGAAATATGCCAAGCGGATGGCCGTCCTTGAGATGTTGGAATGCCTTTTTAAATCCTACAATACTGCTCCTAGCTCCTTTATGCTCCTCAAAAGGATTTACCGGTAGCACATAGGGCGCCAACGGTACCATGCGCTCCAATAAAAAATTGGCCATAATCTTATAATCCTTTCGCATGGGCAATAGCAGACGCATTAATAAAATACCGTCAATAGCTCCTAATGGGTGATTTGAAATAGTGATATAAGG
Source organism: uncultured Flavobacteriaceae bacterium (assembly GCA_963697395.1). Lineage (GTDB taxonomy): Bacteria > Bacteroidota > Bacteroidia > Flavobacteriales > Flavobacteriaceae > Maribacter. Next base: position 1,275,410 of record CAVONX010000018.1, read on the forward strand.
TCCTTCTTTGGGCAATCTTTTAAAGTCATCCTCAGGGATTTCATAGTCTATTTCGTAATGCTCCAGAATAGCCTGGGAATAGGCTTCACAATCTAAATGGGCAATAGTATCATAAAACGAGTTGATGGCCGAGATCCGTGTTACCTTCATGAGTACCCAAGCCAAGAAAATACCCAAATAGCCATACTTGGATAAATTAATTGCTCCAGCCACTTCTTTTGCGGTCACTAAACCCATATAAGAAAATAATTTAAAAGGGTAAAGATAGGGAAAAGCCCAAGGTAGGCTTTTGTTTTATGTCATAAATATTTAACTAAACCATAGGCAGGGTTAATGAAAATCATGAAATCCATTTCTCGTTCATTAGGGTAAAACTACCATCAATAAGGGCGATTTGGGCACTTATTTTTAACTGCTGTCAAGTGGGGTAGAAAAACAAGGAATTAGGATTTATAGTTGGCGAGAGCCTTACTTACTTTACCACGAGTTGAACCGTTTCCTTTCCACGCTGTTCGAGTAATATTTCGTATCCGTTTTGAAGCGATTCCAGTGATTTTGAGTCAAAATGGCGAATGGTATAAAGCGATACCCCTTCGTGATGCACCACTTTAAAGGTGCTTTTAAGCCTGTTCAGTAAAGGTTCTAAACCGCCAAACTTATTATCCAAACAGACCGAAAAACTAATGGCGGAATTCTGGATCAAATCTACCTTCATTTTGTGTTCGTGAAATAATTTAAAAAGTTCGCTTATACTATCCTCTACTATGAAGGAAAAATCCAAGGAGGACAATTTCATTAATACCTGATTCTTTTTAACGATAAAACAAGGTACTTTCGGCTCTATCCCTATACCCTTGCCCACCGTAGTCCCCTTATCCTTGGGGTGAATAAACGACTTTACGTGCAAAGGTATTTCCTTGCGCTGCAAGGGCTGCAAGGTTTTGGGATGAATCACCGATGCTCCGTAAAAAGCAAGTTCAATGGCTTCCCGGTAAGATATATTGTTCAATAATTGGGTTTCCTTAAAATACCTAGGGTCCGCGTTCAGAACACCTGGCACGTCTTTCCAAATCGTAACAGACTCTGCATTGAGACAATAGGCTAAAATAGCTGCCGAATAATCCGAACCTTCCCTACCCAAGGTGGTAGTAAAGTTATTGTCATCACTACCCAGAAATCCTTGGGTAATGTTCAATACGCCCTTATCAATTTTGGAAATGTTCTGTTGAGTTTTTTCCCAATTAACGGTCGTATCCCTGTAACTGTTGTCTGTCTTGATAAAATTCCTAATGTCCAACCATTGGTTTTTAATGCCAATTTCTTCAAAATAAGCACTGATAATAGTGGTAGAGAGAAGCTCTCCATAACCCACCACCTGATCGTAAACAAAGTTATAGTTGGGTGATTTGTTCCAAGCCAAAAATCCCCTGACCTCATCTATAAGTACTTTAATCTCGCTGTAAACCATGTGTTGTTGATTCGGGAACAAGTCCATAAGAATTGCGGTATGATAGTCCACCACATCGGCTATCTTTCCAGAAATGGCCGACTTATCCTTAAAATAGGCGTCAACAACAGCTTCCATGGCATTTGTAATCTTCCCCATTGCCGAAACTACTAAAAGTGTATTGTTGTACCCCGTTTCCTGCAGTACCTTTACCACATTCTTAATACCGTCCGCATCCTTTACAGATGCGCCCCCAAACTTAAAAACCCTCATAAAAACTAGTATTTCTTCTACCCCGACAAAACGGGAAATCGTTCTATATGTTATCTAGATAAGCGCGTATCCCTTGCTCGTTCAAGTGAACCACATCCCAGTCCCTCATCACATTCGCTCCCTTACTTTCATAAAAAGTAATGGCGGGCTCGTTCCAATCCAAGACTTCCCAACAAATACGTTTTACACCTAGTTCATGGCCATATTGCACCACCCGGTTCAATAGTGCGGTTCCTACTCCGCTACCTCGCATTTGTTCTGTGACGATCAGATCCTCCAAGTGAAGTACAGGACCTTTCCAAGTAGAGTATCTAGGGTATACCAATGCCAAGCCCACAACAGCACCCAGTTGTTCCGCAACAAAACAATGGAACTTCTTATGGACGCCAAAACCATCAGCAATCAAATTATCTACACTAATTTCTACAGCATCGCCCTCATTCTCAAAAACGGCCAATTCCTCTATAAGCTTTAATACTTGCGGCATATCGGTTGCCGCTGCATCACGAATTATATACTTCATATTGTTACAAATAAAACACAAAGTTATAAATTTAAAAAATGCAAATACGTCGAAAACGATGTAGTTTCACAAAATGTTCGATATTTGTGTTCTAAAGTCAACTACCCATCCCTAATGACAAAAAAAAATCAGACCCTTGGCGAATTTATCATAGACAACCAATCTTCCTTTAAATACTCTTCCGGGGAGCTTTCCAAACTCATAAATGCCATCCGCTTGGCGGCAAAGGTCGTAAACCATGAAGTGAACAAAGCCGGCTTAGTAGATATTTTGGGAGATGCCGGGGATACGAACATACAAGGCGAAGAACAAAAAAAGTTGGATGTCTTTGCCAATGAAACGTTTATATCCACTTTAAAGAACAGGGAAATTGTTTGTGGAATTGCTTCGGAAGAAGAGGATAGTTTTATTGCCATTAACAGTAATGACAATAACCACCAAAACAAATATGTGGTATTGATAGACCCCTTGGACGGCTCCTCAAATGTGGATGTCAACGTCTCGGTGGGAACCATATTTTCTGTTTATCGCCGGGTGACACCGATTGGTACACCTGTAACTTTAGAAGATTTTCTTCAGCCCGGCAATAAACAAGTAGCCGCCGGTTATGTGGTATATGGCACTTCTACTATGTTGGTGTACACCACGGGAGATGGTGTTAATGGTTTTACATTGAATCCCGCTTTAGGCACGTTTTATTTATCCCACCCGGATATGCAGTTCCCTGAAAACGGACAGATTTATTCGATAAATGAAGGAAACTACATTCATTTTCACCAAGGCGTTAAGGATTACATTAAATATTGCCAAACGGAAGAGGGAGATCGGCCCTACACGAGTAGATATATAGGTTCCTTAGTGTCCGATTTTCATAGAAATATGATTAAGGGAGGCATTTATATGTATCCCAAGAGCAGTATCACCCAGAGTGGAAAATTACGCTTACTTTACGAGTGCAATCCTATGGCCTTCATCGCCGAACAGGCCAACGGAATGGCGGTAGGTGGCCACAGTCGTATTATGGATATCGTACCTACAGAGCTACACCAGCGTGTTCCATTCTTCTGCGGAAGCCGAAAAATGGTAGAAAAACTACAAGAGTTTCTTAATAAGTACCATTAAAAAGGGAGGCGTTTGCCTCCCTTTTTTAATGGTCACATAGAACCTTTTAACGGTTAAGCAAGTAGAGATAATCTTCAAAATCTACGTTCCCACTAAAAATAGCTACCGAACGCGCTATTACCTTATTGGCACTTTCGCCAGAAAAACCAAGACCTATGGCATATTTTCTAAGTAGAATCATCTCTTCCTCATCAATAATATGATCAGCAAAAATAATCTTAAAAAAATCATACAACCGCTCCAGCCTTTTTTCGGAATCTACCGGCGGTTCAATAGGATATTTATTTTCAGGCTTCATGACCTCCCTATACTCAGTATCGGAGATTTCCAATTTCCTGGCAAAACGATCCAACATTGTTTTTTCCTTATCACCAATATTGCCATCAGAAGCTGCTAACGTAGCCAAAGCAGCAAAGTGTGCCACATTTTTCCTATGTTCAGGATTTCCGTATAAATCTGTAAAAGACATAATTTCCGTTTATTTAAGGACAAATATAATTTTTTTAGGGTTCATAGTTTAGATCAGAGAGAACTTTGTTTTGACTAGTAATTTGTAATTTAACAGCGCTATGAAAAAACCACTTTTGGAATTTACGGACAAGGGCATTTATTGTGCCGCAGCGAAAGTATATTTAGATCCTTGGAAACCTGTGGATAAGGCTATTATATCCCACGGCCATGCAGACCACAGTAGATGGGGACACAAACAGTACATTACCCATCACAGAAACGTTCCTATTATAGCGCATCGCTTGGGAGAAATACATGTTACGGGCAAAGAATGGGGCGAGACCTTCAGCATTAATAATGTAAAATTTAGCCTACACCCTGCAGGACATATTATAGGTTCCTCCCAAATTAGGGTAGAGCACAAAGGGGAGGTATGGGTATTTACAGGGGATTACAAAACAGAGAACGACGGGATATCCACGGCTTACGAACCTGTTACCTGTAACACATTTATTACTGAATGTACCTTTGGGTTGCCCGCCTTTTCGTGGACCCCACAAAACGAAGTTTTGAACAATATTAACCAATGGTGGGGCCAAAATAGGGAAAATGGGTCAACATCGGTCCTATTTGGGTACAGTTTGGGAAAAGCACAACGTCTGCTGAAATATTTAGATACCGATATTGGTAAAATTTACACCCATGGCGCCATTGAAAATATGACAGAGGTTTTAAGACCCTTAGTCGATTTTCCAGTCACCACATTAATCACAAAAGACACAAAAAAAACGGAACTATTGGGTAATATAGTGTTAGCTCCGCCAAGTGCTCACGGCTCTGCATGGCTAAAAAAAATGGTACCCTATGTAACCGCTTCGGCAAGTGGATGGATGGCCTTTAGAGGAGCCAGAAGAAGACGTGCAATTGATAAAGGTTTTGTGTTGAGCGACCATTGCGATTGGCAAGGGCTTTTGGCAAGTATTGAAGCTACGGGCGCGGAAAAAATTATTTGTACCCATGGCTATACCGATATTTTTTCACGATATCTACGAGAACAAGGGTATGATGCCAGAACCGAGCAAACGCAATATGGGGAAGAGGAAAACGACGTAAGTGCGGAAGATATTGTGAGCGTCCACTAAAACCACAAAATGCCCATGAACCAGAGCATAACAATACATAAATCCTCCTTTTGTGGGATATTGGGCCTATGAAAGATTTCGCACTTCTCATAAAAACGCTAGACAGCACAAACAAGACTACCTTAAAGGTAGCTGCCTTGGTAGATTATTTTAATAAGGCCAGCGCCACGGACAAGGTCTGGACCATTGCAATTCTTTCCCATCGTAGACCACCGCGGCCCGTGAATACTACCTTACTTAGGGAATGGGCATCGGAACTGGCGAACATTCCTTTGTGGCTTTTTGAGGAAAGTTATCATATCGTTGGCGACCTGGCCGAGACTATTGCATTGGTGATTCCCACAACAACATCGACCACCGAAAAAAAGCTGACAGACTATTTAGAAGAAATGATTGCGCTTAAAAGAAAGCCGGACGAAGCTAAAAAAGCTTATTTGTTAAGTAATTGGAAGGTGTTGGACTACTATGAACGCTTTGTTTTTACGAAACTCATTACAGGTGGTTTCCGGATTGGGGTAAGTCAGAAATTAATGACTCGCGCCCTCTCAAAAGCAACGGAAATAGATGAAGATATTCTTGCTTATAAGTTGATGGGCAATTGGGACCCGAATACCATTACCTTCCAAGAACTTATTTTAGAGCAAAATGAAAGCGATTACCTCTCCAAGCCCTATCCTTTTTACTTGGCCTATGCCCTAGAAGGAGAAGTTACCGAACTGGACGATGTACAAAACTGGTCTGCCGAACACAAATGGGACGGCATTCGTTCACAGGTTATTTTACGAAATGATGAGATTTTTGTTTGGAGCCGAGGCGAGGAACTGGTAACGGACAAGTATCCCGAATTTAAATCCTTTGTAGGCGTAATCCCCAATGGCACCGTACTAGATGGAGAAATTTTGCCATTCCCAAAGGGCCAAATAGGCACTTTTAACGATTTACAGACCCGTATTGGCAGAAAAACGATCTCTAAAGCACTTTTAGTCAACGTACCGGTCATCTTAAAAGCATACGACTTGTTGGAATGGAAAGGCGAAGATATTCGGCCGCTTCCGTTTATAGAACGAAGGAAATTATTGGATAAATTATACAAAGAGTCAGTGGTTTCGGCTAAGTTCAACCATCCACAAAAGAAAGTTTCGAAGATTGAGCTTTACAGAAGTAACCTCCCTTTCCACCTCTCCGATACCATATATTTTGATTCATGGATAGATGTGGCACAGGAACGGGTAAGATCTAGGGAAATGCGAAGCGAAGGATTGATGCTCAAACGAAAAGATTCTCCCTATTTGGTAGGTCGGAAAAAAGGCGATTGGTGGAAATGGAAAGTAGACCCCTTAACTATTGATGCCGTACTTACCTATGCCATGCGCGGCCATGGCAGAAGAAGTAACCTATTTACCGATTACACTTTTGCACTTTGGACCGAAAACGAAGCGGGCGAAAAGGAGCTGGTCACTTTTGCCAAAGCATACTCTGGTTTAACGGACGCCGAGTTTAAACAGGTAGATGCATGGATTAAAAAAAATACCTTGGAACGCTTTGGACCCGTCCGTAGTGTTACACCCCATCACGTTTTTGAGATCGCCTTTGAGGGTATTGCCTTTTCCAAGCGCCATAAAAGTGGTGTTGCCACACGTTTCCCAAGAATTTTACGGTGGCGAACAGATAAAACTATTCATGAAGCGAATAGTTTGGAGGATTTAAAAGCGTTAATTCCGTAGTAATCCATGACCAAAAACGAACTTTACAGCATCGCAGAAAACTGGTTCCAAGATCAGAACTGGACACCCTTCAAATTTCAAAAAGATACTTGGACGGCTTTTTTACAGGGTAAAAATGGTCTTTTGAATGCACCAACCGGTAGCGGAAAAACCTATGCACTTTGGTTCCCCATCGTTCTGAATTATATCAAACACCATCCGGACTATAAAACCAATCACAAAAAGGGATTAAAAGCGATTTGGATTACACCTTTGCGAGCTTTGTCCAATGAAATAAAGCAATCCGCCGAGCGCATCACCCAAGATTTGGGAACGCAAATGACGGTAGGCATTCGCACCGGTGACACTACCAATAAGGAACGCTCACAGCAGAAAAGGACCATGCCGGACTTATTGATAACTACACCAGAAAGTCTTCAATTACTGTTATCGTCTAAAGGATACGAAAAGGTTTTTAAGGATTGTTCCGCAATTGTCGTAGATGAATGGCACGAGCTTTTAGGTACCAAACGCGGCGTACAGATGGAGCTTGGACTTTCACGCTTAAAAACAATAAGTAAGCGTTTGCGCATTTGGGGCATTTCTGCCACAATCGGGAATTTGGAACAAGCACGTGAGGTCCTGCTTGGGCCTAACACCAAAGCGTTTGATGATTCGGTCTTAATTAAGGCAAAACTCCATAAAAAAATCACGGTGAAGAGCATCATTCCTAAAGAGATGGAAACCTTTCCTTGGCGTGGTCATTTAGGGTTAAAATTACTGGAAGATGTGATTCCCATCATCAATACTAGCAAAACCACCTTGCTATTTACGAATACCCGCAGTCAATGCGAAATCTGGTTTCAGAAAATATTGGAAGTACATCCGGAATATGCGGGCGAACTCGCCATGCACCACGGCAGTGTGAACAAGGAAACCCGACTCTGGGTAGAACAGGCCATACGTAACGAAAGCCTAAAAGCGGTAGTTTGTACCTCTAGTCTAGATTTGGGCGTAGATTTCGCTCCCGTAGAGACCGTAGTTCAAATTGGCGGGCCCAAAGGTGTTGCACGTTTTCTGCAACGCGCGGGGCGCAGTGGCCATAGTCCTGGAAAGGAAAGTGTCATCCATTTTCTGCCTACACACGCTATGGAACTCATAGAGGCTTCGGCCTTGCAACAGGCGGTAAAGCAGGAAGCGGTGGAAGATCGTATTCCCTACCTCAACAGCTTTGATGTGCTATTACAATATTTAACAACTTTGGCAGTTTCAGATGGATTTTATCCAGATGAAATATATGAGGAAATAAAACAGACTTTTTGCTACCAAGGTATTACAGATGCCCAATGGCAATGGTTACTGAACTTTTTGGTCATGGGTAGCCAGAGTCTACAATCTTATGACGAATATAAAAAAGTTGAAGTAGAAGAAAACGGCAGGTTTATAGTTCATAATCGGGGTATTGCCATGCGGCACAGGTTTCAGATCGGGACAATTGTGGGCGATGCCAATATTGTAGTCAAGTATCAAAAAGGGGGCTATATTGGAACGATAGAAGAGTTTTTTATTTCTAAATTAACACAGGGCGATGTATTTACCTTTGCTGGGAGAAACCTTGAATTTATTCGTGTAAAAGGCATGCAGGCCCATGTGAAGAATTCCTCCAAACGCACCAATAAAGTTCCCAGTTGGATGGGCGGGCGACTCAGTTTTTCTGCACAGATGTCGGAATTATTACGACAAGAATTGTACAAAGCGTCCTCCCCCAACCTCTCCCAAGAAGGAGAGCTCAGTACCGAACTAAAATCCCTTACGCCTATTTTTAACAAACAGCGCGAGGAAAGCTTGGTGCCCAAACCTAACGAATTTCTAATAGAAACCTTTAAGACACGGGACGGTTATCACCACATTTTTTATCCGTTCGAGGGGCGTGGCGTGCATGAGGCCATGAGCAGCTTGTTGGCGTATCGTATAAGTTTGCTGCTTCCCATTACCTGTTCCCTTGCTTATAACGACTACGGATTTGAACTGCTTTCCGACCAACGGATTGATATACAACAGGTGCTGGACAACAATTTGTTTACCACGGAATACATGTTGTCCGACCTTCAAAAAAGCCTGAACTCCAACGAAATGGCACGTCGAAAATTTCGCGATATAGCCGTGATCAGCGGGATGGTATTTACAGGATACCCCAACAAAGGCATTAAAATGAAGCACCTGCAAAGTAGTTCTCAATTGCTATTTGATGTATTCAAGGATTTTGAGGCCGATAATTTATTGTACCAACAAGCCTACACCGAAACTTTTGAGCATCAATTGGAAGAAGGCAGACTCCGGATGGCTTTGGAGCGTATTGCGGCTCAAGAAATCGTTTGGAAGCAATGTACGAAACCGACGCCCTTTTCATTCCCCATAATTACCGATAGGTTACGCGAAAAATTATCAAGCGAAAAACTAGCAGATCGGATTAAAAGAATGACAGCAATTTTAATGAAATAATAGAAGAGCCCCGATGGAGATATTTGAAATTGTTTGTAATGATGCACTCTATGTCCTTAGAGAATCTAAAATACGATTGGCTATATTTGTCAAAATAGAAAGAAATTAGGACGCCTAACGAAATTGAAAAACGATTTGTTGCAGAAAGCTGTTAAAATAATACCTAAGGCAAAAGAGCTGGTATGAAGTTCTTTTCCAAAGGAATAGCAAATAGCTCAAAAAGTAGATTAGGACAATAGACAAAATCTCAGCATCTGGTCCAGATAATAATGACACACCCCATAACGATCCACAACCAAAATTTTCAAATGCATGCCTCTGGTGTACTATTTTGGGAAGAGCATTCCATACTATTGATCAGCGATGTGCACTTGGGAAAGGTATCCCATTTTAGAAAATTTGGAGCTGCAGTGCCGCAACAGGCCGTTCAGAAAAATTTTCATGCGATGGATACCACTATCCAATATTTCAGTCCTAAAACAATTATTTTTATGGGCGATTTGTTCCATTCGTCACTAAATAAGGAATGGGAACTTTTTGAGATTTGGGTCGCAGAACAGTCTTCTAAAATTATTTTGGTTAGTGGTAACCACGATATCATATCGCCCTTAAAATATGAGGAAATGGGTGTTCACGTAGTAGAAGAACTAATTTTGAACACATTTTTATTAACGCACCATCCCGAAGAACGCGACGGATTTTTTAATTTTTGTGGTCATATTCATCCTGCAATAAAATTGACCGGACTTGGTAGGCAGTCCGTTCGGTTACGCTGTTTTTATAAATCGCCCATGCAGCTCATTTTACCGGCCTTTGGGGAGTTTACAGGGTCGCACACCTTGGAGGCCAAAAAAGAGTGCGAAATTTTTGCGCTCTTGGGCGACGCAGTTTTGCCTGTAACCCTGTCTGAGTCAAAACGAAAAGGTCGTTCCCGTAAATAGTCCATTTTTCAATGGATAGGATTCATGGAGATAATAGCGATACATTACTTTTATTTAGAAATTTTAAATAAAATAGCGAAAGGTTATTTTAATCCCGATGACTGTTCTACTCAGACCCTAAAAAATAATCGACTTAAACCATTGTTATGGCCGGTATTAAAATCTTTAACATGCAAAAGACCTTATCCATTCTAAACGTATCCTCTGTAATTTTAGTCATAGGGGTAAACTATATCTCGCAAGCACTCCGACTCAATGATACTACCATAGGAGAAATCAGTCAGAAATACGACAACCTATTTACACCAGCTAGTTATGCCTTTGCGATTTGGGGTATTATTTTTATAGGGCTTTTGGCCTATGGAATTTTTCAGGTGCGGCAAGCTTATTCTAATGATAAAAAGGCCGATTTTATTGAGCAAACGGGTTATTGGTTCCAGGTAGCCAATATCTTGAATTCGGCTTGGGTCATCGCTTTTGTGTTTGATTACACTGGATTATCCGTGTTGATCATGTTAGGGATTCTCTTTTCACTCATCAAAATTATCCTGAACACCAACATGGAACGTTGGCATGCGCCCAAAAGCACCATTGCTTTCGTCTGGTGGCCTATTTGTCTGTATTCGGGATGGATTTCCGTGGCTACCATCGCCAATATTTCGGCCTATTTGACCAAGATTGGATGGAACGGCGAACCGCTATCCGAAATAAGCTGGACATTAATTATGATCGTCATCGCTACCATTTTGAACCTTATAATGATAAAGACCAGAAACATGCGCGAATTTGCAGCAGTTGGCGTTTGGGCACTTTTTGCAATTTTCATTCGCCATAAAGATAGTTTGGAGCTGGTAGCATTTACAGCACTTGGTGGTTGCACTATCCTATTTACCTATATGGCCTGGCACGGTTTTAAGAACAGGAAAACGAATCCTTTTTTTAAGTCGGTCAGCTAAGATTCGTTTTTGCAATGTCCTGTTCTTCATATGATTGTAGCTTTATGGTGTCAAATGATAGTATCATAATGAACTAGTATTACGAAAAGTGCGTCCTAAAAATTTTAATGAATCCTTCATAAAGCTTAAAATTAAAATCGACCTTTTCTATTTAAACGGATAAATAAGTCCGTTTCAAAAACAGATTTAAAGTCCATTCTTTGGCAGGAAACGCTGTTAGCCACTATCTTTGCATCCCAATACATTATTCTTTTTGTCAAAAGTCACTCTTGAGCAAGCATTTTCAACAGCTCCCCATGTACGGGAACTGCAAAACGCCGTTGCTACATCTGAGCCTTCGGCACCTTTGAACCTGCAATTAAAAGGACTTGTAGGGTCTTCGCTTTCCTTTGTTTTGGCAGCGGCTTTCAAGAACTCGGACGCTCCTTTTTTGCTCATCTTTAACGATAAGGAAGAAGCAGCCTACTACTTGAACGACCTTGAACTCATAATTGGCGAAAAGGACGTACTATTCTATCCAGGAAGTTACCGTAGACCTTATCAAATAGAAGAAACAGATAACGCAAATGTGCTCTTACGCGCAGAGGTGCTCAACCGCATCAATTCCCGAAAGAAACCAGCTATTATAGTAACCTATCCCGATGCCCTCTTCGAGAAAGTGGTTACCCGAAAGGAACTGGACAAGAATACCTTAAAAATTCAGTTGGAGGATACTTTATCCCTCGATTTTCTGAATGAAGTACTCTTCGAATATAAATTTAAACGGGTAGATTTTGTAACGGAGCCAGGCGAGTTTTCGGTGCGTGGCGGTATCGTGGATGTGTTTTCCTTTTCGCATGACGAGCCTTACCGTTTGGAGTTTTTTGGCGATGAAGTAGACAGCATCCGAACCTTTGATGTAGAGACGCAATTATCTACCGAAAAGGTCAAGAAAATAAGTATTATCCCTAATGTGGCCAATAAGTTCTTAACAGAGAAACGGGAACCTTTTTTAAGCTATATATCGGAAAATACCATTGTGTTTTCAAAGAACACAAGTCTTTTATACAGTCGTTTGGACGATTTTTTCGAAAAAGCCCAAGAAGCCTTCTCGAAACTTTCCAAGGACATAAAACATGCGGAGCCAGAGGAACTTTTCCTTGCGAGTTCAACCTTTAGGAAACAACTGAAAAACTTTGGTGTTATTTCGGCTACAGGCAATGACCAAACTGGAAATGAGGGCTCAACAGCAAGCGAGTTAACATTTGACACTCACCCGCAACCTTCGTTCAATAAAAAATTCGATTTACTGGTACAGAACCTTAACGAATTTCATTCGATGGGTTTTGACAATTTTATCTGTTGTGCTTCTGAGCAACAGGCCAAACGTTTCAATGATATTTTTGAGGAAATATCTGAGAAAGTACCCTACAAAACCATCGTTTTTCCCTTACATCAAGGTTTTGTGGCCAAGGATTTAAAACTGGTCTGTTACACGGACCACCAGATTTTTGAACGCTATCACAAATTCCACCTTAAAAATGGCTACGCTAAAAAGCAGGCCATTACCCTAAAGGAACTTAACAAACTGGAAATAGGGGATTACGTGACCCATATAGATCATGGTATAGGCAAGTTTGGAGGATTGCAAAAAATAGATGTAGAAGGCAAAAAACAGGAAGCTATAAAGCTGATGTACGGTGAACGGGATATTTTGTATGTCAGCATCCATTCCCTTCATAAAATATCCAAGTTCAATGGTAAGGACGGTGCCCCGCCAAAAATCTATAAACTAGGTTCTGGGGCTTGGAAAAAAGTCAAGGACAAGACCAAGGCACGGGTAAAGAAAATTGCCTTCGACCTTATAAAACTCTATGCCAAAAGGCGACTGGAAAAAGGATTCCGCTACGATCCGGACAGCTATTTGCAAAACGAGCTGGAGGCCTCTTTTATTTATGAGGACACACCAGACCAAAGCAAGGCCACGGAAGATATTAAACAAGACATGGAAAGCGACCGCCCCATGGACCGACTCATCTGCGGCGACGTAGGCTTCGGGAAAACGGAAGTCGCCATACGGGCAGCCTTTAAGGCTGTGGATAACGGAAAACAAGTAGCTGTTCTAGTGCCAACCACCATTTTGGCCTTTCAACATCACCGCACCTTTAGGGAACGATTGGCCGATATGCCCGTACGCGTGGATTATTTAAACCGCTTCCGAACTGCCAAGGAGCGAAAGGAAACCCTGCAGGAATTAGAAGCGGGAAAAGTGGATATTATCATCGGCACCCATCAGCTGGTCAACAAAAATGTAAAGTTCAAGGACCTTGGTTTACTCATTGTAGATGAGGAACAAAAGTTCGGGGTCGCGGTAAAGGATAAGCTTAAAGCCATTAAGGAAAACGTGGATGTACTCACGCTTACGGCTACACCCATACCAAGAACCTTACAATTTAGTTTGATGGCTGCGCGAGATCTATCTGTTATTACCACGCCACCGCCCAACCGGTATCCTATTGAAAGTGCGGTTATAGGCTTTAACGAGGAAACTATACGAGATGCCATTGCCTACGAAATAGAACGTGGGGGACAGGTATTTTTTATCCATAACCGCATTGAGAATATCAAGGAAGTGGCCGGCATGATCCAACGCCTGGTTCCCGATGCCAAAGTCGGCATTGGCCACGGCCAAATGGAAGGCAAAAAGCTGGAAACATTAATGCTTAGTTTTATCAATGGCGAATTTGATGTGCTGGTCTCTACAACCATTGTCGAAAGTGGCCTGGACGTTACCAATGCCAATACCATATTCATCAACAATGCCAATAATTTTGGACTCAGCGATCTGCACCAAATGCGTGGGCGAGTGGGCCGAAGCAACAAAAAAGCCTTCTGCTATTTCATTACACCACCTTACGAAAGCATGACCACCGACGCCCGTAAGCGTATAGAAGCGCTAGAGCAATTTACTGCGTTGGGCAGTGGCTTTAATATTGCCATGAAAGATTTGGAGATTCGCGGTGCCGGAGACCTTTTGGGCGGCGAACAAAGTGGCTTTATGAACGAAATAGGCTTTGAGACCTACCAGAAAATATTGGCGGAAGCCATTGAGGAATTAAAGGAAAATGAATTTAAGGACCTGTATGAAGAGGTGGAAGGCCACAAAGAGAAAATATTTGTGAAAGACACTCAAATAGACTCCGATTTTGAGCTGCTATTTCCCGATGCCTACATCAACAATATTACAGAGCGACTGAACCTATACACCGAACTGAACCAAGTGAAAGACGAAGCCGGACTCCAAAAATTTGAGTCCGATTTAGTGGATCGCTTTGGCGAACTCCCTACGCAGGCAGAGGACTTATTAAACTCCGTCCGTATCAAATGGATTGCGAACAGTATAGGTATTGAAAAAATTGTCATGAAGCAGGGCAAACTGATCGGTTACTTCATTGCCGACCAACAATCCCAATTTTATCAGACCCCTGTGTTTACCAAAGTGCTACAATTTGTACAGAAGCGTCCGCAGCTATGTACCATGAAAGAAAAGAAAACCCGCAACGGACTGCGCTTACTATTGGTTTTTGATAAGATAAGAAGTGTAGATAGGGCGTTTTTGGCCTTGGAGCCTTTGAAGATGGAAAACGCTGATAGCTTGATAGTCTAAGGTTTTACCTTTTAATATCCTTCAAACCAAAAAACACAAAACCCTGTAAAATCCCGTCAATAGTACAATGCCGTCCAAATGTCGGGTCAAATTTCGCAAAGTTCGTTGGTTTCATTTTATCTTGAACGTAACATTGATGAATAATTCAAAATTCAAACACCATGAAACAACCGGCATTGGGTAACAAGATTACAGAGTTACGCAAACAAAAAGGATACACACAAGAAGAACTGGTAGAACGTTGCAACATTAATGTGCGCACCTTACAACGCATAGAAAGCGGCGAGGTTTCCCCAAGAAGTTATACGATAAAGACCATATTATCGGCTCTAGACCATGATTTTGAGGAACTTTATACCAAGGATGAAGATACGTTGGAAAACGACATTGTACTAGATTCGGCCAATGAAGCGAAGTCCGTTCGTTTTTTATTGGGACTAGCCGCCATCGCTGGAATAGTATACTTAATCGTAAGTACTTTTGAAGGTTTTGCCGATTATTATCGGTTTTGGGAGGAGGAACTCATTTTTAGCATCCCCGTACACATATCCATCAAAATTGTGTCCTATTTCATGTATGCATTTTTCATCTACGGTTTTTTAATGGTAGGCAAGTTGACCCAAAATTATTTGATGAAAATAGCTGCTGTACTTATCATTGCAATCCTTTTTCTCTTTTATGTGTATGACATTATCTCCCTGTTTTATGCAGTTACTTTTCCGATGGAGGGGGGGATTCTTTTGGCGGAGTCCATCATCTTGGGTACTTTAGGGCTGTTGTTCGGTATTTCCATCATCAAATCGGCCAAGAAGTGGGGTACTTTGGGCTATGCTGCCGGTGCTTTTGAAATTATTACGGCGGTCTGCTTCCTAAGCATAATTTTGGCCTTGGTAGGTTTATTCACCTATTTTCCTACCGTTATACTAGAAGTTGTTTTGCTGATTAAAATTAGACAAATGATAAGTTACAGGTAAAGGTAAAGTAAGGTATCCATCTAAAATAAATGCTGTCTTTTGCCGTTAGCAACGATAATACGTAAATATATTTTGACGAATACTAATTGATGTAACTTATTAATGAAACTAAATTTAGCAGAAAAATTAGCGTTTGTAAAAATGATTTATGCCATGGTAAAGGCAGATGGTCTGGTACATCCCATGGAAATAGAGGCCGTAAGCAAACTAATGCAAATTCTGGATTTTGACAGCAATCATTTTCAGGTAGCGCAAAACCTAGAACTTAATCAGGCCATAGCTATCTTGGGCAAAATGACTGAGACCAAAAAAGATAGGTTGGAACAAATCTTAAAAGATTTAGCCAAATGCGATGGTTTTGTACATTTAAAGGAAACCGATGTTTTGGAAGGTATTTTCTCTGTGATAGCTACCAATTAGGCCTACTCTGCCAGCAGGGTATCTTGTATTGAATCAACTTCTTTAAAGGAGGTTTCGCCGCCATAGAACGGCAATACTATAGTCTTATTTGCAAAGTGCCCCCCCAAATTGGAATCGGTCGGACTTTTTACCAAGAAGGTGTTCCATCTGCCTTCCATATTACCGGTAATCCTAAGTTGAAAAATCAAACTCAAAAACCGCTAGGGTAAGAGAAATTACCCATAGTAGTTTTGACTGCTTATCTTTGGAGGAAATCATAATCGCACAAACAAATAATACTATAATGTTTTGCATGAAGAAAAATAACCTTTGCCTCTTAGTAATCCTATTTACCTTGGGACTATCCGCGCAGCACACCATATCTGGTAATTTTACACCTGCCAAAGATTTTAAATGGTTAATTGCTTATGAATTAATACAGGGCAGTCCACGCTATGTTACGGATACGGCAATTACTGAAGGTTATTTTGAGCTGGCTTTACCAGGAAATGCAAGTTCTGGGGTGTATAGGATTGTGTATGCCGTGCCACAGGACGAATTTTATATTGATGTGCTATATAACGGCAAAGAAGACATCGAGTTTAATTTTAACCTAAATGATGGTGTTAGTTTTATTAACTCACTGGAGAACAAAACGTATAACTCCTATCGTTCCGAAATTACTCTTTTAGAACAACAACTTAGCGAATTTTATAAAGCCGGAAAAACCGCAAAAAAAGAATTTACGGGAATCACTAAAAAACTATCGGAGGCACAATCCAAATACGAGGATATTGGGGAAGTACCCCTGGCCAAACAACTTATAGCCGCCAGCGAACCTTACATACCGGCTACCTATGAACCCATGGAGGCCTATAATCTGAATAAAAAAAAGAATTATTTTAGGGTAATAGATTTTAAAAACAGCCTTTTACAGTCCTCTGGGTTTTTAACCGAAAAAGTTTCCACGTACGTCTTTTCGTCACTGCCTGCGGCACTAACCGATACATCTAAAATGGAAAAAACCATTTTGCAGGATATTGAGGAGGTTTCCAAAAAAATGCTTGACACTCCCGATACTTTTCAAACAACCGTATTTTACGACCTATGGAAAACCGCAAATAGCAATAATATGCAAACAGTGGCCGATACCCTATTTAACGATTTCCTAAAACCCTTGGCGAGCAAAAACGGACAGCAGGCAATAATCGATGAAATAGAGGTTAGCTCTCGCTTGCGTATGGGCGCTACATCTCCAGAAATTACTTGGACCGAGAACGGCAAAGAAGCCGCACTTTCTAGTTTGACCGGCGTACCAAATTATATATTGATATTCTGGAGCAGCACCTGTTCCCATTGCCTAAAAGAATTACCTGCCCTACATGCCGAATTAGAGGATTTTAAAAATGTTACCATTCTTGCCGTTGGGCTAGAGGACAACGAAACCAATTGGAACAAGGAGATTAAGAAATTCCCGCATTTTAAACATGCATTGGCCTTAGGGAAATGGGAAAGTGAATACGCCGCACTTTTTGATATTAAACAAACACCAACCTATTTTATCCTGGACAAGGACAAGCGCTTTGTAGCCAAACCAGCGGACGAAAAGGGAGTAGTTTCTATTTTAAAAGAGCTTTCCAAGGCAGAAAAGAATTAAAGTAATTTCAGGTCTTTAATCGTCTTAAAAGCAATGTCTACCTGCTCATCGTTTACCAAAATGGTAAATTCATTGGTAGTAGAAATAACTTCATAAATAATAATACCTTCCCAGGCCAAACGCTGAAATATGAAATAGTAAATACCTGGAACCGAAACATTTTCTGCGGGTAGTTTTACCGTAATAGAGGATAGGTCTTCGGCCTTTTGGGTACACTTTTCTTCTACAAATAAGCGTTCTACGGTTTTGTCCATGACATTGCTTATCACAATGTTTATCTCGTTTACGCCTCTAGAAGAGGTATAAAATACATCTTGATTTTCGTTTATTTCCTTCAATAAATGAGCCTGCTGCACCAAAATAGTATCCGAAGCCAAGAAAGTGTAATCGGTCAAAGAAGAACGTACCGTAATTTCCCCAATATTTTTAAGGACCTTGATAATCTTATGCGTGGCCCTAAACTCCAAATCATCCGAAAGGCGTTTTAGCGCCATAACAATTGCCCCGTTTCTAATATCCTTTCCTAGTTCTTCCTCAATCTCTGGCTTCACGATTCTAGAAAGTGAGGTAAGATTTATAATTCCCTGTGCCAAGGCACTTTGCAAAAAAGGTTTTTTCTTGATATACTGCTCTACTACAGAGGATATAGTTTTCATATCGGTTAGATTGATAGCAAATATAACAACTTGTTACAAATAAAACAATGTGTGGGGTAATCTCGATTTATTGCCATCCACAGGTTTAGAAATGGTAGAACGCATTTTCTACGTGTTCTATTTCAAACCGGTTCTTGTTCTTGAGTATGGTGATGATATCAAAGCGTACTTCTGCATTGAGATCGCCACTCATTATATAGTGATCCGCTGCCGACACCAGAAGTTTAATTTTTTTAGGCGTTACGGTTTCTGCAATATTCTCCAAATAATCGGACCTCCTTGAGCGCACTTCCACAATAGCTATCACACCGTCCTTTTTGGCTATAATATCTATTTCAGCTTTTAGGTACCTATAGTTTCTATAGGAAATGGCGTATCCCTTTTTTAAGAGAAAATCGGCTGCTATCTGCTCGCCTTCCTTTCCAAATTCGTTGTGCTTTCCCATAAAATCATATCAAAAAAATGTATTTCATCGAAAATATAGGCCCTTGGGCGTGTATTTTCGTTTTTAGCATGTACATTCGAATGTCAGTTAACGAAAATAAGAGGTTTAAAGTACTAACCCAAATTTCGTTACGTTAGATAAGAGCCCCAACTCTATGAACGTAATTTATTAACGCCTTTTTAAGACTATGGAATATTTCATTAATTGTAATACTTCTACTCTTGCGCCCTATTCTGTGCCCTTGGATCAACAAAGGGCACTGCACCTTTATAGAAGGTTAGGATTTAGCGCATCCGTTGAAACTATTCAACAAGCAGTTGGTCAAAACGCAGGCACCCTTGTGGACGCCTTAGTGGACCAAGCTTTGAACATGCCTTCCACCCCTGCTCCCGCATGGGCAGATTGGACCAATGCCAATTACCCCGAAGACGACGATGCCCGTAGGCAGTTAAGGAACCAACAGTTTAACGGGTTTCAATTGGCTTATGCCAACGGCCTTTTGAACAATAATCTTAGAGATCGTCTCAGTTTTTTCTGGAGCAATCATTTTGTTACAGAATATGACGTGTACGACTGCAACTCCTTTCTCTATTACTATATAAATTGTCTACAGCGCAACTCCTTAGGAAATTTCAAGACTTTTGTAAGCGAAATTGGCCTAACCAGTGCCATGTTGTTCTATTTGGACGGCGTTTTCAATAACGGTAACAATCCCAATGAAAATTATGCGCGCGAGCTTTATGAACTTTTTACATTAGGGGAAGGACAGGGATATACCGAGGAAGATATCATTGAAACGGCAAGAGCACTTACCGGTTACGTGGAAAGAGGCGAAGTCGGCTGCACGCAAGTGACGTTTAGGGCAGATCGCCATGATAATGGAACCAAGACCATTTTAGGGCAAACGGGAAATTGGGGCTATGATGATGTCATAGACATCTTGTTTAATGAAAGGGCAGATCAAATCGCGTTTTTCATCTCAAAAAAACTATACAAATTTTTTGTGCACCCAGACGCCCTAGCGCCGGAGGCACAACCCATTCTAAATGGATTGGCGGCTACCCTAATTGCCAATGACTTTGAGCTGGCGCCAATGCTCAGACAGCTGTTTAAAAGTGCACACTTTTTCGACGAAGAGGCCATTGGCGTGATTATAAAAAGTCCGTTCGACCTATACCTAAACACCCTAAAAGAAACAAGTTTCGCCTATACGGATACGAACGTTGGAGAAATGATCAATTACAGTGGTTTGCTAAGTCAGAATCTTTTTGACCCATACGACGTGGCCGGCTGGCAAAGAGACCGTTCGTGGATCAATAATAATTTCCTTATCGGCAGATGGCTTACCATGGAAAGTATCCTTGAGGTTTTCTACCAACAGAACAGCGAACAGTTCAGGGATCTTGGCTTGGCAATTACCGGTAGTGTAGGAATAGCTACCTATAACCCTGATGTTATTGCTAGATTGATTATCGATTTTATTCTCCCAAAAGGCCTTTTGGATGAAGGGGAATACGCTAAGGCATTCGCTATTTTCAGGAGCGATGTAGAGGAAGTTTATTTTGAAGGTGGAAACCAAGAATCTTGGACTTTATACGGTTGGCAACAAGCCCCGTTCCAAGTGTATCTATTACTTCAATACCTAGCAAGACAACCTGAGTTTCAACTAAAATAATACCTACTATTATGTGCTATACACACCATACCCCGCATAAAGGATTACAACATGACGGACACGACGACGAACACAAATACTGGAGCCGTCGTTCCTTCTTACAAGCTTTGGGGATTGCCGGATCCGGCTCCATGATGCTTGGTTCCAATATGATTACAGCAAACGCTCCCTCTGCCCTATCGGCTGGTATTGCCGCAGCGGAAACGGACAATATCCTTATTTTGATACGACTTTCCGGTGGAAATGATGGACTAAGTACCGTAATTCCTATTGAACAATATGATGCCTACGCGAACGCAAGACCAAACATATATATCCCCGAAAGCAAAGTCCTAAAACTTACCGATGAGTTTGGGGTGCCTTCCTATATGAGCTCCCTAGAAAAATTATGGGGAGATGGCCAATTTAAAGCGGTACATGGCGTAGGATATGAAGGACAAAGCCTTTCCCATTTTACAGGTTCCGATATTTTTGCAAATACAGACATAACCACCACTGGATTTAGTGGTTTGAACACGGGTTGGATGGGACGCCATTTTGAGACCAAATATCCCGATTACCTTATTAATCCGCCTGCCGCGCCAGCGGCCATTCAAATTGGTCAGTTTGGTAATTTGGTATTTCAAGGCGAAGAGACCAACTATGCTTTTACCACATCCAACATCAACCAATTGGAAGAGATTGCAGAATCTGGCGTTGTTTATGGCCTTGGAGACGAACTTTTCAACGACTGTATGTACGGTGATCAATTAAAGTTCTTAAGAGGAGTTGCCAATACTACCTATGAATACTCTGGTCTGATTCACGCTGCATACGAAAGAGGACAAAACCAAGTCGAGTACCAGGACAATGGTTTTGCCCGCCAAATGAAATTATTGGCAAAATTGATCAAAGGCAATTTAGGTACCAAGGTGTATATGATTTCCATGGGAGGCTTTGACACCCACGGCAACCAACCTTTGGCACATGAACGTCTTATGACCAACTTGTCCGTAGCGGTCAATAACTTCTATGAGGATATTGCTTTTACGCAACAAGATGACAAAGTATTGAGCATGACGTTCTCCGAGTTTGGCCGCCGAATATTTGAAAACGGTTCCAACGGCACGGATCATGGTAAAGCGGCACCTACCCTGTTTTTTGGTTCCGGCCTTAACGGCAGTGCCTTTGTTGGCGACCACCCTACATTGGAAGATCCGGATGGTAGAGGAAATTTAGAGTATACGATGGACTTTAGAGATCTATACGCCACCGTTCTTGCAGAATGGCTTTGTGTAGATGTTCCCTTGGTCGAGGCCCATTTACTGAACTATAAACCGTACGTACCCGTCAACTTAGGCTTTAGTTGCAGTGGCGAGGCATTTCCCGATATCGCTTATAGCGATGGGGAAGTTACACCTCCAACACCAGTAGATCCGGACGGAAGTGATCCGGCCCCGAATCCTTTCGACCCAAATCTATTGAATGCCATTGTTCATAAACCATATTATCCTACCGACAGCACTCCGCATATTTACTTGGAAATGCCATTTTCGGCCCATGTGGATATTCAATTGTTTAATATTCTAGGACAGAATGTAGGTACGGTCTTTAATGAAATGATGTTCGAAGGATCAGCAGAAATTAATATACGCGAGCGCGTACCCAAACACCTATCCACCGGAAAGTACATTTACCGTATAAGTGTACAAAATCAGAGAATGAGTAAATCCGTGATGGTAGCTTAACCTATTTCCCCGCTATGTGCTTAACCTTCGGTCATGTCCTAAAGATATACCGAAGGTTTTTATTTTAAACAATGCCAATGCATCCAATCTTCCAAAGAGAGCGGAACTTTATTTTGATGCTGCAGAACCGCCTAATTTCATCAACAATTTCAGTATTTTTGTGGCTTAATAAAATGAGATGTCCACAATAGATTCGCCCAAAAGGTATACGATTACAGCAGCCCTACCCTACACCAATGGCCCCATTCACATAGGCCACCTGGCAGGCGTTTATGTCCCTGCAGATATTTATGCGCGGTATTTAAGGGGCATTGGTAAGGATGTGGCCTTCATCTGCGGGAGCGATGAGCACGGCGTCGCGATTTCCATGAAGGCGAAGAAAGAAGGGATCACGCCCCAGCAGGTGGTAGACAAGTACCACGACATCATTAAACAATCCTTTGCAGATTTCGGGATCACTTTTGATAACTATTCACGAACATCGGCCCCCATACATCATAAGACCGCTTCGGATATTTTTGTAAAACTCTACAAGCAAGGTGATTTTATAGAAGAAACTACCGCACAATTGTACGATGACGAAGCGCAGCAATTTTTAGCGGATCGTTTTGTAACAGGCACTTGCCCAAAGTGCGGGCACGAAGAAGCTTACGGAGATCAATGTGAAAAATGTGGTTCTTCCTTGAATGCCACAGATCTTATAAATCCGAAATCGACCATTACCGGCACGGTTCCCACCACAAAGGAAACTACGCATTGGTTTTTACCGCTAGATCGTTATGAAGGCTTTCTACGGAAATGGATTTTAGAGGGACATAAGGACGATTGGAAACCCAACGTATACGGACAATGTAAGTCCTGGATCGATGGTGGTTTAGAGCCAAGGGCCGTAACACGTGACCTAGATTGGGGAATTCCCGTACCTGTTAAAGGTGGCGAGGGAAAAGTACTTTATGTTTGGTTCGATGCGCCCATAGGATACATTTCCTCCACCAAGGAATGGGCAGCCCGAGAAGGAAAAGATTGGGAACCCTACTGGAAAGATGAAAACACGAAACTGCTACATTTTATAGGAAAGGACAACATTGTTTTTCATTGCATCATTTTCCCGTCCATCTTAAAGGCACATGGCGAGTTTATACTACCGGAAAATGTACCGGCCAACGAATTCCTGAATTTGGAGGGGAACAAACTGTCCACCTCCAAAAACTGGGCCGTTTGGCTTCATGAATATTTAGTCGATTTTCCGGATATGCAAGATTCCTTGCGATATGCCTTAACGGCCAATGCGCCAGAAACAAAGGACAACGATTTTACATGGAAAGATTTTCAGGCGCGCAACAATAACGAACTGGTGGCCATTTTTGGCAATTTTATCAATAGGGTTGCCGTACTTACCCAAAAATATTATGAAGGGGAAGTTCCAACTCCCAATACATTCTCGGTAATAGATTTGGAAACCTTGGCAGCATTAAAAACCTTTCCAGAAAAATTAAGTGCTTCCTTAGAACGCTACAGGTTTCGGGAAGCGAGCCAGGAATTTATGAACTTGGCACGTCTGGGCAATAAATACCTGGCAGACGAAGAACCTTGGAAAGTAATCAAACAAGATGAGGAACGTGTAAAGACCATCATGTACGTAGCCCTACAAATAGCCGCCGGATTGGCGGTCTTGAGCGAGCCTTTTTTACCTTTTTCGTCTACCAAGCTTAAAAACATACTCAATGTCACCCTGAGCGTAGTCGAAGGGCAAGGTTCGGAGGTGGAAAAAGGACTAGAATGGAACGATATCTCAACCAAAGAAATTTTGCTCCCGTCCGGCCACAGAATCAACCAAGCCGAACTTCTTTTTAGAAAAGTAGAAGACGAAGAAATAGAAGCACAACTGGCCAAATTGGAAGCCACTAAAAAAGCGAACGAACAAATGAACAAAGCCCTAGCACCTCAAAAAGACACCATAACCTTTGATGATTTTAGTAAACTGGATATGCGTGTTGGCACTATTATAGCCGCCGAAAAAATGCCAAAAGCGAATAAATTATTAGTGTTAAAAGTAGATACGGGCTTGGATGTACGTACCATAGTATCTGGTATTGCAGAGAGTTTTTCTCCTGAAGAAATAATAGGAAAACAGGTTACGGTTCTTATCAACCTTGCCCCACGTGCACTGCGTGGTGTGGAAAGCGAAGGGATGATTTTAATGAGCGAAAATACCGACGGGAAATTGGTTTTTCTAAATCCGGATACGGCTGGAGTTGGAAATGGGGCGAGTATAAATTGATTTGTACTGATTTCAAGGCTCATAGAATTTTGAGCAATTAGGCAGAATTCAAGATAAAATTGACCTACAACTTGGCCAGAATCCTCAAGCATAACTCTGCTTAACGGCTCATACCAAATTAACCTACAAAGACATATAATCAAGATTAATGAACTTAATCCCCTACCTCTTAAAATACACCCAACTCCCCGAAAAAAGCGTCCAAAATACGGTGGCCTTGCTCAATGAAGATTGTACGGTGCCTTTTATATCCCGCTATAGAAAAGAACGCACGGGAAATCTGGACGAGGTACAGATCGGTGCCATTGTGCAGTTCAAAGAGCAGTTTGAGGCTTTGGAAAAGCGAAAAAAAGCGATTCTAAAATCAGTTGAGGAACAAGGTGCGCTTACTCCAGAACTTAAAGTAAAATTTGATTCGGCCGAAGATTTGGTGCAGTTGGAAGATCTGTACCTTCCCTTTAAGAAAAGTAAAAAGACGAAGGCGGAAGTGGCGCGCAAAAACGGATTGGAGCCTTTGGCCAAAATCATTATGGCGCAGCGTTCGGAGGAGCTAGAGTACCTCGCCAGCCAATACCTGAACAAGGAAATACAAAACGAGGACGACGCCTTGGAAGGTGCGCGACACATTATTTCGGAATGGATAAACGAACGTACGGATATCCGTAATCAACTGAGAATCCAATTAGAGCGTTTCGCCCTTATTACTACTAAGGTGATCTCTGCCAAAAAAGAGGAAGAGAAAGCCCAAAAATATAGAGATTATTTTGAATGGAGCGAGGCCTTGAACCGTTGTCCCTCACATCGGTTTTTAGCGATTGCCCGGGCAGAGTCGGAAAAATTTATTCGTATTAAAATAGAAATCGATGACGAAAAGGCCTTGGAGAACATAGCGCAACGCATCATAAAAAACGATAGTTCCCCTAGTGCAGAACAGCTGCAACTCGCCATTTCCGATGCGTATAAAAGACTGCTGTTCCCTTCGTTAAGCAACGAACTATTGCAACGCGCCAAAGAAAAGGCGGACGAGGAAGCTATTGGGGTTTTCGCCAATAATCTTAGGCAATTATTATTAGGCGCACCCTTGGGCGAAAAGCGTATTTTAGCCTTAGACCCTGGTTTTAGAACAGGCTGCAAATTGGTTTGTTTGGATGCGCACGGAAATTTGCTGCACAACGAAACCATTTACCCACATGCCCCGCAAAACGATGTTTCTGGAGCGATAAAGAAACTGAGCTCATTGGCAAATGCCTATAAAATAGAAGCAATCGCGATTGGTAACGGCACAGCTTCCCGTGAAACGGAACGCTTAGTGAAAAAAGTAATGTTCAAAGACCCCATCGAAGTGTTTGTAGTGAGCGAAGCTGGGGCATCCATTTATTCCGCTTCCAAAATAGCTAGGGATGAATTCCCTGATTACGACGTAACCGTACGAGGTGCCGTATCCATTGGCAGACGCCTAGCCGACCCCTTGGCGGAATTGGTTAAAATAGACCCAAAATCCATTGGCGTGGGACAATACCAGCATGATGTGGACCAAGGCAAGTTAAAGACCTCCTTGGATCGCGTAGTGGAAAGCTGCGTGAATTCCGTTGGTGTCAATATCAACACCGCCAGCGTTCCCTTACTTAGTTATGTAAGCGGCATAGGCCCTAAACTGGCGGAGAATATTGTTGACCACAGAAGCAAATATGGCGCATTTGCTACTCGAAACGACATAAAACAAGTCGCTAGATTGGGCAGTAAAGCCTTCGAACAAGGTGCCGGGTTTTTACGTATCAAAGACGGAGAAAACCCCTTGGACGATTCTGCCGTGCATCCAGAACGCTATTCCGTTGTTCAAAAAATGGCGAAAGACCAGAAATCGGAAGTTGCAGAACTCATAGGAAATACCTCCCGTTTAAAGAAAATCGACCTTAAAACCTATTGCACCGAGGATTTAGGACTACCAACCTTGGAAGATATTATGCAGGAACTGGAAAAACCTGGACTGGACAAACGCGAAAAGGCAAAGGTCTTTACCTTCGACCAAAATATACGTTCTATTGAAGACCTGAGGGAAGGTCAATTATTGCCCGGCATCGTTAACAACATTACCAATTTTGGGTGTTTTGTGGATATCGGAATCAAGGAAAGTGGACTTATTCATATCTCCAATCTGTCCGATAGCTTCGTAAAGGACGTTAACGCCCATGTTACTTTACATCAGCAAATTATCGTAAAAGTGCTGACGGTGGACATTCCAAGAAAGAGGATTCAGTTGGGGATGCATAAGAAGTAAGGGTTTTGACTTTAGGTTACCAAACAATTAACGTCGTCTTTGCGAGAAGCTTCAAGATTGATTCTTAGGAACACAAATCCATAAACAAACAGGTTACCTCGTCGTGCCCCTTGGTAAAGACGGTAGTTTTATCTAATTCTGGGCTCTAAATAATCGATCATTAATACTGCTGCCCAAACCCTCTTCAGGGAAATGTTCGGCGATAATCAAATCAAGATGTAACGTGTCAAGATCGTGCAAGGCGGCAAACAGGGTTTTGGCAGCTTCTTCCAAATTACGTGTTGGCGATAATACTTTGATGATTTCCGCTCCTGAAAAGTCATTGGAATAAAAAGAAAGTATTCCGATACGCTTATTGGGATGCATTTCAATACTTTTTTGAATAGTAGTACTGACGATAAGTGGCGTCCGCGGAGAATAGTGTTTCAACAACATGCCTGGTGCCTGCGGAGCTGTTTCATTCTCGGTGAGTAAGGTCACTTTTCCCACAATTGCTTCAATAGCCTCAATGGAAATTCCTCCTTTACGATATACTATTGGGTTTTCGCCCTCAAAACCGACAATAGTAGATTCCAGTCCCACTTCACAAGGTCCGCCATCTAAAATAGCAGGAATGCGATCACCAAAATAGTGTGCCACGTGCTGGGCTGATGTTGGACTCACTTTCGTAAACGGATTGGCACTTGGCGCGGCCAAAGGAAAAGGCAAGCCTTTTAACAGTTCCAAGGCCATAGGGTGATCGGGCATCCGAACTCCTACAGTAGCTTTACCAGCAGTAATGATATTGGGAACGTTTGGTTGTTTTTGTAAAATCAATGTTAGCGATCCGGGCCAAAATTCCCTTGCCAATCTCATAGCCGCCTCCGGGATCTCCTTTGCCAATTTCTGCAGTTGGCCCTAAATCGTGAATATGAACGATCAAGGGATTGAAAAGCGGCCGTCCTTTCATTTCAAAAATCTTCCTAACCGCAACTTCATTAAAAGCATTCGCTGCCAGCCCATAAACCGTTTCCGTGGGTATGGCAACCAACTTATCAGCTTTTAACAACTGTTGGCAAAGGCTTATATCTGTGGTTATAACGTTGTGCATGACTACAAAGGTAGTGTAGGATTATAACATTCTAATAGCTTTATCTTTGTAGATTGGATATCCGCATTCGCGGAAATGAAAACAGCTATGTTACGAATCGCATATCATCCCATTTACAAACATCCGTTGCCGGAAGGCCATCGGTTTCCGATGCTTAAATATGAACTGTTACCCAAACAGTTGTTGTACGAAGGCACTTGCGAAGAATCCAACTTTTTTGAGCCTGAAATCCCAAACGACAAATACATTGTAGCCGTACACGAGCCAGAGTATTTTTATGATCTACTGAACATAAAAATACCGCCAAAAGAAGCCCGGAAAATAGGTTTTCCGCTTACGGAAGCTTTGGTGCAGCGCGAACGAATCATTGCGGACGGTACTATGAAGGCCTGTGAATTTGCCCTAAAGCATGGCGTAGCCATGAATATTGCGGGAGGAACTCACCACGCCTACACAGATCGAGGGGAAGCTTTTTGTATGCTGAACGACCAAGCTATTGGCTCGCGATATCTTCAAAGTAATCGTTTGGCGAAAAAGATACTGATCGTGGATTTGGATGTGCATCAAGGAAACGGTACGGCGGAAATTTTTAAGGATGATGCTTCAGTGTTTACCTTTTCCATGCACGGTGCAGCAAACTATCCGTTTAAAAAGGAAAAATCCGATTTGGACATTCCTTTGAAGAAAGGTACGACGGATTCCGAGTATGTATCCATCCTAAAAGAAACACTACCAAAACTGATAGACCAACAACGTCCCGATTTCATATTTTATCTCTGCGGCGTAGATGTAATTGCCAGCGACAAATTAGGCACGTTGGGGCTTAGTATTGACGGTTGTAAACAGCGGGACGCATTTGTCCTAGAAACCTGCCACAAACTTCAAATTCCTGTTCAATGCAGTATGGGCGGCGGGTATTCCCCTGATATCAAGACCATTGTGGATGCCCATGCCAACACATTCAGAGTAGCGCAGCAAATCTATTTTTAATTGGTTTTAAAGATGTGAAATTTAAAATCTTATCAAATTTAAGAGGGCAATATCGACGTATTTCGCTTAGATTATCATTCCGAATTAGGAGTAATCCTTCCTCTAGTTATGTGCTAAGAACGAATCAAAACTAAAAGTAAAACCGGTATCCCAAAATAAAGTTCTATTTCTAACCTACTTCGCAAAATAGATATAAATACCAACGACAATGACCACAATAGTCAAGCCGACGTGCATCACATATTTATAGGGTTCAATACTCACCTGCTTAGTATATTGAAGCTCAAATGGTTCTTTTCTAGGCTTAAAGTAACCGATGATGAGCATGATGATAATATTGGAAACAAAAAGAATAGCCATTATATGTAAAAAGTGCGGATAGGCATCAGCTTCCACCATGGCCAATTCAGAAGCATCCGTTATACCGGAAGCTTTTGCCTGTTCCAAAGCTGTACCCACAAATTTGGGTTTTAGGAAAAACTGACTTAAAATATACAATGCGGAACCCGTTACGATTCCAATTTTCGCAGCTATTGCCGGTACTCGTTTCGTAAGATACCCCACCACGATAATCGTAAAAATGGGAATACTATAGATACCGTTGATTTCTTGTAGGTAATTGAACAAACTACCCGCGTTAGCTATCATTGGCGCAATAAACATGGCCGCCAATGCTAGACATACGCCAAAAATCTTACCATATTTTACCACGGTGGCCTCAGTCGCATTCTTATTGATGTGCTGTTTGTATATGTCGATACCGAACAATGTCACAGAACTATTCAGTACACTATTAAATGAACTTAATATGGCACCGAACAATACCGCAGCAAAGAAACCGATCAGGGGTTTTGGCAATACCGCCCTAACCAATTCAGGATAGGCCAAATCACTGGAAGCCAAACCGCCTTCAAAATAGTGGTATGCTATCATTCCCGGCAACACCAATATTATTGGTCCTAAAATCTTTAAAAAGGCCGCCAACAATAGTCCTTTTTGACCTTCGGCCAAGTTTTTAGCTCCCAATGCACGTTGTATTATCTGTTGGTTGGTCCCCCAATAAAAAAGCTGCACCAACATCATACCCGTAAAAATAGTAGCAAAAGGTACTTCTTGACCGTGTTCTCCTGTAGAATCGAACCGCTCTGGGTTGGCGCTCATTAAGCTGTCCAAACCGGCAATAACACTGCCATCACCAATAGCCATCAACCCAAAAACAGGTATAAAAAGACCTCCAAGGAGTAGACCAATGGCATTGATACTATCCGATACCACTACCGCCTTCAATCCACCGAAAACGGCATAAATGGAGCCAATGACACCAATACCCCAAATACAGGACACCAAAGCGGTCTTCTCAGAAATACCGAACATACCCGGAATATCGAACATGCCACTAATGGCTACGGAACCGGAGTATAAAATAACGGGGAGGAGTACTACTACATACCCGGTTAAGAATAGACCGGAAGTGAGGGTTTTTGTAGTAACATCGAACCGATCCGCCAAAAACTGGGGAACAGTTGTAAGTCCGCCTTTTAAATATCTCGGCAACAATAAGACGGCCGTAACCACCATGGCAATAGCGGCCAAGGTTTCCCAGGCCATAACCGAGAGGCCGTCCTTATAGGCACTTCCGTTCAGTCCCACAATTTGCTCTGTGGACAAATTAGTTAACAAAAGTGAACCCGCTATGACTCCTGCGGTGAGACTTCTTCCACCCAAAAAATAACCATCGGAGGATTTTTCATCCGTGGTGCGAGTGGCGTACCATGCAATAATGGCCACCAAAGCGGTGAAGCCCACAAAAGAAAATATAGCTAGAAAGTCCATAAAGTATTGGTTATTTGGTTATTGGCTTGTTATATTCTGAAAATTTTCTACTCCGCTGAACAAAGTCAATCCTCAAAAGAGGTGTTTACAGGAAAAATTCAGATGGACTAATATAACACATCCCAAAGAAGCAGACCAATTTTCATTTGAATAATAATACTGCCCAAAATATCAACCGCATAAATTACCAGTCACTATCAATTTCTATTTTTACAAAATACAATGAAAACTTTACCTATTTTTAGAACAGCAACCAAATAGTAGTCGCCATGAAAAAATTTCTCTTTCTTTTGTCTTTGTTCGTTTGCGCAGGTGTTACTGCCCAAACTCCCTCCACAAAACAATCTCCGGTATTGTCAGAAGCTTCGGCAGCTTCACAGGGAATGTCGCCCGAAAGATTGTCGAAGATAGACGCCATGCTACAAGAACATATCATGAAGAATGAACTTCCCGGGGCGGTGGCCCTGATTGCCAGAAATGGAAAAATTGTATTTCATAAAGCGTATGGCATGGCGGATGCAAAAAGCAAAAAGACCATGGAGAAAGATGCTATTTTTAGGATAGCCTCCCAAACAAAGGCCATTACCTCTACGGCGGTTTTAATGTTGTGGGAGGAAGGAAAGTTCAAATTGGACGACCCTATATCCAAATACATTCCGGAATTTGGCGAGGCACAATTATTGGATACCTTTAATGAAGCCGATGCTACTTACACCACAAAACCGGCCAAAAACCAGATCACGATTCGCGATCTGATTACCCACACTTCAGGAATTGGTTATGGGGTTATTGATGGCGATGCACGATTTAAGCAAATCTATGCCATGGCAGGAATCACGGACCTGTTCACTACACAGAACATCACTATAGGTGAGAGCGTAAAGAAGTTAGCAAAACTACCACTGCACCACGAACCGGGCGAATCCTATACCTACAGCGAAGGATTGGATGTGCTTGCCTATTTTGTAGAAGTAATCTCGGGTATGCCGTTCGATAAGTTCCTGAAAACCCGCATTTTTGACCCTTTGGGGATGGAAGATACTTGGTTCTACCTACCCAAGGAAAAACATGATCGTTTGGTGACCGTACAAAAAAAGGAAGATGATACATGGGTAAAATACCCGGTTACCTTTTATGATACGGATTACCCGATAAAAGGCGCTCAAACCTTCTTTTCAGGTGGTGCAGGACTCTCTAGTACAGCTAAAGATTACGCCTCCTTTTTACAAATGTACCTCAATCAGGGAGAGCTCAATGGCGTACGTTTCCTTAGCCGGACAACGGTAAACAGTATATTGAGCAACCAAATAGGCACAATTTGGGACGGTAATAAGCATTACGGACTCGCGTTTGGCTTAATAAACGAAAAAGGAGCGGCAGCCGGTGGCGAAGGCAGCGAAGGTACTTTTGATTGGGGCGGCTATTTCAATACTCAATATTTCGCAGATCCGGTAGAAAATATCATTGGTATTCTTATGAAACAGACCCAAGGTCCGGTCAACGACGAAACCGGCTGGAAGTTTAGGCAGATGGTATTTGCCGGGATCGATGATTGAAATATAAAGTGTCAAGTTCAAATACAAAAATGCTATGCGCTATGCGCTGCTCGCTTTTTGTCCTTTGACCCGTTACTTTTTACTTTCTTCTTACAACTGAGACTACTTGCTAAAAACTACCATCTACCGTATAGTAACTGCGAATTAAAAACCGTTACCCATCCAACAAATACAGCCCCAATTTAATTTTCCAATACGGTACTTTTTCCTCAAAATAATCGAAGTATTCTCGTAGCCCTTCAGCATTGGGAAGTGCTTCCTTGGCTTTGGCTATGCTTTCCTGTTCGGACTTGCTCATGAATTGGTGCAAATCTAGTTCCTCACCTTCGAGGTGTATTTTCATCAGATGGCTGTATATGGTGTTTTCGGAAAGCTCCCGCTTTTGGGCTATTTCCTGCACCGTGCATCCGTCCTGAAACAGGCTATAGGATTGTTTATGTGTAGGTACTTTACTTTTCGGTTTAACAGGCTTATATGCGGTTATTTCGTTTAGAAAAACCTTGGCATATTTTTCCAGTTTAGCCTGCCCTACACCCGTAATGTTCATGAACTCGGTCTCGTTCTGTGGCAGTTTGGCTTCCATATCCTTGAGACTGGTGTCGCCAAAAATAACATAGGCGGGTACGTTTTGTTCGGTGGCCAGCCGTTGGCGGAGTAGACGAAGTCTCTCAAACAGTCCGGTTTTACTTTCCCTTGGGCGGCGCTCCGATTTTTTGCGATCTTCCGCTTTTTCCAAGATGGCTAATTGTATCGGCTTCTTGGAGAACAGCACTTCTTTGGCCAAAGGGGTAAGCCCCAAGCGGGCACCCTCTCTAAAGTTGATGCTCAATACACCTTGGTTTAGGAGTTGCACCACGTACTGCTGCAAATCTAACCATGAAATATCCTTGACCGCACCGTAAGTTTTTACATGCTGATATCCTCTATCGAACACCTGTGCATTTTTCGCTCCGCGCAACACATCGATCAACGTACCCATTGACTCCTGTTCATTTAAGCGCGCCACGGCAGAGCAGATTTTCTGAGCAAGTAGGGTGCCATCAAAATAAGCGGGCGGCCGTTGACAGATGTCACAGTTGCCACAGCCCTCGGTCACCTGTTCACCAAAATAATTTAAAAGTGCAATACGCCTACAACTCAAGGCCTCGGCAAATTGCTGCATGCGTTCCAGTTTGGCGTATTCCACTTCGGCATTTTCACTTTCAGCTATAAACCGGCGTAACTGTGCCACATCCCCAAAACTATAAAATAACAGGGCATTGGCAGGCAAACCGTCCCTGCCACCACGGCCAATTTCCTGGTAATATCCTTCCACATTTTTTGGTAAGTTATAATGAATGACCCAACGCACATTGCTCTTATCTATGCCCATGCCAAAAGCAATCGTAGCGGCGATAATGGGCACCTTGTCCGTAATGAATTCTTCCTGTACTTTTGAACGCTCATCAGAAGGTAATCCCGCATGATAGGCCTTGGCAATATATCCGGCCGATTGCAATTTTTTGGCCAGTTTCTCCGTGCTATTGCGGCTGAGGCAGTAGATAATACCACTTTCATTTGGTCGTTGGTTCAGGAATTCCAGAATATGTTTGATCCGGTTTTGTGCGGGCCGTACTTCCAAAAACAGATTAGGTCTGTTGAAGGAAGCCAGGTGCCGCGCTCCGTCCGAGATTTTTAACTGGTCGGCAATATCCTCTTGGGTAGTACCGTCCGCTGTCGCTGTTAAAGCAATAATAGGAATAGTTGGAAAACGTTCCTTTAGATTCCCTAATTGGGTGTAGGCAGGTCTAAAATCGTGTCCCCACGAAGAAATGCAATGCGCCTCGTCAATCGCGAACAAACTAATAGTAATATTCTGGAAGACCTCATGAAAAGCACCCAAACTTTCCGGTGCCACATAAAAAAGTTTAAGTTCCCCCTGCTTTAAACTGTAAAAAATGGCCTGTTGCTCCTCTTGGGACTGGGAACTGTTGTAATACGCCGCTGCAATTCCGTTTGCTTTTAGGACATCTACTTGATCCTTCATCAACGCGATTAATGGTGATACTACAATGGCCGTACCCTCCAAAGCCAAAGCGGACAACTGATAACAAAGTGATTTTCCACCACCCGTAGGCATAATGGTAAGCACATCCTTTTTAGCCAGCACATCTTCTATAACTGCCAGCTGGTTGGGCTTAAAGGAGTCGTAACCAAAATGGGTTTTTAGCAAAGGGAGTAATTTTTCTTCTATCACTGTTGTCATGGGTGTAAAAATAGGGATTGTTTAGTGGATTTTAATTTTATGCTTTAAGCTTGGTGTCATGCTGAGCGCTTCAGACAATTAGGGAGAAGCACAATTTCAGCACCAATGGTCTTCGACTGCGCTCAGACTGACATGGTTTTACGCTAACACTTTTTTGATTTCTGAAACGTGTTTAGCCAAATATTGTCCTCAGCATGTTATAAGTGCATCGGGACAGGTATAGCAAAATGTCATCCTGAGCGCAGTCGAAGGGCTTAGGCACACGGATCCGGTTTATATTTACAATGGGAAGCATTTCTGCACTCGGCAAGTATCTGGATGGCATCGAAATCATTGCTGATGAGTGCTTTTTTCTTGGCCCTTGACCAACCCTTAATTTGTTTTTAAAACGGTATGGCTTCGATTACATTTCCGAATATCAAGTGATATTGAAGCGATAACGGCCTTCTTGAATAGGTATAACAGGATTTAAAATACCCCTCCTGATGTTGCTCCCAACGTTGGTCAAAACTTCCTGTGATGCCGGTATAAAAGGAACCATCGGAACATTTTAGTATGTAAACAATATAGGATTTCATTGTGCTATATGTTTTAAAGATTCGGACAAATAAAGGTCTTCGACTGCGCTCAGACTGAAAGATTAGTGCTGCATTCGGCACTTGGACTTTAGCTCGATTTTCTATACTAGTCTTCTCTAATTATACGTACCTCATATGGGGAAATCCTAAAGGGTCTCAAAGAATTTCAAATCAACAACATCAAAACTTTCCGATTAAGATAACAGGATTTCATATATCAACCATTTAGCCCTTTCTCCATTTCATAGGTATAGATATAAATCGCCAACTGCCCTCAGAACAATCCTTTCAAAAGTATTATACTGTGGGCAGTTGGGGTTTACATTGTACCCTACTTCCCCAATAGCAACAATTCATTGCAGCGCACTTCTGTGAAATAGCGCTTTTCTCCTTCTTTGGTTTCGTAAGAGCGGTGCGTTAATTTACCTTCTACCGCCACTTGCTTTCCTTTGGTCAAGTAGTTTTCTACGATGTCTGCCGTCTTGCCCCAAGCAACAATATTGTGCCATTGGGTGTCTTCTACTTTTTCGCCTTTAGCGTTCTTGTAACTTTCTGTAGTGGCAATGGAAAATTTTGCCAGTTTGGCACCTCCATCCAAGGTTACGATTTCTGGGTCCTGACCCAAGTTTCCGATCAACTGTACTCTGTTTCTAAGTGCGTTCATAATAGTAAATTTTAATGTTAAACAGTTTTTAATATCAAGCCGCTTTGACTCGACACTGCAAACATAGAAGCACATCTTAGAACGATTCGGTTATGAATTACTTACTTTCGTTTGTAATCGGTTGTTGTCGTTTGTAAATGTTTTTAATTCTGTTTTACAGTACATTATATTCTAACTAATTTAAAAATTAAGAGATGTTTTTTTATGTTTTGAAATAGGACAACTGGGAATTCGTAAAAATAAAAGGAAATTAGTAGTGCTCAACGAGTCTTGTTAAAATGCCTTGGACACCACTGCGGCACCGGCCCTAACCGACCTTGTGATTCAATCCGAAATTAAAAAAGCAAGCGAAAAACTGGGTTTCAGTACAAAAAGAATTCCCAGCGGTGCCGGTCATGACGCCCAGGATATGGCTGCCCTTGTTCCCATAGGGTTGATTTTTATACCCAGTAAAGGCGGCATCAGTCACTCGCCAGAAGAATTTACCTCGGCAACGGATATGGCCAACGGGGCCAATGTTCTGTTAAACACCATATTGGCCCTGGATAAAAAACTGGATTGAAAAGTATATCAAAATTAAAAGTTTCCATGGTAATCCGTATCTTGTTCCATAGAACAAAATGTACTACACATGAAAAAATTAACTACCCTTTTACTGCTTTCCTTCTTATGCATCGGTACCGTTTCTTGGTCACAAACCACGGGAGACATTGTATCCGCCATAGAAAAAGAGGCGAATGAAAATTCCCAATTGGAACGCTTGGCCTACCAGCTTATGGACCTCAACGGACCTCGATTGGTGGGTACGCCACAAATGAAAACCGCACATGACTGGGCGGTAAGCGAATTCAAAAAATGGGGTATATCCGCAGAAAACGAAGCTTACGGTACTTGGCGCGGTTGGGACCGCGGCATTACCCATGTAGATATGGTGTCGCCAAGAATTGCCAGCCTAAGGGCCACACAGCTGGCGTGGAGCCCAAGTACCGGAAAGAAAGCCATAACCGCACCGGTAATTTTATTGCCCACTATAAGCGATTCTCTAGCCTTCGTACGATGGTTGCCCAATGTAAAAGGTAAAATTGTAATGGTCAGCATGCTACAACCTACCGGCAGACCCGATTACAACTGGGAGGAATTTGCCACCGAAGAATCGTTCGCAAAAATGAAAAAGGAGCGCGAGGCACTCGAAAATGCATGGAACGACAACATTAAAAATACAGGCTATACCAGTCGTACTATCAACGCTGCACTGGAAAATGCAGGAGCTGCGGGTATTGCGCAATCGTACTGGTCAAAAGCCTTTGGGGCGAACAAGATATTTAGTGCCGGTACCAAGAAAATTCCTGTAGTGGACATCGCATTGGAAGATTATGGTATGCTTTACCGCCTAGCGGAATTTGGAGATACTCCGGAATTACGGATCGTAGCGGAATCCAAGGAGCTTGGCGAAGTACCTACCTTCAACACCATTGCTACTATACCCGGCACCGAACTACCGGACGAATATATCATCCTCTCCGCCCATATGGATTCTTGGGACGGCGGCACCGGTGCAACAGATAATGGCACAGGAACGATTACTATGATGGAAGCGGCTAGAATCCTCAAAAAAGTATATCCCAATCCCAAACGGACCATTATTATTGGGCTTTGGGGAAGCGAAGAGCAGGGACTTAACGGCTCTCGAGCCTTTGTGGAGGACCATCCTAAAATAGTTGATGGTGTGCAAGCTGTTTTTAATCAGGACAATGGTACGGGACGGGTGGTAAACCTATCCGGACAAGGTTTTTTACACGCCTATGATTACCTAGGTAAATGGATGGAAGCCGTTCCCGAGGACATAACAAAACATATTGAAACCACCTTCCCCGGGAGTCCGGCTGGCGGTGGCTCCGATTATGCCTCTTTTGTAGCCGTGGGCGCTCCTGCGTTCTCTCTGAGTTCCCTTAGTTGGAGTTATTGGAACTATACCTGGCACACCAATTTGGACACCTATGATAAAATTGTTTTTGACGATGTCAGGAACAATGCCATCCTTACGGCTATTTTGACCTATATGGCATCTGAAGATCCAGAGAAAACATCGCGCGAAAAGGCCACATTAATCGGAAAAAGCCGCAGAACAGGAGAACCACTTGTTTGGCCCACACCAAGAAGCCCTGAGCGTAAAGGTGGGATGGATTAAAAACTAGCTGTCACATGGAGCGCAGTCGAAATGCATCGTAGCTAAAATGGTTCTCCACTGTGCTCGAACTGACAGAACGAGTACCACAATTTATTTTATAAATATCGAAGGAGCAATTAACAAACTTGACAATCACAGCTTTTCAAACTTTCCAGATCATATTGAAAATTATAAAAGTTTGAGCATCTCAGAAAAAAATATGAAAATATGGAAAGTGGCCAGTCGATTTGAACTTTGGAATTATTCTAGTTTAAATATGGGCAAAAAAAGAGCTCTCTTATTTTTAAAGAAAATTATACCCTAAATAGAAAAGCTAGTAAAAAAACTTCTACTGGCTACATGTTACTAATGGCTTTAATTGAAGAATACTACCAACTAAATTTATACTAAATGAAAACCATAAAACTACTCCTTATCGCGTTGCTGATGTTACCGCTAGCCATGCAATCCCAACGTCGTAAAAGCCAAAATACATCACCTGTTTTAAAGGTAGAAGACTCCCTTTTCAACGGACTCAAATGGCGGAATATTGGCCCGTTCAGGGGCGGCAGGAGTGTTGCTTCCTCAGGAGTTGTGGGGCAACCTATGACCTATTATAACGGTACTGTTGGGGGTGGCGTTTGGAAAACGACGGATGACGGCATTACTTGGAAAAATGTATCGGACGGCTTCTTTAAAACGGCAACAGTGGGGTCCATAGCCGTTTCTGAAAGCAATCCCAATGTCGTTATCGTCGGCATGGGGGAACATGCGATACGTGGTGTGATGACATCTATGGGAGATGGTGTTTATAAATCTACAGATGCAGGAAAAACTTGGAAACACATTGGATTGGACGAAACCAGACATATTTCCGACGTTATCATACATCCCACAAATCCCGACATTATTTTCGTCGCTGCCCAGGGTGCACAATACGGCCCTAACGCCCAACGCGGCATTTATAGATCTACGGATGGAGGTAGTTCTTGGGAAAATGTCCTGTTCGTGGACAGTAACACCGGCGCCTCCGATTTGTCCATGGACATGAAGAATCCGCTCATTTTATATGCTGCCATGTGGCAACACCGAAGGTATCCTTGGATCATGGAATCTGGCGGGCCAACTTCCGGTATTTACAAATCTACCGATGGCGGCTCTACCTGGGAGCAATTAAAGGAGGGTTTACCTAAGGAATTAGGAAAGGTGGGAATTTCGGTATCCAGAGCCAATCCAGAACGTGTTTTTGCAGTCATTGAAGCGGAGGGCGAAAAAGGCGGTGTCTACCGTTCGGATGATGCCGGTAAAAAATGGACCCAGGTGAACAAAGACCGTATTAATATTACCCGCTCTTGGTACTACATGGAAATTTTTGCAGACACCCAGGATGAAAATCTAGTTTATGTATTGAACGCCCCCATGACCAAATCTATAGACGGGGGAAAAAGCTTTACTCCGGTTGACGTGCCCCATGGGGACAACCATCATTTATGGATACACCCGCACGACAACCAGATACTGATAAATTCCAACGACGGGGGTTCTAACGTTTCCAACAACGGGGGTGCTAGTTGGAGCACACAAGAAAATCAACCTACCGCACAGTTTTATCGTGTGATTACGGATAATCTGGTGCCCTATACTATCTACGGAGGTCAGCAAGATAATTCTACGGTAGCCATTGTATCTAGAACCAATGGACAAGGAATCGATTGGAAAGATTGGGACGCTACCGCCGGTGGCGAAAGTGCTTTTTTAGCTTTTGACCCGGACAATCCTACTATTGTTTACGGAGGCACCTACCAAGGGAATATTGATAAGTGGGATGCCCGAACAAAGGAATCCAAACCCATAAAGCAATATCCAGAGCTGGGACTTAGCATCGCCCCAAAAGACTCTAGATACCGGTACAACTGGAACGCACCTATTATTACATCGCCGCATAATAGAAATACCATTTACCACACAGGGAATGTCGTTTTTAAATCGACCGATGAAGGACAAAGCTGGACGACCATAAGCCCAGATCTGACCCGAAACGAAAAAGACAAGCAAGGTCCCGGTGGCGGCCCTTTTACCAACGAAGCGGCCGGAGGGGAAAACTACAACACCCTAACCTATTTAACGGAATCTCAACACGAGGAAGGCGTGCTCTGGGCCGGTAGCGACGACGGCCTATTACACATGACGAAAGACGGAGGAAAAAACTGGATAAATGTTACCCCTCTAGGTATCAAAGATGGTATCATCAATAGTATTGAGGTATCGCCCCATGATGCGGCAACGGCTTTTATTGTGGTCATGCGGTATAAGTCCATGGACCTGGGCTCCTATGTTTTTAAAACATCGGATTACGGCAAAACTTGGACGAAGATAACTAACGGAATTACCGGCGAACATACGTTTACACGGGTAGTTCGTGAAGACCATAAACAAAAAGGACTGCTGTATGCCGGCACGGAAACCGGACTCTTTATTTCCCTTAACGATGGCTTGAACTGGCAGCCTTTTCAACTAAACCTGCCTGTTACCCCCATTAACGATATTACCATTCAGGACAATGATTTGGTCATCGCAACTTCAGGCCGTGCGTTTTGGATTTTAGATGATGTAACGGCCATTCAAAATATTGCATCGGCCAAACAAGCCGTCACTATTTTTCAACCTAAAGACACCTATTTATATTTTGGGGGCAGCTCCGATAAACCTATTCCAGGGCTAGGACAAAACCCAAAAAGCGGTGTTACGTTCGATTATTATCTAGACAGCAAATTAGACTCCACAAAGCTAACTTTTGAGGTACTTCAAAACGGAAAGGTGATACGAAGCATTACAAATCAAAAAGACGAAAAAACAAAGTCTTGGGCAGGTGGCCCATCCAAACCAGATGTCCTTCCTTCCAAAAAGGGCTACAATCGCTTTACATGGGATTTTGCAAAAGATGCTTTGCCAAGCATAGACCAAGTCTTTGTAATGGGAGGTCATGAGGGCAGCACGGTTGGTCCCGGCACCTATACGTTAAGATTGATCTACGGCGGATCATACGTCCGAAACCACGGTAAACATTTTACCAAACCCGAGTGTGAAGGGTAGTATGGCCGACTATATCGAGCAACAAACCATACTAAACACCATTGAAACTCAGGTACGGGAAATACATACGGCTGTAAACGCCATGCGCTCCGCAAAATCGCAATTGGAGCAATTTGGAAAACTATTGAAGAACAATGAAGCAGCTTCGGAACTGGTAAAAAAAGGAGATTCCCTAAAGAATAGGATTACTACATGGGAAGAAAACCTGATACAGCCCAAGCAAAAAACCTTTCAGGACGTTATTAATTTCCCTAACAAACTAAATGCACAACTACTTCATTTACGTGGTTATGTAGCTAGCGTGGAACCGAAAGTTACGGCTGGCGCAAAGGAAAGACTACAAGACCTTTTAAAGCAGTGGCAAGGATACAAACAAGAACATGACAACATCGTGAACCAAGAAATGAAAGCGTTTGATGCCTTATACAAGGAACTAAATATCCCGGCTATTATACTTGATGAGAAGTAAATCACAAATTAATGACCGAATTTATAAACGATAAGACCTATAAAGGAATCGATTTTACAGTAAAAAGAATTCCTAGAGCGGAATACGAGAATTGCATTTTTGATACCTGTAATTTTTCGAATGGCTTTCTAGATGGTCAAAATTTTATGGAATGTACTTTTACGGATTGTAATTTGAGCAATACCAATATAACGAATACCATCTTTAAAGAGGTAAATTTCCAACACTGCAAAATGATCGGGCTGCGTTTTGATACGTGCAACCCCTTCTTAATAGATTTTACGTTTCTCGATTGCCGACTGGATATGAGTTCCTTTGTGGGCATGGAACTCAAAAAGCAAAAATTTGCAGACTGTAAACTTATTGGAGTAGATTTTTCGGGCAGCAAACTTCCCCAAGCCCTATTTGACGGTTGTGATATGGAAAATGCTATTTTCTTCAATACAGATCTAACAAGTGCTAATTTTTCCAGGGCTACCAACATGTCCTTAGATCCAAACCAAAATACCATTCATAAGGCCAAGTTTACCATAGATGGATTACCAGGACTACTCACCAAATATAAACTTGAAATAACACCCTAATGCTCCTAAACGTTCATCATATAGCTATTATTTGCTCGGATTACGAGGTGTCCAAATCATTTTATACCCAATTTTTAGGATTAGAAATCATAAAAGAAACCTTTAGGGAAGCGCGTAAATCCTACAAACTGGACTTAGCCCTAAATGGTATTTATGTTATTGAGCTTTTTTCATTTCCAAACCCGCCAAAGAGAACCTCAAGACCAGAAGGTTGTGGGCTCCGACATCTTGCCTTTGCCGTGGATGATTTAACTAGTATTATAAAGCACTGTGTAATAAATGGAATTGCCGTAGAGCCTATTCGATTAGACGAACTCACTGGTAAGAAATTTACTTTTATTGCCGACCCCGATGACTTGCCAATTGAATTTTATGAACGGTAACCTTAATCCTATGCCTACTGAAATAATTTGTATCTTTTAACATATAAAAGCAACTTATGAAGTGTTTTCTAATCGCTTTTTTGGCATCGATCACAGGTATAATCGCTCAAAACACACTATCCTTAGAAGAAGGACAAGAATCTACCCCCGCCCTTATTTCGCAGATAGAATGGATGACGGGACATTGGACAGGAGAAGCTTTTGGGGGCGAAACGGAAGAAATTTGGAGTCCGCCCGCAGCGGGTTCCATGATGTTCGTTTTTAGATTATTGGTAGAAAATGAAGTCGTTTTTTATGAAATTGGTCACGTAAGGGAATTGGAAAATTCCTTGGTGTTCGAACTTAAACATTTTGGCCCGGACCTAAAAGGCTGGGAAGAAAAAGACGAGGTACAGACCTTTAAATATATAAAAGCTGAAGAAAACAGAATATATTTTGAAGGGTTTACCTTTGAACGCGTCAGTGATCACGAGATAAACATCTATGGGCTTATTGAAAATGATGATGGCTCTGCCGAAGAAGTGAAGTTCAATTACAAAAGAAACTAAGTGGAAAAGCGCAAGTGTTTAGAATGTGACACGATCATCATGGGCAGGGTAGATAAAAAGTTCTGCAATGATTACTGTCGCAATGCCTACAATAACAAGGTAAACAAGGACAGTAAGAACCTTATCCGAAATATAAACAACCGACTTCGAAAAAATTATCGCGTACTGGACAGTTTTAAACTAACGGACGGCAAGACCAAAACCACCCGCACCCGTCTACTAGATAAAGGTCTCGATTTTGATTTTATTACCAACCTCTACACCACCAAAAAAGGGACCACCTATTACTTTGTGTATGATTTGGGCTATCTGCCTTTGGACAATGATTACTATATGATCGTGAAGCGGGAGTAACTCCCCTTAAAAAGCCCCCTAGCTCCCCAAAGGGGGAACTTTATCTGCATATACTTTTTGTATACAGAACTTGAATGTGTCTGCTTTTTAAAACTGACAAAAGTATGTGTCTGCCACAAATTTAATATCTAAAAAGCCGAACCAAGAAACTGAAAACTATGTGACATGGAATACAAAAAGATAAGAAACCTTAGTATCCTACTTTTCCTTTTACAACTAGTGGGAATTGGAATTTGGTTCTATATGGAGCAGCCAGAAATGAGCTCTTTATGGAATACATTGAAAATAGCACTTTTTCTAGTGGGAATTAACCTCTTGGCAGGACTCTTATTTTATGTATTCAATAGAAAAGACCTTTCGAAATTGTTTTTTGGGAATTCAGTAATCTGCCCTTTTATCTTTTTTGCGTATTGGATAATATGGTTTACTTATTATGCCTAAGCCTGATTGGCCCCTAAAGGGGAATTATACTCTGCTGTTTTTTAAAGGCATGAACGCACCTTATAGTGCAGAAACAGCCTTTGAAACGACATTTCAGAGCTAATGTGAAAGGCTAATGGAAATTTTTCTTAGTCCCGCCTTTTTTATGTGCCGGACCTAAATTTCGTGCTAGCGCTTGCATCTAGCTCGTACCCAGCATAAATACGGTATAAGGTACATAATTAGAATCCTCTAGTATCCAGAACATCGCACGCCATACGATTACGGCACGCAGACCAACGGAAGCATAGGTTAAATGGACCGAGTAAGAACACCCCCTTCGGGGGATATGGGCTTTTTATTTATAATTATGCCCACTAAGCTTTAATGCAGCTATAACAATATCCTTTCTACTAATTTGGCCAACGAGGACATCGTTCTTCATTACAGGAAGACGCCGCCGATTATGTTTTACAAAAATTCCTGCGGCGTCAAAAATACTAGTATCGTGCGGAATTGTTTCTACATTTTTAGTCATAAAGCGTTCCACGCTCTTATCCAATATAGGTTGATTAAAATAACGACTTTCGGATATCTGTTTCATACAATCCGCCTCTGAGATAATACCTACCAAAAAACCGTTATTATCCAAAACCGGGCCACCGGAAATATGATTTTTGGCAAACTGCTCCATCACCTCCAAAATAGATTGGTCCGGTCTAAAGGTCACCAACTTTCTAGACATGTAATCCTCCACTAAAATTGGAGCATCGAATTCTTTTTTTACTGGCTTGCGCACCCCTTGAAAGCTCTTGATTCCCATAACTATTTGTTTTTAGGTTGATTACTAAAGATAGGAAAAAATAATCAATACTATAAAAAAAGGTTGTCTGGGCAGAGAAAGCCCTAATATTTGCTAATTTTAGGCCACAACCTTAGAAACAATGAAACCAATAGGCTAAAAGATCCTTGCCAGGGAAAGAAGGGAAAGAAATGATTCTTTTCAACGGCAAAGGTTACCATGGCCATTGAAAACCAATAAACAATTACAAATGAAAAAAACTACATCCGTAATGGCCCTACTACTAATTCTATTGGCTATTTATTGGAGTTTTAAATCTCAATTACCCACCTACGCACCAGATAAAGATGCGCCGCTGACCGAATTTTCTACAGATAGGGCCTTGA
This sequence comes from uncultured Flavobacteriaceae bacterium, assembly GCA_963697395.1. GTDB lineage: Bacteria > Bacteroidota > Bacteroidia > Flavobacteriales > Flavobacteriaceae > Maribacter. The sequence goes on from CAVONX010000018.1 coordinate 1,320,369, forward strand.
TGCATGTAAAGGAAATTTCCAAGGAGCCCCACGGTGTTGGTTTTGAATCGCATAAAAAAGTAAAACAATATATCATTGCCGAACTTCAGAAATTAGGATTGGAAACCTCAGTACAGGAAGGTTATACCGCCGGCGACTGGGCAAATCTTAGCAAGGCAGACAACATCTTGGCGCGTATAACAGGAAAGGAATCTGGAAAAGCACTTTTGCTTCTTACGCATTACGATAGCAGTCCACATTCCTCACTCGGCGCTAGTGATGCCGGTAGCGGTGTAGCTACCATTTTAGAAAGCGTTAGGGCATTTTTGAGCAGCAACACACAACCAAAAAATGATATCATCATCCTTATTACAGATGCAGAGGAACTGGGCCTTAACGGTGCAGACCTCTTTGTAAAGAACCACCCTTGGGCAAAAGAAGTAGGTCTGGTCCTCAATTTTGAGGCGCGTGGGAGCGGGGGTGCCAGCTACATGTTAATGGAAACGAACCGAGGCAACCAAAACCTGATCAAGGAATTTATAGCCGCAAATCCAGAGTTTCCCGTAACCAATTCCTTGGCCTATAGCATCTACAAAATGCTGCCCAACGATACCGATCTTACCGTTTTTAGGGAAGATAGAGATATTGAGGGGTTTAATTTTGCTTTTATTGATGATCATTTTGACTACCACACAGTGCGGGACAATTATGAACGATTAGACAGGAATACACTTGCCCACCAAGGCAGTTATTTGATGCCTTTATTGACGCATTTCAGCGAAGCCGACCTCAGTAAGATGAAAAGCCTCAACGATTATGTCTATTTTAACGTGCCGTTCTTTAAAATGGTATCCTATCCGTTTGAATGGATTTGGCCCATGCTTGGCCTAGCTATCCTCCTATTTATTATTCTTCTGGTTATCGGGGTACGCAAAAAAGTACTGAACGGAAAAGACATCCTAAAAGGATTTTTGCCTTTACTGGCTGCGCTTGTGGTCAATGGTCTGGTAGGCTACTCCGGTTGGGCTTTCCTTAAATGGTTATATCCCAGCTATGCGGATATGCTTCACGGCTTTACCTATAACGGGCATGCCTATATTTTGGCTTTTTCCCTATTTTCTGTGGGAGTTTGCTTTTACGCCTACCACAGGCTTAGGGTGGTAAAAACACCCAACCTATTAATAGCTCCTATTTTTGTATGGCTCAGTATCTGTAGCTTGGTTGCCCAATACCTTCAAGGTGCTGCCTTTTTTATTATTCCGGTTTACGGGGCATTGATTGCACTTTATATTCTCACATATCAGAAAAATCCGAATGCCCTTCTTTTGGTCTTTCTAGCGCTACCCGCTTTGTTTATGTTTTCCCCATTGGTTCAAATGTTTCCGGTTGCGCTTGGACTTAAAATGATGATAGCCGCTACTCTTATGTCCACACTCGTCTTTTTTCTTTTGTTGCCCATATTTACACGATTCAGAAACCAACTGGCACTATCCTTATTGAGCTTTTTGCTCTGCATAGGTTTTTTGGTATCCGCACACATGACCTCTGGTTTTGCCCCAGACCGTGCTAGGCCTACTAGCTTGTTATACGTGATGGATTTAGATACCCAAACTGCCAAATGGGCCACGTATGATAAGACGCTTTCCGATTGGACTTCCCTATATATTGGCGACAAAAAAACCGTGCCGGAGAAATTGACCGAAAATACGATCAGTAGTAAATACGGGTCCGGATTCACCTATGTTTCGGAGACGGACGTGAAGAACATCGCCGGCCCAAAAATAGAGATACTTAGGGATACCATCATCGGCGAGAGTAGGTTGCTGGATTTTTGTATTACCCCACAACGAAATGTAAATAGATTGGAACTTTTTACGAACGAAATTTCTATAAAAAAGGCTACTATTAATGGTATCGAACTCTCCAGTTACTTTCTTGAAAACCGAAATAGCGGGAAACTTGTTACACATTACATCTCTAACAATGACTTCACGGATATTGTTTTGGAAATTCCTAGGGAAGGTATTTTGGAACTGACGATTTATGAAGCCTCCAATGACCTTTTGGAGAACGAACAATTTTCCGTCCCCAAACGACCAGAGGATGCCATTCCGATGCCCTTTATACTTAACGACGCTGTATTAACCACACAAACGGTAACTTTTGAATAGGACTATAGGTGTCATCGGCTGCGGATGGTTGGGGTTTCCACTATCACAACAATTAATTAAGGAAGGCTATGCCGTATGCGGAACCACCACCTCCAAGGATAAACTGAAAGTTCTTGAAAAAGCCGGGATACTGCCCTTTCAGATTTCCCTATCGGACACTGATATAGCAGGACCTATAACCGATTTTCTAAACCGTTGCGAAACCCTTATTGTAAATGTGCCTCCCAAGTTGCGAGGTACAGGTCCCAAAGTTTCTTATGTTAGAAAAATGCATCTATTACTAAAATCTATAAAGGACAGTACTATAAAACAGGTCATTTTTGTGAGCAGCACATCAGTATATAGTGATACGCAGGGTACGGTTACAGAGGAAATAAGCCCAGAACCCACTTCGGAATCCGGGAAACAACTTTTAGAAAGCGAGCAATTATTTGCACGGCAAACCAAATTCAAAACAACCATTGTTAGATTTGGCGGGCTCATAGGACCGGACCGCCATCCGGTCTACATGCTGTCCGGAAAAGAATTCCTAACGGATGGAAACGCACCAATAAATTTGATTCACTTAAATGACTGCATCCGTATAATGGCAGCAATCATAAAAGAAGACCAATGGGGCGAAATAGTAAACGCCGTGCATCCTGATCATCCCAAAAAGAGAAAATACTACACTAAAAAAGCTAAATCTAAAGGATTGATAATCCCCACCTACGCAACCTCTGAACAGAAAATTTACAAGAAAATTAATTCTTGTAAGATATTTCTTACTAAAATGTATGTAGATTTCACACCGCTCTAGCACTAATTGACCACAGTTATAACTCCTTTCACAACACAAATTCTATTTTCATGTTAATATATTGTTGATTTTTAGATAGTTATCGATGAAATGCATAACTTTATGTAAACCTTAAAAATCGATATGTCATGAAAAAGTCAAGATTAAAAGGGAAGATATTATTAGAGTTGGATAAGTTAATTTCCCTAAGTTGCAAGAGTCCCGAAAGCCTCAAAAAATATGAAGAGCTGCATATCGCCCTACTTAAAAAGTATTATAATGCTGCAGCTGTGCATATAGATTACCACCGACATCGCATTAAAATGGATATAGTTACTGACGATTCCTTTTACGACCCAAAAAAAGTAAATACCAATTTGCCTATATTGTATACCAACTTGTTATTTGACAATCTTAGAAATTTTTTAAGTTCTTGTATAGATAGGGATGATAAAAGTATTGGCTTCTACTCCCAACTGCTCAGCAGTTTTACAGATAAAAAGCTAGAGCCAAGCCTGGTGTAGTTAAACGAAAACCAATATATATAAAAGACGTCCTAACGGACGTCTTTTTCATTTTCTGCAGATTTAAAGCTTTCCTTAACAAGTTCTTACAGAATATTTTAATAGTTTAGCCGACCTAATAAAATAATTATAATGAAAAAAGTTTTTTTTGCGCTAACCCTGCTTATCAGCATTGGCTCCAACGCGCAGACCACGTCCGAATTGGAGAAACATTACCTAGCATTCTATAATCAAATGCGCATGCAGGGCGATGTAAACGGAGTGATCAATGCACTCACCCACCTGAACGTTTTGGCACCATCCGAGCAGCGTAAGGATACCCTAGCCTATATTTATGCCAACGAGAACCAGCACATGCAGGCCTTGAATACAATAGGCATAGAAAAAGTAGCCACGGATTCCGACCTGGCTGTGCAGGTTAAGGCAATTTCCTTAAAGGCCCTAAACCAGCCCAAAAGAGCATTGGAGCATTTTGAAGTGTTAAACACACGGATGCCTAATGCCTATTTAGCCTATGAACTGGCCGACCTAAAAATTCAGTTAAACGACTTTACCGGTGCCGCTAGCGATATCGAATATGGTATCGCAAATGCAAAGGACGATATGAAATATGCCTTCTATGAGCGCCAGCAACCCTATGAAGTGCCCTTAAAAGCCGCCTTTATCCATTTAAAGGCTTTGGTGCAGTTTAATAAGGACCAAACGAATATTGATGCTGCCATCGCCTTAATAGATGAAGCCTTAGCTGTCGATCCCAACTTTAATCTTGCTAGTCTTAGCAAACAAGCCTTGGAATCTAGAAAGGAAACACCCGATCCAGTTAAACAATAAAAACTTTAAGTAGGTAACCACTAGAACACCTTGATATAATTTCTGCTTCTAGAAATTATATCAAGGTGTTTTTAATTAAATATTAAACGACCTATTACCAAACTAATTAGCGTCATTCACAGTAGAAATAAGATCTTTGGGAAGTGTATTGTTTACCACCACGTTAAACTGGTTCCTGAAACCGTTATAGGCAGCGATCATTTCTTCTATGGCCATTTTAGGGTCCTGTCGGTACTCCAAGTTACCTTTGGTTTTCAAAATAAACGTTTTTACTATTTTTTGACGACCTTTTACCTGCGGTATATCAAATTCGGTTGGGTAGGTAGAAGCTTCCAGCAACTTTTGGTTTTCTACCAAATCGTCAATGATTAAAACCAAGTCCTCCCTATATGTGGCTTTGTATATACGATCAAAATTGGTGTCAAAGGTTTTATAAGCTACCCAGTCGCTTATGATAGCTTCGGATTTAGGGTTTAGGGCAATTTTTCCAGGAAGTGCACTTGCAACTAAATCCCAACCCGTATCGGAATTGTCCTCTGATATGACCTTATCGTCCCTACAGGAAGAGATCACCAAGAATAGAACAAATAAATAATAGATTTTTGGCATGGGACGAATGTACAAATTTTAAGAAAAGGTATCTTTATTCAAGAATTGATTTAACTCATTATTTAGATGCAAAAATATATTTTGATTATAGGCGCCTGCGGACAGATCGGAACGGAACTAACGTTAGCCTTGCGTGAAAAATACGGTAACGACCATGTGGTTGCCAGCGATATACGAGAAGGGAATGATAGTCTGATGCAAAGTGGTCCGTTCGAAATTCTTGATGCTACAGATTATGACGCGTTGGAAGAATTAGTTGCCTATTACGATATTGGCGAAGTATATTTAATGGCAGCTATGCTTAGTGCTACCGCTGAGAAATTTCCCATGCGGGCGTGGAACCTTAATATGAATTCCCTTTTTAACGTGTTAAACCTAGGCAAAGAGAAGAAAATAGATAAAATCTTTTGGCCCTCCAGCATTGCAGTATTTGGACCCAATACACCAAAAGAGGACACTCCCCAAAATACCATCATGGAGCCCAGTACCGTATACGGCATAAGTAAGCAGTCTGGAGAACGCTGGTGCGAGTATTATTTTAATAAATTTAATGTTGATGTCAGAAGTATTCGCTATCCCGGTCTCATCAGCTGGAAAACCATGCCTGGAGGGGGCACTACGGATTACGCTGTGGAAATTTACCATAAGGCCCTGTCTAAAGGCGAATATACTTGTTTCCTAAAAGAGGATACTGCCTTGCCCATGATGTTCATGGACGACGCCATACGTGCTACTTTAATGCTAATGGAAGCGAGCCCAAATAATGTTAAAGTACGCTCCTCTTACAATTTGGCCGGTATGAGTTTTACGCCAAATGAAATGGCCAATAGTGTTCAAAAAAAACTGCCTAACTTCCTTATGTCCTATGCACCCGACTTTAGACAAGCCATAGCCGATTCTTGGCCAAGTAGTATCGATGATTCTGAGGCCCAAAAAGATTGGGGCTGGAAAGCAGCGTTTGATTTAGAACGGACTACGGAGGAGATGTTGGTGAATTTGAAAGCAAATCCTTCTTAATTAAAAATCAGCCCTAAAATTTCTGAAGCATACTGAGTGCAATGTCTTTTTTAGATAAAAGTGACACTCACCATTGAGAATTTCACTCTCCATAAATTATGATCAACTTGATCTTTATTCAAATATTTTTACAAATTAACATATTCCACAAAGGCAAACTTTTTACCATCCGGCGACCAAGAAGGGACGTTAATGCTCCCTTGTCCGCCTATAAATGTATATAGCGTTTTTATCTTATCCGTCTCTAAATCGTACAGTCTTAGCGCCACCTCCTTCATAGCGGGGTGAGCGCTCCCCTGATCCTGCAAATAGGAAATATATACAAGCTGTTTTCCGTTGGGGGAAATATGCGGAAACCAGTTAGAATAAGAATCCTTGGTAAGCTGTATCGTATTTCCACCGTCCGCATCCATGCGCCAAAGTTCCATTTTACCAGAATCCATGGCATTATAGTAGATGTATTTGCCATCTGTGGAATATTCTGGGCCATCGGATAGACCCTCGGTATCGGTAAGCTGCATTTCATCTCCACCTTCGGTGGGTATCACATAAATATCAAACTGGTCATTTCTTCGTGCCGTGTAGGCCAGCATTTTTCCATCTGGCGACCAACCGTGTAAAAAGGAAGGCACTTTCTTAGTGATGCGCACAGGTTGGCCACCATCAATAGGAACCGTAAAAATACAGGAGGTAAGCCAACCATCGGCGCCGTCATCCACATTATGGCTTAGGGCAATGGTCTGGCCGTCTGGCGATATAACATGGTCGTTATTACACCTCGTAGCCTTACCGGTGTTTATTTTTTCTTTTTTACCATCTTGGTATACTTTAAAAAGGCTCCCATTTTGATTGATGATAAAAAAAGTACCATCCAAACTCCAATTGGGCGCCTCAAAATGTGCGTCTTCTTCCAAAATGGTCTGTCGCTCCCCGGTTTCAATATCAAAAGTCTGCAGGATGGACCGCAGCCCAACCTCCTGAGCAAAGGAAGCACTTGATCCTAACAAAATAAGTAGCAAGGAAATATTCCGTAGCACGTTCTAAATTTTGTAAAAAGTTACAAAAAATCAGCAACCAATAAAAAATACCGTGTTCCTAGTAATCTCTTTATTAGCTCTTTCATTTACCTCCAACGCTCAAAAAAAACAATTGCAGAGCGCTTGGGCTATTCGGCGAACAGTAAGTTACTCATTTTACATGCCAACGACCTTGGGGTGGCACATTCGGAAAATGCGGCCAGTATTATGGTACCCTGTTGATGGTTTCCTGAAATTGCAGCTTATGCGCGAAAAAACAACCATCTAGATTTTGGCACACGCACTACCCTAACCAGCGAATGGGAAAATTATAAATGGAGGACGGTGTCCTTTAGGGACTCCGTACCCTCCTTTGTAAATAAACATGGTTATGTCTATTTATCGGTAGACAGCATTCAACAGTTCGCAGACCCAAAGGAAGTGGAACTGGAATTACGTAACCAAGTAAAAAAAGCCTATTAATTTGGTATAGATGTAACGTATTTGAATGCTCACATGGGCGACGCCGTAAGCACACGGGATATTGTTGCGGCGTATATGAGCGTAGGAAAGGAATTTGGTCTCCCCGTTTTATTGGATGGGCGCGTTTTCTCCTTACAACATGAGGGTATAAATGAACTCATAGATAGCAAAACGGTTATAGTAGACCGTATTTTGTCCCTAGAACCCCAAACCTACCTTATGGACCCGCAGAAAGTCTATCTGCAGATATTGAATACTTTGGAAGGCGGACTAAATTTTCTTCTATTACATCCTGCCTATGATACTTCTGAAATGCAAGCCATTACCATTGAGCATCCGGAATGTGGTTCCAAGAGGCGCCAAGAGGATTTTGATCTTTTAATGAATACTGAATGTTCAGAAATCATAAAGAAACAAGACATCAAAATGATTACTTGGCGAGAACTTAGGGATAAGATTACGCGAGCAAAATAGGTCTGATTTATTCAAAAAGCAACCAGATGGTAATTTTGGCCACTAATCGAAATGTACAAGTCCAGAAAATGAGAAATGCCACAGCTGAAAATTTAGACCAAAACCACGATACACATTCATAGCTGCTACGATTACGATACCAAGAGTGCCGCATGCGCCCGAACCATCCTGAATTTCTTATATGTGTAATCTAATTCCTTGATGTCTTTGGCTACAGCCCCCCCTTTCGGCCTTTAAAGTCAATAAGCCTCAAAGTATGAAGCAGAACCCAACATTTTAACAAGTTACGTATCATAAAGCTGGATGAATGGGGCGGCATACCGTTGAAAAACTACAATACGTGCGAAAGTTATCTTCAACAATATGTTATACAACCCCTTAATATCTCCCCTCACCGCCATCTCTTCTTTGGTAATAACACGATGACGCAGAAATTGAGTACCAAGGGGTACAGATTTTGCTAAAAGAACATGGTCCTATTGATATCTGTGTGTTGGGCATTTGAAAAAATGGCCAAATGGGTTTTAATGAACCGGCCGAAGAGCTTCTGCCCCATTGCCATGTGGCACAACTTAAAAAAATAGCGCAGGAATCCATTTTTTTTCGCATAATTTAAAACAGGATGCACTACTATTGAACATCCTGCCATAGATAACATCTTAAATGCTAAACGCCTTTCTCAGAACATTATAACTCTTTTGAACCGCGGTTTCGGCATCTTCTTTTCCTTCCATCTCCAGGGAAACATAACCGGTAAAATTCGCGTTGCGCATTATTTTTGCAATACGGTCATAATCCAGATCCAAATCGTATACTTCGCCTCCTCCGTAATATGTTTTTGCTTGGATAATGGATGCTATAGGCATTAATCTTTCTAATTGCGGATACGGATCGCCTACAAAATTTCCAGTATCAAGATTTAAGCCCATGGCAGGCGAGGATGACAACGCATTATAAATTTCTTCGAGATAATCGATGTTGGACGAAAGTCCCCAATGGTTCTCTAGACAAAGTGTAACGCCCGCCTTTTCAGCTTCTATCAAACACTCTCCCATGCTGTCTATTACCCATTTAATGGCATCTTGATCCGTATAGCCCTCAGCCGGTTTTTTAATTCCTGTCTTAAAATAATCTGGAGGTGTTTCTCCAGCCCAACTTCCTGTGTTCATTCGTATGGCAGGAATACCCATCTGAGTCGCTTGCTTAATACAATTTAAGGTATGCTGCACATCTTGCTTTCTTTTGGATGCATCCGGTTCAACGAAGTTTTGATGGATGGACAAAAATGGCAGGGCCAAACCACTATCGAACGCAAGTCGTTTAAGATTGTTCATATAGGGCACCGTTGCGCTCTCCATTTGGCGATGTAGAATTTCCACTCCGTCAAATCCGATACGCGCCGCATTTTCTATTACTTTTTCTATGGGATATACCTTCTCTTTAAAATGCCAATATGAATAGGTGGATACAATAAGTCGAATGGGCTGAACGAAAACCGTTTCTGGCAACGGCTCTATTGTTGTATTGGCCCAAACGGATGGTGCAGCGACGGAAGCAGCACCTAAAAAGGCCGCATTCTTTAACCAGTTTCTTCTGCCAGGTTGGGCACTGTTTTCTAATGACGGGATTTTCACAAGTGTAGCTTTATAAGGTTACTTGGTTAAGATGATCTATTTACTAAATATAATAAATTACCCCCTACCTCCCAAACTTCAACTTCTTCTCAATAGCCACAATCATTTCGTTGGCAATGTCCTTCCCGGTGGCGTTTTCTATGCCTTCCAAGCCTGGGGATGAGTTTACTTCCAACAGTAGTGGCCCTTTATGTGAGCGGATAATATCTACCCCGGCTACTGCCAAATTCAAAATCTTGGCAGCCTTTACGGCCAGTTTTTTCTCTTCTGAGGTTATTTTTATGATGGATGCCGTGCCTCCTTGGTGGATATTGGCCCGGAACTCTCCTTTTTGCGCCTGCCGTTGCATACTGGCAACCACTTTGCCATTGACTACGAAACAACGGATGTCCTGCCCGTTGGCCTCCTTGATAAACTCTTGCACCAGTATGTTCGTGTTCACGCTCTTAAATGCGTTAATAACACTTTCCGCTGCCTTGTTTGTTTCCGCCAAAACAACCCCTTTTCCTTGGGTACTTTCCAAAAGCTTTATAATCAAGGGCGCTCCGTTCACCATCTTAATAAGGTCTTTGGTGTCCATAGGAGATTTTGCAAAGCCTGTTATAGGGATATGAATGTCATTCTTTGAGAACAATTGCGAGGCAAACAACTTATCCCGTGATTGTGTTATGGCCTCAGATGAATTTTGACAATAGGCCCCTAAATAAGTGAACTGCCTTATAACTGCACAACCATAAAAAGTGACCGAAGGTTTGATACGCGGAATTACGGCATCAAAATCGGTTAAAATTGTACCCCCTCGATAACGAATTTCAGGAGAATGTGCGTCCAATTTCATGTAGGCCAACTCCACATTCAAAAACTGGATTTCATGCCCACGGGCCTCCGCGGCCTCCATGATTCTCATATTGCTGTATAAGTTTGGATTACTGGCGAGAAGGGCAATTTTTAATCCTGTCTTCTGTTTTCTAAAAGGTGCATAGCGCTCCTCTATCTCGGCATCCGAGAATTGCCGTGCGGCATAACTCACTGCAGGATTTACAATGTAGCGATCGTTCAATGCCTCCCTTCCCAGGAGCATCCGGAATTCCATGGTATCCCGGTTCGCCAAGGTCAACTCTATATCAAAAGTATCGCTTCCTACGGTAACGGCTGTTTTTATGACCAAGCGTTCCTCTGAAATACCGGAAGAGCTCTTTACCATACGACGATCTATTAATCGTGCTTCACATGCTATGGCGATACTTCTATTTTCTTGCAACGGGTTTACCTCGAACTTAACCCATTCTTGTGTTCCTTTGCTATATATCTTTAAATTGGTTGCTTGTATAGAGGATGTTTTTGCTCCCGAGTCTACCCGGGCCTTTATTGCCGGAACGCCTAGCGTACTAAAAACACACCATTCTTCGCTTCCAATTACCTTTAAATCTTTCAAATCTATTTTTCCTTTATTTCTTTCTAAGTTCAAAGATGTCCGTTCTTCTATCCTTAAGATTTCGTACAGCTCCGAACTGATTCAGCTCTCGCAACAAATCGATATCCACGTCGGCAATTAGAATCATCTCTGTGTTTGGCGTAGCTTCTGCCTTTATACCATTGGTAGGGAAAGAAAAATCGCAAGGTGTAAATACCATGGATTGGGCAAATTGTATGTCCATATTCTGCACATTGGGCAAATTGCCAACACTTCCGGCAATAGCGACATAACATTCGTTCTCAATGGCCCTCGCCTGAGCACAATGCCGTACTCTGGAATAACCGTTCTGGGTATCTGTTAGGAAGGGAATAAAAAGAATGTCCATTCCTTCATCTGCCAATATTCTGCTCAGCTCCGGAAACTCGGAATCATAGCAGATGAGAATGCCAATTTTTCCACAATCTGTATCAAAAGCCTTTAGCTGTGTTCCACCTTGCATACCCCAAACCTTAGCCTCGTCCGGAGTTACATGTAATTTTTCATAACGTTCCATACTGCCATCTCGACGGCATAAGTAACCCACATTGTACAACCTACCATCGATTATTTCAGGCATACTTCCCGTAATGATATTGATATTGTAGGAGATAGAAAACTCAGAGAATTTTTGTACAATGGCTTCGGTATGCTTTGCGAGTTCCCTAATGGCATCAGGAGTGGACAAATGGTTGTCCTTGGCCATTAAGGGCGCATTAAAAAATTCGGGGAACAGGGCAAAATCGGAGCGGTATCCAGATACCGCATCAATAAAATACTCGGCCTGCTCCAACAAAGCATCCAGATTCTTATAGGGCCGCATCTGCCATTGTATCAGCCCTAAACGAATAATCTTTTTTTTTGTAGCTGCTTTTTTTGAGGGCTTTTGATAATAGATATTATCCCACTCCATTAAAATAGCAAAATCGTTGGAGGCCGCATCCCCGGGTAAATAACCCTTCATTACTTTAGCGGGATGAAAATCGTTGCTTATCTGAAAATTGAGCACAGGATCTTCAATCTCTTTTCTGCGAACTTTGGCTATGTATTCCTTTGGGGTGAGCTTCTTGGCATAGGCATGATAATTGGGCATTCTTCCACCAAAAACAATGCTCTTCAGATTCAGCTTTTCACAGAGTTCCTTGCGGTAATCGTACAGTCTTCTACCCAAACGAAGTCCCCTGAACTGAGGTTTGATGAAAACATCGATACCATAAAGTACATCGCCATATGCATTGTGGGTACTAAAAGTATAATCTCCAGTTATCTGCTCATAAGTATGATCATCATCAAACTTATCATAATCTACGATAATGGAAAGTGCCACGCCGGCCAATTGCCCATTGATTTTTATGACCACTTGGCCCGCAGGAAATTTTTGTATCAAGGAAGCAATATGGTCCTCACTCCAATATGCGTTGGGCATGCTAGTGTAGGCCGAAATCATGGCTATTTTTAGCTCTTGATAATCATCTAGATCTAAAAATTTTAATTCGATATTCTCTATGTCCTCTATTTTCATTTGTACTACTTAAGGTACCTTCTGTTAGAACAAAAGGAATTTATGCCAAGATATCTTGGTCATTGTTTGGGAATGTATGGAATTATTCTATTAAAAATTGGCAACTAACTTAGAAGATGGAGTTTTTGCACAAACGGATGTCCTAATCTTCCTGTTCGTCACTCTCCTCGTCATCACCAATACCATCATTTAGGTCATCATCATCGCTATCACCATCTATCATATCTGGCTCCACTACAGCGGTTGGATCATCATCGGCAAAATCCTCATAATCGGATTCGTCGTAATTCTCCATGGTATATTCTAGCTTTTCACTAATTTTTACCAAATACTTGGTATCCGCGGTAAGGACCTCAACGGCCTCTACACGCTCTCCCTTGGCATTACGAAACGAAATAACGTCGCGGTCGTCATACCCATCAGGGTAGCGCTCAACGGTAAGCCTCAATACTTCTGGAGTCAATTTTTTAAAATCGACTATAACTTTTTTTAAATGTGCGTGTTTGTCCATAATTACATGTCTAAAAGATAAGCGAAAATTAATGGTGCCACAATCGTTGCATCACTTTCTATGATATATTTAGGGGTATTTATATCTAGTTTGCCCCAAGTTATCTTTTCGTTTGGTACAGCCCCGGAATATGATCCGTAACTCGTAGTGCTGTCGCTTATTTGGCAAAAATAACTCCAAAAAGGAGTATCTGTGCGCTCCATGTCCTGATATAACATGGGAACTACACAAATGGGGAAATCACCTGCAATACCCCCGCCTATTTGGAAAAATCCTATACCTTTTTCCGAATTGTCGGTGTACCAATCTGCCAAAAAGGTCATGTATTCTATACCGGATTTCATGGTGCTGGCGTTTAATTCCCCTTTCAACACATAGGAAGCAAAAATATTCCCCATGGTGCTATCTTCCCAACCTGGGCAGATAATGGGCAGGTTTTTCTCGGCAGCGGCATACATCCAAGAATCCTTTATGTCTATTTCATAATGTTCCTCTAAAACTCCGGAAAGCAACAACTTGTACATATATTCGTGAGGTAGGTAACGCTCTCCTTTGGCTTGGGCATCTTTCCAAATTTTTACGATATGCTTTTGTATCCTACGAAATGCCTCCTCCTCGGGGATACAGGTATCCGTTACGCGGTTAAGGCCTTTTTCCAATAAATCCCACTCATCTTGTGGGGTAAGATCGCGGTAATTTGGTACTCTTTTGTAATGGGAGTGTGCCACCAAATTCATAATATCCTCCTCTAGGTTGGCTCCGGTACAAGAAATAATCTGAACCTTATCTTGGCGGATCATCTCCGCAAAAATCTTGCCCAGTTCCGCCGTGCTCATGGCTCCGGCGAGGGAAACCAACATTTTGGCACCATTTTCCAGTTGAGCCTCATAGCCCTTTGCGGCGTCTACCACAGCGGCAGCATTAAAGTGTAAGTAATATTTTTCAATAAAATTTGAGATTGCTCCCTTAGTCTTCGTCATCTTCGAATTTTGAATTGGTATTCGGTTTATAATCTACATCGTAGGTATTATCATAATTTTCATCTGCATCCTGCCCCATAAACTTGTAGCACAACATCTTATAGTACAACTTGGCTGCCAAGAAATCGGACGACTTATCGGTTTCCTTTGGGCAAAGCTCCACGATATCAAAGCCTACCACATTTTTTTCTTGGAAAACCGTCTTTAAAAATTCTAATGTTTCGTACCAGAACAGTCCGCCTGGCTCTGGAGTTCCCGTTGACGGCAAAATAGAAGGATCTAGGGCATCTAGGTCAAAGGTAATAAAAACATTGTCCGTTAAAGACTCTATCACCTTATCCATCCAGTACTCATCGTTCACCATGTCATGGGCAAAAAAGGTTTTTTCCTCGTCCATAAAGGTTTTTTCTATGGCATCCATAGAGCGTATCCCCACCTGAACCAGGTTAGTGGTTTGGCTGGCCTCGTGCACCGCACATGCATGATTATATTTGGTTCCATTATAGGATTCCCTTAAATCGGCATGCGCATCTATATGCAACACGGTAAGGTTATCAAAGCACTCGTTGAAAGCCCTTATCGTACCAATTGAAACTGAATGTTCTCCACCAAAAATGGTAACGAACTTATTGCGCTTTATGAAATCTTTAGTGGTTTTATGAACGGCTTTCACCATAGCTTCCGGACTACTGCTTTCGGTTATCTCAGGAGCAATGTGTATGCCTTGTTCATACACTTCGGAATCTGTCTCTATGTCGTAGAGTTCCATGTTTTCGGAAGCGGCCAAAAATGCCTTTGGGCCTTTATCCGCACCCTTTCCCCATGTGCTTGTTCCGTCATAGGGAACAGGAATCAAAACCACCTTTGCGGTTTCCAATTGTGCGAATTCATCGGGTATACCGGCGTAATTCTTTGATGTGCTCATTACAGTATGTGTTGATTATTTTTATTGAATATGATACTCACTCCTAAATTATCGACTTTTATAAAAACCCCGGCTGACGTAAGGGTTAAAATAAGGTTTAAAAGGATTTGTTGCTTGCCTCCAGAACAATTTCTTCGTCCTTTTCTACATCATAACCCAAT
The DNA here is from genome assembly GCA_963697395.1 of uncultured Flavobacteriaceae bacterium. GTDB lineage: Bacteria > Bacteroidota > Bacteroidia > Flavobacteriales > Flavobacteriaceae > Maribacter. The sequence continues at coordinate 1,335,437 of CAVONX010000018.1, forward strand.
ATCTGCAAAAGGTCATTCGCCTTTTGTTGTGGGCTGAATAGTTTTGTCACCAAGTTGCCTTTATCATCCTTGTCTATCAAAATTTGTTTGGGCTGCGGTATAAGGCAATGCTGCAAACCGCCATAACCGCCTATGGTCTCTTGATAGGCACCGGTATTAAAAAAACCAATATACAATGGTTTGTCTCTTTTATACTTGGGCAAATAAATAGCGTTCATATTCTGTTCGCTATTATAATAGTCATCGCTGTCGCAGGTAAGTCCGCCTAACAGCACCCGCTCGTATTCATCGTTCCACCTGTTTATTGGCAACATGATAAAACGTTTATTTATGGCCCAGGTATCTGGAAGGGTGGTTATGAAAGAGGAATCAATCATATTCCATTTTTCCCTATCATTTTGTTGTTTTTGATAAAGAATTTCATAGATGGCACCTCCACTCTCACCAACGGTGAAACTACCGAACTCCGTAAAGATGTTTGGCACGGGGACATCCGCTTCGGAACAGGCAATATTTATTTGGTTTAAAATCTCATCTATCATGTACTGGTAATCGTAGTTGAATGCCAGACTGTTCTTAATAGGGAAGCCTCCACCTATATTAAGGCTGTCCAAAGAAGGACAGATTTTTTTCAGACGCACGTAGACCTTTAAACATTTTCCCAATTCGTTCCAATAATAGGCATTGTCCCTAATGCCCGTGTTAATGAAAAAATGGAGCATTTTTAGCTCTACCTTATCATTATCCTTGATTTGGTTCTCATAAAAAGGCACAATGTTCTTGTACCCAATCCCCAACCTTGAGGTGTAGAACTCAAACTTTGGCTCCTCCTCAGAAGCAATACGAATACCCACCTTGTAGGTGTCGTTAATAACTTCCGAGAGCAGGTCTATTTCTTCGTAATTATCTATTATTGGAATACAGTTGCGATGGCCATTATTAATGAGTCGGCCAATATTCTCAATATATTCATCTCGTTTAAAGCCATTGCAAATGACATAGGCGTCATTCTTCAGTTTACCGTCTTCTTTTAATTTCTCTATAATATTAATATCAAATGCCGAAGACGTTTCCATATGAATATCGTTCTTCAGGGCTTCGTGCATCACATGTTGAAAATGGGAACTTTTTGTGCAATAACAATAATGATACCTTCCTTTGTACTGGTTTCTTTCAATACCAATGGCAAACCAATTCTTGGCTCTTTTTATATTTTCTGAAATTTTTGGTAAGTAAGTAAATTTTAAAGGTGTGCCGTACTGTTCCACCAATTCCTTTAAGGGTATGTCATGGAACTTTAGGTTATCACCATCCAACTGAAATTCTTCTTGTGGGAAAAAATAGGTTTGGTCTATAAGGTCAATATACTTCGTATTCATTCTTAAATTTATGTTTGAAAGTTGAAAAATCGATAAAAATATGGTAGTGTCCTAGCACTAAACATAAAGAAATTAATCTAATTACAAATTTCAAATCAAAAATTTCTCCTCGGTTGTGGGAATAAAAAAATAATCGTGCTGACTTTCCACGATCGAAGTATGAACAAGGAAAGATAGCTTTAAAAGTCGGTCGCCTATCTTATAAGCTTCTTTGCGGTATTCCTTCCAATTTCCGCAAAGTCCGATCATAGAAACACGGTACATGATGTTCAGCTAATGCCAAAAAGGCAAATCGTTTTGGTTGCAATTTGCGAAAACAAATGAAATCAAAAATTTTGAAAAAACAAGATTTTGAAAAAAGATTCTTAAAAATTAACGTTGAATGCACCTATTACCATTCAATTGCTTGATTTTTAACCTATTGATTTCCTATATTTAGCCTAAATTTAATGCATACATCCTATGAAACCAGCATTTCCCCTTGTTTACTGCTCCTTTTTGTTGTGGGCATCCTTCCTAAATGCTCAAATACTGCCTGGAGTATATATAACGAACGTTGAAAACGTGCGACACGAAGTCAAAATAAGTGACGATTATCTTGTTTATTCCGCCTATCAAACCAGTCCGCCGGAATTCATTAAAACCCTAGGTGGTTTTGTCCAAGTTGAAAACTCCGCTGACAAAGAAATGTTAGTCGTTCTTTTGGAATTTAATTCGGACTACGAACGCGATTCCATAACGCAATTAGCTATCCCTATGAAAATGGATGGGGAAAACTTACATCTTGATTGGTTTGACAACCTAAAACTTACGCCCTTAGAAAATACAGCCCAAGATTTAGACGGTACATGGCTCTTTGCGACAAGGGGTCCGGACGACGGGCAGGAACGCCGCGGCGAAGCGAATACCAGAAAAACATTAAAGTACCTACAGAATGGTCGCTTTCAATGGATGGCCTATGACACCGATGGATTTAAATTTAGCGGAACTGGTGGAGGAAGTTACACCTCAAAAAATGGAACATATACAGAACGAATTGACTATTTCTCAAGAGACAATTCAAGAGCAGGCGCGTCCTTGGAATTTAAGTACGAAATAAAGGGGGATGATTGGCACCATACCGGAAATAATAGTAAAGGCGAGCCTATGTACGAGATTTGGAGCAGAAGGCCGGCGGCAGAATAATAGCCCTGCTTTTTTTGCATAGCTGAATAAAAATTATATTTTTGCGCCCCTGAAACAGTAAAAACGGTCTCGTAGTTCAACGGATAGAATAGAAGTTTCCTAAACTTTAGATGCAAGTTCGATTCTTGCCGAGATCACTTCTTTTAAATAGTATCCCTATCATCGCAGACCATATGTTAGTAGTTTCGCTTTTGTAGAAGCTACTTTACCTTATCCAATCAAAAGCATGTATGCGAACCCCTTGATAACAGTCATTTGGGCAACTTTTGGGTATAAAATCGCATAAGGTCATTAGGCCGTTTAACTCCGTTTCAAAAAAGAGCGTATGAGGATCTTCATCCACCACTAAGTATTCGCCTCCACAAGAATCCTAGCGTTTGTCGATGGTCAATAAAGGCGCACCATTTTCATTTTCACCAAGCTCTGCGCCTATTACATTGTATGAATCGGTAACTTGTCTTTCTCCAGTGTTGTTATAAAACGTGAAAGCCTTAAAAAGGCGTTGCGTCACAATATCATTCTCTATTCTTAATTCTGTTGTGCTGCCAAATCCGGCCCAAGAGGACATATTGGTCTGGCACATATACGAGTTGCCATTTTTTGATTTCAATTTGGCCCATTTCGCCTTGCTTTAAATATAGGAAATACCCCTCTCCCCAGTTACCAATGTTAGATCCAATAAGTTGTTTTTGAATGAATCATCCGAATTACATGAAAGAAGTACGAGTACTACCCCCACAAAAAATAAAGTACGCATGGTTTTATTTATAAATAAAATTTCATTTAAAGATGTCACGAACTAAGAATAGGTTGCCTTTGCTTTTGTTGAAGTAATAGGTTAACGGATTGCTTACTCTTGCATTTCAATTACTCATTTTCACTATAAGGCTTGGCTTTCTATACCTAACAAATTAGCCTTGTTATAAATTGGAATTAAATCTTGCGAGCAATAAATTAATACAGTCCGGATAGATGATATAGATCCTAAATTATGCTGAAAAACAGTTTGTTTAGGTTGCTATTGAATAAACCAAAACACCAATGCACGTTTAAGTGACGTTAACCTCACCTAATTTATTACTAGTATTAAATATTGAAATCTTTTGAGGTTTGCTATGGCTTTCTACAGTAAAAGAATCCCCTTATTCTATTTTACCGCTTGTAAATATATCCAATAATCCTCCCTAAAAGGAATTTGAATATCCATGAAACCGGCATTTTTCAGCCACTCCAGTTGAACCAAATAATCTGTTGGTTTGTCAAACGCTTCGTAATGTTTCATTAACCAAGTCCATTTTTGGTCATCTGAAAAGTTGTTATTTACAAAGACCTCCCATTGTCTCAATAGCATTGCGTGATCTGGATTTGTTTTACTTATCATGAGGTCACTACATGAAAATATCCCCCCTTTTTTTAAAGAAGTATATATGCTCTTAAAAAGCGATTGTTTTTCGTTTTCATCGCAATGATGGATACTAAATCCCGCAACGACTCAAATCGTAATTGTTCTCTTTAAACAAAAAATCGTTGAAGTAGGAATTGGCGTAAATGACATCATAGTCTTTAAACTGATTACGACTTAGTTGTATCATTTCGGCAGATGCGTCTACGAGGGTGTACGTAGCATCTGGGAAATACGGAATAAGTTGGGCCGTTATATTGCCATTACCACTACCAAGGTCAAGGATGGACTTTGGGTTGAAATTAACGGGAAAGTGACTTGTAAAACTTTTAATCAAGGCTAAATAGTGCGGTACACAGCCAATCATATCACTAGTGTAATTCTTTGAAAAATCATTGAATTCTAAAGCTATGGTTTCGCCTATTTTCATTAGAGTATATATTTGTTTATTGAAAGAATATATGAATGGCCATTGTTTGCGATAATCGCCAAAATAATAATGTTAAAAAAAACAGGAATTAACAGATTGGCACTAAAGACAAACTGTCCTTTCTGTTTGGAATTAACTAGTACTCATTGTTTCTAAACCAATATCTATTGCACTTTGGATTGATTCGTTCAACCTACTTTATTTTTAAAGCACGCACTACATTCCAAAACCAATTTACGAAAAAAGAACTTGTAACATTCCTTTTTTTAAGGTTACCACGAGTATTCCACAACCATGCGATTAGCCCCTTAATTAAATGTAAATAAATGCTTTTGAAAAATAATGGATTTTTCCAGTAGCAGGGAGCACCCATTTAACCAGCAACCAAAGACCAACTCGGCTCACCATATCCTCACAGTTAAAAGGTCCAAATATGAATACTTATCAATTTCAAAAGAACAAAATATTCCTACACCTAGATTACTTCCAAACATTTCCTATATTAGAAACATAAACGATACAACCAAATGACACTTTCCCCATGGGATATAGGAATCGTAATCGCCTATGTGGTGGGCGTTTTGGCACTTGGTTTTTACCTTTCCAAAAAATCATCCAAAAATCTAGAATCTTACTTCCTAGGCGGGAACGAACTGCCTTGGTATTATCTAGGACTCAGCAACGCCTCCGGAATGTTCGATATTTCTGGCACCATGTGGTCTGTAGGTATTCTCTTTGTATACGGATTAAAAAGCGCTTGGCTGCCATGGCTCTGGCCCGTATGGAACCAAGTTTTTGTTTTTGTCTACCTCGCTATTTGGATGCGCCGCTCCAATGTAATGACCGGTGCGGAATGGATAACTTTCCGTTTTGGCGATGGTAGGGGCGCTAAACTCTCCCATATTATCATCGTAATTTTTGCGGTCATTAGTGTGCTAGGGTTTATCGCGTATTTCTTTGAAGGAATTGGCAAGTACTGCACTACGATCCTACCTTGGGATATGGCCTTTGATTTTCTTGGTTACGAGGTTTCTTCTGCCAGAAGTTATGCGCTAATTATATGCGGACTCACTTCTCTATATACCGTAAAGGGAGGAATGCACAGCGTTGTGGCCACGGAGGTTATGCAGTTTGTGATTATGACCATTGCCTGCTTTGGTGTGGGCATCGTAGCGTACAATATGGTAACAGCAGAACAGATTGCCGCTGTTGTACCGGATACCTGGGACAAACTCTGGTTTGGGTGGAACTTGGACCTGGACTGGAGCAACTCCGCCTTTCCGCAGGTAAACAACAAAATAGACTCGGACGGGTTTGACCTTTTTGGGATACTGTTCATTTTGATGGTCCTTAAGGGTATTTTCGCCTCCATTGCAGGGCCTGTGCCTAGTTATGACATGCAACGAATTTTGGCTACAAAAACACCTGCGGAAGCTGCAAAAATGAGTTTTTTGACTATCTGTGTCCTGTATGTTCCACGCTATTTTATGATCATTGGTTTTGCCGTTTTGGCCCTAGTCTATCTAGGTCCGGAATTGGCTGCCATGGGAAACAATCTAGATTTTGAACAAGTACTGCCCATGGCCATCAACAAATTCCTGCCCGTGGGTCTCAAAGGTTTAATGCTTGCCGGTTTCTTGGCCGCCTTCATGGGCACTTTTGCCGCTTTTGTGAATTCGGCTCCCGCATACATTGTAAACGATATCTATAAAAAATACATCAACCCAGGGGCACCGGACAAAAAATTGGTACAGTTGAGTATCATATCCTCCTTGGCCTTGGTCATGGTAGGTATCGGGTTCGGCTTTAATGCGGGTTCGCTCAATAGTCTCATTCTTTGGCTCAGCTCTTCCCTTTACGGGGGCTATGTGGCCGCCAATGTACTCAAATGGGTCTGGTGGCGTTTTTCGGGTAACGGCTATTTTTGGGGCATGCTTTTTGGCTTAATTGCCTCTACCGTAAAATTCATCTTCTTCCCGGATTATGTGGACATCTTTGTTTTTCCTATCATTTTCGCCTTTGCCCTACTAGGCTGCATAGTTGGCACCTACATAGAACCACTGCCCAATCGGGAACAGATCAAAAGCTTCTACAAGCAGACCAAACCTTGGGGTTTTTGGGGCCCTATCAAAAAAGAAGTAATGGAAGAAGACCCTAGTTTTGTTCCCAATATGGACTTTAAAAGAGACAGCTTTAACGTGGTAATCGGTATTATTTGGCAAATGGCCCAAGTCGTCATCCCCATGTATTTTATGTTACGCCAAAATACTGAAATGGTTATTTGGAGTGCCGTGCTTATTTTAACCAGTATACTATTGAAAAAATATTGGTGGGACAACTTAGAGTCGCCCAAAGCCCAAAAGGAGGAATAAAAAAAACTCAAGCTCAAAAGTTAAATTGAAACCGATTAGAACAGGAACGGTAATTAAACATTATTCAAATGAATATGAAATGCCGAACTAGAAACCACAAAAAATAAACCCGAAACCTATTTAATGCAAATAACAGGAACATTTATAGACGAAATAAGCCACGATATTCCCCACCAGAATTGGGGAGAGAAAGAATGGGATACGGATTTTGCCCACATGAAAGCCATGGGTATCGATACGGTGATATTGATACGCTGTGGGTATCAAAAATTCCTGACCTATCCTTCTAAATATCTGATCAAAGAGCATAATTGCTTTTCACCTCCGGTGGATTTGTTACGATTGTATTTGGAATTAGCGGATAAACATGGCATGACCTTTTATTTTGGCACCTATGATAGCGGAAAGTATTGGGAAACTGGCGATATGCGCCACGAAATAAACATAAATCTTAAAGTGATAGAAGAAGTCTATAACACCTATGGACACTATAAAAGTTTTGGTGGTTGGTACCTAAGCCTGGAACTTAGTCGAAAAACAAAAGGTGCCGTTGCCTCCATTGCCCAATTGGGTAGTAAATGCAAAACGGTAAGCAACGGCTTACCTGTATTGATATCGCCATGGATAGACGGAAAAAAAGCGGTAATGGCGGCCAGCAACCAAATCACAAAAGACTCGGGTATCTCCCTACAAGAACACGAAGCCGAATGGGACGAAATCTTTAACGGTATCAAAGACAGTGTAGATATTGTTGCCTTCCAAGACGGTCATGTAGACTATAACCATTTGGAGGATTACCTAAGACTGAACAAAAAATTGGCCGATAAATACGGATTACAATCATGGACGAACTCGGAATCCTTTGATCGTGATATGCCTATAAAATTTTTGCCCATAAAATGGGAAAAACTATGGTTTAAACTACAAGCAGCCAAAAATGCCGGATGTGAAAAGGCTATTACATTTGAGTTCTCGCATTTTATGAGTCCGCAATCAGCTTATTTGCAAGCGGGGCATTTGTATAATAGGTACATGGAAAGTCCTCTAGGAAGGCACTTTGTACCCGAAAGGGGGAACTGAATAAGGACTCCGTTGTACATGGGATTTTGAATTAATGGATAAACTTGAAAAATATCAAACATTTACATTGAAAGACTACGCATCCCTTTATAAAAATGAACTCCTAAACGAAGTGATTCCCTTTTGGGAAAATCATTCCTTAGATAAGGAATTTGGTGGGTATTTTACCTGTATTACACCAAAAGGAGAAATCTATGATACGGACAAATTTGTCTGGCTTCAAGCGCGACAGGTTTGGATGTTCTCCACCTTATACGACTTGGTAGAACATAAGCGGAATTGGAAGGAAATTGCCAAACTTGGTGCAAATTTTCTCGAAGAACATGGACGAGATGCACAGGGCGATTGGTATTTCTCCCTTAACCAAGAAGGAAAGCCTTTGGTTCAACCCTATAACATATTTTCCGACTGTTTTGCCGCCATGGCCTTTGGTAAGCTATATGAAATAGACCCACAGGAAAAATATGCGGAAATCGCCAAAACTACCTTTGAGAATATCCTTAAAAGACAGCGCAACCCAAAAGGGAAATACGACAAGACCTACCCAGGTACCAGAACCATGCAAAACTTTGCCCTGCCCATGATTTTGTGCAACCTTTCTTTGGAGCTTGAACCTTTATTAGGCTCGGAAAAGGTTTCCAAAGTAACGGACAATGTCATTGATTTGGTTATGAATACATTTTATGACGAAACAACAGGGCTGGTGCTAGAAAATGTTTCGGACATGGGAGCCTTCGTGGATAGCTTTGAAGGTCGCTTGTTAAATCCCGGTCACGCCATAGAGGCCATGTGGTTTATCATGAATCTGGGAATTCGTAAGAATGATAAAGCTCTCATTGATAAAGCGGAAAAAATAATGTTCCAACAACTAGAACATGGGTGGGACAAGAAGTACGGGGGCATTTTGTATTTTATGGACTGTAAAGGGCATCCGCCTCAACAGTTGGAGCATGATCAAAAATTATGGTGGGTACATTTAGAAACTTTGGTAGCCCTAGCAAAAACATATGCCTACAACCAAAACCCCAAAGCAGCCGAATGGTTTAAAAAAGTACACGACTATACTTGGTCCCATTTTAGGGATACCGAAAACGGGGGCGAATGGTTTGGCTACCTCAACAGAGAGGGTAAGGTTCACTTAAACCTAAAAGGCGGAAAATGGAAAGGCTGTTTTCATGTGCCAAGAGCCTTGTTGGAAGTTTGGAAAACACTGGAAAGAATTTAGAGGCTATATAATCGATTTGAGATTTGAGACCATACAAAATATAACCAACAACTGCACAGGTTCAAGCTAGTTTGCCATGAGAACTATTTTTTTAATTCTTCTACTTTTTCAAGGAATCTGCGCTATATCCCAGTCCCAAAAAGGAATATGGCTTACAGATGTAGCAAGCAAGGCTTTGGACACAAAAGAAGGAATAGAAGAAGTAGTCAACAGATGTAAAACCTATGGCTTGGAGCATATTTATGTGGTGGTCTGGAACCGAGGATACACCCTTTACCCTAGTGCCGTTATGGAACGGGAATTTGGGAAAAAAGTTATGCCAAGGTTTGGGAATCGGGATATACTAAAGGAACTTATTGATGCAGCCCATTCAGAAGGCCTAAAAGTACATGCTTGGTTCGAATTTGGGTTTTCGAGTAGTTTCCAAGAACCCGATGGCGGACATATACTAAAACAAAGACCAGAATGGAAAGCTATCGACAACGAAGGTAATTTGGTCTCCAAAAACGGTTTCCAATGGATGAACACTTTTGATCCGGAAGTACAACGGTTTCTGCTGTCGCTAATTACAGAAGTAGTGGAAAACTACGATATTGACGGGATACAGGGCGATGACCGCCTACCGGCCAATCCGTCTACTGCAGGATATGATGCCTTTACGGTTTCTCTATACCAAAAAGACCACAACGGGCAAAAACCGCCAGAAGACTACAAAAATGCAGAATGGATAGACTGGCGCGCCAATAAGCTGAACAAGTTCGCTAAAGATATCTACGAAACGGTAAAAGCCATAAAACCGAATATCGCTGTAACTATGGCGCCCAGCATCTTCCCATGGAGCAAGGAAGAATACTTACAAGACTGGCCCACTTGGGTAGAAAATGGCTGGGTAGATGTCATCATTCCACAAGTGTATCGGTACGATATCAAAGCATACACCAGCACTTTGGACGCCAATCTGGAGTTTCTGCCCAAGACTAAACGTTCAGAGCTTGTGCCAGGGGTGCTTTTAAAAGTGGGCGACTATTCCCCTTCCAAACGGTTTTTAAAAAAAATGGTAAAGGCCAATAGAAAACGTGGTCTGAACGGTGAGGTCTTTTTCTTTTATGAAGGATTAAAACAACATGACAATTTTTTTTCTAAATTATATCCCAAACTAAAGTGACAATGAAAAAACGAATACTCCTTTTACTTTGTTTATTTGGTATTTTGATAAGTACGGCCCAGCACCAAATAGATGTCCTTATCATTGGCGGTGGTGCGGGCGGTACATCGGCTGGTATACAGGCGGCACGCATGGGCGTCAAGGTCCAGATTATAGAGGCTACGCCTTGGCTTGGCGGTATGCTCACCTCGGCAGGTGTTTCGGCCATTGATGGGAATCATGAAATGCCCTCGGGTATTTGGGGCGAATTCCGTCAAAAACTACGAGACCATTATGGCGGAGCGGAAGCCTTGGCAACAGGCTGGGTAAGTCACACTTTATTTGAGCCCTCCATTGGAAATAAATTTCTTCAAGAAATGGCGGCAATTCCAAATCTAGACATTGCCTTTAACGCTGTGTATACTGATGTTAATAAACTTAAGGATGGATGGTCGGTTACCTTTAAACAAAAAGGAAAAACCTATACAACAACTTCTAAAATACTGATCGATGCTACTGAAATAGGCGAACTATTGCCGTTGGTAGGTGCCGATTTTAGATTGGGAATGGATGCCAAGAGCGATACCGGAGAAAAAGAAGCGACAGAAACGGCCAATACCATTGTGCAAGACTTGACCTATGTGTTGATCTTGGAAGACGTTGGAGATTCCAGCATTCGTAGGCGAAGAACAAAAAAGGACTTGTCAAAAAACCAAAAAACTACAATCCCGAAGCCTACGCTTGCGCCTGTAAAAGGGAAGACGGGGAAATGTTCGGTGGTGTCAGCAGCTGTGAACAAATGCTGAGCTACGGTAAACTACCAAATAATAAATACATGATGAACTGGCCTAATTGCGGGAACGATTTTTATCTGAATTGGCCAGAACTCACAGAAAAAGAACGTCAAGAAAAATTAAAAGAGGCCAAGGATTTTACACAAGGTTTTGTCTACTACATTCAAAATGAACTGGGCTTTAAAAACCTAAGGGTGGCGGAAGAATTCCCTACCAATGATAATTTTCCCATGATTCCCTATGATCGGGAAGCAAGAAGGGTAAAGGGGAAAACCTTCCTAACAGTAGACCATTTAGAGCGTCCTTACGAATTTACGTATTACAGAACAGGGATTGCCGTGGGCGACTACCCCATTGACCATCATCACGATAAAAATCCAGACACCCCAAAAATCGACTTCATCAATATAAAAGTGCCTAGTTACACTATACCTTTAGGGAGTTTGGTACCGGAAAGCGTGGAAAATTTCATTGTTGCAGAAAAAAACATCAGTGTGTCCAACATCGTTAACGGTGCTACGAGACTACAACCTGTGGTCTTGGGTATCGGGCAGGCAGCAGGCGCATTGGCGGCCTCGTCCATAATGGAAAACAAGAAACCATCCGAAATATCCATTCGAACGGTCCAAACTGCATTACTAAAAAGCAATGCCTATATAATGCCTTTTATTGATGTAAAAAAAGAAGATTCGGCCTTTGTAGCCATGCAACGGACAGGCGCTACAGGGATACTAAAAGGCACAGGGATTACCTATAAATGGGCCAACCAAACATGGTTTTATCCCAACAGCATAGTTTCCGAACACGAATGGAAAATGGGACTCCTCCCCTATTTTCCACAACTGGAAAAAATACCTGCTTCCGGCGCTGGAATTACCCTTCCATTTGTCACTTCAATACTTCAAATACTACAACCGGAAAATCCTTTTGACCACATCCAAAAGCAGTGGAATAATTGGGGCATTAATCAAACTTTTGACGAGAAAACCGAGTTGAACAGGCGCACCGTAAGTGTTCTAACTGACAAATTGCTCAATCCCTTTGCAATGGAAATAGATTGGGACGGAGGTATTAAATAGTGGGTAGACGTTAGTGTGTAGAGAAAAAGCAGTCAGAAACAGTTGGCAGTGATTGTTGAAAAAGGAAATAAGTGACCTATGAAAAATTGTCTTTGCGAGGAGTGAACGCAGGACTTAAGTAATGTAAGAAGGCTAATGCGACGTGGCAATCTGTATTTTGTAATTGGGTAGAAAGGTTCACAAAAAACTCAAATTCAAATATCCGGGACAATTTGGGTTTAGTTAAAATGGTACACAGCGAAAAGCCCTTTTCTTGGAACTTGAAACTTGCTGTTGAATTTTAAAAGCTCTTACTCATAAACCTCAACGATCATTTCTACTTCCACGGCCATATTGCCTGGCAAGGAACCCATGCCCACGGCAGCTCTGGCGTGCTTTCCGGCATCCCCAAAAACAGCGACCATCAAGTCGGAATAGCCGTTAATGACCTTAGAATGATCGGTAAAACCTGGTACGGCATTTACCATGCCCTTTACCTGAACCACTCTTTTTACTTTGTTCAAATTTCCCAATTCGGCCTTTAGAACAGACAGTTGGTTGATGGCTGTTTCCCTAGCGGCGGCATACCCCTCTTCAATGGTCAGCTCTTCGCCCAATTTCCCAACAATATTCTCGCCATTCGCCTGTTTGGGTCCTTTACCAGCTAAATACACCAAGTTCCCTGTTCTTACCGCGTGTACGTAATTTGCGACTGGCGTACCCTGATTGCGCAAAACAATATTCAGATCCAGCAGTTTAGACTCCGGGTTATAATCATTGGGAGGAGTTTCGGAATTGGTAACAACAGAGACTGGTTTGAGTTCCCTATCCAACTCGGTTTTACAAGAAACAGTAACTAGTGCCAAAAAAAGAAAATAAAAAGTTTTCATTGTTTTTTGTTGATTTATAGCTAATTATACTTCACTGAGAACAACAAAATTATGATAATCTATCATTAAAGAACTAACGAGTCTAGGATTTAGCCAAAAAATCATTAAAATAATTTCATTTTTATTAGATTAGCAGTTAAACCAAAATAACTAAAATCAATAAGTATATGGAAAATTCAAAAGTAAATGCGAACAGGCTGTTTTACGCCAGTTGTTTTGCATTAATTACTACAGCTTTCTCTTTCGCGATCGCTGCGGGAATACTAGATCAACTGAAAACAGAATTGGAATTAACCGCAAATCAGGCTGGGCTTATCGCTTCCATGTGGTTTTTGGGCTTTCCTATTTCTATGGTAATAGGTGGTCTTATCTACCATAAAGTAGGTGGTAAAACCATTATGCAATTTGCATTTTTTGCGCATGCCATTGGTATAATACTGTTAATTTATTCTGGCAACTATATGCTTTTACTAGTAGCCAATCTTCTTATAGGGTTAGGTAATGGTTGTACGGAAGCTGCCTGTAACCCTATGATTGCGGATGCTTACCAAGGTAACAGAATGAGTACGATGTTGAACAGATTTCATATGTGGTTTCCTGGCGGTATAGCCGTTGGCAGCTTGATATCTGGCTTTATGACCGATTTTGGCATAACAGGCCAAAGTCAGATGTGGCTACTTATGATTCCTACTCTAATTTATGCCTATATGTTCTTCGGCCAGTCGTGGCCAAAGGCGAAGGTAGAGGAAGCTGCAACACTGACCGGTAATTTAAAAGGGATGTTTACGCCATTGTTCGCTTTTATTGCGATTTGTATGACACTTACTGCTATTTCTGAATTTGGACCTAACCAGTGGGTAGGTCTTATCTTGTCGAAAAGTGGTGCCCAGCCTATGTTGGTCTTGGCCTTGACGGCTGGTCTAATGGCTGTAGCACGTTATTTTGGCGGAAATATGGTTGCGCGGTTCGATCAAACCGGAGTTCTTTTAGGTTCGGCCATTTTGGCAACAATAGGTATCTACCTATTCAGCACGCAAACCGGCGCTATGGCTTATGTGGCCGCAGTTATCTTTGCGCTTGGTATTGCATATTTTTGGCCGAACATGTTAGGTTTGGTGGCTACAAAAGTACCTAAGAGCGGTGCTTTGGGTTTATCTATTATTGGCGCTATTGGCATGTTCTCCTCCTCTATATTCCAACCGATAATTGGGGGCTGGATAGATGCGGACAAAGCAGAGGCGACGGCAGCAGGTTTTACTGGCGATGAACTAGAACTAGTCTCGGGACAAGCGACTTTAGGTACGATGGTCTTATTCCCAGGTATCTTAATCGTCCTTTTTACCATTCTTTATTTTTGGATGAAGAACAGAAAGAAAAGTGCTGTAGAAGTTGCAGCTGCTTAAACTAACCAGACCTCAATAGTACATATATAGGAAGCTAACATCTCATATGTCAAACGTATGGTTTTTAGCTTCCTCTTTTTGCGGTGGTTACTTATTTGATATTGATGTTCCAACCACGAATTTATTGGATGCTAGGTCGTTAGGATTTAAAAGCAATAAATGATATTTATAGGCGGTTTACTTTCCTTGGCAGCGGATGTAAACATACTGCCAAAATACAAATGCTTAATAAACGAGTCATTGAACACTACTAAATTAAAAATGAGAACTAGGCCTGTAACCCTACATAAGGATTAATTATCTTCAATTCTTGAGACCGTTAAAAACCAGCCTTCTATATTTTCCCTAATACTATGTTAAATAAATAGCAAGTTTCCCTTACATTGGAGATTTACTTTAATTTTAACCCTCTGCAGCTGTGTCTTATTTATAAGTGTAAACTTTGGACAAAGCGTTTAAACTAAATTGGCTATTGCTGCATTTTCCAATGTATTGTTAATAATTACGGATGAAGACCAAACATATTGTATACCTACTCCTATTGATTGGCTTAGGTGCTTTTATCACCTATAGGATTATGGCCAACAAGGACTTGGGAAAATCAACAACCAAACCCTCAGGTGAGATACCTACCACGGTTACAGGCATGGTATTGCGCCCTCAAATCTTTAATGACAATATTTCGTTGTCCGGCACCTTGGAAGCAAATGAACAAATTGATTTACGTAGTGAGGTTTCCGGCGTGGTGGAACACATCAATTTTAAAGAGGGCAGTGAAGTTTCCAAAGGTCAGATACTTTTGACCATCAATGATATCGAATTGCAGGCACAGCTTTCCAAGGCCAGCACAGCCCAAAAATTGGCCTCCGAGAATGAAAGACGGGCAAAATTGTTGTTGGAAAAACAGGCCATAAGTCAAGAAGAATATGATATTGCAAGTGCAGATTTTCAATCGGCCAGTGCGGAATCACAGCTCATTGCCGCCCAGTTGTCCAAAACCTTGGTGCGCGCTCCTTTTTCGGGAACTATAGGGTTGCGTTCCATCTCCGAGGGCACCTATGTTACCCCTTCTACGCCTATCGCCAAATTGGTAAATAGGAGCCAACTCAAAATAACGTTTTCTATACCTGAAAAATATGCTTCACAGGTAAATGTAGGCTCGCAGTTTTCCTTTACCACATCTGATTCTCAAGGAGAACACAACGCCAAAATATATGCAATAGAACCCGAAGTGGAGGTTGCTACCAGAACCTTAAAAATGAGGGCTATCGCAGAAAATTTTGAAGGGAAATTGTTTCCCGGCACCTACGCCAATGTAATTCTTCCTTTAGAAACCGTCAACAGATGCCCTATTGGTGCCCACCGAGGCCTTGATACCGGTACAGAACGGCAAAAAAATATTCATCTCCGAAAACGGAAAGGCCAAAGAGATCGATGTGGAGGTAGGGGCGCGAACAGGTAGTTCTGTGCGTGTAGTATCCGGTCTCCATGCCGGGGACACTATTCTTACCTACGGGGTTATGGCATTGAAAAACGGAAGCCCTGTGGAAATCAATTTTGATGAACGAGACCTAATGAACGTCCAATAATGAACCTGTCCACCCTTAGCATAAAGCGTCCGGTACTAACGATTGTCATGAACTTGAGCATTATCCTTTTTGGGATTATAGGCTTTACCTATTTGGGCATTCGCGAATTTCCTTCTATTGATCCGGCACAAGTATCTGTGCGCACGAATTATGCCGGTGCGAATGCGGACATTATTGAATCACAGATTACCGAACCGCTCGAAAAGGCTATCAATTCCATAGACGGTATCCGTAATATAACATCCTCTAGTCGTCAGGGTTCCAGTTCTATCAATATTGAGTTTAATCTGGACAAAGATTTGGAGGCGGCAGCGAACGATGTGCGGGACAAGGTGGCACAAGCAGCACGCAGTCTCCCTGAGGATTTAGATGCCCCACCAGTGGTATCAAAATCAGATGCCGACGCACAACGTATTCTGTCCATGACAGTGCAAAGCGATGGCAAGAACATCCTAGAGCTTTCCGACTATGCCGAAAACGTATTGGCCCAGCGGATAGAGACCATTCCAGGCGTAAGTAGTGTACAGATTTGGGGGCAGCGCCGGTATGCCATGCGCTTGTGGATAGATCCGTTAAAACTGTCCTCGTACGGACTTACAGTAGCCGATGTACGCCGAGCGCTTTTGGCGCAGAATGTGGAGCTACCCTCGGGAAAACTAACAGGGGACAACACCGAACTTACCGTAAAGACCATAGGAAACCTGAATACAGAGGAAGGCTTCAACAATATTATTATTTTGGCGGAAGGGGAAAGACTAGTGCGCCTAAGCGATATTGGAAAAGCGACCTTGGAGGCAGAGAACATGGAAACTAAAATGAGCGATTCCGGGCAGCCCATGGTCGCCATTGCCGTAATACCGCAACCGGGCAGCAACTATCTTGAGATTGCCGACGCTTTTTACATAGAATACGAAAAGCTGAAAAAAGACCTTCCAGAAGGGTTTAAATTAAATGTAGTCATAGATGATACCGTATTCGTGCGAAAAGCGGTAACCGAAGTCGCAGAAACCCTTTTGATATCCATTATATTGGTAATTCTCGTCATTTACCTGTTTTTTAGAAACTGGTCCATGGCGCTTCGCCCACTAATCGATATTCCCGTTTCCCTGATCGCCACGTTTTTTATTATGTGGATGTTCGGTTTCTCTATAAATGTGCTTACCCTTCTAGCTATCGTATTGGCCACTGGTCTGGTGGTAGATGACGGTATCGTGGTCACGGAGAACATTTATAAAAAAGTGGAAGAGGGCATGAACCCCATAGAAGCGGCCATAAAAGGTTCGCAAGAAATCTTCTTTGCGGTCATTTCTATTTCCATAACATTGGCAGCTGTTTTCTTGCCCGTTATTTTCTTGGAAGGTTTCGTGGGCCGACTGTTCAGGGAATTTGGCGTGGTGTTGGGTTCCGCGGTGTTGGTTTCAGCATTTGTTTCACTTACCCTCACACCTATGCTAAATGCCTATATGATCAAGCCTGGCAAGCAAAAACAATCCAAGTTCTACCATTTTACCGAAAAGTACTTTACCCAAATGAACCGGTCCTATGCGGATTCGCTTCGTGTGTTTATGGGAAAAAAATGGTTGAGCTTTCCCATTTTGTTTGCTTGTATTGGCCTCATCGGTCTTTTTTACACCCTTTTGCAGAAAGAGACTGCACCCTATGAAGACCGCAGCTTTGTATCCCTAAGCGTTACCGCTCCCGAAGGCTCGTCCTATGATTATATGGATCGTTTAATGGTAGATATAACAGCCTTAATAAATGATTCCATCCCAGAGAAAAAAGTCAGTCTTGTCATTACCTCCCCAAGTTTTGGCGGTTCCTCGGTAAACAATGGTAGAGTATTTATGGCTCTGGTAGAACCTAACGAGCGTGAGCGTTCACAAAACGAAATTGCTACGGATTTAGGTCGATGGACTAAAGGATATGTAGGAGGAAAATCGAATGTTTCCGAAAAACCTACCATCTCCGTAAACAGACGCGGTGGCCCGCCTATACAATTCATCATACAGGCGCCTAATTTCGAAAAACTAGAGGAAAAAATTCCGTTATTTATGGAAGAGGCAGAAAAAGACCCGGCTTTTTCCTTCGTTGATGTAAATCTAAAGTTCGATAAGCCAGAACTATACGTTACCATTGATCGGGAAAAAGCAGAAAGTTTGGGCATTTCTGTATTGGATGTAGCGCAGACCTTACAATTATCCTTGAGTGGCCAGCGTTTCGGTTATTTTTTAATGAACGGAAAACAATATCAGGTTATCGGGCAGTTTGATAAAGAAGATCGTAATGCCCCAATGGACCTTACCTCCATTTTCGTGAAGAACAAAGACGGGCTCTTGATCCAACTAGACAATTTGGTACAGACCACAGAACACAGTAGTCCACCACAGTTGTTCCACAACAATAGATACATGTCCGCAACGGTATCAGCCAACCTTGCTCCGGGTAAGAGTATCAGTGATGGCATCGATGCCATGGAAGCTATTAAGGGAAGAGTATTGGATGAAACCTTTACTACCGATTTGGGAGGAGAATCGCGCGATTTTGTGGAAAGCAGCTCCAATACCCTTTTCGCCTTTGGTCTTGCACTTTTATTGATATTTTTGATATTAGCGGCACAGTTCGAAAGTTTTATTGATCCTTTCATCATTATCCTAACAGTTCCTATGGCCGTTGCCGGTGCCATGTTCTCGCTTTGGCTGTTCGGGCAGACATGGAATATCTTTAGTCAGATCGGAACCATAATGCTCATAGGTCTAGTAACCAAAAACGGTATTTTGATCGTGGAGTTCGCCAACCAATTGCGGGAACAGGGAGAATCTAAATTCAACGCCGTTTTAAAGGCTTCAGAATCCCGTTTACGCCCCATTTTAATGACAAGTCTTACCATAGCCCTTGGCGCCTTGCCCATTGCACTGTCCTTAGGGGCAGCATCAACAAGTCGCATTGGCATGGGGGTTGTAATCATTGGTGGTACCCTATTTTCTCTGGTACTTACTTTGTTCGTTATTCCCGCACTCTATATGCTATGGTCCCGCGAAAAAGTACAGCGGCCAGAATTTAAAGCGCTTGAAGCCTATTGACATGAATTATAGTAAACTTATATGCCTTTCCTTTTTTCTAACTGTATTCAATTCTTTTGGTCAAGAAATCCTTACAGTGCAGGATGCGGTTAAAACAGCCATAGAAAACAATTATCAAATCATTACCGCTACCAATAATTTGAGGATCGATTCGGTATCTGTGAGTCCGGGACTTGCAGGAATGCTTCCAAGCTTGGCAGCATCCATATCGGACAATAGAAGTGTTCAAAATCTTTCTCAAGTACGATTGGACGGTACCCAAGTGGAACAGGACAACGCTAGAAACGATGTTCTGAGTTATGGTGTGGCGATGGATTGGACCCTGTTTGATGGCTTACGAATGTTCGCCAACTATGACCAATTAAAGCAGACCCAAAAATTGGGGGAAGCAGAATTAAAACAAGTGGTATTGACCAAGGTGGGTGAGGTTATGATTATATATTACGACCTTGTACAGCAACAGCAACAACTTTCTGCCCTGGATAGTACCATACTAATTTCCAAGCAACGGGTCGAACTGGCTCAGAACAGATTTGCCATCGGGAAAGCATCTAAGCTGGAAGTTCTTAATGCACAGGTGGATCTGAATACGGATGAAACTCTCATGCAGCGTCAAAAGGAACTGTATGCGAACACTAAGATTCAATTGAACCAACAATTAGCGCGAGATTTAAAATTGGATTTTCAGGTAATATCCGAGATTTTTGTTGACGAAAGCCTATTATTGCCAAATTTGGAGACCAATGTAGTCAAGAACAATCCGCTGCTGGATGCTCAAAAAATAGCTCAAAAAATTAGTGAACTGCGCTTAAAACAAATAAAGGCAGCCAGATATCCCACTATTTTTGCTACTACAGGATATAATGTTCGCAGTTCAGAGACTAGCCTTGGCTTTAACGTGCTCTCAGAATCACAAGGTTTTAATTATGGTCTTGGAGCTACCTTAAATCTTTTTGACGGATTCAATCAAAATAGAAATGAAAAAATAGGGAAGATAGAATTGGAAAATACCAAAGTAGCCATTGAAGAACAGGAACAGCAATTATTATCCATGCTAAGCACAACCTATCAAACGTATTTAACCAATATTAGTCTTATTGAGCTAGAAGGGAGCAATGAATCCATTGCGAAAGAAAATTTGGATATAACGGTAGATAAATATCGAATTGGAATTATCCCTACCATTGAGTTTCGAACCGCCCAATTGAATTATATCACTGCCAAGGTTCGCTTCAGCAATGCCAAATTTCAAGCAAAATTATCCGAAATCATACTAAAGCAATTAGCAGGAAATTTGATGATTTAGTTTTCCTTTCCAAACTTCCAATTGCGTTTATCTTATTTGTATTAGCGTTCAACATTGAAATCTACATCCCTTTTAGCATATGCCCTCTTTTAAACGATGGTAGCCTAGTTAATCTTCGAACATAGATAAAATAAGGTATTGATAAAAAAAGGCGCCTGAAAAAGTACACCTTCTAATTTAGTTATCTTTGTGAAGATTTAAACGAAACCTATGATTCAATCCATGACAGGATTTGGGAAGTATGTAGTACAACTTCCAACGAAAAAGATAACAATAGAGATAAAATCACTCAACAGCAAAAGTATTGACCTTAATGCGCGTATGCCTTCCGGTTACCGGGAAAAGGAACTCGAACTACGCAAGGTGATTGCGAATTCTTTGGAGCGGGGAAAAGTAGACTTTAGTTTATATCTAGAGCTTACAGGAGACGAAACGTCTGCCCAGGTTAACGAAACCGCAGTACGGCAATATATGAAGCAACTTAAGAGCATTGCCGACGGTGATGATCTAAGGCTCTTGGAAATGGCCCTGCGTTTCCCGGATGCCATGAAAACGGCCAAGGAAGATATAGACGAGGAAGAATATGCTGCTATTTTAGAAGCTTTGGACGGTGCCCTTGCCGAAATAAATACCTTTAGGTCGGAAGAAGGCACAGTACTGGAAAAAGATTTTATGGAGAGGATAAAAATTTTAAAAAACTTATTGGCACAAGTCATAGAAATAGATCCGGATAGGCAGTCGACCATTCGTGAACGTTTAGAAAAAGCAGTACAAGATATAAAGGCAGATGTAGACGCCAACCGATTTGAGCAGGAGTTGATCTACTATTTGGAAAAATACGATATAACCGAAGAGAAAGTCCGTCTGGAAAATCACTTGGATTATTTTGAAAAAACCCTAAAATCAAGCGATAGTAATGGTAAAAAGTTAGGTTTTATTTCCCAAGAAATAGGCAGGGAAATCAACACCATAGGTTCCAAGGCCAATTTTGCGCCTATGCAGCAATTGGTGGTGCAGATGAAGGACGAATTGGAGAAGATAAAGGAACAGATGTTGAACGTACTTTAGTGGCATGGCCAGGAATTAAAGTTAGCGCACATTATAATATAATTACCCAGAAATATCGATAACCATAAGAACAATAACTATGAAAGGCGGTAAACTCATTATATTTTCTGCACCTTCAGGCAGTGGCAAAACAACTATTGTAAGGCATCTCTTGGAACAGCCCGAACTTAATTTAGCATTTTCAGTCTCCGCAACCTCCAGACCTAGACGAGGAAAGGAAAAGAACGGGGAGCATTACTACTTTATGTCGGTTTCCGAATTTAAACAGCACATTAAGAACGATGATTTTCTGGAATGGGAAGAAGTGTACCGCGATAATTTTTATGGCACGTTAAAGAGTGAGGTAGATCGGCTATGGGCAAAAGGAAAGAACGTTATTTTTGATATTGATGTCGTAGGTGGTTTGCGCATTAAAAAGAAATTTCCCGAAAAAACTTTGGCCGTCTTCGTAAAGCCCCCCAGTGTAGACGAACTTAAAATACGCCTAAAAAAGCGGAGCACCGAAAGTGAGGACAAGATAAACATGCGCATTGCAAAGGCTTCCATAGAACTGGCAACCGCACCACAGTTCGATAAAATAATTAAAAATTACGATCTGGAAGTTGCCCTAAAAGAAGCCGAGCTATTAGTGCAAGATTTTATACAGGATTCAAGTAGAGAAACGTAATGAAGAAAGTAGGTCTTTATTTTGGGACTTTCAACCCCATCCACATAGGCCATATGATCATTGCGAACCATATGGTAGAATTCTCCGATTTAGATGAGGTTTGGTTCGTAGTTACGCCCCAAAGTCCGTTTAAGACGAAGAAAACGCTCTTGGATAACAACCATAGGTATCAAATGGTGTTGGAGGCCACACAGGACTATCCAAAGTTAAAGCCGAGCACCATAGAATTTGATCTTCCACAGCCCAACTATACTGTAAACACCTTGGTGCATTTATCCGAGAAATATCCCATAGGCCATCAGTTCTGCCTTATCATGGGCGAGGACAATCTAAGGGGCTTCCACAAATGGAAGAATTATGAGGTTATTTTGGAACAGAACGAGCTTTTTGTATATCCAAGAATTTCGGAAGAAGAGGAAGAACCGAGATTTAAAGATCATCCCCGCATTCACAAAGTTAATGCTCCCATTATTGAAATTTCTTCTACCTTCATTAGAAGGGAGTATAAGAAGGGTAAGAATATACGTCCCTTATTGCCCGAAGCGGTTTGGAAGTATATGGATGAAATGAATTTCTATCGCTAAACATTACTCCAATCTCTTGGCTTCCGTAAGCGTATCCGTACCCAAATAACCATCATCTTTGTTGTAATACCATGCCCTTGTCTTTGGCATTTTAATGGCATTTACTTCAATAGCATCCGTTAGGAGAATATATTCGCCATCTTTTTTAGATTCGTCATGGTAAAATTGATAGACCTCCAGGGCATAGGTTTCTGGGTCAAAATAGAAATACCATGTGTCTTTTCCTACGGATTCATTATAATCTACCTTCAACACCAAGTAATCTTTTCCCTTGAAGGTTTTCTTTTGGACATTCTGATGAATGTTGGTTCCTTCGTCCTTTAATTTCATGGGGAGTCCGTAGAGATAGGTGTAATAATCCCGCATCATTTTTGCCCTATCACAGCTCATTCGTAGACTATCCAGTGCTGCTTTGGGAATCTCTGCGCTACCGTTCAACAATAATGTACAGCCCCCCTTATCTAGGGTAGAAATCATTGTGTTACCGTCTTTTTGAACAGTGGAACTAAAAAATTGTGCTGGAAAATCGATTTTAAGTTTTGTTGTGCGGTCACTTGAATTTGGCGTAGCCATGGTAACGGTCAACACTCCCTTAAACGAGTTCCAATTCCCATTAGGGTCGTGATATTGTATAGACTTTTCCAGAAGGGCACTACCTGTAAGCTCTTGAGCCCTAACGGAAAAACCAAGTGGGAGCAAAAAAAAGGTAAGGAATGTCCAAAACAGTACTTTAGGTGTTCGCGTACTTATCATAGGTTTCTATCAAATTCATAGTCGCCTGGAGTAAATCTTTAGTTTCCAGTAGCACACTGAAATAAAGCGCAGTGTTCTTTGGGCTGGACTCATCTGCCCTGGTTCGTTCCACTTGTTTCGCAATTTTTTGGTCCAATTTTTCCAATAGGTCGTTCTTTCCCATTAGTAAAGGAGTAAGTTCATGAAACTTTTTTGACTCAAAAATAGTCTGTAGATCGGCGAATAGCTTTTCCACATACTGTTCCGTTTCCTTTAGGTCCTTAATTTGATTGAACCGGAGCTTTTTATGGTTATTGTTCACATGCTTGTAACTGGCCTTGGAAATATACTCCAACGACTGTGTCATATCCTGTAAATAGCTCAAGGCCGTAATGTAAAAGTTGCTGGCCCCAACACTGGATTCATCGAGGTTTTTGATAAAATAAAAGATATTGTCACGGAGTTCCTCTACCTCGTTATTTAATTTTGAAATTCCCTTTTTTCCCTTTTTTAGACTGTCTATGTCGTGCTTGGCAAGACCTTCTATACTCTGGGTATACACTTTATTACCTCTCTTCATTGCAAGTGCCACATTGGTAGCGCTTTCCTCTATCAAATCGATGATGGTATTGCTTTCGGCCTTTTGAAGCTTTTCTTCAAGCTTGGTTTCCTTCAGCTTTTTTGTATGGGACAAATAGTTTTTGCCAATAAGTAAAAATGACAAAATTAGAAGGATGACGATAGCTATAAATCCGCCTAAGTAGATGATATAGGCAATAATCGCTGCCGCGGTAAAGGCGATAAATGCTGTAAAGAACCAACCTCCAATAACATTTAACACTCCCGCAACCCTATAAACGGCACTTTCTGGACCCCAAGCCCTATCCGCAAGCGAACTTCCCATAGCAACCATAAAGGTAACATAGGTTGTAGACAAAGGTAGCTTCATGGAGGTAGCCATAGAGATAAGAACACTAGCCACCATTAAGTTTACGGAGGCCCTTACCAAATCAAAAGAAGGAAGGTCCTTCACCTTACTTTTAGGAATGTATACATACGGCTTTTCGAACTGTTTATCCGTTATTTTTTTAAGAGCCGAAGGAACCAGAACGGAAAGACTTTCCGAAGTTTTCATACTTAGTTTTACAATTTGCCTTGACAAAAAATTAGGCTGAAAACGCTCATCGCCCTCGTCCTGCCTAGAAAGGTCTACGCTTGTCTTTACCACATTTTTGGCTTTTGATGAAAACCATAATGTAATGACCATTATAATTCCAGAAGCCAATAACAAGTATGTTGGTGTCTGTACTGCACTGGCCAAACCTGCCATATTAAACTCAGAAGCCAAAATACCGGATTCCTGCCACCTCGTAAAGGATTCCAATGCAGCCAAGGGAACGCCTATAAAATTCACCAGGTCATTACCGGCAAAGGCCATCGCCAAGGCAAAGGTACCCATGACAATAATAATGGTATAGATGTTCCAATTGAATAATTTTGTCACCAAAAATGACAAAACTGACCAAAACACAAAGTTGGCGAGTATAAAAAGTTCTGGCTCCGATGCAATAAATCCGGTAATTTCTGCCGGCAGCATAGAAGTTCCCTTTAACCCTTTTATCAATATGAAATAAATAATGGAAGTTATGGCGAAACCACCAAAAAGGGAACTTACCCATTTTGCTTTTTGTTCAAACTTAAAGGAAATGAGTACCCTGGATAAAAATTGAACCAAAGCCCCTATCGTAAAGGCTATAACCACGGAAAGCAATATACCGAAAATAATTTCGGTAGCTTTTTCTGTATTTATGTAGTTGCCAAGTTCTACTATACTGCCGTCTGCAGTGTAAATTTTAACCAAGGAAATGGCCACGGCTGCGCCCAATAGTTCAAATACGATTGAAACGGTTGTGGATGTAGGCATACCCAAAGTGTTAAAGAAATCCAACAGCAAAATATCCGTAATCATTACGGCCATAAAGACAATCATGATTTCAGAAAAAACGAACTGTTCTGGATTAAAAATCCCCTTTCGTGCCACTTCCATCATTCCACTAGAGGATATCGCCCCAAAAGCGATGCCAACGCTCGCAACGATCATAATGGTCTTGAAGGGAACAGCTTTTGAGCCAATAGCAGAATTTAAGAAATTAACAGCGTCATTACTAACCCCGACAACTAGGTCGGTTATGGCCAAAACCGCCAATGCAGCTATCATAAAAAGGTAAATATTATCTCCCATCACTTTATAAATAAGGGCAAAAATGACATTATAATTTGTCGGTTAGGTTAAAATAAGGTTATCAATTCCAAAGAATGCATGCGACATTGTTTTAGACTTCACCCAATTTAGGGTTGAAAGTACTAAATTCATTCTTGAAATTAGCGTAGATATGCTTTTAGCTGGCAAATGTTCATCACATTTTAATGGCCAAGGGTGAGGAGCTAGAGGTACTACTTATTTTTTGAGCGAAGTATCGGCTATTTCTGCCAGAACAGGCTCTTTATTATAGCCTGGACTATTGCCAAGAAAAGGAAGGTTTTTAGCTTTAAGAGATGGAATCAGTTCCAATCGTTCGCCTGCGCTAACTGTTACGAAAAGTTCCAAACGCTCATAACCTAAAAAATCTACATGTAGGATATAGTCACCTGGGACCACATCGGTAAGTTCAAAATTACCACTAAAGTTGGTCTGGGTACTCCAATCCGTATCGCTTAACCCCACATTTGCCATTAATAAGGGCTCGTTATAGAGTTCGGCGTCGAGAATTTTTCCGCTGATTACTCCGTATTCTTGTGCTTGAGCCAAGGAAAAAAACAAAACAAAAACAATAAGAAACAGAGATTTCATTATCAATAATTTAATTACTGCAAAGTAAAACAGAGTAAGTTAAGTTAAAGTTATCCAAGGGTTATGTGTAGGTGTTTTAAAGGTTATGATTAGGTTTCCTTGTTTTGAATACCTAGAGCTTTCGAAAAAGAATAACAGACAAAAATGTATCTTGCAAGACCTAAACAGATAGTATGAACTGGGAGCAATTACTTTCTTTGCGCAGACAAGGAGACACTCATAAAAGATTACGCAAAGAACAGGACGAGACCAGACTAGGTTTTGATGTAGATTACGACCGTATCATTTTTTCGTCGGCCTTTAGGAGTCTTCAAGACAAGACGCAAGTAATCCCGCTCTCCAAAACAGATTTTGTACATACTCGGTTAACACATAGTTTGGAAGTTTCTGTTGTAGGGCGCAGTTTGGGACGATTGGCAGGAAAGAAAATCCTAGAAAAACATCCGTATCTTAAGGAAGTACATGGCTATCAATTCAATGATTTTGGAGCTATCGTGGCTGCTGCGGCACTTTCGCATGATATTGGCAACCCCCCTTTTGGCCATAGCGGGGAAAAAGCGATCGGTGAATACTTTAAAACGGGTGTTGGATCAATCTTTAAAGCGGAGCTTACGAAAAAAGAATATCAGGATATTATTGATTTTGAAGGCAATGCCAACGGATTTAAATTGATGACCCAAGATAGGGAAGGTGTTACAGGAGGACTTCGGTTAAGCTACGCCACACTTGGGGCGTTTATGAAATACCCTAAGGAGTCCTTGCCCAAAAGGCCCACCAAACATATTGCCGATAAAAAATTCGGATTCTTTCAGACCGAGAAAAAGGCCTTTCAGGAGGTGGCCACTGAACTAGGATTAAGGCAAACCGCTAAGGGGGAATCTTTTTCATTTGCACGGCATCCGCTTACTTTTTTGGTAGAGGCAGCGGACGATATTTGCTATACTATTATCGATTTTGAGGATGGTATCAACCTTGGGCTTATTTCTGAAGATTATGCCTTGGAGTATCTTATAAAATTGGTAAAAGACACTATCAATACCAAAAAATATAATTCCTTGGCCTATAAGGAAGACCGGCTGAGCTACTTGCGCGCTTTGGCTATAAATACCTTGATACTGGATGCCGTGGCTATTTTTATGGAGAACGAATCGGCTATACTCCAGGGCGATTTTCATGTTTCGCTTATGGACAAAAGCAAGTACGATGCACAGATCAAGGATATCATTGCCTTAAGTGTTCAAAAAGTGTATAAGGCCCAAGAAGTAGTAGAAAAGGAAATTGCCGGATATACCATCATCGCCGATATTTTAGATGTGTATATTCATGCGTTAGTGGCATCCCAGAAAAATACGGCATCCAATTACCATAATCTTATTTTAGAGACACTCCCTGAATTTTATAGGCGAACGGATGGCTCCCTATATGAGATTTTGTTGAATACGTGCTGCTATGTAGCTAGCCTATCCGATAGTTCTGCTGTTCATATCCATAATAAAATAAAGGGACAACAACTTTAAAAATCATAGGCTATTCCAACTCCCAATACTTGTTTGAACTGAATTTTTGGAACACCGGGATTTATGACAAACCCATTGGCGTCTGTTACCTCATCAAAACGGATGTCATCATCATAGATGAGGTGTGTCCCAATGGTTGTAAGGATATACTTGTTTACCCGCAGTCTAACGTTTAGCTCCCAATCCACATCAATATTTCCAAAACTAGCCAAGTAATCGGTATAGAGATTCAATCTACTTCTTATATTGACATTTTCTCCCGCATCCCATTCAAAATTATGGGTGATGAGAAAACCAAGCTCCATAAAGTAGTTCTCGCCCTGTCGTAAAATGTTTCCGTTTATATCCCGTTGTGCTTTCTCAACCCCAAAAGCACCAGCGTCCGCCAAACTTTGGTCCAGGACAAAAGTCGATTTCTGGGTCAACGGAGATAAGTATAGGTTAAATTTTTGGTTTTCACTTATGTAGGAGGTTCCCGCACCAACAAAGAAATATCCAGGAGCCATAAACCTTGAGATAGGAGTGTCCCTGTCTGGATATTTGTACCCATTGGAAAACTGGGTATTAAAGTTCAATTGCGCGGAATAGTACCAATTGCTTATCGTATCCCTACGATAGCCAAGATTGGAAGATAACCTAAGGAGATCCTCTGTTTTGCGCATTCTCCTACCTTCTTGGGCATTTAGGCCATAACGCATATTAAGATCATTGTCCCATTGAAAATATCGAAATTTATAGTTACGCACAAACTTAAGAAAGCTCAATCCGCTTATGGCATTATCTCCACCGGCATTCCAATTTACAAATGCCGCTTCGCTAAGGTTGATCCCAAACGTATTTTCCTTTGTCCAAAAAGAGGGTATCCTAAAGGTATTGTATTTATCCTTTAAAGGTTTGTCCCTATCAAATTTGACTACAGGATTTCTAAGATTAACGCCCCTTTGAACATGTTTTATCCTGTCTTGAGCTTTTCTAATGACAATAGTATCCGTTACCGTAGTATCCATGACGATCGTATCCCGGACCACAGGTGTTGGGATAGAATCCTGTCCTAAAAGAAAGGTAGTGGTCATAATAAGCAATAGGCTTAGAAGTACTTTGTGGTGGGTGGTGGGTATTCTCATAAAACGTGTTCTATATAAGCTTTTACGGTATTCTTGTCTATACCTGCTATGCTGTAAAGGTCCTTTACTGATCCGTGTGGGATAAACACATCCGGAATGGCAAATATCTTAATGTTTTTATCAACTTTATTGGCATTGGCCAATTCAAGGATTGCACTACCAAACCCTCCACTTAGACAACCATCTTCTATACTTATTATCTCTTCATAATTTGCGAAGATAGTAGTTAGCCTATTTTTGTCCAATGGCTTTATGAACGGAAAATCATAATGACCTATTTTAGGATTATTATCCAATTCGTTAAGGATTTCAATAATCATATTACCTATAGGTCCTGTACTAAGCACGGCTATTTTTGTTCCTTTTCTGAGCTCAAAAGCCGCGCCTATTGCTAATTTTGTATAAGGCTGTTCCCAGTCTAACAAAACACCTCTTCCCCTCGGATACCTTATGGCGATAGGTTGTTGGAGTCCAAGTTGTGCCGTGTACATGATATCTCGTAGCTGAACTTCGTTTAAGGGCGCAAAAATAATAAGATTGGGAATACATCGCAAATAGGCAATATCAAAAACCCCGTGATGCGTAGGGCCATCCTCGCCAACCAGTCCGGCGCGGTCCAAACAAAATATAACGGGCAAACTCTGTAAGGCCACATCATGTATGACCTGGTCATACGCACGTTGCAAGAAGGTGGAGTAAATATTACAAAACGGAATCATTCCCTCAGCTGCCATACCTGCGGCCAAGGTTACGGCATGTTGTTCCGCTATGCCCACATCAAAGGCCCGTTTCGGAAAAGTATCCATCATAAAACGGAGGGAACTTCCAGTGGGCATAGCCGGCGTAATGCCTATAATGTTTTCGTTCCTAGATGCCAGGTCCACAATGGTCTGGCCAAAAACATCTTGGAATTTAGGCGGTTGCGGCGTGCTTGACTTTTTATCCAGTTCTCCTGTAAGCTTGTCGAATTTTCCCGGTGCGTGGTAAACGACTTGGTTTTCCTCCGCTATTTTAAGTCCCTTTCCCTTGGTGGTTATAATATGGAGTAGTTTTGGACCTTGAACCGACTTTAATCGTTGCAACTCCTCGACCAAGCTTTTTAAATCATGACCGTCTATAGGTCCGGTATAATCTAAATTCAGGCACTCAAAAATATTCTCATCCTTGGCCGTTCCTTTCTTAACATTCGTCAGGTATTTTTTTAAGGCGCCTACACTGGGGTCTATGCCAATGGCATTGTCGTTCAATACAATAAGAATATTGGCATCCGTTACGCCCGCATGGTTTAGGCCTTCGAACGCCATTCCACTGGCTATGGACGCATCTCCAATAACGGCAATGTGTTGCCTTATTGTATTTTCTTTCAATTTTGAAGCAATGGCCATCCCCAAAATAGCGGAAATAGAGGTGGAACTATGTCCTGTTCCAAAGGTGTCATACTTACTTTCTTCCCTTTTTGGAAAGCCGCTAAGGCCACCGAGTTGCCGGTTGGTATCAAAGACCAATTTACGACCAGTCAATATCTTATGACCGTAAGCTTGGTGGCCCACGTCCCAGATGAGTCGGTCATCGGGCGTGTTAAATACGTAGTGCAACGCAATAGTGAGCTCTACAACGCCCAAGCTGGCTCCTAAATGTCCTTCTTTGGTAGAAACAACATCAATAATAAACTCCCTCAATTCCCTTGCCAATTTGGGTAGATCGGTCAACGATAGCTTTCGCAACTGCTCTGGGGACGTTATGGTATCTAGAATAGGTTTCAATATGCCATTTTTGGAGTTGCAAAGCTACGGTTTTTAGTGTTTTCATTTAGTACTATTTATTTGTACATAAAAAGGTCAAATGTAATTCACCCATAATAATTTTGGTTGGTTCCAAATTTAGTTCATGGCCCATTTCATAAACATAATTGTCAGCTTGCCATATGGTTTTCCCTGTAATCACATTTTTTGTGCCTAACATCAAAATTCTGTACTATTGCATCCAAATAAATTACTATGATACTCCCTTATGACGAAACCTATTTTATGAAAAAGGCCTTGCAGGAGGCGGAGTATGCTTTTGAAGCAGGAGAGGTACCTGTTGGAGCTGTAATTGTCATCCAAGACCGGGTCATCGCAAGGGCGTACAACCTTACAGAACGTTTGAACGATGTTACGGCACACGCTGAAATGCAGGCCATAACGGCCGCGGCAAATTATTTAGGAGGCAAATATTTAAAAGACTGTACTTTGTATGTCACCTTGGAACCCTGCCAAATGTGCGCCGGTGCGCTGTATTGGAGCCAAATCGGTAAAATCGTATTCGCTGCCAACGACCCAAAACGCGGTTGTGGCGTTATGGGAACGCAACTGCATCCAAAAACGATAATTACCGGTGGCGTTTTGGAAGATGAAGCTTCAGACCTGCTGAAGCGATTTTTTGAAAAAAAAAGGAAGTAAAGAAAGAGGATATGCTTAAACAGGCGAAGTCATTGTTAATCTGTCAAAAAAATTAAGTTTAAAGAATAAGGATACCCAGGATTTAGAGCAGACTAACATTTGTTCATACTTATAAAAAACCAAAAAACCACGTCCAAAACGTGGTTTACTTTTAAAAGTGTGCGGCCATAGGTCACAGCATTTGTACCTGTCCTGCAACTATGCCTTTTTTGCCGTCTTCCTCCACGTATTCCACTTTGTCTCCCTCCCTAAGTTCTAAACCGTTTAGGGCAGTAGCATGAACAAAAATGTCCTTGCCTGTTTTGTCGTTGGTAATGAACCCATAACCCTTGGATTCATTGTAAAATTTAACCTTACCAGTCATGCTATTAAAAATTAAAAATGAACACCCTAAGGTACGTTATTTTTAAATAGGTTTTAAACGGTACTTAAAATTTTAAGCTTGGAGATCACTGGTTATCAGACTTCTTAGGAGGTTTTCCCTGCATTTTTCGTACGTTATCTTCGTTCAACATATAGTCTTCCCACTTTCTTTTCTTGCTCTCTTTATATAGAAAAAGTGGCATGGCCACTAAAAATAGACCTAAGGTTCCTGCTCCTATGCATTTATCGGCGGTAGTTTTTTCGGAAACATCCAAGGTATATCCGTAGATAATAGCCCCTGCACATAGGATGACAATTAAAGTGACAATATATTTCAATTTCATGGTTGCAAAGTTACTAAACTTGGTACTACTGCATAGATTCTACTAAAGAGTAAAAAAGTGAAAACTTCCTTTATCGATTGGCCTGAAACCTTTATAATCACAAATAAGCAGTTTGGTCTCGATTAGGCAACGATACACTTACAAAAACATAAAGCTTAAAACGATCAATTCCCCGTAAAATTAATAAGTTCCTTGCGGTAGGCCGTAAGAAGTTTGGATTTGGAAACAAAGCCTAGGTAATGGCCATTTTTGATTACCGGTAAATTCCAAGCACCACTTTTTTGAAATTTTGCCATTACTTGCTCCATACTGTCCTTTCCATAAAAAATAACATCTGGGGGTTGATGCATAAAGGTGGCCACTATAGTAGAGTCGTATAAGGAGGTATCGAACATAAACTCTCTAATATCGTCCAAAAGTACAATGCCTACCAAAACCTGTTCGCTTACAACAGGATAAAGGTTTCGGGTAGATTTGGAGACCGACTGGTGCAACATTTCTCCAAGGGTCATGTTTGGACTTATAGTCTTGAAATCTTGCTCAATAACATCGTCCAGCTGCATAACGGTAAGTACGTTCTTATCCTTATCGTGGGTCAACAACGCCCCTTGCTCTGCTAGTTCGCGCGTGTAAATGGTATGGTCCAATATATTTTTTGTAATAAGGTAAGAAATGGCCGCTGTAATCATCAATGGCACAAAGAGTTCATACCCACCTGTAATTTCCGCTATAAGAAAGATTGCCGTCAACGGTGCGTGAAGCACCCCAGCAATGAGACCTGCCATACCAATGAGCGTAAAATTACTTTCAGATACTTCAAACCCGAAGCCCAGATTGTTAATTACTTTGGCCACCACGTTCCCTAAGGCACTTCCCATCACCATAGTAGGGATAAAAATCCCTCCAGCACCACCAGCCGCAAAAGTTGTGGTCATTGCGACTGCCTTGAATATGGTCAATCCAAAAAGCAGGGCAATGACCACCCAGATATTACCCATATAAGCATCAAAAGGAGTGTTTCCCAAAGCTGTGCTATGGTCTCCTTTTAGGAGATTGTTTATGAACCCGAAACCTTCCCCGTAGAGCGGAGGAATAAAGTAGAGCATGATGCCAATGGCGAGTCCGCCTACCAAGAGTCGGTATTTCGGACTTTTCAAAGGCTCGAATAATTTTAGGATACCAAAGTACATTTTGGTAAAATAAACCGATGCTATTGCTGTTCCAATACCTAAAATAACGTAGAAAAGTGTATCGTTTATCTCAAAATTATCGGTCAACAGGAAGTTAAAAAGCACCTCGTTCCCTAAAAAGAAATAGGATGTAAGCACACCCGAAATCGATGCCAGAAGCAAGGGTAGCATAGAGATCATAGTAAAATCCATACTGAATACTTCCACCGCAAAAATAATGGCTGCAATGGGAGCTTGAAATATAGAGGATATGGCACCGGCAGAAGCACAGGCAATCAATAAATTGCGCGTCTTGGCATTGATGTGTAACAGTCGCCCCAGGTTAGAGCTAATAGCAGCTCCTGAAGCTACGGCAGGCCCTAAAAGTCCTACTGAACCACCAAAACCCACGGTTAACGGTGCCGTAATAAGCGGTGTGTATATTTTTTTCATTTCTATAACCCCCTTTTTCTTTGAGAGCGCGAATAAAATAGACGAAATAGCATGCTCCAATCGCTCTTTATGAACGAATTTCACATAGATAAACACGAGTGTCAATCCAATAATGGGAAGTATGAAATAAAGCTGGTTGCTGGAAATGATGATACCGTCTTCTAAGGCATATTCTATAAAGTAGGTAAGGTTTTTTAAGGTTACGGCGGCCAAACCCGCAAGCAGACCCACCACTACCGCCATAATATGCGTAAAGGTCTTGTTGGAGATATTTTTATACCGCCATTTTATGAACTTGGTAAATAATTTTTGTTGTCGGGTGGGCATGAACCGTTTTTACGTCATTAAAAGTATAAAAATTAGGAGTCAATGCTCTGTTTCCCTCACTGTTTCGTCAAAGAATCTTTAAAGCCCATATAAATCTTCCAAATAAAACTGTCGCCAGGTTTCTATTTCTGCACGATTAATTTAAAATCCAAGATTAAAATGTAGAATAGTCTCTTTCGTCTAAGCTAAAGAGGCTTCATTTTTCCCTTGGTAATTTTAAAATCAAGACCTTGTATTATTTGCTATCTACCGTATCTTTAAAATAATGAATGGCCTTGTGAAAACGGGCTAACACCTTTTCATGGTTGCCCACTTCTTATTAATCGATACCAGGAAACAGAAAGGATTCTAGGATTACCCGGAACTGATGAATACTGAAAGAACTTCAGTGCAACAACCTAGCAAATTCAATCCAGAGATAAATAATTGTACCCGTTGTGCATTATGATTGATTTGTCAAAAAACATCAGTTCGAGTGCTTGATTTTCGATTTTTTATCAGAAAATCAAGTATATCGAGAACCTTTTAGGATAAAACATTTTTCTTCCGAAAAAGGAATAAAAACACTCCTACTGACACTTGAAACAGTACAGACATATTCAAAATGCACAACAGGTTAATTGTCTATTTTAATACTTATCGAGTTAAGGGATACACATGAAACATTGAACCTTTTGATGCTCCTATTTATCCATCTTCAAATGCAATTCCTTCAATTGTGCAGCATCAATAGGTGCTGGCGCATCTATCATAACATCACGGCCGCTGTTGTTCTTAGGGAAAGCAATAAAGTCTCGTATGGTTTCCTGTCCGCCTAAAATAGCCACCAATCTATCCAAACCAAAAGCGATACCACCATGTGGAGGGGCACCATACTCGAAGGCGTCCATAAGAAAACCAAACTGTGCCTTGGCTTGTTCCGGTGTAAAGCCTAAATGTTTGAACATTGTGGACTGTATTTCTTTATCATGGATACGTATAGAACCTCCGCCTATTTCATTTCCGTTCAATACCAAATCATAGGCATTGGCACGTACCGCTGCCGGATCTGTATCCAATAAGTCCAACTGTCCTGGTTTTGGCGATGTGAAAGGGTGGTGCATGGCGTGGTAATGCCCCGTTTCCTCATCCAGTTCCAGTAAAGGGAAATCTATGACCCATAATGGTGCAAATTCCGTGTTTTTTCGCAATCCTAAGCGGGTTGCCAATTCCATTCTTAGCGCGCTTAATTGCGTTCTTACTTTATTGGTATTGCCAGACAGCACACAGATTAAATCCCCTGGTTTGGCACCTGTAATTTCCGCCCATTTTGCCAAATCCTCTTGGTCATAGAATTTATCTACAGATGATTTAAGACTTCCGTCGTCATTATATCTGCAGTAGATCATTCCCAAAGCACCGATTTGTGGTCGCTTTACCCAATCTATGAGGCCATCTATTTCTTTTCTAGTGTAAGAATTTGCGCCAGGAACAGCTATTCCCACAACTAATTCGGCATCATTGAAAACTTTAAAATCTTTATGCTGTGCCACCTGGTTCAACTCCCCGAATTCCATCCCAAAACGTATATCGGGCTTATCGTTACCATATTTTGCCATGGCGTCATCGTAGGTCATTCTAGGGAAAGATTCCACTTCGACCCCTTTTATCTCTTTCAATAAATGCTTGGTGAGTCCTTCAAATGCATTTAGGATGTCCTCTTGTTCCACAAAGGCCATTTCACAATCGATTTGGGTAAACTCTGGTTGCCTGTCCGCACGCAAATCTTCATCCCTAAAACATTTCACGATTTGGAAGTATTTGTCCAAACCGCCAACCATGAGTAATTGTTTAAAGGTCTGTGGCGATTGTGGGAGGGCGTAAAACTGACCTTCGTTCATGCGGCTCGGAACTACAAAATCTCGTGCACCTTCTGGTGTGGATTTAATCAAGTAAGGCGTTTCCACCTCAATAAACCCTTCCCCAGAAAGGTATTGGCGTACCTCCATGGCCACTTTGCTCCTAAAAATGAGGTTGTTCTTTATAGGATTTCTACGGATGTCCAGATAACGGTATTTCATGCGTAGGTCTTCCCCACCATCGGTATCGTTTTCTATGGTAAACGGTGGGGTTTTGGATGCGTTGAGTATGAGAAGTTCCTCGACCAAAACTTCGATTTGGCCTGTAGGGATAGAGTCGTTTTTGGAGGCACGCTCTATGACCTGACCTTTTACCTGTATTACAAATTCACGCCCAAGGCTGCGGGCCTGTTCCAACAATTCCGGCGAGCTCCTGTCGGCATCAAAAACCAATTGTGTAATCCCATAGCGGTCGCGAAGATCTACCCAAACGACAAAACCTTTGTCCCTTGTTTTGGACACCCAACCGGATAGGGTAACCAATTGGTTGATATGTAGTTCTCTTAACTCTCCACAGGAATGACTTCTGTACATAATGCTTGGTTTAAATAAGGGGCAAATTTAAGAAGTCTCGTCCATTAAAGATGTATATAAAACAATGGTTTTATTTCATCTGTCCAAATTTTATCCTTTTTAAGGTCAGACCAATTTGCCAGCCGGCAGACAAGTGTAATTTAATATTGAAAATCCAATGTGGTATCTAGAATCGCTCTTGCTTATGTTTTACAATTGAATTTATGTTATTATATTGATTCTCGATTTTATATAACGTCACATATCTCTAGGTTACCTAGGTAGTATAACAAATTGACGTTCCCGGCTTCTATCCCAACAAAGGGTAAACAAGCCCCATTGTAGCAAAACCTTTGTAAACATATGACCGGTAAGAATCATAAAGCCTCATAGGAGCGGCGTTAGAAAGCTGTTTCACAACGGCAGGAAGCGCGTGGTCTTGTCCCATAGGGCCCAATAAATTCCTTATACCCTTTTTTCTAGAACGAAATTAAAATTTCAGCACACAATTAAACTTTATCCCAATATGGTGTAATTGCTATCGCAACAAAGCCGCTGTGCTTCCAATAGCTAGAAGCAAAACCAAAAATCCTGAGCATTGGATAAATCCGGGTCTATGTCTCCTGTCTGGTCTAAAAGGGTTAGCAAAATACGTCTCAATTATTTTAAAATCAATTAATTACATTTTCAATGTAAAGTTATTGTAAATAAAAAGTTAGTTAAATGTTGATTTATAGTGAAATAATCCTATCTTTATATCGTTAATTTAGAATACCATTAAAAACTTCGTTATGAAAAAATTACTTTACCTAGTTGTTTTTGCTTTTTGTTTTGGTGCTAGTGCACAAAACATGGAGCCCAAATTTGAAAAAGAAGGCGAGAAAGTTAAGGCTACCTATTTTCATGCCAACGGAGAAGTTTCCCAAGAAGGTTATTTTTTAAATGAAAAATTGCATGGAGAATGGAAAATGTTCAACGAGAACGGAGAAAAGATAGCCATGGGCAATTATGTCAAGGGTGCTAAGACAGGAACCTGGACGTTTTGGGAAGGTGATGTAATCAAGGAAGTGGACTTCAACGACAATAGAATTGCCGCCGTTACGGAATCTAAGAGCTCGTTAGTAAAAAATAAATAAGATTTTTACAAGATTAAAGTTGAGCCCGTTCCCCTTAGGACGGGCTTTTTTTATTGCTCTTACTTGCCTATACCACTTAAGAATCTATTTTGCGTTATAAGCTCCAATATCAAATTATCTTTTCGAAACTTTTCATATCTCATGATTAAAGGAATTATTTCTCAAGTAGTACTCGTAAATAAAAGTAACCCCAAGACACATAGAACGTGCTTAAAAAGCAAAAGGTTTTTTTAGATTCCTGTGAGGGATTTGAGGCCGAAAAGGGATATTACTGACTCTTTGGTATTCTAAGATTATTCACTTTTTATTACATGTCTCCTTTCATATTACTCTCCGGTTTTGTTTAAAAAAATTTTAAAAGTCTTAAGGATATCTTAATACTTTCTTTACCTTGGTTTTTTATTGACTAATTCAAATCTATATGAACATGAAAAAAGCTTTATGCAAAAATGCGATGGCCCTTGTGTTGTTTTTGTTGCCGTTAACCCTATTGGCACAAGGAACAATACAAGGCGTAATCTCCGATGAAACGGGATTGCCCGTTCCAGGGGTGAGTATAGTGGTTAAGGGAACCACTAACGGAACTACTTCCGATTTTGATGGCAATTACGCCATAACAGTAGATAGCTATCCGGCTACCTTGGTATTCTCCTCTCTAGGATATGCCACCAAAGAAATGCGGGTAACCGGAGCGGCTACTTTAAATATGGTATTGGCCGAATCCGTTACGGGATTGGACGAGGTAGTTGTTACAGGATTGGCATCCTCGGTTAAAAGGGAAAACTTGGCCAATGCGGTGGCAACAGTATCCGCCGAGGAATTGGTGGGTACTACAGGCCAAACAACTGTAGACGGTGCCCTTTACGGCAAAGTACCTGGACTTAATATTACTTCTTCTTCCGGTGCGCCAGGTGGAGGGTTCGCCTTAAGGCTTAGGGGTATCTCTTCTATTAACGGCAACAACCAGCCCTTGATCATTGTGGATGGGGTGTACTATAATAACGTGGAAATCCCTTCGGGACTTCGTTTTGCTTCAGGAGCAAACCGTGGGAACGAAGAAAATTCCGGTAATAGATTAGCGGATCTAGACCCTAACGATATCCAGAATATAGAAATATTAAAAGGTTCTTCCGCCGCAGCCATTTACGGTCAGCGTGGTGGTGCGGGGGTTATCCTAATTACCACCAAGCGCGGTCAGGCGGGTAAGACCAAAATTAGCTTTAGCCAAGATGTGGGTACCAATACCATTGCAAATCCTTTGGGAATGCGTCCTTGGACGGCCGATTCTGTAGAAAGTACTTTTAATGCCACTGAACGAGCAAAGTATGAAGCAACCATAGCTGCAAATGGAAGTCTTATATGATTTCGAGGATATCATCTACGGGGAAACGGGTTTGATTACCGATACCCGATTGAACGCTACTGGAGGTGACGAAAAAACCAAGTTTTACGTTGGTGGTGGTTTTAGGGATGAAGAAGGGATTATAAAAAATACTGGATTTGATAGATTGACTTTACGGGCTAACATTGAACATAAAATCTCTAACGTATTCGATTTTACGTCCAGCACCAATTTCACAAGAAGTAACTCTAGCCGAAGTTTTACGGGTAATGAAAATGAGGGCGGACTTAGTTATGGCTATACTTTGGCATTTACCAGACCATGGAACAATCAGTTCCCGGATGCCAATGGTAACTACCCCAATAATCCCAACTATTCCGGTAATCCAATATTTGTTCGTGATAACGCTAAAAACGAGGACAGTAATAACCGTGTTGTGCAGGGCTTAACCTTGAACACCAAATTATTGACCACGGAAAGGAACCGTTTAAAATTTGTTTTAAGCGGTGGCTTGGATTATTTGGCCAATGAAACCTATGTCTATGTTCCAGAAACACATCAGGCGCAGATTGGAAACCAAGGCGGCTTTATTGCTCAGGGCAAGAATAATTTTACGCAATTCAACGGGCAGGCAATTATGCTTTGGAACCACGACGCGATGGAGGGAGACTTGGGCCTTACCACCCAAGCAGGTCTTACCTACCTATCTCAAGAGTCCAATTTAGTAAATAGCCGAGGTGCCTTATTAGCTGCCGGACAAACGAATGTAGGAAATTCCGTAAATCAAGCAATCGACCAATTTTTGAGTACGGAGGAAGATTTTGGATATTTCGGCCAAGTAGAAGCCAACTATAAGGATCAGTTTATCGCAACGGTAGGTTATCGTTTGGATAAATCCAGCAGAAACGGTGATCCCAACAAATTTTACGGGTTCCCAAAAGCATCGCTAGCGGTAAATATTGCAAACTTGGATTTTTGGACCGTTGAGGCAATTAACCAACTTAAATTTAGGGCGGCCTATGGGGAAACCGGTAGTCCGGCCAATTTTGGAGCTACATTTACCAGTCTAGGCGCAAGTAATATTGGAGGGGCCGTTGGCCAAACCGTATTAGGCTCTAAGGGAGATGCCGGCGTTGAACCGGAAACTTCCGCAGAATTTGAGGTAGGTTTTGATTTGGGACTATTCAACAATAAAGTGGCCTTCGAAGCTACCTATTATAACAAGGCCGTGAATGATCTTATTCTTACCAGAGCCTTACCCTCCTCTTCAGGATTCACACAAGAAACAACGAACCTTGGCGATTTGGTGAATAGAGGTATAGAATTGGCCCTACGTGCAGATGTGGTCGAAAATGAGAACTTTAGATGGAATACAGGATTGAACTGGTTTAGAAACCGATCAGAAATTACACGATTGGAAGTTCCAGCCTTTCCGCAGCCTGGCGCTGGGTTTGGACTGGGTCTGGGTACCATCTTTATCCAAGAAGGCAAACCAGTGAACCAGTTTGCTACCAACCTAGATTTAGATGGCAATGGCGTAACGGAGCCTACACAAATAGGTGTAGCAGAGCCTGACTATCAAATGGGCTGGAGCAACAATTTGACATTATTCAAGCAGTTTGACGTTTCTTTCCTCTTTCAATTGAAGGTTGGTGGAGATAACCTAAACCTTTCTAAATTCCTGACCGATTTAGGTGGAGTAACACCGGATTTGGAAACCCCGGATGGACAAGCTAGATTGGCGATACCCGCAAACGGACAACGCTTTCTGGAACCGGCCGGTTTTTTAAGATTACGGGAAGCAGCAGTATACTATAGGCTACCGGCCAATGTAGTGTCCAATGTTTTTGGCGATACCGTAGAAGCTGTTAAATTTGGTCTTTCTGGAAGAAACCTAATTTTGGTTACGGATTATACTAGCTATGACCCTGAAGTTTCAGTAAACGGCAGTGCTGGATTATCAACTGGTATAGAGGTAACTCCTTTTCCGAGTTCGCGCCAAGTGTACTTTCACTTAAATGTTAACTTTTAAAAAATTAATGATGAGAAATAGTCTAAAAATTATAACCCGATCGGCATTTTCATTGCTATGTGCAATGCTAGCGGTCTCTTGTACCATTGATCCGGTGGTAGACCCCAATGGTCCTAGTTTGGATGGCGTAGGCGAGAATGCATCAAAAGGGCAGTTAAA
The DNA here is from genome assembly GCA_963697395.1 of uncultured Flavobacteriaceae bacterium. Lineage (GTDB taxonomy): Bacteria > Bacteroidota > Bacteroidia > Flavobacteriales > Flavobacteriaceae > Maribacter. The sequence continues at coordinate 1,376,494 of CAVONX010000018.1, forward strand.
TGAATTGGTTACGGCCATCGAATCTACCCTAAGAAACGGTTTGGGAGGTGCAACGCAACAAATGGGCTCTATGGCACGTGAAATGTATGTCTTTAACGCAGACCCAAGAAACACGGGGGATGTTCTGGGAAAAAACGGAATACCATTGGACCCCAACGGTTTTTATGTGACCGGACTTTGGAACAGTGCCTACCGTAATATCAAGAATGTCAACCTATTACTGGACGGGGCAGCGAATACCGAGTTGGTTAACGATGCCGAAAGAAGCGGCTACCAAGGTTTTGCGAAGACCGTAAAGGCATATCGCCTTATCCAATTACTAAAAGCACATGGAAGAGCAAGGCTAGATGTTGTGGATCCAGATAATTTAGGACCGATTATCGAGTTTGATCCGGCCATGGATTTTGTAAGGGCATTATTGAACGAAGCCAATACCGATCTTGGCAATGCGGGTGCCAGTTTTGCTTTCTCACTTAGTGATGGTTTTGCAGGATTTGACACCCCAAGCACTTTTGCACAGTTCAACAGAGCTATAGCAGCAGTTGCCGCCGTATATGACGGGGACGGTGCAGGGGCAATAGCTGCATTAAACGCTTCGTATTTTGATCTTAACGGAGACTTGACCATAGGGCCTAAACATATTTATGGCCTAGGAGCAGGGGATCAAGCTAACCCCATGTTCAAAGTAGCCTCCACGCCAGAGTTACCTAATAATGGGGATCAGCTCATAGTGCATAACAGTTGGATTACGGAAGCAGAAGCCGGCGATGCTAGGGTAATCGCAAAATCAGCCCTAAGGCCCGATCCAAGTAGCCAAGACGATCTAAACGGTACGCATGAAACAACACTTTACGCTACGAATGTTTCGACCATAGATATCATAAGAAACGAAGAATTGATTTTGGTGTATGCAGAAGCGAACATATTAGCAAGCGACTTGCCAGAAGCGGAAACAGCATTGAACGTCATACGGTCTTCTGCTACGCTACCTGTTTACAGCGGTCCGGTTACGGCAGATGCATTGACAACAGAACTGCTCAATCAGCGTAGGTATTCGCTTTGGGCTGAAAATCATCGTTTCTTTGACCTAAGACGTTACGGCTTGTCCAACACCTTACCAATAGACAGGGCTGGTGATCAAGTTTTTAACCAACTTCCTATTCCATTATCGGAAAACGAATAGGTTGTTAAATACCATAAGTTGCCCATAAATGATAACGGGCAACAAAACTAACGGAGTGGAGATACCTTGAACTATACATGTTCGTGGTTCTCGACTCCGTTTTTCTTTATGCCGGTTCTTAATTTTTGGCGACCCCTATCCATGCTTATTATGAACCTATGCTTTAGTAGACTTTATATTACAAAAAAGCCTTTCCAACAGGGAGATACTAATTCCCCAGCTGGAAAGGCTTTTTACATCACTTTTTATTTCTATACTGACTAGGCCGCTGATTCCATGGTTTCCGCTACTGTTTCAGTTTTCGTTCCCCTTCTTTTGATCGCGGTTTTCATTCGGTAACTTATGTTGAACAAAACTGGCACAATGATCAAGGTAAGGAAGGTGGCAACGAGCAATCCGAAAATAACCGTCCAGGCCAAAGGACCCCAAAAGATAACGTTATCCCCACCAATATAGATTTTTGCATCAAACTCGGAAAACAGGGAGAAGAAATCTATGTTGAGTCCGATCGCCAAAGGTATCAACCCTAAGACCGTAGTTACTGCAGTAAGAATAACAGGACGCAAGCGTGCCTTTCCTCCCCTGGTAATAATTTCGGTTACTTCATCCATAGATACCAATTCCTTGTCATCCATATCCAGTTCAACCTTTTTACGATCGATCAAGATTTGGGTATAATCCAGCAGTACCACGCCATTGTTTACCACGATTCCTGCCAAAGAAATAATACCCATCATGGTCATCATGATAACAAAGGACCATCCTGTGAGCATCAATCCGCCGAAAACCCCTATAAAACTTAGGAAAATAGCGATCATAATAATAAATGGTTTAGAAATTCCTCCAAATTGAAAAATCAATATCAAGAAAATCAACCCTAATCCAGAGAAAAAAGCACCTACCAAGAATTGCATCTGGGTATTCTGCTCCTCTATCTGTCCCGTAAAATCTAATTTTACATCGCTTGGCAGCTCTTTAAAATTTTCCATCTCCTTTTGAATTTCCGCAACAATGGCCCCTGCATCACTAAATCCAGGTTTTAACTGCGAATACACCGTAACCACCCTTTTGGCATCCTTGTGCTTGATGGCACTAAACCCTGATGAATTTTTTTGAGATGCCACGGCAGAAATAGGAATCTCCTTTATTTTTCCCGTAGCCGCGTCCCTGAAAATAATATTTTGGTTGAACAGAGCGCTTTTGTCATACCGAATATCTTCGTTAAAACGTATATTGATGTCGTAATCCTCCCCATCTACTTTATATACACCAGCCTTTTCTCCAAAAACAGAGCGTCGTAATTGTTGACCCACTTGCCCCACGGATACGCCAAGTTCACCGGCCTTTTCTCTATCTACCACAACCTGCATGGAGGGTTTGCCTTTATTTACATCAATCTTCAACTCTTCTATACCGGCAATATTTTTTGTGTTGATAAAGTTTCTAATGTCCTCTGCAGTATTGATCAACTCGGAATAATCCTTCCCTTCCAACTCAATGTTTATAGGATAACCGGCAGGAGGGCCGGCCGCTTCCTTTTCAACGGAAATGGCCACTCCCGGGAAAATTCCGGTCAGGGCTTCCTGTATTTCGCCCCTAAGATTTTCAGTATCCAGTCCGTTCCTATACTTATATTCCCGCATAGACAAGGTTACTTTGCCACGGTGCGGCATTTCTGCCGAGGAACCGCCATCTGTCATAGGATTTCCGGCACCTTCGCCCACTTGGGAAACAGCAGACTCTACCAAATAATTATATGATCCTTGGGTATATTTCTCTTGGTTTGCAATTTCATACACCCTTTTTTCAATCGCTTTTGTAAGCTCGTTCGTTTTTTGAATCGATGTTCCCTGCGGATATTCTATATACGCATAAATCTCATTGGGCTTGTTGTCTGGAAAGAACTCAATTTTGGTACGGCCACTACCAACGGACATGCCAAATAACATAAACACGGCTATCAACAGAGAAAAAGTAATACCAAAATACCAATACACATTGCCTCCACGAAGTGCATGTTTCAAGCGTCTTTCATACCAGTCCTCAAAACGAACCATGGCCTTGTTCTGAAAGCTTATAGCCCACTTTTTAAGGGCGTATTTGTAAATCCAGAAAAGAATAGCCGTAAAAATCATAACCGTTCCCAAGCCACGTATGGCTCCACCGAACAACAAGATTACCGTACCAAAACCACCTAGAATAATACTTAAACGTATCAGCTGTTTTTTGGTGAGTTCCTTTTCTCCAATTTCCATGAATTGGGAAACCAACATGGAGTTCATGAATATGGCCACAAAGAGCGATGAACCCAACACCACCGATAACGTGATGGGAAAGTATTTCATAAACTGCCCAAAAATCCCAGGCCAAAGCCCTAACGGAACGAATGCAGCCACGGTGGTTATGGTAGAAATTATAATGGGATAGGCAATTTCCCCGATTCCTTTTTTGGCGGCTTCAGTACGAGACATGCCCTCGCTCATTAAGCGGTACACGTTTTCTACCACCACGATACCATTATCTACCAACATTCCCAGTCCCATAATCATCCCAAAAAGGATCATGGTGTTAAGCGTATATCCTAAAAGGTTCAATATCATAAAGGACATGAACATGGACATAGGTATGGCAAACCCAACAAAAAGAGCATTTCTAAAGCCCAAAAAGAACATTAATACCGTTACCACTAGCAGGATACCGAAAATAATATTGTTTACAAGATCATCTACCTGGTTCAACGTACGGCCAGAGGAATCGTTGGCAATTGTTATATTCAAATCTGCCGGATAATAGTTTTTCTGTGCCTCGGCTACCAGCTCCCTTACCTTTGTGGTAGCTTCGATCATATTTTTACCCGATCTTTTTTTGATATCGAGCATTACCACACTTTCTCCAAATTCCCGCGCATAGGTTGTTTTTTCCTCTTCGCTAAAGGTTACATTGGCAATATCCTTTAGATATACGGCACCGTCCTCTGACTTTACCACAAAATGGTTTAGCTCCTCGGGATCTTCTATCTCTCCAAGTACACGGATGGTACGGCGTTGGCCACCGGTTTCTATATTGCCGGCGGACATGGTCATGTTTCCGTTACCAATGGCGCCAAGAACATCTTGAAAACTTACTTTGGCAGCCATCATTTTATAAATATCAACGGCAATTTCTACTTCTTTTTCTTGGGCGCCACGGATGCTTACTTCCTTTATTTGTGGGAGGTCTTCCACTTCATCCTGCATGTATTCCGCAAATTCCTTAAGTTTTTCCACAGGATAATCTCCCGTGAAATTAACGTTCATAATAGGGAACGATTCGGAGAGGTTAAGGTCAAAAATATTGGGTTCTACCTTGGCATTGTTAAAGGTGGGCCAATCTTCGCTGGCCTTTTCACCATCCACTTCGTCCTTCACTTTAAGTTTTGCAGATTCTACCGATATTTCCTCATCAAACTCAACAGTAATGATAGAATAGTCCTCTTGCGAAGTAGAGGTAATCTCCACCACGTTGCTTACGTTTTTTAAACGTTCTTCAAGAGGATCTGTAATCAATCGCTCTACGTCCTCTGCTGTATTTCCTGGATAAGGGGTGCTAATGTACACTTTGGTCTCTACAATTTCCGGAAAATCCTCTCGGGGCATGGCTTGGTACCCTAGGTAGCCTATCCAAAGAAAAATGGCGATCATTACGTACACCACAGACGGGTTGTCTATGGCCCAAGACGATAATCCAAATTCCTTATCTGCGTTTTTCTTTTGTTTGCTCATTTTTAGTTTGTCCTAATTAATTTGTAGTTGATGGTTCTTTAACTCTACTCTCTTTTCCTTGCACTTCTGTCCCATTATATTTTAACAAAGTTTCAATAATGACATTGTGCTGAAACGCAATGTATTTCTAAATTATGGCTTTAATATAAGCGGTAAGCAGCTATCTGTATACTTTTGTGAATCAGCTTATAGGTTGATTACCCTTAAAATTAATGCTAAGGAAAAGCAGTATGTCGTAATTAAGCTCTTCTAATTTTTGCCCGCTGTTGCATTAAAATCCAAAATCTGCACACTCTGCCCATCCTTTACACTTCTAGCTCCTTCCTTTACAAGATGTTGCCCGTCAGATATACCGGATAGCACCTCCACCATACTTCCCTGGGTTTTTCCAGTAACAATGATCATTCGTTTTACGGTAGCCTTATCGCCAGCATTTTCTTTTTCGGCAACATACACGTATTGTTCACCCTCCGCATTTTCCGAAATAATGCTCTGGGGAATAGTGATGGCATTTTCGCTCGTGTAATCGTTGAGACTTACTTTTGCCGTAAGGTTAGGTTTGATAGCACCATTTTTATTGGGAACCGATATCTCTACAGAAAAAGCCCTGTTGCTCGGATTGATAAAATTACCTGTTTGCCGTATTTCGGAAACCAAGGTGTCCCCAAGTACCGGGAAAAAGACCATTGCCATTTTTCCTTTGGTAATGCCGTCCAAATAACTTTCTGGCACATCTACCTCTATATACATATCCGAGAGGTTAACGATACGGAAAACCTCTGCCCCTGGACCTGGAGAAACTACGGTTCCTTGCTCTTTGATCACATCATCTATAATTCCTGAAAAAGGAGCCCTTATAGAAGATTTCCCTAATTGGCTCTCCGCTTGCTTAACGCTATTTTCGGTAGCCTCAAAGTTAGATTTGGCTTGCAGGAACTGAATTTCCGAACCAATGTTTTGCTCCCAGAGTCGGCGTTGGCGCTCATAGGTGGTCTTGGCAAGCTCTGCCTGTGTTCTTAACTGGGACACTTGGCTACTCATACCGCCATCATCGATAGTCGCCAAAAGTTGTCCTTTACTAACCTGCTGTCCTTCTTTAACATATACCTTTTGCAAGGTTCCCGCCATTTCCGGGTAGATAAGCACGTTTTGTTTTGTTTTTACGTCTCCCTGCAGGTCCAAAAAGTGCTGGAATGTTTTGGCTTCTACGGTGATGGTAGTAACCAAAGGCAGTCGTTCTTCTCCGGATTTTGTAGCGATAACGGAATCTAACAGTTTAATATCCTGTTCGGACTGCCGTTGTTTTTCCGTCAGCTCCTTTTTCCTTGCCATTAAGGTTTCAAGATCTCCGGAAGCTATCAAATCCCCTACGGACATGGCCTTTTTATCGCCACAGGAGACAAGCAATAGCACAAGAATTAATAGAGTGCTTGCGTTTTTCAATGTAAATAGTTTTAAGGTTATCATGTTATAATTCGTTGTTTAATATGGTTTGTAATGCTGTCTTTTTGTTAATGACCTCCACCATGCTCTGTAGGTAATTTTGCTGGGCATCGTAGAGTTGGGTCTGCGCCTGTCTTAGTTCAAAACTACTTGCCAGGCCTTCGGTGTACTTGATTTCATTTTTATTTTGTATGCGCTCTGCTAGGTTAAGGTTTTCCTTTGCGGTCTCATATTCGGCTATAGACAGTATATAATTGCTCTTGGAACTTTCTAGCTGTAATCGTATCTGTTCCTCTGCCTCCGTAAGTTGGGTCTTTGCTTTTTCCAATGCTATTTTGGCCCTGGCCGTGCCTGCACTTCTTTGTCCTGAACTAAAAATAGGAATACTCAGGTCTACGCCCACTATAGATTGTTCAAACCATGCTTGACCCCTATTTAAGAAATTAAACTCCTGTGAAAACGAATTGGCACCGTAGTTTACAAAAGCGTTTAAGGTAGGCAATGCTCTACTCTTAGCTAATTTCCATTCAAAATAGCGTTGTTCGTTTATGTTTAACGCCAATTTAAAATCTACGTTATTTTCCAGATCAAAATCGCTTTCCAATAAATTAAAATCTATTTGCTTTTGGGTAAGGACATCCAAATTTTCACTAAGCTGCGTAGGGGCGTCTATGGCTATTCCCATGACCAAATTGAGCATTTGTAGGGTGATTTCTTTTAACCGAAGCGAATTTTTTAATTGGTTTTGTACAGAGGAAAGCGTAATCTGCAATTGCTCTACACTTTCTTCATCTCCAAGGCCGTTTTCGTAAATTTTAGTGGTTTCAAAAAGGTTTTTCTCTAAATTTTCTATATTCTTTTCCAGTATGAGCACACTTTCAGTGGCCAGAAGCACGTTTCCATAGGCTTCGGTAACCGCTTTGCGTACTTCTAACTGGGTTTTTTCTTTATTGTTCGCGCTATAGCTCAAAAAAGCTTTCGTTGCTTGGACCCCAACAATATAGGATCCATCAAATAGTTGTTGCCTTAACGTAGCCGTGGCAACGGCGGTTTGTGGTTGCGAGAAAATTACGTTTTGGAAGGTACCCGGCTCTCCGCCAAAAAATTCTGCAGGAATTTGCGAAACGGGTTGTATCAACTGATTTTGATATCCTATAGCACCTGTAATTTGAGGCAGACCGCTTGCTATGGTCTCCCACTTTTGCTTCTGAGCGTCCAAGACATCCCGATCTGCGTTAATGGCGCTATAATTGTTTTCCAGTGCAAAGGCTATCGCTTCCTGTAGCGTAAAAGTGTACGTTTGGTCCTGTCCATAGGAATGGCTACCCATAAAAAGTACCGATACTAGTAATGTAAGTAATCGCATTTATTCTTGGTTTGAGTTGATGATCGTGTTTAAAATAGTTCGTCCCTTTGGGGTTACAATACCTCTAAGATGGTACTCTAGGTACATATCCATCAATTCGGTCGTTGGAAATTTTTCAATAGGGAAAAGTTGGTGGTCCTTGATGCTTACCACTCCGGTAAAATAAATACGCGACACAAAATCTATATTTAGGTTTTCCCTGTAAATACCCAAAGCAATTCCTTTTTTTACGTTAGAAACCACACAATCCTGCATAAGCGTGTACTGCCTAAAACGTATAGATTCGTGTATTTTGGGATAGTATTTTTGCAGCTGGTATTGTGGTGATGATTTTTCGTCCTTTAAATGCAGCATGGCGAACTTTTTAATTTCATAAAGTTCCTCTATGGGGTTTTTGTCCAAGGAGCATATATGCTCGATTCCCCCAGAAATAGTACAAAATAGGTTAGAGGTACTTTCTTCTACCAAATGTGTCTTATTGTTGAAATGGGAATAAATGGTTTTTTTAGAAATCCCCATTTCGTTGGCAATATCATCCATAGTTACGCTCTTGAAACCGTAGTTCAAGAACATATCCGTTGCCTTTTCTAATATTGATTTTTTCATAATAGGCGACAAAGATAAGTAAGGAAACTATAAATACATTTAAAGTTTCCGTGGTTTTACAATTATTTAACACAGCATTAGATTTTAATTGAACTATGATAATTGTCATTTACATCAATTTTTAGCCTTATGGGTCCTGCTTATGCCAGCTATTTGTTACAATGGACGTATTTTTGAAAAAAAAACAAACTATGCGTGCTATAGAAGATTATCGTAATGCATTTATCTCCTATCTAGAGTCTAAGAATATTTCTAAAGAACCGGTTAATCTTTACGAGCCTATAAACTACATTCTAAGCTTGGGAGGCAAACGGTTGCGGCCTATACTGGTTTTGATGGCGACCGAAGTGTTCGGTACAGATTATAGGAAAGCCTTGGACGCTGCCTTGGCGATTGAAGTTTTTCACAATTTTTCTTTGGTGCATGATGATATTATGGATGCAGCTCCCCTACGCCGAGGAAGTGCGACCGTACATGAAAAATGGGACCTTAATACCGGAATTCTTTCTGGCGATGCAATGCTCATTAATGCATATCAATTATTCGAGAATTATGATGGCGATACTTTTCGGAATCTCGCAAAATTATTCAGTAAAACGGCGCTAGAAGTTTGTGAGGGACAGCAATATGATGTTGATTTTGAAACCCGGGACGATGTCACCCAAGCAGAGTACCTAAAAATGATAGAGTATAAAACAGCCGTTTTGGTAGCTGCCGCTTTAAAAATGGGCGGTATCGTGGCCCATGCATCGGTGGAAGACCAGAATAGCATTTACGAATTTGGCCGTAATTTAGGTATTGCCTTTCAACTTCAGGACGACTATCTAGACGCTTTTGGAGACCCAAAAACTTTTGGCAAGCAAGTGGGTGGCGATATTATTGAAAATAAAAAAACCTTCTTGTACCTAAAAGCCTTAGAATTGGGGACCCCGGTGCAACAAAAGGAACTTCGCGATTTATTTTCCATTCAGCCTAAAGACCCTTCGGATAAAATACGCACCATTAAAACCATTTTTATGGAAACGGGCTCGGCCGTATTGACACAGAAGGAAATTGAAGCCTACACCAAAAAGGCCTTTAAAGTACTTGAAGATTTAAAGATTACCGCAGACAAAAAGGATTTGTTAAAATTGTTCGGGGAAAATTTGATGCGGAGGAAGGTATAATTCTCGGCTATGGGCCCTTTGCATGAAACATTGTGTGAAAAAAAGTTGGCCAATTTTAACTATCGCCGTTTCTTGTTTAGTTTCCGCGCTAACTTTTTAGTTTTTTATCATCGTATAGCAAACCATACAAAGCAATTTCCAATAAATGTATTTATTACCTTATTTATAATAGGTTACGACTAACCCAGGAGAAGGGTTGCAGCGCTTACGAGCACACTTGGATGACAATTGGAACTACTTGAAAAGGCCTGCAGATTATGTTCCAAGGAATGTTCAAGGGAAATAAAGGAGACCGTGAAAGCCTCACTCTTTTTTCCGACCGATGGCTCTTTTACCCTTACAGTTGCCAATTCATAAGAAGTAGCGGAAACGTGCCAATGACAAATTTTTGGCTAGGGAAGAAATGCCTATTTTGATTATACCGTTCACGGTGGTTCTAGCTTTCATTTGCCTGGAGGCATTGGCATTTGCAACGGGCAGTGATACTCGGACCAAACGGACATAGACCTCCCTATTTATTTTCCGTGAAGTTAGCTTAAAACTTTTTTTATATCTGGTGAACGCTAGAAAAGCCTACCAAGCAAGGCTTTTGTGAAGGCTTTTAAAGGACTTCCCATCATATTGCCTACATCTTCGGCAAAATTGGTTTCTTCGTCCAAAAATTTGAATACTTGCTGCGGTTTTCTGTTCTTGAACAAGGTCTCGAACACCAAATATCCATTGGCATTATCTTTATAAAGTACATCTAGGAACAATAGGTCATAAAACCAGAATCTCGTCTTATAGCTTAAGCTGTTCAGGGTTTTCCGGTCTTTATGTGTGCCACGAGTTTGGGTATTTTCTTGGCCGTACTTTTAAAAGTGTAGCCCGTACTGGGTTTGGCCCAACCGCCAGCAGTCCCTATAAAGCGTATATTTTTGGTATGGTGCTCCTTAAAATCATACGCCGTCATAGGTATACTGCCCATTTCCGTCTCCACAATTTCATAATCGGAACAGCCTAAGTCCTTGGCTAAATAATCTCTAATAGCGGTTTCATATTCCGTCTTGGGTAACAAATGTTCGGAAAACAAGGTGTATTCAACAAGGGCTTCGTTTACTGACGTAGGTAGAACGTACATAAAGCGCGTATTTCCATTTTGCGGAATAGAAAAGTCCATATAGGTAGCTTGGTCACTATCAAAAATTGGCTTCTTGGTCTTAATAAACCAACCTATAAAATGCTGTTGCAGGACAGGATATTTATGTTGATGTGTAGCCATGCCATAGCTAAAGATACTGTTAAAGACTTTTTTGGCCGACATATTTTTCCGTTGCTGTCTCCACTGTTACCTCATCGCCGTTGTCTACCACTTCTCTTACATATGCCTTTTCAAATGTAATATTCTGGTATTGTTCAAGCCGTTTTAAAATACAATTATAAAAATCGATGCCCCGAACCATTTTATAGGTATACGGATTAATACTGAACCGCTTGGAAAACTTCTTGCCCCCAAAATACACATGGTTCCATGTTTTATGCACGATGTCGTCAAATTGTCCTTCGCCCTTTTCCCAAAAACACCAGGTTCGATCGTTGGTCTGTTTCAAATCCTTATCCAATAATAGAATAGACTTTCCTGAGAAAAAATCGTCCTTAGCCATGGCATCCGCCAGCATGAGACCCGCCGCACCGGCGCCAATAATAATATAATCGTAGTGTAATACGGCCATCTATCAAAAATAGGAATTAATAGTTGCTTTTGCTGTTATTTAGTACGTATCGGATAGAAAAACTTAGTAGTATAGCTAGGTAAAAAGTAAACTTTGTGTCCTATTCCTGTTCTTGTTTTAAAGAGGCTTTAGTTTTATATTAGAATACAACCACAAATTTGGAATATTTAATTTTCCTAGCATCGATTAACTGACGCTATTCGTTCAAAACCACTTTTTCGTTTTTTACATCTGCTCTTATTTCTACTTTAAGGCTAGCTTCCTTTTCCGACATGTCAAAGTCACCCTCTACGGAAATTATATTTTCTCCATTTTTTAGGATAACATCAGAAAAATCCACTTTAATCGTATCTACTATTTGCCAATTGGTATTATATAAAATTAATTCACTACCGGTTCTGCAGGTAAGGGTTTGCCCATCTTTTAATGCAACTGGAATCTCAATTTTCTTATAGTTATTTAATTCTAGGGTAATACCACTAACCTTGCATTTGTTCGCTGTTAGACTAAAAGTTAAAATCTGATCCTTTCCTAGATTATCGAACTTGAACTTGGAATACACCGGCTCTCCGGGTTGTCTTATTTTTTTTGTGTGTTCAAAAATTTCTGACTTTAGTTCTTGCCAATTCCATTCGTTGACCCCTACTTTTTGAATTGAAAATTCCTTTGTATTATCTCGCATTACTTCCTTCTGCGCTTCCGTAAAGGAATCTGAAATTCGTAATTTTTCCCAATCGCTGATAAGCTCAAATATTGTATCCGAGTTGGCGTTTTCAGCTACGATTTCTAGGTCGGCCACAAGGGCGTAACCTGCATCATAACCAGCAGATCTGGCCAACATCCACTCCATGTCTTCAATACTGGTTTCTGGGGTCATTTTAAACCAGCCCAACATACCAGGCATAAAATTTCGCTTAAAGTAGGCCTGATTATTAAAGCGATAATCGACTTGACTTTCACGAAAACCGGCATACCAAGGCTCTCCCCAATTCATACGACTATAGATATGCCAGAAGAAGTGCGTGGTGCGGCTAGCATCTATGATGAGATGATTTTTTAAATCTTCAGTTAGGTTGTTGTACCACGTGTACGGCATTAATGATTCTCCATAGGTGCCAAGGCCAGTAGAACGATTTCCCTCTAAACCATCGAAGGATATTTGTCGAAGGCCGGTTTGGTTATATAGGTCCGCCAAGGTCTTTGACATTTCTTTGGTCAAGTTGGCATCGGTTAAGAATACATTGTACGGATGGTCTAACAACTTTGAAATGGGTTTGCCAGCTTCGTGGCTCATCACATTAGTATCAAATGCGCCACGCTGGCAATCCAATAACCGCCAAGGCGCTGCTTCGGAAACACTTCCGTAACGTATGAGTTCATCTCCTAACATCACCGTTTTTAAACTATTATTTTCCATTTGGTTAAAATACTCGGGCGAGGCAATTACGATTTCTGTCGCTTTTGTATCAATATCTTCAACCGTAACGGAACTTCCCACTTTGGCAAGCCTTTTGTCCGGGACTGGCGTTACATAGGGGTCGTTGGTATTGATAAAATTAGATAGACAATGGGTGCCTAGTTTAATACCTTCTGCAGCTGCTTTTTCCACACAGGCTTTTAGTCCGGCAATACCGTTTGGGAACTCCCCCTGATATAACTCAAAATGGCCCCAACTCTCAAATGTTTTTCCATAGTGATAGAGGTATTCCAAGCCCGCTTTTTTAGTCAATGCAAGTGCCTCATCAATGTTAGTTTCCGTAAATGAGGTTATCAGATATGCGGCTGCGGCTTTGCGGTTGGTTTTGACCCATTCGCCATCTATCATAGGATGCGGTAGTCCTTCCGCTAATTCAATAGCACCTATCGTTTCTAAGGTAGCCGCTTCATCGCAACCAAACAGAGCAATTTTAGAACCAATAACACCACCGTCGTCATACGGGGGAGCTATAATCTTGTCATGACCTACATCCGAATAAACTCTTTCTTTGCTTCTATTTCTTGTATAGGCCTGTAAACTACTCCCGTTCCTAATAGGCATGGCAGCCTCAACCCTATACAGTACACTGCCGTCAGATTTTGGATGCATATTATTGGGGGCTTCCTCTTTGAAAATATCAAAAGCAGGCATGCGATCGCTTTCGTTCCAAGGAAACCCTCCGAGGGTTTTTATGTTCAGGGATTGGATGCCAACAGCAAAATCATGATTCCGAACCACACCAACGGTCTCGCTGATCGTCGTTTGTATTGAAGTAGGGTAAGGGCCCCAAACAATGAGCTCAACATCCTCATTGTTGGTTATCGCTTGGAGTTCAAAGGTGAAGTGCGTTTCTTTTTGGCCAATTTTAATGGTAGCTGAAATGTCATTCCCAAAATCTAAAACTATAGTGCTATCTAAGGCTTTGGCACTCAGCGGAGCAATAATTTTATTCTTCACCCTAACGGATAGTAGCGGAGCCAAGGTATCTTTAAGAATGTAATTTCTAGCCCTTTTGACGTCTGTAAATTCAGTGAATTCACCTCTGGCGTTTAGTGCTATTTTTAAGGATGAAGTCGATAATGATAAGATTGTAGAATCGGATGGGCCGGAACAGGAAACTAGGAAAAGATTAATTAAAAAAAGTGCCGCTAATGTTTTTTTCATAGATGGAGTTTTTTGACCAGAATAGGGTATACTGTTTAGGTTTGTTGCTACGGAAAACGTTTAAATTATATATGAATCTACAAAAATTCTATTGTATGTTTGTGGTATAATAAGTTCCTACTTTCGTGTTCTGTTCTTTATTTCAGAGCAACTTCCCTCAAAAGCTAGTATTTTAGCCTCAAATTACAAAAGCCATGACAGCCGCCGAGGAAGACTATATTAAGGCTATTTATAATTTAGGAAAAGATGGGCACACGGCCATTACCACAAATGCCATTGCGGCAGAAATGGATACCAAGCCTTCCTCCGTTACCGATATGATCAAAAAACTGGCCGACAGGAATTTGGTGGCCTACAAAAAGTATAAAGGTGTTTTGCTTACCGAAACAGGTATTTTAAGTGCGTTGACCGTTATTCGAAGGCAACGTTTATGGGAAATTTTCCTTGCCGAGAAACTGGATATTCCCCATGAAGAAATACAGGACTTGGTAGAGCAGTTGGAACATATAAGCAGTGAACGACTCACCTCTAACTTGGATGCCTACTTAGGAAATCCCAGAGTTGGTTTAAAAGGGGTGCCCATACCTTATGCCGATGGGAAATTTAAGAAAACGAGCAAGAAATTGGTCAGTGAACTTCCAGTAAGTTCAAAAGGTGTTTGCGTTGGGGTAAAAGACACATCCGTTGCATTTTTACGGTTTTTGGAGAAGAAACACATTGCCTTAGGTGATACCATTTTAGTCAAGGAACGGGAGGAGTTTGATGGTTCCGTGAAAATAGAAATCGGGGGTGCCGAAATGCAACTATCAAATCAAATCGCCTCCAATCTGTTTTTAGAGGTTACAGAAAATGAAGACTAGTACGGTCAACTTTATGGGAAAAGCTTAAAGCAGAGTAGACGTTTAGTTTCTTGTGCCTTATGTGATAGATTGATTTAAGGAAGATTCGCAGGATTAGAAAAAATGAATTACTACAACGTACTATTTTGAGGCGAATCAAGTTATAAGGAACAAGGGAGTAAAAGGACTATTTCAAAAAAATACGTATTTGTGGTGTCATAAACCCAAGCGGAAATTAGATAAAAAAGTAGGGTATGAACGAAAAGAAAAGACATTGGTTTTGGAACGTACTTTTAGTGCTTACGGTAATCGTTTGTGCGTTCGTCTTGGCCATGCATTACAAAAACTGGCTTAGCGTAAACTCCGACCATATTAAGGTGCGCTCGGGATTTTATAGCGTGAGGGTAAATTTCAACCAACTAGATAGTGTTGTTTTTGTGCCGCGCATACCACCCATGCAACGCCTGAACGGATTTTCAGCCCTAGCCAAGGAAAAGGGTATTTTTAGGGAATTCAAAGATTCCCTAACCAACAATGAAGTATATGTTCTTGTGGACAATATTTCCCAGCAAAAAATTAAGTTGGTGTACAAGGATTCTACCAAATTATATCTAAACCTTAAGGATTCCGTGCAAACGCTGAACCTTTTCAATAGCCTGCAATCAAAATCGGAAGCTGGGCCAAGTACACCCAACTGACCATTGGCTTTGCGCGCTACTAATTTTTAGTTTTTGGATTATTAAAAAACCGTTGTACAGCATACGTTCCAGAAATTACGGCCTATCTTGTCACAAAAATAACATGAAAAAAATATATTTCTTTATGATTATTGCTACCCTATCTTTTGGTGCAGGTTTTGCCCAGCACACAATACTATTAAACGTTAAAGGCGTTGGGTCTAATGAAGGAAAAATAAGTGCCGCCCTTTATACCGACCAAAAGTCTTTTCTTAAATTCGATAAGGTGTTTAAAGCGGTCTCAGAAAAAGCGGAAAAAGGCGAGACCAAGCTTGTTTTTAAGGATATTCCTGCTGGAAATTACGCTATAGCCGTATTCCACGATAAAAACAGTAACGGAAAATTGGATACCAACATACTTGGCATTCCCAAAGAACCTGTAGCCTTTTCCATGGCAAAAATGAAGACCTTTGGCCCGCCTAGTTTTGAGGAGTGTTCCTTTTCTGTTGCAAAGGACACTGAGCTCACCATCCGCTTGAACAACTAGTTTTACTTGCCTTTCCAATAAACGCTTTTAAAAAGTATACCCTCTTTTTACCTTTGCACACCTTCTGAAAATAAATAGTTCTGCATACAGTTCGTTAGTCGAAGTCGTATATTTGATAAAAAATATCATGGTACTAATAGCGCAGTTCGTTGGAGCCCTCTTTGGAACCTTGGCCATTATTTTTGGTGCCTTTGGTGCACATGCCTTAAAAAAAATAATGACCCAAGAGCAACTGGCCAGTTTTGAAACCGGTGTAAAATATCAGATGTACCACGCTTTGGTACTGATTATGCTCAGTTTTAACTTAAATTTGGACACCTCCTTGGAGAAGTATATGGTCTACTGCTTTATTTTGGGCACCGTGTTGTTTTCTTTCAGTATTTATGGGCTAACTATCAGTACGGCAAAAGGGCGTACATGGAAGATTTTAGGGCCCATTACACCGCTTGGAGGCCTACTTCTTACAACAGGCTGGGCCCTATTGTTCTATTCCTTTATTAAAGAACTGGTGTAAGTCTACATCGGTTTGAAAAACAGATAGCTCTGACCTGCTTCACTAATCTTGACTCTTACTTAAGTTTAGGCAGCGAAACCCCGCCTACTCTCCGGAAATTGAATTAGATGTAAATTGTTTAATGACCGTGTTGGGCTCTAAAATGCTATACCCTTTCCAAAATTCAGGATCATAGTTGGCCATGTATGTCGGTAGTATATCGCTTTTCTCCTCAAAAGATTCAAAGGATGCCGGCGAAATGATTTCCGTCTCAAAGACGACCAATTCATTTTTTTCTACATGGTTAAAACCAAAATCCATCTGCCCGGAAAGCTCGTTCTGTTTATTTTTCCCTTTTACAATTTTATTTTTTTCAATGATCTTCAAAGAACGGTCAATACCCACCCTGCTTCCAGATTCAGATTCAAAGTAACGCAGTCCATAAAACCCGTTGGTTCCCTTATTATAGATGATTTTACCTTTTGATAAATAGTTATTTGCGGATACCCCCAACAAATTAAATTTTTTGAGCGACTTTATATTTTCATAGTTTACTTGTAGTACGGCAAAATCATCTGCATTGACAAATAAAGTGCCTTTGTAGTCCGCGGAACCTTTGGATTCAAAATCGAGGACATATACAGCGTCGTCTCCCAAATAAGTGAATTCTTTAAGCTGGTACCTGTATTTTCTTGATTTGGATATAAAATCCAAATTAGTATCCTCTGCTGTTGGCAAGCCGTTTATAATACGTTCTATGTTGTTTCTTTTCCAATTAACGTAGTTTTTCTTCTCCTCCTCCTTGTCTTTCTTGCGTTGTTCAATCTCTTTGTTCAAGGCTACGGTATCTGTGGAATCTATCTCTTCTTCAAAGAGGGTGCTCACCTCATCCGCATTTATCTTAAAGCTTAAAAGTCCCGATTTTATTTTAAAATACGAGCCTTCCTTAATGTTTTTCCTAAGAATGTCGTTAAACTTTTCTTCCATTTTTTCTTCATCCAATTCCGCATTTTTATCATAAAGCTTGGAGGCTCTAAGTAGATCCAATTTACTTGTTTCAATGTTCTCGCCACCATAAAAATCCCCTAATACTTCAGAGTAATAGGGATTGTACTTAGGAATGGAAGCAATAACACTATCCAACAAACGCTGATTCAATATCGAAATGGTGGATTTTTTAACCTTAAAATCACTTTTTATCCACCTGTCAAAACTAGATCTCCTATGAAAGACCCTTTGTTTAGTAATATCCCTATTATAATTTTTTTCTAGGTTGTCCTCTACAAGTTCTATAATTTCATCTGCCGTATAGTTCTTATTGGACACGATGACCTCCCTGAGCTCAATAGCTTTTGGACTTAGGTAAATTACAGGTTCATTAAATTCTTGTATGGGTTTTCCAAGAGATTTGTATCCTATACAAGAGAGGTAAAGGGAGTCGGTTGCTTTAACGGTACCGTCTAAAAGAAAGGTAAACTGCCCCTCTTCGTTGGTAATTACCCCTTTATTATTGAGCTGCACCGTAACGTAAGGGATGGGTTGTTGGGTAACACTGTCCAATATTCTAGAGCTAAGCACCTGAGATTGTACAGTAGAAATGAAAAAAATAAAAAATAGGAATGCAATTTGGATTGCTCTTGTGTTCATGGAATGATGGTTGTTAAGAAGTTTCAAACTAACAAATAGCCTGCCAAACGAGCATGGGGTTTTAGATTTCTTTGGGAAGTATTTATTTTTTATTTAACGTAAACGCAATGTATTTAAGTTGAAGACGAATGCCAACGGAAGATGTTACCGTACGGACTGTTTTTGTTTCGAGTGATGCCTCAAGTGCAAATTATTGACGCGGTAACAATAACTATAAATTATAATTAGAAGGGAACATTTTGCCTATTTCTTAGGTTGTAAAAACAGCGCGTTCATGAAAAAGCACTGGATATAAGTCTTTAATGATACGTCTAGGCCGTATGGTGTGACAGGCATTGGAATACAACACCATGTCCAAACTAGATAGTATAACATTATGTATAGTGTACCTATGTTCAATGACACCCACAATCGTCCTGTCCACAACTTTTGGAACTGGATTTTTTCTTACTGAAAAGGGACTTGGGAAGCAGGAATTTCTTGGCCAAATAGGCAACGGCCAAGACCAAGGTAAGATAAACTAAAACCTGCTGTATAGTTTCCATCGGTTTATTTTAGAAGTTGATAGGCGATCAAGGCTACGATATAAGCGAAAACACTCATAAAGACCAATTGCCCTACCGGCCATTTCCAAGAATTGGTTTCCCGCTTTACCACCGCCAAAGTACTTGCGCATTGCATGGCGAAAGCATAGAACAACAACAACGATATCCCCGATGCCAGATTGAACAAGGGCTTTTTGGTTATCGTATTTACCTCCGCGGCCATCCTATTTTTTATTGTTTCCTCCTCATCGTTGCCTACACTGTAAATCGTGGCCAAGGTAGCTACAAAAACTTCGCGTGCGGCAAAGGAGGTAAGTACGGCGATCCCAATTTTCCAATCATACCCCAATGGCCGTACAATGGGTTCAATGGCCTTACCCATATAACCCATATAGGAATGTTCCAGTTTGTAACTTGCTATTTCTTGGTTAAGGGCACGCCCTTCCAATTCGGTTCTTTTAAGGACGAGGGAATCTTGCAGGATTGTGGGGGGCAGCATATTATCCGATACCCCACCGTTCTTGTTAACCATATGGCTATACTCTTCCAGCTTATTGTCGATGTAGGTTTCGCTGTAAGGTGTAAAACCTTCCTTGCTTACGCGCTCGCTTACGATAGTATCTGCATTTTTAAAATCGTCTGAGAACCCGTTGGAACCTAAAAACCATAATACGATAGAAATAGCAAGAATAATTTTACCGGCACCAAAAACGAAACTTTTTGTCTTTTCCAGTACGGTATAGCCGACATTTTTTAAAAGGGGCAACTTATAATCGGGCATTTCAACCACAAAGAAAGACCTACTTTTTATTTTTAAGATTTTGTTTAAGACAACCGCTGAAATGATGGCCGCAGCAAAGCCTAGTAAGTAAAGTAACATTAGCGTCAAGGCCTTGTAGCTTAGACCTATAAAATTCCCTTCCGGAATTACCAAAGCGATGATTATGAGGTACACTGGAAGCCTTGCGGAGCAGGTGGTAAACGGTACCACCAGAATGGTAATGAGGCGTTCTTTCCAGTTCTCTATGGTACGGGTGGCCATAACTGCGGGAATGGCACATGCCGTACCGGAGATAAGCGGCACCACGCTTTTTCCACTAAGCCCGAACGGCCGCATGACACGGTCCATTAAAAATACCACACGGCTCATATAGCCCGTTTCTTCCAAGAGTGCTATAAAAAGGAACAGAAAAGCAATTTGAGGAATGAAGATGACGATACCGCCAATTCCAGAAAGAATACCTTCCGCTATCAAATCGGTAAACGCACCCGCGGGAAGCGTGTCCTTGACCCACTCCGTGGCCGATGCAAAAAACCCGTCAATCAAGTCCATCGGGTATTCGCTCCAACCATAAATGGCTTGGAAAATTGTTAGCAATATCACAAAGAAAATAAGGTAACCAAATAGCCTATGTGTTAGTATTTTATCCAAGGTGGCCCTAAACCCTTTGGCAGCGTTCAGGTCAACCTTGTAAGTTTCTTTCAAAATTCCGTTAATGAACTGGTACCTGAGTATAGTCTCTTTTTGTTGAAGGCGCTTTAGCTCGGATTTGGATTTTGTGCTAAACGAAGATGCGTCCTGAATGAGTTTTTTTTCAACAGGCATAAAATTAACGTCCTGCGTAATTACCAGCCAAAGTTTGTACAGGTCTTCCTTTGGAAATGTATTCTTTAGATTTTTGAAATACTCCGGAGCTATAACACTGATATCAACATTTGGTTTCTTGGAGAGATTTTTATAATCCCCAATTAGTTCCTTTAAGTGGTCTATTCCAGTTCCCTTTCGGGTACTGACCAATGCTATTTTGGCATTTAATTTTTCCTCAAGCAGGGGAATGTCTATGCTTATCCCTTTTCTAGACATCCTGTCCGCCATATTAATCACCAGTATGGCAGGTATTTTTAGGTCTTTTATTTGCGTGAAAAGCAAAAGGTTGCGCTTTAGGTTCTCCACATCGGTGACAACGAGCGCCACATCTGGATGGTCCTTGGCGTTTTTATTGAGCAATAATTCTACAGCAACACTTTCGTCCAATGATGTAGTGTTAAGGCTGTAGGTTCCAGGAAGATCTAATATATGGGCCTTTACACCTCTGGGAAGTTTACAGATCCCTTCTTTTTTCTCAACAGTTATACCCGGATAGTTACCCACTTTTTGATTAAGGCCGGTAAGTTGATTAAATACAGAGGTTTTTCCGGTATTGGGGTTGCCAATGAGCGCTACGTTGATCTGTTTGCTCATAGCACGGTAGTTTCTTCAATAAGTTCCAAGGCAATTTTACAGGCCATGTCTCGCCGTATGGCAATATGGGAGCCGTTTACGTTAATGTATATGGGGTCGTTCAACGGAGCCACTTGTACAAGTTCTACCTCGTTACCGGGCAAACATCCCAATTCCAGTAATTTAATAGGAACAAAATCCTCGGCGAATTCCTTTATAATTCCCCTTTGGCCGCGTTTTAAATGTGCTATGGTAAACTCCAATCTTTATTTAGATTCAATTTAATTAAGGTCAAAAATAAGGGAAAATCTTTAAAACAAAACGTTAAAACAGAAAAAAGCGTTGCTTCATCATTTTATTTCCATCGTTGGAATATGCCGGTCATTCTATGATCAATTCAAATAGGATTGCTTTAAGATTTTTAAATCTTTCAAGAGCTTTTCAATATCCTCTTCCTTGGTGCCATCATAAAAACCCCTTATACGTTTTTCTTTGTCCACCAAGATAAAATTTTCGGTGTGTATCATATCATAAGGGCCCCCATCACCGTCTGTTTTTACGGCTAAGTAGGATTTCCTGGCGAGCTCGTAAATGTCCTTTTTAGGGCCTGTAACCAAGTTCCACTTCATATCATCTACCCCCTTTTCCAAGGCGTATTTTTTTAGTTGTGCAACGGAATCTATTTCTGGCGTAACCGAGTGGGACAAGAGTAGTACCTCCGGGTCATCTATAATTTGGGTCTGTATGGCAGCCATATTTTTGGTCATGATGGGGCAAATGGTAGGACAGGTGGTAAAGAAAAAGTCGGCCACATAAATTTTGTCCTTATAATCCTCCTGGGTAATGGTCTTCCCGTTCTGGTTGGTCAAGGAAAAATCTGCAATGGTGTGGTATTTACGTATGTGTTGTATGTCCTCTGACACCAGCTCTTCGTTTACCATGGCAGGCGAGTACACTTTTAATATTTTTTGGGGCTGAAGTGCGTTATAGAACAAAAAAACAATAACCGCCGAGATACCTAAAAGTACCATCCCCAATAATTTGAACTGACTTAAAAAGGAACGCATCTTTTTTTTGCAAAGGTACGGTAGCGCGGACATCCCTTCAAATTTGTCAACCCCTATCGCTGCCAAAAATTTCTTAAAATAAACGAACCATAACCGGTTTCTTTTTTTAAGCGGTGTTAAAAATGTACTTTTGTCCGATTTTAATCTTGACCAAAAACGAATGGATCCCATTTTTATAAAAATCATACAATTCTTTTTAAGCCTCTCCCTATTGATTGTGCTGCACGAACTTGGCCATTTTATTCCAGCGAAGCTTTTTAAAACACGGGTAGAAAAATTTTATCTCTTTTTTGATGTAAAATTCGCGCTGTTCAAAAAGAAAATAGGTGGAACGGAATATGGCATAGGGTGGCTGCCACTTGGTGGATATGTAAAAATATCCGGAATGATAGACGAAAGCATGGATACCGAAGCCATGAAAGAAGAACCCAAAGAATGGGAGTTCCGAAGCAAACCTACATGGCAGCGCCTAATTATTATGTTGGGCGGGGTTACCGTTAACTTTATACTAGCGGTAATCATCTATATTGGAATGGCTTGGGCATATGGGGATCAATTTTTATCCAATGAAAGCCTAAAGGACGGTGTTTATGTAAGTGAGCCTCAAATTGGCGATAAAATTGGGATTGAAACCGGAGACAAAATAATCTCCGTGGACGGTAAGCCCGTGGAGGATTTTAACAAAATTTTGCTTGAACTTGTAAACGGGAACACCTTTACCATAGAGCGGGACGGACAAACTATTGAAAAGGAAATCCCTGTGGATTTCATAGCTACTTTGTTGGAAGATGAGGATAAAATGCGCTTCTTAAGCCCGCGTTACCCTTTTGTTGTCGGAAGCATTCCCGACGAGTCCTCAAATAAGGATTCAGGGCTAAAAATTAAGGATGAAGTTATAGGGATTGGCGGTAACGCCATCACCTATTTTGATGAGGCAAAAAATCTATTGGAAACCTATAAAGGTCAAAAGATTGAGTTAACCGTTCGCCGTGAAGGTAGTGGCGAGCTACAAATACCGGTAATCATAAGCGATTCTGCTACCGTTGGTGTAGGTTTAGGCTTAAACTACAAAGATTTGGATGCCAGAAATATTCTTAAACTGGAAACGAGAACGTACTCATTTTTAGAATCCATCCCAGCAGGCATAGATAAAGGGGTCACTACACTTACGGGTTACGTGAAGCAGATGAAGAAAATTTTTAACCCTTCTACTGGTGCCTATAAGGGGGTAGGTGGATTCGCCGCTATTGGCGGTTTGTTCCCGGATACCTGGGATTGGCCCGGTTTCTGGAGCGCTACGGCGTTCATTTCCATTATTTTAGCCTTTATGAATATCCTTCCCATACCGGCACTGGACGGCGGTCATGTGACGTTTCTCCTTTATGAGATGGTAACCGGAAGAAAGCCGAGCGATAAGTTTTTGGAGTATGCACAAATGATCGGTTTCTTCTTATTGATCGCCCTGTTATTGTTCGCAAATGGAAACGATTTGTATAAATGGCTAATTAAATAGAAAAAGCCGATTTTTTTATTTGGCGGGTTTTAAAAAACTATTATATTTGCACCCGCTTTAGGAAACTAAAACGGGTTATTTTCCTCCTTAGCTCAGCTGGTTAGAGCATCTGACTGTTAATCAGAGGGTCCTTGG
>CAVONX010000019.1:0-144475 GCA_963697395.1 uncultured Flavobacteriaceae bacterium
CCGACTGAAAAAAAAGCGAACCATTGAAACGGTTCGCTTTTTTGTTTTCAAAAGTTCAAAAATTTTTAGAACTAGAACCTTTTGAATATAAGTCACGAAATTTGAAAAGTGTATCCCGTCATAAGATACCGAGAACTTGCTCAGCAGAACTATATTTATATATGGTTTATGCTAAACCTCAACAAGTGTTAAAACTTGACCCTACTCTGTAAACGCAAGTTAAAAAGCAAAATCTACCCCCCCCCCCGGGGAAGACAGATAAGAAGTAGACATTCTCCAATAAGTTTAATTTATGATTGCTTGTAAAACAATACATTAAACAATATCGAAATTTACTTTTTTACTTATTCTAAACCAAATCTACTTTTGGCAGTAGAATTCTACTCATTATTTTTAATTTTAGAAACCTTAATTTAATATTTTGTCATCGTGCCCATTCTTGCTGGTCATAATGGCTCATTGCTATTTTCAATAGTGTAGGTCAAATTCAGGACGGGAAGCTAATTTGTACTAGAAATTGTTTTAACTTTAGATAATTAAATAGTCATTCCAAGACTGTTGGGCTCTTCTACGTGCGTTAGAGTAGTTGTTGGCAAAACCTAACTATCATTCAAAATTTAAAAAGTTGAATCCTAAAGTTATAAGAAACTTAATATAAAATGATGAAGTAAAATTTCCTCTTTATTGTTTCGCATATTTATCGGAACCTAAAGGTTTCAATATACTTAAAAATTGCTTCAAATGGATTTTAAAAAATGTGTAGTCTTAAGTACGAAAGCCTTTTTTTCTATACTTTTTTTTTTCACATAGCACCTGCTTCTTCACAATCACAAATATCATTTAGACAATTATCGGTAAAAGAAGGCTTATCGCAAAATAGCGCAATTTCTATTTCACAGGATAGTATTGGTTTCCTGTGGATAGCCACACAAGATGGATTAAATAAATATGATGGAAGAAAATTTACAATTTATCCATATAATTTTTTAGACATTACCAAACCTAATTATAGTAATTTAGGAAAAGTCTATACCGATAGAGAAGGAGATGTTTGGATTATTCCTTCCAGCAATTTACTTTATAAATTTGACCGTGTTGCCGATGTGTTCAAACCCATTTCTAGTTTAAAAAACACAAACATAGTATTTCAAGATAAGAATTTGAATTTTTGGGTTGGCACTTACGATCACGAACTCTATATATTGGATCATGCCACGTATGAAACAAAGCTCATATTAACGGCCAAGGAAATTCAAGGAGAAATTTATCATATAAGCCAACATGATAATGGGACGCTTCTTATTACTACAAATAAGAAAATTATTGAACTTGATCCTACATTATTAAAAAAAACAGATATCTATCCTAAGACAAAATATGGCGAAGTACTTAATGAAAATTTTAGTGCCCTTGTTTCTGAGGCCTCTGGAAGGCAATGGATTAGCACCTATGGAAATGGTCTATATTTTAGAGATAAAAATGAGAACATAGTTCATAGAATATCAGAACTTTCTTTTTTAGATCCTTTACCTATTGATCTAAATATTTTAGCATTACATATCGATAAAAAAGAAAGACTATGGGTTGCTACCTATGGCAGTGGATTGTATATGATTAATTTAAAAAGCTTTAAAATAACTCATCTTAGCACTGAAAAGCATAATCCAAAAGCATTACATTATAACGATATCTTAAGCATTTACGAAGATTATACGGGTACACTTTGGTTTGGTTCTGATGGGGCGGGACTAAGTTATTACGATGAGTATCTAGAAAAATTTAATTCAATAACTAATTTTCAAACACCCGAAAATATTAGCATTGATGTTATAAGGGCAATCACGGTTAGCAAAAATGGTGATGTATGGTTAGGAACTTCTGGCAAGGGGTTAACTCAATATGAAACAGCTACCAATAGTTGGAGAACATTTAATACAGAAAGTACTGGAAAACAGGCTATTTCCTCCGATAGAATTATGAGTCTGTTGATTGATAATGAAGATGATTTATGGATTGGCACTCAAGGTGGTGGGCTCAATATACTCAATCAAAAAGGCGATATAGAAAAATATTCTAATACATCGACAACCAAATTATCGGCTAATACAATATGGTGTATTTTTAAAGATAATGACAACACCTATTGGTTAGGCTCTCGGGAGCATGGGTTAATTCAATTTGACAAAAAGAGAGGTGAAATTAAAAAATACACCACCAATGATTCACTACCCAGCAATAATATTAGGGTAATTACGAAAGGTAATTCTAATCAATTTTGGCTAGGAACTGAAGAAGATGGAATTGTTTTGTTTGATATTAAAAATCAATCATTTACTTCATACAAATTTCAAGCTTCTATCAATTCTCTATCCAATAATAAAATCAAATCACTGTATTATGACCCTAAAGGTGTTTTATGGATAGGAACAAATGGAGGAGGTCTAAATGCCTATGACGTAGAAAAGAATTTCTTTTATAATTATACTACTGCAGATGGTTTGGCGAATAATGTGATTTATGCCATACAACCTGATAGTGATAAAAATTTATGGTTAAGTTCAAATCGAGGAATTACGAAGTTTACACACGGTGATACCTTAGAAAATGCACCACAGATTACAAATTACGATAACTTTGATGGTCTTGCCACCGAGTTTAATACAGGTGCCTATTTTTCAGATCAATCGGGCAAGTTATATTTTGGAGGGCTAGATGGGTTTTATTGGTTTCAGCCCAACGAAATCAGCGTAAATATGATTCTTCCCAAAACAAAAATAACAGGTTTTGATGTATTAGATCAGCCTCAAGCCTTAAAACAAGGTATTTCTTTAAAGCACAATCAAAATACCTTAACGTTTACTTTTTCAAGTTTACAATATTCTATTCCTGAAAAGAATATGTATCAGTATAAATTAACTGATTTTGATCAGGATTGGGTTTTTTCGGGCAATACAAACTTTGCACGGTATCCTCAAATTCCGCCTGGAGCGTATGAGTTCAAAGTAAAATCCAGTAATTATGATGGTGTTTGGAATGAAATTCCAGAAACGTTTAAGTTCTCAATAGCTTCACCTTGGTACCTAACCAACTTGGCTAAAATTGTTTACGCACTTTTAATTTTAAGCACAATTTTTGGTATATTTTCTTATTTAAAGTGGCGTTGGAGGATGCAACTAGACTTACAATTAAAGGAAGAAGAAGCGCAACGATTTAAAAAGCTTAATGATTTTAAATCAAAATTATACACAGATATTTCCCATGAATTTAGAACGCCGCTTACACTTATTGCCGGACCTATAGATGCAAAATTAAGTGAAGGCAATATAACAGATTCCGATTTTGCAAATTTCTCTATGATAAAGCGCAATACCAATAGATTATTATCATTGGTAGATCAATTACTGGACCTTGCCAAATTGGATAAGGGGAAGTTGAAGTTAAATATTTTTCAAGGGGAGCTTAGCTTGTTCCTTTATACTATTGCCTCTTCTTTTGACTATTATGCAGACCTAAAAAAAATAAAATACACTATTGAAATAGCGCCAATAAAAAATTCTTGGTATGATGAGGATGTTATAGAAAAGATAGTAACAAATTTACTTTCTAATGCATTTAAGTACAGCCCAAAACTAGGGTCCTGTGAATTTATAGTAACAAGTGAAAAAGATAAGGTATTAATTAGTTTAAAAAATACTACAGAAAACCTTACGGAATTACATATAGATAATCTCTTCACCCGGTTTTATCAGAAAGATGAATTTGCCGAAGGAGCGGGTGTTGGACTTTCTTTAGTAAGAGAATTGGTACAGTTATACCATGGTGAAATATCGGTACATCTAGAACAAAAGAACATTATAAATTTTCTAGTTACGCTTCCCATAAACCTAGACTCTTTTGACAAAAAGACATACAATAAAATAAGTAGTCAAATTTCCAAACAACCAGATGTTATATCAGAAGTTTTAGTAGAAACACAAGAAGATATTGAACTTCCTATTCTATTAGTGGTAGAAGATCACGAAGAGGTACGGAGATTCATAATGTTGGCATTAAAACATAATTATCAAATTTTTCAGGCGAATAACGGAAAACAAGGTATTAAAAAAGCGATTGAAATAGTTCCAGATATCATAATTTCAGACATACGAATGCCAATTTGTAGTGGTATTGAACTTTGTAATACGCTAAAAAACGACGAACGCACAAGTCATATACCTATAATACTGCTTACTGCAGGTATAGGTGAAGAAAATGAATTGAAGGGGTTAAAGGCTGGGGCAGATGATTTTATAACAAAACCTTTCAAATTAAGAATTCTTGAAAAAAGAATAGCCAATCTTATTGGCATAAGAAAAGCACTTCGAAAACGCTATAGTCAAGAGTTAATACTTAAAGCAAAAGACATTGCAATAACACCTACCGATGAATTATTTTTGAATAAAGTGCAACAAATTCTAGATACTCATTTGTCGAACCCTGAGTTTAATGCTGTTTTTTTTAGTAAAGAAGTTGCAATGAGTAGAATGCAATTACACAGAAAATTATTAGCCTATACAGGGCTAACTACTACTTCATTTATCAGATCTCAACGTTTAAAACAAGCACTCCATATTTTAAAAACTTCAGATGCCTCTATAAATGAAGTTGCCTATGCTGTTGGTTTCAATACCCCTTCCTACTTTATAAAATGTTTCAAAGAAGTATATAAAAAAACACCTACTGAGTATTTCCAATCACCTGATTTATAGTGCTTTAATTTTTATGTTACATTTCTTGCATACTATGTTACATACATAGCATCCTCACTATATACTTTCAGATAATTTTGGTATCACAATCAAAAATCATGAAAGTAGATATCACAAAATCAAAAATTTATAGCGTACTAATACTGCTTTTGTTTGGCTTATTTTTTTGTTCAGCACAAACAATAAGTACAAATGAAACAAAGATTGTTTTTATACTAAACCAAAAAACAAATACAGTTTCTGGAATCACTTTATTAGATATTGAGAATTCTAAAAATGTACTTCCAAATACATATCCAAACCATATATTTTATTTAGGAATACTTAAAGGAAGTTACAAGTTAAGTGACAATATGGTCATACCACTAACCGAATCAACTATTACTATTTATACCGATAAGGCGCTTTTTTCTGAAGATCAGTTTTCGCAGTTAGATCAAATAAATTTTGGTAGTGTTAAAACAAAAGTAATCTCTAAAAAAAAGGGGGAAATAATTCTAAAAACGTTATAAAATGAAGAATATAAAAATTTTACTTGTATTAATAACTCTATTGATATCATCACAAACGAGTTATGCCCAATTCCTAAAAAGACTGGGAGAGCGTGCAGAGGATGCCGCAAAGGAAGCCGTAATTAGAAAAACGGCACAAAAGGTAGATAGGGAGACCGGTAAGGTCATGGATACCATTTTGGATGGCAATAAGGGAAAAAGAAAGAAGAGTAAATCTTCTAAAAAGAAAGGAAATCAAGATGACGGAATATATGAACACGAAGATAGTTCGGATTCCAATGAAAGCGATAACGATGCTTCGGAAGATGAAACCTTCGGCGTTTATAACAACTTTACTTTTGTGCCCGGAAACAAACTCTTGTTCTATGACGATTTTGCAACAGATGCCATAGGTGATTTTCCTGCCAACTGGGAAACTGGTGGTTCGGGGGAAGTTGTGACCACTAGTGACTCCGAAGGAAAATGGCTTTCCATCTCAAGAAGAGCTGGGTATATGCCCACAATGGAAAACAAACTCCCTGAAAATTATACCATAGAATTTGATTTGGCCAACAATGGTTATGGAAGTGGCAAACCTATCAGCAAATTGTTTTTTGCATTCTTAACGAAGAAAGTTTACGCTATGGGAGCAGGTGGCGCCTTGGCAGATATCGAAATCCTGCTCTCTAATAATGGTTTTACAGTAAGCAAGGTGGAAAATTTTGGAGGAGAGGTTGAAGTAAAAATTGGTAGCAGTATAAATAGAGAAATGCCCGATTATTTAAATAGTACGGTACATATTTCGATTGCTGTGAACAAAAAAAGGCTTCGAATGTGGGTAAATGAGGAAAAACTGGTGGATTCCCCAAATTTATTACAGGTTAATATTGGTAAGTATTTTATCATACAAGCAATGGATGTGCTTCCTGAAAAAGGTCATTTTGTGGGTATATCAAACTTTAAAATTGCCGAAGTCTACCGAAGACTTACGTTCACTACTTCTAAAAAATGGAAAATTCAGTACCACGGGAATCTATTTTGATACTGCTGCATCGACTGTAAAAAAAGAATCTTACGGCATACTATTGGACATCGCCAATATGCTTCGCGATAATGACGATATCAATTTACAAATAGTTGGGCATACCGATAATCAAGGTGAAGAAAATTATAACCAAACACTTTCAGAAAAAAGAGCAGCTGCTGTAAAACAGCTACTTGTGGAAGAATTTGGGATTGGTGAAGACAGATTGCAATTTATGGGTAAAGGTGAAATAGAAGCTGTAGATGATAATACCACCGAAAAAGGTAGGGCCAATAATAGAAGAGTAGAATTTATAAAACTTTAAAAATTAGATAATGCTAAAATATATAAAGATGAAAATATTAATGAAAAACCTATTCAACCAAAAGTTAAAAATAGTACTCATAGCCAATATCATAGTCATATGTACAGCGGTTTTGAGCTGCAGTAAAGATGATGGCTTAAACTCCAATTCTTGTGAAAATTGGTCAGAAAAATATCTTTCCCAGGCCGAAGCGTATTCAAGCGCATCAGCAGCTTATAGCGATGACCCCTCCGTTACCAATTGCAATAAATTAAAAACAGAAGGTTTGAACTATGTAAAAGCCCTTGAGGGAATTTTAAATTGTGTCCCAACCGTTAATCTATCAGATTATAATCAGGACATAAAAGACTTAAAAGCAGAGATCAACAGCACCACTTGCGATAAATAATCCTAAAAACTACTAAAATGGAAACAACAAATAACAAACCACAGTAGCAAGCGAAGGTAAGAACATTGCCGTTATCTCCTACATCACCATCATTGGCCTTATAATAGCCTTTGTCATGAACAATGACAAGAAAGATGCCTTTGCGACTTACCATATTAAACAATCCTTGGGCTTGGCCTGTACGGGTCTTGCATTAGGGGTCATAGGCATGATCCCCATATTGGGATGGATCATTAATATCCTTGGCATTTTTGTTCTTCTCTATATGTGGATCATGGGATTAATGAACGCTTTCAATGGCAAAGAAAGTCCAGTACCCTTCTTAGGGGAAAAATTTATGGAATGGTTTAAGAATATTTAAAAGTTCATTTCAACCCTATCAAAAACTATAATGGCATGCGTCTCCTATATCTATTCACCATAATGTTGTTTTTGTTTTCGTGCAACGAAAGTCAAAAAGAAAAAACTGGCGCTGTTGACGAGGTTTTGGAGGATTTTTCCAAAATGCCGGATTCTGTTATTCTAAAAGGGTTTGCCATTTTAGATACCATTCAATTAAAACCGGTAGCGGAAATGGTAAAGGAACTTAGGCAAATCCCAGAACTACAAGAAATAGGTGTAGGTGACGAATTGTTGAGTTTTAGACTTAAAAATGGGCCAACCATGTTAATTAAGCTCAAAGAGTTTTCGTCACAAACAAAAGGAGGTACTGCAAGTATTGGCAACACCCCCGATTATGCTTCTTGAACAATTTCGTGGCCGACAAAAACTCCGCCAATGTGGTAGGCGCACAACGGGGCGAAAATCGACAAAATAAAAAAGCTTTTTTGTTGGCTCCTTATTGCATGGCAATTTGGGATAGCCGATGACCCTTTAATTCCATTTAATAAGTTGCCCGAATATCGAAATTATAAAGGTAGGGTTACCTATAAGGCCAATAAAACAGAAAACGAACAGCATATTTCTTTTGAAGATTACCTATCCTTTAACGATTATGACGTGGTGCATTTTAGCTCACATGCGAGTAAAACTTGTAAATTAGAAGAAGAGGACACTAAGCCTTCCAGTAATTGCCGCACATACATTTCATCAGGTATTAAATTCAAAAAAGAAGATCAACAAGAATTAATTAATTTAATCAAGAGTAAAAACGTTAGAGGTATTTCATTGGAGTACGGCGAATTGTTTTTTATACCAAAGTTTTTTTCAGACGCTTATCCTAAAGTAAACAACAAGCTATTTATATTTAGCGCATGTGAATTAGGCCAGCAGGGCGACTTACAGACCACTTTTAATAATATTATGCAAAATGGACAACTCTTTTATTGGCAAAATATCACCAATGCCCTAGACGCCTATAAAGCCTTTCACAATTTGTACGATAGGATGCTTCAATATGGGGAAACTGCTCCAACAGCATTTAAAGAAATGCCAGATTCCCTAAAAAACAATATTCCACTTTTGAAATATTTAAAAGAGGGTAGCGATACCGAACAGTCGTATAACTTCTTAAAAATGGCCACCCATGGTAATGCCATGCATATCATAGAACCGGTTAGTTTTATAGACCTAAAAACAGGGGAAGAATTGCAGGAAGGAGTTGTCTACCCTTTTGAGGGCATCCTGGAAGACGATGAACCCGAAGAGGCTAGTTTTACCATGGAATTTTTGGGATATACTGCGCAAGAAATGGAAGATAAAGGTATGAGTTTTTCGTTAAAAGTTGATGGCAATACGGTACTGGACCATATTTCCTTTGTTCCCGATACCGACCCCAACGATGATATAGAAGTAAAAGGGGGCAAAAACGAAAAAACCACTTTGGTCACTTTTAAAGGCGTAAACCTAAAAAAAGACCTGAAAAAAAATAGCTCGGTAAAATTGGAAGCCCTTTTTCATTTTAGCGAGGAAAATTACGGCTATCAAATGATCCATGTATTAACGGGAAGTTCGGATATGCGCATTGTCATGAAGTCGTCCGGACGGCGACCATCAATATGTTTTTTGATGCGGATAATTACGGACTTAAAACGACCTACCCTGCAGAAAACAAGACTTTTTATTCAGACGAGGAAGGCTACATTTACATGAATGTCCCAGGCAAAGGTTGGATAAAAACCAAGTTGGTCCAAATGGTTAGTGCAGTAGCACAACTTGCTCCAATAGATATGGATTTTATGGCCTTAGAAATGAACAAAGGATCGGTAATGCACAAAATAGCTGCATTTGCTGCAGACATCACCATTTCCAGATTGGAAAAAGAACCAAGGGCAAAAAAATAAGTGGTGGTATTGGCTACTGAAAAAACAGTTTTTATTTTCGATGGTCGGGTTACCATAACTTTTGATAATCAAAAAAGACTGGAATCTATTGTGGAAGGAGCATGCAAGTATCAATTATTATTATGAAGAACAGCAGATAACATTCCCTAATGCTCAAATATTGTCAATGCCTTCATTTCAATAAATGACACCTAAAAACACATTCAAACATGCAGGGTTACAGTGCCAATTTTATGTTATGAGTCTTTTATTGTTTATCATGTCATGCAAAGAAAATAGGAACGAAATATTGAAGACGTCAGAAGACACGACCATTTCTTCTGCCCTAGAAAATAAAGAGGAAGAGGTATTTACCAATTCCTATCAGGATTCGGAAAGTCAAGAAGCCTTATACAAAGCTTTAAAAAAGAAAACCCCTTTAACAGACGAACAGTTATTAGCCGCATTACCTGAACATATAAACGGAAGTACAGTACTAAATGAATATGCACGCCAAGCCCATTTACAGGAGGCATCTGGAATGTATGGGTCAACTCAAAGTCCGTATACTTTTTGGATAATGGACGGAGCAGGTTCAAAGGTGGTAGTTCGCAACTTTTATGACAGTTTTAAGTTGAAGAATCAGGGTCCAGAAGGAACGGAATATGTGTTTTCCGAACATGATGGCTATAAAACCATTACTTTTCTGCAACCTAAAATCAAGCAAAATCAAATTTCTTTTATTTACAACGATCGATTTAAGATTGCCCTACTTGGGCCTGACAATGCGGATGCCTTATGGTCCTATATCGATTTTGAAAATTTAAAAAAATTAGATGCCTACAAGTAAGTAAAAATTATGAAAAATCTACTATTTATCTTCGTCTGTACTTTGTTTTTTTCCTGCAAAGGCAATGGCCAAGACCCTGCCCCAATAAACGATGCCCCAAATCCAGAAACAATAGCACCAATTCCTGATTCCAATTTTGTATTTAGTGGTAATTATAAGGATTTATTGACCTTAGAATTGGCTTCTAGAATCTCAGGTTTTGAACCTGCAAAAGGCAAAAGAAACCCACATCCTAAAAGGCATGACTGGTGAAATTCTGAGATATCAATTGGGAAAATGGCAGGGAAGTATAAAAGAAAAATCTGCTTCAAATCGTAAGAGGACTGTGTCTTCAAGACCGGATATTGTCGAAATAAAATGGGTGGATGGCGAAGCGGATATGGAGTCTTTCTTGTATTTCATAGATCTAGAAAAATATCCAGAGAAACTTAAAGTAAACGGTGTTGGGGAAATTTCCTATTGGAGTCCTACAAAGGAACATTTAGAAGTGTATTCTAATGGAG
This sequence comes from uncultured Flavobacteriaceae bacterium, assembly GCA_963697395.1. Lineage (GTDB taxonomy): Bacteria > Bacteroidota > Bacteroidia > Flavobacteriales > Flavobacteriaceae > Maribacter. The sequence continues at coordinate 10,591 of CAVONX010000019.1, forward strand.
TCTCATTTACATTAAAGGTAGATATTTCTGATAATATCATTACCGATAAAGAAAAAACTAGTGCCTTGGCAAAACTAATTATAGAGGAACGCATAAAATAATAAAACGATAAACCTATAATCAAAAAAATGAAAAATCTAATCAAATTAACGCTCGTAGTGCTGCTTTTAATTTCTTGTAAAGATACCTCAAAGTCAACAGATTCAAAGGAAGCCAAGATTATAGAAGGCTTAATGAACGAAGTAGCCGGCAACAATGTCAGCATAGATGAGAAGTATGCCAAACTAATGGAAGAATTGAAAACAAAAACCATATTAACCGATGCGCAATTAGTGGAAGCCTACCCAAGAAAAATGGGCCGTTTATCTATGGACTCAAATGAAGCTAGAGTTACGTCGGATAGAACTGTCAGAGGAACTTTTGGCGATGATGAAATACAAATGGAAATTTTAGATGCCGCTGGTGTAAATGTGATGGGAGCCATAATTCCCTTAAAGATGTTGGAAATTAATAAAATTATGTCGGAGAGCAACAATACCATTCGCTATTCAAAAAAAGTGCGTGATGGTATGTTAACCTTTGGCACCGACTATGATGAAATTGTTGGGTCCGATTACCAGGCTGAAATTAGGTTCCTTTATGACAATCGTTTTTATATAACGTTAAAAGGCAAAAAGATGAATGTCGATGCACTTTGGAATACGCTAAAGCTTGATGATTTAAAAGGTCTCAAGAAATTTAATAATTAAACTATTTAGCAATGGAATATTTTGAATCACTTAATCAATTTCAAATAGCCGGCATTATTTTGCAATTGGTGGCATTGCCCTTTTTAGTGGTAAAGTTGCGGTATTTTAGTTGGGCAAAACAATCGCTTCAATGGCCCAAGGTTAAAGGAATAATAGCCAAGGGTATAATTTTTAGGATGCCCAGAAGTATGGATTTTCTGTACACCTACGAAGTAAACGGGGTCACGTACAAAGGAGACAAACCTTTTTTCTATAATTCCAATAAAACGCTCACTGTTAAGAAAGTAACCCATTTAATGGATACCTATACCGAAGGGAAGCAGGTTGTTGTGCACTATAACCCATCCAACCCAAAAATCTCAACCTTGGAACCGGGAAGAATGGATGGTGTCATAGGAGCTTTAATATTATTGATCTTGCTGTTTATGCTTGGATTTATGTCCTATTATGACCCTTTGTTGCTGGTAGAACTGATGGATACCTTTCTTATTTTATAAACTAAACTCTAAAACACAAATATCATGAAAAAAACTCTTTTATTTTTTTTGCTGCTTACATTGGGCGGGGTTGCGGCTCAAAATCAGCCTAAAGTAGAAAACTATCCTTTAAAAGCTATGGACCTGGTATTGTTCACCTTTGGTATGGAGGAACCGGTACCTATTGGAACCATAACCAATTTGGGGGAATTGGATTTTAAATTCCCAAGCGATATTAATTTCATAAGTGCTGAAACAAAGTCCAATTTCATGTCGGACACCGCTTTTACCTTGTTTTCTAAATGCGACAATAGTTATGATATTCTATCCGAGGATGATAATGGAAAAGCAGCTAGCGGAGGCTATATTTCGTTAAGCTCAAAAGAGAACCCGTATGCAGGCTTACTTTTTATGGTGACGGATGAAAACATGGTGCCCTGGTTGGAATCTTATGGCGAAATCAACGCTGTTTTAGGATCTTATTTTGAATTGGTGTTTATGGAGTCATCTTTTAAGTATCAAGGAGACTGCACCAGTACGGTCACTTATATAGAAAATGAGCCGGTTGAAACTAAATATATATACGATTTGCAACTAAAACCCGGCTTTAATTTTATTGAATACAAAATAGAAGGTGTTGTTACGCATAAAATACCAAGCATGTACCAGGAAAATGTATTTGACTCTATTGATAAGCCTAGTAAAATAACCGTTTCATCATCGCAATCAACACCGCCACATGCCAAGTGGATCGGCAAATATTTTTAAATACGGAAATCATGAAAATAGGTAAACTAGTACTTTCGGTTTTGCTGCTTTTTACAAGCTGTTTGGGTTTCTCTCAAACTCCGGAGCAACAAAAAATGATAGACAAAGCACTGAACATGCGCGATAGTGTGATGAATAGGCCAGAAATGAAAGCGATGATGCAGCAGGCCGAAGACATCAACAAAAACCAAAAATCGAATACCAGAGTAGAACCAGAAAAGAAAACTACTCCTGAAGTTAAAGCCATATACGATAAATACTGGGTAAATACACTTTCCAGTACTAATGACACGAAACTTAAAGGATGGAAGAATGGAGTTGCTGACCTGGTTTTTGACTATCGTTATGACGCAAGGAAAGACAAAGTGGAATCAGTTAAAGTTGGGATTATTAAAGAAGATGGCACCATTGCACTTAATCCAACAAATGAAGTTCCTGTTTTAGAACCTTTAAATGACTTTAAAAACAGTAATGGGTTTTTTGATATTCAAGATCCGGATTCGTATCAATACACGAATGAGGATGCGGGCTTTAAGATGAACCCTTATTTATTGGTCTATCAACATAACACTAAAATAGGGACTTTAACCATTGGCAACTCGGTAAAAGTGACCCTTAATTTGCTGACACCGGGCGATTTGTATTATGGTGATGAAGGGTATATTTTATCGTGGGTCTATGTGGATGAAGCCTGTGCATTGCAAGCCGATGAAAATTGGAAAGGAGATTTAAGCAATACAGGAAATCCGCTACCGGTAGAAACTATTGTTACCTATGACCTCAGTTTTAAACGAGGATGGAATCTGGTAAAAACAGAAGTCATTGGCACGTATCTATTCCCTGATGCACCCGAAGAGGATAGATCGCGCTTCAAAAAACATAAACATACTATTGTATCATCTATACCGGAGGATGCCACTTATTTTTTTAGGGCAGCCTTGAACTAGTAAGGTCTGAAATTGGTTAAAGCCTAAATAATCGTTTAGCAATAAAGAAAAAATAAAAGTTCAATAAATAAGGTGCTTTGGTAAAGTTTTGCCTTGGCCTTTTAGTATTATATTAAGCAATTACATCTATGTCGTTCTACAGCTTTACCTTGGATTTATTCTACTCTAAGCCAACAACTTAATTTCAAGGTTAATTTCAAATGACCCATTTACCAGGCGAATCCTAACAAATTTTAAAATTGCATTTCAGGTAAGCGTTATATTTGTTAAGAAATAACGATATTGTATATTTATGGGCTGAAATGAACCGGGGATTTGTTAGTGTTTGGTACTTATTGGAATACCCTAATTTGGTTTTACAGCATTTATGGGAAGTACATAATTTTTCATTATACGATAAAATTGTCTTTTCGTGAATACATCATAAAAGCGTTAAAAGGATGATAGATACTACTACCGCATTAGAAATGGTTTTGTCGCATGGTGCCGTTAGTAAGAAAATTATTGAGGTTGACCTTATGGATGCCCTGGGCTTCGTTTTGGCCAACGACCTGAACTCACCTATAGATATGCCTCCTTTTAGGCAGTCGGCCGTGGATGGCTATGCCGTTAGTTCTTGGCAGGGCGATACATATACCCTTATAGGGGAAATACAGGCGGGAGCCGGAAAGAACCTAAAACTTAATCCTGGAGAGGCTGTCCGTATTTTTACAGGTGCCGCCGTTCCCGATTCTGCAACTGCGGTTATGATGCAAGAAAAGGTAACCGCAAACACAAAACACATACGCTTGGAGATGCCAGTACATCCAGAAATGAATATTAGGCCGCAGGGCGAACAAATAAAAAACGGAGACGAAGCATTGGCTAGCGGAACCCTTATTAAAGGTGCCCATATCGGGTTTTTGGCAGGTTTGGGCATTACCAAGGTCTGCGTAAACCAAAAACCATCCATTGCTGTGGTCGTAACCGGAAATGAACTGGTTTCTCCTGGAATTCCACTGCCTTATGGCAAGATTTATGAATCCAATGGCATAATGTTAAAAGCAGTGTTGTGCGAGTTGGGCTATAGAAATGCGACGGTAGTGCGCATAGTGGATGATTATGAAGAGACCAAATGCGTACTGCAAGAGACCATTTCCAATTATGATGTTGTTGTCATCACAGGTGGCGTATCAGTTGGGGATTACGATTTTGTGGGAAAAGCACTTCTTGCCATTGGGGTGGAACAAATTTTTTATAAAGTGAAGCAGAAACCTGGAAAGCCTTTATTTTTCGGAAAAAAGCAGGATACATCCATATTCGGATTACCAGGAAACCCCGGTGCCGCTCTTACATGTTTTTATATCTATGTATATCCGCTTTTAAAAACCTATGAGGGAGCCAACAAGGTAAACCTTTCAAGTCTTTCTATGCCCATTTTGTTCGATTATGCAGCAAGTGATAATCGCGCCCAATTTCTAAAGGCACGGATAAAAGATACCGATGTTGAAATTTTAGACGGACAAAGTTCTGCAATGGTAAGAGCGTTTGGAGAGGCCAACGCCTTGGTTTTCTTGCCAGAAGAAAGTGCCGAACTTAAAAAAGGAACCCCTGTGAAAACAATATTGCTTCCCAACCTATAAACTGTCCGTAATGAACGAATATAAAATTAAAAGTAGGATTTGGATAGAGGTTGGCGAGAACGTTCTTGTAGGCGAGGGGAGGGTACGTTTGTTAAAGGAAATTGAAGCAACCGGTTCCCTGAACAAAGCGGCAAAGTCTATTGGTATGTCCTATAAAAAAGCGTGGACCATTATAGATGCCGTAAATAAATCGGCCAAGGAAGCGGTAGTTACCACGTCGGTAGGTGGGCAAAAGGGAGGTGGTACGGTAATTACGCCTTACGGTAAAGACTTGATTAAGGCATTTGACCGGCTGAACAAAAAATGCTGGAACTATTTGGACAAGGAGTTCAAAGCCTTGGACGGGATTTGATACCCTTCCCCGATTCCTACTAAGAAGGGGAGTGCGTTTAGCTAAATGATGCGTATTTTTAATTAGGAATAATTTATATCAATTGAAAAGATGACTAAAAATTATGAAGATTGAAATCAAATATTTTGGAATGATTGCGGAGGTAACCCGGCGAAGCTCGGAGGTTTTAGAACTTTCAGATGTGCCGATTTCAGGGGTTAAGGAACACTTGTTCGCCAAGTACCCTGAACTGCAAAAGAAGAATTTCAGGATAGCCCAAAACCAAGAACTCGTATCGGATGATGTGCTGCTCACCGGAGAGGAAATAGCCATTTTACCACCGTTCGCAGGCGGTTAAAACTTGTTTTCAGGGCACAGGTACTTTAATATCGATATAAAAAAAATGAAATATAAAAGCGTATTTATACAAGGGGCCATTTCCTCGGATTTTATAGCTGAGTCCATCGCCAAGCATCAATCAAAAACAAACATTGGGGCGCACAATATCTTTTTAGGACAAGTACGTGCCGATGAGATAGACGGGATGGCAGTTGCTGCCATAGAATATTCGGCTTATGAAGAAATGGCGAATAAGAAGTTTCACGAAATACGGGAGGTTACCTTTGCCAAATTCAACCTTACCTGCATGCACATTTACCATAGTTTGGGAGTGGTAAAAACGGGCGGAATTTGTTTGTTCGTATTCGTGTCGTCACCACGGCGAAAAGAAGTTTTTAAGGCGTTGGAATACGTGGTAGAGGCCATTAAGGCAGACGTGCCGGTTTTTGGAAAAGAGCTATTTGAAGACGAATCACACCAATGGAAAGTAAACAGCTAGCTGCATGGTAGATATTACACATAAAAGCAATACCCTTCGAACGGCAACGGCACAGGCCATTGTGAAGGTCAGTCTGCCCGAAACCATTGCCGCGATCCAGGACAACACCGTACCCAAGGGCGATGTTTTTGCAATGAGTAAGGCAGCCGGATTGTTGGGTGTTAAGAAAACACCCGAGCTGCTTCCAGATTGCCATCCTTTACCTATAGAATACACCGGAATTGACTATGAAATAAGCGGTTTGGAGATAAAAGTGTTGGTTACGGTAAAGACTATTTACAAAACCGGTGTTGAGGTAGAGGCCATGCACGGCGCAAGTGTGGTAGCACTGAACATGTACGATATGCTAAAGCCTATTGATAAGGGCATCGAAATTCATCATATTAGGTTAGTGGAGAAAAAAGGCGGAAAATCGAGCTTTCAGGATAAATTTAGGCGCGATTTGAATGCCGTTGTCATTGTCTGTTCCGATTCTATATTTCAGGGTAAAAACGAAGATAAAGCAGGCAAGGCGATTATGGCCAAATTGGAAGCTTGTGATGTTTCCATACAAGATTACATCATCATTCCTGACGAAACGGACATCATTCAAGAAAAAGCCAAGGAATACCAAGCGGCGGGCGCCGATCTGATAATTTACACGGGAGGAACTGGATTGTCTCAACGGGATGTGACTCCGGAAGCCTTGAAACCTTTGTTGGACCGAAACATTCCAGGCATAGAAGAAGCCATCCGGAAATACGGCCAGGATAGAATGCCTTATGCCATGCTTTCCAGAAGTGTGGCGGGTACCATCAAAAACACCTTGGTATTGGCCTTGCCAGGGTCTACCAATGGGGCGCGGGAATCTATGGAAGCTATTTTTCCTTCCATATTACATGTTTTTAGAATTTTAAAAGGAGCACGACACGACTAATATGAAGGAACCCAGCACTATATTGACCGATACTTTTGGAAGGGAACACACTTATTTGCGCATTTCCCTAACGGAACGCTGCAACCTTCGTTGCACCTATTGCATGCCCGCGGACGGGATTCCGCTTTCTCCAAAATCCCATATTATGACCTATGAGGAAATCTTCGTTATTGCAAAGGAATTTGTGGACAACGGGGTAACCAAAATCAGGCTTACGGGCGGGGAGCCTTTGGTACGTAAAGATGTAGGCTTGATCATGGAAAAACTGGCCACGCTTCCGGTAGAACTGGCCATTACTACCAATGGGGTCATCGTTCATAAATTCATAGACCTGTTCAAAAAAATAGGACTCCAAAAAATTAATGTCAGTTTAGATTCTTTACATAATGAAAAAAATACGGCCATAACGCGCAGGGACTATTTTACGAAAGTCTATAACAATATACAATTGTTGGTAAAAGAAGGTTTTGACGTAAAAGTCAACTGTGTTCTCATGAAGGGGTTTAATGAAAACGAGATTATCGATTTTATCGAGCTTACAAAAACGCAGCCCTTGCAGATTCGCTTTATCGAGTTTATGCCTTTTGATGGTAACAAATGGAATTTTGACAAATTGGTTTCGCTCGAAGATATCTTAAAGGAAGTCTATTCGCATTACGAAGCTAAAAGTTTTGTTCGCCTCAAGGACGCGCCAAACGATACCGCCAAGAACTATCAAATAAAGAACTATAAAGGCTCATTTGCGGTCATAAGTTCCGTAACTAATCCGTTTTGCGATAGTTGCAATAGAATACGGTTAACGGCTAACGGGCAACTCAAAAACTGCCTGTTCTCTACCTCGGAATCCGATTTGCTTACACCTTTACGAGAGGGGAAATCCATTGGCCCCGTCATTCAAAAAGCAGTTTTGGCAAAGAAAAAAATCCGTAGCGGCATGGAAACCTTGGAGCAGTTTAAAGACCCGGACTCGCATAATAACCGCAGTATGATCGCTATTGGAGGATAAAAAAGGTGCGACCGAAACCAAATACACTTTATATTTTAAAAAAGTACTTATAAAAATGAAATAAAACCTTCGTCACAAGTGCGTCTTATCAAATGAACCACCACAAGGGTTGATGCCCACCAAAATGTTTTTTGTCTAATTACATCTGAATTAGAATAATAAAATTTATATCGTTGAAAACAATAGCCCATTTAATCCTGCTCCTCTCTATTTCATGCTTGTTAAATGCTCAGGAAAAAACACCAAAAGTCTTATTCGTAATTGTTGATGGTATTTCTGCCGATGTTATAGAGAAAGTGGCCACGCCCAATCTCGACGCTATTTCTGCCCTAGGCGGGTATACCCGTGCATATATGGGTGGTAAAAAAGGAGGGTATTCCGAAACGCCGACTATTTCGGCAGTTGGATATAATAGCCTGCTCACGGGCACCTGGGCAAATAAGCATAATGTTCTGGATAATGATATCACAGCGCCAAACTATAACTATTGGACACTTTTCCGATTTGTAAAGCAACATCGGTCCAAATTAAAGACCGCTATCTTTTCCACTTGGCAGGACAATAGAACAAAGTTGATCGGCGAAGGTCTTCCGGCAACGGGAAATATAAAATTGGACTATCATTTTGATGGCTTTGAACTGGATACTAATAAATTTCCCAATGGTGAGGACAGATTTCTAAAGATCGATGAACATGTAACCCAGGAAACGGCCAGATATATAAGGGAAGAAAGTCCGGATCTGTCATGGGTCTATCTACAACATACCGACAATATGGGTCACCAATTTGGGGATAGCGCCCAGTTTTACGAAGCGGTACAACAAATGGATAATCAAATGGGACGTTTGTGGGATGCTATACGCTACAGAAAAGAACAGTACAAAGAAGATTGGCAAATCTATATTACCACGGATCATGGTAGAAACGCGGAAACAGGAAAAGGACATGGTGGCCAAAGCGATCGGGAACGTTCGATTTGGATAGTGACGAATGTGGAAGGAAATCAATTTTTTAAAGAAGGAAATCCAAGTATGGTAGATATTGCACCCACCATATTGCGGGAATTAGATATCGACCCTAAAAAGGAACAAAAATGGGAGCTGGACGGTGTGCCGCTTACCGGCCCCATAAGTTTAGCCAATGTTACTGCCGTAAAACAAGAAGATATAGTTTATCTGACGTGGGATGCTTATGGCAAAAAGGGAAAGCTAAACATCTACATCGCTGTAACAAATGCATTCGCAAAGGGCGGTACGGATGCCTATGTGATAAGGGAGAAAGCAGATCTCGAAACCGGTAAAACCCAAATCGATGTTTCAAGGTTTCCTTCAAATTTTTATAAAATCGTTTTGGAGGGAGAACACAACACATTGAATGCGTGGGTGGTGGAATAGTATTAGAAACCTTAGGGTTAATGAGAATAGTTAGAGCCTCATCCAGGATAGCTTTACTGTGGTTTAAAGAAATAAGTTCGTAGCCGTTACAATTCCTGCACTAATGGGAATAATAGGTTTTTTTTTGAATTTTTGCTACAAGTAGCACTACCAACTCATAGTATAAATTAGAAAGTTCAATTTTTGAACTAATATTTTCTTTCAAGGCGTTGAGAAGTCCGATTCGGGTCTATCCATAAATTGTCCCTGCCATTTTACCAAGTCTACATATTTCTTTACTTATATTTCCAAACTATTAAGTTTAACTTTACAAAGAGGCAAAACTAACAACTGAGAAATGAAAAATACACGAAGAGATTTTATTAGACGCTTTTCTGCGGCTGCAACGGTTATTACTTTAGGTAGTTTTCAAAAACTGGGTGCAGCAGAATTGTTAGATCTGCAACAAAACGTAAAACTTCGTTTTATAGTGGCCTCGGATGCCCATTATGGCCAACCCGAAACCCCATTCAAGGCCATGGCCAAGTCCTTTGTTTCAAAGTCCAATATATTCCACAAGAAACTACCCTGCGATTTCTGTGTTCTTAATGGGGATATTATTCATGACAACCCCAAATTCATGCCCAAGGCGAAACGTACATTTAGTGGATTGCATATGCCCCTATATGTTACGCAAGGGAACCATGACCACGTAACTGCCGAGCAATGGGAACAAATTTGGGATCTTCCTGTGAATCATAGTTTTTTAATAAAAAACCATAAAATCATATTAGTAACCACATCCAACCAAGCCGGTGATTACTTAGCACCAGACCTTATATGGTTGGATGGTGAGCTTGCAAACTCCCAAAACAAGCCAATATTTTTATTTGTCCATATTCCACAAAAGAAATGGACAAAGCACGCTATAGAAACCACTGCCTTTTTTGAGGTACTCAGGAATTATCCAAATGTTAAAGCAACATTCCATGGACACGAGCACGAGGAGGATGGGATCTATATGGAAAACGGCAAACCCTTTATTTTCGATTCCCATATTGGCGGAAGTTGGGGAACAGCGTACAAGGGTTTTCGTGTAGTAGAGGTTCTCGAAAATGATGCTATTGTTACGTATATGATGAACCCAGATATGGAGATAAGTAGGGATGAAATATAAGGTGCTGTCATTGTACTTGTGGTTACAAGTAAAAGGTTTTAGAACTTGATATTGAAGTTTTTGAGTTCAAATGGGTGGAATTAAAATCGCACTTATTTCCCATACAGTCTTAGCCGATTAAATTGAAGACAGACTGAGTTGGAGATGGTACATTTTTTTTCCTACCAATGTTTTGTGACCAACGACTGCAAATCCAAATTTGGTATAGAATCCTTGGGCATTCAAATTGTTTTCTTCTACCAACAGCCCCAAGGTTCTATTTTTTTTATGAACATATTCCGAAATAAGGAATTCAAAAAGTTCGGATCCTATACCCTTTCCTTGGTATTTTGTATGAATAGCCACGCAGTCTATATAATATTCACCTTTTTGTGTTTCATCCTCAGGGTTGAAATCCCTATCAAACATTACTCGGATGGTCTCTGCCACAGGTTTTCTAAGAAACTGTAATTTTTCTCCATCATAAATACTGGCCAATGCAATTAGACCCTTTTCATTTTCTGCCACCCAACAATTCTCAAAAGAATACTGGTTCGATTTTCTTATGATGAGTGACTCCAAAAATTTTGTAGCTTTTTTAGGAGAATTCTCGCCCATAAAGATGTAGACGATCTCTGCCATGGCTAACATCATAAGCTGGGCAATTTCTTTTGCGTCTTCTGCTTTAGCTTTTCTAATACGCATAATCTTCTGTTTGTTCATAAGTAGGTCAAAACCCCCTCGCTTTCAATTAAATCGTAATTTAAGTTCTCTGGTCGTTTAATAATTAGAGAAACCTAACGTTAATACACTTTTACTGATGCTTAATGGTTATCAAAAATATATTTTTATTCATAATTTGATTAACATAAACCTTCGTAAGCATAAGTGCTAGTCTATTTTCTGTTGATTGTACTTAGATAAATCAATCTCATAAAAGTACTTGAAATCGATTATTGTCTGTTTAAAAATTTATTGAACCTTTGAGATAAAAGTATCCGTGAGCCTCAAGCTTTTGTTAAAAGTCATAAACACCTTTCATTTCATTTTAAAAACAGAACAGTTATTAATACTGAAATAAATTTTAAATGAAATAGTAAATCTGTTTGTGTTAGTACTTACCCAATCTAAGCTTTGCAGGATAGCTTAGGTTTGCTGCTATTATTCTTGGATTTAGGTTCTCGTTTTTTACGACTCTCCATTTGTAGTCCCATACATGTGAAAGTCTATCTTTCATTTTGTCTATTATTGGGTTAAGGGGGTTTTAGGTACTTTATTTTCATTTATTTATTTCAATTTTGAAATAGGTTACTTTCAAACCCCATTTTAATTTTTGATAGCGTTATAAATCAGGTATCTTTGATAACTAATTTTTAGTAGCACAACAAACCGAAAATCCTTCAAAAATAATCGTATTACAAAATGAACAAGGAATTAGATCAATTAGCCGCAGATAACATTAGGGCCTTGGCGGTAGCCATGGTAGAAAAAGCACAATCCGGACATCCTGGAGGTCCTATGGGAGGTGCCGATTATATGCATATTCTGTATTCGGAATTTCTAAACTTTGACCCAACCGATATGGTGTGGCCGTTTCGAGATCGTTTTTATATGGATGCTGGGCACTTGTCTACTTTGATGTATGCGGAGTATTATCTTTTGGGAAATTATAAGAAGGATGATATTGCCAATTTTAGGCAGTGGGGTTCCGTTACACCAGGGCATCCGGAGGTGGATGTCAAAAGAGGCGTTGAAAATACTTCAGGACCACTTGGACAAGGCCACACTATGGGGGTTGGCGCAGCTATTGCGGCAAAGTTTCTACAAGCGCGTTTTGGCAATTGGATGAACCATAAAATCTATGGTTTTATTTCCGACGGTGGCGTGCAGGAAGAAATTTCGCAAGGTGCCGGTAGAATTGCGGGACATCTGGGCCTCAACAATTTTATCATGTTCTACGATTCCAATGATGTACAGCTGTCCTCAAAAACCGATGAAGTAACTTCTGAGGATACGGCCAAGAAATACGAAGCTTGGGGATGGAAAGTCGTTACCATAGACGGTCATGATCATGCGGAAATCAGAAAGGCCCTTACCGATGCCAATGCAGAAACCGAAAGACCTACCCTAATTATTGGGCAGACTATAATGGGCAAAGGTTGCGTTACCGCAGATGGCACTATGTACGAAGGGTATACGGAACTCCATGGAAAGCCCATTGGCGATACGGGAGCGGATTACGTTAAAACAATGGAAAACCTTGGTGCCAATGCTGCTAGTCCTTTCGATATTTATCCTAAGGTCCAGAGTTTATATACCGATATTTTAGATACAAAAAGAAAGGCCGCTGCAGTTAAAAAGGAAGAAATAAATGCATGGAGGAAATCGAATGGCGCACTGGCCACCAAATTGGATAGCTTCCTTTCTGGAAAATTACCGAACTTGGATTTTGGTTCTATTGCACAGAAGGAAGGTTTGGCTACACGTGCTGCTTCCTCAGCGGTGTTAGCCTACTTGGCGGAGCATGTGGAGAATATGATCGTGTCTTCGGCAGATTTATCCAACAGCGATAAGACCGATGGCTTTTTAAACAAAACCACCATACTTAAAAAGGGCGATTTTTCAGGTGCTTTTTTACAGGCAGGTGTAGCGGAACTCACCATGGCCACCATAGCAAATGGAATAGCATTACATGGCGGCATTATTCCTGTCGTGGCTACTTTTTTCGTATTTTCAGATTATATGAAGCCAGCCATTCGTTTGAGCTGTATCCAGGAACTTCCCGTAAAGTTTGTGTGGACCCACGATGCCTTTAGGGTAGGAGAGGACGGTCCAACCCATCAACCTGTTGAACAGGAAGCACAAATTCGTTTATTGGAAAAGCTAAAGAACCACAGCCATGAGCAAAGTTTTGTAGCCTTGCGTCCTGCAGATTCTATGGAAACCAATGTCGCTTGGAAAATGGCTATGGAAAATAACAAGACCCCAACAGGACTCATTTTATCCAGACAAGGGATCAAAGATATTCCGGCACATTCCGGTAATAGATATCAAGAAGCCTTAGGAGCGGAAAAAGGTGGATACTTGGTGCAGGAAGTAGCTGATACGGATGTCGTATTGATTGCCAACGGTTCGGAAGTTGCTACCTTAGTAGAAGCGGCGAAGTTATTGGAAAGCAGGGAAGGGTTAAAAGTGAACATCGCTTCCATACCCTCGGAAGGTATTTTTAGACAGCAGTCCGAAGCATATCAGCAAAAGGTGATTCCAACTAACAAACCTATTTTTGGACTAACAGCAGGTCTACCGGTAAACTTGGAAGGATTGGCTGGACCAAATGGAAAAGTATTTGGTTTAGAACATTTTGGCTACTCGGCTCCGGCAAAAGTATTGGACGAGAAGTTCGGTTTTACAGGAGAGCAGGTATTTACCCAAGTGGTCGATTTTTTAAAAAAGTAATTAATTCAAAAAAAATAAGAGATGAAATTTTTTATAGATACAGCAAATTTAGCGGAGATTAAGGAAGCTCAGGATATGGGCGTTTTGGACGGTGTTACCACCAACCCCTCCCTAATGGCAAAAGAAGGCATTACCGGAGCGAACAATATTATAGCACATTATAAGAAAATATGTGATTTAGTGGATGGTCATGTAAGTGCAGAGGTCATTTCTACCGATTTTGAAGGCATGGTGGCCGAAGGAGAAAAACTGGCGGCATTGAATCCGCAGATAGTAGTAAAACTACCTATGATCGGTGACGGGGTAAAGGCTTGTAAGTACTTTTCGGACAAAGGAATTAAGACCAACGTAACCTTGGTATTCTCCGCCGGTCAGGCTTTATTGGCCGCCAAGGCAGGGGCAACCTATGTTTCTCCCTTCATTGGAAGATTAGATGATATCTCAACAGACGGTTTAGGTCTGATAGCCGATATCCGATTGATTTATGATAACTACGGTTATGAAACCGAAATATTGGCGGCATCCGTACGTCATGTAATGCATATTATCGACTGTGCAAAAATTGGTGCCGATGTAATGACAGGCCCTTTATCCGCCATCAAAGGTTTGTTAAAGCATCCTTTGACCGATAGTGGTTTGGCCAAGTTTTTAGAGGATTATAAGAAGGGGAACTAATTCTTTTGGCTGCTTTATAATTAAAAAATGTATTCCACTTGGAGTGCATTTTTTATTTTAAAGGGTTTATGATAGCAAAAAGCGATGGAGTATCAAATTTTAAGTATCTTTTGTAATAGCTTACATCAATTTTAATAGTATAAAATGAAACAATTGACCTTTCTTATTCTCGGAATTCTCCTCTGTTTTTCCGTCCAAGCGCAATCCGAACGTCCCAATATACTTTTCATTATTTTGGATGATGCCGGAACCGATATGAGTGCCTATGGCAGTAGCTATGTAAACACCCCTGCTTTTGACCAGATAGCAAAAGCTGGACTATTATTCAAAAAGGCTTATACTCCTAATGCAAAATGTGCACCCTCCAGAGCCTCTATTTTAACAGGACGTAATTCTTGGCAATTGGATGCCGCAGTGAACCATTTGCCCTATTTCCCTACTAAATTCAAGACCTTTCCAGAAGTTTTGGCTGCCCATGGTTATAAGACAGGCTATACGGGCAAGGGTTGGGCACCCGGTATAGCGGAAACCGAGGATAACAAACCAAGGGAATTAACGGGTAAAGGATATCATGATCTTAAATTAAATCCTCCTACAAAGGACATTTCCAATAATGACTATGCCGCGAATTTCAATGCATTTCTAGAGGATACCAACACAGAGGAACCTTGGAGTTTTTGGGTGGGAAGTCTAGAGCCGCATAGGGGTTATGAATTTGATTCTGGAACCAAACTCGGAAATAAAACGACCGATATGATAACCCACTTTCCCAAGTACTGGCCAGATACCGAAGTTGTTCGCAAAGACCTGCTGGATTACGCCTATGAAATTGAGTATATGGATGGACAGGTACAACGAATTTTGGAAATTATAAAGCAGAAAAATATGATGGAAAATACCCTGATTATTTATACATCCGATCACGGAATGCCTTTTCCAAGGGTAAAGGGGAACCAATATGAAAACTCAAACCATATCCCGTTGGCGATATCTTGGGGCGACAGGATTTTAGCAAAAAACCAAACTGTTACCGATTATGTTAGCTTTGTGGATATAGCTCCCACGATATTGGAAGTTGCTGAAATTCCTTGGTTAAGAAGTGGGATGCAACCTTTTGCAGGAAAGAGTTTAACCGATTATTTTGATAGTGACGTGAGTGATTTGAATAAGGGACGAAACTTCGTTCTGGTAGGAAAGGAGCGCCACGATACGGGAAGACCAAACGAAGAAGGTTATCCCATTCGAGGTGTTTTTAAAGATTCGATGTTATATATAAAGAATTACGAGCCGCAACGCTGGCCGTCCGGAAATCCCGAAACAGGTTATTTGAATACAGACGGGAGTCCAACAAAATCAGTGGTATTGAATTTGAGGCGTAGCGGGGAGAACTATAACTACTGGCAACTAAATTTTGGAAAGCGGCCCAATGAAGAACTTTACAATCTGCTAAAGGACCCATTTTGCATGGAAAATTTGGCCGAAGAGGTTTCTTGGATGGTTGCAAAAACTTATTTGCACGATTTCATGGTGCAAAAACTAAAGGAACAAGGGGATTGGCGTGTGCATGGGTACGGCCATCTATACGAGCAATTTCCTATGACCAACGGAGAAGGTTTTTACAGAGAGTATTTCGATGGAAACAAAACAAATACAGGATGGGTGTCTGACAACGATTTTGAAAATAATTTTATTACCGATGAAGGAAAGAACGGTAAACAAGTACTACTTCCTAACAAAAATTAAAAACCCAATTCTTCCCTTAAAAATAGTCTTAGCATATTCCTTAAACCATTTTAAAAAAAATCTAGGCTTTCATTAAAGCGATAGCCGCCAACACGTATAAAATACTGAAAGGTTATATGGGTTTTAGGATTAGTGATTTAAGGAACTAGGCAAAGATTGAAATAGCAAAGACAACAAGTGCTGCGAATAATCCGATTAACAATGCGCCTCTCGTGTAGAGTTTATAGCCGGTTTTTACATTCATTCCGGTAAGTTGGGTCACCACCCAGAAAGAACTGTCGTTGGCATGTGGAACGACCAATCCGCCCGCACCAATAGCAATAACGACAAGTGCTTTTAACATTTCGGTATCAAAACCCATACTTGCCATTAATGGCGCCATGATAGAAGCTGTGGTGATCAGGGCAACCGTAGAGGAACCTTGAGCAGTTTTAATTGCTGCGCTCAAAAGGAATGGAAGCCAAATACCGATCATAATTCCATCGAACATTTCAGCCATGGCATCTCCAATACCCGAGTTTTGAAGGATTTTTCCAAAAATTCCGCCCGCTCCAGTAATCAATAGTATAGTTGATGCGCTTTGTAGTGCTTTTCCTGTCCATCCGGCTTCTGAGAGCATAGCTACATCAAACTTTTTAGGTAAGGTAAAAGCCAATAACAAACCAATAATCAATGCTATTAATGGAGAACCTATAAAGGAGATGAGCTCTATCAAAACATTACTTTCAACCGATTCAGTTGTAAAAAACAGTACCAAAGATTTGCTTATAATGAGCAAGATGGGAACCACAATAGGTAAAAATGATTTAAAGGTACTGGGCGCAGTTTTTGTTTTTTCAATAATGTCCTCCTCAGTGAGATCCGGATTTGGGTCTATATAGGTTTTGCCCGCTACCCTTTTGGCATATATAATGGCAACTACTAGCGTTAACGCGCTCACACTAAGTCCCAAAACCATGACCAAGCCAATATCCGCTTCTAAAATACCTGCTGCAGCAATTGGTCCCGGTGTTGGTGGCACCATAACGTGGGTAAGCATAAGGCCAAGAATCAGTGCTACACTGGTTCCTGCAAGGGATAATTTGGCTTTTTTTGATAATGACTTGTTCAAGGGGTTCAAAATAATAAAACCGCTATCTGCAAAAACGGGGATGGAAACGATATAACCAAGAATTCCCATAGCTGCATGTACGTTCTTTTTTCCAATAACCCGCAAAACTAGTTCGGCCATTTTGTAGGCAGCTCCGGTTTGTTCTAAAAAAGCACCGATCAGTACTCCGAGTAAAATCACCAGACCTATCTTACCTAATGTGCCGCCAAAACCTTCTTCAATAGCTGAGATGAGTAAGAATAATGGCATTCCACTGGTTATGCCAAAAAACAATGAGGCTGCCAAGAGGGCCAAAAACGGATGCACATTTAGTTTGGCCGTTAAGAACACAATAATCAATACACTTAAAATCAGTAAAAATAATAGCATGGTCCTTGTTTGTTTATAGTATCCAAATTAAGTTAATTCATTCTATTAAACTTTAAAGAAACAATTTGGTATACCTTTCTTTTTCCTCCTAAAAGTTCAAGACTATGTATTGTTGGAATTATATTCCTAAACAAAAGTGTACGTGTTGGATTGAAAAGAAATAATCTTGATGCATTTTTCCTAAGGAAATCTGCTGCTTACACGCAACAATCCTTAATCTAAAGTACACATTTTAGAAAATAGGGGGCACGTTTTTGTGATTATTGCTATCTTTTCCACTTAAACGGACCCGTATGCATCCATTGAAATTTCTCTTGGTGATATCAGCTGTTATGTTCATAGCTTCCTGTCGTGAAAAGGAAGTTAAGTCGATGGACAGTGAACCTATCAAACCCAATATCATTTATATCTTAGCTGATGACCTTGGGTATGGTGAGTTGGGTGTTTTTGGTCAGAAAAAAATTGAAACCCCACATATTGATGCACTTGCTAAACAGGGGATGTTGTTTACCCAGCATTATACTAGTGCTCCGGTCTGTGCTCCGGCTAGATATATGTTTTTAACGGGAAAACATTCCGGCCACGCATATATTCGCGGGAATCATGAATGGGGCGAACGTGGCAATGTTTGGGATTATAAGGAGATGGCTAAAGATTCTACCTTAGAAGGGCAGTATCCCATGCCCAAAGAGACGGTAACCTTGGCGCACCGTTTACAAGAGGTAGGCTACACTACCGGTTTGGTAGGAAAATGGGGTTTGGGTGCACCGCACACGCATTCTGTTCCCAACGACATGGGATTTGATTTTTTCTTTGGGTATAATTGCCAGCGACAGGCACATACCTATTACCCTTTGCATTTGTACAAGAATAGAAAACGGGTACACCTAAAAAATGATACCATTGCCCCGCATACCGCTTTTGACATAAAGTTGGATTCTTTGGATTCCCAGAACTATTCGAAGTTGACCCAACTAGAATATGCACCGGACCTTATGTTCAATGAAATTACAGGTTTTGTAAAGTCCCAAGGCAAAGACCCTTTCTTCCTGTATTGGGCCACACCTATACCCCATGTTCCTATTCAGGCTCCCCAAAAATGGGTTGACTATTATATCGATAAATTTGGTGACGAGTCGCCCTACTTGGCAAGCAAGGGAAATGGATATTTTCCGCATAGACACCCAAGAGCTGGATATGCGGCCATGATTTCTTATTTAGATGAAAATATAGGTAAGCTGGTGCAACAACTTAAGGAACAGGGTATTTATGAAAATACTTTGATTGTTTTTACTTCTGATAATGGGCCGACTTTTAATGGTGGCACCGAATCGGAGTTTTTTAATAGTGCTGGTCCATTTCGGGCAAACTACGGAAAGGGAAAAGGTTTTGTATATGAAGGAGGAATTCGAGTCCCTACTTTTTTTACGTGGCCTTCTAAAATTATAGCGGGCTCCCAAAGCGATCAACCATCTGTGCACTATGATATGATGGCAACTTTTGGTGCTATTGCCGGTTATGAACTTCCTGCCAAGATGGACGGTATAAGTCTCTTACCAACTTTATTGGGAGAAACCGGTCAAGAACAGCATGAGTTTTTATATTGGGAATATCCGGAATATGGTGGTCAGATAGCCATTCGTATGGGTGATTGGAAAGTGGTGCGTCAACATGTTAAGGATAAGGAAAAACCAACCTTGGAGCTTTATAATTTAAGCACAGATATTACCGAAAGTACTAATGTTGCCGTTAAATATCCAGAAATACTTGAGAAAGCCGCTTTGATATTTGAGCAAGAACATACCCCATCTGAATTTGAACGCTTTCAAATGCCTATGTTGGAAAAAGGTTTGTTAAGTGAAACAAATTAATTTTTAAGCTTAAAATTTGAAGAATATGAAGTTGAATTTCTTTTCAAAATTACTTTATACCAGTACGATACTTACTGTCATGTCCTCTTGTCAGAACGAGGTAAAGAAGATAGAAAAGGAATCGGAACCCGCTCTGGCAAATAAAGTACTGGTTCCACTCGTAGTACATCCCCCAGGGAATAGCACGCCCCCTGAGGGAATGGTCTGGATAGCCGGCGGAACTTTTTTACAAGGTGCCGTGCCACAGGACAAGAGTGCTATGGAGCACGAGAAACCGGCCATTGAAGTTTCCGTAGACGGTTTTTTTATGGATATCACGGAAGTTACAAATGCCCAGTTCTCCAAATTTGTCAAAGAAACGGGCTACGTAACTACGGCAGAACGGGAAATCGACTGGGAGGAAATGAAAAAGCAGGTACCGGAAGGTACGCCAAAACCCCACGATTCCATTCTGCAACCAGGCTCGTTGACCTTTAAAAAAACCATGAGTTCCGTTCCAAATCTATATGATTTTTCCCAATGGTGGAAATGGACCATAGGTGCCAGCTGGCGACATCCAAACGGCCCAGAAAGCGATATTAAGGGAAAGGATGACTATCCCGTGGTACAGGTGTCTTTTGAGGATGCCTTGGCCTATTGCGAATGGGCTGGAAGACGTTTGCCAACGGAGGCTGAATGGGAACTGGCTGCTAGGGCTGGAACTAATGGTACCACTTATTTTTGGGGCGATGATGTTAGCGTTCTAGCGAAACAGGCGAATACATGGGAGGGGGAATTTCCTGTAATAAACACCAAAGTAGATGGATTTGAATTACGAGCACCGGTAAAATCCTATCCTGCCAATGCATACGGTCTCTATGATATGGCAGGTAATGTATGGGAATGGACAAGCGATTGGTACAATACTAATTACTATAAGGAAAGTGCGGTAACTAACACAGTACCGAGAAATCCGAAAGGGGCGGCGACACCCTACACAGCCAATAATCCCTACGCACAAGAGAAAATAATAAAGGGAGGTTCTTTTTTATGTAGCGCTTCGTACTGTGCCAGCTATAGAGTGTCGGCCAAAATGGGCTCCAGTACAGATTCGTCTTTGGAACACACCGGATTCAGAACAGTGGCGACAGCGGATATGCTCAAACAACCCTAACGGTGAGCTCTCTACAAAAACGTAGTTGGAGGCGCACAGGGCTAAAAATTTAGATAATGGTAATTATTAAGTTAAGAATCAGGGCTGTAGTTCGGAGTAGACTCTACTATTATAGATTTAATAATGTAGCTAAAAACTTTTGATAACTTCACTGTAAGTTTTTTAATCAAAAACCTACTTTTGTATATATAAATCGATTGAAAATCAAAACAAATGTCTGATACGATAGAACGACTTAAAACATTGATTATAGGTTCCGGACCTGCAGGTTATACTGCGGCCATATATGCAGCGCGGGCCGACTTGAAGCCGGTCATGTATACCGGAATGGAGCCAGGAGGACAACTGACCACTACCACAGAAGTGGATAATTTTCCAGGATATCCGGATGGAATAGATGGTCCGACCATGATGATACAATTCCAACAGCAAGCCGAGCGTTTTGGTACGGAGGTGCGCATAGGTATGGTTACCGCTTGTGAATTGAGTACCGAAGTAGGTGGCATACATAAAGTGACTGTGGATAACGGAAAGGTTATTGAAGCCGAAACTGTTATTATTTCTACAGGAGCTACCGCAAAATATTTAGGCATTCCAAGTGAGCAACGATTGCGTGGTGGTGGTGTTTCTGCCTGTGCTGTTTGTGATGGTTTTTTCTACAAGAATCAAGATGTGGCTATTGTTGGGGCAGGGGATACCGCCGCCGAAGAAGCTTCCTATCTTGCCAATATATGCAATAAAGTGACCATGTTGGTGAGAAAAGACAAAATGAGAGCTTCAAAAGCAATGCAACATCGGGTGCATAGCCTTAAAAATATAGAGGTACGCTACAATACCGAAGTAGATGAAGTACTTGGGGAACAGGTTGTGGAAGGCTTACGCATGCTAAACAACCAGACGGGAAAAAAGGAGGAAATTAAAATCACAGGACTTTTCATCGCCATAGGTCATAAACCCAATACTGATATTTTTAAAGGGCAGTTGGATATGGATGAGACCGGGTATTTGATAACCAAAGGAAAATCTACCAAAACCAACCTTCCTGGTGTATTTGCCTCTGGTGATGCTCAGGATAAAGAGTACCGTCAAGCGGTTACGGCAGCGGGCACTGGTTGCATGGCAGCATTGGATGCAGAGCGTTATTTGGCGTCTATAGGTTCTATAGAAGAGGCAGTCGCCGATAGCTATAATTTGTAACTTACCGGTTTTCTTATGGGTTTAAAAGCAAAATGCGGCCTTTGGAGCCGCATTTTTTATGCTTGGATAAATTAATCTATTCTACGATAATTTTCTGAAAAAGATCGAATTCCTTCATCATCCCTGGTGATTTGGCTGTAGGTATCGTCATCCAATATAAGTTCGAACTCAAATATCTGAACAGTATCTCGAATTCCCATCATCGTCTTAGAACCAAACTCCAATTGTTCCCGGAGCATATTTTCTGTATTCGTATATGAGCCATAGCCGAACCACTCTGCCGGGTCATCTGGGGAATAGCGTGTCCACATGACTTTTCCTTTACTGTAAATTTTAACTTGTCGATACCCGTTTACGTTCTGTAAAGTATCCGATATACCGGATTCATCGTAGTTATACCGGTTAATTAGTTCCCAAGTTCCTTCTAAAGAGGAATTTGTAGCTGTCTGTAGCTTTGAGGACGTCATACTGGTGATCAAAACCAATACTAACATCAAAAAAGCCAATCCAAGTAGTTTTTTCATGGCTTACTATTTTAATGATTATTAATATGTTAAAAATTACAAAATTTATCGTTACATTCATAATTATTTTCATAAATATTTATGCATTATAAATTTTAATGTAACTATTGTTTTAGATGTGGCAATAAAATTTAAGTTGATATAACTTTAGAGGGGAAGTAAGAGTTCTAAGTTCTAATTTTTCCTTCGGACCTTCCTTGCTAACCACTAATTATCAAGTACCCAATTACCGTTCAGGTTAAAATATCATTTGTAGTATTATCTGTTTTGTTGGTGTATTTCATTTAATAATTCAGATTAAGTATAAAACTGTACACTGATAATATCATTTTTTTATAAAGCCAAATCTGGACATCCAAAGAATCGATTACATTCAGTTCCTTTTCATCCAAATCATAAATTGGCTAAAATATCAAAAGATGACTGACAATAACAAGGCATAAATGTTGCCTAATCTCCTTAAAAAAATACTTTACTTAATTGAAGTGAATTCTTGGTTTTGGTTTATGAGAGGTAATGAAAGATTAAAATCTCATGACCAAAACAATTTTAGGTCTACACACTATTTAATATACCTGCAAGATTCAATATATCCTCCTTGGTATGCGCTGCGGATAGAACAATCCTACTCATCACATTGGAGTTTTCGTTAGGATAATTAAAATGGGTAACGATAATCTTATGTTGGAATAGCACATCGGTCAGTTTTTGATTTTGATAGGAAAATGTAGGATGTCCCTTCATATAGGTGAAATCTGTTAAATGTGCTGTTTTTTCAAGGAAGAGGTCGAGGTTTTCGTTTAAAACCCCTCTGCGCTCCCCATAAATATCATGAGCATCTATAAATGTTGCCATGGCAGCGGGACTTGCCGGACTGGCACCCCCAAAGAATGCGGAATTTTCCAAACTTTCGAGTTCATGTTTATTGCCAAAAACCGCGCCTGCCTGTATGCCGAACCCTTTTCCCAAGGAACAGCACATAAATAATTGTTTAGACCTGAGTGTTTGAAGGTGCTTAAATACCCCGCCTCCGTTTTCCCCAACGATACCGATACCGTGGGAATCATCTACAACTAGAATGATTTCGGCTAAGGGTAAATTTTTGATCAACTCAAAATTGGGATAATTTATACCTGTAAAATCGATACTATCCAGAAAAAGTACCGGTGTAGCGGATTCTTCGGATTTTAAGTGTCTTACTAGCGCTATATGAAGCTTGGAATAACTATCGAAATTTTTGTTCTTTTTGGTAAAGACGGCGGAATGCGTGTTGGGCGCATAGAAAGGTTTGTACTTTTTATTTTTGAGGAACTGGGCTAAAAACTGCCCTGCCAAGTAGCCGGAGGACATGGTAAGACAGGCTTCACTTCCTACTAAGTTTGCCAATAGCTGTTCCGCTTCTTGAAAAACAGTAAAACGAACATTGGATTTTCTTGATGCGCCATAGTTGGTGCCGTATCGTTTTATATGTTCAATAAAAAGGTCTTGAAACGGTTTGTAATCCTGCAGACCCAAATAAGCCGTTCCCCCAAAATAGGCATACGAAGTACCGGAAATAGTTACCGTTCGGCTGGGAAAAGACTCTATATAGTGGGTCATTCAAAAAGGCTTATACCGCTACCGGCAAGTTGGGGAAAAACCACCGTGCCATCGGCAAGAATACGAACACCGTTAGCAATATCTTCCTTTAAAAGCATAGCGCCGTCCATATCAACGTAATCCAGTTGTGGTAATAATTGTGCAATTGCGGAGATGCCAACGGTAGATTCTGTCATACAGCCCACCATAACCTTAAGTCCCAATTCCTTTCCCTTTTTAATCATGCGCAGGGCAGGGGTGAGTCCTCCACATTTAGTTAATTTAATATTGATGCCGCTAAAGTGTAGTCCGCATTTTTCCACATCGGTTTCTACAATGCAACTTTCATCCGCAATTACCGGTAGGACACTTCTATGCATTACCTTTTCCATGCCCTCCCAATCGTCCGCTTTTAGCGGTTGTTCTAAAAATTCCACACCCAAATTTTTCAATAGTGGTGCGTTCTTAATGGTTTCTGTCGCCGTCCAGGCACAGTTTGCGTCGATACGAAAAATAGCATTGGTGTGTTTTCGGAGTTCCCGTATGATGGCCACGTCGTTATCCGTTCCCAATTTTATTTTGTAAATGGGCCATGGCGTTTCCTTCATTTTCTCCACCATCTTTTCAATGGTAGCAATGCCTATGGTATAATTAGTAGTAGGGTAGTGGTCGGTGTTCGTGCCCCAAAGTTCGTATAGGGGTTTGTTTTGTAGTTTCCCGTACAAATCATGTGCGGCCAAATCTAGGGCGCAGATGGCAAAATTGCTCAAGCCCTTGGAAACCAAAACGGCATGGAGCACTTCTGGCGTCGTAAAGCTATAATTTTCAAGTTGAGATTGTATGGCTTCTATTTCTGCCATCATACTTTCCACGGTAATCTTGTAATATGGATTGGAAGTTGCCTCTCCATATCCCGTTTGTCCGTCCAAAGTAAGACCAACCACGAGACTGTTTTGAAAATCATGAGATTCCCTACTGATACTAAAGGTATGCTTTAAGGGGAGAATGTATTTTTTTAAGGATATTTTCATCTATTTAAAAATTCGCTAACAGGTGATATATTTTATTTATAAAGGTTGGTGTTACCATTATTCAATTATTTGCCCATTATGAGCTTTTCTACGTTAAATATAAATATAAGCCTGCTATTCCAAACCAAAAAGCCCACCAATTTCTTGGTGGGCTTTTGTATTTTGGTCTATGGTCGAGCAAACGGAACTAATATTTAGAAACATTCCCAGAAACCGATTTGTTCTTGGTGACTTCCGCATCCCCGGAATAAGAGATATTACCTCCGCTGCTTGCATCTGCGGTAAGGGACTTGGATACGTTTATGTTAATGTTCGCCCCGCTGCTTGCTTCCGCTCGGCAGGTAGCTGTCATTAGGTTTTTACCCCTGATATTTGCGCCGCTGCTACCGTCTACATATACTTCTTTTGCTTTACCGGAAACTTCAATATTGGCACCGCTACTTGCATCTATTTCCAGTTCATTGGCGTTAGCTTCTACGTTTAAATGGGCTCCACTACTGGCATCAAGCATCAGATTGCTGGCCGTTATTTGGTTCTGGGCCGTTAAATGGGCACCGCTGGAACTCAATAAGCTTGTGACTTCCGGAAGGGAAACAAAGACCTTTTTTGTAGCACGGCCAATATTTTCAATGGCATGTATTTTTAATTTTCCATTCTTGATTTCGGTACCGATCAAGTCGATTATATTGTCATCGGCTTCCACCGATATGGAAAAGTCGGTATCCTGTGTCACATAGACTTCGATGCCTTCGGAGGCGTGGACTTCTGTAAAATCTCCTGTAATGTCCCTACTTTCTTCTACTACCGTTCCGCTACCTTTCTTTCCGCTACCAAAATCGCCGATATTGATGTCAAATCCACAAGAGGATAAAAATAGGGCTAAGGCCAATGCAATACTAATTCTTACTAGTGTCGTCATGATTTTTGTTTTTTTACCCTGTTCCTAAGTTTAGGGGGTTTCAAGGTATAGTTAATGATTGATTGTTTTTAGATTGATATAAATTTCTGTTTTTGCTGAGCTGTAAACCAATTTTTTGTACTGAACTGTCTTATGTGTGGCGTGAATTGTAAGTTTCGTACTCAAGAAAATTGAACTGTTCAAATTATTAAAGCTTTTGTTTAGTGGTAATTGGCTTTATGTTTTGTGCGCATGGCACCAAAAACGTAAAGCGATTAGCTCACAGTACCAAAAAGCACCTAATTCTTTTTACGAATACTATCCTTTTTCCTCTCATCCGCATTTATCCTGATTCCCTTCTCATCGAGTTTCATTTTAAACGACTCTCCATTATCTTTCACATCTATATCTATACCGTTTTCATTGATGATGATTTTGCCCTTTTCGCCGTTATCGTTAATGTTAATATCTATACCGTTTTCATTTATTTTGATGCGGTTATTACCCTCTTCTTCATATTCCACATCATCAGGGCAATCCAAACAGACCAGTTCCCCGTCAGATGCCATTCTCCATGTATGGTTCTCCAATCCATCTCCTGAGCGGTCGGTGTCTGCGCGCATCACCCAACTCCGCCCGTCCCCATGGTCATAGTTAAGAACGGTTCCGGTCGGTATAAAAAGGTTAACGCGTACCTCTTGGTCATTAAATTTGCTATCTCCACTGGTAGTGAGGAAATTGTTTAAGTTCAAGGTATTCCCTTCAACCGCATAGTCATAGGTAATGCGTTCTGCCGTTTCCTTTGCATTTTTAAAAGAGCTACCGTTAGCTTCCCTGCGTACTTCGATCCTGAAAATACTGTCCTTTGATTTTTTTAGGTTAAAACGAACATCCTCCGAGATCAATATTTTGTCGCCATTGTCATCATGCGCAATAATCATATTGCCCATATGCATTACGTTGTTACGGTCGTGTCCGGAGGTAAGCAAATTGATTCGTACCGTGTCTTTTGGGCTGGCTATAAATAGTTCGCTTTCACTGGTGGCACTGCCGGAATAAGCATGTGAAGCCGCTTCACGGATCCCGAAAACAATCAGTAGGATAATCGATAGCAACCACAGACCCAAAAGACTAAACTTTGCGATACTCCCTATCGATTTTAGGTTGGTTACCAAGATTTTAAGGCCTAGGTATAGCAAGAAGAAAAATGGAATGCCTATAGCAAAAAAAGCCAAGAGGGATACCACCCATATCGGTAGGCCGCTAGAATTTAAAACGTGATAAAAGTCTACACCCGGCACATGGAACATATCCAGCACCCCAACGGTCAAAAGCCCAACAAACAACCCGATCAAGGTAGATGCCCCAATGATAATGAGTAAGATTCCAATGAATTTTCCGAAAATCTTGAATAGGAACAGAATGATATCCCCAAGGGTATCAAAAAACGTTTTCCCTCCTTTTTTGACGGTATCGCCCATTTTTTCATAGTCGACACTTTTTACACGATCCGCAACGTCATCAAAACCCTCTTTTACTTTGCGTTCTATATTGCTAATGTTTACGGCCTCTCCGCGCATATCCAATTTCTGGGCTGTTGTGCTCGCCTCGGGGACAAGAATCCATAGAAGTCCATAGATAAGAATAAAACCACCACTAGATCCTACAGTGAGCAAAATCCATAGAATACGTATCCATATTGGATCTAAACCAAAATAATGGGCCAGACCGGAGGAAACCCCAGCCACATATTTATGCTCGGTGTCGCGGTATAGTTTTTTAGACTTTTTACTGTGAGGAGACGATTTTGAAGTTTTGGGCTCATCTTCAAAAATGTCTTCGTCCACCATATAATCTTCAGGTTGGCCCATTATGGCTATCACGGCATCCACTTCCTTTTCGGTAATTACCTGTCGCTCATTTGCCAATTTTTCAGTGAAAAGTTCGGCGATACGCGCTTCAATGTCTGCAAGTATTTCATCGCTTCCGGTGGTGTTGGCAAAGGAACGTTTTACGGATTCCAGATACCTTCGCATTTTGTTGTACGCCTCCTCATCTATGTGAAAGAGCGTATTTGCTAAATTTATATTGACTGTCTTGTTCATTTTTTGATGTTTTATTATCCTTTTTTGTCATCCTGAAGGGAGTCTAAAAGCAGGATCTAGTTGTATAGGTTGTCGATTATCTTATTTGTTCTGTGTAACCAAATTGGTGGCATTGCGTAATTCGTCCCAAGTACTGTCCAGCTCCTTGAGAAACAGTTTTCCCGTTTCTGTAAGGGTATAGTACTTGCGTGGTGGTCCTGATGTGGATTCCTCCCAACGGTAGTTGAGCAGGCCCGCGTTCTTCAATCGGGTAAGGAGCGGATAAATGGTGCCCTCTACCACTAACATTTTTGCGTCTTTTAGCGTTTCCAGAATTTCGGAGGCATACTTGTCCTTTCCATTAAGGATAGACAAAATGCAATACTCCAATACTCCTTTTCGCATTTGCGCTTTGGTATTTTCTACATTCATAATTTCATTTTGCTTTGCATGCAGGTCCGATGCTTCCGGATGTTCTTTTGCTTTTTCTGTAAGGGTCTGCATTAGTTAACTGTTCGTTTTTTTTGATGTTGAACTCGTTTAAGCATCTCTATCTGCCATAACTTGTCCAGGTCTAATTGATTGATGAATAAACTCCTAAGGGTGTGATGAGTACCCTGTTTTTTTAATGTAAACTAATAATTCTTGTCATTTGCCATTGGTCGCCGGTTTGCTTCCAAATACCGACAAACCTACTTTCTTTTGATGGGGTATCTTGCGGTTCTAGATTGTTCTTGAATTTATGAAGCCCAACAATAACGGCACCGTAACCCGGAATAGGACTAACTTCTATACTTTCCTTAACTAAGTATCGAGTTACCTTTCCACAGACATTTTCCTTTATTCCTTTTAAAATATCCTCCTTCGAGGTCGTTAACCCGCCTTGGTCATGATAAAATTCTATCTCATCCGCAAGTAGATCGGACTGTTTTTCCATATCACAGTTGTTATAGGCCGTAAAATAGGCTTCGTCCAAACGTAAAATGGTGTTGTAAAGTTCAGAAGGCTCCGCTACTTGTGCCGCTGCACTATTCATTGCTGTAAAAGAACATGCAAGCACTATTATTTTTAAAAACTTCATTATTTTATAAATTTTATGGTTAATGGATATTCAAAAGCTCCCCCTTCGTTTGTTTTTATAGTCGCTAAAATGGTGTATACCACATTTACTACAACTAATGTGCCCTGCAACAGTCCCGATATACCCAAAGGAACCAACCAAGATCCAAAAGAGAAGTCGTCACTATCAAAATGGATATTCAGGTTGTTGTAATTGTTTAGACTATGAAGGCCAAAAAAGTTAAAATCAAAGATGTTGGGTAGAATTCCAATAAAAAAAGGTACGGTGATAATGCCTAAAATAATAGAGTACAACAGCAGACTAATTTGAAAGTTTAGTGCCTGCTTCCCATTGTAGTCTACAAATTCGTACTCCTTTTTATTGGCCGTCCATAATACTAAGGGAAGGATAAAATTACCAAATGGGAAAAAGAATTTTGAAAAGGTGCTGGCATGGATAAGGGCCGCAAGGTTACGCTCGTGTTTAGTTAAAGTTTCTGTCATGGCTCGTTCTTTTTTGATGGTTGATGAGGTTGGTTATAGGTGGTTTATATTGATGACCTAATAACTTCCTATGCAAATATATGTCTAAAAAAAGGTACTATGCAAAACAAAGTACTAAAAATTAACATTTAATTAACAATTGAAGATTGAAATATTTTAAATACTTTTAGGAAAAATATAAAGGAATATGGGCGTAACTCCGGTAAAGTTGAACACATTTAGCTTTTTTAAATTACCCTCGGCGTGGTGGTGCGGCGTACGTTTGAAATATGTTGATAAAAAGAAAGCGGTGGTATGCGTCAAATACGGATGGCGTAATCAGAATCCGTTCAAGTCCATGTTCTGGGCAGTGCAGGGCATGGCGGCAGAACTGGCTACAGGAGCCTTAATGATAGACCAGATTGAAGATTGCGGACATAAAATATCCATGCTCGTGGCCAATAACAACGCCAACTTCTCCAAAAAGGCCACGGGCAGGATTACATTTACCTGTGAAGACGGTCATCTAATAAAAGATGCCTTGGACAAGACCATAGCTTCTGGCGAAGGACAGACCGTTTGGATGAAGTCCGTTGGTGTAAATCAAGATGGGGTAGTGGTCTCGACTTTCAATTTTGAATGGACCGTTAGGTTGAAGCACTAAATAGTATCAATTAAACAGCTAGTAGTATCAGAAACAAAAAATAGTTTACATCGTTGCTAAGTGTCAAATGTATATTATTTTTAATTTAGGAGGGTAAATGGTTTTGGCGTAACGAGTTTAAAATAAATGTCGTTACTCCTTTGAGGGAATCACACCTATTCCTGATAAAATTAGGGTCAATTGTAACAAAAGTTAATTTTTACCATCCTATAGATAGTACTGAATATTTATTAATTAAACAGATTTCCGACGTTATGTTCCAAGGTACCGCGTAAGCACGGAAATTGCATAAAAAACAACCACTTATGAACGCACACGAGATAGACTATCACATTTATGGAGAAGAAATGCAATACGTTGAAATAGAACTTGATCCCCAAGAGGCTGTTGTGGCCGAGGCCGGCAGTTTTATGATGATGGATTCCAACATTCAAATGAGTACCATTTTTGGCGATGGTTCCAATCAGGATACGAGTGTTCTGGGCAAAATATTTTCCGCGGGCAAACGAATGTTAACCGGTGAAAGTCTATTTATGACTGCATTCTTGAATATAGGGCAAGGGAAGAAGCAGGTTAGTTTCGCCGCACCTTACCCTGGAAAAATACTGGCCATAGATCTTTCCGAAAAAAACGGAAAATTCATCTGTCAGAAAGATGCATTCCTATGCGCGGCAAAAGGGGTTTCTATAGGTATTGAATTTTCTAAAAAACTGGGTCGTGGACTCTTTGGTGGGGAAGGTTTCATTATGCAGAAATTAGAAGGTGATGGAATGGCCTTTGTACATGCAGGAGGAACCTTGGCAAAAAAAGTTTTGGTGGCAGGGGAGGTATTAAAAGTGGATACCGGTTGTATTGTGGGTTTTTCGCAAACCGTTGATTATGACATAGAAT
This sequence comes from uncultured Flavobacteriaceae bacterium, assembly GCA_963697395.1. Classification (GTDB taxonomy): domain Bacteria; phylum Bacteroidota; class Bacteroidia; order Flavobacteriales; family Flavobacteriaceae; genus Maribacter. The sequence goes on from CAVONX010000019.1 coordinate 41,560, forward strand.
TTGTCGGAGGCATAAAGAATACCATTTTTGGTGGCGAAGGTCTGTTCTTTGCTACACTCCGTGGCCCCGGAACCGTTTATATACAATCCTTACCTTTTAGTAGATTGGCTGGCCGTGTTCTAGCGGCTATTCCAAGAGGAGGAAAGGATAAAGGCGAAGGAAGTCTTTTAGGCGGTTTAGGTGATATAATTGGAGGGGATAGGGGGTTTTAAGAGGGAGTGGTGGGTGCACGAGGCGTGAAGCAATTTTTTTAGAAGTGGTAAAAGTTTGGTTAATTCTTTTGACTTCAAATTAATAAGTTGTCTTGTGAAAATACCCCGAAAAGAACTTTTTCCCATTTATAAATTGGATTACGTAGTTAAAACTTTCAAACCTTTAACTTTAACCCTTTAAAATTTAAAGACCAGTGTCTATTTCATATGGATTTTAAAAACCAAAACAATTTCCTTAAAGCCCTTCAAAAAAATAACACCAAGGAATGGATGGATGCCAACCGAAAATGGTACAAAGAAGTACGTGATGATTTTATTGTATGGTTAGATAGTATGAATACTAAACTGGCTGCCTTAGACGATGAATACTACGATACACCAGGTAAAAAGGGCATCAATCGCATTAATAATAACTTGATGTTCCATCCCAATAAACCCATTTACAAAGACCATTTTGGCGCAGGACTGGACAAGCGCCCCAATACTGGCGACTTCTATGTCGAAATTGGAATCGAACGCTGCATGTTCGCAGGCGGACTTTGGCGACCGGACCCTAAACGTTTACGAAGTATTCGTGATGCTATTGATTATAATGGGGAAGAATTAAAGAAAATCCTCAATAAAAAATCCTTTAAGCAAACCTTTGGTGGACTTTGGGAAGACGTGCGGTTAACGAATTCGCCAAAAGGATTTTCTAACGAACATCCGCATATAGATTTACTTCGGAACAAAACTTTTGCCGTGGCTTGCGAGTTTTCTACCGAAGCTGTGTTTCAAAAAAACTTTGAGGAAAAGGTAATTTCAGCTTATATGGAAATGCTCCCTTTTAGAAGGTATTTAAACCATGCACTCACAGTTTAGTTTCGTAAGCTGCTAGGGTTTTAAAAATGTCTTTAAGCGATTCGATTCCATCTTTGCCTAGCGCGGTGTTGCAGATTAGGAGCTTCCCGATTTTGGTTTCCGTATCAAAGAACATTAAACTGGTAACGGCAGGATCACCACCGGTATGGCCTATTTGTCCCTTGGCAGACATCCCCATAAAAATCCCCATATTGTACTCGTCGTTATAGGTACTCTCATTTCTGTCTTTATGATTTTCATCGTTGAGGTTGGGGGTAAACAATTCCGCATAGCTCTGGGTATTCAATATACTGCCGTTTCCGCTATACCCAGAAATAAGTTCGCTCAGGTATCTTCCCAAATCATTTGATGAGGTAATTAACCCACCGTCCGGATAATTGACCAATCGATACGAAGCCAGTTCCGTATTTTGGTCTGCGTACAATTTCGTTTGTTTTGAGCTGTCGATATCTTTTAAGGACCAAACCGTTTCCGTCATCTCCAAAGGTTCAAAAACATGGGTTTTGGTAAAGGCAGGAAAGGATTGGCCTACGGCATTTTCCAATACCAAGGCTGCCAGCCCTGCACCGATGTTGGAGTATTCAAAGAGGGCTCCCGGCTTCCTTTTAATAAAGTTCTTTTTCTTGTACCATTGGCCTTTGGTACTCAGAATTTTTTCTAGAAACACCGCGTAATCCATTATTTCACCCCGAGGACGGAAATTTTTCTCCACTTTTTTTCCGTCGTTATTTTCGTTGATCAAGACATATCCTCTGCTTTCATATTGTGGCACGTCCTTAATGGTGGACGTATGTGATGCGAGCTGTCTTATGGTTATAGGTTCCGTTGGAAAATGAGGATTTACAACCGAAAATGGCAGGTACTTATTGATAGGCTCATCAAGGTCAATTTTGCCTAATTCTTGCGCTTTTAATAAGGATAAGCCGATAATTGTCTTTGAAATAGATGCTATAGGTTGCACCGTTTTTTTGGTATATTTCTTTTTTAAGGAAACATCCGCATAGCCAAAACCTTTGGTGTACAGGATGCTATCGCCATTAACGATAGCTACTGAAAATCCAACGATATGACCTCGTTGCAATACTTCTTCCAAGGCTTGGTTCAATTCCTGTATAATGTTACTTTCTGCTTGGGAATATATTGAACAATAAACAATGCCGAACACTAAAAAAGGGATGATTTTCTTCATTTTTTCAATTAATGAATGGCTTTTGGCTACTCCAACTCATCCGAAGCACGCAACAATCGTGCGCTCAAATCTGGATCTTCCATATCGGCATCCAACGGAAACATAGGTCGTTTGATATTTTGATATCCAAGCCGCTCCAAATCTTGGTCTACGCCACCTGGGGTTTGGGCCATGATCCAATCGCCGCGCATATCGTACAGTTCGGGAACCAAATATCCTATTTTAACGACTACGATGTCCGACACGCGAGGATTCAGATGTAAATCAGCAAAATCTTTTTCTTGATGATAGGGTTTGCGTTGTTGGGTAACAATAACGCTGATACTTCCAATTTTCACGACAACTTCTACTTTGGCATCGCGGTCTCCTTCTTTAATTGCGGTAACGGTACCTTCCAATTTTAGAGGTGGCGCATAACGGTCATCTACCTGTGCACCAGCCATTGCCGATACTTTTCCGCCTACACCAACTTCTAAGGCAGCTCTAATAAGTTCGGGTCCGGGAATGGAGGCATAGATCAATGAAGGTCCGTTTGGCGATTTGAATTCGGGACGGGTTAAAAGTTCCCTCAGTGTCCATGTAACATCCCCTGCACCACCGGCTGTGGGGTTATCGCCCATGTCGCTGATTATAAAAGGTTTTTTGTCGCTTTCGAGTGCCATTGTCAGGCTTTCTTCCAAAGTGGCTACTGGAGCTACGAATTCAAATTCATGACGTACATCCCAATAGGCCTTTGCTAACTCCTCCGCTGCTTTGGCTACTTGTTCTTTATCATCTCCAACGGCCATGACCACCCCGTGGTTACGCGATTCGTCTGCCCATGGGTAACCCATCCAAATAGCGGCATCGATAATACCTTCTTGTTGCTCCCATGCGGGGATTTTTGCATACAAACTCTTTCCAGGTTCAATTCGGGTACTTGTTTTTTCACCAGGCAACAAAATGGGTACAGGGATCCAAGCCTTGAATTTGGGTTTGCCTTTTCCGTTTTCCAAACGTTCCAACAAATTGGTAATGGCCCTGGCCTTACTTTCCAAGGCATCTTCATGGGGTGCCATGCGGTAACAGGTAATCAGGTCGCTATGTTCTGCCAGGGTTTCGGATACATTACCGTGCAAATCCATAGAGGTAGAGACCAAAACGTCTGTACCGATGACTTCTCGGATTCTTTTGATCAAATCGCCCTCGGCATCCTCCAACCCAACTACGCTCATAGCACCGTGGATATCAAAAAAGAGTCCGTCATATGGCGCGTTTTCCTTTAGCATTTTTAAGGTTTTACCAACCATGGACTCGTATGCTTCTCGCGTTACTATTCCGCCAGGAAGTGATTTCCCCAAAAGTGTAGGCACCCATTCCGCTCGCTTACGAATATCCGTTCCTTCATCATAAAAGGGGTATCTCCCAAAAATTGAATCTCCGATAAGTGCATGAAAGGCCTCTTCATGGGTTTGCGCAGGGGAGAAGGTGCTGGATTCTATGCCAATTCCTGCAATGGCAATACGGGGAAGCTTTTTGGTTTTCGTAGTTTGGGTATTTGATTGCTTACAGCCTATGGAAAAAAGTAAGATTGTGATTAACGCAAAGATTGGTTTTTTCATTTTAAACATTTTTTATAATGGGATTTGATTCGTTGGATATTTTAAGATGGATAAATTGATATAACTGATTGTTCACCTTCATCTAAAGTCACGCTATAATAAGAAATGAAACCTCCGTTTTGCTCGTTTTGGATGCACGTTACTTTATTGCCGTTCACATAAAGATATTCGTGACGACCTGGAAATTGAGCTTTCCACTTAATGGATGTTCCATTTTGGTTGGTTGCTACTGTTTTCAAATTTCCCTCGTGGGTAATCGAAATCTTGTTTGATAGTATCGGGATATTCTTCATTTGGCCCCAATCTTTTTGATTTTCCAACCTTGATAGGGTCGTAAAAGTGTTTGATTCAGCATTTGCATCTATTCCCATAAGGCCTCTTGTAAGATGTTCTACTACAGTAAATGAATTTTCGGGATAGTCCCTTCGTTGGTTTTGTGTAGAACACAAATCAATAATCATCTGATTCGCCAAAGCTGTTTGACCATTTTCGTAAAAAATAATAGGCAGATACGACTTTAATTCTACAATTAGTTTATCGAAATTTTCAACATAGCCATCTGCCACTGCCCCAATTCGATTCGGATTTTGCAAGGCATCAAAATAGAGAAGGTAGTGAAGAAAGGCTTGATTGTTACCCACCATAAAATAATCAAAAGTTCCATCTTCATACCAAATGGAGCGAAAGGAATTTTGTTCGGGATCCCACCAAAAGTCGTTCAGGAATTTTTGTTCCTCCTCCGCTTTCCTCATATATAAGGCGGACTTATCCAGCTCTCCACTAAGTTTTAAAATGGTCGCATAAGCTTTATAAGCCGCAACCAAGGAAGCCGTCATGTCAATACCTAAAACGGTTTCTCCCCTGCCACCCTCATTGTATGTTGGTATGCCTCGTTTGCCTTTAAACCGCATGTTTTCTCCTTTTTCTTCGTGAAGCTTACGATTTCTGGTCAGGACCTCTGTATGTCCTAAATCCCAGTGATCAACGTATTCATTCATGCTGAGGCTATAGAAATTTTGCAAATCCTTGTTTTCGAGATAGGCTTTGTTTCCGGTCCAATTATAAAGGCGATATGCATTATAGGTTACATCGAGGTTTGCCGGTAAATTGTACCAGAAATCTTTACTATCCTCGTAGTCTACGGGAGCCGGCACGTTGTATCTATTAATTTCCCAATAGGAACAATAATCCAGTTCCTCACTTATATTTTGAGCGAATTTCAGAAACATATTTAAGTTGTGTTCACCAAGGCCCAACAACTCTGCCCCTATGGCCTGATGTGAAACATCGCGCATACAAAACGCTTCACGGTTGGGTAGTGCGGCCTCATACCAAAGCCCAACGGGATCTGTTCCATCATGGGCATAGGACAGTGCCTTATCTTTGGCCCATGTAAAAGCCTCATCTAATTTCTTGTTGGAAGATGTAAAAGAGATACCTGTCGAGTCAGTCGACGGTTCATTTTTTGCTTCATACTCTTTGCTTTTAGGTTTACAACCTAAAAAGAAAATGACCAGAATTGCTGCATAGGAGATGTTCGTTTTCACTTTAAATAATTAATTTTTAAGTTTCTGTCGTTTAATTACATTGCATTCTTAAAAGATACTAAAACCTGTACTTTTCAACCGCCTTAAAGATAACATCATTTTTCACTTTGATAAAGTTGCTTTCCAGGATATATCTTTAATTACTACCTTAAGGCAACTTTTATAAAATCATTCAGATGGCAAACTATAACATCGACGCTAAAAAAGAGATCACCTATGACGCTATTGTCATTGGTTCTGGAATTAGCGGCGGATGGGCAGCCAAGGAACTCTGTGAAAAAGGATTTAAAACCTTGGTCTTGGAGCGTGGACCCATTGTGGAACATGTGGTAGACTACCCTACCATGAACCTAGACCCGTGGGATACGGAGTTGCGGGGTGGATTAACACCGCAGCAAAAAAAGAAACATTACAAGGCCGTTCGTTCCGGATGGATTGGAACCGATACGGAACATTTTTGGGCAGATGATGAAGCCAATCCCTATACGGAGGAAAAGCCTTTTTTATGGCTACGAGGACATCAAATGGGAGGCAGATCGCTGTTATGGGGCAAACAGACCTACCGTTGGAGCGATCTGGACTTTGAAGCCAATGCCAAGGATGGTCATGGGGTGGATTGGCCCATCCGTTATAAGGATATCGAGCCATGGTATACCTACGTTGAAAAATTTGCAGGGATCAGTGGTGAGCCCTTGGGACTTCCACAATTGCCTGATAGCCATTTTTTACCCCCAATGGAAATGAATTGCGTGGAGAAGCATGTGAAAAATCGTATTGAAAAGGAATTTAAGGGAAGGAATATGATTATTGGTCGTTGTGCGCATTTGACCGTTCCGCATAACGGACGCGGGCAATGTCAAAATCGGAACAGATGCAGTCGTGGTTGTCCGTTCGGGGCTTACTTTAGTAGTAACGCCGTTACCCTTCCCGCGGCAAATGCCACTGGGAATTTGACGATACGGCCATTTTCCATCGTTCAATCCATAGTATATGACGATGCAAAAGGAAAAGCAACAGGTGTTCGTATAATCGATGCCGAAACCAATGCCGATATCGAGTATTCGGCAAACATCATTTTTGTAAATGCATCAACCTTGAGCACGACACAAATTTTGTTGAACTCCAAATCCAAGCGATTTGAAAACGGATTGGGAAATGACAGTGGCGAACTCGGCCATAATTTAATGGATCATACCTATCGGGTCGGTGCCATGGGAAAAGTGGAAGGTTTTGAGGATAAATACTATAAAGGAAGACGGCCTAACGGTATTTACATACCGCGCTATTGGAATATTAACGAAGAAACCAAAACGGATAAATTCGTTCGTGGCTTTGGTTATCAAGGTGGCGGCGGCAGGGGTGGAAACCCTGCAAACTCCCAAGAATTTGGACCAAATTTTAAGGATAGCATGTTAAAGCCCGGACCATGGGAATTCTTTATAACAGGTTTTGCGGAATGCTTGCCGTATCATGATAATCAGGTTAGTTTAAATTTTGAGATGTTGGATAAATGGGGACAGCCCACCTTGACCATTGATGCCGAATTCAAGGAAAACGAAAAGGCAATCAACAAACAGATTCAGGAAGATGCAGTAGAAATGTTGGAAAAAGCTGGATTGAACGATATTATCGGTTTCGATAATGAACATTCTCCCGGTTGGGGCGTTCACGAAATGGGCACGGCCAGGATGGGGCGTGATTCTAAAACATCGGTCTTGAACGGCTATAACCAAGTACACGCTGCCAAGAACGTTTTCGTGACCGATGGTGCCTGTATGACCTCTTCGTCTTGCGTGAATCCGAGTCTAACCTATATGGCGATTACGGCCCGTGCCGCAGATTATGCCGTATCCGAATTGAAAAAAAGAAATATTTAGAAGATGGATAGAAGAAGCGCACTTAAAAAAACGGGTCTTTTTGCCGGAGCGGCCGTGGCCATACCCGCTATGTTTTCCCTTTTACAGGCTTGCAAGATCGAAAACCGATTGACGTGGCAACCCGAATTTTTTACTGAGGAAGAGGCAAAGACCATAGCATCTTTGGTAGATATGATCTTGCCAAGAACAGATACGCCAGGGGCATTGGATGTAAAAGTTGATGTGTTTATAGACAAGGTCATTGCCCAAACTTATGATACCGAAGGCCAAGAAACCATCCGAAAGGAAATTGCGGCGTTTAATATGGACTGCCTAGAAAATTATGGCGGTAGCTTTATAGATTTGAACGAGGCAAAAAGAACCGATGTACTTTTAGCTGCTGAAAAGACTTCTGGAAAGTTCAATCCTGGAATATGGGGAAAAACCATTGGCGAACAGGAACCTATCGGGTTTTATCGTTCCATGAAATCTATGGCTATTTGGGCCTATATGACTTCGGAGGAAATTGGTGAGAATGTATTGAATTATCTTCCCGTACCGGGGAATTTTGAGGCTTGTATTCCTGTTTCTGAGGTAGGGAATAGGTGGAGTTTGGGATGATTCTTACCCTCTTAATTTTTCTTCTCCCACTTCACCGGACTCACATCATCATGGTTTAAAACCCTAAGGGCATCACGGTCTATACGCATCACCAACTGGCAAGCGGGATCGGGGCAAACGACACGTGCATCTGTTTCCATCCAGTCTGCAGGGTGGTTTTTACGCTGTTTGGTTGGCAACAGGGGAATGGTACTTTGCAACGCATATAGGCAGAAATCCGACTTTTCTGGCATGGACAATTTACCACTTTTTAGATGGAATTTATTTCCAATAGCCATATTACAGGTGCAGTTTCCGTTGATTTTTTCTACAACTACGGTCAAATCGTAGAGTTCAAATTGGTCTTCTCTCAAATCTTTATTTTTCTCCATTGGTTTTTAGTTTTGTTCTTCCCCAGCCAAAAAGCAAGGTGATCAGTGCCATTAAGAGTAATCCCCAAGACATAAAATTATATAATCCCACTTTTAATGGACTAACAGGTGGAACGTTAAATTCCGTTCCCGTATTGGTCATGTTCGCCATAAGGATGACAGGAATAAAATAAGGCAGTACAAAGGGAAATGTACAGGCAATTAAACTTAATATATTTGCCCTCCGCAACTTTGAAATACCCATTTGTTCGCCCGTCTTTTTGGTAAAATCCGTTACCATTAAAATGGCTACAATACTGTGGGTCGTCAATAGGACCGCCATACTCATAACCGCGGCAATCCATCCTTCGGCCTGCTTTTGGGTTTTGCATCTAGTCGCGGCGAAGTCTACCAATTTCTCCATAAGTCCGCTTGCTTTTAGCGTAGCTACCAATCCCATCAACAATATCGTAAAAATACTTAATCCTACGGCTCGGTTGATGCCGTCTATAATAAAACTCTTGGCTGCAAAGTTTTCCAGGTCTAATGACAGAACTTTAGTTACCGGTAGTAAACCTAAAATCATGCCTAAAATAGTACCGAACAGCAATCCGAAAAGCAATCCGTGCAACAAATGCTTTCCTTTTAAAAAAAGATAAATGATAAAGCCAGGAACCAACAACATGGGAAGTCCCTTTGGATTTCCCATACTAGAAGATAGGCCTGTGGCAATTTCAGAATCATTAACATAGGCAACAACGATATAGCCAACCAGGGCCAATAGTGAGGCAGGAACTACATATTTCAAGCGACTTTTTATGGTTTTCCCGATTTCCGCATCTTGGCTCAAAGCGCTTGCAATGGTCGTGTCCGATATGGGGGCGATGAAATCTCCAAAGGTTGCACCACCAATAATGGCACCCGCTAAGGCCGGCAAGTGCGCCCCAAGTATACCGCCCGTTGGGTAAAGTAAGGGACTGCAGATTAAGATGGTCGCAAAGCTGGAACCTGTGGAAAGCGAAACAACACAGCAAATTAAAAAAGTGGCCACCACGAAACCGGTACCCGAGAGCTGTACTTGGTCTGTAATCCATATCAAGGCTTCCACAAACCCCGTGAGGGTCATGAGAATACCAATGATCGAGGCCAGCATCCAAGCCGTGATCATAATCATCACTATTTTTTGCGACATGCCAGAAATTACTGTTTCGGAAAATGCGGTGCGGTCTTTACACAAGACCAGGCCAAAGGACAAGGCCAAAATCAATACCGGCCAAAAACCACGCTCATCGGGTGCACCGGAAAGGGCGATGGTAATGACGCCAACTACGAAGACCAAAAAAGGAAACAAGGCACCAAAGGCACCGCCATAATAGTCCAGTTTTGGGAGTTGTTCTGATTCTTCCACTTTCAAGCTTAGTCGTCGTTGAGGTTATATTTCATAATGGCACCGTGCTTTCCGGTCTTGTCCCTTTCCAGTTCATAAAAGGGGCCATTAGGGCCTTTTCGTTTGCTCAGGATTTCTTCAATTTTGTTAAGGTCATCCGCATTCAAGGTAAAGCCATCCAGTTTCAATAAACTATCTAGATGGTTCCTATTTCGGGCACCCACAATAATACCGCCTACCATTGGTTTTTGTAATATATAGTTACCGGCAACCTCCGTAATGCCCACTTCGTACTTTTTTCCAATGTCATGGAGTACTTGTAAGGCTTGCTGAAACAGATCATAGCCCCCAAATTCATCAATGATGAGTCGATATTTGGTCAGGGAACGGTTTTCATAAGGTGGTACCGGATCTGGCGCTCCCAAATAGCGATCGCTTAGAAAGCCTCCGGCCACGGTGCCATAGCAGAGAAAGGGTATATTGTATCGCTCTGCCAAGGCAGTCATATTTTTTTCTACCCGCTGGTCCAAAACCGAATATTGTACTTGGTTGGAGGCTATGTTCACGCCTGCATCCAACATTTCTTCAATGCGTTTGGTATCGAAATTGGTCACCCCTAAAAAGCGGATTTTCCCACTTTTCTGAAGTTCAGAAAGGTGCACGGCGGTTTCCAAATAGTTCGGGAATTGATAATCCCACCAAGCGAATTGTACTAAATCTAATTGTTCCACACCCAATCGCTTTAGGGAACGATCTATAATGCGATCGGTATCCGCTTTTTTTAAGGTTGCCAAAGCATTATAATCGGGTACGTATTTCGTATGGATTTGAATAGGTTCCAACACTCCGTCACGGAACTCGTCTCGATATTTTTTTCTGAATTTCCCGATCAATTCTTCCACGCCCGTATAAATATCGGCACAGTCAAAGGTGGTGATACCGGCTTCAACAAAATGTCTCATATCTTCCAAGGCCTGTTCTTCCATCACCGCTCCGTGTCCTCCGGCTAAATGCCATCCGCCTTTAATTACTTGGGAGATGTAGTAGCCGGGTTGTAGTTCTATTCGTTGCATATCTTTTTTAAATTCATTTGTTTTTATCATTTCCTTGCAGCTAAGGGTTGCGAGGTATAAGTGGTTTTAAATTTTGATATCTTGGTACTTGTAGCGTTAGCGGTCTTTTGTCGTCATTTCGCTATTTCGCTTTATTTTTCTCAAAGATTCCGTAAAATTCATCAATAGGAATAGGCCCGGCTTTCATAATCGTATCCATAAAGAATTTTAAATTGAATTGATCGCCTAAACGCCGTTTTTCAACTTCCAATAATTCCGAGAATTGTGCACCTCCTAGGTAGTAGGAGGTCAATTGCATCGGAGAACTCATAATGCGTCCCCAAAGGCTTTTGGCGAATTGGGGCGCCAATAAGGACGTTTCCGTTGAGAATTTCATTACCTCGTCTTCGTTCCATCCGTTACAATGTACTTGTGCGGAGGTGTAGGCGCGATTAGCATTTTCCAACCGTTTGCGCAAATGCGCCAAAAGGGTCAGATGATTACCGGCTTCCCAACCGGCATCGAGCAACACCTTTTCGGTAAAGGTGGCCCATCCTTCTATATAAATGCCATAGGGGAATAATAGACGAATTGGGTGTGGACTTTCCCGACTGATTTTTAATTGCATATAATGTCCCGGATACAGTTCATGGATCACGATCATACGATTGAATGGCTTATTGAACGATGCCCAAAAATCTATTTGCTCCTGTTTGGGAAGCGTTTCGGGAATTGATGGTAAATTTAGGATCGTAATTGGGTCGGGGTCAAAAGGCGGCGCACTGGCTACCCAACCGATTCGTGCCGCTGCCCCGGCACTTTCGGGAGCAGTTCGTATGCTTAGGGTATTGTTCCTTGGCAAGGTGGCAATATCCTTTTCCTTGATAAATTCTACAGCGTCGTTGGCCAAAGATTCCCAAAATCGAAGATAGTCCGTTGCATTGAGAGGAGCGTCTTTTTCCATATCGGCCAAGGCTATTTCAATAATTTCCTTATCGTTTTTCTGGGGATTGTTAGTTGGATAGGTTTCTGAAATATATTCTTTGGAAATTTGGGCCATTAGATCTTTTACGGTTTTTATTTCCTGCAACGCTATTTCGGACAATTGTTCTGAAGTCAGTTCACTGTCCGTGTAGAGCGCAAGCCTACGGTCGTATTCTATACGTCCAATAACCGTTTCCGAATTATTGTTATTTTTTCTGAGGGAAGTTTCGCCGAACGTTTTTAGTGCATCAATGCCATGAACGGCTTTTAATAGCTTGTCATCGAAGTCATTACACGTCTTTGAAATACCGTTAGCTTCAAGTTTTTGCTTCAATTCTTTTTGCAGGGAGTTACTCGTATCCATTAAGTCTGACAGCCCTTTTTCAAAATCTTGACTTGATACTTTTTCGAGATTTTTCAGCCCCGCTTCGGCCAGATTCGTTATCGCTTGTAGGCGGTCGCAAAGTAATTTTGATTTTTCATTTCCGAGCAGATAATCGGCCTTAAAAATAGTCGGGATGGCATTTGAAATCAAGTCGGAATACATGTCAAAGGATTTGGTATGTTCCGAGAGTGTTTTCCATGTATCCACTTCTGATTGTGCCTGAACGCGTAATAATCTGCCATCAATCGGGTCGATATCCACATTGGTTTTGGTTAATTCCAGTAGGATACTTTCATTAAATTTCAGCCACTTGGAAATGGTTTCCTTTGAACGATCTTCATAATTAAAAATGGAAGTTCGTATGCCTTCGTTCAATGCTTGGGACGGATAGAATTTTTGCCATTCCCTAATATAATCATCGGCGAAATCTTGAGATAGTATACTGGAATGAGTAAAAAACAATAAGATGTAAATACTAAAAACAGATTTCATAGCAGTTTGGTTCTGGTCATAAAAAAGAAAGATAGTGATTAATGTGGAAATTATACCTTGAGAGTTTTTAACTTTATCCCGTGAAAAATGGAAAGATAAGAAAGGTTGAAAAAAAGGTACTCTCCAATGATTGGTACACTTTAAACAAGTATAGTTTTGAATACCACAGGGAAGATGGTACATGGGAAACCCAATGCCGCGAGGCCTATGATTGTGGAGATGGGGCTGCCATTCTTTTGTATAATAGAAGTAACAAAACTGTGCTATTGACCCGACAATTTCGCATGCCCACTTATACCAATGGAAATGAAGATGGTATGATGATCGAAGTTTGCGCCGGACTCCTAGATGGTTTGTCTCCTGAGGAATGTATAAAAAAGGAGGTCTTGGAAGAAACAGGATATCTAATACCTGTGGTAGACCAAGTCATGGTTACCTATATGTGTCCTGGTTCGGTAACCCAAAAACTATACCTGTTCTTGGGGGAATTTGACGAAACCATGAAAATTGACAGCGGTGGAGGCGCTGCAGATGAAACCGAAAATATAGAAGTGTTGGAATACAATTTTGAGGACGCTTTGGGAATGGTTTTTAACGGAGTTATTAAGGATGCAAAAAGTGCAATGCTTCTCCAGTATACTGCCCTCAACGGTATTTTTTCCAACTAGCCATTTTCTGTAATAATTGAATAGTTCCTCTGACCAACAGCAGATGCAGAAAATTCAAAGAATAGGATTAGGTGGTGGGTGCCATTGGTGTACCGAGGCGGTTTTTCAATCGCTCAAAGGCGTTGGTACCGTAAGGCAAGGCTTTATTTCGTCCTATGGAGAAAAAACAACCTTTTCCGAGGCGGTCGTTGTTCATTTTGATGTCCGACAAATTACCCTAAAGGATATCATTGCAATACATTTGCATACGCATAAAAGCACATCCCAACACGCCATGCGGGCAAAATATCGTTCCGCAATCTACACCTTTATAGAAAGTGATCCTAGGGAGGTGGCTGCTATTTTGGGTAAGCTACAGGTAGATTTTGAAAAGAAACTGATAACCCAAATACTTCCTTTTGTGGCTTTTAAACCATCGGATGTAAAATTTAAGGACTATTACCAAAAGAACCCGGAGAAGCCGTTCTGCAAGACCCATATCGCACCTAAGTTCCGTTTATTGATGCAACGGTTTTCAGGTCACTTAAAGCATCAAGAAGCTGGTTCCGGTTCAAACTCAAATACAAACTCAGATTTAAAGTTACAGCCATAACCTGCAGATTCATACTTTTTTCAATAGGTATCCCTAATTTCTTCAAAAATGGCCTCCATTCGCTTCTTAACCTCAGAGCTGGGTTGCATAAAATGATTGTTCATGAAGCTGAATATCAACGTTTTGTTAGATTTTGTTTGCAAGTAGCCACTTAAGCAATAATTATTTCCCAGACTTCCGGATTTGGCGTAGAGATAGGGTTGCGTCTTAGTACCATACCAATCGCTCAATGTTCCAGAAATACCACCGGCCGGAAATAATTGAAATAATCGCTCCTTAGGAACTTCGGCCAATAGTTCGTTCAGTACATATACGATAGATTGAGGCGTAAAGAGGTTGTAACGCGATAGCCCGGAGCCATCTACCCATCTGGGTTTTTGGGGTAGTTTTTGAAGGTAGTTTTTTAAAACATAATCGCGTGCCAGTTCACTGTTTAAGGTATCTTTCCAAACAGATGCAGAGAGTATAAGTAATTGCTCTGCAATAAAATTATCGCTTTCTACCATTAATCGCTTATAAAGCGAATCGGTTTCCATCCCGTACAGGGTTTTCTTTTTTAAAGCAGGGAACTGTTTGGCTAGCGTTATTGGTTTTTCCAAAAGTCCTTCTAGCAGCCTAAGCGTAGTGGCGGTATTCGTTTTGTAGGGAACTTCTAGGGTATCTGTCCGTATGGGGTCAAAATAGAAAATATTTTTGTTTTCCTCCCGGTTCAAGCTCTTGGAGACCTTTAGAACACTATCCTGAAAATAGAAAGGAGAAACCTTTAGGTCTGTTGTATTCGCAATAGAAACCACATTGCCGTATAGGGGAAATGCATTGCGTTCCGGAGCGTAGTACCAATGAAAATCATCCCAAGACCAACCTGGGCCAAACCGCTCTTCTGGAAAATTATCGGCTACTAGCGCTATATGGTTATGTTGTTTTAAAAAATGATAGGCCGTGCTATCCTTTAAATAAGAATGCAGCAATGAAGGATCGCCGGTGCCTTCAAAATATAGGGTATCATTTTGTTCGGCATATTTTAGGGCAGGAACTTGTTTTGGGAGGGCTTGCATTGCGGTATACAATGTAAAGATTTTCGTATTGCTCGCAGGTGTAAAATATTTGGAACTGTTTAAGTTGTATATGGTATCTTTTGTTTCTGCGTCTATAATCAAAAGACCGGTAAACTGATTGTCATAAAAAGGTGCTTTTAGAGATACATCGATACTTTTTCCTATTATTTTTTTGGTAGATGAACAACCTGTACAAAACATTGCAAGACAGATTATTGCGATATTTTTTATCATGAAATTTTAAATTTTTAAGGTATAAAATTAAAGATATCTTGGAATTTTAACATGTACCTCTCGGTTTTAACTTTTTAATACAATATTATCCGTTGTTTTCTGTTTAGCTTTACGTAATAACTAATTAATAAACTAAAGTACAATAATGGCAAATTCAATGCTTGAGTACAGCAAAATGGTACTGAAAAAAGTTAGTTTCGATGTCAAATTATTTTGTAAGGAACTAAAAAAGGCACTACAAGTTTTACTGCCAGAAGAGGCAGCTGAACTTAAACTTTGGTTGGAACATTTTATAACGGACAAACCAGAATTAAAACAAAGTTTAATTTACATAAAAGCATAGCAAAAAAGGCCACTATATAGTGGCTTTTTTATTTACCTATGGGACTTATAATCTTTACGTCCTGAAAAGCTATAGCGCCCTTTACCACAGAGGTAATAACGTTTTTAAGTGCTTCGGTTATTTGTATTTTAAGCTCATTTTTATGATATATGATACTCACTTCTCGCGCCGGAGAGGGTTCTTTAAAATATTTAATGTTTTTTTTATTTTCTGGGCTCAATTCCATACTGTTCAAGTAAGGTAAAAGGGTCATTCCCAAACCTTCATTGGATAAGTTAACAAGGGTCTCAAAACTTCCGCTCTGCAATTTAAAATGTTCCGCTGCCAATTTCTCAGGTGCTTTGCACAGGTTTAATACGCCCTCCCTAAAGCAATGCCCATCTTGCAGCAATAGAATATCGGAAACCTCCAAGTCCTCCACGGTTAATTCCTTTATATCCCGTAATCTATGATTGGCAGGAATGTAACCAACAAAAGGCTCATAATACAAAGGTCTTTCCTTTAAGTATTCTATTTCCAACGGTGTAGCGGCAATGGCGGCATCCAAATGGCCGTCCTGGATGTTCTTGATGATATTCTCCGTGCTTTGCTCCTTTATAATAAGATTTACTTTTGGATATTTATTGATAAAGGTTTTTAAGAACATGGGCAAAAGGGTAGGCATTACCGTTGGAATAATTCCTAAGGTAAAATTCCCACCAATAAATCCTTTGTCCTGATCTACGATATCCTTTATTCGCCCAGCTTCGTTTACAATATTTTTTGCTTGCGCTACTATTTTTTTTCCTACCTCTGTAACGGATATAGGTTTTTTACTTCGGTCAAAAATTAATACATCCAACTCATCTTCAAGTTTTTGAACTTGCATACTTAAAGTAGGTTGCGTAACAAAGCTTTTTTCGGCGGCCAAAGTAAAGTTTTTGTATTCCGCAACGGCTAGGACATACTGTAATTGGGTAATGGTCATAGATTTTTTTTTGTAGTACTAAATTATGAAAACAATCAGTTAAATTTATGATAATCCTAATGTTTATCTATAACCCTTATCGTTACTTAATTGTTAAAAACAAAAAAGCTCCCATTAAAGGAGCTTTTTACGCTTGTTCTACTTCCTTTTTTTAGAAACGTATCCTAAATTCCATATCGGTATCGTTCACCTCAAATTTGGAATTTCCAAAACTCGGCGGTCCAAAAGTAGTTGCGCCAGAAGTTGCATAGTTTTCCAAGGGCATGCCGTTGGTGTCGAAATCCATTCGGTTGTTTTCATTCGAGTCATGGAGCAAGAGTAGGGCATAGCTGCCTTTTTGCACCTTGGGAAAGGTTAGAATTACCTCACCTTTCTCGGCATCCATTTCTTGGTTGACAATTCCTGGTCCCTTCATAAAGGTTTCTGCCGTATGCAGTGCTCCTTGAATTTTCCCTTCATCGGAAAGGACATTTTCAATGATTACGGTAATGGTTACCCCTTCGTTTTCCTGTGCGGTGACTGTTAAACCGCTAAATAATACGCCTAAAATAAGTCCAATTGTTTTCATCTATTACTATTTATTTGTTTTTGCAGATCAGTTGTAATTCGCCAATTAACATTTTGGTTAATACCAAAATTTTGTAGTGGCTCATTTCATACTGTTTTTTGTTATGTGTTTATCGTTGGGACAAATCTCCATTAAAATTATTGTTATCTGAAAAGGGAATAACCGAACTGTGGAAACTGGGGAGCGAACTGTTGATTTGTAAAGGTCTAAGCTCTATGGATTCATCGGTTTCCATACTTTTCATCATCATATAAGGTTAGAGGACCAAATAAATGAACGATGCGCTAGATGCTCCTTGAATTATTATCCCTATTACCTTTTAAAAACTAAGCTAAAAAACACGCCTGAAAAACAATAAGGGAGCTCTTAGGTGTGCGTATCTTTTTTGCTGCAAAAATGGGAAAGTACTCCTTTTTCAATTAATAGGACTGATGCGTTAGGCAACTTCATAAAGACCATTCATAAAGAGGTACAGTTGACGAAGGAGAACAATATGACTCAAAAGCAATAGCGCAGTTCTCTTTTTTTTAATTCTTCCTTAAATCGAAATGTACTGTCTAAAAACTACCATCCAATATCTAAAATTACCAAAACCCACATTTCAGTCCAACAAATCAACGATCGGGTAGTTCCTATTGGGATGCCTATTCGTCTTGTCACAAATTTGCTTCATCAATGCAAAATTAAAAATGATGGGAAAAGGACAACTTGCGTTTTTATTTCTTTTGATAATCGCTCAAACCCATGCACAACATATTATATCTGGCAGAGTAACGGATATCAAGACGGAACCTATTGTTGGCGCAAATGTATATTTAGAGGGAACTTATGATGGGGCTTCTACGGATGTTAATGGGGAATTCCGTTTTGAGACCCATGAAACAGCCAGTCAAAATTTGGTGGTTTCGATGGTTTCCTACGATTCCTATATACAGTTCGGAGACGTATCCTACTTAAAGGATATGAACATTGTACTTAAGGAAGCTATTAACGAATTGAGCGGCGTTACCCTGACAGCCGGCAGTTTTGCCGCCGGGGACAACTCTAAGGCATCGGTTTTAAAACCTATGGATATTGTGACCACGGCGGGTGCCGTAGGCGATTTTGTTGCAGCATTACAGACCTTACCGGGAACCACTACGGTTAATGAGGATGGGCGACTCTTTGTAAGGGGTGGTTCTGCGGAGGAAACCCAAGTGTTTATAGACGGTTTGCGTGTTTTTCAGCCTTTTAATGCCACAGCTAATAATGTGCCCACCCGTGGTCGGTTTTCGCCTTTCCTGTTCAAAGGAATTACGTTTAGTACTGGCGGCTATTCTGCGGAATACGGTCAGGCACTATCCAGCGTGCTGTTGTTGAATACCTCCGATATTCCAGATCAGGAAAAGACAGATATCTCTATCATGACTGTTGGCGGTGGTGTGGGCCATACGGAAATTTG
This sequence comes from uncultured Flavobacteriaceae bacterium, assembly GCA_963697395.1. GTDB lineage: Bacteria > Bacteroidota > Bacteroidia > Flavobacteriales > Flavobacteriaceae > Maribacter. The sequence continues at coordinate 59,965 of CAVONX010000019.1, forward strand.
GGGCGATAAATCGGTAAGCGTAAATACTTCTTATATTAACTTGGCCCCATATGAAAGTCTCATACCTTCCGATCAGGGCATGCGCTGGAACCGGCCTTTTGAGTCCATTTCTGGGGAGGCAGTTTTTAGGAACAAGGGAGAACGCAGCCTGTTTAAGCTCTATACCGGTTTTAACCATTCGGTGCTGGATATTGACCAGGAGGACATTAATTTTGATGATTTTGTTAGGTTTAGATTGAAGAACAACAACCTGTACTTTAACAGCACTTACAAACATTTTTTGGAGAACGAATGGACACTTAGCGGCGGGGCAAGTCTTTCTATAGATACCAACGACATTGGACTACTAGAGAATACCATAGCTACCAACGAAACGGCAGGGCACTTAAAAGTAAAAGTGCAGAAGAATTTTAGTAACCGATTTCAATTACATGCCGGGGCAGAGTATTTCAAAACCGATTATACCGATACTTTTGTTGCCCTTAATACAATGGCCTTTGATGCTGGCTTTACCGATCATCTTTTAGGTGCCTTCACCGAGACCGACATGTTCTTTAGCAATTCCTTTGCCATGAAGTTGGGTCTACGGGCGGAATACAGTAGCCTGCTAGACGCCACTACGATGGCGCCAAGGCTCTCCTTGGCCTACAAAAGTGGGAACAAAGGTCAGTTCTCCTTGGCCTATGGCGACTTTTATCAAAATCCGCTCCGGGAATACCTCCGATTCCAACCCGATTTGGAGACCGAAAAAACATCGCATTATATTTTTAATTATCAATATTTGGACAATGGCAAGACGTTCAGGGCAGAGGCGTATTACAAGGATTATGACGGCTTAGTAAAGTTCAATACCGTCTTGCCGCAATTTGATTCTGAATATACGAACGGCGGCAGTGGTTATGCAACTGGACTCGATATTTTTTGGAGAGACAACAAAACGGTTAAAAACTTGGATTACTGGCTGTCCTATTCCTTTTTGGATACGGAACGGGACTATCGGAATTTCAGGGAAAGGGCTACTCCTAATTTTGCCCCGAAACACAGCGCATCCATAGTAGGGAAATATTTTATTACGGATTTGCGTTCCCAAGTGGGGCTGTCCTATATTTTTGGTTCTGGACGACCTTACGACAATCCCAATACGGCTGCCTTTTTAGCGGAACGCACCAAATCCTTTAACAGCCTTAGCTTAAATTGGGCCTACTTGATATCGTCCCAGAAAATTCTCTATTTCTCGGTGAACAATGCCTTGGGCTTTAACAATGTGAATGGCTATCAATATGCCGATGCCCCTAATATTGACGGAATTTTTGACCGAAGGGCTATCCTTCCTACCGCCGACACCTTTTTCTTTGTAGGCTTCTTTTGGACCATTAGTAAGGATAAAAAAAGTAATCAACTAAATAATTTGTAAGTACAAAAGGTACGTTTGCAAATTAATTACCCACTCCTAAATTGTCCGAGACAACACCTAAATAAAGGGTTCAATAGTAAAAAAGAAAAGCGGATAGTGTCTTCAGAAAAAGGCCATATGCGCTGTAAGTCAGATTGTTAAAAATGTTCTTTATAGGTTATTTTCGCTTTAACTGCAAGGCTCTGTAATCGGGTTACAGAAATTTAACGTATGGGCAAACTTCTAAAACTCCAAGGCGTCTTCAATTTTGGAGCAAGCCACCAATAAGCAGAACGCTGGGCTACTTTCGGACTATAATCTTATATATTGGCGATGGGCATTATGGACAATGGATTTTTATAAACCTCTTGGCACATTATTGAGCTAGTTCCAAAAAGTCAATTTTCATCGATTTATTGATTTAAACCATTTTCCAAACTCTTTCGATCAAGGCTTTAGTAGTCTTTATACCTTCTTCCTCCCCTATACCAGCACCTTCGTATTCAATACCAATATGTCCATCAAATTCCGACTCTTTTACTATTTTAAGGAGTTTTGGGAAGTCTACCACGGTGTCGTTACCGGCGGCATCAAAATCATAGGCCTTGGCGCTTACCCCTTTGGCATAGGGCAACCATTCTTTTAGACCTTCTTCCGGAGCGTAGCTATTGGTGCAGTTTTGGGCTGTGCTAGTGCCGCCCCATTCGGCATTCAGGCACCAATTTCCAAAATCGGGCAGAGTTCCCAAATAAGGATTGCCCACTTGTTTAATAATACCGGCCATATACAGGGCGTTTGAGGTGTGCAGGCCGTGGTTTTCCAATAGTATGTTTATGTTTTCCTTTGCGGCATATTCCGTAAGTTGGCCTAGGCCGTCTACCAATGCGCTTTCCAATTTATCTGGCGCACCATCCCCAAAAGCGTTTACCCTAATGGAGTGGCAGCCAAGTATTTTTGCTGCGTTTACCCATTTATAATGGTCCTCCACCGATTGTTTTCTTTTATTGGCGTCAGAATCCCCTAATTTTTCTTTTTCGTCTACCATGATTAATAGGCTTTTTACCCCATTGTCTTCGGCTTTCATTCTCATTATGGACCAAAAAGTTTCATCATTTCCCTTTTCCGTGTAAAAGGAATTCACGTATTCTATGGCATTGATGTTAAACGTGTTCTTGGCAATCGCCGCAAAATCCTCGGCATCCAGATCTCCACCAAAAAAGGCCCTGTTTAATGACCATTGGGCCAGTGAAATTTTCAGCTCTTTTTCAATTAGCGCGTTTCCGTTTGCGAAAACCAAATGGTTGGAAAGCCCTAAGGCCAATGTTCCCAAACTACTTTTCTTGATAAAGGTTCTTCTTGTGTGCATAGAATAACTATCGTTAAATTATAATATTTTTTTGCCATACCACTTCGCAATTGTATTCTCGGCAGGCTTAAAACGTGGTGAAAAGTCCAAATTAGATACAGCGCTCTCCGCAGTGCTGCGATTATCCCATTCCCAAATATAGATGCCGGAAAGCCATGGTTGATGCCAGGTTTTTTTAAAAAGTGCTTCGTAGGCCAATTGCTGGGTTTTGTCTGATTTTTTCTGCGTCAACGGACTCAGAATAGAACTCCATTCCCAAGGTTTAATGGTAGCCTCACTTTCACTTTTATACCCTACTTCCGTAAATAAAATGGGCTTTTGATATTTTTCATGCAGTACCTTCAAATCCTTTAGGTGCCTGTCCCAACCTTGCTCAATGCTTTCCAAATTAGGACTTCCTGTCTTGGTTAACGGAAAATAAGCTTGAATACCAATATGGTCCAATTCACCCCAAAAAGTAACATGCTCATATTCATCGTACCAATTTGCGGCATAGGTAAGTTCACCTTTATAGATGGTACGAATATCCAGAATTAGTTGAAACCATTTTTCTGGTTGTATTTTTATAGAAGTCCTAAGTTCTGTTCCAATACAGAACAATTCGGTATTCGTTTCTTCGGCCATTCGCGCATACCTAAGCATATTTATGCGATAAGACTCAAACCAGTTGTCCCATTCATTGGCCGTATCCAAGCTAATATTCGAGCGCCAACCACTACTCATCCAAAGATGTGGCTTTAGGTGTACCTTTAAGCCTTTTTGATGAATGTTGTTTATGGCATTGATGAAACTAGAGTCCCGTCTGCCGAATTGTTCCGGAAATTCTGGTGTATCTATTACTTTGGCCTGCTCATCTTCTTGATACAGAAACGGGATTACAGCTACCCATTCTACATTTGTTTTAATAAGGTTGTTAATGGCCTCCTCATTATCCTCAGACCAGCCAAAGACGCTCATGCCGCGTTGTTTCTTATCGGTTTCATGTAAATTATTTACCACCCCTTTGGTGTTCATAACGGAAGTATCCCATTCATAATCGTCCAATTCATAGGAATTGGCATAAATTAGGGTTTTAACACCGATGAAAAGAAGTAGGATTGGCAGAAGAAAACGATAACCAAACTGTTTTATGAAAATCTGTTTACCGTGGTAGCGGTATACTAGAATAAAATGTTGTAATGCTATTAGGAGTAGGTAACAAAGAATAAAAAGGGCATGAAAACCTAATAGAAAATTACGATGTAAAGCGATATCAAAAAAAAATCGAGCGCTATCTAAAAAACTTCTATCGCCACGGCTCAATAGTATGGTAATGGTGACACCTACAATCAACCAGAGTAGCACATATAGGCTTAAGAAATGCCTTATTTTACGCATCATTCTTTTTCGTTTGTTTTCATAGCCTTGGCCACAGCCATTCCTTGAGGGCCTCGTTTTTCAAGCTCGTCAATAATTCTAGGATGATCGTGTTCCCGTCCCTGCGACAATTTTTTTGTAGCCTGTATAGCTGTAATCTGTATTTGAAACCCAACAACACCTTTTACCTGGCGCATGGTTTTAGGTGATAGGTTATGTATGGAAACGGGGCATTCCGAGTTTTGTTCGTACTTGTCAACCAATTTATGCATGGAGGCTATTACGGCCTGCTCATCTATTATTTTAAGGGTACCGTACACATGAACGGCTATGTAGTTCCACGTAGGGACTTCCTCTGCTTGGTACCATGAGGAGGAGACGTAACTGTGCGGCCCATTAAAAATACAAAGCACTTCCAATGTATCTGAAAATTGCTGCCATTGTGGATTTGCCTTTGCGATGTGACTAACTAATACATCGTTCCCTTCGGAATCCGTATCCAGTTCCAAGGGAATGTGAGTTGCCCAAGGTTTCCCATCAACCTGACTCACAAGAATACCAAAACTGTTCTGTTTTAAAAATTCCCGTACCTCGGACAGGTTTTCGTTTCTATAATGTGTTGGTATGTACATGCTGTAAAAATAGGAAAAACATTGAGCCTACTTCGTAAACGCAAGTAAAAAAGTAAAAGCGTATAAACCACAGTAATTTAGAGTTCTCTATTTTTTCAATAAACTGAAAATTAATGTCTTATGATTTGAATAAAATTACTTTATGGCTTAAATTAGATCAATACCTATTAATGGATTGAAACTAATATTCATTGAGCAAACAATACTTGGGTATGGGTCAATTCCTAATGCCCCTCTTTCGTATCTTCAAAAAAAAACAGATTATATGCCTTTTATAATAAACAATAAAACAGAAGAACAAGTCGATATTTTTTACGAAGACTATGGAAGTGGACAGCCCGTTATACTTATCCACGGTTGGCCGTTGAGCAGGAAATCTTGGGAACAACAAGTCTGGAAAATTGTGGAGGACGGATTTCGTTGTATTTCGTATGACAGAAGGGGATTCGGTATTTCGTCCGCTCCTTGGAATTCTTATGATTATTCTGCCTTGGCCAGCGATTTGGATGCATTGATAAACGAGCTAGACTTAAAAGAGGTGGTTTTGGTAGGATTTTCTATGGGCGGCGGTGAAGTCGTACGCTATTTAACAGATCATGGTTCCAAACGCATCGCCAAAGTTGCTTTGATCAGTTCCATTATTCCTTTGGTGAAGCAAAAGGACGATAATCCTGCCGGTGTGCCGGAAAATGTCCTGGACAATATTAAAAGTGCACTTCAAAAAGATCGTGTGGGGTTTTTAAAGAGTTTTCATAAAGGTTTCTATAACTACGATGAAAGCAAACCTAGTGTGAGCGAAGGACAGTTGGATTATGATTTCAGCATTGCCTCCCATGCCTCCCCTCGAGCCACGATACAAGCAGCCCTCGCGTGGATGCATACCGATTTTAGGCCAGAGCTGAAAAATATAAATGTTCCTGCCCTGATAGTACATGGCGATGCCGATAACACCGTACCTATTGAAACTTCCGCGGCACAGGCCGCCAAAGGAATCAAGAATAGTACCTATAAAATCATTAACGGTGCGCCGCACGGGCTTAACATTACCCATGCCAAAGAGTTAAACGCTATTTTAATGGATTTTTTGAATAGCTAGTTAGATTTTTATCATGCCGACAGAAGGGGTAATTTTGTCCTTTTTCCTAATCAAATGTAAGTTCGACCATAACAGGTAAATGATCAGAAATATGTTTGTTGTTTTCCATGCGATCATCAATATGTATGTACGTTTTGACGTTTAGATTCTTTGTGAAAATATAGTCGATTCGGGAATCCAAGACCTTTTGGAAATCAAAACCGCTAAAGGTCCCTATCGGGCCGTAGAATGGTTTTTTGGAAGCCGATAATCCGTCCGTGAATTGCGCCTGGAGGAATTTAATAGGGTCGGTTTCCGGTGGCAGATTAAGGTCGCCCATGAGCACAAGGGCAGTATTGTCCCTATTCAGTTCTTTGATTTTATCGGCAATGAGTTCTGCCGATTTTTCGCGTGCCACCATCCCAATATGGTCAAAATGGGTATTGAAAACATATACTCTTTCCTTACTGATTTTATGTTCAAAAAGTCCGTACGTGCAAATTCGTTCCATGGAAGCATCCCATCCTACCGAAATTTTATCGGGTGTTTCCGATAACCAAAAAGTTCCACTTTTTAATAGTTTAAAAACTGTAGTGTCATAAAGAATAGGGGAGTACTCACCTTTTTCTTTGCCATCTTCGCGACCTACGCCCACATAACCAAAACTACTAAGTTCCTCATCCAAGTAGGTCAACTGTCGGTGCAACACCTCTTGCATTCCCAAAAAATGGGGTTCGTAATGGCGAACGAGTTTTACCATGTCTTGTTTACGGTCGTTCCAATTGTTAACGGTATCCTTAACATTGTCGTATTTAATATTATAAGACATGGCATTAAATTCTTGTGCAATCAGAAATGAGCCAAAAAACAAAAAAGCAATAATCAAGGAATTTTTCACTGTAAAACCGTTTAAAATATATTTTGAAAGTTGAAGTTAGCAATTATCTGATAAAAGTAGGACATGAACTCCAAAGCTTATGAAAGGCCAATATATTTCTTAGTCTGAGATCGAACGGGTACCATTGGGGTTATGCAGGTGTTGGAGGCCAATTGGGTGGTTTTAGGGAATTTTACGGAAGAGTTTTAACCTACCTGGTTGGCGTCAAAAAAAAGGGCTCAATGGTTTGGGTTGATTAACTATTTTGAAAGTCATTAAATTAAATGGAGAATTTTAGCTGTATTCGTTGAAGTTAAATATGCTCGGCTCGTGCTGAATCTAATTTTGAATTCAAGAGTTTTTGGCTTTTTAAAACGTTCTTTAACCAAGAAAAAAGTGGTGCGATCAATCCAAACACAGCTAATGCCGCAGAGACCAAAAAGATATAAGGTGTTGCCGAAAATAAAGAGCCGCTATTCAATACTCCTAAAACCAGTACTGTGGAAAATGGAAATGACAACGCAAGGATGCTAATGCCAAAATTGTTGGAAAAAGTTCGCTTCACGGTTTCGGTCTCGGCTTCTAAGCTATCAATCAAAGAGATATGGGCATAAGGCCAAAAACTACAGGCACTCAAACCGAAAGCGAGTAGTAACAGGACTTCATTTTTTGCCTCTATACCGGTAATGGCAACAAAAATACCACAGATTAGAAACACTAAACTGGCACGCAAGGATAATAAAGAGAATATTTGAATGAACTGCTTTCTTTTAATTTTTACAGCGAGACCTATGAATAATAATACCAACGGTGTCATGATTAGACTTAGCTTTTGAAGTGTTTCGCTAAATACAAAGGGTAATGAGGTCATGTTAATGCCAAGGCCCAAAAGTACTAATGCGGCAGCGATAAAAAGATTTACAGGTTCCGTTACCATTACTTTGAACATAGATCCTATTTTTGAAAAACCTTTCACTTGTTTCTGGTCATGCAACTTTAAATACCACTTCATGGCAACCAGGTACAAAAAAATCAAAACAAATGCTTTGTTTCCAAGGTCGGCCATGGCGGCTTTTGCCAAATACTCTTCTCCTAGAAACTCCAACACAAAAGGAAAGCATGAAAGTCCGGGTGCCAGTGATGGAACTAAAAGGCTTGTCGTTCTAAATTCAGGGGTATCTTTTTTAATTCCTAAAAATGGAAGTACTAAAGGGAAAACCAAAAATAATATTAGGTTGAGCGAAAGGGCGAGGAGGGGCAACAAGAACAAATTCAATTCAATTTGTACGCTCAATAGTGCAATAAAAATAGTGGCTGGCAAGGCGAGGTTTAAAATAATCTTTTTAATACCGACGATTTCTTCCTTGGACTTGAACTTTACTTTTAGTAGAACCCCAAGGAAGATGAAAAATAAAAAGACTATTGTTTTTTGAATACCAATATCCATGTGTTATGCTAATACTTTGGTGAGTGCAGCGGTAAACAATTTCATTTCATCCATGGTACCCATACTTACTCGACACCATTTTTTACCCATAAACTCGAAAGCGCGAACACCTACTTTTAAATCGGTCATTTCTTGTAAGAAAGCTTTACCTTCCATTTCAATCGGGAAAATCATAAAACTGGTATAGGACGGAACATATTCAATGCCCATTTTTGTTAGTTCATGATACACATATTCGCGGCAAGCCGTATTTTTTTCTCGAGAACTTTCTAAGAATTCGGTATCGTCCATAGCACCCATTGCGGCATATACCGATGGATAAGAGATTCCCATGCCCGCACGTGTAATTTTTTGAAGTTTATCCAAGGTCGCCGTTTGAGCGACTGCGTAGCCAACTCTAAGCCCTGCCATCCCGTGAATTTTTGAGAACGTGCGTGCTACGATTATATCCTTTCCTTCATTTATTAATGACACCATACTCTCTTTGGCTCCGTCTTCTAAAAACCATAGATAGGCTTCATCGACAAACACCGGAACTTTTTCAGAGACTCTTGAGCAGAATTCCAGTAATTTTTTTGAATCTGTAATGGTACCGGTGGGATTATTCGGATTACAGACATATACCAATTTAGTTTCTTCATCTATTGCTGCCTCCATGGCGTCGAGGTCGTGCGACCAATCATCTTTTAATGGCACAGGTTTCCAAGTTCCGCCAGCGGCTTCCGCAACACGAATTAGAGACATGTATGCAGGATCGGCAGAAACCACATTGCCTCCGTCCATAAAGAGCACCATCGCTGTTTTCTCCAATAAATCGGAAGACCCTGGACCCATCATAATATTCTTCTGGGAAACTCCTTCGAATGCTGCAATTTTATCCACTAATTGATAAAGTTCTTGCCAAGCATAGCGGTTTCCCCCGGCCGCAGAATTTTTTAAGGCTTCCAAAGCCATGGGTGAAGGCCCATAAGGATTTTCATTGGCATTTAGCTTTGCCTCTAATATTGGAAATTCCCTTAGGTTTTCTGGCAGAAACTCTTTAAAAAAAGGGCTATAGATTGCATTTCCTTGTGTATCAAATCGAATAGGTGCGCTAGGAGTTTCAGCAAAACTCAGGTATGGCATAGTAACGGCCGCTCCGGCGGTAAGTGCGCCTTTTTTAAGCCATTCCCTTCTGTTTAATTTGGTGGTTTTCATAGGTGTTTTTTTTGCATTTAACGTTACTCCTAAATTAAAAGAGACGTCCTAAAAAACCTATGGTAATACCATAAAAATCAGCTATTTAAAATAGGATTGGTGTATTTTTGAACTGATGATTTTATCAATTTCATATTTCAATACAATGGGAGTATACCTTTCTAGAGCCTATTCGGCGAGTTTACCGAAGAGTTTTAACATTCTAGGATTTTTCTAATATGAGGTTTAATTCTGTTTTAGTCTCTTATAATGCTTTTATTGAAACTTTTAAGGTCCTCACATAATGGTTATGTACTAATTGGTAGTTACAAATAACGCCTTGCCTATATTCAGGGTTGTGTAGAAAATAGTCTTAAAGCTCCCGGCTACTATTATCCTGCATATTGGTTTTACCCATATAATCGGGATACCAGTCTTACTTGTCCCTGAAAGTATCTACTTGGTCTTGGGATTCTAGATTGATTCTTTTTTCGTAAGAATTAATTAATAAAAGCTCCATTTGATCATAGATATCTATAATTGTTAAAGACAAATTGTCTTTAACATTCAGTGTTTTTAATTGATGTACTCCGTTCAAATTTAGACTGGTAGCTGCACCAAAACTGTTTAGTATTCTAGATAGGCCTAAATCGAATAAATCTGGGGTTATGGAATCGTCGATGACTTTTTTTAATATAAATTACATTCCTTCGCCATAATCTAAGTTCGAAGACAATTCCTGAATCATCATTGTCAACATCTATTGGAATGCGTTCAATTCCGGATATTAGTTGTTCCAGTTGGATTCTTTTTGGTTCCAGTTATTAATTTGAACCCCAATGAGAATACCAATAGCTACCAAAACAATCATACCAATGGCGTAGTATGTAAGGTATTTGGAGGTTTTACCTGCTGAAAGCAGGTTTGACGGATTTTTCTCAAGAATTTTAGTATTAATCTTGGTACTTATCTGTTCTTCTAGTCTACATAGTTCCTGTTTTTTCAACAAACCACATGTCTATTTCTCCTTTACCTTTTGCATTAATCTTACCTCGGTGGGTGAATTTGAACGCAGGATTATCCTTAATCAATTCATAGGTGTCCTGAGAGATATTTACTTTGCCTACTGCACCGCTACTCTCCATTCTGGCCGCCGTGTTTACGGTGTCTCCCCAAATATCATATTGAAATTTCTTAACCCCTACAATACCTGCAACAACGGGTCCTGTATGTATGCCCAACCGCATTTCAAAAGTAAACCCCTCTGTGGTTTTTTTTTCGGTAAACCGTTGTGTCATGTAGGATTGCATCTCCAAAGCTGCCAAAATGGTATTGTCAACGGACTTTTCGGAAGGGACGGGGAGTCCTCCGGCTGCCATGTAGGCGTCCCCAATAGTCTTTATTTTTTCGATTCCAAACCGTTCGCAAATAAGGTCAAATTCCTTGAAGCAGTTGTTTATTTCTCCTATCAATTCTTTGGCCGATAATTCCGCGGACTTTTCCGTAAATCCTTTGAAATCTGTAAATAAAATGGAAACCATGTCAAAATCACGGGCAGCTGCCTCTCCTTTATTTTTAAGTTCTTCTGCAATTTCCGCGGGTAATATATTTAGGAGTAGGCTTTCCGAGCGATCTTTTTCTTTTTCTATGATGGCACGAGATTTTTTCACAAATCGCCATCTTATAAAGAATCCAATAGCTAGTATAAAAAAAATAAGTCCTACGGCGATGGCGATATTCCGGTTCTTATCTTTTTCCTGCACCTCAGTTTGGTGCTTCATTTTAACCTGTAAATCTTTCTCTACTTGCACTAGGCTGTCTTCCATCACTTGTTTGGAGAATTCCATTCGCTGAAGTTGAATTGTCGTTTCTTGGGTTTCAATACTATCGGATATCATGATCATTCGTTCATGATATTCCAAAGCACGTGAGGTATTGCCAATTTCTCTATATGCTTCATAAAGACATTCGTAAGCGTAGTCTTGCCCTGCCAAATCGCCAATTTTCTTTGCTAAGGCTAAACTTTTTTCACAATACGCTATCGCTTTTTTAGTATTTCCGCGATCAAGGTAGATGTCCCCAAGCGTAAGTAGGGTAGAGCTACTACCTTGTAAATGATTTATACTTTCGCTTATTTTTAGACTCTTTTCTAGATATTCAAGTGCCTTATCTTCCTTTTCTTGATTGTAATATACATTGCCAATCCCTGATAATGCGATAGCAATACCTAGTTTGTCGTTCTTTATTTCATCAATAGCCAATCCTTTTTGATAGTATTCAAGGGCTTTTACAAAATTTTGCTGATTCGAATATAAGTTTGCTATATTGATGTATTGGGATGAATTTCCTAGTTCGTCATTAAGTTCTTGAGTGGTGGCTAAACTTTCCAAATAATAATTCAACGACTTTTCAAAGTCACCTTGTAAATAATAAATACTTCCAAATTCATTATAAATATTGCTAATACCTTCTAGGTCGTCTAATTCTTCATAAATTTTCAAGCTTTTTTGATAGTTTTTCAAGGCAGTTAGTATATCGGAATTATCATGAAAGATATATCCAGTTCTAAGCAAGATATCAGCCGTACCCAATTTATAATTTATTTTTTCAGATAATTTAAGTCCTTCTTCATATGATGCTAATGCTTTAGGATAGTTTCCCATTCTAGAAAAAACATAGCCTCTAAGCAAAAGCGCGTCTACGGTTCCTTTATCGTGTCCCTTTTCTTGTGTAAAGTCGTATAAACGATTAGCAAGCGCAATAGCACTATCAGGTTGGCTATTGAACGGGCCTTCATAGATGTAATCATTTAATGCTATCGCACGCGTAGAGTCTGGTTCGCTTTCATCTTGCCAGACACTGTATAGTGAATCCAAGCTTGACTGTGAACATAAAGTAGCTTGAAAAAATAAAAGGAGAACGAATAGCTTTAAGCTATTCTTTCCAACCTGATATACCGGTAAACTAATTGTTTCTAATTTCAATTTTCTTGGTATAAATAACACTTCCGAATTTAGTCTTCGGTGGGAGACTTATTTCCTAAGATAATTTTAGGTGGTACTACTCTTTATACTTCTCAAACCAAGCCAAGATGCCTGCTATTTTAGCGACTAGGTTGCTGGGTCTGTCCGCGATACCGTGCGATGCTCCCGGAATACGTACCATAGCTGTTTCCACGCCCTCTAGTTTTAGTGCGGTATAAAATTGTTCGGATTCTGCTATAGGGGTGCGGTAATCTTCCTCGCCCGTCAATAACATAGTGGGTGTGGTTATATTGGCCACATAGTTTAAGGGGGAACGTTTAAAGTAGTTCTCTGGATCTTCCCAAGGTTTTTTCCCGAACCAATATTTGGCAAAAAACGCTGCTCCATCCGCATACAGTACAAAGCTTGACCAATTGATAACAGGTTTGGCCACTACGGCAGCCTTAAAACGGTCTGTTTTGCCTACGATCCACGCGGTCAAGACGCCACCGCCACTACCACCGGTAACAAATAAATTTTCGGTATCAATATAGCCTTTTTCAATCACGGCGTCCACACCGCTCATAAGGTCGTCATAATCATGATTAGGATAATCATGATGAATGAGATTTCCAAATTCAGCGCCATAACTGGTACTCCCCCTTGGGTTGGAATATAAAACCACATAACCCGCCGCCGCAAAAGCTTGAATTTCGGCAGAGTATACCGATCCATAACTAGAAAAGGGTCCACCATGGATTTCGAGAATAAACGGATATTTTTTGCTGGGGTCAAAATTAGGCGGTGTAACCACCCAGCCTTGAACATCCAGTTGGTCATGGGAAGATTTCCACCAAAGTTCTTCCACATTCCCTAAATTTTTAGCAGCAAACAGGTCATCGTTTACAAAGCTTAATCGTTGATTTCCTTTTTTGGTGTTGACGCCCAAATCTGCAGGATGCTCTGTAGTCCCCAGCGTATAGGCTATATTGCCATTTTTGGCCACCGTGTATGTACCGGCATTATATGGCCTGCCCAACGAGAGTCCCCCTACCTTATCTACTTTGTCCGTTACGTTTCCGGTAAGCGATATATGCGCAATTTTTGTTTCGCCTTTATCATCATATTGAAAGAAAAGACCTTTGCCGTCATTCGCCCATTGGATATTGGAAATATCGCGATCAAAATTACCTGAAAGCAACTTGGCTTCGCCTCCAGAAATGTCCCGGACATATAACTGGTTCAACTGGTAGCCCAATAGTTTATCGTCCAGACCCGTATAGGCCATTTTGGTTCCATCAGGAGAAATTTTTGGAGAATCGTCCGGTCCGTAGCGATCTGTTAGTGCGTTTATACTGTTAGTGCCAAGGGTAAGCTCATAAATTTCGCTATCGTTGGGTTCAAAGGCTTCATCGGGATTAAAATTGGCCGAGAAATAAAGTTTTTTGCCATCATTTGACCATTCTGGAGCGCCATGGTCAAAATCTGTGGAGGTCAATTGTTTTGGGGTGCCGCCATCAACGGACAGGGTAAAGAGTTGCGAATTTCCACCTTTTATATAGCCTTGGCCATCGCCTCTATAATTTAACTTATCTATGTATGTTGGGGGTGTATTCCATTTGGCTCCTTCCGGTTTTGCGGGCATTTTTATGATGGATGTATCTTCCTTGGGCACGAACATGGTGAAGGCCAAATAGCGGTCGTCGGGAGACCAACTTACGGCTCCTGGTGCTTTTGGGGTGTTGGTCAAGGGTGCAATTTCCTTGCTGTCCATCCACATGATAAAGAGTTTCATACGTTCATCTTGTCGGTTGGATTTAAAGATGATTTTGTCGCCCTGATGTGACCATCGTGGATAAAAGTCGTTTTGATTCCCTGTGGTAATCGGTCTATTTTTGGAACCATCCGAATTAACTAGCCAAATGTTCGACAAATTTTTGTCTGTCATTATATCCTTAAAATTCCGCACATATAGGATTTGACTGCCATCTGGTGAGATCTGTGGGTCCGAAACATATTCCATGTTAAAAATATCTGTAAGTTCCAGGTTCGTTTTGGACTGACCGAATCCTAAAGAGGTAGCAAGTATTGCGATTAGGAGTACTAAATGTTTCATGAGATCGGATTTTTGTTGATTGTTCTAGTGGGGTTTCAAGATAGTGATTAACTTTAAAACTCGTAAAGAAATCAGAATAATTAAGGTCGGTAAAATAGCAAAGCAAATGAAGGTTTTATTTATAGGAGGTACGGGAAACATAAGTTCGGCATCGAGCAGGTTGGCGGTTGAAAAGGGGATGGAACTCTATTTGTTGAATCGTGGAAATTCAAAAGTAACCATTAAGGGCGCAAAGAGTATTCTGGGAGATATTACCAAAGCGGATACCTTGACAGAATTAAAAGGTCACAACTGGGACGTGGTAGTTAATTGGATAGCATTTACGCCAGAGGATATTGAGCGCGATTTGAGGCTGTTCTCCGGGAAAACAAAGCAATATGTTTTCATCAGCTCTGCGTCTTGTTACCAGACCCCGTTGAGCTATCCCGTAATTACGGAATCGACCCCTGTTTGTAATAATCTTTGGGACTACTCCCATAATAAAATATTGTGCGAACAACGCCTGCAAAAAGCCTATAGCGAGCAAGGTTTTCCAATGACCATCGTGCGCCCTTCCCTTACTTACGACACTGTAATCCCAGTGGCCATTGGAGGTTTTGACAAGTATAATATTGTAGACCGGATTAAGAAAGGAAAAGAAATTATAGTACATGGCGACGGTACCTCTTTATGGACCGTAACCCATGCCGATGATTTTGCCAAAGGTTTCGTGGGGTTATTGGGATTAACACAGGCTATTGGCCATCCCTTCCACATTACCTCCGATGAAGTTCTTAGCTGGAATATGATTTATACTATTTTGGCCGACGCCATTGGCAAAGAAGCCAAGGTAGTGCATATCGCCTCTGATTTTATCTGCAACATAGAGCCATCTTTTACCGGAACCTTGTTGGCCGATAAGGCCGAAAGTGTATTATTCGATAACTCCAAGATAAAGACTTTTGTTCCCACTTTTAAGGCCACCATTCCTTTTGCGGAAGGTATAAAGCGAACCTTAAAATGGTTGGAAGAACATCCTGGGAAACAAAAGATTGACCCCGATACAGAAGCTAAAATTGAAAATATATTGAAGAGGTATAAAGGATTGGGGTTGACGAAATAAAAAAGACACATTATAATGCCTATTGCATTCAGGCTCCCGAGGTAATTTACTTTATGAAATTCAACTTGTTCTAATTTATTCCAAAAAGTCACTGGGGTTAAAGGGAATATTATCAACCGGGTGCTATAATGTCATAATTAATGCCCTGCGGTTTAAGGAGCCCTAAATCATCATTCGTATAGTTCTGGGTATCAAATGTCTTTATCCAATCCGCCGTAACCAGCGTTTTTTAATTTTTCCAAAAGTAATCCGTAATCGTATTGCAGGTCCTCATGGAGCAAGTTTATTTTCTTTTCAATGTACACTGCTTGGCGCTCATATAGATTTAGTAAGGTAGTGTTGTTGCGAAAGGAGGGTTTTAAATTCCTGAGTTTCTCACAGAAATACAGCAATAGTTCCACTTCCGTTTCTTTTTTCCCCGAGTACCGTGCGTATTTTTTAAGATTGCTCAATATTTTCCGGACACTTTTTTTAATAAAGTAATAGCTGGTCGTATTCAGTTCTGAAAACCAGCCGTCTACTTCCGCTTTTATAGAATGTACAAAACCTTCTTCATCTTCCGCCTCGAACAATAGGTAAGTCAATAATTCCTTGTTCTCTTTCTTGAATTTGGAAAGACGAAGACAAATTTCCAACAAGTCTTCTGTATTTCTATGTTGCAATTCTTTTTTGATCTGTACTACGGTAGCGGCTTTCATGATATAAAAATAGGACAAAATAGCGATTGGAATTAAGTTTTGGTTTTTTTGGTATTGGCGCGTTCCCTACGTTAGTTTGGCTTTTCTGTTTACAGGCTATACATTCCCTCGTCTATACATAGTGATTTATCGATAGGTTAAAAAAGGGATGTTTTTTCAATATACTAGATTATAAATGCATTTTGGATGCTAGAAGAAGGTCGATAATCGATTGCCGATTAAGACAGATTCTTTAAAAAATGCAATGGAATCTGGAAATTAACTGCATATAAAAAGGGTATCCGAACCGATACGGTTTAGATACCCTCAAAGTCAAAATAAGTTTCGCGAGCTGTATTTAAATAATCAATATTCAAAGGTGTTCTTGTCCATGGTGAAAACCCATTATCCTTTTACATGACCCCTTTGTTTTTAAAATGCGTGTTTAAGTAAGGATTTAAAATATCTATTTATTGCTCTGGCTGTATCAACATCGGTGTTTTGCCATCAGTTATGATGACTCTGGTATTTGGTGAGGTGGACAACTTATTAAAGGTTTCAATACTTTTAATTTCAATAATTTCTGGCGTAAGCCCAGTCGCCAAAATTATTTGAGAATCGCGTTCTCCCTCTGCATCAATAATATCTCTTTCGGCTTCTAGTTTGGCTTGTTGTAAAACAAATTCCATACGCATGGCATCTTGTTCTGCTTGAAGTTTTGCCTCAATAGAACTAGCTAAACCTCTTGGAAGTCTAATACTTTTCATTAAAACTGCAATAAGTTCAATACCTTCCGCCTGTTTTAAAAGATTTTCTTCCATTTTAGTTTTAATTTCCTCTTCAATAACCGCTCGCATTCCGGAGTGCATGTCTTTAGCAAAAAATTCGGAACAAACATCAGAAGATGCCGATCTAAATACACTAGTGATAATATCTTCATATTGTTGTCCTATATTTTCTAGAATGGTAGGTATTTTATTTTGCTCCAACCTGTACAAAATAGATATCTCTGAGTCAACATTTAAACCTTCTTTACTAGGCAAAGTCAAAATTAACTTTATATTACTAGTTTGTGTGGATTCTTTTATAATTCTGCTGACAAACGGGTTATAAAAAACGGTTCCCTCGGTGTGAACTTCGTCCGAAAATTTACCCAGTGTCTGTTTTACCCCAGCCTCTCCTGGTCTAATTACTGCACAACTGGATAATAGTAGCAAAGTTGCCGTTAAACTTAAAAAAATATTTTTCATGATATGTTTATTTATATTTTATTGCTCTCTTTAGTTTTTATTTTTAAACCTTCCTATGTGATGCAACTTTTCACCATGTAATCAATTAAATTAAATTGAAAATATGGGATTAGAAATGTATCTAACAATGTGGGCTAGATTCTTCAATGATTACCTATTTTTTTTTGATTACTTGGTTATCATTAATGAGCAAAGGCGTTTGTCCGTCGGTAATAATAAGCTTATTGTTCGCTGATTCTGCTAGCTTATCATATGCCTCTAGGCTTCTAATTTTAATAATTTCGGGAGTTAAGCCAGTAGCTAAAATTACTTGGGCGTCTCTTTGCCCTTCGGCGATGATGATTTTTTCTTGCGCTTCTAATTTTGCTTGCTCAATAACGAATACCAATCGCATTGCATCTTGCTCTGCCTCTAATCTTTGTTCAATAGAAGTAGATAAACCCATCGGCAATCGTATGCGCTTCATTAATACCGATATAAGCTCTATACCTTCAGCTTGCTTGAGAAGGTTTTCGTTCATCTTCACTTTAATTTCCTGTTCTATGTCTGCACGCATGCCAGAGTGCATATCTTTGGCTAAAAATTTAGCGCAAACATCAGAGGAAGCGGACCTAAAAACACTTGTAATAATATCTTCATATCCTTGACCTAAATTTCTTAGAACTGAAGGAATTTTATTCTGTTCCAAGCGATATAAAATTGAAATTTCGGCATCAACACTTAAACCTTCTTTACTAGGTAAAGACATTATCAAGTTAACATTATTGGTTTGTGTGGACTCTTTTAAAATTCTACTTATCAATGGGTTATATACCATCGTGCCTTGGGTTACTACATTGTCTGAAAATTTACCCAAGGTCTGTTTTATACCTGCTTCTCCTGGTCTGATGACCGCACAGCTCGTAAAAAGTGACGCTACCGTAATTATTGCTAATGTCTTTTTCATTTCATTTTTTTTTAATTCCTATTATTTTATATTTTGGCCATTCTCTTCTCTTATTGGTTTTTGGACATATAAGCCCCATTATTCTTACTATTTCCAATGGAAATTAAGAACACTTTGGTATAATGGGCTATTTAAAGTGAATGGTTAGGTTAAGGATAAGTGAAGATATTTAACAGTCGTAAAACTCATGATTGCGGAGTTGTTCTTGAAGTTCCGCAAGGGTATCTATTTTAAGACGTAAATCTATGAAACCGGAACATGAAGATAATTGTCTTACCGGTTTTGGGATAACTAGTATGGGAAGCGATTGTATGATTACTACCTTTTTCATAACCTAATTCATAGAAGTGAATGAACACTTTTTCCTTATTCTAAGATACACCTTAAAACAATTATATATTTATTTATAATTTTAATCTAATACATTAATACTTGTTATGGTTACTATATGCTGGCGCAGGTAGACAAATAATGCGCCGAGTTATATGTAAAAAAAGCTATGGGCTCAATCAATTAAGATGAGGAAGCTATTTTGTGATTTCATTCGTTGCAAATTATAGCTGAACAATAGCACCTAAATTTTAAATAAAGTGCCATACGAAAAGCTCAACGCTCGATTTAAGTTTTTAAGAGGGGTGTCAAGGTTTGCGGAAGTGGGAGCTATCTTGGGTTGGCCTATAGGTTTTTTTGGCTTAGTTTTTAAGCGGTCTTGGACTGTAATCCCGCTTTCACTTTAGCTCTAACTGCTTTAAGGTAAAAAGGCAATGGCTTTTTTGTTATTATTTTAACCGATGTGGTCGCACTATTGCTCAATGAATTTTATTTCGAATTGTTTAATCTGGAATATGACGCAGATCAAGTAGGTAGAACAAAAGCGCCCCAAAATTTATTTTGGGGCGCTTAGCAGACTCTAGTATGTTATTTTTGGCGAATTCTTATGATTACTCTATCACCATATCGCCCTGATTTCTAAAAACCAACTCGTCGTTAAATGCGTCTATCAACACCACACTATCGGCCTTTATTGTACCACTTAAAAGTGCTTTGGACATATTGTTCAACACTTCCTTTTGTATGGTTCGTTTTACCGGTCTGGCGCCAAATTGGGGTTCATAACCCTTTTCTGCCAAGAAGTTAATGGCTTCCTCTGTGGCATCCAGAGTAATGTTCTGTTTGCCCAACATTTTTTTCAACCCTTCTAACTGCAGTTTTACGATTTCATGGATGTTTTCTTTGTTCAGTGGTGTAAACATTATAATGTCGTCTATCCTGTTCAGGAATTCCGGACGGATCATTTTGTTCAAAAGACCCATGACTTCGATTCTTGCGGCTTCAGCGGCACTATAGGTGTCATTGGAATTTTCAAATTTTTCCATAATGATCTGACTACCCATATTACTGGTCATAATGATGATGGTATTCTTAAAATCGGCCACCCTTCCTTTGTTGTCGGTAAGTCTTCCTTCATCCAATACCTGTAACAGGATGTTGAAGGTATCCGGATGCGCCTTTTCAATCTCGTCCAACAGCACAACGGAGTAGGGGCGTCTTCGCACGGCTTCCGTTAACTGTCCGCCTTCGTCGTACCCAACATATCCTGGAGGTGCTCCTACAAGCCGGCTTACGGAATGCCGTTCTTGGTATTCGCTCATATCTATTCTTGTCATGGCATTTTCATCATCAAATAGATAGGCGGCCAAGGTCTTTGCCAATTCTGTTTTTCCTACGCCAGTAGTACCCAAGAAAAGAAAGGAGCCTATAGGCTTTTTCATGTCCTGCAGTCCCGCCCTGCTTCTTCTAATGGCGTCCGAGACCGCTTGTATGGCCTCATTTTGTCCAACCACACGTTTGTGCAGTACGTTTTCAAGGTTCAGGAGTTTTTCACGTTCGCTTTGTAGCATTTTGGTAACCGGAATACCCGTCCATTTGGCAACCACTTCGGCAATGTCCTCACTGGTGACCTCTTCTTTGATGAGGGTTCCCGCAACTTGCTGTTTTTCTAGTTCTTCCTCTAGTATTGCAAGGCTTTCTTGGGACTCTTTTATTTTGCCGTACCGTATTTCCGCTACCTTTCCGTAATCGCCATTGCGCTCTGCCCGCTCTGCTTCGGCCTTGAAGTTTTCAATATCCAGTTTCGTTTTTTGGATACCGTCCACGACCGATTTTTCGCTTTCCCATTTTGCGAACATTTCATTGCGGTCTTCCTTTACGTTGGCCAGGTCTAGATTCAATACTTTTAGTTTAGACTGGTCGTTTTCTCTTTTTATCGCTTCTATTTCAATCTCCAATTGCATTATTTTCCTGTCCAGTACATCCAGTTCCTCTGGTTTGGAATTGATTTCCATGCGCAATTTTGCAGCGGCCTCATCCATTAAATCAATGGCCTTGTCCGGTAAAAACCTATTGGTAATATAGCGTTGGGAAAGTTCCACGGCAGCTATAACGGCTTCATCCTTAATACGTACTTTATGATGCGCCTCGTATTTTTCCTTTATCCCCCTCAGGATGGAAATGGCACTTTCTGTATCTGGTTGGTCCACAACAATTTTTTGGAACCTTCTTTCCAGCGCCTTATCCTTTTCGAAATATTTTTGGTACTCGTCCAGGGTAGTGGCACCAATGGCCCTAAGCTCTCCTCTGGCCAAAGCGGGTTTAAGGATATTCGCTGCATCCATGGCGCCTTCGCCACCACCAGCACCCACTAGGGTATGTATTTCATCAATAAAAAGGATGATGTTGCCATCTGCACTCGTAACTTCCTTTATAACGGCTTTTAAACGTTCCTCAAATTCTCCTTTATATTTTGCGCCTGCAATTAACGCGCCCATGTCCAAAGAGTAGATGGTTTTATCCTTTAGGTTTTCTGGAATATCGCCTTGTATGATACGGTGAGCAAGACCTTCTGCGATAGCAGTTTTACCCACCCCGGGTTCGCCCACTAACATAGGGTTATTTTTAGTTCTTCTAGAAAGTATTTGTAATACCCTTCTGATTTCCTCGTCTCTGCCGATTACCGGATCTAGTTTTCCACTATCTGCCAGTTCGTTCAGGTTTTTAGCGTACTTGTTTAGCGAATTATAGGTTTCTTCCGCACTTTGTGAGGTCACCTTTGCTCCGTTACGCAATTCTGAAATAGCGGAAAGGACATTTTTCTCGGTAACTCCTTGGTCCTTTAATATTTGCGAAATCTTACTTTTAGATTTAAAAATGGATAGAAACAGATGCTCTATCGAAACAAATTCGTCGCCCATATTTTTGGCGATAGCACTTGCCTCGTTCAAGGTTTTGCCAGCCTCGCGAGAGAACATGATGTCACCGCCTTCCACTTTTGGAAACGTATTCATCTCCTTATCCAAAATTTGGACGATGAGGTTAAAATTAAGGCCCAGTTTTTTAATGATGAACGGTATGGCGTTTTCATCGACCTCAATAATTGCTTTAAATAGATGCTCGTTCTCTATTTGTTGATGGCCCATTGTCTGTGCAATGGCCTGTGCCTTTTGAATGGCCTCCTGTGATTTTATGGTAAAATTATTCATGTTCATAGTATGTATGTTTAGTTTCTTTAATGTTATTTTTGTCAAGTAGGTCAATAATCCTACCAATGAAAAGGAAGCGACAAAATGTCTGTAAATAGCTTAATTTTAGAGACATTTCGTCAGTATTGTAAGGAATTAAATAAGGATTTACTAAGATAAACAAGCATGGGAATATTCAGTAGTATTTTTGGGGATAAGGATAAAGAACCTTCTAAAGAAGGCAAGAAGATACATTGGATTCCTCTGACCTCATTAGGGCAGTTAGATGACATTGTTGCTGCATCTGCCGGTAAGCCCCAAGTAGTTTTTAAACACTCCACCACCTGCGGCATTAGCCGAATGGTCTTGAATATGTTTACCAGTTCCTACGATTTGGAACCAAGTAGCATGAATTTGTACTTTTTAGACCTGCATGCCAATCGTGAAGTATCCAATGCCGTGGCGGAGAAGTTTCAAGTCCGCCATCAATCGCCACAACTTTTGATCATTAAAAATGGGGTAGTGGTGGCCCATGACTCTCATGGGTCTATTAATGATATGGAATTAGAGAAGTTTATTTAGAATTACTTCGCAGGCTAAAGATTCTTGGTCCTAATCGGGTAAGGCGGTCTCACCATTTCCTTAGGCGGATTCTCCTTTAATTGTTTTAACGCTATTTCAATCGCTTTTTCCAATTGCGGGTCGCTACCTTTACTAACGAGTTCAGGTAACTGCTCTACTTCCACATCGGGTGCCACACCTTCATTTTCTACTCTAAACCCATCTTCGGTATAAAATGCTAGATTGGGTGCGGTTACTATACCACCATCTATAAATTCCGGATAGCCCAATACGCCTACGAGCCCGCCCCAAGTGCGTTTGCCTACCAAGGTGCCCATGTTGAACTTGCGGAACATCCAAGGCAGATAATCTCCACCGGACCCAGCGGTTTCGTCAATGATCATAACGCGAGGTCCTTGAATAGAAGCGCTAGGCGATTTTAGGTCCTTACCATATCTAAAGTTCCAATAGGCCTGTTCTGGCCGTTTTAAGATGTCTATGTAGTAATCCGCCAAAGACCCGCCACCGTTAAAGCGCTCATCTATAATAATGGCCTTTTTGTTTGCCTGTGGGTAGAAATAACGTTTAAAATATTCAAAACCGTCTACCGTGGTATTGGGTACGTACACATAGGCTACGTCGCCATTGGTGGCATCATGTACCTTTTTCATGTTGCCCTCTACCCAATCGCGGTTGCGTATGGCCCATTCTGTTTCCAATGGGGTTACCTCATAGGTTCTTGGGTTGCTGCCATTGGCATTTTTACTTACCGTTAGGTCTAAAAGGGTGTTAGCCGTATTTTCAAAAAAGCGGTAAAGATTATCCGTAGCAAAAACGGGTTTACCGTTTACGGCAATGATGTAGTCGTTTTCTGAAACGTCCACGCCAGGTTCCGTAAGGGGCGATTTTAAATCTGGTGTCCAATTAAGGCCACCGAATATTTTGGTTATTTGATACCGGTTGCCATTTACCTTGTAGTCTGCACCCAGAAGTCCGCCCGGAACCTCTTTCGGACTTCTTAAATTATCGCCCTCACTGTTAAAACCATGGTGCCCTACCGCAAGTTCACTGAACATCCATTGCATTACCCGGTATAGGTCATCTTTTGTAGGGGCCTGTGCGACTAAGGGTGCGTACTTCGTTTTCATGGCATTCCAATCTACACCGTGCATACCGGGATCATAAAAATAATCGCGGTTTACCCGCCAGGCTTCATTAAAAATATTGTTCCATTCTTGTTTTGGGTCTATTTTTACGGATATGGCATCCAAATTAATGGGGCCTTCCTCGGATGCTGTTCCCAATTCCGAAACGTACCAAGCACCTCCGCTTTGGTAGCACATTTTTTTGCCTCCTGCAGCGATTTCAAAATTGTCCAGGGCAAACAGTTCTTCTGCCTTTCTGTCCTCAAACGTAAATTTAGTGAGGTGCGATTCCGGCAAATGGAAAGAATCCGATAAATAATAGAGTTCCCCTTCGGTAGCGGCGGCTAAATGGCTATATGCACCGGCTGCCACAGGCAAGGCCATCATTCTATTCTGGATGCCTTCCCAATCTATCTTCAGCATTTTTGCTTCTGGCTCTGGAATCTTTTTGTTTTTTGAAGGTTTTTCGTTTACCGGATCCTCCTCGTGCACTTCTTCGCCCGTTTCCATATCATTTTGTCTTTTTAGGGGAGAAACGACGTCTTTTTGAAGCGTTAGGACATATATGGAGGACGTAAGTTCTTTATCTAAATTGGATTGGTCGAACCAATTGACCAAGGGGCCTGCATCGGTGGAAGCTAACAGGTAGAGATATTTTCCACTGGGGTCGAATATTGGGCTGGTTACGTTTGAAAGGCCGTCTGTAAGTTCATAGGATTTATTTTCGGAAAGCGAGTGGAGGAAGGCCTTTTCAAAATTATTATCCGTCACTTTGGTGTAAGCGATCCAATTGGAATCGAAGGACCAATCGCTGAAGAGTTCTCTCATATCGCCCGGTACAAAACGATCATCTTGCGCAATCTTGGTCGTTTTCTTGGAGGCAATATTGGTAACATACAAGTTTCGGCCATTGTCTACATAGGCGACTTTTTCACTATCTGGTGACCAATGGAGGTAAGCATAAAATCCTGTGCCCTCTAGGCTAATGGGAACTGCCTTGCCCTTGTCTGTGGGAGCAATATGAAGTGCATATTCACCGGATTCATCTGAAAAATAAGCAATGGAATTCCCGTCTGGTGACCATGCGGGAAATTTTTCGTGTACTCCCGGGGTCTGGGTTACATTGTGAAAATCTCCTTTAGTAGCCGGAAGGGTAACGATTTCTCCCCTAAAATCGACTACTATTCGTTTTCCGAAAGGCGAAATATGGGCGGAGCGCACATAATCTTCACCTGTAACATAGCGCTCCCGCAACTCCAACAAATCGGTGCTTATGTTAAGCGTTACTATTTTGTCTATGCCCGAAACGACATCATATATATGTAAAATTCCGGCACGTTCATAGATGACCTTGTCCTTATGCACTTTGGCATTGATGACGGGAAAATCTATATAGTCGGTATGTTTTTCAATGGTTTTAGAGGTGGTATCATAACTATATAGATTAAACTCCCCATCGCGGTCGCTCCTAAAAAAAACCCTTCCATTAGCCCATTCGGGTTGGGTGTCATTGCTGCCACCCTCAGGTTTTGGGATTTCAACCACTTTATGGTCTGTAGTATTGTACATCCAAATTCTGGAGGTCCTACCTCCACGATAATGTTTCCATTGGTCAAAGGCATCAAAAATAGTGGTATAGGCCAAGTGTTGGGCATCATCGGAATAGGTGGCCCAAAACGCATTGGGAATATCCAATTGGGTAGTAGCGCCACCTTCAACGGGGATAGTAAATAATTGAAAATACCGGTTCGTGTGCGAATTTCTGCGCGAAGCAAAAAGAACGTTTTTTCCATCGGGCGAAAAGTCCCTGACCAAATCGGTATAGGGGTGCCATGTCAATCGTTTAGGAATACCACCTTGGGAGGGGACGATGAACACATCGGAATTGCCATCATATTCGGCATTAAAAGCGATCATGCTACCATCTGGCGAAAATATGGGGTTGGATTCTACACCTTCATCTATAGTGAGTCTTCGGGGATTGGTGCCATCTGTATTGGCTACCCAGAGGTCATTGGCGTAAATAAAGGCTATTTGGGTATCACTTAATGCGGGTTGATGCATTAATTTGGTTTCTTGGGCGTGGGATGTACTGCCAAAAAAGCTGAGTAGCGGAAGAATAAAAACTAAAAGAAGTCTTTTTTTTTGCGCTGGGTACGTCATAACTTTCAAGATTTTTAGGGTTGTTTTTTATTGATGATGAAAGATAGGAAATCAGTTACAATAATGGCCGTAAAAAGTTGGTGTGTTCGTTTACCTTAAATCCATTGTAGTACGTTTTGTAATGCGGCCAAGAAATCCCCAGAAAGACAGATATCCCCAAAACGGTTCGAAAACCGAAGTCAAGGTCCAAAAATTAAAGGAATTTATGATTTGAATGCTAGAGTTTGATTTTTTATAGCGGTCGGCTTGTATCAATATTCTCAATCCAATAATGACGCAGCCATTCAGGTATTTTGGCTGTTCTTGTCCTGCTATATCGATAATTTTAGCATTGTTTGCAACCCACGCTGGTTAAAGGTGTTACTGCTAAAAATTTAAATCGAAACTAAGGTTATTCAAGAAAGGATTTGGCCTTGGATTCTTTCCTCTACAATTTTTCCTTCTTGTTCATAAACAAAGTATGCTTTGTTATCGGCATCCAAAGAAACAGATGCATGAACTTCCCCGTTCACAAAATGTATGGCGGATCGATCATCGCAGGCATACCCATTAGAAAGTTTGCCGGACAATATGTTTTGATGGTATAAAGGTCTTCTCGATGTTTCTGAATTGTAGTGCGGACAATGACTTTTATCTATGAATGCCATGCCTTTTACAACGCTTAATTCAGCTGGTCTGGAATCTGTGGTACCCCCGTTGAACCAACATAGAGAGCCGGCGCTTCCGCCGCCCATGACCACTCCGTTTTCATAAGCCCTTTTTAGTGCGCTATCGATACCCTGTGCCTTCCAAATGGCCAACATGTTTAGCGTGTTGCCACCACCCACCACTATGGCATCCATTCGTGCTATTTTATCCTCAAAGGTTTCTTTGTGGTCGTAGGAATTTATCCATACTTCCAAAATATGGGGGATTACATTTAGTTGTTTACAGACTTCGTAAAACCTGATGATGTAGTCTTTGTCATCGCCGCTGGCCGTTGGAATAAAACAGATATTCGGTCTCGTTTTTCCGGTAGCCTCTGCCATATAATTCATAAAGGGAACGGTATGCCTACCACTTCCG
Organism: uncultured Flavobacteriaceae bacterium; assembly: GCA_963697395.1. GTDB lineage: Bacteria > Bacteroidota > Bacteroidia > Flavobacteriales > Flavobacteriaceae > Maribacter. The sequence continues at coordinate 86,793 of CAVONX010000019.1, forward strand.
TAAATGAATAGTTGTTTTTTCATAAGTTTTTATCTCATCAGGATTTGAACATAACCAGTTCTCTGGAATTTTTTAAAGCGGATGTTTGTTAGCGTTCAGTTTTAGCTGGTCCGCTTCCGCTGTTTCTACGGCTATTCTGGTTCCTATTGTTTTTTCCACGAAAATTGGAACCGCCAGCTTGCGGGCGATTTCGGTTGTTATTTTTATTCGGGTTTGGCCTATTACGCTGTTGAGACTGCCTTTCTGGCTCTGTTTCTTCCTCCTCGCCATCATCTATAAACTGATGCTCTGGCAGACGGGGAACTTCCTGTTTTATTAGCTTTTCAATATCCCTTAGGTAGGGTTTCTCTTCAACATCGCAAAAGGAAAGGGCTATGCCACTAGCGCTGGCACGACCTGTTCTGCCGATACGGTGCACGTAGGTTTCCGAAACATTGGGGAGGTCGTAGTTCACTACTAATGAAAGCTCTTCCACATCAATGCCGCGAGCGGCAATATCTGTGGCGACCAGGACTTTTAATTTACCGTCCTTAAAATCGCCCAAGGCTTTTTGACGGGCAGTTTGGGATTTATTTCCATGAATTGCGGCTGACCGTATTCCTGCCTGATCCAGTTTTTTTACTATTTTATTTGCGCCATGTTTGGTGCGCGAGAATACTAGAACGGAGTCTTGCGGCCGTTCTTTAAGTATATGCACCAAAAGTTTTGGTTTGTTCTTTTTGCTCACAAAATACACACCCTGCTCCACCTTTTCTGCTGTAGCCTGTTCCGGTTTTATCGTCACACGTTCAAAATCGCCCAGCATTTTTCGGGACAGTTCCACAATATCCTTCGGCATTGTTGCCGAAAAAAAGAGCGACTGCCTTTTGGGAGGTAGTTTTGCGATGATCTTTTTAATATCGTGTATAAAGCCCATATCCAGCATCTGGTCCGCCTCGTCCAACACTACAAACTCTAAGTCCCTGAAGGTGATAAAACCTTGGTTCATTAAATCGAGTAATCGGCCAGGGGTAGCAATTAGAATATCCACTCCTGCCTTCAGGGCGTTTACCTGTTTGCCCTGTTTTACACCTCCAAAAATAACTGTATTTCTTAGGCCAGTGTATTTCCCATAGGCTGTAAAGCTCTCAGCGATTTGGATGGCGAGCTCGCGGGTTGGAGTGACTACAAGTGCTTTGATTTTTCTCTTGTTCTGTCCAAGTGAAATGGCTTCATATAAATGATGCAGTATGGGAATTCCAAAAGCTGCCGTTTTCCCGGTACCTGTTTGCGCCACGCCTAAAAGGTCTTTTCCCTTTAGTAAAATGGGAATCGCTTGTTCTTGAATGGGAGTGGGATGGGTATAGCCTTCTGTTTGCAAGGCCTTTAGAATAGGTTCGGCTAGGCCGAGTTCTTTAAATGTCATAATTTCAAATAAGCCGCAAAGTTACGGTTATTATCGGACTTGCAACAAAACAATGATAGACTAGATATTCTCCTGGCCAATTCCCACACCTATATAGAACCGTGGTTGACCATAGGAATAGCAGGATACACAACAATTGTTGAGTAGTGTGGTCTTACTGCTGTATTTTTACCTATATAAATATATAAGGACCATACATGCGAAAAAAGCTGCTACTTTACATTTTGTTGAGTTTTGCCGCAACCACTTGGGTTTATGGTCAGGACACCTTTGCCGATAATTTTCAATCAGGAACGTATACGGGAAATACGGGAACGAAAAACTTTATTGCTGGTTGGTCCGAAGGAGGAGGAGAAAATACGAATCCAAATAATGGTAGGATTCAAATTGTTTCTGGAGAACTTCAGTTTCAAAACTTGGACGGAAGGTTAATCGAGAGGGCCTTGGACCTATCTAATGTTGTTAGTGCCATACTCACACTAAGTTACAACAGGTCTTCAGGTACTTCTCAAAGTTTGGATGTGCAATTATATAACGGTTCCGCTTTTGTTACCGTTGGCACATTGGCCGGCGGTAGTTCGCTAAGCTATACCTTAAACTCCAATCAAATCTCCGCGAATGCTGCAATTCGTTTTGTATCCACAGGTGGAGCAAATTGGCAGAATAGTGATATTATTCTAGTTGATAATATTGAGTTTACAGTACAATATGACCAACCTCCCGTATTACAAGCAACTGGCAATCAAAACTATTGTGCAGGGTCTTCGAAACCTATAGCTCAGACCATAAACATTACAGATCCAGACGATACCAGTACTTTAGCGGTGTATATACAGATATCTAACGGTTATGTAAATGGTGAAGACCTGTTAACCTTAACGGGAAGCCATCCGAACATTACAACGAGCTGGGATATTGTTCAAGGTGAATTAACATTACAGGGGCCTGCCACGTATACTGAATTTGAGACAGCAATATTAGCAACTGAATTTTCCAGTAGTTCACCAAATCCATCCGGTAGCAGACAATTTTCAATTACGGTTGGTGAAGCTAATTTTTTACCTGTAACGCAGCACTATTATGAGTTTGTTTCTGCCCCAGGTATTTCATGGACCGCAGCGGAAGCGGCAGCAGCTTCAAGAACGTATTTTGGATTGCAAGGGTATTTGGTTACGCTCACATCACAAGAAGAAGCTGACTTTTCAGGAGCGCAAGCCAGTGGTTTTGGTTGGATAGGCGCTACGGATGTAGCTGTTGAAGGCGCATGGCGTTGGGTTACAGGGCCAGAAGCCGGTACTCAGTTTTGGCAAGGTCTTGCAAACGGCACCGAATTGACTTTTGCCAACTGGAACGGTGGTGAGCCTAACAACGTAGGTGGAGGAGGAGGAGAAGATTATGCACATATTGCAGCCGCATCCGTGATTGGCGGTGGAGCTCCAATAGGCGCTTGGAACGATTTGCCCAATAATGGCGGAGGAGGTGCCTATGCATCTCAAGGCTATGTAGTGGAATATGGAGGTATGCCGGGTGATCCAGTGTTGAATATTTCGGCGACTACAAGTTTGACTATCAGTAGCTGCACCGTTATCACCAATAGAAGAATTACTTACAGAGTTAAGAATAACTAACTTTCCTATAAACCAGCCGTTGCAGCCTCGGCGCAGCGTTCGCCATCCATGGCGGCAGAAACAATACCACCGGCGTAGCCGCCGCCTTCGCCACAAGGGAAAAGGCCTTTTATCTGTGGATGTTCCAAGTGTTCGTTTCTGGGAATGGTAACGGGTGATGAGGTACGGGATTCCACGCCAACGATATTTGCCTCTGAAGTATAGTAACCGTGCATTTTCTTTCCGAATTCCATAAAGCCTTTCCGCAACCTACTGCCAATGAGTTTAGGCAGTAGAGAGTGCAAGGGCGCGGAATTTAGACCGGGTTGGTAGCTGGTTGGGTTGAGGTCTTGCGATACCTTGCCTTCCACAAAATCAGTTAATCGTTGGGCGGGTGCGGTCTGTGTCCTTCCACCTGAGGTAAAAGCCAGCCGTTCCAAACTCTTTTGATACTCCAAGCCTTTCAGCTCACCAAATTTCTCGAACTTGGGAATGTCCTCGTCCACATTTATTTCCACTACAATACCAGAATTTGCGAAGAGATTATTTCTTTTTGAAGGCGACATACCATTGACCACTACTTCTCCGGGTGCCGTAGCGGCAGGAACTATGAATCCGCCGGGGCACATACAAAAGGAATATACGCCACGGCCCGTTACCTGCTCCACTAAACTGTAGGCCGCTGCCGGAAGCAAGGCGTCACGTTCGCCAGGACAATGGTATTGTATGGAATCGATAATATGCTGCGGATGCTCTACCCGAACGCCCATGGCAAATGACTTTGCTTTAAGGGCTATATCCTTCTTATGCAGCAAATCGAAAATATCGCGGGCGGAGTGTCCCGTTGCCAGGATAACACGTTGCACCGTCATTTCTTTTGAATCGTTTAAAACAATGGACTTTAGTGTATTATGCTCTATTACTAAATCTGTTACTTTAGTATTAAAATGGACTTCCCCACCATGGTTTATAATGGTTTCTCTAATGTTCTGAACAATTTTAGGTAGCTTGTTGGTGCCTATGTGCGGATGCGCATCCACTAAAATCTGTTCCGTGGCACCGTGGTGTACCAAGCTCTCGAATACCCTGCGAACGTCGCCGCGTTTTAGGCTTCGGGTATAGAGTTTTCCGTCTGAATACGTTCCAGCTCCACCTTCCCCAAAACAGTAGTTGGAATCCTCGCCCACGATATGGTCCCTATTTATGGCCTTAATATCCCTACGCCGCTCCTGAACATTTTTTCCGCGTTCCAAGACTATGGGTTTATAGCCCAGTTCCAAACAGCGCAATGCTGCCCACATGCCTGCTGGCCCGAAGCCTATGATATGCACCGGTTTTGCCTTGGATACATCCTTATAGTCAAACGTAGCAGTTTCTTTTGGGGCATCTTCGCCAATATATGCGGCAAGTTTGTAATTAAAAAGTACCTCCCGCTTTCGGGCATCTATAGATTTTCGAAGGACTTTTAAAGTAAATGGTTGACTGCCCAGTCCTAAATATTGGGCAGCTCTTATTTTAAGAATTCCCTCTTGGGCTTCTTCGGCTAAGGTGAGTCGGACTTGTAGATTTTTTATCACGGTGCAAAATTACCGCAATTCGGTCTTCTAAATCAACAACTCAGTGCTTCTTTTTTCGGTTTATCCGGTCATAACTAGAAATTTGACATCATTAATCCATTAAAAATAGCGATATGAAAAAAATTAGTTTGTTTTTGCTTTTGTGCGTTTTTCATCAAATACAGGCACAATCTGACACTCAAGGAAGCATCGAACTAGAAATAACAAATGCTAAATCGGACGATGGGCAAATTCTTATAGGGCTTTATAGTACCGAAAATCAATGGCTTGGTGCTCCCTTCATGGGAAAAGTCGGGACGATATCGAACGGGGTTTCAAAAGTTATTTTTGATGCCATCCCTGATGGAGCGTATGCTATTTCTGTTTTTCACGATGCCGATAGTGACGGTAAGTTAAATACCTTTTTAGGAATACCTACCGAAAGTACGGGAGCATCCAACAACGCCCCGGCAAATTTTGGTCCGCCAAAATGGGAGGATGCTAAATTTGAAGTAAAAGGAGAAAGGGTTAAACAATATATAAAACTATAAATCCGATGCAGTGCATCTTAAAAATCATCATTATGAAAAATTTAGTTCTTTTTTTATTTGTATTGGCAAGTATGACGTCAGCGGCACAAGATGCCTATTCTAATGGAATGCAGAAGGCATTTGGCTATTGGCAGGAAGGAAATATAGCAGAGGCTTCTAATATGTTCGAGCGCATTGGCGCGGTGGAACAGGATAACTGGCTGCCCTATTATTATGTGGCCCAAGTACATACCATAGCTGCTTTTGGGGAGCGAGATGGAGAGAAGGTAAAACAAAAATTGGATACCGCGCAGGAATTTTTAGATCTGGCCAAGGCCATTTCCCCGAATAATCCAGAGCTTTTGGTGCAACAAGCCATGGTATATACTGCTTGGATCGCTTTTGATGGTGCTACTTACGGGATGACGCTTTCCGGCAAGGTGTCCGCCCTGTATGCCGAAGCATTGCAAAGGGCACCGGACAATCCTAGGGTCGTTTTTTCAAAAGCGCAATGGGATATGGGTTCTGCGACTTATTTCGGCAAGGATACCGCGCCTTACTGCGCCGATGTTGCGCGCTCTTTGGAACTTTTTGCTACCTTTAAACCAGAAAGTGTATTTCATCCCAATTGGGGAAAGGATAGGGCCGAAGCGGTTCTAGCGGAATGTAAATAAGGGATAAAAGTTCTGCATCTTAGACGAAGAGTGAAAAGGGTAAAAGTGAAAGAGATCTATAAAGCGATGCCGATTTTTGAAAGCAACCTTAATATTAACTTTGAAAATTACAAAAGAAGAAGAATAGCACTATTAGCTCTATAATGACTTCATCACAATTTAACGATAAAAGAAAACCTTGGGCAAATCGAACGACATAGGAAACATAAAGAGTATACTAAAAGTAAGCCTGTACATTACCGGGGCTATATCCTTAGTGAGTATTTTAACTTCCTTGAACAGCGGAATTGTTTGGATGGACCAACTGGAATATGTAGGTATTAGTTTTATCTATGCATTTATAATAACTGCCACCAATAGCTATTATAACGATTTCCTTTCCAAGCTTTATAGTTGGGAAGAGCAGACCCAAAAGCGTTTATGGTTTGGTGCACTAGGTTCTATTCTGCTAACCGTACTTTCTTTTGGTCTCGCTAGAGTTTTGGTAGTCGTTGGAATATATGGCAAGGAGTTTACGGCATTTTTACAGAACGAGAATCTTGGTAATTATATTTCTGCACTTCTTATAGCTATCTTGGTCTCGGCCATTCTCCACGCCTTTTATTTTTATAAGGCTCTACAAGATACTAAGGTAAAAGAGCAGAAGATTATTGCCGGTACGGCATCTGCCAAATTTGATGCCTTGAAAAACCAATTGGATCCGCATTTTTTGTTCAATAGTTTAAATGTGTTGACCAGCCTTATTGAGGAAGACCCTGCCCAAGCGCAAAAATTTACAACCTCATTATCAAAAGTTTATAGGTATGTACTTGAACAAAAAAATAAAGATTTGGTTTCGGTGGATGAAGAGCTTCAGTTTGCCAAGACCTATGTAAAACTATTAAAAATGCGGTTTGAGGACAGCATTGTATTGGACATTCCAGAGCACAGTAGCAATCCCGATGCTAAAATAGTCCCGCTCTCCCTGCAATTGCTTCTCGAGAATGCCGTAAAGCACAATATCATCACCTCGTCCAAGCCTTTGCACATCCGCATTCATGAGGAGGGGGACGTATTAATGGTAACCAATAACCTACAAGAAAAACAGGTAGTGAAGAAGAGCAGTGGCGTGGGACTTCAAAACATACAGCAACGTTACGGATTGTTGAGCAGTAGGTTTATGGTAGTAGATAAGACGGCTACGGTCTTCTCTGTTAAATTGCCAATGCTTACGCAACAGGTTTCGGTCGTGGAAACGCAAAAAGAATTCATAGATGACAAGCGTTACCAAAAAGCAAAGGAAAAAGTTGAAGCTATTAAAGGGTTCTATAGCAATGCAATAGCCTACTGCATCGTAATTCCTGGTTTAGCCTTTTTAAATCTAAAAACAACGAGTTTCCCATGGGTATTGTTTCCTGCTTTGGGTTGGGGCTTTGGTCTTCTTACGCATGGTATGGAAGCTTTTGGCTATAACCCGCTTTGGGGCAAACGCTGGGAGGACAAGAAGCTTCGCGAATTGATGGAGCGGGACGATTTTTGAGAACAGGGAGAGGTTGATGATAAATTGTGCGTTAGCAGTGCAATTATAGTAAATTACAAGAGCTAAACAGTGCGTATTCCAAAGGAGGGCAAAGTAAGAAAGGTGTTTAGCGCAAAGCTCATTTTTAAAGGAGTTCTAATTATTAAACTTTTACTTCAATGACGGTCGTTTGCTTTGTTAGGGGAATGGGTCGGCAATATCGAGCGGGGCTTTTTAGCTAATTCTAAAAATCGTCTCAATGCTCTGTTTTCTAAACTGGTTTTCTATGTTGCGGATGGGTTGGAATCTAAGTTTTCACCCTTTTTTTGTTTACATCGATTTCTGCACCTGGGATTCCCTCTTCGGCACAATCCGAATTCTTCTCCATTTAGTTGGAGCTTTCGAAATCGAACCCCAGAAATTAGTTATCCTGCACAAAGAAAACATAGAACGGAATAAGGGGAACTTTAAACCGGTTGATCCTGTTCAAAACATAATTGTCTACCTGGAATAAGAGGAACATAAAACCTTTCTAACAGCCCATCCCCAAAAAACGACAGTTCGGTATGACGCTTTTTAAAAATGCTTGTCCTTGTTGGATATTTGAAGTGTAACTAATTTAAACTAATTATCATGGAAAACAAAAACGAAGTAAAGTACAGAAAGGCACAAGAAAGAGTGGAGGAACTAAAAGCTTTTTACTCACACGCTAGCATTTATGTATTGGTCATGGGACTGTTGGCGATTTTTAACCTGTACACCTCCAACTTTTTCTGGGTAGTCTTTCCGGCCATTGGTTGGGGAATCGGCTTGTTGAGCCATGGTTTGGCCACTTTTGGCCACGGTTTGATATTTGGTAAGAACTGGGAGGAGCGCAAAATCAAACAGCTTATGGAAAGCGATGAACTCTAAGAATGTTTATCTTTAAAAATGAAATCACCAATGACTAATACACAAATAAATAGTATGGAACCGATAGAACGTGAAAACAAATACTTTAAAGCTAAAGCGCATGTAGGAGCTATTAAAAAGTTCTATTCTAGTTTGTTATCCTACGCAATTTTTATTACTTTTTTGGGTGGATTGAACTATTGGATAAATCAGTGGAGTTATCCTTGGTTTCTTTGGGCCGCTTTTGGTTGGGGTTTGGGCCTCGTGTTCCAAGGGATAAAAGTATTCGGTTTTAATCCCTTTTTTGGAAAGGACTGGGAAGATAAAAAAATTAGGGAACTCATGGAAAAAGAGGAAGATTCTAAGCGATGGAAATAATGGAAGAACAAGCCCAAAAATTGGTAAAGGCCAAAGAACGCCTTAGAAAATTAAAAGGATTTTATACGCATTTGATCGTTTACTTGGTCGTAAATAGTGTTTTAACCGGTGTTTCTATTTGGGGCAGGGTGGAAGGCGGGGAATCTTTTCTTGAGGTCTTGGACTTTGGCAGCTTTGCTACATGGCTTTTTTGGGGTATTGGACTATTTTTTCATGGACTGAGGACATTTCCGCATAACCCCGTTTTTTCCAAACAATGGGAAGAAAGGCAGATTCAGAAATATATGGAGCAAGATAAAAAAGAAGCAGAAAAATTTAAATAATCATGGAAGGACAAAGAGGCTCTTCGGAAAAGTTTTTAAGAGCGCAAGAACAGGTACGGCGAATGAAGAAGTTTTATGCGCATTTAAGGGTGTACATTATGGTCAACCTAGTTATTTTGGCTCTAAAATTTCAGCTATTCGATTATTTTTTAGGAAAGGGAATAAAGGATCCTAATTTTTATACTTGGCTGGAATGGAACATCATTGGAACGCCCTTGCTTTGGGGCATAGGTTTATTGGTACATGGGTTAGTAGTCTTTAAGTTAGGGGCCTTTACCTGGAAATCCTTAAAACCTAAGTTTCTATCACAATGGGAGGATAGGCAGCTTAAGAAGTATATGGATCAAGACTAATGGAGAAAATAGCAATTATCCTCATCTATATACATGCGATTTTAGGTGGAATTGCCTTGCTTGCAGGGGCTATGGCCTTAGTTTTCAAAAAGGGTGGTCGACTACATAAAAACAACGGCCGCATCTTTTTTTATGCCATGTTGGTTTCTGCACTGGTATCCCTTATTGTAGCAGTTCTTCCCAATCATCAAAATCCGTTTTTATTCTCGATCGGACTGTTTAGTACTTATTTTTTGCTTTCGGGGTATAGGGGGCTTCGTTTTAGGGAGAAGAACGTGGTTTTGCGGATGGATAAAGTTATATCATCCACCGTGATTTTTGTAGGTGCTGCTATGGTACTTGTCCCAATCATCGTAAATTACAGTATTGATATCGTTCTTTTGGTTTTTGGGTTTGCCGCCGTCGTATTTGGCATTAGGGATTTAAAGATGTTTAACGATCGGGAAAGGCTATATCGGCAATGGCTAAAAATACATTTGGGTAAAATGACAGGGGCTTATATTGCCGCCGTTTCTGCCTTTTTGGTGGTAAATGATTTCTTGCCTGGATTGCTAAATTGGTTTTTGCCCACTATCTTGGGAAGTGTTTATATCACCTATTGGATGTTAAAAATAAAAAGGAAACCCCATCAACCAAAAACCACTTAATATGCATGTAATTATAATAGAAGATGAAAAGCCAGCGGCAAGAAGGCTTTCCAGGCTCTTGGCGGAACTAGATGTTGCCGTATCGGTTATGCTTCATTCCGTTGAGGAATCCATCGCTTGGTTCCAGTCCAACGAACACCCCGACCTTATTTTTTTGGATATTCAGCTTTCGGACGGACTCTCATTCGAAATTTTCGAAGCAATACCTGTAAAAAGTGCCATTATTTTTACTACGGCCTATGACGAATATGCCTTGCAGGCCTTTAAGCTGAACAGTATAGATTATCTCCTAAAGCCAATTGATGATGATGAACTAGGCGTGGCCGTAAGAAAGTATAGGGCATTAAAGCCACAAGCTCAGCCCTTGGCACTGGATTTTGAGGATATTAAAAAATTATTGGTCAATCCAATTGAACGCGAATTCAAAAGGCGATTTACGGCAAGGGTAGGGCAGCACTTAAAAATAATTAATGCAGACGAGGTAGAGTGTTTTTATAGCGAAAACAAAGGCACCTATGCCGCCACAACTGATGGCCGTAACTATCTTTTGGATACTACTTTGGAGCTACTGGAAAACGAGTTGGAGCCTAAGGTTTTTTTTAGGGTAAGCCGTAAATTTTATGTGAATGTTCATCATATTAAAGATATTATTTCCTATACCAATTCTCGCTTACAAATTAAGCTGAAAAGCTTTAAGGAACAAGAAATCATAGTAAGCAGGGAGCGGGTAAAAGATTTTAAGCTTTGGTTGGAGTAACGTAGTTTTAATAACTGATAAACAGCGAAATAATAGTAGTTATAGATATTTTCTATGGGTTGTTTTTGGTTGCTTTGTTCTTTTTTTCAACCCTGTTTTCATCAAAGGAGGACGGTAGTAATTTGGGAACTAGTTTTATGAATATAGGGAGCAGGACCGCTCCCCCGGGTAATATGAAAATAGCCAGGGAGGGGATACTTTTAAAGATATCCAACAGTTGGTTTTGCACTTTTTTCTTTTCTTCCTTGGTGAGATCGCGCAAGGTTGATTTGGTTAACAGGGAAACAAGCTCGGCACTCTCCGAAAGTTCTTTTTGCAAGCGTTTGCTATTCCTTAAAATAAGTTTGTTTACCACTTTGCTCATACTATCATAAAACTGTACGGCAAGATTGCTGTCCTTTAGAAAGGGTACCATTTTCGCATTTTTGGCAAAGAATGCCGTTACATCTTCCAAAGACTGGGTAATGCGCTCCTCATTTAACCCAATAGCGGACCCAATAGCAAAAATGAATTCCGATTCTTTATAATCCAAGGACTTGTCCTCCCAAACCGTAAGGCAGGCCATATCCAATAGATAAGCATTTTCACAGCTAGGCCTTTTTTTCAGGAGCATTTCGCGGTAAGAACCATTATAATCCTGCTTGTTTGGATTTATGAAGGTGAGGCTTGCACCGAAGAGCTCTGCCAACCTTTCATCGTTTTTATTCTTTTCTTTTGAGTTTAGGGCATGGTAGGTTACGTGTATAGCTAAATACTCCAAGTTATAGGCATAGACCTTTATGGCGATAGAATCCGATAAGTAGCGCTTGAATAGCAGCACATCTATGAACAAAAGGGAATTGGTGATGATGCTGTTAAAGGTCTTACTAATTACGTTGTCTTCTAGATAGACTCTGGAATCTATTATTTTTTCTAGTTTGGAAGTCGTCGTTTTACCGCTTAACAGTTTTCCCAAGAAGGAAAGATGGGCTACTCTTAAGTTATTATAAAAGTTGAATAGGTCTTCTAGGAAATTTTCAAAATTGCCTTTACGTTCTAATCTATACGTGTAATACAAGGCTGTGAACAAATTTATTTTGGCCTTTTCATCTTCGGATAGCGAGTGCTCCGAAACAATGAAATCCAGTACTCCGGTATTTATACCGTACACAAATCCCGTTTCCTTTAAATGGGCATACAGATCTGAAAATTCAGTATACCGATCCTCATGTTGCTTTACAACCGATTCAAACTTCGGGATCCAACCGCTGGATGATGGATTCATTATAGTTGCTATTTAAACCACGGTGCAAAATTACTCTAAATTGACTATATAGAATAGAATAGGAACTAAAGGTTTAGGAAATGAAACCTTCCCTTCCTTAAATCATTTAATATTTTAACATTTTCTTAACTTTTTGGATTGAACCTCTCCTTCTTTACCTCGTAAATAATGGTGATTTCTAATCTAAAATAAAATACAATGAAAAAATCAAAATTAATTATGGGCCTTGGTGCCATTGCCATTGTAGCGGTCGTATTGGTTGCTGCAGATCACATAGATGCTCCCGGCTCTATGGGTACATCGGCGGACATTGCCGACTTTTACGCTTTTGAGCCTACCTTAGGCTCCGACAACACCGTATTTGCGGTAGATCTCCAATCAAATGTATTACCGGACCTCGCCTATGGTACGTTTGACGAAAATGTGTTGACCGAAATAAACATTGATACAGATGACGATCTAGTGGAGGATTTGGTTATCCAAGCCATACCCAGGGACGGAAAGATGTATTTCTTTGGACCGGTTGCCCCAAGTACCACTGGTACAACAGGTGCCGTAATGGTAAGTTCGCCATTAGGTTCCGTAGCCATTTCTGGAGCCACGGCAATTGTGGAGACTACGTCAAATGGGGTATCGCTGTTTGCAGGTCCTAGGCAGGATGCTTTCTTTTTTGATTTTTTTCAGTTCAACGCTGTTATCGGAGGAATGGCACCGGGAGGATTTAAGCCAGCTGGCGACCCTAATTCTACATCCGATGACGATACAACTGGCGTGGATACTTTTGACGGTGCCAATACGATGTCTATTGTTATCGAAATTCCAAACAGTCTTTTAGGGGAAACCAGTGCTGTAAACGTACTTGGACTTCCCGTGTATAAAACATGGGTCACTACAAACAGGAAACAATAATAATCTCATAAAACTAAGAAAACATGAAAATACATACAATTAAATATGCGTTCGCGCTTTGCGCACTAGTGATCTTCGCCTCGTGTAGCGATGATGATGACCAAATGATGGTAGCTACTCCTAGCTGTACAGATGGTATAATGAATGGTGGGGAAACAGGTGTAGATTGTGGAGGTTCCTGTTCGCCATGTGAAACTAGTATTACCCCACCCGATTTTTCGGGCATGTACGCCCAAGTAGATTTTATGGGCAGGCCAGGGATAAATACGGTGTTAAGTGCCGATGGCGGTACTAAGGATATGCACAATATGGCTATTCCGTCCGAAATGGGGGCTACTTTTCAAGCTGCCTTTGAAGCACGTTTGGAGCAATATCATGATGTATATGCTGGTTTATTGGGAGCCGATCCAATGGCTGTGAATTTTGAACCTAATATTTTAGGGGATATTTTAAATGGTCCAGATAACGATGGTTTCACAAACAATCCTGTTTCTGCCACCGTATTGACTACAGTACTCGCATCAGATGTGTTAGAAGTTGCGCCCAATTTACCTACAACCTATTTTAATGGTGGTTCCGGTGCCCCAAATTATGAAGGTGCCATTGGCCTTACGGGGAGGACGCCCCAAGATGATGTTATAGATATTTCCTTGATCCTTTTATTTGGTGGGGGCGATGGAGCACGCTTTAGTGGTCAGGATACGGATATGGACGGTATTTCGGATTTACCCAGATTAACTTCGGATGGTGTAGGGTTGACCGCAACTATTTCTACAACTTTCCCTTATTTGGGAGCTCCTGAATAAGTCTATGAAAAAGGAGCATAGGGGAGGGCGGTACTCACTCTCCCTTATTTTTAATCCACCTTAAAACAAAAAACAAAACAATGAAAGCCTTACTACTACTATTATCGGTTATACTCTTAAGTTCCTGTTCTTCTAAAACTAAGAAGATAGTCGGAAATAAGGAAGATTACAATGCTTTTTTAGTTGTTGAACCACCAAAAACTAGCTCAAAGTATTTTGAGCTTTGGAATACAAAGATTAGACCGGACAGTATGCAGCTTACCAGCTTTGGAATAGTTGGGGGAGAATATACACGGTACTTTAAGGAAACAGGAGATATCGGCTATTTGAAAAAAGCAGAACAAAGCTTAAAAAGGGCCGTAGCTATTGCGGCTATAGGTAAAGATTCTTATTTACGTGCTTTAGCCCGTAATTATATATCTCAACATAGGTTTAAGGAAGCCTTGGTTTTGGCCAATGAAGCAATGGAATTAGGTGGAGGAGCAAACGAAACCAAAAGTTTGTTGTTTGACGTGCATATGGAACTTGGTAATTATGACTTGGCTGAAACCTATTTAAGGGGATTAAAAAATTTATCTGATTTTGGCTATTTAATACGGTTGGCTAAATGGAACGATTACAAAGGTGATTTAAATACGACCATTACATTTATGGAAAATGCCAAAGACAAAGCAATCTCAGCTAAAAATGAGGAACTTATGGTATGGAGCTTTACCAATTTGGCAGATTACTATGGTCATGCCGGACGTATAGAAGAGTCCTATGAACATTATTTAAAAGCCTTGGAATTAGATGCGAACAGTGCCTATGCCAAGAAGGGAATTGCATGGATTATATTTTCACATGATAAGAATCCTGGGGAGGCAATGCGCATTTTAGATACGGTTACCGCTACGAATGGAGCACCGGATTACTTTTTGTTAAAAGCAGAAATTGCCGATTATATGGGAGATGACCAAAAACGATTGAATTATTTGGACAAGTACTTCATCGCAGTTAAGAATACCGCTTATGGCGATATGTACAATGGATACAATGTTGCTCTTTTTTTGGAGGCAACCCAGCAATATGATAAGGCAATTGAACTTTCCCTCAAAGAAGTAGCCAATAGACCTACTCCAGAATCATATAGCTGGTTAGGGTATAGCTATCTAAAAAACGGCGAGAAAGAAAAAGCGAAAGAAATTATGGATGCACATGTTTATGGTAAAACATTCGAGCCAGTGTTGTGTTATCAAGCTGCCGAGGTGTACAGGGCCAACGGTGAGCGAGACAAAGTAACTAAACTTAAAGGGGATTTAGTAGATGCTGTTTACGAATTGGGTCCAGGAATGGAGAAGGCAATAAATGCCTTATAACCCCTGATAATTTTCATTTCTGGTTAGTTTTGGTTGGTTGTTTTTTGTTGGGCACCGTGACTTTAGTGTTACGGTGTCTTTTTTTCTGTGCAGTTCATCGAAAATTAAGTTTTTGTTAAGATTTATACAGATGAAATACATATATTTATCGACCAAATACAAAAATATATTGAAATATTAGCTTTTTAAAGCCAATTATAGCACAAAACGTGTTTACCCGAAACCAAACTTTTAATAACTATTGTTATGGAATACTTCCTTTTCTCCATCTGGATTGCAGCAATGGTTTTCATGATCGGTAAAAGCATCTTAGCCTACCGATCACTACAACGCACCATCAACGGAAAAAATACGACGCTTTAAGTAAACTTTCGGATTAACACCGGTAATAGCAATAGGTCTATTGCAAGTGCCGCTAAAAGCGTAACGCTAATAATCGTGCCTATAGTTAAACTGGGTTGGTGTTTGGAAAATAGGAGTACCATAAACCCAAAGAAAAGTATAATGGTTGTAATTACCAATGCTCGCCCCGTTTCTGCAAACGTTTTTTCCAAGGCTTTTTCCTTAGAGTAGCCCTTTGCTATCCCTAACTTGTATTTACCCAAGAAATGGATCGTGTCGTCTACCGCAATACCAAAAACAATGGCGAAAACGACTGAAAGTCCAGCCTCTAGCGGTATGCCTAGGTAACCAAGAATACTTCCTGCAAATAGCATAGGTAATAGATTGGGCACCAACGAGATCAAGAACATTTTAAAGTCCCTAAATACAAGGGCCATGATAAGACCTATGATGATAAGGCCATAAAACAGCCCTTCTAATAAGCTTTTTCTAATGTATTCGGAGTTTTTATCCAGCAACATACTTTTGCCCGTTACCTTTACCGTTAGCTTAGTGGTGTCCATTTTAGATATGCCAAAAGCATCTATATGAGCGTACAATCTTTTAAGACTGTCTGTTCCTACATCTTGTAGTTTCCCGTTTATCCGCGCTTTGTTTTGGGCTTTGTTCACAAACCTGTCCATCTGGCTCCGCGCTAATTTATAGGCATCTCTCTTATATTTCACGAACATTGCTTCTGTTTCCGGTAGTTTTAAAAATTCGGACTTGTTTAAATTATTGGCTTTATTTATAATCTTATAAAGCAGATTTGGCGATTGTAGGTTTCCTATGGTCTTAATACCACTCAAGTACTCCGTTAATTTTTCAATTTCTTTTGCCACGAGATAGTCGGTCACCTTACATCCGTTTTTTGTGGTAATGGCAATTTCCAATGGTCGGAATCCAGCATAGTTCTCTTGGAAAAAAATAAAATCCGAAGCTATTTTACTCTTATTTGGCAAGACCTGTTTAAATTCTTGATTTGTGGTGATACGGCCGATGCCAAGGACACAAAGCAATCCAAATACCAATACGCCGTAAAGGATATGATTTGGATATTTTTTGGTAAAAGTGTTGATGCGCAATAGTTGGAGCACCCATTTTTTGGAAATACTTTTTTGTCCAATAAGTTTTTTCTCGGGCATACTGATCAATAAGGCACCCGTAAAACACATAACGGTTATATAGGCCACCATAACCCCTATGGCGGCGTTTATTCCAAAATCCCTGATACTGAACAACTTTGAGGACAAAAGGGTAATAAACCCAATGGCAGTGGTTACAGAGGTCAATAAGGTGGTCATTCCCACTTCCTTTATAGAAGATAGGATGGCGGCATAGCGGTCCTTTCCGTTCTGTATTTTTCGAATAAAACTATCTGTAATATGAATCACGTCAGAAGTACCTACTATAAGCATCAGTACCGGATAAAAAACGGCCATGGCATTGAGTTCTTTCCCAAGCATGGATAAAAGCCCTAAAAACAATAACAGGGAAAGCCCTATGGACAGCACAGAAATAAAGACTATGGGCAGGCTCCTGTACACCAATAATAGGATGATAAAAACAAGAATAGATGCAATGACAGTAGTTTTAAGTACTTCGCTTTTTTGCATGTCTACTATGGCTTCGTAGAAAAAGGCCCTACCTAAAATATGGTACTGTGCAAGTTGGTTTTTTTTAAGGGAAGCCCGTACCTGATTCAATAAGATTTCAGATTTGTCATAATTCAGGTTGTCTTCTGTGCTAAGGGCCAAGACCAGAGAGTTGGCCTGATCATCGATCAGTACATTTATAAATAAGTTGTCCTCCCGTAATTTGTCCCAATCCTTTTTATACTGTGCGGCATCATCGCTGTGAATAATGGGTAAGGTTGTATACCCAAAAGATGTCTTTAATGGGTAGGATAAGGTCGTAAGGGAATTGCTTTGCGTAACAAATGAAAAAGTCTTGCTTTCTTCAGAAAACCTATTAAAACGATTCAAAAATTGGTTATCAAAAACAGTACTATCGTTCTTTACCGCAATGAGCAGAAAGTTATCGTCCGTGCCAAATTCCGCTACAAAGTCATTGTAAAATGCTAAATCTGGGTCTTCTTCGGGAAAAAACTGACTAAAATCAAAGGAGAATTTTAGATTGCCAACAACCGTTGCGGATAGGATACCTAAAAGTAGGAAAATGGCAATACTTATTTTTTTCAGAAAAGTAAAACTTTTCATATTCCGTTGTACACTTTTGGACGTTTAGTTGTTAGTAGGTCGCAAATTAATTAAACGAAACCAAACGCCTAGATAAAAATAATAATGTTGTATTATTAGGCACGATTCTTATTTCCTAGATTACTCACAAGTCAATAAAATTATCAAGATCTAGTGTCCAATCGTAATTTTTATAGGTGAGATTTATATCCTTTGTTGTGGGTATGAGGTTTTCCTTTTTTAAAATGTTCCGTATGCCCCTTTTGCCACCAAAATCTCCCCGGAACCAACTAAAGAGAGAGGTAATCGCAACTTCTTTTTTTTCTTCGGAAAAATCGGTAGTCCGTTTTAAGTATAGGGAAGAACCTTTTTTAAATTGATCATCTAACCGTTCCCACTCATATATAGCTATTGGCGGACAATCCACCGCACCGCAGTTAAGGGCAAAATGTATACGATAGTCCCTTTTCTCTACGCGAAGTTTGCGCTCAAATTTATTCGGGAACCATTTACGGATCATGCCCAAGCCATATTCCCATTGCGACTTTCTTATGATACCATGCTCTATCTTTGCAAAGGAGATTGTTTCCCCCGCAATTTTGATCTGGTCTTTTTTAAAAAATGTGCCGCGGTCATCGTATAATTCTGGTTGTTCCCTAAGGATTAACTGTATATATCCATTATATATGTTTACCCAAAAGGCCAATCTCTTATTATTGCTATCCAAACTTTCATCGAGTTCCTTGATCGTAGTATTGGCTAGCTGATCTTGAATATCCCTAGTATCCTTGTGCTGCTTTATGCGCTCTAGAAAAACTACGGAGATTGCATTGAAATCCGTTGTATTTACTTTTGTAGTTTGCGCGGTAACCGGATCCTTACAGGATAAAAGAATTAAAAATAGAATTGCTGGCAATACATATATTTGTTTCATCATAGGGTTGCTTTAAGAACACTTACGTAAAGGAGGTACTAGTGGTTTCGTTAATAGGTCGGAAATGGGAAATAAACTTTCAAAATCGTTTTTTATTTTTAAACCTTTTTGCATGTTTTACGTAAATGTAAGTAAACCTGAACCGTGTTTGTTTTTGCAGTACCACAAGCCGACACTGACGGGCTGTTAAAAAATAGTTTATGATAAGTATCATTATTCCTGCTCATAAAGAAGGAAAAAATTTAAGTGAATTGTTGGCCACAATTGCAAAGAGTAAGGCTACGGATGGCGTGGAAGTCATTGTTGCATTATCACCAGAAAGTGACCCCCCCCTCATGGGTGCTTTCCCAAATACTATTCAATTGTTAAAGTGTAAACAAAAAGGTAGGGCAGCGCAGATGAACGAAGCGTCATTTTATGCCAAAGGAGAGGTTTTGGTTTTTTTACATGCCGATGTTATTCCTCCCCATAACTTTCTATTAGATATTTCAAGAACTATCGCCCAGGGCTATGAAGCAGGATTTTTTTCCTATCAATTTGACAGTACTAATTATTGGTTGAAGATAAATGCCTCATTTACAGGAAAGGACGGATTTTTCACCGGCGGCGGCGACCAATGCTTGTTTATACGCAAGGAGGTATTTGAGCGCCTAGGCAGATTTAGTCAAAATCAAGTATTTATGGAAGATTTTGAATTTTTTAAACGAATGAAGGGTAATGAAGTGCGCTATACCATAATAAAAAATGATCTTTTGGTCTCCGCCCGTAAATATGAAAGTAATTCATATATTCGGGTTAATTTGTCAAACTTACTCCTCATAATTCTGTTCAAAATGGGGTATTCAGGTAAAAGATTAAAATTGATTCACGATAAATTGATACACCCTCCAAATTATGGATGAAATTATAAACGGGATTCAACAAATAGGTCTCGGTGTTAAGAATACAAGGGCAGTCTTCAATTGGTATAGGCAACATCTTGGTTTTGATATTCTCTTGTTCCGCGATGAGGCTACAGCGAACCTAATGACAAAATATACCTTGGGCGAACCTCAGAGAAGAGAGGCTTTCTTATCCCTTAACATGCTTGGTGGTGGTGGTCTGGAAATTTGGCAATTTAAGGATCGTGTGCCAAACCCTCCTGAACACCAAATTTTATTAGGCGATTTAGGTATTAATGCCATGACCTTGAGAAGCAACGATATTGCCCTAACCCATAAAATCGTATCCAAACTTCAGCTCCCTTTTTTTACCGCTATTATGACCACCATTGCTTCAAGGAAGTTTTTCTATTTTAATGACCCTTGGAACAATCGAGTACAAATCGTGCAGGACGATTATAAATTTTCACAGACCCAAATCCCTTCTGGCGGTGTTATGGGAGCAGTAATAGGTGTTTCGGATATGGATGTATCCTTACGTTTTTATGCCGACTTGTTGGGTTATGATATCCTAGTTTCCGATGAAACCGTTGAACTTGGCTTGTCCTTGGAAACTGCAGAACAGGGAACGTTTAGAAAAGTACTGCTTAAGCATGGCCGACCAAAATTTGGCGGATTTGGAGAGTTATTAGGCCCAACGGAATTAGAGTTGGTACAGGCTTTGGATAGACAACCCCATAAAATTTTCGAGAACCGTCTATGGGGAGACCTTGGCTATATACATATCTGTTTTGATGTGCAGGGTATGGATGCCCTGCGGCAAAAGGCCGCTAAAATGAGATGTGGATTTACCGTAGATAGTTCCAAAAGTTTTGACATGGGAGACGCCGCGGGACATTTTAGTTATGTGGAGGATCCGGATGGGACGTTGATAGAGTTCGTGGAAACACACAAGGTTCCCGTGCTTAAAGCACTCGGCCTTTTCTTAAATCTTAAAAAGCGTAACCCAAGTAGACCGTTACCCAAATGGTTGGTGAAAACGCTAAAATTGCACAAGGTTAAAAGTGATCTCTAATCCTGTTGAACTTCATTAAAAGGTTTATTCCAAATTTATCCACGAGATACGTAGTTGGTCAGAAATATCTTGCGCCACCTTGTTTCATTTTATTTTGGAAATAAATGATCAACCAGTACGAATATAGGGCTACGCATACATCAATCTAAGAAAATTAACTGCGTTTTTTGAGCTGAAAAGTACTTCTTTATGCTATTTTCAAAATCTACAAAACCATGCACTAATTTTGTATCAAACTTAGACAGAACCTGAAGGCTAGGAATTAGAAACAACGCCCAAGGTAAATAGTTGTTCCAGATTAGGGGAAATACTTCCGCCACTAGGTTCCAGAGTTATTCCAAATCCCTCCGAATTGTTGCTGTTGGTTAGTTTAAATATCTTATTCTCATCTTCCTCAAAAGTATCCAAAATCCCAATACTGGTGGGCGTTAGCGTTGGGGAAAGCTTAAGGGACCAAACCTGGTAAACGAAACCATCTGGTGGTTCCGGCAATCCTTTTGCATCTATGAAAACCGTTTGCTGGGCTTTGTTCCAATATACCTTTGCGTAAGATTCTGGTGAGACGTCCTGTCCGGCCAAACCAATTACGCTAATATCCTTTTCCCTTATGGTATTTAACAGTGTCCTTGTTTTTTCAAGGGAGGTGTCTGATTCGGCAATTTGTTCTTCCAACAAACTATTTTTTTGGCTAATAGCTTCCAATGTAGACTTTAACCTTTCATTTTGATTATATGACCAGAACAAACCTATGGCTAATAGTAGGGAAGCGGCCCATCCCAAATATTTTGTCCATTCTGTCGGTTTTTCCTTTAAGGGTAGTACTTTTATTTCTTTTTGATCGGGTATGGTATCCATCAATTTGCTAAACGGGTAAGGTTTTGCATTCGTGCTTCTTCGGGAAAGTTCAAGAATAGTGGCTTCAATAGCGATTATTTCCGCCTTTATTTCAGGAAATTGATTTGCATATCCGTTTACCTCCAGATTTTCTTTCTCAGAAAGTACACCGGCAACATAAAGTTCCAGAATTCCCGATGCTATATATTCGTTAACATCCATTATTTAGCTACCATTTGTTCCCTTAATTGGGAAATGCAACTTCTATTTCTTGTTTTCACCGTTCCGACCGGAATGTCTAGTTCCTCGGCAACTTCTTTTTGTGTGTAACCTCTATAATATAGTAATTCTATAATTTGTACACATTTTTCCTTTAGGTTCTTTATCAATTTTTTTAATCCTTTGCCATCAACCTCGGTATTGTCCTCATCTGACTGTTGTAGCATACCTACGAAATAATCTGCGGAAAGGTTCTTTTTATCGTTTTTGTAAGATTTGCTGCGAATCTCGTCGATAGCTGCATTTCTGGCAATATTCAGTATCCAAGTAAAAAATCTACCTTTTGACGTATTATAACTATCGGAATTGTTCCAGATTTTTATAAAAACATCTTGGCAAATTTCTTGGGACCTAGCTTCGTTTTTTACTATAGTATTGATGACTCCAAGAATATTTTCTGAATACATTTTGTAGAGTTGCTCAAAGGCAGAAGTATCCTTTTTCTGAAAATTTTCCACTAAGTTATCTAGTGCCATACAAGTTTATTTTCGGATTTAAAAGTAAAAAAAAGCCACTATTAATAGCAGCTTTTCACCATAAATATAAAATTATTACTGTATTACCCCGGTACAACTTATACGTGCCCCGGCATCTCCACTAGGCTGTGATGTGAAATCGTCCACACCTTGGTGTACTATTACTGCTTTGCCCAAAATATTCTTGTTCTCATCTTCACAGCCTATACACCACTGGTCGGTAGAAAAGGTTACGGTTGCATTACCATCTGCATCTGCCGTAAAATTGCCAATATCGCCTTTGTGGTACCCAGCAGCATCGCCCCATTTGCCATGAGGTTCGTTGGTAGGGTTCCAGTGACCACCTGTAGATTTCCCATCGGCCGAGGAACAATCAGCGGTTTCGTGCAAATGAATGGCATGCTCGCCCGCTGTAAGGCCACTAAAAGTACCGGTCATTTTAATAGTTCCATTTTCATCGGTAAAACTTACTTCTCCCTTGACCTTACTATCACTTTTAGGCTCCATCATAAAGGTGATGTTTTGCGCCATAGTTTTTTCCTTTACCTCTTCCACAACAGCTTCTACTTCCGCAGCCGCATCGTTAGCTTCTTTTTTAACTTCTTTACAACTGACCACCGCTAGAAGTGCCATGGCGGCCAATGGAAACTTTAGTATCTTTCTCATGTTCTATGTTTTTAGGTTTATGGGTTAAAATTAAGGAAATATAGCTGCGTACACGAACCCATTCCAAAATGATTTTAACAAAATCAAGTGGTGTCTCTGTGCCATTTCAAAATTTTGTAAGGGTACGCATGGCTAATCTCAACTTTATATGGTCGTTTTTAAAGTCCATAATCATTTGGATAATTCTCAAGATCCTTGGCATTTAAATGTACTACACCAGTTTAGATATTATCTGTGTTTCGCTATACAGGGTTTTATGTACGGGACATTTATCAGCTATCTGGAGTAAGCGCAGTCGTTGCTTATCGTCCAGATTCCCGGTTATTTGGATTTCCCGATGAAAGGTATCCAATTTGTTATTTTCTGCTTCTGGATTAGCTCCGTCCACGGCGTGGGTTTTACTATAAGAGGTATGCACTTGCACATTGTGCAGCTCCCATCCTTTGCGCTTCGCGTACATCTGCAAGGTCATAACGGAACAAGCGGAAAGTCCCGCCGATAAAAGTTCATAGGGCGATGGACCATAGTCGTTTCCTCCAAAATCTGCTGGTTCGTCTGCAGTCATAAAATGACTTCCCACTTTCATGGAGGTGGTAAAACCGTCCGATGCATCCAAACTGGCTACTACATGGTGTTTGGTCTTTAAAGCATCGTTTTCCGGAATCTTCATGTATCGTTGGGACCATTGGGCTATTATTTGGCCGGCATAAAGTGAATCCTCTTTTCGCATAAGCAGATGGTCAGCACCGTCCAAGGATACAAAACTCTTGGGGTGATGGGCCGCTAGGTAAATTTCTTCGGCATTTTTTATACCTACGGTATCGTCTTGGGGCGAGTGCATAATCAATATGGGTTTGCGCATATTTTCAATCACCCTAGCCAAGGAATTTGTTTCCAGATCATCCAAGAACTGCTTTTTTATGGTAAAATCCCTACCCCCTAAATTTACAACGGCTTTTCCCGTCTGCTTAATTTCAGGGATCGTGCTTTTGAACAAGTGTTTTACATGAACCGGATTGGAAGGTGCCCCAATAGTGGCCACTGCGGTAACCGAAGCTATTTCGGCAGCAGCGAAAAGTACGGCAGCCCCGCCAAGGGAATGGCCCACCAGCAGGGTAGGGGCTCGGTAGTTTTTTTCTAAGAAGCGTGAGGCTTCTACAAGATCAGAAACGTTACCGGAGAAATTGGTATCCGCAAAATCCCCATCACTTTCGCCAAGTCCGGTGAAATCAAATCGGAGTACGGCAAAACCATGTGAGATCAAGGCTCTGGATATGTTTTTCACCGCTATTAAGTTCTTAGTGCAGGTAAAACAGTGGGCAAAAATGACAAAATTATGGGGATGCCTATCTGCTGGCATTTCTAATCGGCCTACCAAGGTTTCCCCTTCGTTATTTTGAAAAGTAATTTTTTGGAGATTCATTGGTCTCTATTATTGAAGTTGCTTGTTCAGTCGCTAATCGTGTGGATACCTTTCGCAGGGTTTTGGAAATTTCTACTTTGGGTTGAAGGGCATTATGGTTGGTTACAAGCATAAAATCGCTATTGGTCATCACGGTATTTAAAATTTATACAAAAGGACAGTGACCTTTGACCTTGAGCAGAACAAAAATAGCGAGAGGAAAATAACTCGGACATCCACAGGCAAAAAACTCATAGGGCGCTTGGATTACTTGTTCCAATATAACTTCTAAAGAAAAAGCCTCTCAGAGAGGCCTAATTTAGAACTGTATTCGGAAAATCAAGTTTTTGTACAAGGGTTACCGTTGTTGCCCACTGGTTTTTATTTTGAATAGGCTCCTGAAGAATAGGTAAGTTCATAACTATGGGTGTAAATTTCGAAAACAATTCCAAATGGGTCTTCAACATAGCACATTTTAAAAGGTTTGTCATTGGGATAGTATGCTCTGATGGGCATTCTTTGTTTCCCTCCATAAGACAAAATTTTATCAATGAGTTCTTCTATATTTGGGTCTTGCACACAAAAATGAAATAGACCCGTATTGAAAGGGTTAAATTCAGGGGCTTCTTTAATGCCGTTCGGAAAGGAAAACAATTCAATTCCAATGCCGTCTGAAGTTGCTAAATGGGCAATTTCAAACTCCGTCCAATCGTTTCCGAAAACGTCAATACACATTTGACCTATAGCAGTTTCTTTTTCCTTTTTAACTTTTGAAGGTTCCATAATGATGTACCAGCCCATTACTTCTGAATAGAATTTTACCGCTTCTTTTATATTTGGAACTGTAATGCCAATATGTGAAAATGATTTTGGATAGTTTTTAGGAGTTGTCATGGGTTTTATTTTATACTCAAAATTAATTTATATTTACCTAATCGGCGATAACATCCTATAAAGTGCTATAGTTACTTTAACGAGTAAAATAATAATAATCAACACTATAAATTTTAATTCTGAATAAAGATATTGGTTGTCCATTACATTATACCATGAATTTAACAGGGACAAAATGGAAACCTTTAATTTTGTTTTCATTTATTGGAAGGCGATCTGCGATCTGGAATGTTACAAAAGAAGATTCCAGGGATTTCAAATACAATGTTTACCCAAACAGTACGAGATTTAGAAAAAGATGGGCTTATGTCCAGAAAAATCTTTCCTGTGATTCCTCCTAAAGTGGAATAGAGTTTAATTGCTAGGGGAAAATTACTTGAGGAAGTTTTAGAAGTTTGGATACATGGGGTTCTGAAGATTGTAGGAATTAATTGAATGGGCTCTACTTCAAATTTGTTGGCAACGCGGCGCTCCTTCCAAGCGCAGCGAACACACGAATACCTTTAAAAGAAACCAACCAAGTCATGAACAATAAACCATCATCGCTTTTGGGTTTGATTTCGTTGTGTTTAAGCACCTAGTTTGGCAAATACAAACCGAATAGAAAATCCACAAGGGTTTTTGTAAGTAAGCGAGAACAAGCAATGAGGTGTAGCCGAGACCCTTACAAGATTAGTGCCGACGAACAGCTTACTAAAGTGAAATCCATAAAGGGATAGCCAAGTAGACCGGTAGTTGTGAATAGGTTGGTTTATGATGCCTTTCTATATTACAAGGCAGCTTTTAAACCTGCAATCAGCTGATCGATTTCTTTTATACTGGTGTAATGTAAAAAGGAAATCCGCAATACCCCGGGAGGTCTTGGAATACCCATATCCATAAGCGGACGCACTGCATAAAAATCCCCAATACCTAGCATTAATTTATGTTTGGTAAGTGTTTCATATACCGTATTCATGCTTTTGTTTTTGGGAATGATCGAAATCGTTGGTTCCCTGTCTATGGATGTGGCGGGCCCTACGATTTGGACATCTTCACGCGATCGCAGAAAATCAAGTAATCGTTCTAAAAGTACTTGTTCATGTTCCCGAAACAAGCCGTTCAAAGCCCTATTTCTTTGACTTGCCGTAGCCTCATCATCAAAATGATGCGCATAGACCGCGTCCAAGTAATCTAGTATTCCTTGTACGGCTCCTATCTGTGCATGATCCGGCCCTGCGGGAGTCAGCATGTTTTTGGTAATTCCTTCCTTGAAAAAATGCGATTGGTTTTCCATCTTTCCGATAAGATCTTTATTTACGAACATCAATCCCAAATGTGGACCGAAGGTCTTGTATAAGGAAAATAGATAAATATCTGCACCCAGCTCCTTTAGATCCGGGAAACCATGTGGGGCATAGGCTACGCCATCCACAATACAAAGCGCCCCATGTTTATGTGCGATTTGGCTTATTTCCTTAACGGGGTTTATATGGCCGATCACATTGGAACAATGGGGGAAGGCCACCATTTTGGTTCGATCGGAAATCAATCCGATCAAATTTTTCACATCCAACAAGCCGGTTTCCGAATCTACATGCCACTCTACAATTTTAATTCCGCGTGCCGCTAATTTTCTCCATGCCCCCGCATTGGCCTCATGATCTTGGCAGGAAACGATGATCTCATCGCCATCCTTCCACATAGGCCGCATGGCATTAGCCAGTACATAAACATTTTGGGTGGTAGACGGACCGAAATGAATTTCGCTGGCCTCTACGTTCAGGTACTCGGACATGCGCCTATAGGAAGCATCCATAAGTTCTCCAGCCTTTGTGGAAGCCGGATATGCATAATAGGGCTGCACCTTGTTCTTCATATAAAAATCGGTCAGTCGGTCTATAAACTGCTTACATGGATAAGAGCCTCCTGCATTTTCAAAAAAAGCCCATCCCTCTAACGAAGGTTCCGAAAAAGCCGGAAATTGTGCGCGTACAAAGTTTAAATCAAGTTTCATATATAAATGGTTTATGCTTACAATTGTTCATAATAAGCGCAACATCAGCTCGCTTGCCTCCTTTCACGCTTCCCCCTTTGGTATATTGGACACCTTTGAAGAAAGGTTTATAATCAACAAATTTTTGGGAGTATTTCTTAAGGATTTCAGCATTGTTAGCGGTTTCTGGTAATGAAGCACAACGCAGCGCTATGCACGTTATCTGCGATAGCAGTGGGCGGGTTGTAGCGATGGTGCGCAATTTTATGGAAATATAGTGAAAACCCTTTTTGGTTTTCGACGGTATTGGGAATAAAATTTTCCGGTCCTTCCGAGCGCAGCGAACACATTTTCGGTTTGGAACTGACTTTGATTAAAAGCACGGACTTCTGATTTAGCACTATACCCGCTATTTCAAATACACGCTGTTGTGGGTAGCGGTTCTTTCATCCTGCATGGTCATAAGCTGCTTTTACCCATTCAATTACTTCTTTGTCAATATCGTTAATGTTTGTCAAATTGATTTTGTGAGAACACATTGCATTTGGCTTTTCGGCTTCCAATTTTCCCGTTGGTTCTTGTCCTTTTAAGTTAATTCCTACTTCAAAACGTGTTTTTGTTGCTGGGTTTAAAGTCGCAAATTGTTTTTTTCGCCTTAAGCTCACATATTTGATTTTTGGTGCAACTTCTATGTCCTTTCCAAATTTCAGAATCTCGGCTAATAGCTTTTCATAAAGCGGTTTTAAATGTTCTTTTCCTTTGTATTGTTTTTCGGTCAATTCATCTTTATTTTCAACTGAACCTGCATCTGCACTCCGCGACTTCATCGCTATCATATTAGCAAATCCGTGGGTAAAAGAATATTCTTCCTTTAAAAACTTTAAAATTTCTCCGTGTTTCTCAAAGTTTTGTCTTTTTACAATAGCAATCCATTGTTCAAGCGTTTGGCCTGTATTTTTGAACAGATTGTCCAACATTGTTTGTTCTGCTTTGTCCATAGTCAGAATATTAATTTGATTCTAAAAGGCTTTTCAGTTTATTCAAGGTCATTTCGTTTCCTTGAATAAAGAATTTGAGTAAGTCACGCCATTGTTGTTCGTTTTTATAGCCAATTCCATAAATGGTCAATTTACTCTGTTCTTCGCTCAATTTCTCAAACTCGACAATACTGTACAAGTTCTTTTCTTCTCCTTTCATAAACTCTGGAAAATTCTCGTTTAATTCTGCTTGCATAGTGATTTGCTTGTTTGGAATATAGTTAAGTAAATGATTTACAATAGTTCCTTTATCTCCAATAGTTGCAGTTGAGTCATAGTGGGATTTTATTGTTCCATTTATTCTAAAATCCATTTCAACCACCGGAGTTACCCATTTTTTCCACTCTTCTGGGTCGGTGTAGGCTTTCCAAACCTTGTCAACCGAAGTATTTATAATAATCTGCTGGGTCAGTATAAGTTCTCCTGAAGGTAACGTATCAGTCTCACTTGTTGCTTGCCCAAAAGTCAGATTTGTTAAAACCCAAAAGGTCAATGTTAAAATGTATTTCATTGTCTTTCTATGTATGTTATATTCCCTAAATGGTTAAAATTTCAATGCCATGTTTTGGAGCAAAATTTAAGAGTCATTTTTTAGCCTCGTCTTCTCTTGTGTTTATTTGATATTTTGAAAAATAGATATTTACTTTTAGCGTCCATTTTTGACTTATTGTTTTACATTCTTTTACCAGCATAGGAAATGGATCTGTAACATTAAACTTTTTAACAAATGCATTATAAATATTAGAATCTCCTAGTAATATGTGTGCTAAATTCTCTGCCACAATTGTGATATTAATTTGTTCATTATGAACTATAATCTTTGTGAAATCAATATTATCGTTAAGATTGACTTCGGAATCATAATTAGACATGGGTCTATTTCGAGCAATGTTAAAATGATTCAAAATATCATCGAGCAAAACCACAAAATCGTAAATAATAATTGCTGATTTATCTAAACAAACTCTGTGTAGCTCTTTTATCAGTTCAGTAGATTTTGCATAAAATAATGAACCTGCGAATGTGACGATATTTATTGATTTATTTGATATGGGTAGAGAATCGCCTGAGCCTATTAAATAAGTAATTTTCTCATCTAAAATTGCTTCTTTTAACATGGAATCACTAGGTTCGATCCCATAAACATGTGAACAATATTTGGTTAGTGCTATTGCCGAATAACCTGTGCCACAACCAATATCTAAACCCTCCCCAAATTTTTCGTTTAGGGGAATAACTTTTTCTAAAATCATTTTGTGAAGAGGAGGCCTATATGCAGAATAATGCTCTGCTATAACTTTATTATATTTCTCACTCATATCAATTGGTTATTTTTTTAAGCTTATAATATTGGGGCTAAAAAATAATTGAATAAAATTATGCGGTCCTTCCAAGCGCAACGAACACATGACTACAAGGTATGAATAAATTGCACATAAGGGGTTTAATATGTAGCGTTCATGGGCCGTGGTGGAGTGGTCGGCCGGTGTTCCCTTATCCTGTCCCGCCTGCAATCTGTCATAGCGCTGCGATGCTATAGCATTTCCCTTGGTGCTGGCGACGTCTGCGCCAGCAGCGGGCGAGATGGCGCGTTGGAAAACGAGATCTAGCACCTACGGTCGCCACAGGCGTTCCGAGCGCAGCGCATACATGAATAGCTTTAAAGAAACCAACCAGGGTATGAATAATGCTACATCATCGGTCTGGTATGATGGTAGTGCGGGATTTAAAAGCGCTTCACTGTCCGAATACCGCAAAGTTTCTCAGGAGCAATAATGCTTAATTTAGCCATTTAGCCCACATTGCGCTTACACCTTGTTAGCGTCTGGCATTAGTTTCCAATCTTTTTAATACGTCATTTTTATAGGTTTCGCTTATGGGAACTTTCTCTTTTCCAATCGTCAATTCGTTATTTGTAAAGCTTGAAATACGCTCTACATTTACAATATGGGATTTGTGTGCCCGAATAAAATTATCGGGTAATTTTTTAAAGGCTTCTTGAATCGTTTCCCTTGCTAAAATCTTTTGATTTACACAGTGGTAATTCATATAATTTCCTTCTTTTTCCAAATACAATATGGAAGTGCTTTCTAATCTATAGGTTTCAAAACCGCTTTTTACAAAAATTAATTGATTTTCTTTTTCGATGGTTAGCGATTTGGAAGATAAAACCCGACTTATGGATTTTGTGAATCGCTCCAAACTAATTGGTTTCACGAGATAGTCAACAGCCTGTATTTCGTAACTTTCAACGGCATACTCCGAATAAGCGGTGGTGAAAATGACTTTTACATTGTCGGGCAGCATTTTGGATAGTGATATACCCGAAATATGTGGCATATTGATGTCAAGAAAAATCAAATCAACGGGCTCTTTCGATAAAAATTCAAATGCCTTTAAGCCATTTCTAAATGTACCCAGCAATTCAATACTATTAAAATGTTCTAAATAATATTTGAGCAGTTCTATTGCCTTTGGCTCGTCATCTACGATTATTGTTTTCATTTGGTAGAAATGTTTAATTGCACAATAAAATCATCGTCATTAGAAATTTTCAATTTGTGTTTGTCTGGATAAATTAAATTCAATCGTTTTTTGGTTGTTTCTATTCCTGTTCTAATGCTGTTCGCGTTCGTCAACATTACTTTGTTTTTTATTTTAAACTGAATGGAGTCAGTTTTTGACAAATCAAATTCAACATCAATTTTTGAATGTTTTTCGGGTTCTGTGCCATATTTAAAAGCATTTTCAACAAACGGAATAAACAAACCGGGTTCAATTTTCTGCTCAATATTTCCTCCTTTCACGTTAAATTGAATAGATATTTCATCTTCCTCAAACCGCAATAATTGTAAATCGATATAATTCTTCAGAAATTGAATTTCTTTGGAAATCGGAATCTTTTCTGCTTTATTATCCTCAATAACGAATCGCAAAAGATGGGAAAGTTTGTCAAAGGAATTTACCAATTTTGGGTTGTCCGTCCGGTTTACCATTGATAGTAAGTTATTAAGTGCATTGAACAAAAAATGCGGTTGTAATTGATTCCGAAGTAAACTCAGTTCAGCCTGTTTTTTATCAATTTTTAATTGCTGATTACGCTGATTATTGTATAACGAGGTTTTTACTAAAGCATAAGCTATAGATAGAGAAAAGTAAAAAGTAGATACACCAAAGGCAATTTGTTTTGGAATTGGTGGTGTATTACCTAAGAATCGAATCTCTGTAATTACATATACCCATGCAGATAGAATTATAAATGTTATTAGAACATACCAATTCAGGCTATTTACATTGCCTGTGCGACTATTTTTGATAATCAACCAAGAATTGATGTAAAAGGCAACGAATGAGAATAGGATACAAATTAGTAGTTGATAGGCCAACCCGTTGTTTCTCACAATTTCCACCTCTTCTATGCCATTCACAATCTCTATTTGGTGTGACTGTATGGAAAAGCTAGAGGCTATTAGCCATGCCGTACACAACCAAAAAAGCGCATGAATAATAGGCTCTATCCATTTTTTCATAAACCAAATTTACTAAGAGAAGAGCTTATGATAATAAATGTGTGATGAATACTTGACTTATTGGTATGAAATAGCTGCAAAATGTAACGTCACTTTTTTAAAAGACTTTGTAACACAAGTATAGCTAGTCATAACTTTCAGTGAATCGGCAGTTTTTCTATTAGTAATCTTGTAATAACAATCATTATAAACAAGAAAAAAATGAACATAAACACATCACATCACATTAACGTTTATAAGAACTTAAGCTTTAGTATTAAACTGAAAAAGCAGTTTTTTTTAATCATGTTGGTTTTTACAATTTGTATGGTACATCTAAATGTCCATGGACAGCCACCACAGTATGTTAAAAGTGCTATACAAAGTGTTGAAAACATGT
The DNA here is from genome assembly GCA_963697395.1 of uncultured Flavobacteriaceae bacterium. GTDB lineage: Bacteria > Bacteroidota > Bacteroidia > Flavobacteriales > Flavobacteriaceae > Maribacter. Next base: position 118,690 of record CAVONX010000019.1, read on the forward strand.
TAGACTCCAAAGATGATGTGGCAATAGTCAAATTTATTGAACAATCAATGGTTAAAGACGACAATCGTGATAAAACCAAGTTAGTTGATTCGCTTAAAGTCATCCGAAGTGAAATGAAAGGATTACGAGATGGCATATCCGTTGAAGCGGAGCCAGAGGGTTTACGTTTGATTATGTCGAATGGAAAAAAAGAAAAACATTTGATGATAGTAATGGATGACAAAGCCAAAGTTATTTCCCGTCTATATCTTGTTGCGCCTCCTGAGTCCTTAAATATTACATTAGAAAACATATCTGAAACGTTCGATCAGTTTGAGGAAGATGGAGCAGCAGGGTTGATTTATGTGAAAATTAACGGTGAAATAATTATAGAGCGTGCATTCGGGTATGCTAACAAAGAACTGGGAATACGGAATGATATTAATACGATATTCGGTACAGGTTCTAGACCCATTGATTATACCGCTGCCGCTATCTATTTACTTGATCAGAAAGGTCTTTTAAATACAGCAGACAACATTAGTAAATACATAAAAAACGTTCCAAAAGATAAGTCCAAAATAACTATCCAACATCTTTTATCAGGTCAGTCAGGACTGCCTGATTTCTTTGACACGGATGCGGATTGGGACCCAGACCTAGCATGGGTTGACCGTGAAACTGCTGTGAAACGAATGTTATCTCAAGAATTACTTTTTGAGCCTGGAACTAATAGTAAGCATTCCCATGGGGCCTTTGGAATGCTGGCAGCTATTGTTGAAATTGTTTCAAATCAGACCTATTACGAATTTATCAGCAAAAACTTTTTTGAGCTCGCAGGAATGAAAAGAACTGGTGAGTATGGCGAAACAAAGGGACTTCTAATCAATGATTTTGCAGCTGGGGGTGGACCAATGTTTGTTGGAATACCTAATATTCCACCTAACTGGGGACCTTCATCATGGCTAGTGAAGGGCAGCGGAGGAATGTACTCCACCTTAGATGATTTACTCAAATTCTATGTGTTAGTTCGTTCAAATAAAGTTTTAGACACTGAGCATAATCAATGGTTTACAAAATCATCTTTTAATCTTGATGGCTCAGACCGTGGGTTTGAATTGTTCAGTGCGTACCTTCCTCCAAACAGTGAAATTTATTTGTTTCTCAACAATTCAGGCAATATAGAATTACGCCAAGTTATTCAAGCATTAGAGCGTCTGGTAGAGTACAAGAAATAAAGAATTACTCACTTAATAAACTCACAATTAAAATTATAAAATGAAAGCAATAATATTAACAATAATAGTTCTTGTTAGTTGGCAGTTAGGAGCACAAGAAAGAATAATAATAAACGGACCCGGCGAAACAGGGGAAAGTATAGAACATCCAAAACCTGATTTAAGAAATCTTGAAGCAAGAATTGACGATTTTGTAAAACAACATATAGGCTTAGATTTATTTTCTGGCGTTGTGCTAGTCGCTCATAAGGATGAACTCCTTTACAATAAGGCTTTTGGGATGGCTAATATTGAACAAAAGATACCTGTGACCACCAATACTAAGTTTGATATTGGTAGTATGAACAAAGCCTTTACTGAAGTAATTATTTACAATTTAGTGGCTGAAAATAAATTGAAATTAGATGATAATTTGGGGAAATATTTAAAAGGTTTTTCTTCAATAGCTTCAAATCAGGTTACAATTGCGCATTTACTTGAGCACAGTTCAGGTTTTCAAGATTACCATACACCAGAGTATATGCAATTGAAAGCAAAGGACAAAACCATAGACTATATAGTGAATTTTGCTAAAAAGCAAGAATTGGCTTTTGAGCCAGGAACAGGGAATTATTATAGTAATGTTGGCTACACTCTTTTAGGAGCAATAATTGAGAAAATAGAAGGAAAAAGATATTTTAAAGTAGTTCAAGACAGAATACTTGATAAATTGCAAATGAAAGATACGTATTTAGATAAAAAGTACGAGGTTCCTGACAGGGCAATTGGATATTCTCAAACAAGTCTTGGGGAATTGAATAATACGGATTACTTGCAACTCAACCCAACTCCAGCCGGTAGTTTTATGTCTAGTTCAACCGATTTAAGAAAGTTTTTTTATGCATATTATTTTGGCAATGCTATTTGGAGTGAGGAAACAAGAATGATGAATTCTATGAGAATGGAGCTATTCATTGAATCTAAAAACTACGGAAGTGCCCCCATGATTGCGGGAGGATTCGATGGAGTAAACGCTGTTTCATTGCAAAATTTGCGTGATGAAATATCCATAATTGTCATGGCTAATAGAAACGCACCTTCAGCAATTGAAGTCGGGATTGGTGTATTAGACATACTTAGAGGGAAAGAACCTTTACCCGTGGGTTTACCAATAGTTAACAGAATTGCAAAAATCTACTTTGAAAACGGAGTCGAATATCTCAAAAACAACTTCAATTTGTTAACAGAGAATAGTATGATGCCTATGCCGCTTGAAGGCATCTTGAATGTAATTGGGTATGATTTAATTAACGTCAGCAAAAACAATGAAGCATTCGAAATATTTAAATTGAACATAGAACTATTTCCTAGTTGTGCCAATTGCTGGGACAGCTATGGTGAAGCCCTATTGAAGAAAGGTAATAAGGAAGCCGCATTATCAGCTTACAAAAAAGCATTGGAAATTAATCCGAATATTGCGTCAGCTAAAAAAATGGTTATGGAATTGGAAGAATAGCATGTGGTATGATCGTCTGTTTATTCTTTCCGATAATCGGGTCAGGAATGAAACTTAGGGCATATCAGAGCTGCGTACTTGTCCAACGGGACTAAGCGATACTAAGAACCCGAAAATTGCGAAAACCACAGACTTCCCTATGTTTTAAACCTATTGTTAGCTAACGTTTTTTCTATTCATCCTTTCTTTCTTAAACAGGTAAATGCCAATACAAATTAATGAAGTAAATATCAAAGATGTTGGTATCCCAATAATATCTCCCCATAACCAACGAACCCCTTCTTCATTGCCTCTGAATGGCAAACATAGGAGTAATAGAAACATTGCGAAGTACAATAAATTACTTTTCATAATACATATATTTAAGTTAAAATTCATGAGCGCAATTTCTCTATTGTCATCATTTTGAACAAATAATTAGGGGTTGATAAAGGGTTGATATTGCTACATATGGCTGATTTTTAAGCGTTTATTTTTGACTTTAGCTCTCTCCTGCTTTTGATATTTAGTTTTTTATATATCTGGTTAACGTGTGATTTCAGCGTGCTTTGCTCAATGAATAGCTCGGTCATTATCTCTTTATTGGTCTTTCCAAATATAATCAAGTCGTACACTTGCCTTTGTCTTTCTGTCAATCCTTCGATGAGGACATTTATTCCGTCATCTTTAAATTGGGAATGCTCTTTTATTTGATTTGAAAGGTTTGAGATTTTCTTACCATTAATGAGAAAGTAAATAGCAACTAAGATCATGCTTACTGTTATCAATAAAGTTATTATGGCTGGATAGTTATTTAAAACCAATTTAACCTCGCCATCACTTCCTCTTATTGAAATAGCTATCGATGATAGTATAAGGGCTACTATTAGTAGATACTTATGGTATTTTGAGAGGATGTTTTCCATTTTTATCCTAATGTTAGCTAACGCAGCGCTATGTACGCCATCTGCGATAGGGGTGGGCGGATTGTAGCGACGGAGGGCAATTTTATGGAAATATAGTGAAAACCCTTTTTGGTTTTCGACGGTATTGGGAATAAAATTGTGCAGTCCTTCCGAGCGCAGCGAACACATGAATACCTTTAAAAATCAATAAAAATGCTATGAACCGATGCTACATGACGTTTTGCGTATAGTGCGTATCCCTCAGGGTATACACTCTACACCTTGTTGTGGTGTCGTTTTTATCTCTTTCCTTAGTTTAATTATGTCCGATAAATGTGTCCAAATAATAATTGGAACTATTGTAGCTGGTAAGAGAACAAATGGGAAATAATTTATTGCTCGATTAGGTTGTTCAAACCCAAATTGTTGAAATGGTAATTCCGATGATAATATGCCATTAAATAGAATAAATAGCACAAGTATTAATCCTCCAAGGTTCCAAGCAATGAGCGTCTTTTTACTAATGCTTTGCTTCATAAATAGAAGCCCAATAATTGGAGCGGTAATTCCCACTAAAATATCATAGTTCCTACCCTCAAAAGTCATTAATTCAGGAATCATCTCGTAAGTAAATAATCCCAACAGAACAATCTCGATGGGCAATCTAACTGAATGCAGGAAAGTGCTAATTTTTGTTTCTCTCTTTTCAAAAATCCACTTTTGCTGTGTAGGCAATAATCCATACACAATCAGAAATATTGTTGGAATCAGCACCAATCCAAATCTTGGGGGAATTGATTCTGTGACTTGGTAAAATCCGATATATGCCAATATGGATTGCATAATTGACCAAACAATAATCAAAAGTGTTAACTTTTTTGGTTTTCCGTTTGAAATATGAAATAGACTTATTGTCAATATGCAAGTGATGATAAAAGTTAAGTCAATCCAATTTGGCAAATTTTCTATCATTTATTTTATTCCGTTTTAATCAACACAACGGCCCTGGCTATGGCAAGTGCGGGTTCTCGAAAACGCTTTGTTGTCTGTCAGACCGAATGCTATTTAGTTGCAATATCTTTATTTTTAAGTTTCAGCCGGCATTTGCTAGAGCCGATGTTGGCTGTAGTTGTCTCTTTATTAACTCCCTGGTAGCTTTTCTCCTTTAGAGGATAGTTCAGTAATCTTTTTTATTCGATTTTTTCTTGTTTTATCGGTCTTAGCAAGTTTAATCCATCTTAGCACAAATCTTTTGCTAGAAGGATTTATGGAATTAAAGAACTCTGCCGCTCCATCAAGCGTAAAAAGCTCTTGTGATAGGTCTACGGGAACAACTAAATTATCAACATCATCCATAAAGTTCCAAAGTCCGCTCGATTTTGAGTCTTCAATTGCCTTCAGTCCAGACTCGTGCATTTTTCCTTCATTAATTAGTTTAGCCGCTCTTTCTTTGTAGGTCTTCGCCCAATGCTCAACTTTCCGCTGAGATATTAATTGCATAGTTCTTTTATCATCAAGTTTTCGTCTAATACCATCAATCCATCCAAAGCAAATCAATTCATCAAGAACGTCCCATCTTGAGACGTACTTATTTGGCTCACTTTTCTTGTAAGTAACAAGCCAAACACTTTCAGATGCAGCATGATTTTTCATCAACCATGACCTGAGTTGCTCTTGAGAAGTAATTTCAATTTTATCGAAATTATCGGTTTTAATCATTTCATTTCATTACAGCCAACGCAGCCCTATGTACATCATCTGCCATAGCAATGGGCGGGTTGAGGCGATGGTGCACAATTTTATGGAAATATAGTGAAAACCCTTTTTGGTTTTCGACGGTATTGGGAATGAAATTGTGCGGTCCTTCCGAGCGCAACGAACACTTGACTACAATCGGTATGAATAAATTGCACATAAGGGGTTTAATATATAGCGTTCATGGGCCGTGGTGGCCTGGTCGGCCGGTGTTCCCTTATCCTGTCCCGCCTGCAATCTGTCATAGCGCTGCGATGCTATAGCATTTTTCTTGGTGCGGGCGACGTCTGCGACAGCAGCGGGCGAGACGGTCCGTTGGAAAAAGGGATGAAGCACCTAGGGTCGCCACAGGCGTTCCGAGTGCAGCGCATACATGAATAGTTTTAAAAGAAACCAACCAGGGTATGAATAATGCTACATCATCGACCTAGCTTAGAAACATGGGGATTTGGAAGTTCTTGTCTGTCTGCCCGTGATGAACTAAACTACGAAGTTCAATACTAGCTTTCAGTTCGCTTCTCCCCATGTTTTCTTAGGTTTTGTTGACACACGTACTTATTTTTTCAATTTATCAATCATTTTTTTCGCTCGGCCTGAAACGGATTTCCTTTCATCCACCGTCAAACGTTCTAAATGTGGCTTTATCCAATTTTTCAAGTCTGCGTCTTTTTTCGCCCAATTTGTCAAAGTGTCCATCGTTTGGTTTAGTACAATCCAATCGCTGTTGTTGGCGAGGTTATGTTTCATGATTTTTTTAGCCTGTTCGATTTGCTTTTTACTCATATCTTTTATGAGCATCCCAAACAGTTGCGATAACGTCCATTGGGTCGATGCTTGGTTAATTTGAGCGATTTCCGTCAGAAATCTATCAATGTAGGGTATTAAGATTGCCTTTTTTGCATTGCAAATCCGTTTCATCGCATTCGAAGTCCGCAGTCGAACGATTTCGTCATTACTGAAATAACAGTTGAAAAGTTCATTAAAAAGTTCGTTTTCAGCTAATACCTCGTCTACAATTTCTACTGTATTTCCAAGTGAATTTGGGTGTCCACCTTTTAATCGTTCTTCAAAACTTTGCATTATGAGGTTCGGTTTTTTATATGTGTGCCAACGTTTGGTTTATGAAGCGCAGCCTGCCGATAGGCGGCTATGATTTCATAGGATACATTGTTAGCGGCTACTTTTACATATTGGGTTCAAATTTTTTAAAGTCGTTTCCTATTCGTTTGTAAACTCCATCATTATTTGTTCCAAGCCAAATGGTTCCTTTATTGTCTTGATAAATACTAATCAGTAAAACATCTTCTTTTCCATTGTTTGTTTCAAAATTCGAGAGCGTTTCTCCATCATACTGCCAAACACCGCCACCATAAGTTGTCATCCATAAATTTCCGTTTTCATCTGCTATTCCAGAGTTGAAGTAAAGTATTTTATCTTTTACAATTTCTTTGGGTAACTCGACAGCTTTCATTTTTTCATATCCATTTGGTAGGTCTGGAGCAATTCTATATTTACTATAAAAATTACTTAACCAATAATTCCCGTCTTTGTCTTGAATCACTGAGCGTACGCCTGGCACTCTCCCGTCCGGAAGAGTTGAAAGTTCCTTTTCTCCGAACCATAAAAATATTTCACCGTCAAAACGAAAAGCACCAGCACTTTCAGTACCAAACCAAACATTTCCAGCCTTGTCTTTGTTGACTCCGAAGACAGCATAAGGGTTATTGTTATTTCCTTGAGAAGTGTCTATTCCAAATGCTTTTTTTAGGTCTTTTCTCGGTAATTCTAACTCATAAAGAGATTTGCCGTCAAAACGGTAAAGGTCGTTTATATATCCAAACCACAAATCATTTGGCTGAAGTTTCCATTCGTTGTTAGAGGATTTAACTGGTTTTAGTGTTATGAATTCTGTTCCCGTATATTTACTAATGCCGTTGGATGTCATAATAATTATATTGCCACCACTATCTTCTTGTATTCCACGAATCGAGTTATTTACCAATCCGTCTTTTGTCGTGAACTGCGTAATTATTGTCTTGTCAAACTTGTATATGCCATTTCCGTTGCTACCAAACCAATAATTATCTTTTGAATCTTGAAATATTCTCCAAATTTGATCGTCAAGTTCTGAAACTACTTTTCCAAATTCAAGAGATTTAATTTCAGCCTGTTCAGATTCAGATTTCAATTGACCATTACAAGAGGCCAAGTTATTTGAAATAAGGATTACAAGGATAATTTTGAATGTATTTATGGTCATTTTGTTTTTCTCTTTTTAGTTGCCGCCAACGCAGCGCTATGTACGTCATCTGCTATAGCAGTAGGCGGGTTGAGGCGATGGTGCACAATTTTATGGAAATATAGTGAAAACCCATTTTGGTTTTCGACGGTATTGGGAATAAAATGGTGGGGTCCTTCCGAGCGCGGCGAACACATGAATACCTTTAAAAGAAACCAACCAGGTTATGAATAATGCTATATCATCGGTTTGCACGTATGACAAGTAGCGGATTAAAAAGCACTTCACTTCAGTTTGGTACTAACCTTTGATTTAGCACTTAACCCGCTATTTCTTATAAGCGCTGTTAGCGGTTCGGCATTCTTCACAACTTCGGCATTGGTTTCATCTTGTATTTACTCATTAATACATTTAAGGGTTCTACGTTATGCTTTTTTCTTTCTTCATCACTTGACAATGTCGCTTCAATAGGTGCTAATAACATTTCATCTGTTTTCTCGTCAAACACAAATTGAGTTCCGAATTTTTGATATCCAAATGTGAATAAAAGGTAGCGGTCATAATTTAAGGCTACAATTCGTGGAATATTCTCTCTTTTAATTGTTAAAGTGTCTTTTTCGATTTCGAGTTGAGCAAGTGCTGTTGAAGATAGTTTATAAGCTAATAAAAAGTTTTCAGGACTTATACTTGTTAATTCTCCGTCACAAAATTTAGCAGCTGTGTGCTGCAATATCCAGGCAGCTCTGATTTTATCCCTATTTGTTACAACTTTATTTTCGGCAAGTAATTGAAATATTTGTTCTCGGTGTACTTTATCATAATTCTCCAAATTTACAGTGTCTGTTTTTGCATCAAGTTCTCGTATTTCAACGTCTTTGAGATAAAGTTCTTTGATTAGGGGGTTGTCTTTTGTTTCTTCAACTTGTTCATTGTTTTTAATTGAACAGCTAATTATTGTAATCAAAATAATTAATGAAAATGATTTTAAAATAAGATTATTCATATTTTTTTTGTTGGTTGATTTTTGTTTACGCTGACCGCCAACGCAGCGCTATGTACGTCATCTGCGATAGCAGTGGGCGGGTTGTGGCGATGGTGCTCAATTTTATGGAAATATAGTGAAAACCCTTTTTGGTTTTCGACTTTATTGGGAATAAAATTGTGCGGTCCTTCCGAGCGCAGCGAACGCATGAATAACTTATTAAAATAAATACCATCGAGATAAAACAGGCCAACAAGGTGATGCACCTTTCGGCCATCGCCTACAACCTGAAAAAGTACCTGAAGTTCATCGAAAAACGTTCTAAAAGCGGGGCAGGGATACTTGCTTTTAGGGTTTTTGTAAAAAGTATTGTCCACGACCTATTTTCAGCCTCGGTAAGGCTTCGAAAATTGACCTTTCCAAACTGATCCGGCAAGAAAAAAGCCCCGTAAAGAGGGGTATATGAGTCCTTTTTTTCCGGGATCAATGACTGGTGCAACGATTACCATCGTTATAGCCAGTTATTCTAGCGTTCCTGCTAATTGTTGTTATGGTTCAGCTAGCGGATTTACTATTAGTAATGGTCTAATTTGACCAATATTGGCTCCAGAATATCGAGACCCTTTTTTGTTAAGTATGGTTTATAAGCCTGGAAAGCAATAGCGAGTGCTCTTTCGACCTTTTGAGCGTCAGTTAGCTCAGGGAAGTAAATTAAAAATTCTTGTTGCCAGAATATGACAAGAATATTTAACATGGCACTTAGAGCATATGATTCTATAACCAATTCCTTTCTTGCCAGTTTTTCATTTACCAGTTGTTTGTGGAGTTGCTCCCACGAATCAAATCGGATTTTCAAGAAATCACTCAAATATTTTTGCGTATCCGGAAATGAGTTAATTATTTCGCCATAGCGTTTTTGCAGAATACATCTATATTTTAGTTGAGTTTCGAAAACAATTTTAACCTGGTAAAAATAATCGGTCAAAGCATTCATATTTGTATCTGTATGGTCGGTAAGTGCTTCGTCAACCGCCTTTCCCCATTCTTCCACTAATGCATATACTATATCACTTTTGGCTGGGAAATAGTAAGTCAGATTTCCCAAACTGATTTTTATCTTTTTTGCAATGTCCCGTGTGGTAACACCATCAATTCCCTTTTCATTAAATAATTTGAGGGCTGTTTCCAATATATCTGCTCTTCTATTGCTCATAGTGAATGTAAAGATAAAAAATAATTAGGTCACTGTACTATTTTTTCAAATAAAGTATTAACTTTGGGTCACTGACCTAATTGTTAAACTTAAAAAGCGAATCATGGCAAAGACAAATCAGGTAATCGAAAACAAAACCTTTGGTGATAAGTGTCAATTCTTAATTACATCAGAAGACTCAAAAGGTGAATTAATGAAATTTAAATTTTGGTGTAGGCCAGGTGGAGAAGGACCACCCTTACATTATCACCCGGTCCAAAGCGAGAGTTTCGAAGTAGTGAGTGGTGAATTGAGTGTAACCTGTGATGGAGAAAAGAGAATTTTGAAAAAGGGGGAAAAATTTACCGCCAAGGCAAATTCTGCTCATAAATGGGCGAATGAGGGTAGTGAAGAGGTAGTAGCCATTTTTGAATTTAGACCAGCACTAAGAACAGAGGATTTTCTAGAAACGTTATACTCCTTAGACGTACAAGGCAAATGCAATAAGAAAACCGGATTACCGGGCACGTTGCAGTTTTTTGCAATTTTGAACGAATATTATGGCGAGTTGTTTGTGGTTGGACCACCAATAGCTGCTCAAAAGATTATGGCAAAAGTAGTAGGTGGATTCGCAAAACTAATTGGATATAAGGGTTTTATCCCCTTTCCGAAAAATTAATGTTGGACGAATTTTCTTAATGCTAAACTCCTAGTTTTCGTTGAAGTAACTAAAATAAAAAACATAGGTTTTGTTGTTGGAATTTCGGACGATTAATTTACAGGCCTTTTGTCCTGTCATTGGCTATAACGGTTGGGCTAAGGTTCGTTGCTTTGATTCGTCCAAAGGACAATCCAGTCAAACCTAAAGTTAGCTTATTGCGTATGATTTCCTTTTAGAAAATCCGCAAGCAATGAATTTTAGGCTTTGTTGTACCACGTTATTCATTTAGTCGATTATATTTTTTTAAGGCTTTCTTTAACAGGTCATGAGGTATTGCGTGAACAACATTTCCGTTAATTCCTTCCATAGTTTCGCCGGCGACTATTGCGTTTATTATTGCTTCTTCCGTGGCGTGAACTGTAGCCTCAAACAATGGATTAATATCACTCACCATTTCTAGTTGCTGCATCTCAGCGCTCCCTGTTTTCAAACGATTACCAGTTGAGAAAGCAATGAAAATATCTCCTGAACCGTCCATACCAATGCTTCCATTAAGTCCCAAGCTCAAAGCTGCTCTTCGAGCAACTCTGTCAAGTTGGACTGGCAGTAAAGGGGCATCCGTGGCGATAATAACTATTATTGAATTACCATTAATTTGCTCTACAACGTTTTGCTCTGGCATCAAATCAGGTATTTCTTTTCCAACTGGGGCACCTGCGATTCTGAGATGCGACCGTCTACCAAAATTGGACTGTACAAGCACACCCAGCGTAAACTTCCCCTGTTCGGTATTAACTATTCTAGAAGATGTGCCTATACCACCTTTAAATTCGTATGTACGCATTCCCGTTCCACCACCAACATTTCCTTCTTTTACAACTCCTACTGATGCACTATCCAGCGCTTGAAAAACATCGGCTCGTGCAACATGTTGCCCATAAATATCATTGAGGAAACCATCCCAAGTTTCTGCAACTACGGGTAGTGAACGTGCATAAAGGGCTTCAGGATCTTTGATATGTTGCCGATTCCATTCGATTAATGCTGCATGTACTGTACCAACGCTCAATGTGTTAGTAATCATTACGGGGCCATATAATTCACCTTTTTCACTTAGAAAGACTGTTCCTGTCATCTCACCGTCTCCATTGAAAGAAAACCAGCCCGTAGTTACGCCCTCAGTTGCATTTTTTCCCAATGGAAAAACCGCAGTAACTCCAGTACGAACAGGTCCTTCTCCCACAATAAGAGGTCCTTTGCCTCGAATAAGCGTAGCATGCCCGACCTCAACACCTTTTACATCGGTAATAGCGTTAAATTTTCCTGTTTCTCCATTAAAAGGAACTCCCAAATCTCTTGCCCTTGGGTTTTGTCCGTAAGAATGAGAACACATGAGGCTTACTAAAAAAACTATAACTGTTCTTTTCATATTGGTTGGCTTTTAATGTGGTACAACGGCTCGTATAAGAAAAGTAGGGCAGTTGTGTAAGCGATGTTCTTTCCGTTTAGCCACAAGCCAAATCTTTTAAATTTTGTTTTTATCTTATTTTTCTAAAATGCCAAATTCAAAAGATTTGGCGACTTTCCAAAAACGCCCAAACCTTAGTGTTAATAAAGACTTGCGCTATTTTTTTTAGCATCTATGTAAAAGCAGCGTGTCCTCTATCTTTAAAGTATTCTAAAACAATAAGATATGAAAACGGAACACACTGCTAGACCTAAGTTATTCATTGGCATCGATATTCACAAGCGAAGTTGGAAGATACATTGTCTCGACCGATATTTCAGCGGGCAGGACTTTTTCTATGTCCCCCTCTCCCGAAGGACTGAAAAACTATGTAGATAGGCATTTTCCCGAACATGGAGTGACAACGGCCCATGAAGCGGGTTGCTGCGGTTATTATGCGCACCGATGTTTCGAGGGCTATGGATGGCGTTCCTTGGTAGTCAATCCTGCCGATGTGCATAGAAAGGGCAAGGAGAAGCATACCAAGACCGATCGCATTGATGCACAGTTGATCTCAAGGGAGCTTAAAGACGGTCGTTTGGAGGGCATCCATGTCCCGGATATGGAGCGGGAACAGTTGCGCAGTCTTTTCCGCAGACGGAACGATCTGGTCAAGGATTACCGTCGTATAAAGAGCTTGATAAAATCACGGCTGTTGTATTTCGGTGTAACCGTTCCCGAGGAGTTCGATAACAGCCATTGGAGCCATGGTTTCCGTAATTGGCTGGATGCATTGGAGTTCGAGTATTCCCCTGCGCGGGCGACCCTTGACAGTCGCATGCGGCAATTCCGTTTCGTGGACCCGGACCTGCGGGACGTTTCAACGCAATTGCGAAGGTTCTGTAAGACGTACTACAAGAAAGATTATACCTTGCTCAGGAGTATTCCGGGCATTGGCGGCATCGTTGCCTGTGGGGTCTTATGTGAACTTGGTGACCTGAGAAGGTTCAGGAGCCTGAAACACTTGTCGGGCTATGTAGGTTTGGCACCAGGCATTCATCAAAGTGGCGATAATTTGCGCACGACCGGTATCACTGGAAGAGCACACCGGCTCATACGCAGCTATTTTATAGAGGCTCATGGCAGGCGATACGGACCGACCCCGTGATGCAATCCTATTACAGAAAACACTTGGGCAAGAACGTGAAGAGTATCATCGTAAAAGTAGCGAGAAAGCTGCTTAGTAGAACACTGGCGGTCATCAGGACCGAGACACCTTATGTGGTAGGTGTATTGGAATAATAAAAAAGAAAAGGTAAACAAATAACAGAGCTCACAACGAAGTATTTAAGACCTGTACCACAGAACAATGTAGGTGGCTATCTTAAAAGGTAGACCACATTTTATAGCAAGTGGCCGGGTCTATTATAGCTTATGATCATACAGATGCCGGTGACCTCTTCGAGATGGATCACATATAGGATGCGGAGCAAGTTATATTAAAGAAAAAAGGTGGTTTAAGGCAAAAAGAAAATACTAACTAACTTTAGAGAACTGGACTAGGGCTTTTCATAGTTTACAATGTTGTGCGTTCGTATTTCTTTTCAAAACGTTTTATCAAATGATTTTCCATTAAACTTGTAAATGCCTCCATTTTCCATTGCAAAAAGCAAGTTTTTATTATTGTCTTCATATATCTCCCAAATCATCTGTGTTGAAAGTTTGGTATCTATAATATAGTTTGTCATTGTCTTGCCGTCAAATTTCCAAGCTCCCGTATCTCTATCTCCAAACCAAATGTTTCCTTCTGAATCTTCTTCAATGGCAAAAACGTGTTCTAATGTTCCATCTGGTGAAGTATTTCCATTCTTACTACTATTAGTGTGAATAAGGCCGTTTTTATCTGAAAAATTTATAGTAGAATCTCCCTGAAATAATAAAACTCCAATTCCATTATTTCCTATCCAAATTCGTCCTTGTGAATCTGCGAATACACTTCTTATGTGCAACACTTCATCCTCTTTAAGTGCCAATTTACTTTTATCAAAAACATTTACTGCTTTGCCATCGAAATTGAATAATGCTGCATAAGTTGCTATCCATAGTTGACCATCTTGACCTTTTGAAATACCTGTTACTCCGTATGAATTATTCAGATTTTCGTTCTCTGGTGTGGGGAATGCTAGATAATTCAATATTTGACCATTATTTCTATATACACCAGCGTTGTTTCCAGCATTAAACCAAAGGTTATTATCTGTTTTTTTTATTTCATTTTGTAAATAATCATCTGTTATTGGAATATGATTTATGATTTTGTTCCCATCATAACTACTAACTCCATTTGCTGTTCCAAACCAAATGTTTCCATTTTTATCTTCTTGTATTGAACGGACTTGATTATCAGGCAACCCTTCATTAGTTGTAAAGTATTCAAATGATTTTCCATCAAATACGCATACGCCTTCTTGGTGACTACCAATCCAATAATTTCCTTTGCTATCTTGAAAAATTGCTCGAATTCCGGAATTAAATTTTAGCGTATCGGATTTTGAAGCGTTTACAAATTCTGATATGCTAATTTCTTTTTGAGGCGATTTCTTTTCTACGCAGGAAAAGGTCAGAGTTAATATTAGTACTAGATATATCAATTTTATTAATTTACTCATTTTGGTGTTCGTATATGACGCACAACGGTTTAGCTATGAACAGTACGGGAGCAAACTAGCGTTTGCTTTCCGCCACGCACATAGCGAAATCTTTTGGTTTTGTTTTTTCTTTTTTTCGTGTCAAAGCGAAATCCCAAAGATTTCGCGGCATTCTAAATATACACAGACTTTAGAGTTTAAGCCCAAAGCCCGTATTGTTTATAGGTTGTGTTGTGCTTTCGTTATTTATTAAGCGCTACTGGTTGGTATTCAATTTCCTTACTTTTAAAATAATTTTTTAGGCCTATCTCCATTTCTTCAATAGCTTTTAGATGCTCTTTATAACCAAATATTTGAACATTCCAGTTATAGCATTGATTTCTAATGATTCCATATAACTCCTTATCGTTTACAATTAAATTATAAACATCAACATCAACTACATCTTGCACGAATCCATTCGCGTTTATAGGTAAACCATATTTTATCATATATTCCTTTAATCTCAGATTAAGATGTCGTAAGCGACGGCAGCAGCTTATGCATTTTATCCGTTGTTGTGCTTTCGTTCTTTTAATTCACCATCTATAAGTAACAATATTCTATCGATTTCCTTGCTAAAATTTAAATAGTCGTTTTCATTAAGGCTCAAAGACATAGTAGCTATACCCATCATGTGACCTTCAAAAGGTAGAGATTGCAATATATTCAGGCTTCCTTTTTTAAATTTAGATGGTGTTATTCCCCAGTCTTCAAGAAAAGGTTCTAGCACCTTTCTTAGATTTGATTTGTTTCTGATGATGTCTATTGTTATGTATCTTAATCTTTGGAGTTCCTTTTCTTGCAATCTTGCCTTTTGCAATAGTCCTTTCCATGATGATAATGCAAATTTTAATTCGTCATTACGAAATAGGCCAAGTTTACCGGAACTAATAATTTCGTCTAAAACACCTTGATTTGGATCAAATTGGACTTCATAAGATAGTGATCTAGTCAGATACAACGATAACTCTTCTTCCGTTATCTGAAGGCTGTCTGGCCCCATAATATTAATTACCTTGATTGCGTTTTCTGCATTTGTGGCATTACGGTTCATTATTTTTTCCAATTCAACTTTGTTGAAATTAAATTCAGTTTTAAGTGCCAACAAGTATTGTTGTTCAGAACTCCTTATTTTGTTGGTTTCATTCCAATTACTAATCTGTAAAGCGATTAAAATACCAGTTATAATGAGTGCAATTTCACCAACAGCATAAAGCAAATACTTACTGAATTTACCTGCCTGCCGGTCAGGCAGGTTTTCAGAGAGTAGTTTTTGTCTAATTTTTCGAAAGAATTTTATCATTGGTTAAAGGTTAGTCAGAATAATGAAGCACAACGCAGCGCTATGTACGTCAGCTGCGATAGCAGTGGGCGGGTTGTGGCGATGGTGCGCAATTTTATGGAAATATAGTGAAAACCCTTTTTGGTTTTCGACGGTATTGGGAATAAAATTGTGCGGTCCTTCCGAGCGCAGCGAACACATGAATACCTTATTAAAATAGATGCGGCATGAATAAATTGCATATAGGGGTTTGATATGTTGCGTTCATAGGCCGTAGTGGCGTGGTCGGCCGGTGTTCCCTTATCCTGTCCCGCCTGCAATCTGTCATAGCGCTGCGATGCTATAGCATTTCCCTTGGTGCGGGCGACGACTGCGACAGCAGCGGGCGAGACGGTGCGTTGGAAAACGGGATGTAGCACCAAGGGTCGCCACAGGCGTTCCGAGCGCAGCGCATACATGAATTCCTTTAAAAATCAATAAAAATGCTATGAACTAATGCTACATCATCCGTTTGGCTAAGAGTAGTTGCGTGGTTTTAAAATTACCTTTACAAGTACACCCAAATCTTGAAATTCCGCAGGAATTTTCAGGATAAGCAAGAACAAGCAATTACTTTTAGCCATTGTGCCTGTTGCACAACTACATTTTACAATCAATCAAGTTACTTTTATCAAATGGAAAAAAAATTACACCTGAAAATCAATGGCTGATGAATTGTTTAGAATCTGAAAAACCGATCATTTCTCAAGATTTTGAGTTGTGCAACGGTTACCATTGTTGTAGCCAGTTTTTTTTAATTTCCATTCAGTTGTCTTGTATAATCATCCGCATCGTATTTTCCGATTGATTTTTGCACGAGTCCTTTGTCATTCATCGTCCATTCCTCAAATCCGCTAAAATCAACTTTATTTCCAGTTCCATTTGGTCCACTATTAGTTCCTTTAAAAGTCCAATAATATCTATAGGTTTCATTGCCCTTTGTCAGACTATCCATTGTCAGTACCATATCAGGGAATGCTTCCATATAAGATTTAGCGGTTTCAGTTATTTGCTTCCTTCCGACTGCTGGTGTTCCGTTATTAACAGTCAAAATCCCATCCTCTGCATAAAATGAAGCCATTTTTTCTGGTACTTTACTATTCCAAGCATCAGTATATTTTTGTCCGAATTCGACAATTTTATCATATTCTGACTTGTCTGATTTACATCCTGTCATTGCGATTAAGATTGTTAGAAATGTTGGTAAAATTGTATGATTAATTTTCATAATTATGTTTTTATTTAAGTTGGCTACAACGCAGCGCTATGTACGTTATCTGCGATAGCAGTGGGCGGGTTGTAGCGTTGGTGCGCAATTTTATGGAAATATAGTGAAAACCCTTTTTGGTTTTCGACGGTATTGGGAATAAAATTGTGGGGTCCTTCCGAGCGCAGCGAACACATGAATACCCTATTAATATAGATAACATCGGGCTGGCACAGGCCAACAAGGTGATGCACCTGTCCGCAATCGCCTATAACCTGAAGAAGTACCTGAAATTCGAACAGAAACCGGTAAAAAGTGGGGCGGGGAAACTTGCTTTGGCCGCATTTATAAAACGTGCCTTTCAATACCTCTTCGGTGCTTCTACAAAGCAGCTAAAATTAGCTTACAACTTCTGAGTTGTTGCGAAAAAAGCCTCTTAGAGAGGCTTATATTGATTGGTCCTATGCTGAATTAATCACTTGTGCAACGGTTACTTTTGTTGGCAATAGTTATTTTGCACTTTTTTCTCTATTCTCATCTACGTGTAATATTTGTATGTTCTTTTTTTCATCTTCTCCGCCTTTTGCTAATGATTCAATATGGTCAACTTCTATTTCATCTCCAACGAAAACTGGTGCACCAGAATATGGACTAACATTGTTTTGTTCTTTTATAAATTCGCCTTTTTCTTCATCAGTTAATTTCAATTTTCTTTCCTGCCTTTTATATTTTTCTTTTAAGTCTGAAATCATTTTACTAAAAACTATCAAAGGCATTATTCTTTTCTTGATTTTCTAATGGAATATCTTTCATAAAGGAGAAAATATCAATAATTTCTTTTTTCAAATTAATTCTATGATGTTTGACCATTTCAAAGTTGATATCACTAAGAATAAACCATAAATATATAAAAATCTTGCATTGTTCTTCTAAAGAATTTATTCTCTTTATTAGCTTTGAAAAGAATATCTAATTCAGTTTTTAGAAAATCTTGTATTTCAACATCTACGTCTCTGTCAATTAATACAAGTTTTACCTTTTTGATAAATGATTTTATGTTTTTAACTGATTTAAAGTAACTTTTTTTGGGCATCTATCATTTTCGCCTACTTCTTGAAAAGACTTAGTAATTGACGATTTATTGCCTATTCTTGCATTTATACGGTCAGTTTTTTGTAAATATCTAAACCTTTATACGAATTTGAATGAGTTTAATGTATAATCCAAGTAAATTAAGGAAGTTAAAAGTTCTTCACTTTCCATTCTATCTCTATCGGACTTTTCTGGATAGTTGTTTTAGATAAAACCAAGGTTTTAAGTCTGAAGTTAAGTTTCTTTATTTCATCTATTATTGAGTTATCAACCCAACTGTTCCACATTTCAAATGAGTTTACTCTGATTGGATAAGGTTTATCATTTAGTCTTATAAATAAATCTATTGGGTCAAAATGTGGGTTTTGATTTTCGTCTATTTCTATAACATACAATTGAAAATCAAGAATTTTACCTTTTTGTTCATCGGTTAAGTCCGTGAATTTACTTCCGTCTAATTCTTTTAAAATCCTAAGTTTTCTAAGATAGAAACTATGGTTTTTCGAAACTGTTAATTCGTCATTTTCACTTAAATATTTTTCTCCAATAAATCCTAAAATAGTTAAAAGTCTTTGTTGTCCATCAATAACTTCATTTATACCATCATTTCTTTTAAATACAAATATTGGCGGAAGTTTAATATCTAATAATATACTCTCTATTATTGAAGAAGCTTTTGTGGGATTAATAACTTCTTGTCTTTGATATGAAGGCCTAACTAAGAATCTTCTACGTTGCATTGTTCTGACAATATCATCAATAGAATTCCGAGAAGGTTCTGGTTTATTTAGTCTTAAACTTTCTAATTCAGACAATGCAGTTGTTGTGTCTTTTGGCTTTCTAAGTTCTTTTAGCTCTTCTTTCTTATCTGAATCAGCAACAAGATAAATATCAAGATTTTGTTTTGAAAATTGACTTAAAAATTTTGTTGTAGAATTAAATCTTGCTAAAACTATTTTATTGAATTGATAATCTTCTGTTGAGTATTCTGATATGTTATCATTGATGTGATTTAGAAGCATTTACTATAAACTCATTGTCGAAATCAATCCTAATACCCTCTTGGTCTAAAACACCTAAACCCCAGAGTAAAGTTTCTAGAGCAAGTCTATTATTTTTTAAATTCATTATTTTCAGAATATTCTTTAATTTGTAGAAATATAATCCAGTTTCTTTAGAAAATCTGAAATAACTAATTTGCAATCTTCAGTATTATTAGAAAACGACTCATAAAGTAAAGTCAGAATCTCAGTTCTACCACCACCACTAGCATATGACTTTATTGGGTACATTGGTAAGAATTAAAAATCTTCTAATAAATGACATAATATCCTCTACTGGTGGATTGTCTATTTTATTTTTAGTTGGTTTAAAGAAGGTATTGTATATTTTCTTCCTTAGATACTAAATCATTATTTAAGATATCCTTAAATTCATTAGAAAGTTCATCTTCATCATATTTTGCATTATCAACTTCTGATTTCTTTAAAGGTGTTATACCAGTATTATACCTTGAAAAAATTTCTTTTTTTACTCTGTCAGCTAAATAGTCGTCTAAAGGTGGTTCATTGACTAGAGTTGAAATTGATTATTCTAATTTTTGCATCAAGAAAATTGTCTAAAATTTCCTTATCAGTTTTTGCTAACTCACTAAATGTTTTTTTTCCTAATTGCCTTAATATTTTTAAGCCTTTTGTGCTTAATGAAAATTGATTGTCCATAAACCTAAGAATAGTCTCAAACCTTTGTCTTCCATCAATTATTTCAATATTTTTATTGTTATCAAAGAAAATTAGAGGTGGAACTTCTGTTCCAATTAAAATACTTTCAATGAAGTATGTTGGCTTTGTTATTATCCCAAACATAATTTCTTTGATAGTATGGTTTATAATCAATTCTGTTTTTTAAGTCGAGGACTATATAAACTATCAATCGATTGAGAATAAGTTTCAATTTTTAAATGCTGTTTGAATATTTTCTCGAAAAGTTGTTCTTTGTTTTCCATAGTTTGTTTTAATTATTGCCAACGGTTAGTATATGAAAAGTAGGCGATTTCGAAGCACTAAACTTTCGGTTAAGCACAAAGTTTGATACGAGCCAAAACCCTTGATTTTACTACTATTTCGCCTATTTTTTATATGAAGTTGTTAGGCACTGGCTTTTTATTTCTTTCCTATTAGTTTGTTGTACCATTTCAAGTTTTTAAGTCGTTCTATTTCTGCTTTATTGGTTTGGTTTTCTTTGTTTTTATTCCGTAAATCTGATTCAGTTTTCTGAAGTTTAGTTTCAAGTCCGTTAGAATGAATTTGTGAGTCAGATAGTTTTTTCTCCGGGTTGTTTTAATGCTTTTTTAAGTTGTTCAGTTTCTTTTTCAAACTCGGTAGTTTTTTCTAAAAGGAATTCAATCGAAGAATTTTGTTCTGATATTTTAGTAGATTTTTCTCTAAGTTCTTGTTTGCAATTCAATATTTTCGTTTGCTTCAGATAGTTCATTATTCTAATTCAAGTTTCTCTATAAGCGAAGAATTCTTTTGTTTAAAATCTAAAAGCCATTTACCTTGTACTTCTATGAATTTCTTAAAAATATCAGTGTCTATATCATTACGAAACTTTAAGGCTTTTTTGAAAAAGTCAAATGCAGATTTTATTTTGCCCTTTCCAAAATCTTCTCTTGCTTTTTTATAGTAGAAATCAGCTTTCCCTGTATTTAAGCTGTTCAGTTATTAATGTTCCAGGTGTTTCGTTTTGGGCAAATTCGATAACTCTTGGGTCGGTTTTTATCGCATAACTATTAAGTTGAGTTTTAAGCATCAAACCACTAAATGAAGTACAACGACTTAAAGCAACATAAACTTGTCCTGGTGCAAAAGCTCTTCCTAAATCAGCAATAACTTTTTCAAATGTTAAACCTTGGCTTTTATGAACAGTAATTGCCCAAGCTAAACGAATAGGGAACTGTTTAAATGTCCCGACAATTTCTTCTACAATCTTTTTTTGTTCTCTGTTGTATGAATATTGAATATTATTCCAAACCGCTCTTTCAACTTCAACTTCGGATTCATCATCAAATATTACTTTGATAGAATCTTCTTCAAGTTCTTTTATCTTTACCAATTTTGCCATTGTAATATCGTTTGTATTCGCCTGTATCATTTTTGATAAACATAATTTGAGCACCAACTTTTAATTTTAAATAGTGGTCAGTCGGTTTATGCTTATCTGGAAAAGTGCCTGTTACATTAGCTTCATAAGTAAATAATTCAGTTTCAAGTTGATTTAGTTTTGTAAGATTGGTTTCATTAACAATATTATTGTGAGTTGCAAGAATTATATAATCACTTCCATTACCTGAAAAAGTCGGATTGTATTTTGCATTAAGGACACTAAAATCATTTGCATTTACTTGACTAACTCGAACCCTATTTAATAAGGTCAATAAATTCTTGTTCGTTTTGCCTATAGATTTTCTTCAGCTCAATATATAGAGGCGTATTTTGTTCTATGATTTTTGAACTAAAGAAAAAAGGTGTTTTGTAGAATTGGGATAGAATTGACCATTGTTCATTATCTGCAATTGGTGGCAGCTGAAAAAAATCTCCAAATACTAATAACCTGAACACCACCAAAAGGCAAATCTGATTTTATTTCGAAAATTGAAAATTCTGTCAATATTATCTAACATATCTGCTCTTACCATCGATATCTCATCAATGATTAGCAGTTCCAAATTTTCAATTATTTCTCGCTTATCTTCTCGGTATCTGAAAGTCGTATAAATTGTTTCCCTGATTTTCTGTTCCCGTTGCTGTTGTTCTCAATCGTGAATCATCAGGAACAAAAGGTCCAAAAGGTATTTGAAAAAAAGAATGAATTGTTACGCCACCTGCATTTATTGCGGCAACTCCTGTTGGGGCAAGAATTACAGTGTTTTTATTTGTAGTGTCTTTTATGTATTTCAGAAAAGTTGTTTTACCTGTTCCTGCTTTTCCTGTTAGGTAAACTAATTTATCAGTATGTCGAACAAATTCAGCAGCGTTGTTGAATTCAACGTTTTCCTTGTCAAGTTCTATGTTGTCTACTGTTTCTGTCATTTCGTATTTTTCAGCTTGTGCCTAACAAACAGATAAACTCCCTAGGGAGTATATCTCTATATTATAAATACAGCACTAATATATTTTTATAAGCAACATTTCCTATAAGTAGTACTACGTATATTATGTTAATTCGATGTTTTACAATTCTAATTTTGCCAAAAAATAAGAAGATTCTTTGATGGGTTATTACGGTTATCCGTAAGATGGTAAAAAAGCGTATTTAAATTCCTTTTTATCTCTATAAAAAGGAGATCCTACTATTTCTGTAAGACCTACCAGCCACCACCTCCGCCTCCGCCGCCTCCGCCGCCGCCAGAGAAACCACCGCCGCCAGAACCACCACCACTACTTGATGGTGGTGTTGCAGAACTGCTAATGGAATTAGACAGTGATGAATTTAATGAATGATTAAATGTCGAGAAGTTTCCAATGTTCCCAGCATACCATGCGGGTTGGTAGTTTTTATCAATCATCGATTTGTCAATCAGGTTTTGAAATTTTTCTCCCCAAACATCTTCTGCTCCTAATACAACGGCATACGGCAATAATTTTTCAAAAATTTCTGGTGTTAAATCTGGTGGATTAAAATGGGCAATTTGTTTTTCTTCCGCTGCACTCATATACATCTTAAAACCTTCAATCAAAGATTTGAGTCTAAGTTTTTCCACGGTAGGTTTTCTAATTAAATATTGGTAAACTAAAAAGAAAACAATATTTAAAATGATAAATAAGAAAAATACCAACCCATCATTTTCTCCTTCAAAATATCGCGAAGCCAAAACTATAAACAAGAAAACATAAGCAACTATGGTCAAAATTGGAACCACCCAAAATTTAAAATTGAAACCTTGATAAATGAAACTATTATGCTGATTTTTTAATGATTCTTTAAACGCCGTTACCGCCGTTTCTACTGTTTTATCGTATTTTCCTTCTAATTTTAAGGTGGAACTATCTGAAAATAATTTTGAAAGCAATACGCTTTCCTCTTTATTAATATCTCCAGTATCCACTTTTAATTTATGAATTAGATAGCGTTTGTTTTTGAACAATCCGAAAATATATTCTTCAACATCTTCTTCAATTTTAATATAGCCTTTAACCGCTAAATTTAAAATAGAACCTGTAATCAAATCACCATAATAGCGTTGTTTATCATATCATTCCTACAGATGCAGGCGTCATTTTTTCTGGCACCTCAAACTGTGGAAATACGGTTGGCTTTACAGGGTCGATACCAAACTTCAACCATGTATATCCATAATAAAACAAAAGACAAAAACTTATGAATCCACTTAAAATAAGAACTCCAAATTTTTGAAAAAATGTGGGCGGTGGCGGTGGCGGTGGTTGGTTTACAATACCTTTTTCAAAACCTACTGCTATTGTTAAGTTTTCTCCAGCATTTAAATTATCAGCACTAAAACGAATGCTGTTCTCAGATAAAACGGTTGAACTACAATTTGAACTATTACTGCCATAACTGCCGGTGTAGCAGGCATTCTGAATGATTTTCCCACCAGTTGGAAGGGTAATTTGACTTGAAACTTGATCGAAAGGTAAACTCCCAATCAAAACCATTAACATTCCAATAAATTTCATCGAAATCATTAAAATAACCATATTTGCCCGCTCATACGATATGTAATCGTATAGTCATATTCGCCTTCATTTAAAAAAACATCTTTTTCTCCTACATAAATGGTAATAGTTCCATTCCCTTTTTCAGTATGATATTTTGAAATTGTTACCGTCTTTTTCTACAGATAGAATTTCATAATCCAATTTTACTGTTTACACCCAAACTATCTATTCTTTCAATTGGAATAGTGCGTGTAATACCTCTTTTAAAAATAGTTCCTGTAGCATAAATTTTGATAGATTCTGTTACAGTGATTGCACTTGAAGTATCTACTTTAATATCTGAATGAAATGAAAGAACTCTTTCACTTTGTGAAAACAAAGAAAAAGAGCTCGTAATAAGTAGTATGAAGAAAAAAGAGTTGCTTCAACACTTAAAATTTTACTTGTGGATTTTGTCTTTCAGCTTCCGTATCAATTTCAAAAAATTCTGCTTTACTGAAATTAGTCATCCCCGCGATAATGTTTGATGGAAAAGAATCAATTAAAATATTATAATCTCGGGTTGTCCCATTATAATACCTTCTTGATTTTTCAATATCAGATTCTACAACCGACAATTCTTTTTGCAAACTCAAAAAATTCTCATTTGCTTTTAGTTCAGGATATTGCTCCGCAACTGCAAATAAGTTTAATAACGATTTATTTAATTGATTTTCGGCAGTTTGCTTGCCCTTCAACGGTGGTTGCATTTTGCGCTTGACTTCTAGCTTTTGTTACATTCTCGAAGGTTTCTTTCTCATGACTTGCATAACCTTTTACCGTTTCTACTAAGGTTTGGAATTAAATCATAACGTTTTTTTAATTGCACATCTATCCCACTCCAAGCCTCAGCCACAAGTGTTTTTAATTTTACCAATCTGTTGTAAATTCCAACACCATAAAATGCTGCCAATAAAATAAGACCAATTAATGCATAAAATATTATCATAGTATGTAAGTATTTAAAGAATTAAAGATATTAAAATAAATGAAAATACCAATTCGTTAATTTATAATTTAAAAGCTTCCCTGTAAGGTCTAATTACTTTGTGGTTTTTGTACATGATGGCGTTAAATGATGTAGCCTTATTTCAGGATGGGTCAAATAGACGAACAACAATATCCGTTATGAGTAGTTGCCAGGGTAAACACCTAAGTTTGTAAGGACCCACCAAACTGCACGAAAGTAGTGAACTGGCCTAAGCAGAAATCCAAGAGGATTTTTAGAGGTAGGCGAGAGTGTACGTAATTACTTAACAGCCTGCCGGCTAGCAGGTAGCTATCGTTGAATTGGTTTTTTTATTCCTTAAACATTTTAGACAGCGAATTTAAACAAGGGCTAACATCAAAAAACAACCCTTCTAAATGGGCTTCATTTTCCGCAAGAGTCGAATGCAGTCGTAATGCTCAATTAAACTTTGTGTCCCACCAAATTGAAATCCAAGAATATTCAATAAATCATATTCGTGTGAGGTGTAAATGACATAAAATGCATTTTTTTTACTTTCACCATGCCCGAACTATCAAAGCATCAACAATAGTTCTTAATTGGGTAACTTTTTTCTCAAAAGTCTTTTTATTTCCCATTTGTTCCAATGAATACAATTGATAATTTATAGCGCTTAAATCAAATGGATTATCCAAAAGCATTTTATCCGTAAAGTCCACTACGTTGATTAAATCTAAACTATCTAATTTCTCTTTTTGTAAAACAACTCTTAAACTGTCACCATAATCTGAATGTGAATAAGGATGCTTTTTCGTCAAAAGTATAACCATAGTACAAGTGCCTTTTTTCCTCTAAAGTCATGGTCGAATCAGCCTGTAAAAATCTATTCATTAAAGTTTCGTAGAAAAGATTGGATTGATTCTTTTTAATATTCTGTT
>CAVONX010000020.1:0-6972 GCA_963697395.1 uncultured Flavobacteriaceae bacterium
ATAAAAGTTGCCTTAAGGTAGTAATTAAAGATATATCCTGGAAAGCAACTTTATCAAAGTGAAAAATGATGTTATCTTTAAGGCGGTTGAAAAGTACAGGTTTTAGTATCTTTTAAGAATGCAATGTAATTAAACGACAGAAACTTAAAAATTAATTATTTAAAGTGAAAACGAACATCTCCTATGCAGCAATTCTGGTCATTTTCTTTTTAGGTTGTAAACCTAAAAGCAAAGAGTATGAAGCAAAAAATGAACCGTCGACTGACTCGACAGGTATCTCTTTTACATCTTCCAACAAGAAATTAGATGAGGCTTTTACATGGGCCAAAGATAAGGCACTGTCCTATGCCCATGATGGAACAGATCCCGTTGGGCTTTGGTATGAGGCCGCACTACCCAACCGTGAAGCGTTTTGTATGCGCGATGTTTCACATCAGGCCATAGGGGCAGAGTTGTTGGGCCTTGGTGAACACAACTTAAATATGTTTCTGAAATTCGCTCAAAATATAAGTGAGGAACTGGATTATTGTTCCTATTGGGAAATTAATAGATACAACGTGCCGGCTCCCGTAGACTACGAGGATAGTAAAGATTTCTGGTACAATTTACCGGCAAACCTCGATGTAACCTATAATGCATATCGCCTTTATAATTGGACCGGAAACAAAGCCTATCTCGAAAACAAGGATTTGCAAAATTTCTATAGCCTCAGCATGAATGAATACGTTGATCACTGGGATTTAGGACATACAGAGGTCCTGACCAGAAATCGTAAGCTTCACGAAGAAAAAGGAGAAAACATGCGGTTTAAAGGCAAACGAGGCATACCAACATACAATGAGGGTGGCAGGGGAGAAACCGTTTTAGGTATTGACATGACGGCTTCCTTGGTTGCGGCTTATAAAGCTTATGCGACCATTTTAAAACTTAGTGGAGAGCTGGATAAGTCCGCCTTATATATGAGGAAAGCGGAGGAGGAACAAAAATTCCTGAACGACTTTTGGTGGGATCCCGAACAAAATTCCTTTCGCTCCATTTGGTATGAAGATGGAACTTTTGATTATTTTATGGTGGGTAACAATCAGGCCTTTCTTCACTACCTTCTCTATTTTGATGCCTTGCAAAATCCGAATCGAATTGGGGCAGTGGCAGATGGCTATGTTGAAAATTTCGATAAACTAATTGTAGAATTAAAGTCGTATCTGCCTATTATTTTTTACGAAAATGGTCAAACAGCTTTGGCGAATCAGATGATTATTGATTTGTGTTCTATACAAAACCAACGAAGGGACTATCCCGAAAATTCATTTACTGTAGTAGAACATCTTACAAGAGGCCTTATGGGAATAGATGCAAATGCTGAATCAAACACTTTTACGACCCTATCAAGGTTGGAAAATCAAAAAGATTGGGGCCAAATGAAGAATATCCCGATACTATCAAACAAGATTTCGATTACCCACGAGGGAAATTTGAAAACAGTAGCAACCAACCAAAATGGAACATCCATTAAGTGGAAAGCTCAATTTCCAGGTCGTCATGAATATCTTTATGTGAACGGCAATAAAGTAACGTGCATCCAAAAGGAGCAAAACGGAGGTTTCATTTCTTATTATAGCGTGACTTTAGATGAAGGTGAACAATCAGTTATATCAATTTATCCATCTTAAAATATCCAACGAATCAAATCCCATTATAAAAAATCTTTAAAATGAAAAAAACAATCTTTGCGTTAATCATAATCTTACTTTTTTCCATAAGCTGTAAGCAATCAAATACCCAAACTACGAAAACCAAAAAGCTTCCCCGTATTGCCATTGCAGGAATTGGCATAGAATCCAGCACCTTCTCCCCTGCGCAAACCCATGAAGAGGCCTTTCATGCACTTATCGGAGATTCAATTTTTGGGAGATACCCCTTTTATGATGAAGGAACGGATATTCGTAAGCGAGCGGAATGGGTGCCTACACTTTTGGGGAAATCACTTCCTGGCGGAATAGTAACGCGAGAAGCATACGAGTCCATGGTTGGTAAAACCTTAAAAATGCTAAAGGAAAACGCGCCATATGACGGACTCTTTTTTGATATCCACGGTGCTATGAGCGTAGTTGGGTTGGAGGATGCCGAGGGCGATTTGATCAAAAGAATCCGAGAAGTCATCGGTACAGACGTTTTGGTCTCTACCTCTATGGATTTGCACGGTAATGTATCCGAAACCCTGGCAGAACATAGCGACCTGATTACCTGTTACCGCATGGCACCCCATGAAGATGCCTTGGAAAGTAAGGCCAGGGCCATTACCAATTTGTTGGAACGTTTGGAAAACGGAAAAGGCAAACCCAAATTCAAGGCTTGGATCCCTGTACCCATTTTGTTGCCTGGTGAAAAAACAAGTACCCGAATTGAACCTGGAAAGAGTTTGTATGCAAAAATCCCCGCATGGGAGCAACAAGAAGGTATTATCGATGCCGCTATTTGGATGGGTTACCCATGGGCAGACGAATCGCGTAACCACGGGGTGGTCATGGCCGTTGGAGATGATAAAGAACAAGTAGCCAAAGCAGCGGAGGAGTTAGCAAAGGCCTATTGGGATGTACGTCATGAATTTGAATTCGTAGCTCCAGTAGCCACTTTGGAAGAAAGCCTGACAATGGCACTCGAAAGCGACAAAAAACCTTTTATAATCAGCGACATGGGCGATAACCCCACAGCCGGTGGTGCAGGGGATGTTACATGGACACTGAGGGAACTTTTAACCCGTCCCGAATTCAAATCGCCAAACGGACCTTCATTGATCTATGCCTCCATTCCCGGACCCGAACTTATTAGAGCTGCCTTAGAAGTTGGTGTAGGCGGAAAAGTATCGGCAATGGCTGGTGCACAGGTAGATGACCGTTATGCGCCACCTCTAAAATTGGAAGGTACCGTTACCGCAATTAAAGAAGGAGACCGCGATGCCAAAGTAGAAGTTGTCGTGAAAATTGGAAGTATCAGCGTTATTGTTACCCAACAACGCAAACCCTATCATCAAGAAAAAGATTTTGCTGATTTACATCTGAATCCTCGCATGTCGGACATCGTAGTCGTTAAAATAGGATATTTGGTTCCCGAACTGTACGATATGCGCGGCGATTGGATCATGGCCCAAACCCCAGGTGGCGTAGACCAAGATTTGGAGCGGCTTGGATATCAAAATATCAAACGACCTATGTTTCCGTTGGATGCCGATATGGAAGATCCAGATTTGAGCGCACGATTGTTGCGTGCTTCGGATGAGTTGGAGTAGCCAAAAGCCATTCATTAATTGAAAAAATGAAGAATATCATCCCTTTTTTAGTGTTCGGCATTGTTTATTGTTCAATATATTCCCAAGCAGAAAGTAACATTATACAGGAATTGAACCAAGCCTTGGAAGAAGTATTGCAACGAGGTCATATCGTTGGATTTTCAGTAGCTATCGTTAATGGCGATAGCATCCTGTACACCAAAGGTTTTGGCTATGCGGATGTTTCCTTAAAAAAGAAATATACCAAAAAAACGGTGCAACCTATAGCATCTATTTCAAAGACAATTATCGGCTTATCCTTATTAAAAGCGCAAGAATTAGGCAAAATTGACCTTGATGAGCCTATCAATAAGTACCTGCCATTTTCGGTTGTAAATCCTCATTTTCCAACGGAACCTATAACCATAAGACAGCTCGCATCACATACGTCCACCATTAAGGACGTGCCACAATATGAAAGCAGAGGATATGTCTTGATCAACGAAAATAACGACGGAAAAAAAGTGGAGAAAAATTTCCGTCCTCGGGGTGAAATAATGGATTACGCGGTGTTTCTAGAAAAAATTCTGAGTACCAAAGGCCAATGGTACAAGAAAAAGAACTTTATTAAAAGGAAGCCGGGAGCCCTCTTTGAATACTCCAACATCGGTGCAGGGCTGGCAGCCTTGGTATTGGAAAATGCCGTAGGCCAATCCTTTCCTGCCTTTACCAAAACCCATGTTTTTGAACCTTTGGAGATGACGGAAACGGTTTGGTCCTTAAAAGATATCGACAGCTCAAAACAAACGAAATTGTACGCAGACCAAAATACGGAACTGGCTTCGTATCGATTGGTCAATTATCCGGACGGTGGGTTAATTACCTCATCAAATGATTTGGGAAGATACCTGAGCGAACTTATTTCTGGGTATAGCGGAAACGGCAGTATATTGAATACCCAGAGCTATGCGGAATTGTTTACCCCCAACCTCAACGATGAAAATCATAAAGACAGAAATGAGAGTACCTATAACGACGAGTACAATATGGGGATTTTTATGGGGATGTCTGCCAAGGGACAAATAGGCCATACCGGTGGTGATCCTGCCGTTACCAGTTTAATGTTCTTTGATACGGAAACCAAAATCGGGAAGCTCCTAATCTGCAACACCGCGCTAGGCAAAGATGGAATCGAATCGCTTAAAGACATTTTTAAAACCCTAGCAGCTTACGAAACTAAACTGTGAGTGCATGGTTTAAATACCTTCTAAAAGGGAGCATTTCCATATAAGCTGAAATTACCTTTTCCTCAAAGTTTTTTTGAAACACAGCTTCGGTAGAAAACTCGCAAGCCACGGCAAAAGTTTTGTTCCGAAGTAAATCTATATGCGGATGTTCGTTAGAAAATCCTTTTGGCGAATTCGTTAACCTCACGTCTTCCCAAAGTCCACCAAAGGTTTGCTTAAAGGATTTTTTATTGAGGATTTTCTTTAATTCTTCCCCATTATAATCAATAGCATCACGAATACTTCGTAAACGTTTAGGGTCTGGTCGCCAAAGTCCGCCTGCGAACATGCAGCGTTCAATTCCAATCTCGATATAGAAATCGCCAGTATTGGGCCTCTTGTCCAGTCCTGCTCCAAAATGGTCTTTGTAAATGGGTTTATTGGGATGGAACATCAAGTTATTATTAATGCGATTGATGCCCTTTTTACCTGGTGTATCGTAGTATTCATCGTCTAAGGCAGCCAGTTTAGTATTCATACTATCTAACCATACAATAAAATCATCACGTACTTCTTTGTACCATTTTCGGTTGGCATCCATCCATTCCTTAGTATTATTTTTTTGAAGTGCTTTAAGGAAATTGTTTTGGTTTTTAAAATTCATATGAAATAGACTGGTTTTAAATTTTAAAGGGTTAAAGTTAAAGGTTTGAAAGTTTTAACTAGAAATCCAATTTAAATGGGAAAAAGTTTTTTCGGTATTTTCACAAGACAACTTATTAATTTGAAGTCAAATAATTAACCAAACTTTTACCACTTCTAAAAAAATTGCTTCACGCCTCGTGCACCCACCACTCCCTCTTAAAACCCCCTATCCCCTCCAATTATATCACCTAAACCGCCTAAAAGACTTCCTTCGCCTTTATCCTTTCCTCCTCTTGGAATAGCCGCTAGAACACGGCCAGCCAATCTACTAAAAGGTAAGGATTGTATATAAACGGTTCCGGGGCCACGGAGTGTAGCAAAGAACAGACCTTCGCCACCAAAAATGGTATTTTTTATGCCTCCAACAAATTCTATGTCATAATCAACGGTTTGCGAAAAACCCACAATACAACCGGTATCCACTTTTAATACCTCCCCTGCCACCAAAACTTTTTTTGCCAAGGTTCCTCCAGCATGTACAAAGGCCATTCCATCACCTTCTAATTTCTGCATAATGAAACCTTCCCCACCAAAGAGTCCGCGACCTAGTTTTTTGGAAAATTCAATACCTATTGAAACCCCTTTTGCCGCGCATAGGAATGCATCTTTCTGACAGATAAAATTTCCATTTTTTTCGGAAAGATCTATGGGTAGAATTTTTCCAGGGTATGGTGAGGCAAAACTAACCTGCTTCTTCCCTTGACCTATATTCAAGAATGCAGTCATAAATAGACTTTCACCGGTTAACATTCGTTTGCCCGCGGAAAATATTTTGCCCAAAACACTCGTATCCTGATTGGAACCATCGCCAAAAATGGTACTCATTTTAATGTTGGAATCCATCATCATAAAACTGCCGGCCTCGGCCACAACAGCCTCTTGGGGATCAAGCTCTATTTCAACGTATTGCATTTCTTCTCCAAAAATGTGATAGTCTATTTCGTGTGCGTTCATAAGTGGTTGTTTTTTATGCAATTTCCGTGCTTACGCGGTACCTTGGAACATAACGTCGGAAATCTGTTTAATTAATAAATATTCAGTACTATCTATAGGATGGTAAAAATTAACTTTTGTTACAATTGACCCTAATTTTATCAGGAATAGGTGTGATTCCCTCAAAGGAGTAACGACATTTATTTTAAACTCGTTACGCCAAAACCATTTACCCTCCTAAATTAAAAATAATATACATTTGACACTTAGCAACGATGTAAACTATTTTTTGTTTCTGATACTACTAGCTGTTTAATTGATACTATTTAGTGCTTCAACCTAACGGTCCATTCAAAATTGAAAGTCGAGACGACTACCCCATCTTGATTTACACCAACGGACTTCATCCAAACGGTCTGTCCTTCGCAGAAGCTATGGTCTTGTCCAAGGCATCTTTTATTAGATGACCGTCTTCACAGGTAAATGTAATCCTGCCGTGGCCTTTTTGGAGAAGTTGGCGTTGTTATTGGCCACGAGCATGGATATTTTATGTCCGCAATCTTCAATCTGGTCTATCATTAAGGCTCCTGTAGCCAGTTCTCGCCGCCATGCCCTGCACTGCCCAGAACATGGACTTGAACGGATTCTGATTACGCCATCCGTATTTGACGCATACCACCGCTTTCTTTTTATCAACATATTTCAAACGTACACCGCACCACCACGCCGAGGGTAATTTAAAAAAGCTAAATGTGTTCAACTTTACCGGAGTTACGCCCATATTCCTTTATATTTTTCCTAAAAGTATTTAAAATATTTCAATCTTCAATTGTTAATTAAATG
>CAVONX010000021.1:0-137959 GCA_963697395.1 uncultured Flavobacteriaceae bacterium
TGAAGGCGCAAGTTAACGAAATCAAAGAAGGGCTACAACATTTCCACGGAACCGAAATGTTCTACCGAATCCCATTATTACAAACCCGATTTACGGACGGACTCAAATATTTGTCCGAAGTCGCGGAATGTTTTTGGCTGATCACCGATACCTCCGTAATAGCCAAAAGCCTGATGCACCGAAGCGAGTTTATTACCATCGACTTTAGGAGATTGCCGAAGGACAAACAGGATGTGACGGGCTATGAGGCCGAAATTATCTATACCGACGGCAATGACACTATTCTAGAAAAACACGGATATCACCTCACCGATTTTCCACTGGACGAACTGCGTTTGTTTTTCGTAAACGATACACTGATGTTACCTAGCGAGTACTAAAGCAAGAGACCATGATACGATTGAACTTTATGGATTTGAACGAGGAAGCCAAGGAGCGATTGTTCCAAAGGGCGAAACGGGATGTGGAACGGCAGTTCGGAAAACACATTGGATATCAGGCCAAAAAAGGTTTGGCAAACTATGAGGAAGCGATGACCGTGGAAGCACAACGAAAACTGTACGACTACAAATACAGGTTTAGCATGTAACGGACAACAAACAAAAGCATCTCCTATGGGATGCTTTTTTTATGTAACGATGCCATAAAATAACCGGATTCTTTTGATTAACTTCAGGATTCAAACATAAAGGACCGTTCAACAATCGACTTTCCAAGACCGGTTTTTTCATTCATTCGACTTTCATAAATAGGTATCGTCCCTTGGGACGGTGTCGACATTTTCGGTCCCGCCCGCGGGACAAAAAAGGAAGAGCAAGAGGGTAACCTGCTGGCGCAGGTTAGGTTTTGTAATCTTCATGTAATCAGTTGTTTACGATTTTAAAAAAATCATAAACCGTCCCTTTTTAATCCAAAAAGGACTTAACGTACTGATAATCAATTGAAAATTAATGCAAAAATGGATAAAAGCTATAGAAATGAGGGTTTCTCGAACGTAAAGATTAAGAGTTCGGTCGCCAGAAAATTCAAGGTATTCGTTAGGAAGTACAAAGAATCCAATAGCATGACCCTAGACCAAATGCTCGAATTTTTTGAGAGGCACCAACTCCTGCACAGCGATGAGATACCCGACCACTTGCTCCAAACGGAGAAGCGGTTGCTGAAACGGATCAATGCGGTCATTGCCATTATGAAGGATATGGAAAAGACGCAGACCAAACCGACGGTAGGCATGTTAGAAGCACTTTTTATCGTCAACGAAAAGGAGGAGGAGCTCCGCTATTTATCGAGAAAAAAGAAAAACAGAACCTTGGCCGAAGAACTGAAACATTTTGATAAATCAAATTATTGATAAGAAGAATCTGTCGATTCTGAAAGGTTTTGAAATCAACTGATAATAAAGGGTTTATTTCACTAAAATCTACCTAATAAATACCAACCGATTAAAAGATGCACTCTTAATAACTGTCTAACTAGCCTCCAAATCGTTTTTAAGATATCAATGGTGAAAGATTGGTGACTAAGCAGACATTTATATGGAAAGGGGCGAAAAAGTTCGTAGTTGGAGACCTGAATGTTCATTTGTAAACTGGGAATCCACGTTGAAATGAAGATAAGTGGCTTCTCTTTCCCAATCTTCAAAACAATTTTTTTTTTAGTTGTCTTGATGCTGAATAAATTAGTTGGGAAAGGATTAGCTGAGCTCTGGATTTCGTTCACACGATTTAAATTTTTTCCAACCTGGATTTTTCTATGACATTCCAAGAAATATGAAACCACAGGTAATTCTTAGAATATTTGGTTGTCCCATTTTTGGGACACCTGCATGTTCGTTTCATCCTGTTTTACCAGCATCATCCATTTTTCCGTAAGTACTTTACAATCGTCAATTCCATATTGCCCTGTATTTTCACCTGAGATGATCATTGTAAAGATGGAATTTCTATAATTGGATATTCTTCATTTTAAAAAAGATAAAAATCTAAATTTTTATTGGGGGGTGCCCCTCCCTTTAATAAGTTTATATATGTTTTATTAAGTTTAACTTTAGATCCCAACGCTTTTACATTACTGGTATAGATGCTGTACAGTACTAGTATAGAACTTATACCGAATTTTGGCAATATGATTTCCCTTTCCCGAAGAAGCTTATAAATTGGCAGATATCCGATACAATTCCAATGGTCGGGTTCGTTACCATATTTGGTATAAGGATTTTAAGGTCTAATCCTGTAAAGTATTTTGGGTTCCTTGATAAATTACATTTAAGTGCGATGTTGTTTGTCCTAATCGAAGGTTGTACTACTTTTTTTATTTAAATGACTTTCATCATGCTAAGATTTTAGAAATTTTCCCTGTGAAATTCTCTGGAGGTCAAAGTTGTCTAAGATTTTAGTTATGGTTTTTTGAAAAAAGCTTGTAATCAGCTTTTGATTTTAAAACCTCAGATTTTGAATGAATTTCTATTTCTCAAGATTTGACTAATCTTCTTCGATTTTTCTAATTACAAATTATATCTTTGGTTTATCAGAAAGTAGAGCATTTTACTTTGAGG
Source organism: uncultured Flavobacteriaceae bacterium (assembly GCA_963697395.1). Lineage (GTDB taxonomy): Bacteria > Bacteroidota > Bacteroidia > Flavobacteriales > Flavobacteriaceae > Maribacter. The sequence goes on from CAVONX010000021.1 coordinate 2,555, forward strand.
TCATTTATATAATCGTCAACAATTCGGTTAACAGTTTAATTTTAGTGTATCTAACTAATTGATATTCAGATATTTGTAGGGTAGGGGTATAACCCTGCCACCCCGACTAAATTTTTTTATAACCCTGTAAATAATTGACTTACAGGTTTTGTATTTTTAAAAATACTGTAAAATCACCCTAAATAGGCTAAATTAAGGCATCGAACATGTCCTAATACGTGTCCCATTTTTATGCTACACTTGGGGAAATACTATGAACAAACGGTTTTAACATTTGAGTTCTAGGGGAACTCGGATTTGAACTTTGAAAGGGAATGACCTCTAACAGATACTGAATGAGCTATGTTTGTTTCAATTTTTTGTATCCTCTCTACGTGTAAATATTGCCCAAAGATGTATAATCTACTTAAAAAAGGAAACTATATTTCCTTGAACAACAGATGTTTACTTGTGATCGAAATACACCGATAAACTGACGTTAACCTGTCAAGTTTTGTCGATAGCGGTTTTTCTTATCGATTATATCCGTTTAGGAATTATATTTAAACCAATGTACGTGACCGTTGCCTACAAACGCAATTAGAATCAATTTTTGAAAAACAAATCGAGCCTTATGAAATCAAACTTTCCTCAATTATTAAAAAAACGTCAATGGTGGTTAGTCGGGTGTCTAACATTTTTTATTTTCCTAACGGCGTGTAATCAGGAAAATACGGCCGAACTTCTACCTCCCGAGGAAAATCGTTTTACTACTGCCGTCCTAACCCAACCTGGGGATTTAGACGAGCCTATGGCTTTTACTTTTTTGAATACAGAGGAAATGCTGTTCGTGGAACGGAAGGGTGGTGTTAAATCCTTTAATGTTGATTCCAAGATTTTGAAAACGGTGGGTAACATTCCGGTGAACATTTTTTATAAGAACAAGGAAGGACAATCAAGAGCAGCCGAGGAGGGATTGATGGGTATAGCTGCCCACCCCGATTACGCAAATAATCATTGGGTCTATATGCTATACGCAGATCCAGATGAGCCTAAGCATGTGTTGGCACGATGGGAGTACAAAGGGGGCGAACTGAACGAACAATCAAAAAAGATTGTTTTGGAGTATCAGGCCCAAAGAGAGGTTTGTTGCCATACAGGTGGCGGAATGGTTTTTGACAAGAATGGTAATCTATTCATTACAATTGGTAATAATACCGCCAACCCACCTCAGGGTACCTCAAATTTAGATGAGCGTCCCGGTCATGAAAATTCCGATGATCAACGTACGGCAGGAAACTCAAATGACCTTCGGGGGAAAATTTTACGCATACACCCTGAGAATGATGGAAGTTACACCATTCCTGAAGGCAACCTATTTCTTGAAGGCACCCCTAAAACACGTCCCGAAATTTATACTATGGGCCATCGTAACCCATGGCGTATATCTATAGATAATGAGACCGGATACATCTATTGGGGAGAAGTTGGCCCTGATGCATCAGAAGATTTTGATCAGGGTCCTCGTGGGTACGATGAGTTCAATCAGGCCAAGAAACCGGGCTTTTTTGGTTGGCCATACTTTATAGGTGATAATATACCCTATGCGGATTATAATTATGAAACAGACTCTATTTATGGCCATTTTGATGTTAACAACCCCATAAACACTTCACCGAACAATACAGGAATTACCAAACTGCCACCCCCGGAAAAAGCATTTTTCTGGTATCCCTATGCGTACTCGGAAGAATTTCCGTTAATGGGGAGTGCAGGTAGAAGTGCAACCGGTGGTCCGGTCTTTCGTCAGGCAGATTTTCCTGAATCGGATAAACGATTTCCAGCCTATTTTGAGGGTAAATGGCTGATGACAGAATTTATGCGCGGATGGATAATGTCGGTTACCATGGATGAAAATGGAGATTACGTTTCTATGCAGCCTTTTTTGCCTAAAGAGAACTTTTCCAGTGCAATCGACGTGAAGTTTAGCCCCGATGGTGACCTGTACGTACTAGAATATGGTTCTGCCTGGTTTCGCGGTAATGAAAACGCTAAAATTAAACGAATCCAATACAATGGAGGCAATCGGATACCTATTATACAGGCAAGTGTGGATAAAAAGGCCGGTGCTATTCCACTAACACTGCATCTTTCATCAGATGGTACGATTGACTACGACAACGATGAACTGACGTATCAGTGGACGGTGCAATCCTCGAACGGTTTTTCAAAAAGCTTAGAGGAAGCCCATTCTGAAATTACGCTTGCAGAGGCTGGTATTTATACTGTTCAACTAGAAGTAACTGATGACCATGGCAACAAAAATGAGCAACAATTTGAGGTTATAGCGGGTAACGCCCCGCCCGAAGTAGATTTACAGATTACGGAAGGGAATAAGACTTTCTTTTTTCCCGGAAGTCAACTGGCTTATAATATCCAAGTTGTTGATAAAGAAGACGGTTCAATAGAAAATGGTATGATAAAACAAGAAGAAATTGCCGTAAATTTTGATTATGCCCCAGAAGGCTTTGATCCAATCGAAATTGCTCAAAATCATGTAAGTACCAACGATTGGGTTACTTTTAACAAAGGAAAATCACTGATAAATAATAGTGATTGCCTCTCCTGTCATAGAATGGATATTCGATCTATTGGCCCCAGCTACATGGAGGTAGCCGAAAGATATAAAAATGACAAAAAGGGACAAGAGGTAATTGCACAAAGAATTATCAATGGCAGCGTAGGTATTTGGGGAGAGCACGCCATGAGTGCACATCCCGATCTCTCAGAACAAGAAGCAACATTGATCATAGATTACATAATGAGTTTGAACGACCCACAACCAGAGGCCCAAAATATTCCTCTATCGGGAACCTATATTACAAAGGTGCCCAACAAAGAAAATGGTAAAGGTAGTTACCTACTCCGGGCAGCTTATACTGATAAGGGAATTCCTAATTTAAGGACGCTTACGACAGAAAAAATTATTGCCCTTCGCAATCCTATTGTTGACCCAGAGAAGTACGATGACGCAGATGGAATAAAAATACTAACTACTCCAAGACGTTCATTAAAAATCGATAAAAATGGAGGTTGGTTAGCGTATAAAGGCCTTGATCTAACAGGAATAGACGAGATTTCCATAAATGCTGAGGCATCTCCAAGAACTAGTGATATTGGTGGGATTATTGAATTGCGTTTAGATTCTCCCAATGGCCAATTAGTAGGTTCCACGGAAAAGGTAATCCCTATCGAAGTTGATTTCCGTGCAGAATTGGCAAAACTAACTACTGAGTGGGAAAAAGGAGGAAAGAAAGGACCAGAGCCTAATTTTAGAACAATTCGGGCGCTATTGCAGAAAGAGTATGCATTAAATGTCAAAGAACTAAGTAACATGCAAAACATTTATTTGGTATTCAAAAACCCAGATGCTAAGGAAGGCCAAATGCTAATGCAAGTAAATACCATCGAGTTTAAAAAAGGAGATAAATTATTGTAATGAGGTAGGTTCTAAATTAAACCCTCATTTTTAACGAAACCGAAATGAACATCATGAAAGAAAAACAATCATTTTCCAGGAGAAAATTTATTGGCACAGGTTCACTTTTTGCCGCTGGCATGCTACTCCCTGCACAAAAAATTATTGGTGCCCCAGCAATTTTAAAATATTTTGGGAAACCAAATTCAATTATCAAGGGAGTGCAAGTTGGTGTCCAAACCTACTCTTTCAGAAGTATGGAAGACCAAAGTGCAGAAGCAACCCTAAAATATATTTTGGACAGCGGTATTAGTGCCGTTGAATTAATGGGAGGTCCTGCTGAATCATTTGCGGGGATGCCTGAAAGCACTGTAGATATGAGAGTATTGTATGGCCTAATGCGAAAACAAAGAAATGGCACGGAGCTTTCCGAAGAAGAAAATAAGGAAATGGAAAACTTACAAGTTCAAATGAAAGCCCATAATAAAACAGTCGCTGATTGGCGTATAAACGCCCCAATGGATAAATTTGAAAAAGTAAGAAAAATGTACAATGATACCGGGGTATCAATTTACGCCTTTAAACCTCGTGCCTTTGAAAAAGACAATACTGACGCAGAAATTGACTACGGGTTTAGAGCAGCCAAGGCTCTTGGAGCTAGCCATGTAACGCTTGAACACCCTAGTGATGATTCCCATACCCTTAAGTTGGGTACTATGGCCAAAAAACATAAAATACAAGTAGCTTATCACGGTCATGAACAGCAGACATCCAGCTTTTGGGATACGGCCTTACAACAATCAAAGTACAATATGCTCAATCTAGATTTAGGTCATTACATAGCGGCAGGAAATGAAAGTCCCTCTGATTTAATAAGAACGCACCATAATCGTATTTCAAGTATGCATTTAAAAGACCGTCAAACCCCGGCCAATGGAAAAGAGAACCTTGTATGGGGAAAGGGCGATACTCCCATTGGACAAATTTTAGGATTGATGAGCAAAGAACGCTATTCATTTCCTGCTACGATAGAATTGGAATATCAAATTCCCGAGGGATCGGATGCCGTTAAGGAGGTGGCCCGTTGTCTGGAGTTTTGTAGGGAACAATTAAAAACCTAGGACGTAACGGTTTTAATTCTAGAAAATACGATTTTAACCGACATTGACGACTATAATCGCGTCGATGGGGATTTTCGTTCCCATCCCTTTTGATAAAACCATAATTGCGGTGGATGGCAAAAAATTAAAGAAGGAATAAACGCGGTTCAACTGAAATACGCTTTCAGATGCTATTACCTTTGTTATTGTTCTTTTCTTTAGACAAGAACCAAACATACGAGCTAAACCCTTATTTGAAAATTCCTGTAAAAGGAACGATTGTTGGGACTTTCTCTTTCTTTGGCAATTAGGCTATAAAAAATTAATTCCAACTCTGGTAAGTTAGGTTTTAAAGCAAAAAGTAAGATTAATTAAATACGAATCGATTTGTACCGTTTTGGTATACCTTTCTTATTTTTTATATGCGAGAGCATCAAAACGCTGGGAAACGTGTCCTTACGCGTGTCCCATTTAAGAAAAAATATTGTAATAATTTGATTATGAACGGAATAGGGTAGGGGTTTCTAACTTTGCTATCCCGACGAATTGAAAATAAAACCCTGATAATCAATTGATTATAAGTATTTTCTGTTTTTAAAAAAGCTGTCAAAACGTACCAAAACGGTACAAATTAAATATCGAACGTGTCCTATTGTGTGTCCCGTTTTTATGTTACTCCTGGATAAGTCCGGAATAGAAATAGCTTTAACATTTGCGTTCTGGGGGAACTCGGATTCGAACGATATTGCTTTTAAATGGATATTCATTTTTCATGCGTAGCAAACTTTTATAATAAATCAACGGCTAAAATATAATCATCTGCCGTTATATACAGCCTTTTCCCATCATTTCCAAAGGCACAATTTGAGGTTAATTGCCCGGTGTGTATCCGTGCGATAGCTTTTGCAGAACTATTAAAAACCCAAATGCCACCTGGCCCTGTGGCAAAAATATATCCTTCGCTATTGATTTTTAAACCGTCTGGTAATCCTTGTTGGCCTTCCTTTCCAATTAATGGGGTAACATCATAAAACATCCTCTTATTGGTTATCTTTCCCGGTTTTACAATATCATACTGATACCACACAGCATGCTGCGGATCAGAAACAGCTACATATAAGGTACTTCCATCGGGTGATTGCCCAATTCCATTGGGTTTTGTGAGTTTGTCAAGCAAGACTAGTTCACCAGAATTCAACAAACAGTAAACCCCTTGAAAATCTAACTCCTTGTTGGGATCATCTTGCTTTAATGGGAGCCCATAGGGTGGATCGGTAAAATACAAATTACCTTCTTGGTCAAGAAAACCGTCATTAGGGCTATTGAATTTCTCTCCCTCGTAATTATCAGCAAGGGTTATGAATTCTGATTTTGGGTTGTCTAAAGAAGCATTCATTTTCGCGACTTTACGGTCGCCATGTTGAAGCAAAATCAATTCACCTTTTTTGTTTAAAATTAGACCGTTTGATCCTGGCTCATCGCCATAGGTGCCTTTGCCAGTGTATCCTGAAGGTCCTAGAAAAGTTGAAACCTCATGGTTACTACCCAGCTTATATACTTTATTGTTTGGAATATCAGAGAATAATAAATAGTTGCCTTCCTCAATCCAAAGTGGTCCCTCGGTCCATGTAAATCCAGTTGCTAGAACTTCTAAATTGGCTTCGGAATCAATGACGTTGAGTGCTTCATCATCTAAAATTTCAATTTTAAAAGCAGAAGATATGTTGTCCAGATTTTTAGATGAAACAGTTTCGGATATAACTTCCCCAGGACTACCATCTACCTTTTCACGATTGTGATTTTCTTTGCAAGAGTTAAAAAGTAAAATTCCCAGGACGATTGTGATACTACTAGTTTTCATGTTCTAGTGAATTAATTTTGTAATTACATATATGACGATCATTGCCGTAGTTCCAAAAATAAAGGTACCTGCGGTCTGTACTTGATACCCTTGTTGAACATTCATTCCTGTCAATTGTGTTAACACCCAAAAGAAACTATCATTAACATGAGACGCAACAGAGGAACCTGCTCCTATGGCCAAAACGGTCATGGCTTGAAGAAACGGTTCGTTGAGACCCAATGAGGCCATAAGCGGAGCAATAATCGAAGCAGTGGTTACCAAGGCAACCGTGGAGGAACCTTGGGTTGTCTTTAAACTTGCTGCCAGGAAAAAAGGAAAAAATAGCCCTATTTCCAACCCTGTAAATCCTTCTGTAATACTATCGGCAATGCCGGAGTTCTGTAACATTTTCCCAAAAATCCCACCAGCGCCAGTAATCAAAATAATGGGAGCCGCTACTTTTAAGGACTCACCGATCCAACCTTTGGAAGAAAAAATCTTTTCATCCAGTTTTTCGGGAAGCACCAATGCCAATAATACTCCAATTAGAAGAGAGATTACAGGCGTTCCCAAAAAGGATATAGCACTTTTAAATAGGGAAGGCGGTACATTCAGTTCAGGATAGTCCATAACCGATTTCAATAATATGAATACCAGCGGCACTACAATGGCCAATAATGATTTCCATAAAGCCGGTTTTTTTCCGGGATTCGCAATAGGTTCAAGTACGATGGCAATATTGATTTTTGAAGCTATTTTTTTAGCGTAGACATAACAGGGAATCAAGGACAGACTGCTAACTACAAGCCCCCATACTATCACATCTCCTAAATTGGCCCCTAATATACCTGCCGCCGCAATTGGGCCTGGGGTAGGAGGTACCATAACATGAGCCGCTGTCAAACCCATTGCCAATGCAGCGGTTGTACCTGCATATGAAATACCTGCTTTCTTGGATAGTACTTTATTCAAAGGGTTCATTATGAGCAAGGCACTATCTGCGAATATGGGAATGGATAGGATATAACCCGATAGCATCATCGCGAGGTGAATGGATTTTTCGCCAATCAAGTTCAATATGCGAGTAGCGATCACCATTGCACCACCCGATTTTTCTAAGATGGTTCCTATGGTTACGCCAAAAAGAATGATCAAACCAATTTTACCTAGAATATCACCAAAACCAGTGTTAATGGAATCTACAATGAGATTGGCATCCATTCCTGTAATAAACCCATAAGCAATAGCGGCAAGTAGTAATGCGAAAAATGGATGGATCTTAAATTTTACAATTCCAACAATCAAAAAAGTCAATGAAACAAGTAGTGCAAGTATAAAGTTCATGGTATGTATGGTTTGGCGGAGTGTTTCTAATTCTTTTTAAATTACCATTCCGCAAAACTACCATCTGTAGTTCTCCAGATCGGGTTTGCCCAGTTGTGTCCTATTTTTTGACCTTCTTTTAATAGCTCCTCATTCATTTCAATACCAAGGCCAGGTTTTGTAAGTAATGCTATATATCCTTCTTTTACTTCTAAAACTTCTGGATTTAGCACATAGTCCAAAATATCATAGCCCTTGTTGTAATGTATTCCTAGGCTACTTTCCTGTATGATGGCATTTGATGAAACAAAATCGAGATGCAATGCCGATGCCAATGATATGGGACCTAACGGACAATGCGGTGCAATGGCAATATCATAGGCTTCTGCCATGGCGGCAATTCTTCTTACCTCTGAAATTCCGCCCGCATGGCTAAGGTCTGGTTGAATAATGTCAACAACACCGTCATGAAGAATATTTTTAAAATCCCATCTAGAGTACATACGTTCGCCTGTTGCTATAGGAATACTGGTGTAGGAATATATATGTTTTAGGGCATCATTATTTTCACTTAAGACAGGTTCTTCTATGAACATAGGTTCATAAGGTTCTAGCTCATCGATAAGGCGTTTCACCATGGGTTTGTGAACCCTTCCATGAAAGTCAAGACCAATATCTAGGTCATATCCAAATTCCTCCCTTAGCAGTTTAATGTTATTCCCTACTTTTTTAACATCCTTTAACGATGACACCCAATCCATTGCGCCCGTAGCATTCATCTTTACTGCTTTGTAACCTTGTTTTACTTTTGCATGGGCTTGTTCCAAAATAATATCAGGCTTATCTCCGCCGATCCAACAATACATTTTCATTTTTTGTCGAACGGCCCCACCCAATAATTCATAAACAGGAACATTTAAAAATTTCCCTTTAATATCCCACAGGGCCTGATCAATACCCGATATAGCACTCATTAGAATAGGACCTCCTCTATAAAAGCCTCCTCTATAAAGTACTTGCCAAATGTCTTCGATGTTATTTGCGGTACGTCCTATCAAATATTGCTCTAGTTCCTTAATACACGTAGCAACTGTATCGACTTTTCCTTCAACCACAGGTTCTCCCCAACCTATAATGCCACATTGGGTCGTAATCTTTACGAACAACCATCTTGGCGGAACTTTAAACAATTCAATTTTTTCAATTTTCAGTTCGTCCATGATTAATTCTTTATTACTTGAATGAATTTTTTTACCATACTTTCTATAGGTTCTAAAATACCTTCCCCTTTGGTAGTTTGGGTCAATACATTCCCCAATCCAACTCCCGCAGCGCCCGCTTCCATCCAGTCTTTTATATTGGTAAGGTTAACACCGCCAACAACAAAGAAATCGACTTTATCCAATGGAGCCTTTATAGCCTTGAAGTAATTTATTCCGAGGCTTCCGGCAGGGAACAGTTTTATAATATCAGCCCCATTCTCAACGGCAACACAAATTTCAGTGGGTGTAACTGCGCCCATCAATACGGGGATGTCATGCGCATGGGCAATTTTGATGACCTCTATGTTTGTGTTAGGGGTGACCAAGAATTGTGCCCCTGCTTTGATGGCTTCTTTTGCAATGTCAACATTGGTTACGGTACCTGCACCAATAAGTACTTCGAATTGCGTATATCGATTTCTGGCATTCGCGATTTCCTCAGCAAAACCTGGTGTATTGGAGGTGATTTCAAGTACTTTTATGCCTCCGTTTATTAAGCTCTTAAGAAAGCTTTTTACCTCTATTTGTTCGTTCATACGAACAATGGCCACTATTTTCTCTGTCTTTAGTATCTTAACTATTTGCGCTCTTTTCATCGTAATACGTGCCCACTTGTGTTGCCTTCCTTTATTGAAAGAATTTCTTTTTCACTGCTCGTATGCTGGTCTCCCTGTATGGTGTGCTTTAATGCAAAAGCAGCGGTAGCAAAGTCAACTGTTTTTTTATCGTCCCAACCCTTATTTAGGGCATGTAATGTAGCAGCGGCAAACGCATCGCCAGTACCAAAACGATCAGTTATGGAGATATTTATAGCCTCTGAAATATGATGTTTATTGTTGTTTAAAAAAACTGCAGAAACCATATTTTCACTAGCCGAACTATGCTCACGCATCGTAAAAGCTAATTGCCCAATCCCAAATTTTTTAGCTGCAATAGTTGTCGCTTCAATGGTTTTGTCTTCAACAGAATTGCCAGTGGGCGTTACCTCATAAATATCTGTTAAGACACCTTCATTACCGAATAATAAATCGGTATGGGCTAATATCTGGTCAAAAATTTTACGGGCATCGGCTGGGTGTTTCCAAAGAGACCGGCGGTAATTCATATCAAAACAGACTTTGACCCCTTTTTGCTGGGCTACTTTGGCAGCTTTAACAGTTTCATGGGCGCATTGTTTGGAAAGTGCAGGAGTGATGCCAGAAAGAAATAACCATTTTTTGTTTTCCAGGATTTTTTCCCAATCGAACTCGTTAGCTTCAATTTCACTAATGGCGGAATTAGCTCGGTCATATACTACGCTGGATGGACGTATGGAGGAACCTATTTCTATATAATAAGTACCAATTCTATGACCTCCACGGGTTATGTATCTGGTGTCGATACCATAGGACTGTAAGGAGGCAATTGCCGCATCGCCAAGTTGATTGTTCGGAAACTTAGTAATATGACTCACTTCATTGCCCAGCACACCTAATGAACTGGCAACATTGGATTCCGAACCCGCATAGTCGATTTGAAAAAGCCTCGAGGATTTTATTTTAGCGGCAATATTGCTGGGGGTTAACCGAAGCATGGTTTCTCCAAAAGTTATAAAGCTCATTTATTTTTTATTGATGATTTATAATTGGCTTGAGTTTCAATAATGTGGATTTTCATAGCTTCTCTTGCTTTTTGTTCATCTTGTGCTATTATCGCTTGAAGTATATTCTCATGATGTTTCAACATTATTTTCTTATGTGTTTGCAGATTTCCATCCGTGGGTTTCGCGTAGACAATAGACTTGAATTTTGGCATTAAGTTGAAAATAGGACTTAGTAGCAATTCCAAAACGCTATTATTCGCGATTGAAAGTAGTGTTCTATGAAAATCGTTGTCCAGTTCCGTTTCCTTTTTTTTATCCTTAAGATCACAATTGTACATGGCGACCATATTTTCTTTCAAAATTTTAAGCTGATTTTCAGTGCGAGACTTAGCCGCTTGTGCCGCTAATGTGGGTTCTAGAATTAATCTGGTACTAATTGTTTGAAGAATTATATCTTCATCTGAAGAAAGTTCAAAAAACATATTCAAATTTTCAGATGCATTATTAATACTGATCTCGGATACATATACACCGCTGCCTCTTTTAACATCGACAATACCCTTAGCGCTCATCTTCTTGACCGCCTCTCGTACCGATGTTCTGCTGACCTTGAATAGTTGACATAGCTCATTTTCAGTAGGTATTTTATGACCAGGAAGATATTTTCCGGTTTTGATGGCTTTTGTTAATTCAGATTCAACTTGTTGGGTTATTGATTTCTCCTGTCCTAATTGGGTGAACATTCTAAGCAGTTTAAAATTCGATAAATTAGTAATACATCATACAAATTTAATAATATTTTGGAATGATGTACCATACTTAATCGCTACTATTTAAAAAAGTAAGTATTTGTTGGAGTTGATTCTAATATCATTTATACTATCTAAAAATCATTATTGAAAATAGCTTATTCATAAGGATACTGGATTTAACTTTTTTTTTCAAAATTAAACTTGAATCCTTTTTAATCGTTTTGGATTTCATTTATTATTTTATGTGTAACGAAAGCGTCAAAACTAAGAGACATGTCCTTACACGTTTCCTGTTTTAGAAAAAATAGTGTAATAAGTTGATTATGAAAGGAATAGGGTAGGGGTTCTAACTTTGTCACCCCGACTGAATATTTTAAAACCTGATAATCCATTGATTATCAAGGTTTTCTGTTTTTAAAAATGCTATCAAACCAAGCTAAATCGGTATAAATTTCATAATGAAGGGTCCTAATGCGTGTCCTGTTTTTATGTTACTCTTGGATATGTCCAGTAAACAAGGAATTTTAACATAGAGGTTCGTCGGGTCACCAGGATTCGAACCTTGAAGGTAATTTTTGAATATCGGGATACGTTTATTACTGTGGTCTAAGTTCATGTTGAACAAGCTTGTATAGTGTCCAACGAAAAGTCAATTACCGAAATTACTTTAAGGGAACATGAATGGGCCAGTCTGGGTTTAGACCAGGCAAGTTTGGCAATAAGTCCTGTAAAAATGGCGTTTTTCAGGACACTAAAAAGTAATGGGAATTTAGTGTCATGCCAACCAAAAGAACCGAAGCCCAAGTTCGGTCCTTTTTACTGCTTCAATGAACAGCTATCTATTATACACTACGGCAATTTGCGCTAACTGCCCCACAATTTTTACTGAATCCTTCATGGACAGCTTAGATCCATCAGCGTGTATCCATCGTTTAAGAGGCTGTTCACAAATCATTTTTTTTGCTTCATTTTTGCCATAATGCGTTCGCATTCTCATAAAAATCTCTACATCGAATAACCATTTCGTTATGAACTTTTTGTTAAACATGGTGCAAGCGATTTCCTTATCCATGATTTTAGCTCCACACTGGGTGTCCTTAAAGGGCATTCCCAGAATTTTTTGGATTATTAAGTTTATGGTAATGCTAATAATCTTACGCGCCGATTCTTTGGTAATATCCGCTCCCATTCTGCTAATGCGGGATCCGCTTACGATTTTAAATTCCGAAGTTTCAAGGGTCTGTACCAAATCATCAAAATCCCTGAAATCCGTAGACAGGTCGGCATCCAAATATCCAATATAGTCGAGCTGTTCATCTTGAGATAAATGTAAAACCCCCTGTCGTACCGCTTCGGCTTTGCCTCCGTTCTTTTCGCAATCATAGACGCTGATATTTGATGGGTTGCCTTCTCGAAGTTTATGTAGCACTTCCAAAGTTTTATCGGTACTACCATCATTGACAAAACATAGGTGATAACCCAAGTTTTTATACGCAAAATCCCTAAAGGCCTCACTTGACAAACGTTCTTCCTCATTATAGCATGGGATGACCACACCTACACAATGCTTTTGTAGCATTCTGGTATCAGATTCTTGGAAAAACTCATTTCTAGTTTTTGGCGCGCCGATAATCCGCTTGATTCTTGCGGCCATTTCATCAAGGCTCACTGGCTTTTTCATATAGTCGTTGACGCCTAGCATAAAACTGTCCATGATTACAGATTCATTCGTGTTTCCAGACATGACCAAAACCGGAGTCTTGGAATCCTTTAAAAAGCGAATATGCTTTATTACCTCCATTCCTGACGTTCCTGACATATTCATATCTACCAAAACCAGATTGGGTTTAAAAGAGTCGAAAAGTTTTATACCATCCTTGCCATTGTTGGCGGTGTTGACCGTATAACCAAGTTCGGTCAATTTTTTGGCTACGGATAGTAAAATAAGTTTTTGGTCATCAATTGCTAAAATTTTCATAGGTTAAGATTTAGGTTATTACAAATAAATCAATGTTTTTTCTTGCTTTATGAAGTAAATGTATTGACGATTAAGGGCGAAAATTTGTGTCAAATGTTCAATTGCAGTTTTCTATAGGCGAATGGGTTTTTGTTTTCGATGAGCGATACAGATCAATGAATACAATATAGTTAGCTTTACTTTGTTATATTTTCTTACAAAGGTACTGCATGAAAAACGCCAATAGATTACTCGTATTAGCTTTGTTTATCGGTCTTGCATTTCATGGATCTAGCCTGTTTTTTACACTAGAATCCACCTATGACGCATTGATCCATCTTTTCTTTGCGGATCACTATGCAAACAGCTGGTTTGAACCATGGGATTATCGCTGGTATACTGGCTTTACCGTACAAGGCTATCCACCTCTGGTACACCAATGCATCGCATTATTGTCGTATGTTGGAGGACTTAAGTTTGGGTTGTTTTCAGTTGGTCTGTTGTCCATTGTCCTATTTATTACAGGCGCATACCGATTTGCATTTTTAATGACCGCAAATAAGACAGTGGCCGGTTATACAGCACTGTTGGCGGTATTTTCTTCCACCTTTATAGAAACCCTACATATTTTTGGACAACTACCCAGTATTGTGGGGCTTTCTATTCTGCTGCATTCGCTTCCTGAAATTTATTTGTGGATAAAGACAGGCAAACCAAGATTTTTGTTGACCTCCTTATCACTGATAGCGGTAATGGTAACATCCCACCATGTAACCCCTATTTTTGGTATGGTATTTTTTATCTTTCCATTAATCGGCATGGTCATAATGGACGATTCAAGGGATAAGGTCCGCTCGAACAAGGAACTGACCTTCAAGGTTTTCCTGGCTTCATTCAAGAACTTATTTTGGAGAATCGTGAGTTTCGGATTTTCCTCCTTGATATTGATTATAGTTTGCATTTTGCCCTATTGGATCAATTCTAAGAAAAACCCAATTACACAGGTATCCATTCCCCATGGCTCTCGCGATAATTTCTTGGAGGTTACTTCCTCAGGTTTGGTATTCTTTCTAATCCCTTGGGGAATATTACTTTTTTTAATACCCTATATTTTCTTTCGCTTTTTCAGTAAACGCTATTTGTTCTTTGGGCTGTCAATGGTCATGCTAACCATTTTGGGCACAGGTGGTACAACGTCTATTCCAATCAAGATCCTTGGTGAAACAGCTTTTAATATTTTGACTTTGGATCGCTTTACCCTTTGGGCGACCATCATGGCGCTACCTATTTTTGGGGAGTTTACCTATCGCTTGGTAGAAGGCGATTTAAAGGAACAGTTACAAAAGAGCTTGGGTTCAATTTACCACAAAGTTTTGGGTGGCGTATTGGCAACTGGAATCTTGCTAATGGTCATTTTTACAATGAGCTTGGGATATTTCCGACCTTCGCAGCCCCAGAAAATAAAGATGTTGCCCATAGTGAATTTCCTAAACCAGGACCAACATGACCATTGGCGTTATTTGCCATTGGGATTCGGAGATCAAATGGCATGGCTTTCCGCACAGACGAATGCTATGACGGTGGATGGTAATTATCATTCCGCACGTCGCCTGCCAGAATTGACGACAAGGGCCATAGAACGTTTGGAAAATTCAAAATTTAGAGGAGTAGAGGGTATTGGCTCGCTACAACAGTTTTTGACCGTACCCGAGAAGTATCATCTCAAATATATCTTTAGCAATGATAAATTCTATGATCCCATACTTTATTTCTGCGGATGGCAACGCTTACAACAATTAGAAAACGGTATAATGGTATGGGAGAAATTAAACGTACCTCCGCTTTCCTCTATCTTACCGAAGGAAGACGTGGCAAAATGGCTCAAACTGATGTGGGGTATCGTTCCTATCCTGACGATTGTATTGGCTTTTTTGATTAACATTCAATGGGTATGGTACCGGGTGTTAAAATCAAAACAGATTCCTTTGCCCAATTATATGAATTACGGTGTCGATTACTCTGGGTTTTCTAAGCGCCTGATTCGTATCAGTCATATTTGGGCGGTTATGATGTTGTTTTGTCTCGGTTTTGGTATTTATCAATTTTACCTGCACAATGCAAGCCAACGGTCGCCTGAAAATGTTGTTAAAGCGTATTATGATGCCTTGGATTTTAAAGAATTTGAGAAGGCACATTCCTATTTAGATACTGAAAAGGAAGTTCCCTTGTCCCAATATATGTTGGAAGTATCCGTAACCGATGGCATTCTGAGTTCGTATGCCAAACTCGATGCGATTTCAATCGACCTATCCCATAAAACGGACGATAGCGCCCAAGCAACCGTTGCTACCAAATGGGTTACTCCGTTGGAACGTATCGAAAGGACCTACCATCACGACCTAGTAAAACGGAACGGCGATTGGTTTATAGCGCCTTTGCCTATGGATACCGATATTCCTCCTGATCAGCTTTTCACATCGAATAATACGCTGTTTTACAATCATGGAAGGCGACGTATTACCACGCAGCAAACACATCATGAAGATGTGCTTAAGCAACCGGTATTGGAAGTACTATCTGCACGTTTGGTAAAGTTCAAAGGACAATATTCGGTTATTGGGGAAGTACAAAATGTAGATAATGTACCTGCCGATGTTGTGCTAAAAGCTACACTTTATAATGATGCGGATAAAGAGTTGGCCAATTACAACGCCAAATATCATATGAAGCACAAACTGATGCCTATGGAAACTACCTCATTCAAAATCAATTTTGAAGGAATCGCTTGGTCACAAAACCGGGATACGCTACCACCTACATTTAATCCCGATGAATTTACGGCCGTAGAGTTAGAGGTGCAGCCTACGAAGTTTAACCTACAGTGTGCAACCAATGTGGCAAATACAGACTTATACAAGGAAGTTGCAATACAACAAATGGACTTGAAGGATAATACGATTACGGGCCAACTATTCAATAGTGGAATTCAAGAAGTTACTATTCCCTTGCTTTTGGTTTCTTATTACGATATGGACAAAAAACTACTTTGGGTAGATCACAAATTTATACAGGAAGGAATTCGTATTCAACGCAAACAAACTTTTATGTATGACATATCGCCGTTAGAAGGACTTGAGATTATTAATAGTAGTTTGAAAAATTGTTTTGTAAATGGACTTCCGAACCTTGACATCGCAGAAAAAGTAATCCCAAATAGGGACTTAAATCATGGGTTTGCCCAGTATCAGACCTATTCACATAAAAATTTTGAGTACATTAAATTGGAGCTGAACAGTTACATTGGCAATCCAAGATAACATGAAGAACATATACTACATAATACTGTTTTTGGTACTATTGGGATGTCAAAGGTCTTCTAAAGAAATAGCATCCTCTTTGACCGCAAAATTGGTTTCAATAAACGAAGTTTCAGAGGTTGGAAATCAGTTTGAATTACAGTTTAACCTAACGGGAGATGGAATACCAATGTTGCTTTTGGAAAACAGTTACGGTCCCAAGCTCTTTAAACCCGAAATTACCGATAACATCGCTAAATTCGTCATTCCGGAAAAGCATACCTATCAATCGGGACGGTACGATTGGAAACTTTTGGCCAACTTAAAGCTTATGGTTTCAGGAAGTTTTCATCTAAGGCCAAAAGGTGAAGCCCATACTATAGAAACCTACTTTGGTCCAAGGAGTATCCGCGCGGGTGGAAAGGATTATTCGATGTTGGTCGCCATTCCTACTGATATTTTTGATAATCCAATATCAGATAGTACAAAAGTGAATATCATGCAACAAATGGATAACGAAACAATACTGCATCAAACGATACTTCGTGATGGTTTCGCCTGGCAATTGCTGTACAGTGGCGAAAGAACTGGCCGTATGTTAGTGGGCGCCTCTACTACAGGAGCACGAAGCAAAGAGTTGACCAGTATGATTTCTCCTTCCAATGCCACAGATTTTATTATCGAGTTTGTTCGCGTACATGAATTTGCAGATGGCAACCAAGTAATCGATTTTAGAACTTCAGTTATACAAGATGAGTTCGGAAATACGATAGGTGACGGGACTTTTGTCAATTTTATCGTGCAAACTAAAAATAGTATTAAGCTACAAACAAGTGGAAACACTTTGGCGGGAGTTGCCACAGGTCGCATGTTGCATCCCACCGAGGCAGATCAATGGCAGATTAGCGCCTTTGTTACCGGTGAGGCGAAAAGTAATACCATAGTGGCAAATTTTAAACCGGCGGTTACCGATTTTGAAGTACATTTTTCAAAAAATAATCGTCAGATTTCTGTCGGTCCCATATTAGGGTTCATGCAACAACTAGTTCCAGATGGTCTTAAAATAGAGTTGGATATTTACAGTGAAAATGATGACTTAATAGCAACTAAAACGGGCTATTCTCGATTGGGAGTAGTGCAATTTGAATTGGAAAACGAATTTTATCCGAACGGAAAGTACTACCTAAAACTTAAATTGGCAGGATTAATGAAAGAATACCAACATACCATACGATCTAATGCAGTGGAATAAAACACTTTTACGGATTACGTTGATCGTTTCCTTTTTGGGGGTGAACGCGCTGATTTTGTTTGGTATTAGTTCGGTTTGGTCGTATCTCAATACCGGGGCAGAACGCTCCGAAAGGCTTCACCTAGATCTGGAACAAGAAGTTACTTACGCACCAACGGTAAAATGGGATACCGCCCAAGTGGTGGGCCGCTCCATGGAAAAAGAAACCTTGTCTAAAATTGAAAGGGATTATTTGAACAGCTGGTTGGTAAAGAATACTGCATTCTACTCGAATAATCCGTATGGCGTAGCGGACTATTTTACATACAGTGCCCGGGCAAAAATTTACGACATCCTTGAATTCAATAAAGCAAACGGAAACACATTTGAGCAAACAAGCCTTGAGCATCATCCACAATTAAAATTCTATAGTGCCGATGGCACTCAAATTGCCTTTACCGATCATAATGTCAGGCTGTATCGCAAAAGCTTTTTAGAGGGCAAACCCATGCTATCCCATACCGATACGGAATCCTATCAGGTCATTATGCTTTTGGAGGACGGCTTTTGGCGGGTACGGCACTTTGTAAAAATCCCTGATGCTATAGCTACTGAGAAGCAAAATGTACTTCCTGAGAAAACGGAAGCGACGCTTATTCCTGAAATCAAAGGCATCAATTATTATCCTAAGGACACTCCTTGGGATACTTTCGGGATAAAATACAACGACAGCATAATTACTTCCGATTTTAGAATTATCCGCAAGATGGGCCTGAATACGGTACGGATTTTTATTCCGTATGCCAATTTTGGGGGAGCGGAAGTAGATCGGGCCAAACTGCAAAAAGTACGATCGCTTTTAGATATCGCTTTGGAGCAAGACCTAAAAGTTATGGTAACCTTATTCGATTTTTATGGGAATTATGAGGTGGCGGATTGGACCATGACTTACCATCATGCCCAATCTATCGTTTTGGCTCTAAAAGACCATCCCGCATTGCTCGCCTGGGATTTGAAGAACGAACCGGATTTGGACTTTGAGTCACGGGGTAAAGAAAACGTTCTGGCTTGGTTGGAAGAGTTGGCTGTTCAAATAAAAAAATGGGATCCTACCCATCCTTTTACCGTGGGTTGGTCGAGTCCTGAAGCAGCTACCAATCTTTCGGACAAGCTCGATTTCGTTTCTTTTCATTATTATAAAGATGTTGAAGATTTTTTAATGGCCTATAAAGTCCTTCGCGATTCCGTACAGCCATCAAAAGCTGTTGTACTTCAGGAATATGGAATTTCTTCCTATGGTGGAATTTGGAATGTTTTTCGAGGCTCTGAAGACAAACAGGCTTCTTATTATAATTTAATGCAATCTTTATTACAACAAGAATCCGTACCCTACCTGTTTTGGACCCTCTATGATTTTGAGGAGGTCCCTACTTCTGTAGTGGGTCGATTGCCGTGGCGCAGACAGCCTCAAAAATACTTTGGTTGCTTTGATAATGAAGGCAAGGAAAAGAAATCATACGAGCTGCTAAGAAATACCGCTAAAAAATAGAAAGCGAGACAGTCTTGTTAACCGTCTCGCTTTCTGCTCTTAACCTAAAACTTATGGTTGCTGCTCTACCTCGTTCAGTTTATTAGTTAGATTAAGTGAAAAACCTGTGGCCTTTGCAAATTGAATCGCTTTAAAATAGTCCACGTACATTTGTGTGATATCAGACATTGGTAATGAACAGGCCGCCTTATAATTGGTCATACCTAAATGGATACGGTACGAGTTGAACACCAAGATGTTCTCAATGGCCTCAGACAGCGATTCCGCACATTCCGGGGCAAAGAATTCCCCAAGATATCCTTCTTCCTTGACCAATACGCTTAGGTCACCCAAATTGGGCAATGCAACCGCCTTTCCATAACTTCCTGCTTGGTGTAATACCCCCGAGCTTCCAGTGGTTGAGGTGTACGGAAAAACTACTACTGCACTTTCACCAAAGATTTCGGGCACATCTTCCTCGGCAACGTAGCCTGTAAAGCGCATTTGAGGTACGTTCTTGTAAGTTTCTTTGATACCTTCTAAATAACCTGGAGTATTAGGACTGTCAGTACCGGCGATGACAATTTCAATGTCCAGGTTTTTGTTTCTTTGACGTATGCGTTCCACTGCTTCGATCAAGATTTCCACTTTCTTATAGGTGCCGAATTTCCCGAAAGCCATCACTTGTTTTGGTCCACTAGGGAGGCGATAATCCGGTTCTGGCGGCGTTTCAAAAGACCCGTGGGGTACAAGGGCAATGTTCCTGGCCTTGTATTTCTTTTCAAGAATAGTAACATACTTACTGATGGTCACTGCCAATACATCCGAAGCCAAAACAAAACGGGTTAAAGTGGTTCCGATAAAATTATAGGCTTTCTGCAGGAGTTTGTTCTGGGTAATTCCCGCATTTTCCAAGTCTACTTGTTCCAAAATATTATGCAACAACGAAATCGTGGGAATACCTTTTAATTTGCAAAGCAAAGGAAGCATTAAACCCAGGGCAGCAGGTATTTTTTTATCCCCGAACTTTAAAAATTGAATGTTGAAGAGCACGGCATCAGGCTTGGTTTCGGCAATGGATCTATACACGTTAAAGACATTACCATAGCTATTAAAGCTCCAACATTCCTTGACGGTTATTTTACATCCTTCTTCTTGAAAATCAAGGTCTTTTACACCTTCTGTTCTGTCGGTGATCAAAACAATTTCAGAGACCTCTTCTTGAAGTCTAAAGTGTTTTACCAAATGATATCCGTATTCCGTCAAAGTAACTTTGCTCGGGGGATAGGCGGTAACGATTGCAAGTTTCATAAGTTTTGATTTTAGGTTAAGAATTTGTACTAATTATGATACAAATATCCGTCTTAAGTGCCATGAAAATTGATGTTTTAAGGTGATTGGGCGTTTCGTGTAGTTGAATGGAAAATGTTGTTCGATAAGCGGTTTTATCCAATCTTTAAATAAAAAAACTCGGAAATTTTTAGCCTCTGGGTTTCATAAATTTTTGAGGATGTTTTTATTTCATCGATTTGCTGTAAAAGTAGATAAGCTGTGCCACCAAAAGCGCCACCATCACTACAATTTGAATTTGAACTACCATAGTCAGACTAGAATGGAACAGTATGATCAATGCGATTTGGGATAGCCCTAAAATGCCGGATAGAATAACGGGAATGTAATGGTCCAACGATAAAAAATAGTACGCAAAAATATTGGAAAGCGCAAAAAGCGATGTAGCTAGGGCATACTGCCACAGCAAACTTGCAATATCCATATAGGCGTCTCCGAACAATAGGTTGATGATCATTTCGGGGAAAAGGTAACACGCGGCAACAATACCTATTGCCAAAAGCCCTATGTAACCTACATATTTAAATAAAATGGGGATTGTTGGCTCACCGTCCCTATGTTTTTGTACCACGGTCGGTAAAAGTAACATCACGAATATCCAAGCTACAAAATAGACTACCCTTCCTATCAAGGCCAAAGATGCGTACAATCCCGCATCCAAGGCGTCAAAATAGTGTTTTACCAATAGAATGTCACTGTTGTTGATAATGATCTGGGTAAGTTCATAGCCTGCCGTCAAAAAGATAAACTTAGTGACCATTTTGGAATGTGGTTTGGTCAATCTTGATTTTGAAAAAAGCTTGATTGCTTTTACATCGGTGGGAATCAGTCCAAAGAAAAAGGATAGCCCAATACCCAGGGCAACCAAAACCGCAGGTTCAAATGGTAGTACGACCAAAAGGAATAAAGTAATCAGCAATCGGCTCCACATTTCGGCCTGGTATGTTACGGCTAATTTCCCGAAACTTTGAAATCCTTGGAATCTTCCCCGGTTCACGCTCATCATAAAGTACAACGGAACGCCAAAACCAAAGATGATGAACATCGCAGCGTTTTGGGTGTTGAACAGGACCTGAAGTTCATCGGCAAGCAGTATTGTTCCTAAGCCAATCAATGCGCCGAATACCAGAGCGTAGCGATATATAGTGTTTTGGAAATTTTCGTATTCATCATCCGAAAACAGTACCGCAAACTTTGCGGTTACCAATTGAAAGGTCATTCCTAAAAAGGAAAGTACCAACAATAAGGTAATCAAAAGGGCGGTATCGGCAAAGGCCTCAGGGCCTAAAATGCGACCCAAAATAAGGTTATACAAGTAGTTGCCCCCGTTAATCAGAAGTGCACTGCCCATAAACAACCTTTCGGGGGATATTCTTTTGGCAATAAGTTTAAACGCGGTCATTGCTAAGTATATAAGAGGTTTTGGTCTCTGCCATAATCGGAAGGATGTTTTCGTTTTCCAATCCGATAATGGAGAGCAAGCTATTCGAGCGTATGGCACTTAGAAAAAGCTCTTGCAACGCATAGGTGGCGCTAGTATCTATTTTCTCAAGCCGTTCCAGATTGAGGATGACCTGCCGATTTGGATGAATGAATCTATTCATGTGTCGGTTCAAGATGTTCGCGTTTCCGCTGTTCAAATCTCCATATACGGAGAACATGCCACGGGTTTCTGTAATCTGTAAAGCCATAATCGTAAATTGAAGGTTAAGTTTTTATTCGATTTATAAGGCAAATATCCGGCGGATCGACATCTTGAAATGCCGGGTTTAGGTGGATGGCAGTTTCCTGTAGATGAACGGTAGGTATCGTACTTCCGGGGCGGGGAAGTCCATCATACCTTTACATCAACCTATTAATAAGGATGGATGGCAACCCAAATCACAGTCATGAAGTCCTAAAAATCTTAACCTATGAAAACTTTAAAACTGGTAACCTTAGTATTCTTTTTTACCCTTTACGCGCAAGCACAGGAAACACTACAAGAGGGATTTGAACATTTGGAAAAGGGAAATTTCGAGGCCGCAGAAACTTTTTTCGAATCCTACCTCAATATCGACCCCGCAAACAAGACGGCTCAGATCTGTTACGGCAGGGCCGTGGGATTGAACGGTGCCCCACAGCAGGCAAAAATCGTATTCAGTTCGTTACTAGAGGAATACCCAAACGATTTTGAAGTGGCCATCAATTATAATGAATCGTTTTTATGGGCACAGGAGTATACCACCGCTAAACCCTTGTATGAAAAATTGGTAGCCGAATACCCGGAGCAGTTCGGGGCCGTTTTAGGTTACGCCAATGCGTTGAGCAACCTTAAGGAATACAAGCCAGCTTTAGAATGGGTGAACAAGGCCCTAGCATTACAGCCGGATAATGAAAATGCGAAAATTTCTAGAAAGTATATGAAGCTGGGCTATGCCAATGACTATGTAAACGCCCAAGACTACGATCAGGGAATAGCACTGTTACAGGACATTTTTACCGATTTCCCCAAAGATAAGGACGCCCTCTTGAACTTGGCCAACGTCTACCTCATTACCAAAGCGACCGATAGTGCCAAAACCGCGTATTGGAGGTACGCCACAACGCCCAAAGATTCCATTACCGCACAAAATGGTATTGCACTTGCCGAGCATATTGCAGGGAAGGATAAGGTGGCCCTAAAAATGGCCACGGCTACCAAGGACAAGGTAAACGCTTTTAACGACACTGAATTGACCGAACGCACCTATGACCGGTATATACAGGCCCTGATCTGGAACCGAAAGTTCAACTCGGCCAAACAACAGATCGATAGTCTAGAGAACGTACACGGTGACCGCAATTGGATATTGGCCCTCAAAGCCACCTTGGGCATGTATACGGGCGATTTTAAGACCAGCTTACGCAGTTATGATGCCATCTTGGCACAGGACAGTACCTCTTTTGATGGCAATCTTGGAATGGCCAACGCCCTTTTTGCTTCAGACCGCATGGTACCGGCCTACCAAGCGGCCTTCCAGACCTTACGTATTTTCAAGAACCAAATAGATGCGATGGGCTTTATCGAAAAGTTGAGCGGTCTGCATACGCCAACAGTTGAAGAACAGGCTACCTATACCTTTGATAATGGCAACAATTTGGCCTTTTCCAATACTATCAACGCTTTTGTGCCTTTTTCGACTACATTCAAGACTACGTTATCGTACCAGTACCGTACCACTGAGAATACGGTGACCTTGAACCAGGCCGAATCGCATGTGGTATTGGCGGGACTGGACTATAAACTGTTACCGAACGTAAGCCTGATTACGGTGGTGGGCCTTAACAACAGTCGTTTTATGGAGACCGCTTATACCCAGCCCATTTTGAATACCAAATTGGCCTTGAAACCCTATAAATTGCAGAACCTAGAATTGGGGTACCAGCGCGAAGTGCAGAATTTTAATGCCGACCTGATCGAACGCGAGATCGTGATGAACCACTACGGACTTACCTATAATCTGGGTACCAATTTCAACTTGGGTTGGTATACGCAAGTAATGCATACGGAACAGACGGACGATAATACGCGCGACCTCCTGTTTACCTCATTGTATTATACGGTCTTGCAGAAACCCGCTTTAAAGTTTGGCCTAAACTACCAATACATCAGCTTTGGGGAGCAGGTACCGACCATTTACTTTAGCCCAGAGCAGTACCATGCAGGCGAGGTGTTTACCGACATTCGCGGTACGTTTTCTAAAAAAACAAGCTATATGGCCAGTGCCGCCACGGGGATACAAAAAGTGGAAAACGACCCCCAGACCGCTATTTTTAGGGCAGAAGTAGGCCTACAACACCAATTTACCAAACGTCTAAGCGCCAACCTTTACGGCAAATATAGCAATATTGCGTCGGCCACCGCCGCGGGTTTTAAGTTTACCGAAATGGGACTGAAACTAAAATTGATGTTGACGGAAAAGCCTTTGTTTTATCGAAAGTTGGGAGAATAAGTGTATGTTTTTTTTGGATGATTAGAAATCAAGCGAAGTTTTTCTCCGTAGCTATGAGACTATATTAGGAATTCAATTTGCAAAGTCAATCGCAATCCATTATTATATGGCATCGGTTAACACTGCATGCATAAATGGGAAAAACCAGAAAGAACCTCGTTTTGGTAGATGGTCGTTGGTTACAGTTCGTCCATTAATTCGAAAGGGAAACTTTTTAGACCAGATTTAAACGGCGCATCAATTCTGGCCGGTTAGATCGGCTTATGGGAACCACGTTCTTTTCGATTAGTACGCTGTTGTCTTCGATATCAATGATCTTACTGAAATTGATGATAAAAGAGCGGTGAATCTGCAAGAAGGTTTTTTCTGGTAGTTTCTCCTTTATTTTTTTTAATGTGGTATGAACGTGGTAGGTTTCCTTTTCGGTCTTGACGTCGATATAGTCGCCTTTGGCCTCGATGAGGGAGATTTCACTCAGCTTTAGCTTGATCAGACGTCGGTCGATGTTGATATAAAGGTCTTCACCTAACACAGAACCACCTTCTTCGCTGCCTGAAATTTCAGGCCGTCGTGCCGAAATACTCTTGATCTTTTGGATCGATTTTTCAAAACGTTCCAAAGTAATCGGTTTCACCAAATAGTCTACAATGGACTCATACTCGTAGGCTTCGATCGCAAAATTGGTATCAGAGGTGGTCAAGACAATCTTTGGTGGGTTCTTTAGGGTCTGCACAAAATCGACCCCCGAAAAACCGGGCATGTGTATGTCCAAAAAGACCACATCAATATTTTGTTGGTTCAAGAATTTAATGGCTTCGATGGCGTTGTCGAATTCTTCGATAACATCTAGCTCAGGAATTTTTGTACAGAGTTGGGCAACTATGGCCCGCGCTGCCCCTTCGTCGTCAATAATAATACAGTTCATAATTAGAGGGTTTTAATATAGGCTTCCATGGTTTTTAAGATTTCGGCAAAGTCCAAGTGTAATTTGGAGTTTCCCTCCCGCAACTCTTCCTCGTAGCGTGCGGCAATTTCATATGATTTCTCAAGGCCTAGAATGTTGATCTTATGTTTCAGCTTATGCACATCTTCCGAGGCGGCTCTAGACATATCGTTTTGTAGGTGGCTCAAATAAATAGACAATTCCTCCGGAAATTCTTTCTTTATAATGGTGATGAATTGTTGCTCAAAAACCGAATCATTGCCTGCCAATTTTTTGATATAGTCGATATTGGGTTTTTCCGTCATAACGATTTCTTTAATGTAAAATGGAAAGTGGCACCCTCGCCCTTTATAGAATCTAGCCAAATGGTACCTTCATAAAGATCCACGATTTTCTTTACAATAGAAAGGCCGATGCCTGTAGAGCGCTGATCGTTACCCATAGACTGAAAGATTTTAAAAATCTTTTCATGGTATTCTTTTGGAATGCCCACGCCGTTATCTGCAATACTGAATTGCCAATGGGTGTCTGTCTCTTTGGATGATATCATTACTAGGCCTTCGGTTTTGGATATGTGCATCACCGCATTGCCGATTAGGTTTTGAAAAAGTTGATGCATTTTGGTCCGGTCAGCCGATAGGGTAGGAAGCGTATTCATAATGACTACGCTCACATGTTCTGGGATAAAAATGATTTCCCGTATCTCCTGTATGACCTTGTTTAAATCTACCGTTTCGGTTTCTAGTGTATCACTATTGATACTGGAGTATTTCAGGATGCCATCAATAAGTTTGTCCATGCTTTCAATTTTCTCCTGCATCATTTCTAGGTTATTGATACCATTGTCATCTAAAACTTGCTTATAGTCTTCACTTAACCAAGTGGCCAATGCACTAATACTGCGCAAGGGCGATTTAAGATCATGGGAAACAATATGTGCATATTCTTGTAGTCCCTGATTACTTGATTCCAGATCGCGCAACAACTTTTCTTTCTGTAGCTCTAGATGCTTTTGTTCGGTAATATCCAAATGGATACCGATGGAGCCGACTACAGATCCCGACTCGTCATATCTCGGGGCCCCGCTAATTAACCAATGCCGAAGGTCCCCATTTTTATGCAAGACTTCGATCTCATAGGAATCCGATTCACCCTCCAGCCGTTTTTTGCCTTTCTCCTCGATGATGCGTGAATCCTTCACGTTCAGCACTTCCCGGGCCATACGTCCTAGGAGTTCTTTCTCAGGAAAACCACTCATAGTTGAGAAGCTTTGATTTATCAATTGTATGGTATCGTCATTATCGACCTCAATCAACCCCAGGTTCATGTTCGCAATGATACTGCTGTATTTCCTACGTTCTGCATTCAATCGTTCTTCCGCCTCCCGCTCTTTGGTTATATCTTCGATTAAGGCTACCTGATATTCTATTGTGCCATTGGCATTCTTTACGGCACTTACCAAGGTCTTTGCCAGAACATAAGATCCATCTTTCCTAAAATATTTCTTTACTAGTGTGAATTTGTCCAACTTTCCGTTGTTCATATCCTCCATTAGTTCATTGCTAATGGCAACATCTTCAGGAGCCGAAATGTTTTTGACTTTAAATGTTTTTAGTTCTTGTTCCGAATAGCCCAATAAGTTGGAGAAGGTACTATTGGCTTTTATGATCTTGCCTTTGACGGTAAGAACAATACCGAGCGGGGAATTCTCAACAATAATATCCAATTGCTTTTTCTGTTCTGCGAGCAATTGTTTTATTTCCATTTCCTGGGTAATATCCCTTATAATGCCTTGGGCCGCAATCGGCTTTCTATAGGTATCATAAATAAGGCTACAATTGATCTGAACCCATTTTTCTTGTTTGTCCTTGGTACTTATTATTGCGCGGTAGTTTTTGAGAATTCCTACTTCCAAGAGCAATTCCATAGATTCTTTAGTATACCTGAGATAGTCTTTATGAACTAACTGGGCTAGGTTCACGCATTCTTTTGAATGGTCATACTTTAAGAATTCCTTGGCTGACCCGTTCATGTTGATAACGTTGAACTGTAGGTCCATAACCACGTATGGGTCGATGATATTGATGAAAACTCCATCAAGTTCCGATGATTTTTCGCTTAATAGACCTTCGAGCTTGCTATTCGCATTCTTTAAATGGTTGGTAATATCATAGAGTTCCTTGGATTTTGACTCAAGAATTTTCTCAGCTTGGATACGTGCTTTTTTCTGTCGTTCCAGTGCTTTTTTAAGAAGTATGACCTCTTTACTATCCATTCTGAACAATATCGAATTTTACTTCAGTGCCATCGTTCCTTAGTAGTTCGTAAGTAACTTGGGCCGAACTATTAAAGTGCTCAAAGCATTTCTCTATGAGCCCGTGTGCCAATCGGTATAATCCTCTTGAGGAGGCGTACACCATGGATAATGAAGTATCGGTTTTTTCAAGGATTTTAAAAGTTGGGAGCTCGGCATCGGGATATAACTTTTGCACATGAACGTGAATATGATCTTCAATAGAATACAAAAGCCCCAATGGATTCGTATAGTTTTTTATTACTTCAGGATGCGCTTTGGCCAAGCTACTGAATAGAAAGTGGCCAAAAGTGTAAATCAGCGTATTCGCATCGATTTGTACGGTTTTGCTTAGGCTGGTAATCAAAGACACCATTTCATTAAAATCATAGGTACCTACTGAGGTATAGATTCCTTCAGAGGACAGATTGCAATCTTCTATTATGTCGTCAACAACTTCGAGGCCAAACTTTTCCTCTACCATTTCCAAAAACTCGGTAAATATGATTCCTGTCATTTTTAATATTTACTTTTAAATGTAGGAAAAAAGATATTTTATTGAAAGAAAATGTTGTGAAAGTCAAAAAAGGGTATTATGCTTTTACAAGCTCATTGACTTCCCAATAGGCAAATACTTTTCTAAGCTTTTCTTCGTAATCCTCGTATTTTAAAGGCTTTAGCACGTAACCCGCTATCCCTGTCTTATAACATTCCAATAAGTCCGCCCTATTTTGAGATGTTGTTAAGATTATTGTGGGCAAATATTTATAGTGTTCGTCTGCTTTAAGGATATTCAGAAACTCGATTCCGTTCATGCGTGGCATGTTAAGGTCCAGCAGTAGAATATCCGGCAATTTATCCCCCGATTTTAAAATAGATAGCGCTTCTTCACCATTTTTGGCTACTGTAATCTGATGCTTCAATTGAAGTTTAGAAACCGTTCGCTGTAGTTTCATCGTTTCAATCTTATCATCTTCGACAAATAAAATATTCATTTTTAAGTAACTAAGTGAATGACAAAGTACTATTTAAACGCATGAAAAATTAGATAAGTATAGTTGAATGTAAGATTAGTGTAGACCAAAGGAGGTTTACATAAGACCAGTCTTATTCAACTATGGATAATTTATCACGGTATCACTTAGTCGAACATGCGTAAAGTGACCTTCTCCCTTTAAACCGTACAGTTTAAAAAGAAGTGGTCAATAGGGACAACGGTTACTTGGGCAGAGGCACTTAATTGGTTCTGCCATCTAGTGTAATGCAAGCACCGTCCATTAGGCCATTCAGTAAAGCGCAGGTGGGTGCCCACTTGGCATCGATTACGGTCATTATATGATTGGTAGTTTCTTTATAAGTAAAATTGTTGATAGCGATTGCACTTGGGTCGAATCCGGGGTCGACGATTGTTATAGACATAATTCAGACAGGGAATAATTTTGTGTATTTGTCAATGCATACGAATTCTAATCAGTTAGGTTGTTTACGGTAATGGTGCATATTTAAAAAGTTCACCATTTTCTTTGTGCACCAAAATCCAATCTTCTGATGGAATGGTGTTGGTATTGTAATTAGTATCCACAATAACGGTTAAATAGTTTGCCAATACTGGTTGAGCAGACGGTATTTGTTCTTCTTCTGGCGGCTCGGGGTTATTGCTACTTAATTATTTTCAAGCTCTTTGTTTGTACCTGCAATAAAAAGTGAGATAAATGCCACTTACCCTAACTTATTTATTTTTTCCATAGTTGCTTAAAAGAATTTTATACCTACCGATAAAGGGTCAAATAAGTGTAAAATTTGAATGAATATATATTCGACCCCTATGAATAAATATGTGCATTAGACTACCGATTATTTGCATTGTAAATAGCTGTTTTACCCAATATTTCGCCAATAATACTAGTGTATATCCCTTTGAATTTTAACTGAATACTGTTGAATTCCATTTTTATTGATAAACTTGCTGTAAAACGGTAGAAACTAGATATCCCAAATAATTTTGGTTTTGGAAGTTTACGATATTTTAAAAGGTAATTTATCTTTATGAATGCTAGAATTAAAAATATCCTTTACTTATTGTGTCTACTGTTTTTTTCGATAGGGGTACAATCGCAAAATACAGTATTGGATAGCCTAAAAAATGAATTGTCAGTTCACCCTCAAAGAGATAGTACTAGAGTTAATTTGTTAAATGAGCTCGCTTATATGTACCATGTTAAAAATTTAGATAAAACAACCGCATTAATTGAAGAGTCGGAAACAATTGCAAATGCTATAGATTTTAAGAAAGGAAAAGCTAGAATTTTATTAATAAAAGGAAAAATTCAAGCTGCTAAATCAAGTTTTGACGTTGCATTTGGGTTTATGCAAGAAGCTCAACAATTGTATCATAGAATAAATTATAAGCCTGGAATTTCTGAATGCTTTAATGCCATAGGTTCGCTCTTTTATGATAAAGGTGAACAAATGCTTGCAATAGAAAACTACAAAAAATCAATTAGTGTTAATGAAGAGATTAATAATAGAAAAGGTATTTCCGTTAGTTCAAACAATATAGGTAAAGCCTATGCTAATCTGGGTAATTACACCGAAGCTCTTAATTACCACAATAAAGCGCTTAAAATCAGTAAGGAAATAGGTGATGAAAAAAGAATGTCTAGCAGTCTTAACAATATAGGTACTATTCACAGTGATCAAGGAAATTATCCGCTTGCTCTAGAATATTATAACGAGAGTTTGGCCATCGACGAAAAATTTGGAGATACCTTAGAATTAGCAAAATCACTTAATAATGTAGGCATTATATATAAAAATTTACAGAACTATGACAAGGCAATAGTTAGTTATAAAAAGGCATTAGATCTTCAAAGGAATCAAATTAACAAAAAAAACACTGCGGAAATACTAAATAATTTGGGCTTGGTGTATAAGCGTAAAAAAAACTATACGCTAGCTCAATACTATCTAAAGGAGGCATTAAAAATAAGTGAAGAAATAAATAACTTAATGTACATAGCTACCTGTTTAAATAATATTGCAGATGTCGATTTACTGGTTGATGATCATATTGGTGCTTATAATTCTTTTGAAAATGCGCGAAAAATCAATCTAGAGGTAAACAATCAACGAGGATTGTGTAATTCTTATTTAGGTTTGGCAAAAGTACATATACGCCAAAAGGAATACGTAAAGGCCTTGACAAGCGCACTGAAGAGTAAAGAAATTTCAGATAAACTTGATCTTATAAATTATCAAAGTGAGGTCCAAGAAATTCTGGTTATTATTTACGAAAAACTTGGTGATTATAAAAAAGCTCTTTTAAGTCATCAACAATTTAAAATATTGAACGATAGTCTTTTCAATAAAGAAAATATTGAAAAAATAACACAATTAGAATACGAATACAAATACCAGCAAGCGATTGACTCTGCAAGTATTCGGGAGTTAAAACTTACCAAAGAGGTAAGCAGTATCAATACCAATTTAGAGAAGTCGCAGAAAAATATATTTTTGACTATTATCGCTTTTTTATCTATTACAATAATTTTAGGAGGGATTATCTTTTTATTAAAATGGAGGAACGTAAAAGAGAAGAATCAGAATATTCTTATCGAACAAAAGCTCTTACGTTCACAGATGACACCGCATTTTATATTTAATTCGCTTTCGGTTTTGCAGGGCATGATCTTGAATAAGGAAGAGGATAAGTCCATTACCTATCTATCAAAATTCTCAAAACTGCTGCGCATCGTACTGGAAAATTCTAGAGATAAAGTTGTTCCGCTTATTCAAGAGTTGGATGCCATAGATAATTATATGGTCTTGCAAAATTTAGATACCGATCCGCCCTATTATTATAGTCTTGTCGTAGATGAAAATATAGACATCAACTCGTTTCAAATTCCGCCGATGCTTATTCAACCTTTCATAGAAAATGCAATAGAACATGCTTTTCCAGATGCTAACGATATCCGTGAAATGGTGATTCATTTAAAGTTTATTGACGAAAAATTAATCTGTACCATAACGGATAATGGTATTGGTATTGATGCCATATCTCAAAAAGTAACCACGAACAAGAAGTCATTGGCTACCACGATCACTAGTGAGCGGTTACTAATGTTAGCTAAAGAGTTTAAGGTAATTGGCGCTATTATAATTGAAGACAGAAAAAAATATAATGATCGAGGTACTATCGTTACTTTAACCATTCCGTATAAAATAAGCCATGCATAATAATAACACTTATTGTGGAATAAACGTACATGCCAACAGGGCGTAATAATGCCTGTAGGCATAAAATAATAGAAATCATATTTTCATGAAAATGACTCGTATCTATACGTTTTTCTTCTTTTGGGGTTTTACTTTTTCGGCACCTATTTTTTCTCAAAATACTGAGATTGATAGCCTTAAAATAGCATTGGAGAATCATAAAGAGCAAGATACTATAAGAGTAAATCTATTATATAGACTGGCATTTTCAAATTTTCAAAGAGATTTGGAATTAACCAATTCATATTTAGGGAAAGCTGAGGATTTAAGCAATAATCTAAATTACACAAAAGGGAAAGCAAGTGTATTATACTTAAAAGGTATACTGGAAAATATTAAATCTAATTATGCAACAAGCTTAAACTATTTTGAACAGTCACTAAAGCATTCTGAATCTATACAAGACAAAAGTGGAATAGCATCCATCTACACGGCATTTGGGATAACTCATTATGATCTTTCCCAATATGAAGCGGCCTTAAAATCTTATGAAAAAGCCACTAAAATTTATCAAGATTTAGGAAACAAAAAAGAGCTAATTACTAGTTTAATAAATGTTGGAAATGTATTTTCTGAATTAGGAAGATATGAAGAATCTATTTCAAACTATAAAAAGGCATTAGAGCAGAGTAAAGTGATTAACGATGAAGATGGTATTTCTTTTGTGCAAAGTAATTTGGGTATTGTTTATAAAGTACTAGGCAACTACCCATTGGCCATAGACAATTTAAATAAGAGCTTGGATTATAATGAAAAAAATAGCGATAGTTTAAGTATATCGCTTTTACTTAATAATTTAGGGGATATATATATTTCCATGGGTAAGTATGATAAGGCTTTGGAATACCATGAACGATCTTTAAACTTTTCGCAAAAAGAAAACAAACGTTATCTAGCCATAAATAATGTTAGTATTGGTAATATATACATGCATAAAAAGGAGTATGAAAAGGCGCTAGGATATTATCGTATTTCTCTAGAAACAAGTCAGGAGATTAACAATATAAAACAGACTGCTATATGTTTCAACAATATCGGAGATATATTTTTATTACTTCATAAACCATTGATTGCTCGTGAAAATTTTATAAAAGCGAAAGATCTTAGTCAAAAAATAGACTCTAAGCATGTCTTATCCACTAGTTTTTTAGGAATTGCTGAATCTTATTTAGACGAGAAAAACTATAAAAAAGCTTTAATAAATGCGTTAAAAGCGAACGAAATTTCTACAGAACTTAAACTTTTAGAACAAAGAAGAGATGCTCAAGACTTACTTTCTAAAATTTATGAAAACACGGGAAATTATAAAGAAGCTTTTGTTACTCATCAGCAATTTAAAATATTGAACGACAGTCTTTTCAATAAAGAGAACATCGAAAAAATTGCCCAATTAGAATATGAATATAGGTATATGCAGGCTTTGGACTCTGCAAGTATTAGAGAATTAAAATTAACAAAGGAAGTAAGCATCGTAAATACTAGTTTACAAAAGTCTCAGCGAAATATCTTTTTGACCATAATCGCTCTTCTTTTAACGGCACTGATTCTCGGGGGCATCATCTTCTTTCTAAAATGGCGGAATATAAAAGAGAAGAATCAGAATATCCTTATCGAACAAAAGCTATTACGGTCCCAAATGACCCCGCATTTTATATTTAATTCGCTTTCCGTGCTGCAGGGTATGATTTTAAATAAAGAGCAGGACAAATCAATATCCTACTTATCTAAATTTTCAAAACTACTGCGTATCGTTCTAGAAAACTCACGGGATAAAATTGTTCCTCTTATTCAAGAGTTGGATGCCATAGATAATTATATGCTCTTACAAAATTTGGATACGGATCCACCTTATGATTACAGTCTAATGGTAGATGAAAACATAGACATCAATTCGTTTCAAATACCTCCCATGCTTATTCAACCATTTATAGAAAATGCGATTGAGCATGCATTTTCGGTTGAAAAGGACCATCGTGAAATAGTTGTACACTTAAAATTCATAAACGAAAAACTAATCTGTACCATAGCTGATAATGGTAGGGGTATTGATGCGATAGCTGAAAAAACCAATACGAGTAAAAAATCATTGGCGACCACCATTACCAATGAGCGGTTACAGCTATTGGCACGGGACTTTGGAGTGCCGGGTGACTTTTCCATTGAAGACAGAAAAAAGTACCATGAACAAGGCACATTGGTAACCCTGGTCATTCCTTATAAAATAAATATAAACTCATGAAGGCACTTATTGTAGAGGATAAAGCATATATACGAAAAGGCTTATTGAGCTTTTTAGAACTTGTGGATACCGAAATAGAAGTAATCGGGGAATGCGAATCTGTTAAAGAAGCGGTTATCGTTACCAAATCGTGTAAGCCGGATTTAGTTTTTTTGGACATTAACCTAAGCGATGGTACTGGCTTTGATTTTTTAGAACAAACAGAAAATCAAGATTTTAAAGTTATTTTCATTACTGCATATGAAGAGTATGCGCTTAGGGCATTGAAAATAGGTGCGGTTGACTACCTCTTAAAACCTGTAGATATTGATGAGCTTAAAGCTGCCTTAGAAAAAGTAACAAATCTACCCTTATTAGAGCAGAAACAACAAATCAAGACTGCAAGACAAATGTATGAAAATCAAGATGATATATTGATTTTGTCACTTCAAGATACGTTTCAAATTATAGATTTAAAAGAATTGGTATTTTGCGAATCCGATAAGGGTTACACTACGTTTCACCTTGATAATGGAAAAAAATATTTGGCATCCAAGCCCTTAAAAGAGTTTGAAGAGCAGCTCATGAAACAGTCTTTTACGAGACCACATCAATCTTTTATGGTGAATTTAAAGTACGTGGATAAGTATGAAAAATCAGGTACGATTTATTTGAAAAATGGTAAAAAAATACCCGTTTCAACGCGGAAGAAAGAGGACTTCATAACCCGTCTTTTTACTTGGAATAAAAAATAATATTCCCACTTGGCTAAGAGCGTATAACCGTTCTTAAAAACTGAAAAGCAGTCAATTACATCCTTCCTTAAAATCGAATATACATTCGAAACCCTCATTTGTGCCTTAGTAATTTGCGCAAATGGGTTTGCTATTTCCTATAGTTATTATCCTATTTAGATTTGGAATCTTCAAATCTTTAAACAATTAAATAATGGAACAGATAAAATCAAAATTAGGTAAAGGTGGTTTGGTATTGGGAGCAATGGGTATCATGTCTATCCTGCTGTCAATTTTTAACTACAATATCAGACTTCTTGCCTGGGTAGACTTTTGGGGCAACACAATGGGTTGGATAATTAGAATCCTACTAATCCTTGGTGGAGGTGCCTTATACTGGTTTTTTGGAAATACTGAGGAGGAATAAATTAAACGACAAAAAGATGAAAACAATAAAATCAATAGTACTAATGGCATGTTTAGCAGTGATGACATCTTGTGGTGGTGGCGCCAGTAAACAATCTGCGGATGCTGAGGGCTTCAGGGCCATAGAAGAAGAATTAAATAGTGAATTTGGCGAGAATGCCTATTACACCGACTTCACCCTAACCTACGATAAATCAATTGGTAATATTATAACGGTAACCGTCACGGAAGACCCTACTTCGCTTAAAATGGGCCAATGGATTAATTCACAGAGTACTTGGACCCAGAATTCGGAAATATCTCTTGAAGTGCCTGAGGGAAGTCAAGCGAAGGATTTTATGTTTCAATTCGGGGAAACGATTAATCTTACCAAACTCGGTGGCATCGTAGAAAAGTCGATGCAACAATTAAAAGATGAAAAAGACCTTGAAAATCCAACATTAAGTATGGCGGGTTTAAATTTTCCGGATAACGGCGATATATCCAAAGCCGAATATATGATTAACCTGAAACCGGAAAATGGAGGAACTACCTTTCGTTTTTACTACAAATTAAATGGAGATCTAGTTAAAATGGATTACTAGAACTGTTATAAAATTCTAACAATATTTAACCCCAATACCATGAAAAAATTATTTAAATCAACCCATTTAGTGTCGCTAGCTTTATTATTTACAGTTTTTAGCTGTAACAATGATGATGGTGAAGTTGTCGCAACAAGTACTGAAATAAACCTAGAAGATTTAGCCGTAACCATTGATGAAAACCCCACCGAAGGTCAGTTAGTTGGCACGGTGCTAACCGATGGCAGCGGGACCTTAAGTTTTAGCATAACATCGCAAACGCCGGTCGGAGCTTTAAGTATAGCATCTGGTACCGGGGAATTAACGGTTGCCAATGCCGCTTTATTCGATTTTGAAACGAACCCCGTAATTACCGCGAGTGTTACGGTTGTAAATGCCGCGAGCCCTGCCACCGTGACTATTAACCTAGCCAACATTAATGAAGCCAGTGTTCAGGATTTGACCGTGGCAATTGATGAAAACCCAACCAATGGGCAAGTACTTGGAACCGTGCCCACGGGCACAAGCGGAACTTCAAATTTCAGTATTGCATCCCAAAGCCCAGCAGGGGCAATGAGTATAGATACCAATACAGGCGAATTGACCGTAGCAGATGTCTCGGTATTCGATTTTGAAACGAACCCCGTAATTACTGCCAGTGTTACCGTTGAAGATGCTGTGAGCCCTGCTACGGTAACCATTAATCTTAACGATTTAAATGAAACGCCAATTGTAGCCATTCCGGGAGCTACGGATACGGAGTTCGTTATTGGTACTGATGCTTTTGTTACTCCTAAAGCATACATTTTATTAGATGATGCTGCAGGTGGTTATGAACGTGAATTCTCATTTGTTTTTACAGATGGTGCCGTAATAGAGGATGCAGCCAATGGTATCGCTTTTGAGACTGCGACCACTCATTTTACAAAGATTACATGTAATTTGATTGCTACTTCTGCAACGCAAGCGCAACTTCCCATTTTTGTTTGGCCCGTTCAAAATCCTTCCACATCGATCATTATGGAGGGTAATAATTTCACAAATACGTCCATCACCTCATTTAATGATATCGCTAGCGTTGGCGGCGTGTCTTTTGGTCAAGTTGATACCTCCATCAACTATTCGCATACGGGTCAGGCTCAAGGAAGCATTAGCCATCTAACGCATTTATTTACTGTAAATAGCATAACAGTTGATTTAGCTGCTGGAACAGGTACGATCGATTGTACGTATTTCTATGAAGATGACAATAATGTAAGCATCAGCGGGGTCTACATCGGTACGTACGAAATTCTTACTGCATTTTAAACCTTTCTTAGGGAGTATATGCTAGTGTAAAGCGCGCATTTCCGCTATTCTGATGAAACAAAATTAGTGTTAATCCAAATGAATTTATAGCATAATAAAAAACCAAACATCTTTAAAACCTCAAAACCATGAACAAATTATTTAAATCATCCCATTTATTGATACTGGCTTTACTATTTACAGCATTTAGCTGTAACAATGATGATGGTGAAGTTGTCGCAACAATTACTGAAATAAACCTAGAAGATTTAGCCGTAACTATTGACGAAAATCCTTCCAACGGATTTGCAGTCGGAACGGTGCTAACCGATGGCAGCGGGACCTTAAGTTTTAGCATAACATCGCAAACGCCGGCCGGAGCTTTAAATATAGCATCTGGCACCGGAGAATTAACGGTTGCCAATGCCGCTTTATTCGATTTTGAAACGAACCCCGTAATTACCGCGAGTGTTACGGTTGTAAATGCCGTGAACCCGGCCACCGTAACTATTAACCTAACCAACATTAATGAAGCCAGTGTTCAAGATTTGACCGTTGCAATAGATGAAAATCCAACCAATGGGCAAGTACTTGGAACCGTGCCCACGGGCACAAGCGGAACTTCAAATTTTAGTATTGCATCCCAAAGCCCAGCAGGGGCATTGAGTATAGATACCAATACAGGCGAATTGACCGTAGCGGATGCATCGGTATTCGATTTTGAAACAAATCCTGTTATTACTGCGAGTGTTTTGGTAGATGACGCTGAAAACCCAGCTACCGTAAACATTAACCTTACAAATGTAAATGAGTTGAGTGCTCAAGATTTGATGGTAGCTCTAGATGAAAACCCAACTGATGGACAAGTTGTTGGGGCTATTCAAGTATCTGGTGGTGGAACATTAAATTTTAGTATCATTACTCAAACACCAGCCGCCGCTTTAGCTATAAATGCTAGTACTGGAGAAATTACCGTAGCGGACCCTAACGTATTTGATTTTGAAACAAACCCTGTGATGACCGCAACGATTCAAGTTGAGGACGCTACAGATACAACAACTACAATGGTTACCGTTAATCTTAATGATGTAGATGAAATAACGGTTCAAAATTTAACTGCGGATATAGATGAAAATCCTACAAGTGGTCAAGTTATTGGAACTATTCAGGCAAGTAGCTCAGGAAGTCTAAGCTATGCGATAACCTTTCAATCTACCGCGGGTGCTTTAAGTATAGATCAAACTACAGGAGAAATAACAGTTGCAGATGCGAGCTTATTTGATTTTGAAACAACTCCGAGTATGTTCGCGACTATTTCTGTAGATAACGGTGTTTATTCCGTAAGTGCAACTGCTACGATTACTATTAATGATGTAGATAATATTGCAGCGCTTTTATCAACTTCTCTATCAAATTACAATGCCGCAAGTACAGGAGATTGGATTATTGTAACAGAGGCAGAATATGATAATTTAGCTAATAATCTAAATAATATTACAAGAGCAGGAACAACAGTTGCAGAATATAGCAATACATATTCTTCTCAAACTACTGGCGCCTATATATTTTCAAATTTCACCAACACTGCATTAATACCAAATAATGGTTATATAATCGCTTTTAAATATAAAGTTTATATTGCAACCAATAAAACAGGTGTTAAAATTAAGCAATCTAGTACAGCAAATAACAATGGTTTCTCGGATGTAGGAAACGCATTACCATCACATTCTGGTTCTTCCCAAGATATCTTTTTTGTGTTAAAGGGCAATAATACGCCTGTTACTGCAAATGGTTATTTAGGGTTTGATCAACCTGGAGGTAGTATGTTTTTATTTAATATTACGTCAGGTACTGGTGCATATTGGGGTTCGTCTAATGCTTCAAATTTAAATGGTCAATTTCCTAGTCAAAAGGTATTTTATCAAGGTTTAAGTACAACGCAAATGCAATGGTAATCATAAGGTTGTATTAACCTCTAGTGTAGTCTTAACTTTAAGGAATTTATAAAAACAAAGAGCTGCGTCCAGCTGTAAACGGTGAGTGGCTCTTTGTTTAAAACTTACCGATTAAATATTCTTAAAATCGTTAACAACAATATATTTAATGCAATAAAGCGATTGTTATCCTATTTAAGTCCATCATAAAAATGAGCAAATTTTTTAAATCACTCTACTATTACGCAATCAACTCGCTATTATTTTTATACTGTAATTTTTCCAACGGATTATGTCTTGAAAAAGAAGAAGACATAGCTTAGTCAATCTATCTAACATTTGCTGGCGTCAATCATGGGGAACAATAATCTGGAAACCATTTTTGATAGGTCAGAATTTCAAAATTACATGGAGGGATTAAAATATCTTAAAGATATAATGGTTTTAAAATTAGCTAAAATCCTAGTTTATTATGATATGGCTTTTATAAAGCATCAATGAAAACCTTAAAACTACTGATATCCTACCTACTATGGATAGCAATTGCGTTGCTATTGGGTATTTGTCATATGTATATTGTTTTAGGACCTAGAGAAACGGGCAGCAATTTTTTACAAGTGATAGGCAATCTATTCTATGATTATGCTTTGGTTCATGTAGGGGTGTATGTTGGTGCAATTATAGCTGTAGCATTTGTTATTGTTGATGTTATCTATTTGAAAAAGAGACTAAAGAGCATTAAAAAACCAACCCTGATACGGTTAATAGTTCTTGTCTCAATTGCTATTATCATAGGCATTACGCATTATGTTTTAGAAAAAGTTATAGATGTTATTTAGTGAAAAATTACACCCATCAATGAAAAATATAAAGTACGTGAGTTATGGAAAAAAAGAAACCATCTAAAAGAAGACAAAAAATGAAGTTCTTAACCATTCTTAGTACCCTTTTACTATGTGTTTTCACGACAAATAGCAAAGCCCAACAACCTGGAGTGCAGCCCGCACGAGATGCCACGGGGATATCGCTCAGTGATATAAAAAGGGAAATAGCTAGATTTAAAAAAGAGGTGGAGATTACCAAAACTAGAAATCTGCCATTACTAGTCGATACCAATTTTGATAGTTTTATTGATGAAGCTGACTACAATGCTGTCGATGTAAAAGCTTTAAAACTAGATGGTATCGTACATCATAATTTCAATAAAGACATCCATAGTTATAAGGCAATTGCTTCTTATAAAATCAGGTTTTCAGAAGACTTTTATTCCATAGTGGTCACCGTTATAAAAAAGGATACTAAAATGGAATCCATACTCATTAATTATACGTTGGATGGGGATTACATAGCCAGTATTCTAGTGGCTTATGATGAATTAGATGAAAATACAACAAGAACTCAATCTAAAATAACTCAGAGTAGTATTATTAGAAACCACATTTCAAAAGAAGATGGGGAAGAATACAAAGCAACCTCAGTTTATAGGATAAATTCAGCCGGAGAAATTGAAGAACTCGGTCCAGAAGAAGTTCTAGTGGAGAATGTAATACAGCAATTAGGTCTGGAAAATGACAACCTAAACAGGGAATTGATAACTACTAAAGTTAATCCATCAAATAAGCAAGAAACCATTATGGTAATTCCAGAGTATGCTGAAAAAATCGAAGAAGAATCCTATTATGAATTAAACGGCCATATTGTGCTAGTCAATAATCAGACAGGTACCATTACCCATAAATATTACGAAAGCTCCGAAACCAATGGCTGGATATCGGATGCCATACATCTCACAGAAATAACGATAGATACGGCACCTTACAATGTTGCAAAAGATACAAGGGCCTTTGGGGTTCGAGTCAATTATAATGGATCATCTAGTGCAAACCCCTACAGGAACGAAACCATCTCCTTATTTGTAAAATCTGGGGATACCTTAAAAAATGTTCTCCATAATTTTGAGGTTACGAAATACGGTGGTGAATGGGACACCAACTGTGCAGGAGAGTTTACTGAAGAAGAAAAGATGCTCAGTATCTCTGATAAACTGAGCAATGGGTTTTTTGATATCATGGTTAAAAGTACTATCACGTATAGTGTAGATTATGTGCCAGAAAATGGTGATTGTGAGTCCGAAAAAGATGTTACTCTTAAGAAAACCAGCCTGAAATTTGATGGCGAAACCTATACATAAATAAATTAAAACGGCACTAGCTATATTTTGTGTCTGTATGATGATATCTCTCGCAGCACAACCCTCCATGGTTGGTAAAACATTTAAAGCCAAAATTGGCTTGATCAGTGAAGAAGTCTTAGGTGATGCTACTTGCGCTGGACATCAAATTTATATGGAACTCTATTTTGAAGAAGAACAAGTAAATATAATTGAAATAACTGTTAATGGTTGTGGTGAAAGTACTTCAGAAATGATAGATGCCTTTACGTGGCATTGGGCAAAAGACGAACATTGAACCATTGTTTTAGAAGACTTGCAAAGAACAAAGCATACCATTATAGAAAATGTTAGGCTTACGATGCGCAATGATACGCTCAAAGACGAAAAGCTAAATGAAAAAGGAATTGTTGAACAGGAATACCGCTTTTCCGAAAATAGTGAATAATTAAGCAACATTCGTGGTTAAAATTAAAATCAAAAGAACACTATCCTACTGGCTTTTGCCATTAGCGATTTATTGTACAATGGTCCAAACAATAGATATTGATGCTAAGCCATGCTTTAAAAAGGCAGTTATGGTTACTACAATTTCCACAAGATTTTGAATTTAAAAAGGACACTACGGGCTTTCTCAACTTTTGAAAATTCAAAATTCTCATCTAAAAAATGGAGATGCTAATGTATTTTCTATAGATGTCAAAAATGTTCATTTGGTTGATTTTAGTAATGACGGTATAAAGGATATTGTTTATCAAGACCAACGATTCATGACATTGCCACTGTTCTTTTTGCAAATAACGGTACCGATTTCATTGAAATATGGAACGGCCCTAGTAAACCAATTACCATTACAGAAGG
This sequence comes from uncultured Flavobacteriaceae bacterium, assembly GCA_963697395.1. GTDB lineage: Bacteria > Bacteroidota > Bacteroidia > Flavobacteriales > Flavobacteriaceae > Maribacter. The sequence continues at coordinate 44,920 of CAVONX010000021.1, forward strand.
GGAAAAAACCACCATTGCGGTATATAACCCGTATGTGGGCTGTATAGAAATAAATTTGCTTTTTGAGCTTACCGTTGGCGCTCATAATGAAATAACGGAGAACCTACTGAGTTACCACCATACTACCCAAATAAATACACTAGATACAGTCTTTAAACAAAAAGTAGTTTCGGGTGTTTTAAGGACAACCCCATACCTAGATAATTTTGAAACAGAAGACCCATGTACCGGTGAACTAAGACCTGGCAATCAAATACGGACCATAGAAAACCAAGGCGTAACTGTAATCAAAGAAAAGGGCAATTGGTTATTGGTTGTTTCAACAATTTTAAAAGTATAATAGAAGACAGTTTTAAATGAAACTTATAGATGACAAAATGATAACCAGACTTAAAATTCAAAAAGGAGTATTTTTTTTGATGCGGATTTAGAAGAAGACACAGCCCTTATACTTGAAGATAACTTACAATTTTCTGGACACAAATTCATCATTTATATAAGTAGTCAAAAGAATACCTATGAGGTAGATTTAATCAGTTGGCAAGAAACGAGTGTGTTTTCAGTTCAAATCAAAATAAGAAATATGTTATTTAATTTGGGTATTGCGAAGATGGTACTACGGCTTTTAGAATACGTATAAAGTTAAGGTGTCAGCATAAAAACAAACAAATATAAGTAATGGGCTATGACTTATCCTACAAGGCTTCGCTGACCTATAATAGCGATAAATCATATATTTTTTTGACCGGGAATATACTGTAAAAAGAACTACCTATGATACAGGTAAAAAGGTAAAGGTTTAAGAATATTTAGGGGAGAATGATTTTTTAAGAATACTGTTTTTATTGAAAACCTATATGAATCAATGATCATGGATTTGGATGATGTTGGTAGTAAATGGGAGTGATATAGTTACTGCCTAAATAAATTAAAAAAATAACGCATGCTTCTAGTACTACTGCTTTTTCTTTTAATCATCCTGATTTTAGGTTTGTATTTCCTATTCAGATTAACCAGATGGATTCTCAAAAAGAAAATAAGAATAAAGTGGGCGTTTACTGTAATCCTAGTAGTTGCTTTAACCGGCGTAATTAAGGTCGTTTTTTTTACAAAAATGGAATTTATTCAGTCTAAAGTATATCCGAATCTATACCTAGTAAAAAACGCTATCAAGGATAAGGATTCCATACATCGGATAATTAAAATAAGAGTGCTAGAAGAAGTAAAGACTAAGTTTCATGATGACAATGGAGCCAATGAATTTTCAAGAAAACTAATGGAAGAACCCCCATTCGGAATTAGTTTCTACGAATACGATACAGGAACCTTTTTTTTGATTCCGTTTGGGGATGCGGGTACTGTTCATTTTATTGAAAACAAAGAAGATTCTGAGGGATTTAGTAGTGAGGAATTGTCTCACTACAATCAATTCCGTATGGCCGAATTCAAAGTAGCATATTGTAATAGTGATAGCTTGCACTATATGGGTATACTTAAGTATTACCAAATTAGGGATGTCATTAAAACAGACACTTTATTCAACCAATGTATAATTAAAAAAGAGGAAACATACTTTGAAGATGCTGAATCTGCATTTGACCTAAATTAAAATAAAAAATATGAAAACACATAGTTGTATTTTGATACTCTTAGTAATTTTAGTTTTTATGGCATGCAATACCAAGCCGAAAGATAAAAATGAAGATTCCAAGACTCTTGAGAATGTTGAGAAGGTACAACAGGAAATCGGTTCGCCTAGCACCTTTCAAGATATCTGGCAAAATCTGACTTTAAAACGTACGCCCGTAATTGACTCTACAAACTTTAACAATATCACGGAGGTCAAAGAATTTAATTCAGAACAAATTAAAGTATTACAATTAGCAGAAATTTATCCAAATGTAGGTAAGGAAGGGCATTCTTATAAATTTCTGCCTTCCTATAAACTAGAATTGTCCGATGCCTACTACACTATTGTTTTAAATGTATTCAAAGGCGAACACGAATTAGAATCTGTTTTAATTAATTATGATGTTGAGAATACACTATCACAGTATTATAATGAAGAAGGCAAATTGACCACGAATTCAGTGGTACTTGCCTATGATGAAATTGCAGAAGGGTGGTCCAGGAAACATGCTAAAATAGAACAACAGTTTATTACTGTTATTGATGAATTTCATGGTGATACCGTCCAAATAGATACGATTAAATTTCACATTAACAAGGATGGATATATTAACGAAATTAAAACCAAGTTCAGCAGTAGTTTGAGACCAAATGAGGTCCTTACCTTAAGTTCAATCTATACGGATACCATAGAATTTTCAACCTATAATGACGATTATGATTATAGGATGATAGAAGGGAAAAAGAACGGTAAAGATGTGTCTCTAATTTATAATTGGGACTGGGACAATAATGACCAATACAATTTTAAATATGGTGATCTGTTACAAGTCGAATGGAAGATGGACAGTATCTATTTAGCCGGAGATGGAGAAACATTAGATTTCAAAGAATGGGCGGTTGATGCAAATCGGATTTCACCAGATAAAAATGAGGTAAAATTTTTATGGAGAGGCGAAAAATTTGACGAAGAAATAAACCAGGGGGTTAGTTCAATCTTCATCAATGAAGCGTTCGTCAATTCCATTTCGGATGAAGAAAAGGCGGCATTAGGTTTTGTGGCAACCTTTATTGGTAATGAATGTTCTTGGGATGGCGGTGCTAAAAAAGACCGAAGCAACTTAAAATGTAAAATATTGACAGCTTTGGATTTGGGGTATCAATGTTCCGATACCCATTTAGGTTTTTTAAGGAATTGGTTTTCAAAAGATACCGTGGCGTTAAAGAAATTAGCTGTTTGTAGAACGATGCCAGATGGGGCGACCGTGCAAACCACGTTTGATGAAATCAATATAATTACTAACGATGTTCAAAATACCATATCGGTTACCTACAAGGTGATTGGCATGAATATGCGGGAATCTAAAACATGGAGCTATACGCAAACCGATTACTTTGAATATACTAAGGATACCATTAAGTGGGTCGATTCAGAAAAGTCCGAGGTAAAAGAAAAAACTTCTAATGACAACCCAGACGCAAATGAACCTAAAACTACGGCTAAGGCCAATACATCTTTCGTACTATCCCGTGCCTCCGGTTGGGCAATGACCTATTGACCTCCTCCCATATTTAGGTACCGGTCATAACTAGAGAATCAGGGGGAGGTCAGAGGTCAGAGGCCAGGAGGTCACAAAAGACGCCAAAAAAAGTAGCATAAAATTCAAATCGGGAATCAGCTATTTAGGTTGTTAGATTTATTTTAAGATCCTGCGTAACACCAATACTAGTATTTGACGGAAAAAGGTTTTATCTTAAATTCTTAATAGCTAGAACAATTTGAATTGAGACGTATTTTTATCACCTTCCTTTTAATAACTTTTAGGGCCAATTGCCAGGAACTTCCGCCCATTCAAAATTTCTACCCTAAGGATTACAATGGCGAGAACCAAAACTGGGCTATTTCCCAATCTCCTGAAAAAATAATCTATGTAGCAAACAGCAAAGGATTATTAGAGTTTAATGGAGCAAGTTGGAAATTGTACCCTTCACCAAACGAATCGATCATGCGTTCTGTAAAAGTGGTGAACGACCGCATTTATACGGGGTGCTTTATGGAGTTTGGTTATTGGCAGCAGAATGAATTCGGTACTTTGAACTATACGTCCTTATCTAAAAAACTAAAGATTAACCTTATTGAAGATGAGGAATTTTGGAACATTATAAATATTGATGATTACATCGTATTTCAATCTCTAAAGCGGATATATATTTTAAATGTAAATAACGGTTCTTTAAATACGATAGATTCCGAAAGTACCATCACCAAAATGTTCAAACTAAATGGCAAAATCTATTTTCAAAGAACTGGTGAGGGACTATTTAAAATTGAATCGGGCAAGGATTTTTTGGTTTTTGATGATGCTATTGTAAAAAACGATGAGGTCATTAATATTTTCGGAAAGGATACCGGGCTGCTGGTTCTAAGTAAAAATAATGGTTTTTATCATCTCAATGAAGGGGCCTTGGTTGAGGCCAAAAACTTTCCGAACAAATTTTTAGCAGATTTAAGTCTGTACGATGGTATACAGCTAAATGACAAAAGTTTTGCGTTAGGTTCCATATCAAAAGGACTATTATACCTGAGTGCAGATGGGGAACTGATAAATCAAATTAATCAGGATGGGGGGTTGGCCAACAATACGGTACTATCCCTTTTTGAAGATGTGGCCAATACATTATGGTTGGGTCTGGATTACGGGGTCGGTTATGTGAATCTTAAATCACCTTATCGAGTATTCAACGATATCAAAGGAATCTTGGGAAGCGTTTATGCATCTGCCGTTTATAAGGGTAATCTTTACTTGGGAACAAATCAAGGATTGTTCTACAGGGAACTTGGTGAAAGTGATGGATTTGAGTTTATAAATGGGACACAAGGACAAGTTTGGTCCTTAACGGAACTTGACGGAAAGTTGATTTGTGGACATCATTCGGGCACTTTTCAAATTAAAGATGACCAAGCAACCAAAATTGCAAATATCCCGGGAACATGGAAGGTGGCCAAACTAACTAACAGGCCCAACCTATTGCTTCAAGGTAATTATGATGGGCTCTATGTTTTGAATAAATCGGGTGATTCCTGGCAATTAAAGAATAAAATCAAAGGTTTTAACAATTCATCCAGATATTTTGAAACATTGGGCAATACTATTTTCGTGAACCACGAATATAATGGCGTTTTTGAGTTAGAGGTGGATGATGCGCTCATGGAGGTACAACAGCTTGCAAAAGATACCTTGATAAAAGGTGCAAATTCAGGGATTGTGGCATACCACCAAAACTTATTGTATGCTTATAAAAAAGGAATTTTCAAATACAGTGAAAATGATGAAAGATTCGTCAAGGACAAGTTTTTAAGTATGGCCTTTAATGAGGACGAATATGAATCGGGTAAACTTGTGGTGGACGAAGAGGACCGTAAACTATGGATTTTTAACCAGTCCGACATAAGCTATTTAGAACCAGCAGGTTTGACGAATACATTGAAAATAGAAAAGGTGCCCCTTTCCATGGAAATACGGGATGGAATACTAGGATATGAAAATATAATTAAGCTAAATGATGTAGGCACTTATTTAATGGGAAAAACCTCAGGGTACATAACTTTTGATATAAATGAAATAAAGTCAAAAGATTTTAGTGTCTATTTGGGCGCTCTTGTGAATTTTAACAAAACGAAAGAAACGCTACTCAACAAAAAAATCAATGGTAATTTTAAAAGTACCGAAAATCATTTTAAATTTTCTTTCTATGCCCCTGTTTACGATAAATCTTTATATACCAAGTACCAATATCGGTTAAATGGGATATACGATGACTGGAGCGATTGGTCTGAAAGGTCTCAGGTGACCTACGAAAATTTGCCCTTTGGGGAATATGTATTTCAAATCAGGGCAAAAATCGGGAATGATATTTCTAACAATACCGCCGAATATACTTTTACCATTGCCAAACCGTGGTATATATCAAATGTTATGATTGCCCTTTATATACTGGGAGTACTATTGTTCTCATTTTTTATGCATATCATATATAAACAGTATTACAAAAAGCAACGTCAAAAATTGATAGATAAGAGCAAACGTGATTTGGAGCTCAGGGAAGTTCAGAATGAAAAGGAAATCATAAAAATTAAAAACGAAAAATTGGAGATAGAGAATAAAAGCAAGAGAAAGGAATTGGCTGCATCCACCATGAGCATTATCAAAAAGAACGAACTACTTACCCAAATAAAGAATCAATTAAAAAAGATTGAAGATAGAGATGGAATCAATAAGGTGATTAAAGTAATTGATAAGAACCTTGATCAAAACGATGATTGGGAAATGTTTAAAGAAGCCTTTAATAATTCGGAAAGTGAGTTTTTACGAAAAATAAAGTTCCTCCATCCTGAATTATCGCCTAACGACCTTAAATTATGTGCATACCTAAGATTGAATCTATCTTCAAAAGAAATTGCCCAGTTGTTGAACATTACGCTAAAAAGTGTCGAAATCAAGCGTTATCGTCTTCGTAAGAAATTAGATTTAAAGCGCGAGGATAATTTGGTCAACTATATATTGGAATTATAGGGAACTTAACAAAGTCTTTTTCAGCCTTAACATCACCTGTTTACACCTTAACATTACCTCTACAAGTTAAGTTTGTTGACCATAAAGAGTTTGTCAAAAACTTTTTTAACATTCCATCTAATCGTTAATACGGCTTACTGCTAAAGCGTTTTCGAATATCATTTTAACAAAAAAAGCAACCTTTTCTTACGATGTAGGTTTTTTGTAGTGGTATATTTTATTGTATTCATAATATATATTCGGAAATTTAGAGATAGAAAAAAATGAATATGGACACAATTCTTAGAAAACTACTAAAGCCACTATTTCTGCTCTTGGCAGTAAGTTTATCCGGGCAGTCGGCCAATGTTTCCGTTGTAAGTAATGAAGAGGGAATGAAATTGGTTGTAAACGGAGAAGATTTTATGATTAACGGTATGAATTGGGATTATATACCCATAGGAACAAATACCGTAAATGCCAATTTTTGGACAAAGTCAGACGATGTGATTAAGGCCGGTCTTGATACCGAGATGTCACTTTTAAAAAACATGGGCGTAAATGTAATACGCCAGTACACTGGTGTTCCAGCAAAGTGGATTAAATATATCTACGAAAACTATGGTATTTATACCATGCTTAATCATTCCTTTGGGCGTTACGGATTAACCTTGGATGGGGTTTGGACACCGGTAACCATTTATGATGATGAAAAAACGGCAGCTTTTCTAATGGCCGAGATGGAAGAGTTGGTCAATGGTTATAAGAACACGCCAGGACTACTCATGTATCTCCTGGGTAATGAAAATAATTACGGATTATTTTGGGCGGGTGCAGAAACCGAAGATTTCCCCGATGATGAAGAAGAAAAGAATTTCATAGGTGAAAAACGTGGACGCCCCATGTATAGACTTATGAACGAAGCTGCAAAATTGATGAAGGCGGCTGACCCTTCCCACCCGGTTGCCATATGTAACGGGGATGTGCTCTTTATAGACATTATTGCAGAAGAATGTAAAGACGTGGATATCTATGGAACAAATACATACCGTGGGGCCTCATTCGGTGATATGTTTCAAGTGGTAAAGGATAAGCTGAATAAGCCTATAATGTTTACAGAGTTTGGGGCCGATGCCTTCAACGCTATTGATAATAAGGAAGATCAATACTCACAAGCATATTATATGGTTGAAAACTGGAAAGAAATCTATGAAAATGCAGCAGGCCTGGGTAAAGCTGGCAACTCTTTAGGTGGATTTACATTTCAGTTTAGTGACGGTTGGTGGAAATTTGGTTTTGATGATCGGAAAAACGCTGATGTTCAAGATAATAATGCATCATGGTCCAATGGGGGGTATGCTAGGGATTTAGCTTTCGAAGGGGCCAACAATATGAATGAGGAATGGTTTGGTATTTGTGCAAAAGGGCAAACCGACCCCAGAGGTTTGTACGAATTATATCCTAGAGCGGCCTATTATGCCCTTAAGCAGGCACACCAGCTGAATCCTTATGAAGAACGTGTCGATGCTAACTTCGTTAGAAACTATTTTGCCAATATTAGCATAACGGATGCGGTGTTAAAGGCACGTGGCGATAAGGCCGCGTTAACTTCGGAGAAGAGTGATTTACTTCGTATCAGTAACCTTCAGGCAAAATTTTCAACCTTTAGTACAGGAGGCAACCTTCTTACCACACCAGATAATGCGAATCCAGATGACCCCAATACCTTTCCTAATCAATTGGGTTTTGACCGTATGGAATCTTACTTTATAGGTGTGGAAGGAAAACCGGCGCCAAATATGAGGGCAGAAGTAAACGTCAATGTTGTTGGGAACGTCGCCCAAAATCCCATCAATGAAATTTTTTATGAAAACAATTCCCGTCCTTTAGAGGTAAATACCGATCAAGGAAATGTGCTCGTACAAGATGTAAACAGAATACGGGTGTATCAAGCGGAATTTGAATGGAATGAAAAGGAATTTGACTTAAGGGGTTTTTATAGGACAGGTCATTATCATTGGGGTTATGAAGGAGATTTTTTCGGTTTCTATCCAGAGGCCAATTATGGTCCAAATCTCGACATCTATAATGGCGAGATCTTAGGAATGGAGGTTGATGGTAAAGGTGCCCTAAAGGGGTTGAAAGCGGCAATCGGGCCTCAGTTATGGTGGGGTGCAAATCCTACTATGCTGTTCAAATACACTACCCACCTTGGCAAGTTCGGTGTAACGGGTATTTATCACAGAGATTTTGAAAAGGACGTTGTTTTGGATGAAAATGGCAGACGTACTTTAGACATTAATCAAACCCGTAGTGGTGTGATACCGCCATGGCCGACGGAACGAGCCGCTTTAGCCATAGAAAGAGAGTTTGGAAAATTTGGAGTTTCCCTAGGGGGTATTTGGAGCGGAAATCCATTAAACGGTATCTCATTTCAAGATGTTCGGGGTACCCCAGGTAACTACGTTGTTTTCGAAGATAGAATTCAATCAACGGACAATTGGGGCGGTAAGGCTAAAATAACATACGAAGGGGGCAAATTTAATTGGTATGGCCAAGCAGCGGCCATGGGGCTCATTGCCAATGGTGGTGCAGACCAAACGCTCACCTTTACGGGATGGAAATTGAAAGATACCGGAAGCGGTAATCAAATGAACATATTGTCTGGCTTTACATATTCTACTGGGAATTTTCAAATTGCACCCAATTTTTTATGGCAAAAGCCATTAGTAGATGCCATGCCAAATGATGTTCAAGGGCCTGGACGACTAAGGAACATTATTGACGATCCCTTTTCTGTTAGGGCTAACCGGGAAACCGTGGGTGGTGAACTGTTGCTGACTTTTGATCCAACCCCTGGTACATGGATGTATGAGTGGGATAACGACAGGTCAGAAGATGCTAAGTTTGCCATGAATTTAGGTTTTGTATATCGTCATCTACCAACAACACAAGATGCGCATATCGGATTCTTGGCCAATCGTACTTTTTTCGCCTTTCCAAATTCGGCACCAGCGGAAGACCTTTGGGAAGTGCATACCAGGATGGTTTCAAAACCCATGTCAGATTTAGGTTTGATAGCAAACTTATATTATGGCAACGGACAGGCTAATGGGGACAGTGATCGCTTGATAAGGCGTTTTGGGGGAGATGTACGCATGTTGTACAAAAAATGGAAGGTACAATACACGCAAAAGATTAACGACTGGGGACCTTTTGATTATCACCGAGATTTCAACCTAACCTATCCTGTACAATTGATGCTGGATGTATCTACGACGCTTGGCAAACCAGATTGGTTTATTTTACCTAGTACCCAAGTGGGAATAAGGGGTACATGGCGATCGTTGGATGAATTTTCTCCGAGATATGCTCCAAATAACGCTTTAGAATTTGCCACGGAACCCATTTTAAGTCCGGTTGGGTTTGGAAATGGCAGCGAGTGGGAAATAATGACGTATGTGCACATCAATATCGGGAAATAAAAAGATAGTAAAATGAGAAATAGAAAATATAGCAACGTAGGTTTTATACTTCTTTTTGGTTTGGGCATCATGCTTTTATCCAGTTGCGAAAGGGATTTTTCGGATGATGTGGAATTTGCAAAATTCCCTGCAGATGGCGACGTGTTTTTGGATGCTTTTTCAGCAGGATTAGATTATTTTCCTTTTGTTGACGCTGGGGCAGACCCAGAAGCGTTCAGTGTGGATACGGATGAGGTTTTTGCGGGAGATGCTGCGATGCGCTTTGATGTACCGGCTTTTGGGAACGGTTTTGTTGGGGCCGCATTCAATACTTCGGCCAAAAGAGATCTCTCGGGTTTTGATGCGCTTACCTTTTATGCAAAGGCTTCACAAGCTGCAACCCTTGATGCCGTTGGGTTTGGTATTTCAGGTGAAACTAACAATAAATTTCAAGTGACGCTCAATGGTCTGGGAATCAGTACCAGATGGGAAAAATACGTCATCCCCATTCCAGATGCTTCAAAACTTACCGATCAGACTGGTTTGTTTTGGTTGGCAGAAGGAGCTTCTTTTGAAGGGGACGAAGGTGGTTATGTAGTATGGTTTGATGAAATAAAGTTTGAAAAGTTGGGTACCGTTGCACAATCAAGCCCTGCCATTTTTGCTGGTGAAGACCTTACAGAGCAATCTTTTACAGGGTCTACCATTGCAGTTAATGGTCTTTCCCAAACGTTTAACTTGGGTTCAGGCATCAATAGCACAGTGACCGCCGCACCTTCCTATTTTGATTTCACTTCATCTAATATTGAAGTGGCGAGAGTGAGCGAACTAGGTGAAATTTCCATTATTGGAGAGGGTACCGTAGAGATAACAGCGCTTTTGGGGGGTGTGCTCGCAGAAGGCTCTTTAACGATAACGGCTAGCAGAGGTTTAGTAGCGGCACCTACGCCAACATTACCGCAATCCAATGTGAAATCATTGTTCAGTGATGCCTATGTCAACGAAACAGAAATTAATGCCACCCCTGGTTTTGGAGGCTCAACTACAGAAACAACCATTATTACCGCTAACGAGAACTCATTTTTAACGTACGCAAATAATAATTTCACAGGCATCCTTTTTGAAAATACGGTAGATGCCTCTGAATTGACTTTCCTTCATGTTGACGTGTATGTTCAAGAAGCTGGTACCGAAGTTGGCATTCAAATTAGGGATGTGGGGGCAAATCAACTAATTGAAACGGACCCTAATACGGGAAATCCCATAGTTGATGATAAAGATTTTAGGTTTACGCTTACAAATTTAACCGCAGGTCAATGGACGTCTTTCGAAATTCCATTAAGTGGGGATATTGCTGCACAAAAAAATAATCTCGGTGCTTTAATACTAACAGGTGGTCCAAATTTTATTTTGGACAATATATACTTCTACAAGGAGTAATGGGGCCTATCTAAAGTAAAATGTAAGATGAATAGAGAAAATATGAAACAATATAAAAGTATAGTGTTGGGATTCATGGCCATATTTCTAGTTTGCTGTGAAACGGAAGACACACAGACGGTCACCACATTTACCGAATTGGTCTTAGCCGAAGAATTTGATACGGATGGCCCAGTTAATTCTTCCGTCTGGGGATTTGAAATAGGAATTGGTGAAAACGGCTGGGGAAATCAAGAACTCCAGTACTACACGGACAGATCTGAAAATGTTACCGTCCAAAACGGAAAACTGTTGATTACGGCCCAACAAGAATCTTTTGAAGGCTCCAGCTATACTTCAGCACGGTTGATCACAAAGGATAAGTTTGAACAAAAATACGGTCGTTTCGAAGCAAGAATCCGTCTCCCTTATGGAAAGGGTATTTGGCCCGCATTTTGGATGCTCGGAGCGGATATTGATGAGAATCCTTGGCCAGGAGCAGGTGAAATAGACATCATGGAATATCGTGGGCAAAATCCTTCGGTTTTAATAGGTAGTGTGCATGGCCCTGGATATAATGGCGGAAACGCTATATCCAAAGAGTTTACTCTTGAGAATGACCGCTTTGATACGGGCTTTCACATATTTGGAATAGAATGGGGTCCTGAATATATCAATTTTTATGTTGATGATGTTCTGTATAACCAGATTACGCCAGAGGATGTAACAGGTCCTTGGGTATTTGACAAGCCCTTTTTTATTTTAATGAATCTTGCTGTTGGCGGCACATTTGTAGGTTCGCCCAATGCAGAAACGGTTTTCCCTCAGACCATGGTGGTAGACTATGTAAGAGTATATGATTATAACGAACTGTATTAACAATAAACAAAAAACGAATGGAACAATTATTTAAAAAAACGAAGCTCCTTTCCCTACTTATCTTGGCAATCTCTTTCCAAGGTTGTGAGGATGATGATGAAGTTTTACCACAAGTTATTGCCGACTTTACATATACCCTAAACGAAGATTCGGGAACCATCAGATTTATTAACACTTCGGAAGGAGCCAGTTCCTACAAATGGGATTTTGATAATGGAGAAACCTCTTCTGAGATCAATCCGGTCAGGACCTTTGAAAATGGCACTTACACTGTGGTACTAGAGGCCTCTAATGTTGCCGGTGCCGCAGCTACGTTTACGGACGAGATTACAGTTCAGGTCGATAATCAAACCCCAGAACCAGGTTTTGATGCTGGCCTTTTGACCAATGGTGATTTTGAAACTGGCGATGATCCATGGATAGGTGGAGGGCGCAATATTGTGACCGAGGGCGGAAACAGTTTCAATTCCGTAGACGTAACTGTAGCGGGGAATCCATTTGACGTAAACCTAAGCCAAATGGTTGAGCTCACCCAGGGTACAAATTATATTTTGACCTTTGATGCCTCGGCCAGCGTGGCCCGTACCATACTTGCGGGTATTGGTCTGAACGAGGCGCCGTTTACCAGCACGGCACCATCGGTGAACCTGACCACGGATACCCAAACCTTTACCTTGCAGCTTGCCGCGAATGACTTTGGCGGTGCAAACAGTCGCGTACTGTTTGATATGGGCGCCGAGGTGGGGACCGTTGTGATAGACAACGTGTCCTTGGTTGAAGGTGGAGATGGAAGTGATACCAACGGCGGCGGAACTTTAGACCAAGGAGAGATTTCCGAAGCGTGTGCCGGAAGTCTGATTCAAGATTACGAAATGGCGGACAACAGTATTTTCAGTGATTTTGGAGGCGGTACGGCCTTGATTATCGACAATCCGAATACCGCGGTAAACACGAGCGCGAAGGTTGGACAGATGCAGAAATTTAATGACCAACCTTTTGGGGGAACAACAATGTCCTTGGGGGGAGCGGTTGATTTTTCCAATGGCGAGATCTTTACAATGGACGTATATTCTCAAAGGGCAGCTGCCTTGACCTTTAAGCTGGAAGGCTTGAACATAGAAAAGGTCATTAGCACCGCGGGAACTGGTTGGGAAACCATGACCTTTGATTTTACCGGCGAGACCGGGGCAGTGGACGTATCCGCGATTACTCTTATTTTTGACAATGGGACCAATGGGGATGCAGCGGGAGATCCGGATGCGTGGACCTTCTTGTTCGATAACCTAAGACTTTGTGACGGAGGCGGCGGAACTTCAGACCAAGGGGAGATTTCCGAAGCGTGTGCCGGAAGTCTGATTCAAGATTACGAAACGGCGGACAACAGTATTTTTGGTGATTTTGGAGGCGGTACGGCCTTGATTATCGATAATCCGAATACCGCGGTAAACACGAGTGCGAAGGTTGGACAGATGCAGAAATTTAATGACCAACCTTTTGGGGGAACAACAATGTCCTTGGGGGGAGCGGTTGATTTTTCCAACGGCGAGATCTTTACAATGGACGTATATTCTCAAAGGGCAGCTGCCTTGACCTTTAAGCTGGAAGGCTTGAACATAGAAAAGGTCATTAGCACCGCGGGAACTGGTTGGGAAACCATGACCTTTGATTTTACCGGCGAGACCGGGGCAGTGGACGTATCCGCGATTACGCTTATTTTTGACAATGGGACCAATGGGGATGCAGCGGGAGATCCGGATGCGTGGACCTTCTTGTTCGATAACCTAAGACTTTGTGACGGCGGCGGTAGCGGCGGCGGTGATTGCCCTGCTCCTCCAGTGGGAGATTTAATTTCAAATGGTAATTTCGAAGCAGGTGTTGGTTGCTGGCAATTACTTCAGAACGGTGGTACTGTTACACTTTCAACTACAGAAAGTAATGGAGGTGGTACTAATTCCGCCCAAATTCAAACCGGGCCAGGTGTAAATCCAGGTATTAAACAAGAAAGAGCTGGAGTGGGGGTATATTTACCCAATACGCAATATACAGTTACATTTGATATTAAAGCTTCAACACCTCTTGCTACTGGAGCTGTCTTTAAGGCATTTACATTTTCAGAAGGTGGCGATGGTTCTTCAACTCCTGCCACTCAACATATACTTGAAGGAGGACTTGCTACTGTTTCCAATACGTGGGAAACAAAGACCTATACCTTTACATCGGCAGCAAATGCAGATCAAGTAGCCGGTGGGATTTCATTTTTAGCTGAGCTAGTTTGTGGACCTGCGGGATGCGAAGGTGTTATAAATATTGACAATGTTTCTATTGTGCCTAACCCATAGGACGAACTGATGTTTGATAGTTGAATTACCTATTGGACAGCTTATTACATAAATGATTTTGTTCCCTAACAAATAAAGGAACATCTCTTAAAAACCAAAATAGGTTGGCATTAAAGCTATTTTTGCCAACCTACTTTTTAGATTTAACGAATAAAGGCAGGAATCGTCAATGTCGCAAAAAGAAAATAATATAGATAGTTCTAAAAAAAGGCATATGCAAAAGGAAATTACGTGCAAACTGGTTCGATTTGAAAATGAGAACTACTACAAGATCTCCAATAATGATGCCATGAGGCCTTTCTTTATGAGCATTGTTAGTGAATCTAACCATTGGATGTTCATTTCTAGCAATGGCGGATTGAGCGCAGGTAGAAAAGACAGCGATAACGCGCTATTTCCCTATTACACAGATGATAAGATTACAGAATCTTTTGATACTACTGGTAGTAAAACTATTTTTCAGGTGACTAGTTCTGGCCACAATAGTGCATGGGAACCTTTTTCGAATAGATATACAGGTGTTTTCAACATTACCAGAAATTTGTATAAAAATGAATATGGCAATAAAGTTGTTTTCGAAGAAATAAACCACGATTTAGGTCTAACATACCAATATCAATGGAATTCAAGTAATCTTTTTGGTTTTGTTAGAAAGAGTAAACTAATCAACCATGCAGAAAGGATTGTTCAAGTTAAAGTCTTGGACGGAATCCAAAATATTATGCCATTCGGGGTTGCTGCAAGTACACAGCAGGCTAGCAGTAATTTGGTTGACGCTTATAAAAGGAGTGAGTTGATAAAAGATTCAGGATTAGGGATTTTTGCCCTAAGTGCCATAATTGTGGATAAAGCAGAACCTAGCGAAGCTTTGAAAGCCAACGTAGTATGGTCGCTTGGTCTTGATAACCCTAAGTTTTTGTTATCTGCCTTACAGTTAGATGATTTTAGATTAGGTAATGACATTAGCGAAGAGGTAGACGTTAAGGCGGAAAGGGGGGCTTATTTTGCGGTCACCGAAGTGGAGCTTAACAGTGGCAATGAAAAAGAATGGGCAATAGTGGCCGATGTTAATAAAAGCTCGGCAAAAGTTATCAGTATTTCTGAAAAAATTAAATCAAAACAATGGGATTGGAAAGCGGTTTTTGAAGATGTTGAATTAGGTACTAAAAATCTTTTAAAACTGGCCAATGCTTCTGATAGTAAACAGCTTACAGCTGATAAAAGGAGAAATACCCGGCATTATTCCAATGTGATGTTTAATATCATGCGAGGTGGAATTTTTGACAATAATTATACTATTGAAAAGGAGGATTTTGTTCAATACATTTCCAAAGCAAATAATAAGGTTTATGATAAAAACATAGAAACTTTAACTAAGCTGCCCCAAACTTTTGAACAAAAACATTTGAAAGCAATAGCTTTGAAAAGTGATGATAAGGATTTTAGTAGGTTGTGCTTTGAGTATTTGCCGTTAAAATTTAGTAGACGTCATGGTGACCCCAGTCGTCCTTGGAATAAGTTTTCTATAAATACGGTTACTGAGGAAGGTAAAAAAGTATTGGATTATGAGGGTAATTGGAGGGATATTTTTCAGAATTGGGAAGCTCTGGTCCATTCCTATCCAAGCTTCATAGACAGTATGATCTTTAAATTCTTGAACGCAACCACTTTTGATGGTTATAATCCCTATAGGGTGACCAAAGATGGTTTTGATTGGGAAACGATTGAGCCAGACGATCCTTGGTCTTATATTGGCTATTGGGGGGATCACCAAATTATCTATTTATTGAAGTTTTTAGAGTTCAGTGAGAATCATCACCCTGGAAATCTGGTCAATTACCTAAGCAAGAAAATTTTTGTTTATGCCAATGTTCCCTATAAGATAAAGCCTTATCAAGCTATTTTAAAAAATCCGAAGGATACTATAATTTTTGATGAAGAACAGGATGCTTCAATCCGCGAAGATCGATTGCATCTTGGAGCTGACGGAGCCTTGTTGAAAAACCCTCAAGCATCTATTTATAAGGTAAACTTACTGGAAAAATTGTTGGCGACCGTTATGGCAAAGGTATCCAATTTTATTCCGGAAGGAGGTATATGGATGAATACCCAAAGACCGGAATGGAACGATGCCAACAACGCCTTGGTAGGAAATGGGGTTTCTATGGTAACCTTATATTATTTACGGCGTTTTTTAACCTTTTTCAAGGAGCTTATATCGAATACATCCGATGGCGGACTAAGTGTATCCATAGAGCTTAAAAACTTTTTTGATTCCGTCCTAGGACTACTGCAGCAACATACATCTTGTTTAAACAGGAACATCACCAATACAGAACGTAAAACGATTATGGATGGTTTGGGTAACGCGGCAAGTAGCTATCGCTCAAATATTTATGATAATGGATTTTCAGCAAAGGAGGGGAATATCGCTAAAAATGAGTTGTTAAGGTTCACGGAATTGGTACTTTTATTTTTAGACCATTCCATTAAGGCAAATAAAAGAAGCGACAATTTGTACCACGCTTATAATTTAATGACGGTAGAGAATGACAAGGAAGTTTCTATATCCTATTTATCACAGATGTTGGAAGGTCAGGTAGCGGCCTTAAGTTCAGGGTATTTATCAGGAATAGAATCGGTA
The DNA here is from genome assembly GCA_963697395.1 of uncultured Flavobacteriaceae bacterium. Lineage (GTDB taxonomy): Bacteria > Bacteroidota > Bacteroidia > Flavobacteriales > Flavobacteriaceae > Maribacter. The sequence continues at coordinate 61,847 of CAVONX010000021.1, forward strand.
CAACTATTGGATGGTCTAAAAAACAGTAAATTATTTAGGGAGGATCAATATAGTTACTTGTTATATCCCAATAAGGATTTGCCAAAATTTATAGATAGGAATAATATACCTTCAGAAAAAATAGAAAAATCCGAATTGATAAACCAGTTATTAACGGATGGTAATATCAGTATAGTAGAACGGGATATTACGGGTGGTTATCATTTTAACGGGTCTTTTAATAATGCCGACAGTCTAAAAAATGCCCTATCTAAATTGCCACAAAGCCAATATGGGGATTTGATAGCAAAGGATGAGGGATTTTTGTTCTCGATTTTTGAATCGATTTTTGATCATAAATCTTTTACCGGTAGGTCAGGAACGTTCTATGGTTATGAAGGTTTAGGTTCTATTTATTGGCATATGGTTTCAAAGTTGTTATTGGCCGTGCAAGAGACTTGTTGGAAAGCCATTAACGACCAAGAGAGTGAAGAAACCATTGGACGTTTGTTAGAGCATTATTATGAGATTAATGAAGGTATTGGAGTCCATAAATCGCCAGAACTGTACGGAGCTTTCCCTACGGATCCCTATTCTCATACTCCAGCAGGAAAAGGGGCACAGCAACCAGGAATGACCGGTCAAGTAAAAGAGGATATCCTATGCAGGTTTGGGGAATTAGGTGTTTTTGTGGAAAATGGGGTTCTTATTTTTAGACCAAGGCTGTTACGGAAAGAAGAGTTCTTGAAAGCTCCGGCCACATTTACCTATACTTCATTACGATCAAAAAAGAAGCAGTTGCAACTAGAGAAGCATAGCCTTTGTTTTACCTATTGTCAAGTACCCATAATTTACAAATTATCCGGTGATACTGGAATGATAGTACAGTTTAACAATGGTAAATTCCTATCATTTAGTGATTTAAAACTTGATGCCTCAACAAGTAACAAGGTATTTGAAAGAACTAATGAAATCGAACAAATTATTGTATCGATCAATTAAGTTAAAAATGGCATGAAGAACATACATCTAAATATAGGAAACATCGCCTTGTTACTATTACTAGTGATGTTCTCTTGTAAATCCGAGTCAAAAAATGAAAACCAAAAGGAAACCGTGACAGAAAAGAAGAGTATCAGAGCAGCGGAGATTCTTGGGAATCCTGATTATTTAGCCATGTCCTACGGGGGATATAGACATGCCGACCATGATATAGAGCCTACCATATCAGAATTGAAAGAGGATATGAAAATCCTCTCGGCCATGGGCATAAAAATGATACGGACCTATAAGGTGCATCTGCCACATGCGGCCAATGTACTAGAGGCAATTAGTGAACTTAAAAAAGAAGATCCTGCGTTTGAAATGTACGTCATGCTTGGTGCGTGGATAGACTGTAAGTACGCGTGGACAGATCAAGAGCCCGATCACGATCAGGAAAGTGAACGCAATGCCGTAGAAATAAAGGAGACCGTGCGCTTGGCCAAGGCTTATCCGGATATTGTAAAGGTAATTGCCGTGGGCAACGAGGCCATGGTGAAATGGGCGGCAAGTTATTTTGTGCAACCTGGGGTTATTTTAAAATGGGTAAATCATCTGCAGGAATTAAAAAAAGCAGGGGAATTGACCGAAGACCTGTGGATTACCAGTTCAGATAATTTTGCATCTTGGGGTGGGGGAGATGCCGAGTACCACGTAGAGGACTTGAACAAACTTATTGCTGCGGTAGATTTTCTATCCGTGCACACCTATCCTATGCATGATACGCACTACAACCCAGCTTTCTGGGGTGTGCCGCTAGATGAAATAGCACTTTCCAAGGAGGAAAAAATTGAGGCGTCCATGCTCCGGGCCAAGAAATATGCCATCGCTCAGTATCAAAGTGTAAAGGCCTATATGCAAAACCTAGGGATAAACAAGCCCATACATATCGGGGAAACCGGATGGGCAACCATGGCAAGCGGCCACTATGGCCCCAATGGTTCTAAAGCTACAGACGAGTATAAGGAAGCCCTTTATTATAAATACATGCGAGATTGGACCAATAGTGAAGGTATTTCATGTTTTTATTTTGAAGCTTTTGACGAACCTTGGAAAGATGCAGCAAACCCCAGTGGGTCAGAGAACCATTTTGGCTTGATCACGGTAGACGGCCGGGCAAAATTTGCACTATGGGCTAGGGTAGATGAAGGCATATTTAAGGGCATATCCCGTGGTGGTAAGCCCATAACAAAAACGTATGATGGTGACAGGCAAAAATTAATGAAAGAAGTTTTACTGCCCCCATCAAAACAATGAAAAATCAGATGATACATAAAGATGGAATCATATCAAAAACAAAGGTTTTTGGCGTAGTTCCGGTATTTTTATTGTTCATTTTTACAGGCTGTATGAAAAGAGTTAATCAGTTGGATATCAAGGTGTACGAAACTTCGGCAAGCGGAAACAAGCTCACTGAAATAACAACCTTTCAAAAGGTTAAAGACCCTATAGCCATAAAATTGATTCCAAACGAAAAATACCAAACCATAACAGGTTTTGGAGGGTCTTTTACAGAAGCATCCGCTTCTTTATTGAACCGGCTGGGTACAAAGAATAGAAACAAGGTTTTAGAAGCCTATTTTGGCAATGAGGGTGCCAAATATTCCCTTACGCGGACGCATATGAATTCTTGTGACTTTTCACTAGGTAATTATTCATATGCACCGGTTGAAGGAGATCTGCAATTGGAACATTTTTCGATCAAAGAGGACAAGGACGATATTATTCCCATGATACAGGAGGCTATGGCCATTTCAAGGGATGGGTTCAAGATTATTTCTTCCCCGTGGACCGCCCCGCCATGGATGAAGGATAATAAAGACTGGCGCGGTGGCCAACTGTTGCCCGAATATAGAGATACTTGGGCACTGTTCTTTTCAAAATATTTAGCTGCTTATAAAGCTGAAGGCATCAATATTTGGGGCTTTACAGTAGAGAATGAGCCCTTGGGCAATGACAGTAATTGGGAAAGTATGCATTTCACGCCCCAGGAGATGACCAGCTTTGTTCAAAATCACTTGGGCCCGAGATTGGAAGCCGATGGGCATGAAGTTAAGATTTTGGGGTATGACCAAAACCGAGAGCATTTGAAAGGGTGGGTTGATGTGATGTATGAAAATGAAGCATCGTCAAAATACTTTGATGGCACGGCCATACACTGGTACGCTAGTACTTATGATGTTTTTCCGGATGCACTACAATATGCACACAACAAAGCACCCTATAAACACCTAATCCAGACGGAAGCATGCGTAGATGCAGAGGTTCCTAAATGGAAAGAGGATGCTTGGTATTGGAAAAAAGAAGCTACGGATTGGGGATGGGATTGGGCACCAGAAAAGGATAAACACCTACATCCTAAATATGCACCTGTTAATAGATATGCTAGGGATATTATAGGTTGTTTGAACAATTGGGTAGACGGGTGGATTGACTGGAATATGGTTTTGGACAAACAAGGCGGCCCTAACTGGTTCAAAAATTGGTGTGTTGCCCCTGTCATTGTGGATCCAGAAAAGGATGAGGTCTATTTTACGCCTATTTATTATACTCTGGCACATTTTAGTAAATATATAAGACCGGGTGCCGTGCGTATTGGAGTAGAGAGTGCTTCAGAAGATCTCTTGGTCACCGCTGCAAAAAATCCAGATGGTTCAATAGCCGTTGTGCTATTTAATGAAGGCAACGAGCCAAAAGGTATAGAATTATCCTCATCTGGGAAGAGAGTGGGAATTAATATCAATGGTAAGGCTATACAAACAGTGGTCATTCCTAATATAGATAACAAAGAAACCAACTAAACTAAAATAGTATGTCAACACAAGAACTCGAGGTAAGAAATAAAGTGCCATTTGGCCAAAAGGTGGCTTTTGGGGTAGGCATGTTTGCAAATCAAATGTTTCCTGCTATCCTTGGAATATTTATGGTAGTCCTTGTACAATCATTCGGTTTTAACGGGTGGTTGTGGTCTCTTGTTTATTTTTTTCCAAGGATTTTTGATTCCATTACGGACCCTATTATGGGCTTTATTTCCGATAATACCAAATCCAAATGGGGTAGACGGAAGCAGTATGTTTTAATAGGCGCTATTTTAATGGGTGTCGCCTTTACCTTGATGTGGCAGTTATATACCGATGATTCCTTACAGTATAATTTTTGGTATTTCTTTTTATGGTCCATTGTATTTTATTTAGGTCTAACATTTTTTAGTGTACCCTATGTGGCTATGGGCTATGAAATGAGTGATGATTTTCACGAAAGAACCAATATTATGGCCATTGCTCAATGGATTGGCCAGTGGGCATGGGTTATTGCCCCTTGGTTTTGGGTGATTATGGATGATCCAGATTGGTTTCCGTCTCAAGACGTTGCTGTTCGCGAATTGGCAGTATGGGTGGCTGTGCCTTGTGCAATTGCTGCCATGGTGCCCGCTATATTTATTAAAAGTAAATCTACCCTTGAGGAAAATTATGAACCATTGACGGTCTCCAATATTGGTGGTAGTCTTACACAAATTTGGGAAAGCTTTAAAGATGCGTTTAAAATAGAAGAGTTTAGAAGGATTTGCGGTGCTACTTTTTTGATTTTTAATGCATTTAACACCGTAGCTGCATTAACTTATTTTGTTATTGTTTATAGGCTATTTAATGGTGATGCCGCCGCCACGGGTATCTGGGTTGCATTATTTGGTTGTATTGGAGCCTTGGGGACAACCTTCATCGTCATTCCAGTTGTTGCCTGGATGTCAAAAAAAATGGGCAAGAAAAAAGCTTTCATGTGGGCCCAAGGTATTTCTCTCGTTGGGTATATTATGATGTATTTTCTTTTTATACCAGGAAAACCTTGGCTTTATATTATTGCACTACCCTTTTTCTCTTTCGGTATAGGGAGTTTATTTACCATAATGATGTCAATGACAGCTGATGTAATCGATATAGATGAATTGAATTCTGGTAAAAGACGAGAAGGTATTTTTGGTGCTATTTACTGGTGGATGGTTAAAGTTGGCTTTGCAATAGCTGGTGCGCTCAGTGGTGTAATTATTGGGGTCGTAGGCTTTGATCCAGCATTAGCAACGACGGAACAACAAACAGCAGTTGATGGTCTACATGCGTTCTTCTGCTTTTTTCCAGCGGTAGGTACTATTATCGCAATGCTCATAATGAAGAATTATGATGTTTCCGAAGAACGTTCAAATGAGATACGTACAGCATTGGACGATAAAAAAGCAGTAAAGCTTGCTAGTTATGCCAAGATGCGAGAATTATCTGATATCGATTTGAATTTGTTATCGGAGCAGGAGATTAAACTAAAATATCCAAGCTTTTTCACTACGGCTGTTGACTATGGTAAATTGAGTCATAAAGAGATTAAAAGAGAATTTAAGCGGGTTTTTGAAAACGGAATGACCGGTATTTGTTTTAGTGCTTACGAACCCGGGCAGTCACCTGGTGATATTATCACGGAACGTCAAATAAGAAAACGTTTAGAAGTGCTAAAGGGACATACCCAGTGGATACGGATTTTTTCTTGTACCAATGGACACGAACTAATTCCTGGAATAGCCAAGGAACTAGGGTTTAAAACATTAATGGGCGCCTGGATAAGTAATGATTTGGATCAGAATCAAAAAGAGATAAAATCTTTGGTTAAACTTATAAATGATGGGGTTGTGGATATGGCTTCCGTTGGTAATGAGGTATTGTACAGAAATGAATTGAATGAACAGAACATCATTGAATACATCAATCAAGTTAAAAAGCAAAGCAGTGGAACGCCTATTGGGTATGTGGATGCCTACTACGAATTTATCAACAAGCCAGAACTAACTAATGCATGTGACGTTATCTTGGCGAATTGCTATCCCTTCTGGGAAGGGGCAACTGATAAAGTAGCCGGCTTTCACTTACAGGAAATGTATCGTAGAACCCTTGAAGCCGCAAAAGGCAAAAAGGTTATAATAGCCGAAACGGGATGGCCAAGCAAGGGGCAAACGGTACAAGGAGCACATCCTTCAGAGGAAAATGTAATGAAGTACTTCATTAAAACACAGCTCTGGGCGCAAAAGGAACAGGTAGATATGTTTTATTTTGCCTCTTTTGATGAATCCTGGAAAATTCATTCAGAAGGTTGGGCCGGAACCTCGTGGGGATTATGGGATAAAAACGAAAATTTTAAATTCGATTAGCGTACTTCAATAGAAATAATATGTCATATAGAGAAGGTCATCATTTTACCCTTGCCAAGAACAATTATAGCGGGCATACGGGAGTAGATTTTAATAAGGTCACAAATAGCGGGCTAAAGGATTTATGGTTAGAAACCTTGCAAAATGGAATGCACGGGCTTTGCTTTAGCATGTATGAGGACGGGCAAAAACCAGGTGATATCATCACCGAAGAACAAGTGGCCCGACGTATAAAAATAATTAAGCCCTACACAAAATGGGTCCGCTCATTTTCTTGTATTGAGGGCAATGAACATATTCCGAAAATCGCTAAGGAAAATGGACTTAAAACCATGGTCGGGGCTTGGTTAAGTGAAGATTTAGAACTTAACGAAAAAGAGATGGAGGGGTTGATTGCCCTTGCCAAGTCAGGTTATGTTGATATTGCTGCGGTGGGTAACGAAGTGTTGTACCGTAACGATTTAACTAAAGAACAGTTGTTAGGGTATATACAGCGCGTTAAAGATGCACTTCCGGATGTTGAGGTTGGGTATGTAGATGCCTATTATGAATTTTCGGTACATCCAGAATTGGTAGACGCTTGTGATGTTGTATTATCTAACTGCTATCCTTATTGGGAGGGTTGTCCGCAAGAGTTTTCCTTAAATCATATGCAACAGATGTATGGTCAAGCAACCGATGCGGCAAGAGGTAAAAAAGTTGTTATTACGGAAACAGGTTGGCCCAGTCAAGGGGAAAGTCTCCGTGGTGCTCATTCCTCCAAGGAAAACGCCATGAAATACTTTATCAATAGTCAAGTTTGGTCGGAAAAAGAAAATGTTGAAATGTTTTATTTTTCCTCTTTTGATGAGTCCTGGAAAATAGGAGATGAAGGAGAAGTTGGTGCCTATTGGGGCTTATGGGATAAACATGAAAAATTGAAGTTTTGAATCATTACTTTCTGGGGAATACTTTCTACAAAGTAGGGATTTGGCTAATGCAGAAATTAGAATGAAATCCATTTTGAATTGCTGGACATATAATTATTAGAAGTTAACTTTATACTATTAGGATTTGAATGGAGTGTGGCCATTGATGTATCCCTGGATAAGAATAACAATGGGTAGAAGAACTGCTGTATTTCCATTTTGTAGAGGAACAAAGTTAAAAGGGTCCCCATTTTCTTGATGTACTAAAATCCAAAGTCTGTTAGCAGTCACGGGAGCAACAGCACAACAAGTTCTCAATTATACGATGTATGTGTATAATATGAATTTGATTAACCCTGCGTATGCAGGGTCTAATGAAACGACAGATTTAGGTGTAAATATTCGAAGCCAATGGTCCAATGTAAAAGGTGCACCTGAAACCCAAAGTTTTATTTTTGGAACACCAGTTGGTAAAAATCTTGGCTTAGGCTTGTCCGTAATAAGCGACAAAACCTTTATTGAAAAACAAACTTCAGTAGCTGTTGATTTTTCGTATCATTTAAAAGTAACCGACCAACATGATTTATATTTAGGACTAAAAGCTGGTTTTAATTCCTATAATGCAAATACGGATGGTTTGCTTACTTATGGACTTCATCAAGATCCTAATTTAATGAATATAAACTGTAGGTTTAATCCTAATTTTGGTGCTGGCGCTTATTTAAACTATGAGGACTATTTTTTATCGTTTTCAATTCCTAAAATTTTAACCAATGATAGGCTAGAAGAGGAAAATGGTATTGCACGTACTGGTACTGATAGACAACATGTATATTTAGCAGGGGGATATAATTTTCCATTAAGTAAAAATACCGTATTGAAACCTAGTGTTTTATTTCGTTATGTAAATGCATCACCATTATCGGTTGATGTAACGGCTATTTTAGAATTAAACAGCAACTTTGATTTAGGTGCCGCCTATAGAATAGATGAAAGTTTTAGTGGATTAGCGATTTTTAATATTTCAAACAATATTAAGATCGGGTATGCTTATGAAGTTTCAGTTCAGAGTTCCGTTAGATATATTGATAACGGTACTCACGAAATTATGTTAAGATTGCAATTATAAGACCTCATAAGGTAATGCCATTAGTGTGGCTTTAAATAGTTTATCCGTAAGCAATTAGTTGTTACAAAAAATTTGTACTTTGAGTCTTAATTAGTTACATAATCATGGATTCAAATAGAAGAAATTTTTTAAAAAAGACCTCAATTGTAGGTGCAGGGCTTGCTTTAACTCCAAGCATTTCAAGTGCTAACCTATCGGGAGCCAATCGACATTCTTTTGCACAGTACATGGGCGATTTTAAAGCTCCTAAATTGGATATTGTTCGGTTTGCATTTATAGGGGTAGGAGCCCGTGGATCGGGTCACGCCCAGCAATTTGCGGCGATAGAGGGAACCGAAGTTGTAGCCATATCGGACTTATATGAGGATCTGGCTATCAAATCCGCCGAGGTGTGCAAGGAATATGGTAAAGGACAAAGGCATAAGAACATAAAGCTTTATACCAACGGTCAGGATGATTGGCGTAAAATGCTAAAAGAACAAAAGCCGGATGCCGTGATTGTTGCTACGCCATGGAAACTCCATGCGCCCATGGCCATTGAGGCCATGAATGCCGGAGCTCACGTCTTCGTAGAAGTCCCCTTGGCACTTACCATAGAGGAAATGTGGCAATTGGTAGACACCTCCGAAAAGACGAAAAAGCATTGCATGATGATGGAGAATGTCAATTATGGCCGCGAAGAGCTATTGTACTTGAATATGTGCCGTCAGGGCGTAATTGGTGAACTACTTCATGGCGAAGCTGCCTATATTCATGAGCTTAGAGGGCAGATGGACGAGGTGGAGCGGGGTACGGGTTCTTGGCGAACCCCCCATTATGCACATCGAAACGGAAACCTTTATTCCACCCATGGGTTGGGACCTGTAGCACAATACATGAACATTGGACGTGGCGAGGACACTTTTAAATTCATCAATTCCTTTTCATCGCCGGCCAAGGGGCGTGGGTTGTACGCCGAGAAGAATTATCCCGCCGATCATAAATGGAATCAATTGGATTATAAAGGTGGGGATTTGAATACGAGCATAGTCAAGACACAACTTGGACGAACCATTATGGTACAATGGGATGAGACCAGTCCACGTCCGTACACACGCCATAACCTTATTCAGGGTACCAAAGGGACATTGGCCGGTTTTCCGGTACGCGTAGCTCTAGAAGGCGGGGTAGAAGGTGGTTCCGAGAGCCACCACGAATGGGCAGAAGGAGAAGGCTTGCAGAAAATATATGAAAAGTATGAGCATCCGATGTACAAGCGATTGGGTGAAATGGCATTAAAAATGGGAGGCCATGGTGGCATGGATTTTATAATGCGCTACCGTATCGTTGAATGTCTGCTAAATGGTACGCCTTTAGACCAAAACGTTTATGAAGGTTGTTTGTGGAGTGCCGTGGGTACCTTGAGCGAGGCATCCGTAGCTATGAACGGGGCTCCGCAGGAATTTCCCGATTTCACTAGGGGAGCCTGGAAAACAACGAATCCCCTTGAAATTATAGGTTAGAATAGTAGATTTGCCAAAAATTAATGCCCCTTAAACGGGGCATTAATTTTTGGCCTTAAGTGGTGATGCTATTTTTAAAAATGCCTTTGCAAATTTGAAAGTTTGATAAAAGAGGTAAGCGATTTAAAGAATTTCTAGAATGCTCTTATAGTTGGGTTATGTAGTTCAGAATTAGAAGATAAATAAGGTAATACCTGTTCAGCTTAGCTATTTTAAGGGTTATAATAATGTCTAGTACAGTTGAGAGTTCTGTCTCAAAGAATCTACTTTTTCCCATACTAGGAAAATTATGTTGACGGATGTTCTTAAAGTGATATTTCTAAAATAGCACATTGAACTGAAGCCGAAGCATAGCCACCAGAAGATAAACCCTCAAGACTTGTATAGCTATTAGCCATCCTTTACTTATTTCAGTTGTAATTCTCTTAAACAATTTAGATTCTATAGCATTTTCAATACACTTTTCCCCGTAATAGCCGTTACCGTTAAAACACCCGAGAATAAAGCACCTCCTATGCCGGCAGTCGCGATATCCTGACCGGTTAAATAGAATTTTTTTATAGGAGTTCTTGGTTTTAAAAAAGTCTGTCGGAAACGAGAAGGGGAATGGTCCAGTCCATAGATCTCGCCTTTTTCATAGTTCACGAAATGCTGTGTGGTAAGTGGGGTAGAAAGCTCATAGCAACTCACTTTTCCTTCTACTTGAGGTAACTGTTTGTACAGCGCTCGCAACAAGCGCTGTGCAAATTCCTCTTTCTTGGCTTCATAGGCATCCCCTCGTTTTTTCCAAGGTTTGTTTTCCCACTCTCCAAAAGCTTCGAAGGGAATCAACGTAATAATATCGATAGTGCTTTTTCCGGGATATCGATTAGTCCAATCTGGGTCTTTAGCCGATGGAAAGGAAAGATACACCACCGGAAAAGGTTGGTTAAGGTCTTCCAAATAACGCTCAACACAGGTATCATGATCGGCATCATCGGGATAAATCCAATAGTTAGTTTTTGGTAGCTCTAGTTCTTCTGGAGAACCCTCCAAACCAATATATAGGCTTAAGTGGGCTGCGGAGGGTTTAATTTTTTTGAGCTGTTCTTTAAGCCGATGTTTATCTACAATACGTTTTGGTAACAGTTGGTTGTAGGTTGTTATAATTCCTGCATTGCTCACAACTTGCTTCGATTTGAATATCCGACCATCTTTCATGCGTACACCAATTGCTCGGTTTTTTTCGATAAGTACTTCATCGACCTCGGCACTTATTAAAATGGTTCCGCCTGCGCTACTTATTACCGGAGCTATTGTATTTACGATTTGGGAAGAGCCACCGATAGGAAAATTGCCGCCATCAAAATAATGCCTGGCCAAGGAGGCATGCATATAAAAGCTACTTCGTCTTGGAGGTAGCCCATAATCGCCATATTGTCCGGTCAGCACTTTAATCAGCTCTTCGTTATCGGTCAGGGAGCGGAGAACTTCATAGGTGGTTTTATCGGAATATTCATACAACGGTTTTTTCATAAAGCCACCTGCCAACCTACTTAGGAAAGGCGGTAGTGCTTTGCTCATGTAATAATTTTTGCTGGTTTTTACCGCTTTAAAAACTAAATCGATATAGGTATTTATCGCTTTTTCTTCGTTTGGAAAATAGGATGTCAACCGTTCTTTAAAATTTTTGACGCCCTTTACAAAATCATACTGTTTATCGCCTATGACAATGCGGTCATACACCTCGCCCATGTCCGCCCATTTCAATTGACCATCCGTAATGTAGCTAAAGAGTTTTCGCAACAGGCTGTTTTCGCGTTGCATTTCACCAATATAATGGATACCCACATCCCATTCATAGCCTTTTCGCTTAAAAATATGTGTAAAACCACCGGCGGTATAGTGTCGTTCTAGCACCAAAACAGGCCGCCCTTGTTTTGCGAGTATTGCGGCCGTAGCCAAACCTCCCATACCCGAACCTATGATGATGGTGTCATAAACATCAAGTACTTCAGGTTTTTTTTTGTAGGATTGAATCATTGATTGAAATTAAAAGGGAGTTGAGCTCCGTATATCTTAGATGTAATAAGATATACAACAATCAGAACAAATGCTTCACTTTCTTCATAAACTTTAGAGGTAAAGTGTAAGGTGGATAGCGCACAGATGCCTCGAACCAATTGGCTTTTTTTATGATGCTCTTATGGTGCGTAAATAGGTCAAATGAGGTTTTGCCATGATAGGCACCAATTCCACTGGCTCCAACCCCTCCAAAAGGTAAATTTTTGTTCGTGATTTGAATAATCGTATCATTGATGGCACCTCCTCCAAAACTATAATTTTCTATAATCTTTTTTTGGAACGATTTTTTATTGGAAAACACGTAGGTGGCCAAAGGTTTGCCGTAGTTCATGATATGACGGTCTATATCCGTTTCATTTTCATAAGCGATGATGGGAAGAATAGGGCCGAAAATTTCCCCTTCCATTAATTTACTGTCTATTTTAGGTTCGTTGACCAAGGTAGGGGAGACGAAGTTGTCCTTATCTGTGGTGTTACCTCCAAACAGTATATCCTGACCTTCCAACATCGACTTTAAGTCGTTATAATGGCCAGAACTAACAGTTCTTGCATAATCTGGAGAAGCTTCTGGATTGTCCCCGTAGGAATCTATTATACTCTGTTTAAGGGCCGCTACCAATTTGTCTTTGACCGAATGATGTACCAAAATATAATCCGTTGCGATACAGGTCTGTCCTGCATTAAGGAATTTGCCCCACACGATGCGTTTAGCCGCTTTTGAAATAGAGGCGGTTTCATCAACTATGGTCGGATTTTTCCCCCCCAGTTCCAAGGTAACGGGCGTTAAATGTTTTGCAGCGCTCTCATAAACGATCTTTCCTACCCGTGTACTTCCCGTAAAGAAGATATAGTCCCATTTCTGTGCCAGTAATTTCTGAGAAGTTTCCACGCCCCCTTCGATTACTGTAACGTGTTCGGGTTCAAAGCTAGCTGCAATAATTTCTGAAACGATTTTTGCCGTATGCGGCGTTACTTCAGATGGTTTTATAATTGCGGTATTTCCCGCTGCTACAGCCGCTATCAAGGGCGCAATGGCCAATTGAAAGGGGTAGTTCCAAGGAGCAATGATCAAGATATTTCCGTAGGGTTCCTTATAGATCCAATCGGAAGAAGGCCAGTTCATTAGACTGCTGGAAACCCGTTCGGGTGCTGCCCAATAGTCTATCTTTTTCAAGGTATTCCTTATATCCGCTAGAATAAACTGGGTCTCTGCCGCTAGGGTCTCAAATTTCGGTTTTTTGAAATCGGCATAGACGGCATCGCAAATTGCATCTTCCCGTGCAATGATTTCTTTTTGCAGTCGTTTCAATGCTCTCTTACGAAAGTCGATATCTTTTGTTTTCTGGGACTTAAAAAAATCGCGTTGTTTTTGTAATTGTTCCATCGGGAATAGCTCTTATCAATTAATAATCTATCAAAAATAGGAATACCCAACTGCTCCTTTTGACTCGGAACAATGAATTTCCAATCTTTTTACAAGTTACAAAGCTTCCAAAGATAAATGGAACAAAAGCGTAGGCTTATCAAATACCGAGGGTTCTGTATGGATGCCCAAGGCGACGTTCATGGTGGTTTCCATAATTTCCTTTAAAATGACGACGGTACCGGCAACTTTAAACCCTAAGTATTCTCCCAATATCAGTTGTCGCTTTCCCATAAATTCTACTGGTCCTGTAGCTGGATCTATGGTGAAATCCCCTTCAAAAAGTTCCCATGTCGCGTCGGTAGCTGGGGTATAAAGGACAGTAGCCAAGGTTACATTGTTCACATCTACGGATACGGCGGTAATGTTGGCACCCTCAAAAATACTGGCATAGACCAGTCCCATAAGGCTTTGCCCATCTTTACTATCCACAATATAGGTACCATCGTACATAAAGGTAAAGGTATCTTCTTAAGATGCTCCCAGACCGACGGCTGCTTACAGGTTGTCAAAGTAAGGTAATAAGATGCCTAAACCGTTTGCAACAGGACCAGCGCCTTCTTTTCCAAAGGTAAATACAGCTTTTAATCGCCATGATTTTCCTTCTGGTCGTGCAGGGCCTCCTGTAAGAAGTAGGACAAAAGAAGGTAAAATGGTAACCTCTTTAGACTCGCTAAGACTACCATTGGGGCCGCTAAAGGTCATGGCCACATTAAATGTTCCTGCATTTCCATGTATATATGCGGGGTCTTCTTCCGAACTGGTACCACCATCACCAAAATCCCATAAAATGCTAGTTGCATTGGCAAGCGTTCCGTTAAAGGTTACTTGGGTATCCTCTGCCAAGAATTGAAAATCTGCCAGTGTCGCAGGTGCTTCTTGGTCATCACTACATCCGGCTAAAAACAGACCTAACAGGAACAGTAGTCGTATTTTTTGATTTTTCATTTTGTATATTTTTGTTTCGTTATTTCAGTAACATCTCAATTCTTATTCCATCAAACTGGCGTATCAATGTTATTTGGACCTTGATTTACAATGACGGCCTAAGCGTTGGTCTTATTGGAAACCACTATCCCTTGAATTTGGTCTATGACGCTTACCGACATTTTTACGGATGGAAATCCGATTCTGGCTAAAAACCAGTTATTACCAGTCGCCTCGGTCTGAACGAGATAGGAATCGTTAGCGATGGTTTCCATTAACGGAACGGATAGGCATTGTGCGACCGTGGCCCAAGAGAGGTTTTTGTCGGCAAAACGGATGCGCTTGGTCAAACGAAGCCTTACGCTGTTCACAAAACGTACCTATTTGTTGAGTTCATTCTTAAAAATAAGATCGGCATTTGGGTAGCCCTACAGAAGCAGGTGAAATAGAGTGTACCAAGGATATAAAACTGACCAACACACCCCTTATCTATTTATCTATAGCGAATATTTTAAAGCAAATATTCCATGGTAACGCAGCGAGTTTTATTGAAATACTGCACATATATATTTTTATCTCTCCTTTTTTAAGGTTTCCCCGTATTCCGCTATAACCTAAACTAGAACTTTCCCTTGATGTCTATCTTTTCGAATTCGTTTATATCTACTGAAAATTGACTAGAAAATAAGCTGGATTTTTAGCTTGCCTTTACGGCTTAACCCCAGACCAACCTTTTTTTAAGAAAAATTAGTATCGGCCGTCGGACTGATAAATATCATATCCGTTCTTGTAAAATAGAATTAATTTTAAAGGAGTAACCCACTTAAAATCATACTATTATGCAAGTTAAAAAAAATCCTAAAGTGGACTTGAATCTAAATAGTGGTCTATATTTTGTTATGGGTCTAACCCTTGTCCTTTTTCTTACATGGCGAGCATTGGAATACAAAACCTATGATGGGGAAGATTTAGTTGTAGAGTCGATGGACCTTATAGATGAAATTAAGGAAGACGTTCCTATGACGGAACAATTGAACACATTGCCTCCTCCTCCCCCCCCAGCAGCGCCGGAAATTATTCAAATTGTGGAGGACAATGATGATATAGAGGAGACAATTATTGAAAGCACCGAAACAGACCAAGAATCTGTCATTGATGCTCCTATTGAGGTAGATGATATCGTAGTTGATGAATTAGAAGAGGAAATATCCGTGCCTTTTGCTGTTATCGAGAACATTCCTATTTTTCCGGGTTGCGAGGATATTAAAATAAAGGCAGAGCAAATAGCCTGTTTTCAAAAAAAGATTCAAGAGCATGTTGCTAAAGAATTTAAATATCCTGAGGTTGCTGTAGAAATGGGTATACAAGGAAAGGTACATGTACAATTTGCCATAAATAATATGGGATACATTTCTGATATTCGAGTTCGAGGACCCGATAAAATTTTAGAAAACGAGGCTTCGCGTATCGTGGCAACAATACCAAAAATGACCCCAGGAATGCAGCGAGGTAGAGCAGTAAGGGTTCCGTATAGTATTCCTATTAATTTTGTATTAGAATAAGTTAAAACAGGATTTAATAGTGAATTATTAAGTGAGAGCTTACTTTTCGAGTAATCATGTAAAAAGCCTTTTATTAATTTCTGATCTAACGAATATTTGTTACAAGTGCCGTAAGAAAAGGCAAGCAGAAGAGCTGTTGACTAACAATTAAAAGCGAAAACACCTTTTTGATAAAATGATAACAGGGTTCGCTACAAGAAAACCCTTAAAAAAAAATACCTTGTTCAAATACATAAAAGGTAAGGTTTTCTGCATTCTGTTATAGTAACGTTTCAAAATTTAAGCCTGCGGTCTGAAACAGAGGGGCCACATACTAAAAAAATAACTTATTATATTGATAATCAGTAAGCCATAAAAAATATAAATATTTTGAGTTTTTGCTTCCAGGAACCTAATTGAAAATATACAGTAAAGATTACACAAGCTCTTTTTCTATTCTTTTTTCATTTTCTAATAAAGAATCTTTTTCTCCATAAAGGAGTTCTGCTACCGAAATTAAGTTTTTAATAATATCGTTCAAGTTATCCTTATCGTTCACCAAAGAAGAAGCCATTTCAGCATTAATGAGGTCATTTCTTATTAAGGCATTAATAGATTTGGTGGTTTGATACTTTCCCTCTTTTGCTTCGTTTCTAAGTTTTACTAATTTTGAGAAATATAATTCTTTATCCTCCTGTGTTCTAAACAAATAAATGACCCTTAAGACCATAATTATTTTTTTTCGAAACTTGTCATATTCCCTTACCATATGGGTATTGTCCGAGTCCAAATAACGAGAAACGTTCCTACCCAATTCCCTAACCGATTTTATAATTTCCACCATTTTACGGTTAGCGATTACAAGCTCTGAAATCCGGTTATTTAAACCTTCACCCATCTTTAATTTACTTTGGGCCGTAGTTGCATACCTTAAAATTTCTCCATAAATCGTTTTTACCTTATTGTAGTACAGATCCCTAACATCAGTTTTAAAATTATTTTTTGATTTTTGGATAATATCCTTTGCTTTTAAATCTGATCTAATGTCCTCTCTATGAATATTTAATGCATGTGTAACTATTTCAAAGACTGCATTTTCGTACAAATACTTTGATTCATTGGTTAATGCTAAAACAACCGTACTCGGAAATTTTAAAACACTTTCATTTAAAAATTTGGGAACCTCTATGCCCTTATCTTCTTTCTCCCTAAAAAATCGAATCAAGAATTTTTCGGTAATCTTTGTTAGCGGAAGCATTATAATCACACCCAAGGCATTAAAGATGGTATGAAACATTGCTAATTTTAAGATAAAATCATCACTCGAAATACCAACTAAACCAGAAAAGTAATTGACTAAGTCCGCTAGAGGATATATAATGGCCAAGGCGACCACTCCTGTAATCAAATTGAATATTAAATGGGCTCCTGCCAGCCGTTTTCCGGCAATATTAGAACCTATAGAGCCAAGTACTGCCGTAATTGTTGTGCCAATATTTGCCCCGATAGCAAGTGCTAAAGCGTTCTCATATTCAATTTGTCCGGCAGCCAAAGCAGTCAAGATTAGCGCCACCGTAGCACTACTAGATTGCAGAATCGTAGTGATAAGAATACCAATACCAGTATAAACGATTATGCCAAAAAATCCGGGAATGGCATATTGGGTTAGGTCAATGTATTCCTTGAATACATCAAAACCTTCTTTCATATAATGAATTCCCAAGAAGAAAAATCCTAATCCGGCTAGGATATTGCCAATTCCTTTTAACGAAACTTTTTTTTGCAAGGAAAAAATGATACCAAATACAAGCATGGGCATAGCCAATGCCGAAATTTTTATTTTTAAACCAAAAGCAGCAACAAGCCAAGCGGTCGCAGTAGTTCCAATATTCGCCCCGTAAATTAACCCCATTCCGCCGCTCAGACTTATTAACCCAGCACTCATAAAGGAAATAGTGATGACCGATACTAAAGAACTGGATTGGATAAAGGCGGTGACCACGGCACCGACGGCAATACTTTTATATAGTTTGTCGGTCGCTTTTTTTAGAATATTTTGGAGGGGTCCTTTCGTGAATACCTTAAACCCTTCCTCCAACATAATCATGCCAAAAAGTAAGATGGCAACACCTGCTGTGATTGTTTTAAAGTTTGGGTTGGAAAATAAAGTAATCCCTAGTGCAATCAGACAGGCATAAAAAAATATTCTTTTTATCATAAACTTACTAAGTTGAATGATTGTACTAGTTTAAATATTTAAAATGATTTTCTGTAAATTTAAAGTAAGTATAATGTAAATTAATTGCAAATTCCCTCGACGGTTTCTATTTAAAAGGAAAAAAAGATATGTTTACCACTCTTAGCTTAACGATTCTTAAGATCTAAGCTTGGTTTTCGGATTCTTTGTTAGAAAGTGAAGCACCTTAATGACTAGAAGTATTAATTGAGTTGGGGGTTACCAATTAGTTGATAAGACCAACTGTAAGATTATCTTTTGATTGTTCCTATTGGTGTTGCAGAAGGTGTTCTAATTGGAATAGTTGAGCGACTTAAATCCTTATTTATGAGCTTAACCAATGAAAATTAAGGGTTTAGGTTCTGTCTCCATAGGAAAGTGATCAATTTAGGCATAGCTGTACAATCTGTCTCCATCAAATAGGAGGTTCTCCTGGCATTATAATAGGGCAAGGAATGAATGATTTTTCCTAAAAGTTGATTAGATATAAAACGTAAAATGTGCAAAGATGAATACATTAAATAAGCTTATCATAACTCTAAATAAGCTTATCATAACTCTGCTGTTAAGTGTAATACGCCTAAAAAAATCCAATTGTTTTCATGATTGGATTTTGACCTTCTCCCATATTTAGGTACCGGTCAGAACTAGAGAATACGGGCTGTTTTAGCTTTTATGTCTGGTTAACTGATTTTCTATGTTATTAAGTTGTAAATAATTGCTTTTCAATAATTAAAGCTTCCTGTTGATTACCTATTAACCGAGTAACTTTTAGCGCTTTGATTGATTAAGGAAAATTTTGGATTTCCAATCCATTAGTATTTATTGTGCCTGCGTCTGGGTCTGAGTTTTATTTTGAGTAGCGAAAAAGGAATCGTAAAGACCAATGGAGACCTCGTTCAATTGTTTTTGAAACTCGTCTAGGTATTCATGAAGTCCCTTGACGTAAATATCTTCAATGGTTACAAATTCGAGCGTAGCTTTTAATTTTCCTAGTTGCTTTTCGGCATCACAAGTAAAGCCTCCGTTACTTCCCGTAATTTCTTGTAGTGATTTTTCTGCCTGTATCAAACAACATAAAATCGATCGTGGGAACCGTTGGTCTAAAATTAGAAATTCCGTGATATTAAAAGCTGTCAACTTCCCGTATTTTTTTCGGTACATATCATAGGCACTTACCGATTTTAGTAAGGCTGCCCATTGCATAAGATCTCTTGAACTACCTACGTCTTTGGGTGTTGCCAACAAAATATGATACTTCACATCTATGACGCGTGAGGTTTTGTCCGCTCGCTCAATGAGCTGACCGATTTTTCCAAAATGCCAGCCATCGTTTCTAGAAATTGTGGCGTCAAAAATACCGTAAAGGAGTTGGCAATCTTCCCTTATTTTTTTGAAGAATGCCCTGGGATCGCTGCTTTTCCATAGTTTTTGTTCCAATCCGTCCTTTACGAAAAAATGAATCGCGTTTATTTGTTCCCAAACTTCCTTAGTAATTTCTGGTCGTATGGCCCTAGCATTCTCCCTTGCATTTAGGATACAATTGTATATGGAGTTCGGGTTTTCCGGGTCAAAGCCTAAGAAGTAGATAACTTTGTTCTTACTAACCTTTTCATATAAAGACTCGTACATGGGCCAATCCCCGGTTATTGCCACTAGTGGTTTCCATTGCTCCTCTGCATCTGGTGGCGATTCTAAAGAGAGATTAAAATTCACATCCATAAACCGGGCGTAATTTTCCGCCCGCTCTATGTACCTGTTCATCCAATACATGGTATTCGCAACTCTACTCAGCATATTTTGTCTTCTGGTTAATGGTTAAAATCCTGCTCCCGACCTTTCCGGATAGTGCAGTTATTTAAGTTTCTGTATACGTATCATTTTCAAGAGATATTCGTTTGTTCGGATTTGTTTCTCGCTAAAATCAGCAAATCAATAACAGCATAATTTATTTTTAATCAAGTACCCAAGTATCCTTGCTGCCGCCACCTTGTGAAGAATTGACGACCAACGAACCTTTGGTCAATGCAACCCTCGTCAAAGCGCCTGGTACTATTCTAATATCCTTTCCGTATAGGCAATAGGGTCTGAGGTCTACATGCCTTCCTTCGATCGTATCCTCTGTCAATGTTGGCACCCGTGAAAGATTTATCATGGGTTGTGCGATGTAGTTTCTAGGATTCTTTTTTATTTTTGCAACAAATTCTTCACACTCTTTTTTGGTGGCTTTTGGGCCTATTAGCATACCATAGCCACCGGAACCATCGGTTTGTTTGATAACCAGATTGTGAACATTTTCCAATACATAAGCACAATCTTCTTTCTCTCCGCAGATGTAGGTTTTAATATTGGGCAAGAGGACTTCCTCCCCTAAATAGTATTTTATCAATCGGGGTATGTAGGCATAAACGGCTTTGTCATCCGCAACACCGGCCCCGGGAGCGTTTACCAAAACAACGTTTCCTCTTTTATATGCTTCAAAAAGGCCCTCCGTACCCAACATGGATTCTTTGTTGAATACCAAGGGGTCTATATAATCATCATCTACCCTGCGATAAATGACATCTACCTTTTGAGGGCCTCTTGTGGTGTTCATATACACAAAATGGTTTTTCACGACCAAATCCCTGCCTTCTACTAATTCAGCACCCATTTGTTGTGCCAAATAGGCGTGCTCAAAATAGGCCGAATTGTAGGTTCCTGGTGTCAATACGGCAATGGAAGCCGGCGACTTCGAAGTAAGCGACTCCAACATATCCCGCAAATGATGTGTGTAATTGTGCACCGGCCGCACTTTCAATTTTTCGAACACCTCGGGGAAGGTTCGTTTTAAAATCTCTCTATTCTCCAACATATAGGAGACGCCAGAAGGACATCTAAGATTATCTTCCAGGACATAAAAATCGCCATCATCGCCGCGTATGAGGTCGGTGCCAGAAATATGGCTCCAAACATTTTCTGGAGGGCGTAGGCCTAAACATTCCTTTAAATAACCTGCGCTGGACTCTACCAATCCCCTGGGTATAATCTTATCTTTTAAGACGTTTTGTTCGTTATAAATATCACTTATGAACATATTTAAGGCAATGATGCGCTGTTCCAGCCCTCTGGACAGCCTGTCCCAATCGGTACCGCTAATAATCCGTGGGATGATATCTAAATGAAGAATTCTTTCTACTCCTTGATTATCGCTGTATACATTAAAGGTCATACCAAGTGATAACTGGGCTCGATCGGTGGCATGTTGCAGGAATTTTAGCTTGTCCTTACTTAATTTTTCCAAACGTTGTTTGAATAAATCGTACGTTGGCCTAACTACATTGGTTTCTTGGAACATTTCATCATAAAATCCTGTGGTCTCATATTTGTTGAAATCTACGTTGGCCATATATGTTCTTAGTTTTTTAGGATAAAGGATTGAAATAAAGTAAAACGTACTAGTTGTTTAAGATACTATATTTTTTTCATCCAAAATAGTGGCAGGAAGATGAATTAGATAAAATTAGCAGATCGTAATTTTTTGGCACCAACTTTTGTTTAAGTTCATAAATTCGGTTTCATTTTCAATAAAATCTGTTATTGGAATAATTGGTTTTGTAGTGATCTTTTGGTAGTATTAATTTCTTTAGTTGGGATTTTCTAGCCGTTTCAAATGTCAGACAGTCTTAGATATTACAAGATACGGGGCACTATAAAAACGCTTCTAACGCCAAAGGATGGAGTGCTAAACGCCCACGAATTTTTGTGCAATATGCCCGAATACTTTGGCAGTTTATACTCCACTTTTTAGGGTACAAAAGAAGACTTTACTTCGCAGTCCCACGTTATTATTTTTTTGGGTAGCCCGCACTGTTTTCCCCAATCATAGCTTTCTTCTGGGCAACAAAAGTTCGTGGATGAATTTCATCTTGTGGATAACCGGCTGTGTGATTACAAAAGGATACACATCTGAAATACCCATAGCCCTATTGATGCTGTTGACCGCATAGGAAATAGGTATGCATACCCTTACGATGGAATCAAAGTCATTGACGGTATACGGGTCTAATGTTGGTGCTATTTTCCTATTTTCAGGTATGGTTTTGTCGGTTACCTCGAGTCCGAAAAAATGGGCGGTCTCTACCATATCCATGATATGTAGGTAATGCGCCCAGGTCTCGGCCCAATCTTCCCAGGGGTGCGAAGTAGCGTATTCACTGATGAACGATTGACGCCAATGGTCAGGGGCACCTTGTTGGTAGTAAGTTTGTAATGCATTGTTATAATTGCTTTCCTCGTTTCCGAAAATAGCTCGAAAGTTTTGCAAGGCATTGAAATCGTTACGCACCAACAAATTCCAAAAGTAGTGTCCTACTTCGTGTCGCAAATGTCCGATTAGGGTCCGATAGGGTTCACGAAGTTCTTTTCTGGCCTGTTCCCTAAAGGTGGAATCTGCCTCTCTGATAAGTATGGTAATTACACCATCGGAATGCCCGGTCATGATATCGGGGTCATCGTTCTTTGCGATAAAGTCAAAGCATAGTCCCGTTTCGTTGGTAAGTTTACTTTGCAAATCAAAACCTATTCTTTGCAATTGATAGACCAAACGGTGTTTGGCAACTTCAAGATGCCGCCAATTTTCAAAATTTTGGTCAACCGATAGGTTTGCTATGGTTCTGTTGAGTTGGCAGGCAGTGCAGAAATCTTGTGCGGCATATGTTGGTATAAGCCAATTACAGATACCAAATTGCTCGTTCTTGCAATATTTGTATTCGAGTTGCTCTCCGTCAGAAATCAAAGAAGCACCCCACGGGTCAAACGTTAGCATTTGGCGGTCGTTGTCACGATAACCTGATAAATGCCCACAATTCTCACATTTATTATTCTCGAAGAATAAGGGGTAGTTGCAATGGCCACATTGAAATACTTTCATAGGTAGGCTTAATTTTCTAACCCTTGAAGTTAGTCATAATTATGGGATGAATTGGAGAAGTAAACTTTAGTTGGAAGAGTTACTACATTATACCGCCGCCGCAATATCAACGGACACATCCAATTTGCTTTGCCCACTGCCGTACACCACTCCCTTTAACGGAGGAACATCGTAATAATCCCTTCCCCAACCTACTACGATATGCTGGTCCTTGGGGATCATATTGTTTGTTGGGTCAAAATCTACCCAACCGAAACCGGGAATAAAAAGTGCGAACCACGCGTGTGAGGCATCGGCCCCAACCAGCTTTATTTCTCCTGGTGGTGGTACGGTTTCAATATATCCGCTGATATACTTTGCGGGCAAACCCACGGAACGTATACAAGCTATGGCGATCTGCGCAAAATCTTGACAAACGCCTTTCTTTTCGCGCATCACTTCCTCTATGGGGGTAGAAACGGTAGAAAATTCGGCATCAAAATCAAAATCGGTATAAATCCTTTGCATCAGTTCATAAGCGGCCTGGAAAACGGAACGGTTTCCTTTAAAGGATATTTCCGCATATTCCTTTATTGCGGTATCCGTTTTTCTGACAAAAATCGATTCCAATAAAAATTGCTTAGCCTCCAACATTTCCGGATGTATTCCCCGTAAAGCCGAAAGCGCATCGTTCATGGTAACAGATTGGCAGGCCGGACTGTAAAATGATTCGTGAAATTGGGCATAATCTCTTTGTACGGTGCTTTTTGTAGTGACTTTTAAGGTGGTATGCTCTTTTTTAATGGAAAATCGCGTGATATAGTTTCCAAAGAAATCTATGCGTTCCGAAATATCCGAGGGTTCCGGCGCTATTTTGATTTTATAGGCCAACAGTTCTTGCCCCTTGGATTCCCGTGGCCTTAAGGTCGCAATATTATGGCAATAACTTACCGGGGCGTTGTACTTGTATGTGGTGATATGGGTTACATTAAAAATCATGCTCAAATAGGAAATGACTGGTTGAACATTTGATTTTGATTGTCAGTATGGTTGAAATAGGTATTCGATATCGCTTGAGAAGTTTTGTACAACAATGCCGATAGTTGTTTTAGAAGGGTTTCCAGAGCTTCCCTTCTAAAATCCTTTTCGGATTTTGTTTGGGCCAGTTTGGTTGATTCCGCCAATCGTAGTTTTGAAAATGCCTCAAAGACAAATTTTTGGTAGTTGCTTAATTGATGGTCTTGCAGGGAATGTGGTAAACGGGCGATATCTTTCTGAATGCGATTGATCATAAAGGTAAGCGACCGCGAATAATCCATGTCCAATAACACCAAGTCCAGCACATGCTCTAGCTGAATATGCGAGCGATAGCTGTACCGGTAGATATTAAGACTTTCATGACTGGTCAAAAAATATTCCAACAAATCGTATTCTACCTGTTCTTCATATTTTATGGATAGTAAGGCGCGGCATTTGGTAATGGTCAAGGTGCTCTGTTCCATTTGCAGACCGATGAAATACAATAATAGCCCCTGCTGTACCATGATGCTTTCCTCGATCAAGCCCATAAAGGCAATCAAGCGTGTAATCAATTGGTTCAATACTTTTAAAATACGAAAGATAGAACGGTCTTCCCCTTCTGTAAATGTGCTCCATGTTTTTTGAATGTTATCGAAAACGCGCCACATATCCGAAGACCATAAATTACGAATGGAATAGTAAGAATTAGAGAACATTTGGATCGTATGTGCTAAACTCCCTATTTTATCCGCATCGAGTAGGATCGAAAGCATTTCTGTCATGGGATCGTCCATGGCATGGGAACCGTCTTGTGCTTTATCGGTAAAGCCCGGGTAGGTATCCGTTAAATGGGTAACTGCCCTGAAAAGCACCCTCAATTTTTCTGAATCGGGCCGTTTATCGGTATGCTGAGACAGGGCCATTTGGCGCATGACCACCCTGATAAATCGGGCTGTCACCAGCGTACGACCTACGTAGCGGCCCGACCAAAACAGGTTTTCGGCCGTAAGGCTGGGCAGATCAGTGAGACCGGAAATAGCGACCGAAGTTTTCTTTTGCCATTGTTTATGGAGTTGTTGCTGTACGGGCGTATCCTGCACAATCCAAAAATCCTTACTGGTACCTCCACGTTGGTTGGATACCTGCATGGTATCGGCATTGGGCGAAACTCGGACCAACCCGCCTTGCATCACGGAATAATCATTTTTGGATGCAGTACAGAACGCACGCGCTACAATATTTCTTGGTTCCAAAGCATTATTGGAAAAATTGGGTGCGGTTGAAAAATTGATACGTTCTTGTGCCACAAAGCGATAGGGTCTTTCCTGGATTACCTTCTTAAGGGCATCCAATGCTTCCGGATTCAGAAATTCACCAAAGTAGATACTTTCCCTATTGGTACGGTCGATCCGCTTAACGACCAATTTTGAAAGGTTTTCTAAAACGTAATTCTTTTCATTTTCCTGTCCGCACCACCA
This sequence comes from uncultured Flavobacteriaceae bacterium, assembly GCA_963697395.1. Classification (GTDB taxonomy): domain Bacteria; phylum Bacteroidota; class Bacteroidia; order Flavobacteriales; family Flavobacteriaceae; genus Maribacter. The sequence continues at coordinate 87,174 of CAVONX010000021.1, forward strand.
AGAGGCAATCTGTGGAAGGATCAATTCTTCCTGTAAAAAATACTTCGCAATGGCCGGCATAAAAGGAATTAGTCCTGGGTTTTCGATAACCCCGCTTCCTATTGGGTTGATGACCGATACATTTTTTCTTCGTACCACATCCAATAATCCGGCGACGCCCAAATGCGAATCTTCCCGCAACTCTAAGGGGATCGGTAAAAACATCGTCTACCCTTCTTAAAATGACATCTATCTGTTTTAACCCTTGTAGCGATTTCATCCAAACAAAACCGTCGCGAACTACCAAATCGTTTCCTCGCACTAAGGGATAGCCTAAGAAAGAGGCCATGTAAGCATGTTCAAAATAGGTTTCGTTATGTGAACCTGGAGTAAGTATTACGATAGTGGGATTTTCCTTTTTTCCGGGAGCTGCATCCGTGAGCATTTGGGTCAACTCTTGAAAAAATCCAGAATGCCTTTTTACGTTCATTTCAGTAAACATTTCCGGTAAAATCCTATTAATGGTAGACCTGTTTTCCAAGGCATAGCCCATGCCGGAAGGTGCTTCGGTACGGTCGTTGACTACCCACAATCTGCCATCGGTTCCCCGGCATAGGTCCGCGGCATAGATGGAAAGATATTTATCCGTGTTCAGTTCCATACCCGAGCATTGTCTCAAAAATCCCCTGTGCCCGTAGATGACCTCAAACGGAATAATGCCCTCTTTGATCAATTTGCCTTCACCATATACATCTTTAAGTACCAAGTTCAATATTTCAGCTCTTTGCTTAATGCCCAGGCTTACTTGATCCCATTCTTTTTGATGCAAAACAAGAGGAACAACATTAAGGTTCCAAGGGCGGTGCATGCCCTGTGGGTCATTGTATACGTTATAGGTTACGCCGTTTTCCGACAACAACCAATCGATATCCTTTTGGCGGCTCGTTAAACCGGAAACGCCCAAGATATCAAAGGCTTTGAATAGTTTGTTCCAATAGGGCTTAACACCATTGTCCAAGGAAAAAAGCTCGTCATTCCCTTGATAGGTACTGTAGCTGCTTAACCAGTTTGTCTTTGTTGTAGGCATTTAGTTTTAAATTACTTCTTTCGAAGATCCGTAACATGTGGGTATTCCGGATTCACGGGTATCTCCTTATATACAAAGGTATCTGAACCAGCCTTTGGTTCTACCATTCTCCCTACAAAATTAGTCGTAGCGACCATTTCCGTCGGTAGTATTTCTTCTTGGGTCTGTGAAATATCCCAAAAACGGTTGATACGGCGCGATTCTGCCTCTAAACTGTTTACGGGATATGTATCATACGAACGTCCTCCAGGATGCGCTACAAAATAGGTGCAACCGCCTATTGATTTCTTGTTCCAATCGTCAATAACGTCGAAAACCAAGGGCGTATCAACGCCAAGGGTAGGGTGTAGGGCGGACCAAGGTTCCCAAGCTTTAAAACGGACACCAGCTACATATTCTCCTTTAACCCCTGTGGGACTCAACTCCACTTTCACACCGTTACAGGATAGCGTATACCTTTCCTCGGTAAAATTAGTAACTTTTACCTGTACCCGTTCCAACGACGAATCTACATAGCGCGCAGTGCCCCTTCCCGACATTTCCTCGCCAAGTACATTCCATGGTTCTATTGCCATTCGTAACTCCAATTGCATTGAATTGATTTCTACCATACCGTACAACGGAAAGCGGAATTCAAAGAACGGATCGAACCAATCCAGTTTAAATGGATAGCCCGCATCGTTCAATTGGCTGACAATATCTTTGATGTCTTCTTTGACATAATGCTCCATAAGGAATTTATCGTGTAATTCGGTTCCCCAGCGTACCAAATCATGCTTGTACGGTTTTTTCCAGAACCAGGAAACCAAGGTGCGCACCAATAACATCTGCATTAAACTCATTTGGGCATGTGGTGGCATATCAAAGGCACGGAGTTCCAGAATTCCCAATCTCCCTGAAGACGAATCCGGGGAATACAATTTATCGATACAGAACTCCGCCCTGTGGGTGTTTCCGGTAATATCGGTCAGTAAATGGCGGAACAACCTGTCGGTTAACCAAAAAGGAACTTCTTTATCTTCCGGTATTTGCGAAAACGCGATTTCCAGTTCGTACAGATTTTCCAAACGCGCTTCATCGACCCTTGGGGCTTGACTTGTAGGCCCAATGAATGCCCCGGAAAACAGATAGGAAAGTCCCGGATGATGTTGCCAAAAGGTCAACAGACTTCGCAATAATTGCGGGTCGCGCAATAGCGGACTATCGGCAGGTGTTATGCCGCCCAAGGTTACGTGGTTTCCACCCCCGGTACCCGTATGCTTACCGTCCAACATGAATTTTTCGGTGCCCAAGCGAGCTTGTTTCGCTTCGGAATACAAGGTCAAGGTATTGTTGGTCAATTCTTGCCAGTTTTTTGCCGGATGCACGTTTACCTCTATGACCCCTGGGTCGGGAGTTACTTTCAAGACCTCCAAACGATTATCACGTGGGGGTTCGTAACCTTCCAAAATCACGGGAACATTTAGTTCTTTTGAGGTAGCCTCTATGCTGGCTACGATATCTAGGAAGTCTTCGGCACTATCCAAAGGTGGTAGATATAGGAATAGTTTTTTCTCTCGTACCTCTGCACATAAGGCTGTGCGCACAAAAGGTTGTTTCTTTACTTTGGATGGCCCCGATTTTGAATTCAACCGTTCCTTCAAAGCTTCGCCATAGGCAGGTAAAGCAGGTCTTTTCTCAAAAAGTTCTGGTTCTGCGGTGGGTTCCGATGGCACTTCCGGATTTTTGGGTAATGATTCCAAGGGTAATCGTAAGCCAATTGCAGAATTCCCAGGAGTTAATAACAAGTGTTTGCCCCTAAACTCCCACGGATTGGTTAACCAGCGTCCGTTTTTCTTGACCAATGGAAACACATGGCCCACGGTTTTTCCTATACCCTGTTCTAAAATATCGCCTAATTTTCGACGTAAATGCGTGTCGTCCTTATTGTATTTTTTCGGGTCGATGTCTACGGGCAATTTATTTTCCTCCCATAAAAAGTAAAAAGCATCCTCAAAAGCCGGCATGATACTTTCATCGGGACACCCTAAAAATTGTGCCAAGGTTTTTAAAAAGGTTTCCGTAATGTTTGTAGGCAATTTATAGTTCTCCGAAAATGACGCCAATAGCTTGGGGTCTTGCCAAATGCGCTCGCCATCTTTTCGCCAGTGAATACCTATTAGCCAACGTGGTAAGGGTTCGCCGGGATACCACTTTCCTTGTGCATGATGTAAAACGCCGCCTTTTCCAAAAACATTCATAAGTCGCAATGACAGCTTGCTAGCCAGTTCGCGTTTATGTTCCCCGTCAGCGGCGGTATTCCATTCTTCGGATTCCATATCATCAATAGAAACAAAAGTAGGTTCGCCGCCCATGGTTAAGCGCACATCATTGGCTTGCAATTCTTCCTCGACTACAAATCCCAGATTATAAATGGCGTTCCATTGCTCTTCGGTATACGGTTTGGTCACCCTAGGGGATTCAAATATTCTTGTGACGGAATTATCGAATTCAAAAGTGGTTTCTGTAGGTTCGGTAAATCCGCTGACCGGAGCTGCACTTTCATAGGAAGGGGTGCAGGCTAAGGGAATATGTCCTTCGCCCGCCAATAGACCGGAAGTGGCATCCAGACCGATCCAACCGGCACCGGGTAAATAGACTTCCGCCCAAGCGTGCAGGTCGGTAAAATCTTCTTCTGGACCTGACGGACCGTCCAAGGACTTTTCGTCGGACTTCAATTGTACCAGATAACCGGAAACGAAACGTGCCGCCAATCCCAAATGGCGCAGGGTCTGTACCAATAACCAGGCAAAATCCCGACAAGAACCCAATTTGCTGTTCAAGGTCTCTTCGCAGGTTTGCACGCCAGGTTCCATCCGCAAGGTATAATTCAAATGATGGTACAAACTGCTATTGAGACCGATGAGGAAATCAATGGTACGTTGAGGGGTCCTATCAATTTTGGACAACCAATCCTGAAGTAATGGGCCGCTATCTACCCTTTCCAAATAGGGCAACAATTCTTTCTTTAAAGCTTCGGAATATGAAAAAGGGAAATTTTCCACGGCTTCCTCTACAAAAAAATCGAAGGGGTTAATGGTCTTTAGATCCGCAATGATTTCGACATCCACAGAAAGCTCGGTCGTCTTTTCCGGAAAAACGATACGTGCCAAATAGTTGCCAAAAGGATCTTGCTGCCAGTTGAAAAAATGATTCTCTGGCTTAATTTTAATGGAGTAGGACTCAATGGGAGTTCTGCTATGCGGGGCGGGGCGTAATCTAAATATATGGGGAGAAAGGCTGATTGCCCTGTCGTAAATGTATTTTGTCCTATGTCTTATTGCAACTTTTAACGCCATGAAATGTTATGATTAATTTTCATCTTAATATACCTTACAATATTGGTAATATCTAGGTTTTAGTGAAAATACTTTGAACTAAGTTATTCAAAAAAATGAACAAGGTGGAGTTGAGCTAAAACCAATCTTTTGAACATTGGATAGAAGTAAACACCGAGCTTTATGCGGAAGGAAGTTAAATCCCGCACATGTTACTAAACCTTTTTGTAGAAAATTCGATTAGGCCCGTTATCTGAAAAGGAGACCGAAAAGTAATGCTCCATACCTATTTTCATTGGTCAAAAGCACATTTACATGGCACAATCATAGATAATGGTAAGGGTGTCTTCAAATCGCAGAGCGAAAAAAAGACCGACCGTTAAGGTATGGCATTCAACCAAAAATAAGTAGCCTCTGGCCTCTATTTCCCATAAAAAGCTATCCGTCTTTATTTGAAAAGAACGAATATGATTGAGGTTTTGGATAAAGTGCATCGATAGCTCGGGAAAAGGATATTGAGGTTTAGGAATATCCAGTTTTGAATTCCCTGATTTTTCCATGTTTTTCAATTTTTGTGGTTTTATACGCATTGCTTCCATTATTTTTTTATTTCCTCGGGTATTCCACCATTTACTCTTTGGGAATTAGGGATCCCGCATTTTCCATTTTTCCTGGGATGGTGTTCTGGCGGCACAGCGTAAACTATGGGGATCATCATCATAGGAGCCGACTCTGGAAGTTATTGGATATTCCGCTATGGCAGGTTCACAAGGATTTGCGGACTTGTCTTTTCTTGATCTGTACGCTTCAGGAAGGTATTGGTCCAAGGTTCATTCCGCCATATTGCCTTGTATTTCATACAATCCCCAAGGATTTGGTTTCTTTTGTCCGACTTTGTGATAGGTATCATCAGTATTTTTATAATGCCAGGCATAGTCGTCCAGCGCTGGAACATCATCTCCAAAATGATACGCGATAGTACGTCCCGCCCACCTGGTATGTTCCCATTCTGCCTCGGAAGGAAATCTGTAGAAATAACCTGTTTCAGCGCAAAGCCGTTCGTAAAAGGCCGATGCCGAGTGACGGGTTACCTTCAGAACTGGCAATCCGGCTTCCGTACCCATTCCCAAGCCCATATCTACATAAGGAACTGTTAACCCGGCTATGTCGCCTAGCGTTCCATCAACATCCGAACCCTTTGTTGTATTGGTAACTGCATCAATAGTTCTATTCACAAACAAATTGTAAAGTTCCCAGGTAACTCCATATTTGGACATCCAAAATGCATCTATTTAAACCTCTCACCTTGGTCCTTCATCGACCTTCCTACAAGCTTCTGTTGATGGGCTTCCTATTACAAATTTTCCTTTTGGTATGAAAATCATACAAATCACCATATCAGAGCGTGCAAGTTCTTGTCGGTAGTCCTTTAATCCTTCCTCTTACGAAAAACCAGAAAAGAATCCTAGCAGTGCAGGGATAGGAGTAGGATAAGGGTAAATCTGCTTTTTAAATTAAATATAATTTATTTTCATAAGGAACGATATAGTTCTGGACCCAAGTGGATGTTTAGGCCACAGTTTGTGTGGAAAAAGTCCTAATTTTTAGGTGCAGTTTGCACACCTATTGTTTATATCATTAATAATGAAAATGTAATAAATAAATCACCCCCTAAAAAGAAAAAACCGTTCCTTGAGTTCTTCAATAGCTGTTGCCTTGTTGGTGGTAATATATTTTAAGGCTTCGTCCGTAAATTCCTGACCTTTATCCGTTAAGGAAACAATATCGTTTGACCTTTGAATAAGGTTGTTTTTAGCAGCCAATTCCAAAACGGTCTTTGCGCGGACTTTCTGCCAATTGATATGTTCCCTAAGGTGGTTTACGTGTCGTTCTTCGGGTTCCGTATGGTTTTGCAAGTGTAATAAAAATATCAAAAGGGAAACTTCCACGCGCTGTTGCCGCTCTCTGAAAAACCCGAACAAGACCCCTTGTTTGGGTGAAAATAAATAGGCGAACAAAAATACAATACCCAAAACGGTGGTCATAAACCCGGCTATGGAGGCATCTAACAGATGTGCCATCCAATACCCCGAAATTGCTGAAAACACTCCAAAAAGGCAGCTTAGTATCAGCATTTTTCGCAAATCGTCCGTTAACAAGTAAGCGGTTGCTGCCGGTGCAATGATCAAGGCGACTACCAAAACCGCACCCACCGCATCAAAAGCACCTACAATCGTTATGGACGAAACCGTCATGAGTCCGTAGTGTATAATAATTGGAGAAAAACCCAAGGTAGTCGCTAAACCTTTATCAAACGTGCTCAATTTTAGTTCCTTAAAGAAGAGTAGGAGCAGTATCAAGGTAATGACGAGAATAATACCGATGACCCAGAGGGATTTTGGACCCATGTCCGTCCCTGAAATCAGCAGTCTGTCAAATGGGGCAAAAGCTAATTCGCCCAATAGTACGGCATCAATATCAAGGTGGACATCGTTCGCATTCTTGGCTATCATGATGACCCCTATACTAAAAAGGGCAGGAAATACCAACCCAATCGCGGTATCCTCTTTGACAAGTCCGGTTTTTTGGATGAACTCTACCAGCATTACGGTAATAATCCCGGTAAGTGCCGCCAACAAAATAAGTAGGGGCGAGTTGAGGTCTTGGGTAATAAAAAAGCCTAAAACAATGCCTGGAAGGATAGCGTGACTAATTGCATCGCTGATCATGGCCATTTTACGGAGCACTAGAAATGTGCCCGGTATAGCGCAGGCAATGGATACCAATGCCGCAATGAGTTGTATTTCTATCTGGGCGTTAGTCATATTCCTTTCCTATTTGATTAAAGATGGATTCCGCCTCCAAGTACCCTTTTTCGGTCATCGCCCAATCCGATCCTGTGACTCGAACAAATTCGTTTTCTTCTAATTGGTTCAAGGTTTTTCGGGTAAATCCCTGAAAATTATTGAGGATGCGTATGGCATGCGGATGGGACACATTTTCATGGTTTTTAGCAATATGGTACATGAATGTTAAAGTCTTTTTTAAATTTAACTCCCTTCGGTTTCTTCTGAATCGAATTTCGCGGAATAACAATCCCCGACCGGGCGAAAAAATAAAGGAAACAATAACGAAAAACGCGGCGACCAAAACAATAACGGGACCGGTAGAAAGGTTGTTCTGACTCGCACTAATCGCCGTGCCAAATACGCCGGAAAAGGCACCGAAAATAGCTGCCAGCATAATCATTACCCCCAAACTATTGGTCCATTGTCGTGCTGCTGCCGCTGGTGCCAATAACATGGCGCTCATGAGCACTACGCCTACAGTTTGCAGCCCCAAAACAATCGCTAAAACAATAAAAGTGGTAATGAGGATATCCAAAAAACGAGTATTGAAACCTAAGGTCCTGGTATAATCCGCATCGAATAAAAGTAGTTTGAGTTCTTTCCAAAATAAGAGCAATACCAAGAGACTGATTCCTGTAACCACCGCCATGATCCAAACATCATTTTCAACCAAAGTAGCTGCCTGTCCGAATAAGTATTTATCCAGTCCCGCTTGATTCGCATTCGGCATTTTTTGAATGAAGGTCAACAGCAGCATTCCAAAACCAAAAAATAAGGAGAGGATGAGTCCTAATGCCGTGTCACTTTTTAAACGTGTCCTTTTAACGATACCCTTAATCCAAAAAGTTCCTACTAGTCCACTAACCAGGGCACCAAGTAAAATGTAGTTGGCATCCTTTACACCAGTAATAAGAAACGCGATTGCAATCCCGGGTAAGGCTGCATGTGAAATGGCATCTCCCAACAGACTCTGCTTACGTAATACGGCAAAACTACCCAGCATACCGCAAATAGCACCTAAAATGGCGGTGCCCAGCGTAATGGTACGTAGGGTGTAGTCCGTAAAAAAATCCGATAGGGTCATTGTATAAGGGTTGTTTCAGGTTTCAAGTTCAAGACTTGTCCATGCCTAAATAGTATTTATATCTTACTAAAAAGAGCTGCTTTAATTTTCATTATATTTTACTTTTTTATTTTTTGTCTTGACTCTTGTTTCTTGAGTCTAATATCTTACATCTAATTTCACTGATTAACCGCTACCTTATAATTAATCCCATAGGTTTTCGTTAAATTATCATCATTAAAAATATCCATTACAGGTCCTGATGCGATTCCTTTTACATTAAGAAAGGTCACCCAATCAAAATACTCGGGAACAGTTTGCAAATCATGGTGGACTACAATTAATGTCTTTCCTGCTTGGCGTAGTTCTTTTAAGATGTTGATAATGGCTTTTTCGGTCGTGGCGTCTACCCCTTGAAAGGGTTCGTCCATCAAGTATATTTCGGCATTTTGCACTAGGGCACGCGCTAGAAAGATACGTTGCTGCTGACCACCGCTCAACTGACTTATTTGTCGACTTTTGAATTCCAACATCCCCACTTTTTCCAATGCCTCTAATGCCGCTTTCTTTTCTTTTTGCCCGGGTCGTTTGATCCAGCCCAAACTACCGTAAGTCCCCATCATGACCACATCTAACGCAGTCGTGGGAAAATCCCAGTCCACACTTCCTTTTTGCGGCACATAAGCAACTTTGTCCACTTGTTTCTTATACGGCTCGCCAAATACCTGAACGGTGCCGGCAATAGGTTTTATGATTCCTAAAATGGACTTTATCAACGTAGATTTTCCCGCCCCGTTGGGTCCTACGATTGCCATAAGTACGCCTTCGGGAATTACAAGGTCTATATCCCATAATACCGGCTTATAGTCATAAGCTACCGTGAGGTCGTCTATTTGGATGGCTGGGAAGTTATTTTTCATGTTTTAAGTTCAAGATTCAACTACAAATTCAAATACAAAAATCAATTTTTTCTGTCGTAAAGTTAATAAGCTTCAATTAGCACTGTTTGATATTCATTATGGTCTGCTTGTCTTGCTACATGTTGGAAACCAGTTTTTAATATAGCCTAACTGCTGTTTGACGGTTATGCTGATGTATTGTCACTTGATTCTTGTTTCTCCTCTTTTTTCACTTTTATCATTTCTAAAAAACTACTCTCAAACAACTACCCTCTACCCACTATTTCAACGCCTCAACAATCGTTTCCACATTATATCTAAACATACCTAGATAAGTTCCCTCTTCTGTTCCAAAATCACCTAAAGCATCGGAATATAAGGTGCCACCGATTTCTACTTTAAAACCTTTGGATAAAACAGCTTGTTGCAAAGCTTCAATGGTGCGTTTAGGTACGCTGGTTTCCACGAAAATCGCTTTCACGTTTTTATCGATAATGAGTTTGGCTAGATTTTGTACATCTTGCACACCAGCTTCGGTTGCCGTACTTAGGCCTTGTAGCCCGACGACTTCAAAACCGTAGGCCTCGCCAAAATAATTAAAGGCATCGTGGGCGGTGATCAAGATTCGTTTTTCCTCGGGTAGGGTAGCGATTGTTTGTTTTATGTCGTACTCAAGAGCATCAAGTTGCTTTAGGTAGGCGGTTTTATTTGCTTCGAAATAACTGGTATTCTCTGGATTCAATTTGCTTAATTCTTCGGTCAAGTAGTTCGTGAGCTGTTTCCAATATTGGATATTGAACCAAATGTGAGGATCAAAGCTGGAGGCGAAATATTCCGAGCCAATCAGCTTATTTTTATCCAATATTTCCGCTAAGGCAATCGTATTGGTGTTTCTGCCCATTTTTTCAAAGACATCCACCAGTTTTCCTTCTAAGTGTAAGCCGCTGTAAAAAACGACATCGGCATTCGTAAGTTTGGATACGTCGCCTTCGCTGGCCTTGTATAAATGCGGGTCTACACCACTGCCCATAAGTCCTTGCACGTTTACTGAATCCCCGCCAATATTCATGACGAGGTCTGTAATCATGGTTGTAGTAGTGACCACGTTAAGCTTTCCGTTGGTGGCTTTCTTGCTATCCTTGCAACTTGCAAAGAAGATAATCGCTAGTAGAAACGGTATTGTTTTTTTCATGTTTATGTGTAGGTGTAATTATCTTTTTATGACTATGGTGCCAAGACGATGAGGTAACCCGATTTTCAATAGAGTATCGCGTGTTTTGATGTTTTTATTTTAAAATATCGATTTAAAAGTGTCCTTACTGACCATATTAAATTTTCAATTGGTTTCCTTCCTTAACTCTTTCCATCTATAGTACTCAACTCTCAATATAAATATTATCTGTCGCGGTTTTGGACAAAAGCACCTCCCGTTGGGCGACCCTTACGGTCATGCTTTCATCGAACTTTTCAATATGCAGCACTTCAATGGGCGTGTGCAATCCAATATGTTGCTTATCCAAAAATTGTAAAAAGGCCGATGAATTATCGTTAAAACCTTTACAAACTCCCCGCTCGCCAATCCGCAGCTGCGATAATTTCTTAGTGGGCGATTTGGGTAGGTTTCCGTCTGCATCGGGAATAGGGTCGCCATGCGGGTCGTATTGGGGTCTGCCTAGAAAAGCATCCAGTTCGGCGACCAATTTCGGGGATTTTATATGCTCCAGTTGCTCCGCCACTTCATGCACTTCGTCCCAATTAAAATTCAGGCGCTCCACCAGGAAATACTCCCAGAGCCGGTGTTTTCTAACAATAAGCAAGGCTTGCTTTCTGCCACTTTCGGTTAGTTGCACGCCATAGTACTTTTGATAGTCAACCAATGCTTTATCGGAAAGCCTTTTCAACATTTCGGAGACAGAGGCTGCCTTGGTTTCCAATTTTTCTGAAAGTCGACTGGTAGATATGCCCCCCTCCGTTTCTTCTTGCAATTGAAATATCGCCTTTAAATAATTTTCTTCGGACTGCGTAAACATAATTTACATATAAACCTTAAAGATACATTTTATATTTTAATAATAAATTATTAGGTTTGCCTAAATATTTTATTCAAGAGTATATAAATAATAAAAACGATGTTGTTAAGGTTGCTGGGTATTTTGTTTTTAGGTTCATTTTCAATCATTCATGCACAGGAAGCTACAGCTACCGTTAGCGGAAAAATTACTACAAATGGGGAAATTGTTCCTTTTAGTACCATATATGTTCAGCGTATTGGAAAAGGAACCAGTGCCAATAGTTTCGGTTTTTATGAACTTAAGTTACCCGCTGGAATACACCATATACAGGTAAGTTCACAAGGGTATAGGACTAAGGTTCAAGAGTTAACCGTAGTGGATAAAGAACAGATCATTTTGAATTTTGATCTTATAAAAGATGCTTTGGGGCTGGATGAGGTGGTGATAAGTGCAACAAGAAACAGAGTGGAACGTAAAAACGCTCCCGTAGTAGTTTCTACCATAAAACCAAGGTTATTAAATGCAACACAATCGCTTTCCGTGGCGGACGGACTTAATTATGCCCCTGGTGTTCGGGTAGAAACCAATTGCCAAAATTGTGGTTTTACGCAAGTACGGCTAAACGGATTATCGGGTGGGTATACCCAAGTTTTATTAAATAGTAGGCCTGTATTCTCTTCTTTATTAGGGGTATACGGTTTGGAGCAAATCCCTACGAATATAATAGAGCGAATAGAAGTGGTGCGCAGCGGAGGTTCAGCCTTGTATGGTTCCAACGCCATTGCAGGAACGGTAAATGTGATTACAAAAGACCCCATTTTAAACACCTGGGAAATCGGTTCTAATCTAGCCTTGGTCAATGGAGAGGCTGCGGATCGGATGCTTACGTTTAATACATCGGTTGTGGCGGATGACCTGAACAGCGGTGTTACCCTTTTTGGAACTTACAGGAATCGTGAGGCTTGGGACGCCAATGACGATGGCTTTACGGAACTGGTAGAACTCCGTAACAATACTGTAGGCGCAAAAGCCTTTGTGAGACCAAATGACCGGAGTCGGTTGTCTGTTAATCTAAATGCTATACGCGAGTATCGCCGTGGGGGTGATAGGTTATCCCTGTCTCCACAATTTACAGATATCACTGAGGAACTAGACCATGACACCTTTATTGGTGGATTGGACTACGAAGTCAACAGTAAAAACAATAGCAGTCAATTCCAAGTATATTCCTCCGCCTCTTACACCAATAGGGATAGTTACTATGGCGGACTGGGTGGCGGACGTACGCAACAGGACAGTGTTTTGGCCAATAACGCCTTTGGCAGTACCAAAGACCTTGCATGGGTAAACGGAGTACAGTTTACAAAAGGATTTAAAAATAACGATGTGCTTACTTTGGGTGCCGAATTCAACCATACCGAAACCGAGGACCAGATATCGGGTTATGATAGGTTGATTGACCAAAGCGTAAATTCTTTGGGTGGATATGTACAGTACGAATGGAAACCTAGCTCAACATTTACCCTATTGGCGGGGACTCGAATAGATAACGTACAGGTAGATGGGGATTATTCTATTGGCGGAATTGACCGAGGAGTAGACATAAATCAGACCGCATTTTCGCCTAGGCTAACAGTTTCCTATCAAGTTTTAGAAGACTTAAAATTTAGAGGCGGTTATGCAAGAGGTTTTAGAGCGCCACAGGCTTTCAATGAAGATCTACATATCTCCAGTGTAGGTGGTGAACCTCAATTCGTAATTCTCTCCAACGATTTGGATACCGAATATTCAAACGCGTACACGGGTTCATTCAATTATTCTAAAAACGTAAACCTCTTGCAGTTGGACTTTTTGTTGGAGGGCTTTTTTACCACCTTGGAAGACCCGTTTACCTTGGTAAGCACGGGTGCCATGCTAGAAAACGGTTCTATTTTGGAGGAAGTCCGTAATGGGGAGGGCGCCAAAGTATACGGGACTAATTTTGAGTTTGGGGTTTCCCCAAATCAGAAATGGCAGTTTCAATTGGGCGGTACACTTCAAAGAGCCGAATACGATGCCCCGCAACTTATATTCGAGACCGCTGGTATGCCGGGAGAAACCGATCTTCTTGTAGATGAATTCGTTAGAAACCCTAATTTCTATGGCTACTTGAATACCGCTTGGATTCCTGGCGAGCGGTTTAATGTAGATATTACAGGAACTTATACTGGTAGTATGACGGTTCCAAGGGTAATTAGCGATACTGGTTTTTTACAGCTGAACGAGGTGGACCCGTTCTTTGATATCAATTTAAAACTAGAGTCGCATTTAGATTTTAACGATGACTTTATGATCACGCTCTCGGCGGGAGTAAAAAATATATTCAATAGTTTTCAGGATGATTTTGACAGCGGCCCAACACGCGACTCCGACTATGTGTATGGTCCTATTGCGCCACGCACCTTCTTTTTTGGGGTAAAGTTAGGGAAATTGCATTAGTAGGGAATAGCTTTTCGAATGCATACTTCTGGTTTAAGAAATTTAATTTTGCGCCTAGTGCGCCATAAAACATAAAAACCATGTACAGTTGGAAAAATAGTATTTTGCTTATGCTTTTTTTAGGTAAGGTTATGGTGTCGTGGGGTCAGGAAAGCGCGATTAATTGGTTGACCTTTGAAGAATTGGAGGATTCCTTGTCGGAAAAGCCAAAAAAAGTCTTCATCGATTTTTATGCGGAATGGTGCGTCTACTGCAAAAAAATGGACGAGGCAGCCTATAAAGACCCTAAAATCATCCATACCTTGAATACCGAATATTATGCGGTAAAAATGGATGTGGAAACGCCCGAACCGATTGTTTTTGACGGTCATGTTTTTGAGAATAGGCAATTGGGTCAAAAGCGCAATCCAGTTCACGAAATCCCTTTGCTGCTGGCCACTAGGGAAAATGTCCCCTTCTCATTGCCCGTCGTTGTGGTACTGGACGAATCTTTTCGGGTCATGGAGCGGTATTTTGAATATCTATCGCCCGAACGGATGCTTTCTGTTTTACAGCCGACCAAGTAAATATATTTTATACGTTTATATTGGTTTCATGAACTTTGTTTACCGATGTTAGAGAATATACATCATCTTTGTTTCACGGGATATAACATAATCCTGCCATTGCTATTACCTTCGCCAATAGTTTATAATTGTAGACCCCTTTCATTTGCTGTAATCAATATCAATTGCTTCATGGGAATCCCTGATGTTTATCCTTTTATAATCAGCTCTGCGGTAGTAACAAAAATGGCCTTTATCCATGAATTATTATGGGGTAATCGGTGAGCCTTTAAATACCTTAAATTGTTCCGGCTTTGATAAAAATATACCCTAAGAAGTGCCTTAGGGAATGCTATTTACGATACCTTTTAAAAATAGGTTATTTCCTAATTTAATTCATTTTAAAAAATAGCAGGTTTTAATAACGTTATACATTACATACCTCGCTAATTCGTTGTACCTTTTTAAAACCGTTATAAGCAGCGTCAACACCACTTTTAAAACTTTCATTTGTCCTCTTTGGACTTTACAATCATGCGCAGTTAGTAAATAACCCTAACGGATATATATGTCAAAAGTAGATTTTAGTGAGTACCCTATTAGTCCTATTTTTGAAGGAGGCTTGCACAAGTTTGCAGATGGGTTTCGTGGAAAGTTGAATGAAGTTTCAAACGCGGTCGGTGTACGATTCTTTGTTTGCCAACTACAATAAATAAATTAGTATTCAAAATCAGAATCAATAAAACCTTTTGGTGCTTTTTTAAGGATATGTTTTCAAAAATCAATAGTAAAGAATTATGCAAATTGAAATTATACACGAAACCGAATACACCTATGCTACGGCGGTATTTTTAGAACCTCATTACTTCAGGTTTATGCCAAGACAAACGCCCTACGCGGAATTATCCAGTTTTAGTTTGCATGTAACACCGGATCCTATGGGAATTTCGGAACAGATTGATGCAGAGAACAATACAGTGCATTTCAGTTGGTATGAAGGTATGCACCGCAAATTAAGTATAAAGGCAACGTCTGTATTAATTACAAAACCATACAATCCCTTTAACTTTCTCTTATCTCCGCCTATATATAATCAAATACCTTTCGATTATGATACAGGGCTAAATAAGCTACTTGAACCCTATACAGAAAAAATAAAGATTGGGGAGGCCTTGATAGGGTATGGAGATGCCGTTGCTGCTAATGCAAAAGGAAATACACTCAGCTTTTTAATCCATTTGACTCAGCGAATACATACAGATTTTGATTTAGAAATACGTGAAATTGGGGAACCATACCAACCAGATGAAACTTTTCGATTAAAACGAGCCTCCTGCAGGGATTTGGCTTGGATGCAAATTCAGTTATTACGCTATTATGGTATGGCTGCACGTTTTGTAAGTGGTTATTTTTATGTGGACGTGGAAAAGCCCAAGTATGAACTACATGGATGGACAGAGGTGTTTCTTCCCGGAGCAGGATGGATTGGATATGACCCAAGTAACGGGATACGAACGTCAAATATGTATTTTCCCATATGTTCCAGTGCAGGTTATGAGAATACTATGCCTGTGTCAGGATCCGTACGCGGAGCTGCCTCTTCTGTTCTTAGCACTCGATTAGAGATCAATGTACTTTAGCTTTGGTTTCAATAGTCCTTGGTTAATTACAAATAGTGGTTAGGATAATGCTAGAATAATTGTAAATTCATTTCTAAAATTAGTATATAAAAATATGACATATTCTAGGTTAGTTTTTGGGTTGATGGCGTTAGTTTTGATGGCCTGCAATTCTAGCGAAAAGAAAAAACAAACAGAAAAAACCTTGGCGAGTGCTACCGTTCCAAAAGTGGTAACTGCAGATATAGAGGAAGGTATTAAGGCCAATATAGCCAAAAAGGTAGCGGATGACGGGGGCTATTTTACTATGAACGCTGATGGAAAGGAACTGCGCCTTCAACTGGTTCGAGTGCATACAGAATACCTTTCCAATTTAGGACCACGACGCCATTTTGCCTGTGTAGATCTCGCCGATATTAGCGGTGATGTCTATGATGTCGATTTTTTCTTGGAAGGTGATCCGGGCAATATGAAGGTTACCGAGACCACATTGCACAAACTCAACGGAAAACCCTTTTACACCTGGAAACAGCGAGAGGATAAAACATGGTATAAGTTACCGGTTCAGGACGCATCCAAGGATTTATTGGGCGTTGTGGAGGGGCAAGATGAGTTTGAGTTTAGTTATGAGGTAACCCTGCCAGAGATGGACGAGGTAACAAAAATGTGGATTCCGATGCCACAGTCCGATCGTTTTCAAACTGTTGAACTGCTCTCTATGGATGCACCCGTTGCCCATGAGACCTTAGCCGACAAGTATAATAAAAATACCGTATTGTACATGCGCTTTTCTCCCGAGCATAGCGGTAAAATAGTAAAATTGGTCTACGATGTAAAGCGACAGGAAAAACAGGCCTATGAAGATGACACCTCACCTAACGATTATCTTGGGGCTAGTTTGCTGATGCCTATTGGCGACCGATTCCAAAAACTTTCGGATTCCATTATTGGGAACAAAAGAAAAGAAGGCAACATTATGAAGGCAAGGGCACTTTACGATTATATTATCGATAATATGCGCTACATGAAATCCGGTACTTATGGTACGGGAGATGCTGTATACGCTTGTGACGCGCTTACGGGTAATTGTACGGAGTTTCACTCCCTGTTTATTTCGTTGGCACGATCGGCGGGTATCCCTTCGCGATTTGCCGTGGGAGCGTCCATACCTTCGGACCGTGATGAAGGCGGTATCTCAGGCTATCACTGCTGGGCAGAGTTTTATGCGGAAGGAAAATGGTGGCCCGTGGATATCAGTGAGGCTAATAAATATTCGGCCTTGGCTACTTATTATTTTGGTAGGCATCCGGCCAACAGGATCGAGTTTACTAGGGGGCGGGATTTGGTCTTGGAACCGGGACCCAGTTCCGGACCTATTAATTTCTTGGCCTATCCGGTAATGGAAGCTGGAAATAAGCCCCTATTTCCTAAAACATTTTTTTCCTTTCAAAGGAAAAAGGAAAACGAAGATGCGAAGATTTAGGTCAGTTTGCCCTAACCTGGATTCGTTTGCATCTTCGTTTTCGAGAGCCACTACAACACTTCTCAATTTTTCCGTTAAGCAAAGCGATTGTTTGCTTTCGGTATGATGAAAAGTGCTTTATGTGTTGCCTTTGGTGCTATTAAAAAAGCTAAAAGCGAATTGTAAATAGGGTAAGGCAAAATGTATGCTCAATTATTGTGGATGTTCATTACCTCCTACGGAATCTTTTTCTCCACCTGATGGATGCTCATCACCTCCTGTTGGATGCTCTTCCTTTGCTGCACCATCGTCGGAGGGATGTTCCTCACTTGCCGGGTGTTCTTCTTGTTCGGTGTTGTCTGCCTTTTTCTGTTCCCTACAGGAAGTCAATGATGTTGCAGCAACAAAGCTGAATACCATCATGAGTAGGAAAACGCGCTTCAATTCTTTCATTCGGTTCATTTTACTTAAGTTTTTAGGTTTTACATGGGGAACAATTGTGTTCCGTACTATGTAAATATAACAAAATTTGTCCCACCGGTTGTAGTATTCGTCAGTCCTAAATTTCAGAAACCATAGGTACGTTGAAATTCGATAGTAGAACCTTTGTCTGACGCAAGTGGGCTAACGAGAACCATCTGGTTGCATATACTTACCGTATGCTACGGATTGATTCGTTTCCTGTTGTTTTATAAAAGCAACCCATTTTAGGTGGTCATATCGTTCTATTTCTTTAAAAATCCATAATATTATAGATTGATAGTAAAATGGACTGCAACAGATGAAAATACTTCATACTTCGGATTGGCATATCGGTAAGCAATTACATAAATATGATTTGGCCGAAGACCTAAATCTGTTTTTTGATTGGTTGATACCCTATATAAAGACCGAAGCCATAGATGTGCTCTTGGTCTCGGGAGACGTTTTTGATCAGGCCAACCCTTCTCAAGCGGCCTTTAAGCAGTATTACGATGTCTTACGGCAATTAGTGCAGCTGGATTGTAAGGTTATCATTACAGGTGGAAATCATGATGCTGCCGCTGTACTCAACGCGCCAAGGGAATTATTGAACGCCTTTGATATTACCGTGATCGGTGGGGCAACGGAAGATATATCTGAAATGTTCATCGAAATAGAGAAAAATGGGGAGCGACTCGTGGTAGCCGCCGTTCCTTTTTTGAAAGACCGAGATATAAGGAAATCGGTTGCAGGAGAAACATACGCTACCAAAATCGAGCAGATAAAAGCTGGTTTGCAGACTTATTTTTCAGACGTTAATGCTCATTATACATTGAATTATCCCGATGCCTTTTTCATGGTAATGGGACATTTATTTGTACAGGGGAGTGTAGTATCCGAAAGCGAACGCGATATACAGATAGGGAATCAGGCTGGGGTATCTGCAGCCATGTTTCAAGGAATTCCCAACTATGTGGCCTTAGGGCATATCCATAAACCGCAGGCCGTATCCGAGGAAGATTACATTCATTATTGCGGTTCGCCGGTGCCCTTAAGTTTTTCGGAAAAAGAAGACCAAAAGCAGATCAATGTGATTACAGTAAAGAACAATAGAATTGCCGAGTTGGAAATTGTACCCATTCCAAAGCAGCGAAACCTCTTGGCCTTTACGGGTACAATAGAAGAAGTAGAGCAACAGATCTTAGGGTATAGCGAAGTAACGCAACTCATATCCCTCGCGGAAATAATCGTAAACGAAGAAACCGAAAGTCTGGAACGGCGACAGGCTTTTGAAACATTTGTTAATGACCAACCGAATCCCTTATTGCAGATTGTAAAATCAAGACTTACGTTTACCAACAAAGTGCGTGGTGCTAGCGATGCCTTTGCCGTGGGCACTGATGTGGCCGATGTAACCCCAATGCAAATGTTCGAAAAAAAATTGGAATTGCAATCCGGATTGGAGCATACAGATGAACTGAAGGCGGCCTTTAGGGATATTTTGCAAGAACTTAATCTATAGGCCGATGAAAATCTTAAAAATTAGGTTCCAAAACATACACTCCTTGAAAGGAGAACATGAAATAGATTTTGCCAACGGCATCTTGGCCGAGGCTGGACTCTTTGCGATTACCGGTCCAACTGGCTCAGGAAAATCTACCTTGCTGGACGTGATTACCTTGGCGCTCTATAACCGTATTGCACGAGTGGACCGGTCGGTAACCAATTCTGTTTTAGAGGATGACGGTGGTATTATGACGCGGAATATGAGCAGTTGCTACGCGGAGGTGGACTATGCCGTAAACGGAAAATCATACCGTAGCCATTGGTCTATTGAACGCAACCGAAACAATAACCTGAACAGTAGAAAACAGGAATTGGTGGATGTGGCCACGGGAACTATTTTGGAATCCGGCACCAAAACGCCGGATAAAAATGCGGAAATTATCCGCCTGAGTTACGAGCAATTTGTAAAGGCCATGGTGCTTTCGCAGGGCGAGTTCAGCAGACTATTACAAGCTCCGCGCAGCGAACGTAATAAATTACTGGAGGATATTACGGGAGCAAAATCCTATAGGAATATTGGTAAGGCTGTTTTTCAGCGCTATGCCGAGGTCAAGAAAAAGGTAGAGCTAAAAGAAGCAGGTTGGAAACGTTTACCCTGCTTTCCGAGGAGGAAATAGGGAAGAAACAAACGGAGTTGAGGATTTAGGGCCATCCCAGCCCAAAGTGCAAAAAGCGTACGAGGAGCAGCGCGAGAAAATCGAAATTAGAAAACAACTGGTAGAGGCACAAAAGGAACACGGAAACTTTAGCCGATAAGGCGATTAAACTCCAAGGATATTTTACCGCTTTTGAACCCAATAAATCCCTTTTGGACAAACATGAGCAGTTGGCCAAGTACGCGATCTAGCTTGGCGCAGCTTATGATCTACACAAAAGGAGTTTGAAAAAATAGAACGGGAACAAGAACGATCTTCAACAAGGCAAAAGGAGCGGAAGAACAAAACTTGGTTTCACATTTGAAAATTATTTCGGCGTTAATTGGTGAACCGGTTACCTGTGCAGATGCCAATGCCAAACTGGAAATCTTTAGAAGTAAAATTTCTGCACTCCAGGCAAAAGAAACGGCCAAAAGGGACGAGGCCCAACTACACCAGAAGCAAATAACAGGTTTGTTAACTAAGTTAGGTCAGCTAGACTATGCATTGACACCGCCCCAAACACCTAATCAATTTGAGAAAGGAGGTACAGAATCTTGAAAATCCGCCTTAAAGAAATAATGACAATTTCCGGAGTTTCATCTTCAAAGGAATTGGACGAACAATTGGAACGTTTGCGAGACATACAGGATAAATCAAAAGAGCTATTGGACAAGAAAGGCGAATTCTTCAAGGTGGAAAAATTGCTTTCTGATACTACGGCACAACTAAAAGCGGCACAGGAAAAAGAGCAGGATAATACTAAAGCGCTCTCAAGTCTTCATAAGGAAGTAACAGTGCTTGAAAGTGAGGTAACCAGGTTGACAAAAAATAGTGGAACACCAGCGAAAACATCAAAGTTTGGATGCACATCGGTTGCAGTTAAAAGACGATGAACCTTGTCCGCTTTGTGGAGCCTTGCATCATCCGTACGCGACTAAAGAGCCAAATTTTGATGCCAATGAGGAACGTTTAAAGAAAGAGGAATCGCTTTTGCGTAAGAATGCGAGAATTAATCATTAGCCTAACGGAAAATAACAAATTTAGGGTAGGGGAGATACAACGTCTAAAAGTTGATGTTGAGCTAAAATCCACGGAGAAATCCGAATTGAATGCCCAACTGGTGGAATTACATCAATTATTGAAATGGCCGCCAAAAGAAGATGCGGCTGCACTAGAATCAAGGCGTAACGAATTGGTGCATCGGATCAAAATCTTATCGGGTTCAAAAAATGCCTTTAGGGCTAAAGAGGTACTCCAAGAACTAAATGAACCCCGTAAAAAATGGCAAAAGGCACTTGAGGAATTCCAAAGTACAAAGGCAGCACGGAGCAAACTATATGCTGGAACCGACGTTGATGCGGAGTCGAACAAATTGAGTACCGCCATTACACAAAGTATCGCCTCTATAAAGAGTTTGGGATAAGCAGTTGAGTTCGGTCAAGGAGCAATTACAAAAAACAAAACAAGAAAGGAGTGAACATTGGCAACACCTAAATTCGATTTTGATTAAAGAGCAAATTGAGGATATAGAACAGTTACGGCACGCCATTTTGCCGAGGAAAAGGCAAAAAAGTATCGCGACCGAAAAATCGAATTAGAGCTTGGAAGGCTAAACTGACCGAAAAACAAATGTCCAATACAGATGCCGTAAATGCTGCCTTAACAGTAAAGGATGGCACTGAATATTCTTTTGAACAGCTCTCTACCTTATTTGCGGAATCCAAAGAAAAGTGGGAGGCAGCTAACAGATAATTTGGGTAAGGATTCCCCAGTTGTTGGAAGACGATCAAAAGAGAAGAGAAAAATTCAAAAGCGAGCAAACGGAACTTAGCAAGCCTAAAAAAGGACCAGTTACTTTGGAAGACCATGAACGACCTGATCGGCGATGCCAATGGCAATAAATTTTCAAATTTCGTGCAGGATCTTACCTTGGAGCAGCTTATTGGTTATGCTAACAAACGCCTGTCTGAATTTACAGATCGGTATCTCTTGGATATTCCAACCGCCGACGAGGCCGAGAAAAGCGATACCCTAAAAATCTTTGATACCTACATGGGCAACGTGAGACGATCAGTAAAAACCCTTTCAGGAGGCGAAACATTTTTGGTCAGTTTGGCCATGGCCTTTGCGCTGTCGGATATCGCTTCTAGAAATGTAAAAATAGAATCACTCTTCATAGACGAAGGTTTTGGCACCTTAGATCCGGAAACACTTGACCAAGCCATAACCATTCTAGAAAAAATGCAGAACGAGGGTGACCGCTCCGTTGGGGTCATTTCGCACGTTGGTGCGTTAAAGGAACGGATTACCACGCAGATACAATTAGAAAAGAGTAGTCTGGGGCATTCGCAGATCAGGGTGGTGCAATAGGATAGGTTTTAAATAAAAGTTAACCTTATTCCAAGAGGGTTGATCTTTTGGTATTAGGTATAAATCTTTATTTTTAAGTCGTTTTATATTTTTGTTTTTATGGTCAGCACGTATCGATATTTCCATTTTAAAAATTACTTTTTTATTACGCTATTCACTTGGTTTATAGGGAGCTTAGTTGCTTTATGTCAAGAAAAAAAACCAACATATCGCGCATTTATGTTTCAGATCGAAACTGCTGATTTTTCAACTGAAAATTCCAGTTTAGAACTGGAAGCAGCAACAATACACGAATCTCAGCAACAACTAAATGACAGTCTTTTGCAGGAAGTACGCTATTGGAATACCGCTTACCCGTCCTATCGATGGCACCAAATCATGGTCTCTGCAGGAGACCGAACCAAAGGGCATAAAAATGGCGGACGTATGGCCATTCTGCATTTGGCAGTTTATGATGCAATGGTACACATATTAAAAATCAAACACCGTACACCAAGGAAAGCTCCGTTTGAATTAAACAAGAATATAAAAGTGCTGGTGGAATCTACGGCAGCTTCGAGTTTTATTTGTGAGTATAGTGCGGCAGCTGCTGCCAGTCATACGGTAATTGGTCACTATTTTCCCGAACAACGACCCTATTTGGATAGTCTGCTAACCGGTTTTGAGCGGGCGCGATTGTTGACCGGTCTGCACTACCAAAGCGATATTGACTTGGGTATGAAAATTGGTAAGGAAATGGCCGAAAAGTATATCGAATATGCTAAAACAGACCGGACAGATATGGAATGGAAGGGGAAACTTCCCAATGATAAAAGTTTGTGGAGCGGAACACCTAGTAAATGGGACCCTATGAAAGCGCAATGGAAAACCCTGACGCTGGAGGCCAATGACCAATTTAGGCCGGTACCTCCTCCAAGTGATTGGACGGCCGATATGGAAGAGCTAAGAGAATTCAATAAAAAACATAAGGGCAGCGACATTGCTTGGAAATGGAAAAGCGAACCGATTTGGGACAACCTGTTGGAACGTAAAATCTTGGAATACCGATTGAATTCGTTCCAGTCTGCTTTCGCTAATGCCGTGTTCCATACTGCCCGTTTCGATGCTACCATTGCCGCATGGGACGGGAAGTATCACTATTGGACGATTCGCCCGTTTCAGTATGACCCCAATTTTGAGCCAATTTTAGTAGATACGCCAAATTTCCCTGGTTATCCTGCCGGCCATACCTCCGTCGCGGGCTCCTTGGCAAAGGTCTTATCCCATCTTTTTCCACATGATACCGCTGAATTTGAGGCCTTGGCCCTAGAATGTTCGGAATCCCGCTTTGAAGGAGGTGTCCATTTTAGAACCGATAATGAGGTGGGCTTGGAAGTAGGCAAAAAAGTAGGGGAGTGGGTTTGGCAGACCTTTGCAAAATAGAACCAAGACCTCTAATTCCTAATCAAGAGGTTAAAACCAATAATAGAGATTCAAAATTCAAAAAAAAGAGCTAAGGGAAAACATGAAAAAAGAGAGCAGGAATACTACTCAAAAAAGCACAACAATATAAGCTATTGGCTTTGTGCCAATTCAAATTTAGCCAGGGGAGCCATTTTTGCTTTGTTTAAGTTAATGCTAATCCTGGTATCGGTTTAATAATGCGGTACAAAATTATGTATAAGTTTTTTATTTTTATGAAGCCATTCCATTGTAAGAAAGAGGCTTGGTTGTGTTTAAATTTTAATAAGGTGTTTGTGGGTTTCTCCCAAATGGCATAAATTACAAATGATAATTATCATGCTAAAAATCATAGATTCAAACTATCTTTGGAGTAGTGTCAAATAGTAATATTGTACTGTTTACAATCGCTTGATAGTTGTTTTGTTGTAAGAATTGTGACCTAGGAATTCGACCTAAAACAGCGTGACATTAGTGTTATTTTTATTCGAATTCATTAGGTATACTTACTTTGAAATGTGTTTTTTGCTTTGTGCTAAACTCTTTAAATAAATGATTATGATTAAAAATTTAAAACAATCGGAATGCCTGAAACTTCTTGCCGATAATTACTTGGGACATTTGGGTTTTATCTCGGGTAGGAGTCCGTATGTCACGCCCATTACCTATTACTTTGATGCAGAAGAAAAGAGCATACTTAGCTATTCTGCGAACGGACATAAAATTGATGCCATGCGTAAATACGAATTTGTTTCCTTACAGGTGGAAGAGGTATCTGCAATAGAGAATTGGCGTTCTGTTTTGGTTCATGGTACTTTTGAAGAATTGGAAGGCAGTACGGCTAAAAAATACCTGCATAAATTTGCAACTGGTGTCCAGGAAACCATTGAGCGAACAAAGGGCGAAAAACCAAAATTCATCAGTGAATTTTCTAGTAAACTGCAGGGTAGGGAATTGCCAATAGTTTATCGCATTCATATTAAGGACATGACGGGCAAAAGTAGGGATGCCGATGTCTAAAAATAAACTAGTGCCTCGCTCTTTTCTTCCATTGGTATTCCAATGGAAGAATTGAGATAGGCACTAGTTAAGTAAGTAGAGTAGTTGCGTATTTTTTGAATTCTACCTAAATAGCATTTTCCTCCACAACCTCTAGCGATTCAATTCGCGAATTTAAGACAATGCGCGAACCATACAATTGTACCGAAATACATGTTGGAGAGGGATCTAAGGTATCTTGCTGAGATATAAAGAGTTGCTCGTAATAGGCAATACCATCCAATAGGTTTGTTCCAAAAGTGATCAGTTGTTTTCTTAATTTTTCCGAAGGGGGTTCTATTGTACTCCGCAATTTGCTCCTTGTAATACTCCAAATAGATTTGTAGTTCCTTAATGAACATATTAGGGCGATCAATGCGGCTAATCACGTTGGTCCTGCCGTACACATGATCGATCATAGTAGCCAAGGAAGTAATTTTGGAGAAGTAGGCCATATTAGGACCTGGGCAAATAGAAACACCTTCGCCTTCTTCTCTGGTATCCAAGTTATAGGCCAATAGTGCCGCTGTTCCCAATCCTACACAGGTACAGGATTTTTCGGTTATTTTGTGGTAGTGGTAATCGAATTCCGATTTGGATAGCCCTTGAGCTTCAAGTTCTTATAATTTTGCCGCTTGGTATTGTCGGGACGCGGTACACAGTCCTTTTTCCTTAAAATCTTTGTTCAAAGCTACAAATCTCTTGGGGAAGGGACTACTGGACTTTCTTAGGCCTGCTTACGCTGGGTATTTTCTTTTACTTTGACTAGTTTAAATTTATTGCGCTCAGAAGATATGTGATAGTCCTTTATCTTTTAGGGTTTATTCCTACGGAGGTTTTGATTTTTTATAGGGCCATGGCAAGGTGGCTAGGACTTTCTTTGATTAAGGAGTATCCAAAAATATTGGCTTTTGCTAGTTTGCCTATTGTGGTAAGCCTTGGGATTATTTTTATCTCTTCTATTTTAAGAAGCAAGGAAACGTACAGTGAAAAAGTGGAATAGTGTCTAAACATGCTTATTTTAATAGCAATAGTGATATTTATCATGTTTTAGCCAGGGCTTTAGCGATAATTTTAAAATATTAATTTAAAAATGTACCAAGATGAAAAAACGAGTTCCAGTTACCGAGATTATGACAAAAAATGTTCTTACCCTAAGCACTAAGGACAATTTGGATGCTGCGGAAGAACTGTTCAAAAAGCATAAAATTCGTCACATACCCGTAACGGCAGGAAAGAAAATATTGGGTATGCTCAGTTATACCGATTTAATGCGGATTAGTTTTGCCGATGCCATTGGCGATGATGAGTACGATGTGGACACTACGGTTTATAATCTGTTCACTATTGAGCAAGTTATGGCAAAGAACGTTGTTTCTGTAGCCCCTAACACTACCATACAGGAAGTGGCCGAATTTTTATCCAAAAAGGAATTTCATGCGCTTCCAGTAGTGGACAACGGCGAACTTGTTGGTATCGTGACGACTACCGATCTCATTAAATATTTGTTGGCGCAGTACTAGATAGGCTTTCAGGTTAATAAAAGGAACGCCTAGAAACGAATGGTTACTATATTGTTAGAAGCGATAACAACTATTTTATTCTAGGCATTTCTTTTTTGTAATTTATTTTTTTTTGCGAGGGCTAATCAGTAAAGTTGTCCGGTAATTCTTTCGTACGTCCCCTTTAAATCCAGCGAATCGTTCATGGTTTTTTGCAACTCCATCAAATCTTCAAAAAGCACTTTTACCTTTTCTTGATGCTCTGGTTTATCCGCCAAATCGTTTATTTCATGGGGGTCGGTTTTCATATCGAACAACAATACTTTGTCAATTTTTGGATATACTAAAAGTTTATACCCATCTTTTCGTATCATGCGTTGCAAGTTCATGTAGGCGCCGTATACCCCGTGATAATTTCCTTGTGTGTTTTCTTCGGATAATAGCTTCTTAAAACTTTTAAACTGGACATAATCCGGTTTATCAATACCTGCCAAATCCAAACTGGTAGCCATGATATCCTGCAAATACACATCTTGCGATAAGGTTTGGTTTTTGGGGACATCCGGGCCCATAAGGATCAGGGGTATTCTAACGCTATGGTCAAATAAACTTTGTTTTCCAATTAAGCCATGCTGCCCAACCGAAAGTCCGTGATCTGCACCAAAAAAGATATAGGTATTGTCCATCTTTCCAGAGGCTGTAAGCGTATCAAGTATAATTCCGATCTGTTCGTCCAAATGTGAAATGATAGCGTAGTATTCCTGACGATGTTTTTTAACGGCGTATTCCGTTCTGGGATAGGGCGCCAGGGCCTCGTCCCGTAAGGTGGGCTCGTTTCCAATAGCGTCTTTCCATGGGTATTCCGGTAAGAAATTATCGGGCACTGCAATGGAATCCAAAGGATACATATCCAGAAACCGTTGAGGTGCCTGTCTGGGATCGTGTGGTGCATTAAATGCCAAATACATGAAGAAGGGATTTTTTTTTGTTTTGGCGCGGTCTATAAAATCAAGGGCATCGTTGCGCACGACTTCGCTCCAATGCGTACCTCCTTCCCAAAAGCCGCCTTGCAGCGTATCGGTAGCCAACCATTCGATGTCATTTTCATCGGTTGGCCGGGCATATTCCATGGGTAAATAGTTGTTCCAATCTTTCATATCACCAGATTCTGTTTCCCACTTTTTAAAGGCAGCGGAAAGCTCCCCTCTGCGGTCTGGCGGCATACCCGGTCTAATATGCTCGGTTTGGGAAAAAATAACATCGGCAGGGGCTTCTACGTGCCATTTTCCTGTCATGTAGGTATCGTAGCCCTCTTGTTCCATGAGTTTAGGCCAGGTTTGCTGCAGTGCCGTACTGTCCTTGGCAGCCCACAATCTAGCCTTCTCCTGGGCATTCCATAAATAGGCACCCGAAATGATCATTGATCTGGAAGCTACGCAAACTGCCCCATGCCAGCCGCCCATATTGTAAGCGTGCGTAAAGCTGGTACCGGCCTTGACCATACGGTCCAAGTTAGGGGTGTGTATTTCTTCATTTCCCAAAGCGTTGATCGATGCAAAGGTCTGATCGTCAGTAAAGAGGAAGACGATGTTGGGTTTTGTTGTTTCTGCTGTGGCTGGCGGTTTTGGAGTTTGTTTACATCCCGACAAAAAAAAGGAAAACACTAGAAGAATACTGTGGAAATGGTTAAAACGAAGCATACCGATTGATGTTTAGGTTGAGGGTGCTCTGAAAACTCCAGCTAATGCGGAAAAGAGAGACAAGCTTAAAAATTTCCGATAGGCAATGTTTCAAAAGACTGTAGCTCATTTTTTTAATAATTCTTACCGATCACAAAATAAAGCTCCTTTGCATAGGGATCTCAAAGTTTATTTTTCATCAACTGCAAATTAAGAAAGTTTAGTGAACATTGATGCCATTTAAAAAATGGCATCTGAATGTCAAGAAAAACCAAGGGGGAATTTTAGGAATATTTGCACAAGAGAGACACAATGGTCTTATGCGAGCTTGGCGACCGGCAATCCTTAACATGCTTTTGGAAAATACTAACAAAAAGGTAGAAAATAAACGTATATACCAATCCCAATCTCAGCGGATTACCTAAGCTTTCGCTCTTACTATAATGATTCTAAAAATTTGATGGCTATGGATGTTCCGATGAAAAAGTTGTTGTTTGTAGCTGTATTTTTGTTTTCAAAGATCTTGTCTTTGCCGTTCAGCCAACGTCCTTCCAGTCTGCAAATAATGTTTTGCGTTGGTGCATAATCTAGATTTAATGAAAGCCCCGTAGTTTGAAAGCCGTTGATGGTGCCTGTCGGAATTATGATACCTGTTTCGTCTTGGTAGTATTCTGCCCGTATGGCAATTTTATAGTATTCATTTATGGCGTATTGTCCTATAACAATAGGAGTAAACCACGTATCATAGGTTGTATTTCCTTTTGTTCTCTGTTGTATACCAATGTCAAAACCTGTAAGTATACCTAACTTTTCGGTCACTTGAAATTGGCCGTAAATATTGTTGAAATAGCGCATTCGTCTTGTGGTATCAGGGTCGTCCGTTCCTATAAAGGTGCTCCAATTTAGCGTGATTTTTTCTGTTGGACTAAATTTTACCTGTGTACCAAAAGAGAGCAAGGAATTTCCCTCTAATCGTTGAATGCGTTGCCAACCGTTTACCATTAATGCCGCAATTTCCCACGTGTCCTTAGGGTTATAGGTGAATTTTGCACCAGCGATAAAGTAAGGGGAATTTTCGGCCAATAAGGAGCGGGTAAGGGTAAAGTTCTCTGCGGATATGGCACTCTCAAAACCAATATGGGAAGGCAATACACCAAGGTCTAGCCAAAAATTGTTTTTCTTGTTGAGGGAAATACCAATATTGGCTTCAAATATATTTTTTAGAAGTCCTGGCTCTGCAGCATAGTTGTCATTTGCATAGGTTCCGGTCTGCAAAGCAAAATTTGCCCTGTATTTCTCCTGTTCCAAACCTATTTTCACAAGCCCGATATTCAAATTAAACTCGTTGTGCCGATTATGGTTGAATAAAAAATCTTGCCTCTCCGTGCCCTGTGGTTCATTAAAATCATACACATAAAAAATATCAGCAAAGCCCGAAATGGTGTATGCAGGACTTTTGTCCCAAACACCGTCAACTTGCGCAGACATTTTTAGCGTAAACAAATACAAGAACAAAATTATTTTATAGGTCCTAATGACTCTCATCCTCTTTTAGTAGTGAAACTTTACTTTTAAATCCCGACCGTTCGGGAGCTTTGGAACAAATCGTATAACTTTTATGTGTACTTATTTTTTCGAATATCCCGCAAAATAAGAAATAGTGGCAACATAGGGGCAATTCACGAAATGGTCCCGAGAAAAGTCAGTAAGAGCGAAGGGACTTTCAGACCAAATAGGAAACTCAGGTACTGTTGCGCAGGGATTCCTTTTGCGTTAAAATGATAAAATATGCAATGAGGACAAAGAAAAGGAGCATTGGTAAAACACCATTTTATTCAATAGCTCCCTCTACAATCTTTATTTTGAATATTGTTAAATCGCAAAGTTAAAAAGGTAAGCTACATCCTTATCTAACCTAAGGTTATAGTGCATGGTATGTTGGGTCGGAGGCTTTGTAGGTTTTTTTAAAAATAAATAGCGGAATTACACCTAAAATCTGCTACGCATTAGAGCTAATATGAGTATCGCCATCTGCTTATATTTTAACAAAGAAGAACTTTGTGAAACGTTTAGATAGCATCCTTTTTTTCCTGTTTTAGGTCAATTCAGGCTGGGGTCAAACTAAGTAAGAGCATATCACTGAATTTAGAATCTATTCTACTTATTGATTTTAGGACTCCATAAGGGCATGAAGCAGGGCATTTGGAAAATGCTCAACATATAAATTGGTTCGATGCTGATTTTGAGGATAAGTTTTCTACTATCGCTAAGGACAAGACTCTATACGTGTAATGCAAAGTTGGTGGCAGAAAAACCAAGGGGCACGAAAAATTGCTATCCTTGGGTTATACGAACGTAATCAACCTGGAAGGTGGTTACGATACAGTTCTAGCTCAAAAAAATTGATGAATAACTTCTGTCAATTTTGATACCTGACTATGTAAGTCCATTTTGAATGGAATAACGTAGTGAGTCAAATGAATTACTTTTTTTATGCGAACAGCGTTTATTTTTATAGCTTTTTTGAACATGGTTTTTTGCTTTTCGCAAGACTTGGTATCGGGTTTTTACGAGATTGACGATGCTTCCGATGGAATCCCTTTAAAGCAAGAAAATAGTGATAGGGAAGTTTATTATAAAACTACCGGCCATTCTTGGTTTAGAGGAGGTTCTAAATGTCCGTTCGGAAATGATAGGTACAAATGAACGTATTCCCTAACATTTCAGCTGAGCGAGAAGGGAACTCAATCCATAAAAAGGTTTAATCAAGAGCATGTATCAACTAATTTAGCATTGGTTTTGGAAAACAAAATTATGCACAGCGCACAAATGTTGATGGGAATAACTGGCGGTATGTTTTCCATGAACGGTTTGGATAAAAAAGGGGCTAAAGCATTAGAGAAAAAATTACGTAAATGGAAACCAAATCCTATGACTGATGATCTGTTGTACAAAAATTACGATTTTTTAATTTATCAAAATAAAGTGCTGTACAATGGCAGCGAATTATACAACAGCAAAACAGATCAAAAATTATTTAAGGAACGAGAGGATGTGGACAAAACAAAATGCAAACCAAGATATGCATCGTACTATAATCCATTATCACTAGTAGGCAGTTTTTACAGTTATGAATCTTTTGAAAGTTTAGAGAAACGCTGCCTAAAGATGGATAGTTCTTTAGGTGTACAAACGATTTCTTTAGAAACAGGCGAACCCGTAAGTTTACTAAGCCTTTTTTGAGAGGAAGATATAGTTCAGGCTTTCAAGAAAGACATTTGGGTAAGAGAAGTGACAGAAAACTACAAAATAGATTTCGAAGAAATTAAGAAGCTCCAGGAGATACTTAATTTTCCAAAAGATAAACTTGGAACTAACATACAGTATAGTCCTTCAAGTTTTTGCCTGAAAGATTTTGAAAACGGAATGGCTAAAATCCGATTTGTAGGCCGCGGATATGTAGGAAATAATAGTTACCGGCATGCGTCCATGGTTTTTCACTTGCCCATAAAGCAGGAAATGCTTCAACTATTTAAGGATAGACAGAATTTTTATCTTGGGGCTTATTGCAATGGACTGATAAACGATATGAAATAGGATAGCTACATAGAGAAATGGAAGACATCTTGTATTGCGATTACTTTTTTAATAATAGCTGTTACAACAGATTCTATCAGTATGTGAATTATGATGCTAAGTGGTTTTTTACTGTACTAAGTCTGCGTTTTGTAAAACTATTAAAATTTGGAATGTTTTGAACAATACTAATGTTGCGTATTATTTCTAATATTGACTAAATGATGGAGTAGTTTTTAACTTCAGAAAAGCTTCCTGTAATTTGAATGTCAATGGACCTACTTGATCACCCGTATAAAATTCGTGGTCATCAATTTTTTGGATGGATGCAATTTGGGTACTTGTCCCAGTTAAAAAGGCTTCGTCCATCGTAGGGATATGGGTTTCTGGAACTGGATTTTCCTCAATCTTAATATTCAAGGTTTTACAAAGTTCCAGCACTACTTGTCTGGTAATTCCATCTAAAATAAACTCATTTGCCGGATGTGTAAAGACGACGTCATTTTTTACAAAAAATACATTGCAATGTGAAGCTTCTGTAACTACGCCATTTCTATATAAAACGGTTTCAAAACAATTGTTTTGCATTGCTTCTTCGTTGAGCATAACATTACCCAATAATGAGGTCATTTTTATATCGCAGCGAGACCATCTGAAATCCTCTCGGCTAATGACCTTTGCATGCATCGTATTAATATCCGGTAATATTTTGGGTACGGCGTACATCATGACCGTTGGCGTGATATCCTTAGGAAAAGAATGTTGTCTTGGTGCAACACCTCGGGTAATTTGAATATAGAGCAGGCAATCCATACCGGTCAATTCAGTTGCGTCTAATAATTGATCGATTGCAGGCCTAATAGCACTTACGGTATAATCGATATTTATTTTTTTAAGTCCATTCTGTAAGCGATTTAGGTGGGCTTCTTCATAAAAGAAGCTCCCACCTATTTGTACCATTACTTCATAAATACCATCACCAAAAATAAAACCCCGGTCAAATACGGATATTTTGGCAGCTTCTTGTGCTACTATTTCACCGTTCAAGTATATCTTTTCAGGATAGTTCTTCATAGCAATTACCTACTTGCTACGCTTGCATCACTATAGGTAACCCTGTAAATGGCGTCACCGTAATCATCTGAAATCAGCATAGAACCATCCTTTAACCACAGTATGTCCACAGGTCTGCCCGATGCTTTTTGTGTGTCTTCGTTCAACCATCCATCAATAAATGGTTTACTACTTACGACATTACCATCTTTGATATCCACCAACATAATTCTATAGCCTACCTTTTTACTTCTATTCCAAGAGCCATGTTCCGCCATAAATGCCTTTCCTTGATATGCTGAAGGGAACATTGAAGCGGTATAAAACTTAATAGCCAAAGGCGCTACATGGGCACCTAATTCTAACGCCGGGGCAATAAAATCTGAACAAGGGCGCTGATCTCCAAATTCCGGGTCCTTTACAATGCCACCATGGCAATATGGATATCCAAAATGTTGACCTGGTTCAGTAATATGGTTTAGTTCGCAAGGTGGCGTATCGTCCCCTAACATATCACGACCATTATCCGTAAACCACATATCACCTGTTTCCGGATGCCAAGTGAAACCTACTGAATTTCGAACACCCTTTGCATAAATTTCACGATTGCTTCCGTCTGGATCCATACGGGTAATAGTAGAAAAACGCTCGTCTTCATTCGTGCGGTTGCAAATATTACAAGGAGCACCAACAGGGACATATAATTTATCATCGGGACCAAAAGCAATATATTTCCAACCATGATGGAATTCGGTGGGATAGTCATCATAAATCAATTCTTTATTTAAGGTTCCCCCCAATTGACCTTCCACATTTGGATATTTCCATAAACTTCCCACTTGGGCCACATAGAGATCTCCATTTCGTATGGCCACTCCGTTTGGGACGGCCATAGTGTCCAATACCATTATGTTGTCCGCTATATAGTCTCCATCGGTATCTTGTACGGCATAAACGGTGTTCTCGTTCCTCGTACCAACAAAGAGGGTTCCATTATCTCCCATGGCCATGGACCGTGCGCCATCCACTCCTCTTGCAAAGACCTTAATTTCAAAACCTTCAGGTAGATTGAGCTCCAATAGAGCTAAATCCGTGCTGTCCAAAGCAACCTTCTCCTTGACGATTTCAGCCTCATTTTTTTGGGTGTCTTTGCACGCTATGATGGCAAAGGCCAAGCTGAATACCAGATATAATTTTAAGTGAGCATTTTTCATGTACGAACCAATTTTTTGTTTGGTACGAAGATACATAAGTATACATTGTTATAAAACTTTTGGTTTTGAATCGAAACGAGAGTTGTTTTATACAATTTAGGAGTACAGCTGTTACATGGCTTTACGGCCAAGGCTTATTTAATGCTTAACCTATTATTCCCGCCCAAGCCTGCTTTTTCCAACGTTGACAGCAACAATGATACCCTGGTAATCTTTGATATAAACAAGTACTCCAACAAAACGGTGAAGGTATTCAATCGCTGGGGACATGTGGTCTATGCGGAAAAAGGGTGTTTGAATTATTGGCAAGGGCTATTAGGACAGAAGAAAAAACTACTGGCCCGGATTCTACTTAGATGTAATCTAGCTTGATAACAGTATGGCACCCCTATAGTGATGGATATTCATAAACTATTAAAGCTTAAAAATTGAATACCCCCTAAGAAGGTTTTTCAGAAGTCAAATCGCCGGCTTGTTGCTAAACAATACGTCTTAATAATATCATTAAAGATTGATCTTATAAGCTTTGGTGCAAATAATGAAACATAAAAGACCACAGCTATCTTAGTTTTTACAACATATTTAAAAAAAGCTACAACATAAGTAAGTAAAAGACTACAAATAATTTCAGATTTGTAGGCATAATTCCTAATCAAAGCAAAAATGAATTTTGGAAAACCAACCCAATGCCTATATAATGGCATAACCACACTTCTAATTTTTTTACCAGACAGACTAAAAATTAAAAGTAACCACAAGAATACCACAGAGAATAGGAGTGGGGCATTTATCAAACTATTTTTCACCCTTTTGTTCGTTTCCTTTATGAACTTATACAACCTAAATGCCCAGACCCAATTGGGTACAGACATAGATGGGGAGAATATGTTTGACGGATCCGGGGTATTAAGTATAAGTGCCGATGGTACCAGAGTGGCTATAGGCGCTCAAGACAATGCTGGTAATGGTTCCTTAAGTGGGCACGTAAGGGTGTATGAATTTAATGGCGCAGTCTGGTCTCAATTAGGTACAGATATTAATGGGGAAGCTGCTAGTGATTACTCAGGCATATCGGTGAGCCTTAGTGCAGATGGTACCACTGTCGTCATAGGCGCATTTGCAAATGACGGTACTGCCGAGAACAGCGGTCATGCAAGAATCTATAGATTTGATGGAACTAATTGGGTGCAGCTAGGTGCTGACATAGATGGAAAAGCCATATACGCATGGTTTGGTTTTAGTGTTGGTATTAACCATGATGGAAATTTAGTTGCTATTGGTGCACCGCAAGGGGGTGCCAATTCAGTAGGGATATATAGTTTTGATGGTTCTAATTGGTCTCAATTAGGTCCGGACATCCAATATTCAGGTATTGGTAGGCATCTAAGTTTTAGTAGTGATGGAAGCACGGTGGCTATAGGTGCACCGTATAATAGCGATATTGCCTCCAATAGTGGTCAGGTACGTATTTTTCGCTTAGATGGATCTAACAACTGGGTTCAAATTGGCTCCGATATATACGGTGAGGCTGCAGGAGATTTTTCAGGTGAAGCTTTAAGTCTAAACTCTGATGGCAGTATATTGGCAATAGGGGCAAAGAACAATGATGGTAATGGTAATGACAGTGGTCATGTTAAAGTATACGGTTTAGATGGAGGTAATAATTGGTTACAATTAGGGGCGGACATTGATGGTGAAGCTGCTGGTGATCAGTCCGGTTTTTCGGTAAGTCTTAATGCAGATGGGAGCAAATTGGCCATAGGAGCGCAATTCAACGATGGTAATGGATCAAATAGTGGACATGCTAGAATCTACAAATTTGATGGAAGCAATAGTTGGTCACAGGTATATAGTGACTTTGATGGGGAAGCAGCTGGTGATCAGTCCGGTTTTTCGGTAAGTCTTAGTGCAGATGGCAGTATATTGGCAATAGGAGCGAAATTAAACGATGGTAATGGTAATAACAGTGGTCACGTTAGGGTTTTTAGTACAAACCCCGATTTCATTGTAAGCGAGACAGCTTTGACCATTTCTGAAAATGCCGGAACAGGTACCTTTTCAATTGTTCTTGATACGCAGCCAACCAGTAATGTGGTTTTTGATATTACAAGCAGTGATATCAATGAAGTATCCGTTTCTAGTGCTCAGTTAACATTTACCAGCGCTAACTGGGATATCCCACAAACTATCATTGTTACCGGAGTAGATGATAGCGACAACGGAAATGATGCTGCCACGATAACGATAGCAATAAACGCTGCCAATTCTGATGATGCCTTTGATATATTAAGTAATCAAACAGTGGCAGTCATGTTAACTGATTATGGTGATAATCTTCCAGTGTTTACCAGTCCTTTAGATCGTCAAGACTTTTCAAGCGCTAACCTTATAGCTAGTAAATATTTAACAAGTTCTGTTGGTTTTAGAAAACTAGGGCTGGAATTTTCAAACGATGGAACCAAAATGTACTTTATTGCGTTGATAATGATTTGTAGTATGAATATACCTTTCATCTCCTTATATCTGTTGCTACGGCGACACGAATACGGAATTAAGTGTAACTGCGAAGGTCAATCCCCAAGAGGTTTAGCTTTAGTGCCGATGGTAGGAAGATGTTTATATTCAGTCAAGGGACCAAGGTGATTTATTCTATAATCTTCCCACACCATACGACCTTTCAACAGCGATCATAGGAGGAGATAGATTTTGATGTTTCTTCTTATACTACTTTAAGTGTTGAGGGAGTTGATTTTAACCAGATGGGACAAGATGTATTTTAATCAATTCTAGAACGAATTCGTGTTCCATAGAACAATTTAATTTAAGTACCCCTTTGATGTTGCTACGGCGATGTCATTTGAAACCTATAGGGAGATGAACAATCTAGCTCACAGGGTCATGCGTTTAAGTTTTGATGGCACAAAAATGTACAGTATAGGGGAATGGAAATAGTTCTTGGGAACACAATGACGATGCTATAGTAGAATATTCCCTAAGTATTCCTTTTGATATTGAGACTGCTATATATACCGGTGATAACGAGGAATTAAAAGTGGGTTCTCAAGATGGACAACCTACAGATGTTGTTTTTGACAATACAGGAAATTATACGTATTTATTGTGGGTTACAATAATGGTAGTGTTGACAAGTACTACATGCAACAATACCGTATTATTTGCAGAGAACAGTACGGCATCGTTACAGACGTTGACGCCAATGATGGTGATGGTGGCATCTCGGATACGGGTATTACCTATAGCCTTATAGGTGGTGGAGACAATGATTTTTTTACCATAGATAATGCAACGGGTGAATTATCCTTTATAGCAGTCCCAGATTTCGAGACACCTTTAGATAGTGGTGCAAATAACACCTATACTATTACCATAGTTGCTACTGATGATGATGGTGCTTCTCAAAATAATCTTCTTATAGAAGTAACGGATATTGATGAAGTGGCACCCAGCCTAGTCCTTGCCGAAGACCAAGAAATTAGTACAGATGAGAATAATTGTTTCTATACGGTAGAAGGCACCGAGTTAGACCCTACCACTGCCACAGATGATAGCGGTGGCTTGGTTTCCCTGAACTATTCACTTCAAAAAATGACAGCCAATCCAAATCTGATCGAAGAAAATTTCGATACAGGAAGTTGGGATAGCAATAATTTTGAGCTTGGAACCAATACCGGATCTGTTGTTAATGGAGGGTATAAAAGTGATACAAGCAGTCGAGGTACCCTCAGGTCAAAAGCTGAATTTGTCCCAACACTAGAAAATCCAATTTATGTTTCGGCTACCCTCAGCTATAGTGCTGGAGAAGGTATAGCATTTATAGGCACAAGGAGTACCGGGGAGCAGGCATCAGGTCAGTTCAACTCGGAACCCCAAGGGTTAAATCTCCGTATCCATAATTTTAATAATGGTCAAACAAGTACTTCAATTGGATATGATTTTCAACCTCGGCCAGGCAATGCTTTTTATGTCAATCCGGTAAGATTTGAAATTATCGATGACGGTACGTCGATGTCTGTAACCATGACCAATTTGGTCACAGAGGTTTCGCATTCGTTTTCTTACAACTCCAATTATACTTCGGGGTCCAATAGAATTGTGTTTTCTGGAGATAATTCCGTTTCATGGGATGATATTAAAATAAGTGTAGGCCCACATGAAACACTTCAGGAATATGCCAATGGTAGTGATTCTTTGGTAGGTGAGCTATTGAATATTGGGGAGCATGCGATTACTTGGACTGCCACAGATGGCAGTGGAAACGAAACGATAGCTTCTCAACTTATCACGGTGGAAGATACTATTGATCCTGTAGTAGTAACCCAAAATATTTCGATTACCCTTGATAATAATGGGCAAGCATCTATCCTAGCAACGGCTATTGATAATGGATCTGCGGATAATTGTGGTATTGATTCCCTTGTTTTGGACAAAGAGGATTTTACAGTAGCGGATACAGGCGATAATACGGTGACGTTAACCGTGACCGATATACATGGAAATGTAAGTACTGCTTCAGCAACAGTAACGGTAATTAACCCGGATATTGATAATGATGGAGTTAACACTGATATTGATAATTGCCCAACAACGGCCAATTCGGATCAAGCGGACAATGATGCAGACGGTGAAGGAGATGTCTGTGATACAGATGATGATAATGATGGCACACCCGATACAGCCGATGCCTTCCCATTGGATTCCACGGAGGATA
The DNA here is from genome assembly GCA_963697395.1 of uncultured Flavobacteriaceae bacterium. Classification (GTDB taxonomy): domain Bacteria; phylum Bacteroidota; class Bacteroidia; order Flavobacteriales; family Flavobacteriaceae; genus Maribacter. Next base: position 125,751 of record CAVONX010000021.1, read on the forward strand.
CCGATACCGATGGTGATAATATAGGCGATAATGCGTGATACGGACGATGATAACGACGGTACTCCAGATGACCAGGACGCCTTCCCATTAGATCCCACGGAGGATACCGATACCGATGGTGATAAGGTAGGCGATAATGCTGATACGGACGATGATAACGACGGTACTCCAGATGACCGAGGACGCCTTCCCATTAGATCCCACGGAGGATACCGATACCGATGGTGATAATATAGGCGACAATGCTGATACGGACGATGATAATGATGGTACTCCAGATGCCGAGGATGCCTTCCCATTGGACCCTACCGAAGATACGGATACGGACGGAGATGGTACCGGGGACAATGCGGATACGGACGATGATAACGACGGTACACCAGATGACGAGGACGCCTTCCCATTAGACCCTACTGAGGATACAGATTCGGACGGAGATGGTACTGGCGATAATGCGGATACCGATGATGATAACGACGGTACACCTGATGATGACGATGCCTTCCCACTAGATCCAACAGAAGATACGGATACGGACGCAGACGGTATAGGTAATAATACGGATGAGGATGATGACAATGATGGAGATCTCGATGAAGAAGAAATTGCCAACAACACAGATCCTTTGGATGCTACAAGTTTTTTGCAACTAGAGGGAAGGGAAGAGGAGGAAGAAGAGATGCCTGCACCAGTGGAAGCAGCAGTAGTTCCCGCGGAGGCCTTTACACCAAACGGAGACGGTATCAACGACACTTGGGTAGTGCCCGGTCTGGACAATTATCCGAACAACGTGGTACGTGTTTACAATCGTTGGGGCCATGAGGTTTTTGCAGCCAGTAATTACCAAAACGATTGGACGGGTGGCCATAACGCAAACAGTACCCTGCTTCCTACCGGTTCCTATTTATACGTAGTAAATCTGGGCAACGGTTCCGCGCCTATGCAAGGTTGGATATACATCAACTATTAATAAACAAGAAGTCGATACAATGAAATTTATATATAAAATAGCAGTAATCCTTAGCTTTTTTGCCGCCTCAGGTGCAATAGCCCAGCAAGATCCCAATTATACGATGTACATCTATAATATGAATTTGATCAACCCTGCTTATGCAGGTGCCAACGCTACCACAGATGTTGGTATAAACGTAAGGAGCCAGTGGGCCAATGTAAAGGGCGCTCCGGAGACGCAGAGTTTTATTTTTGGTACGCCCGTGGGGAAAAATATAGGTTTGGGACTTTCTGTGATAAGCGATAAGACCTTTATAGAAAAACAGACATCCCTAGCTGCTGATTTTTCCTATCGTATTCAATTATCGGATAGTCACGAGCTTTATTTTGGTGTAAAGGCGGGTTTCAACTCGTATAATGCAAATACGGACGGTCTGGTAACTTATGGTATCCAGGCAGACCCCAACTTAATGAACCTAAACGGTAGGTTCAATCCCAATTTTGGTACTGGAGTGTACTTAAAGCATGAAGACTATTTTTTATCCCTATCCATTCCAAAAATATTGAGTAACGATCGTTTGGAGCAAGAAGACGGGATAGCGAGAACGGGAGCGGACAGGCAGCATATCTACCTAGCTGGTGGTTATGATTTTGTATTAAGAAATAACATCGTATTTAAACCATCGGTCTTGTTACGATATGTAGATGCAACACCATTGTCGGTAGACCTTACGGGTAGGTTGGCCTTCAATGATAATTTTGAAGTGGGCGCTGCCTATCGTATCAATGAAAGTATCAGCGGCCTATTTATTTTCAATATTTCCAAAGGCTTCCAAATAGGCTATGCCTATGAGTTTGCAAATAGTAGTGCGGTACGGAATATAGACAATGGCACTCACGAAATCATGATGAATCTTAAACTATAAGTACAATAATTGTCCTAGTTCTTACAATGGCTTATCTTGCAGTTTGGTTTTAAAATCTGTTCGGAGCATTTTCTATACTACGATAAAAGAAAATGACGAACACCCCAAACTAATTGTCAGATGATTAAGGAACTGAAAGAGAACTACGGACATATTTTTGATGAGGAACTTTTAAATGAGATTGATGCCTGTGCGGTGCTCAAGGAAGTGCCAGAGGGAGAAAAGCTTATGGAAATTGGGGATTATATTAAATCGATGCCCTTATTGATATCCGGAGTTATAAAAGTACTTCGGGAAGATGATAATGGCGATGAACTTTTGCTTTATTTTCTCGAAAATGGTGATACGTGTGCCATGACCTTGAATTGCTGCATGACGCAGAGTAGAAGCGAGATCCGTGCCATTGCCGAGACCGATACCAAGCTCATTATGATTCCCATAGAAAAAATGGAGGAATGGATGGCAAAATACCAACGCTGGCGCAATTTTGTCCTAGAAAGCTATAACAATAGGTTAAACGAACTTTTGGAAACATTGGACAGCATCGCTTTCCTAAACATGGACCAGCGCCTGCTAAAATACTTAAACGATAAGGCCAGGGTTACTAACAGTCCAACCATCAACAATACCCATCAAGAAATAGCCTACGAACTGCACACCTCTAGAGTGGTAGTTTCCCGTTTGCTCAAAAAACTGGAGAACATGGGAAAAATAAAATTGAACCGAAATAATATACAGATTCTGGATTTGTAATTAAAACACCTACTTGTCTTAGGGAGGATGTTTAAAACACCGATTTTTATGCTAGGTGTACGCTGCGGAATGTCTTGAACCTTACTTCCAATTCTTATACTAAGTGAGTTTTTTTTTGGCGCAGCAAGCTACAGATAATAGAAAACCATTTTTTTGGTTTTAGGACCTTTCTACTGTAATCTATAAAATTACCCAGTCGTAAAAGTCATTAACCCTTACTTCAACCTTGCTTCTGTTTCGTTCAAAGACAGATTTTATAAACAAATTCAAATTATTCGACAGTTTAAAGAGTAGTTTGCGCTATCCTCAAAGGGTTTCACATTTTTAAAAAATAATTCATTAACCCTAAACTTTAAGTAATATAATCTTGAACTTACCATTGGTACAGACAAAGCCCTCATGATAAATGTCATTTCTCGAATAAAATCAAAAACAAACCTTTGTAACCAATGTTACTGTAGGGATTCTCGTGCAGTTGTAAATTTACATTATAGGTATTAAAAACAAGATAAAATGAAACTAGAACAGATTTATACAGGATGCTTGGCACATGCTGCCTACTACTTGGAAAGTAATGGGGAAGCTGCCATTTTTGATCCATTGAGAGAGGTAGGGCCATATATCGATAGGGCCAACAAGGACAATGCGAAAATCAAGTATGTTTTTGAGACGCATTTTCATGCCGATTTTGTAAGCGGCCATTTAGACCTTCAGAAAAAAACAGGTGCCAAAATAGTTTTTGGGCCAACGGCCAAACCTGGTTATGACGCCTTGATTGCAGAAGACGGACAAGTTTTTGAAGTGGGCAATTATAAGGTAAAGGTCATTCATACACCTGGTCATACTATGGAAAGCACTACCTATTTGGTTATAGATGAACATGGAAAGGAGCACGGGATAATTACCGGGGACACCCTTTTTATAGGTGATGTGGGCAGGCCCGATTTGGCGCAACATGTAGTCGCCGATCTTACCGAGGAGAAATTGGCCGGACATTTGTTCGATTCGCTACGAAACAAAATCATGCCTTTGAGCGATGATTTGATCGTGTATCCCAATCATGGGGCAGGTTCTGCCTGTGGCAAAATGATGAGTAAGGAAACTACGGATACCTTGGGCAATCAAAAGGCAACGAATTATGCGCTTAGGCCTGATATGACAAAGGAAGAATTCATCAAAGAACTCTTGACGGGTCTTACAGCGCCACCAAGTTATTTTCCACAGAATGTATTGATGAACATTAAAGGATATGATAGTCTTGATACCGTAATGGACCGCGCCAAAACTCCATTATCAGTAGAAGCTTTTGAGGCTGCGGCTAATGAAACAGGAGCTTTGCTCTTAGATACCAGGGATGCCAAGGACTTCGCCAAAGGGTTTGTGCCAAATAGCATAAATATTGGTTTGGAAGGTAGTTTTGCACAATGGGTCGGCGAAATGATTCCTGATGTAAAACAGGAAATCCTTTTGATAACTTATCCCAATAAACAGGAGGAGGCCATAACGAGATTATCCCGTGTAGGGTATGATCAAACCATTGGTTACTTGGAAGGAGGTTTTGAAAGTTGGTTAAAATCGGGTAGTGATTATGAAACTGTGGGTCGTATTTCCGCCAAGGAACTTGAAGAATCTTATACAACCTCCAAACCATTGGTATTTGATGTCAGAAAGAAAAGTGAGTTTGATTCCGAGCATATTATTGGTGCGATAAACGTACCCTTGAATGAAATTAACCAGCATTTGTCTCAATTCCCTAAAGATAAATCTTTCGTGTTGCATTGCGCAGGAGGATACCGTAGTATGATCGCTGCCTCTATTTTGAAGCAACGTGGATGGACAGATATAGTAGATGTGTCTGGTGGTTTTGAGGAAATTAAAAACACAAAAGTGAAAACATCGGAATATGTATGTCCAACAACATTGCTCTAACAGCGTTTCGTGTTTTAAGGTGCTGTGATAATGTTGAAAATACTTAAGTCACTGGATACCTAAAACCTTAAATAAACAAGGGATAATTTCTATTCAATACGAAAGGAATTAAGCCTTAATGATAAAGAAACTTAATTTGGTTGGTTGTTTTTAGGAAACAGTCAAAGTGAAATTTGGCTGTTTCTTTAAACAAATTAATCTCTAAAACTAAAAAATATGTCATTTCTAAGCGCCCTTTTCGGGACAAAAAATACGAATAGCGATAAAATTGCTATTTTGGATGCTGCCATGTATGGCGAGGCTATAAAGGGAAAAAAAGTACAATTGGTAGATGTGCGAACCGCCAATGAATTTAAAGGTGGTCATATAAAAAATGCTGTCAATATCGATTTTTTCAATATTTCCGGATTCAATAAATCATTCGAAAAAATGGACAAGGATAAGCCGGTATACCTGTATTGCCGATCAGGAGCACGCAGTCAGAAAGCGGCAAAGAGATTGGTAGCTATGGGTTTTTCCAAGATTTACGACTTAAAGGGAGGGTATTCGCGTTGGGTTTAAAAAAAGCCCTTAGTCCCCAAAGGGGAAACTAAATACTAGGATCTTACTTCGCATAACAAGAAAATATTATTTATGAAATGAGCTATAACAAAAAGTTGATGCCAACCGAAATGTTTAGTAGCGAATTACATCTGACATTAAAAAAAATATTATAAATAGATGAAAACAGCAATAGTCATTCAGAATTTAAAATGTGGGGGTTGTGCAAAAACCATTACTTCTAAACTATCGGAATTGGAAGCTATTTCAGATTTGACCGTAGATGTGGAAACCTCAACCGTAGCCTTCGAGCATAAGAATACGGCCGATGCCCTAGTCGTAAAGGATAAATTAAAGTCTTTGGGGTATCCATCTATCGATGATAAAAATTCTATGGGGACAAAGGCCATGTCGTTTGTTAGCTGCGCTACTGGTAAGATGTCCAAAGCATAATATATGTCTTTCATGTACATTGTAATGACAGGAAAAAGGAACATAAAAATACGTCTAATGAAACATCTCCTATTCTTTTTATCGTTTATTGCTGTACTTAGTTGTAAGGATATACCTAAGTCCGGTCCGCTTGAGACAACTACTGCAGTCGCCGTCACCAGTGCTGCAGAAAACCACGTTGGAAAAAAAATCATGGAAACGGAGTGTTATACCTGCCATAACCCAAAGGCAGCTGAGGAAAGTATGATAGCACCACCAATGATCGCAATAAAAAAGCACTACATTGGCGCGGATACCAGCAAGGAACAGTTTACAGAAGACCTTATAAAATGGGTAAATGACCCCGAGGCTGAAACCAAAATGCCCGGAGCACAAGGTAGATTCGGGAAAATGCCTTACATGCCTTATCCAGATGATGTAGTAACACAGATTGCCGAGTATATCTACGACTATGAAATAGAAAAGCCAGAGTGGTTCGATGCCCATTTTAAGAGCCAACACGGTAAAGGAATGGGAAATGGAAAGGGTATGGGAAATGGAAAGGGTATGGGAAATGGAAAGGGATGGGCAAAGGAAATGGAATGGGTAAAAAGCAAAAAGCGGAAACACCACAGGATTCGTATGCCAAAATTGGGATGCAATACGCTTTGGCTGCCAAAGGCGCCTTAGGTAAAAACTTAATGAAGGCCATACAGGAAAAGGGAACAGAAGGCGCGTTAGAATTTTGCAATGTAAAAGCCGTGCCCTTAACCGACAGTATTGCATTACTTAAAAACGCGCAAATTAAAAGGGTATCGGACAAACCACGGAATTCAGGAAATACGGCTAACCAAGAGGAGCTTGGCTATATTTCCTATTTCAAGGGAATCATAGCTTCCGGAATGGAACCCAAACCCATTCTAAAGGAGGAAAACGACAAAGTCAATTTCTACTTCCCAATTACTACTAACGCCATGTGCCTTCAATGCCACGGTTCACCCAATGAGGAAGTCCAACCGGCAACAATGGCCAAACTTCAAGATTTGTATCCTACGGACAAAGCACTAGGTTATGACACCAATGAGGTCAGAGGTATTTGGGCGATTACTTTTGATGGGAAAAACGTAGAATAGAAATGAAAACCATAGGTCTTATCGGAGGTACATCTTGGCATTCTACCATAGTTTATTATCGGTTGATCAATGAATTGGTCGGAGATAGAATTGGTGCGCAGGGAAACCCGCCCATGATTATCCATAGCATTAATATTGAAGTGATGCGCGAACAAAATGTGGATAGAATAAATGCTACTTATTTGGATGTTGCCCAAAAACTTCAGGGTGCAGGTGCCAAAGCTATCGTTATCTGTGCCAATACGCCACATATGGCTTATGATTTTGTACAACCGAAAATAAATATTCCCATCCTGCACATAGCCGATGCTACAGGAAAGGAAGCCGCAAGGTTGGGACTCAAAAAATTAGGGCTATTAGGCAATAGACCTACCATGACAAAAGGGTTTATTCCTGAGATATTAAGAAGGAACTACGCCATTGAAAGCCTTATCCCTGAGGAACAATATCTTTCGCAAGCACATGAATACGTTTCCAAGGAGTTAACACAGGGCAAGTTTACGGAGGAAGCAAAGCGCTTTTTTCTGAATCAAATTAAAATGCTCAAAATGCGCGGTTCCGACGGAATTATCCTAGGTTGCACCGAACTGCCAATGTTAATAACACAAGAAGAAGTAGAAATCCCTCTACTATCCACAACGAATCTACATGCCCAAATGGCGGTGGATTTTATTTTGGATTGATTTTTTTCTTAATTTACGTCTACCTAACTTTGTAAACGCTAAATTCTTTTAAAGCGGTTTGCCATTGTAAAATAGTATTGCATTCGGTCAAAAAAGAGATACTGATGAAAAGTAGTAGCCAATAAGAGGGATGCACTTAATTAAATTTTAAAGTAGTATTTATATCCACATATTAGTACACATAGCAGTTGATAGTATTCTAACTTAAACGAGCACCTTATTATGAAGAAAAACATGGGCGGGACAGACCGCATTATCCGTATTATTTTAGCATTGGTTGTAGTTGCCTTATATTATTTTAAAGTAATTGAAGGTACATTGGCGTATGTACTTTTGGCCGTTGCCGGTGTATTTTTATTAACCAGTTTTGTAAGCTTTTGCCCGTTATATACCCTTTTGGGAATGAATACGTGCAAATTGAAGAAGTGATTTCTGTTGGCTTAAAAAATCGAAAAGGTCCTTCCCATTTTTAGGATAGACCCTTTTTTAGGCACGGTCTACAGGTTTTTCAAAGGCTATGTAACAAATGTTACTGTATTCGCAAAATCCTTTACCTATTTTTAAAAAATCAACCAAAAAATAGGTGAAATGAAATCACATCATCAAATTTTGATTATCGGTGGCGGTACAGCGGGTATCATGGTCGCGGCCCAACTATTGAAAAGGGACAAGAACTTCGACATCGGCCTGATAGAACCGGCTGACACCCATTATTACCAACCTGCATGGACGCTGGTCGGGGCTGGTACATACGATTTTGACAAAACGGCCAAACCAATGGCGGAAGTTATGCCAGAAGGGGTAACATGGATAAAGGACTTTGCTAGCGGGTTTGACCCGGAGAACAATTCCGTCGCTACAAAAGTCAACGGCAACATTACGTACGATTATTTAGTGGTTGCACCGGGGTTGGCCTATGATTTTAGCCTAGTACCAGGACTTGGCGAAGCTATGGATAAAGGGGTGGTTTGCAGTAACTATACCGATCCCAAACATACTTGGGACGTTATAAAGAATTTTAAAGGGGGAACAGCCCTTTTCACACAACCCACAACACCAATAAAATGTGGCGGCGCACCACAAAAAATCATGTATTTGGCCGAAAGTCACTTTAAAAAAAGTGGTGTTCGTGAAAAAACAGATGTGGTTTTTGCAACAGGTGGTACGGTAATCTTTGGTGTTAAGGAAATCGCAAAAACTTTGATGGAAGTGGTTGATAGAAAAGATATCAACCTACGCTTTCACCATAAACTGGTAGAAGTCGATGCAGAAAAGCAGATCGCTTGGTATGAAATGGGCAAGGAGATCAATGCCGGAGGATGTGTTGTCATTTCTGGTGACCAAGATGAAGAACTGAAACTTGACGAATCTTTTCAATACAATTATAAGGATGTTAAGGTTACCAAGGATGGCGACCGGTACGGCATTCATTACGATATGATGCATACGGCACCCCCTTCGGTAGCACCTAGATTTGTTAGGGAATCCGTTTTGGTAAATGATGCTGGCTGGGTAGATGTTGACCATCAAACAATGCAACATACTAAATTTCCCAATATTTTTGGTTTGGGAGATGTTTCGGCATTGCCAACTGCCAAAACGGGTGCCGCAATAAGAAAACAGGTGCCGATTGTAGTAGATAATATCTATCTTTTGGTAAAACATCATAAGATGGGAACCAAAGCCTATAATGGTTATTCTTCTTGTCCTCTCGTTACTGATTATGGAAAAATGGTTTTGGCGGAATTTGACTATAAGAACAACTTTATTCCGGACCCAAAATTGAAACAGATGCTAGTTTTCGATTCCTCAAAGGAACATTGGCGTTTGTGGATGTTAAAGAAATATGGACTCCCCTATTTGTATTGGAACAAAATGATGAAAGGGAAGAACGTATAATCCCTTAGTAAGAAAGTTAAACTAACTCAATAATCAAATCCCTGTGGTTCGTCCTTTAGGGATTTTTTAATTTTACCATTTTCCTCTGCGATTAGAAATTGTAGTTTAATATTAAATCGACATGAAACAAATCCACTTTGTTAAAGAAAAAATTTGGATTATCGGGAACGTCGCCATTGGCAATTTTGGTCGTAAGCAACAATTCCGGCTTAAGGTTCCCTAATTTTTTAAAGTTAAAGAATACGTCAATGTTCAAATGTGTATAATCAGGTATGGCGTATTTGTTCAAAACAGCTTCAAGTACCGAAGGTTTCCAATGCCGTCCCAAACTAAAAATGGTAACAAGTTCAGCTTTTTCTTTTACTATGGGCAATATTGTATTATAATAGATTACCAAGGCATGGTTGTCAGCCGTACCTTCACTTCGCTCACGTTTCTGAAAACTAAAGAGGTCCTCACGCCCCCATTCCCTAGGGGAAATAAATTGTCCGTTCGGTAATATTCTGTTGTATGCCAACGATATCGCCGAAGTGTTCCAGGCATAATCAAACTTTAACCCTAAAATATCGGCTGAGTTGTTATTGAAATAACGAAGGGTTTCGTTGGCATTACCACCATCGCCGATTTTATTTTGATGTAGCCACTCCATGGCAATGTTTAAACGCTGATTCCATTTAAAAGTAGGTTTTAGATAAAAGGTGTTAGAAATATTGTCTACAAATTGATTCCAAAGATTTACTTGCAACTTATTCGTTATTGTTACACTCGAATTCAGCAATACGATATAGTCGGAATCCGTGTTGCCAAAATACTGGCTGGGCTGCCCGGAGGCACTGCGTCCAACGGGATAGGTGCCGATACTTTCACCAATTCCAAAAAACTCCCCGGTTGAACGTGGCGCTATTTGATTTAGAAGCCCAAGTTGTAGCAAATTTGCTTTTTGGCCCTTTAATTTGTACCATAGGCCTTGGACAAGGGTAGGAATCATTCGGCCATCTTGGGGGTTGATTAAGGGGGTATTAATTTCCATTCTCCCCAATTTAAATCCATGATTTTGAAAGGAGTAGGAGGCATAGAGTTCACCTAGTAAAAAAACAGCATCATTCGCCAAGTCCAGTCGGTTAAACAATCCCTCTTCATAACGGCTTACTCTGCCCGTGCTGGAGTACGGCTCTTGTAAGTCCTGTATTCCTAAATTGGTGGTGTTGTACAAAGCGGCACCCAGTTCAATTCCTTCATTGAATTTAAATTGATATTTGATTTTGCCTCCGGTGGCCAATGCTTGGAAATCCTCTAAACTACCCTTATTTAAAGTTTTCATATAATACGTTCTCCATTGGCCGCTAAATGTACCCTTGGCTTTTGTGCTATCTGATTCTTGCGATACAACGAAAAGTGGAATGAGCAATGCTATTGACAGAAAGTTCCGCATTAATCCTATTTGGTTTTGATGATATTATAGTTCTCTTTGTAGTGCGCTATAATCGGTAAGAAAGGGCCATATTTATGTTGTTCTTTCGAGAAATCATCTGCCCATGGCCCGTAAGGGGTGGAAACCGGCTTTAATCTTTTATCGGGATAATCATCTTCTTTATTTTTCTTTTGAGGCCTTTCAAAGCTATTGATATACCCAGCAACATGAAAAGCCTCCTCATCCGTTAACTTTGGATTGTCCCATGTGGCTTGGCCAAATGGCATATTTCCTTTTATAAATTCCGCTGAAGTGATCACCCTATTCATACCGGCGCCATCATTATAGCTATCAGCTCCCCATAAGGGTGGGTATTGGTATCCTTTACTGGTATCGGCATGGCGAATACCCTCACCGTTTTCCTTATGGCATAATACACATTCCTTAGTATATACCATTTTCCCAATTTCAAGGTCCACGGCGGTATCGGGTATTTTAAGTGCTGTATATCCCTGGTATTCCTTTTTTCTCTCTTCTGGAAGCCCTTCCCCTAACCATGTCATATATGCAACTATAGCTTTTAGCTCATTTGATTCCATAGGTAGTTTTGTACCGTTCATACTTCGTTCAATACATCCATTAATACGGTCTTCTATGGTGCCTACTTTGTTTGACCTACCACCAAATTGTGGAAAACGTTCAATAATACCTATCCATGAAGCTGCGCCTGCCTGTGTGCCAAATTGTAAATGACAATTGGTACAGGCGAGATTGTTTCCTGTAAAGCGCTTTGTCGGATTGTTTGCCATGGGTCCCATGTGCTTTGATGTTTCTGTAATCAAAAAATAGCCTTCTTTTACTAATAAAGGCATACTGGAAAGTTCATAGGGTACATTTTTTGGTCGCCAATTGTTTGCTGGTTCAACCAATGCGTCGTTTGTTGTTGGTAATGAATCCGAATTGAAGTGGTTTCCAGTGATGAATAAAAGAAGTAACAAAGCAAATACACCCAGTATAAGCAGTACAAGTTTGCGATAAAGAAGCCGAATCTCTTGCATGAATAGATAATTGTTCGTGCTACGGGAAAATGTAACACCCGTATAAAAACACTACTAAAGTAACGTTTTGGTGGGATTTTTGACCGCGGTGCTAGGCAAACTTAAAATTAAGTGAGCAAGGACCTTTTCTTAAGATGAGAAAATAGTACTTTAGTCAATATTATATTCTCCAACTTAAGTAATATTATAACAAATAACAGCACTATGACCAAATTCGCTACTCTTGTACTTTTTTTTATGGTAACTAATCTATTGACCGCTCAAGAATGGATCACTCCTGCCATAGAAGGGTATGGGAAAATCAAGTATTTTGAAGACGTTGCCGTACAACCGGATGCCGCCTTGGAATACAACTTGGTATTTGATGTCAAGGACGATTTCGAAATGGAAGGAGTTAACGTTGGTCTTTGGAAAATTGCAAGGGTACTTAATATGCTGGGTGCCGCCAAAATTCCTAAGGATAAAATACATATGGTGGCCGCTATTCACGGTCC
>CAVONX010000022.1:0-18102 GCA_963697395.1 uncultured Flavobacteriaceae bacterium
TGATGATTGTCAAATATTGTTAAAGTTGTACATAAATAAAAATCCCAAGACCTAAATCTTGGGATTTCCTTTAAATACTCGTAGCGAGAGGGGGGCACGATCCCCCGACCTCCGGGTTATGAACTTTAACCGCTATTTTTAATTTTACAACTTACTAAAAAACAAGTAGTTAGTAAATTTATTTTTACTGTTTTAGTGTAAATCGTATACGGTAGCGTATACGTTGACGTGTTATAAAGTTACTCTTAATAATTGATTTCTTTAAAATATTACAGTTGGAGGTCATATCCGTGATAACTTCTTTTTGGGCATTCAATAAAACGATATCTGGATTTTTCCAATTTTCTCCAAACTCAGGCAGGAGCGATTGAAAATACATACTACTAATACTATGGATAGATTTCTCATGAATTTAGTATTCCTTTTTGACATTGCTAAATTTGTGATCGGCATTCCCAAATGCTATTTTTACTTGGCTATTTTAAGAATGGAACGTAAGTTTATAAAGCACAGATGATGTGATACTCTTACAATTATTAAGAAGTTTCAGGAATAATGAGAAAAGGGATATCGATATTAATTATCATCTTCTCAATTATGGGTTCGCGCAACATTTTTTCTAAAAGGCCGTGCTCATTGTATACCATCGCTAGCATATCGCTGCCCGAATGCCCTAGAAATACTTGTATGATTTTAGTTTTGCTGATAAAATTGGGTATCCGCTGAAAGGTGTGTTCTACAGTTTTAAAATAGCCCAAGAGGGCATCTAGATTGGATTGTTGTAATTTATCCAACTCCTCCTCGTCGGCTATATGCACTATTCGAATAGCAGCTCCATAAAGTGCCGCCATAGATACCAACGGATTTATGTCTTTTGCATCAAAGGTTTTTTTAAAATCCGTAATGAACGCAATTTCTTTTGGAATGGAAAATTCCGCATTTTTTGGAACCGTTAGTACTGGACATTTTTTTACGGTTTGCAATGCTTTGGTAGTTTTACTTCCAAAAAAAACGGGGATACTGCTCTTTTTGCCCTTGATGCCCAATACGATCAGATCTATACTAAGTTCATCGATCAGCGAATTTATGACCTGAATCAATCCGTTCCTTTCGGATATTAACTGATAGGTATGCTTTTGGTTGTCTTTTTGCTTTTTGATTTTAAGTATGATACGGTTCAAACGGACTTTAGAATCTTCCTCTATTTTTGTTGAATTCTTTTCACTATCATCTTTTATTCGTTTGCTTTTGAAACCTTTCCTTTCGGTGAATACATGTAATAGAAAGAAATTGCATTCTTCATTTTTTAAAAGTTCTGTTGCGTAGTTGAGCGCGTGGAAAGCGTTTTTGGAAAAATCTGTTGGAACAAGGATGTTTTGCATTGTATCAGTATTTTATGTGGTAGGAAATTATCAAAAAGTATTGATAGGCGTGGACTTTCCTTTATCCAAGATATTCTTTTTTCGGATTTGGCTATATAAATATTTTTCTAATTGCCCATAACAATTATCAGTTATGTGAAGGGAGGATTAAAAAGGGAATATCTGAGTACATACTCACATCTTGGACAATGGGTTCGTGTGTCAGTTTTTCAAAAAGGTTGTGTTTGTAATTTACCATGGCGTACATATCTATCTTAAGTTTTTCTAGAAAAGTATCAATAACCTTGGCTTTGTCATTAAATTCTTGCGCCACATGAAAAGAGTGCTCAACCGTAAGTAAACATTTTTCTAAAAGTTTTCTGTTCTGTTCTTGTGTGGGGGTTAAGATATTTTTTTCATCAATGTGAATGATCCTAATGGAAGCTTTGGACAGCGACGCAATCTGCAAGAGCGGTGCGATTGACTTTTGGGTGCAATTTTTTTCAAAATCGGTAACGAAGGCGACTTCTTTTGGTGATTTGAAATCCAGCTCTCCGGGTATTGCAAGTACGGGACATTTTGTAACGTGCTTTACGGTTTGGATCGTATTGCTGCCAAAAAATATATCTGCAGCACCGGTAAGGCCTTTGTTACCCATGACCAATAAATCTATGTCCAGTTCTTCCAATTTTTGAACGATGACCTTTATCAGTTCCCCTTTTTTGTATATTGTTTTAAAGATATGTTTAGGATTTTCCGTGTCCAAGACAATTTTATGGGACGTACTGGTAAGCCTTTCCTTTGATTCGGTTTCTAGTTGCTGTAATAGTTTTTTTCCGCCAAACCCAGGTAGTAAAGTGCTTTTTTGACGGCGTAAGTTCTAAGAAGGTGTTCAGCAAGTAAAAGGTACACTTTTTATATTCTAGTAGTTTTGCTGCATAGAAAAGTACGCAGTAAGCGTTGTTGGAAAAATCAGTAGCAACAAGAATATTTTTCATAATTCGAAGGTTTATAATTGTGGAATCACCATAAAGGGTACCGTTACATGAAATCCAATTTTTTTGATGACAGGTTCCCTAAATAAACGTTCCATAAAGGTGTGCTTGTTCTGCACCATTACTATGAGGTTTACAGGTGTTTTCACCTGAAATTTATTTACTGCGGTAATAACACTGTTATCGGGCACATCATGGAAGATTGAAGAACTACCAAGAAGTTTTTTCAATTCTCGTTTGTTATTTTCCTGTTTCTGAGAAAGATCATAGCCCGTGCTAACGTGCATTACATTGATGCTGGATGCATACCATTTGGCAATATCCAAAAGTTGGTAAAACTTTTCTTTTTCGTATGTGATTTCATAATCCGTAGGAAACAAAATCTCTTTTGGTTCTTTATACGAATAGTGTGGTGGGATAGCTAATACTGTACATTTGGACATTTTGATGACGTTTGCCGTATTACTGCCAAACAAAACTTCCTTCGCTCCGGTCGCTCCCTTCGTACCCATGATAATGAGGTCGATATTTTTATTTTCTACAACTCCTTTTACGGTGTCGGTAAAATGACTGTAAAAGGCCAAGGGAACGAACGTATGTTCTGTTTTTAAGGATAGTTCTTTTGTGCGCGCTATCAACGCATTTAGATTTTTCATACTATCCTTTAACAGCGTATCCGCTAATTTCCCCGATGCTCTTTTAACTGATGTTCCCGCACCGGTATATCCGGGTATCGGATTAATATGCATCACATAAAACGTACATTTTGTTTTTTGAAAAAGTTCAATGCCATATTTAAGGGCGTTCCAGGCATTGTCGGAAAAGTCGGTGGGTACAAGAATGTGCTTCATTTTAATTTCATTATTTACGGAATAAAAATAGTGATGCAAGAAATCAACTGAAATGATTTAGATCATATTAAGGTGTTGGATAGTGCCTATAAAAAGATGATTCCTGTCTAAAATAGCGATTATCAGAATTTAGGAATTTCTTTAGGAACGGATATTTGTATGAAAAATCCCAGTACTGACCCAAATCATTTCGTAAAACAAACTGCCCCATTACTTTAGTCTTTAAATGATAAAAACGAGTTCAGAAATGGAATTGATAACAAAAAAGGAAATTGAGCAATTGGATAGTATCCAAAGTGAAACGTGTATCTCTATCTTTATCCCAACACATCGGGCAGGGGAAGCAGTTTTACAGGGAAAAGATGCGCTACACTTAAAAAACCAATTAAAGGATGTAAAGAATAAGTTGGAACAAAAGGAAATGGGGCCAAGGGAAATCGATACGCTGCTCGCGCCAATTAAAGAACTTTTAGATGATAGCGAATTCTGGCGATACCAATCTGACGGACTTGCTATTTTTCGTTCCGATACTTATTTTGAAAAATACACGCTGCCCGTTCATTTCGAGGCGTTCAATTATGTGGCAAACGGTTTATACACCAAACCATTATTGCCCTTGTTCGTGGGCGATGGTAAGTTTTATGTACTGGCTTTGGAGTTGGAAACTGTTAAACTCTATGAGCAGACCCGTCACAGTCTTGTTGAAATCGCTATCGATGATTTGGTACCATCCCGCATGGAAGATCGTGTAGGGTATGATTATGAGCAAAAAAACTTACAGTACAGAAGTGGTGCGGATGCACAAGGTAGGGCCATGTACCACGGACACGCCGAGTCCGACCGAGACCGTAAAAAAGAAATAGCACAATATTTTAGAGCAATAGACAAAGGGCTAAGTACGCTTTTGAATACCAATAATATCCCTATGGTCGTGGCGTCGCAAGACTATTTGTTTTCCATTTATAAGGAAGAAAGCAGTTATAAACGGTTGTTGGATGACCATATATCCTGTAACCTTTCAGAAACCGATACCTTTCTTTTGCACGAAATGGCTTTGGAAAAAGTAAGGCCCATTTTTGACAAGGAACAAAAAGAAAAAGTGGAATTGTTTAAACAGTGCGATGGTACGGGTAGAACATCTTCCGAAATAGAACACGTATTACCGGCCGCCCTTGAAGGAAAAATAGATGCGCTTTTCTTGGAGAATGGAAAAGATATCTGGGGAGTCTACAATCCTGAAAAAAGGCAGGTTCGGATCGATGGGAATCCTTTGCCCACAAATGTATCGTTATTGAACAAAGCAGCTATAAAAACATTCCTGAACGGTGGTAAGGTATATCTATTGGAAAAGGAGGAAATGCCGAACCCTTATTCAAAAGTGAACGCGTTATATCGCTACTAAAGAATATTAAAATAAAATATACATGATACACTTTGACGGTGGTTGCTTGGCATTATTTTTCTTGCCAACCTCCTGTCGTTTTTGGGGAGCCACAGCCCTCAGACCTAAAATCCTTATCTGTTATTCCTTGAAGCTACCAAGGTATCTATTGGTGCAAGGTCCATAGTGCCACGCTATACGTGGACGAAAAGGCTTTTATCAAGCGAAAGGAATTGTTGGTCAAATTGATCAGGGCCGAAATTGATTCTAGTAGCAACTGAGAACTCCGTAACGGAAGGTTGTTTGTAAGAGAATGGGAAGCTGATTTTCCCGCCCAGGAAAAAGGCGATACCATTGTCTCAAAAGTGGTGGTAAGTGATACGCTATTTTCTATTGGGGATGAACAGATTTTGAAACCCTATAAGGGACATTCGATTTTAAAATCCAAATTAGTTGAAAATGCTTGGGCGGTTTTGTTGGCTTCCCATAAAGGTGCCGGACTACTTTCGCTAACACGGGCGGAGGTTCCTAAAAACTTGATACAGTTAGATTCGATAACCCCAGTTAAAATAACGTCCAAAAATAGTGACCGGGGAACACAAATCTATAGTACCCTGACCGCAGACTAATTTGGACGTATTTTGGAAAAGGGATTGTTGTTCAATACTTATTGTTTCGAATTCGAGCGGATTATTCCTATGGAGGAACATGTTTATTAAAATTAAAATCCCTTCCTAAAAAGTTCATAAACAAGCATAGAATGACCTAAATCATTTTGAAACTTGAAGACCTATCATAACTTCGACACAGAATTTAAATGATTGTTTCACCTAAAATAATAACATTATGTCACTAGTGAAATTTAAAAGAAGGCCTTTTGGAAATTTGGTAACTCAAGATTTTTTTGATTTTGACAATTTTTTAGATAACCGATGGGCGAGAAACATGCTCCCCGATAATTTTTGGAACGGAAAGTCTGGCGAACCTGCCCTAAATATCAAGGAAACAGATGATAATTTCGAAATCGAACTTGCTGCACCGGGCTTTGCCAAAAAAGATTTTGAGGTAACCATTGAAGACGGATGTCTTAATATCAAGGCCGAAAAAGAACACTCCGATGAAGAAAAAGAGGAGAACTTTACGCGTAGGGAATTCAGCTATAGTTCATTTCAACGTTCGCTGCAACTCCCCGATACAGTTAAGGATGAAGATATCAAGGCCAAGTACAATGATGGTATTTTGAGCTTTAAACTTACCAAAAAAGAAGAGGCCAAAAAATTATCTCCTAAGAAAGTAGAGATCGCTTAAGGTCTTAACCTTTAAAAAATGCCCTCTTACCAAATCCTACATTCGTTCATGTAAATGGGGTTGGTTTGGGGGTATTCTCTGTTGGTTAGTTTTTATGTTATTCCGATGCAGTAGGAATCCTAAGCACAGTCGCGCCTCGCCCCACCATCGAACAGATTCCATGCCCTTCCGCCGGCCGCGCTCGTACCTTGGAATGACAACCATACGAAGGGAATGAAGTAGTCGTAAAATCAAAATCAAGAATATGCTTAAAAACCCGTACGCACTTCCCGCAGAAAAAATACTCGACCTACTGGGCAGCGACAGCGAACGCGGTCTTGTTAGAGAAGAGGCCGCAAAGCGACTTGAAAAATACGGCCTCAACCAAATTCCCGAACAAGGTACTAAAAGCCGATGGCGCATACTCGCCGACCAATTGCTGGATCCCATCATCTATATTTTGGCCGTGGCTGCGGTACTTGCATTTTTATTCAGTGATTTGTTAGAGGGCTTTGCCATAGTGGTCGTAATCTTGATTTCCGTGGGGATCGGTTTTTTTATGGAGTTGCAGGCATTACGCTCCTTAGAGGCATTGCGTAAAATGGGACAGGCGATGAATTATGTCATCCGCTCTGGAAAAAGAATTAAGATCAAGGCAGCAGAAGTTGTTCCGGGTGATGTAGTAGTGCTTCAAACGGGCGATGTAATCCCTGCGGATGCCCGGTTGATAGCTGTTGATGCCCTATCTGTTAAAGAATCCGCCTTAACGGGAGAAAGCATTCCAGTAATCAAAAAAACCAAGGTGCTAAAACTAAACGTCCCGATTACGGACCAGACCAATATGGTCTTTAGGGGAACAATGGCTTTTACAGGATCAGGCAAGGCCGTGGTAACCGCTACTGGCAAAAATACCGAACTGGGCAAGATTCAGCAAATGGGAGTAGATGCGCAAAAGGAACGCACACCACTAGAGAAAAAATTAAACCAATTAAGCAAATGGCTGATCTGGTTGACGCTGTTTTTTGCTGTCTTGATCGTAGTTACGGGATATATACGCGGTAAAGACCTGTTGCTGATGATCGAAACGGGCGTGGCGCTTGCTGTGGCTGCCATACCCGAAGGACTCCCAATTGTTGCAACCATTGCCTTGGCACAGGGCATGTTGCGTTTATCTAAAAAGGATGTTATCATCAAAAAATTGGAGGCTGTTCAAACCTTGGGGGCGACCGATATTATCTGTACGGACAAGACAGGTACCTTGACCGAGGATGAGATGAAAGTACATACATTGGTTTTTGGCAACCAATCGCTGACCAATATATTTCCTGTAAAATCCGATATTTTGAGTTCTGAAGGCAAATACAAGAATTTTGACAAAATGATGATGGCTTCCATACTTTGTAACAATGTTTCTCCAGAAGCTCAAGTTGAGCAGGGCGATTCCATTGAGCTGGCCTTGATGCATTTTGCGAACCATCTTGGTTATGACACGATTTCCATTAGAAAAAAACACCCCGAAAAACTGGAACTTCCTTTTGATGCCGAGCGCAAATTAATGGCAACTGTCAATGGAAATGAAAACGAATTCGAAGTGTATGTAAAAGGTGCTTTTGAAAGTGTAGTACCCCATTGTGATTTTTATTGGGATGAATCAGGAAGAAAACCCTTCGACCAAAAAGAAGATTGGAATAAAAGATTAGATGAATTGGCATCCCAAGGATTGCGAACTTTGGCTTTTGCCTTCAGGGAAGCACAAGAACTTCCCAATAAAGATTCCCTATTACAAAACCTTACCTTTTTGGGCATCATAGGCTTTATCGACCCTGCAAGGGAAGATGTAAAGCCGGTAATTGATATTTATAAAAAAGCAGGCATTCGAGTGGTAATGGTAACGGGAGACCATCCAGGCACCTCCCGAAAAATTGCTGAAGAAGTTGGGTTGTTAGCACTTGATTCCTCAAATGGGAAAGTCCAATTGGGTAGGGATCTTCAATACGGCACAGACAAAAATGGCAACCTGACCAAGGAATTACTTAACGCCTCGGTTTTCGCAAGGGTTACTCCAGAGCAAAAATTGAACTTGGTATCCATGTTCCAAAAGAACGGCCATATCGTTGGTATGATCGGCGATGGTATCAACGATGTGCCTGCCCTGAAAAAAGCGGATATAGGTATCGCCATGGGCATTCGAGGTACCGAAGCGGCCCGTGAGGTTGCCGATGTCATTTTAAAGAACGACAAGTTTACGGCCATAGAACTCGGCATTAGGCAGGGTAGGGTAGTGTTTCAGAACATCCGCCAGTTCGTGGTGTATCTTCTATCGTGCAATCTGGCCGAGATTTTATCGGTAGGGCTTGCCGCCTTGTTCAACCTTCCTGCACCTTTGTTGCCGTTACAGATTTTGTTTCTGAACTTGGTAACCGATGTATTTCCGGCTTTGGCACTTGGTCTCGGAAAAGGAGAGGCCGATATTATGGATCAACCACCCAAAGATCCGAACGAACCTATTATGAGCGGTCAAGATTGGTCAGCAACAATTGTATATGGCCTTTGTATTGGTGCGGCAGTACTTGGGGTCGTAGCCTATGGGAATTTTATGTTGGATTTAGCCCCGGAGACCATTAACAACATGGCGTTCTATACGTTGGTCTTGGCACAATTGTTCAACGTTTTTAACATGCCCAAACGGCAAGAATTCTTTTTTAAGAACGAAGTGACCCAAAACGCTTGGGTATGGGGCGCAATTTTACTTTCGTTGTTACTAACCATTGCTGCCTATCTTATACCGCCCGTAAGGGATGCACTTTCTTTACAGGCCTTGTCCTTTGAGCAAATTAGTACCGTGGTCGGTTTTGCATTGGGTTCTTTATTGTTAGCGCAATTGTTTAAACGGTTAAAGAGTATTTTTGGAGAAGGAAAGTAACTATTTATAATTCCAAGCTCATTTTCTTAGTCATTCCTGCGCAGGATGAAACTTACACAATTAACATAAGATGTTGAACGAAGCGACAGTACGGTTGTCCTGGGATTCTTTGCATCGCTCTGAATGAAAAGATTTCCTTTTTTTATTCCGAGGCAGGAGAAATCCAACACAGTTTGTGTCGAGTGCTATAAGAAACAGAGTCCTCCTGCAATTTATCGCACAACTGCCCATGTTTTTGAAGGCGGCCTACGTCAATGGCTGGACGATCAAGAAAAAAAAACGAAGATAAAGCGCATGGAGGCGTTCATAGCGCTCGTAAGGCAATTTGACGGTGCTGCGGCCATAAATGATTTTGGTTATGAAGACGAGCTTGCCGAAAAGTACATTGATGTGACCTTTATACTCCTAAGAAAATACGTTTCACTCGGCGAGATGGAAGACATCCGTGATGGGCTTCCCAAAGATCTTAAAAGTATGATCTATTTTAACTTGATGTTTTGATTAGGGCAGTTATTCGTAACAAGCGGTAAGAATGTTTTTACTGCCCACCTTTTTTATACGAATGACCTAAATCATTTTACAAAGAGTCCAACTGAAACACCTTCGTTAACTCAAAAAATATTGAAAAATGGAAACCGGTTCAAGAAATTAAAATATGCCCTACTGATCAAGGTCATGTTCAAACCATCTCTCGACCCTTACATTTGCCTCGAAATAAAATGGATAATCTTTAGGTTGCCGAACATATGCAAAAATATACCCTTAATCTAGCCAATATTTTTTATTTTATCTTAATCCTAACTACGATAATCTACATTCTTATTGTGGGTAAGGTCGTCATTGCACCGATGGTTTTCGGTTTTTTTTTGCCTTGATGTTAAAGCCGATCGCGGCTTTTTTTGAAAGAAGCGTACGCAGCCGCATATTATCTATTTTCATTGCATATATCGTAGCGGTCATTCCTTTGTTCGTAGTACTTTTTTTCTTTTTCAATCAATCACGTATTCTTTTTAATGACTTCCCGTCGGTGCGAGATCGATTGAACGAAGTCTTGGTCTCGATTTTTGACTGGTCCGATAAAAAATTCAACCTTGCTGACGAATCCACGTCTCAATGGATTTCAGATCATATTATCGCAGTATCGGATATCCCTATCGATTTGATACAGGAAAGTCTGCAGTCTACGGGCTACGTTTTGGCAAATACGGGCTTGGTAATTGTCCTTACCTATTTTATGTTGTTGTACCGTACTTCATTTAAAAACTTTTTTCTTGCTCAACTACCTTCTCAAAGTCGTAGTAGGGTAGTGCGGGTGCTGGATGAGATACAGACCTTGGCAAAGCGTTATATGATAGGTCAGGGATTGGTCATCGTAATTCTTGGACTTTTGATAGGCTCCGGTCTGTGGTTGATCGGGGTTCCTTATCCGTTCTTTTGGGGTTTTCTGGCCGGTTTTTTGGAAATCATTCCTTATGTAGGTACTTCCATCGGGGGAATTCTACCCTTTTTTTATATGCTGATGGTATCCGATAATTTATGGCAGCCTGTGGCGGTGGCGATTTTATATTTCGTTGTACAGCAAGTCGAGGGAAATATTATTTCGCCCAACATTATGGGACCGAGCATTAAGATCAACCCCATGTTCATTATCCTAGGGCTTTTTATTGGCGGAATTTTATGGGGAATCTCTGGAATGATACTCGCCCTGCCCATCTTGGCCGTCTCTAAGGAAATATTTAGAAGTTTTGATGCCACCGAACCCTTGAGCTATCTGATGGAAAACGGACTTTCTCGGAAAAAGGATATTTTTTTGGAACGGTTCGATAATGAAAAGAACCGTTTGTTCCATCTGTTTTTTGAAGA
Organism: uncultured Flavobacteriaceae bacterium; assembly: GCA_963697395.1. Lineage (GTDB taxonomy): Bacteria > Bacteroidota > Bacteroidia > Flavobacteriales > Flavobacteriaceae > Maribacter. Next base: position 10,662 of record CAVONX010000022.1, read on the forward strand.
GCGTCAAAAATGACCTACATCTTTTTCAACCAAGCTATCGCTTAGGAACGTTCGTCGGTTTCAAAGCCTTCAACTTTAAGTTTTGGGATTACTTTCCCCACAGCTTATGCCTGTCTTCAATCCCTTGCCTATCGCTGATAAAAGCCATTGTCTCAATGAAACCTATATAGTTGAAAATCAGTTTTAAATACCGCATTGATGCTAAACTATCTACTCTTAGAAAACATTTCTTTTTTTGCTGACAAATGTAAATGTTTGGTTTTTGCTAACTTGGATGCGACAGAACCCGACAGAACCGTTTACTACTTTTATAAAACCAATTAGCAATGTTTTAAAAGAGATAGTTGATTTTTTTTTAGCTTATTAATCTTTTTTTATTTTGTAGCCATAGTTCAGGACAAGACAATTATTCATCTTTCGATTTTGTGATTCCTTTTTTACTTATTTCATTGATCATGGCAAGAAATTCCTCTCTATAATTACTGCTAATAGGTATTTCTTTAGCATCAATGACTACACAGTGTTTTTTGACCGTTTCTATATGTTTTAAGGCTACCATATAGGATCTATGTATTCTAATGAAAAGTTCTTTCGGAAGTATTTCCAAAACTTCAGATAATTTGTAGCGCGCCAAAACAGGTCCTTTACCCGTGTGGAAAGTGACATAATTGCCATCGCTTTCTACGTAGTTTATATCTTGAATATACAATTGATGAAATTCAGACCCGCTTTTTATGAAAATTGTTTGTTCCCCACCATCATTTGAAATTTCAGCGTTTGAAGTTTTTATACTGTTATTTTTTTCTAAAAGCTGTTGTGCCTTCATAACCGCTTGCAGCAGTCTATTAAATTCAATGGGTTTTAAAAGATAGTCCACCGCTTTCAATTCATAACTCTCCAAGGCATATTCTGAATAGGCGGTAGTAAATATAATAAGGGGTGGATTTTGCAAAAACTTAGGGAAGCTGATCCCTGATAATTTTGGCATGTTGATATCCAAAAAAACAACATCTACGGTATGCTTTTGAAGGTATTCAAGCGCATCTAGGGGATCTCTGAACGTTTTCTCCAAATCGACAAAAGGAATACTGCTTAAATGGAATTTAAGAACATCTATAGCAGCTGGTTCGTCATCAATTAGTATACAGTTCATAAGGGTCGTTCATCAAGTTGCAGCGTAAGTAAAGATATAAAATACCCCTTTTCCGCTTTTGCTTCCAACGTATGGGCATTTGGATACAGAATAGAGAGTCTCTTTTTTAAATTATCAAGTCCGAAACCAGATGGCTTATTCGTTAAGCCAGTGATTCCTTGATGTATTGTATTGGTTACTTTAAAAGATAGTTTATTTTGTTCTACCTCTAGCGAAATATCGATCAGGGATTTTGTTTTGGGGTCAATACCATGTTTGATTGCGTTTTCTACAAAAGGGATAAGCAACATGGGACTTATGTTTACGCCTTTGACATCCCCTTTGATCTTAAAATTAATATAGACCTCGTCTTCGGCAGCGATACGTAGTTGATATACCTGAATGAAATTTTTAAGGTGATGAATTTCTTTTTCTAGCGGTACTTTATCTTCATTCGTTTCATAAACCATATATCGCATCAATTCTGCGAGTTTGGCAATTCCATCAGCTAATTCCGGCACATTATGTTTAAGTGATTTGGCATAAAAACTATTTAAAACATTGAACAAAAAATGAGGGTTGATCTTAGATTTTAAAAAAGCCATTTCTGTGGAAAGCTTTTCTTCCAGTAATACGCGTTTAAGTTTTTCATTTTGTATCCAATATTTAATCAGGGCATAAGACAAGGCGACTAGTAAGATAAAAAAACTGACCACTGAATTATAAAGCAAATACACTAGAAAAGACTCATTTGCGGAGGAAAAGAAGACAGCTAAATACCTATAATCTACGATACTCTCAAATACGTTAATGGCTATAAAACCAATTAGCAAAGAAATAATCAAAGCCCTTATTTTTTTAAGGCGTAAAAATTTTGGGACCAAGAAAAATGCAGTAGTATAAAAAACAGTATTGTTCATAAGCATTCCGAAAAGGAGGGCAACCCAATAAGGGCCTTTGTCTTTTCTGAAGTCACCAATAGTCGATGTATAGTTTAGAATTAGAAAGTACCCTATTCCCCAAACCAAAATGTGAATTATCGGCTCTATATATTTTTTCATTATGAACAGCTTCGTATCAAATGTAGCGTTTAAAGTAAATCAGATTCATAAAAAGGGCAGAAGGTAGTATTGTAGGGACGAAATTACCCTTTGCTGTGAAATTTATCCTTTTTCACATATTTATGAGTTTCCATCACAGGAAAATAGGCACCAATCACATTCTTTTTATGGTGTCGTTCAAGCATTCTAATATTGCTAAACAATACTTATAAAATCAAAAGGAAATGAAACAGGTTACAGCAATTTTAATCGCCTTGGTCTTAGGGATTAATTCTTTTGGACAATCAAGTTCCAAAAAAGAACTAAAAAAGGATATCGATGTACTATTTGAAAGTTATGCACATTACAATCGCTTTGTGGGAAGCGTTTTAATTAGTCAGAACAACACCATCATCTATCAAAAAAGTTTTGGTTATGCCGATATGGAAAGTAAAAAAAAGAATACCAAAAACTCAATATTTAATATTGCCTCGCTTACCAAATCATTGACGGCCGTTGGTATTATGAAATTGGTGGAAGATGGTAAATTGACATTGGAAACTCCTATTTCAATCTACTTCCCAGATTTTATGCCTAACAATTCAAAAGATATTACAATTCAACATTTACTCAATAACAGTTCTGGTATGGAGGCCAATATTGGTAGGACTGATGAAAGTGGAAACGGACTTATGCCCGAAGTAACTCCAATTACTTTGGATGAACTTTTGGAAAAATTTAAGGCTTCAAAATTAAAATTTGAACCAGGAACGGGGTATGAATACAATAATTTTGGATACTTGCTCTTAGCACAGATTATCGAAAAAGTGAGCGATGAACGTTATGCAGACTTTATGGAACAAGCTGTTTTCAAACCTGCAAATATGAAAAATTCAGCAGTCGCAGCATTTATACCAAACAACCAAAAAGCAAAACCATATTTAGGTTTGGGTATGAATGAATTTCAAAACTTCAATTCCCCTTTCCATCCTTCTTGGCTTCAAGGAGCGGCCGATGTAAATTCGACCACAGTTGATTTATTCAAATTTATGCAAGCTTTGGAGAATGGTACATTGTTGAAAGTAGCATCCAAAAATATACTATACACAGCTACACAAGCAATGGGTGTAAATGATATGGTATCTGGTCTGGGTTGGGTAATTGATCAAAAAGAAGGAGAGAAATGGATTTATAATACCGGATTACTTCCTGGCTATGCTTCAGTAATGGGTTCAATGCCAGCAAAAAACATTAAAATAATCATTCTATCCAATGCCACTTCTGTAAACCCTGTATTAGAAGAGTTTCAAGGTGAAGTTACCTTTGTTCCTGAAATTACTGATAAAATTATTTCACTGTTTCAAGGTAAAAGTGCAGAAAACCTAGCCTTACCAATTAAAAATAATAGCATTGTTGATTTTACCAATACCTATCAATTTGATGATGAACACGCACTTGTCTTAAAAAAGGAAGAAGGCATATATTCATTAGAAACGGCCGGCAAAGAGCCCTGGTCGGTTTTTACCTATACCTTTTCAAGAAATTCAGAAGAAAATAATGCCATCAGTAAAACAGCTTTGTTTTTTGCAAATGCCATGAGCACACAAAATTTTGAAGGCCTTGTAGACTATGCTAATGAACAAATGAAGGGTTTTATAGGCACAGAGGAAGGCTTAGGCCAATTAAGAGGAATGTGGGGGAACTTTTTACAACATGCGGGTAAATTTATTTCATACAACATTTATAAAATTGAAGGTGATGAAGTCAAAAATGTCCATGTCAGATTTCACTTTGAAACAGTTGATGTTGGAATGGTATTAAGTATTAACTCCAATCATAAAATACAAGGAATGTTCATGGACGATTCCGTTAAAACAAGTCATTTGAGTACCGTAAAATTAATTCCAATAGGTGACAATGAATATTTTATCAATGGCCATCAAAATGCAGGTATGCAAGATTTAAAAGTCATTGTTACCGATGCCCATCTAACGCTTATAGATGGATCCCAAGAATTTAAGGGAAAATTAGTATCCGGTCGTCAATAAAGTATCTAGGGAATTAATTTTAGATCTTAAATATGTTAACTACAATCAAAAATCAATCACCTTTCGTCATAACCATAGCCATGCTTGCCCTAATAGCATTCATTATGCTTATGCCTATTGAAGCGATGTTCACTAAAGTTATTAGTGATACTTTCAAATTGGAGTATATAGCTCGCATCTTCAAAATGGCATTGCTATTTAGTATAGGTTACAGTCTTATAAGAGTACTGAAGATTAGAACACTTGCAGGTTTAACGGTTCAATTCTCCTGGAGATTTAAATATTTGAATTTACTGCCAGTATATTTAATCATAATTGCAATGGTTGGACTTTCAAATCTAGACTTATCAAAAATAGCGACCGCTAACTTGACCCTATTGTTTTTGGGATGCCTAATGGTTGGCTTTGCTGAAGAGTATCTGTTTAGAGGTTTATTACAACCCCTCTTCTTAAAAAGATATGGTTCACGTAAAAACGGTATCTTCATTAGTATTTTTATTACATCTGTATTTTTTGGGGTTTTTCATCTCCTAAACTTGGTGAAAAACGAAAATATTGGTCAAGTTCTTATGCAGGTGGTCTTTGCGATATTTATTGGATTCTTTTTTGGGGTATTGGTCCTGAAAACGAATAAACTTGTTCCAGTTGCAATTACACACGGCCTTATAATTTTTTTCTTTTCAATAGCTTTTTTACCTAGCTTAAAAACTGCGGAGGAAGACGTAGTTGAAGTAATATCAATTGCACCAATAATATTGACATTACCCCTATTTATTATCGCTCTCTTGATTTTTAAAAAATTAGATAAAATAGAGATTATTGAAAAATTAAAGATTGAAAATTAAGGAACTATAAAATATGAGCTATTAAGGCTTATACCTCTATAAAAAAGTTATTAGTTGAATACTTAGAATGTTTCATTCCATTAACAAAAAAAATGAATTCAAAAATAAACATACCGATTGCTGTAAATGATATTCAGAATCATTTTTCTCCCAGAATCATTGGTGAGGTGAATGATGTTTATGTCAAGATTGTAAAGATCTTAGGTGAAAAAGTTCCATGGCACCATCATGAAAATGAAGATGAACTTTTTTATGTTGTTGAGGGTACCCTTCTTTTTGAGATTGCAGGGAAAGATAGTTTTACAATGGAGGCAGGGGATATTTTTATTGTAAAAAAAGGGATCAAACACCGAGTTTCATCTATTGAGGAGTGCAAAATTATATTAATAGAAAATAAAACTACTGCACACACAGGAGATATAAAATCTGAAATAACTAAAAGTATAGAAGATCAACTGCAAAGCTGATCTTAATGTTATGGCCAATTTAAAAAATCAAAAAAAAAATGGTTTTAAAAACCAACACAATTCTCATACCAACCATTAGGCGTCTTGTAACTATTACGCCACTCTTTCGTCATTTATAAAAACAACCTAAAATGCTACAAAAAGTATCGGAACGTAAAGAAGCGTGGAAAACAATCTTTATTTTCTTAAGTATTGTTACAATTACTAGTAGCCTATTTCATTATGCAATAGTTAATTTGTACCCCTCTAGCATCTACATCGGAGGACTTATGTGGTGTCCAGCCTTAGCAGCGATACTTACCTTAAAATTGAAAAGACGATCTGTTTCTTCTTTGAAATGGGATTGGGGAAATTGGAAATATATTCGCTTATCGTATTTCGTTCCCGCCTTGTATGTCTTGATTACCTACTATCCTGATTTGGATCTTCGGATTGGGAGGGTTATCAAATGGGCAAATGATTTTGGATTGGGCCAAAGAACTTGGTTTGTTGGGAATAGGAACCTTGACTCCTTCATTTGCGGGAATCATTGCGATTGTCTTGTTGGGAACTGTTGGTGTTATAAGGGCCATGGCAACCACTTTGGGAGAGGAAATAGGTTGGCGAGGATTTTTCATCTATGAACTTAGGAAGGTACTGCCTTTTTCTGGGGTTTCTCTTTTTAGTGGAATTGTTTGGGCTTCTTGGCATTGGCCATTAATCGTATATTATGGTGGGAATATCGCCTTGGAATTAACAACCTTCTTTGTAGTTATCATTTCGATGTCATTTATTATGACTTATTACAGTTTTAAGTCGAGCAGTCTTTGGCCGGCGGTTATCTTCCATGCGGTAAGTAATGTGTATGTTCAGAAAATATTTCCCCCATTAACCTCAAAGATTGAGGGAAGCGAAAACTGGCTTGGCGAATACGGAATTATGTTTGCCCTAGTAACCTTTTTGTTCGGACTGTATTTTTGGAGAAAAGCCAAGAAGGAAAATTTATAAAATAAAAACTCAAAAAATGACAATACTAGTAGTAGGGGCAAGCGGAGCAACAGGGCGACATTTGGTAGCGCAACTTCTTAAGCAAGGGCATACCGTTAGGGCAATAGTACGCTCACAGGAAAGGTTACCGGGATCCATCAGAAATGATGGTAATTTATTTATTATCAAAGCCAGTATCCTGGAAATCAGTGATATGGAAATGGCAGAACATGTAGCCGGTTGTGATGCCGTAGCCTCGTGCTTAGGTCATAACTTGACCTTTAAGGGAATGTATGGCAAACCCCGGAAATTGGTAACCGATGCCGCGCGCAGATTATGTGCCGCGATTAAGGCAAACAAACCCGAAAAACCAATAAAATATGTATTGATGAATACAACAGGGAATAGAAATCGTGATTTGGACGAACCCATTTCTTTCGCTGAAAGAGGCGTTATCGCATTATTACGCTTGTTGTTGCCCCCACACGTGGATAATGAAAAAGCAGCAGATTATTTACGGACTGAAATCGGTCAAAATAATCCTATCATAGAATGGACGGCAGTCCGACCCGATGGTCTGATCAATGAATCGGAGGTTACCGAATATGAAGTATATCCCTCCCCAAACAGAAGTGCAATTTTTAATGCAGGCAAGGTCAGCAGGATCAATGTTGGTCATTTTATGGCTGCTTTGATTGACAATGATGATTTATGGCAAAAATGGAAAGGGCAGATGCCTGTTATTTATAGTAAAATATCATCTTAGTATTCGGTTTTGTAAGTTTCGTTTAAAGCAACTTTTATACAGGGGGAAAATCGCTTGACCTCCTCCCATTTTACAGGATAGTTAATCATGGTAAATTTATATTTAACTTATAAATTATAAACCCGGAGGCCTTTGAATTGTAAAGTTCAGTATTACAGCATTTTATGGTTTGTAATT
>CAVONX010000023.1:0-5863 GCA_963697395.1 uncultured Flavobacteriaceae bacterium
GGAATTGGGGAGATCAGCTTATGCCCGCACACCCGAATGTTACCCAGGAAGAGGCTGATCAGATTGTCAAATGGATTCTGGAGAACGCTTCCGACCCGGATTTCAACTTTTTTTCGGGAACGAGCGGAGCTTTCAGAACCCGCAATGCCGCTAATGGCGAAGAAACAGCCGTATATGAGCTAAAGGCCTTCTATACCGATAAAGGCATAAATGGGAATACCAATAGTGCGAAGACAGGGTTGCATACCCTACAATTACGGCAAAAATAAAGGCAGCTGTATTAGGGGGTGCCTGATGCCTTATCTGCAGAAATTTTTAGAAGGTGAAATCTCATGTCAAACAAGGATTCTAAACTATCGGAGCCTTTCAGTTGAACCTTTTCGGGACTAAACAAACCTTTAACCCATCCTACCGCTAGAAAAATAGTTGTGCCCACTGTGCTGCTCTATTATAACGCTCCAATGGCAATAGTTAGTGAACTTTTAGTACACACGAGCATGAAGATTACCCAGGAATACTATGGAAAGGTGGTACAGAAATGGGTTAGTAAGGAGATGGAGAGGATTTCTAGAAAATTTTACTTTTAATGTATGGTGTCGAAGCTCTTCCAAATTTCAGCTATGCACTATAGATTGTTGTGCGTTCGTGTTTTTACTTGTTAATGAATTCAACTATTCTATCGGTTAGTTCAGAACTTATCGATATAATTAAATGTTAAGTGAAGAACCGCTATATTTTGAGCAAAATTATTAAGCGAAAGAGATTATTCAGCACTATTATTCGCCAAGAAAGCACCATATTTCAGAATAGCTACAAAAAACACCCCACCTAATGCATTCCCTATTAGCGCGGTACCCTGAAATTTGAAATAATCTAAGAAGGTAATTTCACTAGATACGAGCAGACCGGCAAACACCTCAATACTTCCCACGATACTATGGTGGAACCCCGCCATTGCAATTATAAACGTAATCATGTAAATGATTATTATTTTACCGGATGCCGTTTCAGTAGAAGTAATGGTCCATGATAACAACGCCATAAGCCAACCTGCCAATACGGAACTGCCCAAAATAATGAGCACCGAATAATGACTTACATGATCTGCCAGACTTTCTATGGCTTGTAGTGAAATTACCCCGATTGCAGGTCCGATCCAAACAATGAACAGGCCTATAATATAACCGCCAACCAAATTACCCAATATCACTATTCCCCAAAGAGACAATAAATCCCGTATTGTTTTTTTGCCGCTGATAACCGGCAAGGACAATAGGGAAGTCTGTTCTGTAAATAGTACGGATTTGCCCATCACAACCAATATAAATCCCAAAGGATATACAAAGGCTGCTATGTAAGGAATAAATTTATCGGCAACCAGCCCTTTAAAGAGACTGTATATAATGGCCACCAACAAGAAACTAAAGCCTATCTCCAGACCGGCCATAAAACTGCTCAAGAATGTTGAGACCCTGTTTTTCCTATAAGTATCCAGTCCCTCGCACAGTTGTTTTACAAGAATATCATCTTGATCCTCAATTTCTTCTTTTTCCGCTTTTGACTCTACAATCTCGTCAACCTTATGCTTTTCCATACCTTACAATAGTAATCTAATTCGCTTCACCCTTAAACTTTAGTCACATAATCCTTAGACATCCAGAAATTACGGAAGCCGCAATAATTCCCACTTTAGCAATCTGTAATAATTTTTCATCATTTAAGGTAAGTTCAGTAATTAATATTTACATGATAGAACCAATACCCACCATCATTGATTATACCCCAATATCTCCCCAATTGGCAATTGTCGGTAGTTTTCCAATGTGCGTTTTAACGACAAATATAGATGCGCTAAAATTCCGATTAATTGACCCAAACATAAACCCCAAATTATTCCAATACTTAAAGGATGTAGAAGTATTTCCATGAAATCTCCTGTAATGGTATCTCCTGCATTGGAAAGCGCAAATAAGGATAAAACAAAAAATTGGCCATACGTCTTAGTTTTTTCTCCAAGCGCTGTAAGGGCGATACTGCCATATTTACCTTTTATAGCAACAGATACCCAACCTGGCTCTCCTTCCAATCTTCTGCCAAAACTTTCGGCTTAATCATACTGAATCGGAATACTAATTTTATCAGGAAAATCTACAAATCCGTATTTATTTTCAAAGTCACGATCGAAAAACATATCAAAACCCCCATATTCTCTGAATGGATATTTAGTCTGCGCGGAAAGGCTAAAGATTAAATTAGAAAAAAACAGAATGACCATAATTTTTTGATTTTGGCATTCACAATTTTAGTTTTCTGTATTTTAAACTTAAATTCCTAATTGACCATAGGATTACTTACAACTTTTGCTTCAAATAACTAGTCCATATATCACAATAACAATTAGATTATTTAATCTTTTATGTTAGAAAATAAAAGAATTCTTCTCTTCATAAGAAGATTTTCTAATTCCTCACTAATTTAATTAAAATAGCCACGGAAAAACATAGAATCTAAAAATCACATTACCACAATTGAAAGCCATATCAAGGTTGCAATTAGTAATGAAATAGTTAGTCGAAATTACGCCCCCTTTCGACCTTGGCGCCATTTTTTCAACCACTATTTAAAGGAAAAAGGGACGCGCAGGCTTTAACAAAGCCATTAGTTACCTGATGGCTATAAAGACTTTTGCTTCTACAGTTCTATTCCATAATAATGTGCCAATTCAAATAGTTAGTGAGTTGTTGTGACATCCTTGCATGAAAATTATTCAGGAGTATTATGGGAAAGTAGTCCAGAACAGGGTTAGTAATGAGATGCAACGAATAGTGCGAGCTCGGTTGGTACGCTAAATTACGTTCCTGTTACTGTCTTAAATTTACGGATTTATGATGAATTGCATACAAGTAGGTTGCTCATAAAGTTGCCAAGTTGGCAAATAGTTGGATTTCAATAAGTTGGCAAGTTGATAAATACTGGTTTAATAATGAGCTACTTAGATTTTTTTATTTCTTCGATTAGACGCTTTGCAGCTCTGATAAAGACTTGCAATTTTTGTCCTATGCTGAGAACCTATAATGGAATGGTTACAAAAAATTATCGATGTTCGATTCTCAAAACGAAAAGATTTCAGCTTTCATCAATGTAAATTTGACCACTATGGAATTGAAATTAAAAAACGGGAAAGATCTTTATTTTAAGTTCGGGTATGAAATTGTTGAAGCTAAGGATGGTTTGCGCTGAAACAATTAATGGCTCTCGAACACGTAAAATTTCGTTGAGTCCTAAACGCGTATTTATTGCAGAATCGTCTTCAGCGCTGGATGATAAAATGGAGGAACTCGTAAGTACGTATTCTTTGAGTGAAACAAATTTGGAATAATTAATTTTTGGCTTAAATTTAGTTTATGATACTTCAAAAATGCACATTTATTATCGTCATTTTCATATGTTCATTGATGAACTCCCAAAAGTTAAAGGTTTCTGACAACGAAAGGTTTTTGGTAACTGAAGAAAATGAACCGTTTTTTTGGATGGCCGACACTGCTTGGGAACTTTTTCACAGGACTACACGGGAACAGGTCGATATGTACCTTTCCAAAAGAAAGGAACAAGGTTTCAACGTTATACAAGCTGTTGCCCTTGCCGAACTTGATGGACTCAACGAACCAAATCGATATGGGGAGGTTCCCTTGTTCGATAACGACCCCTCGAGACCAAACCCGGACTATTTTGAATACGTGGATTATGTTATTAAAAAAGCCGATAGTCTAGGGCTGTACATTGCACTTTTACCCACTTGGGGGGATAAGGTCTTTAAGGAAAGTTGGGGAACGGGTCCGGAGATTTTCAACAAGAAAAATGCCAGGCTATTCGGAAGCTGGATAGGGAATCGCTATAAGGACGAAGATAACATCATATGGGTCATAGGCGGCGATAGAAATGCAAGGGAAGGAACCGATGATGTGGCCATTTGGAATGAAATGGCCGAAGGCATTGCCAAAGCGGCGGGCGGATACGAAAGTACATTGATGACCTTTCATCCACAACCGAATGCATTGGGCGGGTCCTCACGATGGTTTCATGAAGAACCGTGGCTAGATTTTAACATGCACCAGACCGGGCACTGTGCCAACCAGCCTACTTACGAACTTATAGGCAAGGATTACAAATTGGAGCAGGTGAAACCTGTTCTGGACGGGGAGCCTCTTTACGAAGACCATCCCAACTGCTTTAACGCAAAGGAACTCGGGTACAGCGTAGCAAGGGATATTAGGCGTATCATGTACTGGAACGTTTTTGCCGGCGCTTTTGGCCAAACCTATGGTTGTCACGATGTTTGGCAAATGTATACGCCCGACAAGGAAGGGATCAACGGGCCACTCAGACCTTGGCCCGAGGCGCTTGACCTTCCTATGGCGAACCAAGTGAAACATCTCAAAAATCTTTTTTTGTCCCGCCCTTTTCTCGATAGAATTCCGGACCAAACGATTATAGTCGGAGAACAGGAAGACGACGAAAACTATGTAATAGCTACGAGGGATTTGAACGGTTCTTACGCCATGGTCTACTTTCCTACCGGGAAAGAGAGTTCAATAGACCTGACCTCAATGCAAGGCAAAATTTTCAAGGTATGGTGGTACGATCCGCGCACGGGGAACGCATTTGCTGGGGAATCCCTTGAAAAAAGCGATCGCATATCCATTACGCCCCCAACTTCTGGAAAAGGAAACGATTGGGTCCTGGTATTGGATGCCGATGTTCAGAACAGATTGGCTCCAGGGGTATTCGACAAGATTTGAGCTGGAGATGTATCGTTTAAAAAATTTATTTAGATCCTAGCCGCAGCTTAAGTAAATGACTGCATCCGCATCACTGACTTAGATAAGGGCAATACATTGCCTAGGTATGTCAATAACAAACGAAGCGTCTATAAAATTTTATAATGTATTCATTTCAATTTGCAAATTCTAAATACTTGATAGTATCTTGAGGTAGGATTGACTTGCCTTGTTCCTCTTAAGTCTGGGTGTTAGTTGCATGTTTCGGGGGATAGGAGTAAGACCCATAAGAAGGAAAAATTATGTTAAAGTATAGTATGGTTAACACGAAGTAAATATCTTAGGCCCGTATTTGCACTAATAAATGGAAGAAAAGGGATTAGGATACGTTTTGATAATTTCAGAGGATTAAATAGCAACTAAATACAAAGGATAGTGTACAATGGCTAAAATTGAAATAAATGCTTCCCTTGAAGAACTTGGGCGAACAAGTACCTTTTTGGTCAATAACAACATAAAATTCTCCGTAGTGAATGATTTTGGTAATCACTCAATTACAGATGCTGAAAAGCTTGAGTTACTGATCCAAAAATTCAAATAGCGATTCTTTTTTTTCGGTTATCAGCAGTCTTTTAGCGGGTGCATAATCTACCTAGTTTTGCGAGAAAAGTATCCTCAATCTAGTAGTACCTTAGGCCAAGCCAATTCGAATTACGATAAGAATTACGATCAAAATAGGCACCTATCCAATACCCATCACTACAAAAACAGTCTCTTGGTAAGCACACTATAATTGTACTATGGCCACGAACAATACCTCTAAATCTTGAATTAAAATTTTAATAGAACTGGTTGAGGTCTTTTTTAAGAGTTTGCGTGTGCATAGCAGGCCACCTACATGGCATTAACATGTCGTGCCCCATGACAAGGGTTGGGCCATACGCCGCTTGGGCAACCAACGTATCACTTACACCCATAGATTACAGGATACCGCCATAATAAAATCGAAGCTGCTGGCCAGAAAACACCAGGCCGATGTCATTATCCATAGAGCCTAGGCGCGACCACTTTTATAGAAATCCAAT
>CAVONX010000024.1:0-11961 GCA_963697395.1 uncultured Flavobacteriaceae bacterium
ATGTACAAGTTAACGAAATCAAAGAAGGATTGCAACATTTCCACGGAACCGAAATGTTCTACCGAATCCCATTATTACAAACCCGATTTACGGACGGACTCAAATATTTGTCCGAAGTCGCGGAATGTTTTTGGCTGATCACCGATACCTCCGTAATAGCCAAAAGCCTGATGCACCGAAGCGAGTTTATTACCATCGACTTTAGGAGATTGCCGAAGGACAAACAGGATGTGACGGGCTATGAGGCCGAAATTATCTATACCAACGGCAATGACACTATTCTAGAAAAACACGGATATCACCTCACCGATTTTCCACTGGACGAACTGCGCCTGTTTTTCGTAAACGATACACTGATGTTACCTAGCGAGTACTAAAGCAAGAGACCATGATACGATTGAACTTTATGGATTTGAACGAGGAAGCCAAGGAGCGATTGTTCCAAAGGGCGAAACGCGATTTGGAAGGGCAGTTAGGAAAACACATTGGATATCAGGCCAAAAAAGGTTTGGCAAACTATGAGGAAGCGATGACCGTGGAAGCACAACGAAAACCGTACGACTACAAAAACAGGTTTAGCATGTAACGGACAACAAACAAAAGCATCTCCTATGGGATGCTTTTTTTATGTAACGATGCCATAAAATAACCGGATTCTTTTGATTAACTTCAGGATTCAAACATAAAGGACCGTTCAACAATCGACTTTCCAAGACCGGTTTTTTCATTCATTCGACTTTCATAAATAGGTATCGTCCCTTGGGACGGTGTCGACATTTTCGGTCCCGCCCGCGGGACAAAAAAGGAAGAGCAAGAGGGTAACCTGCTGGCGCAGGTTAGGTTTTGTAATCTTCATGTAATCAGTTGATTACGATTTTAAAAAAATCATAAACCATCCCTTTTTAATCCAAAAAGGACTTAACGTACTGATAATCAATTGAAAATTAATGCAAAAATGGATAAAAGCTATAGAAATGAGGGTTTCTCGAACGTAAAGATTAAGAGTTCGGTCGCCAGAAAATTCAAGGTATTCGTTAGGAAGTACAAAGAATCCAATAGCATGACCCTAGACCAAATGCTCGAATTTTTTGAGAGGCACCAACTCCTGCACAGCGATGAGATACCCGACCACTTGCTCCAAACGGAGAAGCGGTTGCTGAAACGGATCAATGCGGTCATTGCCATTATGAAGGATATGGAAAAGACGCAGACCAAACCGACGGTTGGTATGTTGGAAGCACTTTTTACCGTCAACGAAAAAGAAGAGGAGACTCCGCTATTTATCGAAAAAAAGCAAAACACCAGAACCTTGTCGGAAGAATTGGAACAATGGAATAAATCGAACAAATCATTATAAGATTATACTTACTATAGCCAAGGTAAGGGAATTAAGGTTTCATTTAAAATTACCGCCTCTTATCCCAAGCTTTCTCATCAAATGCAACCAGATTAAATAGTTCGCGCATGCGGCTACTAACCCGGTCGCCATGCCGTTTTTCAAGTACCGATGCGGTGAGATTGGTGGTAATGTGAAATGTAGATTGATTATCTTTCTAATGCAGGAATGAAAGTTTGCTCCTCGATGGAAGAATAATTTATTGGTAATACATTGAAATTAATAAACGCTTTGTCGGGATTGAATACTTCTTGGGGGAATTTCGATAACGTAAATAAAATAAACGAATTGCAAAAATTCAAATGTCGAGTCCTAAATAACCGATATGCCTATTTTGCCAATCGGTTTTTACAACTAACTCAAATCAAACTCAATTATAGATTTTCTTGTACTTTCAGTCTGTTACATTCTTTTGATCAATAAATTAACTCAGAGCTATTCTGCATTCAACTCTAGGACTTTACCTTTCATTTTAGACTTGTCATTAGCCATATTCAAAACCATTAAAACAGTCAGGGCTACCATATCGCTATGCAAACTTTCTTGTTTTGACAATTCATCCAGTGAAGAAACCCCTTTGCCGAAAAGCACAAACCACAAACCGTCGGCACCTTTTACGCTGTTACCATGGCTTTTCCAACTTTCAAGAGGGTCAGTTCCGCGACCATGATCCGTTGTGATGATAAATAGTGTATTGTCTTTATAAAAGGGATTTTTTTGGATAAAATCCCAAAGTTCTCTTATTAGGGTATCGGTATTATAAGCTGCTTTTAAGTATGCCTCATAATTACCATCATGGGCGAAGTCATCGGTTTCGCCATAAGCGATATAAACTAATTCAAGATGCGATTTTTTCATGTACTCCAAAGCATAGTGATGGGTAAAAGCATCTAAGCGAACGCTTCCCCAAGGGCTCGGAACTCTTGGCTGCAATTCATTGTGAAACTGCTCACGAGCAGTCAAATCGGTTCCTTCCGCTACACTGAAACCTCCGTTGACAGGCGCACCCGAGCGCACTTCGTTGATAATGGAAGGGAAGACATCCCAACTTTAGAAACAACATCGCTTTTTAGATTATTTTTTGAAAAATAATCTCGCCGGATACGCTTTACAATTTTATAAACTTAATTTCTAGAAGATTTGACGTCTTGGAAACCTAACATTTCCCCAACTTCCCTATTGGACATTCCTTGAAAAAAATAACAGTGTATGACGTGATAATGCCTTATTTCAAAACCGGATAAGAGCTTATGGAGCCGTATTAATTTTTCCTTTTGATCTTGAGATACCAAAATATTCGATTCTATGGATGGAACGAAATCGATTTTTTTATCGTCAACTTTTTTATCATAGATTCTCTTGGAATGCTTCTGCATATTGAACAAGCGCTTTTTTAGGCATTGACATAAAAAGGGGCTTAGGGCATTTTTCAACAATGGTAGGTCTTGACGTTTTTTTCTAAGATGTAGAAACAGATCTTGAACTGCATCCTCAACCATGTGGGAGGGAGCATAGCGAATTCCGAAATCACAAAGGGCACTAAAATGATTCTTATAAATATGCATAAACGCCTTTTCATTGTCATCTATGAAAGCACTCCACACTTCAGTGTCCTTTTCTTCACTTTTACCGCAATGGTCTTTGTTGCGAAGGCTTCCCTAGCAATGTTTTTCATCAACATACATTAATTCTTCATGCCCCCCATATTCAGATTGGTCTTAAATGATATGATTTTGGTTGTACAAAGGCCCGTATGCCCTGTGATGATAATGTGGAACCCAGCCCGGAGTTCTTTCTACCCGACCAAGGCACATTGGGGCTAACCCTGTCGCAACAATTCCAGTAAACGGTACCCGTGTTCATTTGGCGCAGTATCTTCATGGCCCTTTGCTCCGAGCCCGAAAAAACGGCTGCCGTTAAACCATAAACGGTATCTTGCATCAAAGCCAAGGCTTCCTCGTCCGACGCTACTTTTTGTAGCCCAATAATTGGGCCGAAGGACTCTTCCGTCATAACTAGCATTCGATGGTCACAATCGATAAGCACGGTCGGTCGAAAATAATTTCCCGGCCTATCAATTATTTGTCCGCCCGTTTTTAGAACCGCCCCTTGCGTCAATGCATCTTCAATTTGCTTTTTTAGCACTTGAAGTTGTTGCTTACGAGTTAAAGGTCCTATAAAAGTATCCAGCTCTACAGGGTCACCGATACGGTAGGATTCCACTTCTTCCACAAAAGCCTTTACGAACGCCTCATAGCAGTTTTGGTGTACATAAATACGCTCTACCGCACAACAACTTTGCCCATTATTATAAAAAGCCCCTTCCGCCGCATTTATGGCAGCTTGTTTGACATCAGGTACATCATCGCATATATAGAGAGGGTCTTTGCCCCCGAGCTCCAATTGTACCGGCACCATTTTGTGCGCCACCGCCTTGGCTATGCTCTGACCTGTTGTATAGGAACCTGTAAAAAAATAACCGTTGAGATTTAGCTCTAATAACACTTTTCCCAATGCGCCATCTCCTATCACACAAGCAAACACATCTCTGGGAACACCAGCCTGGTGTAAATATTTTTCAAAGTACTTTCCTGTAAGCGAGGCATATTCAGAAGGCTTATAGAGTACCGAATTACCTGCGACCAAGGCATATAAGAATACGTTATAGCCCACGTTGTAAGGAAAGTTCCAGGCCGATATATTGGCAATAACGCCCAAGGGTTCATAACTGATTTTTTCAAGGGTGGCGCCTTCGTCGACCAACACCTCATCGGCAAGCCATTTTTCGGCGTACTTGCCCAAATGGTCTATTCTATTTTGTGAGCCCGTAATTTCGTTCAAGGCTTGCTGAAGGGGTTTTCCTGTTTCACTCGTTAGTATAAGGGCGAGTTGATCTTTGTGGTTCTGTACCAGTTCGCCAAACTTTATAATGCAGGCCAAACGTTCTTTCACGGAACGCTTCGCCCAAGAGACCTGTCCTTTGCGCAGAGAGTCCAAACGTTTTTCTAGATTTTCTGGACGGTCTTGCTGTAATTCGGAAATTAATTCTTCCGTCGCCGGGTTTATAATTTTTAAAAGTGCCATATTATTTTACATGTTCTAAAAAAGCGTTGTACAACCTATTTGGATCTATGACCTGATTGCCCAAGGTATGCGAGAACTCGGGATGCCATTGCACGCCAACGACCTTTCCCATCAGTTCTTTGGAATAGCCAAAGGCCTCGATCAAATTATCTTGAGAAGTAGCATAGACTTCCAAATTAGCACCCAAATCTTTCACGGCCTGATGATGTACCGAATTCACATAAGGATGTTCCGCTCCTTTTATAAACCTGCGCCAAATAACCATTTTTAGAAAAATGTATAGGGTGCTTGATTGTGTCATATAAATCGGCCGAGCGATGGTTATCCGCTTTTGGGTTTTGGGTAGCGATGTCTTGGTAAAGTGTACCCCCAAAATAGACGTTCATCAACTGAAAGCCCCGGCATATCCCCAAAACCGGCTTCCCGTTCTTAATGGCAAAATCCATTAATTTCAGTTCATACCTATCCCTATAGATATCCCCTTTCCACTTCCCGATGGGTTCCTCGCCGTAGGTTTCCGGTGCCAGGTCGCTACCTCCTTGAAATACGAACCCATCCATTTCCTTTAAAATGGGAAGTAGGTATTCGTCTTCAACATCGGGAATCAGGACAGGAAGCACCCCCTCCTTGCACAGATAGCGCGCCATATCGTTCTCCAAATAATTCAAGGTCTTAGGCCCAAAAACCGTTCGGCTCTTGTCCGGGTACATAAAACATGATGATATCCCAATCTTTATCATTCTTTGTCCGCTTTATAGTGCTTCTTGATACAATGCCTTGAAATCTGACCTTTGAACAGGTTTAGGGTTGTTCGGGTGGCAAAAATCCGCCTCCGCCAAAACGGAAAGCTCTTGGATGTGTTCTTCTTTTACCCCGATTTCAGATAGTTTTATGGGCAACTTCAATCTGTTGTTCAGTTCAAAAAGATACGGCACTACCTGATTCCCATTATTGAAACCTAGCCCAAGGGCCAAGGCCATACGATCAAATTGCCCTTCAAAACCATCATAGTTGAATTTCATACCATAAGGGAGGTTAACGGCGTTGGCCAAGCCATGATGGGTGTCCAGCAAACTCGATAGCGGATGGGCCAAACTATGGACCACGCCAAGTCCTTTTTGAAATGCCACGGCGCCCATTAATGAAGCCAACAGCATGTCCGACCTTGATTCCAAATCGGGTTTATTTACCGCTTTTTCCAAAGATTTTGAAATCAAGCCCATACCTTCCAAAGCGATTCCGTCGCACATGGGGTGGAATCCTTTGGCCAAATAAGCCTCCATATTATGTGTTAGGGCGTCCATACCAGTTGCCGCAGTAACAAAAGGTGGAAGCTCCATTGTTAAAACTGGATCAGCAAAAACAATTTTGGCCATTAACTTTGGACTAAAGAGAATCCGCTTTCTTTTGCTCTCATCTTCGGAGATGATCGCACTACGGCCAACCTCACTGCCTGTACCGGCCGTTGTAGGAACCGTTATGAAATGGGGAACCTCTTCAGTAACATATTGGTCCCCACCAATCAAATCGTCATAATCGAAAAGATCACGTTTATGGTTCACGCGCAGCACTATGGCGCGGGCAACATCTAAGGCAACCCCGCCACCGATGCCTACTACGCAATCACATTCGGCTACATGATAGGCTTCCCCTCCGTTAATGATATCTGACTTAACAGGATTTTTATGCATGTCGGAAAATACGGACACGTGCATTCCAACTCGTTCAACCTGTTTTTTAATTCGCGCAAAAAAGTCCAATTTTGCAACAGTGGAATCCGTTACGAACAAAGGTCTTTTGAGGTGTTGTTTTTTTAGATAATCGGCCAATTCATCAACGACACCTGCCCCAAAGCGGATTGGTGTCGGAAAATTAAAGGTGTAGGTCTTTTTCAAAGGTAATTTTTTAAGTTAAATAATTTCAAAATATCGTTTGGTCTCCCAGTCGGTCACCTCTGCTGAAAATTTACGCCATTCCCACTCGCGGGTACGCGTAAAATGATCTACAAAAGCTTCCCCAAAAATTTCCTTGGCGACCTTTGAGTTTTTCATTGCTTCGGAAGCTTCTCTGAGATTGGTGGGGAGTATACCGTTGCTGGTGTCTCTGTATCCATTTCCCTTGGTCGCCTTCGCATTTAATGTAAGACCGTGCTTTATACCGTAAAGCCCACTTGCTAGGCATGCCGACATTGCTAAATACGGGTTGGTATCGGAACCAACCACCCGATGTTCTATTCTGGTCGCCTTGGCCGATGTGGTCAAAACCCGGAGTGCGGTAGTACGGTTATCATGCCCCCAAGTTACCGTAGTTGGTGCCCAAGCTCCTTCTACCAAACGCTTATAACTATTAATTGTAGGGGCGAACATCGGTAATATTTCGGGCAGACAATGTAGTTGTCCGGCTAAAAAACTGTGCATTAGGTCGCTCATGCCATCTTTTGAGTTCTTATCGTAAAAAAGGTTTGCGCTTTTTTCTAAATTCCATAAACTTTGATGTATATGACCACTACAACCTGGCAGTGTACTGTTCTGTTTTGCCATGAAGCTGGCGATTATATTGTGTTTCATGGCAATTTCCTTGACAGACGACTTGAACAATATGGCGCGGTCAGCCGCCTCCAAAATATCGGAATACTCAATAGCAGCTTCCGTGACCCCGGGACCGGTTTCGGTATGTAGCCCTTCCAAGGGTATATCAAAAGCTGACATGAAATCAAAAACATCATGGAAGAAATCGCTGTTCTCGGACAAACGTAAAAGCGAATACCCGAACATGCCCCCGGTGAGGGGCTGTAGCTCCTGGAATTTCTTTTCGTAAAGCGATGCCGTTGTTTCCTTAAAGTTGAACCATTCAAACTCTTGGGAGAACATTGGGGCAAAACCCATTACTTCGGCCTCGGCTTTCACTTTTTTTAATAGGCCCCTTGGACATTCGGGAAAATCCGATGACGATTTGGCGCAAAAGTCCGCTATAAAAAAGGGCGTATTGCCTTCCCATGGTTTCGTTCTAAAAGTATTAAAATCAACAAAAGCATCCTCGTCTCCATAGCCGGTATGCCAGCCCGTTACCTTCACGTTGTCATAGGCGGCATCGGCCATGTCCCATCCGAATACGACCGAACAAAATGAGAAGCCGTCTTCCAACGCTGAAATGAATTTCTTGCGGTGCATGAATTTGCCCCTCAATACACCGTCAATATCGGCAATAGCCACTTTTACCTTGTCATGTTTGAATTCCTTTAATTTTGCGATCAGCTTCTTTTTGTCCATGGGTAGGTTCTTTCAAGTTTTAGTGTATATATTTTCATGCCTTGCTTAAATTCAATTTATTCGGGTTTCATTCTGTGGCTCAAAAAAATCAGAAAATAGACATAGGCTAGGCCTACGATGCCAATAAAAACCGCTGCAATAGTTAGGTTGTACCAAGCCATTGATATAAAAGCGACTACAGCAATAAACAATGCTACCGCAGGAAAAAGTGGAAACATAGGAACCCTAAATGGACGGTCTAGATCGGGTTCTTTTCTGCGAAGCGCGAAAAAGGACAGCATAGAGACTATATAAAGTCCTAGAGCACCGAAGCAAGCAATGGTTATAATCTCGCCTGTCTTGCCTGTAAATAAGGCTACTATGCCCACTAACATATTGACTATCATTGAATTTGCGGGGGTTTTAAATTTTCTATTGACATTGCCCAATATACGCGGGGCATAACCGACCCTGCCAAATTCGAAGGTTGCCCGTCCGCCGGCCAAAATGATGCCATGAAACGAGGCCACCAAACCTAAAAGGCCGACGCCAACCAAAAGCCGGTACAAAATATGGTCGCTTTCAACAATATAGGAAATTGCCAAGGGAAGTGGCGAATCCGAAGCCAATGTACTGCCCTCGGGGTAGACCACCGCCTCCCAACCCGCAACACCAATGGCAGATATGAACGTCAAAACGCATAATAAAACAAGGGTAAGAATTGCGGAACCAAAACCTATTAATATACTCCGTTGAGGATTGATGGCCTCTTCTGCCACGTTGGCAACACCTTCTATGGCCAAAAAAAACCAGATTGCGAACGGAATGGCGGCAAAAATTCCTGAAACACCATTTGGCATGGGGTTTTCCGAAAATTTAGTCCACTGAAATTCGGGTAAGGCCACCCCGGCAAAAATCAAAAGCTCGATGATGGCCAAAACGGTAATAACGAGTTCAAAGGAGGCGGCCAGTTTTACCCCCAAAATATTAATTCCTGTAAAAATAAGGTAGGCCCCGACGGCAAAAACCATTAGGTCGACTGAAGGGTACAAAAGGTTCAGGTAAGCCCCGATGGCCGCCGCGATAGCGGGCGGTGCAAATACAAATTCGATATTCTGAGCTATTCCCGCAATAAAGCCCAAATGTTTGCCCAACCCTCTATTGGCATATTCAAATGCGCCACCGGCCTTTGGAATGGCGCAAGCCATCTCCGTATAACTAAAAGTAAAGGTTACGTACATGATAATGATAAAAAAAGTGGCGATTGCCAAACCATAGGTACCACCCTCAGCCAATCCCAGGTTCCACCCGAAATACATGCCCGATATTACATAACCCACGCCCAGCCCCCATAACATCAAAGGACTTAGTACTTTCTTTAATTGTGGCTCATTCATAGTTTTGTTATTGATACTAACGAGTAGGTTAATCGGCACGAACATTACAATCAGACATTTTTAACCAAAAACGTCAGTTATAATTCAGTATTCAACTTCCCTAAATTTAAATATTTATAGAGTAAAAAAATCAATGTTCTCGGGAAAAGTATTAAAACTAATATTACAATCTTTGTTTAATCTGTTAATCGTATTGTACCTAATTATTCGGTTACGCAGAGAATTGTCTTTTCTTATGTGAGTTAAATGTTTAAAATGTCCTCCAAAATAAACAAAATTAAAGGCTTAATAGTGAAATATTATATGATACTACTTCTTAATATGTTTATTTTGAACAGTTTTGTAACAACTAAATATATCTGTCTGTTTGAAAAAGAGAATAACATAGATTTCTAGAATGTTAAATGGATTTTAAACGAAACATTTAACAATAACGAAAATGGAAAAATCCAAGAAATTGCACTTGGGAATTTAAAGAAATACTACCGGATTCCCTGAGTGAATCAAAAAGAGCAAAGACGGAATATCCTGATCGTGGAAAGATGCCCTTCGAAGACATGGAAAGGGACTCAGAAAATATTTAAAATAGGAACGATTTGTGTTTACTTGGTAAATGTCATGTCCATTGTTGTAAAGGACGCAATGGGCTGTTGCCCTACTTCACCAAATGTAGGTTCTTCAAAAAAAAAGGAATCAAGCCCAAAGTACTTAGAATATAAGGTCTTAGATGTACTAACGCTATTATAGGTAAACTACGGTTATCCGGAAGGTAGAACTGACAAAAACGAAAATGATAGTAATTTATGTAAATAACGGATCAACTATCTCTAGAAATAGTTTATTCAAACCAATTTGAAAACTTCGCAATAAGTAGTATTCGTTAAGGATCCAATTTTACCGCCTCTTATCCCCAGCCCTCTCATCAAACGCAACCAGATTGAACAGTTCGCGCATGCGGCTGCGAACCCGGTCGCCATACCGTTTTTCAAGCACCGACGCGGTAAGATTGGTGGTAACGTGCGTCAGTAGCCCTGTAGTGGTAAAGAGTTCGTAACGGGAGACCAGAAGCTCTCCCATAACGTTGGATTCCATGTTGAAATGATGGCCCATGGGCTCAACCCCCAGATCGTCGAAACAGTAGCGTTTTTCGTTGCCGTAATCCTCGATGACCTTATGCCCCAATTGGTTGAAGCCAAAAACGATGTTCCGGCAGGGGATAACCTCGTACCTTGGCCGGTGTGGCACGAGGTAGCGCATCAGTTTCATCAATGCGGTCTTTCCACAGCCGGACGGGCCACTCAATAAAATACCTTTTTTGAGGTCCAGTCCCAATGTCGTGCAGATTTCCGTATCGCCGATGAAGTAGTTGGTAAGGGCGTAGATGAGCTTATAATCTTCCTCGTACAACTTAAAATTTTTTCCAAAAAGGGTCTTTCCCTGGTATTCCAGAAAACGCAGTACCATGGGGAACTCATAGAGCATTTGGTTGTTCTGGAACGTACCGACCACGAATTCCTGTTGGCCGACCATCAGTTTAGAGGGGTTCGCCATAATTGGTGTCTTTAGGGGTTGATAGGTTGTCCCATTTTTGGGACAGCTCCTCTTTTTGTTTATCCTCTTTTACACGGATCATCCATTTTTCGGCCAAGGCCTTCCAGTCCACTATTGGCGTATCGTTGCGCATCGCCCAACCAACGCCCTGGTAGTAGAGAAAGAATTTCTCGCCTTCTGCAGTCGGCCATTTTTTCATTGTAAAAAAAATAAATATGTCATTTTTTGTGGGGGGCGCCCCCCCCTTTACTAAGTTTATTTTTGTTTTTTTAAGTTTAACTTTAGATCCCCGAGCTTTTATGCTAACCGTATCCTGCCGGTTCGGAGCCGTTACCGAGCCGGTACAAAATTTGGGCATGATGACCTCGCTTCCCTTAAAGGGGTTGTAACTTGGCATGTAATGGACATATTTCCAATGATTTAGCTCTTTAATGCATTTGTGGTAGGTGTTCTTTGAACCTATCTTGGAAAACCGCATGAGCTCCTCCCTGTCCACAAAAAAACGCTCCCTGAACTTGTAGAGGTTCCACAGTTGGAAAAGCCCCATGTAGAGAGCGATATGTGTCGAATTCAGCCTTGTGTCCTTCCTGAACTGCTCGAACACCCTGTTCAGGTGTATGATGTAGTTTACGTCTCCCATTATGAAAATGTTCTGCCTACGCGGTTCTCGGAAATCACCTGTTGGATCTGTTCCCAATCGTAAAGAATTACCCCGCCGACCTTGGAGTAGGGCAGGGTTCCGTTGAGCCTCAGGTTCTGTAAAGTGCCCGAACTGATTTTTAAGAGTTCCATGACCTCACTTGATTTTAGGAACCGTTTTGGCGCTCCGACGGATTTCGCCGTAAGCAGTTGACGGATCTCGTCCAGAAGTTCCAATTTGAGGTCCATAAGGTCCTCGGTAGTCGCAATTTTTGCTGGCATAGTTTTTAGTTTTAAAAAGGGGCCGAAGACGGTTATATTTTTTGATGTCGATGACCCCTTACATTGATTTGACTTTCATGCCAAAGGTTGAAAAGGGTTCTGGATAAAACTCCCTAGGGGGGAACAACAGGGGAAGTAATTTAACTTTTTAATTAACATTTTAAGATGTGTACTCTATTTGCGTTCAAAACAGATTTGGAGAACATAAGTCAATAAATGTTAACTGGCATCAAAAATTATTGATATCTTTATGATAGTGAGAGAATCGAAAGTAAGAGTCACCTATTCGGTTACCTGTTTTGAAAAAATATGTATAACTATTTGATTTTGAAATACTTGTTAGATGACATTTAGTTCTGTCATC
>CAVONX010000025.1:0-73508 GCA_963697395.1 uncultured Flavobacteriaceae bacterium
TAACGCACTTTTGGTCAATGACCCTACCGGTGCCGATGCTTTTGATACAACCGCAGATGCCTTGGGTTTGGATACTTCATTGGCGAATTATGATCTAGGACAAAATAGGAGAATAAAGTCCAATCAAGTAGATGCCAAATTAGATTATTATAATATCTTAAATGCCAAAAGTAATATTAACATTACACTGGGCACCATTCTGAGCAGTCAAAATTTTAATTCCAGTATTTTTCAATTTTTAAATGACGGAACGCAATTTAGTCCTACCCCGACTATCAACGATGGCTTGGCGATCAACGATACGGAGTACAACTTCAGCGATATGTATATGGGGTTTCACTACCGCCTAAAATCGGGCAAGTTTACCATTACCCCAGGATTCTCCATGCACGCCTATGGTAACAAGAACATTCAGTTTGGAGAAACTTTTGAGGATAATTTCTTCCGCGTTTTGCCCGACTTTGAAACGCGCATCCAGTTTAAGAAAAGCGAATCTTTGACCGTTAACTATGCCATGCGCAACCAGTTTACGGATGTTACTCGGTTGGCCCAAGGTTTGGTGCTCAACAATTTCAACAGCATCCAGTTTGGCGAGCCAGATCTTCAGAACGCCCTGTCGCATAACGTAAGCATGTTGTACAGTAGCTTTAACCTATTTAATTATACCAATGTTTTTGCGAGGGCGGCCTATACGAGTAATATCGATCAAATTAGGGGCTTGACCAATTTTGAGAACGTGATCCGCACCAGCACCTTCTTCAATTCTAATTTCGCGGATGAGAACGTAAGTCTAGTGGGGCGGATACAGCGAACTTTTGGAAAGGTTAGGACAAGTTTGAACGCTAACTTCAATTACAGTAAAATCAATCAGTTTATTCAAGGGCAGCAATCGCTTAACGAGGGCTTTACCCAGACCTACACACCAGGTATACGCACCAATTTTAAGGTTGCACCCAATTTTAACCTTACCTATCGCTATAGCGTAACAAATAATAACCAAGGTAGCCGAGAGACTACTTTTGTGACGAATGCGCCATCGGTAGATTTTGACGCTTATATCTGGAAAGCCGTTACCTTCCGAACCAATTACACCTATACCAACCAAGATCTGGGTAACGGGGAATCGCAATCATTTCAAAATTGGGATGCCTCATTGGCCTATAGAAAGGATAAGGATGCAAAATGGGAATACGAGCTAAGGGCTACCAATATTTTGGATATTGACTCCCAAGTGATAAACAACGCGAACAACCTGTCTGTTTTTACTTCAGAAACCTTTATCCAGCCACGATTTTTGACCTTTAGGTTGGTGTATACTTTATGATGTTTATATATGTTATTTTCATCCAAAGCGATTAATGATTCTATCACAAAAACTAGTATTTATATATAATGCCGATTCCGGATTGGGGAATGGGATAATTGATGGCGTGCATAAAGTATTGAGTCCTGCAACCTACCAATGCAGTCTCTGCAAACTAACGCACGGCGCATTTACCGAAAAGAAGCTTTGGAAAGCTTTCCGAGATGAACTGGGGGCGCAGGGTTTTGAGTTGGATTTCTTACATAAGGATGAATTTGGAAAGTTATATCGTTCCAAATTCGGTCATAAGTTTACCTACCCTATCGTGTTAGTGGTCGGGAATAATGGCTTAGAAATTTTGATACACACCAATGAGTTACCTGCTTTAGAATTTCCACAAGCGCTCATTGATTTAGTTAGGCAACGTTTGGCCTTGGGCGGTCGTTAGGTTGTATATTATAGTAAATGATAATAACAAACAAGAAAAAAATAATAGATTTTACTTTTGGGATTTCTGGACGCTTATCTACTGATCAAAAACTCCAAAAAAATGAGTGCTCTAATTCTAAGGTATTTTGGGAAGATCATGTTGTGTGTCTAATCAAATACAAATTAAGAGCATTGAGCATTGAACATCCCCTATCAACCTCCCTTTTTCATCGCTTCAAAAAAATCGTTATTTATGGTATCTATGTAATCCAATACGTCCTCCTTACCAATGGATTTACTCGCCGAGGTGATGAAAAATTTTGGGGCTTCGGCCCAGATGCCTTTTAGCAATTGATCTATATATCCTTTAACACTGCGTTCAATGGCCTTAGGTTTTAGTTTATCGGCTTTTGTAAATATAATGGCGAAGGGGACACTGTTTTCGCCCATCCATTCCATAAATTCCATATCCACTTTTTGCGGTTCGTGGCGAATATCTATCAATATAAAGGAGCACACCAATTGCCTCCGTTGCAAAAAATAATTGGTAATGTATTTTTGAAAAATGTTTTTATCCTTTTTAGAAACTTTGGCATAGCCATAGCCTGGTAAATCTACCAGAAACCAGTTGTCGTTGATCTTAAAGTGATTTATAAGTTGGGTCTTGCCCGGTCTGCCAGAAGTCTTTGCCAAGCTTTTACGTTCTGTGAGCATATTGATTAAGGATGACTTTCCTACATTGGACCGGCCTATGAACGCATATTCCGGTAGAGGCTCATTGGGACATTTGGCAACATCACTGTTGCTCATTATAAATTCGGCGGACTTGATCTTCATCTTATTATGGTGTACCAATTTAGGGGTTACAAACTATTTTAAACCTATTATATTGGTCATTTTTAAAATAAATCCTACCCGTTTTTGGGTAGGTTATGGGCATTTGGAATTATTTTGAATTGGTGCTATATATAAAGTCGATAAAATGAAACAGATAGTATAAGTTATATTAAACTTTGACTTTAAAAGTGGTGAAAAGGGGATAAATAGATGTTTTATTATGGGCAGAATCCGTCTTATTAATTATGCCATTAAAAACTAAAACTTTCTTTTTTCTAGCCAGGTTTCCAAAATACTGTTAAATTCCTTAGGGTGTTCCATCATCGGGGCATGGCCGCAGTCCTTTATCCAGTAAAGGTCTGAGTCTGGCAATAGTTCATGAAAAAGTTCCGCGACGTCCGGTGGGGTAACCGCATCGTTCTCTCCCCAGATGATACATGTGGGTGTTTTCATTTTTGGTAAATCTTGGGCCATGTTATGGCGTATAGCGCTTTTAGCTATGGCCAAGGTCTTTACCAGTTTTATACGGTCGTTTACCGTGGCAAAAACTTCATCTACTATTTCCTTAGTGGCAACTTCCGGATCATAAAAAACGTCTTGCGCTTTTTTCTTTATAAACTCGTAATCTCCTCTTTTAGGATAACCGTCGCCCATAGCACTTTCATAAAGGCCGGAACTTCCAGTAATAACGAGTGCTTTGGTAAGGTTTGGATACATTTTGGTATGTAGGAGGCCTATGTGTCCTCCCAAAGAGTTTCCAAGTAAAATGACATCCTCTAATTCCTTAAACTTTATAAACTGCTCTACATACCTCGCAAAATTCTTTACGTTGGTCTTAAGCATGGGCATATCATATATAGGTAGCTCGGGTACCAATACCCTATATCCCTTGTTGGGAAAATAGTCGGTTACACCGTGGAAATTACTCAAACCTCCCATTAAACCGTGAAGAATGATGATCGGAGTACCTTCCCCTTTTTCTATATACCTGAATTTTCCTTCTTTAATTAAATCGTCTTTCATTCAGAATAGTGCTGGTATTTGGGCAAATATAGGCAATTCATATCATTCAAAATCTTCAATATTTCGTTTAAAATACTCAGGTTATTATAAAAACAACTGATGTTTGGTGTAGATGTGATTTTGGTAAAAAGTGTCTATTTGTGGATTTTAAAGTGGAAATTTTATTAACAAAGTGGGAATTAGTGGAATTTTCTGGAAATAAAATCTATATATTTGAGTTATAATTAGCAAATAACACCAATTCAAGTGACCACAATTGTAGGACAACATGGCTGTAAGGCAGACGCAAAGGGTAGGATAAATATACCTACTGCGTTGAAAAACAAGTTGCTTCCGTTTATGAACGAGGAGTTTGTGATTAAGCGCGCCGTTTTTAAGCACTGTCTGGAACTACATCCGAAAGTGAAGTTTGATGAGGTAATGCAAAAGGTGATGCGAAAAGGTGGAAGAGGAAAACAGTTCGATGTTTTTCTCATGAAGTTTACTGCCGGATTAAAAGAAGTTCCCATAGATATGGATACCGGGCGATTGCAAATACCTAAAGACCTGTTTGATTTTGCGGAATTGGATAAAGAGGTGGTGCTGAATGCACAACATGACAAGATAGAAATCTGGGACAAGGACAAATACGAAGCCGTACTGGATTCTATGACAGATCAGGAATACGAGGCCATGGCAGAAGATATTTTTGATGCAGACGAATGACGCATATCATAGTCCGGTGCTGCTCCAGGAGTCGGTCGCCGGTTTAAACATAAAGGAAGATGGAGTGTATGTCGATGTTACTTTTGGTGGGGGTGGACATTCCAAGGAAATATTAAAAAATTTAGGGAGTAGTGGCAGGCTCTTCGCTTTTGATCAAGATGAAGATGCACAGGCAAATGCGCTGGGAGATAAAAGATTTGTGCTGATTGGGGAGAATTTTAGGTATATCACCCAATTTTTAAAGTTCTATGGCATTCGGAAAGTAGATGGTATCCTAGCGGATTTTGGGGTCTCGTCGCATCAGTTCGATAAAGCGGAACGTGGGTTTTCAACTCGCTTTGATGCGGATTTGGATATGCGTATGAGCGCGAGAAACCAAGTATCGGCACATGATGTTGTAAACAACTATTCCTATGACGACCTCAGAAAACTGCTTTTTGAATATGGCGATTTGCGAAATGCGAATGCGATTGCCAAAGGCATAGTAGATGGCAGGGAAGGGAAAGGTATAAAAACTACGGAAGAGCTCAAATTGGCTTTGGCGCAATTTCTACCTGAGCATAAACGGCATAAGATATTGGCACAGATTTATCAGGCCATTAGGATAGAAGTGAACCAAGAGATCGAAGTTATAAAGGAGTTTTTGGAGCAAGTACCGGGGCTATTGGAAAAAGGAGGTAGGTTAAGTGCTATAAGTTATCACTCTTTGGAGGATAGGTTGGTGAAAAGGTTCATAAGGGCAGGGCAGTTTGTAGGGGAGCCTGAAAAGGATTTTTATGGGAACATGACGGTTCCCTTAAAAAAGGTAGGTGCGCTGATTGTTCCTTCTAAAGAAGAAATAGCTAAGAATAACAGGGCGCGAAGCGCAAAATTGAGAATAGCGGAGCGGTTATAATACGGGCAATGAAAGTAAGGAAAGGCATATTGGATATTTTAAAGGGTACATTCTTGGTGAGTGGGGACGCTCCCAAGCACTGGCTTTTTATAATTTTCGCTTCCTTCCTGGCCGCTATCATGATCAGTAGTTCGCACAGTGCGGATGAAAAGGTGCACAAGATCGCAGCATTGAACGAGGAGGTAAGAGAGTTGAGGAGCGAATTTGTGGATGCCAGATCAGACGTACAGCAATTAAAACTGGAGTCTACCATTACCAAAACAGTGGAAGAGAAAGGGCTGTATCCGTCAGAGACGCCTCCAAAAAAAATTAGGGTCAAATCTTTAAAGCAAAAGGACTAGTTATGCCTGCAACGGATAAGAGCATATTAACACGATTGTATTTTGTGGCAGGGGCACTGGTGCTCTTTGCCGGTGCAGTCTTGTTTAAGCTAGTTTCCATTCAGATGGTCGATGGTGAAAAATACTTGGCCTTGGCGGAAACGCGCACCACAAGGATGTTTACGATTGCGCCGAACCGAGGAAACTTGTATTCGGATGATGGTAGTCTCTTGGCCACTTCGGTATCCAAATACACGATTCGTTTCGATGCTGTTACCGTATCGGACGCCGATTTTAAGGAAAATATAAAACCCTTATCGGATGCCCTTGCCAGACAATTTGGAAAAACAACTTCCCATTACCAGCAATTACTTAGAAAGGCAAAGCAGAACAAAAATAGGTACACCCTGATCGCTAGAAATCTCGACTACTCCGACTATATGGCTGTTAAGAACTTTCCTTTATTGAAAAAAGGTCCTTTTAAAGGGGGGTTGATTATTGAGCAGGAGACGAAAAGAGAGCATCCTTTAGGTAAAATAGCTGAGAGAAGTGTTGGCTATGAGCGCGTGGATGAAAACGGCTACCATACCAGAGTGGGCATGGAAGGAGCTTTTAGCGAATACCTGAGCGGTATTGAAGGCAAGCGCGAAAAACAAAAAATAGCCCAAAATCAATGGAAGCCAATCGGCAGCGATAATATTATAGAGCCTAAGGATGGCTATGACGTGTATTCTACTATCGATATAAACATACAGGATATTGCTCACCATGCCCTATTGAAGCAGCTAGACCTATATAAGGCGGACCATGGTACAGTTATCGTCATGGAGGTGAAAACAGGAGAAGTAAAAGCGATCTCCAATCTGGGCCAAACAACGGATGGTAAGTACTATGAGCGTTTAAACTATGCAATTGGCGAATCTCACGAACCAGGTTCTACCTTCAAGTTAATAAACCTTGTGGCCGCATTGGAAGATAAAGTAGTCGATACCAGTTCCGTAATAGACACGGAAAAGGGTAGCTGGAAATTATACAATCATAGAATAAAGGATACCAAGCGTGGTGGGCATGGTAAGATATCCGTAGCTAAAGCTTTTGAAGTGTCCTCTAATATTGCTTTTGCAAAAATGATACATAACGGGTATAAGGATAATCCAGAAAAGTATGTAAACCGCTTAATGAGTATGGGAATCCATAAGGAATTGGGACTTCCGGTAAAAGGAGAGGGTATTCCAGTGTTACGCTACCCAGGCGACAAAGGATGGTCCGGACTCTCTTTGGCACAAATGGCTTATGGTTACGAAGTTTCAATGACCCCTCTACAAACCTTGTCTTTTTATAACGCCATCGCCAACGATGGGGAGTTGGTTAAACCTAGGTTAATAAAGGAGGTTAAGGAATGGAACAAGAGTATTAAAAAGTTCGACAAGCAAGTGCTGAACCCAGCGATTTGTTCCCAAGAGACTATAAAGAAGGTACAGCAGATTTTAAAGGATGTGGTAGAGAAGAAAGATGGTACGGGCCAAGGTATGTACTCTAAAAACTTTTCTATGGCTGGGAAGACCGGCACAACACAAACCAATTATGCATCTAAGGATAAGGATAAATACGAATATATATCCTCGTTTGCCGGGTATTTTCCTGCGGACAATCCTATTTATTCCTGTATCGTGGTAATTCATAAGCCAGATAAAAGTGTAGGCTACTATGGTGCCGATGTTTCTGGACCTGTTTTTAAATCGGTTGCGCAAAAAGTGTACACTACTTCTCCGCTTACCGATGAAATAGACTTAGAGCAAGAGATTGATGGTGGATTGGAAAAGGCGTATCAGGGGTATTTTGCCGAGGTACAAAAGGAATACGGTCAAGTACCCAATGTGTATGGTATGAGTGGAATGGATGCGGTGGCTATTCTGGAAAATCTCGGGATTGAAGTAGAGGTCAAAGGAAATGGAAAGGTAAAACATCAATCCATATCCAAAGGGACGGATATTAAAACAGTGAAAAAGATAGTGTTGGAGCTTTCCTGAGAGGCTACAAATTATAGTTAAAAAAATAATAGGTATTACATTGAAAGTATTAAAGGACATATTGTATGGAGTTAGCCTAACAGCGGTAAGTGGCACTACTAACTGTAGGGTCAATACGGTTTGCTTCGACTCGCGTAAAGTCCAGATGGACGATGTCTTTGTAGCCATTAAAGGAACACTGACCGATGGTCATAACTACATTGGAAAAGCGATCGAGTTAGGGGCAAAAACCATTGTTTGCGAACAGCTTCCGGAAGAAATGATCAATGAGATTACCTATGTAGAGGTCGCCAATGGTAATAGTGCTTTGGCCATTATGGCATCTAACTTTTATGGAAAACCGTCCAAAAACTTAAAATTAATAGGAGTTACAGGAACCAATGGTAAGACTACCGTAACCACTTTGCTGTACCAACTTTTTAAAAAGGCCGGTTATAAGGTAGGCCTATTATCCACTATTAAAATAATGGTGGACGATACCGAATATAAAACTACGCATACCACTCCAGATGCCTTAGTAATCAATGAACACCTTAGCCTTATGAACAATGCAGGCGTTGAGTTCTGTTTTATGGAAGTAAGCTCGCACGGTATACATCAAAAAAGAACGGAAGGTTTGGTCTTTGAAGGAGCCATTTTTACGAATCTTTCCCACGATCATTTGGACTATCACAAAACTTTTGCGGAATATAGGGATACAAAGAAAATATTGTTTGATACCCTGCCAAAAAAAGCCTTTGCCCTTACGAATATAGACGATAAGAATGGCTTGGTCATGTTGCAGAATACCAATGCTAGGAAATATACCTACGCCTTACATAACTACGCGGATTATAGGGCTCAGATTTTAGAAAGTCAGTTCGACGGGCAGTTGTTGAAGATCAATGATAATGAATTGTGGACGAAGTTAATAGGTCATTTCAACGCGTATAATATGCTGGCCATTTATGCAGCAGCGGATGTACTTGGACTGGAAAAGTTAGAGACCCTTAGGTTGTTGAGCGAACTCGAAAACGTAGATGGTAGGTTTCAATATTTTATATCAAAACAAAAAATTACGGCTATTGTTGATTATGCCCATACGCCGGATGCTTTAAAAAATGTGCTTGAGACGATCAGCACATTGAGAACTGGAAATGAAAACGTCATCACCGTTGTGGGGTGTGGTGGCGACAGAGACAGAACAAAGCGTCCGGTAATGGGCAATATCGCATCGGAAATGAGTAGTAAGGTCATTTTTACCTCTGATAATCCTAGAAGCGAGTCCCCTTCAGAAATAATTACCGAAATGGAGGCTGGTGTGGAACCTCAGCATACCCATAAAATATTAGCTATAGAAAATAGGGAGCAGGCGATAAGGACGGCTTGTCAATTGGCTTCGGCCAATGATATCATCCTAGTGGCCGGTAAGGGTCACGAAACCTATCAGGAAACCAACGGTAAAAGGATAGATTTTGATGATTTTAAGATTTTAAAGGAAATATTACAAAGTTTAGATAAATAACCAAGGCCTAATACCAAATGCTTTTAGTACAAAAATATGTTAACCTACCTGTTTGAATTTTTGGAGAATGAATACCAGTTTCCGGGAGCTTCCCTTTTTGGATTCCTTACGTTCAGGGCGGCCATGGCTATCCTTTTTTCTTTGGGTCTGGCTACCATTTATGGGAAGCGTATTATTCTTTATCTCCAAAAGAAGCAGATAGGGGAAACGGTAAGGGACTTGGGCCTGGAAGGCCAGAAGCAAAAAGCGGGAACACCAACTATGGGAGGGGTCATCATTATTTTGGCTACGTTGATTCCTGTGTTGTTGTTTGCGAAGTTGCAGAATATCTATGTCATTCTTTTGATAGTTACTACGGTTTGGATGGGTATCATAGGCTTTATAGATGACTATATTA
Source organism: uncultured Flavobacteriaceae bacterium (assembly GCA_963697395.1). GTDB lineage: Bacteria > Bacteroidota > Bacteroidia > Flavobacteriales > Flavobacteriaceae > Maribacter. The sequence continues at coordinate 9,444 of CAVONX010000025.1, forward strand.
AAATCTTTAAAAAAAATAAAGAAGGTCTTAAGGGCAGGTTTAAGGTATTGGGACAGGTAGTCCTGGGCTTGGTCGTAGGCGCTACCCTATATTTTCATCCGGGGGTAACCATGCGTGAGCATACCAAGACCATAATTACCGAGAACTTTACGGTAGAGGAGGTAAAGGGCGCGGATATCAAGTCTACGATGACAACTGTCCCCTTCTTTAAGAACAATGAGCTGGATTATAGCAGTTTTATTTCCTGGATGGGAGATGGCTTCGAGGCCTACACTTGGTTGCTCTTTATTCCTATAATTATTCTTATCGTGACCGCTGTATCCAATGGTGCCAATCTCACCGACGGTATAGATGGACTTGCAGCTGGTAGTTCTGCCATCATCGTCATTACCCTCGGTATTTTCGCTTGGGTATCCAGTAATATTATTTTTTCGGATTATTTGGATATCATGTATATAAAGGGTGTAGAGGAACTGGTGGTTTTTATTACGGCATTTGCAGGAGCACTTGTAGGCTTTTTGTGGTACAACGCATTTCCGGCCCAGGTGTTTATGGGAGACACGGGAAGTCTTACCATAGGAGGTGTTATTGCAGTAATCGCTATCATCATCCGTAAGGAATTATTGATACCCATTTTATGTGGAATTTTCTTTGCGGAGTCCATTTCCGTAATGCTACAAGTCGGGTATTTTAAGTACACCAAGAACAAATATGGGGAGGGGAAGCGTATTTTTTTAATGGCACCCTTGCATCATCATTACCAGAAGAAAGGATACCATGAAAGTAAGATCGTTACCCGTTTTTGGATTATTGGGATTTTACTGGCCATTGTAACCATAGTGACCTTAAAGCTTCGCTAAATGGAATTGCTGGTAATTCTTGGAGGAGGAGAAAGTGGCGTAGGAACGGCCATTTTGGGTAAAAAAAAGGGATACGATGTTTTTGTATCCGACAAAGGAAAAATAAAAGAGAAGTACAAAGACGTTCTTTCACATTATGGAATTGATTGGGAAGAGGAGACACATTCCGAAAACCGAATTTTAAAGGCGGATATCGTAATGAAAAGTCCAGGTATTCCAGATACGGCGCCGCTGGTAAAGCAATTGGTCGCCAAAGGTATTCCGGTAATCTCAGAAATCGAGTTTGCATCCAAGTACACCGATGCCAAGATCATAGGTATAACGGGAAGCAATGGAAAAACCACCACTACCATGCTTACCAACCATATCTTAAAAAGTGCAGGACTGCACGTAGGTATGGCGGGTAATATTGGGGACAGTTTTGCCAAGATGGTGGCCGATGATGATTTTGAGTATTACGTATTGGAAATCAGCAGTTTTCAGTTGGACGGTATACTTGATTTTAGACCGGATATCGCTGTGATTACGAACATAACACCAGATCATTTAGATCGGTATGCGTATAGGTTCGAGAACTATATCGCCTCCAAGTTTAGGATAGCCATGAACCAGACGGAGGGGGACTACCTTATTTACGACGCCGATGATACCGTTATAGTTTCATGGCTCAAGGCCAACCCGGTCAAATCCAAATTAATACCCTTTTCCTTAACGGAGATTTTTGAGGAAGGAACCTATTTAGAAGACAAAAACATAATTATTAGAACACAAACTGACACGATTAAAATGACGACAGACGCACTAGCACTGGAAGGACAACACAATGTAAAGAACACAATGGCTGCGGCCACTATTGCAAAACTGGTAGGTATCCGTAAGGAATATATACGAGACTGTATTTCCAATTTTCAGGGCGCACCACACCGTTTGGAAAAGGTGTTGAAGATAAATCACGTGCAGTATATAAACGATTCAAAAGCTACCAATGTAAATTCCACTTACTATGCCTTGGATAGCGTAAAGACCCAGACGGTTTGGATCGTTGGCGGTGTGGACAAGGGTAACGACTATAGGTCGTTGATGCCTTTGGTCCGGGAAAAGGTAAAAGGCATTGTTTGCTTGGGAATGGATAACACCAAGATCAAAGAAACTTTTGGTAACGTGGTAGACCTAATTGTAGAAACCTATGCGATGGAAGAGGCTGTAAAAGTAGCCTATAAGATTGCAGAACGGGGAGATACGGTGCTGTTATCGCCAGCTTGCGCAAGCTTTGATCTGTTCGAAAATTATGAAGATCGTGGTAATCAATTTAAGAACTGTGTAAAAAACTTATAAGTGTTAAAGCTATTGCAAAATATAAAAGGGGATAAGGCAATTTGGGCGGTTACGGCCCTATTGGCCCTATTTTCCTTTTTACCAGTTTATAGTGCCAGTAGCAATTTGGTTTATGTGGTAGGCAATGGCACAACTTTTGGACATCTTGTTAAACATGCGGTGCTCCTTGTTTTGGGTTTTGGTATCATTTATGGCATTCATAAAATCCCTACTAATTTTTTTAAGGGACTATCATTGATCGCCCTACCGATCATCCTAGTACTATTGGTTTTTGTGCTTGCCCAAGGCACCAATAGCGGAGAGACGAATTCCAGTCGCTGGATCCGGTTACCCTTGGTAGGTTTGGGTTTTCAACCTTCCAATTTGGCGGCAGTGGTTTTAATGGTCTACGTGGCCAGGTACCTTAGTAAGATCAGGCAAGTACAGGTTAGCTTTACAGAGAGTATACTTCCGCTATGGTTACCCGTGTTTTTGGTGGTGGTCTTAATTTTACCGGCAAACTTTTCAACGGCGGGCATTATATTTTCTATGGTGCTTGTCCTTTGTTTTTTAGGGGGATACCCCACAAAATATTTACTGGGCATTGTAGCCACAGGGTTGGTATGTCTAACCTTGTTCATTGTAACGGCAAAGGCATTTCCGGATTTGTTTCCTAACCGTGTAGATACATGGATGAGTCGTATTGACAGTTTTAATAGTCCGGAGGATACCGAGGCCAATTACCAGATAGAGCGAGCAAAAATAGCCATTGCCGGTGGAGGCATTGTAGGCAAGGGTGCCGGAAAAAGCGTTCAAAAGAATTTTTTACCACAAAGTTCATCGGATTTTATTTATGCGATCATTGTGGAGGAATACGGATTGGTAGGAGGTTTTGCCTTGATGTTTTTTTATCTCTTTCTACTATTTCGAATCGTAGTGGTGGCCAACGGTGCGGAAACCATATTTAGCAAATTACTAGTCTTGGGCGTAGGGATACCCATTGTATTTCAGGCTTTGATCAATATGGCGGTAGCGGTGGAACTGTTTCCGGTAACGGGTCAGAATTTACCCCTGATCAGTAGTGGAGGTACTTCTAGCTGGATGACCTGTTTGGCCATTGGGATTATTTTGAGCGCAAGCAATAGGAGTTTGACGAAGGACGATAATGGGTCAACCGATATTGACGCGCATAACCCTTTAGAAGTATTGAGTGGACAACTATAGGTTTATCATATCTGGAGGAGGTACTGGCGGACATATTTATCCTGCAATAGCCATCGCGAACGAATTGAAACGGCGATTTCCCACCGCAGAGTTTTTGTTCGTAGGGGCGAAGGATCGTATGGAGATGGAAAAAGTGCCACAGGCCGGGTATGAAATTGAAGGTTTGTGGATTACAGGAATACAACGGAAACTGAGCCTTAAAAACCTAATGTTTCCTTTTAAATTAATAAGTAGTTTGTTAAAAGCAGGTAACATAGTAAAACGGGTTAAGCCCCACGCCGTAATAGGCACGGGGGGCTTTGCCAGTGGGCCGTTGTTGCGTATGGCATCGGGCAAGGGGATCCCATGTGTGTTACAAGAACAAAATTCCTTTGCGGGCATTACCAACAAATTACTGAAAGATAGGGTGCAAAAAATCTGTGTAGCCTATGATGGTATGGAACGTTTTTTTCCAGCCGATAAAATAGTAAAAACGGGAAATCCGGTGCGTGCAGATCTGGTGAGTTTAAATGTAAGTAAGAAGGATGCTTTAGATTTCTTTAAACTAAGTCCCAACAAAAAAACGCTGCTGGTTTTGGGCGGAAGTCTCGGTGCTAGGCGCATCAATCTATTAATAGCCGAGAAGCTTTCTTTTTTTAAGGAACTGGATATTCAGTTGCTATGGCAGTGTGGAAAGGGTTACATCGCACAATACCAAGATCAGGACAGCGAAGATGTAAAAGTGCATGGCTTTATGAACGAAATGGACAAGGCCTATGTAGCGGCCGATATCATAATTTCCAGGGCCGGTGCAGGAGCTGTTTCCGAATTGTGCATAGTTGGTAAACCAACTTTTTTCATCCCTTCGCCCAATGTGGCCGAGGATCATCAGACCCAAAATGCCCTATCCTTGGAAAAGGAATCTGCAGCAATTCTAATACGGGAAAGCGAATTGGAGGCCGAGTTTGAAACGCGGTTTTTGGATCTAATACATTCAGAAAAGAAACAGGAAGAACTATCAAAAAACATGAAGGCCTTGGCGCTTCCAAATGCAACGAATGCCATTTGTGACGAGGTAGAAAAATTGTTGATGCCCTAATGGGCATTTATTTGAAGAATAAGGAGTATTTGGATTTGGGGCGCGTCGAAGGATACTTTTATTAAAAGAACATAGAATTAGGAACAGATTTTTTAGAACAGGAATTTTGGACTTGAAAAACATACATAGCGTTTACTTTATAGGCATCGGGGGCATTGGCATGTCCGCTTTGGCACGCTACTTTAGGTTTATAGATATCCCTGTTGCGGGATATGATAAGACGGAAACCCCTTTGACCAGGGAATTGGCGGCTATAGGTATTTCAATTCATTACAAGGACGATATGACCTTGGTGCCAGAATTGTTCTTGGATCCCGACAAAACACTTATCGTTTATACGCCAGCCGTTCCTCTAGGGCATAGCGAGTACCATTATTTTACTGAGAAGGGCTTTGTTATAAAGAAGCGCTCCGAAGTACTTGGTCTTATTACAAAGGATTCCTTTTGTTTTGCGGTTGCAGGAACGCACGGTAAGACCACTACTTCTTGTATACTGGCACATTTGCTAAAAGAGACCGGCACACCGCTTACCGCATTTCTAGGGGGTATCTCAGAAGATTTTCAAAGTAATTTCCTGTTGGAAGGCACGGAATATTCCGTTGTGGAAGCAGACGAGTTTGATCGGTCGTTTCTGCGCTTGAGTCCAACTGTGGCCTGCGTAACTTCTATGGATGCCGACCATTTGGATATTTATGGTACTGCCCAAGAATTAACGGCGTCGTTTGTCGAGTTTACAAAACGCATTAAACCAGAAGGAAAACTCTTTGTGCGTAAGGGATTGCCTTTAGAGGGAATTACCTATGGTATAGAAGACGATTCGGACTTTTGTATCCGAAACATAAAAATAGAACAGGGCACCTACATATTTGATTTGGTTACGCCAGACGCCGTTCTAAATGGCGTTCGGTTCTGTAAACCGGGAAGGCACAATTTGCTGAACGGTCTAGTAGCTTTTGCCATGGCGATGGAAGCTGGTTCCCCACCGCATCGCCTGGCAGATGCTTTAGCTACGTTCAAGGGCGTGAAGCGCCGCTTTACCTACAAAATCAAGACAGAGGAGTTTGTTTTTATAGATGATTATGCCCATCACCCCACAGAAATAGATGCCGTTTTTGATGCAATAATGGAAATGCATCCGAACAAAAGTGTAGTCGCTGTTTTTCAGCCACATCTCTTTTCGAGAACCAGGGATTTCGCGGATGACTTCGCAAAAAGCCTGTCCAGATTTTCAAATGTGCTTTTATTGGATATTTATCCGGCACGGGAACTCCCAATTCAGGGGATTGATTCAGACTGGTTACTCGGAAAAATGTCAAGCACTATTAAGAAAAAGGTAACCAAAGAAAGTTTAATAAAAGAAATACAAGCCCAACACCCCGAGGTGCTTGTTACCATGGGTGCCGGGGATATTGGCTTGGAGGTAGAACGGATTAAAAATGAATTGTACTATGCGCATTAATTGGAACAAATTAAAAGGTATTGCCCTGATTATTGTGATCATGGGCCTTTATGCGTTTTCTAATCAAAGGAACAGGGATAGGAACATTTCAAAAATGAAGGTAGCGTTCAGTGGAGATGAAAATTTATATCTGACCGAAGGAACGGTTAATAAATTGTTAATACAAAATTTTGGAGGACTGGAAAATGTCCCTAAAGAAAAATTAGTTTTGAATACTATAGAAAAGGCTATCGAGGCCAATGAAATGGTAAAAAGTGCCCAAGTTTATCTTACTATAGATGGTGAGCTTACGTCTAAAATCGTTCAGCGTAAACCAATCGGTCGCATAGAGGGGAATTCAAAATTCTATTTGGATGATGAGGGAAAGCGCATGCCGTTTTCCGTCAACCATTCAGCTAGGGTTCCTATAATTACGGGTGCCATAACAGGGGAAAGCCTTGAGGATGTGTACGTTATTTTAGAATTTATAAATACGGATGAGTTTTTGAGAAAAAATGTAATTGGTATTCACGTAGAAGCCAAGGACGATTATAGATTGAAATTTCGCCTGAACCAATTTGTAGTCAATCTGGGAAGTGTAGATGAGCTAGAGAGTAAGTTCAACAATTTTAAGGCGTTTTACGCTAAAGCGAATAAGGATAAGACCTTGGAAAATTTTGCGGTGGTAAGTTTAGAATTCAATAACCAAGTAGTGTGCACTAAAATATAATAAGGGAATGGAACAAACTAATTATTCAGTCGGTCTAGACATAGGAACAACGAAAATCGTGGCCATTATTGGTAAGGAAAACGAGTATGGTAAGATCGAGATTTTGGGAATTGGTAAGTCCAAAAGCCTAGGAGTACATCGTGGGGTGGTCAATAACATTACTCAGACCATTAAATCCATTCAGCAGGCCGTGGAGGAGGCAGAAAGTAGCTCTGGACTAAAAATAAGTACTGTGGTAGTGGGCATCGCGGGTCAGCATATTAGAAGTTTACACCACAGTGATTATATATCCAGACCGGATTCCGAAGAAGTAATAGGTGAAAAGGATTTGGATACCTTGGTGAATCAAGTGCATAAGTTGATCATGTTGCCTGGTGAGGAAATTATACATGTGTTGCCCCAGGAATACAAAGTGGATGGCCAAGCGGAAATCAAGCAGCCTATAGGCATGTACGGTGGCAGGTTGGAAGCTAACTTCCATGTTGTTGTCGGGCAAGTAACATCGATTAAAAATGTAGGCAGATGTATCAAAAGTGCCGGTCTAGGTTTGGCGAACATTACATTGGAGCCTTTGGCATCCTCAGATGCAGTTTTAAGTCAGGAAGAAAAAGAGGCTGGTGTTGCCCTCATCGATATAGGAGGTGGTACGACTGATCTGGCCATTTTTAAGGATGGTCTTATTCGGCATACCGCAGTAATTCCTTTCGGAGGAGGAATTATTACCGAGGATATCAAGGAGGGTTGCTCTATTATAGAAAAACAGGCAGAATTGCTCAAGATAAGGTTTGGCTCGGCTTGGCCTGGAGAAAACAAGGATAACGAAATAGTATCCATACCCGGCCTAAGGGGAAGGGAGCCGAAGGAAATTTCCTTAAAAAATCTTTCAAAGATTATACATGCCAGAGTGGTAGAGATCATTGAGCAGGTGTATGTTGAAATAAAGAACTACGGACACGATGAGCAAAAGAAAAAGCTTATTGCGGGTATTGTGCTTACGGGTGGTGGTAGCCAATTGAAACACTTAAAACAATTGGTAGAGTATATTACGGGAATGGATACCAGGATAGGCTATCCGAACGAGCATTTGGCCGGTGATTCCGATACGGAAATAGCTAGTCCATTGTATGCTACCGCAGTAGGGCTTTTAATGAATTCCGTAAAGAATCAACAAAAAATACAGGCCAACAAAACTACAGCACAAACAGAACCGGAGAATATACAAAACCAGGAGCAGCGCGAAAAGCAAATACAGGCGAACGAGGAGAAGCGTAAGGCCCGGAAGTCCGTTTTTGACAAATGGTCAGAGAAGTTAAAGGAATTTTTGGATAACGCAGAGTAAGACAACCCATAAAGAATAGCATACATTAACCAGTAATAACAAAAATATGAGCAAGAGCAGCGAATTTGAAAATATCTCATTTGATCTTCCAAAGAATCAAAGCAATGTTATAAAGGTCATAGGAGTTGGCGGTGGAGGCAGTAATGCAATAAACCACATGTTCCAGGCTGGAATTAACGGAGTGGATTTCGTTATCTGCAATACAGATTCCCAGGCCTTGGATAACAGTCCGGTTCCAAATAAAATACAGTTGGGGGTTTCGTTAACAGAAGGATTGGGAGCTGGTGCCAACCCTGAAGTGGGGGAGCAGGCCGCTATGGAGAGCATGGAAGAAATAAAACGTATGCTCGACAATACCACAAAAATGATATTTATTACTGCTGGCATGGGCGGTGGGACAGGAACTGGTGCTGCTCCCGTCATTGCCAAATTTGCGAAAGAGATGGATGTGCTTACCGTTGGTATCGTGACCATGCCTTTTAATTTTGAGGGAAAAATGCGTGTTGAACAGGCACAGAAGGGAATTGAAAAGCTCAGAAAAAATGTAGATTCCTTAATCGTAATCAACAATAACAAATTACGGGAGGTGTATGGCAATCTTGGGTTTAAGGCCGGTTTTTCAAAAGCCGATGAAGTCTTGGCTACGGCCGCTAGGGGTATTGCCGAGGTAATTACCCATCATTACACACAAAATATAGATTTACGAGACGCAAAAACAGTGCTATCCAATAGTGGTACAGCTATTATGGGTTCTGCCATTGCCTCTGGTTCCGCTAGGGCCAACGAAGCCATAATGAAAGCGCTGGACTCTCCTTTATTGAACGACAATAAGATTCAAGGTGCTAAGAACGTTTTGTTATTGATCGTTTCCGGAGCTCAAGAGATTACTATAGACGAGATAGGTGAGATCAACGATCATATACAAATCGAAGCGGGGCATGGAGCTAACATTATTATGGGTGTAGGCGAGGACGAAGGTCTGGGAGAAGCTATCGCCGTAACCGTAATTGCTACAGGATTTAACATTGAGCAACAGGACGATATCGTAAATACCGAGTCAAAAAAAATTATCCACAACTTGGAGGAAGGACAAAAAGCTGAAATAGAGTTGCTCTCAACCAACAAAAAAGTTCATGTTCTGGAGCAGGATGACGAAGAGCCACAGACAAGGTATGAATTGTTGGATCAAGGCGATTTCGATTTAATACCCACCACCAGCTATATTAAAAACTTCAATGTTTTTTATGAAGAGGTAGTGGCGAAAAATGTGAAGGAAGAAGATTTTGTTATTATAGAGTCCTCGGCATCCCTTAGGAACATCCAGGTAAAAGATGCGCAGGAACTAAAATCTCAGGAAGAAGACGATCAGTTTGCCATAAGCTTTGATCTGCCTTTGGTCCAGGACGAAGAGGAAAAGGAAAATGTGATTATGTTCGACCTTAGCAGCGAGGTTAGGGATATGGATGTAAGGGACAGCGTTGAAATAATACCTGTCTTGGAGTACAATAAGAAAGGGGAAACTAGATATAGTTTAGATGATTATATGCAATTGGAGAACAAGCTTACAGGAGCAAGATCCAAAGCAGAAGAATTTGAGCCAAGGATCATAGAGGACGAGTTGATATTTGAAAGAAAGACTGTTGCCCCAAAGGAGTTAATTGCTAAACCACAGGAGGAATTGGATCCTATGGAGACGCCCATTGAAGAATTGTTACGTGAAAGAGCGGACGAGCGAAGAAGAAAACTAAAGGATTTCAATTACAAGTTTAAGAACAGTGTAAATAATTTAGAGGAATTTGAGAAACAGCCCGCATATAAGCGTCAAGGTGTTGACTTGAACGATAATCCCAGGGAACCAAAGATTTCAAGGACAAGTTTAAGTGATGATAGCAATAAGGACATTCAGTTGCGATCTAATAATTCTTTTTTACATGATAATGTAGATTAAGTAAGTTTACAAGTATATTTTAAACCCGGAAGCAAGGTATGTTTTCGGGTTTAATTTTTTATCTTTGCACCGCTAAAAGATAAGGATATGGGATTGCAGGAACGGGTAATGGATGAGATGAAAAAGGCCATGAAAGCTAAGGATACCGTGGCTTTGGAATCGCTTAGAGCAATCAAATCAGCCCTTTTATTGGCCAAAACTAGTGGCGATGGTGCACTTACCGAAGATGATGAGGTAAAACTAGTACAGAAGTTGGTAAAACAGCGAAAAGATAGTGCAGCCATTTTTAGTCAACAAAACAGGGAAGACTTGGCCGGTCCCGAATTGGCCCAGGTGGTTGTCCTAGAGCAGTTTTTGCCGGAGCAGTTGTCTGAAGCTGAGATAGAGAAAATTATAGAAGACATTATATCCAGTACAGGAGCCTCTGGTATGAAGGACATGGGAAAGATTATGGGCTTGGCCTCACAAGAACTATCGGGGCGGGCAGATGGAAAAACAATTTCTACCATTGTTAAGAATAAATTGGTTTAAAGCACTAGGATGCTAACAAGAAATTCTATTTTTGATTACTGATTACTGATTACTGATTACTGATTACTGATTACTGATTACTGATTACTGATTACTGATTACTGATTACTAAATATCGGCCGCGTGGCGCAATTGAATAGCGCATCAGATTTCGGCTCTGAGGGTTGGGGGTTTGAATCCCTCCGCGGTCACTAAATAAAAAAACCATCACTTAGTGATGGTTTTTTTATTTAAATCCGCTATTGGCTTATAGCGTTCATTATCATTTTAGCATGCACCCTGGAATTTTCAATAAACCATTTATGCGTTTCCATCCCGCCGCAAATAACACCTGCAAGATAGAGTCCTTTTACGTTACTTTCCATCGTTTCATTATTGTATTCGGGTAAGCATTTTTCATCAGCACTGAGATGAACACCAAGGTGTTCCAAAAATTCAAAATTAGGTTTGTAGCCTGTTAAGGCCAGTACAAAATCGTTTTTCAGGGTTTTGGTGCCTTCAGGGGTGTTTATGGTAATTTCTTGTGGCGTTATCGTTGCAACCGTACTGTTGTAATAGGCGGTAATACTCCCCTCTTCTATACGGTTAATAATATCCGGGCGCACCCAATATTTTACACGTTGCCCTACTTCTGGTCCCCTTATGATTAGGCTAACTTCCGCTCCTTTACGATAGCACTCCAAAGCAGCATCGATGGCAGAATTACTGGCACCTATAACGGCGAGTTTCTGACCGGCATAATAATGTGGGTTGTTATAGTAATGGGAAACTTTTTCCAAGGATTCCCCTGGCACGTTTATAGGATTGGGAATGTCGTAGAACCCAGTGGCAATAACAACGTTAGAGGCCGTATATCGGTTCTTTGTTGTCTTAATTTTAAAGTGATCGTCCGTTTTTACCAGGCTTTCTACTTTTTCAAATAAGTTGATATTCAATTTATTGGAGGTAACGATCCTGCGGTAATACTCCAAGGCTTCGTCCCGTTTTGGTTTCGCTTCTTTACTAATAAACGGGATATCATCGATTTCCAATTTTTCCGAAGAAGAGAAAAACTGCATGTTTGCCGGATAGTTGAAAAGGGAGTTCACGATGGGGCCTTTTTCCAGAATCAGGTAACTCAGTCCTTTTTTCTTTGCCTCCAGTCCACAAGCGATTCCTATTGGCCCTCCTCCAACGACAACAACATCCAATACTTCCATTATCCTTTGAGGCTTTTTATAGTTGCTTTTGGATCATCACTCTTAAAAACAAAGCTACCGGCCACAAGTACATCTGCCCCTGCAGCTATTAATTCTTTTGCGTTGGCCGTAGAAACGCCTCCGTCTACTTCAATCAGAGCGGAACTCCCTTTTTCGGTAATGAGTACTTTTAAGGCTTTTACCTTGGCAAAGGTATTGGGTATAAAAGATTGCCCGCCAAAACCCGGGTTTACACTCATTACACATACCAAATCTATATCCTGGATTACATTTTCCAATAATTGTACCGGGGTATGTGGATTCAAAGCCACCCCAGCTTTCATTCCGGCGGCCTTTATGGCTTGTAATGTCCTATGCAGATGTGTACAGGCTTCATAATGTACCGTAAGGTAATCTGCGCCCAAATCTGCAAATTCCTGAATATAACGGTCAGGATCTACAATCATCAAATGCACGTCCATTGGTTTAGTAGCGTGTTTTTGTATGGTTTTGACCACAGGCATTCCGTAGGAAATATTGGGCACAAAAACACCATCCATGACATCAATATGATGCCAGTCCGCCACGCTATCGTTTACCAATTCCACATCGCGCTGTAAATTCCCAAAATCCGCTGCCAATAGGGAAGGCGCGATTTTTACTTTATTCATGATCTCCTTTAAATTTAGGATACAAAAATAAACATTAAATAGGAGCTTCGGTAATCTGTCTTAGATAGTCCCTTTATTTACCGGCCGACACGGTGTTCAAACCCGCTTTTTCCAATACACGATTGATTTTAGGTTGGTGTTTGTCCATAACCTTGGACAAGGTCGTTAAGTGCGCATCCAATTCTTGGGACAGCTCTTTGAATACCTTGTATGCACCGTTCGTGGGTCTGGCATCACCATTTTCTACACTTCTCCGTAACGAAGCTAGCCTGTTGTTCAATTTTATTGGGAAATTCAACGGGTCTTGCCCAGATTGATTCTTAACTTGGTACAAATCTTCCTCAACTGCCGAAATCTCAGCTATAAAAGGGGCCATAATTTTATTCCAGTCGGTTTTGGCCACTTTGGGTTTACCGGCTTCTAATTGCTTTTTAAGTTCCCTTATTTTTATAACGGTGCGGTTGGCTTTGTCCGTTTGTTGCATAATGTCCTTGGACAACTGAAATTGTTCGTCCAAATCAGCCTTCGAAATTCCTTTAAGATTGGGGTCCATTTCAATAGCGAAATCATAGGTTTTTTCGTAGTTGGGTGTTTTCATCCGAATACTGTAATTGCCTAGAGGGGCTTTTGGACCTCTAGTGGGCCGTGCGCTCCAAATAATCATTCCTTCAAACCCCGTAGCTCCTTTATAGCGTAAATCCCAAGTGAACGAGTTTAGGCCCTGGGCCGTGGTGGGTTTGGAGGACCCCGGTTTTTCCCATGATGGAATGTTCGGGTCCTCTTCATATTTAGGTTTACTCCCCGTAAACGTATCTATAAGATCGCCTTGGGCATCCAGCACCTCAAAAGTAATGGTGTCCAATTCCTGTTTTAGGTAGTATTGGATTTTTGCCTTATCAATTCCCCTAATGGCATTGGAGGGTTGGAACAATATGGCGTCTTGCGCCTGCATTTCTTTTTGATACTGACGTAATGGATGTATATCGTCCAAAATCCAAAAGCCTCTGCCGTGCGTGCCCAAGACTACATCATTATCTTTTACTACTAAATCTCGGATGGGGGTGTCCGGTAATTTAAGCTGTAGGCTGTTCCATGCTGCGCCATCATTGCTAGAAAAATAGACGCCATGTTCTGTACCCAAAAATAAGAGTCCTTGCCTTTCAGGGTCTTCACGTACCGCCCTTGCAAAGTGTCCATCCGCTATGCCGTTGATAATTTTGGTCCATGTTTTTCCATAATCGTGTGTCTTAAAGACATAGGGTTGCCTATCATCTACTTGATAGCGGTTCGCAGCGACAAAAAGGGTGCCAGGCCTATGAACAGACTCCTCTATTATACTTACCCGTGAAAATTTCGGTAGCTCGTTTGGGGTAATGTCCGCCCAATTTTTGCCACCATCTCTGGTAATATGAATTTTACCATCATCGGATCCTGCCCAGATGGTATTAATATCGTGGGCCGAAGGGGCCAAAGCAAAAACGGTGGCATAGATTTCCGGTCCGTTCATATCCATGGTAATTACACCTCCCGTTTTTCCTAAAGTACTCAGGATCGGCATAGGTTAGGTCCGGACTGATCTTCTCCCAAGACTGACCATCGTCCGTAGTTTTCCAGACATGTTGTGAACATGTGTACATCACCTTGGAATCTTGTGGGGCGAACATGATCGGAAAAGTCCATTGCCATCTTTCCGGCAAGGCACTTGCGGGTTCTCCTGAGAAGAATCTAGGGTAGACTTGAATATCTCTGGTCTGGCCATTGCTGCGGTCATAACGCGTCAATAATGCCCCTTGGCTACCGGCGTAGAAGATATCCAGATTTTCGGGATGTTGGGTGATCCAGCCGCTTTCGCCACCTCCTACCTCGTAATACCATCCATGGTTAGGGCCACCTGCCTGCATATGCTCCCAGCCATCACTAGGTACAGCCACTGTGCTATTGTCCTGTTGGGCTCCGGCTACATGGTAGGGAACATCATTGGTGGCCATAACGTGGTAGAGCTGAGTGGTCACATAATCCTGCTCCGTCCAGCTTTTTCCGCCGTTTATGCTTACATTTCCGCCGCCGTCATTGGAGGATATCATGCGATCCGGGTTATTGGGATCGATCCAAAGATCATGGTTGTCGCCGTGCGGAACTTTTATTTCGATGTCGAAGGTTTTTCCGCCATCGGTCGATTTCCAAAAATCTACATTAAGGCCGTAGACGGTTTCTTTATCTGCCGGATCGGCATAGATTCGGGAGTAGTAAAAGGCACGCTGGCGCAATTTACGTTCGTCATTGGTGCGTTCCCAAGTTTTTCCGGCATCATCCGAACGAAATACACCACCTTCATTGGCCTCCACTATGGCCCAGAGTCTGTTGGAATCTACAGGAGAGACGGTAATACCTATTTTTCCCACGGGTGGGGCTGGCATGCCGGTATTGCTGGTAAGGTCGCTCCAATTTTCGCCACCATCAGAAGATTTCCAAAGTTTGCTGTCGCCACCGCCGCCCCACATGTTCCACGCTTTGCGCTGAACCTGCCAGGTAGTGGCATAAATAACTTCCGGATCGTTGCGATCAATGATTAGGTCTACTGCCCCGGCTTTATCGCTTACATAGAGTACCTTTTTCCATGTATTGCCACCATCAACGGTCTTAAAAACACCACGCTCGGCATTATCGCCGTACGGATGGCCCAAAGCTGCCACATAAACAATATCGGCATTGGTTGGGTGGATGCGTATCCTTGCTACAGCCTGGGTTTCCTTTAAGCCGAGGTGCTGCCAGGTTTCACCTGCATCTGTACTTTTGTATACCCCATCACCTTGGGTAATACTACCGCGCAATTGTACCTCGCCCATACCAATATAAACGATATCCGGATTAGATTCCGAAACGGCCACTGCTCCTACGGAGGAACTGGTTACTTGTCCGTCCGTAACTGGTTTCCACTCATTGCCTCCATCCACGGTTTTCCAAAGACCCCCGCCCGTGGCTCCAAAATAATATTCATTGGGACGTGAGGGACTCCCGGCACATCCTAGGGAGCGTCCGCCTCTTTTTGGACCTATGTTCCGCCATTCCAAGCCTTCATAAAAAGAAGCAGGGATAGTTTCGTAGGAGGTCCGGTTTTGGGAATCGCTGGTCGCCTGACCATGTCCAAGTTGCCCTATTATAAATGCGAGAAAGGCGAATTGAGTTGCTAAAGTTTTCATTTGATGCAATTTAACTACGTGTTTTCGAATTCGGCTGGAATTATTTTTGTTCCGTATAGACCTCATGTTCCATGGCACCACCAGCTGATATATAAGCAAAGAGATCTTTTATTTCTTCTGGATTTAGCCTATTTAACAGTCCCGAGGGCATTGGGGACAAGGGAGAAAGCTCCCTTTTGTCTATGGTTTCTTTTGAAATATTAAGCGTATAAGTTTCATTAAACGGATTGGGCATTAAGACTACCAGGGCATCCGTTTCCGATTTTATTCGTCCCGATATTTTTTTACCGTCTTTTAAATGGAACAAGGTGTTCGCGTATTGATCGGATATTTCATCATTTGGACTATAGGTAGCGAACAGCATTTCGTAATTATTAAATTTTGTATGTGCTTGTGTAAGATCCGGACCAACCGCAGCTCCTTCGCCGCGCATTCTGTGGCATAGAATACACATTCCTGCTTCAAAGGCACGTTTTCCTTTTTGAAAATCAACCTTATAATCGGCAAGTTCGGCGCCCCAAATGACATTCCCAATTTCGTTGGCATCATATTGTTGTCCAGGGCCAATCGGCGCTGGCAAGTCCGCAACAGCTGTTTCTGGCGAATAGACCCCGGATAATTCCTGAAAGTATTCCTTCTCATCATCTGGAACATGTTGCATTGCGGCCAAACGTATATTTTCCATACCCGGTTTAAAACTTAGGCCGCCTTTGGCATTGAGTACATCATAAAACCATTGGAAATAGGATGATCTGCTTTCTTTGGTCCATCCTTTATCGGCGTGGCTCAGTAATACGCCATAATAAATGGCTTCGGTGGGAGGCATTTTAGCTATAATTTCCCTGATAAGCGGTCCGTATTGCTCACTGCGTTGCGTAGTTTCTTTGGATAGGAATTCCGTATTGCCTGCAGTACCTTCTTTTGTGTGCCTTTGCAATAATGCTACAAGGTCTTCAGTGCTGTTTTCGGCGTCTAAGTACAATAACAATTGACCCAATTCCCTATTGATATCATCACGGTCATTTGGGAAATGGGATTTTAACTTTTTGGCTACTACCAGTTTATCCGTAGGTTTTGGTTCTCCCATTCGTATAAAAAGCAATTGATAGGCGCGGAGGAGATTCAATTGCTGCTCAACCGATCGGTCTTTTAATAGTACGGCATTTAGTTTATCTAGGATTTTTGGCTGTAGGGAAGCATCACCTTGCCGCGCCAAGGCGATACTGGCTTCTATAATTTTTTCAGGCTTCTTCTCAGATATAAATGTATCCAACCATTGGTCTATAGGTTGACGTTCCAACGCGATACGGGCCGCATATCTAATAAAACGATCTTCATGGTCTAAATTTGCCCAAGCCAAGGAAATCGCCTCCGGAGATTTTGCTATATGATACTTTTCCAGACTGTGGCGTAGTTCCCTTAATTTCAGCTCCTCCGCATCCAGTGATGTTGCTACCTCTTGGGTATCCTTGCCTATATATCGCAGACGGAAGAGATGGGAATCTATTCTACGGCCACCCGAGGCGAAATACAAATGGCCATCGGTACCGGCAATCATATCGGTGAGGGGTAGGGGTGTGCCCGATAAAAATTCCTTGCGTACGGCTGTATAGCTACTGCCTTTCGCTTTTAGGTCTGCAAAATAAATGGTGCCAAAACTCCAATCCATCACAAAAAGTCCGTGTGTATACGCATCCGGAAAATTGAGTTTTTGGCCGGCCAATACGGCGGTGGGTGAGCCTTGCTCTAAATTATGGACTGCAGGTAGGGCATCGGGGTAGTATTCCGGCCATTTTCCAGATCCGGTCCTCCAACCATATTCGCTACCACTGGTTACGTGACAGATTCGCGTAGGGCGGTACCAAGGCATGCCAATGTCCCATTCCATATCGGCATCATAGGTGAACAATTCGCCATCTTCATTAAAGGCAATGTCAAAGGGATTCCTATAACCTGCGGAAATTAATTCCCACTCCGTCCCTTCAGGGTTAAATTTACAGATCCACCCTCCCGGTGCTTTGATATCATTGGCGTGACCGCGGGCATCGAGATAAGGTTCAAATAGATTGTCTTCGTCCCAATTGATGGGCAGTCTACTATTTTGCTTTAATCTGTCCGGGACCAAGGTATGGTTGCCCGCAATAAAATAAATTTCCTTTCCATCTGGCGAGGGGACTAAACTGTGTGGGCCATGTTCTCCTTCGCCTTCAAGTTTTAAGAGCATGGTTACGATGTCCAATGTGCCATTGCCGTCCTTATCCGTAATGCGATAGATGCCGCTTGCCCTTTCTTGGTCGTCTGGAATTTCATCGTCCCAGCCTTTGTTTACGGCTACATATAGGCTATTATGTGCCCAAAGTAATCCGTGGGCCTCCCCAATTTCTAAATTAAGGGGACGTACATCTTTGGCTTTTAAGGTTTCACCGATTGCGGGAGCCTTGAAAGAATAGATTTTCCCGTATTGGTCACATGCAAAGATAGTGTTCTCATCACCTTGCGCCATGGCTACCCATGACCCTTGATCATGTGCACTGGGTTGGTATAGTTCCTCTAAGACAAAATCTTCGGGAATATTGAAACTTATTTCTTTTTGAGCTTCCGATGGGCCGGTGGCAGCGGTTTCTTTTTTGCAAGAAAAAACTAGGCATCCCAGCAGGAGCAGGAATATGAAAGTATATCGCATTATTTTAAGAATGAGTGGTTCTTATAAAAATAATGAAAAGTAGCTTAGGATTACAGAATTTTTTTTAAAGTTGTCCACGAATGCTAGACGCACTTGCTTTCAGGTGAATGGGAGCAAGGTATTGGTGCTTAGATTTTATTAAACTATAGGAGCCCGGCTTTATATATGAAAAGTTAAGAAGAACAATTATTCTTGTTATTTCATGCCAACTTTTATCTTGAATTACTATTAGTAAATTTGGAAGAGCTTCGTTTTAACCAATCCTAATTCAATAATTGATCCATGACGGTAAAATAGGTTGTGGAGGCCCACATTCATTTTGTTATTTTTGTAATTGCCGCAGGCCTTCATAGAGAGAAATCGCAACGGCATTGGCCAAATTAAGGCTTCTAATTTCTGTATTGTAGAGGGGAATTTTGGCGATTTCCAAGTCGGGATTTTCTACAATGGATTTGGGAAGTCCCACCGATTCTTTGCCAAAAACAAGGAACATATCGTCTTCATAGTCAATATCCCAATGGGTTTTTTTACCGTGGGATGAAAAGAAAACCATCTTTTTGTCCTGATGAAGTTCAAAAAAAACAGCTTGATCGTCGTAAGTGAAAAGTGAAACATGCTGCCAATAGTCTAATCCGGCACGTTTTAGTCTTTTGTCCGAAATCTCAAATCCAAAGGGTTTTACTAAATGAAGATGAGCACCCGTGGCCAGTGCAAGCCGACCAATATTACCTGTATTGGTAGGGATTTCCGGTGCTATGAGAACGATGTTCAATGCCATTAGGAACGAAGGGATTGTAAATATAAACGTTCTACCTTTTCTCTGGCCCAAGGGGTTCTACGCAAAAACTTTAAGCTGGATTTTATAGAGGGATTACTTTTAAAGCAATTGATATCTACTTGTCCTGCTAAATCTTCCCAAGCGTATTTTTGGGTAAGGTGTTCCAAAATTTCTACCAGTTTTACACCGTGTAGTGGGTTATTGGGTTGTTCTTTTGTTTTAGTGGAATCATTCATAAAAAAAAGGTATTTAAATGAAAAACTCCGGTAATCAGCCGGAGTTTATTCATCAATCAAAAAACGAACAGTCATGATAACTGTTGTTACTGGTAAAATTACAACTTATATGCCAACTTTCCAATATAGGAATCAGTTAGCGTGTAATTTTGACCTTGGATTTAACCAAGGTAGGTTTTCAATATTTTGCTTCTAGAAGTATGCTTTAATCTACGGATCGCTTTCTCCTTGATTTGACGTACGCGTTCCCTAGTAAGATCAAAGGTTTCCCCAATTTCTTCTAAGGTCATAGAGTGTTGTCCGGCCAGGCCAAAGTATAGACGGATGACATCCGCTTCCCGGGGTGTCAAGGTTTCCAAAGCACGTTCAATTTCTGTTCGTAGGGATTCATGTAATAATTCCCTATCCGGATTAGGAGATTCTCCACTACGCAACACATCGTAAAGGTTGGAATCCTCCCCATCAATTAAAGGAGCATCCATAGATACGTGCCTTCCCGAGTTTTTTAAGGATTGTTTCACGTCCTCTATGGTCATATCCAATTCCTTTGCGATTTCTTCGGGAGAGGGCTGACGCTCATGTGCTTGCTCTAAAAAGGCAAATGTTTTGTTGATCTTGTTTATAGATCCAATTTTGTTCAATGGCAAACGAACAATACGTGATTGTTCTGCCAAAGCCTGTAATATAGATTGACGGATCCACCATACGGCGTAGGAAATAAACTTAAATCCCCGCGTCTCGTCAAAACGCTGTGCAGCTTTGATCAGGCCAAGGTTTCCCTCGTTGATCAAATCCGGTAATGTAAGTCCTTGGTTTTGGTACTGCTTTGCAACGGATACCACGAATCTGAGGTTGGCCTTTGTTAGTTTTTCAAGAGCGATCTGGTCGCCTGCCTTGATACGTTGTGCCAACTCTACTTCTTCATCTGCGGTGATCAAGTCTACTTTTCCAATTTCTTGTAAGTACTTATCCAAAGATGCGGTCTCCCTGTTGGTGACCTGTTTTGTAATCTTAAGCTGTCTCATTAAAATAAATTAAGTTCAGTTTGCATAGACTGCACATACTTATACGTAAAAATCTGTGGAATGTTACAATTAGGTATAAAAAAGTATATTTTTACGTTAAACGGCAATAAAAAGCCCCATCCAAGGTAGGATGAGGCTTAATTTTAGTTCTGAAAATTTATTTTTCCCTAATGCTAGAGTTAATCCCTTTTGGGTTTGCGATCACGATCTCTACTTCTATCGTCTCTGCCACCACCTCGGCGGTCGTCTCTACGGCTATCGTCGCGTGGGGGTCTTTCCTTATAACCTTCCGGTTTAGGCAAAAGTGCTTTTCGTGAAACTTTCTCCTTTCGGGTTCTAGGATCGGTGCCTAAGTACTTCACTTCAAACTCGTCTCCCATGTTCACTACATCGGTAACATTTTCGGTACGTTCCCATGCTAGTTCGGATACATGTAATAAGGTCTCGTTGCCCGGAGCATCAAGATATTCTACTACAGCACCAAAATCTAGCATTTTAATGACCTTAACCTTATAGGCTTCGTTCATTTTTGGTTTGAACATCAAGGAATCTATTTTTGCCAATACGGCATCGATTCCGTTTTGATCTGTTCCAAGGATTTCTACAATACCTTCTTCGGTAATCGGGTCTTCATTGATAACAATGGTAGTACCGGTTTCTTTCTGAAGTTCTTGAATCACTTTTCCGCCTGGTCCTATTAGGGCGCCAATGAATTCGTTTGGAATCGTGCGTGTTACCATTTTCGGAGAGTGTGGTTTCACGTCCGCATTTGGTGTAGCAATGGTCTCTATCAATTTTTCAAGGATATGCAAACGACCAGCTCTAGCTTGTTTCAATGCATTCACCAAGATTTCGTATGACAAGCCTTTAACTTTAATATCCATTTGGCAAGCGGTAATTCCGTCCGCCGTTCCAGTTACTTTAAAGTCCATATCGCCCAAATGATCTTCATCACCCAAGATATCGGAAAGAACTGCATATTTGCCGGAGCCACCATCGGAAATTAATCCCATTGCGATACCGGAAACTGGTTTTTTCAACTGAACACCGGCATCCATCAAGGCCATTGTGCCTGAACAAACCGTTGCCATGGAAGAAGAACCATTGGATTCCAATACTTCCGATACCACACGAACTGTATACGGACAATCTGTAGGAATCATTCCTTTTAAGGCGCGTTGTGCCAAGTTGCCGTGACCAACTTCCCTACGGGAAGTTCCGCGAATAGGCCGTGCTTCACCTGTTGAAAAAGGAGGGAAGTTATAGTGAAGGTAAAAACGCTCTTCCCCTTCTTGAGAGGGCATATCTATTTTGTTGGCATCCCTAGACGTCCCTAAAGTTACCGTGGCCAAAGCTTGGGTTTCCCCTCTAGTGAAAATAGCGGAACCGTGGGTAGATGGCAAATAATCCACCTCGCACCAAATAGGTCTGATTTCATCCGTTTTACGACCATCTAAACGAAGACCTTCGTTTAAGGTAAGGTCGCGAACTGCCGCTTTCTCTGCTTTATAATAGTATTTTGAAATCATTCCTCCAAAATCAGCTTGCTCCTCTTCAGAGAACGATGCTTTAATGGCATCCTTGATTTCATCAAACGAAGCACTTCTTTCGTGCTTGGCAGAACCTGCCTTTGCTACGGCATATACCTTATCGTATGCCATCTCGTGGATCTTTTTGGCCAAGGCCTCATCTTCTCTTTCCGGCTCATAGGAGCGCACTTCTTTTTTACCAAAAGCTTCGGCCAATCGCAATTGCGCGGCACACTGAACCTTAATGGCCTCATGGGCAAATTTTATGGCTTCTGTCATTTCCTCTTCGGAAATTTCGTCCATCTCACCTTCTACCATCATTACAGAATCCGCTGAGGCTCCAATGACCATGTCAATATCACATTCGGCCAATTGGGCAAAGGATGGATTGATGATGAATTCGCCATTTAATCTTCCGACCCTAACTTCGGAAATAGCGCACTCAAAAGGGAAATCCGATAATTGAATCGCCGCCGATGCCGCTAGTCCTGCCATGGCATCTGGCATTACGTTTTCGTCATGGGACATCAATTGGATCATTACTTGCGTTTCCGCATGGTAATCTTTCGGGAATAATGGGCGTAACACTCGGTCTACCAGGCGCATAGTCAATACTTCCCCATCACTAGGTCTTGCCTCTCTTTTAAAGAATCCTCCAGGATATCTTCCTGAAGCGGCGAATTTTTCGCGATAATCTACAGTTAAGGGCAGAAAATCTACATCGCTTTGTTTGTAGTTGGAAACAACTGTACACAAGAGCATACATTTTCCAGATTGCACAACAACAGAGCCATGGGCCTGTTTTGCCAATTTTCCGGTTTCGATAGAGATTTCCCTACCGTCTCCAAGGTCTATGACCTCTTTAAACACTTTTGGAATCATAAAATTGATTTTTACCCGACACCTATCGGGATTTTGTTAAACAATGGTCTCCCCACCATATTTCTTTTTGGTCGGGGTTGTTGTGTTGTTGTGTGTTTGTGCGTGTGCACGGACCAATGAAAAACTATGTGTAGCTTTTTGTTTTGCCCCATTATTTTAGCTCCCGGAACCAAGAGTATACCTTAAATAAAAAGGGATAGCGTGCTATCCCTTTTTACTCGTTTATTTTCTAATACCAAGCTCTTTAATGAGCTCTCTGTATTTTACAATATCGTTTTTAATCATGTAATCCAAAAGACTTCTTCTTTTACCCACCAGTTTTACTAGCGAACGCTCTGTGTTGTAGTCTTTGTGGTTTTTCTTTAAATGTCCGGTCAAGTGATTGATCCTATGTGTGAACAATGCAATTTGACCTTCCGTAGAACCTGTGTTCTCTGCTTTTCCACCGTGTTTCTTAAAGATTTCGGCTTTTACTTCCTTTGTTAAATACATTCCAATATTGGTTTAATGATTTTTATGTATCTGATTGATTTTCAAACAGGCTGCAAAGATACTATTATTTTGGAACTTAACAATTCTACTTCATAGAAAATTAAGAAGCGCTTGAGATGCTATTTGTAACAAATTTATTGCAGTGATTGCGCTTAATGGCATTCTAGCTAAAAGGGCTACTTATAACGTTTTTTTATTAAGCAGATTTTGGTTCTTCTACTCTTATCGGAAGATTTTGTATTAAATCGATATATAGATTTATTTTTTTCTTTAAATCTCGTCTATGTGTTATGAAATCCAAAAATCCATGTTCCAACAAAAATTCCGAGGATTGGAATCCTTCCGGAAGATCTTTGCCGGTGGTGTCCTTAACTATTCTTGGTCCTGCAAAGCCTATCAATGCTCCCGGTTCCGCAATATTTATATCGCCCAGCATGGCATAGGAAGCCGTAGTGCCTCCTGTGGTTGGGTCTGTACAAAGGGATATATAAGGTAATCCTGCTTCGGCCAATTGTGCCAGTTTAACGGAGGTCTTTGCCAACTGCATTAAAGAGAGTGCGGCTTCCATCATACGAGCACCACCAGATTTAGAGATCATGAGAAAGGGGACTTTCTTTTTGATGGCATAATCTATACCGCGTGCAATTTTTTCACCAACAACACTGCCCATGGAACCGCCAATGAAGCTAAAATCCATACAGCAAATGACAATATCCTTTCCCAACGATTTTCCAAAACCTGTTCTTATCGCATCTTTTAACCCTGTTTTCTTCTGGGCCGCCGCAAGTCTTTCGCCATATTTTTTGGTATCCTCGAACTTAAGGGGGTCTTTGGAGGAGAGTTTGGCATCCAGTTCCGTGAACTTGTTATGGTCAAAAAGAATTTCAAAGTATTCCTTGCTTCCAATACGCACATGGTAATCGTCCTCCGGACTTACATAGAAATTTTTTGCAAGGTCTTCCGATTCTACGATTTTTCCGGTCGGGGATTTGTACCAAAGCCCTTTTGGTGTGTCTTTTTTCTGTTCCGTAGAAGTTTGTATTCCCTTTTCTTTTCTTTTAAACCAAGAAGTCATGTCTGTCATTGTTTAGAATTAGTTCTATCTACGTATTTGGCTTAAAGCGTATGTACGTTATTCAAGTCCTCAAAGGCTTTTTTCAAACGTTCAACAAAGGTATTTTCACCGTGCCTTAACCAAACTCTTGGATCATAGAATTTCTTATTGGGTTCATCGGCACCTTTGGGGTTTCCAATTTGTGATTGTAGGTAGTCGCTTTTATCCTGAACATAATCTCGAACACCAGCTAAAAATGCATATTGTAAATCTGTGTCAATATTCATTTTAACTACGCCGTAGCTGATACCTTCCCTTATTTCGGCAACGGTAGAACCGGAACCACCATGGAAAACAAAATCGATATGATTATGTTCTACACCATATTTCTTTGATATGTATTCTTGGGAGTTTTTTAAAATTTTAGGAGTAAGCTTAACGTTTCCGGGTTTATAGACCCCATGTACATTTCCAAATGCCGCAGCAATGGTAAACCTTGGACTTACTTTGGAAAGCTCCTCGTAGGCATAGGCAACTTCTTCGGGTTGGGTGTATAGTTTGGAATCGTCCACATCTGAGTTATCCACACCATCTTCCTCTCCACCGGTAATGCCCAACTCTATCTCCAGGGTCATTTCCATTTTACTCATACGCTTTAAGTATTCCTTGCAGATTTCGATGTTTTCCTCTAAAGGTTCTTCGGAAAGATCGATCATGTGGGAACTGAAAAGGGATTTCCCCGTTTCTTTAAAGTGCATTTCGCTGGCGTCCAATAAACCGTCTATCCAAGGTAAAAGGTTTTTGGCACAATGGTCTGTATGTAAAATAACTGTTGCGCCATAAGCTTCGGCCAATTGGTGCACATGTTTTGCTCCGGCGATTGCTCCTAGAATGGCTGCATTTTGGCCTTCGTTGGATAAGGATTTACCTGCATTGAACTGTGCGCCGCCATTGGAAAATTGTATGATAACGGGAGCTTTAAGGCTAGCCGCAGTCTCCAAAACACCATTAATAGTGTTGGAGCCGATGACGTTAACGGCAGGCAGGGCAAAGCCTTTTTCTTTTGCGTAGTTGAATATTTCCTGAACTTGATCTCCGGTAGCAACGCCCGGTTTTATGTTATGAGCCATAGTCTTTTTGGTCTTAGGTTTTCTAAATTTCGAAAAACAAAAGTAACAA
This sequence comes from uncultured Flavobacteriaceae bacterium, assembly GCA_963697395.1. Taxonomy (GTDB): domain Bacteria; phylum Bacteroidota; class Bacteroidia; order Flavobacteriales; family Flavobacteriaceae; genus Maribacter. The sequence goes on from CAVONX010000025.1 coordinate 34,813, forward strand.
AACTATTAGACTTAAAAAGGATAGTTAATGCCTATTTGCAATACGGAATTGGCAAAATTATAGTCCCGGAACCATCTTTTGGCCTGTTCTTCGGCAGGATTATAGGTCTTAAACCCCAGGTCTAAACGAAAGAGGAAGTAGGTAAAATCGTATCGAAGCCCGAAACCCGTGCCTAAGGCAATATCCTGTAGTGAGGATAATCCGTTAAAGGTTGCGTTTGGGTCTTCTACATCATCAAAAACGTTCCAAATGTTGCCGGCGTCGGCAAAGATGGCTCCGTTCATATCACCAGCAATTGGGAAGCGATATTCCAGGTTCAGGGCCAGTTTAAGGTTGGCTTCGTTAAAATCGTTCACCGCAGAGGTCCTTCCTGGTCCAAGGGAGTAAGGAAACCAAGCCCTATTGTCGTTAGACCCCCCACCAAAGTAACTGCGTACGAAGGGTATGTTATTGGAGTTGCCGTACGGAATGGCTATCCCAAAAAAACCGCGTGCGGCCAGCACGTTGGAATGTGCGAGATCCCAATATTTTACAAAATCCAATTCTGTTTTTAAATATTGGGAAAAAGGAACGTTGAACACTAAGAGTTGATCGTCTTTTTTATTGAAGGGAATAATATTGGAGAGGCCTGCCAGCAGATTTCCGGCACCTTCCAGTTTCCAACGAAACTGGTAAAATGTATTATCCGTAATACCATTCCTGTTGTTTTTATTAAAGGTGTAATTGGTGGTGAAAATAAGGTTGTTTTCTGTGAGCCGTTGCTCCCTTTCGGCAATTCTGTTAACTTCCCTAAAATCTTGTTGTGTTAAACCGTCTGATGTTATGGGGATTATACCTTCCAATACATCGTCTATAAACCCATCTGTACCTATATTGGCGGGATCTAGAGCCTCTGAAGCTGTGGTAAGGTCCCCTTCATCGTTAAAATATAATGGATTTACCACAATGGCATCTTCGGTTGCAATCCTATTAAGCTCATTGTAGGCATTTCTATACACATTAAAAAAGCGATTACTGTTAACGTTGCGAACAAATTGAATATTCAAAAGTTCCACATTGTGCTTTTTGAATTCAGATGGAGTCCAATTATAGCTTAACACACTATTTAGCGTTTGTTTGTCCAAACCTATATTTTTTTGAAAACTTGTACCTATGGCTATTCTTGTTTGTGGCAGGGTGTAGTTAGGTATGAGTTTTGAAGTGTTCAAAAATGGGAACCATATTCTGGGAAAATCCAAGGTGACTTCCGCTCCGGTCTCCGAGAAAAAATCTTCTTGGAAAGAAGGACTGCTCAAAAGACCAAACGCGCCATCGGCCGAAATACTCAGGTTTTCTGCTCCTTTGAAAATATTTCTAATTAACAATGATGCACCAAGGCCAATACCTAGTCTTCGGATATTGGAACGGCTGACCTCAAAATTGGTGCCTAAGGAATATTTGGTTTTTGGCGCCAAGTAGATGCTTGTATTTACTTTGTTGGAAGTACTGTCTTCTTCAAAAATTATACTTGGATATTTGAAAATGTTTAAGCTGTTCAGTTGCCGGGATGTACGTATTTTGTCTATGTCTCTATATGTATTCCCTTTTTCAAAATAAATGGCATTGGCCAAGGTTTTGGGCTTTATTTTAAACTTATCCGAGTAATAAATCGTGTAATCCCCGTAGTTTACGACCCTGCTATTTTCCTTACTGTCCGAGGATAGGTAATCGGTGTAGATTTCTATCTTATTGATGGTTTCTACTTTATATTCGGAGGTGGTCACTTGGTTTTCGCCCCGCTTCTTTAAGTCTCCAATATTTAGGGCTATGTTCATTTTTTGGTCGTCTCCCTGCACGGTCGTATCCCTTGCAATATCAAAAGTAATAGAACTCTCTTGGAAGTTTCGAATACCGTTATTTCTAAAAATTGTGGTAAGCCTTTCCCGTTCTGCATTAAAATTGTCCAAGTCAAATTTTTGGCCTCTTTTGACAAGGGACTGACCGGCGTTAATGAAATAGATGGAATCTATGGCCTTGGACGATATTTCATTGGATACAGAATCTATTAAAAAGGGTTTGCCAAGGCGTATATTGTAAGTTATTTCCGCCCGTTGTTTTCGTCCGGTAGAGTCCACCGTGTAAGAAGTACTGTTGTTGAAGTAGCCTTTACTTTCGTAATAGGCACTAAGGCGTTCCAAGCTTCTTCTGGTCTTGGAAGTATCCAGCACTACTGGGGCTTGGCCAATATCCTTGAGCCATTTGCTCATACCTGAAACCAAGAAGGATTCTCCTAACCGGTTCACCTGTTTTTCGGAAAGGAACTGGTTCAGTCGTTCTTCCCTGTTGGGTTTCTTTTGCAGCCATGCTTGGAAAAGGGAATCTGGGTTTTCTTTTGCCAAGTTATAAAGATTTAGGCGCAAAGGATAGCCTAAAAGGGCTGCGTTGGGCTTTTGATAAATAAGACTTTGAATGGCCTCGTCATTAATTTTCAGTGAATCTACCAGAAGGGTGTTTTTTGCTACCAGAAATTCGTCATCATCTATTTTTTTTAATGAATTACAGGACAGCACAACCATTGCCAAGAGGGATAATAAGCTTATTTTAGCTATGTTATTTTTAAAGCAAAGTGCCGAGTTCATAGAAATCAAAAATACATCATTTGAATGGTTGTTAAAAGTGAATTGAAACTTATAAGAAGCCTGCAGCAAAAAAAATACCGAAATGAACATGGTCTGTTTGTTATTGAAGGAAAAAAGGCTGTGGAAGAACTTTTAGAGTCCGATTGTAGGCCTTTTAAAATCCTTGTTTCGGGAGGTTCGAAGCTCGATGTCCCTCATGCCTATATTCTGGAAATTTCCTCAAAGGAACTGAAACAATTGAGCGGACTTAAAAGTCCGAACGGGGTTTTGGGCGTATTTCATATGATGGCTCCACAACCCATAGATTTTAGCGATTGGATATTGATGTTGGACGGTGTACAAGATCCCGGCAATCTAGGGACTATTATTAGGCTTTGCGACTGGTTTGGCATCAGAAACTTGATTTGTTCTCCCCATACGGTAGATTGCTACAACCCAAAAGTGCTCCAGGCCACTATGGGTTCTATTGCCAGAGTCAATATAACCTATACGGATCTAGAGATGTTATTAAAGAATAATACACTTCCTGTATTCGGTACTTTTATGAATGGAACGTCGGTCTATAAAAGTGAATTTCCTGACAAGGGAATATTGGTTATGGGCAACGAAGGGAACGGGATTTCGGAATTGGTAAAGAAATTTTGTGATGAATCTATCGCCATCCCACAATACGGAACTCTTACTACGGAGAGCCTGAACGTTGGCACGGCAACCGCAATTTTATTGAGTGAAATCCGGAGAAATAAATGAACCCTGATTCTTAAAAAAAATTATTTATTTTACAAATGAGGAAAGAACATTTATTAAATTGGAACCATTGGGTTTTCAGTTTTTTTGAAAATCACCTTATATGAAATATTTAACTTTTGAACTCTTTTTCACTCTGACTAGAGTTTTTGGAGCAAACACTTTATTCAAACGTAAAATTGATAAAAATACCTCTGGAGCGTAAGGCATCAATGTTTCCGGTCCATGGACTATTAGGGTCGTTGTCTCTAACTAGTTCATCCGTTAACGTAAAAACACCACGTATAGAAGGACTAAACTTAAAGTATTCCAGATAAAAATCAATGCCAAAGCCCAGCTCGTAATTGTATACCCACTTTTTCATTCGAAAAGTTCCTGCCGAGTTATCGTCCAGACTGGATTCATTACTGCCCAAATTTAGGGACATAGAGGGTCCTCCCACCAAAAAAGGCTTCCAGTTGCCAATTCTTTTGGCACTTGCCTTTAATAACAATGGAAAATTAATATACGTTGATTTTACCTCTCGTAAGGCATCCCGTTCCTCATCAAATCCTGGAAATCCAATAGTCCTGGAGCTATAATGTAGACCAGGCTCTATGCGAAGGTCCAAAAACTGGTTCAACCGCAACTCGCCAATAAGTCCTACATTAAAACCAAAGCTTTTATCTGTTAGTATGGCTCTATCGTTATCTATATAATCAAACTTAAAATCATATTGATTTAAACCCAGAAAATAGCCATAGTTCAATAATTTCTTATCCTCGTTCTCTTTATTAAGAACGGGCCTTTCATTAAACTGGGCACTTATCATCTGTAGGGAAAACATTAGTGTAATGCCTACTAAAATCCATTTTTTCATGAAGCCGTAATTACAAAAACCATCATATATTGTGGCTAAAATAGAAAAGCTCTTGCCGTAAGGCTACGCTAGGCTTTCTTAGCAACATAAATAGATGCCACCCCAAATGTTTGAGGAATATTGGTTACCTCTATAAACCCGATTTTACGCAAAATATTGTTGAAGGTTTCGCCATGGGGAAAAACGGCCGCGGATTCGCTCAAATAACCATATGCAGAATTATCTTTGGAGAATAATTTGCCAATGATAGGCAAAATGTTTTTTGTATAAAACCGGTATCCTTGTTTAAACGGTGTTTTAGTAGGTACGGAGGTTTCAAGAATGGCCAGGGTGCCCTGTGGTCTTAGTACCCGTAAAATTTCTGAAAGTCCGGTTTCCAAAGTTTCAAAATTCCGAACACCAAAGGAGACGGTAACGGCATCAAATGTATTGTCTCTAAAAGAAAGCTTTTCACTATCACCAACAACCATTTCAATAGTCTTGTCCAGATTTCTATGCTTGATTTTATCCTTTCCAACGGCCAGCATCCCGGGGGAGATGTCCAGGCCAACTATTTTTTCTGCCCCTGTTTTTACCAAGGCAATAGCTAAGTCTCCGGTTCCTGTTGCAATATCCAAAATGGTCTTAGGCTTTTCTTTCCCAATTAGGGTTACTACCCTTTTACGCCATTTAATGTCTATTCCAAAGGAAATGACTCTATTGAGACCATCGTAGCTCTTTGAGATGTTATCGAACATTTTAGTTACCTGTTCTTTCTTTCCCAGTTCGGAGTCTTTATAAGGCGTAACCTTTTCGGACATGATTTTTTTTACAAAGATACAATAGTATGCTAGACTTCTTGGTATGTTAATTTGGTTGCTATAAGCTGTAATTGGTTAAAAAAACCAAAATAAACCGTAACCTCATAAATTTATGTAATTTTACTCCGAATTACGTGCCTAAAAATTTGAGGAAAACTTTAGATGGGATAACATAAAAGTATCGCGCTTAAAGACATTTTTGCACTACAAATAGGGTATCCTAAAAAACAAAATGAAAATTATAATTGCAGGTGCAGGGGAGGTAGGGTTTCATTTGGCCAAATTACTCTCCTACGAATCCCAGAACATCACATTGATAGATACGAATAAGGAAAGTCTGGCGTATGCCGACAGTCATTTGGATATTAGGGTCTTGAAAGGGGATGCCACTTCTATAGCCTTACTCAAAGGATGCACAAGTCGCCGATTGCGATTTGGTTATCGGGGTAACTTCATCGGAAACCACCAATATTACCCTTTGTATGTTGGCCAAACAATTGGGAAGTAAACGGACCATAGCAAGGATTTCCAATACGGAATTTATAGAAAATAAGGAGTTGCTCAAATTCTCCGAATTGGGGATAGACGAGCTTATTTCACCAGAGGAGTTGGCGGCAACTGAAATTCAGTTGTTGTTGAATAAATCTGCCTTTAACGATACTTATGAATTCGATGAAGGTAAGCTGATTATGGTGGGTGTTTCCTTACCTAAATCCGCTCCCTTTGTAGGTAAAATGGTAAAGGAGGCAGCAAGTATTTTTCCAGAACTTCACTTTATGCCCATTGCTTTAAAGCGTATGGGGACCCAATATACCGTTATTCCTAGGGGAGACACCATTTTTAAGGAAGGTGATCAAGTTTATTTTATTATCGTAAAAGAAGGTGTTGATGAGCTGTATAAACTTACGGGCAAAAAGAATGTGGATATTAAAAATGTGATGATCTTAGGCGGTAGCAAGGTAGGTTATAAAACGGCTAGGGATCTCTGCAACAATAAGTTCAACGTTAAACTGATCGAGAAGAACAAGGAAAAGGCATTTGACCTGGCAGACGATTTACCCAATGCTTTGATAATTAATGGTGACGGAAGGAACGTGGAGCTTTTGGAAGAGGAAAGTCTAGAATCCATGGATGCTTTTATTGCCGTTACCGGGAACTCCGAGACCAATATCATGTCTTGCTTAGTGGCTAAGTCCAAGTATATTAAGAAGACGATAGCCTTAGTGGAAAATATGGATTATTTCCAACTGTCCCATTCGATTGGTATAGACACCCTGATCAACAAAAAGTTATTGGCAGCGAATAATATTTTTAGACACGTAAGAAGAGGTGAAGTTGTAGCGATGATGCGACTTAACAATTTAAATGCCGAAATATTGGAATTTATCGTAAAAAAAGACTCCCTTGTGACCGGGGCTATGATAAGAGATCTTAATTTTCCGAAGGCTGCTACTATAGGCGGGGTAGTTCGCGATGGTAAAGGGATTATAGCACTTGGCGGATTTAAAATTATGGCCGGCGATAGGGTAGTGGTATGTTGTCTACCAGAAGAAATATCAAAAATAGAACGAATGTTCCTCTAAGATGCGCCTTAACTTACGGATTATCTTTCATATCATGGGGCTACTGCTCCTTTGTAACGGAGGCTTTATGGTCTTGGCTGCTGTGCTAAGTGCCGTTTATGAGGACGGGGCTACGCTAAGTATTACCCTTGCTTCTGTTTCTACTATGTTCGCGGGTGTTTTTGCAATGTATTATACACGGGGACACCGCAAGGAAGTGAAGAAAAAGGAAGGTTATATTATTGTGACCTTTGGATGGATCGTGATGTCTATTTCTGGGATGTTGCCCTATATTTTCTCTGGAGCCATCCCTGATATTACCAATGCTTTTTTTGAAACTATATCTGGGTATACGACTACTGGAGCTTCCATTATGGATGATATCGAAGCCATGCCAGAAGGCATCCTTTTCTGGAGAAGTCTAACACACTGGATTGGCGGTATGGGGATTATTGTATTGGCGATTGCCATTTTGCCCCTACTTGGTATCGGGGGAATGCAATTGTTTGCGGCGGAGGCACCTGGGCCTAGCGCTGACAAGCTTCATCCTCGGATTACCGATACTGCTAAACGTTTATGGTTGATTTATTTTGGATACACCGTGGTGGAAACTATTTTGCTAAAGTTGGCAGGTATGTCCTTTTTTGATGCCATAAATCATGCTATGGCAACATTGTCTACAGGAGGTTTCTCTACAAAGAATGCCAGTATCGCATTCTGGAACGATCAACCTTTGATTCAATATATAATTATCTTTTTCATGTTTTTAGCAGGTACCAATTTTGTGCTGAGCTACTTTGTCTTTAAGGGAAAAGTGCAACGTGTACTAAAGGATGAGGAATTTAGAATGTATCTTCTTTTTGTGGTCTTGGCTACTATTTTAGTTGGGTTGGTCATCTATTTTAAGGCCAATATTACAGAACTTACTCCCGGATATCCTATGGTTTTGGGGAAGGCGGAGAGCTCATTTAGACATGCCCTGTTTCAAATAGTTTCCGTAATCACTACTACGGGTTTTGTAAGTGCCGATTTTACACAGTGGACTCCTTTCCTTACTATCTTCTTTTTTGGACTTTTCTTTCTAGGGGGTTCGGCTGGGTCTACCTCCGGTGGTATAAAGGTAATGCGACATTTGTTGATCATTAAAAACGGATTACTGGAGTTTAAGCGAACCTTGCACACTAATGCCGTAATACCTGTAAGGTATAACAACAAGACAGTTAAGGAGAATATCGTCTATAACATCATTGGTTTTTTTGTGCTGTATATGCTACTTTTTATAATCGGTGCCTTGGTACTAGGCTTTTTAGGACTCGATTTTGAATCGGCCATAGGTGGTGCCGCTTCCTCTTTGGGCAATGTTGGCCCTGCTCTTGGTAGTTTAAACCCGGTAAGCAATTTTAATAGCCTTCCGGATTTGGCCAAGTGGTGGTGCGGATTTCTAATGCTCGCTGGCAGGTTGGAGCTCTTTACGGTGCTTATCTTGTTTTCACCTTATTTCTGGAAGCGTACCTAGGTATTTTTTTAGGGTCAGATATCAAGTAGCAAGGGGTATACTTAAAATACCAAACCAATGTTTAGTCCACTTTCTACGGTATTGTTAAAGTAACTTCGGGCGTAACCTACTCGCAGGAATCTAAATTTTTTCCAACCCAGGTTTCCCAAAGCGACACCAAATTCAGAGTACGGGCGATTTTCGCTAGTTGCCAGAAATTTACCGGATAGGATCAAGTGTGCGTTCAATTTTTTTATAAGGGGAATTCGGTTCACAATAAAGCCGTTGAAATTATGCTCCACGTGTCCTTCTACATATGATCTATTGGTGCTTAGCGTATAGTAGGGTAGTAAAAAAAAGGTTTCCATATAGTCCTTGCGCGTTACATAGGATTCGTTACCGTTAAAATGTTGGTAATCTACAAAAGAGATATCCCGTTGGTTGGCAAAAGCACCTGCTCTTATGTTATATGAAAATTCACCTTTATTGGCTATGTCAAACGATTGTGTCAGCCGTACTTTAAATTGGTCGTAATGGTTGCTTACGGAGCTGGAGGCGAGCCCTTTTTCGTATCCAAGATAGAGTGAGGGATACACCTCACTGGGGATATTGAATTTTTCATCGGGATAATTTAGGTATTGTTGTCCAAAACGAATTCGAACCTCCACCCCCAGTTTAACAATGGTATGGTCATCAATTGCGGCGGTATCAAAATTTTCGGGCTCCAGCGGGTTATTAGAAGTATACTGTTTATCCTCATCATCAAAATAGGTGAAATCTGTGGTGTTGAACAGTGGTTTTCTATCCTCAAACCCCAGGCTAACGTTTGTTTGGATACCATTTGTAATTTCTTGGGAGTGTGAGAATTCTACAAAAGTGAGGTCGTAAAATTTCGCAAAGTTACGCTCAAAAAACAGCGAAGTAATGCTATTACCAATGGCGGTGATAGGTTCTTCAGAATTAAACTGTCTGGCTTCATTGCCAATCTTTACTCGCAGAATGGGTCTGGAGAATTTATTAAAGCGATAGTAAAGGGATGCCATGGGACGCACTCTTCTATCCGATAATCCATAATTTATGGCTGTATTTACTTGAAAGGCCGTGCCATCTTCCTCATCTAACTTTAGATAGTCGAGGCCAAAAGATCCATGCCACCCTTGTACCGTATTAAAACTAATGTTTTGGACCGGGGTGCTTAGCGTGTAATATTTTTCCTTAAACGTGTTGTCATAGGAATAACCAAATAGCACGGACGAAAGTTTAAATTTGTTTTTCTCGGCGTCAACCGAATCCAGATACTTCTGTGTTTTTCTTATAATTTGTATGCTATCTTTCAGCTTGTAATCTACAGATTCTTCAACGGTTAGCGGTACCGGTCTTTGAACATCCCAAAACAGAGTATCTTTTTTGTTTGCATTTTGCTCAAACGATAAGATTTCTGGGGTGAAATCCCTCTTATCAAAGTTAGGTTCCAAATTATACTCTTTATAGGCAGCGGTAAATTTGCCAGCACCCGTGAAACCTAAAATACTGTATTGAAAATCAAAGCTTTGTAATACTTTTAACCACGTTTTATATTGTTTAGAATAGTTGAAATTTTGTTTTATCCTAAACGTGTCTACCGGAACAATTTGAGCCTGTTTTCCAGTAACCTTTAGATCTATCGCGTACAAGGCCCATTCATCTTCTACGATGTAAATGGTTCCATTAAACGTTTTGTCGTCGGCTAGTTTTGATTTCACCTCAATTTGATTGATTAACCTATTTTCTTCATCGTAAAAAGTACCTTTTAGTCGATAGGTATAGTAAGAAAAAGCGTTCTCTGCTATTGGGGAAACCAGCTGGGTCCCTAACTCGACCATATTTTCGTAAAACGAAAAATTAACATCCAATGCGGCGTTAAAACTAAACCCGTTGTCGTCACCGCTTACTTTTGATGCCAAAATTTTTTCCTTGAATTTTCCTTTACTCCGAGCTACCTCCGAAATGGTTTCCGATAAGTACAATATTCCGGTACGGGTAGAATCTAGCCCGCCACCAAAATCACCTAATTCTTGACCTAGAATACGTTCTGGGGCATTTTCGATTTTTATAAGTCCCTTAGAATAAAAGTCTACTGTATAGTTGCTTATTTTCTGTTGCTCCTCCTTTCTTTTTGAGATTGTATTTCTCATGATGGCATTCGCAGGATTAGTATTTGCCACAATTTCGACCTCGTTCAGGTTTAGGCTTTCTTCGGTCATGGTTATGTTAAGCTGATAATCGGAATCTTCTATATAGATGGTTTTTTTTTCTGTTTTGTAGCCTAAATATTTAAAAATAACTACTTGTTCCCCGGAAGTAGGAACGTTTAATTGATATTCCCCATTCCCATTGGTGGTAGTGCCATTTAGGGTTTCTTCTATATAGATATTAACAAAAGGGAGCGGCTCATTGTTTTTGTCCACTACTAAGCCAAAGACTTGTGCACTGCTATAGCAGCTGCAACAGATAAAGAGTAGGAGGTTTAGATATTTGTTCGCCATGGTTACACTGCTATAAATTAAGCAAAAGTTCAAATAAAGGCTTGGTACGTTAGTATGTTATTTGTTTCCGAGGCGTAAATATAGAAAGGAGCCTTTTACTACTGGGAATAATTAGTTCCGAACTGTAGTTCTTCTGGGATTTACTGTGAGGATTAAGAACTGAATCGAAGAAATATGAACTTTTACGTTAGATGAACTGGAAGTTCGTGTGAGCGATTTAAATACATACTTCGTTACTATTTTTGAAGGGGATTTCAAAATTAGTAACGAAGTAGTTCTGTTTGTTATGTTTTTATTGCTTGGGCGCTTCTATTTCCCCAGACGTCAGGGCCATTTCATAATCTATAAAAGATGGGTAAAAGACCCCTAAACCTTTGAACTTTAAAAAAACTTTACTTTTGAGGTGGTTTCTTTTAAACGTTCTAATTTCCGATATAACTACTTTTCTCCCAGCAGTAATATTACTCTGGCTTTCCCAACCTGAGGTAATGAACCTGAACCCTTCTGGACCCGTAGGGAGACCAATAGTAATGGTATCCTTCAAAGAAACTACATTTCCGTTTTTAGTTACGTAACTGCCATATCTCCCCTCTTTTTCGGGAATAGTTTTATAATTGACCTTTAATTGCGCTGCTACCAGTAGTGGAAGCAGTAAAAGCATTGGGATTATAGTTTTCATAGTAATAAGGATAAATTAAATTCTTTTTGGTAGGCCACAGGCTTATTCGTATGGTTTAATTGAACTGTATAAGCCATTTTAGGTCGTGGCACCTCCTATAATGCACCATCAAATAGTATGCCTATTGAAGATGGAAGATTATTTTTATTTACTAGTCAAATAGCATCTAAAATAATGTAACATAGCGGTAGCATAAGTCACAAAAAAGCGACCTCAATACATAGGTTGGGGTCGCTTTTTAAAATTTGAAAGGGGCTATTTAGCTATGTAACGACTTTTTTATTCTCGCAAGTGCTTCCTTAATATCTTTTTCAGAAGCAGCATAGGAGATTCTAATGCAGTCGCCATTTCCAAAAGCATCTCCGGCTACCGTGGCCACGTTCGCTTGTTCCAACAAATACATAGAAAAGTCTGATGAATTATTGATTTTGATTCCGTTCAAGGTTTTTCCAAAATAGGCAGTAACATCCGGAAAGACATAAAAAGCACCTTCCGGCTCTGTACATTTGAAACCATCTATTTCGTTTAGTAGCCCCAAAATAACCTTTCTGCGTTCTTTGAATTCATTGACCATATACGCAATTCGGTCTGGGGATTCTTCCAAAGCCGTAATCGTAGCACGTTGGGCAATACAATTGGCACCACTCGTTACCTGTCCTTGCAGTTTATTGCAGGCACGGGCTATATAGGCAGGTGCGCCTATGTAACCAATACGCCATCCGGTCATGGCAAAAGCTTTTGCAACCCCGTTTACGGTTACCGTGCGGTCATACATATCGGGGAATTCAGCCATGGAGGCATGCGCGGTTACACCATAATTTATGTGTTCATAAATTTCATCGCTCACCACAATAATTTGTGGATGTTTTTGTAGCACGTCCGCTAATGCCCTTAATTCTTCTTTGCTGAAGATGGCACCGCTTGGGTTACATGGAGAGCTGTACCACAACATTTTTGTTTTAGGGGTGATGGCGGCTTCCAGTTGTTGGGCCGTCATTTTAAAATTATTTTCAATAGAAGTGGGTACTTCAACAGGAACACCATCCGCTAATTTTACGATATCCGCATAGCTTACCCAATAAGGGCAGGGTAAAATCACCTCATCGCCTTTGTTCAAAATAACCTGCGCTACGTTGTAGAGTGATTGTTTGGCACCTGTGGAGACAACTATCTGCGGGGCTGTATAGGTGATTCCGTTATCGCGTTTAAATTTAGTGATGATGGCATCTTTTAAGTCTACATAGCCATCTACGGGCGAGTACGAATTATAGCCATCGTTTACCGCCTGGATGGCTGCTTCTTTAATGTAATCGGGAATGTCAAAATCTGGTTCTCCAAGGCTAAGGCCTATAATATCTTTCCCGGCAGCTTTAAGTTCGCGGGTTTTTGCAGCCATTTCTAAGGTTGCGGAAGGTGTAACACTGTTTATTCTGTCCGATAGTTGGTTGTTCATAAAAATATTTTTTATTTTAATTCCCGTAAGGTTGCCTAAATTTATGGGAATCTTGTCCATCAATTCACAGCTCAAAATTAAAACATTTGAAATTCTTTGTAACGCGAAATATGAATTGATTATTAACTATTTGGACATAGTTTGTGAATAGTGTGAACATAAATAGCCGAATAATCCATTTTTGTATTTTTAAAAAACACAACATATGGTTATTGGGCTATTTTTAAGCGTTTAAATCGGTGGTGCTACATTTGTAAAGAAGGCTGTTTGCCCAAATCCCGTAAATGCTTAAAGTGTGAAATTATAGCTTTTCTGGTGGTCTTATATTCGTTGTAGGGTAAATTGAATTCCTTAGCCGTCTCCTTCACTATTTTCGAAATATTCGTGTAATGCACATGGCTTATATTAGGAAAAATGTGATGCTCTACTTGGTGGTTTAGGCCTCCCGTAAACCAGTTAACGATCTTGTTTTTAGTGCCAAAATTAACGGTAGTGAACAATTGGTGTATGGCCCAAGTATTTTTCATGGTTCCACTTTTGTCCGGTAAAGGTGTATCTGCCTCGTCCACAATGTGTGCCAACTGAAAAACAACGCTTAAAATAACACCGGCCACATAGTGCATCACAAAGAAGCCCAGTAATACTTTCCACCAAGCTATATCCAAAATAAGCAGCGGAAGTACGATCCAAATGGTTACATAAATAGTTTTGGCTATGAGCAGCGTACTCCAATTTGTAAATGCACTCGGCAATTTGCCGTAGGCTAATTTTCTTTTCATGTAGCGATACATTTGCTGAAAATCTGTAGTTATGGCCCAATTGAAAGTTAGTAGCCCATAAAGAAAAACTGAATAAAAATGTTGGAATTTGTGGTATTTTTTCCATTCAGCATGTTTAGAGAATCTCAAGATCCTTCCGGCTTCCATATCTTCATCATGTTCATGAATATTAGTGTACGTATGATGTAAGACATTGTGTTGTACCTGCCAATTGTAAACATTCCCAGCAAGAATGTATATACTGCCTCCCATAAATTTATTCACCCATTTTTTATTGGAATATGCGCCGTGGTTACCATCGTGCATTACGTTCATACCAACTCCTGCCATGCCTATGCCCATTACTATGGTAAGTAAAAGGTTGGCCCAATTGGGGAGTCCTAAGGTTAGTATTAGGAAGTAGGGAGCCAAGAACATTGTAAACATGACGATCGTCTTTACATGAAGTTTCCAGTTTCCTGTCTTTTTAATTTGATTGGTTTTAAAGTAATCGTTAACTCTGCCGTTCAAGGTTTTGAAAAATTGAGCAGGGTCTTTTCTTGAAAATCGAATGGTGTTTTCTTCCATAGGGGATTTTTTTTCTATTAGTTCGATGCAATAAACCTAGGATTAGTTTGATACCTTGATTTAAATGGAAATCTTTGCACCATTAAAAATACTAAATTATTTTTTTTACAAAGATACGCATGAAGGTCGAAAAAGTATTTGAATATTTTCCCAAATTATCCGAAAAACAACAACAAATGTTTGTTCTTTTAGAGGAATTGTATGCGGATTGGAACCAGAAAATAAATGTGGTTTCTAGAAAGGATATAGACGAATTGTACATGCGGCATGTGCTCCATTCTCTAGGTATAGCAAAAATACAAGAGTTTTTGGACGGGTCCGAAGTGCTGGATGTAGGCACCGGCGGTGGTTTTCCAGGAGTGCCTTTGGCAATTTTGTTTCCCAACGTTCATTTTACGCTGGTAGATAGTATCGGAAAAAAAATAAAAGTTGTAGATGAGGTAGTTGCCGGTCTTGGCCTTACCAATGTATCAACAATTAATTCTAGGGTAGAAGAGGTACCACATCAATACGATTTTATTGTTAGTAGGGCGGTTGCGGCCATGCCAACATTTACGCATTGGGTAAAAGGAAAGATCAAGAAGGAATCCATTCACGAACGGCGAAACGGTATACTGTATTTGAAAGGAGGAGACTTGGAGGAAGAACTTTCGGGGTATAGGACCGCTGAAGTCTTTGAATTGCGGGATTATTTTAAGGAGGATTTTTATGAAACCAAACGCGTGGTCTATTTGCCTTTAAAATTCAAAGGGTAAGTTATAGGCTTAACATAATGTAGTAATGCCTTCTACATTTTTTTGCATAACACTTTAAATGGCTCCAATAATGAATCCGCAGGCAGGTTAAATGCATTTTTAAGTCTGTATATTTTTTAGATAGCTCCATCGCCTAGCTAAGTTGCATAAATTATATTTAATTTACAATTAATTAACGTTAAATTTACATTTAGGCCATGTAATCAATCAGAAATTGCCAATAGGTACTAATGAAAAGCCCCATGTAAACAAATACACGGGGCTTTTTCAAATTATCCCTACTAGCTTCCATAAATAGGCAAGACTATTTGACCAGCCGAAGAAAACAGTAACTAGCTGTGCTTTGTTCGCTAGTTATCAGTCGGTACCCATGTCATTGGAACCAATTCTAACAATTCATAATCCATACCTGAATGGTCCCATAGCGATTCTTTTGATGGGGTTTTTCTAATATCAGATCATAAATGAAACGGGGCTCGTAAACGAATCTTACCATACTGCCCCTAAAATAAAATATGTCCTATTCAGAACTGCCTATCTCATTGTCCTCTATAACAAATATACAGGTTCCCTGTGTCTTTCCCTCACGCTCTAGAGTATAAGGGTTAACTCGCATATTTACGATTTCTGAATCCGTTTAATTTTCGTCATCTCCTGACCTGGATAGAAACAAACTAGGAGCAGATAAAAAATAAAACATTCTTTCTTTACTCATGTTTTTTTCTATAATGCAGTTACTAAAGAAAGGTTGCGTCAAATATAATTATAGTATCATAATAAACTCATATATGTAAAAAAGGCCTCTCAGGATTATCCAGAGAGACCTTTAAAATATACGTAAGAGTGGAGTCTATCAGCTGGTGTGATGGACTTATAATAGGTATTTTATCCTAAAAATGGATATCTATAATCCTCTGGAGTTACAAACGTTTCTTTAATAAGCCTTGGTGATACCCAACGCAATAAGTTCTGGGCGGAACCTGCTTTATCGTTAGTTCCCGAAGCTCTTGCTCCTCCAAATGGTTGTTGGCCCACTACTGCTCCTGTTGGCTTGTCATTAATATAGAAGTTACCGGCACAATTTTGCAGTGCTTTTGTAGCTTCGTCAATAGCATATCTGTCCTTGGAAAGTACGGCACCTGTTAAGGCATATTCAGAAGTACGGTCTACCAATTTTAGTGTGTTGCTCCACTCGTGATCTTCGTAAACATAAATGGTAACTACCGGACCAAAGAGTTCGGTTTCCATAGTGGTGTACTTTGGATCTGTAGTTAATATAACGGTGGGTTCAATAAAATAACCTTTGGATTTGTCGTAGTTTCCACCTGCGAAAATTTCCGCGTCTGTGTCCGATTTGGCCTGATCTATATATTTTGCCAATTTATCAAAAGAGGCCTCGTGGATGACCGCCGTAATAAAGTTGGACATGTCCTCTGGAGATCCTGGTTTGTTGAATGATGCAATATCCTTTTTTACCAGGTCTAGAATCTCCTTGGAGGTAGATTTTGCTAGGTATACCCTGGAAGCGGCACTACATTTCTGGCCCTGGAATTCAAAAGCACCACGTACGATAGCGGTAGCTACCTGTGCAGGTTTTGCCGATGGATGCGCAATAATAAAATCTTTCCCACCTGTTTCCCCTACAATTCTTGGATAGGTCTTATAAGTATGTATGTTGTTTCCAATTTGCTTCCAAAGCTCTTTGAAAACATGGGTGGAGCCTGTAAAATGTATCCCTGCAAAATCTGGACTGGCAAGTACTGTTTCAGTTATCATTATCGGGTCACCATAAACTACGTTGATCACGCCGTCTGGCAAACCAGCTTCCTTAAAGACGTCTACGATAACTTTTGCGGAAAAAATTTGACTATCGCTTGGTTTCCAAACCACTACATTCCCCATCATAGCAGCACTTGCAGGCAGGTTCCCGGCAATAGCGGTAAAATTGAAAGGTGTTACTGCATATACAAAACCTTCTAGAGGTCTGTATTCTACCCTGTTCCAGATGCCTTCAGCAGAATCTGGCTGCTCTTCGTAGATCTGTGTCATATACTCCACGTTAAAACGTAAAAAGTCAATGAATTCACAGGCAGCATCTATTTCCGCTTGATGAATGGTTTTTGACTGCGCCATCATGGTGGCGGCGTTAATCTTGGCCCTATAAGGTCCTGCAATAAGTTCAGCAGCTTTCATAAAGATAGCGGCTCGCTGTTCCCATGTAAGATTGGCCCATGCTTCCCGAGAATCCAAACAGTTTTGTATGGCCTGGCTTACGTGTTTTTTTTCTGCTAAGTGATATTTTCCTACAATATGACCATGCTCATGTGGAGGGGATATTGGTTTTGTATTTCCAGTACGCACTTCATCGGCACCTATATACATTGGTACGTCTACTGTGCCATTGTAATATGTTTTGTATTGTTTTAAAACCTCGTCACGCTCCGGACTTCCCGGGGCATAACTTTTTATTGGTTCGTTGAATGCTGTCGGAACTTGGAAAAAACCTTTACCCATTATTAGAATTTTAATAATTACAATAGTAGTACAAAGGTAAGGTTAGTATATGACAATTAAAAAAGAAAGAAGAGGCTAAAGTTTAGTTCATTTTACTTCAACCGTTATTCTATACCGAGTGAGACACTTGGTTGTCCCTAGGTATTCCTTTAAACAAACGGAAATATATAGAGGTATTGAAGCTTACCTAGCTTTTCAATTACAGTCCACTCAAAACTATAAATCCAGGTTTTAAATCGTATTAGAAATTGAATCGATTTTTAATTTAGCGCAAACGGGGCACTAAACTTAAAAGTGGGTACAAGGACCCTAAATTTTTCGGATGTATTTAGATTAACCATATTGTAGTGACCTCTCATAGCCCCTATGGGGGACGTTAAAAGGCATCCGGAATTATACGTATGCGATTCGCCGGGTTTAATTACTGGTTTTTTACCTATAACACCTTCCCCATCTAAGGTTTCTAAATCATTCAAGGCATCGTAAATTCGCCAATGACGGGAAGTTAGCTGAACTGAATCCTTTGTTTGGTTTTCAATAGTGATGGTATAGCCAAAGGCAAAGTGCATTTTATAGTTTTTGAAGAAGGTGCCTTCGAAACTCGTGTTCACCGATATTTTAATTCCTTTAGTAACCTGTGTAGTCATATGTTTGTTTAATGTGTAAATATGATTCCGGAAAAAAGTAACTTGTCACCTTTACTTGCTAAAATAATGAAAACAGTATTAAGTATGCTATATTTAACAATAGTTTTAAATCTGCCCTCACCATAAAAACTGCGTTTTCCCATGTAGAGATAGATCGCAACTATCAAAATAAAAATCCCGCCACTTTCTGTATTAAAAATAGCTTCTGCCAAATAGCTAACGCTGAGCAAGATAAATAACTAAGATTGATTGTGAAAGCTAAAGATCAAATGATCGGTATATGTGTATTTTTTTCTGATATACATCTGCCAAATGAAGATTGTAAAGACTGGGAGAAAGAAAAATGTGGTAAACGGTAGCTTGGAAAATGGTGCGTTTATAAAGCCTCCAGGTTCCTTCCTTACCCTAAACAAACTCTTTGCAGCATGTAACACTATTTTGTTTCCAAATGTATTCTCCAGACTGTAATCGCCAGCGGCCTCCTTAGAGTTAGGTAGACTGTCTCTTTTGATTAAAGTGCTGAAAACTTTCTGTTTTAAAGATGACGGAAAAAAAGGGATACCTCACTCGAGGAATAAAGTTCGCTTTTTGGATTGGATAGAATTACGGAATCCTTTTTTCTGATTTGTGCGTTTATGATTTCGCCTAAATTTGAAGAATCCGATTGTAGAATAACTCATTTTTGTTCTGCTCCGCTTCGCCGAAATCGAAGTTTTCAATTAAGGAGGCATCTAACTTCATGAATCCACTCTGGCCATCCTCACCAAAACGGTTCAATTGTTCAAAATTGCTTCCAAAGCCTATCAATATAAAATAGACAATAGCCACGCTCAACAAAAATCTAAAGGGATTGGTATAGCTTACCGGTTTGCCCTTAATATAGCGCCGTGTAATTGTGCCGGACCTTAAGAACAAGACTGTAAGGGGCCTAAATATTTTGGTGTCGTTGGAAAATACATTGCCAAGAAACTCGGACAGATAATCTCTCTTGGAAGGTTTTTTGTTGCTGTTGAGTTGTTCCCAATAAAGACATATTAGGTTTACATACTTAGGATGGTGTCTGCCATGTGAACTTTCATTGGATTCAATTTGCTTGGCCATTTAGGTATTTCAAACGGCTAGTTGCTAATGGTCCTGGAATTTGCGGAACCCACACCAATTATGCTGTCGTAAATATCTCCAAAATCCCTGTAGTATACCAAGATTAAGTAGTTGTTTTCCGTAAAATGAAAATTACCGCTAACGGCATTGTACCTTATTTCGTCCTTCTCACCCTTAACGACATATTTGTAATTATAGAACCCTTGCTTCATTTTGATCGTCGCCTCCATCATGCCATTATCCTCATTATAGGTCATTTTGTTGTCATCATTCAGGGCGTAGTTGTTGTACTTTCCAAAAATATAGACGTCGTCCAATGCCAATACCTCGGTATAGGGCAGACTAAAGTGAACATTTGTGTATTCTGCCTCGCGTGAGTCATTTTGTCCTTGTAAGGCACGCACCACATAGTCTCCGTTAACATCCGGAAAATAGGTGTATGGTTCGTCGTTTCTAAATGCGTCGGAAAATAAATAATGGTTGTAGATGTCTAAAAGTTCAATTCTTCCTATCTGTGAGCTTGGTGCTCTTAAATCGCTTGTGTCAAATAATAGGTATTCATTGCCTCCAAAAAATGAGGTTTCCTTATCATACTTATACACCAATTCGTTTCCTAGAGTAAATTGGGGCGGTACATTGTAAATAGCCGTTGGCCAGTGGTAGTTTTGTAAAATGGTTATTTTCACTTCCTTTTTTGGGTTGATCAAATTGAAGTTCCCCGAATTAATAGAAAATTGCACCACTTGCTTTTCGTTTAAAAACTCAAAGTCACGGGATCTCTTTACCGTGCCGCCAACCTTAACCAAGTCCTTATAGACTACAAAACGCCTTGAAAACTGCAGTTCATAATAGCTGTTGTAGATTTCTAGAACGTAATTTCCAGTAACTTTTAAACTCACATTTTCATTGGGTATGGTCAGCTGGTAATTGGAATAGGTTTCTAGGGTAGTATAACTGTTTTCGTAATTGATGATGCGCTGGTTGTCTATTCCGTTTAAGTATTGGGATTTTAATAAGTCGGACGGTGTCCAATCATAATCGCAATGTACTATTTTATAGTAGTAATCCTGTTCATTGGCCAGAAGGTCGTCAAAATCCAAATACATAGCTTCCCCAATCTTAATAATCGGGAACTGGTCTTCAGTGGGTCCCTTAAAGGTGATAGATTTTATGTTTGAAGGAGGTTCTATTTCGCTTTGTACCTGGCTAAAGGATATTTGAAAGCAAAGCAGAAAAAGAATATGTTTAAGCAAAAAGCGCATTTGTTAGCAAATTTTTAAAACAAAGGTAAACAAAAAGGATGCCGCACAAATTAACATCGATATAATGCCGAAATTATAAGTTAATAATTATGAGAATTTTTCATTTAGTAGTAAATTTGCTCCAAATTTTGATAATTAAAGGTCTGCAATATATGTCAAAAGACATTCGAATTAAAAAAGGGTTGAATATTAACCTTGTAGGGGCAGCAGTTTTGGAAACTTCCAAGGCGGTTTTAAGTAATGTGTACTCATTAAATATGGGAGACTTTCACGGAATTACTCCTAAAATGCTTCTAAAGCAAGGGGCCGAAGTGAAAGCGGGAGAGCCCTTATTCTACAATAAAAATGTAGAAAACATGTTGTTTGTGTCGCCCGTAAGTGGTGAACTTATAGAGATAGAACGCGGCGCTAGAAGACGTATTTTGTCGTTAAAGATTTTAGCGGACAAGGAACAGGAGTTCCTTACGTCCCCTTTAGTAGACCTTGCCGAAGCCACAAAACAAGATATTAAAATCGCTTTGTTAAAAGGTGGTTGCTGGCCATTTATAAAGCAGCGCCCATATGATGTCATTGCAGATCCCGATACCACACCGAAATCTATTTTTATTTCTGGATATGTTACAGCCCCTTTGGCGGCTGATTTAAACTATACTCTAAAGGGCAAGGATGCAGAGCTGCAGGCCGCGGTAACGGCACTGGCTAAATTAACTCCTGGCAAAGTACATGTTTCCGTTGGACAAGGAGATAGTTCGCCCTTGTCCGCTTTAAAGGGAATTGAGCTCCACAAAATAACGGGTCCACATCCTGCTGGTTTAGTAGGAACACAAATAAATAAATTAAACCCTATTAACAAGGGAGAATCAGTCTGGACGATTTCTCCGCAAGATTTGGTCATTATCGGCGAATTTCTTTTAACCGGAAAATTCAACGCAGAACGAATTGTTGCTTTGGTTGGTTCCTGCGTGAAGTCGCCAAAATATTATACTACCAAAATTGGGGCCGAAATAGCTACTTTTTTGTATTCTAGCGGGGTTACGGAGGAAAATATTAGAGTTATAAATGGGGATGTCCTTACCGGTAGCAAGAGCAGGCCTGATGGGTATCTAGGTTTTTACAACAATACCGTATCCGTAATACCGGAGGGTGATGATTATGAGTTCTTTGGATGGAACAAGCCCGTTTTTAACAAGGTTTCAAATACTAGGGCGCTGACCTTTTCCTGGTTACAGCCCAATAAGAAATATGAACTTACCACCAACACGAACGGAGAGCATAGGGCTTTTGTGGTAACCGGCCAATACGAGGAGGTTTTTCCATTGGATATTTACCCCATGCAATTATTAAAGGCCTGTATGGTTAAGGATTTGGATGAAATGGAGCATCTTGGCCTTTATGAGGTGGCGCCAGAGGATTTTTCGTTGACGGAATTCATTTGTATTTCTAAGCAGCCGCACCAGCAGATTATTAGAGAAGGTTTGGATTATTTACAAAAAGAAATAGGATAAGACATGAGCGTAAAAAGCACAATGCACGAATTAAAGCTGAAGTATAAGGGAACCAAGATGGCGCCAGCTTTCAATGCCTTTCACACATTTTTGTTTGCCCCTAATGAGACTACGCATTCTGGGTCGCATGTACGTGGGGCAGATGATTTAAAAAGAACCATGAATACCGTAATTACGGCGTTGATACCTATTCTAATTTTTTCAATGTTCAATGCGGGTTATCAATATTATTCTGCCTTGAACGGATTTCCGGAAAATTTTTCGGTATTAGAACATTTCATTACTTGGGATAATTTCTGGATCGGTATTATTAAGGTATTGCCATTAGTAGTCGTTTCTTACGGAGTTGGACTCTTGATAGAATTTATTTTTGCCGTAATAAAGGGGCATGAAGTTGAAGAAGGATATTTGGTTACCGGAATGTTGGTGCCTTTAATAGTCCCAATAGATACCCCGTTATGGATGCTTGCTGTTGCCGTAATTTTTGGAGTGGTCATAGGAAAAGAAGTGTTTGGGGGCACGGGGATGAATATTCTTAATCCTGCGTTGACCATTCGTGCCTTTTTGTTCTTCGCTTATCCTACTTGGATGAGTGGCGACAAGGTATGGGTGTATGAAGCGCGAGAGCGATCGGAACAGATTTTGGCTGGTGCCACAAATGTTGATGCAATTTCGGGTGAAACCATATTGGGCTATCTGGCACAGAATAACGAGGCAGCAATGAGTGCTAAATATAGTGTTTCAGATATGTTTTTTGGATTTATTCCAGGGTCTGTTGGTGAAACATCAGCCTTCCTTTGTTTGTTGGGTGGGTTGTTCTTAATATTCAGTAAAATAGCTAGTTGGAGAATTATGGTGAGTGCCGTAATTGGCGCTCTGGTCATGGGACTCATATTCAACCAAGCCGTAGATTTAGGTTGGGTAGGTGAAACCAGTAAGTTTTATGGCTTAATGAGCTTTGAATTCTGGAAGCATCTTATTGTTGGAGGTCTGGCCTTTGGTATCGTCTATATGGCGACCGATCCCGTAACCGGTTCCCAAACCAATAAGGGAAAATGGATCTATGGTTTCTTGATTGGATTTGTATCTGTAATGATCCGTGTGTTCAACCCGGCCTACCCAGAAGGTGTATTCTTGGCTATATTATTAATGAACGTGTTTGCACCTACCATAGATCATTATGTGATACAAGGAAATGTTAAGCGAAGAATGAAAAGACTTAAAAATGCCGTTGTACTTCCAAGGGATTCGGACAGTGCGGCGAAAGAACTTAAAGCAGAAACCGTTTAGTTATGGCAGTAAATTCAGATAAAAATAGTTATACCGTTATTTTCGCTGCCGTTATGGTGGTGGTGGTAGGGTCTATTCTAGCTTTCTTGGCTTCGGGACTTAGACCTCAAATACAAGAAAATGAGCGGTTTGAAAAGCAGCAGAATATTCTTTACGCCATGGGTGTAAATGAAAATGGAGATGACAAAGGTAGTGTAAATAGAATTCCGACAAATAGGGTGGGGGGCGAATTCACCTCTTACATCAAGGAACAATTGGTGCTTGAAGGTGGTAAAACTACACCTGATGATGATGCCTATTTAATCGATTTGAAGCAACAGCTGGCTGCCAAAAAGAATGGAAAATCATATAAATTACCCCTTTTTATAGGAGAAAAAAATAGCAAAAAGTTGTATGTGATTCCAATGTACGGAAAAGGGCTATGGGATGCTATTTGGGGTTACATAGCCTTGGATGAATCGTTGACGGTGCAGGGCGTTTACTTTGATCACAAAGGAGAAACCCCAGGATTGGGCGCTAATATAAAAATGCGCTATTTCATGGACGACTTTACCGGAGAGAGTATTTTGGATGGCACCAAATATGAGGGTGTAGCCGTTGCAAAAGGAAATAACGATCCTTTAAACAATAGAAAGGATGACAACGCCGTAGATGCTCTGGCGGGTGCTACCATTACAGGAAACGGGGTGGCCGCAATGATTAAGGAGAGTGTCAATCTTTACAAAGACTATTTAGAAACTATTAGAGTTAAATAACTATGGCCTTACTATCAAAAAAAGATACCAGTCTTATATTAGATCCGTTAGCGGATAACAACCCTATTACCATACAGGTATTGGGTATTTGTTCCGCACTCGCCATTACCGCAGAATTACAGGCTTCCATTGTAATGGCGGTTTCCGTAATTTTTGTCTTGGGAATGGGTAATGTGGTTATTTCCCTGATGCGGAATATTATTCCCTCTAAAATTAGAATTATCGTGCAGTTGATTGTTGTGGCCACCTTGGTAATTATAGTTGATCAAGTGTTGAAGGCTTATGCTTTTGAACTAAGCAAGACGCTTGGTGCCTTTGTTGGTCTTATTATTACCAACTGTATAATCATGGGACGGTTCGAGGCTTTTGCATTGGCCAACGGGCCATGGAGATCGTTTTTGGACGGTATTGGAAATGCTCTGGGTTATGGTGTCATCCTCATCATCGTAGGTTTTTTCAGGGAATTGTTAGGTTCAGGAACGCTTTTGGGCTTTCCTGTATTGGGAGACCCTATTATGAAAACCGGATTATATGCAACAGGTTATGAGAACAACGGATTTATGATTATACCTCCTGCGGCTTTAATCGTAGTGGGTATCCTAATATGGGTACAACGCTCTAAAAATCCGGCGTTGGTAGAAGAAAATTAAACGAATAGATACAGAGAAATTATGTTAGAGCATGTAGAGTTATTTTTCAAATCCATATTTATAGATAACATGGTATTCGCCGTGTTTTTAGGAATGTGTTCCTATTTGGCGGTATCTAAAAAAGTGGCTACGGCAGTTGGACTAGGGGCGGCGGTTATCTTCGTGTTGGCCGTAACGGTTCCCTTGAATTGGCTATTGGATAAGTATCTACTGCAAGAGGGCGCCCTTGTGTGGTTAGGCGAAGAATATGCGGATTACAACCTTAGCTTTTTATCGTTTATTCTTTTCATAGCGACCATAGCGACCATGGTTCAATTGGTTGAAATTATAGTAGAAAAATTTTCTCCTTCCCTCTATAATTCCTTAGGTATTTTCTTGCCCTTAATCGCCGTGAACTGCGCCATCTTGGGAGGCTCCTTGTTTATGCAGGCGAGAGAGATAGAAACTTTTGGACTTGCTTTGAATTACGGTGTTAGTTCTGGTATTGGCTGGTTTTTGGCTATTCTTGCCATTGCGGCAATACGGGAGAAGATACGTTATTCAAATGTTCCTGCCCCTTTAAGGGGATTGGGTATCACGTTTATCATAACCGGTCTTATGGGTATTGGATTCCAGAGTTTTGGTGGTATGTTAACAGGCGGTGGTGAAGAGGCTCCCGTAGAAGTAGAGAATACCACTGCGGAACAAATGAAAAATAATGAAGTACTTCTTGAAAAGACAGAGGAACAAAAAAAAGATATCGACGAAAAGGAAATTTCCTATAACGACTTAAAGAAATAAGGGATGATTTTAGCTACTACTACAGTTGGAACAATAATGATTACCGTCGTAGCATTTTTAGTGCTATTGATGTTATTGGTCGCACTTTTATTGTTCACAAAGGAAAAATTATCGCCATCAGGACCTGTGACCATTACTATCAACGGAGAGAAAAAGATAGAGGTGGCATCTGGTAGCTCTTTGCTAACAACACTAGGCAACCAAAAGGTATTTTTGCCTTCTGCATGTGGTGGGGGTGGTACCTGTATCCAATGTGAATGTCATGTGCTGTCAGGTGGAGGGGAGGCCTTGCCTACAGAAACACCGCACTTTTCTAAAAGAGAATTGAATCACGGTGCACGTCTTGCATGTCAGGTAAAGGTTAAGCAGGATATGGAAATTACCATTCCTGAAGAAGTATTCGGGATTAAAAAGTGGCCTGCTAAGGTAGTACGTAACTACAACGTAGCTTCTTTTATCAAAGAATTTGTTGTCGAGATTCCGGAGGATATGGGATATAAGGCAGGTGGGTATATACAGATAGAAATTCCACAATGCGAAGTAAAATATGCGGATATTGATATTACTGCGCACCCAGAAGAGCATGAAACACCAGATAAGTTTAAAGCAGAATGGGACAAGTTTAATTTATGGCCTTTGGTCATGAAGAATCCCGAGACAGTAGAAAGAGCTTATTCTATGGCATCTTTCCCTGCGGAGGGTAGGGAGATTATGTTGAATGTGCGTATTGCTACCCCACCTTGGGATCGCGCTAAAAATGGCTGGATGGATGTAAATCCTGGTGTAGCTTCATCTTATATATTTGGACTTAAGCCGGGCGACGACGTTATTATTTCCGGGCCTTATGGTGAGTTTTTTATAAATGAGTCTAAGTCAGAAATGCTCTATGTTGGCGGCGGTGCAGGCATGGCGCCCATGCGATCCCACTTATACCATCTTTTCAAAACCTTAAAGACAGATAGAAAAGTGAGCTATTGGTATGGCGGCCGTTCGAAACGCGAGTTGTTTTATATTGAACATTTTAAGGCATTGGAGCGCGATTTCCCAAATTTCAAGTTTTATATGGCCCTTTCCGAACCTATGGAAGAGGATAATTGGAAGGTTAAAGAGAGCTTGGACGCGCCAGGTGACGGTTTTGTTGGTTTTATACACAATTGTGTTATCGATAATTATTTAGATCTTCATGAGTCGCCAGAGGATATTGAACTTTATTTCTGTGGACCGCCTTTGATGAACAAAGCAGTTCAAAAAATGGGTGAGGATTACGGTATACCAGATGAGCATATACGTTTTGATGACTTTGGTGGATAATAAACTTAGTCAGGTTTTAGAAGAATCTTAAGCTTATATTTTTAAATGGATTATAAAAAAACCGATATGTACAGTATCGGTTTTTTTGTAGCTGATTTTTAATCCTTATCAAATACTAAACCTAATCACATGCAGGTCCTTACGGAACAAGAGCTACATAATTTGGCAATGAATATAGTAGGTAAAGAACTAGAGGCAGATGGTTTTGAGTTCTTGTCCGTAAATAGCGAACTGCGAAAGAATCCACAGTTCGTGTGTACCAAGGAAAAAAAATTGCATTTTGTCGTAGTGAAAAGTATCGAATACCCTGGGGATCCAAAGGATATCGAATTTTTTAAGGACGATTTGAATAAAATGAGAGATCATGCGCTCAAGTTTGAGGCCCGTACCTATTATGCTGCCGTGGGTCTGGTAAATGCACAGGATTACAATTTGCCCGTTTATCTTAATGAAGCGTATATAGTCGATTATGATGGTTTAATTGAAATAGTCTAATGAAGAATTTCCTTGTTATAAGCCTGTTTATTGCTCTGTTTTCTTGTAAAAAGGATACAACGGAGATTATTAAGAATCAAAATACAGGTGGGATTTTTGGAACATCCTATAGCATTATATACTTGTCACCATCACCGCTGGATTATCAGGAGGAAATTGATTCTGTATTCCAGGTGGTAAATCAGTCCCTATCAACTTATATTCCAAATTCCGATATTTCCAAGATCAATAAGGGTGACACTTCGGTCCAGGTAGATCACATGTTCAAAGATGTTTTTGAGCTTTCTAACAAGATTTATACGATAACTAACGGTTATTTTGACCCTACTGTGGGCAGTTTGGTCAATGCATGGGGTTTTGGTCCAGAGAAACAGATTACTATGGACAGTACTAAAGTAGATAGCCTATTGCAGTTTGTAGGGTTTCATAAAGTAGCCATCTCAGACCAGGCTACCGTGCTTAAGGAAGACCCCCGTATTTACCTTGATTTTAATGCTATCGCTAAGGGCTATGCGATTGATAGGGTGGCCGTACTTATGGATGAAAAAGGGATACAGAACTATTTGATTGAAATTGGTGGCGAATTGGTGGCAAAAGGACGCAACACCATAAAAGATAAGCCATGGTCCGTGGGAATAGACAATCCGGAGAACGAGGAAGAACGGGAATTGAAGTTAATCATCAATTTAGAGGATAGGGCATTGGCATCGTCTGGTAATTATAGAAAATTTAGGATAAACGAGAAAACTGGCGAAAAATATGTACACACCATAGATCCAATTACTGGGTATACAAAGAATTCCAAGACTTTGGGAGTAACTATTTTGGCCGATGATTGTGCTACGGCAGACGGTTACGCAACGGCATTTATGGCGATGGATTTGGATGCCGCGGAACGCATAATACTATCCGACACTAAATTGGACGCCTACATTATTTATGTGGATGAACAGGGTGAGATTCAGGAATTCTTAACCGATGGTTTCAAAAAGGTAATTGCCCAATAGTTGTTATTTGGTCACTAACGGAATTAGTTCCCCTTTTGCGAGACGATATGTGTCAATTTCAGTTGGGGTCAATATTTTGGTATAATCTGCTTCCGTTACGGTAAAGCCAATGGTTCTCAGTTTTTGAAAATAATCCCTGCCATAAATACGAACATGGTCATATTGGCCAAATATTTTGGCCCGTTCCTGTTTGTCGATGATACTGTCGTCTTGAAAAGTTTCCACTCTGCTAAGATCTTGCGGAACTTGAAATATGCCCCATCCGCCAGGTTTTAGGATGCGATACAGTTCTTTCATGGCCTTGGTATCGTCAGGAATGTGTTCCAAAACATGATTGCAAAGAATTACGTCAAAAGTTTCACTTTCGAAAGGTAGCTCACAGATATCGGCCTTGACATCGGCCAAGGGCGAATTAAGATCGGTTGTTGTATAGTCAATGTTTTTTAATTTCCGGAACTTGGCGTAAAAAGCCTGTTCGGGAGCGAAGTGAAGAACCTTTAAATTAGATTTGAAAAAATTGGTTTCAGCTTTTAAAAATAGCCAAAGGAGTCTATGTCTTTCTAGGGATAGGGTAGATGGGGAGAGTACGTTTTCCCGTGGATTTTCATAGCCGTAAGGAAGAAAGCTCCGAAATTTTTTGCCATCTATAGGGTCAATATAGGTAGACCCTTTGTACCACAGTGCAAATAAGGGTCTAACAAAATAACTGAATTTGATAAGAATCGGTCTCGGAATAACATTCAGAAAAAATTTAAAAATTCTCTTCATTTAACCTTAATCCCTAAGATGGTAATTTTTGTTGTCTAAATTCGTCCTCTTCGTTACTTTTAATTCCCAAGACATCATAAATGTATTGGAACGTGGAGAGGAGTTCCGGTTTTCCGTTAACAATGGCAACGTCGTGCTCAAAATGCGCACTTGGTTTTCCATCAGCGGTAAGTATGGTCCAACCATCCTTTAATTGCTTAATATCTTTCGTTCCTAGGTTTATCATCGGCTCTATGGCTACGGTCATCCCTTCCACGAATTTTTTACCCCGACCGCGTTTTCCGTAGTTAGGCATTTCTGGGTCCTCGTGCATTTTTCTGCCTAGGCCATGTCCTACAAGTTCTCTTACTACACCATAACCGTGGTCTTCTGTAAATTTCTGAATGGCATAACCTACGTCCCCCACTCGGTTGCCCGTCTTAAACTCTCGTATACCCACATAAAGCGATGCTTTGGTAACATCCAATAATTTTTTGGTTTCCGCTGCTACCTCCCCAACTTCAAAAGTATAGGCATGATCTCCATAGAATTCATTTTTTAAAACACCACAATCTATGGAAATAATATCTCCTTCCTGCAAAGGCGTGTTATTGGGAATACCGTGCACTACTTGCGCATTAGGGCTCATGCATAACGAGTTGGGAAAATCATATAGGCCTAAAAAAGCAGGAATACCGCCATGATCACGTATAAATGTTTCTGCCAACGCATCTAACTTTAGTGTGGTGGCTCCAGGTTTTACTTCGGACGCCAACATGCCTAAAGTCTTGGAAACTAATAAGGCACTTTCACGCATAAGTTCTATTTCTTCTGCTGATTTTATCTTTATCATAGGCTACAAAGGTAAAACAATACTTTTGTATTGCTTTTGAAATAGGCCAATTTAGATCAACGAGGTGCAGGTC
Organism: uncultured Flavobacteriaceae bacterium; assembly: GCA_963697395.1. Classification (GTDB taxonomy): domain Bacteria; phylum Bacteroidota; class Bacteroidia; order Flavobacteriales; family Flavobacteriaceae; genus Maribacter. The sequence continues at coordinate 64,642 of CAVONX010000025.1, forward strand.
ATACTTGCAGGCTGTGCTACACCTATCATTTTAAGTATGGTCGGGGCAATATTGCCAAGGACGCCATCATGAATTTCTCTAATTTCCGGATCTATCAAAATAACGGGAACCGGATTGGTGGTATGTGCCGTGTTTGGGGAACCATCTGGGTTGATCATGGTTTCACAATTACCATGATCGGCAATTAGTATAGTAGAATAGCCATTTGCCAATCCCGTTTCAACAACATTCTTTACACAAATATCTACTGCTTCGCAGGCTTTTATTGCGGCTTCCATCATACCTGTATGCCCTACCATATCCCCATTGGCGAAATTAAGGCACACAAAATCCGCCTCTTGCTTTTTTAGGTCTTCCACTAGGGCATCGGTAAGTTCATAGGCGCTCATTTCTGGTTGTAGGTCGTAGGTGGCTACTTTTGGGGAATTGCGCAAAATTCTACTTTCGCCTTCAAAAGGTTCTTCCCGTCCTCCAGAAAAAAAGAAGGTTACGTGCGGGTATTTTTCCGTTTCCGCTATCCGTATTTGTTTTTTGCCCGCCTTTGAAAGGATTTCGCCCAAGGTTTCCGTAAGATTGTCTTTGTTGAATATGATGTGCATCCCTTTAAAACTGTCGTCATAATTGGTCATGGTAACGTAATACAAGGGTAATTTTTTGGTATTGTATTCGGGAAAATCGTTCTGGGATAGCATATTGGTCAATTCTCTACCGCGATCTGTTCTAAAATTGAAAAATATAATGACATCATCTTCCGTTACCGTTCCATTTTTATTCGCCACAAGTGGTTTTATAAACTCATCGGTAATATCGAGATCGTAATTGGTTTGTAGGCTTTGAGCGATGTTGTCAGTTGGTTCGCCAACCCCGTTTACAATAACATCATAGGCTAGTTTAACCCTTTCCCAACGGTTATCCCGATCCATGGCGTAATAACGTCCCGTTAGGGTGGCAATTTCGCCAACCGTGTTGGACATGTGCTCCTGTAGATCCTTTACATAACCGATACCCGATTTAGGGTCCACATCCCTACCATCTGTAAAGGCATGCACATAAACATCCTTCAAACCGTTGTCGTTGGCAGCGGTAAGTAGACCCTTTAAATGGTTAATATGGGAATGTACACCGCCATCACTCAACAAACCTAAGAAATGGACTTTCTTATTATTTATTTTTGGCATATGTAAAAGCATCTACCAATACTTTTTCGTCCTTTAAGGTGTTGTTTTGGACGGCGAGGTTAATTCTTGTCAATTCTTGATATACTATTCTTCCGGCACCTAAGTTCATATGGCCTACTTCGCTATTTCCCATTTGTCCTTCGGGAAGACCAACGTTAAGACCATCAGTGCGTAATGTAGCATTTGGATACTTTTTGTATAAGGAGTCTATATAGGGCGTGTTGGCATTGTCTATGGCAGAAACTTTAGGGTCTGGAGACATTCCCCAGCCATCTAAAATCATTAAAATTACTTTCTTGTTCATTTTAAATAGGGATTGGATACCAAAAATAGCATGATTTGACTAGTTTAACTACTTTTTTAGGTAGCTTTTTGTAAGAGCCAAAGGGCATGCATGAAAAAGGAAGGATAGTCTAGCTATTAATTGTCTACCAACGAACCTTGTCTAGATTTTTCAAAATGATTTATTTGAAAAATAGCCTATTTCCCTCCAGGGAAGCATTGTGCGAGCATGCCGAAGTGGGTGAGGGGTGGGTAATCCCAAAACTGTATTTTTATAAAAAAAAGCCTGTTACCAAAAGTAACAGGCTTTCAAATTTAAAATGAAGCTCTTATAGTGTTCAGGTAAAAGAGTACAAACGTTAAAATTTAAATCCGTTGAACGCTCTAAATGCAAAGGCATAGAACGCCATCAATAACATTAAACCGCAAAAAACGGAATAGATTTTCAAAATCACCACCAATATTTCAGGTTTGCAATTTTCAAAGGCGCGAATGTAAAGATATCTAAAGTGTAATAGTGTTCCCATATAGTTCTCTTTTGGGTGTCGGAATAAAAATCTGACACTAGTGTTCAAACCAAAGCCTATAAAGGTCAAGAAATTCGGTAATTATAATCTGGGAATTTCAAATATAGTGAAAACTTGCTCGCTTTTTATCAGGTTAGTCGATTATCCGCTTAAAACATCGTTAAACGTTTAGCTCTGACCCCCATATTTTTCTATAGCTTCTTTTATTTTCTCTATTCTGTTCTCTGGATCTGGGTGTGTACTCTTAAACTCTGGAACCCGATTAGGTCCTCCCGCCGCTTTAAGGATTTCCATAACCTTTATCATTTCATACGGATCATAACCCGCCTGGATCATAAAAAGAACACCTAGTTCGTCACTCTCCAGTTCGTCATCCCTGCCATTGGTAAGTAACGTATTCTGTCCTATTTCTCCAACGATACTGCCCAAATCACCCGCTCCCACCGTTGCGCCCATAGTTGCCGTTTGCCAAGTTTGGCTATCCGCTATACGCTCAGCGGAATGTCTGCCTATAACATGCCCGATTTCATGTCCCAATACGCCGGCCAACTGAGCTTCGTTCAATTGAGAAAAAAGGGCATAGGTAATAAAGCATTGTCCGCCAGGTAGCGCAAAGGCATTTATGGTCTGATCGTCGGCTAGAAGGTGAAAATCGTATGTATAGGGTGTTTCCCGTGCAATACTACTATTTATAAGTTTGTTGCCCACGGCGTCTACAAAGGACTGTAGCCGTTCGTCCGGAAAAAGGCCACCATGCTGTTGTGCCATTTCCGGGGCACTTTGTAATCCGATCGCAATTTCTTGGTCGGCGCTCATGGTAATATGTTGCGATCGGCCTGTGTAGGGATTTACCTCGGTATTGCTCCATTTTTGAAAAAAGGCAAAGGCGACAATGGCCAAACCAATGAATATACGGATTTTCCAACTTCCTCTCCTCATAGTTAAGGTGTTCTATTAAGAACACCAATATACAAAAGAGTTACAGAAGGTTTCTGTTGATGTCTAAAATATTATTTTGAATGTAGTTTTTTAAAAACCCCATCGTAAAATACTCAGCACCAATAAATTCTTCTTTTTGCAGTAACTGAACTATATTTTTTTTCCTGAAGGTTTCTAGCATGGGCTTGGAAAGAGGTGCGTAACTATAATGCCAAGGTTCATATTTAAATCCTCTTCTTTTTGGATTGTCCGTGTATACCAAATGAAAGTCATAGGTTTCGGAATTTTCGTCCATCCATTTTTTGAAGTCTTCGAACGGGCCTCCAGATCCAAATTTTTCGGGAACCAAAACGTCACCGTCCGTTTTTCTGTAACCATCTATAATATCTGCATCCGTGCCCCAATGATGTCTACTGGTACCTGGAATCGTTGAATATTCTATAATTTTATCTATCGCGGCCAATGGTTCCATACCATCGTCTTCCGTATAGGCCAGAAATTTCCTTTCAAATATTGCTTCCTGTCTTTGGAAACTTCTAAAGCTCGAAACTATTTTAAGATCTATACCATCTGAATAGGCAGCCTTTTTCATATTCAAAAAGGCATCATGGGCAGCCTTTCTTAGGTTTATACCTTCCCCATAAAGATCAGCATCGGATTTACCCATTAATTCTATTATGGAGTATTCCTTTTCTTGACTAATGGTAATGCCCGGCAATAAGGTCATGGCAATCCCTGTTGCTCCTGTTTTTTTTATAAAAGATCTTCTATGCATCATAACAGTGAAACTTTTTTACTCATGTTGTGGTTTGCCTTAAAACAACGAATGTGCCACAATTTATATTAAAATTAAAGAAATAAATTATGTTTACGGTTCTTTTGCTCAGTTCATTGGTGTAGCTGTATTCTTGTTAGTTCTTTTGATACGTGGTCAAATAAAGGTATCCTTGGTGTTTTCGTTGTAAATCGTTTAAGGAAATTATATAAAAGTAGATTCCGGAAGCCAGTCCCGAACCTTTTGAAATAGCACTTTCTCTATTGGATATTCCGTCAAATTCGTTGTTGTAATTTTGTTTACTGTAGACCAGAACCCCGTATCTATTGAAAATTTGCATCGTGTTGTTCGGGGAGTTTTCTATACCCTCGATCACCAGTCTGTCATTTATTCCATCGCCGTTGGGGGTCATGTAATAATTGTCCAACGTGATATTTTCAAAAGTTTCCAAAATGTCGTTGTTGCCTCCAAGGGTTATTACTTCGTAGGCATTGGGAATAAACTCTTCCGATGTAATTGTTCCCCCCGTTAAGTCGCCGTCTACTTGGGTATTACCCAAGTTTACCCATTGTTTTTCCATCACGCTCCAGCCCACTACCTTTAGATCGGTTATAAATTCCGCCAACTCATTTACATTGCTTTCTTCGTCCCATGATAAGGTGACACGCGAGGGTACCTCCCCATCCAAATGCCAAAATTCGGTTTGGCTTACGGACAAGAATTCACTTTCCAAAGCGTCTGTATCAAAAGAAGTTCCAAACGTACTCGGGCTGTTAGGGTTCTCATAAAAATAGGCCGACTTAACATATACGTTCGGGTTTATCGAATTTATGGTCAAAGGCCGTAACCTGGTTCCCTGCCCAATGGGAAACATAAATTCAGATTTATTGCTTACGGCTGCATAACCATCTACCTTAGTGGTATTGCTTTCCCCTGTATAAAAGGAATCGTTCAAAAAATTGATGTTTATCTCTGATGCTACCCTATTGGTTACAAGGTTGCCTGTAATAAAATTGGCATTGTTTAGAACTCCAACAGTATTGTCAATATAAAGTACGTTATCTACTGCCACCTCCAAGTCATAGAAAATGGGGTTTGATTCTCCTGAGAGCGTCAAATTTTCAGCTGTGGAATAAAAACCTACTAAACCATTGTTCTGATTGAACGCTCCATTATTTATAACATCGATATGAAAACCCATCATGCCAGTTTCGTGCACCTGCATATTGCCATAATTATGCACGGCATCTTGACCGAATCCCGGAATGCTATACATTACTACCACGAAAAAAGGAATCAGGAACCTCATAGACTATTTTAACTTATTGATACTAAAACTGGTTTCCCCTGCGGCGCTAAATCTCACGATTCCGGAATTTGCTTCTCTATATGTTCGTACTCGGATAACATCGTTCGCATTTAATTGTAGAATTTCGTTTATGTGAATGCTGGATTGCTCATGATCTGAGGCGGAACGGATATATCCAGAAGCTGCCAAGGCACCTACTGGATTACCATTTATAGTAATTTGGGCATTCACGTTTGTTCTTTGTTGGGCCCCACCGGAGGTAGCCCCTATTAGGGAAATATTCGCCCTTATGTCATATCTTCCCGCCTCCAGAACCGTGAGCTGACTGGTTGCCGCGACGTATAAATTGATGCCATCATCCTTATAATCTTCATTGCCAAAAATAGGGGCGGCGGCGATACCCGCATTAAGATCGGTGGTAATATCCGTATTGGTCCATCTTGCCCCTCTATTGATGTTTAGATAGGCCGCACCATCGCTCCCATTTTCTATAAGGTTATTGGCATCGGTCGATACAACTGTTGCGTTGCCGCCAGAAATTAAATTCCATGCCGTACCGTTGCTTTGAACTTGAATAGTACTGTTCGCAGGTATACTTCCTGTACTTATGTTAGCTTCATTGAGGTAACTACTGCTGTTGATAGCTGTGTTGTTGCTATTTTTTATAATATATATGCGGCCAGAACAGGTATTGGCCGCCGGTAAGGTTATGGTGCTATTCGAATTTACTAGTACCGTGTGATGCGTTTCATTTAGGGTTAAATTGCTGGTTGTAGTATTTACGGCTGTTGAAACCGAACCATTTACCTGTAAAGTAGAATTGGCCACCTGCCCTGTGTTGATGCCCACACGAGGTAGTGCATTCTGACTATCCGAGGCACCTTGAATCCTAAAGAGTTCTTTCAATAATTGATCTCGGTAATCGTAACGTTTAAAAATAAAGGGTTCCGCACCATCATCTCCAATAATAAATTCCACTTCCCCGGCATTAGAAACACCTGCCGATCCTATTTCGAAAAAATCGGTTCCCGCAGCACTGCCCTTCAGCCTAAAATTACCTTGGGAGGTCGTAAAGAACATAGGTTTGTAAAAACTGGCTGCATCTGCCTGAAACTGCAGGGCCGAAGTACCATTATTTCCGCGTAGGTAAGTCATGTATTGATTATTGTCCGTATAATCTGGGTAAGGTTGTACCAGTCCTAAGGTTTGTCTGCGTCCAAACTGAAGCACGCTCGTTGCGTTGGATCTTAAATCCATTATCGCATCGTTGCTGCTTCCCAAATAGTTTCCAGTACTTAACACATTGCCATTGTTCAACCAATTTGTGTTTGCGGTAGATGTCCATTGGGCACCATCAAAGACCATTATTTGTTCTGTATCTGTATTATACAGCATTTGGCCTTCCCCCATACCTGTAATTCCACTTATTTCCAATGTGGTTGCATTGGTGAGCCCAAATAATAGACCGCTATCAATTTGTGCGTGTATCTGCCCCAAACCCAAAAACAACAATAAAATCAGTTTCTTCATTTCTTTATTGATACGCTTGATATAATACCACTAAATTATCCGCATTGCTATTAACGTTGATAGTAAAGCCGTCTGCGTTGAACGAGCTTAAACGTGCGGAAGTTATACCCAAATTATCTCCGTTTTGATTGCTGTACCGTACACCTATGCATTGGGAGCTAGAGGCATAACGGGATATATCGTTGATAGAATTTCCGTTACCTCCAACAAAAATGACTTGTTGAACAATACTTGTCCCGTCATTACGGGCAAATCCGTTCATTGAACCAAATGAATTTGCAATTCCGTTGTCATTATTACGAATTCCATTATCACTATTTAGATTGAGGCTTTCAATATTTGCATGGGCAGTAAAACTAATTTGTGAAGGTTTAAAAGGTATTCCTGATACCGTTAAATTTCCAGTCGCCGTAATAACCACCAAACCCATATGTACGCTATTTTTATTGTTCGAAACCCATGCAGTTCCATTATACACAAAAACTTCATTTACATCTGTATTATAGACCATAGAGCCTTGATCCACATTGGTTACCGCATTGATTTCAGATGTTGTTCCTTTCGTGAGTCCAAACAATAGTCCGCTTTCAATTTGAGCCAGGGTGGAATTGGTCAATACTATAAAAAGTAGATATGTGAAAAGCTTTTTCATATATTTTATAAATCTAAAATGGTAAACATAAATTCTGAATCGAAACGGGCTCTGTCTGTGGCTCCGTTATCATTATCACCAATAATGACTTCGAAACTGGATGTGGTTTGATTGTCGTAGGAAATACCCGGATCATCATTCCCCGCTCCGCCACGACCGGGCTGAGTCAGCTGTATGATATAATTGGCATCTGAAACTACACCTGTAGGTAATGTCACCCTATATCGGCCACTACTTAACCTTGTCGTTGAAACACCTGATGTTGCACGTGTTACGGAACCATCTGCTGCTATTTTCCCAAAAGCTTTGATTGGACTTTCGAAAAATGCTCCGCCATTCGCGCCAGCGGTTATGCTGTTGTTAGTTTCTGTGGCAATAATATCCTGGTCCCCGGTGTTGATGCCGGAAGTATTGGCGATGATATCCGCCTGTGCTGTCGTGATACCCGTTTTTGCGGTGTTGATGGCAATGGCGTCGTTCTGAACGATCTGTTCCGCTTCGAGCGCATCGATGTCCGTTGCGTTTATTGCAATTCCCGAGATATCCTGATCGCCCGTGTTCACTCCGGAGGTGTTGGCGATGATGTCCGCCTGTGCTGTCGTGATGCCCGTTTTTGCGGTGTTGATGGCGATGGCGTCGTTCTGTGTTACCTGTTCGGCCTCGAGGGCGTCGATGTCGGTCGTATTTGTCGCAATGTTGGTGGCGTTGACGGCGATACCCGAAATATCCTGGTCCCCCGTGTTCACTCCGGAAGTGTTCGCGATGATATCGGCCTGTGCTGTGGTGATTCCCGTTTTTGCGGTGTTGATGGCGATGGCGTCGTTCTGAACGATCTGTTCGGCTTCGAGCGCATCGATGTCGGTCGTATTTGTCGCATGTCGGTGCGTTGACGGCGATACCGGAAATATCCTGGTCCCCGTGTTCACTCCGGAAGTGTTCGCGATGATATCGGCCTGTGCTGTCGTGATACCCGTTTTTGCGGTGTTGATGGCGATGGCGTCGTTCTGAACGATCTGTTCCGCTTCCAGCGCATCGATGTCCGTTGCGTTGTATTCGGCGATACCGGAAATATCCTGGTCACCCGTGTTCATGCCGGAAGTGTTCGCGATGATATCCGCCTGTGCTGTCGTGATACCGGTTTTTGCGGTGTTGATGGCGATGGCGTCGTTCTGTGCAACCTGTTCGGCTTCGAGGGCATCGATGTCGGTCGTATTTGTCGCAATGTCGGTGCGTTGACGGCGATACCCGAAATATCCTGGTCCCCCGTGTTCACTCCGGAAGTGTTCGCGATGATGTCCGCCTGTGCTGTCGTGATACCGGTTTTTGCGGTGTTGATGGCGATGGCGTCGTTCTGAACGATCTGTTCCGCTTCGAGCGCATCGATGTCCGTTGCGTTGACGGCGATACCGGAAATATCCTGGTCACCCGTGTTCACTCCGGAAGTGTTCGCGATGATGTCCGCTTGTGCTGTCGTGATACCTGTTTTTGCGGTGTTGATGGCAATGGCGTCGTTCTGTACGATCTGTTCCGCTTCCAGCGCATCGATGTCCGTTGCGTTTTGCGGCGATACCGGAAATATCCTGGTCCCCGGTGTTCACTCCGGAAGTGTTCGCGATGATATCCGCCTGTGCTGTCGTGATCCCCGTTTTTGCGGTGTTGATGGCGATGGCGTCGT
>CAVONX010000026.1:0-9093 GCA_963697395.1 uncultured Flavobacteriaceae bacterium
TAATGCGTGGATCAATGACGATCTCAAAATCTTGGGATTGGGAAAATTCTCCAACCTTTAAGCGTGCCGTATAGGTTCCGGGCTTTGCGTTATAGGCGGAAAGATCTCGGTTGGTCGTATATAGTTCCGTAAGACAATCAAACTGCCCTATTTTCATGTTCCATGCATAGCGATGGGCTCCTTTTGTCTTTTTTAACTGAGATGTTACCAAGGTATCACAGGCCACTTTTGGGACATTTGTAAATTCGGAATGTATAACTGTGCCTGAACCATCCAAAATTTCCAAGGACATGGGCGTGTTTTCTGAAACTTCCTTGTTTAAAACATAGTGAATTTGAGCCCCAGAAGGCGGATTCTTTCCTAGTCCGCCATCGATACTATAGGCCACGGATAGCTCTGTATGCACATCGTTGGGTTCGTACAGGTAGTAATCGGCTTTGGCCACCGCATCGGATACTTGATGCAGCGGCGTAAGATCATCTAAAATCCACAAGGCCCTGCCCTGCGTCGCGACTACCAAATCCTTTCGTTTTACACGTAAATCGGTAATAGGAACTTCGGGAAGGTTATTTTGTAACGAGAGCCACTGGGCACCATCATCAAAAGAAACAAAAACGCCTGTTTCCGTGCCTGCATATAAAAGACCTCTGCGGTCCGGATCTTCCCGAACGGAGCGTGCAAAAGTGTCTCCTGGTAATCCGTTTACAATTTTGGTCCATGTAGCACCGTAATCGTTGGTCTTAAATATATAGGGGGTAAAATCGTTCATTTTAAATCCTGTAACCGCGATATAGGCAGAGGCCGCATCATGCGGAGACGGTTCAACAACATTAATGATACTTTCCTTGAGTCCCTTTGGGGTAACATTGGACCATGTTTTACCACCATCTTGGGTTACATGTACCAAACCATCATCGGAACCGACCCAGATTACGCCCTCCTTTAGTGGCGATTCTTCTATATTGAACAAATTGTTGTAACTCTCCGCGGTTATTTGCTCATTGCTAATGGGTTCTCCCCCTTTTCCTTGGTGTTCCTTATCGTTCCGGGTTAAATCGGCGCTTATTTCTTCCCAAGTGGTACCCCTATCGGTGGACTTCATTACATACTGCGATCCATAATAAATAACGTTAGGGTTGTGCGGCGAAACGATTACAGGACCGTTCCAATTGGCCCTGTACTTTAAATTCTTGGGCTGTTCCCCGGTTACCCTGGTCGGATAGGGCATTACCATACGAGTATTATCAATGTCCCTGTCCCACTCCACAAAATTACTTGCGAAATAGGTGGAATATACAAATCTAGGATTATCGGGATCTACGGCAACGGTCGACGATTCTCCTGCCCGCATAATGTCCCAATGCATTTCCCCGATGCCTTCATCCATTACCCTGCTATCTATGGCAATGGTACTGTTGTCTTGCTGCCCGGAATAGATACGATAGGGATGTCCGTTATCGGTAATCAATCTATAAAACTGACCTGTGGGCTGATTATACATGGTAGACCATGTTTCCCCTCCGTTAAAAGTAACCGAGCCGCCTCCGTCATTTGCATTTACCATAATATTGCTATTATTGGGATTGATCCACAAATCGTGATGGTCTACGTGACTTCCCATAATCCCTTTAAAGGATTTACCGCCGTCAATAGATTTCATGGCAAAACTGTTCATAACCCAAAGTTCGTCCTCATCATTCGGGTCGGCTATGATATGCATATAATACCAAGAGCGCGCATAGGTAGTGGCGTCATTCGTCATTTGCCTAAAGCTTTCCCCAGCATCATCGGAACGATAAACGCCCGCTTTCTCTCCCATGGCGTCAATGGCGATGTACACAATTTTAGGATTGGCAGGTGAGATGGCTATACCCATTTTACCTTTTAGTTCCGGAAGCCCTTTATTGATTTCTTTCCAATTTTTACCTCCGTCCGTAGTCTTGAATATTTTACTTCCGGGCCCACCGCTGTGCACGACCCATGGTTTTCGCCAAAATTCCCAAGAAGCAACCATCATAAAATCAGGGTTGTTAGGGTCAACGGTCATATCAACAATTCCGGAATCTTCATTAACATATAGGATTTTTTCCCAAGTAAGCCCGCCATCTTCGGAAAGATAGATGCCTCGCTCCACATTAGGACCCCACGGATTTCCTTGTGCGGCAACATATACTTTATCGGGATTAGTTGGATGCACGAACACATCACTGATATGGCGTGTTTCCTTAAGACCCATATGTTTCCATGTTTTACCGGCATCTGTGGATTTATAGAGTCCGTCTCCGTGGGAAGTCTTTACACCACGTACAGGAGATTCGCCAGTACCTACGTAAATAATATTGGGGTTTGAAGGAGCGGGCGTAATGTCCCCAATACCAGTGGTATTAAAAAACCCATCGGAAATATTGTTCCAAGTAGTACCGCCATCCGTAGTTTTCCAAACACCTCCACCTGTGGCCCCCATATAATAGGTAAAAATATCGTTAGGTACTCCCGAGACCGCAGTAGAACGACCACCACGAAAAGGGCCTATCATACGATATTCCATAGATTCATAAAGGTTTTCAGAAATCGTTGGGGCATTAGCTTTTTGATTACGTTGCGCGAACAGGCAAGATGTGACGAAAAGCGCAAGGAGCAATAGGCGTCGAACTGTTTTCATGAGTTGGTTTATCTGGTTATTAAAACACTCAAAAGGTAGTATAATTTAGGGAATACTTCCATCCTATTTTCTTTAAATAAGTACTCCCTAAGATTTGGAAAAGCAGTTTATTAATCAAAAGTTATTTGTTTTTAATCCACTATCATCATTTTCGAAGCTTCAAACCTTCAATAAGTGCCTTTTTATTAGGATTTCTCCAAAATAATGCTATCTTATAGAAAGCATTAATTAATAAATAAAATATATGAGGCAACTGAAGATCACGAAGCAAATTACCAACAGAGATACCAAATCATTAGAAAAATACTTTCAGGAAATATCAAAGTTAGATTTGATTACCGCAGATGAGGAAGTAGATTTAGCAAGAAGAATTCGTGAAGGAGATCAGCTCGCCCTAAATAATTTAGTAAATGCCAATTTGCGATTTGTAGTATCTACCGCAAAGCAATACCAAGGAAGTGGTTTACGACTATCCGACTTGATTAATGAAGGAAATATTGGCTTGGTAAAAGCGGCTAAACGCTTTGATGAAACCCGGGGATTCAAATTTATCTCCTATGCCGTATGGTGGATCAGACAATCCATACTTCAGGCCATATCCGAGCAATCCCGTATGGTACGTTTACCGTTGAACAAAATCGGTGAGCTTAGCAAAATAAAGAAAGCTTCTTCCTCCCTAGAGCAGGTCTATCAACGACAACCTAGCGCCATGGAAATTGCTGGTGAATTGGACATGAATAGTCATCAAGTAAAACTGGCCATGAAAAATTCTGGTAGGCATGTATCTATGGATGCTCCTTTTGAAACCGGGGAATCCTCTAACTTATACACTGTAATACAATCCAAGGACTCCATGCGGCCAGATGCAAATCTTATGAAAGATTCCCTTTCAATGGACATGAGCCAAGCCCTAAAAGGACTTCCTTTGAGGGAAAGTGAAGTGATTCGGCTTTACTACGGACTTGGAGAACCTAATCCAAAAAGCTTAAGTGAAATTGGAGAGCTGTTTGACCTTACTCGTGAAAGAGTTAGACAAATTAGGGAAAAAGCAATACGAAAGTTACGCAATACACCTAATACCCAAGTACTGCAAAGCTATTTGTAATCTTAAATTTACCTTGTAAAGCATAATAAAAAAGAAAAAGCCATCACATATGTGTGATGGCTTTCCTCTTCTTTCTCACTTTTACTATTATTTTGGCATCACTACGGTATCCAAGGCATGGATTACTCCGTTGGATGCAGCCACATCTGCAATAACAACGGTTGAAGTTCCTCCATTAGCATCTGTCAATATGACATTGCCATCTTTTAAACTCAAGTCAATAGCACCACCTTGTACAGTGGTTACAGTAAATTTACCATTATTGGCATTTATTGCTTCTATAACAGCTGCTGCCTCGAATTTGCCTGAAACAACATGATAGGTCAATATTCCTGTCAAGGCGTCTTTACTTTCTGGTTTTAGTAAAGATTCTACGGTTCCTGCCGGTAATTTTGCAAAAGCATCATTGGTTGGAGCAAAAACCGTGAACGGACCTGTACCACTCAATGTTTCAACCAGACCAGCTGCTTGTACTGCCGCCACCAAAGTGGTGAAGTTATCGTTGCCGGCCGCAACTGCAACTATATTAGGAGCTACTTCTTCCATAACAGCGGTTTCTACCTCCGTTACCACTTCTGTCGCTTCTTCTGTAATTTCTTTTTTCTTTTCTCCACAGGACACAAATAAAAGTGTTGCAAATGCGAAAAGACTTAATGCTTTAATAGTTTTCATATTGTTCTTAGATTTTTAGTTATGTAAATATACAAGTTAATTATTATTGTTTAATTTATTTAACATAAGATTAGACAAAATTAGCTAGAATGAAAAGGCGACCCTTTAAATATACCCTACTGGAGGTTTAATACATACGGTTATATCTATTGCTTTAATGAATTAGAAGAGTACATTGTTAGGTCTCTATAAACACATAGCAGAGGGAGTTTTTGAAACAGATAAAAGGTATTAGTAAACAAAATACTCACCTATTACCAATGCCAAATGGTAACTTTATATGAGCGTGCTTCAAGAAGGAAGCTAATAAATTAAAAGTCATTGAAGGTATAAATTAATGAAAGACTAAACTGTGGTAACCCTAACCTTTTTCTTTTTCAATCGGGAATTATTGAGTTTCTGTACCAGTTCATGGGCAAGCTTGTGTGGAACGGCAACAAAAGCGCAATCTTGTTTGAGTTCGATAACGCCCAACTGTTCTTTATGGAGACCTGCTTGTTTTAAAAACAGACCGGCGATATCTCCTTTTGATATTTTATCCTTTCGTCCGCCTGAAATAAACAAAGTTTCCCAATACTGGGAATCATGTAGCGCTTTATGACCTGTTTTTTGGGAAATATCTATTGGATCATCCTTTTTTATAAAATCGGGCAAACGTTCGTTCTCACCATATAGCACATAGGCCGTTCCTTTTTCGTTTACACGTGCCGTTCTACCGTTTCTATGGGTAAATTCTTCTACTGCTCGTGGAAGCTCAAAATGAACGATATATTTCATTTCCGGAATATCGATACCTCTTGCCGCCAAGTCTGTAGCAATCAATATTTGACAGGTTCCATTTCTAAATTTTAGCAAAGAACGCTCCCGGTCCTTTTGCTCCATCCCACCCGAAAAACAGCCATATCGTATGCCATTTTTATCCAAATGGGCACCAACCCTTTCTATACTATCTTTGAAGTTGCAAAAAATGATTCCGGGTTCATTACCAATATAATGCAACAAGTCTACCAAGGTTTTCAGTTTATCCTTGTCCGTTGCCCTTACTATTTTAATACTAAGTCTAGATGCTTTTTGGTCCTTTAGATAATTGATAATGTTAGGTGTTTCTAAACCAACAAAATTAGGGATTTTAACACCTTGGGTAGCAGAAGTGAGAATCCGTTTGTCCAGATGGTTCAGTTTGCTTATGATAGCGTTCATTTCCACTTCAAAACCAGTTTCGAGCGACTTGTCAAACTCGTCCAAAACAAGGGTTTTAATATCGTTTTTAGAAAATCGTTCCGCTTCAAAATGATCAAGAATCCTACCGGGTGTCCCAATCAGGATTGCCGGTAGGTGTTTTAGTTCCAGTTTATCCTTGGACATAGCTCTGCCGCCATAGACAGCGTTCACCTTAAAACCAGAACCCATCGATCGAACCACTTGTTCAATTTGTATGGCCAATTCACGGGACGGCACTAAAATAAGTGCCTGTACTTCTGTAGATTCGGAATCCAAGCCTTCTATGAGCGGCAATAAAAAAGCCAAGGTCTTGCCGGTGCCCGTGGGAGAAAGTAAAACCGTATTCACCGATTTCCCTATCATGGCAATAGCCTCCTCTTGCATTGGGTTCAATGCCGCGATGTTCAATTTTTCTAAAATATCTTGTTGGTTCCGGATGGTATTGGCCATAAAGCGGGGTTTTTAAAATTCAAGGACAAGCGTAAAATTCAAAAAGTAAAATCTCACGTCTCACTATTAATTACTCACTTTTACCTTGCTGCCCTACATGATCCGACAGCACCTTTTCTATTAATTCTTCCTTGGTTAAATGATGAAATATGGTTTTTATCCTTTCCTTGGTATCGGCAGAAATCGTTCTGTTTGGCTTAGTCTTAAATATTTTTTTGGCCCATAAGACTACATTGGTTTCTTCCCTATTTTCGGCATCTTGCTTTTTAACTTCCTTGAAAACAAGACCCAGTTCCTTTTCAAATTCAGGAATAGCTGCGCGCTCTTCTTGCTGAATGATGCTCAAAGAAAGTCCATTTGCCCCGGCTCTAGCCGTTCTACCACTGCGGTGCACATAGGCCTCATAGGTATCCGGCAAATGATAATTAACCACATAGGAGGTCTCTTTTACATCAATGCCACGTGCTGCCAAGTCGGTCGCTACCAGAATATCTATATGGCCTTCGCGGAACTGACCCATAATACGGTCGCGAATCCCTTGAGATAAGCTTCCGTGAATAGCACCAGACGAAAATTTGTGTATCGCCAATTTCTTCGCCAATTTATTTACGGCCGCCTTCGTTTTGCAAAAAATAATGCCTCGTTCCCCATCTTTGGCATGAAGAAAGTGAAGTAATACTTCTAGCTTTTCTATGGGATCTACCACCACAAAGGTATGTGCTATGCCTTGGTGTCCCATCTGGGCCATATCGGCTTCTAGGTGCACCACATTCTTGGACATGTAATTCTGCACCAACTGTTTTACGGCACCCGGCATTGTTGCAGTGAATAAAAGCGTTCTTCGGGACTTCGGTAATTCTTTGGCCAAGGTATCCAAATCCTTTTGCAGGGCGCTTACCATTTCATCGGCTTCGTCCAGGACCAAATACTTGATTTTTTTTATAGTAACTGCCTCACGCTGCACCAAATCTATTAGTCTACCAGGAGTTGCTATAACAATATGGGTAGATTCTTTCAAACGCTCTATTTGAGGTTTTATGGGAATACCGCCACAAACAGAAGCAATGGAGACGGCCGGACTATGTGCGGCAAGCGAGACTAAATTCGCGTAAATTTGTTGCCCTAATTCTCTTGTCGGAGCTAATATAAGGGCTTGCACTTCGGTGCTAGCTGTGTTTATAAGTTGTAACAAGGGCAAACCGAAAGCTACGGTCTTTCCCGTTCCCGTTTTTGCCAGGGCCACAACATCTTCCTTCTGATTTAATAGGACCGGAATCGTTTTTTGTTGAATATCCGTGGGTGCGGAAATATTCAAATCAGAAAGAGCTTGAACTAGTTGTTGTTGTATTCCTAAATCGGTAAACGGATTTGACATAACTTAAATTTAATGTAAAGATAGGCAGATGAAACCCGACAACCGTGCAGATAGAAGTTCTTATATTAATTAAAAACTTAAAAACTAAAATATCTTAGCAAGGCTACACAGAGGCATCAAGTCTTTATACCAATAGAACTCTTCGCGATTATCAATGAAGTCCTAAATAATGATTCCTTTAATCTTAGATTAAATTTCTAAAGTAACTAGTAGAGTAAAAAAGGGTTCCTAAATAAATGAGCTGACAATATGCCAATACGCTTAGGCTTCTTGCAGTGTACTTTTAGATTGTCTATAGGTGTATTTAGGATAGATCATACGTTTGGCAAAACGATTCACAGTATTGGAATTAACCATCTTGATATAAACTTGCTTTGGTAACGCCAAAGTACTCGTAGGTAGAGCCATCCACAAAAGTAATTTCCAATAACAGGCCTTTATGATGGTAATCCGCAATTCCGGAATTGGTTATGGTTTCGGTATATGCCTCTAAATTTGCCGCTTTGGTTTCAGGCGCTATACTCACTAAAAAGTGATAGCCATCTATAATCTTGCGACTGTTTACTTCTGCCTCTTCACGCTTACTATCTCCTTCTTGGAACTTATCTGGATGCCATTCCTTTACCAAGTCGCGGTAACTTTTCTTTAGCAACTTAAGATCAATCTCCTTTTCAATTCCAAATAATTTCTTGTACTCATTTATGCGCTTCATACACCAGGTTTTTACAGGGCGCGAAACTACGCCTTATTTCTTAAAATTCGTAGTTTTTTTTGAAACATAAAAAAGCCCATCATAACTGATGGGCCTTTTCATTAAACATGGAAGTATATATTATATAACTTGTACGTTTACTGCGTTTAATCCTTTGTTACCTTCTTTAAGATCAAAAGATACTTCATCGCCTTCGCGAATTTCATCGATTAATCCAGAGATGTGTACAAAATGATCTTTTTCAACACCTTCTTCAGTGATAAAACCAAAACCTTTAGTGTCATTGAAAAATTTTACTGTTCCTTTACTACTCATTGTAATGTAATTAAATTTATTATAATATTATTTTGCAAAGATGGTGCCATTTTTTTGATTTACAAGGCATTAAGTGACTTATTTTGAATAAATCATTAAAAAAATAGTTCTGGAAGCGTGACCAGAGTTGTCCGAAACGTAACGCGGAACTCTATTTTCAAACTGTTTAGTAAGCATAAATGGCGTGAATTCTTTTTTCTTTAAGGCCAAGTTCTAATTTGAGGTTACAAAATGGTCATAGTCAATTTCTTTTTTAAATATGATTATAATTCCTTTTAGCTTAACCCGCCTATATCTTATGAGTTTTGGTAAACATTACTTAAAGGATTACCCTCATGGACACTTTTAGAAAACAGCAAAAACCGATAGTTTTTTAAACCAAGTCCGTGTCCTAAAAAAGAATAGTAAAAACTTGGACTACAAAGAATATGCTATTTTTTGGCAGTTGAAGTGATTCGCGATTTGCAAATTTACGGTTACTTAGAACCAATCGTGCAATTTCTGGTCCTCCTACCCTTATAGTTTGGCAGAAAAAAATAGTAGAAAAACACAAATCCAGGACCACCTTATTGCGCTCGCAA
>CAVONX010000027.1:0-18259 GCA_963697395.1 uncultured Flavobacteriaceae bacterium
TGCAACAGGAGGTGTGGAAGAGGTGGGGCTCTATAACGCTGGCATTGCTTTGATTTCCACCTATGTTGGCCTGTTGTTCACGGCCATGGAAACCGATTATTATCCGCGGTTGTCCGCAGTGGCACAAGACAATAAAAAGGCTAATCAACTGGTAAACCAGCAAACGGAAATAGCCTTGCTCATTTTGGCCCCAATACTCATTGCTTTTATGGTCTTTATTGATTGGGTCATCATTATTTTATATTCCTCAGAGTTCATTGCCGTAAACGTAATGATCTATTGGGCATTCTTGGGCATGTTCTTTAAGGTGCCTGCTTGGGTCATAGGCTTCATTTTCATTGCCAAAGGAAAGAGTAGACTGTTCTTTTGGAGTGAATTGGCCTCAAATCTATATCTACTGTTGTTCAATATCATCGGTTATTATTTTTGGGGACTCACAGGGCTGGGCATCTCTTTCTTAGTGTCCTACGCCTTGTATCTTGTTCAAGTTTATCTAATTGCCAGAAACAAGTATGGGTTTAGGTTCCAGTCTGGTTTTGCAAAAGTATTTTTGCTGCCCTTTCTCTTGGGTTGGGTCTGCCTGGCAGGTATCCTATTCTTGGAGGGTCTTTGGGTATATGCCTTGGGAATGCCCATAATACTATTTAGCTCTTGGTATTCGTTTAAAGAACTAGATCAGCGTTTGGGTATTAAGGATTTGATAAAAGGGTATTTGAACAAAAAATGAGCCAGACAGAACAGATAACGTAAGAAATGCAACTACATAAGATAATTGGGATATACTTTGTACTCTTTGTATTGATATACATGGGGCCAACCCCGGTTGGGCCTACCACATTTTCCCAAGTGTGGAAGATACCACTCTTTTTGTTTTTAATATGGCAGGTTCTGGTTATTAGAAAAATCAAAAAACCAGCATTCATAAAATGGTCCTACGCCCGGGCAGGAAAAAATTTGGTTACTGCCAATTTTTCGGTGAGCTATGTAGCCGGCATCATAGACTTTGTAAGGTACATGATGTTTCCTTTGATGTTTGAATATGCCAAATTAAAGATTAAAGACCTTAGAAGGCTAGATAAGATGTTATTGGGTTTTGCCCAGTTTGTGATTATCTCAGGCATCCCCTTTGTGTTAGGGGTATTACAGACCAAGGCCAAGGATAACAATATCAACGAACAGTTTGAGACGTACGCCGGAATGTTCCAAAACGGTCATGGGGCTGCCATTACCACCACTACAGCAGTCTTGATCTTACTCGGGTTTTTAAAGACCAGGTCCAGCATCATCAAATATACCAAGTTAAACTATGCCCTATTACTATTTGGCATCTACCTTATTTACTTAACATTCATAAGAACGGGTTATGCCATGTTGGCTATTGGTCTTTTATTTCTTTATTTGCCAAAAAAGTTGTCTATAAAACAAGTGATAACAGCCGTAGCCACAATTTCGCTTTTTATTATTGGGTTCTACTATTTATTGGAAACGAACGAAATTTTCTATGATCGTATTTTCGATGTAAGGAACGGAAAACAGACGGCAGCAGGGTCTGGGCGGCTTATTTTGTGGCAAGCGGCTGTAGACCTCTGGTTCAATGGCAATTTGTTCGAGATTTTTTTTGGATTTGGGTTCGATGGGCTTGTGGACAAGATAAATGAAGTTACCGGAATCAGGGTATATGCTCATAATGAGTTTTTTACGCAATTGGGACAAAATGGAATTTTGGGTGTCGTTTTCTTTATTGGGTACTTAGTCACTTTGCTAAAATTTATATGGAAACGAAAAAATAGACCGTCCTATAGGTTGGCATTGGCGGTTTACTTCCTGTATGTCTCCTTAATGTTAACACAGGGAGGAATGTGGTTTGAATTGGATGTCTTTATGGTTCTAGTTTTTGTGAAATTGGAGTTTGAGAATATGATGTTCCAAAAGTTTATGGCCCTGCAATACAGTAAAGGTGATAATCGGGCACCATCATATACAAATTGAATCCTCTACATGAAAAAAATAGTTGTAACATTACCCAACTTACAGATACCCGGTGGGGTAAGCGCCTTTTGGAACGCCATTCTTCCAGAATTTTCACATCATAAAGAACATACCATTCAGCCCTTGGAAATAGGAGGCCACGGAAGAAACCTTCTTGCACTGTTTTTGGATCAAAAAAAAGTAAATAATGCGGCGAATAAAGCGGATTTGGTGGTTTTAAATCCCTCCTTGGGATCACGTAGTTTTTTTCGGGATGGACTATTTGCATATCAAATTGCAGCTAAAAAAGTACCCTTTGTAGTGTTTTTTCATGGATGGGACCTTGTTTTTGAAAAAAAAGTTACCAAAAAATATACAAGCTTCTTTAGAAATACACTAGGTAGGGCAGCTTGTATTATGGTCCTTTCAAAAAGTTTTAAATCAAAGCTACGGGAATGGGGCTATAAGGGCCCAGTTGTGGTAGGAACCACTGCGATAGATGCGGGCTTGTTAAGGTCATATTCCCCAGAACAAAAACTCAGGAAGCTACAAAGTACCGAAAACATAAAAATCATATTTCTTTCAAGGCTTATAAAAGAAAAGGGAATCTACGAGACCATAGGTGCCTTTCTTGAGCTTCAGAAATCCTATCCCAAAATAGAACTTATCATTGCTGGAGATGGCTCGGAATATGATAAGGTTGTCGATTATATAGAGTCCACTGAAGGTATTGTCTTAACAGGTCATATTCAGGGGGTAACCAAAATTGCAGTATTAGAAGAAGGTCACATTTTTTGTTTACCCAGCTATACAGAAGGTTTGCCCACCGTTGTGCTTGAAGCCATGGCTTTTGGCATGCCCGTGATAACAACGGCAGTAGGTGGTTTAAAAGATTTTATTAAGCCCCAAATGGGTTTGTTTGCAAATTTGGAAACGCCATTGGACCTAGCCCAAAAAATGGACCAATTACTTTCTGATAAAAGTAAGATGACCCAAATTGGGCTTTTTAACCATCAATATGCAAAGGAAAACTTGTTAGCACCCGTGGTGGCCCAAAAGCTAATGGAGCAGTTCATCAAAGTTATGGATGAAGCTAAGAATAAGTCCAGTATCAATTAACGAAAAGACAATGCAAGATCAGGAGTATATAGCACCTATTGAAAAAACCTGTATGGCTGTTAATTTGGCAAGCTACGACCCTTATGATATTTGGATGACCCCTGTTGGAATTTTTGTAAAATCTGCATTTAATAAAAATAAATATTTGGGTATTTTTCCCGCAGCGGCATTAACATTGTGGGACCACTTTATTAATAATAGGATGCGTATTCTATATAGAAAAAGAGAGTATCCTATCGTAAGGGCCATGGCGGCTCTTACTTTGCTTAATCTTTATTCTGGTGATAAAAAGAATGAGTATCTAAAATTTGCCCAAATACACATTGATTGGCTGCTCTCAAATAGTTGCAAAGGATATGCCGGTCATTGCTGGGGACTTGGTTTTAAATGGGCTGCTGGTGAAGGTTTGGATTATAATGAAAACACGCCATTTAGTACCCATACGCCCTATGTTTTGGAAGCATTGGATGCATATTTAAAGGCAACAGGGGATTTGAGCTATGTGAAATATATAGAAAGTATATTCTTGTTTTATGAGAATAATATCAAGACTTTGTTGGAAGATGACAAGATGTTGGCTACCTCTTACGGACCCACTAAAGATCGCTTGATAACCAACGCCGTTTCCTATACGATGTACGCCTATACCATTTTCCTGGATTACCTGCCAAGTAAGGAGAATTCAATAAAAGAGAAGATTGAAAAACTTTACAATTTTATAGTTAGCAAGCAGCGATCCGATGGCTCATGGCTTTATGACCCAGAAGATGAGCTGACTCATTTATAGATTGTTTCCATAGTTGCTTTATACTCAAGAATATTTACAAGACCCACAAAAAAGTACCATTGGATAATGGTCTAAAAATCATGTCACTTGGTTACGAATACATAAAACTTAATTTTTATGAACCCAAGGATGGTCTTTTCAAACGGTTTAGTCTAAGCAATAAACCTTCCATTGTAAAGTATGATCTATATGACAATGCAGAAGTTTTGAATTTAGCAATTAAGTTTAAGGATAAAGAGTTGATTTCTAGCTTAGACTACTCAATAAAGAGGCACTTTATTTTAAAAGGTAATATTTACTCGGTAATCGATCTTTTTAATTTAAAACGAAACAAGAACACACTTAGATGGGCGACATTACCCTATTTGTATACACTTTCTAAAATGAACAGAGCGTTGAAGAGCTAGTCCTAAATTGTTTGTCATTAGTTGTGTTAATTCAATTATTCTTCTTTTAACGATTTAAAGGAGCCCAAATAATATCAGATTGTAAACTTGAATGTGGGTGGGTACTTAAACCGAATATATTGGTCTTTATTCGAGATTTTAACATCTGGCATGACTAATTCGATAACTTGATCTAAAATTTTATTTTAGGAACTATAGATTTAAGGTCACAACCGGTTTTTAATCAGGATTTTATAGAATAGGTGCAATTAAATCTCCCTAACGACTTTAATGACAATAATAGGATTGCGTATTAATTTCGAAGGTGATCAAGATTATTAAGAGATTTTGTAATCTTATTATTTTGATAAACATATTAAATGATAAAATATTTAAGGAAGTACGTCACTCTTGAAGTAGCAAAAAAGCTATTGTTGAGGTTATTTTTTATCGACTTGGTCTTTATGATTATTCACATTAGTGTATGCCTCATCTATTATCTTGGGTACATAGATGATTTTGGAGAATATAATTTCCTAGTACTCACACAAGATGAAAGCTATGCGGAAATGTTTCAGTATCTAAAGTATATTGCATTTATAGGGATAACAGTTTTTTTAATCCAAAATGAGCGGTCATACGCTTATATCTCTTGGATACTCCTTTACTTGTTTATGCTTTTAGATGATTCTTTATCTCTTCACGAAACTGCTGGGGAGTTTCTGGCCGAAAAATACAATTTTGAACCAAAGTTTGGATTAAGGGCAGTGGATTTTGGGGAATTAAGTTTCATTGGAGCCGTAGGTTTAGTAGTTCTATTTACCTTGGGAATATCATATTTTAAAGGTAGTTCTATTTTCAAAGAAAGAACCCGTACGCTAATGTTTTTACTAGGTTTTTTGGTGATTTTCGGCGTTGGTTTTGACATGTTGCACGAGATTCTAGGTGAAAATTTAAAAGTAGGGTTCGTAATAGGGCTTATTGAAGATGGGGGTGAAATGCTCATTGTTACATTAATGGTTTGTTATGCTTATCAGCTAATCAGATCAGTGGAAATATATCGTTTAATATAAATAAGGCATTTTAACCTGATAATGTATAATATATGTGTGGAATTTTAGGGTCGATAAATATTCCTTTTGGCGAGGATGCGCTCAACCTTATCGCACATAGGGGGCCTGATGATTTTGGGATTGAAAATTTCAAATTAAATGGTCATGCAGTTCATCTGGGCCAACGGAGACTTGCTATATTGGACCTTTCCAAAGCAGGTCACCAACCCATGATTTCCGCTTGTGGAAAATATGCCCTGATTTTTAATGGGGAGATTTATAATCACATGGATCTCAGGGCCAAACTTCCCAATGATATTAGTTTTAATGGTCATAGCGATACGGAAACCATCCTTCAATATCTCATGTATTTTGGTTCCGCAGGTGTGGTGGACTTTAATGGTATTTTCGCCTTTGGGTTCTTGGATTTAGAGCAAGATGTCCTTACTATTGCCCGTGATCCTTTTGGTGTCAAGCCCCTATACTATTCAGAAAGCCAAGGATATTTTATCTTCTCCTCTGAAATAAGGCCCATTAAATCACTATTGGGCAATCAAAAGGTCAATGAAGAAGCTATGGCAAGCCTCTTGCGGTTACGCTATAACGCCTCTCCCAAGACACTGTTCCAAGATATTGAAAAGTTACCTCCAGGGCATATGCTAACCATACAGCTCCAAAATGCTGATTTAAAGCAAGAGCTCCAATATTTTGCAAAGGAACTGCCCCAAGTGGTGCATGGTAAAAGGAAGAAGCTGTTGAACGAGTATGGAGCACATCTAGAAAAAGCGGTGGAAAGGCAGATGTTATCTGACGTGGAAGTAGGTATTCTTTTAAGCGGGGGCGTTGACAGTGCGGTCATTGCTGCACTGGCCAAAAAGCATATCCAAGGCACCATCAAAGCCTTCACCATAGGATTTGAGGGTGATTTTGAGGAAGATGAAATAAAGGATGCTGAAGTGACTGCCGCCCTTTTAGGTCTGGACCACCATGTAAAAAGAATATCGTTCCATGATTTCTTGGGGTTGATTAAGGAATGCTCGCGCATTGTAGAAGAACCTTTGGCCACAACCTCCATGATTCCCATGTATTATTTGGCCCAATTGGCTGCAGAACACGTAAAAGTGGTTTTGACCGGGCAGGGTGCAGATGAGCCCTTGGGCGGTTACAGCCGCTATAGATCGGAAGTGCTAAGAACTTTGATACCAGCACCATTACGCTCATTGGCGCAACCTGTGGCATTAGCTTTGGGAAGTAAGAACGAACAGTTGTTACGTGGGTCAAAATCTATGGGTATTACTGATGAAATTACCCGGTTTTTATCTGTATATGAGGTGTTTTCCAAAGAGGAAATAAACCGGTTGATTGCTGTTCAGGATACATTTAGTACAACGGCGGTACACTACTATTATAATTTGCTCAAATGCAATTCAAGAATACATTCGGCGGAGAAGATGATGGCCTTGGATACCCGGATGAACCTAGCAGATGACCTTTTGAACTATACGGACAAGATCACCATGCATTTTTCATTGGAATGTAGGGTACCCATGTTAGACTTGGACTTGGTGCATTTTATGGAATCCTTGCCCTTAAAAGCAAAACTAAATGGAAGGCAGGGTAAGATCATCCATAAAGAATATGCCAAGACCCTCTTGCCAGAAACCATAATTAATCGAAAAAAGAAAGGTTTCCAATCGCCCACTAATAAATGGTTCAGGGAAGAGATGAAGACAGTAATGGGAATATTATTGGATTCATCTTCAGTGTTTGGACGCATCTTTGACACCAAGGGCATTGCTGAAATATTACAGCAGCATGCCAAGGGCCACAATAAGGAAAAACAGATATTTCTGCTTCTCAGTATCTATTATTGGTTTGAATCAAACAAGATTAATTAAAGTAGATATGGTTTGGGAATTTTTGAACGGCGTTAAGACCTATGTCCCCAAGTCCCGGGAGGAATTGATGGACTACGGAATGGAGAACAAACGCATCCTTGTGGCTGTAAACGCCGAAAAAATTTTTCACGCTACGGAGGCTACCCGTGCCATCATCAATCGTAACGTGGGCTATGCGGACGGTATAGGTGCTGTGTGGGCCCTGAAGAGAAAAGGTTACAAAGAGGCAGATAAAATTCCAGGATGTGAACTCTGGCTCAATTTGATTGCTAGGTTTCAGTATGATAAATCTTTCTACTTAGTGGGCGGGCAAGAAGCGGTTATCCAGAAAACGGTTGCAAGGTTGAGGGATGAGTTCCCTTCCTTAGAGATAAAAGGATTTCGAAACGGATTCCTAAAAGATGCGAACGAAAAACAAGCGCTTATAAAGGATATTGCAGAAAAGAGACCTGATGTGGTTTTTGTGGCGATGGGATCTCCTAAACAGGAACTTCTAATGGAGGAAATGTATAAGGAACACCCTGCCGTGTACCAAGGATTGGGCGGAAGTTTCGACGTGTATACAGGAAATGTAAAACGGGCCCCGAAATGGTGGATAGATAATAATCTAGAAGGGATTTACCGTACCCTTAACGAGCCCAAAAAACGGGTGCTGGGCGATATACGGTTATTACCTTATTTCTTAAAAGTTTTATTCAATAGACTATGATAGCATTAACGAACTGTGAGGACATTGCCTTGTGGAACCAGTTTTTAAAAAAAGAAAGGGGTGCACAGCTCATTACAATAGCTCATAATCCATCCTTAGGCCCAATATTGGAGAAAACCTTTGGTTATAGAAGTCAGAATATGCTTATCAAGAATAATGATGTGATGATTGGTGTATTACCGTTAGTGAAGATTGGAAAAAAAATGGTTTCTATGCCCCACTTTTCCTACGGTGGGCCTGTGTTGGATTCAAGTGCTAAAATTAATTTGGATTTGAACTCAGTTCTGAATAACAACAAATTTGAAGTTAGAAGTTTTGATAAATGGACAGATAATTTATACGAAAATAAAATATCCTGTATTGTTGAGCTTAAAGCAACCGCCGAAGAACAATTAATGGAATTTAAGTCGGCCTTCAGAACAAAAATCAGAAAATCTGCGCAACATGGTTTTAAGGTGGTTAGAGGGAGCATTGACCTTCTTGATGATTTTTATGATGTGTACTCAAAAAAAATGTTGAGCAAAGGGTCACCTCCGTTGGGGAAAATATTTTTTCAAAATCTCCTATTGGATTATAAATATGGAGAAGCAGTAATTACCGCTATATATGATAGTTCCAAAATTATAGCTGCCGGATTTACCTTATCCTACATGAATTTCAATGAATTATGTTGGGCAAGTACTAATTCGGATTACGATAGGTATAGAGTAAATTCTTTTTTGTATTGGAATATTATTATGGATTCAATCAAAAATGAGTATACATATTTTTCCATGGGGAGGTCTACTAAGAACAGTACCAACCATAAATTTAAGATACAATGGAATCCTTCGGAGCTCCCTCTATATTTTAACTATTCAGAACCTGTGGGAAAGTCACTAAAGGAAATGACCTATCTAACCAAAATATGGAAATTACAGCCTTTAAAAACCTCTGTTTTCTTTGGCCATATGATTTCGAAGTATGTGTACTAAATGAACAATATGAACATATTAACATTTGATATAGAGGAATGGTTCCATATTCTGGACAACGCATCAACCAAAACCCCAAAAGAATGGGCGAGGTATGAAACACGTATCCACCAGAATATGGAGACCATTCATGGTATCTTAGAATCTGCCCAAGTAAGGGCCACTTTCTTTGTGGTGGGCTGGATAGCAGAGCAGTTTCCGGAAGTGGTTCGGGAAATAGCGGATAAGGGATATGAGATTGGAAGTCATACCCATTTGCACCAGTTGGTCTATGAACAAGATAGAACTACTTTTTTAAAGGATGTGGAGCGATCTATAAAAACCTTGGAAGATTGTACCGGCCAAAAAGTATGCTCCTTTCGGGCCCCTGGTTTTTCCATTACCGAAAGAAACAAGTGGGCTTTTGAGGTACTTCATGAATTGGGCATAACTATAGATTCCTCCGTATTTGCCTCTGGTAGGGCCCATGGGGGCCTTCCGGAATATGGCACCAGTCTGCCCTCTTTGCTTAAATACAACGGTGCTGAACTAAAAGAATTTCCGATAAACACCCATGCCATTTTTGGGAAGCCCTTTATCTTTTCCGGTGGCGGTTATTTTAGATTGTTACCCTACGGCGTGATTAAAAATTTCACATCAAAATCACCTTATGTAATGACCTATTTTCATCCCAGGGATTTCGATTACGGACAGCCAATGATTGAAGGTTTGTCAGCCACCAGAAAATTTAAGTCTTATGTGGGGCTCAAGTCCTGTAAGCTAAAACTGGAAAAATGGTTGAACGACTTTGATTTTACAAACCTAGAAAATGCGGTAAGCCAAATTGACTGGTCCAAAACGAAAACCGTAAACCTTAATTAAACGGAAATGAAAAATATAACCATTATTGCAGGGGCGCGGCCCAATTTCATGAAAATAGCGCCCATTATACATGCAATACAAAAAGCACGGGATAAGGGAGAAGAAATAGCCTACAGGTTGGTGCATACGGGCCAACATTATGATGAAAAGATGTCCGGTAGTTTTTTTGAGCAGTTACAGATACCTGCCCCAGATGTAAACCTGGGTGCTGGTGGGGGCACACAGGCCCAACAAACAGCGGCCATCATGGTAGGTTTTGAACAGGACCTCATGCAGCATCCGGCCAATTTGGTATTGGTGGTGGGCGATGTTACCTCTACTATGGCCTGCGCCATAGTGGCCCAAAAGCTCCATACCAAGGTAGCGCATGTAGAGGCAGGTATAAGGTCTCATGATTGGACGATGCCCGAAGAAATAAATAGGTTATTGACAGACGCAATAACCAACTATTTTTTTACCACCTCAGAGCTTGCCAATAAGAATCTTAGAAAGAGCGGGGTTAAGGAGGAACAAATTTTTTTTGTGGGCAATACCATGATAGACACTTTGTTAAAGCAACGCCCACGTTTTCGTAAACCAAAGGTTTGGGACAGCCTCGGGCTTAAGGAAAAGGAATATATGGTAATGACGCTGCACCGCCCTGCGAATGTGGACGAGGAAGCCAATTTAAAGTCGCTAATGGACGAAATCATTGCCCATTCCGCAGCCTTACAATTGGTATTTCCAGTACACCCAAGAACAGCAAAGATTCTACAGCATCTTAACGTAAGCGATCCAAGGCTACACCTCATTGAACCCATGAGCTATTTGGAGTTCAACTATTTGGTTGAACATTCCAAAGCGGTCATAACAGATTCAGGGGGCATCACTGAAGAAACTACGGTTATGGGTATTCCGTGTATGACCTTGAGGGATAATACAGAACGTCCAGAGACTATTTCGGAAGGTACCAACGAACTTTTGGGAACCGACCCCAAGGCCATACAACCCGCTATGGACAAACTACTGTCCGGGAGATGGAAGACAGGGAGCATACCACACCTTTGGGACGGAAAGACGGCCACCCGCATCATCGACAAAATATTAAGCTTGAACGAAATATGAATGTCAAAGGAAATTTTATTCCATAGCTTCGCTAGTTAGGGCCGTAAAGCAGTTTTGTACTGTTGATGTAACCGTCCTTGGGATGCTTTGCCGGTCTTTCCCAATTCGTAGAGTGTATGGCAAACCCATTTTTTGACAGTTACCATAGGGTATGGTACAAATACAAATAAATAAAATGAGCGAAAAACCGTATATATTAGATTTTAAGGAAGAGGATAATCCTATAGCCATTAAGGATATCATCTCAAAATATACTCGCTACTGGCCATGGTTCTTGGTAAGTTGTACCCTATTTGTTTTGTTGGGTCATTTTTATGCAAACTATGCTCCAAAGACATATTCAACCGTTGCAAGGATTAAAATTCTCGACGATGACAAGGAGCCAAAAATCGTAAATAATGATAAGGTTTCCTCTAATCCCAATGTCAACTTGAACCTTGAGAACCAGGTTCAGGTACTCAAATCTTTTAGGTTATTGGCGGAAGTAGTAGAAGAATTAAAGTTGGATGTTGTGTGTTCCAAGCAAAACAAACTTAATTATGTTCCAGTTTTGGATTCGCCATTTGTTATTGAAAAGACAATTGATGACGAGGAAATAGAAAAACCATTGACTTATGAAATCGTCATGAGCTCTTCCGGTTTTAAGATAACCGATAAGGACGGAAATACTTATTCTATACCTTATGGAAATTGGGTTAACAGAGATGTTAAGCTCCCTTTTAATATTTCATTGGATGATATTGATCATGTAAATGATTTTAAAGATGATAAGTACAAGATTGTATTAATGTCAAAGGGACACGCAACTTTGTTGCTTTCAGAAAAATTAAAAATTGGGACTTCTGAAAAACAGGGCGATGTGCTTAGCCTATCTTTAAAAGGCGCAAATAGAGCAAGAACGGAGGCAATTTTGAATTCAATAATCAACAACTTTGGTTCCTATAATGTGGAGGAAAACAGAATGGATGCCCAACGCGTATTATCACAGATAGATAAAAGGTTCATGGAATTATCGGGAGAACTTGACTCTATTGAACTCGGGAAAGAAGATTATAAGCAGTTAGAAGATCTTTCCAATATACAAGCAGATGCAGGTGTTAGCCTTAGCAAAAGAGCAAACAATGAAAGCGAAGTCCTTAGATTGACGACACAGATCTCTTCTATTGATATCCTGAAAAAATCGTTGAACGGAGAAGAACCCTATAGTTTATTGGCCTCGGATATTGGCCTTACCAATCAAACCCTTAGTGTAATGGCCGAAAATTATAACGTACTTGCCAGGGAGAGACAAAAGCTAATTCTTTCCGCAGGCAATGACCATCCCATGCTAAAAAGTTTATCAGAAAGATTGGATTATGAGAAGGAGAATATTTTAGAAACTCTTAGGGTTTACGAATCACAAATGAGAACGTTATTAAAAACCTATAACGCGGAAAAATATAGATCCGAATCCGCTTTTGCCCAATTGCCGGAGAAAGAGCGAATTTTAAGATCAATAGATAGACAACAAAATATTAAGGAAGACCTATATATGTTGCTATTGCGCAAGCGAGAGGAAACAGCTATAGATTATGCCACTGCAACTACATCGGTAAGGGTCATAGATTATGGTGTTAGTGATATCAAACCACTATGGCCCAAAAAGGTAATAGTTTATCCTTTGTCCCTACTATTAGGGTTTATTTTCCCCCTTGGTTTTATATACCTAAAATCTGCGATAAACAATACCGTTAATGGACGTAATGAAATTGAGGAAATTGATCCTAAAACACCCGTATTAATTGAAATCCCTCTTTTTGACAGGGAAAATATTATCGAAGATTTCAAGGAAGGGTCTGTTTTGGTCGAATCATTCCGGATTTTAGGAACAAATACGGATTACCTTATTCCAAAAAGGGATGAAACCAAGGTTGTTTACATAACTTCCTCCGTGAAGGGGGAGGGGAAGACCATGACAGCCTTAAATTTATCACTGGCATTCTCCAGTGTAGGCAAACGCGTTTTATTGGTTGGGGCTGACTTAAGGAACCCTCAGCTCCATAGTTACTTGAATCTGGATAGGAACGCTCCGGGCCTTTCGGATTATTTGAAAAACCCATCCTTTGATTTTAAGTCCGGTATTCAATTGGGTTTTAAGAAAAACCCTAATCATCACGTTTATCTAAGTGGTATTATTCCTGAGAATGCTCCTGTTTTGTTATCAAGCAAAAGATTTAGCGAGTTCTTGGACGAAGCCAAAAAGAATTATGATTATGTTGTTGTAGATACCGCCCCTACCATTTTGGTAACAGATACTTTATTGATCTCTAACTATGCGGATATTACACTATTCGTGGTTCGTTCTGGTTTTACGGATAGAAACCTTTTACAGCATTCTAAGGAATTAAATAGAAAACAGATGTTGAAGAATATGGCCTATGTGGTTAATGCTGTGGGCAACTTGAATGGTTATAAATACAACTATGGCTATAAATATGGCTATGATTTTGAGGACAAAGCCGTTGAAAAAAGTTGGAAAAAGCAACTATTGAACATTTTAAAGAAATTCCCGGCTACTATTCGTTCACTCTTGAAAAAGAAATACCCAATAAAAAATTAGAAGCTAGTCGATATATTCAAAAGGTTATTTGGTAAACTCATTGCAATTTCCTTGATATTTTTGTAATAGGACTATGTTGAAGGGATACCACTTTCCATCTTAATCATCTTTTTAAGACTATTCTTTGGTAAAAAAAATAGGAATATTATTTAGTGGCAATGGCCAAATATTTCATTGGCAGCATCGTATTGTTCGAGAAGTGCTAAATGATAAAAGATTTAAGCTGACGCTACTCCTTGACGATAAAAAACCTTCAATAATAGAAAGATCAAAAAGACCATCGCAGTTTTCTTTTGCCAACATGATTTTGAAACTTCAACAAGTTTTGGAGAAAAAACTTTTGGCTATTGATAATGAAAGATTTGATATTCACAAACTCCTAAAAACGGAATATAGGAATTGCTCTATAATCCAGTGGTCTACTTTAACCAAGCGCAAGGCGAATTTGCCAATTTTAGATGTTGTTATAAACTTATCCATCAACTTGGACAATGAGGTTATGGAAGACATTTCACCAGGTAATGTCTGGAGCATATTTTTTGGGGATTTCAAGGAAGATAAAAGAAGTTTTCCAGGGTTTTGGGAAG
Organism: uncultured Flavobacteriaceae bacterium; assembly: GCA_963697395.1. GTDB lineage: Bacteria > Bacteroidota > Bacteroidia > Flavobacteriales > Flavobacteriaceae > Maribacter. The sequence goes on from CAVONX010000027.1 coordinate 14,045, forward strand.
TAGTGGAGTCTAGGCAAGGCATAGGGGCTTTCTTGTGTAAGATTGAAAATGGGGATGTTGACAATTGTAAGTTGATTTCTGAATCCTATTTTAATAGGGGCTGGTCTATGACGGAAACCCAAAAAATTGTAGAGGAAGGCGCAGTATCCATGGTTTTGAAGGAATTGAACCAATGGTATTTAGGGAGGCAAAATAGTAGTGGTACGGCTAACTTTAAAGCGCCGACATCAACGATCGCCAAGGGGCCAAGTATTATAAAATATGTTCTCAAATTTTACACAAGTCTTGCGCTTAAGATTTGGGAAAAAGTTGGAAATAAATTCTTGGGCATAAGGCCAGAAAAATGGTCCCTTTTTTTGGGCGAGGGTGATTTTGAAAGTTGCAATTTAAAAACCCTCAAACCGGTTCCAATGCCCAAGGATGAATTTTGGGCAGACCCCTTTTTATTTCACTACCAGGGAGAGGATTACGTTTTTTTTGAAAACTATTCCTATCGGACAAAAAGAGGAAAAATATCCTGCGGCCAAATAAAGAACGGAGCGTTGGTTCATGTGGAAGATGTTATGTTAAAAGAGTATCATCTTTCTTTTCCTTTTATTTTCGAGGAAGAAGGGGAAATCTATTTAATGCCAGAAACCTCAGAAAATAAAAGGTTAGAGATTTATAAGGCCAGCAACTTCCCTACATCGTGGGAATTATATGCCACGGCCTTTGAAGGTGAAATGGTAGCTGACCCTGTATTCTATACCGATGAAGAAAATCAAAGATGGTTGTTCATTAATAAACAAATGGACAAATCATCGCCTATGAATAGTGAGCTTTATATCTACAAGGTTGATTCCTTAAAACTGGATAATATGTTGGCCCACTCCCAAAACCCTGTACTCATAGATGCCCGTGTTGCAAGAAACGGTGGTGCGCTATTCAAAAAGAATGGAGCTTTATACAGACCTTCACAAAGAAACGCCGACGGTATTTATGGTAGGGCGCTGAATATAAACAGGATAACAAAATTAACCTTGAATGAGTATGCGGAAGAAGTCAGCATGGTATACTATCCAACTTTTGATAAAAACTTAATAGCAATGCATCATTTGCATCAAGAGGTAAGCGGTTTTGTTTTTGATGCGGCCTATAAAAATTCATTAAAAGGTTGAATATGGAAATCTGTTTACTCGGGTATGCCACTCCAGATCTCAATATCGTCTACCCATTGGTACATGGGGTGCGAGTTTCCATAAACTTGGGTGAGCATTATAAAATCCATTGGGTCTTCATTATGTGTCGTGGCACCAAAGTGTTCCCCGATCAATTTTCCATTTACTTTCATGGAGGCGTAACCATCGGGTCCTTCACTCCATTTTAAATAGAATTCAACCTTGAACCATTCCCCTCGAATCAGGGGCATGTCGTAATTTTCCACCTGCCATATCGGTTCTTGGGGGTTCTTATCGCCTTGAAATGACCAAAAAGGCCTGCCATGTATGTCTTTTGCCATAAAGGCAATCATTCGAAACCCTCGGTTCTCGGCATATTGTTTTGTTTTGTACTCCCAAATGGCCCGCCATTGATCCTTTCCCGGAAGAGAGAGTGTATCTGTCTTCATCCAATAACGTATGTATAGCTCTTTTGGATTTTGCTTTATGTTGTTGATTTGATAGGGCGTTTGGGTAGCCTTGACATCATAGTTTACCCGTTGAAAAAGAGCGGAAGTCTCATTGCCCTCTGGCCCGATTACCGTTTCAATGTAATTGTCTATGGCCTCCCCATCGTCATCATCTATTCTATGGATACCACTAAAATCCGAGCCCAATATGCTTATGGGCCAACGAAACCCACTCTCGGTATCGGTTCCCATGATCACTTGATAATTGTTCTTGATTTCATCGATATAGCTGTTACCCTCAAAACCAGAACGAAATAAGAGTTGGGACTCTGGAGAAGGCTTTGGTTCTGGGTCATTCCGATCATCGCAACCGAAAAAAAATACAATTAATATAAGAAGGAACAGAACCATTTTTTTGCCGTAAACAATAAAAGCATGGTGTAATGAATAGGGCATCACAAGTAATTTTTCATAAAGATAATGAAACCCCCCAAGGTTGTAAAAAGAATGTTGACGGGCACTTAAATTAATCTTAGGACTTTTTAAATAACTTACCTAAAACCAATTAGTGGATAGTCGATTTTTGACGGTCCCTATTCGTATGAAGCGATTAAACCAAGGGTGGAACCCTAAAGGGCTTATTGAGGCAGGTCATCCCAGATCTCAATATCGTCTACCCATTGGTACATGGGGTGCGAGTTTCCATAAACTTGGGTGAGCATTATAAAATCCATTGGGTCTTCATTATGTGTCGTGGCACCAAAGTGTTCCCCGATCAATTTTCCATTTACTTTCATGGAGGCGTAACCATCGGGTCCTTCGCTCCATTTTAAATAGAATTCAACCTTGAACCATTCCCCTCGAATCAGGGGCATGTCGTAATTTTCCACCTGCCATATCGGTTCTTGGGGGTTCTTATCGCCTTGAAATGACCAAAAAGGCCTGCCATGTATGTCTTTTGCCATAAAGGCAATCATTCGAAACCCTCGGTTCTCGGCATATTGTTTTGTTTTGTACTCCCAAATGGCCCGCCATTGATCCTTTCCCAGAAGAGAGAGTGTATCTGTCTTCATCCAATAACGTATGTATAGCTCTTTTGGATTTTGCTTTATGTTGTTGATTTGATAGGGCGTTTGGGTCACCTTAACATCATAGGTTACTTCTTGGTAAAGCGCAGTTGTTGTATTTCCATGGGGACCTTTTATTTTTTCCAAACGGTTGGTAATGGCCTTGCCATTATCATCATTTATTCGGTGTATACCGCTAAAGTCCGAACCTAAAATATATATGGGCCAAGAATATCCCGTTAGTTCATCTTTACCAGTAATGTATTGATAATCATACTTTTGTGGACTTATGGTTAGGCCCTCAAACCCAGATTTGAAGAGTATGGACGTCTTTTTCTGTATTTTTACAGTAGCTTGGGTTGTGTTTTGGCCTAGCCCATTTTCATGAGGAGCCTTTTTTGATGGGGTCTCTTTTACTAGAACATCCCCACAGGATAAATTTAAAATAATAAGCATTAAGGAAAGTAGTTTCATGGCTTTGGTTGGGGTTGAAAAAGTGGTAGACGGGCTTGACCTTCTTGATTTTTAGCTGTTTTTAAAAGTTTGGGTGTTATTTTTTGCACCTTGTTTCCCCATTGTAAAATTAACGTGCTTTATAGTATTTTTAGTGTATGATTATCATCATTTCTTAAAGTTTAACCGAAGTCAAAAAACTATTGATGCTACATCCCAAAAAAATAAGACGATAATCCCTTTAGCTGGTTTTTTTGGTGGACCGCTAGCTTACCCTTCGACCGAAGCAGAGCAATGATACGGCATACTAAATGGCACGGACCAATGTGTGCCCCTTGGGCCAGGACACGGGGCTACCGCAGAAGAGCGCGGCCACCAATATAACGTTGAGCGCTTACCCGGTCCCCTTTGGGGAGAGCCTGAACCTGGATATCGTCTCCTCGATGAAGATGAGCGGCAGCCTGTCCTTGTACAACGGTATAGGGCAAAAGGTACGGGATTTTGGCCGTCACAGCTTAAGGCAGGGAGACAACGTGGTTCACCTGGACTCTGGCGAGCTGTCCGAGGGCATGTATTTCATAAAAATGAACTCCGTCTTCGGCAATGAGACCTTGAAGGTCCTCAGGAAATAAACGGGGATTGTTAAGAAGTATATGGTCACCACCTAACCACGTAACTTCATAAAAAGAAAAGCCACTCAACTGAGTGCCTTTTTTTATAATAATTGTGTTCGTTCTTTACTCCTCCATGCTATGGTATACGTTCTGGACATCATCGTCCTCTTCCAATTTTTTAAGTAGTTTTTAGCTACAACTGCTGAGTAAGTTTAAACACCCTTATCATCTCCAATCTGTTAACTATGATAATCGCTTGTTTAGGTACACTTCACATTTTTATTGTGTTTAGAATGTGCTATACATCCTATTATATAGACCGTATGTCGAAAAAGACCCTATACACGACACCTACTTCGTTAACTAATTGTTAATTTAAAGGAGAATTGAATTAAACTATATTCAACCGGTTTCCCCCCCCTTTGGATAATTCGTTGGACTTGTTGTGCAGATATTTTTTTTGTTCAACCCCACA
>CAVONX010000028.1:0-17044 GCA_963697395.1 uncultured Flavobacteriaceae bacterium
TAATATTGGTGGTGTAGTTCAAGTGGGTCTTTATAATGCCGGTATCGCATTAATATTTACATACGTAGGCCTTATTTTTGCTGCAATGGAAAAGGATTACTTCCCTAGGCTTTCTGCCGCCGCTGGTAATAATTCAAAATCCAATGACCTCGTAAATCAACAAACAGAAATAGCCTTACTTATTTTAGCTCCGGTGTTGGCGGTGTTTTTTATATTTATGGATTGGATAATCATAATCTTGTATTCCAGCGAGTTTGTTGCGATAAAGGTAATGATTTATTGGGCTTTTTTGGGTATGTTCTTTAAGGTACCGGCATGGGTAATAGGTTTTGTTTTTATTGCTAAAGGAAAGAGTAAATTGTTTTTTTGGAGCGAATTGGTCTCCAACCTATATTTATTCGGTTTTTGATCTAGTGGGCTATTCTTTTTGGGGACTTTCGGGGCTAGGTATTTCCTTCTTCGTTTCCTACCTACTTTATATTGGACAAGTCTGCCTTATTGCCAAAACAATGTATGAGTTTACCTTTGACAAAGGATTCTTGAAGTTGTTTATTATACAGTTTGGATTAGTACTGATTTGTTTTGCGATCATCTCATTTTTGTCTACCCCTTGGTCATTTGTAGCGGGAATCCCAGTTATACTATTGTCTACATGGTATTCGTTTAAGGAATTGGATAAACGAATGCAGTTAAAAGAACTCCTAAAAAACCATATAAGTAAAAAGTAATGTTACAGTTACCTTGACGACCCCTAATTCATGAGAATTATAAAAACCGTATTACCGTATCTCATCATATTTTTCCTAATTTACTTAGGACCGGTGCCGGTTGGGCCTACCACATTTTCTCAACTTTGGAAAATACCTTTATTTCTTTTCCTTTTCTGGCAGGTGATAATCATTAGAAATAAGGAGAAGCCTGGTTTTATAAAATGGTCTTATGCAAGAGCTGCAAAGAATCTTGTAACAAGTGGTTTTTCGGTTAGTTACATCGCCGGTATTACCGATTTTTTAAGGTACATGATGTTTCCCTTAATGTTCGAGTTTGCCTCGATTAAAATTAAGGATCCAAAAACCCTTGACAAAATATTACTTGGTTTTGCACAGTTTATTATCCTATCCGGACTTCCATTTGTCCTAGGTCTAATCCAAACGAAAGCTAAGGATGCCATTTTGTATTCCGATTTTGACAGTTATGCCGGAATGTTCCAAAACACACACGGAGCAGCAATAACCACTACCACCGCCGTTTTAATTTTACTTGCGTTTCTAAAAAAAAAATCAAGTATAATACAATTTAAAATATTGAATTATGCATTGTTTTTATTTGGGGTCTACCTTATTTACTTTACGTTTATTAGAACTGGTTATGCCATGTTTTTTGTTGGGCTTGTACTCATATACATGCCAAAAAAGTTTTCTATAAAACAAATAGTAACCGCAAGTTTGGTTATTTCTGTCTTGATTTTGGGATTCTTTTATTTGTTGGAAACGAGCGAATCTTTTTATAATAGGATTTTTGACATACGTAATGGTAAGCAAACCGCTGCTGGCTCCGGGAGACTTTTGTTTTGGGAGGCCTCCTTTGATATGTGGTTTAACGGAAATGTTTTTGAGCAATTTTTTGGTTTTGGCTTTGAAGCCTTGTTAGACAAAATTAATGATGTCGTTGGGATCCGCGTCTATGCGCATAACGAAATATTTACCCAATTGGGACAAAATGGGCTACTTGGGGTGTTTTTCTTTATTGGATTTTTGGTTTCATTGTTCAAATTTATATGGAAACGAAGAGGAACTCCGTCCTTTAATTTGGCCATTGCAATTTTCTTTTTATATGTTTCCCTGATGTTGACCCAAGGCGGAATGTGGTTTGAGCTAGATGTTTTTATGGTCTTGGTATTCCTGAAAATACACTTGGAACAGAAAATATATCTAAAAAGTAAACAAAGGCTCACAAGTTGATTCAAAACATAAACAGGATAAATATTTTTTAATGAAAAAGAATCTTCTAGTTACCATTCCAAACCTATCGTCTCCAGGTGGCGTCATATTTTTTTGGCAAGCCTTGTTTCCTCATTTGAAGGACAATAGTGAAATTGACTTAAGGATTGTTGAAGTGGGTGGGTATGGTAAAAATATATTCCGTGCCATCGACGACCAACGGAATTTTAACAAGCAAATCAGCTCCAATATAGATTTGGTAATTCTAAATCCTTCCTTAGGGTTTAAGAGTTTTTTTAGGGACGCTTTGTTCGCAAAAAAACTCATTAGAAAAAAAATACCTTTTGTTGTCTTTTTTCATGGATGGGACATGGCCTTTGAAACCTTTGTAGATAGGTGGTATGCTGGTTTTTTCCTTCGTACGTTTGGTAAGGCAAGTAAAATTATCGTCCTCTGTACGGATTTTAAAAAAAAATTGGTGCAATGGGGCTTTAGTGGTCAGATTATTATTGAAACTACAACGGTAAATAAAGAACTTTTGAGAAATTTCAATTTTGACCAAAACAGAAAGAAGGTTGGCAATGTGAACATACTCTTCCTATCTAGGCTAATAAGGGAAAAGGGTGTTTACGAAACACTAGAGGCTTTTAGAAACCTTAAAAAGGACTTTAAAAACATTGAATTGACAATTGCGGGAGACGGCCCTGAATTCGAAAATCTAAAACATCAGACCAAAGCGGATGAGGGTCTAGTAATGACCGGTCATATTATTGGGGAAGATAAAATAAACCTTTTTAAAAAAACCGATATTTATTGCTTACCAACCAGTTATGGCGAGGGCTTACCCGTATCTGTTTTAGAGGCGATGGCTTTTGGTATTCCAGTTATTACAACTAGATCAGCAGGTTTAAAGGATTTTTTTCAAGATGGTAAAATGGGCTATTTTGTTGGGCTTAGAGATGCAAGTGAACTAGAAGAAAAGTTACGACTATTAGTTTCAAACCCAAAAGGGACGCAAAAGATCGGTCAGTTCAACTATCAATACGCCGCCGAACACGTAATGGGTGACAAGGTAGCAGAAAGATTATATGGGCACATTAAGGATTTGCTCTAAAGATATTGGAGATACACAAGTACTTTTTGTAATTGCAAAGAATAGAAATTCTTAAAAGAATAGAATTAGTTTTAAACCTTCAAATGACTGCTAAAGCGGAAAAAATATATGTATTGTTAGAGGATGACGTAGAAGTCTTAGGTAATGGACAAGGACACGTTTTTTACCGAGAATACCTACCTGTCTTACGTTATGTGAAACTGTTAAGAAAGTACGGTCTTGTTGGTACTTTTTATGTAGACATGGCACACTTTATTTTTCTTAAGGACAATGCTTTACATAAAGATTTTCAGGTTCAAGCTGACTATATAGAGAAGACTATTCTACACCTGCTTGATAGTAATATGGAGGTACAGTTGCACCTTCATTCGCAATGGCTAAATGCCAAGTTAGAGAACAATGAAATTCAGGTAACCAACCTTTGGAACATAGGTAAATTAGCTCCTAAGGAACAGCATAAATTGGTTACGGATGCAGTTGGCTATTTAGAGGCAATCATCAACAAATCGAATAAATCAAACCCTATTACATCCTTTAGAACGGGATCTTGGGGAATGCAACCTTTTGAAACACTTTATGACACATTTGAAAGTTTAGGCATTAAGACGGTTATGGGCCCAATTAATGGGTTAAAGATTCCGAGGTTAGGTATTGATTATTCCCAAATGCAAAGTGTTTGCCAACCATATTATTGCAAAAAAAATGACATAAACAAAATAGGGGATAAAAAGGGCGCTATAGTGCTGCCAATGACGCCAACGTATTTAAGCATCATAGATTTAATAAGATATATAGCGCATCTAAAATGGAAGAGCTTTACCAAAGGATATGACCACGAGTTGGATCTCAACAAAACTGTTTTGAACACGGATTATAATGATCCTACCCGAGGGAAGGACAAATTTAATTCTTCGTTAAGACCTTTTAAGACCCATCTTAAGATGAATGCACAACCATTTTGGTTTTTGAAAAAAACCTTCCAAAGGTCCCATGAAAATGTTGACAAAAGTAATCATGATTTTAAATTGATAGTAATAGAGACCCACTCAAAAGATTTTAAGAATTCTTTTGAGGATATCGAAAAGTTTTTCGATCATATTACAACGGCTTATGAAAACATAGAATTTGTGACTGCCAACGAGCTTTTAAAACTAGTGAACGAAAACAAAGTAGAACCTCTTCATAAAAAGGTATAATTGGGGCTTAGAAAGTATATTGATGTGGAAGAGGAGTATACAATAGTAAGGAACGAAGTAATCCGAAGTTTTAGGTTAACCCCTTCAGCTACAGATGATGAACTTCTTCGAAAAATACATTTTAGAAGGTTTAAAGAAACAGTTCCCGCTTTCTGTGTTTCATATTTGCTAAATACATTTTTAACGAATAATGATGTCCGATTTTTTAATGAATTTTTATGGGTTTCGGAAGATGAGGAGAAAAGTAGGGTTGCTTTTCATCACTTTAATGACCAAATAAATGAAAGTGGTTTTTATTCTTTTTGTTATGAGGATGATTTTAAGTCATGTCTTGCACTTAAAAGCGATTTAAAAAAAGTTTCGATAAACAGTTTTGTTAATAATACCATTTGTTTGATCGGTAGCCCGTTCCATTTTATTTTCGCTTATAAAAAACTCAGGAAATTGGGAGTAGCTGTAGATGTGGTCAATGTTAGGTGTGTTAGTAATAAAATACAAACCCATATTCTCAATAATATACTTACCTCGTTTGCTTATAGATTGATTTTTGGTAAAAAAGCATATTTTCAGATTGATGTAGAGCATAAAAAAGAACTTAAGGATATTGTATTACCAAAGAAATACGATATTGGTTTTCATAAGCTTGGCTTTATTATTTCTCAAAGTCTAATCGATCAATTCCGTAAGGGACTTATAAACGACCATTGGGGAGCCTTACCGCTTTTTAAAGGAAGGTCAACCTTGGAATATTCTAAATTGTTCGGTGCCAATTTAGTGGCTACCAATCATCTTATAAAACCAGAAATAGATTCAGGAGCTATACTTTGTTTTACCTCCCTGCATCCGAAAAAATTAAAACGTGATATTTATTTGGGGCTTACGGATAGAATACTACGTTCTACAGCTTTGTTGGCATCGGACAGTATTTTGGATATAGATAATACCCAAGGTAAAATGTTTTATGAGATGCATCCTTGGTTAGTCAGTTACGTTGAAAGTATAAATATAAACGTCCGTTCTTGACGGCCTTTAGTGAAATTTGAAAGCATAATATAAGTTTGAAAATGAAAGATAAAAAAGTTTATGTATTACTGGAGGACGATACCGAGATATTCGGTAACGGCACGGGACACGTTATGTACCGAATGTATCTTCCTGTGGTGCGTTACGTTGAACTGTTGAGAAGCTATAACGTGAAATCCACTTTCTACATAGATATGGCCCATTGGTTGTTCCTTAAGGAGAATCCCCATTTTCAAGATTTTTCCGTCCAAGCAGATTTGATAGAGCAAACCATTTTGCACCTACTGGAAAATAAAATGGAAGTACAGTTACACCTTCACTCCCAATGGGTAAATGCCAAGATAGAGAATGATATTGTACATGTGACGGAAAAGTGGAATATAGGACAATTGGCTGCTACTGACCAAAAAAAGTTATTTTTAGAAGGTTCCAAGCGCTTACAGGAAATTATTTCCAGATCGGAAAATCAAAACCTTTTTAATTCCTTTAAAGCAGGTTCATGGGGGCTACAACCTTTTGATGACCTGTACGATGAATTTAAGGACAACGGAGTAAAGTTGGTTTTAGGACCCACAAAAGGGCTTAAGCTCTCCGCCTTGGACTTGGACTACTCTACTATGGAAAGTGAAATCACACCTTATTATTGTCGTAAGGACGACATTAACCGTATTGGTATTAACAAGGAAATCGCCATCATTCCAATGACACCAACCTATCTCAATTGGGTAGATTTAGTGCGCTATGTTTTCTATGTGAAATTTAAGGGGTTCATGGAAAAAAATGATGTTGACATGGATATTTACGGAATTCCGAAGCGTATTTTGCAAATGAATCCGGTGGCTAACAGGGATAGTCTACACTCTTTGGAAATGCCATATAAGACCAACCTAAAAATGAATAAGCAACCTTACTGGTATTTAAGGAAAACCTTTAAAAGAGCCTATAATTTGGTAATGAAGAACGAGTGTGACTATAAGCTAATCGTTATGGAAACGCATACAAAAGATTTTAAGAATGTGTTTGGGGACATTGATAGGTTTTTGGCCCATTTGACCAAGCAATACAATAACATAGAATTTGTTACTACATCTGACGTTGTGCGCCATATTGAAGAAGGCAAGTTGGTGCCACTTCTAAAAAAATAAATTAATGATTTTTGCCTTCTAATCGATTGGGCACTATCAGTTTCAGAAGTTCAATCTAGAATTTATGTTCAATACTAATTAAGATGCACCAAGACATTGCTTTGATCGAAAAATTCTGTTTACTGGAAACATTGGAATGTTATGATCCCTATGATGTTTGGATGACAGGTTTAGGAATACGCATTAAGCGGTTGTATAATGCCAATAATGTGGTAGGTATTCTACCCGCAGCGGCACTTACCGTTTGGGATAATTTTCTAAATAATGGAACACGTTTTTTTTATAAAAAACAGGAATATCCTGTGGTTAGGGCCATGGCAGCCTTAGTCTTACTTACATCTTATGAGGGCCTTAAAAATAAGGATTTTTTAATAGGGGCAAAAGGTCATTTAGATTGGCTGATTGCCAACACCTGTGAAGGATATGCCGGTTTGTGTTGGGGTCTTGGTTTTAAATGGGCGGCTGGTGATGATCTTGATTATGACGAGAATACACCCTTCAGCACCCATACGCCTTATGTGTTGGAGGCTTTGGATAAATATGTTGCCTTGACGGGGGATAAAAAATATCTGTCCCATATTGAAAGTGTTTTTAACTTTTTTGAAGAGGATATTAAGATTATGTTCGAGGACGAAGCCACAATGGCTACCTCTTACGGTCCTGATAGGGATAGGCTGGTGACCAATGCGGTATCTTACAGTATGTTTTCCTATGCAATTTTTCTAAAACATCTACCCGCCAAGAAAGAATTGATAGAAAGTAAGATTCAAAAGCTTTATAATTTTATTAAAGGGAAACAACTCGAAGATGGGTCATGGTTGTATGAGCCCTACAACAAGAATTCTTTTATAGATTGTTTTCACTCTTGCTTTGTTCTAAAAAACATATTTAAGACCGGTCAGGTAATAACTTTGGACGGTAGTGAAACTATTATCAAGAAAGGTTATACCTACGTTAAGGATAATTTTTATAATTCCCGAACAGGACTTTTCAAACGCTTTAGTCTAAGTAATAAACCTTCTATCGTAAAATTTGATCTTTATGACAATGCCGAACTGTTGCATTTAGCGATTTTATTGAACGATCAAGAGTTGGTTTCATCTTTATCCACGACCATTAGAAAAACATTTGTGAAGTCTGATAGTATCTATTCCATTATTGATATTCTCAATATCAAGCGAAATAAGAACACCTTAAGATGGGCAGTAATGCCGTACATCTATGCCCTGTCCGTAAAGGATAGGAGCACCCAAAGTTAGTCGATTTTAAAAGTTTTATGATTATCGGTATCAGGAGATATCCTTACCATTTGTAGGTGATTATTTACATTTTTTAAAATACTAAAAAATATCCTGGTTACTTCTAAAGAGTACTCGTGTATAAGTCGATAGATACGGTGCTTTGTCGGGATTATTCATCTAGGCAGAACCAAAGAATTAAATTTGGTTTTCACTTAAGTCCTTGGACTTAAATCTATAAGAAAAAAAGTATGTGTGGTATTTTAGGGTCTGTTAATCAAGCTTTTGACGAGGCTATGCTAAATCAAATTAAGCATCGCGGCCCTGACGATTTTGGTATTGATTTGTTTACCGCAAATGGTCATGATATTCAGTTTGGACAAAGGCGACTTTCTATTATAGATCTTTCTCCGGCAGGGCATCAACCTATGATTTCTACTTGTAAAAGATATGCCTTAATATTCAATGGCGAGATTTATAATCACCAGGATTTAAGGAGAAAACTACCTCAAAATATAATCTATAAAGGTCATTCGGATACGGAGACCATTTTGAATTATTTAATTCATTTTGGAGAAAGTGCAGTTAAGGATTTCAACGGAATATTCGCCATTGCATTTTTAGATTTGGATAAGGCTTCGCTCACATTGGCACGTGACCCTTTTGGCGTTAAACCCTTGTATTATTTTGAAGATGGAAAAAGGATGGTATTCTCCTCCGAGATTCGCCCTATAAAGGCCATGTTGCATGCAACTGAACTTAACAAGGATGCTTTGGCCAGCTTGTTGCGATTGCGATACAATCCGGCTCCCGATACGCTGTACACACAAATAAAAAAGGTGTTGCCAGGACATATTATTAATGTACAATTGGGTACTAAGGGACTGGCACGCGTTACTTCTTCTTTTACACCAGCACTGCCAAAGGTGGTTCATGATAAACCTGAAAAATTAGTTGCCGCTTACGGTGTTGCTTTACAAGAGGCGGTAGAACGGCAATTACTTGCAGACGTTGAGGTTGGCGTGCTTTTAAGTGGGGGCATAGATTCCGCACTTATTGCCGCATTGGCCAAAAAACAGTATAAAGGAAACTTAAAGGCTTTTACAATAGGTTTTGAAGGCGATTTTGAGGAGGATGAAATAGCCGATGCCAAAGAGACAGCTGAAATTTTAGGATTGGAACACTACGTAAAAAAGATATCCTTTTCAGATTTCTTGGGACTCATAAAGGAATGCTCCAGAATAGTCGAAGAACCTTTAGCCACCACATCTATGATACCCATGTATTATTTGGCGGAACTAGCGGCAAAAAAAGTAAAAGTGGTGCTAACAGGGCAGGGGGCAGATGAGCCATTGGGCGGTTACACACGCTATAGATCAGAACTAATACGGGCCAAGATTCTGGCTCCTTTACGTGGCGTGTTGCTTCCTATGGTTAAACTTATAGGAAGTAAAAATGAACAAATTTTGCGGGGTGCGAAGTCGGCCGGTATTTCAGATGAGATCGAACGGTTCTTATCCGTTTATGAGATTTTCACACAAGAGGAGATTCAAAAGATGATCGCTATAAAGGATATCAAAAGCAAAAAGGCACTAACCAATTTTTATGGTTTGTTGAATTGCGGTTCTAGAAAACACGGTGCCGATAAAATGATGGCCATTGATACCAGAATGAACTTGGCCGATGATCTTCTAAACTATACGGACAAAATAACCATGAACTTCTCCCTGGAATGTCGTGTCCCTATGTTGGACATCGCTCTGGTACATTTTATGGAAACGCTCCCATTGGAACTAAAGTTGAACAGTAGGCAAGCAAAGATTATTCATAAAAAATTTGCCAAGACCATATTACCTGACAGTATCATCAACAGAAAGAAAAAGGGTTTTCAATCACCCACCAACAGATGGTTTAGGGAAGAAATGGATACCGTAAAGGATATTCTTTTAAATAAAGAATCTGCGTTCGCTACTGTTTTTAACTCCAACTATATAGTAGAACTTTTGGAACAGCATAGCATTGGTTACAATAGGGAAAAACAAATTTTTTTGTTATTGAGTATCTATTATTGGTTTGAATCGAATGAAAAAAGTAAACAGTAATCAGTAATGCTATCACAACTACTTAACGGCGTAAAGACCTACGTTCCAAAGTCCAGAAAGGAGCTTATGGAATATGCGTTAGAACACAAAAGTATTTTGGTTGCCGTAAATGCAGAAAAAATATATCATGCTACGGATCAAACGCGCGCTATTATCAATAGAAACGTTGGTTATCCAGATGGCGTTGGTGCCGTTTGGGCATTAAAAAGAAAAGGACATAAGAATGTTGCCAAAATACCGGGATGTGAGTTATGGCTAAACCTGATAGCGCATTATGGTGATCAAAAATCATTTTACCTGGTCGGCGGTAAGGAAGAAGTTATCCAAAGAGCGGTAACCCGATTAAAAAGTGAGTTTCCCGAAATCAATGTTTTGGGGTTTAGGAACGGCTATTTAAAGGATGATGCGGAACGTCTTGAATTGATTGATGACATAACCGAGAGGAGACCGGATATCGTTTTCGTGGCCATGGGTTCTCCAAAGCAAGAACTGTTAATGGAAGAAATGTATCAAAAACACCCAGCTGTTTATCAAGGTTTGGGAGGAAGTTTTGATGTGTATACCGGTAACGTTAAACGTGCGCCCAACTGGTGGATCAAGAACAATTTAGAGGGGATATATAGAACCCTGAACGAACCCAAAAAACGGGTTATGGGCGATATACGGGTAATGCCATATTTTATAAGGATAGTGTTCAATAGATTATGATAGAGCTCACCAAATGCATGGAAAACAGTAAATGGAACCTCTTTTTGGAAAAGCAAAAAGAGGAGCAACTCATTACTATTGCCCATAATCCGTGTTTAGGCAAAATACTGGCTAAAACATTCGGTTATCAAAGTCTAAATATGTGGATAAAGAAGGGCGATGATATCGTGGGCGTGCTCCCTAAGGTTAAGGTTCGTAAAACATGGGTATCTATGCCGCATTTTTCCTACGGAGGACCTGTTTTGGATGTGAAACAGGAAGTACAGTTCGATTTACCCCAAACGCTGGGTAACAAAAAATTTGAGGCGAGGAGCTTTTCCAAACTATCTCAGTTTAGATATTCCAAGAAAATTACTTCTATAGTCAAACTAAAGCCAACCGTAGAAGAGCAATTTGCAGTATTTAAATCTGGATTTAAAAGAAAAATAAGGAAAGCGGAAAAGTTGGATTTTAAGGTAATTCATGGAGGACAAGGATTATTGGATGATTTCTACTCCGTTTATACCCGTAAAATGTTAGAAAAGGGATCTCCGCCTATTGGTAAGGCTTTTTTTCAAAACTTACTTACGGATTATGAATTTGGGCAAGTTCAGATATCCGCAATCTACGATGTGCACAAAGTGGTTGCGGCAGGTTTTACCTTATGTTACTTAGGTTTTAACGAGCTGTGCTGGGTAAGTACAGATAGGGATTACGATAAATATAACGTGAACTCGTTCCTGTACTGGAATATTATGATAGATTCCATTAGAAGAGAATACACCTATTTCTCAATGGGGCGTTCCACTAAAGATTCAAGTAACCACCATTATAAAAAACAGTGGCAACCCATGGAGATTCCCATATTCTATAATTATTCCGAACCCATAGGGAAACCTTTAAAAGAGCTTACTTTTTTAACTAAAATATGGAAACTTCAGCCCTTGCGTACCTCTATATTTTTTGGGAACCTTATTTCGAAATATGTGTATTGATTTTTTTGAAAGGAGATATGAAGGGGTGTTCAAAAAAATAGAGATTCCAATTATAGTGAAGTAAAAGAACAGCATATTTTGAAATAACTTTTTAAAGAGAAACTTTTTTAAGATAGCTCTCTTTAGTAGATAGAAAATAGAACGATATGATGAAAATTGAAAGGGTTACGGACAGCCATGCTTGGAACAGTTTTTTAGAAGGGGAGAAAGAGCATCAAATGATTACAATCGGCCATAACCCCTCCCTAGGACCTATTTTGAAAAAAACATTTGGCTACACCTATCAAAATTTCTCCTTTATGGAAGGGGACAAGATGATTGGTGTTATGCCAACCACCACTTTTAAAAACAAAGTGATTTCTATGCCTCATTTTTCTTACGGTGGCCCAGTTTTTTCAAAAGAAGGGGTAAGAACTATTTCTTTAAAATCTATGTTAGGGAATAAAAAGTTTGAAATACGAAGCTTTTCCAAGTTGTCGGAACATTTCTTTGATAAAAAAGTAAGCTGTATTCTAGATGTACAACAGTCCGAAGAACATCAGTTAAAGTCTTTCAAATCCAAATTACGAACAAAAATTAGGAAAGCAGAAAAGAACAACTTTCGTATTTGTCATGGAGGATTAGAACTTTTGAATGAATATTACGATTTGTATTCCTATAAGATGTTGAAATTTGGATCTCCGCCAATTGGAAAAACATTTTTCAAAAATTTACTGGAAGATTATGCGCACGGTGAGGCCCAAATTACAGTGGTTTATTCCAACGAGAAAGCTGTAGCGGCCGGGTTTTCACTATCCTATTTGAATTTTAACGAAGTGTGTTGGTCCGCAACCGACAGCGATTTTGATGCTTACAACATACATACCTTAATGTTTTGGGAAATCCTTAAAACTTCTGTCGCTAAAAAATACAGTTATTTTTCTTTTGGAAGATCTACTATTGGTAGTAGCAACCATATGTTTAAAAAGCAATGGAATCCTTTAGAACTGCCTATTTTTTACAATTATTCCGAAGCGGTTGGCACTTCGATTAAGGAACTTTCCTTTTTGACCAAAATTTGGAAATACCAGCCTTTGGCTACCTCCGTGTATTTGGGTCACAGGATTTCAAAGTACCTGTATTAATCTCCTAAACAATTCAACAAATGAAAGTATTAACATTTGATATTGAGGAATGGTTTCATCTCCTAGACAACACATCGACCAAAACCGAGGTACAGTGGTCTGGTTTTGAGCCTCGTATTCATAAAAACATGGAGGTTATTTATAATATATTAGAAAAGTCCAATGTAGGTGCCACCTTTTTTGTGGTTGGCTGGATGGCACAAAAGTTTCCAGAGGTGATACGCGAGATTTCGGATCGGGGCTATGAAATAGGAAGTCATACACATTTACATCAGCTTGTATATGAACAGGATCGCAATACTTTTTTCAGGGATGTTGAGAAATCCATAAAGACCATAGAGGATGTAGAGGTAAGAAGGTTACTTTTTTTAGGGCACCAGGCTTTTCTATCATGGAAAAGAATAAATGGGCTTTTGGAGGTGCTTTACGGGCTTTAAATTACCGTTGATTCTTCAGTATTCCCAGCCAGTAGGTCACATGGCGGATTTCCCGCTTACAAGGTAGCAGAACCTTCCTTGCTGGAATATAATGGTGCGAAATTAATGGAATTTCCAATTAACACACATTTTATTTAGGAAAGCCTTTTATTTTTTCGGGAGGTCGTTATTTCAGAATACTTCCCTATCGGATAATAAAAAGCTGCACCCAAAAGGCCGATTACGTAATGTCCTATTTTCACCCAAGGGATTTTGACTATGGGCAACCCGTAATAGAGGAGTTGTCGCAGACAAGAAAATTCAAATCATATGTGGTTTGAATCATGCAAACCAAAACTAGAGCAATGGCTCAAGGATTTCCATTTTATCGACTTAAATAATGCGGTAAATAACGTAGATTGGTCAATTGCCCAAACTGTAAATCTCAACGAAATCAAACATAATGAAAAACATAACGATGATAGCCGGCGCACGGCCCAACTTCATGAAAATAGCCCCAATTATACACGCTATTAAAGCAGCACAGGGGTCGGGTGAAGACATTTCGTATAGATTAGTGCATACCGGTCAACATTATGATAACAAAATGTCCGGCAACTTTTTTGAGCAATTGGAAATTCCCCAGCCACATGCCAATCTGGAGGCAGGTGGTGGAAGTCAAGCAGAACAGACGGCCAATATTATGGTTCGGTTTGAAAGGAACTTATAGAAAACCCGGCAGACCTTGTATTGGTAGTGGGCGATGTTACCTCCACTATGGCCTGTGCTATTACAGCGCAGAAACTACACACCAAAGTTGCCCATGTAGAGGGAGGCATTCAATCCAACGATTGGACGATGCCAGAAGAAATTAACAGACTGGTTACAGACGCTATTACCAATTACTTTTTTACTACATCAGAGGTAGCAAACACCAATCTTAGGAATAGTGGAGTGGAAGAGTCACGTATTTTTTATGTTGGGAACACCATGATCGATACACTATTAAAACAGCGACCTCATTTTAAGAAACCGGACATTTGGGATACCTTACGGTTAAAGGAAAGGGAATATATTGTTATGACACTGCACCGACCTGCGAACGTTGATGAGCAAACCCAATTAAAATCCTTATTGGACGAGATTATTGCACACTCCGCCAATTTACCGCTAGTTTTTCCTGTTCACCCAAGAACGGCCAAAATATTACAGACTTTGAATATCGATCATAAAAGATTGCACATGATAGATCCTTGGGATACTTGGAATTTAATTATCTTGAGTAAAAATCAAAGGCAGTAATTACAGATTCTGGAGGCATAACAGAAGAAACAACCGTAATGGGAATTCCTTGTATGACCTTGCGCAATAATACGGAGCGGCCAGAAACGATAACAGAAGGAACCAATGAGCTGTTGGGGACCGATTCAAAGGCTATAAAGCCAGCCATGGAAAAGTTGTTTTCCGGTTCATGGAAAAAGGGTAAAACACCTTATTTGTGGGACGGCCACACTGCCACACGCATTGTCGATAAAATATTAGGATTGAACGAATTATAAAATTTACTACTCTATTTACGCTTAGTTTTACTTGTTATGGTCTCCTAAGGTATAGTGGAGCTATCCAAAAGCAAACCAAACTTGTGTATTTAGTTCAACTTCTGGGGTATAGTGCCGCTTATCCTATAACGGTTCACAATTATGTAGCAGTAGAACTTTGATTTTAAATTGAATGAAGCAAACACCCTATATTTTAGATTTTCAAGGAAGAGGAGGATAAACCTGTTGCTTTGAAGGAATTAATTTTAAAATATGTTAAATACTGGCCTTGGTTTGTTGCTAGTTGTGCCGTGTTCTTGGTCATAGGTTTTTTATATGAACAATACGCGCCGAAGACCTATACTTCTGAGGCAAAGATTAAAATACTTAATAACAGTCTAGAGACTAAGGTTATTCCAAAGGACGCAGTTTCTGTAAGCCAAAATTTAGCACTCAACCTGGAAAACAGTCTGAGAAGTATTGAAATCGAATCGCTTGCTCAGCCAAGTTGTTCGTGAGTTAGGCTTGGACATTACTTATTATGCATACAAGAATTTTAGTTATCATCAAGTGATCAAAGCCCCTTTTGTACTTCTTAAAAACGTTGACGAGGATAATTTAGAAAAGCCAATGGCCTTTGAAATTCTTATGGGTACTGCCGGGTATCATATTAAAGATGAAACCGGTAAAAAATATGTAGTACCTTATGAGGTAAGCAGTTCGTCATTAAAAAATATACTTCCTTTTGGAATTTCCCTAGTTGAAAACACGGATGTTTCCTTGCTCAGGGATAAAAAATATAAAGTGATTTTAAAATCGGAAAAATTTGCTTCCATGGAACTATCGGAAGAGCTTAAAATTTCTACTTCCGAGAAACAGAGCGAAGTATCTACCCTTACCTTAAAAGGCCAATCCAAGCCTTTATCGGAATCTATTTTGAACGCGATTGTTAGCAGTTTTGAGAACGACGGCGTAGAGGACAAACGGTTGGTTGCTAGAAGAACTTTAGAAATTATCAACCAAAGGTTCAATACGCTTTCCGAGGAATTAGACTCCATAGAAGCTGTGAAAAAGGATTTTAAAATAGTGGAGGACCTCTCTTTATATTCAAACCGATGCCAGTGCCAACCTTCAAAGAAAATCTGTAACCGATTACGAAGTTGCTTAGGTTGGAAACACAAATATCTTTAATGAATCTTTTAAATAGTACTGTGGCCAATGAGGCCGATTACAATCTCTTGCCCGCAGATATTGGTCTGTCCAATAACGCATTGAATACTATGGTAGAGAAGTACAACGAAATGGCAGAAAGAACGGAAAGACAAAAATTGGCTGTTTCTGTAAAAGAAGATCATCCCAGCGTTAAGAATTTGTCCGAGCGTTTAGAGTTTGGTAAGAAAAATATACTAGAGACTGTTAAAGTGTATAAGTCCCAACTAGCGATTTCAAAAAGACAATTGGATCAGGAAAAAAACAAGACAGACCTTTTACTCAGAACTTCCAGAAAAGGAGAGGGTACTAAGGTCTATTGAACGCCAACAAGCATTAAAGATGTTTATCTGTTACTCTTAAAAAAGAGGGAGAATTTTCTTGGATTATAAATATACATCATCTTCGGTAAAGGTTATTGATCGTCCTTAACCAGTTTCAATCCTTTATGACCTCAAAATACCATTATTTATCCATTTTCCTTGATTTTAGGTCTTATGCTACCGTTTACAGTTATTTTGCTACGTAGTTCTTTTGACACGAAACTTCCATAATATTCACCAATTTGAGCAACTAATGCCAAATCCCTACCTTAATCGAAATACCTCTTTTTGGTACACAAAAGAGTTTTAATAGTGTTCCAGAAGGCTCAGCGTTGGCAGAGGCATTTAGAATACTGAGTACAAACACGGATTACTTAATTGGAATTCTACCTCCAATCTGGAAAAGTTATTTATGTTACTTCGCTAAAAAAGGAAGGTAAAACACTTTTGGCTACTAATTTGTCCTTGGCTTATGCCAGTTTGGGTAAAAAGGTATTGCTTGTTGGCGCCGATTTAAGAAACCCGCAATTACATAGCTATACCCAACTGGATAGAAACGCACCTTGCGCCTTTCAGAGATTATCTAAAGGACCAGTGGTTTAGTTTTTATGACGGAATTCAAAGTGGATTTGAGGATAACCGAAATCATAAAATGTACCTAAGCGGAAAAATCCCCGAAAGCGCGCCTGCTTTATTATCTAGTAAAAGATATGGGGAGTTTATCAGAACAGGCCAAGGCGGAGTTTGATTATATAATCGTAGATACCGCACCCACTATAGTTGGTAACAGATACTTTGTTGATTTCTAAATATGCAGATGTCACCCTATTCGTTGTGCGCTCTGGCCTAACGGATAAAAAGTTGTTACAATTTTCCAAAGAATTGTACAAAAATAAAAAACTTAATAACATGGCCTATGTCCTTAATGGGGTGGGCAAGATTAAGCAAGGTAATTATAACTATGGCTACGCATATGGGTACGATAACGAATTGC
>CAVONX010000029.1:0-1144990 GCA_963697395.1 uncultured Flavobacteriaceae bacterium
GAGTACCTGGACATACATCAACATCATCATTAATACCGTCATTGTCACTATCTATCTGAGAGGTGGAACAACCGTTCGCATCGACTGTTTCGCCTTCGGGAGTGTTATCACAATCATCCTCGTTGTCGTTCACTCCGTCACCGTCGGTATCCGCTAATTCGAAATTTGCTATTATCTTTTTATCAGAATTGATTTTTTATTAACAACGGATTTGTTTCACTGGAAAAATCGCCGTCCCAACTTTTGAATTTAAAACCCTTGGATGGCTTTGCCGTTAGTGTGATCTCTTCGCCTGAATCGAAAGAACCTACGGATGGATAAACCCTGCCACCAAGTTCTGGATTAATGGAAGTGCTTAAATCGAATTTGATTTCTTTTTCTTCTTTCGAACAGGTGCTAAATAAAACCGGAACGAAAAAATATAGAATAGGATTACGTATAAGTTTATTCATTTTTCGCAGTGTAAATGATTCTAAAGTCAAATAATTAAGTATTCCACTATCTGTTGTGCGATAGCCGCCAATGATGTTTTCCTTTTGAAGTTTTTCTAATCTTCTAATTTTACAACTAAAGGGTATTAATAATAAAAGAATTCTTTTGTACATTACGGAAATACATAAAAAACAGATATAATATTTATCATACTCAGATAAATCTATCTATCGCTTTATTTTTAGGTTTTTCTACTAAAAAGTTTAAACTATATTTATGGAATAAGACCAAAGCACGAATGATTGAAAATATTAAATCGATGTTCCGTCAAATGAGCGATCCGACTAGAAGTATGGCCATAGAGAATATACAAAAAGAGTTTAGACTTGACACCTCTAGTGAAATATATCAGGATTGGTTCATTAGTGGGAACATACCTGAACAATACCAGGAAAGAACGGTGTCCATGTTCCAGAATCTTCTTAGGCAACAAACATTAAGAACAAGGGAAATATTGGTGAATTTATAACGGTCTAAAGGTTTCCCATAGCTATAACTCCAGCATATTTTTCAATTAACTGTAGTCTTAACTTCAAATTTCATTTATTTCTTTTACTAGGAACAATCAGTAAATAAAACTATTAAAAATAGATATAGAAGCGCCTTACATAATAATTTTTTCATTCAAAAGCTTTAAGAAGGTTGCTACAGTCAGATCCGTTATTATTTTGTAACACGTGCAAAATCGAAGTTCAACAATAGTTGCTATGTTGTTGAATTTGGAATTTATGAATTGAAATTCTCCGTAATGCAAATAAAATCGTTTTAAAACTTTTATTTGTTTAAAATTGGTTGGTAAGATTATATCTATCTATGGTCGAACTTACTACAGATTATTTGTTTAATCTAAATAGATAAAAAGTACACCACCGTACTTCTGTAATTATGGTTATGCGGTTAACCGACCTTATTATCCGATTACCTGGAATTACGTTTTTGCAGCTAGCCGAAAAAAATGGTCGCTTGTCCGTTGTAATTACAAATAATCATGTTTTTTCTACCTTTTAACAAATTTTCCCTCCTACCCTAAGAGGCGTTTATAACTTTATTCGCGTTAAATAAATCTCAATTATGAATGTTATTCTATAGCTAATCATACAATCGCAATAAAAAAGTTGCTTTTTAATTTAAAGGAATTGCTTAATGTTTCCTCCTGTTTTGTGTTGAAACGAACTCATAAATAAATTATGATAAAAAAAGACCAATCAATATTTTTTATACAAATAATATGCTCTTTACTAATTGTAAATTATCATTCTAGCATATTAAATATTCCATATTTAGAATCAATTGCAAGAGGTGGATTTGTTCTTAATACAATTTTTGTTTTTCTAAGCGGGTATTTGCTTTCCGTTTCCTTTTCAAAATCAAAACAGAATAATTTCATTGCTTTTATGAAGAAAAGAATCCAAAGAATATACCCTGCATTCTTTCTTGTTCTAATTACAACATTGATTTATAGTTTTATTACCGCAAAAGAAGTAATTCTGGTGAATTATTTAAAATGGTTTTCTGGCTTGGGTTATTTTTTCAGAAATAATGAAATATTTAGTGATAATCATTTATGGTTTGTTTCCGTAATTTTAGTTTGCTATATATTATTTATACCATCGCACAAACTCATAGAAAAATGGCCACTTTTATTCTTGGCTTTCATTTGTTCAACCATTTTTCTTTATAATTATTTTTGGAGCGAAGATGCTTATCTTATTTATAATAATATTAGTGGTGATAAAGTATTACGCTTTCTATATCACTATTTTATATTTGTAGTGGCAATATTTAGGCATCAGAGAAATAAGAGCTTTAAAAACTTCACGTATAGACATTTAATCATTTTTGTAACTTGTTTTGGTGGTTATGCTTACCTTAAAGGCAATGGTACATATAATATTATTGCTTTACTATTAGTCATACCAACTGCACTATCACTAATACCAATATTTTATAAACTCAGTACACAAGTTCAAATTAAAATTCCAGGGTATATTCAAATTAAGTTCTATTCCTTATGAACTGTATTTGATTCACTTCCTCGTAATAAACTCATTGGATGAATATTTACATGGAAACATTCTTAGTTATCCATTAACCTTTATAATCTCAATATCATTGGCTTTTCTAATTAGCAAATTATCGTCAAAGACAATGGAACTTTTAACAACACAGGATAAAGTACCTTCAGCAATGCGAGTAGACGTAAAAGTAAGAAGTACTAAGTAAAGTATTAACTAGTTAAAAATAGTAAGTAAATTATATTAAAAGGCACCAATTCGGATACCCATTAAGCCGTATAAAAGATAAATAACTGGATAATATTAAGTAACTCCATTTGGTTGTTCGAGCCCAAGAGGGGGAGCAGACTAAGTCCAGTAAGCATTGTGTTTACTGGATTTTTTGTTTTTATAAGCAGTCTTAAGATTTTTTGATTAAAATCTATTCAGAGGTAAAGTAAATTTGAAATCACTTCCTTTTCCTTCCTTGCTTTCAACCCATATCCTCCCGCCGAGCTTTTGAACAAATTCCTTACAGAGGAATAATCCAAAGCCAGAACCTACTTCGTTTGCCGTACCTAGAGACGATATATTTGAAGATACACTGAATAACTTTTTACACGTTTCTTCATTTATCCCAATGCCATCATCAGAAATTGTTATTTCAGCTTGGTTTTCTTTTAAGTTTACGGAAATACCCACATTACCTCCCGGTTCCGTAAATTTGATTGCATTTGATATTAGGTTTCTTAAAATCGTTTTGAAAATTTCTTTATCGGAATTAACTTCAATTTCGTCTGATTTGATCAGATTTAAAGATATGTTTTTAGTTTTTGCATTTGCATCCGATAGTTCTAATACCTCTTGGATACTGGCCGATATATTTATTTTTTCTGATTTAGAATCAAATTGTCCAGTTTGCGATTTCGCCCAATTTAATAAATTATCCAATAAAACAAGTGTGTTTTTGGCAGTTGAATTTATCATGCCTAAATACTGTTCCAATTCTGCCAAATTCACCTCTTTTTCAGCTTCAATCAATAGCTGTGATAATACCAGAATATTACCAAATGGCCCTCTTAAATCATGGCCAATGATTGAAAATAGTATGTCTTTGGTCGCATTGAGTTCCCTGAATTGTGCTTCGCTTTCTATTAATGCTTGTTCTGTTTTTTTGCGATCGGTAATATCACGAATTACTCCGACCAGAAACTTTTCCCCATTAGAATCTATAAACCTCGACTTCCGGGTGGAAATAAATATTGCTTCTCTTCCCCTTACCGTAAGCGACTCCTCATTTACATTTTCCTTTCCATCGGAAAGTACCTGCATATCAATTTTTAAAAAACTTTCTCGCTCATCGGGAGGTACATCTTCCGCAAGCGTTTTGCCTAGTATTTCAGCCCTTGAAAGACCAAAGATTTCACAAAAAGCATCATTGACGAGGAGTAGCCTGCTTTTATCATCCTTAACGAATACAGGGTCACCCATACTGTTCATGATGGCATTGATGTCTTTCCAACTTTCTTTTTCATCAAATAATTCTGTTTTTTGTCCTTCCTTCTTTTGAAATGAAGATTCCAATTTCAAAACTGCAATTTGCCTTTTGAGTTCAACAATTTGAGTTTCTAATACCTTAAGCGTCTTTTTTTCGGACATTTTTTTAATTGCTTATAAGGTACATTACATGAATATTTGTTCCTTAGCTACCTACTATAACGGATAAAACATACATATGTTTTACTTCACTTATGTAGATGGTTCAACTTCGTTTTCAAATCATTACAAGTGGAAAAAGAACGGTATCTATGTTCCAGAATCTTCTCAGGCAACAAGAATTGCGGACAAGGGAGATTTTTGTGAATCTTTAGTATAAGAATAGCCCAAAAATCAAAATATCTTATTTTTTACTTTCTATGTCCCCTTTGCTAGCGCTGTTATACTGCAATTACCTTTTTTAAACGGATTAAGCGGTTCCTTAAGAAGAATTGTAACCCTTAGTACCGTTAGGGTAGTACAACTTATCTTTTTCCCTAATAAATGAATTCTTTTTTTGCGATTCATCCAAATTAATTACCGTTCATCTTATCTGCGTAGGGTTTGGCATAGTATTGGAAATTTATGGTACGTAAGTGGTTGAAGTGGACGTAAGTAGCCTCAACCTTGTTTTAATTTAAATCTTATATTATGAAAACAGTTCTACTATTAAAAGAAATTTATACGGAAGGTTTCAAAGACCTTGGCAACTATATAGCAAAGCGATACTTCAAATTTTTCGCATGGTTCAGTTTTATCATGTTTGTCGTTGTGCTCTATGCATTTATTTACAGAATTTCAACCGGGTTTCCATTTAACTAAACCCTTTGGCGAACCTTTAGGGTATAGCAGCACTTGTGGTTTTCTTATACGCTGTCCCGATTAGTGTCGAGACAGAGAGGTAACATCAAAAGCCGGTCGAAAGATCGGCTTTTTTGTTTTTGTTGGTTATATGTGAAAGATTGGTTGGGTATGCTCCATTCTGAAAAACCAAACTGATCTTATATTGGGGTTGTGCTTTAATAGGCTACGTGCCTTTTATGTTACCAAAATTCTGAAGTAGGGGTTCTGCTACAAGATTAATTTCTTACGCCTAGTTCCCTGATGAAACGGTATCTTTTGGCAGTAAGATTTCCACTGTTAACGAATCGTTTGTTTTTAAGGGTGCCATGACCAACGAATCAATCTTGGTTCTACTCATAATTTCAAGTGAATCCCGAATTTTCAATTGCTGTAAATAAGTAGTATCCGATTGAAAGAACGCATAGGCTTCCGAAGCCGGAAGTTCTGAAAATGAAGGGCATGGAAAGTAGTTCTCCTCATATTCAAAATTAGTTAACATCGGGTTTTTCCAACTACTTAAACTTTTAAAAACCGAGGCTACCATGGGCAACGCGGTTTGTGAACCGGAACCACGGCCAAACTGTACGCGTTTGTCCAAAGTACCTACCCAGGCACCCACCACTAATTCTGGCGAAGCACCAATAAACCAACCATCGCCATTGTTTTGCGTGGTGCCGGTCTTGCCGATAATATTGAACGGAATTTCATAAAAACCCATAGCCTTACCGCTACCTTCGGTCGTGACCTCTCCCATCATTTTTTGAAGAGCCGCTATATTTTCAGTACTGGCTACCCGGTTACCATACGCCGGTTTCGCTTCATAAAGAAGTTGGCCCTCTTGGGTTTCTATACGGTCAATGGCAAAAGGGCTAATGGTGTACCCACCGTTAGAGATACTTGCATAGGCGCGCACCGTTTCCAGAAGGCTCAGTTCCGCGGTGCCCAATACGATGGATGGCACATCGGGTATTTCTGATTCAATACCCATTTTTTTGGCCATATTGATCACCCGCTCATTGCCCATTTTTAATTGTAGCGTTACGGCAACGGTGTTTATAGAATTGGCCAATGCGCCGTGCAAACTATAGCTACCGCCATAGCTGTTGTTCGCGTTTCTG
The DNA here is from genome assembly GCA_963697395.1 of uncultured Flavobacteriaceae bacterium. Lineage (GTDB taxonomy): Bacteria > Bacteroidota > Bacteroidia > Flavobacteriales > Flavobacteriaceae > Maribacter. The sequence goes on from CAVONX010000029.1 coordinate 5,984, forward strand.
GGCTTCCAATCTTCGTACTGCGAATAGGTGCGCAAAACGTTGTCGTAAAAGGCACAGGGGTCTTCGCCGCTTTGCAATGCGGTGAGGTAGGTAATGGGTTTAAAAAGGGAGCCTACCTGTTTTTTGTTGGTTACCTGATCGGTCTGGGAGAAACCGTAGTCGATACCGCCCAAATAACCCATAATTCGGCCAGTTTTACTGTGTATGGCGATCATACCGGTATGCAATCGCGTAATGGCGGAGACAATGGAATCACGTAGGGTTTGTGACCTTGGTTTGAACCCTTCCCCTATTTCCCAATACTTTCTGTCCTTCTTTTCGTTGGTAATCCTAGCAATTTCTTCGTCGCTCTTGCCTTGACTTCTAAGCCACTTTATTTGGGGTTGGCCTGCGATAAGCTTATCGATCAGCACGTCCTTGCCCCCTTCGGTCGTCTCACTGGTCCAATACGTTTCCATCGATTTTTGCAGCCGCTCCAACTGTCGGGTCATGGAGCGTTCCAGGTATCTTTGGACATAGGGATTTATGGTCGTGTATATGTTGAGTCCATCTGCTTCAAGGTTATAGACATGCCCACCTTTGGTCGGGTTGGCTTGCGCCCATGTATCGAATTCGGCCTTTACGAATTCTTTGTAATAGGCAGTCAAAGAGGATACTTTTTTTGGCGGCGTATACGCTAGCACCAAAGGGCCCAAGGCCTCATTATAGGTGCTGTCGTTAATATAGTTGTACTTCAAAAGTTGTCCCAACACCACATTACGGCGTTCTTGCGATTTTTCAGGGTTATTTCTAGGATTGTAAGCCGTGGGTGCCTTTAACACCCCTACCAGGGTTGCACTTTCGGCCAAAGATAGTTCAGCAGGGGTTTTATTGAAAAAACGTTCGGCCGCCTTTTCTATGCCGTATAGGTTCTCACCAAAAGAAACCGTATTAAAATAGAGCAATAAGATTTCTTCCTTGCTATATATATTCTCTAACCTTCTGGCGATGAAAAGCTCCCGTATTTTGTTGATCGGTGTCGAAAGAAAAAATTGTTTTTGTCTGCCAAAGAGATTTTTAGCGATCTGCTGCGTAATGGTGCTTCCACCGCCTTTCCCCTGCCTAAGGAGTACCGATTTCACCAACACACGGCCGTAGCTTTTGTAATCGATACCGCGATGGCTATAAAAACGGGCATCTTCCGTAGCAACGAGTGCATTTACCAGATAAGGGTTGAGCTGCGTACTGTCTATATTAGAGCGGTTTTGCAAAAAATAGTACCCGATGGGTTGCTTATCGCTACCATATAGCGTAGAGGTTATCGGGTTTTTAAGTGCCTTGAGTTCGTCCTCCTGTGGTATGCTTCCAAACAATCCCAAATAGGTAGTAAGTACCAGTAAGAAGATGAAGCAAACCCCCGATATAAAAAAATACCCGGCTGTTTTGAACGGATGCTTTTTAACAAACTGCAAAAACCTAAAAAACAGGGTCGATAGTCGTTTCATTGAAAAGTAAGGATCAACATGAACCGCTAAAAACAGGTGAACGTAAGCTTGGTAAAGGCATGGTTTTAAGCGGGTTTCTTAGGCTTAAAAGTACTGATTATTTTTTGTGTTTACATAAGCGTTCAAAACTTAAATGATGAAAAGGGAACAGCGCTCCGGTTGGTATGGGTGCCGCATTTGCTTTGTACCTAAACTTAGGATTAGGGCATAAACCCCTATTTGGGGGAAGGTTATGAAAACGAACGGGAAAAGCGACGGCACGGCCAACTACAGAGGATGTGGTCACCTGTGCTAAGGACACGGAACATTGGCATGTCTCCAGTACAGAAGGTGGTATAGCCTACATGGCCAGGTATACGGCAACTACGGTTTGGGCGGAAGTACGGGGACAACACCCCTAGACAGCCTTAATAATACGGATACGAATACCTATTGGGAATCTTTATTTTGTATTCCGACTGCAGAAAGGAAACCAAGTCAATGAGTTCCTGTACCGTCATCACATAGTTATAATTTTTCATTTTGGAACCGCCTGCATCGGTGGTTTCGGTGGTATTATTTTGGGTGTAGGGCTGTGCTATTTTGTGTGACGGATGGATGACCGACGTCACCAGTTCCCCATAGGTTTTTTTACTGGGTAGTTCCCCCCCAAGTTGTATGTTCAGATTATCGGGTCCTCCCTTCCATGCAATTTTGGCAATGCTATGGCATTCAGTACAGGACAAACGCGTATAGGTTTCTTTCCCGCGTTCTATATCGCCTTCGGGTAAGGCAAAACCCCGTGCCTCCTCATTGCAACTGGTGAATAGTACACCCCCACATAGGAGGAGGAATACCTGTAAGTAGGTGGATAGGTTCCAGACTCTTTTCGTTGTTTTGTCCATCATATGTTGTTTTAGGTTCATATTTGGTTTGGATGCTACGCAGCTATCCGAATCAAATATAGGGCAGCGGAAAAACACCGAAAATGACCTAGATCAGTAGGCGAAGTGGTGTATGCATTGAAATTACGTTTTTTATTTTATTGTAGCGGTCCACACTGAAATCATGAAAAAGGGAGCCATCGTCTGGACGAAAGCACGTACCAAAGAAGACCACGATGCGGCGGGGAAAAAGTTGGCGAAGGAATCAGGATTTGGGTGCGAAAAGATAGTTGCAGGGGATACCGTTTTCGGATATGGCAAGCAAAGAAGTCCAATAAGACATTCGTTTTGAGCTTTTTTCTAGGTGATTTTTTCGGGTTAGCGAACGAACACTTGTGCTGTATCCCAGATTCCTTATTTAACGATTGTAAGCAAATCTGAGTTTTCGATACGCGTACCGTTCAAGCTGGTGGAAGTCGAAACAGTGCGTGTACCACAACATTGTTCACTTTTACGTTCGGTAAGTTCAAAAGTTAAGGTATCCACCATACCTTCCGATAGTACTAACGTATATTCCTCCATATCCCTTTGTAAAAAAAACTGCAGCGTATTGGTACGTTCATCAATAAAAATCTCCTGTAGTTCACCATCTGCATTTCTAAGCTCTACATTTTCCGGATTATAAACGGCCATACCCCCAAATAAGAGATTGGTGCCCGAGGCATCCACAACAAGAATAGTTTTAGAGGCCAGATCCAAACAATCGTTACAACCCTCATCGCAGGCCGTACAAAGACTTAGGGTCAAGACCCCAAATACCAACATTTTCTTTAGGCGAATCACATACTTTTCTATAGTTCTCATGTGCAAACGTATTTGTTATTAAAAACCACGAATGGGTACTTCATACTTGTCAGCTATCAATATTTAAGACTACTTTACCACAGCTACAAGGGTCGTGTCCTGAAAATGATGTAAGCGAATACATCGTTCCTTTCCCCCGGGCATCCTCTTAAATTTTTTTTCTGATGTGTTGCAATCAAAAATGACCTTTAACATACTACCGACACCGTGGCAAATGCCTACCTGTTGTGATGCTGCTCAAAGCCATTCCATTTACTTCACTTTGTTCCTCAAAGTAAGGCACTATTCAAAACGTATCACCTCGGTCCTTTGCGATAGTTCATTCCCCGAAAACAATACAATGCTAACGGTAAAAATCGAGGAATCTGGAATAGCATCGGATGTTGTCAAATTTAGTTGGAAACTATCCTCCCAATTATCTCCAATGTCAAAGAATGCCTTTATATCCATGGGTTCTCCGTCATTCCCGGTAACTGTGAAACTATCGGTTACAACCGTTTCTTCCTCATTTTCGGTATTGGTTGCAATAATTTCTATCGCGTTGATCGGGTCTGTATCCAGGTATTCATTTTCAGGACAACTACACCCATAAGCCGCTGCAAAACCAAAGTTGGATAGGGTTGACCTTGTTTTGTTCCATGTGATTTGATTGAGTTCAAATTGCAACAAAACAGTAATTCCGAAGGTACTTTTGTTCACCGTACCGACAATTTCAGCGGTTTGGGAACTAGATGTGTCCAGCGTATTTAAGTCCACTCCAGTATACTGTCTTTCAAAAATAGAAGCTGACTCGCATCCACACGTATCACATGAAGCAGCCATAAACTGCAGGAGATAAAGTATTACCAGGGATAGTATCTTTTTGTTCATAGGATTACTGTTTTTTTAATTGCATCAAGCTATGCCTTGGTCGTGCAAAAATCGTTTCTTCTTGAGCTAAGAACCATCTACAACTACAGTACAACTGTACTCACCCGCGAAATCATCAAATTCTTAATGTTCGCAAGGTTACGGCAGGTCCTATATACATGTAGATGTCAACATTATAAAAAGGTTGCGTTACCTTAGGGCTAAAGTATTGTATACCTCAATTTTAGCGACTCCCTACCTTGGTCATAGGTAGCCCAAACAAGGGCATGGTGGCACAAGGTGTCTCAAAACAAACATCACTACCGCTATACATGTTGGTCAATGAGTATGGTATTGCCATCCGGGTCCAGCATTGTAATGCTTGCAGGTCCGGTAGTCGTCGCGTCCGCTTCACTTTCTAAGGGTATGGCGTTGTCTTTAAGTCGTTTTTGGATGTCTCTTACATCGTCAAAGTGTTCCAATTTTTGTGCGTTTGCGTCCCATCCTGGATTAAAGGTTAGGATGTTGTTTTCGAACATCCCCTGAAATAAACCGATCAGGGAATCTTCATTTTTCATGATGAGATAGTTTTTCTCCATATCCCCTGCAAAAACGGTAAAACCTAGCTGCTCGTAAAATTGTTTGGAAGCTTTAATGTCCTTTACACTAAGGCTTATTGAAAATGCGCCTAATTTCATAATACTACTGTTTCGTTAAACAATGACCGTGTTGTTGTACCGCCCATCTCAGGTAAGCCATAGCCCTAAGCGTATACCCTAGGTTCATATAGCTTTTATCCCTACACCGGTGTTCGTTTATACCTTTTGCTTAGGTAAAAAAAGACCGGTGCGCGATACAACGCTCTCTAAGATACTCATATGTAGGGGTTTAAAAAAATATGATGTACTTGTTTTGATGTAATGCTGGTACGGCTAAACGCAGGCGATGTCGTTAGCTGTGCCCAGGACAGGGCGCATGGGCCGGCCTCCTGTAAAGAAACGGATGTGACCTATTTGGCCCTATATAACGGAACTACGGTTTTAACGGAAGCGCTCTCTAAAGAAGCCTATGATGTGGTGGCCGTCATCTTAGCAAAGAAGTAAGGCATTTCGGCGCTAAAAGAAATTTTATGGGTACTAGGGTGGGTATACGAACAGTATCCGATTACGGCTTTTATTCCCGTTAAGTTACACCCAAATTGAACCAGCTTTTTTTTATGGCTTTTTTATTCTTTAGGTAGTTCCACTTCTTCATCCCAAATATACTTGGCAAACCACTGCCAATTATGCCAAGTGGCGGCCAATCGTTCTTTGGGTTTGTTTATACCATGCCCAAAGCCTTTGTAAATAATAAGTTTTGTGTCAACACCAACATCTTGGAGTCCTTGGAACAGTTCATAGGCATTTGAGGTTGGAACCCTTCGGTCAAACTCACCGTGTTGTATGAGCGTAGGGGTCGATGCATTATTGATGTTTGTCATAGGGGATGTCTTTTCATAGATGTCCTTATTTGACCATGGTGTCGCTTTAAGATATTGTCTGGTAAACGGATGAATATCGGTACCAACGTAATAGGTCATCCAGTTTGAAATTCCCGCTCCTACGGATATCGCTTTAAACTTATTGGAGTTCGTGGTTAAGAAAGCCGATATGTAACCGCCCTGGCTCCAGCCCATGGAACTGACTTTTTCACCATCAATAATACCCAGATTTTCTAAATGTTGAATCCCGGAGAGCACATCCCACGCATCGCCTACACCAAGATTTTCGACATTCAATGACCGAAACTTTTCCCCATAGCCTGCCGACCCTCTGTAATTGGGCTGTAAGATCAAGGCTCCTTTATTAAGCCATTGTATCATGGGATACACATAGGAGGGCGTTGCACTCGGTGTGGATATGCCTGTTGGTCCCCCATGAATTATTACAAGCAGCGGATATTTTTTAGTACTGTCATAATCTTCGGGTTTGTGTAAAACACCCTCTATTACGGTACCATCTTCACTTTTCCAAGAAATAACTTCGCTTTTAGATACCGACCAATTCTGAATCTGTTCGGTGAAGTTACTTAGGGGCGCTATTTTTTTTAACGGATACGCACCATGGTATACTTCCATTACATCATCATCGTTCACGCCGGTAAGGGCTATTTTTTTTCCGTCTTGTGAGAAGGAATAGCTGAAAATCCTTTCGGGGGTTGAGGTCAATACGGTAGTGCCGCCATTTTTGGGATCGATTTTTATAAGCGGTCTTTTGGTTTTTTGCCAAGCAATACCGAATATCCCATTTTCATGCCATTGTATCCCAGATAGATTTTCATCAAAGTCTTGGGCAAGCTGTCTGTTATCCGAACCATCACTATTAATGCGGAAATACTTGTTGTTACTATAGAAATTAGATGTCGTGTCAGAAAGACTTGTGCTGTACAGAATGGTTTTGCTGTCGGGTGACCAATCTATTAGATTGTCATCACTCGGATTGTTCACCAAAACCTTATGGGACTTGGTTGTAAAATCATAAATGGAAATATCCGCCTTTAAAAATGAGATGAATAAGGGGTCCGGTTGATGTCCAAAAGCTATTTTCTGACCATCGGGAGACCATTTAAAATTATTGACCGAGAATGCAGCATTTTCGATCAACAATTTCCCCTTTAGTTCATTCGTAAGTACGGAGTCTTTAAGTTGTTCGGGCAATAATGTTTTAGTTAACCGATCCGGATTAAAATCGATAATCCAAAGTTGATTTAAGCCATATTCCGAATCCTCTACGGCAAAACCTCCATAGGTTTCTTCTCGTTCTTTCTCTTTTTTGGATGTATCTTCCTCTTGAAGAAACGCAATTTTCTTACCGTCTTGTGACCATTCAAAATCAGAAATCGCATTTGTTGTATTTGTAACTTGAAAAGACTCACCGCCTGCAGCACGAATTACGTGCAGTTGGGTTTTCTCTAAGCGTTGCGATAAGAAAGCAATCCATTTGCCATCAGGGGACCACTTGGGGTTGGTACTGCTATGGTTAAGGTTATTGGTCAATTGAAATGGCGTTTGCCCATCATTTGAAATCCACAGTTCAGTGTCATATCTATTTGCTGTCCAATCTACCGTTTGGACCGTAAATACGATTTGCTTGCCATTGGGCGAAATAGAAGCATCGGCCGCAGATTGCAAAGAAATTACGTCTTCGAACGAAGGTGATTTTTTGGTTTGCGCCAAAGCGGTGTGAACAACAAAAACAATTGAAATGATGAAGACTATTCTTTTCATACGATATTTTTTAACTAACGATACGGGTTGGCAGCGGTTCGTTGCCGCGATTTGCCCCAAAGACCATACAGCGGGAACTAAAGATAGCTTTTTGTGCGTGATTTACGTTTAGGAAATCCGGAAGTACTACATTTTAGGATTTTTTAGAGTGCGTTTTTCATTCATCCAGGGATACAAAAAGTTGCGATTTTATTTTCCATCCCTGGGATGTTTTAGTCCACATAGCAGCATAGTTTCCGTTAATGATAGATTCACTGCCTTTTTCAGGGTCATAAGCGTTCCAAATCCCGTTCTCCCAAGCCAAGCCTCTTTTTTCGTTCACTATAATTTCTTTTGTATCGCGTACCCAGTACATTTTGCTTTCTCCACCTCCGAAAATATAGTCGGCCAACGCTTTTTTTCCAGCTAATAAGGTCCCGTTTCCAGTAGTAGTCAACACGTCATCGGTCAAATAGGAAAGAACTTTTTCGTTGTCGTAAGACTTAAGCGCTTCATTTGAAGCATTTCTAAGGGCTAGGATCTGCTCTTTATCGGTTTGTGATGCTAGTTCAGCTGTACCTATTAAAACGAAACAAAGTGTAACAAGTAAATTTCTGGTAATTTTCATTTGATGTAATCTTAGCGATACTTTTTCTAGCTCTTTTTTACCTTTGGCCAAAGGGTTTTGCATGTTACTCAACAGCAACCAATTGCGAATTGATCCATGCATCGATTTTTTCTTCTAACAACACTAAAGGCAAACTCCCGGAATTGAGCACTTGGTTGTGAAACTCGGTAACACTAAAGGCATCCCCTAGCTTGGTCTCTGCCCTAGTGCGTAATTCCCTAATTTTTAATTGCCCTATTTTATAGGATAAGGCCTGTCCCGGAGTCGCCATATAGCGCTCGATTTCAGCGATCACATCGGCTTCGGATTCCGCCTCGTTCTCTAATGAGTATTGTATCGCTTCCTCTCGTGTCCACCCTTTGCTGTGTATTCCGGTATCTACCACCAAGCGAATGGCACGGTGCATTTCCATACTTAGCATTCCAAAGTATTGGATAGGGTCTTCGTAAAGCCCAAGTTCCCTACCTAAAGATTCGGCATATAAAGCCCATCCTTCAACAAAAACCCCCATGCTTTCCGGATGCAAGAATTCCGGTAATGCGGTGTTTTCTTGTTGCAAGGACAATTGATAATGGTGTCCGGGAATGGCTTCATGCAGAAACAGCGCTTCATCGGCATATTTGTTATAGGTTGTAACATCGGGAATGGGCACATAAAATATGCCTGGCCGTGATGCATCTTTGGTTCCGGGCGTATACTCTGCACTTGCAGAGGATTCTCGAAACGCTTCGGTTCTTTTGACTACAAAATCGGCCTTAGGTTTCAGATCAAAAACCTGATCCAACCTCGGCATAATTCTTTCCTTGATGGTCATTAAAATTATCCAGTACCTGTTGTGGATCGGTAAAAGGCATTTGCTCCGGGTCGTTACGAACGAACTCAAAAAATGCTTTGATATCACCTTTAAACCCTATTTTATTTTTGGCTTCCTCCATTTCAACTAAAATACGTGCTACTTCACTTTTCCCTAGTTCATGGATCTCATCAGCGGTCATGTTCGTGGTGGTATGTAACTTAATAAGGTACTTATAGGTTTCTGGTCCATTGGGCAAGGCGCCAATCCCTGACGTTGCTCTGCATGCCGGTAGGTAATCCTGAATCAAAAACTGCTGTAGCTCCGTGTATTTCGGTTTTAACTTCGTCGTGATCATCGTACGATACTCGGCAGAAAGTCGCTGGCGCTCTGCTGCGTTTATGCCTTCGGGGAGGGCTAAAATGGGTTTGAAGAATACATGTTCCTCCACCGCATTTGCAATAAACTCATCTAATTGCGGTATCATTTTTTTTGTGAGCACGCTTGGCAAGACAATGTTTTTGGACATGCCTTCTTTCATCATGGCCATAGCCGTATCCAGAAAGGCAAGGTAGTCGTCTACGCGTTGCAACCAATTGTCATAATCTGCTGCCGTAGCAAAAGGCTGTACACTCCCTCCTGCTGCCAATTGGGCCACGTACAAATGCAAGGACTGAATTTGAAAAAGCGGCATCAATTCAAAACTTGGTAAATTATAAATGGGGGAGGCCATGGTTACTAGGGCATTGTTAAGGCCCTCTAGCTTCACCTCACAATCCCATTGCATCACCTTCATGCTCATGAGGTCTGCTGCTGATAGGGTTGTGGTGTCAATTTCCTGTAACAGGGTCAAAAAGTGGGTGTATTGCGCTATCAAGTCTTGTTGATAGGCATCGGAGATATAATTCGCTATCTGATCATCGTATTCATGGTTCCCTCCTTTTGTGGCTTCAATGGGATTGATGCGATTCTTGAAGGTGTGATACTGTTGAAAGATCGTATCAATCGCTATGGCTTCCGTTGTTTGCGGGGTTGGAGTTTCCTCCTTGCAGCTATACCCAAGAAGTAACAATAGGATTAATAGTAGAGGTCGGTTCATTTTTTTAGTGTTTCGTTGATTTAGATTGTTTTTAGTATGAATTGTATGTTTTTAAAGTAGTTTATTAGTTATAATTGGTTGGTTTTTGCAAATTAAGTACTAGACTTTGAGTTAGCAAGTATTCGCTATGTTTTAAACCTCGGTTTTTTGTTGTAATCAGTGCTTTCCGCAAACTTGCTAGCGTTGGCAGAAGACATACGCTGCCTGCAATTTTGGCTTTAGCATTGGCTGGTGCGAATTGCAAATGCGTATGGCTTTGATTGCTGGCATTGTTCAGACAAATTATTCCGAATAGCCTTATTTCTTTTTGCTGTAGCTCTACCTAAAGGAAAGTTGAAAATATCCTTAAATGATATTTAAATTATCTGTTTTGAAGTTCGTATTATAGGGAATTCCGTTTGGTAAATCTCGGTTTAATGTCATTAGATTTGTTAATTTTGCAAACACAAAATTTAATCATGAAATTATTCTTTAAATATATAGGCGAATATTTAAGATTATATCCACAGGTAAGATTTACAAAGACTGATGAAATATTAATCAGAAATTCTGCGATGAGCCATTTGGGCTTGACAAATCTAAATCAAATGCGAGACAGATACGAAGGTCAGGCATTTTTTGAAAAAACAATGAAGAATATTGGTGGCTTAATGGCACTTCAAAAGCATTTGAATATTGAAGTTATTGATTCAGATAAGGTTAATTTAGCTGATTTTCAACCTTATATAAAATTGGACGGGAAGAAAGTAAATATCAATGTTTTTGATTTCGGAACTTTGCCTTTGATTAAGACGAAGGATATTAAAAATCCAGTATTTTTTATAATACAAAAGGATAATTTAACTTTTTTACTTTGTGGTCTAGCAACAAAAGAAGTAGTAAAAAATAATTTGATTGAAACTTCTGTAGTACAATCAAGTACCGATAATTTTATGGATTTTGTAGGTTTTAAATTTTTAGAGGAAATTAAATGACTTATGCATCTTCATCATCTTGCGGAATAGGTTCATCATTCATAAATGCTTCAAATGCTCCAATGGGCGCAAAATCGACATAAATATTTGAGTAGTCTCCTTTTTTTCTCCAAAGTCGAACTGAATCTGTTCCCTTTTTTTCCAACCATTCACGAGTAACCAATTTTCTCTCCTTTAATCCTAAAACATCTATTAATAGCCATTGGCCTAATGCGTCTTGACCAAATCTCTTTCCATTTTCATCATACTCTGTATTACTGCCTGATTGGAAGTTTTTCATATAATCTCCTGTTAACAAAGCAGGAATCTTTTTTCCGTTAGGAAGTTGTAAGTGAAAACGAACTTCAGGTTTTGCTTGTTTTGTTCCTTTGAGTTTATGTCTTAAATCAATAATCGGTATTATATTTTTGGTAAAAAAGTCAGGAAACTTTTTGTGAAATTCAAAAGGAATTGGAATGTAGACTTCATTCAACGGTCTTGGACTATCGCTATCTTTATTTTTAGGTGCAGCGTTCCAAGCATTTAAGCCTGACTTTTTCTCAACTTCTTGAGAACTGAAAGAATACAATGGTAAATATGCCTCAATTATATCTTCCTCAACTGCTTGTGGTTTATTAATAAGATTTATATAAGCTTCTAATAGAAAAGAAAATGGGTCGTCAATTATCTTAACATCAAAAGTTTTGAGTAAAATTGTTTTGTATTTATTTGAATCAAACTTTTGCCAAATTTGAGAATCTCCAAAAGTGTATTTATAATCTTTATTACCGTCAGACCAAGAAAAAGCTGTTTTGGATTTGTTAAAATCATGCAATTTGTTTAAGTCAATTAGGGGATAAGCACATTCATTAATCGTAAAACTCCCTTTGTCTCTTGTTACGTAATGATAAATGTTATTGTTTTCTAACAATCCAAGACGCTCATAATCACTTGAAACCCTTTCGTTTCTAATCTCGGATATTTTATATGCTAAATCTTCAAGATTATTACGGCAGACACTAATTTCATTCTGATAGCGTTTAAGTTGCATTACTTTTTGGAATGAAGGCTTACTGCTCATCCAAGTTTTTAAACCTATTCCAACTCTCTTGCCACCAAAAACTGATAAAATATCGTGAGGTGTATTGCCAATATCAACATTCTGACCGTTAAAGGATTTTGCAAAAATTGTTTCTTGATATTTAGAGTCGAGATAAGGAACTAAATCTCCTTTTTTTTGACGAAACAAATTTGTTAAGGCACCATACACCTGTAAAAATTTGATATATTCTTCTCTTTGTTCTTTTGAATATTCTTCCCAAATACTCATTTTAAAGAACCTTTGTTATTTCATTGGTAATCCTCTCTATTAAATTTGTAGTGACTGAATTGCCTGCTTGCATATAAAGTTTGCTATCGGCAACTTTTGGCAGAATGTATTTATCCATATTGTAACCCTGAAAAGCAAAACATTCTTTTGGTGTTAGTTTTCTGATTCCAAAATCATCTTTTATCAAAGGCACATTATGACCTCCTGTACCCATATTTGCAGTTAGAGTGGGACAAACGTTACTTTTATTTTCACGAACATAAACTCTGCGCCATTGATAAACCGTGTTTTTATTCGTCATTGTCTTTGATAATTCAGGATAATATTGATGCTTTTTGGTATAATAATATTTATCATCTTGTTTATCATTATCAAGAATGTCGTGTATTGTTTTTGTAAGTGCAATTTCAGCAGGAAATTTAAACTCTTGATAATTTGGTACTTGTTCTGGGTCAAACGCTACTATAAAAATACGCTCTCTGTTTTGAGGTATATTGGCGTGAGTCATAGAATTTAGAATATCGTAAAAAACTTTATAGCCAAGCTTTTTTTCTAAAATTTCAATGATAACTTCAAAAGTTTTGCCTTTATCGTGGGAAACTAAATTTTTAACGTTTTCAAGGAAAACTACTTTTGGTCTGTGCTTTTCAATAATTTGTTCGACATCAAAAAACAATGTTCCTCTCGTGTCTGAAAATCCTTTACCATAACCTGCAATAGAAAATGCTTGACAAGGAAAGCCTGCGCAAAGTATGTCAAAATTATTTGGAATATAATTTTTGACTCTTTCTTTTGTGATGTCTCCAAATGGAATTTCTCCAAAATTTGTTCGATAAGTTTTTTGCGCCTCTTTATTCCACTCACTTGTGTAAACACATTTTCCTCCTAAATTTTGCAACGCAATTCGAAACCCACCGATTCCCGCAAAAAGGTCTATAAATTTGAATTTAGGTTTTTCAGGCGCTGGAAAAGGAACTGATTTATTAAAATCGAATATCAAATATTGTAAGGCCTCTTCTGCAAATTCCTGAGTAATTTGTTCGTTTGGATATTCTTTTTTTAGAATTTGCTTTACGAAAGACAAAGCATCTTTTTTGTAAAATTGCGAAACTCCGTTTTTATGATTGTGTAAATAGTGAGTGAAAGAAGCTGGTTGTGAATCGCCTGGCTCAATTATTTTTATTTCAAATAACTGTCCGTCAATGGTTTCTATGTCGATTCTTTCTTTTAGCATTTCTTTTTTATTTCAATCCCACAAGTTATAAAAGATTTGATTGTTTTGTTCGGTTCGTTTGTTTTTTTGTTCACATTTCGCGGTGGATAATTTGAGCGCAAAGGCGAAAACAGCTCTTTTATTTTTTTGAGTTTTGGCTTTGAGCGTCGGAAAAAATAAATGTGCTGTTTTTATGGTTAGTTTTTCAACGTGTATACTAACCTTAATTCTTTCTTCTGTTCTTTCTGATTGTACCGTCAATTTAGAGAGAATCAAACTTAAGAATGTATATAAATCATTAATGATTTATACACCTTTATATATGAGCAATTAAGTTAAGAGATTTTTTGTACGCCATAATAAAGCTTTGGCTAAATGGTCATACAATTAATGCCAATCACAAAAACAGTATCTTGACACTAAAGAAATACCTTCCCAATGGCGAAGCATAGCACTTCAAAACATCTGAAACAGTCAAGTGCGAATACAAAGCTAAAACCAGCTCTAGAAAACACCAAGCAGATGGTGCTTCGAGTGAATTTTAGGATTTTTTCGAGGACAATCGCTATGCTTAGGGCTTAACAATACAAAACCGATGATTTTTATAAGAAAGATGGAGAATTTGTTGAAATAGATCATTATTGCAAAATGGGATTTGTACAGGTTATGAATGGTACCGTATTAAATGGTAATTTGGGAACGGAAATTTTAGAAATGCTTCAAATAGCGTATTGAAATTATGAGGACCAAAAAAATCCTTTATGTAGATATGGACAATGTGCTGGTAGATTTCCCTGCCGCCATTGCCCAGTTAGATGATGAAACCTTAAAGAAATATCACGGCAGGTATGATGAGGTGCCGGGCATCTTTGGTTTAATGCCGCCTATCGAACAAGCCTTGGAAAGCTATGCCCAGCTGAGTGAGTGGTTTGATACCTATATCCTTTCTACCTCACCTTGGGAGAACCCCTCGGCATGGAGCGATAAATTGCACTGGGTAAAGCACTACTTGGCCGACCCAGCCTACAAACGCCTCATACTCTCCCATAATAAGCATCTGAATGCGGGCGATTACCTCATTGATGACCGCCTTAAAAACGGTGCGGAACGCTTCCCGGGAGAATTGATCCATTTTAAAACAGACCTGTTCCCGGATTGGCCTTCGGTTATGGATTATTTGAAGGATCGAAAATGAGAAAACCGATGTAAGGCTTTATAAAATAGAACAACGCGGTTAGTTGCGCCCTACACGGTACGTGATGCGCCTGTTGGTGATGACACTTGCTTGTACCGTTAAGGTCACCGTGGCAGTATCACAAAGCACACTTCGGTCATGGATAAGAATACTACAAAACGAAGCAAAGTTTCTACCGGAATTGTCCAATTGGTCCCCTACCGTAATAGCAGTGGCAAGACTGGCATCCAAAGGTGAATTTGGAGGTGCTACAGCATAGGTCGTTACCGTGCCATTGGCGTTGTAGGTTACCTCACCGGTAATTTCATTGTAACTAACCGAATAGGGATTGTTGCCGCTTAAAAAACCGCCGAAATCTACCGTATAAGTTTGTGGAAGGCCTGTAGTACCATTGATTACGGTTAAAGACATACCCAAATCATTCGCCCTAATATGATATAGACTAAAATTTCCGGCATCAATAAGACGGGCTTGGCTTTCTTGATCACGGTATTCAAAAGCGACCTCAAAACTGGTAAAGTTGAAAATACCGCCCGTATTGGGGATGACCAAATCCAGGCCAACGTTACCCCCTGTGCTACCACTAGGAATATGCACGCCACATTCTATGCGTGCCGCATTCGGGTTAATGGACGTTGCATTGGGACCAACGGTTGCAGTCGGTAAGTATGGGCGTATCAAAATCAAATCGGGAAACCAGTTCACTAGGTATACCGTTGTCACAGACCTCATAGGTAAACGTATCGGTGCCCAAAAAATTGGTGTTGGGCGTATAGGCAAAACTGCCATCCGTATTTAGGATCAAGCTTCCAGAAGCCACATCAACTATAGGTGTTGTACGAACACTCATGCTGGCATTGCCATCCACATCAGTATCATTACTTAGAAGACCATTGGTTGCATCGATGGTTCTTGTAAGATTGTAGCCCACCATATAATTATCAGCAACGGCAACGGGTGCTGAATTTTGGGCAGTTGCCCTATGGCCACATCCTAGTACAGCCAAAACGGCAAGCAACTTTAACGATACGATAACTTTAAACGGGTCTTTCATGACAGGGTTAAAAGTAATAGATTGTGAACGGGCGACATTAAAATTGTTGTCATCCATAGAAAATGTGTGGTAAAGTTTATTTTTAGTACTGTTTTAAGGCAGTTGCCTAGTTGCATACGGACTAATTGTATCCAATGGCCGGCCTTCCCTGGTCTAAACATGCAACCCATTACCCCCTTTCCTTCACGGGTTTGTTAGGGCTGATACCTTGTTCGCCAGTAATGGGATAGCGGTGGTAGAGATCTCTATAGTCAGGAGACGGAAGGGGTCCTAATTTTAGATACCATAAAGTGTATTAATTTTTAAACAATAGGGGACTATTACAAGAACCAGTACTACCCGAAAACCAAACTAAAAAGAGGGTATCCAAATAGCGTTCTGCAACTTTTAAAAGGATGTAACCAAAACCAATCTTTATCCCAAATCTAGGACGCCTCCTTCTACAGCAATGAAATGCTGCAATTAAGATTTGTACGTGTCACTTCGAGTGGCGTCCTGCAAGAGACGGTGTATCGAGAACCTTTTTAACCCGAGAGCTTCTCGATACAAATTCCTCGTACCTCGGAAATTCACTCGAAGTGACTTCAAGGTTTTTATGTGGCTATACTGTTAGGCATTGTCAGTTCGAGTGGCGTCCTGAAAGAGACGGTGTATCGAGAACCTCTGGTGCACGCTGTCTTCTCGTTGCTATTATTCCCATGCCTCGGAATTCACTCGAAGTGACATTCTGGTTTGGGTATGACGGTATTTGATTTTACGTTGTCAGTTCGAGTGGCGTCCTGAAGAGACGGTGTATCGAGAACCTTTTAACGCATGCTTCTCGATACAAATTCCTCGTACCTCGGAATTCACTCGAAGTGACATTCTGGTTTGGGTATGACGGTATTTGATTTTACGTTGTCAGTTCGAGTGGCGTCCTGAAAGAGACGGTGTATCGAGAACCTTTTGTAACACGAGAGCTTCTCGATACAAATTCCCCGTGCCTCGGAATTCACTCGAAGTGACATTCTGGTTTGGGTATGATGGTATTCGATTTTACGTTGTCAGTTCGAGTGGCGTCCTGAAAGAGACGGTGTATCGAGAACCTTTTTAACCCGAGAGCTTCTCGATACAAATTTCCTCGTACCTCGGAATTCACTCGAAGTGACATTCAAGGTTTGGGTATGATCGGTATTTGATTTTACGTTGTCAGTTCGAGTGGCGTCCTGAAAGAGACGGTGTATCGAGAACCTTTTGAACCCGAGAGCTTCTCGATACAAATTCCTCGTACCTCGGAATTCACTCGAAGTGACATTCTGGTTTGGGTATGACGGTATTTGATTTTACGTTGTCAGTTCGAGTGGCGTCCTGAAAGAGACGGTGTATCGAGAACCTTTTTAACCCGAGAGCTTCTCGATACAAATTTCCTCGTGCCTCGAAAATTCACTCGAAGTGACATTCTGGTTTGGGTGGGATGGTATTCGGTGTTGAAATTACGAGGCTAGCGGTACAACCATCACCTCTTCGATCCTATTGTAGAGGTCTTCTGGATCAAAAGGCTTAAAAATAAAACCGTTCATACCGCTCTTCTCTATCTTACTCTTTACTTCTATGAATACCGATGCGGATAATGCCAGAATGGGCAATACGGTATTGAACTTTCGTATTTCCATAGCCGAGGTATACCCATCCATAATGGGCATTTGAATATCCATCAGCACGGCACAGTAGTCATTTTTCTTGACCATGTTTACCGCCATGAGACCATCAAAGGCTACATCTACCACTAGGTTGGCCTTTTCCAGTATCTGTTTGCCTACCATGACATTAATTTTATTGTCCTCTACCAATAGTATTCTTCTACCATTTAGATTGCGCTCTTTTTTACCGGTGCCTTGGTGCAACTGCCCATGGGAAATAGCCTTTACCACCAAATCGAAATAAAAACGACTGCCCTGTGCTAATTCACTTTCTATTTTTACCCTAGATTCCATGGCTTCCACGATACTTTTTACAATAGGCAGGCCCAACCCGGTACCACCATACAGACGATTTGTACTGATGGAGGCCTGGGCGAACGGCTGCCATATTTTCTCCTGTTGTTCTTTGGTTATACCAATTCCTGTATCTATGATTTCGGTTCGCATACGTACATCACCATTGCTGTCCTCTTGCCTTGTGATTTTCAGGGTCACACTTCCTTGGTTTGTAAATTTTATGGCATTGGAGACCAGGTTGTTGATCACCTGATTGAAACGGGCAATATCCAACCACATATTTGGAAGTTTTTCGTCGACCTCCAGTTTAAAAATGATTCCTTTACTTAAACAACCCGGTTCGTGAATCTTTTTTATCTGCTTCACAGCCGTCATAATATCGGTGGGAATGGGGTCAAGTTCTATGCCCATCGTTTCCATTTTACTGAAATCCAACACATTGTTCAGTAAATTCAGCAGTATTTTACCCGAGTAGTTCAATGCCTCAATATTCTCCTTTTGATCTGCTCTAGGATTGGTATCCCCCAAAATATGGGAGAGTCCGATAATAGCATTCATAGGCGTTCTAATTTCATGGCTCATCATGCTCAAAAACCGTGACTTTGCATTTGATGCTTCAATCGCGTCTTCCCGTTCATCCTGTATGTTCGAATAAAAACGAGCGTTGATCAAAGAGAAAAATATCAATTGGTAGGTCACCAGAACCGTGGTTGTGAAAATGGAGACCGGATAAATATAGGTTCCTGCGAGTAGGCCATCCATCTTTGTGTTGGTAAATAAATTGAAATCCGTAAAGTAGAGAAGAAACCAAAGTGCCATGGACAGCAACGGAAAAATTGCGATATAGCCTTTCTCCCGCCTAAATGAAAAAAATACAAAAGGTAAGCCCATAGCAAATAATAATATGAACTCCACGCTACCTGCCTTTCCAATAAACGAGGAAGTGATGGCAACACTAAAATTAAAGGCTAGGAGATAAACAAAACGAGCCAGCGTTAAGTTTCCTACCTTGGAGATTACAGCGGAAAATATAAAAAAAGGTACCGTAGCTCCAATGTATAGGCTCAACTCATGTAAATTCAAGCTTTTGGCCAAAAAAAACCAGAGTATGGAAATCATCGAGGTCAACAAGGAAAGTATAAATACAAGCTTTACTCTACGTTCAGAGAATTTAGTCATGATTTGGGATCAATTAGGTTAAATAGCATTTATTTTACCCCCTAAAAATCCAAGATTTGTAAGTATATTCCTATAATATGTTGCCAAGGGACTTTAATTGTGTGCAAAAGCATGAATAAGTGGAGTGTTCTATCTAAGAAACGACCAAGTCACTGGAAGTTTTCCAAGGTATGGCATACCGAAACAGTTGTAAAAAAAGTACTATAGGAATTAAAGATAGATGTATTATGATTCCCATAGTTTATGGGTCTCCCCATGAATAGTGCTGAATATAGCTAGATGCACTACCTTTTAAAGTATTGAAGGGTTTTGGCATCTCCCAATCTTGGGTGACTTTACTAATAGTACTTGTGGACTTTTTTTAAAAGCTTGCTCGAAGGCAAAAGACCAAGAACCTCAAAACGGTAGCCTGTGTTGCTAAAGGCATCCTGAAAGAGACAGTATCTCGAGAACCTTTTGAACACCCATGCTTCTCGATACAAATTTCCTCGTGCCTCGAAAATTCACTCGAAGTGACTTCAAGGTTTTGATGTAGCTATACTGTTAGGCATTTTCCGTTCGAGTGCCGTCCTGAAAGAGACGGTGTATCGAGAACCTTTTGAACACGCATGCTTCTCGATACAAATTTCCTCGTGCCTCGGAATTCACTCGAAGTGACTTCAAGGTTTTGTATGTAGCTATACTGATTAGGCATTGTCAGTTCGAGTGGCGTCCTGAACGAGACGGTGTATCGAGAACCTTTTGAACACGCATGCTTCTCGATAGCAATATTCCTCGTACCTCGGAATTCACTCGAAGTGACTTCAAGGTTTTGATGTAGCTATACTGTTAGGCATTGTCAGTTCGAGTGGCGTCCTGAAGGAGACGGTGTATCGAGAACCTCTGGTGCACGCTATCTTCTCGATACTCCTATTCCCGTGCGTAGCAAATTCGTTCGAAGTGACAACCTACTTTAGGGTTTACCTGTACCAACCTCAACTGTTCAACACGGCCAACACCCGTTCTGGGGTAAAGGGTAGGTGCCGTAAGCGTTTACCCGTTAACCGTAAAAAGGCATTGGCAATGGCCCCCGCCACCATGGGGGTTGCGGTTTCGCCTACGCCTTCCGGATGCTCCGCTGAGGGGATGATCACCGTTTCAATACTATCGGGCACCTCTTGCATACGCAGGAGTTGGTAGTCGTCATAGTTGCGTTGTTGTACCTGGCCGTCCACCACTGTAATCTGTTCTTTGAGCACCGAGCTGATGCCCATAATCACTCCACCTTCCATTTGAGCTTTTACATTGTCCGGTTGTATCACGACCCCGGCATCCAAGGCGATCCAAAAACGGTGCACCTTGATCGTACCCGTGCTGCGGTCTACCGAGATTTCACATACGCCCGTACCCAAGGAACCGTGCTCCACAAAGGCAACACCCTTGGCGCGGCCTTCGGGCAATGGGGCGTTCCAATCCGAGATTTCGGCCACTTTATTCAGTGTCGCCAAGGCCCTGGGGGCGTTGACCATCAGTTTTCTTCGCAGGGCAATAGGGTCCACCCCTTGGTCATGGGCCACCTCGTCCAACATGGCCTCAATCGCAAATTTATTGGGACCATGCCCCACCGAACGCCAGTGCTTTAAGCGTATGCCATGGGAGGCCTCGCGCCATTCTACCCATTGGTTGGGTATGGCATAATGGTCGTTACGTGCGCCACTGGCCACCAAATTGCCACCATCGCCCACCACACAATGGGAGAAACCGGTGAGGTTGCCCTGGGCATCGGCACTTACTTTTAGCCGTTGTAGCGTCAAAGGTCTGAAGGTGCCATAGGTAACATCATCTTCGCGCGTCCACACCAATTTCACCGGTTGTGGTGCCATGGCCTTGGCCAAGCTGCCACATTCCAGCACAAAATCGTTCATGCTCCGCCGACCAAAGCCGCCGCCCAAATACTGCAAGTTCACGGTTACCGCCTCATGGGGAATGCCCAAGAGACCGGGAATACCCAATTTGGTATCCGGACCTTGCTGGCTGCCCACCCAGACTTCGGCACTTTGCCCGTCTTGTGCCACCTGCACTATGGCATTGAGGGGTTCCATTTGGGCATGGTACACATAGTCGTTCTTAAAATCTGCTTCGTAGGTTTTGGCCGCCGTGCGCCATGCACGGTCCACATCGCCCAATTCGTTGACGGTTTTTCCCTTTTTGGGGCCACTGGCCATGCTGGCATAGGTAGGATAGATATCCTGTGAATTGAATCCCTTGGCCTGGGCATCGCTCCATTGGATGGCAAGGGCTTTTTTGGCGTTCAAGGCGGCCTCCAAGGTGTTGGCCACCACGCCAATGGCATAGTCAAAGGGTACCACTTTAAGCACCCCTTCCATGGCTAAGATGTCTTCTTCATTGGTCAGGGTGGGGGTTGCCCCGTGCAGAGCACCCCGTTCCAAAACACCATAGACCATATCGGGCAAACGCAGGTCCATGGCAAAGAGGGCCTTGCCGTTGACTTTTTCGGGGATTTCCGTTCGCGGAATCTGGCTCCCGATTAACCGAAAATCCTTGGGGTCCTTTAGTCCCGTTTCGCTAAAATCGGGCAGGGTTTCAGGCATGACCAAATAGGCCACTAAGGCACCATAGCCTATTTTTTGGCCGCTCTTTTCGTGGATGACCTCGTTTGGGCCCGTGCTCAATTCAGTAAGGGGCACCTGCCAATGGGCCGCTGCGGAATGCAAGAGCACATAACGGGCCTGTGCCCCTGCTTTTCGCATGACGGAGTAGTAGCTGTTGGTGGTGCGGCTGCCCACGGTGAACATCAGCTTGGTACCGGGTTGCCAGCCCGGGGAGCCATAGATGTCCGATTCCTGGGGTGAAAATTCAACGTTCACTTTAGACCAGTCCGCATCCATCTCTTCGGCAAAGACCAAGGGCAGGGAAGTCATGGATCCCTGGCCCATTTCTGCCGCAGGATTGTAGATGGTGATCTGGCCATCTTCCGTGATGCGCACCCAGGCGGTGACGTCGTGTTTTGTAAGTTGGCGTTCAACCCCCTTAGCGTCTTTACAGGACAGTATATTGGGCAAAAGGCCGGAAGCCGTAATAAAAAGGGCCACGCCCCCTGAGGATTTCAAGAACTGCCTGCGGCCCATGGGGGACATCGTTTTGGTGCTTTTGTTTTTCATGGCCTTAGGAGGTTTTGGTGGTTTGTTCTTTGGCCATTTCAATGGCTTTTAGGATACGTAAATAGGTGCCGCAGCGACACAGCACGCCGTTCATATAGCTTTTGATTTCCTCCCGTGAGGGATTTGGGTTCGTTTCTAACAACGCAACGGCTTGCATGATCTGACCGGACTGGCAGTAGCCACATTGGGGGGCCTGTGCGGCGATCCATGCCTGTTGCACCGGGTGGTCGCCCTTTTCCGAAAGTCCTTCAATGGTCCTGATCTGTTGCCCTTTGGCCATCGTATCTACCTGAAGGATGCAGGCCCTCACAGGATTGCCATCGACATGGATGGTACACGTGCCGCACTGTGCTATACCACAGCCGTATTTGGTGCCGGTGAGGCCCAGATGTTCCCGTAGCACCCAGAGCAAAGAGGTGCCCGGTGCCACATCAACCTCTTGCGAGGTTCCGTTGATGTTCAGTGAATACGTAGCCATAATTATCTAGTTTATGTGAAGTTAGCAAAAAAGAAGAAACGATACTATCCGGAAAGAACATGGGGTTTGGTTTTTGTGCGAGTCAGTTCGAGTGGCGTCCTGCAAGAGACGGTGCCTGTCCGCCAAAATGGAGGATACCGAGAACCTTTTAAACCGAGAGCTTCTCGATACAAATTCCTCGTACCTCGGAATTCACTCGAAGTGACATCGCGGTTTTTATTTTCTGGTTTGTTTTTTAGTTGAGTCCGTTTGTCAGTTCGAGTGCTTTGTTCCGCAGCGCAGCAAGGAATAAAGTGTATCGAGAATCTTTGGTACACCAAGGCTTCTCGATACTAATTTTCTCGTACCTCGCAAATTCACTCGAAGTGACACTATTCCTTTATTTGAATTTTTTCTTAGCAAGATTCGGTAAGCGGCCAAATTCACCTAAAATCAAAGCTTCCTTCTTTGCTTTGGACCATTTTTTGATTTGCTTTTCTGTCTCAATGGCTTTGGTAGCTTCAGTAAAATCGCAATAGAAAACTAACTTAACAGGTCTTCTTGTTGAGGTATAACTATCATGATTATTGCCACTTTGATGCGATTCGATTCGTTTTTCCAAATTGGATGTTATTCCTGTGTAGTAGGTGCCATCTGAACATTCTAGAATATAGACGTAGAAGAATTTCATATATTTAAAATAGGAATAAATTCTCTTTAACACACCTTTTTGTCAGTTCGAGTGCTTTGTTCCGCAGGGCAGCAAGGAATAAAGTGTATCGAGAACCTTTGGAACGCCCATGCTTCTCGATACTAATTTCCTCGTGCCTCGCAAATTCACTCGAAGTGACATTCCGGTTAGGGTATGATGGTATTTGATTTTACGTTGTCAGTTCGAGTGGCGCCCTGAAAGAGACGGTGTATCGAGAACCTTTGGTACACGCCTGCTTCTCGATACTAATTTCCTCGTGCCTCGCAAATTCACTCGAAGTGACATTCCGGTTAGGGTATGATGGTATTTGATTTTACGTTGTCAGTTCGAGTGGCGCCCTGAAAGAGACGGTGTATCGAGAACCTTTGGTACACGCCTGCTTCTCGATACTAATTTCCTCGTGCCTCGCAAATTCACTCGAAGTGACATTCCGGTTAGGGTATGATGGTATTTGATTTTACGTTGTCAGTTCGAGTGGCGCCCTGAAAGAGACGGTGTATCGAGAACCTTTGGTACACGCCTGCTTCTCGATACTAATTTCCTCGTGCCTCGCAAATTCACTCGAAGTGACATTCCGGTTAGGGTATGATGGTATTTGATTTTACGTTGTCAGTTCGAGTGGCGTCCTGCAAGAGACGGTGTATCGAGAACCTTTTTAACCCGAGCGCTTCTCGATACGAATTCCTCATGCCTCGAAAATTCAATCCTTTAGATTTGTTTAAAAGAATGTTTAACGTAAACACGGAAAAGACACACTATCAATTCACTCGGAGATATAACCACAAACATCGAATTAGATTTTTTTCGTTTACGATAAATTTCAAATCAGAAATTCGGGATTTTAAGCCCATTACTAAGGAGTTGCGTACTATCATCTATTCTTGAAAATTTCACAGCAGCATAAAATCATTGCCCTGTAGATAACATTTCTAACTATCTAATAGTTAAAGTTCTATTTCCAAGGTACCTTTAATATCTCTTGACGAAATACCACAGGCAATTTTATACGTACCTTTTTCAAGTACCCATTTTGACTTGCTCCCATCCCAATAACGCAAACTTGACACTGGAATTTTTACAGTTACTTTCTCTACCTCTTGAGGTCGAATCGTTTTAGTCTTTGCAAAACCTTGCAGCTCTTGATTTGCACGGTCTATGGTAGAATTTATTTTAGACGTATAGACTTGAACCACTTCTTTGCCTTTTACTGTTCCTGTATTTTTAACCGATAAAGAAACGGTGATAGTATCATTTTCTACCGTCGTTTCCATAGCTTCAAACCCAAAATCAGTGTAAGAAAGCCCATAACCAAAGGGGTAAGAAACCTCGAGAGCAGCCTTGTCAAAATGGCGATAGCCTACATAAATACCCTCATCATACAGCGTATAATCTTCATTTCTGATTTTTTCATCCTCAGACTTCTTGTTAGATGTAAAGAACATAGACATAGGGTCAAAAGGAATACCTTCTAAGGGAAAATTAGCGTGTGAAGCGTGATCTTCTACTGCGTTAGGAAAAGTCATGGGTAACTTTCCACTAGGACTGATTTTTCCACTTAAGATATCCGCTACGGCATTACCGCCTTCTTGACCACCTTGCCACGCAAGTAGAATGGCGTCGGGTAAAGATTTCCACGAAGCAGTTTCTATGACTCCGCCTATATTTAGAACAACGATCACCTTTTTATTGGCTTTGTGGAATAGCGCCGTAATACGTTGTACATTTTCTCTTTCTAAAGTTGAGAGGAGAAAATCATCTTCCTCTTTTCGATCACCACCTTCGCCACTGTTTCTTCCTATGGTTATTATTGCTATATCGGTCGATCCCACAATTTGCTCGAGTTGTTCATTGGTATATCCCATTTCTGGTGGGTTAGGAGGATTTAACATCGCTTCTATTCCTTCTCTTTTCACAAAGCCTTCCAAATTTTCCGCTTTGTGTTTTTGATAAGCTTTTTTTGCAACGGTATTTATTTCAAAACCAGCGTTGGTTAGCCCTTCTTCTAACGAAATCGAATAGGCCTCGTTAACATCTCCAGACCCTGTTCCTCCCGCTATAAAATCATAGGAGTAAATACCAAAGAGCGCTACGTTTGTTACTTCTTTGAGCGGTAGGGAACGCTCATTTTTAAGCAACGTAATTCCCTCTGCAGCACTTTGTCTGGTTATGGTTGCGTGCGCTTTTAAGTCTGGTGTATTGTTAAACGTGTAATTTTTTATTTTTTTGGAACTAAGGATCAATTTGAGAATGCGTCTCACGGACGTATTTATAGTCTCCTCGGATAAGTTGCCTTCTTCATAGGCTTCGGTTAGCGCTTTCCACTGTCTTTTTGTTCCGGGTTCAAGCAGGTCATTACCAGCACGTATCATGGCTGATGCATCATTGCCGCCAAACCAATCTGTCATCACCAATCCTTCAAATCCCCATTCATCTCGAAGGATATCGGTAAGTATGCCCCTGTTCTCGGGAACATATGTGCCATTCACTTTATTGTAAGACGACATAATCGTCCAGGGTTGGGATTCTTTAACGATAATCTCAAAGCCTTTAAGATATATTTCGCGTAAAGCACGCTCGGAAATAATGACATCGTTAAAGTTTCGGTTCGTTTCTTGATTATTAGCCACAAAATGCTTCACAGACGTTCCTATGCCATTGGATTCTATTCCATTGACCATAGCTGCGCCCATCTTTCCTGTGAGTAAAGGGTCTTCTGAGTAATATTCAAAGTTTCGACCATTAAACGGGTGACGATGAATATTTGCTCCAGGCCCTAAAATCACGTCAATACCGTATTCCAGTGCCTCCTCTCCCATGGCTGTACCTACCTCTTCTACAAGAGTAGTGTTCCAGGTAGAAGCAAGCAAGGTGGCTATAGGGAAGGCAGTACAATAATAGGTACTTTCATCATCCTCACGAGTTGGTTCAATCCTTAGTCCGGCCGGACCATCTGATAAGTTGATAGTTGGCAACCCCAAGCGAGGCGTAGGAACAATCGTTCCCACCACTCCCGGAATTCCTTCTCCAGGTTCTAGTCTGCCCAAGGCAGATGCCAGCCCAGATCCTTTAAGCACGTGGATCTTTTCCTCTATGGTCATTTGAGATAACAGATCCTCCACGCGATCGTTCATAGACGCCGTATTATTTTCGTAGGTGTCCATTTTTCCGTTACCATTTCTATCTATAAAAACATTACCATCTAGTGTAAGTTCGTTAAGACCTTTTGCTTGTACATAGTCATCTTCAAAATCTAGAAACGTAGATTTTACATAGATCCATCCTATGATTCCAACAAAGAGCAAAAGTAATGCGAGTATACCTATGGATTTCAATATAATCTTTAGCGCTTTTTTCATAGGATATTCTAGTTGTAATAATTTGCCACTAATATAAATGAATTATTGCTTTTACTACGCCAGCTACAGGCTTTGCAAATTGTACCTGTTGTAAAGAGTTTTCCGTACGGCACAAATTTTGGCATCTTTGATAAAAGTTTGAATAAAGTATGGACTCAAAAGTAGTGTTAAGCAAGATTCTGCAACGTTTTCCGATTAGGGAAGTTCATCTATACCTTTAATCACCAATTATTTTAGCGAATAAATGGGCGATATCAGATACTATAGAATACAGTAGGGATGAGGTAAATGCTGGTATTATGACCCGATTTCCACTTTTGCTTCGCTGAACAGGAACAAACCAGGTAAACCGCCTGTCATTCTGCTGGCTCATGACGGTACTACTTGATTATAACAAGAGTCCGTGGATAAATAGTGACCTTGAAAAGACTTAAACCTACTTAAAGTTTTGAAGGGACTACTAGTTTTAATTCTATCGGAGACATCAACAAGCTCATTAAAAACTATACTAAAGAAAAAAATGAATTATTCTTCAAGATTAAACAGGAATTTGAAGTGGGACTAGACTTCCTTCAAGCTGAGGGATTTTACATTCAAAAACGCTATGATCAACTGCAAGCCTAGGGAGAAATTCAAATTTGTTGAGGTGGTTACGCTCAAAGAATTAACTAAATATGTTGCCCGTTTTGATTCAATTTTTTATGATGCTGAGGTTGAAATAATCTCTGATTACTTAAATAAGATAAAGAACTAAAATCACTGTTCAGAATTCTGTAAGTACAAAAACGTATCTTGGCATGCAAACAATACCCAACCTATGGCGAAGGACAGCCCCTCAAAATCTTGGATCACGATTCTTATAGAACTTGTGGACGTTTTTTTCAAAAGTTCCAGGGAAGCGAATACCCCACGGACATGGCACCAGCACGTGGTGCCCTATGGCGAGGATTGGGCGGTACGGCGTGAAGGCAACAAACGTGTTACCTCAAAACATCGGAAACAATCCACCGCCATCAACAAAGCCAAAACCATCGCTAGAAAACACCAAGCCGATGTCATTATCCATCGAGCGGACGGTACCATCCGCGAGCGCATTGGCTACGACTAAGCCCCCAGTTGAAGTTATAGGAAGGATACGCCAGTCCAAATTAGGATATTTTTTTCCGGGTAGTAAACGTTTACCTATGCTATCAAAACAGACACTTGCCATTGTATCCAAAATAGATTACTCCTCCATCTAAAGAAATGAAATCCTAGCTAATGCCATCTTTGATCCCTTTTCTTAAAGCAAGCACTTAGACGGCTTGCCCAAGCACCCAGGTCATCCCAATTCCCTCTCCCCTGTGGCACATTTCAGTTAGCCTTTTATCAGGAAGTCCTTTTTTACCTGTCATAAGATTCTGCAACTAATTTTTTATCTCCCTTTGTAGAAGTAAATACATGTTTTAGAGTGCATAGCTTGTAAAGGTTACACATCAGGTGAATTACGAAATAGTGGATGACTCATTTGTTTTGACTGGACTGGCCGAACACTAAACCAGCGTAGCTTTTATAATCGGTTGGTACGCGAAATTGAGGTGAATAGAGCTTTAAAGATAAAATCCTTAGCATTTCTGATAAGGATTTTTTTATGTACAACTATATATTAACGTTTTTTATTCCGCTTATAATGCTGCGGTTTGTGAGGTAAATTTTTTGAACAGTTTATCTACCGCTTCCTGTATATTGGTTTCGGCCTTATCGAGTAGGTTAATATCCAGAACCTTAGATAAAACACCTTGCCAAACCAATTGATCTCGCTTAAGGTCGATGATATGTATGGTCGTAATCCCTTCATCATATCGATATATGGCGTTAGGTTCTATATTTGAAAAATAACCGCTTTCCCCACTTCGGTTAGAATGATCAATGACCGCGTTGTGTTCAAATTGAATGTGATAATCCACTTGAAGATCTGCATTGCTTTCTACCAAAATATAGCCTTCACGTTGCATCGCCGTATCGATGGCATTTTTCCATCTTCTTCGATTCAACGTATTATCATACTGCGGGTAATCCTCATTGATTGGTTCCTCCACACTGGACCAAGAATACGTTTTATAAGTTTCAAAATCGGCTTCACGATCAATATCGCTAAACACCTTAGTGCCTGAACAAGATGTTATGAGCACGGCTATTATAAGGGCTTTTACGGTTTGTTTCATTTTAAAGTAATTTGATTTGTTGAATCTAGATTATTTAGGGCCTTGGTAAATTACAATGTACTAAACTATTTATTTTTTAAAGGGATTAAAATGACAACGGTCATGCTAACATAATATATTAAGTTGGAGATAGGTGATTTTAGCTTAAGGTAGTGTTTCTTGTAGGGTTGAGGTTCCTCTTAGACTTAAATGTTCATTCTACTGTCAGACTGAGCGTTTCCTTCGGGATTAGTGTAAAGCAAAGCGATTTGTGACCTTACACAGAAATAATCAGTTGCTCTCAGGACAGTACTATCTTGAAGTTGTTATGGAAACGACACCTCTGGCTAAGGGTAAATTGATCCAAAAATGGTAGATAAAGACCCTAGTGCCTGTTGAATAGCAGACTTTTGATGCGTTGGTAGATGCCTCTATACTGCACAAATTTCAATTGAGCGATAGGCTGCGTAGCGAAATAGCAGCAGCGGTCTGGAATAGTAGCAACATTAAAAACACCAATGACTAATTTCTACCCCGTAGCCACCATCAATGAAGTCCATAAATTTTCCCTAAACCAAGTTATTCGCCCGTTACTTATCCCTAGTTTTGCAGCTTTAAAAATAAAATTATGATTTCAGTCGATAATTTGGAGGTCTCCTTTAGCGGATCTACTTTATTTAGCGGAGTTTCTTTCGTGATTAACCCTACCGATAAAATTGCCCTGATGGGCAAGAACGGTGCCGGTAAATCTACCATGATGAAAATCATCGCGGGAGAGCAAAAAGCCAATGGAGGCCATGTACGTGCGCCAAAAGATGCGATTATCGCCTATTTGCCCCAGCATTTGTTAACAGAGGATAACTGTACGGTTTTTGAGGAAGCGGCAAAAGCCTTTAGGCATGTTTTTGAAATGCGCGATGAGATGGAAAGGCTCAACAAAGAACTGGAAACCAGAACGGATTACGAAAGCGACGCCTACATGGCCATCATTGAAAAAGTTTCCGATCTGGGCGAAAAATATTATGCCCTTGAAGATGTAAATTATGATGCCGAAGTAGAGAAGGCGCTGAAAGGACTTGGTTTTAAACAGGAAGATTTTACACGGCAGACCAAGGAATTTAGCGGTGGGTGGCGTATGCGGATAGAGCTTGTGAAAATCCTGCTACAAAAACCAGATCTTATTCTGTTGGACGAACCTACCAACCACATTGACATCGAATCGGTCATCTGGCTTGAGGACTTTTTGACCAACAAGGCCAATGCCGTTATGGTCATTTCCCACGATAGGGCCTTTATAGATAATATTACCAATAGAACCATAGAGGTAACCATGGGTCGCATCTATGATTATAAGGCCAAGTACACCCACTACCTGCAATTGCGAGAAGACCGGCGTTCACATCAAATAAAAGCCTACCAAGAGCAACAGAAATTCATTGCCGACAATATGGCCTTTATAGAACGTTTTAAAGGCACCTATTCCAAGACAAATCAGGTAACATCGCGAGAGCGTATGCTGGAAAAATTAGAACTAATCGAGATAGATGAAATAGACACGTCATCCTTAAAACTTCGCTTTCCGCCGGCGCCTAGGTCTGGGGATTATCCGGTAACCGTAAAGGATGTTTCCAAATCTTACGGGGACCAGGTGGTCTTCAAAAACGCGAACATGTCCATTTCCCGTGGCGAAAAAGTATCCTTTGTAGGGCGAAACGGCGAGGGAAAATCTACCATGTTAAAGGCAATTTTAGGGGAAATCCCGGTAGAAGGTACCTGCCAACTGGGGCATAACGTAAAAGTAGGGTACTTTGCCCAAAACCAGGCAGCACTTTTAGATCCGGAACTCACCATTTTTCAAACCGTAGATGAAGTGGCCTTTGGCGATATCCGCACCCAGATAAAGAATATTTTGGGTCGGTTTATGTTTGGAGGCGAGGATATCGACAAAAAAGTAGGCATGTTGTCAGGCGGCGAAAAAACCCGTTTGGCCATGGTGAAACTATTGCTGGAGCCGGTAAACCTATTGATCTTGGATGAGCCCACCAACCACTTGGATTTAAAATCCAAAGATGTGCTCAAAGAGGCACTTTCTACCTTTGACGGTACGTTGATTTTGGTGTCTCACGACCGCGATTTCTTACAAGGATTATCGCAAAAAGTCTTCGAGTTTAAGGAACAACGGGTCATAGAACATTTTGAAACTATTGATGCCTTTTTGGAGCGCAACAGGATAAAAAGTATTGCAGAAATAAATTTGATGAAGTAATACCAAAATACAAGTTCAATAGCTTGCGCCATTGGGCACAAGTACTATTAGAGTCTTCCTATTTTCACTAGAGCAATAGGAAGGTACAGTTGGCGAGCAACGAAGTGGTCTTTCATGTAGAATTTCAGGAAGCCATAGGCGTAGTACTGAACAAACCCACTCCCAATGACCTCATTCGCAGGCTCAAGGAAAAATAGATGTTCCCATTGTTATTACCATCGTATCGGAAAATGATGAAATAGTGGGACGAATAGCCGCGGGAATCGATATTTTTAACGTCTCCGGCGCAGAAAAAACTCCGAATATTGTAAAGAAAATTCGGGATTTGGAGAGCAAAATTGCGATTTTGGCCACAAGGGCAGAACGGACGAAACCATCTTAAAGTGCATTGAGCCCGGTGCGAATGTCATTACCAATAGCCTACCCACCGCTACGGAACTCTTTATGGACATCATGAACAAGAATCGTGGATAAAACTAGACAGAGTGTACTTGTTAGGAAGGCTTGGTGTCGGTTTTGACCAACTCTGGAAGAACCAAAAGCGGGACCGGACTTTGGAAAGCCACCTTTCGTACCACATTTTCTTGAACGAGCGCATGTAAAAAATTGAGCTTGTGGTTCACAAGGGCAATCATATCACTATCGCTTATCATCACAAATTCCTTTATGGCCGCAGTTTCAGTGGAGGCCACATCAATAATTCGGAAACCAAAATTAAGTTCCTTTACTATATCCCTCAAAATTTCCTTGTTCGCCTTTTGAAAATCGTTGAGGCTTATTTCACTCATCACTTGTACAATTTTAAGGCTACAGCCTAGGGATTTGGTCAGTACAAGCAGGGTGTCGAGTTCATTTTTATTGAAAGCTCTCTTAAAATTGGTAGAAAATACGATTTTGGATGGTTGCTTTGGAATGTATATTTTAGGCACTATGATTATGGGTATATAGTTTACCTTATTGACCAATTTTACGGCTTTGCTGCCCATAAAAATATCGAATGCACCCCTGGGCCCCTTTGCCCCCATAACAATACAGTCTATGGCTTCTGTCTTTACCACCTCCTTAATCGCTTCTACAAAGGAAGTTGCACGCGATGCAATACTAAAAAAGTGTTTTGGGTTATCGTTTGTTTTTTTTGTGTCTTTCAACAGTTGTTTTAAATCTCCCGTAACTTTTTCCGATTTTGCATCTAACCACTCGGTATCCACATCGGGCTTAATGGGACCCGCGGATAAATTTTCATAGCTGTGTAATAAAAAGAAGGTAGCCTGGAAATTCTTATAAACAATCCTAGCGTAATTCAGGGCATTTAAAGCATTTTCAGAGAAATCCGTAGGCACCAATATTCTCTTCATAGCATCTTATTTTTATGGGTCTATGACCTCTATTTAAACGTCGCCAAGATATGAAATTTTAGAACACCAAGAGACAGAATAATCACTTGGAGCAAACCTAAATCATTGTGTACCTGCAACGTGTAATAATTCATTTTAGGATAGAAATAACGTTGCTGAAAATTGGCGCATATCGCATTTCAAAAACATAAGAATCCAAAGTTATTTTTGCCAACATACTCATTGGTATAGGTATTTTTGTCATGCCGTTATGATTATTTTAGTACATGAACAAAATTCTATATAATACACTCTAATTAATTACATATTAATTGATTAAATTAAAAATATAAGATTGAAAATATTAAATTGATTCATTAAAATACCGAAAGGAATAAAAAATATATTTCTGCCAATACCGCCACTCATGTCCGCCTTTAAACTCCTCATAAACGTGCGGTATTTTTCGTTTTTCAAGGGCCCGGTGCAAGGCTCTGTTAAATTCTATCAGCGGATCTTCCGTACCACAATCAAAACGGATTCTGGGTGGTTGCCCCAAACCTTTATCCAATAGTCCCAAAACCGAATGTTCGCTTGCATCGATCTGTGAATAATCCTCCAAGTCCTCCTCCACAAAAAGGGCCATTTGATCGATATGTGTAATGGACGAATGTGCGGAAATGGCCTTGAATTTTGGAGCGTACTTCAAGCCCAAGCGCAAGGCTCCGAATCCACCCATGGAAAGTCCGGACAAGAACAAGGGCGACGAAACGCTTACCATAGAAATAGTTTGTCGAATGGCTTCTGGAACATCATCTACGATCCATTTTTCAAAGTCCTTTTGATTATGGGACAAGTAACCAGATCCATCTCCCCAGAGTCCGTCCGATGGCATAGCAATGACCATCGGTACAATTTTGCCGTTCTTCATAAGCTCCCAGGCCGTACGATGCGCTCCACCTTGTTGGGACCATGACCACGCACTTCCATAAACGCCATGTAATAAAATGACCAAGGGCACATCTGCCAGATTTTCCAACGGCGGTACAAAAACGCAGATATCGCCCCTGCCTTTTAAGTTCTTACTCTTTACTGTAATAAAACGTAGGTTATCACTTTCAAAAGCGGGGTCGGATACTTCTATAGTCCTAAATTGTTTGTCCATTTAAAAAAGTATAACGCCCTTGGCATTTTGTCCGGATAACATAGCCTCGAATGCAAGCGGCAGTTCTTCCAAACTATAGGTTTTTGTGATCATTTCTTCGAGTTTCAGTTCGCCCGCTGCGCAGTGTTCCAAAATTTTTGGAAAATCCTGTTGCGGTTTGCATCCACCATAAAGGGGATTAATATAGATTTTGTCCCATTCAAACAAGTTCATGTCAAAAGGAATTTCTTGTTCTATGCCGCTTACCTGCACCGCGGTGCCAGCATTTCGTACCATGGCCAAAGGCGCAGCTCCCAATTCGGGAACGGCGGTACATTCAAATGCAAAGTCGGCTCCCCGGCCATCGGTCATTTTTTTTACTTTTTGGGCGGCTTGCAAAAGACCTGTATCGGCTCTATCTGCGAGAATGGTATGGGTCGCACCGAACTGTTTCGCCATTTTCAAGCGATTCTCATTGATGTCTATGGCGATAATCTTGGCGGCCTTACAGATTCTTGCACCTTGTACAACACAAAGACCCACACCGCCGGTTCCAAGAACCACCACGGAACTTCTAGGGGTCACTTTTGCGATGTTGATAACGGAACCGTAACCCGTCATCACGCCACAACTTATAATACTCGCTGCAGCAAAAGAAATGGTATCTAACGGATTTTTTACCACGGCTGACGCTTTCACCAAAGTATACTCGGAAAGGGTACCAATATTAAAGGAACGCTCAATAGGTTTACCCTTGTATGTAGTGCCTTGCAAATGGGCATGACCATTAGTGTACCCATTGGCGCCGGCAACTACAGGCGAATTATTCTCGCAGATATGCTCGTTGCCTAACTTACATTGAAAACAGACCATACATGGTGTAGCCCAATTAAGAATCACAGAATCGCCCACGGCAACATGTGCGACCTCCACGCCAACGGCATGAACGATACCCGCACCTTCGTGGCCCATAACAATGGGTTTGCCCCATGAGAGCGAATCATGATCGGTATGGCAAAGACCTGCAGCCTTTATTTGGACCAAAACCTCGTCAGGTTTAGGGTAGGCCACGGTAACATGGTCTATGATAAATTTGCCATCGCCAGTTGCAATGGCACTTTTGGAAGTAATTCCCATAGCGTGTACTATTTGTTGGGTAACTCTGATAAAAGCTACAATTGGGTCTAAATTACCAAATTGAAAACGATGTATACCCATATTTATGCACTACTGTACAAAAGCACTATCATTTTCAAAATCCCCTTTCGCAGCATGGGCAAGCCTTAGACTGTTCACTCTCTTTTTCTGAAGGTCCTAACGGTTCAATTGCATGGCGTTCGCGTAGTTCATGGACAAGGTCATTTCGGCCACCTCAATAGTATAACCGAATTTTGAGTTCTTTTATAAATCCATGAGCTACAAGCCGTCGATATATTAAATTAAACTATTCTAAAAAGTAAAAGCACCCTGTTTTTATGGAGTTTGTTTAAAGACGCCATTTAAAGAAATAATAGATGCTTTAATTTTCACAGGAATAGCTCTTGAAGATGGTCCTTTCTTTAAGGTATAAAACCAAACAATAGTTTTCTGTTTGATGGTACCGGTTTTCGGTCGTAAATTAGAGGAATGGAAAGATCGGGTAGGATTTAGGAAAGTAAACAGTTTTCAGTTGCAGTAGCGCGTTTTGAGTGATATGTGAGAAATAAATAGCGGAAAACGCGGCATAGCCCAATTTTAGTGTAAGAACTACAGTATGGAAAAGTATATAATTAAAGTAAATGAGTCAGAGTTTGAGGTTGATAGTGATGCTCTTGGGGACTTGAATCTGCAAAAACAGCACGGCAAAGGGTATCATATATTAAAAGATCAAACCGGCTATGACGTACAACTGCTAGAAACTGAATTTGCATCCAGAACCCTTAAACTTTCCGTTAACGGGAATTCTTACACTGTTGCTATTAAGGACGGTCACGACCAATTGGTCGAAAAAATGGGCCTGTTGTCCAACACCTCACAAAAAGCCAAGAATATTTTGGCGCCCATGCCCGGTTTGATCATGGATATCATGGTAGAAATGGGACAGGAAATTCTGGAGGGAACACCTCTGTTGGTACTTTCCGCCATGAAAATGGAAAATCAGATACTTTCCCAAGGTGCGGGGACTATAAAATCGGTTGCGGTCAAGACTGGGGATACGGTGGATAAGGGGCAATTGATTATTGAGATGGATTAATAGGTCAATCGTACTCTTATGTTGAACAAAAAAAAATCAAATCTTATTACGTATGGTTCTTACACTATCAACTTTAGGCTGTTCGGAAAAAGAAACGGTTGGTGCAATTAGCTGTTACCAGTAATCTAGATAAGAAATACTCATGAAAAAAATATTAGTAGCCAATCGCGGGGAAATTGCCTTACGAATAATGAAAACCATACGGAAAATGGGTATTAAGACCGTTGCCGTATATTCCGAGGCCGACCGTGATTCACCCCATGTTAGATTTGCCGATGAAGCTGTTTTGTTGGGAAAAGCACCCTCCTCGGAATCCTATTTGGTCATGGAAAAAGTCATTGCCGCCGCCAAAGAAACCGGTGCGGAAGGCATACATCCAGGCTACGGATTTTTAAGTGAAAATGCCGTTTTTGCTCAGCTCGTGGCAGACAACGGAATTACCTTCATTGGGCCCTTACCTCATGCCATTAGGGTCATGGGGAATAAATTAGCGGCGAAAGAAGCGGTAAAGGCCTATGACATTCCTATGGTGCCCGGCATAGATGAAGCCATCACGGATACCGAACTTGCAAAAAAAATAGCTGGGAAAATCGGTTTTCCCATACTTATCAAGGCTGCAGCTGGCGGTGGTGGAAAGGGGATGCGTGTTGTGAATAACATGAAAGAACTTCCGGAACAAATGGAGCGCGCCATTGGCGAGGCAGTCGCCGCTTTTGGGGACGGTGCCGTATTTATAGAAAAATACGTGGGTTCGCCACGCCATATAGAAATTCAGGTGTTGGCAGATACGCATGGCAACGTAGTGCACCTTTTTGAACGGGAATGTAGCGTACAGCGAAGACATCAAAAAGTGGTGGAGGAAGCACCTTCTTCCGTCCTAACACCGGCCATACGCGAGGCCATGGGAGAAGCTGCGGTCAGGGTCGCGAAGGCCTGTGATTATGTGGGTGCGGGAACAGTGGAATTCCTGTTGGACGAAAATAAAAATTTCTTCTTTCTGGAAATGAATACACGGCTACAAGTGGAGCATCCCGTTACGGAACTCATTACAGGATTGGATTTGGTAGAACAACAAATAAAGGTTGCCAGAGGAGAAGTGTTGGAATTCACGCAAGCCGATTTGAACATCACAGGCCATGCGCTGGAAGTGCGCGTGTATGCGGAAGACCCCTTGGATAATTTTATGCCCAGTATCGGCACCTTGTCCACCTATAAAACACCAAGCGGAAAAGGCATTCGGGTAGATGATGGTTTTGAGGAAGGCATGACGGTGCCCATGTTCTATGATCCCATGATTTCCAAACTCATTACCTACGGAAAAACGAGGGAAGAAGCGATCCGATTGATGATCGATGCCATAAACGGTTACACAGTAGAAGGCGTGGCCACGACCCTCTCTTTTGGGAAATTCGTTTGCGAGCACGAGGCTTTTACATCGGGAAATTTCGACACCCATTTTGTGAAAAACCATTACAGCCCGCAAGCTTTAAAATCTAAATATGCTGAGGAAGAACATATCGCCGCCTTGGTGGGGTTACAACTGTATTTGGAATATAAGGACAA
Organism: uncultured Flavobacteriaceae bacterium; assembly: GCA_963697395.1. Classification (GTDB taxonomy): domain Bacteria; phylum Bacteroidota; class Bacteroidia; order Flavobacteriales; family Flavobacteriaceae; genus Maribacter. The sequence continues at coordinate 43,117 of CAVONX010000029.1, forward strand.
AATAAAAGTACCCCAGGCAATAACCACGAACTGGAAACAAAACAGAAGCCAATAGGAGTAAACTACCTGGTTCCAAGTACATTAGATATTGAAAGTAACTTTAACTTAGATTTCGACGCAAGAGTCGGAGTCTTTTAATCTCGATTATCGAGTAAAATTTGCTTAATGAACGATAAAATAAAAATTCTCGAGGCCAAATTGGCCGCCTCTCAACTAGGTGGCGGCGAAGAACGTATAAAAAAACAGCACGCCAAGGGAAAGCTAACGGCGCGGGAGCGAATTCATTTTTTATTGGACGAGGGTTCTTTTGAGGAATTGGGCGCTTTGGTTACACACAGGACAACAGATTTTGGCATGGAAAAGCAAAAATTCTATGGCGATGGTGTGGTTACCGGTTATGGTACCATAAACGGAAGACAAGTCTGCGTGTTTGCCCAAGATTTTACCGTTTTTGGCGGTGCATTATCGGAGACCCATGCAGAGAAAATATGCAAAGTAATGGATATGGCACTGAAAATTGGAGTTCCTATGATCGGACTCAATGATAGTGGTGGTGCACGTATACAGGAAGGGGTACGTTCCCTTGGTGGCTATGCCGATATTTTTCATAGAAACGTAAAGGCATCTGGGGTTATCCCCCAGCTTTCCGCGATTATGGGGCCTTGTGCCGGTGGTGCCGTCTATTCGCCAGCCATAACCGATTTCACTTTAATGGTGGAAAACTCCAGCTACATGTTCGTAACAGGCCCAAATGTGGTAAAGACCGTTACTAATGAGCAAGTCACCTCCGAGGAACTGGGTGGCGCAATGACGCACGCTACAAAGTCGGGCGTAACGCATTTGACCGCTGTCAACGACATAGAATGTATCGCACAGCTCCAACACATGCTTTCCTACATGCCGCAAAATTGTGAGGAGCAGCCTGCCCTGCTACCGATAGAATTAGGGAATGAAATAAGGGAAGAACTAGAACAGCTCATACCGGAAAATCCTAATCAGCCTTATGATATGCGCTTGGTCATCAAAGGCATTATAGACAACGATTCATTTTTTGAAATCCATAAGGACTATGCCGAGAATATTGTAGTGGGTTTTTCTAGACTAGGCGGTCGAAGTGTGGGCATTGTTGCCAACCAGCCCAATAGTTTGGCCGGGGTTTTGGATGTGGACGCCTCTAGAAAAGCGGCACGTTTCACCCGTTTTTGCGATTGTTTCAATATCCCTTTATTGGTCTTGGTAGATGTTCCCGGATTTTTGCCCGGCACCGATCAGGAATGGAACGGAATCATTACCAACGGGGCAAAACTATTGTACGCTTTAAGTGAAGCGACCGTTCCAAAAATAACCGTAATTACCAGAAAGGCCTATGGTGGCGCCTATGATGTCATGAATTCCAAACACATTGGTGCGGACATGAACTATGCCTGGCCGGGTGCCGAAATTGCCGTGATGGGCGCCAAAGGTGCAAGTGAAATTATCTTTAAACGGGACATAGAAAAAGCAGCGGACCCCGCAGCCAAACTTGCCGAAAAAGAACAGGAATACGCCGATAAATTCGCCAATCCCTACAGCGCGGCAGAAAGAGGTTTTATAGATGAAGTCATACACCCAAAAGATACCCGTAGAAAACTCATTAAAGCCTTTGCGCTATTGGAAAACAAAGTGGAGCAAATGCCCAAGAAGAAGCATGGGAATATTCCGTTGTAGAGTGGCACGAAAGAGTTATATTGAAATGATTCTCGACATAAAATTAGTATGAAGAATAAGTTATTTAACGAATTCCCGGAAGTCTCCCCCAAGGCTTGGAAACAAAAAATACAGCACGACCTTAAAGGGGCCGACTATAACGATACCTTGGTCTGGGAATCTCCCGAAGGGATAAAAGTGAAGCCCTTTTACCACGCGGAAGATATTTCTGATGAGCTTCCTAATGCACCCTTTACAAACCACGGCTGGAACATCGGACAGGTAATTTATGCTGGCAATGCCGAAATGGCCAATAAAGCGGCCTTAAAAGCACTGAACAGAGGTGCGGAGTGCATACAGTTCTTAGTACCGTCCGAGGCTATTGATGTAACCGTATTGTTCAAGGGAATCGATTTGGGAAAGACGACTGTCTATTTAGAGATGCAATTCCTTGCGGAAGGTTTTGTGAAATCGGTCTTGAATTTGCATCCAAAGGCCAAAGAAGCTGTTTATTTTAATGTGGATATCATTGGTAATTTGGCTCGATCGGGGAACTGGTATATCGACCTGAAAAAAGACCACGGACTTCTAGATACAATAATAAAAACCAATGTAAATCATGTTTTCAGCGTAGATGTCTCGCTCTATGAAAATGCGGGAGCCAACATGGCGAAGCAATTGGGCTACGCGATGGCACATGCCAATGAATATCTAAACCATTTGGAGCAAAACGGTAGTTTAGGCCAACTGAAAAGCATGGTTTTTAAAGTATCCGTAGGTGGAAATTACTTTTTTGAAATTGCCAAACTCAGGGCTTTACGGTCGCTTTGGACTAGTTTGCTAGATGTCTATGGTATAAAGCTGGAATGCCATATTGTGGCCTATCCCTCCAAACGTAACAAAACGCTGTATGATTACAACGTAAATATGTTACGGACTACAACGGAATGTATGTCGGCCATTTTGGGCGGCGCAAACACCGTCGTCAATATGCCTTACGATGCACTTTATCACAAGTCCAACGATTTTGGCGAACGCATTGCGCTAAATCAGTTGCTACTTTTAAAAGAAGAAAGTTATTTTGATAAAGTAGCGAACGCTTCCGATGGTTCCTATTACATCGAAAGCCTGACCAAACAACTGGCAGAAAAAGGTTTGGAAGTATTGCGATCAGTAGAAAAGGGCGGTGGCTTTTTAAAACAATTGAAGGAACATACGATACAGGGAAAAATAAAGGAATCTGCTAACAAGCAGCAGGAACTCTTCAACGAACAAAAAGAAGTCTTGGTGGGAACTAACAAATTCCTAAATGAGAACGATAAAATGAAGGACGATCTGGAACTCTACCCTTTTGTGAAAACCAATGCCCGAAAAACGGTAATCGTACCCATCATAGAAAAACGCCTGTCGGAAGACATGGAGCAAAAAAGACTGGAGGATGAGTAGAAAGAACCTTGATAATCTTAATTTAAATAACCGTATTTTCCCTTCGAGCCCTGCGACTCCGCTCAGGACAGGTTATGACGAGCAGCATGCCGTTGATACGTATACCACCGCAGAAAACATCGACCTAAAAAAAACCTACTCCAAAGAGGATAGTAAGGATGTGGAACATTTGAATTTCGCGGCAGGAATTCCACCCTATCTCCGAGGTCCTTATTCTACTATGTACGTTAGGCGTCCGTGGACCATTCGCCAGTATGCTGGTTTTTCTACAGCTCAAGAGAGTAATGCCTTTTACAGACGGAACTTAAAAGGCGGACAAAAAGGCTTGTCAGTTGCTTTTGACCTACCTACCCATAGAGGTTACGACAGCGACCACGAGCGTGTGGTTGGCGATGTTGGGAAAGCTGGGGTTGCTATCGATTCTGTGGAAGACATGAAACTATTGTTTGATGGTATTCCCTTGGATAAAATGTCCGTATCCATGACCATGAACGGTGCCGTTTTGCCCATTATGGCTTTTTATATTGTGGCGGCGGAGGAACAGGGCGTTTCGAAGGAGTTCCTAGCAGGCACCATCCAGAACGATATTCTAAAAGAATTTATGGTACGGAATACCTATATCTATCCGCCAAAACCGTCCATGCAATTGGTGGCCGATATATTTGAGTATACAAGCCAATTTATGCCAAAATTCAATAGCATTAGTATATCGGGCTATCACATGCACGAGGCCGGTGCACCGGCACATATAGAACTGGCCTATACCTTGGCCGATGGCTTGGAATACATTCGTACCGGACTAAAGGCCGGACTAAAAATTGATGATTTTGCACCGCGACTTTCCTTTTTCTGGGGCATTGGTATGAACCATTTTATGGAAATCGCCAAGATGCGTGCAGCACGAATGTTATGGGCAAAAATAGTACGGGAGTTTGACCCTAAAAGCGATAAATCCCTCGCCCTTCGTACGCATTGCCAGACCAGCGGATGGAGCCTTACAGAACAAGACCCGTTCAACAATGTAGCCAGAACTACCATTGAAGCGGCCGCGGCTGTTTTTGGTGGTACACAAAGTTTACACACCAATGCCTTGGACGAAGCAATAGCACTACCGACCGATTTCTCGGCACGGATAGCTCGTGAAACTCAAATCTACCTTCAAGAAGAAACCAAAATGACCAAGACCGTAGATCCATGGGCAGGCAGTTATTACGTGGAAAGTCTTACCAACGATTTAGTGCACAAAGCGATGGAACTCATGACCGAAGTGGAAGAACTGGGCGGCATGACCAAGGCCATAGAAGCGGGAATACCAAAAATGCGAATCGAGGAAGCGGCCGCCAGAAAACAGGCGCGGATAGATAGTACACAAGATGTCATCGTAGGCATCAACAAATACCGATTAAGGGAAGAGGACGACCTTCAGATTCTGGAAGTGGACAACCAAGCCGTGCGCAAGGAACAGATGGAGCGTTTAAAAATCATCAAAAGGAATAGGGATACCGATTTGGTAGAAAACTGCCTACAAGAATTGACACATGCCGCCAAAAACAAAATGGCGGGTACCGGAACTGCTGATAATTTATTAGCTTTAGCGGTAAATGCCGCACGTGCAAGAGCTACCTTGGGCGAAATAAGTGATGCCTTGGAAATGGCCTTTGGGCGTCATAAGGCCATCATAAATTCATTTACAGGAGTGTATTCAAAAGAAATTAAAGAGGACGAAAGTTTTAAAAAAGCCAAAGCGCTATCCGATAGGTTTGCCGAACAAGACGGGAGGCGACCACGTATCATGATTGCAAAAATGGGCCAGGACGGGCATGACCGTGGCGCCAAAGTAGTGGCCACAGGCTATGCCGATATTGGTTTTGATGTGGATATAGGGCCACTGTTCCAAACCCCTGAAGAAGCTGCAAAACAAGCGGTAGAAAATGACGTACATATCCTTGGCGTTTCCTCCTTGGCCGCAGGCCACAAAACCTTGGTCCCAGCCGTAATAGAAGAACTAAAAAAATATGGCAGGGAAGATATTATGGTCATCGTGGGAGGTGTAGTGCCAAAGCAAGATTATCCTTTTCTGTTGGAGGCCGGTGCAACTGCCGTTTTTGGGCCGGGTACTAAAATTAGCGATGCCGCCATTGAGATTTTGGAACTGTTATTGGATTGATTTTGGGTTTTGAAACAGCATCGATATCATTGCACCTTAGGTCAATGACCAATATCAGCGTAAACTAAAACAAACCAACAGGCCTTATGATCTAGAGCGAGATCATAGTGTTATATACTTGAATCCCAGATCATGATAAAAGTCATAGCCTACAATCCAGATATATTCGCTACTATTCCTTAAACCAAGCCCGAAGCACCCAATTTCATGTGTTCGAAATTGGTATTTAAAAACCAATTGCTACTGATTCTACAACTCCCTAACCCAAATATTTCTAAAACTTACCCTGCTGTTATCTTGGTGGTCTTGTAGCATTATTGGCCCTTTACCATGTGCCGGGTTTTTAGGCCATCCTATGTAAGGCGTGGTTCCCTTAAGTTCGGCGTGATCCTGAATTAAAACCCCATTCTGCAATACGGTCATAGTGCCCGACTTTATCTTTTCCCCAGCAGCATTGAACTCTGGTGAACGGTAAATAATATCGTACGTGTTCCACTCGCCAGAAGGAACGGAAGCCATGGCCATAGGTGTATGCTGTTTGTAGATAGAACCAACCTGTCCGTTCACATAGGTAGGATTATCGTTATTGTCCAAGACCTGTACTTCATACATTCCATTTAGAAAAACACCGCTATTCGCCCTGTTTTGCCCATCTCGTTCCACCGCTGCCGGCGAGCTCCATTCTACATGGAGTTGCACATCGCCAAAATGTTGCTTGGTCTCAATATTTCCTGTCTTGTCTTTTACCGTCATGCTTCCGTCCTTATTCAAATGCCATTGGGCCGCGGTACTATCCTGTGAATGTATCCATCCATCTAGCGACGTGCCGTCGAACAAAACGATAGCATCGCTAGGAGCGGAACCGTTAATACTTGGCTTTACCACCGGCACCTTAGGTTCGTAAAACTCGGTTTCCTCAGGCGTTGTAGGCTCAACGCCGCTATATTCTTCATGAACGATAGCAGTTGGGCCAACGGCAACTTTCTCTGCGGTCGGTTCAGGTTTAACTACTTCGTTACAGCTACCGATACTCAATGCCAAAGCGGCGAATAACAGTTTTTTCATACTATAGTTCCTTTATTTTAATATTTCGAAAAGATACCACATCGCCATGGTCCTGTAGGGCGATTTTTCCGGTCTTATACGTACCAAAGCCGTCCCAACCGTCAAATTTTGAACCTTTTAGCAAGGTTTGTAGTGCTTCCCCGTTGACCGGAAATTTAGCGACCTCAACACCGTTCAAAACAGAAGTGCCTTCGTTGGTTTCATGATTTATGGTAATCACCGCAGTATTCCATTCCCCAACAGGTTTTGTAACATCACTCGATGGATCCACTAAATCATATAACGCCCCAGCTTGACGGTTTAGACCGTTTTTTCCGTCTGGGTGCTTCTCGTTATCCAATAACTGAATCTCCAATCCGGTTTGGTAAGGCTGACTATATTTATCATCTTCGCTTACGCCCCACATGATACCACTGTTGCCCGTATCTGCAATTTTCCATTCCAAGGAAAGCACAAAACTGGTGTAGTCCTTTTTAGTGACAATATTAAAAGAGGCCCTATCGTCATTAGGGGTTTTTCGCTCTTCCGCAGTAGGTGGATAAAAAACAATGGCACCGCCCTCTTCTTTCCAAAACTTGGGCAAATCCCCTCCTTTAAAAGCTTGCCAATGATCTAAGGTCAAGGCTGTCCATTCGTTTTCGGTAACCTTTTCGGTCACAGTTTCGGCGACATCGGTCGCTTGGTCCGTTGTTACCTCCTTTTTTTCGTCCTTGCAACCTAATGCTAATACTGCTAGTACCGTTAAAATGCTTATTTTCTTCATTGTTCTATTTTTAAATGCCTAATATCTTTTTTAATACGTTGTTATCTATGGCTGCACCTGCGAAGTCATCAAAAGTTTTCTCTGTGGCTTCTATTATATGGTCCTTAATAAAAATGGCCCCTTCACGTGCCCCTTGCTCCGGACTCTTTATACAACATTCCCATTCCATTACGGCCCAAACATCACAACCGTATTGGGTAAGCTTGGAGAAAATGGTTTTAAAATCGATTTGTCCGTCGCCCAAAGAACGGTAGCGTCCTGCCCTATCACCCCAATCGTTGTACCCTCCAAATGCACCCTTTTTTCCTGTTGGATTAAACTCGGAATCCTTTACGTGAAAGGATTTTATAAACTCATGGTAATGGTCTATATACGCAATGTAATCTAACTGTTGCAGCACGAAGTGACTCGGGTCATACAGAATATTCACTCGTTTATGGTTACCTGTAGCCACTAGAAAGCGCTCAAAAGTATCGCCATCATGCAAATCTTCCCCTGGGTGAATCTCATAACAGACATCTACCCCTTCTTTATCAAAATGGTTCAAAATAGGAAGCCACCTTTTGGCCAATTCCTCAAAGCCCATTTCTACCAAGCCAGCAGGGCGTTGCGGCCAAGGATGCGCTGTATGCCAAAGCAAAGCACCGGAAAATGTAGCATGTACATTTAAACCTAAACGCCTACTTGCAGTAGCTGCTTTCTTTACCGTTTCTACGGCCCATTCCGTTCTGGCTTTTGGGTTGTTTTTTACTTTATCGGGCGCAAAATTATCGAACATAAGGTCATAGGCAGGGTTTACTGCCACTAACTGCCCTTGTAAATGCGTAGAAAGTTCCGTGATTTCGAGTCCATAAGAATTCACTTTACCCTTAAGTTCGTCACAATAGGTCTGACTCTCGGCAGCCTTGTCCAAATCGATTAAAAAGTGTTCCCAAGTAGGAATCTGAATACCTTTATAGCCCAGATCGGCTGCCCATTTACACATGCCGTCCAAGGAATTGAAAGGTGCTTTGCTATCTACGAATTGTGCCAAAAAAACGGCGGGACCTTTTATTGTCTTCATCTTAAATACGTTACTTTGAAGTTATTCGATTTATATCGGTTTAAAGAATTTAACACTATATTTATAATTAAAAATAATACTTATAGGGTCTTCCATGTGGGGTTATAAATATAGGAAATACCATCAGAAAACCACAAGAAATTTAAAATGAATGAAAATGAGCAATTTGATGCCATTGTTGTCGGCACTGGAATCAGCGGAGGTTGGGCCGCTAAAGAGCTATGTGAAAAAGGATTGAAAACCCTTGTTCTTGAAAGGGGCAGAATGGTAAAACATATTGAAGATTATCCTACCATGAACGATGACCCGTGGGACGAGGATTATAGAGGAGGACTAACTGTAGCCGAAAAGAAGCAACAACATATACAGTCTAGGGTTGGCTGGGCTCCCCAAGCGGACAATAAGCATTTCTTCGTAAACGATTTGGACCACCCATATGTGGAAAAAAAACGCTTCGATTGGATTCGTGGGTATCAGGTAGGTGGCCGCTCCCTTACATGGGGCAGGCAAAGTTACCGTTGGAGCGACATCGATTTTGAAGCCAATAAAAAAGATGGTTTTGGCGTAGATTGGCCCGTACGCTATAAAGATATTTCGCCATGGTACGATATGGTGGAAGAATATATTGGCGTAAGCGGACAAAATTTGGGTCTGAGGCAATTGCCCGACGGAAAATTTCAACCACCTATGGCGCTTAATTGCGTAGAGGAAGAGTTCCAAAAAAAGACGGCCGAAAAATTCGATGATGGCAGATTAATAACCATTGGGCGTACGGCACATATTACCGACCCAAATGCGACGTTTGAAGGCAGGGGCGTGTGCCAGAACCGAAATAGATGCTCTAGGGGATGCCCTTTTGGTGGGTATTTCAGCAGTAACTCCGTTACTTTGCCCGCAGCGGAACGCACCGGAAATATGACTTTGAGACCCAATTCCATCGTTTACGAAATCATGTATGATGACAAAACAAAAAAGGCAACGGGCGTACGCGTCATAGATGCGGAGACAAACGAAAAAATAGAATACAAGGCTAAAGTAATTTTCTTATGCGCCTCGGCAATGGCATCGGTAGGCATTTTGCTGCAATCCAGATCCGAACGTTTTCCTAACGGAATGGGCAATGATTCAGATGCTTTAGGGCGTGGCATTATGGACCATCATTACAAACTGGGCGCACGGGCCAAAGTTGATGGCTATTTGGATAAATATTATAAAGGTCGAAGGGCCAACGGTTTCTATATCCCAAGGTTCGTAAACTTGGACGAGAAAACAACCCGAGAGGGGTACCTGCGCGGCTTTGGCTACCAAGGTACCGCAAGCCGTGGAGACTGGTCCTCCGCAATTGCAGAATTGGGCTACGGAAAAGCGTTGAAAGACGAAATCCTGAAACCGGGCACATGGGAAATTGGTGTAACCGGTTTTGGCGAGTTCCTGCCCTATGACGACAATAGAGTGCTACTCAGTGAAACAGAAAAGGATAAATGGGGACTGCCACAACTGGAATTCGACGTTGAGTTTAAGGAAAATGAACTCAACATGCGAAAGGACATTAAGTCGGAAATCGTTGCGATGTTCGAGGCCGCTGGCTTTAAGGACGTGCAACCCTATGAGGAATCCTCCGGTCCGGGACTTGGTATCCATGAAATGGGAGGAGCAAGAATGGGGCGCGACCCAAAAACATCGGTTTTGAACAAACACAACCAAGTACATGCCGTACCTAATGTATATGTAACAGACGGTGCCTTTATGGCTTCCTCTAGCTGTGTAAATCCTTCTTTAACCTACATGGCCTTTACGGCACGAGCGGTGAGCCATGCCACGGAACAGTTAAAGAAAGGCTTGTTTTCATAAAAGGACATGATTGTCTTGCTAAAAAGGATAGATACCGATTTTTTATGCGCGCTATTGGTTAATAGGTTTAATTGCGCGCTAGGTTTAGATTTTAATTGAAATAAGATACCGTATGGAAAATACCTCTGCCAGAAATATGTGGGGAGATTACTTGGATAAGCACTTGGAACACGCCTTCCATGAAGCACCAAAAACCGATTTTTTTGGGGACAACGAAAAAGACGCCAACGAATTGGCAGCATTAGTAGTTAAAGGTGTAAAAAGAGCTACTTCCCATTCCCTTTTGGGCCTCCAATATAGGAATATGCCACTACCGAAAATCGGTGATTTTTTAGTGGTTACCAATTGGGCGGGCGAAGCACAATGCTTGGTCCAAACAACGGCAGTGCGCCTTACTCCTTATTTTAATATTGATGCCGCCTACGCAGCCTTGGAAGGAGAAGGCGACCAATCCTTGGCCTACTGGAAAAAAGTACATTGGGACTATTATACTAGGGAATTGGCCGCTTTTGACCGACTTCCCAGGGAGAGCATGATCATTGTCTGTGAGGAGTTTAAAAGGGTTTTTTAGATGTGATGGCCGTTTATTCTGCTCTTTGAATTGTTTGCTTGGGCCCTTCATTTTTGTGCCATTCAGAATTGGACCTCCAAATTACAAGGCTACAATATCCCTATGGTATGCAGGTAATACCTAAAATTTGAATAAGAACTAACCGTACCGTGGTAGGTTTATGCTATTGCTAGCATTCAAATACTTCCCTATTTTTTTAGGATTTAAGAACAGTGCGAAAAACTTTGTTGTTTCATTTATTAATCGTAATATTGCAATGAATAAATTAAAACCATGGGACTTACTAAATCAGAAATTTTTACCGATAAGCAAAATGAAATCTCGGTATTCGCAAAAGCTTTTGGCCATCCGGCACGGGTAGCCATTTTACAGCATTTGTTTAAAACAAACGCTTGCGTTTGTGGCGACCTTGTAAATGAAATAGGACTTGCCCAACCTACCATCTCCCAACATTTAAAGGAACTAAAACAGTTGGGTCTAATTAAAGGAAATATTGAAGGTACGAGCGTTTGTTACTGCATACACCCCGAGAACTGGGCCAAAATGAAGGCTATTCTAACACCATTTCTAGAATTAGATACAGCCCAAGGAGCATCCTGTTGCTAAACCTTTAGACATGACAAAAATTAATTCAGAGCGAATTGTCATATTGAGCGCAGTCAAAATGCTAATAAAACTCTAGGTTTCTAGGTCTTCGTCTGCGCTCAAACTGATATTTATGTTTTTTGTCATGTATTGTTGCTAAACCGATAAACACAATACTATTCTAATAGCACTAAACAACATATCATGAAAAACGAACAAGAATTAAAACAAGTAGTTAAAGAACGTTACGCCAAAATAGCGGAACAGGGCAAAGTTGAAAACGCTTCCTCCTGCTGTGGTGCTACCACGCCCAGTAACAAGGTCTATAATATTATGATGGACGATTACTCTGATACCAAAGGCTACATTGAGGATGCCGATTTGGGTTTAGGCTGCGGACTCCCCACACAATTCGCCCACATTAATAAAGGGGACACCGTTATTGATCTAGGTTCCGGTGCCGGAAACGATTGCTTTGTGGCGCGACATGAAACAGGGATTGAGGGGAAGGTCATCGGTATAGATTTTACACCCATTATGATCGAAAAGGCACGCATAAATGCAGAAAAGTTGGGCTATAACAATGTGGAGTTCAGGGAAGGTGATATTGATGCCATGCCGGTAAACGATGCCACCGCAGATGTGATTGTTAGCAATTGTGTGTTAAACCTTGTTCCCAACAAGAAAAAGGTAATTGGCGAAATGTATAGGGTTTTAAAACCTGGAGGCCACTTTAGTATTTCCGATATCGTCCTCATTGGCGATCTTCCGAAGGCTTTAAAAGAAGATGCCGAAATGTATGCGGGCTGCGTTGCCGGTGCAATTCAGAAAACGGACTATCTTACAATTTATAAAAGAGCAAGGTTTCGAAAACATCAAAATTCAAAAAGAAAAACCCATTGTTATTCCGGATGATATCCTTGGCAAATATCTTTCACAAGACGAAGTGAAAACATTTAACCAAAAAGCAATAGGAATATTTAGCATTACCGTTTACGCGGAAAAGCCGGGTACAACACTAGAAAAACCAAAAGTGCAACTTTCCGAAGTTTCAAACACCTGTGCTCCTAACACAGGATGCTGCTAAAAAAATAAACGCCGCAGAAGACAAATAGATAGGGTTTATAAAGTCTTAAAATTCTGCAAAATATGGAGAGGGGTCGATGAATATTGTTCATCGACCCCTCTTTGTAAACAAAATATCTTTACACTTCTAAAGTAACCCAAGTATTCCCATCTTTATGGGACTTTACGGTAGCTTCTATAAAATCCATTCCTCTCACGCCATCCATCATGGTGGGAAATTCCCCGTCGTTGTACTTTTGGCCTCGGATGGCTCTTGCTGCACCCTTATAGATATTCGCCATGGAATCAAAAATACCTTCTGGGTGGCCTGCAGGTAACTTGGTGCCGTCCAATGACAGTTCCGAGTTATACGCATGTCCTGGTTTATAAACTTGTGTGGGTTCCGTATCGCTCATTTTGTACAAGAAGTTAGGCTTTTCCTGTTCCCATCTAAATGCACCCTTTTCACCATAAATGGCAATTGCAAGTCCGTTTTCTTCACCCGTAGCCACTTGGCTACCACGAATAACCCCTTTTACATGGTTTCCCATACGAATCAGCACCGTGCCATCCACATCCATTTGGTTGTCCTCGTATAGGTAGTTGAAATCACATAACAAGGACTTCACTTTTAATCCCGTTGTATATTCTACCATATTAAAGGCATGTACACCAATATCGCCCATACAAGAACTAATCCCTGCTTTTTTAGGGTCCAACCGCCAAACGGAATTGCGTTTTTGTTTATCATGGATGATTGTATTTATCCAGCCTTGGTAGTATCTGGCATCTACCTTATGAATTTTACCTAGGGCACCCGCCTTGATCATTTCACGCATCTGGCGCACCATAGGATACCCTGTATAGGTATGGGTTAACGCAAAAACAGTTCCTGCTTTCTCATGGGCTTGCTGCAAAATTTTAGCCTCTTCCAAAGTGGTGGTCATCGGCTTTTCGCATATCACATGAAAACCGTTATCCAACAGCTTCTTAGCCATGGGAAAATGCAAGAAATTGGGCGTTAGCACAGAGCACACCTGAATACGTTCTTCTTTTGGAAGTTTCATTTCTTCCGCTATCAACGTATCAAAGTCTTTATAAATGCGATTTAAAGGAACATCAATCTCTTCTGCAAAGGCTTTGCTGACCTCAAAATCTGGGTTAAAAACCGCACCCGTAATCTCATAGTTATCGTTTATATGTGATGCTACCCTGTGTAAAACACCAATTAGGGAATCTCCTCCGCCTCCTAAAATACCTAGTCTAATCTTCTTTGGCATGCTGTAATCGTATTAAAATTAGTAAAACTTATTATTTAATATAGGCTTGAAAACATCACAAACATGTTCCCAAGTGATGCGTAAACGATAAATTTAAAGACTTTAGCTGTATTTAAAAAATCAGGCCTTGTAATCAATCTTTTCAGGTTTGAACAATACCGCGAAAATAACCATTACAAGAAATGCAAAGCCAGCCGGATAGAGCCATATCGTCTCCCAAATATGGGAACCATCGTCCAAAAGATAGGTGTTAGAAATTTTACCGGCTATCCAAAAACCTATCAACATTCCAATACCATAAGTGGCCAAGGTAATTAGACCTTGTGCGGAGCTTTTATATTTGTCGCCGGCCTTACTATCGGTATAAATCTGTCCGGAGACAAAGAAAAAGTCGTAACATATGCCGTGCAGGGCAATTCCGATAATAAGCATAAAACCAAGTTCTCCCACATTGCCGTAAGCGAACAGCAGATAACGCACTACCCAAGCCAACATTGCCAGTAAAATCGTTTTCTTAAAGCCGAATTTGGTAAAAAAGTAGGGCAGCAAGAGCATAAAAAGTATCTCGGAAATCTGTCCAAGGGTCATTTTTCCGGTGGGGTTTTCCATCCCTATTTCCACTAAAAAAGGATTGGCGTTTTGGTAATAAAAGGCCAACGGGATACATATTAATATAGAAGAGATAAAGAACACGAAAAAGTTTCTGTCCTTAAACAGCTCCAAAGCATCTAGACCCAATAGTTCCTTAAGGGTGGGTTTTTGATCACTAGCAGCCTTAGGTGGTGTCTTTGGTAAGGTGAAACTGAAAATTCCCAGAATTACAGAAGCTATAGCCGTCATTAAAAACGTATTTTTTAATAATCCTTCTTGGATTCCCATCTCGGAATCCCAGCTAAACAAGTAACTGATCAGCAAACCTGCCACTACCCATCCCAAGGTTCCAAAAACCCGTACCAGGGAAAATTCCTTTGCCGGATTTTTCATTTGGTTAAAGGAAACTGAATTTACCAATGCCAAGGTGGGCATATATAAAATCATATACCCAAGTACAAAAGGGTAAAAGAGGTCAAAATTATCGGTGCCATACATAAGGTACAACAACAAGGCCCCGCCGAGATGCAGAATTCCCAATATTTTTTCCGCATTAAAATAGCGGTCCGCAATAATACCAATGATAAAAGGAGCGACTATAGCTCCCCAAGATTGAGTAGAAAAAGCAAGGGCTATTTCACCGTCGGAAGCGTTAATGTTATTTCCTAAAAACGTACCAAGAGTCACGAACCAGCCGCCCCAGATAAAAAACTCCAAAAACATCATTACGCAAAGCTGTACTCGAATGCCAATATTCATTGGTGTGGTTTTATCTTTTATAGAAGACGTAATCCAAAACAATAGGTTCTATCCCGTTGTTCCTAAAATCAGTGGCTATTTGCCCCCTATGGTTGGTGGAATGGTTTATAATATGAAAAAGCATATCCTGAAGGGTATTGGTAAACAATCGCCCTTCAGAATTTTCATAATCTATACGCTTTTCAAAGTTCTCGGCATTGGAAACGATTTCAAAAGAGTTACGTTGGTTCTCATAATGAATGTCGCCCCATTCCTTTAAAGGATGTCTCTGCCAAACACCGTACTCCGGGTTCTTGCCAACAATCCTTGCATTCCAGATATGGTGGGCATTCAATATATGGCTAAACAACTCCTGCGATTTGTCCAACGGTTTCTCCATACCCGCACAGTATTCTATAATCTTCTTGTTACAATAGAAGTTGTAATCAAATAACTCATTAAAAAAAGGCTTCATAGCACTGTTGGACTTGGGTGGTTAATTAATTTCCTTGTTCGCCTTTAACAACAAATCCCGAGTAGCTATTATGCCTGCTTCTTCGCCTAGTTCACTACCCTCATATTCCACGCCAATGAATCCTGTGTATCCGGCATCCTTTACCAATTGTAGCATTTTCACATAATCTATTCCCCTATCATTGCCCTGGGCATCAAATTCATTGCTCTTGGCACTTACCGCCTTGGCATATGGCATTAATTCCGCTACACCCTTGTACTTGTCATACTCGTTTGCACAGCCATTTTCAGATCGTTCGATACAGAAATTTCCAAAATCCGGAAGGCTACCCACATTATCCATATTCGTCATTTTCATAACCTCGGCATGTAGGGCTCCGTTAGAAGATAGTCCACCATGGTTCTCTACCAAAACATTAATATTCTTTGTCTTGGCATAAGCTCCTAATTTGGTAAGACCGTCTATAGAGTTCTTTTTCCATATTTCGGGATCAGAACTGCCATTAAGGTTTACCCTAATCGCGTGGCAACCCATTGCAGCGGCAGCATCTACCCATCGTTTGTGTTTTTCAACGGTTTCGTTGCGCTCCGCTTCACTGTCTGCGGCAAGATTACCCTGCCCGTCTATCATAATCAGGACGTTTTTCATGCCGTGCTTTTTAGCCTCGGAATTGCTCTTGGCTACAAAAGCGGCCATGGCCTCTTCTGAATAGTTGGCATCGGACAATTCTGGATTGTACAACTGGCTTACATATTCTAGACCGGTAAAACCCCATTCCTTGGCCTTTTCTGCAAAGGAATACGGATCTACGCTATCGTTACGTATCATTTTATGTATAGACCACTGTGCCAACGAAAGGTCAAAAAAGGGCTCGGCACTAACTTCTTGCACAATTTCCTCCTCTTTTTCCTCCTTGGTTTCTTTTGCTTCCTTGCAGGAATACGTTCCTAAAAGACCTAGTGCAACACACAGCGTTAGTGATTTTTTAATACCTGTAATTTTTCTCATGGATAAAACGTTTCTTTATTAATTGATTTAAGATCTACTCTTGCCAACGCCAAAATTATCAATGTAGCGCATTTGACTATAACGTGTTAATATGATAATCTCAGGAAGAATAAGTTCTAAATGTATTGAATTAATTTTATATTTAATAAATTTAGGAAATAAACGATTCCAATGAGCAAATTTTATTACAACGAAGAACAAGAATCCTACGACGCTATTGTCGTTGGAACAGGCATTAGCGGAGGCTGGGCAGCCAAAGAACTATGCGAGAACGGATTAAAGACCTTGGTGTTAGAGCGTGGCAGAATGATAACGCATATCGAGGACTACGCAACCGCAAACCTAGACCCTTGGGATTTCCCCCATTCAGGGCGGCCTACAACAGAAATTTTGGCAAACCAACCAAAACAGAATAGGACAGGCTATACCACTAGCCAAGATAGCCACATGTGGTTCGTAAACGATTTGGAACATCCTTATAACGAAATTAGACGTTTTGACTGGATGCGGGGCTATCATGTTGGTGGAAGATCCTTGACTTGGGGCCGACAAAGCTACCGTTGGGGAGACCTGGATTTCGAGGCTAACAAGAAAGAAGGGATTGCCGTAGATTGGCCCGTTCGCTATAAAGACATCGCCCCTTGGTATTCCAAGGTAGAAAATTATATAGGTGTAAGTGGTGAAGCGCTTGGTTTACCACAACTTCCGGATAGCGATTTCCTGCCGGCTATGGATCTTAATTGCGTTGAGGAAGTCCTAAAAGGTAAAGTGGCAGAGAATTTTGATGGTAGGACGGTAACCGTAGGTAGGGTTGCCCATATAACCGGAACAAAGAACTTTGACGGCAGAAGTAAATGCCAATACAGAAATAGGTGTATTAGGGGATGTCCTTTCGGCGCCTACTTTAGCAGCCTATCTTCTACGCTGCCGGCAGCGGAAGCAACAGGCAACATGACCCTTAGACCAGATTCCATTGTGCATGAAATCATGTACGATGCAGATACTAAAAAAGCCACTGGTGTAAAGGTCATAGACCGAGTAACCAAGGAGACGTTTGAGTTTAAAGCGAAAGTAATTTTCCTTTGTGCCTCGGCCATCGCATCTACATCTATATTGATGCAGTCCAAATCTGACCGCTTTCCTAACGGAATGGGCAACGACTCCGATCAATTGGGCCGTAACATTATGGACCACCATTTGGGCGTTGGAGCATCCGGTAAATTCGATGGCTTTGATGATAAATATTATAAAGGAAGAAGACCAAATGGGGTTTACATCCCCAGGTTCAGGAATTTAGGCGGGGATAGCAATAGAAGCGACTATAAACGTGGTTTTGGTTACCAAGGCAGTGCAAGTCGTGGTAATTGGGAGGATAGCGTAGCGGAGTTGTCGCACGGCAAAAACCTAAAGGACGCCATACTTAAACCGGGAGGTTGGACCATGGGTATCGGTGGTTTTGGTGAAGTACTACCCTACCAAGATAATAGATTTACACTAGATTATGATAAACTAGACCCGTGGGGATTACCAACGGTTACCTTTGATGCCGATTTACAGGAAAATGAATTCGCTATGCGAAAAGATATGCAGGAATCGGCCGTAGATATGTTAGAAAAAGCAGGATTCCGTGATGTAAAAGGACATGATGGCCCTACGGGTCTAGGCCTTGGGATTCATGAAATGGGTACTGCCCGTATGGGAAGGGATAGAAAGACATCGGTACTCGACGCAAACAATGCGCTACACGACGTTTCC
The DNA here is from genome assembly GCA_963697395.1 of uncultured Flavobacteriaceae bacterium. Taxonomy (GTDB): domain Bacteria; phylum Bacteroidota; class Bacteroidia; order Flavobacteriales; family Flavobacteriaceae; genus Maribacter. The sequence continues at coordinate 61,226 of CAVONX010000029.1, forward strand.
AATGTGTATGTGACGGACGGTTCTTTTATGACCTCGGCCAGTTGCGTAAACCCATCATTAACATATATGGCCTTTAGCGCCAGAGCTGCGAACCACGCCGCCGAACAACTTAAAAAAGGAAACATATAATGGAAAGAAGAAAAGCACTTAAAAATATGGGGCTGGCCTTGGGGTATACCGTTGCCACACCAACATTGATCAGTCTAATACAAAGTTGTAAAACCGAACCTGCCATAACATGGACTCCCGATTTTTTTACTTCAGATGAAGGAAGTGCCCTGACCAAATTGGTAGACATCATTTTGCCTAAAACCGATACCCCCTCCGCATCGGAAGTTAAAGTTGATATTTTTATAGATCGATTTGCGGACAAAGCCATGGAAAAGGAACAACAAGACTTCCTTAAAATGTCTATGTCCAAATTTATGGAAAAGTCATTGGCAGATAGTGGTAAGGAAAAAATTGGAGACCTTACTTCTGAGGACTTAGAACCTGTTTTGGCAGCTGCTTTAAAAGTAACTAAGGAAGATCAAGTTACCTATTTGGAGACCATTACTTCTTATAACGAAGCTATCGCAGAAGGGAAAGCGACCACTTTAGATGATGGTATTTCTCGTTTTGCCTTTGCAAATAACCTTCGCGGAATGACCATTTGGGGCTACAAGACCTCCGAATATGTTGGCGAGGAAGTATTGGCATATTTGCCAGTACCGGGCGAATTCATTGCCTGCGGAGATACCCAAGAACTAACAGGTGGTAAAGCCTGGTCATTATAACAATTAAATGCCCATTATGGGCATTTAATTGTTTAACGGCAAAACCAACCTGATATCAATAATTGAGCATCAATTAATTATCGAAATTATATTTTAGATGAAAAGAAGGAGTTTTATGCAAAAAACAGCCCTTGCCAGCGGAGCAATTTCGTTGGGCGGGGCTCTTTCATATGGGCAGATTATAAACAAAAAAGAAATGGCACATAGGTTCAACTTAAAATATGCACCTCATTTGGGCATGTTCAACAACCTGGCGGGAGAAGACCCTATAGATCAATTAAACTTCATGGCGGACCAAGGCTTTACCGCCTTTGAAGATAACGGGATGATGCAGCGCGATGTTTCCATGCAGCTCAAAATGGGCGAAACAATGGCTAAGAGGGGCATGACCATGGGCGTATTTGTTGTGGACAAGGGCGGAAATATGGCAAATACACTTGCTGCCGGAAAAAAGGAGTTTGTCGATATTTTCTTGGATGGATGTACAAGGGCTGTAGAGGTGGCAAAACGGGTGAATGCCAAATGGATGACCGTGGTCCCAGGTGGTTTTGAAAGAAACCTACCCATAGGAGTTCAGGATGCCAATGTCATCGAAGCCCTAAAAAGAGGCGCAGAGATTTTTGAACCCCATGGGTTAGTTATGGTCCTTGAACCACTTTCCGATTCCCCAGATTTATATCTTCAGCACTCCGACCAAACCTATATGATATGCAAAGGAGTAGATAGCCCCTCCTGCAAAATTCTGTACGATATCTACCATCTGCAAAAAACCGAGGGTAATCTCATTCATAACATGAACCTGACCTGGGATGAAATAGCCTACATACAAATTGGTGATAACCCGGGAAGGAAAGAGCCTACAACCGGAGAAATTAATTATCAAAATGTATTTAAATGGATTCATGAAAAGGGATTCAAGGGTGTTCTTGGTATGGAACACGGAAACTCAAGACCGGACAAGGCAGGAGACCAAGCTGTTATTGACGCCTATAAAAAAGTAGATAATTTTCTTTAATATCTATTACGAATCTTTTCTGCGATTTGCCCAGCTAGTCAGCACGATTAGTTGGGTAATTTTTTGTTCTTTGTTGAACAAAAAACTCAATTTATTTTTACAACACGGAATTAAGTTCTAAGAACCCTATTTTTAAACACGGAGCTACTTCCTTCCGGGTAAAATAATGGTAACGCAAAAAATTTGTTGAAAATCCTTAGGATACAAACCTAGTAAGCTACATACGAGCTTACTCCATTATACTATATCACCAAAGGGAGAATTCTAGTTAACTTCAGGAAGGAAATTAACGGATTTAATAGCACGCATTAAGTTTACCACTTTAGCACTAGCCCGCTAGCTTTAGCGTATGGGTTTAGTTGCCACAAAACTTTTCCTACTTTCAGTTTGTATTTCTAGAAAAATAAATTATCGATTTAACTTATATCATATGCGGAATGTAGCCTTTCATCGAAAAAAACTAACCTTTCGATGAACCGCACATATGATAAGTAAGAATTATGCTACTTTTTTGTTTATTTGTGTATGTCCCAATACATCTACCTACTTATTGTATACGCTGCGCTATTTTGTTTGTCCAAAATAATGTTTCTTTTTTATCGTAAAAGAACAATCAAACCAAAATTACCGCTCCTTAAAACGGAAACAGACATCTTCTTGGAGACGAAAACTCCGTTTTCGGTATTTTTTAACATATTATTTAAGGACTTTATAAAATTTCCCTAGCCCAAACTACGTTATAGATACGTATATATATAAATCCCTAATAGTTGGCATCATGGAAAACTACATTATTATATTATTGGTCTACGTGGCTGCTATGGGTATTATGGGCGTTTTAAAGCACTACATCATAGACTCTCAATAATAGGTGTTAACAAAATAAAATATAAAAAGCCCACGTAAATAACGTGGGCTTTTTATATAAACATACCATAAGGTACGGCTCCCTATGCATCATAAATATGAAGTTGTCCGCCAAGCACTAAATAAGGTAGTTCCCCCGAAACCTTAATTAGAAAAGCGACATATCAGAAATACCAAATGGGTCGCTAGTTTATGTGACGTACAAAACATAGTTATAGAGCCGTACTTTTTAATGGTACTGAAAATTCATCTCGCATCAAAAATTCCTTTTACCTTGAGCTTTTGCCCCATTGCGTCTTCCATCACCAAATTCAGGGTTCCCTTAACGAAGTTCTTGTTGCACTGGGCAATCCTAACATTACCGTAAGAAGCAAAAAAAGCCATATCTCCCATTGCATCACTGCTTAATGCCCCAAAAATTCCACTAAACGAGTCAAGAAAACTATCCACATTTTCCACTTTGTACCTGCCTAAGGGTATGTTATTAGACTTGTTTTCTTTAGACAGTATTAGCTCCATCTCGTGAGATACAGAGCCTTCCCGACCCTTGAAACTAAGTTTCAACACACTAAAACAATTCCCTTTTTGAGAAGTCTCACTTAGGATATTAAAATCAATTGTTCCATTTAACTGTCTATATGTACTGCCCTCAACTTCTAAACTATACGTACCTTGAGGCAACAAAGGGGCCAACTCGGTATCGTTTCCTGCACTCGAAATAATTATCAACGGCATGAGCCCTAAAAAAAACAATCTCGCTATCTTAATTGCCAATGGGTACATTATTATCTACAATTGGTTTTTATATATGTTAGCTAATTACCTATTAGAGCACTCATCAAGATTATTCACTCCTTTGAGGGTTCTTATACCTCTAGCAAAAGAGCTACAAGAAGAGACAACAGGACCAACAAGAACATCATTAAGCACTTTTTCATTTTCGGTTTCTATTTCAAAACAATTAAAATCTTGAACCAACTAAACTGTTACATTTAAAATATACTCTAAAAGTAAATCAAGAACATTGAACTATTTTTCAAAATGTATAATCTGCATATTTTAATGTATAATCGGAGGAACTACCTGAAAAGCAGCCTTCAGAAGGATTACATTCTCCCATAGTTAAGAAATTTCGGTATGCTTCTCCAGTAAAATACTCTATTCCAGAAAAGCGCCTGTACCGTCATGTATAGTCAGAACTAAACGAAGAAGAAGTCCAAACAAGATTATTAAACCAAGTTATAACTGTATTTTACGAATTGTAACTATCAGTAAGCATTGTAGCCTTTCTAATTTTGAAGATGGATGTACATTACTCTTTTGGTAGTAGAAAACAGTGAGGAAACATTACCATTATAGCTTTGAATGCTGAGCCAAAACCTAAGTCTTACAAAAAAAGAATAATATCTTTTTCCTACCAATTACACCAAATAAACTTCCATTGATACAAAAAAGCAATTGTAGTGGTACATAAGAATTAATTTTAGCTAACTTTCCTTTTTAGATTTTATAGAGGTTATGCTAGAAGCTGTAATAGTAGATGATGAAATAAAGGCCTTACAGAGCCTTTCTTGGGAACTCACTAATTTTAGTGATGAAATTCATGTGTCCGCATCTTTTACCAACCCATTTGAAGCATTGGAATATCTAGAAAAAAATACACCCGACTGCTTATTCCTTGATATTGAAATGCCAACCATGGACGGGTTTCAGTTCATCCAAAAGTTGACCAACAAGAATTTTCCGGTTGTCATCACTACGGCATACAACCAATACGCCATCAAGGCACTAAAAAACGAGGCAATCGATTATCTGTTAAAACCAATAGACACGGACGATCTTAAAGAAACCATCGTTAAAATAAAAAAATTTAACAGTAAGAATTTTTCCGCAGATAAACTGGAGCGTATTCTAATTAATTTCAATGCTAGGTCCATAGCCAAAAGAATAACATTGAATACGGACGGGAAATTGTTGTTTTTGGAAAGCGATGAAATCCTTTACGCCGAGTCCGACGGTAATTACAGCACAATTTATCTTACAGATGGCCAAAAAATTGTGCTGACGAAAAAGCTAAAAGAAGTGAACGCCCTATTACCAGAAGATTCTTTTTTTCGAATACATAACTCCTATATTATCAACCTCAACAAAATAAAGGAGTTCCTAAAAACGGATGGTTACGTCATACTTAAATCCAACCATAAAATACCTGTATCCCGACAAAAAAAATCAGATTTTTTAGACCTGTTATAACATATACTTATGCAGGTAAACGGCAGGACTAGAACTCTAAATTGCATCGTTGCCTTTAAGGCACCCAATGCCTTGTATACTGTTCCGTTTATTTGCCTGTTTACAATATGCAGCCTTACTTCCCAGACAATACCGCAAGACTTTAAAATCTTAACGGACAGCCTAATAAAAGCTGCCCCGGATACGTTCACGGAAATTCACAAGGCCCTTAGAAATCACCGCACAGATAGTCTTTATATGCGTTACTTTAGTAAGGCATCCAACCAAAAAGGATATATGGCCGGGGAATCTTACGCCCTAAATGAACTGGGACGTATTTACCGTAATATCTCCAACTACGAGAAATCCATAAAACTGCACCAAGACGCTTTAGAAATTGCCAAGCTGGCAAATAATATTGAGCTTAAAATATCCAGCCTCAATTACCTTGGCGTAGTTTATAGACGTACTTCCTCTATACGCACAGCAATGGACTACAATCAACAGGCTTTGGAGCTGGCCGAGGCCATAAAGAACCCAAGCGAAGGCATCAAACGAAGTATCAACGTGTCCCTTAACAGTGTTGGGAATCTCTACCTTACACTAAAGCAATATGATCTCGCCATTTCATATTTTGAGCGCTCCCTAAAATTGGAGGCCGAACTGGACAATAATCTGGGCATTGCCATTAACCACGGGAACATTGGTAAATGCCAAGAAGAGCTGGGCCAATTGGACAAGGCTTTGGAGAGCTACAGGACATCGCTATTCTACAACGAGGGCATAGACAATAACATGGGCCGCGTTATCTGCAATACGAACATAGCACAGATATACATAAAAAAGGAACGGTATAAGGAAGCCTTGGCGCTTATGGAAGAAACACTGTCTATGGCCTTGGAACTGGGTGACGGGTTTTTAATGGCAAGACTTTATAACAATCTTGGGTGGGCGCAATTGTTGACCAACAACTTAACAGAAGCAGAAGGAAGTTTGTTAGAAGGGAATACTATAAGTCAAAAGTATAATCTAAGAGACGAATGTGCACAATCCAATCATTTACTCTCTGAACTTTATGAGAAGAAAGGCGACTATAAGAAAGCTTTAACCTACCAGACCAAAGCCATTGATCTAGATGAAGAAATACTGAACGAAGGTACCATACGCTATGTCAATGACATTTTATTTCGGTATGACTACGAGAAAAAAGGGAACGAGATAGCGGTCTTGGCAAAACAGAACGAAATTGTTAGCCTAAAACTGCGTAAGAACAGGACCATGCTTCTTATAGGAGCTTTGTCCCTTTTTCTATTGGCCGGCGTTCTTTATATTCTTTATCGCCAGTACCAATTGCATAACGATAAAAAAATGTTGACCTTGGAACAAACGATGTTGCGCAGTCAAATGAACCCGCATTTTCTATTCAATTCCCTTAATTCCATAAAGCTTTATATCATAAACAACGAAAAGAAAAACGCGGTACACTACCTTAACAAGTTTTCAAAGTTGGTGCGCAAAATTTTAGAGGCTTCCTCCCAACGCGAAATTCCTTTGGCGGAGGAACTGGAGACCGTAGAGCTCTACATGAATATAGAAAATATCCGATTTTCAAATGAAATTAACTTTGAAATTAAGGTAAGCGAGGAGATTGATGTGCATAATATAAAAATTCCTTCACTCATTCTACAACCCTTTTTAGAAAACGCCCTATGGCATGGACTCTCCTCCATAGAAGGTGAAAAAAATATAAGTTTAGCGGTGACCCTTGGGGAGAAAGGATTTATAAATATTGCCATTTCCGATAATGGTGTGGGACGCGATGCAGCAGAGAAAATAAAGGAAAGCAAGGTATTGAAACGTAAATCGGTTGGTATCGACATCACTAAAGAACGCCTTGCAAATTTCTCAAAGGATTACCAAAATTCTTTTCACGTGGAAATTATCGATCTTTATGACGATTCCAATATGCCTTCCGGCACAAAGATTATCCTTCACATTCCTACGATCTAAGATGCTCTTGGGCAACCGTTTCCAGTTCGGCATACCATTTCGCGCCAAATTTACGAATCAAGGCATCTTTCACGAATTTATATACGGGCACTTGTAGTTCCTCCCCCAAAGAACAGGCGGGATCGCAAATTTGCCATTTGTGGTAATTCACTGCCGTTAATTCCGTGTACTCCTTAATTCTAACGGGATACAGATGGCAGGAAACTGGCTTTTTCCATTTTATCTTTCCTTGGTTATAGGCTTCTTCTATGCCGCATTTTGCGGTATTCCTATCGTCAAAAAACACATAGGCACATTCACTACCATTTACTAGAGGGGTTTCCCATTCGCCATCATCACCTTTGACAAAGGCGCCCACATCCTCAATTACCTTAATCCCTTCGGGCCTTAGAAATGGTTTTACTTTAGCATAAATATCCACTAAAATCTCTCTCTCCTTATCCTCTAAAGGAGCACCGGCATCCCCGTCTACACAACAGGCACCTTTGCAAGCAGAAAGATTACATACAAAATCATTCTCTATAATTTCTTCGGATACTATAGTTTTCCCCAGTTGAAACATGTTGTTTTTTTAGAACGGAAAGATACATCATTTTAAGGCTTGGCCGCCCATAAGCTATTTTTGGGAATAAAAATCCAAATGGCATTATTAACCGTAAATTTGCAAAAAATTTTGAACAATGACATTTCATTTTGAAATAAGACAAATAGCAACAGCAAGCATGGTGCTTTTTGCAGTAATAGATATCTTGGGAAGTTTACCGATAATAATAGGGCTAAGAAAAAAAGTAGGTCACATAGAATCGGAAAAAGCCTCTATTGTAGCAGCGGTCCTTATGATTGCCTTTTTGTTTTTAGGCGAGGAAATCCTTAAACTCATAGGCATAGACGTAAACTCCTTTGCCGTGGCGGGTTCCTTGGTTATATTCTTTCTTGCACTTGAAATGATCTTGGGCATAAGCCTGTACCGGGACGACCAACCCGAAAGTGCCTCTATTGTTCCCATTGCGTTCCCTTTGATTGCTGGCGCAGGTACACTTACCACTCTTTTGGCCATGCGCGCGGAATATTACGTAGAGAATATTATTGTAGCTATCCTGATCAACATTGTTTTTGTGTTCCTGGTTTTAAAATCGTCGGCAAAGTTGGAGCGCAAGTTGGGTAAAAATGGGGTTAGTATTATACGTAAAGTCTTTGGTGTAATACTTTTGGCACTGGCCGTAAAATTGTTCGCCGCAAACATCAATGAACTTTTTAACCATTAAAAAATGCCGTATTTTTACAGAACATTTTTACAATTATGAACAAGATTTTTTCTATTGTCCTCATCGTTCTGGCTTTGACCCTCATCGCATTCAACGTAACCATAGTAGATTTTAACGCTCCTTTTCAAGGGGATAGCATAGTTGCCATTATCGGGATTATGGCTTCGCTTTGCGCTATAGTGCTTTTGTTGCTATTCCTAACAAGTAAAAAGGTACAGGAAAAGGTTGATGGAAACTAAGGTTTGAAGAGTCGCCTTACTTCATTGACTTAGGGAACTGGGCAAGGGGAAATACATTGTCACAGAACAACACCTTATAAGACCTTGGCATGTACCTCTAGATCGGCAATTATCAACTAGGCTTATAAATGAAACAGAGGATTCTTGAACCAAACGATACCCTTCTAATTATCAGCCTTAATGGCGTCGGCCTCTACTTGCCGTACGGCGGGATTATCTAAATCTATAACTTTTTGAAGCATTGCATCGCGCTCTCCCTTTATTTTGGCATGTGTGTTTGCATCGAACAATTGTTCTCCTAAAGCGGCTTTTAGATATAGTTTAATCCCTTCCTGATTTCCATAAAAATCCATGGATAGCTCTTTGCTTAAGGAATAGTCCACAAATTTTTGGAACAGGATATCGTCAACCTTAAAATCATTGATGAACGATTCCTCGGAATACGCCTCATACCGCTCCCTATCCTCATCCAAATGCTCAAAAACAAAAAAGGACAGAAAACCATAGCTGTCCATACTTTGCACAGCTTCCTCTTCATTGGAACCGATAGGAACAAAAACATCTGGAATAATGCCCCCACCACCATAGACCACTTTGCCCTTTGGCGTAGTATACTTTAGGGAATCGGCCACTTTTATACTATCAACCGAAAGAAGTTCGCCATTATGGAACCGCTCCGAAAAGCGTTTGTAATAATCCTCACTTCCCTTATTGTAATCTTTTTGAATACTTCTACCGGTTGGGGTATAATATCTAGAAACGGTAAGTCGCACTGCAGAACCGTCCCCTAGGGCCATCTCGCGCTGCACCAATCCTTTCCCAAAGGAACGGCGACCCACGATAGTGCCTACATCATTATCCTGCAGGGCGCCTGCAATAATTTCGCTGGCAGAGGCTGAGCGCTCGTTAATCAGTACGTAAATGGGTTTGTCTTCAAAACTGCCTTTAGCTGTGGCAAAGGCCTTATCTACTTTGCCTTTTTTGTTCTTGGTAAACAAAATGAGTTTTTTGTCCTTAAGAAACTCGTCCGCCATTTGTTCCGCAACCCCAAGGTACCCTCCGGGATTGTCCCTTAAATCTAGCACCAATTTCTGTGCTCCCTTGTACTGTAAGTTGTTCAGGGCCGATTTGAATTCCTTATACGTAGATTCCGCAAACCGATTGATTTTAATATACCCCATATCCTCGGTTAGCATATAATAGGATTCCACACTTTTTATGGGTACAACACCCCGCCTTACGTCTATCGTCAAGGTTCTATCCTCTGATTTTCGGTATACCGTAAGTTTAACCTTGCTTCCCTCTTCTCCTTTCAATTTTTCCACAATCGCCGAACTTTGCATTCCCTTCCCATAAAGGGTGTCATTATTTGCCATTAAAATTCGGTCTCCTGCCCGTATGCCCTTTAAAAAACTTGGACCGTCCTTAACCGCCCTAATGACGGCAATGGAATCTTTGTACGGATAAAAATTGACGCCGATACCTACAAAATCGCCTTTCATACTTTCGGAAACCCGCGCCATATCCTCTTCGGGGATATATACGGAATGTGGATCCAATTTTTCCAGAATACTATTTACGGTAACATCTACAATGCTATCCGTATTTATATCGTCTACGTACTCATAGTCTATGTAATCTATAAGTCGGTTCAGCTTATCCTTTTTTGAGTTTGTGGTAAAAAGTTGCTCCGGTGTGTCGTTAAAATGCAGTTTTCCGCCAACAAAAATACCTAGGGCCAGGGCCCCTGCAATTATGGTAGGTAATAAGTAGATATATTTCTTTTTCATTTTTTTTGTCCTTCCTAAGCGTCAATTTGGGGCATGTGAACCAGTTCCACTCCAGCTTTTTCCAAAAATTCCAATCCGGAATTATCTTTATATCCCTTTTGATACACTACACGATTTATGCCAGACTGATGAATCAGCTTACTACATTCCCTACAGGGCGATAAGGTAATATACAAGGTAGCTCCTCGGCACGACTGTGTGCTGCCTGCTACCTTTAAGATGGCGTTGGCCTCTGCATGCAAAACGTACCATTTGGTGTAGCCGTCCTCATCCTCACAAAAATTTTCAAAACCAGTGGGGGTGCCATTGTATCCATCCGAAATGATCATGCGGTCCTTAACGATAATGGCTCCAACCTGCTTACGTTCACAATAGGAAAGCTTTCCCCACTCTTGGGCCATTCTCAAATAGGCCTTGTCATATTTTTCTTGCTTGCTTTTCTTCATTCAAATAGCTTCAATAGCCATGCATACATCTAAGGTACGGGGCTTGTCCTGCTCTTACAACCAATAGGGTAAAATTTAACAAAACCTACTTACCAAGGAAACGTACTATACAGTAAGGGTATTGTGATCAAGATTACAATAGTACTTGCCACGGTAATAAAAATAGATTGCTTCACCTTTAAGACCGACTGGCATATGTAGGCCGACAGGAGTGCCAAAAGGACAATAATGATCTGTGAAAGCTCTATTCCCAAGGCAAAACCGATAAGCGGCCCTACTTTTTCATCAATATCTGCAACTAACATCTTAAAATAGTTGGAAAAGCCAAAACCATGTACCAAACCAAAAAATGCCGTGGCCACCATGTGCCAAACCATATTTTTATGTTGCTTTTGGTTTCTTAGCACCAAGATATTGTAAAGGGCCGTTAAAAGAATAGTCACAGGAATCAAAAATTCTATGAGGGAAACGTCTACAGTAACAAACCCAAACGCAGATAAGGCCAAGGACAAACAATGCGTTACCGTAAAAATGGTGGCCAACCATACTACGCCGACCCAATTCCTAAAGGTAAAAGGTATGGCCAAGGCCGATAAAAAAAGAATGTGATCGTACGCACTAATATCTAGCACGTGATCCAGTCCCAACTGCGTATAAAACCAAAAATCTTGCATAGTTTCCTGTTTTTATCTTATTGTAGTTTCTCTCCCTCTGGAACCTTCGCCTAACCCTCTCGGCACTCAGACAAACTCTACACGGGCGAAGAGCTTTTTATTTTTAATTATACCAATCTAAAAAAATCAATGTTTCTCAATTAACTCTTAACCTCTTTAACTTTTCGGCTGTTTTACCCATTACACACCAAAAGCTCGCAATGGTTTTATTATCCACATGCCTTAAGGAAGGGCTCCCTTTAAGCAATCCCCCGCTCCTTTTGTATGGTCTCGTAGGCCCTTTGTACTTCCTTAAATTTTTCCTCTGCTCCTTTTTTAATGGCTTCATCCTGTGTGTTTACGCGATCTGGATGGTATTTTTTTGCCATGTCCCTATATGCCTTCTTCACTTCCTGATCCGTGGCCGATTTTTCGATTTCCAATATTTTATAGGAGTTATCGGCCGATTTGACGAACATGGCCATGATGCTCTCAAAATCGCCCAGACCAACCCTTAAATACCCAGCAATCTCCCTAAGTTTGTTTATTTCGGGAATACTAATGCTGCCATCGGCCTGAGCGATTCCAAAAAGAAAATGGAGCAATTGCAAACGGACTTCGTATCGGGTGCGCTGTGTGAGGAAAGTACAAATTCGCTCCGCAGAAATCTCCCTTTTTTTGTTTACCTCGTTGAAAGTCCTAAAAATAGCGTTGGCCTTTTCCTTTCCGTAGGTTCCCACAAAATACTGGCGTACGTAATCCATTTCCCGCTGACTCACCTGTCCGTCGGCCTTAATGACAATGGAGCAAAGGGATAAGAGGTTCAGTTCAAAATCTGCCGGGGAAACAGACTGCCTGGTCATATCCCCAAAAACACTTTGGGCTCCACCGGATTTGGAACCGAACAAATTATCTAAAACACTCCCAACAAAAAAGCCCAAAATGGCGCCTCACAATCCCCTAACAAAAAAACCGATAACGGCACCTACCCACTTGATCATACTATTTTTTAAGATAATGGACAAAGATAAAATATTAAGCAGACAACAAATGACTAATGAAACGTTAAGTGTCCGTACGGAGAATTGCAAATTGGTTATCTTTGAATATTGATTTTTAATTTTAAACATTAGACTATGTATCCTGCGGAATTAGTTAAACCAATGAGAAACGACTTGGCATCTGCCGGGTTTGAAGAATTATATACGGCAGAAGCGGTAGAAAACGCTATTAAAAAAGAGGGAACTACACTCGTAGTTGTAAATTCTGTTTGTGGCTGTGCCGCTGCAAATGCCAGACCTGCTGCAAAAATGAGTTTGCGCCATGCTAAAAAACCGGACTATGCCGTAACGGTATTCGCCGGTGTGGACACAGAAGCGGTAAACGCGGCCAGAAACCTTATGGTGCCTTTCCCACCGTCATCGCCTTCCATGGCCTTGTTCAAGGATGGGGAATTGGTGCACATGATAGAGCGCCATCATATTGAGGGTAGACCGGCGGAAATGATTGCCGAAAACTTGATGCAAGCTTACGACGAGTTTTGTTAAAAAAGACCGAAGTATATTTCCCTGAAAACGGGAAATATTAAAATTAAAACCACTTCAATCGGAGTGGTTTTTTATTTTTGCATCATGCAGAAGATATTGTCCTATCCTTTAACCCTTATCTTTTTCATCGCTTTTGGTGGGGCGTTGCTGTTTTTTCATCCTATAATTTGGTTTTGCCATCGCGTTTTTGGCTACGAAGGTATAAAACGTGCCATAAGTGTGCTGAACCTAACTCTAATGCGCACCACAAATCTGTTAGGCACTACGTACCGCTTTACAAATAATCATGATATTCCTTTAAATAGGCCATTGATCATTGTGACCAACCATCAAAGCATGTATGATATACCGCCAATCATCTGGTATATGCGCAAATACCACCCAAAATTCGTAAGCAAAAAAGAGCTTGGCAGTGGTATTCCAAGTGTTTCCTATAATCTTCGCCATGGCGGTGCGGCTTTGATAGACCGTAACGACGGTAAATCCGCCTTACTCGAAATTGGAAGATTGGGCAGCTATGTAGAAGAACATAACCGGGCGGCCGTGATTTTTCCCGAAGGGACACGTAGCCGGGACGGACATCCCAAACCCTTTAAGCCAATGGGGCTAAAAATGCTGATGAAGAAAGTACCCTCGGCCCTGATTGTACCTATTAGCATCAACAACTCGTGGAAATTGGTGCGTTATGGCAAATTCCCCATGGGACTGGGTGCCAAAGTAACTTTTGATGTACACGAACCGATAGAAAATAAAGGAAATATTGACGAACTCATTACCCAAATAGAAACCGCCGTTACCGCTGGCATAACTTCATTTAAATGACCGATGCCGAACTTGTAGAAGAAACCATCACTTTTGTAAAAGAGACACTACAACATGCCGAAGGTGGCCACGACTGGTTTCATATTCAACGTGTTTTCAATAATAGTATCCTTATTGCCAAGACAGAAAAAGTAGACCTGCTGGTAACAAGCCTTGGTGCGCTGCTACACGATATTGCAGATGCCAAGTTCCACGATGGGGACGAATCTGTTGGCCCAATAATGGCCAAAGCTTTTTTAGAATCCTTGGAGGTCGATAAAAAGACTATAAATCATGTGGTAAAAATCATAATCCATATCTCGTATAAAAATTCCTTGGAAAAAGGAAACAAAAATAAATTCAACTCACTTGAACTACAAGTAGTTCAAGATGCTGACCGTTTGGATGCCATTGGTGCCATTGGTATTGCAAGGGCCTTTAACTATGGTGGATTTAAAAATCGTGCCATGCATAATCCAGATATCCCTCCGAACCTCAAAATGAGTAAGGAGGAATACAAGAAATCGAAGGCGCCTACCATAAATCACTTTTACGAAAAACTGTTGTTATTAAAGGACAAGATGAACACTAAAACGGGTAAGCAGCTAGCTGAGCAGCGACATCAATATATGCTCGACTTTCTAGAGCAATTCTATCAGGAATGGAATCCTTTGGGGATTGGTAATACTAATTAATTCTGCTTTTAAGACTATAAAATTAAGGCGGGCGCTCGCTTAATATATACCCTACCCATATAGTTAAAAGAAACCATATCTCTATTGAGATGGTAGAATTGATGTTGGAAACGAACGCGATGACAGTACCAGTTGGAAAATTATGAGCGGTATCGGTATTAGCATCCATTTAGTAGTTTGTCATCTTGTAATAGCTTCCATAATAGCAATATAAAGATAGCTTGAACCAATAAAAGTTATGGCTAATGCCACAGTTACCCCCAATAGATTCCCTATCGGCTTTTTTAGTTTTATGTTTACAGCGATTTTATAGAGCATAATTAAAAGCACCACGCCCTGGAAGACAATGGTTGCATAAGGCAAACTATTCCTAAAAAATTCAATATCAAATATATAAGCCACAATTCCGTAGACTATGACCAAGACAGAACCAACGAGAACGGTTAGTAGCAATTTATAGAGTAGTAATGTTTTCATTGATGGCATTGGTTATGTTAACCAAAAAAGCTTTAAGTCAACTTATACTGTAAAATTACTAAAATTGAAAACAATACTGCCTTTATACCGAATCCTAGGCTAAGTAAATTGGCCTACCAGGCACTATATTTCTAGAGACCGATTCCAAACTCCAATTTCAAGGGTATATCAACAGACTTTACGGAGGCAACGCCCAACAAAAGGGTGATGCTTTCGGGTTCCGTTTTAAATACAAAGTTATTGTCTTCCAATCCCGCGCCCATATCTTGATACTCTTTACTATCATCCCCACCCACAACTTTTACAGAAGTTAGGGGAACATCGGATTCTAGGTAATATGTTTGAAATTCCACCCCATCACCTGTTGTTAATGATCCCGAAGAAATAATCGTAATGGTTCCTATCTTTGTTACGATGGGAGTTTGTATGGAGTTTTTAAAAGGCATGTTCAATGTAACCTCTTCCGTTTTGGAATCATCCTGATAGTCCATTACCAGAGTACCGGTCAGGGTCATTGTTTTTGCCCCTTTTTCAGGTGTCCCGTCAATCTCCAATACGGCTTCAACCTCATTGGTTTCGGGGTTCAAATAGGTGTAGATGTTCTCTTTTATCACGCCTTTTCCATTCGCGGCCATATCAAACCCGGTATCGTCCTTGATGACGTTAAACTGAGACTTGTTGGTATTCAATTTAAAAAATAGTAAACCAGGAGCAAGTGGTATGCTTAAATTCAAATTAGTGCGATGGTTGTAACCATTCATTTTACTAATGGTAAGACTTTTAATCGTTATCTGTGCATTGCCAAGGTAACATATGAAAAAGAACAAAAGAACGAGTGGTGACCGAACTACTTTTAGTGGTTTCATTTGATTTGATTTTTTTCTTTAAATTAAAGAACAAATGCCCTTCCCTTCGAATTTTTGTACACTTGGCAATCATTCCTGTACTAATAGCATAAAAGAGAGCCTATGTTCAGGTTATCGGTTAAGATAACCGTATCGACTTCGTTTAAATATATAATTCGCCAATGCACTTTACAGGGTTTTTACGCAAACGAATTCACCCATTGAGACTACATTAAAAATTCATTTGATTACCTTTAATGAATCAAACTTCAACTATGAAAAAACTCCTGACCCTTGTTGCCTTAGGTCTCGTTTTAATGGCTTTTAGCACACCAAAAACTAATCAGAGCGATGCCACAGTTACAAGTTCGCATTTCAATACGCCAACAGTAATTGATACGACCGGAGCCGAACAATTCTGGAATCGATTAAAAAAGCATTGTGGGCAGAGCTTTGAAGGCAAAATAACGAACGCACCTGCTGGAGATGACTTTAACGGCAAACGATTGGTAATGTATGTACTTTCCTGTAGCGAGGATGAAATTCTGATTCCTTTTAACGTGGGTGATAACCTCAGCAGAACTTGGGTCTTAAAGTACAAAAACGGTAGGATAGAACTAAAGCACGATCACAGACATGAAGATGGCACAATGGACAAGGTAACCATGTATGGCGGCACGACTAGTAATACCGGGCTTCCTGGACTGGCGGTTTTTCCAGCGGATGAAGAAACGGTAGGTATAATTCCAGCTGCGGCCAACAATGTGTGGTGGATTACCCTTGATGATACTTCCCTTACCTACAATCTTAGGCGTATAGGGACGGACCGGTTTTTCTCGGTTTCCTTTGACCTCACTACCGAAATAGAACGACCAAAACCCTCATGGGGCTGGGAAGATTATAAAGTGTCTTCCAAAAAATGAGATGCAGAGGATTTTGACTCCAGGAATTTCTCGCCATTGATACTTTTGTTGACCTTACCAAACAAGAATACCTGTAAAACCAATGATAAAATCTTCTCGTTATGACCTAAAATCTAAACAAAAAAAATAGTTACGTAATTATTGGCTAACTTTAGTTATGCCTTCATTACAAAGAACATTAAATCAATTGGATAGGCTCTTTTTGACCGAAAGTTCAAAGAAAGCAATAGAGCGCGTTATTTTAGCATTGGCCATCGCAAGCTTTGTAGTGCATCTAGCATGTATCTATTTTGCTGAACTGATTCCTTTTTTAAATCCGGATAGTCCATTATTAGGGAGCCCGATTGCTGCGGTCTATACACCATTTTCATTTATTCTTGTTTATGAGGTATATCTCTTGGTCTATTACCTGCCCCGTTCCATAACCACCTACATTAGTAAGCAATACGAAATCATTAGCTTGATCATTATTAGGCGTTTGTTCAAAGATCTGGCCAATCTTAAACTAAGTACCGACTGGTTTGCCATTAAAGACGATTTGCAGTTTACCTATGACATCCTAGCCTCTGTGATACTCTTTTACCTCTTATACTGGTTTTATCGTTTAAACAAAAACCGAAAAATTTTGAATACCGAAGGTGCTCCGTTGGGTATTGCGATGGACAAATTCGTCAACCTAAAAAAAGCCATTGCGGTTGTTTTGGTCCCGCTGTTACTCTGCCTAGCGGTCTACACCTTTGGCAAATGGGGCTATCTTGAGTTCATGGATAATGATGGCAGTCTAAAAGAACTAAAGAATATCAACAACATTTTTTTTGATGAGTTTTTTACAATACTCATTATAGTGGACGTATTGCTGCTCCTGGTCTCTTTTTTCTACACGGACAAGTACCATAAAGTGATCAGAAACTCGGGCTTCGTGATTTCTACCATTCTCATTCGGGTGTCTTTTTCGATCGATGGTCTAGTGAACACGGTTTTGATTGTTTTTGCCGTTATTTTTGGATTGGTCATATTGGCCATACACAACCAGTTTGAAAGACAGCTAGAGAGTTGACCTTAGAGGTATGTCAAAGTCTATTCTTCATTATACCGACTCGTAGAAATCAGTAATCCAAACATAAAAAAACCGGTGGTACTTCTATTAAAGAAGACTACCGGTTTTTCTCTTTCAACTTAGCTAACTCAAATCTATTTTTTCTATCCTCTAGTCAACCAACCTCTTTTGTTGGCGGTTGCTATGGCGTAAGGGGTAATCCAAAAGAGTCCGAAGGTGAACAATATACTATAAGAATATGCGTAAAACGCTTCCGAAAAACTATATCGTTTTGCATAAAAAAGCACAGGAAACGTAGTTAACACCAGAATACTTAAAAACGTAGAGCTTAAAAAAAGTAACGGATGTGTCACTACAAAAAAGAACATGAACAACATGAACGGATAGCTCATAATGATTTTTGTGGCCTGGCTAAAGAACAACAACCGTGTGCCCACTTTGGAACCTTCCCTGAAGTTGGTAAACACATACTTGGACATCTGAATATTTTCCCGGACATTGCTCCTGCCCCATCTAATGAACATTTTGTAAAGGCCTTTGTACTTTTCGGGCACGTTGGTATAGGCATAAGCGTTTCTTTGGAACAGCACATGATAGCCCTGTTTTAATATCATATTCGTCATGGCACGATCCTCCCCAATATCGGACGGCTGACCCATAAATGTTTGGTTTATCCATTCTGGAAGACAGGCAAAAACGGCCTCGCTGCGGTAGGCGGCCAAAGCTCCAGGTGTACAAAGCACAGAATTTAAACTGCTTTCGGCAGAACGCACAAATTCAAAACTGAGCACAAAGCTAACATCCAACATCTTGGGCAATAATGCCCTTTCATTATTCAGTACGCGGATGTTACCGGCAACCGCACCACAGTTTTTGTTCGTTACAAAAGGCGAAACCAAATTGCGCAGGGTGTCTTTCTTTACAATGGAATCGCTATCTACAGTAACGAAAATCTCGCCAGTGCCTTCATTAAAACCACGATAAAGCGCGTGACGTTTTCCCATGTTCTTTGGTTGCTGACAGATAGACACGCGATCTCCCAACTGTTTTTTGGCCTCTTGCATCCATTTCCAAGTATCGTCCTTACTACCGTCATCTATAGAAAGTAACTGTAGCTTTTCCTTTGGAAAATCGCTCTCCGCCAAACTCATCAATGTAGCCCAGACTTGTTTTCCTTCATTATAGGCAGGTACTATTACGGTTACCGTTGGCAATTCATCATCAGAAACGGAAGTTATTGGTTTGTATTTAAAGTACAACACCAGGGTATATATAAAAAATAGGGCTTTGTAGGCAAACAAACCAGTTGCCAAAGCCATAAAAATAAAGCCAATGGTAGAACTTTTTCGATCTAGTCGAAACTGTGTGAAATCGCTCTGTAAAATAAAAACCAAATACGCTGCACCTATCATCAGTACAAAAGTGCTACCCAAAACAAAGATGCCCCAAGCATTTGCCGTTTGAAAAAACATCCTTATTTTTCCAACAAGGCCTTTGGTACTTTTTTTGTTGGATGATAGATTTGAATTCAATACCGTTTTAATCATTTTCTTTTCAATTTCCATGTACGTGTATGCTCTACTAAAGTGTTCGATGGTTATACGTTGTAACTCGTTCTTTAGATGTGCATTTTTCAATTATTTACCTATAATCGATTGGATTTAACTTTTTGTTCACTTCAGGGCTAAACAAACCCTAATAAAAGGCGGATTATGGCAAAACGAAATGCCCGATATTTTAGCTATATGAGTACGACCAAACTAAAAATCGCATCCATTTTTACCTAAATTTTTGTGTTTGGCATTCCTCAGTTTAAGTGGATGCGAGCCTTAAAATGAATCGTATCATTATTCCTTAAACAAGCAGCACAAAAAAGTACCTTTGGAAGCCATTGCTTTTGGTCCACTTTCCTTTTGAATATCAACTTTTACCTAAAACCCCACTCATGAAATCCAAAAGCATTGCACTCTAAAAAAGTTCATCTCCTACCTTTCATATATTTTGATATCAATATTCTCGGATAACCCCCCAAACTTAGTATCTTGGTAACCCACGAATTATAACAACCAAAACAAACTCATATGTCGTTAAAAAAATTCCTCCTTTGGACCTTTGCCTTACCTATCCTGTTCCTTACTTCTTGCCAACAACAACCCCAAGAAGCCGCAACCTTACTCATTTACGGTGGAACTATTTATACCGTAGATACAACACAGACCACGGTAGAAGCCGTTGCCACTAAGGACAACAAAATCCTCTTTGCGGGTAACCTGGCCGAAGCGGAAGCCTACAAAACGGAACAGACCAAACTCATAGACCTAAAAGGAAAAACTATGACTCCTGGCCTCATTGAAGGGCATGGCCATTTTATGGGATTGGGCTACAATGAGCTTAATTTGGATCTTATGAACACCACCAGTTACCAAGAAATCGTAGATGCAGTGGCCGTTGCCGTGCAAAAGGCCCAACCCGGCGAATGGATAACAGGGCGCGGTTGGCACCAAAGCAAATGGACAGAAATGCCCGAGGTAACCGTAGATGGGTTTCAAACCCATGACCTACTGAGCGCAGTTTCTCCGAATAATCCGGTGTACTTGAGTCACGCTAGCGGTCATGCTGGTTTTGCCAACGCCAAGGCGATGGAAATAGCCGGTTTACAAGTTATGGCCAAGGAAGGGATTGACGGACTTACCGTTGAAGGCGGTGAAGTAATGCGAAATGATCTAGGACAGCCCACTGGTATTTTTAACGAACGTGCCCAAACGTTGATCACAAAACACATTCCGCAAACAACTCCTGAAAAAGATGCAAAAGCATTTGAACTGGCGGTTGCCGCATGCCACAGAAACGGCATTACAGGGTTCCATGACGCAGGAATTGGTAAAGAGACCATCTCCCTTTTTGAAAAGATGAAGGCAGAAGGTAAAATGGACATACGGATCTATGCCATGCTTACCGGATGGGACAAAGAACTGCTTGCGAAATGGTACCAGCAAGGCATTATGGTTGATAAGGATAATTTGTTTACCATACGTTCCGTAAAACTTAATTGCGATGGTGCCCTTGGTGCAAGAGGTGCTTGGCTACTAGAGGAATATACGGACAGACCCGGACATTTTGGTCATGAAACCCTTCCCATGGAATTTGTAAAAGAGACTGCTTTAAAGGGCTTGCAACACGGTTTTCAAGTGTGTGCACATGCCATTGGAGATCGTGCCAATAAAGAAATACTGGACCGTTACGAGGCCGCTTTTAAAGAGTTACCCAATTTAACCAACGATAACAGGTACCGCATAGAGCACGCACAGCACCTACATCCGGACGATATTCCGCGATTTGCAGAGCTCGGAGTCATCCCTGCCATGCAGGCCGTACATATGTCTTCAGATAGGCCTTGGGCAATTGACCGCCTGGGAGAAAAACGAATCAAGGAAGGTGCTTATATGTGGCAAGCTTTGTTGCAAAGCGGTATCCCGATCGTTAACGGCACCGATGTCCCCGTTGAGCCATTGAACCCCATTGCTAGTTTTTACGCAAGTGTAAGCCGTAAAACCCTTGCCGGTATGCCCGAAGGTGGTTACGAACCAGAACAAAAAATGACAAGGGAACAGGCGTTGAGATCTTATACCTTAGATGCCGCTTATGGTGCTTTTGAGGAAAATATAAAAGGTTCCATCACCCCTGGGAAATTGGCAGATTTTACGATCTACGAGCAAGACCTTATGACCGTGGCCGAAGATAAAATTATGGATACCCAGATTGCCATGACCATTTTTAATGGCGAAGTGGTCTATGAAAAAGGGAAATAGCCAAGCGTTATTTTTTATAACCTAAGAAGTTCTGATTAGGCGGGAGCAGGTTGATATAAATACAGGTTTGGTTCTTGGCCACACCTTTTCTTTAGGCATGGGAAGGTTTCGGGAGACTAAATCACAACGCATTTTCTAATGTTTGGAATAAACCACTAATAGATATTGCTATTTCAACCCAACAAGGGCCCTACTCCAGAGGGCTGGTATAACAACCAACCTGTTAAACTATACCTATCCCTAAAGGATTTTAAAACGGCGTGCGGTACTTCGGCACTTTTGAATAGGACACAGCGTTTCGCCAGAGGGGCAACAAGTTGTAGTTCTTTATTGTCATCCAAAATTTCGAGCTCACCGCCATGTTCGGGCTGCCAATTTTCGTTTAAGTAGATGACCATGGAAATCATACGGTTGTTACGGCCCTCAAACTGATCTAGGTGGCGGGCATAGTGTCCGCCAGAGGGATAGTGCGCCAAGTGGAATTCTTGTCCCGATAGACTCAAATAACAATACCGGTTAAGAATAAATTTTGTCTCTTCCAAAAGCTTCCAAAAACCGTCAAGATCCGTATCTCGGGTCTTGTTCAACCAATACGTTCTGTCGCCTCTAATGTTACGTTTAATTACGTGCTGGTTTAGCGTACCAATCCCTGCTTGGTCAAAAGCATCGATTTTTTCAAAAAGAAAACTTCGAAGAGTGCCGTAAAGCGCATCGTCCAAGAAGTCATCGATCACAACATAGCTTTGTTCGGAAAGGACATCCATCCAAGTAAGCCAATCCTCAAGGGTATGAATTGTTTTCAATCAAAGTTTTAAAAGCTTAGCGAATGTAGTTAAAATAGTGAAGCACTATAACCTATCAACTTGGAAACAATGAAATTACATGGCATTGACCATTTCTAAAATACTAGAATATTAACCGTATCTAAGCCATGACTTTGGAACTCATAAATGTATAACAGCATTCCAAAAACATAGTTATATTCAATAGGGCTACCTCTATTGACGCATATATACTGTAATACAATAACCCATTTTAAAAACGGATCGTAAAAATTGCCTTACTAATTCAATGCCACCTGTATCAGCTGTTTTTTGCTTCCACGCTTGGCATAGAACATCAATTCGTCCTTAGTAGTATCTTTCAAGGGTCTGGACACCATTAAGGGCAAGCGGACATCCTTGCTGTCTATTGCCTTTCTAAAATTCATATGTCCGTTTTCATCGAGCTTTATTAAAAAGATATTCCTATTTCTACTCAGTCCTTGTTTGAACATAATCCGTTCCGCGCTCATTTGCTGTGGATTTTCGGATGCCGTACTTATAAAAAAATAGGTGTTGTTGCCTTTAGTGTAGGAACTATAGGATGTGTAGGCGCCATCCCCCTGGGTGACTTCTGTTTTGTTGATATTGCGCGCCCAGACCATATCGCCTTTAGCATCCAATTTTACGCTCACAATGTCATTATAATGATATCGGGTAATCATGAGCCGGCCTCCGCTGCTGTTGGACTGAATACTGCTACTGGTAAAATATTCCTCGGCATTAAACAGGATATGCCCGTCCTTTGTAATATCCAAACCTTTAAAAACAAGATTGGTTATTTCCCGCTCTTCTTCTCTCCCAAACTTATCCATCATAAACTGCTCCGAAAACGGATTAAATTTCTCCGTAACAATGGTCAATGAGCGAGGCTCCATTTTATAGTAAGAAATACCGTTAAACCTATTGTCCTTGCGGTCTGCGTAAAACCCTATACATATTAGCTCATTCCCTTTAAAAAATGGCTTAAGGGCTTCGGGAAACTTATCTGGCGTATCAAAGGCCTGTATACTTTTGTCCGAGGCCGAAATTCGCACCAATTCATATTGGAACTTTCGTTCTTTGGCAGCAAATCGTTTCTTCTTAAAATAGGCTTTGCCAACTAAATAGGCGTTTGACAAATCCTCAGAAAAAACAATATTCTCAAAGGCGTAATTCTTTTCTTCTACCTCAACTGAAAAATCGTGCTCCATTAACTTGCGCAAACTGGCATCAAAAACGTGTATAACGTGCTGGTCTTCCTTTCTTTTTTTAAAATGGGTAGTAATGGCAAAAGCTGATTTTTCATCGTTAAATAGGACAGATGTGGTAAAGCCCGAAGAAAAATTTCGGTTGTAATAGTTTCGGTCCAAAGGCTCCTCTACCAAATCCGATTCAATGGACAACAAAATCTCCTTTGTAAAATTAAATTCAGTAAACGGACTTCTATGCACCTGGTATTCATAGGATAATTTGGTATAGTTATACTCTAAAAAAAGCAGGTAGACCTGACCGTTCTTTACGTATGCCTCCACAAAATTGGAATCCTTGAGCTTGTAGTTATATTCGGATAGGAGCTCCATATTGGCATTATAATGTTCTACCAAATATCCTTTTGGTTTTAGTACAATACCGCTAAAGTACGATCGTACAACTACAGTACCCCCGTTCCCGTCCGCAGCAATTGACAATAGATTGGAATACTTGTGTTGGTCGTTATGGGTTTCGCCTAAGGTATAGGCAATATCACTTTCTTGGGCATAGGTTGTACACAGGCCTAACAGCAGTAGTAGAAAAAATATAGATTTCCGAATCATGTTGGGTTCGCTTTATGTCACGAACCGGGAAAATTTGCTTTTCGCTTTTCTAGGAATGCCGTTGTACCCTCGGTAAAATCATCCGTTCCAAAACAAGCGCCAAAGGCTTTAATCTCCTCGTCGTAACCGTTAACAGTATTCATAAAACCAGCATTTACTGCTTTTATTGCATAAGAAATGGCTACCGGAGAGTTATTGGCAATCTTTTGTGCAATTTTGGTACAGAAGGGCAATAGTTCTTCTTGGGGCACTACGTGATTTACCAGTCCGTATGAAAGTGCCTGTTCTGCCGTAATCATACCCGCGGTCATAATCAGTTCCATGGCCCTGCCTTTACCTACCAATTGTGGTAAACGTTGGGTACCGCCGTAGCCCGGGATAACTCCTAAGGAAACTTCTGGAAGCCCCATTTTGGCATTGTCGCTCGCTACCCTAAAATGACAGGCCATAGCAAGTTCCAGCCCGCCACCTAGCGCGAAACCGTTTACTGCAGCGATAACGGGCGTAGAAAGATGCTCTACAAAATGGAATAACATTTTTTGTCCCTTTGCCGCTAATTTTCCACCTTCTTTTTCAGAAAATTGTGCAAATTCCGCAATATCGGCCCCTGCCACAAAAGCCTTTTCACCGCTTCCGGTAAGTATAATCACTTTTGTTTTTTTGTCCTTTTCCAGTGTACTAAAAACATCGTGCAGCTCCGATATGGTTTCCTTGTTCAGAGCATTTAATTTATTGGGGCGGTTGATGGTGACAGTGGCGACAGACCCTTCTTTTGTAATTAGTACGGTATTGTAGGACATAATTTAAAATTCTTTTGAGATTAACGATAAAGTACCTTTCAACATTTAGCTACGATTTTTCCTTGGCAAAAGTGGATTTCGGTATTCCTTACTATTGATTTGTTGTTGTAAAAAAGCACTTGAAAAATACGGACTTTTAAGTTCATATAGACTTTAACTTGATTTTACGAAGATGGTACGATTTTCTTAGACATTGGAAATTTGACGAAAAACACAGTTCCTTTGCCCGGTTCCGAAGTAAAATCGATGCTTCCTTTGTAGGTTTCCACAATATTCTTGACCATTCCAAGGCCTAAGCCCATACCGCTGTTCTTTGTAGTAAACTTAGGTTCAAAAATTTTCTCACGGTTCTCCTTGCGTATACCAATTCCGTTGTCCGCCACCGAAATCTTTACATAATCACCTTCCTTTGCTACCGAAACCAAAACTTTCGGTGTTTCGACATCGGGTAGTGCCTGGATAGCGTTCTTTACCAAATTGGTTACCACTCGTATGAGCTGTGTGCGGTCTAACTTTGCTATTAGTTCTTCTTCCTCGGCCATAAAGTGAATGTAATCCTCGTTAAAAATATCCAAGGCCAATTTCACTATTTTAACCACATTCAAGGTCTCGTTCTGCTGGGCTGGCATCTCGGCAAAATTGGAAAAAGCCGAGGCAATGTTGCTCATGGTATCTATTTGCTGGATCAGGGTACTAGAATATTCCTTTACTTTATTCTCAATATCAGGGTCTTTCGTGTCAAACTTCCGCTCAAAGCTTTGAACCGTCAAACGCATAGGCGTTAACGGATTTTTAATCTCATGGGCTACCTGTTTGGCCATTTCGCGCCAAGCCTGTTCACGTTCGCTACGTGCCAATTTTACGGCACTTTGTTCCAACTCGTCTATCATGCGGTTATAGGAGGATAGTAATTTTTCTATTTCCTCAACGGGGCTTTCTATTTCTATCTTTTCGTTCCTATGATTCAAATTGGTACGTTCCATCATATTGGAAACAGCCTCCAAAGACCGGGTAATATATTTAGATATGATAAAGGCCAGAGCGATGGCCATGATGAACATCAACACATAAACGCCGCCCAAACGCATTAAAAACTCTCGTAATTCCTTATCATTAAATGAATTATCCTCAAAATACGGAAGGTTTAAAATACCGATAGGTTTGTATTTCCTGTCCAAAATATAGCTGTAGGAAGATTGATATCGGTCTCCTGCCGCCGCATTCTCCTCAACATAACGCTTTTCCACACTACCCTCCAGTACATTTAGAATTTCGGGTTCAATACAAAGGGAAACCGACTCGTTTTCAAATTTTGGCCTAGAACTTTTTATTAATTCGCCGTCCAGGGTATAAAGGTTAAAGTTCATATTCTGAACGATGGCGATTTCATAAATCTCGTCCTTAAAAATTAGGCCCAAATTCTCCTCGGTGACCGGGTAGGTAGTTTTTTGTATGGCTAGATTAATGCTCTCCCTAATCTGTTCCTCTTTCCGTTCCATACGGTTTTGATGGTAATCTGCATTAATTTGTCTGAACTGATAAATGGTAACACCCAATATCAATACAGATGCAATCAATACTAAAAGTATCATTGATATGAAAATCCGCGATCGTAAGGATACTTTTTTTAGCAAATCCGGTAAGTTTGATTCAAAGTTAGCAAATATCGCACCAAAAAAAGTTCAAGAGCAAGAATCAAGTTTAAATGCAAATCCAAACCTTGTAACTATAAAATTGGCTCTAAAACCTTAAACCCTATGTTCTGTAGATAGAATGAATTGAACTTCCCACTCCCATCTACAGACTAAAAACTAATGATTATACATTCGGATTCCTTTTCCTCATCCGTTTATAAAGTTTAATGCCCAACATAAGTACTACACCCAGTACGATAATGCCCAACACCCCAAAAATCCAATTAAAAGTGCCCTTTAAAATAACCAAAAAGACAACCGCAAAAAGAATGAGCGTAGCACCCTCGTTCCAAATTCTCATATAGTTGGAGGTGTAGATAATTTCATCTTTCTGGAATTTTTTGAAGATCCAATGATTTCTTAAATGATAGGCAATCAACAGCACCACGAAGGCAAGTTTTATGTGCATCCAAGGTTGTTGCAACCACACGGGCTGTAAAATCAAAAGCCAAACGGCAAAGATGGTAGCCAAAACGGCCGATGGCCAAGTGATAATATACCATAGCCGCTTGGTCATTAACTTTAATTGTTCGGACAAGATTTCCTTATCGGGCGATGGTTTTTGATCGGCCTCGATATGGTAAATAAATAATCTAGGCACATAGAATAGCCCTGCAAACCAAGTGATTACAAAGATGAGGTGCAGGGCTTTTATGTAATTGTAGTATTCGGTCATTTAAAGTTCAAGCTCAAGGTTCCGGTTCAAATTTAGGTTGTTTACAATAAAGGGTAATGTTAAGACGGCGTAAAGGAGTTTTAAAACCGCTCTACGCTTTAGGATAGATGCTCCATCCCTTGCGCAAACTTTGAACTACCTAACTACCCTTTAAAACTACCAATATTAAAATCGAATCGCCCCTACACCAGCTTCCCACAATTGTTTGTTATATGTAGGTACTTCGGTTTTCAAGAGTTTCTCCCCGGTTGCTTTTAAGCCTTCCCATTGTTTGTCCAATTCTGCTTTTCTAGCTAAAGAGGAAGCATTAACACGCTGTATGTCGCTATTGGTCTGGTTGATCAAAAACATATATTCTGCGGTAAACTTATTGGGAAAATTTTCCACATCATCATAGGCTTGCGACTTACGCTGTACCATATCTCCATCCCATGTTTTTAGTCGCGCCAACAGGGCTTCGCCATCCGTTTTTAATTGGCCTAGGGGTATGTCTTTTAAAATAGCGGACAATTGCTCCTGTACCGTGTATAGTTGATTGACGGTCTGGTGCATAACCGTTACTTTCTCTTCCATTTCGGTCATTAATTTATCAAACGCTTCGTACTGGCCCGGTTTGGTTTCGTACAATGGAATTTCCTTGATTTCCCCTTCTTTACTTACAGATTCTCCATTGACCTTTAAAGTGATATTATAGGTTCCGGGAGGTGCTTTATGTCCTCTAAATCCTGCCTCCATGTAAACGTTTGGAACACTCGCCATGATCGGATAGCCCATATCCCAAACAAATCGGTTTAGGCCTTCGTTCTTGGTCAATATAGGTTTTGGTGGTGCTGCACCCCCGTTGTGAGGCACATACGATGGGTCTTTTTCAGAACTGATCGTTCGGACCAATTTACCGTCCTTGTTCTTAACTTCCAAGCTTATACTATCGTTTTCGGCCAGTTTTGGTAGTTGGTAATACAGCACCATTCCGTTCGCGGGATTAACGCCTTCAAAGGGATGCGTGCCATCGAACTTTTCTATATTGCCGCTCATTGGACTTCCCCAAGCACCGTTGTATGCAGCGGTTGGCTGAAAAAGCTTTATGCCCTTTTCAGAAGACCCATATTCCGCTATGGCGTCCAAATCATCCAATATCCAGTAAGAACGTCCTGAAGTAGCTACAATCAAATTACCCCTAAAGACCTTTAAATCCATGATAGGTGTTTTTGGTAGATTCAATTGCAGTGATTCCCAATTTTTTCCGCCATTGAAAGAAATATAGATTCCTTTCTCCGTTCCTACATATAAAAGATCTTTACGCTTTTCATCCTCCCGGACTACTCTTGTAAAAGCGCCATAGGGTATCTCCCCACTTATATTCGTCCATGTTTTGCCGTAATTGGTTGTTTTATAAAGTGCAGGCGTGTAGTCATTAAACTTATACCGCGTAGTTGCAATATAGGCCGTAGCAGGATCATGCGGCGACACTTCAATGGCATTGACCAAGGTTTCCCCAAACCCTTTTGGGGTTACATTCTCCCAAGTTTGGCCACCATTTTTGGTAATATGCACCAAGCCGTCATCACTACCCGTCCAAAAGACTCCTTTTTCATGAGGGGATTCCATCATATACGACAACGTACCATAGTTTTCGGCACCTACGGCCTCATTGGTATAAGGGCCCCCGCCGTTGCCTTGTTTTTCATCGATATTTCTGGTAAGATCAGGAGAAATTTCCTCCCAAGTAACACCCATATCCCGTGTTCTTAAGACCAATTGCGCACCGTGGTAGTACGTTCCCGGCTCGTGTTTGGAACCTATAATGGGTGCGTTCCAATTGTAAAGGTATTTCATGTTACGCGCTTCTCTGCCCAAGTATTGTATGGGTGCCGCCATAATTTGGGTAGATGCTTTGGACTCCATATCCAACACTTCAATAGTGCCTAAGTAACTTCCTCCCAAAACATACCTAGGATTATCCGGGTCAAAGGCCAAAAAGGCACTTTCCCCACCGGCGGCATAGGTCCAATCGCTCTCGCCGATACTGCCACGGCCTAAGGAAAGGCTAGCTATTTTTACCGAAGTGTTGTCTTGCTGCCCTCCATAAATATTGTAGGGAAAAAGATTGTCCACACTTATTCTGTAGAACTGTGATGTAGGCAGGTTGTCCTGGGTAGACCAGGTTTCACCGTGATCAAAAGTAATGGTAGCACCTCCATCGTCTGCCAAAACCATATTATTCGAGTTGTTGGGATTGATCCAAAGATCATGGGTATCCCCATGAGGAACATCGATCTCCTTCCAAGATACTCCGCCATCTTCGGACCTAAACATACTGGCACTTAACACATAAACAGTGTCCTCATCATTGGGATCCGCAAAAACCTCAATATAATACCAGGCACGTTGCACCAAACGGTTGTCTCCGCTGATCATACTCCATGATTCGCCAGCGTCGTCCGAAACGAACAATCCGCCTTTATCCGCATTGGAATCGCTCTCTATTAGAGCATAGACCTTGTTGGAGTTCGCCGGACTCACGGCAATGGCCATTTTGCCTTTTTCCTCGGGCAGTCCTTTGTGAATCTGTTTCCAAGTCTCGCCGGCATCGGTAGATTTGTAGAGACCGCTGCCTGCGCCCCCACTAACAACCATATTGGGTTTGCGTTGGTGTTCCCACATGGCTGCATACATAATCTCCGGGTAATTGGCATCCATGGATAATTCTACTGCACCGGTAAGTTGGTTTACGAACAGTGTATTTCTCCAAGTCTTACCTCCGTCAACGGATTTGTAAATACCTCGCTCTGGATTCCCCTCAAACAAAGCGCCTTGCGCTGCCACATAAATGATTTCCGGATTAGTAGGATGTATGATGATACGGGAAATATGCTGTGTTTTTTCAAGGCCTAAATGCGTCCAAGTTTTCCCGGCATCTGTAGATTTATAAACACCATCTCCATAGGAGGTCATTACGCCCCTTGGTGCATGTTCGCCCATGCCAACAAAAACAATATTCGGATTTGATTTGGATACGGCCACCGCACCCACAGAACCCAGTTCAAAAAATCCGTCGGAAATATTACTCCACTTTTGTCCTGCTGTGCTCGTCTTCCAAAGTCCGCCTCCGGTACTGCCCATATAATAGGTCATGGGATCACCAATTACCCCTGAGGCCGATACCGAACGACCTCCACGGTACGGTCCGATATTTCTGTATTTTAAGGGTTTGAAATAATCTTCGGCTGTTTGAGCGAAGGTAATTACCGTTGCGAACAGCAGTATTAGGATAAATAGTGGTTTTTTCATGGTTTTTATATAGATTTTTCTTTGTTGATGTAGATGGACTACTGTCCTTTCCTAATTTAAACAGAATACGAGTTTCGACTCACTTTTACTAGCCGAAACTTTTTTGATAATAAAAAAATAATGGCTGCGAACCCCCCTTCAAAAACAGCTCTAATCCAACTAACATAATCATGAAATAGCAAATCATAAATAATAAATCCAGAAGTAATGCCAAGTGCAAACCTAATTATCTTTTGTAAATCCCAATCTTTCATTTTCAAAATGTTTGGCAATGTCCTTTTCAGAGACGGTTTGGCAATTAAAATATCATGATATTATCTCTAGATGACCTAGACATAGGTATTCGTAATCGGCATCTATAAAGATGGCTTCGGCGAATTCATGCTAAAATACTATTACATTGCCATTTCTAACCTTGTTCAGCTTTTGCTGTCAACTGAATGTTTATTAAACATTAAAATCCTTCCCCTGATCCTTCAACGGAAGGATTCCTGTGCTTACTCCACAAATAAATAATTAAGACCTCTTGCGTTGAATTCCGAGTTGAATGCTTTAAGCTCTGTGGACATGACCGCATCGAACACTTTTAATTCAGCCTCAATGGCACTTGTGAGTTCGTTCTTAACGACAATATCCTGATCCGTTGGAGGAAAGTCATCTATCGCTACCAAACTATTCAAATGCCCTAGCTTGTTCGTTAGTTTTATGGGGAAATTCAAAGGATCTTGGCCACTCCTGTTTTGGGTTTGGTACAAGGCCTTTTCTACCTCTCCCAAACGTTTTTTCATATCCTTGGCCTTGTCCGTTAAATCTTTTGTTGGTGCATCGTCCTTATACTGGGCAGTAAAGGCATTTAATTGGGCCGTTACGTTTCGTATTTTTTTAATGGATTGATGTGCTCTTTCTATGGTAGTGTTAACATCCGTAATAAAATCGAACTGCTTTTGCATACCTTCCACACTAGCTTCGGCCCTTGGATCCGGTAAGATTTTAAAGTTCTCGGTCATCGTTGTGCCGTTTACGTTCAAATGTACCTTGTAGTTGCCTGGAACAGCTTTTGCCCCACTTAAATTGGCCCACCACAGAATCATGCCGTCCAGCTTTTCAGCTCCTTTTCCGCGTGTATCCCAAACAAACGTATTTCCACCTTTTTTGACTTCCAGTAGTTTCTTTTTGTCTTTTGAGGAATTACTGTAGGTGGCCAAGGTATCGCCAGCCGTACTGGTAAAGGTTAAATGTACGCTATCCTTTTCGGCTAGGTTCTTCAAATAAAAATGGGTAACTACTCCGTTGGGATGGTTTTGGCCTTCCAATAAGGAGGGTGTTTTGCTCGCAGCTCCTTTAGTTCTATAGGAATCTTTCGGGGTGTACAGGATGTTGGTACTGGATTTTTTAGCAGCATCCAATTGATGTAACACCGTAAGATCATCGATTATCCAAAGACTCCTACCTTGAGTGGCCACCACCAAATTATTCTCTTTTACGGCAAGGTCGGTAATAGGTACAATAGGCAGGTTTAATTGGAACGGGTTCCAATTGGCACCATCATCAAAAGAGATATACATTCCTGTTTCGGTTCCAGCATATAAAAGTCCTTTTTTCTTGGGGTCTTCCCTTAACACTCTTGTAAAGTGCTCCTCATTGATACCTTTTGTAATGGTAGTCCATGTTTTTCCGTAATCTGTAGTCTTATATAAGTAAGGCTGGAAATCTCCCAACTTGTATCGTGTAGCGGCTACGTAGCATGTACCTTCATCAAAAGCGGAAGGTTCTATACTGTTGATCATGTTCCATTCCGGCATGTTGGGAGGGGTAACATTATCCCAGTTGGCACCGCCATCCTTGGAAACGTGTATCAAACCATCATCGCTACCTACCCAAAGTAGGCCTTCTTTTAAGGGACTTTCATTAGCTGCAAAAATGGTACAGTAGTATTCTACACTGGTATTATCCTGGGTTATTGGCCCACCACTAGAACGCAATTTCGTGGGGTCGTTCCTCGTAAGGTCACCACTTAGCAACTCCCAACTCTGCCCTTCATTTGTGGACATATGTACATGGTTGGAAAATGTATATAGTTTTTTAGGGTCATGTTTACTGAAAATAATGGGGAAGTTCCACTGGAAACGATATTTCATCGCTTCGGCACCTGCACCCATAGGATTATCTGGCCATACGTTGATACCGCGTACCGTGCCCTTATCGTGGTTTACACGGGTTAAAAAACCATCATAACTACCACCATAAACAATGTCATTATTTGTTGGATCTACAGCGATGTGGGCAGATTCGCCACCAGCAGTTTCTTCCCAATCTTCTTCACCAATACCGTTACCATCGCTTCTGTGGTTTATTCTTAAGGTTGAGTTATCCTGTTGGGCCACATATATACGGTATGGAAAGGCATTATCCGTTGTTACCCTATAAAATTGAGCTGTTGGCTGGTTGTGATAGGTACTCCAAGTTTCGCCACCATCATAGGATACTTGTGCCCCACCATCATCACCAATGACCATACGTTGCGAATTTTCGGGTGCTATCCAAAGATCGTGATGATCGCCGTGCGGTGCGTTGAAGGATTCAAAAGTCTTGCCACCATCTGTAGATTTATGATAGCTTACGTTTAGTACATAAACCTTATCCACATCTTCGGTATCGGCATATACCCGAGTATAGTACCAAGCGCGTTGGCGTAGACTCCTATCGCTGTTGACCAGGGCCCATTTTTTACCACCGTCGTCAGACCGGTAGAGTCCGCCTTTTTCCTTGTTCTCTACCATGGCCCATACCCGTTGGGAATTTACAGGCGAAACAGAAACTCCTATTATTCCCAGAGTATCTCTTGGAAACCCTTCGTTTTTGGAAATCTCTATCCATGTTTCTCCGTTATCCGTACTTTTCCAAAGCGCGGAACCATCTCCACCGCTGATTAAGCTGTGCGGAGTTCTTTGGGAATACCAGGTAGAAGCATATAAAATCCGAGGATTGTTCGGGTCAAAAGTAAGGTCCACGGCACCGGCCTGTTCGTTTACAAAAAGTACTTGTTTCCAATTTTTTCCACCATCGGTACTTTTATAAATACCTCGGTCTTTGGTAGGTTTGTAGATGTTGCCCAAAACAGCCGCATACACCGTGTTATAGTCGGTTGGGTGTACACGAATTCTTGGGATATGCCTACTATTGGGCAAACCTGCATTTGACCAAGTTTTTCCGGCATCCTCGGTTTTCCATACGCCGTAACCTGAGGAGACATTTCCCCTGAGCGTTTTTTCACCTCCTCCTACATAAATTACATTTGGATCGCTTTGCGCCACCTCAACGGCACCAATACTGCCCCCAAAATAACCGTCGGAAATATTACTCCATGTTATACCGCCATCCAGCGTTTTCCAGACACCACCTCCCGTAGCACCGAAATAAAATAGATTGGGGTCGTTTGGCACCCCCGCAACTGCGGCTGAACGGCCACCGCGGAAAGGGCCTACTAATCTGTAATCCAAACTGGAGTACATTTCCTCTGGATAGGCGACCGAAACGGGGTCGGTTTTCTTTTTTCGTTGAGCGTAAGTGGAATTTGGGGCAAAAAATGCGGCAAGCATAAAAATGCTTGCCCATGTGTAGAATGTTTTCATTTTTTTGAGTATTGTAATTAGTCAACCCTAAAAGTAATGAAAATCACTATAATTTTGATCAATTAAAATTAAGAAGTCTCTCGGTCCCTTTTTTCCTTTATAAAGGCTTTATACTTCCTTTTTGATCTTATGTATTCGATGATACTGTAGACCAATAAACCAAACGTAATTAAAAGTAGAATTATGATAAGTATTTCCATTGGGCCTTAGGGTTAGTGTTTGTTTAGACACCAACTTATGGGCAAAGTCACCATAAAAAGGTCAAAGCTTAAATTTTTGTTGTCCTACTAATGATTTATTGTGACAAGAAATTATAAACCGCAAAGTTTAAGGTAATGCGACCAGAAGTAAAACACAAGACTTTTTTTTAGACTACATAATTGATATCCGGCTGGTTGCCTTTTATAGTTTTTTTCTGCCGATTACATTGGGGAATGTGCAAAAGATCGGCAAAATTAATTTGCTCATTAAAAACTTCCTACAATCAGTTGCGCTTTATATATACTTCTATGGAACAGGCAGTGAAACACTCTAGGGCTTTAGGTTGTTTCTCATCTCCCTGCGTAAAAAATAACCTGTAACCAATGTCGCCAATACATCGGAAATGGCAAAGGAAATCCATACGCCCAGTTCTCCAAAAATTTGAGGTAGGATCAGCACCAAGGGGATAAAAAAGAAGCCCTGTCTGGTCAATGTCAATAATAGTGCTGGCACTGCTTTTCCTATGGCCTGAAAATAGGCGGCGCCAATAAGCTGTATGGCAATAATGGGCGTGGCCGCGAACACCCATCGCATGGCACTTGGTGTGTGCTCCATCACGTAGGCGTTGATGGCTAATTCTTCTGCCGAAGCGCCTTCCTGTGTTCCTAGAAAAAGGGAGGCGATTTCCGCCGGAAAAAGAAATAATCCGATGAACACAATCGTAGCTAATAAGGCAGCGTATTTTATGGCGATACGTATGGATTCCTGTACGCGCTCATAATTTCTGGCGCCGTAATTATATCCGGCAATGGGCAAAAAACCTTGGGTGATACCGAATACGGGAAACAATGCAAACATGAGCATACGCCCGATGATGGCATAAACGGTAACAGATGCTTCCCCTCCAAGATTGAATAATATATTATTTAATAAAAGATAAATAACACTAACGACCGCTTGTCGTGATAAGGTTACAAAACCCAAAGCAGATATTTCCTTCAAAATGCCCTTATCCAAACCAAAGTGAGCAAAACTGATTTTTAGTTCGGAGTTTTTGGACAAGAAAAAATACAGGATATAACTGAAGGAAAAAATATAAGCAAGCGTAGTCGCCCAAGCAGCGCCATACATGCCCCAATCAAAAATATAGATAAAGACATAATCCATGATAAGATTGCCTACCGATGGAATGATCATGGCTACCATAGCAAATTTAGGTTTCCCCTCAGCGCGGATGACGGCATTGCCCATCATGCTTAGCGCCAAAAAAGGAACTCCATATAGCACAATAACGTAGTAGATTTTAGCATAATCGAAAATGGCGCCCTTTCCACCAAATGCCGGGATGAGGGAATCCACATAAAACAATCCCAATAATACCATGGAAACCGTGACCAAAACGGTAAGGGTAATCTGGTTTCCAAAAGTTTTAAGGGCCTTATCCTTATGGTTGGAACCGAGAGCCCTTGAAAGTACGCTAGCACCACCAATGCCTATGGCCATTCCTAAAGCTCCAATGAAAAAGGAAACGGGAAGTACAACGTTAATGGCAGCTATGGCCACGGATCCTATCCAATTGCCTACAAAAATGGAATCGACCAAAATATTAAGGGACATAACCAAAATGCCGATACTAGCCGGTACCGCCTGTTTTAAGAGTAAGTTCCCTATGGGTTCGGTACCCAATTGTTCCGATGAAAGCTTGGCCATACCAATTTTTAAGGCTGTTAATTTACTCTTTTGTTACCCATGAAGCCGTTTCTAAAAATGCGAATTAAGAATGGTTTTTGTTTGTTCCTTTAAGGGTAATGTAAAAATGCTTTTGCCCAAACGTCAGCTCCCTAAACCGCTCCCACAAAGATGGGATACATCCTTACTCCGTTCAACAGGCGAACTAACCTGTAGACCTTAATGTCTAAACTTTCGATATGGAGGATTCAAAAATCGTGTGGCCGCGCGCAAATTCAATGGTGGAACTTAGAATACTTATGACAGCGACAACCCAAAAGGGTAACGATTACAACAATAGTTTAAGCTTCCAAGTAAAAGTTGAACAGCATGTCCCATTCACAAAATGTGTGGATCAGTCACAGGCCACAGCATCCAATTTCCCCGTGCGCTCCCAATCATTTACCCATTTTGCCATGACACTTACCCATGCATCGTTATCGTTTAAACATGGAATATGTTTGTAATGCTCACCCCCAGCTTCCTCGAATTCTTCCTTGCCTTCCATCGCAATTTCCTCTAAGGTTTCCAAGCAATCACTTACAAAGGCAGGAGTAATTACCGCAAGACTTTTGACACCTTCCTTGGCTAAACGTTCAAATTCATAATCGGTATACGGTTTTAACCATGGATCGCCCGCTAATCTAGACTGGAAAGAGGAACTTACTTGCTCCTCCGGCAGACCTAAATAGGCCTTTACCAACTCCGTAGTATCGTAGACCTGGTGTCGGTAACACGTGTTGTGAGCAACTGAATTGATTTTACAGCAACTCCCATCTATTTTACAATGAAACCTAGTAGGATCGCTTTTTCGAATATGGCGTTCTGGAATACCATGATAGGAAAATAAAATATGATCATAATCAAAATCCTTTAGTCCGTCCTTAATACTCTCTGAAAGTGCCTTAATATAATCCGGATGCTTGTAAAAAGCTGGCATGGTGGTCACTTTCATACTTGGAAAGTATTTTTGCTGATCCTCCAAGGTTTTTACCACTACGGTCTCATAAGAAGACATAGCGTAATGCGGATAAAGCGGCACCAAAAGTACATCGTCTACTCCTTGGTTTTCCAGTTCTTTAAGAGCGCTTTTTATACTCATACTACCGTAGCGCATTCCTAATGCAACGGGCATTTTAGTATGCTCCCTAAGCTTTTTGGTAAATTTCTCGGATAGAACTATTAACGGAGAACCTTCATCCCACCATATTTTGGCATAGGCCTTGGCCGATTTTTTAGGCCTAGTCTGCAAAATAATACCCCGTACTAGAATAGCGCGAAGCCATTTAGGAGCGTCTATCACACGCTCGTCCATTAAAAATTCGTCCAAATAAGGTTTGACATCTTTAGCAGTTGGACTGTCCGGAGAACCCAGATTAACCAATAAAACTCCCTTCATAGCGCATACATTTTAATGCAAAAATAAACTATGTGTCCTTTCAATACTAGAGGAGAACGGCTAAGTTTATCGATTGTGATATAAGAATCATTGATACGCTGCTAAAAAGTTATTTATTTTCGGTATTATTCCTTAAAACAATCTCTTATGGATACTTTTTTCGACCATTTTTCCAATAAATCCCTATTGACCTTATTGGGAGCCGTCATCGCTTTTTTGGCCGTGTACTGGATTGTACTTTTTGTACTTCAGAAATTTGGAAAAGACGCCAGATATCTTTTACCAAAAGGAACTATGAAAAAACTGGCTTTGCCCTTTTTTCTGATCTTTATGTCCATTGTCTTACGAATGCAGTCGTTCCGCGCGTTACTTGGGCTAGAAGAAGAAGGATTTGTGTTCAAAAAAGCGAGTACACTCCTGTTCATATTCTCAGCTACTTGGCTCATACTTGTAATCCTCAAAGTGGTAAAGGAAATTGTTGTAGGGCAATACAACGTAGACGCCGTGGATAACCTAAAAGCCAGAAAAATCTATACGCAGTTTACCATTTTGGAACGTATAGTCATTTTTATTGTCATAGTGCTAGCGATAGGATTAGCTCTTATGACCATTGATGAGATTCGAGAAATTGGTATAAGTATCTTCGCTTCCGCGGGAGTCGCAGGAATTATCATTGGTTTTTCTGCTCAAAAACTAATAGGAACTATATTGGCAGGCATACAAATCGCAATAGCCCAACCTATTAAACTGGACGATGTTGTTATAGTGGAGGGCGAATGGGGCCGTATAGAAGAAATTACCCTAACATACGTCGTAGTTGCCATCTGGGATAAACGCCGCTTGATTGTGCCCACAACCTATTTTATAGAAAAACCATTTCAGAATTGGACCAAGACCTCATCCGATCTTCTAGGAACGGTATTTTTACATATCGATTATCGTGTGCCCTTCGATGCCTTGCGCAAGGAACTTACGCGCATCTTGGAAAACACACCATTATGGGACCGGAAAGCTAATAATATTCAAGTTACGGACAGCAAGGCAGGTTTTGTAGAAGTAAGGGCAATGGTAAGTGCAAGAGATGCATCGGATGCTTGGGATTTAAGAGTTTTGGTTAGAGAAAAGCTAATTACATTTCTGCAAAAAAATTACCCTGATAGTATTGCACATAGCCGAGTTTTATTGACAAATGTGGATGAGCTTCAGGGATAATTCCTATATCTTTATTTCCTTAAGTTGTAAATATGAAAACGTACTTTTTGTCTTTTCTTATGCTGATGGGCTTTTTCACGGGCTTGGCACAACAAATAACTTGTTCTCCAAAAGACAAAACCCTTGTTGAATCTAAAATAATGGAAGTCAATGGACTTTTACAAGCCGATTTTGGAGAGACATTGGCCAATATTGGAAAAACCTTTTTGAAAATCCCCTACGTTGCCAAAACCTTGGAAATTGGCGAAACAGAAACCTTGGTCGTAAACCTTCAAGGTTTGGATTGCACCACTTTTATAGAGAACGTAATGGCTTTTAGTTTAATGCTGCAAAACGACCAAACTACCTTTTCCGATTTTACGGAAACCTTGGAAACCATTCGATATAAAGACAGCGAAATGGATGGCTACGGCTCCCGCCTCCATTATTTTACGGACTGGATACGCAATAATGAACAGAAGGGATTTTTAACCGACATAACTGCTGAAATAGGAGGAATAGTCATTGAAAAGGACATCAATTTTATGGGTATGCACCGAGAACTTTATCCCTTTTTGAAGGACGATGAAAATTTTGAAAAGATTTTAGCAACAGAAAAAGAACTTGCCAAAGAACCTTTTTGCTATTTGCCCCAAGATCAAATCGAGGCCAATGAAGATCTCATAAAAACTGGAGATATCGTTGCTTTGGCAACCTCTATAAACGGACTGGATGTGACGCATACGGGGATTGCAATACGAGAAAAAGATGGTCGCATACATTTGCTACACGCTTCCACAACTTCCATGGAAGTAGAAGTAACCAAAAAACCCTTGTCCGAGTACCTAAAGGGTGTTAAAAGGAATATAGGGATTTTGGTGGCACGGCCAAAAGTACCTTGAGTTATGATGCTATTCCAAAAGAAAAAAAATTGGGAAAATAACTAAGCCAACTCCTTCATATATTTCTTGGGCGTAGTCCCGTATTTCTTGCGGAAGGCAGCAATAAAATGACTACTGGTACTATAACCGATTCGCAACCCAATTTCATTTACGTTATACTGACCAGAATCCAACAAACGGCGGGCATATTCCATTTTATAATCGAACAAAAAACTGTAGACCGAGTCCCCGTAAATTTGTTTAAAGCCTTCTTTTAGTCGTTTTAGGCTTAGGCCTACGTCCTTGGCCAGTTCGTTCAGCGATGGTGGTTCTGCCATATTGGCGATGATGAGTTCCTTTGCCCTTCGGATGCGCTTTACATTATCCTCGTCTACCAAAAAAGGACATTGTTCCACATCTGCATCGGTGCTTTTATTAAAATAAAGTGATATCAACTCGTACACCTTTCCTTTTATATATAGCTTTTTAATAGTAGGGTGCAGGTTGTAATTGATCATCTGACTTAACACAACGGCAATCGCAGGAGTGACCGCTTCTTGGGCATAATACTTTTTTTCTTTGTTTTCAGTATCAAGAAAGGGAATATAGCTTGCTTCTTCGGAAAAGAAGGAATGAAACTTGCGTATGGTCATTACCACCGATACCATCCACGAACCTGGAGCTAGTGAAAGGTTCAGCGGTAAATCTTGTTGCGTGTTATACAGCAATAGGGAATTCTCTTCAGAAACATCCAATGCATAATTACCGTCATTGAATAAAAAGGTGCCACGTCCTTTTAAACAAAAATGAAATTGAATGTACCGCTTATTGATCTCCCGTTTTATGTGCACGTCCTCTAGCTTATCGTTCTGAATTTTAAGCACATAAAACCCATCATCGATCAATATTTCCTCAAACGAACCTATAGCGACATTTTTTAATTTCATATCAAACTAATTTATCTTCAATCTATTTAGATTCTTTCTAAATAAGATTTATGTTAGACCTTGTATTCAGTATAAAAATAAGGCAATTCAACCTAAAACTAATGAATTACGTCTAAAAACACTCCAATCGATATTAATTGTTCCTCTAGCGTTACTTTTATAAAATCCTTGCTTCTATTTTTGTACCGCTTTATGAAGGACTATCACATTTCCAAACACAACTCCTTTTACACCATCGGCCTTAACTATAAAAAGGCAGACGAAGCGGTGCGTGGAAAATTCAGCTTGGACGAAGAATCCATGGTGCAGTTACTGATATCGGCACAAGAACAAGGATTAGATGGGCTCTTGGCAACTTCTACCTGTAATCGAACGGAACTCCACGGTTTTGCGCAACACCCTTATCAGCTCATCAAATTGCTTTGCGAGTATTCCAACGGAACGGTGGAAGAGTTTCAAGATGTGGCCTATGTGTACAAGAACAATGAAGCCATTGCGCATTTATTTAGAATGGGTACTGGTCTGGATAGTCAGATTCTAGGGGATTTTGAAATCATCAGTCAATTAAAACAAAGCTTTAACCGCTCTAAGAAAATTGGTATTGCCAATCCGTTTTTAGAACGTTTATGCAATGCCGTAATACAAGCAAGCAAGCGTATCAAGACCGAAACCGAAATTTCTTCGGGGGCCACATCGGTAGCATTTGCATCGGTACAATATATCCTAAAAAACGTAGCAGATATTGGCAACAAGAACATTTTACTCTTCGGTACGGGAAAAATTGGTAGAAATACCTGTGAGAACCTTATAAAGCATACCAAAAACCCTCATATAACCCTTATCAACCGCACAAAGGAAAAGGCAGAACAAGTAGGAGGTAAATTTAACCTCACTGTTAAGGATTATGGCGATTTGCAAGCAGAAATAAGAAAGTCCGATATCTTGGTAGTGGCCACAGGAGCCCAAAAACCAACGGTAACCAAAGAACTGTTACATACCAAAAAACCGCTATTGATCTTAGATCTTTCCATTCCTAAAAACGTGGACGAAAACGTAGCGGAATTAGAACATGTGACGGTAGTTTACCTAGATCAACTTTCGCAAATGACGGATGACACCTTGGAGCGCAGAAAACAGTTCATTCCTGAAGCCGAAGCTATTATTGAAGATGCAAAAGCCGATTTTACACGATGGCTGGAGACGCGCAAGTTCGCGCCCGTTATAAAGGCCTTGAAAATGAAGCTGAACACGATGAAGATAGAAGAGCTGGACTACCAATCCAAAAAAACTATCGATTTTGATTCCGCACATGCGGAACTGATATCTGACCGTATCATTCAAAAAATAACCAAACAGTTCGCCAATCATTTGAAGGACGACAGCGTAGACTCCGACTCGAGTTTAGAACTTATTCAAAAAGTATTTCAAATAGAATTGGAGCGTAAATGAACAGAACTATAAGAATAGGCACACGCGATAGTGAATTGGCGCTATGGCAGGCCAATACCGTAAAAGACCAACTAAAAGCCTTGGGCCACAAGGTGCAGATCGTGAAGGTAAAATCTACCGGCGACCTTATTTTGGATAAACCGCTCTACGAATTAGGAATTACAGGAATTTTCACCAAAACTTTGGATGTTGCCATGCTTAATGGCGATGTAGATATTGCCGTACATTCCATGAAGGATGTGCCCACTGCTTTACCACAGGGCATTGTGCAGGCAGCAGTATTAAAACGGGCCAATTACTTGGACATTTTGGCGTTTAAAGGCAATGAAGAATTTTTGGGTCAGCGCGAAGGCATTATCGCTACCGGAAGCCTGAGAAGAAAAGCCCAATGGCTTAACCGTTATCCCACACATACCGTTGTAGACCTTAGGGGAAACATCAACAGCAGACTGGATAAACTGAACAGCAACGATTGGAACGCCGCTATTTTTGCCGCCGCTGGTTTGGAGCGTATTGGTCTGGAACCAGAAAACACGATCGGACTCACATGGATGCTTCCGGCTCCTGCTCAGGGTGCCATTATGATTGTTGCCATGGAAAAGGATAAAGAAATACGCGAAATCTGCGCCCAATTGAATGACGAAGCCACCGATACCTGTACCCGTTTGGAGCGAGAGTTCCTAAGAGAACTGGAAGGTGGCTGTTCTGCGCCTATTGGAGCATTGGCTTATATAGATAACGAAAACATAGTAACCCTTAAAGGAGTCTTGTTAACGTTAGACGGTTCCAAAAAACTAGAAGCCACGTTGACCGCTCCATTAGGAAAACACAAGAACCTAGGTATAGACTGTGCCAAGAGTATTTTGAGTCGCGGTGGAAAACGGCTCATGAACGAATTATCGCAAAGTTCACTTAAAACTCAGGTGTTTTCCACTAAAAAATTAACCGATGCGCAGTTACAGCGTTTTGATAAAACTATCCGCGTAGATTCTGAGGATTTTATTAAGATAAGTCCGAATAGGATATCGCCCTTAGTGCTTAAAAAGAAAGTCAAAAACGCCATATTTACCAGTAAAAATGCTGTTGAAGGGCTATTGACCAATGTAACTGCCAATGAGCTGGACTTTGAAAAT
The DNA here is from genome assembly GCA_963697395.1 of uncultured Flavobacteriaceae bacterium. Taxonomy (GTDB): domain Bacteria; phylum Bacteroidota; class Bacteroidia; order Flavobacteriales; family Flavobacteriaceae; genus Maribacter. The sequence continues at coordinate 104,312 of CAVONX010000029.1, forward strand.
ATTTATTGCGTAGGCCGAAAAACAAGACGGCTTATCCAAAAGAAAATAGGAAAAGTTACCCACTTTGAAAATTATGCGGCGGACTTGGCCAACCATTTGGTAGAATACATAGAAGGTACGGAAGCTACACATTTCTGTGGAAACCTAAGTATGGACGAAATTCCAAAAACTTTGGAAGCTGCCCATATTACGGTGAATAGTGTGGAAACGTATAAAACAAAACTATCCGGTCAAAAAATGGATGATGCTGTGGAAGGCGTACTATTTTTTAGTCCGTCTGGGATAGAAAGTTATTTACACAACAACAGACCGAACAAAGTCGCCTACTGCATAGGGGAAACTACCGCCACAGCCGCTAGAAAGCATTTTAAGGAAGTGAAGGTTGCCAAAATTCCGGACGTAGAAAGTGTAATTGATTTGGTGAACGAGGATTATAATTTAAGCCCCTTAACCTAAATAAGGGGAACTCCTATGGTGTTGAGGAGGGTAAGTTCTTTTTAAAACTTGATCGATCAGAAGTGCTAGTTTTAATGATGTATTATATCTGTCTTAAAGTAGCCGAAGACATTGAGAATAAGTAAAATAGAGGACTTCGACCTCGATCACGTAACATTGTAAATTCGATACACATTATAGATAAAGTAAAACATACAGGTCTTTTACATTTCATAAAATTGCGATCAGGTTCCATCCAATTTCCACAAGACCAAATAAGAATACCCTATTATGATCAAAAACGATTTATTCTTAAGAGCCTTAAAAGGCGAGACTGTTGAAAGACCCCCCGTTTGGATGATGCGCCAAGCCGGTAGATATCTCCCCGAATTCCAAGAAATTAAGGCGAAATATGATTTTTTTACCCGCTGCCAAACACCAGAACTGGCTTCGGAAATTACGGTACAGCCCATTAGACGCTACGGCATGGATGCAGCTATTCTCTTTTCGGATATTTTGGTGATACCGCAAGCGATGAATATTGACGTGGAAATGAAGCCCAATTTTGGCCCTTATTTACCAAACCCCATTCGCTCTCAAAAGGATTTAGATTCCGTTATCGTACCCGATGTAAATGATGCGCTGGGCTATGTAATGGAAGCGATAAAAGAAACCAAGGAAAAACTGAACGATGATATTCCGCTGATTGGTTTTGCGGGCTCGCCGTGGACTATTTTATGTTATTGTGTACAAGGACAGGGCAGTAAAAACTTTGATAAGGCCAAAGAATTATGTTTCACACAGCCCGTTGTTGCGCATGAACTTTTGCAGAAAATAACGGATACGACCATTGCCTATTTAAAAGCAAAAGTTAAAGCGGGAGTTAACGCAGTGCAAGTATTCGATTCTTGGGGCGGAATGCTATCCCCAACGGATTACAAGGAATTCTCTTTCCAATACATACAACAGATTGTAGACGCCTTAAAGGACGAGACACCCGTGATCGTTTTTGGAAAAGGATGTTGGTTCGCCTTGGGCGATATGGCCAAATCGGGTGCTAGTGCTTTGGGTGTAGACTGGACCTGCTCCCCGCGAAATGCGCGCTACCTATCCGGTGGTAAAATTACACTTCAAGGGAATTTTGATCCTTCTCGTTTGTTATCGCCCCCAGCGGACATCAAAAAAATGGTCACTCAAATGATCCATGAGTTTGGAAAAGATCAATATGTGGTAAATCTTGGTCATGGAATTCTGCCCAATATTCCTTTGGACCATGCCAAGGCCTTTGTGGATGCCGTTAAGGAGTATAAGCCTTTATAACATAAACTTGAGATATTCGATTTAGATGCAAGACTTTATTTAAGCCTGTTGCAAACTAATAGGTAAAATTACTTTACTTGCGGCTTTGGATAGTGAGATTTATAGTTTCTGAATAGTCTTGTGAAGTTTTTGTTGCATTTGCTTATTACGTATATGTATGTGTTATGCGTCTCTGCTTCTGCCAACGTTACGCTAGTAAACCCAAAAGAGTAAGCTAGCTCAAAAACGTTAAACGCTCGCGCTTGTTTCTAATGACTGTCCACAACGGTAAGAAAAGCGCTGCCCGAAAAAAGTTAAGCGTATTACCACATTATACAACCCACAAGACATTGCTTCCAAATTTGTTCAGTATCTTTAATTGAATGGACAACTCACACGGTATCAGACACAATACTATACTATCAAAAATCAATTAATAACAAATGAAGGAAAAAGATCCATCAGAATTAACAGATCAAGAGCTACTGGCTGAAGACAAAAAAATTAAACCAAGTCCTATCACCGATGCGGTACTGATTGGTTTTTTGGTTGGGATAATCCTATTCAGCGTTGTAAAAAATACATGGGGATTGGTCACCTTAGTTCCTTTGTTTTTAATCTACTTATTCCTTAAAAAGGGCAAAAAGAAAAAAGCGTTACAAGAAGAATTAAAAAAGCGAAAATTACCGTAGCACGTGTCTTTCCACCAGCTTAATTTCAGGGAACGGAAAACCCCAAAGCTCTTAGCAACTCTGGGGTCTATTAGGGTTAGTCTAAAATCTTATTTCAAATAGATAGATCAGAAAGTTATAAGACAAATCCAGTGACATTCAATCTATACGGTTTCGAAATTGCTCCCATCCAAGAAAAAGACGCATGGCGCCTCTGCGACTTCATGGTTGTCAACAGCGACCGGTTTAAGAACGATTTTCCGGGTACCTTAAAACAGAACTTGAACCCTACCCTATCAACCTTATTTGTTCAGGAAAAAACAGGGCAATTTGCTGCTGGTGAAGAATACCTTTTTACCGTAAAGGAACAGGTACATAGAACCATCATCGGCCTAATCTATGTGAAAGAACTACAAAAGAAAAAAGGACAAGGAGAACTGGCCTATTGCATTGGTTACGAACATGAAGGCAAGGGACTCACCACCTTGTTTTTAAACCAGATCATTCCGTGGGCCTTTAAAGCTATTGAATTGGACACCCTTCAGATCATTGCCCACAAAGACAATAATGGAAGTACGCGTATTGCAGAAAAATTAGGCTTTACATGGCAGGCAACCCTCAACAAAGCACATATACGGCACGATGGTACTATAGTAGCTATGGAACTTTACGAAAAATACCGTCCAGTAGTATGAAAATCTGGCAAACGTTAAAGCGGATAAATGCCAAGAGTTTTTGGAATCTCTTGGTTTTAGGAGTAAAGCATCCGCTTTTCCTTTATGCTACATTTATGGCAACCAAAGAGTGTCTGCGCATTTCCACTTTACATTATGGAAGACGACACTACAGGAACACACCGGCAAATGCGTTTAGGCATGCCCTTTGGAATTATAACATTGCTTTAGAATGTTCCAAGTGGAGCCAGAACCAAAACAAAATACTGCAATGGACAAAAACGATTACCGATTGGCACGAGGATACCTTTGTGAATGCAGAACTTTCCCGCGCCATGGACTTACATAACAATGAAGTAGGTAGAAACCTTTTTTCAAGAAGCAAAATTATGGCCCTTGATGAAGCTGTAGAATTGCTTCAGGTTATGGCAGTAACCTCGGAAAAAGTAGATCATCCAACCGAAATAAAACATTTCCCCGATACTTTAGTACATCTATATGAAACCCTAGATGAAATAGCTAAAATTTGATACTATTAATTTTATGATATTGTTAATAAGTCGATTTCTTATCTTGTAGCACACTAAAAATTAAACACTGGACAAAATGAAACATTTTCTATTCCCCTTATTATTTTTGGCTTTCTTGGCATCCGCCACGGCACAACTAACAAAAACGGCCTCCGTTGAAGGCATTACCGAATACCAAATGGCCAATGGTCTAAAAGTATTATTGTTCCCCGACAATTCTGCGCAGACCATTACTGTAAACATCACCTATTTAGTAGGCTCCCGACATGAAGGTTATGGTGAAAAAGGGATGGCCCATCTTTTGGAACATATGGTTTTTAAAGGCACTCCTAACCATCCGGATATTCCAAAAGAACTAAGTTCACGTGGAGCAAGACCTAATGGCACCACCTATTACGACCGCACCAATTATTACGAGACCTTTAATGCTACAGAAGATAACCTGGAATGGGCATTGGATTTGGAGGCCGACCGTATGATCAACTCTTACATTGCCAAAAAAGACTTGGAATCGGAGTTTTCTGTTGTACGAAACGAATTTGAAAGTAGTGAGAACGACCCTAGTGGTGTTCTTATGGATAAAGTGATTAATAGCGCCTACTTATGGCATAACTATGGTAACACTACCATTGGAAACCGATCGGATATTGAGCGTGTTCCGATTGAGAACCTCAAGGCATTTTACAAAAAATTCTACCGTCCGGACAATGCGGTGCTGATGGTTACAGGAAAATTCGAAGAAGACAAAACACTAACCTTAATAGAGACAAAATTTGGCAACATAGCCAAGCCCACAACTCCTTTAAGGGATTCATATACCGAAGAACCTGCACAGGACGGTGAAAAAACAGTATCCGTTAGCCGTGTCGGCGATTTGCAGATAGTAAGTACGCTCTATCATACACCTGCAGGTTCTAGTCCAGATTATGCTGCCATTACTATAATTAGAAACGTGCTTAGCGATGAACCTTCTGGTAGATTGTATAAGGATTTGGTGGAATCACAAAAGGCTGCTTCATTATGGTCCTACGCCCCCTTTTTAAAAGAACCTGGCTTTTTCTATATTGAGGCAAATGTTCCTTCGGACAAGAACGCAGATGAAGTACAAGACATATTAAAAGGCACCTTGGACAATCTGAAGGATTATCCCATTACCCAAGAAGAATTGGACCGAGCGAAATCGAATTTACTAAAGGGTATTGACCAAATTAATAGAAATTCGGCCTATCTAGGTACCTATATGAGCGAATTTATAGCTGCCGGGGACTGGAGGCTGTCCTTTCTTCATAGAGATCGTATAGAAGCAATGACTTTGGAGCAGGTAAATATGGTTATGAATGAATACCTCATACCATCGAACAGAACTATGGGTCGATTTTATCCTACCAAAGAGCCTGTGAGGGTATCCGTTCCTCATACAGAGGATGTTTATGCGCTTGTAAAAGACTATAAGGGTAGGGAGGCAATGAGCACGGGAGAAGCATTTGATGTTTCTTATGATGCCATTGATAACAGAACTAAAAAAGGAACCTTGGCCAATGGTGTACAGTATGGCTTTATTGAAAAAAACAACCGTGGCAACACCGTAACGCTTAATTTCAGCGGAAGAAACGGCGATGTTAACTCGCTCATGAACAAAGGAGTTATTCCAAGGTTTACGGCACAAATGCTTAACAAGGGCACTACCACCAAAACCCGCCAACAAATAGAGGACGAATTAAGTAGGATAAAGTCATCCATAGGTTTTAGAGGCTCCAATGGCAATATTTACGCTAACATTTCATCTACGGATGAATATTTAATGCCCGCACTTGAACTTATGGCCGAACTACTAAAAAGTCCTTCTTTTGATGCGGCGGAATTAGAAAAGCTAAAAACAGAAGAATTGGCCTACTTGGAAAGTAATAAAACCGAACCTCAGTTTTTGGCGCAACAACGGCTATCGGAAATCAATAATCCTTATCCTAAAGGGCATCCGTTATACAATATGAGTATTGCCGAGCAGGAAGCTGCAATCAAAAATTTAACCGTCGAAGACCTTAAAACCTTTTACGAAGAATTTTATGGTTTAGGTAAATCTATATTGGTAAGTATTGGAAATATGGATACAGAAAAAGTGTCTAAATTTATTGAAAGTGAATTTGCCAATTTTAAAAGTCAACAGCCGTACACCAAGATCAGCGACCCGCATAAAGCGGTTAAAGCCATTAACGAGAATGTCTTAACTCCAGACAAGCAAAATGCAATGACCTTTGGCATCCTGGATGTAAAGATAAGTCAAGACCATAAAGACTATGCAGCACTGAACATAGCTTCGACGATACTGGGAGGCGGTGTGCTAAACTCTAGGATAACCGTAAGACTAAGACAAAATGATGGTGTAAGTTACGGAGCTGGTGCCGGATTTCAGGCCGATGCCGATTCAGTGGACCAAAACTCTCAAATGTATCTTTATGCTATTTATGCGCCAACTAATTACGACAAAGTACAACAGGGTTTTAAAGAAGAAATAGCGCGTTTTATTAGCGATGGAATCACCCAAGAGGAACTAGAGGATGCGGTAAATGGTTGGACACAAGGGCAAAACGTTTCTAGAGCTCAGGATAACGAACTTTCAAGTCTTATCAATAACAACATATTTTATGACAGGGACATGAGTTTTCATAAAGAGCTTGAAGCAAACGTAGCCAAACTCACCGTGGCAGATGTGAATGCAGTGATAAAAAAATATATACGCCCTTTTGAGCAATGGTCGGTGGTCAACGCAGGGGACTTTAAATAAATTTTTATTCTTTGTAAAAGTTAAAGCAGTATCCGAATGGTTACTGCTTTTTTTTGAACCATTACAAGCAAAGCTAACTCTTTGTAAAAGCTTAATTTTGTGAGCTACTCATAATCATAAATTTAAATGATGAAAGACAGGTTCTTTTCTTATATCCAACAACTACAGGACACCATTACCTCCAAACTGGAAGAAGTTGATGGTAAAGCTACTTTTAAAGAAGATATCTGGGAACGACCTGAAGGTGGTGGCGGAAGAACACGCGTAATAGAAAATGGCAATGTGTTCGAAAAGGGTGGTGTAAACATCTCCGGGGTACACGGGGAACTGCCCAAAAGTATGCAAGCGTATTTTGGTGTTAAAGACGCTGATTTTTTTGCGTGCGGATTGAGTTTGGTATTACACCCAAGGAATCCCATGGTGCCTACCGTGCATGCCAACTGGCGCTACTTTGAAATGTATGACAAGGAAGGGAACATTGTAGACCAATGGTTCGGTGGCGGGCAAGATCTTACGCCTTATTATCTCTTCGATGAAGATGCGCTACATTTTCATACGGTATGTAAGGATGCTTGTGACAAACACCATCCCGAATTCTATATCAAATATAAAGAGCGATGTGATGAATATTTCTGGAACACACATAGAAATGAGGCTAGAGGTATAGGCGGTCTCTTTTTTGACTATTGCAAAGCCAGCGAAGAGATGAAAATGACCGACTGGTATAATTTCGTGACAGAGGTAGGGAATAGTTTCCTGAACAGCTATGTACCTATTGTAGAAAAAAGAAGGAATCTACCATATAGTAAGGCGCAACGGGATTGGCAGGAAATACGACGTGGGAGATATGTAGAATTTAATTTGGTACATGACAAAGGCACCTTGTTCGGCTTAAAGACGAATGGCCGTATAGAAAGCATTTTAATGAGTCTTCCTCCACATGTACAATGGCACTATGACCATCAACCTAAAACAGGAAGTGAAGAAGAGCGACTATTAAACGTGTTAAAACAGCCCAAAACCTGGATTTAATCCGATGTAGTCATGCCAAAAAAGGGAAAAGCGAAAAATACGGTCAACAAAGCAAAACATACAAAGCTTATGGACCGAAAGAAAAATAAGCTAAAAAAGGAAGCGGCACTGCGCAAAGAACGGTTAAAGGCCATCCTTGCTAAGTCCAAAGAAACAGAATAAGCATTCAATCCATCAATCATGAAACAGAAAATATATCAAATAGACGCGTTTACCGATACCGTTTTTGGTGGAAATCCTGCAGCGGTCTGCATCTTACAAGAATGGCTATCGGAAGAATTAATGCAAAACATAGCAGCGGAAAACAATCTTGCGGAAACCGCCTATGCAGTTCCTAAAGAGGATTTCTACGAACTAAGATGGTTTACGCCAGAATTGGAGGTAGACCTCTGTGGACATGCAACCTTAGCTACCGCATTTACGCTCTTTAACCATTACGAACATAAACAAAATACTATTCGGTTTTTTTCTCCTAGAAGTGGAGAGTTGCTAGTTGCAAAAAATACTGATGGAAGTATGACCATGGATTTTCCAACAGACCAAGTCACTACTATTGAACCTGTTGCAGCCCTTAACGAAGCCATTGGTTTAAGGCCTATAAAAACCTTTAAAGGCAAGACCGATTATATGATGGTTTACAAAACCCAAGAACAAATTGAAGGCATACGTCCAAATTTTCATCTCTTGGATCAGTTGGACTGCCGTGGCGTTATCGTTACGGCACAAGGAAACGATGTGGATTTCGTGTCCCGTTTTTTTGCACCACAATGCGGTATTCCAGAAGACCCGGTTACTGGTTCAGCACATACCACGCTTACTCCGTATTGGGCTGGGGAGTTGGGGAAAAATGTGATGTCCGCAAAACAGCTCTCTCAACGCGGAGGGAATTTAAAATGCGAATACTTGGGTGAACGGGTTAAAATATCGGGAAAGGCCGTTTGCTACTTAATTGGGGAGATAGAAATATGGCCAAAGTCAGTTTAAACTGACTTTGGCCATTATTACTGCGATTAAAGTTTCCACCTACTCCTCTACCGACTTTAAATTATCATCAGAATTACGATCGATCAATTTATTATAAGGGTCTATTCCTGCCCTTAATGGCTTTTCCTCAGTTATTATAGTGAATGTATTATCGCCAGGGGATAGCCACTTCAATTCAAAGTAAAACGGATTCTTCACCGTAATGCCATCTGCATTAGTTTCGTCTTCCCCAAATAAACCTACATCTACCAAATTCTTTTTCTCATCCACAGACTTTTCCTTGCCTTTGTCATCATAATAAATCTTCTTGGAATTTACGGTAAACGTTGTCTCCCATTTCCCATTATCCAAGGCCGTGCTTTTGGCATCCATCACCCTATTCTCATAGAGGACAATTTCCTTAAAGCCGTCATCGACCTTGTATTTAAGGGAATCGGGGGTAACGCTGTAGAGGGCATTATACAAATCCTCGGAACTGGCGTAACGACCCTTTTCAAAATATTTGAATTCATCCATGAAATTCCTAAGCCCAGAATTCACAACGTCTTCGCCCATTACATCTTGTAAATCGTACATGATCATAGATCCCTTCTCATACCAAATATACTGACCGGTTTCTACATCCATCAATGAACGCTCGGGCTTAAAACTAAACTGTCTGCTCGAAAGGTACGTATCCAAGGAATTTTTTAAAAAGTCCTTGATTCCGTTCTCGCCGTACTCTTGTTTCATGGTCATCAGCGAAACATACTCCGCTAAAGTTTCCGAGATAATATTAGCCCCTGACGTTTTGCTTGGTGTCACGATATGACCCCACCATTGATGTGCCACTTCGTGAGAAGTCACTCTAAAGGCATAGTTGAAATCCTCCGCTTTTGTAAAATCCGCAACAAAGCCAAAATCCTCCGAATAAGGAATGGTGGTTGCAAAAGATTGTGCAAAATTAGAATGTGCCGGAAACTCGATAACGCGTATGACAGAATACGGATATTCCAAATAATTTTTAGAATTATAATCCAACGATATCTTTATCCCTTTTATAAAATAAGCTAGATTCTCTTTATGTTTTGGTGAATGGTAGATTTCAATATTCACTTTCTTGCCACTTGGGGCTACCCACTCGTCTGTTTCTATATCATAGGCTGCCGAAACAAAGTTGAAAAAGTAATCGGACTTTTCTTCTAGTCTATAATTATAATACGACCGTTCGCCTTCGTCCCATTTTTTAGTCAAGACACCTGGAGCGATGGCTATTTGACCTTTTACAGTACTTACTGTAGCTTCAAAATTCATATAATTGGCATCCTCATTAAAAAGGTTTTTCTTTAGAGCTATAGTATCCGTTCTAGGTGGGTATAGAAAATCAAGCTCTTCTAAACCATATTTTTTACGCACCCCATTATCCGATAAGGCACGCTCATAATGGAACGAAGGAAAAATTGCATCCCTGAAAAAGGTTCCATTGCCCAACACAGCAGTTTCTGTATCCATTGCGAACCCGTGCGTACGTACCTTGGTTTCTATTACCAAATCTGCGGTATCTTTGGGTTGTAGCGCTTTTGGCAACTTATAGATAAACAAACGGTATAAAGTATCACTAAGAAAAGGCTGAAGTTCGGTTCCATTGTACACGACCTTACTGATTTTAGTGTCAGAAATCGGAAACTTAATTTCCATAAGCACCGTGTCAATGGCTCGTTCGGACGGGTTTATTACTTTAAAAACGCCTTTAGCATCTACTTTTCGATCTTTTGGATAGATATCAATGTTTGCTTTTAGGTCAATTACCTGTATGTGCGGTTTATCAATATACTTCCCATAAGCCTTTTCTGAGTCGGCAGATAATTTTTCGCTATAATCCCCGTCCTCCAATTGGTTCAACACCTTCAAATTATAAAAGCTATACGACCCAACCGAAACAAAAGCGAAAACAAAAAACAAGGTATACGCTATCGTTTTACCATTTAAACGCTGTTTAGCTAATTTCAGTCGTTCTTTTGCGGACGAAAAGAAGCCCCTGTTCCAGAATATTTTACCTATAGCCGCTAGGATACAGGTAAACAAAATCCAATAGAGATTTAACCAAAACTCACCATATAGGTAATGACCAAACCCATTTAAATCGCTTAAAAAACTACCAGGCACTCCGCCGAATACAACTAGGGGATTGCTGGATTTAAATGCCAGATTTATCAATAAGGGGAGTCCAATATAAATAGCCACCACAATAAAATGACCTAAAAACTTATTGTTAACTAGCACATGTATGAAGAATGCTAGCAATAATGTGGTTACATAACCAGGGAATATTTTAGCGAAATTATAGGTAAAGTACATTCCCAACTCGTAATTAAAATACCCGTTAAATGTTTGGTATACTATCCCAACGAGTATTCCCAATAAAGTCAGTACCACGGCCACCCCAGTTAGGGCGAGGATTTTGGACAGATATAGGGTACTGTTGCTTACTGGCAGGGCATCATAGAATTCAAAGGTCTTGTTCTTGCGTGTTCTGTGTACTGCTTCGCCCGCATAAATAATGAGGATGATGATCGAGAAAAGCGATATTCCGCCAGCAATCTGCACCACCATATACCGTGTAAGCGGCAAAGAAGGCGTACCGTATATTTGATTGGATTGATAGGCCACAAACCCAGCAATTAAAATACCGATAACTATAAGCACCAAAAAGACAGATTCCTTAACTATGGATAGAAACTCTATTTTACTCAAGGACCATAAATTTTCGCGCTGTGCTTTCTTAGAGAACGACTGTACAATGGTAGTGAGACCACTAGAGATAAACACGGTATCGTCTTCTTTAGTGGAAGTCTTCTTTTTGGACGCTAAAAACCCTTTATAGGAAAACTTAAAGAGTGTAAGGAAGAAAATAACGATACCAATGCCCAACCATAACATCCTATTTATTAAAAACTTCCCGGTGAGCGACAACTGCATGGTGTTCAATTCGTTAATACTAGAATACTTCGTTAAGTATCCATGCGCACTCTCCCCAAAAGGATCTACATAAATACTAAGCCATTCCGTATCCAGTTTAGAAACCAATTGACCAGAAACAATCGTAGCCAAAAGAATAACAATACCACCCAAGTATAGGATAGGCATACGCTTAAAAAAAGTCATCAAACTAAAAAACAGACTTCCGATAAAGAATGCATTGAAAGTTAGCAAGTATACAAAAGGCAGAAAATAGGACCAGAAATTGAATTCGGTATACGTACCATAATCCGGCCGATCTAAAAACCCACCTAACTGATATCCAATAATAGCTCCTAGGACAGCGCCAATATTCATGATTGTCACCAATGTAAAGCTACCCCAAAAACGACCTAAAATATAACTCCTTTCCGAAACTGGATAAGTAAAATAGGTCTGTGCCGTTCCATGCTCTTGATCACGAAAAACCGGAACACCCATAACAGCGGCATAAAAAAATAGGGATATAATGCTCATTCCTCCCAAAATACCTACAATGGCATTTGGACTATTGGTAAACTGCGCGGTAACAGACTTATCAAAAACCGCTAATAGTAATGGAATAAGAAACATTAAGAACATATAGATGTAGGTAGCCGGTCTGTACAACCTATATTTCAACTCAAACAAGAACAATTCCTTCATAATTATACAGCTTGGGGTTGATTAATACTGTAGAAATAAAAATCTTCCAAATTATTGGCAACTGGTTCAAAACCTTCCCCAGGATCGGAATCACTGTACACATTTACATTAAAATTTCCACTTCTTAGATACGTTGACAACACGGTGTATTCCGATTGGTATTTTTCAATATCTTCTTTATTTATTTTCTTTCGGTACACCTTGCCGTTCAGTGTGTTGGATAGCTCTTGTGGATGTCCTTGTACAATAATACTACCCTCATTAAAAACTGCCATATTCGTACATAGGTTCACCACATCATCTACAATATGAGTAGATAAAATAACTACGGCATCTTCACCAAGTTCACTTAATAAATTATGAAATCGATTTCGTTCCAAGGGGTCCAACCCTGCTGTAGGTTCATCTACAATAATCAATTTTGGGTTTCCGATTAAAGCCTGTGCAATTCCAAAGCGCTGTCGCATTCCTCCGGAGTAATCTCCTAGGTTTCGTTTTCTGAATTTATATAGGTTTACCTTGTTCAACAAATCAGAAACATAGGAAGCACGATCCCCTTTGCTCTGTATTCCTTTTATTTTTGCAATATGGTTGAGCATCATTTCAGCAGAAACCTTGGGATAGACACCAAAATCCTGTGGCAGATAGCCCAATACTTTACGCAGTTCATCTGGTGTTTCAAAAACATCAATACCATCGAAAACAATATTCCCGCTGTCTGCATTTTGCAAGGTGGCAATCGTACGCATTAAGGTCGATTTCCCAGCGCCGTTCGGGCCTAGAAGTCCGAACATGCCCTTACCAATTTCAAGATTCACGTTATTGAGGGCTTGTGTACCGTTGGGGTATGTCTTGTTTAAATCTTTAATAGAGAGCATATGTTTTGTGTTTAGGTGGTTCATTAATCTTGATATTGGTAAGTAAGATATCGAATTTGTTACGAAAATTGTTAAGAAATTTAATAGGGCTTAACAAGAAATGAGTTGCAATTATATAGAATACTATGCTTACCCCTATATTTGTACTCGAATACGCTAATAGCTAAGCGATAATCTAAACCCATCCCATGTACCCACTCATAAGAAACAGAAGACTAAGGCAATCAGACGCCATACGCCACTTGGTGCGCGAAACTATCATTACCCCTAGTGATTTCCTCGTGCCGCTTTTCGTGGTAGAAGGTAAAGGAGTAAAAGAGGAAATAGCCTCAATGCCCAATTATTATAGGTTAAGCTTAGATAATCTTGAAAAAGAGGTGAAAGAACTTTGGAACATGGGCCTTTGTGCTGTACTCCTTTTTGTTAAGGTTCCGGAAAATTTAAAGGATAATATAGGATCTGAGGCCTTAAACGAAAACGGGTTAATGCAACTGGCCATTAAAACGGTCAAAAATACATGTCCCGAAATGTTGGTCATGACCGATGTGGCCATGGATCCCTACTCCTCCTACGGTCATGATGGCATTGTGGCGAACGGACAGATTTTGAATGATGAAACCGTTGAAGTCTTGGCGGAAATGAGCGTTTCCCATGCCAAGGCCGGTGCGGATTTTGTAGCCCCCAGCGACATGATGGATGGGCGCATTCTAAGTATCAGGGAAGCATTGGAAGACGAAGGGTTTACCAATACAGGCATTATGAGCTATAGTGCAAAATACGCGAGTGCCTTTTACGGCCCTTTTAGGGATGCTTTGGATTCTGCTCCCGTGAATATGAAAAATGTGCCTAAGGATAAAAAGACCTATCAGATGGATTCGGCCAATAGATTCGAAGCCATTCGAGAAACCCAGCAAGATATAGATGAAGGTGCCGATATCGTTATGGTAAAACCGGGACTTTGTTATTTGGATATAGTACGTGAAATTAAAAACGAGGTAGACGTGCCCGTTGCCGTGTACCAAGTTTCGGGAGAATACGCTATGCTTAAGGCAGCAGCGGAAAGAGGTTGGTTGGACCATGATGCCGTTATGATGGAACAATTGATTGCCATTAAGCGTGCCGGTGCTAATATCATTGCCAGCTATTTTGCCAAGGATGCCGTTAAATTGATGTAAGGCCCACTGGCCCCCAAGGGAGATTCTTAAGGGCTATCTAAAATATTAATATGTGTACGATGAAAACCACCATTTTCCTTTGCATTATTTTAATCCTAACTTCCTTGAATGCCCAAGTGGAAATTCCTGCACCCACAAGCCTTCAATTGGATACTACAACGGATGGCGCATTGCTTTCGGAGGTAGATGTACTTGGGGTAAACTTCCAAGTCGATTCTATTATAACAAATGGTATAAAAAATAACGCCTTTCCGGGCGCGCAGGTCCTAGTGTCCCAAAATGGCAAGATCATCTTTCATAAGGCCTATGGTTTTCATACTTATGAAAACTTGCAACCCGTAGCCTTGGATGATATCTATGACTTGGCTTCGGTCACTAAAATTTTAGGGCCATTACCTGCTCTTATGAAACTAGTGGAGGAAGGAAAACTGGATCTGGACACACCTTTTAGCAACTACTGGAAATCTTGGAAACATGTAAAGGACAAAAAAGACCTTACACTACGTGAAATTTTGGCACATCAGGCAGGATTGGAACCTTATATTGTTTTTCTGAATACCGTTATCAAGAAAAACGGTAAGATAAAAAAAAGGTTCATAAAGCCGAATAAACAGAAAGGTTTTGAAAAGGAAGCTTATCAAGGGATTTATGTAAAAAATAGGCTGAACAGGAAAATGTTTCGGATGATGAAACGCTCCAAGGTAACCGAAGAGAAAAAGTATCTGTATTCCGGACTAACTTTTCTCATTTTTCCAGAACTGATAACACAACTTACAGGCCAACCCTATGAAACCTATTTGACAGAAACTTTTTATAAACCAATCGGTTCAAAAACTATGGGGTTCCTACCTATGTCCAACAAATTCCCAAACAAGATCGTACCTACAGAGGTAGATACACTCTTTAGGCACAGTGTAACGCAAGGCTGGGTACACGATGAAAATGCATCTTTGTTAGGGGGTGTATCGGGAAATGCCGGATTATTCGCTTCTGCGTATGACCTAGACAAAATAATGCAACTTTTTATGCAATACGGCACCGTAGACGGGAAGCGATTGTTATCAGAAGAAGTAGTAAAAGAATTTATTAAAGTACAGTATCCAAAAAACGATAACAGAAGGGGCTTAGGTTTTGACAAACCTTTGCTCAATAACAGCGAACTAGCTTTAGCGGATGCATACCCGGCTCCAGAAGTAAGCTCGGCTAGTTTTGGACATAGTGGTTTTACAGGTACTTTTGTTTGGGCAGATCCAGAAAACCAATTGGTATATGTATTTTTATCCAATAGGGTCAATCCTACTAGAGATAACCGAAATTTATACGAATTAAATATTCGTTCTGCGGTGCAACAAGTTTTTTATAAGGCATTAAAAAACTAAATTTAAACGGTAGTTGCCACGTAACGTTTAAAATCTATGTGGTGTAACACTTTTAAATTGATATCTTAGATGCTTAAATTCAATTCATGGGATTACTTGTTTTTTACGCTGTCATTTCGGTTTTCTTTTCTTTTCTGTGTTCCATTTTAGAAGCGGTGTTACTCAGCGTTACCCCAACCTTTGTCAACGTTAAAAAAAAGGAGGGAAAGGCCTATGCCGATACACTGAAAACCCTGAAAGAAGACGTTGACAAACCACTTATCGCTATTCTTACCCTAAACACCATTGCACATACCGTTGGTGCCATTCTTGTAGGTGTGCAGGCAAAAGTGGCCTATACGGAACTATATGGAACTGCACAACAAACTATTTTTGGAATCAAATTTTCTGAAGATTTGATGGTAGGTATCGTGTCCGCCCTAATGACAATTTTAATTTTAGTAGCTTCAGAAATCATCCCAAAAACTATTGGGGCTACCTATTGGCGACAATTGGCCAATTTTACCGCGAAATCCCTAAAAGTAATGGTACTTCTGATGAAATATACCGGCCTACTTTGGATTTTGCAGCTATTTACCAAATTGGTAGGCGGGAAAGGCCATCACGGCAGTGTTTTTAGTAGGGAGGATTTTACGGTTATGACTGATATGGCCCACGCGGATGGCGTTTTTGAAACCTCGGAATCTAATATCATAAAGAACCTTTTGCGTTTTGATCAAGTTTTGGTGAAGGACGTAATGACTCCGAGAGCCGTTGTAAAAATCGCTTCCGATGCCATATCCATACAGAACTTCTTTGAGGATAACCCAAAACTCCGCTACTCGAGAATCCCCATTTTCAACGAGAACGTAGACAATATTACCGGTTTTGTTCTCAAAGACAACGTTTACGAGGAAATTATAAATAAAAAGGGAGACATGCCTTTGGCAGAAATACGGAGGGACATTTTAATTACCCGTCGAAATACACCAATTCCCCAACTCTTTGACATCTTTATTGCCAAACGCGAACATATTGCCTTGGTCGTTGACGAATACGGATCCGTCGCCGGCCTGGTTACCATGGAGGATGTTATCGAAACCTTATTGGGCCTTGAGATAATGGACGAAAGCGATAATGTTGCCGACCTTCAGGTCTTGGCACGTAAAAATTGGGAGAACAGGGCTAAACGAGCGGGAGTATTAGATATTAATTTAGATACGTCGACAGATGAGTAAAATCTGCACCCCATGGAAGAGGCCTTCATAAAAACTCCTTTAGGAATCGCAAAATTGGAAGGCGCAATTTCTGGGCTTACTTCTGTAACTGTCTTAAATACGGACGAACCGATAACACAGGTCATTCCAGAAGTTTTGGAGGACGCTGTTTACCAACTCAACGAATATTTTGAGGGCAAACGAACAAGCTTTGATTTGGAATTGGACCTTCAGGGAACCGAGTTTCAGCAAAGGGTTTGGCAGGGACTTTTGGAAATTCCCTTTGGCAAAACAATGTCCTATTTAGAACTGTCAAAGTCGCTTGGGGATGTGAAGGCCATCCGAGCGGTCGCCGCGGCCAACGGCAAGAATCCCTTGTGGATTATAGTGCCATGCCATAGGGTTGTTGGAAGTGACGGTTCGCTTACCGGTTATGCCGGTGGATTATCTCGTAAAAAATGGCTTTTGGAGCACGAAAGTCCAGTAAAACAGCAATCCCTTTTTTGATGTTCACAAACTAGTTGGTCGGTAATAACGGTTTTACATCAACCTAAACAACCAAAAACGGCTATTTGCCGATAATTTTATCCCGCTCAAAGATGTGGTGCGCCTTGCGAAATTTGCACACTATACTTAAAACAGACCCCTGGGTCAGTTGGCCTCAGATGGACAAAAAATCTCTATTTAGTAAGTAATTAGTGTATTGTAAACCTCAAGTTTAGTAGGGAGAAAGGATTTTTTTGCCAGCTCAGTTTCTTGTAATCTCAACTTATTGTCATAAATTAAGTACCACAATGCAAGTCTATGCTATATAAAATCAACCTAGAACTTATCCTATTTCTAGATATTGAAACGGTACCCGAACATGCCGATTTTAATAGTCTAGAGACCGATAAACAAGAGCTGTGGGCACAAAAATCGAGCTATCACCGCAAAGACGAGCACACACCGGAAGAATTTTACGACCGTGCGGGTATTTGGGCGGAATTTGGAAAAATTATATGCATATCGGTAGGTTATTTTAAGTTTCAGGACGATAAAAAAATGTTTCGCGTCACTACTTTTAAAGGTGATGAACCGCAACTGTTGGAGCAATTCAAAGGTTTGTTGGAAGATCATTTTGGTTTGGCCAAACATTTACTCTGTGCCCATAACGGTAAGGAATTCGATTTTCCGTATATCGCCAGACGAATGATTATTAACAGTATTTCCCTACCCTACCATTTAGATCTTTTTGGAAAAAAACCATGGGAGGTAAACCATTTGGATACGATGGACCTATGGAAATTTGGAGATTATAAAAATTATACCTCTTTAAAACTACTTGCTAATGTGCTAGGAATCCCGTCTCCCAAAGAGGATATAGATGGCAGCATGGTGCGTAATGTGTTTTATAAGGACAAAGATCTTGCCCGCATTGTCAGGTATTGCGAACTGGATGTAATTACCACAGCACAGATTTTTTTGCGTTTGCGAAACGAAGCACTATTAAAGGACTCCGAAATTATAAAAATTTCGTGATGACTAGTTTGCGGAGTTGAACCTGTAGCGTTTTAAAAACTTTAAATTACTTTAGCAAGCCAGTACTTAACTATATTCTACTCGTAAGCAAATTCCAATTTCCATGAACATAACCATCAAATTAGCCTGTTTCGCGATAACCCTGGCAGCTTCTTTTATGGGCACTGCCCAAAAAACCTCAGAAGTAAAACCTATTTTTAAAGACGGCGAGGCACAAATAGTTCCGGCTTTTGAAGATGATAGTAAATGGCTACGGCACGATCTGTGGGTGGAGACCGACTTTGATAGTGATGCCGATGGAAAACCTGATAGGATGCACGTCAGCGTTACCCGCCCAGGACAAACAGAGACCGAAAAATTAAAATTACCCATTATCTACGTAACGAGTCCTTATTTCGCTGGGGTAGCGGCTTTTGAACCCGGGCTCTTTTGGAACGTTAAGCACGAATTAGGTGCAACTACGGCCAATCGGGTACATGCAGAAGTCAACCGAACTGGAGAGCGACCTATAATTTCAAATTCCGAGATTCAAAAATGGGTGCCCAGAGGCTATATCGTAGTGCATTCCTCTTCTCCCGGCACCGGGCTTTCCCAAGGATCACCAACTGTAGGCGGAGACAATGAATCCCTGGCTCCAAAGGCAGTTATAGATTGGTTGTGCGGCCGTGCAAAAGGTTTCACAGAGCCAATTGGCGGCGAAAAAGTAACCGCATTTTGGTCTACGGGAAAAGTTGGTATGACGGGGACCTCATATAACGGAACGCTTCCGTTGGCAGCTGCAACAACAGGCGTAAATGGTTTGGAAGCCATTATTCCTATTGCACCCAATACATCTTATTATCATTATTACCGATCCAACGGATTGGTACGCTCACCTGAAGGGTACTTAGGTGAGGATATTGATGTCCTCTATGACTTTATCCATAGTGGGGACGAAGCGAAACGTGCAGGTAATAACGCACGCGTGCGCGATACCGAAATGAAAAACGGAATGGACCGCATCACGGGCGATTATAACGATTTTTGGGCGGGAAGGGATTACCTGAACGATATGGAACCTATGAAAGCCGCCCTGTTAATGGCGCACGGTTTTAACGATTGGAACGTAATGCCAGAGCATAGCTATCGCATTTACAAAGCAGCAAAAGAAAAAGGGATTCCCAGTCAGATTTACTATCATCAAAATGGACACGGTGGACCGCCACCAATGCAACTTATGAATCGTTGGTTTACGCATTACCTTCATGGCGTTGATAATGGAGTGGAAGAAGACGCTAAAGCTTGGATCGTGCGAGAAAACGACACTCAAGAAAACCCTACTGCTTATGCCGATTATCCCAATCCCGAAGCGAAAGACATAACCATGTATCTTGGTGCAGGTGCCCCGCAACTTGGACAGTTACTTTTGAACAAAACCACCACCAATACAAAAGAAACGTTAGTAGATAATTACTCCTTTTCCGGTGCTACTTTGGCGCAAGCGGAAATTACCGATCATCGTTTGTTGTATGTAACCCCCGAACTAGCAAATGACGTTCATATTTCCGGAACACCAAAAGTAACGATTAGATTGGCAAGCAGTAAGCCGGCCGCCAATCTTTCGGTATGGTTGGTGTCACTACCTTGGAACGACGCCAAAAATGCCAAGATAACAGACAATATCATTACCAGAGGTTGGGCAGATCCACAGAACCATACATCGCTCACAGAAAGCGAACCGCTTGTGCCGGATAAGTTTTATACGATTTCTTTCGATTTGATGCCCGATGACCAAATCATTCAAAAAGGACAACAGATAGGATTATTGATATTTTCAAGCGATCGGGAATTTACACTTTGGCCAGAACCGGGAACGAAACTTACCATAGACTTGGATAACACAAGCCTTACGCTTCCTGTAGTGGGTGGGAAAATGACCTTTTGAACATCAAACTAAGGCTAAAGAATATACGATATTCTTTGTTTTTAATCTAGAAAACTAGGGTTGAAGCACCATTCCCTTGATTTTTACCGCTTTCTCAAAATGGTCTAGCTCTTGCTTTAAAATTCACCATTTGGCGACTTCAATAAGTAGTTTTGGGTTGTCGTTTTCGTTTTTTTAAGAAGGCATAGAAAGACAGACCTATAGTGTTACCTTTTGATGCTATTTTACTATCGCAAACGGCGATTATCTTGGTTCGAATTTCTTTATCCATTCTTCTATTTGGATTACATCCTACCTCGATTTAATGAGATTTCGATACGCCAAATGAAGCGGTTTACTAAAGAATTTACCCCCCTTCCACAGTACTATTCCCTTTATTGAGGCTGCTATTTAAACAAAAAAATGATCTCCTTTGGAGATCATTTTTATAAATTATAGACATACTCGATTTAAGCCAAATCGAAGCGATCTAAGTTCATCACTTTTGTCCAGGTTGCGATAAAGTCCTTAACGAACTTCTTCTCGGAATCCGAAGACCCATACACTTCGGCATAAGCACGTAGTTCTGTGTTGGAACCAAAAATTAGGTCGGCACGCGTGCCCGTCCATTTTACGCTTCCAGTTTTGCGGTCACGTCCGGCAAATAAAGTTTCGTTATCCGAAGTATCCTCCCATTTAACTCCTAGGTCCAAAAGGTTCACGAAGAAATCGTTGGTCAAAACGCCACGGCGATCAGTAAAAACACCATGTCTAGAACCATCAAAATTCGTATCCAATACGCGCATACCACCAACAAGTACCGTCATTTCCGGAGCGGTAAGTTTCATCAATTGGGCACGGTCTACTAACAAGGCCTCTGCGGAAGCTTTATAATCCGGGTTCTTATAGTTTCTGAATCCGTCTGCGGAGGGCTCCAAAGCTTCAAAAGAATAGACATCCGTCTGTTCTTGCGATGCATCGGTACGGCCAGCGGTAAAAGGCACTTCCACCTTATGTCCTGCATGTCTTGCGGCTTCCTCTATTCCTGCGCTACCACCAAGTACAATTAAATCTGCCAAAGAAATTTTCTTGTTGCCGGATTGACTGGTGTTGAACTCCTTTTGAATACCTTCCAAAACATGTAATACCTTTACCAATTCCTTTGGATTATTCGCTTCCCAGCTCCTTTGAGGTTCCAAGCGAATACGTGCCCCGTTGGCGCCACCCCTTTTGTCCGAATCCCTATAAGTTGAAGCGGATGCCCAAGCTGTACTTACCAATTGACCAACAGTTAGGCCAGAAGCCAATAATCTTTTCTTAAGTTCGGTTATATCGGCATCGCTTACCAAATCGTGGTTTACAGCCGGAACCGGATCTTGCCAAATCAACTCTTCCTTAGGCACTTCGGGTCCTAAGTATCGAGAGATAGGCCCCATATCCCTATGCGTCAACTTATACCAAGCCCTCGCAAAGGCATCTTCTAATTCCGCCGGATTCTCATAGAATCGCTTTGATATTTTAAGGTAATCCGGATCTATTTTCAAGGCCATATCGGCATCGGTCATCATTAGGTCCTGAGTTTTTGTAGCATCACCAGCTCTTGGAGCTTTTTTTGCCGCAGAAGCTGCCGTTGGTCGCCATTGATTGGCACCGGCCGGACTTTTAGTGGGCTCCCAGTCGTATTCCAATAATACCTTAAAATAATCATGGTCCCATTGTGTAGGTTTTGGAGTCCAAGCCCCTTCAATACCGCTAGTAATGGCATCATCTAAAACACCTGTTTTATATGAGTTCTTCCACCCCATGCTTTGTTCTACAATACTTGCACCCGCAGGCTCTGGACCAACATAAACATTAGGGTCCGCAGCCCCATGGGCCTTCCCAAAGGTATGACCTCCAGCCGTCAGGGCCACGGTTTCCTCATCGTTCATGGCCATACGTCCAAAAGTTTCTTTCATTAATTTTGCGGTTCCCAATGGGTTTGATTTCCCGTTTGGCCCCTCAGGATTTACGTAAATAAGTCCCATATGGGAAGCTCCCAGATTGGCTTCGAGTACATATTCCCCATCGGAAAAACGTTCGTCGTTACCCATCCATTCCGTCTCGGAACCCCAGTAAATATCCTCTTCGGGCTGCCAAATATCCTCACGGCCACCGCCAAATCCAAAAGTTTTAAAACCCATTGATTCCAAAGCGCAGTTTCCGGTAAGAATCATTAAATCCGCCCATGAGAGTTTTTTACCATATTTCTGTTTAATGGGCCAAAGAAGTAAACGTGCCTTATCCAAATTCCCGTTGTCCGGCCAACTATTTAAGGGCGCAAAACGTTGCGATCCAGAACCGGCTCCACCACGCCCATCCCCAATACGGTAGGTTCCAGCACTATGCCAAGCCATGCGTATCATAAACGGGCCGTAATGACCGTAATCTGCAGGCCACCAATCCTGTGAAGTGGTCAAAGCTTCTATAATATCCTTTTTTACTTCTGCTAAATCCAAGGACTTGAATTCTTTGGCATAGTCAAAATCTTCATCCATAGGATTCGTCAAAGACGAGTTTTGGCGCAAAACATTTAATCGTAATTGATTTGGCCACCAATCCAAATTGTTTGTGCCTCCCCCAGCTGTTTCTTTTAGTGTTCCACCCAAATATGGGCATTTACTAGAATCGTTGATGTCCCATGCATTACCGTGGGAATTGTTTTCATTTGTATCCATTGTTCTGATCTTTTTGACTTATACAGTCTAAAGTTATGAAATAGTTAGCTCCACATGATAGTCAAATCTTTGTTTTGTCCTATTTTACTATCGAAATATCTTATACATCAAGATGTATGGTATTGTTTAATCAAATACTAATCAACCATATACCCTCTAGTTGTCGACCGTTGCACCTTATGAGTAAAACAAAGTGGACTCAGCCGGTATTATTATTTGCTTGATTCTTTGACGTGTTTTATGCTTTAGATAATGCTGTTTAAAAAAGTACCCTAAACTTATTCTAAGTGAAGAAAATATAAAAAACCTGTGACACAAAGTGTGCAACAGGTTGTTTGGAAAAGGTTTCGGGGGGATAAAATTTTTATATATCCAACTCACTATAGTTTTTACTTTGGCTTAAGATTATGTAGTTCATTTTATGATTAATGACGACCAAACGTGGTATATTCAATACTACATATTGTTTAATCCACAATAATTTGAATAAGTAAAAAAGCTACGTCACTGTTTGTAAAACTTGGCACTTCGTCTCCCTTTACTGTCCTGAACTTGAATAACATATAAACCTGTAGCTAAATCGCCAACGTTAATTTTGGCCTTTTTGGCTGAACCACTCCGTAACGCTATTCCAGATGCGGATACAATCATATACTGTGCTGTTTCACTAATTTCATTGTATAAATTAATGTGTTCTACGGCAGGGTTGGGATATATGGAGAACTTGATTTCGGATTCAATACTTAATCTTTCGAGAGAATCCAAGGCGCCAATTTCGGTCGCTTCTCCCAAGAATAAAAATTGATATTCCAAACTATATTCTGATGGAATATTCTGTGAACAAAACGTACGCAATCGGATAAGATATTCAGTATTGATCTCTAACTCCTTTAATACTGTGTTAGGGCTGGAAACGTAGGACGTTTGCCAGGCATCTTCGCTCAGTTTTCTATACTGAACCTCGTAGAGTGCATCCTCCACGGGGTTCCATATCAGGTTTAGCTGGTTGGTTTTGGGCTCGGCCAGGACTAAACTTTCAGGAGCTACCAAACTGCAATTGGTCATAGCCACTCCTGAAATTAAAAGGGAAAAATTTTGCAAACCGTTGGTCAACGCTCCCTTATGTGTAACGGTAATGGTATAGCTGCCCTCTGCATTGGGTATTTCTATGCGTTCAAAGGGGTCTACCTTATTATCCCCTTGTGTTGCGGGCGCATTTGGACTGTTAGGGTTTAGTTTCCAAGGATAGACTTCCGTTCCATTCTGGGAAATACGAATATCCAAATCGTTTACGAGAGCTGGCGTCGCGTCATTTAATCTTCCACTATTCACGTATTCCGAGGCGGGATCTGTCCACGAAATGGATGCCATTAGATTTTCCTTCCCATTTGCCCGTACTTCTAGGCTAAAAACCTGATTATCTTCAAGGTTATGCTCTTCTATATAGGTGCTATAATCTTTATTCTGTAATACTTCGGCGGCCCTTTTAGAATTCATGATGCCCCATCCCATTTTATAGTCGGGTCCTGCACTGTCGACATCATCAGCGGTATGCAGAGCGAGGCCTTTTAGGGTTGCTGCCTTCATATAATTTCCATAGAGTTGTTCGTGGTACTGTTGCAACAACAATAAAGCGCCAGTTACACTTGGGGTTGCCATAGAAGTGCCCGAAAATGTGCTGTAACTTTTATTCGTTTCGGCAGATGTGGAAAAAATAGAGGATCCATCTCCAGCGATATCCGGTTTAATTCTTCCATCGTCTACAGGGCCAAAACTACTGTACGGAGAAATCCATGCCTCCTTTAAATTTCCGTTACGGTCTATTTTGGTATACGCTGCAGCAATGGTAAGGCAGTTTTTAGCCAAGGTAAATCCGAGCATTAAATCAAATCCGTCTGCTGTAGTTCCAGCTATAGGGTCTTGGTTATCCTGCCTTTTTTGAGCGTTTCCCGCGGCATTTACCATTAAATAATAAGGGGCACTATACATAATACGATCCCAATCTTGGGTTACTTTAATATATGACCCGAAATACCAATCTGGCACACGATCGGATTTAATGCCATAAGAGTGGTTTGAAAGCAATAAGCCATTAGCGGCGGCTTGGGCAACCTCAATTTTATCCCTGCTCCAATCGTTCGTGATTACATTGGCGGCATAGGCTACTCCCTGGGCTTCCTTTCTTATGCCAGAAGAAATTAAGCTTCCTGTAACCATAGATGCATGGCCATCCACGTCCGAATCTTCATCGCCAACTATGACCCTGCCACCGTATTCTTGATGCGTGGTCAATGCTACGCCAGCATCCCAAACACCTACCTGCATTCCGGCACCGTTCAGGTCAAGATTGAGCATGCCATTGGTATGTAAGGTGTAGGCCCTGGAAGTTCTACTGGCGTTGTCCGAATAAGTTTCGTAATAAATGGGACTGCCGTCTGTTCCTACGTCCTGTAAGGCTACCTTTGTGCCATTGGAAAGCGTTTCCTTAAAAGTCCAACTGTTCTTTTTAGCAAGAGCCAAGGTTTTTTCCCGGTTCTGTTCATAATCGAATTCCAGATCTACGTGTAGCGCACCTATTTTGGAAAAGTCGTAGTCTTGTTTTATGAGTTGTCTTAAAGCACCAGATTGGGCAGAAGCTATAGATACGATAAAGAATATCGGCAAAATAAAAAGTATAGCTAAACTTCGAATTATTTTTGGTTTTCGATAATCCATAGTAAGGAGGTTAAGTATTGTAAGATTTGGACTACAATAATATTGAACTCACTTAAAGTAATCGATTAAAAAGACCAATTATTCGATGAACGACACTGTAGATTTATAGTTCTTGTTGTGAAAGTCAGGATTTCAGATGTATAGGATTTTTCTTACTTCAATTTTATCTGGAGCTCTGTATTAGTAATGTCACGTTCTTTAGCCATGACCCCTCTTACATTGAGGTAGTCTCAGCATAAGAGTCGCGGGAGTTACGTTTAAGATTTGATAGGAGTTCGAGGTTAAATCGTCTTGCCAGACCTTAGGTAAAATTTTGCTTTTGTATAGATTTAAAACAAGTTAGCCCTCTGCTTGGCTACTAGGTAGCTGTTAAAAAAGGTCCCTTTATTATTTTGGATTCAATTTCAATATAATATACACTGGAAAATGGTCACTATAGCCACCTAAATATTTTCTTCCGGAATAGGTGCGGAAGGGACTCCCTTTATACTTACCTGCGGTTTCCCGTAAAAAGGAGTCGTCAAAAATCCGTGCATTTGATAAGCTGTGGGTTCCTTTTTGGTAATTAAGAAAACTATGTGAAATAATTATCTGATCAAAGAGCGTCCAACTTTTCTTGTAATAGCCACTGCCACTTTTATCAGGAACATGAAGTTTTTCCATAGGATTGTATAAGGTAGTTTCCTCCAACAAGGTCTGTATACTCTTGGAGGTAGGGTCGTCGTTAAAATCGCCCATGACAAGGTAATTGGGATTTGGCTCCTCTTCCGCTATGGTTCTTATTTTATCTTTAATGACCTTTGCCGCGCTTATTCTTTTGTACTCGGTTACATCTCCGCCTTCCCTTCTAGAGGGCCAGTGATTTACAAACACATGAACCATTTCGTTGTTCAGGAAGCCTTTTACATACAATATATCCCTTGTGGCATCTCTTTCTCCACTAAGATTATCGACCAACAATGCCAAAGGTTCCGAAAAAATGACCTTAAAAAATTTAGGGTTATAAAGTAATGCCGTATCGATACCACGTTCATCGGGAGATTCATAATGTACGAAGTCGTACCCTAAATTGATTAGGGGTTCGGTTTTGGTCAAATCCCGGATTACATCTTGGTTTTCGGCCTCAGAAATCCCTACGAGAACTGGAGGATATTGGTTATACTCCTTTCCTATCTCAAAAATAGTCTTGGCCAGCTTATCTAGTTTTTGGGAATAGCGCTTTGGCGTCCACTCCTTAAAACCGTTTGGCGTAAAATCATCGTCCAGTGTGCGCTCATTATTTTCTGCATCAAATAAATTCTCTAGATTATAAAAGGCAACAGTGAATAACTCTTTGCTAGATTTTCTTTTAAAAAATGGAAAACGCATTACAGATTCGGTTGGGTCCATAAAAATACTAAAATAGGATGGGCACTTTTGCTTAATTTTGTACTTTACCTATATATGTTAGAAAAGAAAACAATTGAATACGAAAAAGCGGTCCTTATTGGTATCATCAATAGGGAACAAAGCGAAGAAAAAGTAACCGAATACCTAGATGAACTAGAATTCCTTACCTACACCGCCGGAGGCGAGGTTTTAAAACGATTTGTACAGCGCATGGATGTGCCCAATCCAAAAACACTCATTGGTACTGGAAAAATGGAGGAAGTGGAAGCCTATGTAAAGGAGCATGAAATTGGCTCCGTTATATTTGATGAAGAACTTTCCCCTGCTCAACAGCGAAATATAGAGAAACAATTAAAGTGCAAGATCATTGATCGCACCAGTCTTATACTGGATATTTTTGCCCAACGTGCCCAGACAAGTTATGCGCGAACCCAAGTAGAACTGGCACAGTACGAATATTTATTACCAAGACTTACAGGACTTTGGACACACCTTGAGCGTCAAAAAGGAGGTATTGGAATGCGTGGCCCGGGAGAAACGGAAATCGAAACGGATAGGCGTATCGTGAGAGATCGCATTAGTTTGCTTAAAAAGAAACTGCTTAAAATAGACCGCCAAATGGAGACCCAACGAGGAAACCGTGGCGCATTGATACGTGTTGCTTTAGTAGGGTATACGAACGTTGGTAAATCGACGTTGATGAACGTTATCAGCAAGAGCGATGTCTTTGCCGAGAACAAACTCTTTGCCACTTTGGACACGACCGTGCGCAAGGTGGTCATCGGAAATTTACCTTTTCTTTTAAGCGATACGGTAGGCTTTATCAGAAAACTACCTACTCAGCTGGTAGAAAGCTTTAAAAGTACTTTGGACGAGGTTAGGGAAGCAGATCTATTGCTTCACGTAGTGGATATTTCCCACCCGCAGTTTGAGGAGCACATAGCATCGGTTCATAAGATACTGGACGAAATAAAAAGTTCCGATAAAAAGACAATCATGGTCTTCAATAAAATTGACCAGTATAAGCATGACATTATCGCCGAAGACGATCTAGTTACCGAACGTACTTCGCGCCACTTTACAATTGCCGAATGGAAACGCACCTGGATGGAAAAAGTGGGCGACAGGGCCCTATTCATTTCTGCATTGAACAAAGAGAATCTGGATGAATTCAAAAAGCGCGTTTATGACGAGGTACGGGAAATCCATGTTACACGTTTTCCCTATAACAACTTTCTATATCCCGAGCATTTGGATGAATATTGATATCGTATAAAACAACAAACATTGTAGTTCGTCGATCAATTTAAACCACTGGTATTTTTCACCACATATTGGAGCGGCTTCACAACATAAATTGTGTTGCAAAAGATATGATGACATAACTTTGTCATGTGTTTAAGTGATAGTGTTGACCCCAAATCAAAAACAACTTATGGCATACAGTAGAACCCAAATTTTACGATAAGAACTTAACCGAAAAAACCCTGCTCTTTGAGCAGGGTTTTTTAATTATGGTCATTTTATTTATTGTCCTAAAATGCGTAGTTAAGGCCAAATAAAAGATAGGTCTGTAATTTATTGTCAACGCTATCAAAAGTCGTAGCTGGATCACTGTTGAGGGCAAAATTCAATGCCTCTTGCTTGTTGTTACGCAGCCCGAATTCAAAACCTAGACCTACCCCGTTCCATAAGGTGTAGCCAAAAGAGTTGATCCAAGTATAATTGGACAAATCGCCATTCTTATAACTTTGGAACATAGACAAGTTGGTTTTAAAGTTTATAGCACCAATCTTTCTAGTATAATCAGCCACAATTTTTGTTCCTAAAGAAGATTGGAACACCTCATCATTATTACTAAATACAAAGTTATAGTTTAAAGGATGGATGACTACTACCAAATCTGTAATAGGGGTCCAAGTGGCACCAACTCCAATATCCAAGTATCCGGGATCGTTAAAATTGTCCAGAATGGTAGTCCTATACTCCCCTAAGGCAGAAATTGCAAACTTCTCACTTAACTTACGACCATAAAGGGAAGTTATTGTAAAAACATCCGCTGCTTGTCTAAAACTGTCATCATCGGTTGGGTTGTCCTTATCATCAAATTTTACCCAGGACAGATTCAAGTTGCCGGAGTTTCTCCAGAAATACTTTTCCTGATTTAAATTTGCAAAACCATTTACAGTAATACCAATATTACCGGAAGCATTGTTTGGCGTTCCTTGGGCATACCAATTATTAAAAGAGGTAAGGTTGGCGCCAACGGTACCAAAAGCACCTTTTTTCCAACCTGGTAACGCATCGATCTTCCCCTGTAAGGCATTAATTCTACTCTGTATTGCTGCAAGGGAATCTTTCTTGGGTCCAAGCTCGGAAATAAGTTCCACTTCTGTTTGTGAGAAACCATAAGCGCACGTAAATACCAGGGTAATAGTTAAAAAAAAGTTTTTCATGATGTAGTGTTTATCTTTTAGAAACACAAAAGTAAGAATAGTCACAAAGTACCTTATAACAAAAACGCATTATTTTCGCTTGTACAACGGCACTGAGGAACAGGCTTCCCCATACATAATGGACTTTGCCACGGGTAAAAGCTTTTGCGTTATGAACAAATAGGCATTTGGTGGAACAGGTTTACGGCTACAGCCTTTTATAATTACCGGTCTATCCTGAAACTCGGAAACATCTAGGTCGTCTATTATTTTTTGGTATATGGCTGTTTCTAAATCCACCATATTGCCTTGTACTATTCTTTTTGCGTAGGGCTGTAACTTTGTAGTGATAAGCATATAGGCCCACCCAGGCACAATGGCATCTGTAGAACATTTTAAGGCCACGAAAGTGTCCTTGTATTGTTCCCAATTATGATCCAAAATATATCCTCTAAACTCTTTCTCCCTTAAAATAAACCCTTCGTATAGCCAGTCTTTTAAATCCAACACTTTTCTTTCCCCTTTTGGATAATAATCCTCAAGATCAAAAGTGATCAGTTTGCTTTGGGTTATCTTATTTATAATTTCTTCAGGCATATGATGACATCAAATGAGGATTTTTTCTGAACCGAACTAAAAATTCTACATACTTATAACATCCCCAGCTCCAACTTCGCTTCATCACTCATTAAATCCTGAGTCCATGGGGGATCAAAAGTTATTTCTACCTCTGCATCCTTTATCGCATTTAAGGATTTCACCTTTTCCTCTACCTCTACGGGCAAGGTTTCGGCCACTGGACAATTAGGCGAGGTAAGGGTCATTAAAATCTTCACTTCATTGTCCTCGTTTATTAAAACATCATAAATAAGTCCTAGTTCATAAATGTCTACAGGAATCTCGGGGTCATAAATGGTCTTCAATACCTTTACGATTTTCTCTCCCAAATCGGCACTATCGGTTGCAATATCTATTTCGCTCATCTTTTAGTTTAATTGTGTTTGGTAGGCTACTGCATACAGTTTAATCTGTTTTATCATACTTACCAAACCGTTTGCCCGCGTTGCGGATAAATGTTCCTTTAATCCAATTTCATCTATAAAATTGGTATCCGCTTCTATAATATCAATTGGTTTCTGGTTGCTGAAGGCACGGATTAAAATAGCGATAATTCCTTTTGTGATGATGGCATCACTATCTGCCGTGAACACAAGTTTATCTTCTTCCAAATCAGCATGTACCCATACTTTGCTTTGGCATCCCTTTATGATATTATCGTCGGTCTTATATTCCTCCGCTATCAAGGGCAATGATTTTCCAAGGTCTATCATATACTCGTAACGCTGCATCCAGTCCTCGAACATGGCAAACTCTGCCACTATATCCTCCTGTATCTCTTTAATATTCATCTTCTTAGTTTATACAAAAATACAATAACAAACCATTGATTTCAATACTTTAAGAGAATGATAACGGGTTGTGTTATACCAACATGGCAATGGCACGTTTTACCCCTGTCACCAAAACGTCTACTTCTTCCTTGGTATTATAAAAACTAAAGCTTGCCCTTACCGTACCCGGAATTTTGTAAAAGTCCATTATTGGCTGGGCACAATGATGACCGGTACGTACCGCAATTCCCAGTTTATCCAAAATCGTACCGATATCATAAGGATGTACTCCTTTGATATTAAAAGAGATGACTGAAGTTTTCTGCTGCGCGGTACCATAAATTTTGAGTCCGTCTATCTTAAGGAGCTCTTCTGTGGCATATTCCAACAACTCATGCTCATAAGCGGCGATGTTTTCAAAACCGATAGCGTTCATATAATCCAACGCGGCCCCAAAGGCTATACCGCCACAGATATTGGGCGTTCCTGCCTCAAATTTATGCGGTAGGCCGGCATAGGTGGTCTTTTCAAAGGTGACTTCCGCTATCATTTCGCCTCCGCCTTGGTAGGGCGGCAGTTTAGATAACCATTCTTCCTTACCATATAACATTCCTACACCGGTAGGTCCGCAGATTTTATGAGCGGAAACGGTATAAAAATCAACATCCAGAGCCTGCATATCGGCAACCAAATGCGGTGCGGCCTGTGCACCATCTATCAACACCGCGGCACCTACATTATGGGCTTTTGTTATTATTTCTTTTATGGGATTTATGGTGCCTAACGCATTGGAAATATGGTTGCAGAATACCAATTTTGTCTTGTCGGAAAGTAGCGTGTCGTAAACATCCATCAAAAGTTCCCCTTCTTGGTTCATGGGAATCACTTTTAAGGTGGCTCCGGTACGCTCACAAAGCATTTGCCAAGGAACGATATTGGAATGGTGCTCCATTGCCGATACCAAGACCTCATCCCCTTTTTTAATGATCGAGGAAAAACCATTGGCGACGATGTTTATACTATGTGTTGTGCCCGATGTAAATATGATTTCATGGGTATGCTTGGCGTTGAAATGCTGTTGGATCTTCTGTCGCGCCTGCTCATATTTATCGGTCGCTTCTTGGGAAAGTGCGTGTACACCCCGGTGTATGTTCGCATTGTAATTGGAATAATAATCCACGATTACGTCTATGACTTGTTGCGGCGTTTGCGAAGTGGCCGCGTTATCCAAGTACACCAAGGGTTTCCCGTTCACTTCTCGTTTTAAAATGGGGAAGTCTTCTCTTATTTTAGTGACATCAATCATAGCAAGATTATTGAGCTACAAAGATACTTACTGTAGAGTAAACTAAAGTCTCTTTCATGTTATTCCTTAGGGAAGAAAAGCCATGAAAGAGAGGATAAATAGAAAAAAGGATTTAGAAACGAAAACCCAACCTGAATTTTAAGAATCCTAGGTTACCATCCTGGCCTAAATCGGGTTTATATTTAATAAAGTCATATTGTCTTTGCACAAAAAGCTTGTCATTTAGGTCATAAGAAAGCCCAACGTTGAAATTGAAGCCGCTGTCCGTATTTGTATCGTAAAAAGTCTCTCCACCGGCACGTCCTGCAAAATGCGAATTAATAAAAGTATACCCAAGACCAATACTCGATCTTAATTTAGGAATACCCGCAATTTGAAATTCTGAAAATAGTATAGGTTGAAACAGCCAATTGGTTTCTCGAAAGTCTGATCTATCCTGCGTTCCATTAAAACCATCAAATGATTGTATTCTATCAGAAAGGACTCCAACATTAAGCCCAGCTCCAATTTTCACTGCATTAAAGTCCAAGAAGCGGTATTTAGGACCCAAATCTATAATACCCGGATTGTCATTACCCAAATCACCAGCAATTGAAATGGGATAATTTGCCTCCACACTCTATTTTTTGTCCTGGGAAAAAGTAGTTACAGAAACTAGGAACGAAAGACCTAAAAGTAATTTTATGTTCATATAGAATAGATATTAAAGTTACTCAAATATAACCCATACAAGCTCTAGGAAAATCTAACAAACGATTACGAATAAAATCCTAAAAATACTGTAAACCGATTGGTGAAGTCAAGAATTCTGAACCAACTAACGAAACATATAATTTATAGATAATTGAATGGCAGCATTATAGTTCTGTGCGCCTGCAAGGGCATTCAATCGGTTTCGTAATCCAATATAAAATCGTGGGGATACTGATAGGTTGTCTCTCAACTTATATCCCAATCCTACGGCGGCACCATAATCCAGTTGAAAATCCCCAGAAACGGAAGATTTTCTATCCGCGTTTACACTAGATCCCTGATCTAAGTTCTTAATCTTTGTAACCTGGTTCAACAAAAAACCAAACTGCGGACCAAATTCCAAATCCAACTTTTCATTTAAAGCAAACTTTCCTAAAATAGGGACGGTAATAAAATTCAATTGCACGTTGGTCCTAAAGTCATTATCTTCTCCCACAGCTCCTCCATTTTGGATAGCGGCCAAATCTGTGCTGAACTGAAAGCCTTGAGAGGAATACACTAGTTCTGGTTGTAACTTGAATTTCTCCGAAAAATCGATTTCCAAAAAAATACCGCCGTGACCGGAGAATCGGAACTTAAGCCCATCTGTTAAATCGCCTACTATCGAAGAATAATTGAGTCCGCCTTTAACTCCAAAACGAGTTTCCTGGGCGGTTCCTGTAGAGCTTAAAAACGCAAAAAAAGCCGCAGAAAATACGACTTTTTTAAAATTATTGGGTAAACTATTCATGGACCTATAAATCAAATCCCAAATTTACACCTAGCTTTTTAGCAATCAATCTATTGATTCTTGTCTTTAATTCAGGGATACGTACACTTTCCAAAACATTATTGGCAAATGCATACATCAACAAGGCTCTGGCCTCCTTTTTTGGGATTCCCCTAGATTGTAAATAAAACAAGGCTTCCTCATCCAACTGGCCAATAGTACAGCCGTGGGAACATTTTACGTCATCGGCAAAAATTTCCAATTGTGGTTTTGTATTGATGGTTGCCTTATCACTGACCAAAATATTATTATTCTGCTGAAAGGCGTTGGTTTTTTGGGCAATCTTGTCCACGATTATCTTACCGTTGAATACCCCTGTAGAACTATCTCCGTAAATTCCTTTATAGTCCTGATGGCTTTCACAGTTTGGCTCAATATGATGCACCAATGTATGATGATCTACATGTTGGTTTTCGTCCAAAATAGTTACGCCCTTCATGGTAGAGTCTATATACTCCCCATTTTGATAAAAATTAAGGTTATTCCGCGTTAATTTTCCTCCAAAAGAAAAGGTATGCACTTTTACGTGGCTTTTCGACTTTTGGTCAATGTAGGTGTTATCAATTAGGGATGCACTACCCTTGTCGTTCTGTAGTTTATAATAATCCACAATGGCATTTTGAGCAGCAAAGATTTCAGTTACAGAATTCGTCAGTACATCATTTGTAGTCAGGTTTTGATGCCGTTCTATAATCTGGACTTCGGCGTTTTCCTCAACAATAATCAGGTTTCTTGGCTGTAGCATTAAATAGGCCTCGTTTCCTGTTGCAAAATGCACTATTTCTATAGGTTTCTTGGGCATTTTGTTCTTAGGAATGTATATATACGCACCCTCTCTAGAAAAAGCAGTGTTAAGGGTGGTTAAGGACTCGTCCTTAGAGGCTACCTTGTTAAAATACACATCAATGATCTGTTTATACATGGGTTTGGTCAAGGCCGAACTCATTAAACATATATCTACCCCGTCATGCGTAGTTTCAGAAAGATGCGAACTGTACACCCCGTCTATGAAAACGATTTTGTAGGTATCTATTTCGTGGATAAAATACTTTTTAACATCCCTGTATTCTATAGCGTTATCCTCCTTTGGAAAAATACTAAAATCGACCTTTTGTAGGCTATTGAGCGAAGTATATTTCCATGCCTCCTCTTTTTTGGTAGGGAATCCTTTGTTCTCAAAATTCTTTATGGCGGCTACGCGCAAATCGTGGACAGGATGCTCCACATCCACATTGTCCTCAAAAGCCATAAAGGAAGAAATTAATTTGTCTTTTAAATCCATATTTTCATAAGTATTAAGTAATGCGTACGAAGTAGTAAGCACTTTGTACTCACTACTTTTTACTATGTACTTTTAAACCACTACCTCGTTTTTCAACCAATCGTACCCTTTTTCCTCTAATTCTAGAGCCAATTCCTTGGTGCCGGATTTTACTATTCTTCCATTATGGATCACATGAACAAAATCAGGTACTATATATTCTAACAATCTTTGGTAGTGCGTAATTACGATAACGGCGTTGTCCTTGCTTTTTAGTTTGTTTACCCCATTGGCAACGATTCGCAGAGCGTCAATGTCAAGTCCGGAATCTGTTTCGTCCAAAATAGCCAATTTAGGCTCTAACATGGCCATTTGAAAAATTTCGTTCCGTTTCTTTTCACCACCGGAAAAACCTTGGTTCAAGGAACGGGACAAAAACTTGCGGTCTATCTCCAAAAGTTCTGCCTTCTCACGAATCAACTTCAACATCTCGTTTGCCGGCATATCTTCCAAGCCTTTTGCCTTTCTTGTTTCGTTGATTGCCGTTTTCATAAAATTGGTTACGGAAACACCTGGAATCTCTACCGGATACTGAAAAGAAAGAAATACACCTTTGTGCGCTCGTTCCTCAGGAGAAATATCTTCCAAGTCTTCGCCGTCCAAATTAACGGACCCTTTGGTCACTTCAAACTCCTCTTTCCCCGCAATCACCGAGGCCAAGGTACTTTTTCCGGAACCGTTGGGTCCCATAATTGCATGTACCTCCCCGGCTTTCACCTCTAGGTTGATGCCTTTTAAAATTTCTTTATCCTCTACTTGAGCGTGTAAATCCTTAATTATCAACATTAGCTTCTACTTTAAATATTCTGGTGCCTTAGGCATTTTATTAAAATCTTCTTTTTGATGTTGTAAGTATACTTTTGCGTTTTTCTCCTTGGCAAAGGCTTCAAAAACTTCCATGCTGGCCAAGGTCTGCTCCGCATCATAGTTGAAACTGGGAACCCTTTTGTTTTCCCTATTCTCATACAAATGATAAAGGTCTCCGGTCAACAATAGTGGACCGTGCTCGGATAGTTCCAAATACAATACTTGGTGACCAGGTGTGTGGCCAGGCATGGATTTGATGACTACCGTACCATCTCCGAACACATCGTAATCTCCTTTGAGTTTATTAATCTTTGTCAACTCTTTTATGGCATTGTACAGGTCTGCATTATTTTTCTGAGCTTCGTCACTAGTAATAAAATCATACTCGGTTTCCTGCACCAACCAAGTAGAATTTTTCATGGTGTTGGCATGGCCGCTATGATCAAAATGCGTGTGAGATAGTGCTACAAACTCTATGTCGTCCGGTGTCATTCCAATAGCTTTTAGTTGATTTAGGACGGAATCCTGACGAGAAACCGTAAACGCCCCGCTTGGGTCTGTGTACGGTGGTTGCCCTACGAGCATTTGCGGTAAACCGGCATCCCACATAAGATTCCCTTTTGGATGGCTGATTACATAAAACGGATCTGAAAATTCCTTTGTCTGTCCTTGATAGGTTGTGTCTTGGGAGAATAATTCCAAATTGTTCACCCCCACGGTACCGCCACTAAAGGTATACAGCTTTACCTCGGGTTTCTGAATCTCGGAAACCGTTTCAACAGCTACTTTTTTGGCTTCTTTGCAAGAGAAGGCCAACACCGCTATCAATACTATGTACACTACTTTTTTCATCTTCGCTTTAAAACTAATTTGGCAAATCATCTTGACCTGTTTTTCAAATGCGGTCAGAATGACATTTTAACTTTCAATCCAGTTAACAATATCACTATTTATACCCTTTTGTGGCAAGGGGGATTTACCCCACAGAGCCCTCTAGGCTTATTTCCAATAATTTTTGGGCCTCTACCGCAAATTCCATAGGCAACTTGTTCAATACTTCTTTACTGAAACCGTTGACGATCAAGGCGATGGCCTTTTCTGTAGCTATTCCTCTTTGATTACAGTAAAAAATTTGGTCTTCCCCAATTTTACTGGTAGTGGCCTCGTGTTCTACTTGTGCTGTTTTGTTCTTTGCTTCAATATACGGGAATGTATGCGCCCCACATTCGTTACCCATCAACAGGGAATCGCATTGGGAAAAGTTCCTTGCATTATCTGCCCTCGAACCTATCTGTACCAAACCTCTATAACTGTTTTGTGATTTCCCTGCGGATATACCTTTGGAAATAATAGTACTTCGGGTATTCTTCCCTAGATGAATCATCTTCGTACCTGTATCCGCTTGTTGGTAGTTGTTGGTAACGGCGATAGAGTAAAATTCCCCGATGGAATTATCTCCTTTTAAGACACAAGAAGGATATTTCCAAGTTACCGCAGAACCGGTTTCTACCTGCGTCCAAGAAATTTTAGAACGGTTTTCGCACAAACCTCTTTTCGTTACAAAATTGTACACTCCGCCCTTGCCTTCCTTATTTCCAGGATACCAGTTTTGAACCGTAGAGTATTTTATTTCGGCATCGTCCATGGCAATCAATTCTACTACTGCCGCGTGCAATTGATTTTCATCTCTTGATGGTGCGGTACAACCTTCAAGATAACTAACATAGCTACCCTCATCGGCAATGACCAAGGTCCGTTCAAATTGTCCGGTACCACCTTCGTTGATCCTAAAATAGGTAGAAAGTTCCATTGGGCATCTTACCCCTTTTGGAATGTAGCAAAAAGACCCATCTGTAAATACGGCCGAATTCAACGCTGCATAAAAATTATCCTTCTTAGGAACCACGGTACCCATGTATTTTTTAACAAGATCCGGATGCTTTTGTATCGCTTCGGAAATAGGCATAAAAAGAATTCCTTTTTCGGCCAATGTTTTTTGGAACGTAGTTGCCACGGAAACCGAATCTACCACGATATCTACTGCTACATTCTGCAATTTCTTCTGCTCATCTACGGATATGCCCAGTTTACGGTACATCTCCAACAATTCCGGATCTACATCGTCCAGGCTTTTATTAGGGTCGGGTGGTTTTGGAGCCGAGTAATAACTTATCGCCTGAAAATCGGGTTTTTCATAATGTACATTTGCCCATTCCGGTTCATTCATATCCTCCCAGATACGGTAGGCATCAATACGCCAATCCGTCATCCATTGCGGCTCGTTCTTCTTCTTGGAAATGGCCCTTACAATATCCTCATTTAATCCCTTAGGAAATGTTTCCGATTTCAGGTCGGTATAAAACCCGTACTCATACTCCTTTGTTTCCAGTTCTTTCTTTAGTTCCTCTTCTGTATATGCCATATGCCCTTAAGCCCTCAATGGGGTATTTTTAATAGTTAAACAAACGCTCCTTTTCATATTCAAATTCATTGCTATTTTCAATTTTACTTTCACTGGTTAAGCAGCGCTCAGTTCCCTGTTTAGGATTTGAGGGTCATTACAACGAAAAACTTTCCCCGCATCCACAGGTGCGCTGGGCATTGGGATTGTTAAAAACAAAGCCCTTCCCGTTTAGTCCACCTGAGTACTCCAGCACAGTACCTACCAGATAAAGAAAACTCTTTTTATTCACAACAATACGCACATCGTTGTCTTCAAAAAGTTTATCTGTCTCTTCTACTTTATTGTCAAAATCCAGTTCATAGGACAAACCGCTGCATCCACCGCTTTTTACCCCAACACGAACATAATCCTTGGCCACATCAAAGCCTCCCTCTGTCATGAGGTCAATGACTTTCTTTTTTGCCGTTTCTGATACTTGAATCATCGCTTAATTTGGATTTGGTCTAAATAGTTTACAAATATATGTGATAAGTCCTGTTATACCATAGCACCTAACATTTTTATAACATATTATTGGATAGGAATTTTTTATGGACAGTATAAACGTCTTACTATCTAAGTTTAATGAGGACAATATCCGATTTTCCTTTTGATATACTCCCATGAAAATCAATACTTGAGGTCTCTCCAACCACCAGTACACTACCATCGGTATTCTCAACGATATCAAAGGCGAAATCCAGTCCCGTACCACCAAAGGATTTCTGCCAGACTAGGTTTCCATTTTCATCGGTCCTTATCATCCAAAAATCGTTCTCTCCAAAATTTACACTGGCATCCTTGTCAGCGCTTTTGGAATTCCCCACTACATAGTAACCTCCATCTTTACTGGAAATTACTGCTTGTGCCGCATCAAAACCTGATCCGCCGTAGCTCCGTTCCCAGACTATACTTCCGGAATCAGTAACTTTTACAAGCCAGAAATCGGATTCTCCCTTGGCTTGCGAGATGTCGCCATCCGTACTAAAGGTATTTCCCGC
The DNA here is from genome assembly GCA_963697395.1 of uncultured Flavobacteriaceae bacterium. Taxonomy (GTDB): domain Bacteria; phylum Bacteroidota; class Bacteroidia; order Flavobacteriales; family Flavobacteriaceae; genus Maribacter. The sequence goes on from CAVONX010000029.1 coordinate 143,460, forward strand.
AATTATATAGCCTCCGTCATTTGTTTTAGCAATGTCATGAGCTATCTCTATACCGGATCCACCGAAAGAACGCTCCCATAGCATATTACCATTAGCGTCTACATTTACCATCCAAAAATCATAGCTACCCTGAGTATCGCTAATATCAAAATCATTACTTTCGGAAAATCCCGCCATTACAAAGCCACCGTCTTCAGACTCCACCACGGCATGAGCCCTGTCATTATTGGTGCCACCAAAATAACCGCGCCACTGTATTGCGCCCTGTGCATCTATTTTAGTACCCCAAAATTCACCTATTCCATGTCTGGTCAGGGAACTTGCTTTTTCGGTGTTTCCATCGGCACGTGCCGAGGTAATGTCCAAAAAACCCGTAAAGAAATAACCGCCATCCTTTGCTTCTATAATATCGTAGGAATGATCATGCCCTGAAAAACCAAAGCTTTTTTCCCACTCTATTGTACCCAATGCATCTACCTTTAAAACCCAATTGTCATGAAATCCGTTATTTAAGGAACCATCGCCATCATCACTCATAGCATAACCTGTGAGGGCGTAACCGCCATCGCGAGTCTGCACCAAACTCTGACCTCTATCATCCTTGCTGCCGCCATAGGTCTTATTCCATTCCATTTTTCCGTCTATATCCAATTTAAGCAACCAATAATCGTTCACGAAGGTCGACTTTCCACTTACATCGCCATCTGTACTGTTCGTGTACCCTAGAACCGCATAACCACCATCCAAGGTATTAATAGCGGCCTGTCCCGTCTCCTCGCCGCTACCTCCTATAGTTTTAATCCACTGCACTTCGCCCAAAAAAGTGCTTGGCAATTCTGAAACCGACGTATTTGCATCTTCCTGCACGCAGGAAAACAGAAGAAGCCCTAAAATAAAAAGAGAACTGTTTCTCATGGTTTAGTTCGATTTTTTAACAATAAAAAGTCCCCGATTGATATCGCTGACCAAAATCTTACCACTTTCAAAAAAAGGATACACACTCCATACCCCATCAAACTGGGTGTTATCGCTTGCAGGAAAAGTATCGAAAAATCCAAGTTCAGAAATCGATTTCCCTTCTATATTTGAGATATCCAAAACACGTATACCGGCAGTATAATTGGCAAGAAAGAATTCATCGCCTAGCACATAACCGTTATGGTCAATCGCGCTAGTTGGCCCTAGATAGGTGTGGTGCAAAACGGGATTGTCCAAATCGGTCATATCAAATATAAGGGTTCTGGATTTAAAGCCGGAATTGATTTCATCCAATTCATCGCCTAGAATAAAATACCGCTGGTCCTCCGTAAACCATCCTTGATGAGCGTAACCCACAAAGGAATAATCCAAAGTGGCCAAGGCTCTGGGAGCATCCTTCGTAGAAACATCTACAATAACCACTTGTGTCTCATTGGCACCAATAAAAATTTCCGAACCTGTATGATCTGCATCAGGACCGGTATAACTAACAACCTGTGCATCATGCGTATAACCATTTACACCCCAACCCCCTGCTGCAATGGGTGTGGCAGGATTTTGTACGTCTAAAAAATGAACACCTCCGTTGAAGATATCATTACGATCGGTACCCACCGGATATGCAAAACCGGTGGTCTCGTTGACAACAATATTGTGCGCATTTCCTATTGAAGTGTATCTGAAATCGGCAGAAAAAACCGTAGGGACCGTAGAAACATCCCTCAATTTCTTCAAATCGAAAACCTGTACACCATGTCCGTTAGCTTCTGCCACAATGTAGGCGTAATCCTGATACACTTTAATGTCTCGCCAAGGACTGGATAGGGTTGCCGTTGGTAGTTTGCCTAAATAAATTAGATTTTCCGTGTCCGAAATATCAACAAAAGCGGTTCCATCGTCCAAACCCATTAAAGCGTATTCCTTTCCCGTGCCGGCATCCGTCCATCCCCAAATATCGTTGCCGGACTCGGATCCAAAATCCGCCAAAGAAATTTGAGCCATCAAGTCATAACCTTTACATGGGTATTCGCCGGCTCTACCATTCTCACATGGTACAAAAGAACCGGACACTTCTGTTTCCTCTTCTACCTCTGTAATAGTATTTACATTGGTTTCGAAACCATCATCACTATTAGAGCAAGCGGCAAGGAGGAATATAAAAATAAAGATAAAAAGAAGGTTCTTCATTATGGTTCGCTCTTTGTAAGTACTTTGTAAAGATACGAATTACGCGGAGTAGCATTTTAAAATAACTTAGACGGCTTTTATGATAATACAAATAAATCGTTTATCTTGAACTCTGTTTTGAAATTCAAGTTTAAAAAGCACCTTTATATTATGCCAAAAAAACCATCTTTTTTACAAAATGAATCACGACGCTCGTTCGTGAAAAAATCGACTGTCGCAGCTGCAGGATTTATGATCGTACCCAGACACGTTTTGGGCGGACAAGGATACGTGGCCCCTAGCGACAAGCTGAACATTGCCGGCATTGGCGCAGGTGGTAAAGGGAAGAGCGACTTGTCTTCCTTTGCCGAAAGTCCCAATGTAAATATTGTTTCTTTGTGTGATGTGGATGATCGCCAAGCGGTAGATTCCAGAGCAGCATATCCAAAAGCGAGCTACTACCATGACTTTAGGGAAATGTTGGAAAAGGAGGGCAAAAATATTGATGCCGTTTCCGTTTCCACACCGGACCATAACCATGCTGTTGCGGCCTACCAAGCTATGGCCATGGGAAAACATGTTTACGTACAAAAACCCCTTACCCACGATATCTGGGAAGCACGTATGTTGACCGAGGCCGCAAAGAAATTTAAGGTGGTCACCCAAATGGGCAACCAAGGAGGCTCCGGCGATGGTGTTCGCAAAATGAAGGAAATTTACAATACCGGAATTATAGGCGATGTACACACCGTAAAATGTTGGACCAATAGGGCTATTTGGCCACAGGCACTGCAAACGCCGGCCAAAAAGGATAAAATTCCAAAAGGGCTCAACTGGGATCTTTGGTTGGGAACGGCAGAAATGCGCGATTATAATGATGCCTATCTACCGTTCGATTGGCGAGGCTGGTCCGATTTTGGAACCGGTGCCCTAGGCGATATGGCTTGCCACATTATGGATCCCGTATATAGAATTTTACCGATTTTATACCCTGATACTTTTGAATGCAGTATTTCTGATTCCTTTAGCGGAAACTTTGCCTACAGGGATTATCCAAAAAGCTTTCCTAGCTCCAGTAAAATACACCTAAGCTACCCAAGAACGGATGGCAAAGGAAAGATAAAAGTGACTTGGATGGATGGCGGACTTTTACCCGAAAGACCAGACGAACTTGGCGATGCCGAAGCATTGGGTAACTGGGACGGTGGCGTTCTCTTTATTGGGGACAAAGGAAAGCTGATGGCAGATTGCTACGGAGCTAATCCAAGACTCCTCCCATTGTCCTTGAACGAGCAGTTTGAAGTAGAAGAAACTATAGCACGTGTGCCCGAAGGCCACTACCTGCAATGGGTAAATGCTTGCATTGCTGGATATGGAAATGCAGAAACCAGCTCTTCTTTTGACTATGCAGGTCCGTTTACAGAAAGTATCCTTATTGGAAACCTAGCACTAAAAGCCTACTTTGAAGTAGATCCAGCAGCCGAAAACAAGGGCTTCTGGGGTGGAGGCGAACAATACCACGGCAGAAAACGCTTGCAATGGGACGCCGCGAATATGAAAGTGACAAACTTTGATCCGGCAAATAAATATGTAAAACGTACCTATAGAGACGGTTATTCCTTGGGCTAATAGTTATCCAAGTTATACATGATTTAAAAGTCGAAGCCTAAAAGCTTCGGCTTTTTTTATGCGTTGTTTGGATTAGTCCTTACTTTTGTCCTCCCCCAGAACGCTCGTAGGAGGGGAACTCTTGACGGTGGAAGAATTCTGCCTTAAGTCCTCCGATTCTTAGGCAGCGTTCTGCACAAGTGGAGTGGAATAAATCATCCTTTCAAAAGACCGCTTGGTTTTGCATTTTTTTAACAACTAAAAAACTTATGATAGAAGATAAAAATCAAGAACGTACCTCCCTAGAGAAATTAGGGGAATTCGGACTTATAGACCACTTGACCCAAGATTTTAAAATCGTACAAAAATCAACAATAAAGGGAATTGGTGACGATGCCGCTGTCTTGGACTTTAAAAACAAAAAGACGGTACTTACAACTGATTTTCTCATAGAAGGCGTTCATTTTGACCTTAGCTATATGCCATTGAAGCACTTGGGCTATAAATCTGTTATGGTAAACCTGAGCGATGTGTACGCCATGAACGCCACGCCGACCCAGATAACCGTATCCATTGCAGTATCCAATAGGTTTCCGCTCGAGGCCTTGGAAGAATTATATGCCGGTATTGCCACAGCATGCAAAACCTACAACGTAGACTTGGTAGGTGGAGACACTACTTCTTCAAGAACCGGACTTATCATCAGCATTACGGCGCTTGGCGAAGTGGATTCTGATAGGATAACCTATCGCTCGGGCGCAAAACCTAATGATTTATTAGTAGTAAGCGGGGATCTGGGCGGTGCCTACATGGGATTACAGGTTCTGGAACGGGAAAAAGAAGTGTTCAAGGTAAACCCAAATAGTCAGCCAGACTTGGAACCCTACTCGTATATTGTAGAACGCCAGTTAAAACCAGAAGCTAGAAAGGATATCGTTACCCTACTTCAGGAATTGGACGTCCAGCCGACTTCCATGATAGACATTAGCGACGGTATTTCCTCCGAGATTTTACACCTCTGCAAGAGCAGCCAAGTGGGTTGTAATCTCTACGAAGATAAGATTCCGTTAGACCCCACCGTAATTTCCAGTTGCGAAGAATTTAAATTGGATAGCACCATGATCGCTCTAAGTGGTGGCGAAGATTATGAACTCTTGTTCACGATAGCTCAGGCAGACTTCCTTAAAATTAAGGGAAATCCCAGTTTAACGGTCATAGGCCATATGACAGAAGCTTCGGAAGGCACACATCTTGTAACAAGGGGAGACTCTAAAATTCCGTTAACGGCGCAGGGATGGAATTCTTTTGGGAGTGAGTAAAAACCTTGGCAGCAGCCACGTTGTGTAATAAGGTTAACTTATAACGTTTAAAATAGAGAAAGATTTTTTAATTTTCCTTGTAAAGGTTATGGGATAGTAAACAGATATGCCTCTGTAGAAACAGGGTCAGTTGAATTAGTTATTTTAAATACGTTACAAAACTCCCGAACAGTCCGGATACGAAACAATGCTGAACTCAAAAATTCCCGAAAACAAGGGCAATAGCAGCTTATCCGTTGTGGGGCGTTACGACAGTTAAGTTGAAAAATGCTTACTTGGTTTACGGGAATAGCTAATAAATACCGAATCCCGCCATGGGTTGGAATTTAGCTTGACTAAAAAGATGGTCTTAGGCTACCTGTTGGGCAGCATGATGCCTATTTTGATAGATACGCTCCAAAGTTCTATTGATCTCCTGTAATTCAGGGGTCAACAAAGCAAGATTGCCAGTTACGTCTGTGGTCACCTGCTTTTGACAATGGATACATTTATATTCTTTAATATGGGAAGTTACTTTCTTGGAAACGGAATAGTGGTGGCCAAAAATGGTACAGAAAATTTTTTTCATGACGTAGGTTTTAATTGGGCAGTATTTCAATTTGGGAATTTAATAAATGCTTGGTTTTCACTTTGATTTTAATAACTCAATAGTCCTTAAACGATAACTATATATTAATATTTGATTAAAGTATATCATTTTAATTACCTGAACCATAATTTGTTGTGATGTACCGTATTCCTGTTGTCAACTTGCAAAATATATAGGTGTGTTATTTTTAGCCGTTTCATTAGCTCATTTTTAAATTATCTTGCCAAGCAATTATACTTATGGGCCAAGCCAAAAAAATCTTAGTCACCGCCTTTGCGCTCTTCTCCCTTTTCTTTGGAGCCGGCAATCTCATTTTACCTCCTTTATTAGGGTTCCAATCCGGTAGCCTTTGGTGGTTGGTGGCCTTGGGGTTTTGTATCTCTGCCGTGGTGATTCCTATATTGGGTATTTTGGCTCATGCCAAGTTACAGGGCACCATTTTTGATTTTTGCAAAAAAGTATCTCCTACGTTTGCCTTGGTGTATTCAATTATCATATATGCTATTTCCATTAGCTTACCTTCACCAAGGACTGCATCTGTGACCCATGAAATGGCTATACGACCTTTTTTCGATATTCCCTCTTGGGGTACGAGCATTGCTTATTTTTGCTTGGTATTCGTCTTTGTCGTCAATCGATCAAAGATTTTAAACATCATTGGAAAACTATTGACCCCGGCAATTATTGGAGTACTTTTAGTTTTAATTGGCACATTGGTAGTTGGATTCCCTTTTGATTTTACAACAGGGCAAATTCAAAGTCCGTTTACGGATGGTATTTTGGAAGGCTACCAAACCTTTGACGCCATTGGAGCGGTTGTCGTAGGCGGAGTTATCATCATATCCATCAAAATAGAATACAAGGAAGACTCGTATGCCGAAAAGGAAGCCCTGATCCGAAAAGCAGGTTGGTTGGCAGGATTTGGACTTTTCCTTATCTATGCTGGCCTTATTCTCTCTGGTGCCTTAGTGCATGGTTCGTTTGACGCCAACATCACAAGAACAGCCTTGCTGAGCGGTATGGCACGTTTAAGTTTAGGTAACGTGGGCAACTTTTTTTTGAGTATCCTGATAAGCCTGGCCTGTTTTACCACGGCCGTAGGCATTGTAACCGGTACGTCCGACTTTGTAAAGTCGCGCTTTAATGATTCTAAAACCGCTTATATCATTACCGCTATTATTGGATGTGTTTTGGGGGTAGCCATAGGACAATTTAATGTGGCCTATATTATTGCCGTGGCCTTGCCGGCACTGATGTTTATCTACCCAATTACCATAGTGCTTATCCTGTTGAATGTAGTTCCTGATAAATATGCATCGCCATCTATTTTTAAGGCAGTGGTAATGATCACGATAGTCTTTAGTGTTCCGGATTTCTTGGACAGTATTGGCAACCCCCTAGCCCCTAAAGGAGGAATACTGGCGTGGATACCTTTACAGGAATACAGGTTGGGGTGGGTAGTACCGGCTTTGGTCGTTTTTGGTCTGGTTACCGTTTTTGACAAAAAAGAAAACGGTAGTTCTGTACAGGATTGAAACACCTTGATCAAGTCATATAGGTTCTAAAGCCAGCAACAACAAAGGTTCAAAAAAAGTAGGTTGGAGTTGAAATAGATACGGAAACTATCTTCTCGCCAAATAATCAAAGGCTTCTTTATCAATCCATATCCCTTGACACCTTACGCCTCTTAGAAAAGTAATAAAAAAGGTAGGCCACAAGTACCAAGACCAGTAAAGGCAAATAGGTACCAATGGCTACGCCTATTTCGTAGGCACTGTCCGGAGCTTCTTCTATCTTTTTTTCAATAGCGGCAACATCTTGTATTATTATAAGTAACGACATAAGGGTTAAAATTTAAGTTCAATACTTATGGGACAATGATCGCTTCCCATAACCTGATCATGAATATCTGCGGAGGTTACCTTAGGCCAAAGCGATTCGCTTACCAAAAAATAATCGATTCGCCAGCCTACATTACGACTTCGGGCACCACCACGCATACTCCAAAAACTGTATTTATCAAAAGTGTTGGGATGCTTTGCCCTAAAGGTATCTACCAATTTCAATTCTTTCATCATGTTGTCCAGACCATCGATTTCTACTTGGGTAAAACCAGCCGTTTTATTATAGTTGCTTTTGGGATTGGCCAGATCGTTTTCGGTATGCGCCACATTAAAATCACCTGTAATAATTAACGGTTTTATCTTGGCAAGCTTGGCCAGATAAGCCGTAAAATCTTTATCCCATTGTTGGCGGTAGTCCAATCGTTTAAGTCCGTTTCCACTATTGGGCACATAGACGTTGATCAAATGAAAGTGCTCAAATTCAGCATGTGCAATCCGGCCCTCCATATCATGATCGGCGACACCCATTTTCGTAGTGTTGTTTAAAGGTACCTCTTTGGATAAAATCCCCGTGCCGGAATACCCTTTCTTTTCGGCACTATTGGTAAATAGGTAATACCCATCCAGATTCTTTAAAGCTTCGCTTACCTGATTCTCCTGTGCCTTAGTTTCCTGTATGCAGAATACATCCGCATCAAAATCCAAAACCACATCCTCAAAACCCTTTTTTACGGAAGCCCTAATTCCATTTACGTTCCAAGACACTAATTTCATATTCTATCGGTATTGATTTTGCTTAATAGATAACCTCCGCATTTCTTGCCAATTCTATTTGGCATTCATCAAACTCTCGATTTCCTCGGCTTCAATTGGAATATTCCCCATTAAGTTAAACGGTTCGCCTTTTTCTTGGATTACCACATCATCCTCCAAACGAACGCCCATTCCCTCTGCAGGAATATAAATACCGGGCTCCACGGTAAAGACCATATTCGCCTTCATGGGGGTTTTCAATAGCCCGTAGTCATGTGTGTTTAGGCCAATATGATGGCTTACCCCGTGCATCATATACTTCTTATAGGCGGGCCAATTTGGGTTCTCGTTCTGCACATCGGCCTTGTCCAACAAGCCCAGTCCCAACAATTCGGAGGTCATTATCTTACCGCATTCCTTGTGGTATTCGGCCCATAGGGTTCCGGGAACCAGCATTTTGGTTGCTTCGTTCTTTACATTGAGTACAGCCTCGTAGACTTGGCGTTGCCGTTTATTGAATCTTCCGTTTACGGGTAGGGTACGGGTAAGATCGCTGGAGTAATTGGCATATTCGGCCGCTACGTCCATCAAAATCATATCGCCGTCCTTACATTGTTTATTATTTTCCAAATAATGCAGCACATTAGCATTGTTGCCCGCTGCAATTATTGGCGGGTAGGCAAAGCCTTTGGATCGGTTGCTTATGAACTCGTGCACCAGCTCCGCCTCAACCTCGTATTCCCAGACACCTGGCTTAATAAAGCCCAGTAACCTACGGATTCCCTTATCGGTAATATTACAAGCAATCTGCATCAATTCCAGTTCTTCTGGCTCTTTGATACCTCTAATTTCCTGCAAAATAGGATTGCTCTTTGCCACCCGATGCGCTGGATACTGTTCTTTTGTCTTCTTGATAAAACGATCCTCACGGGTTTCGTTTACCACGGCCTGGCGGTAGTGCTCGTTGGTGTTAAAATAGATGGTCTCCGCCTCGGTCATCAAATCGAAAAATACCTTGTCAAAATCGGTTAACCAGTAAATGGTTTCAATTCCAGATACTTCAGTAGCCATTTCTTTGGTCAGTTTAGCACCTTCCCAAACCGCAATATGATCATTGGTTTCCCGCACGAACAAAATTTCTCGGTGTTTTTTATCCATCGCATCCGGGAAAAGTAGGAGGATGGTTTCCTCTTGATCGGCACCGCTCAGGTAAAAAATATCCCTGTGCTGCTCAAAAGGCAGTACGCTATCGGCACTTATGGGATAGATGTCGTTGGAATTAAAAGCCGCTATACTTTTGGGCGCCATTTGCGCCATAAATTTCTTGCGATTCTTTATAAAAAGTGAATTGGGAATTTGTTCGTATTTCATCATTTAAAAGTTTAAACCACTAAATTAAGGTTTCCGTAATTGCTCTACGAATCTTATGGTAATTTTTAAGCAACAGGATAACTTTTACTTTTCCTTTCCCAATTTCCATAGCTTAAACTCTACTATGCCGATGATGATTCCCATTCCGATTAGAAAGACCAAAAGAAAAAAATCGGCCGTACCCATATATTGGTTCCTATAGTTCAAATAACATAGCAGAAACAGTACCAGCACCAATACCAAAAATAGTTGCGAGACCCACTTGTTGGAAAGCTCCCAATTCCGGTCATTTTTCATGGCCGCAGGAGTTCGGTACCCATATACCGGATTGATTCCCTTTGGCGGAAAAAAATAATAAAGAAGACCTACAATCAGCATAAGCACAGGACCTAGGAGATAATCATTCAGGTACATACGATACAGCTTTTCATGTAAATATTGAGTTTAATAATTTTAAACTCAATATACGATTCCAAAGCTTAGGCAACAAACCGGCTTCCAATTTTTAATTTTAGTTATCTTAGTAGGCTTTGAAGTCTAAGACTATGCGATATGAAAAACAGTCTATTATTTTCCTTCTTACTTTTTTTAATAAGCCTATTTACGAATGCCCAAAATGACCCATCGGTCTTTAGAAATCTAGACTTTCGGTTTATTGGCCCGGAAGGCAACCGTACCATAGCCATGGCCGGCGTACCGGGCGACCCCATGATTACCTATATTGGAGCTGCCTCTGGTGGCTTATGGAAAACTACGGATGCAGGGATTACTTGGGTTCCCATCTTCGATGACCAAGATGTTTCCTCTGTGGGTTCTTTGGCCATTACCCCTACCAACCCCGATATTGTTTGGGTAGGAACAGGCGAGACCTTTGTGATTCGTCCCGCACATGCCATGGGAGATGGTATCTACAAATCCGAGGACGCCGGTGAGACCTGGAAAAACATGGGGCTGGAAAAAACGGGTCGTATAGGACGGGTCATTGTGCATCCAACAAACCCCGATATCGTGTACGCGGCCGCCCTAGGCCATACCTACGGGCCACAACAGGAACGCGGTGTTTATAAAACTATAGATGGTGGCAAAAACTGGAAACGCATCTTGTTTGTGGATGAAAATACGGGTGCGGCCGAATTAGCGCTTGACCCAAAAAACCCAGACCGACTACTAGTGGGCATGTGGTCTATACACATTAATACCTGGGGGCTGAATAGCGGTGGCCCGGGCGGTGGAATTTACAGAACTTTGGACGGTGGAGAGACCTGGGAACCGCTCTCAAAAAAAGGATTGCCAGGAGGTGCTAAAAATCCGGTGGGCAAAACGGCAGTGGCTATTGCACATTCCAACTCCGATATTGTATATGCGTTATTTGAGATTGATAGTCCGGCTTTATACCGATCCGAAGATTTTGGCGAAACATGGACTTTGCAGACCAGAGATCATGATATTGCAGAACGTGCACCTTACTATACCCGCATGGCCGTTGGAACGGACAATCCGGACGAAGTCCATTTTGCCAGTGTAAAATTCAGTACTTCCATGGATGGCGGCAAGACCATAAAGGGAGGTTATAGTGCCGGTGGAGACAACCACGATATTTGGATAGACCCTATCAATCCAGACCGGCTCATGGTAGCCCATGATGGCGGTGCCAGTATTAGCATGAACCATGGCAAGAGTTTTCAGCGCATCGTTTTGCCAATCGCCCAGATGTACCATGTTTCGGTAGACGATCAAATTCCCTACAACGTGTATGGCAACCGTCAAGATGGCTATTCGTACAAAGGGCCGAGTAATAGCCGGCAAGGCTATATTCCGTTGGGCTTATGGGAAGGTGTTGGCGGATGTGAGAGCGGTTTCGCCCAACCTGATCCTTTTGACAATAATATCGTTTGGTCCGGTTGTTACGATGGCGGATTACAACGATACGATGCAAAAACAGGTAACGTTAGGGATGTGCGGGTTTGGCCAGAAGCAGGCTATGGATGGGAACCGGGCAAATTAAAATACCGCTGGCATTGGAATTTCCCATTGGCCTTTTCGCCACATACCAAGCATAGGGTCTATGTGGGAAGCCAATATGTACACAAAAGTGATGACGGCGGACAAAGCTGGCAAGTGATCAGTCCAGATTTAACCTTGAACGACAAAACACACCAACAGAATTCAGGTGGCGTTGCAGTAGATAATCTCATGACTTTTGATGGTTCGGTATTGTTCAGTATTACGGAATCCAAATTAGAACCTGGGCTGATATGGGCGGGAACCAACGACGGACAAGTTCAGCTAACGAAAGACGGAGGAGCCAATTGGACTAACGTGACCGCAAACATTAAAGGCTTGCCGGAATGGGGCACAATTGCCAATATAGAGGCCTCTCGCTACAAGAAAGGAACTGCCTACATTACCGTGGACCTCCACCAAATGGGCGATTTTAATGCCTACGCTTACAAAACCGAAGATTACGGCACCACCTGGAAATTGATAACGGATTCCATGCCAAAATCGGTACATACGTTTGCGCACGTAATCAAGGAAGACCCTAAAAGGGAAGGTATGTTATATTTAGGAGTAGATAACGGACTTTACATTAGTTATAACGATGGTGATTCTTGGATGCGTCTGCGTAACAACCTACCACCTGCACCAGTGTACTGGTTAGAAATCCAGGAACGCTTTGATGATTTGGTCGTAGGTACGTATGGCCGTGGCTACTATATTTTGGACAATGTAGCGCCTATACGGGAGTTTGATGTGGACGCCAAAGACCAAAAAGCACATTTATTCAGTATGCGCCCCGCATATCGATTTATAGATCAGCAAGCCATAAAGACAGACGGCCCAAGCATGAACGCAGGTAGAAATCCGTCTTATGGAGCAGACATCCATTACTATTTAAAGGACAGTACGGACCAAAAAGTGTCCATTGAAATACTAACGATGGATAATCAATTGATACGAAGTTTAGAAGGTAAGACCGATGTTGGAATCCATAGAGTGATGTGGGACTTGCGATACGAACCTACCTACAAACCAAAATTACAATCCACCCCTCCCGGAAGACCCTGGGTGCAGTTGAATGGCGAGGGTTGGCGGCCTTTAGTAACTTGGGATTTAGACTTATGGCGCGGACAGTTTGGGCCACGAGTAGTTCCCCAGAAATACAAAATTAAATTGATTGTTGGGGAAGAGGAATATGTGCGAGAAGTTGACGTTTTGAAAGACCCCGATACGGAAAGTAGCTTGGACGAACTTAAAGAACAAGTAGCCTTTTCATTAGAACTGCGCGATGCCATGAACTTGGCTGTCACCATGATCAACGATATTGAGACCATCCGAGCGGAACTAAATGAAATCATTCCAAAATTAAGGAAGACTAGCGATCGTAAAAAAGCGGAGGAATTACGCATATCAGCGGAATCTATCGCAGGTTCCTTGTACGATATACATCTTACGGGAGCACGTGAAGATGCCTTTAGGTCTCCCATGAAACTCTATGGAAGATTAAGCGCCTTGGCAAGCGATATAAGCGGATTTGGCGCCGACTTTAAACCCACGGAGCAACAGCAGGAAGTGTACGCCATCTTCAACAAACGATTAAAAGATGTGGATACTAAATTCAAGAATTTTATGGAGGTTGAAGTAAAAAAATTGAATATCCAATTGAAGAAAAGTGAACTTGAAATCAGTACGGATAAAAAGCTGAAATCGTAAACTGAAATCAATAATTAATGAAGAAACTGTTTTATGTTGGCACTATAGGGTTAATCCTTTTTGAAGTCCTGAAGGTCTATTTCATTATGCCGATGCCGGGCAGCCAAGAAATGTATAGTATAGATTTGGCCTATTTCTTACATGTTTGGAGATGGATACTTAGATCGTTTTTGGGCCTACTTGCTTTAATTGGTTTTTTTTGGGCCTATAAATCTCAACGCTGGGTAGCTTTAATCTTTTTAGCTATTTGTGTTCTGGTCGTTTTGCAATTTAATTTTAAACTGGCAGCAGACAAGATGTTTCTACTTCCTACTAAAATAGGAATGGCAGATAGTATTAACAATAAAATCCCAACAGAAAAACTGGTACTAGGTATTGAACTCAATGGCGAATCTAGAGCCTATCCCATACAGCTTATCGCATATCATCATCAGGTATTGGATACTGTCATGGGCAAACCCATAATGGTCACCTATTGCTCGGTTTGTAGATCCGGACGAATATTTGAACCTAGGGTGAATGGGACTCCTGAATCTTTTCGTTTAGTGGGCATGGATCATTTTAATGCCATGTTTGAGGATAAAACTACTAAAACATGGTGGCGACAGGCAACTGGGGAGGCCATAGCCGGCCCCCTAAAGGGAACAGTTCTGCCAGAATTGCCCAGTCAGCAAACCACTTTAAAGCAATGGCTGACATTGTACCCAAATAGCAAGGTAATGCAGCCCGATTCGACTTTTATAGAAGAATACGCAGATTTGAACGACTATGATTTTGGGATTGAAAGAGGCAACCTTACTCGCACAGATACCCTGTCATGGAAGGATAAATCTTGGGTCATAGGGCTTACATCAAATGGTTTCAACAAAGCCATAGACTGGAACCTACTTGTGGAAAAGCGTATCTTAAATCTGGAGCTTGCAGGCAGACCAATTGTAGTAGCTTTGGCCGCTGATAATCAAAGTTTCTTTGCATTGGAAAGACCTTCGGACAAACTTTTTACTCTTGAAAACGATAGTCTTGTAGGCGAAAACAAAAAGTACACTTTTCTAGGTGTTTCATCAGACAAAAATGAACCTCCCTTAAAGCAAGTAAAGGCTTATCAAGAATTTTGGCATAGTTGGCGTACGTTTCATCCAGATACCGACAAAAACTAAATTAATACGCTGTTGCCTGTCATTAAAGATAGAATACTTAAGATTTAAGACAACATCCCAGATCTTGGCTCCATCCACTTAATTAAAAATTTAGCAACAACACAAGCCTTTTAATTCTAATAGAATTGAATATAGAAGCATAATATAGCTTTGTATTTTCGCATCTTTGATTACCTTGTACTACTGATATATAAACTTTTTAACTATGAAAAAAGTAGCTTATTTACTGCTTACCGCACTATGCTTTCAGGCCTGTACCGAAACAAAAACCGAAGAAACCCAAGCCGAACTCTTTGCACGCATCGATACAGAAATAAAACAAAACTCCAAAGCCTACAGCACCTTAAAAGAGGCTAGTGAAACCATTGGACATCGCCTTACAGGCTCTGAAAACGGGGCAAAGGCAGAAGAATATACCTATAATAAGTTTAAAGAGTACGGATTTGAGGATGTACAGTACCAAACCTTTGAGGTAGAAGCTTGGGCGCGCGGAACGGTTGCGCTAGAAATAGATAAAGAACCCGTAAAAGTAGTTACGCTAGGGCATTCCCCTATCAAATCGGACGTTACCGGCGAAATCGTAGATATGGGTAACGGCTTGGAAGCCGATTATGCAGCCAATCCAGATGCGGTAAAGGATAAAATAGCCTTGGTCTACATCGCAATATTGGAAGGTAGCCCAGAAGGGCTGGCCAATCTACACCGATCCGAAAAAACGGCCCTGGCCATGAAATATGGCGCAAAGGGTATGATAATCATCAACCAGGTTCCAAATGGTGTTTTATTGACGGGTACTGCGAGTGTTACCGGAGCGCTTATTCCTATTCCGGCAGTATGCATTGGTATGGAAGATGGCATGGCCTTAAAGGAGAAATTAAAAACCAAAACCGTATCGGCGCGTATAGAAATGACCAACAAAAGTGATGTCATTAAAGCGCGGAACGTAGTAGCTACCTTAACTGGAAGTGAACTTCCCGCAGAGGAAATCGTAATCGGTGGGCATCTGGATTCTTGGGATTTGGCCACTGGCGCCATAGACAACGGTATCGGATCCTTTGCGATTATCGATATTGCACGTGCCTTTAAAGCGAATAACCTACAACCTAAGCGTACCATAAAGTTCATCATGTTTATGGGTGAGGAACAGGGCTTATTGGGTTCCAAATACTTAGTGACCCAAGCAATTAAAAACAATACCATAGACAATATCAAATACATGATGAACTTGGACATGGCAGGAAATCCCATTGGTATGAACGCGGGTGGGAAATTGGAAAACGAGGCTTTCTTCACCGAACTAGGTGCAGCCATACAGGAGCAGGACACGATTTATCAAAACACAATATCCAACCGCTCCGGTCTGCATAGCGACCACCAGCCCTTTATGTTGGAAGGAGTTCCCATTTTATCCGTACATAGTAATTTGGACCGTTCCATTTATGGCTGCTACCATAGCGATTGTGATGATTTTCCTCTAGTGAACAAAGAGCACATTACCAACACCGCCCGTTTTGGCACCATGATACTTTATGGACTAGCAAATGCAGAAACCTTACCAGCCACCAAAATGGATAGCGAAACCACCAAACAGTTTATGATAGACAATGATCTTAAGGAAAAATTGATTATCGGTGGGGATTGGAAATGGGGGGAGTAGCGTCTGAAGTGAGTAGAATGTAGTACAGGGTATTGCTAGGTGTTTGGTGAACTATACTATTATTATGGATGCATGCCCAATCATAACTTAAAGCTTGAAGTTGAAAAAAGAAAGATGAGAAAAAACGTGTTGGTTATACTCTATATTTTAGCGGTATCGTATGGCTGCTCCCAAGAAAAAGAACCTCGGCCGCTATCCCAAGACTATTTTGATATAATTCGTCCTGAATTTACAGGCGATTTGGCCTATAAAACCACAGAATTTGTAGCGCAATACTGGCGGGTAGCGGGAAACACGGGTTTTAACAAAAGTGTGTATTGGATAGCCGAACACTTGGAAAAGTCGGGCTATGTATTGGAAAGTAATGCTACAGATGCAGACCGACTCACGTATCGAATTGAAACGCGTCCTATGGAGCATTCGACTTGGGAGCCTGTTTCGGCCTCATTACAAATTGTAGGGGAAGAAATACCACTACTGGTTTCCGAAAGCAATAGGAACATGACCTATCTCAACTCGGACTCCACACCTAAAGAAGGGGTCATTACGGAAGTCATCCATCTGAAAAATGAAGCGGACCTGAACAAACATGATATTAATGGTAAGGTCGTTTA
The DNA here is from genome assembly GCA_963697395.1 of uncultured Flavobacteriaceae bacterium. Lineage (GTDB taxonomy): Bacteria > Bacteroidota > Bacteroidia > Flavobacteriales > Flavobacteriaceae > Maribacter. The sequence continues at coordinate 160,231 of CAVONX010000029.1, forward strand.
TATCGCAACAAGTGTTCGGAGGCTTATTGAAAATTTGATAGATCAAGGCGCTTTGGGAATTATTACCTATGATAATCCCAGTTATCTTCAACCTGACAAGAACACTAGCTCCATCCAGTTTCGAAGCCTGCCTCCACTGACCAATACTAAATTTTGGGGCATTGCCCTTTCCTACGCAGCGAAAAAAAGATTGGAGGCGGCTTTACAAAAGGGTAAAGTTGATGTTAAGGTCAATATTCAGACCAACATATATCCTTCCGAAGAGTTGACCATAGTGGCCGATATCAAAGGAAAAAAAATGCCTAAGGAACGGATGGTCTTTAGCGCACATATTCAGGAACCGGGCGCGAACGATAATGCCAGCGGTGTTGGCGTACAATTGGAAATGGCAGTACTCACTGCCCAAATGATCAAGTCTGGCCAAATTGACCTAGACCGTACTTTGACCTATCTTTGGGGAGATGAAATCATCTCTACCCAACGTTATATCGAAGAAAATGCCGAACGCGCCAAGGGTATAAAATGGGGAGTTAGTCTGGACATGGTGGGCGAAAACACAACAATTACAGGAGGTTCTTTTCTAATTGAAAAAATGCCCGACCCCAGTGCAATCTGGACCCGAGGAGATGATAAACATACCGAATGGGGAGGCGAAATTTTGTCCTTAGAAGACATGAAACCGCACTACCTGAACGATTTTATGATCGATAACTTCAAAAATCAGGGGGCGTTTGCTAATTGGGAAGTCAACACCAATCCGTTTGAAGGGGGTAGCGATCACATGCCTTTTTTAGATGCGAACATTCCAGGATTATTATTATGGCACTTTACTGATCAATTTTATCATACCGATAATGACAATATTGATAAGGTATCCCAAGAAACCCTGAAAAACGTAGGTGTCGGAGCACTAGCCAGCGCATTGACATTGGTAAACGCAAACACTGATGCCGCGAAACAGGTACTTGCGAATATAGAAAAAGTGGCCAAGGAGCGTTTAGAGGCAGAATATGAACTGGGCGCCCGAAGTATTAAAAATGGCGGAAATCTTAAGGACGAAAAAGCTGTATTGAAGGCTTGGGAAGACTGGTATTCCAAAACTATGCAAACCGTAACGGATTTGGAACAACAATCGACAATGGTATTTCAAAAAAAAATTAGTCCGCACAGAAAAAGTTAAAAAAGAACTTGAAAAGATGTTGGAAATGAGGAAGAAATTTAGTCAAATTCAATCCTGGATTATGGGTTCTTCGCTTTGAACGTCTGCTTTTCCTAAAGCAAAACGATTGACCAATCGTGCCAAAAAAGGTTTTTGTAGAATTCAACTCAATCAAATCCACATCATAGCCCTTTAAATCTTCAGCGGTCATCATCAAAACATTTACATCCATGGTTATGGGAGTTAGTGGCTCATCTGTGCTATCCCGTGGTACACTTACCATGGCATCTACCACGTCCATTCCCTTAATAACCTTCCCATAAACTGTGTAATCACCATCCAAACGGTGTTCCCCATTTTTGTTTTGAACTATATAAAACTGGCAACGGGCGGAAAGTTTATCCGGATTACCATCCCTTCCCGCTCCAAAAGCACTGTATATATGCGTTAACTTTTCGTTGAATTCCGGTTCCAATAGGTACTCTGGGTCATTAAATCCCTCTGGAGTATCGGGACACCCGGCTTGCGCCACAAAATCGGGAATCACCCGATTAAAGGTTAGACTGTCCCAATAACCATCATTTGCAAGCTGTATAAAACTACTTTTATGATTGGGAGTTTCCTTATAGAGCCATACCCATATTTCGCCATTCGGTGTTAGTATTTGGCCCACTTCATAACTTTTAACGGTCGAACATGCACTTAACAGAACGGTCAAAAGGAGTACATATGCTATCTTTTTCATAAGACTATATTTCAATTCTAAAACTACAAAAAAGAGGTAAGCTTTTAAGTTTTGGATTGGTCCAATTTTAAACAATTCCCTTAAACTAAAATACATAGGGAGCTGTGTGCCATTTTTTTCTTGCCTTCCCTCAAAGTTATCGCTAACTTCCGCAAAGCAATTTAACTTACCTAAATGAAACATTATTACCTTGTCGCTTTGGTTGCCGCACAAATCGGCACAGCGCAGCTACAACCCACATCACCAGCAAATGTGGCCAAAGCACTAGACTCTAAAGCAATGCTAACGGAGCAATCCATTTTCAAGAATATCCCTTTGAAGAATATTGGGCCAACAGTTATGAGCGGTCGTGTGGCAGATTTGGAAGTGAATCCAGACGACCCAACCGAGTTTTATGTAGGTTATGCATCCGGTGGGGTTTGGCATACAAAGAACAATGGCATATCTTTTACACCTATTATGGATAATGCCCCTAGTATTAATGTTGGGGATATCGGTATTCATTGGCCATCCAGAACCATCTGGGTGGGAACCGGGGAAAATATCTCATCGCGCTCCTCCTATGCTGGCATTGGCATGTTAAAAAGTACAGACAACGGAAAAACATGGTCCATTAAGGGCCTTACCGATGCACACCATTTTGGACGCATCCTTGTGCATCCGACAAATCCCAATGAAGTTGTCGTAGGCGTCACCGGCCACCTCTACTCCCCAAACGAGGAGCGGGGCATGTACAAAACTACCGATGGTGGGAACACATGGCAAAAAACTTTGTTTATTAACAATAGTACAGGTATTATAGACGTTGCCCATGCCCCAAATAATTTTTCGATACAATATGCTGCCGCATGGGAAAAAAATAGAAAGGCTTGGGATTTTGTCGGCAATGGAAATGCTTCGGGTATTTATAAAAGTACGGATGCGGGGAGCTCTTGGGTTAAAATTTCGACTGCCGACAGTGGCTTTCCTACCGGGGTAGGCGTGGGTAGAATAGGATTTGCCGTTTATGATGAAAATACGGTATATGCGGTACACGACAATCAGTTTAGAAGACCTAAAGAAGCAGAAGAAGACAAACCATCAGGTTTAACTAAAAAGGATTTTACTGGGATGTCCGTATCCGATTTTCAAAAGTTGGACAACACGGAATTGGATAATTTTTTAAAGGACAACCGGTTTCCAAAAACATACACGGCAACAGTGGTCAAGGAAATGGTCTCTAAAAATGAGGTTCGCCCATCGGATATAGTACTATACCTGGGGGGGGAAGACCCAGAAGAGGCGAATACATCTGTAATAGGTGCCGAAGTATACCGGAGTGACAACGGTGGCGAAACCTGGGAAAAGCAGAATGAGGATTATATAGACGACCTTTTTTACAGTTATGGCTATGTATTTGCCCAAGTAAGGGTAGATGCTACCAACAAGGACAAAATATACCTCTTGGGGGTTCCAATTATAAAATCAGACGATGCCGGCAAAACCTATTCCTCCATACAAAGGGAAAACGTACATGTAGACCATCATTCCCTATGGGTAAATCCAAAAAGACCTGGGCATTTAATTAATGGAAATGATGGTGGATTAAATATTTCCTATGATGATGGAGAACACTGGACCAAGAACAATTCCGAATCCGTAGGCACCTTTTTTGCCGTCAATATAGATTACCAAGAACCTTATAATGTTTATGGAGGCCTCCAAGACAATGGGGTTTGGATGGGACCTCATAACGCCAAAAGCGACTTTGAGTGGCAACAGACAGGTCATCATCCATGGAAAGAAATTGCAGGTGGCGATGGCATGCAAATACAGATAGACCGTAGGAATCCGAATATTGTATTTACAGGCTCTCAATTCGGCTATTATTCCCGTTTAGACCTTGAAAAAGATGAAAGTACTTTTATAAAACCAAGCCATAAACTGGGAGAGGCGCCTTATCGTTTTAACTGGGAATCGCCTATATTGCTTTCCCACCACAACCAAGACATTCTTTATTTTGGAACAAATAAATTAATGCGCTCCATGGATCAAGGCGATACTTGGGAAGCCATTTCTCCAGATCTTACCGCAGGCGGAAAAAAAGGCAATGTCCCTTATGGCACGCTAACCTCCGTTTCAGAATCGCCTTTTAAGTTCGGGTTGCTGTATACCACTAGCGATGACGGTCTTGCACAACTCTCAAAAAACGGCGGTAATACTTGGGAAGAAATCGGGAAGAATGTAGGCCTTACAGGTCCCAACGAAGGCCAGTCCTTGTGGGCTGCACAAATACTGGCATCCAACCACAAAAAGGAGCGGGTCTATTTGGCCATGAGCGGATACCGCTACGATGATTTCACATCCTATCTTTATATGAGCAACGATTACGGGACAACTTGGAAGTCGATAGTTTCCAATATACCGGATTCCCCCATTAACGTTATCATCGAAGATGCAAAAAACGAAAATCTCCTATTTGCAGGTACGGACAATGGCCTGTACGCCTCCCTGGACCAAGGAGCATCATGGGAAGCATTCCAGAACGGTATGCCGAGTGTCGCCGTGCATGATCTGGTCATTCAGCCCGAAGCAAAACATTTGATTGTGGCTACCCACGGTCGTGGTATCTACAAAGCGGATATTGCTCCCATACAATTGATGACTCCCACTGTAATGGCTAAAGACCTTTATGCTTTTGATCTGGAAAACATTAAACATTCCAACAGGTGGGGAAGCTCCTGGAGTTCTTGGCTAAAACCAACAACACCAGGTGTAGACCTTACCTTTTACTCCTCAAAAGCAGGTAATTTTATCGCTACGGTCAAAACCGATGACAACATTATTGTAAGCGCAACCGAGCTGAAAGGCGAGAAAGGGCTAAATATACTCTCTTTTGATGTAGCCTTCTCAAAAACAGGGAAAATGGACTATCTTAAAAAACACAAAGCCAAATTAGAGGAAGCAAAGGATGGTAAGACCTATCTTCCAAAAGGAACGTATGTCCTTGAACTTAATGGGAACGGACAAAAGGAGTCTAAATCGTTTACCATAGAATAAATTAGTTGCGAAAATAGTAAACCGGTATGGGTTACCCGAACTGATGTTTATACATGACCCTAGCATAAAGAGAAAAACCTAATTAGTTCCGGAGGAAATTCCTCAGCTAATGATGTTCAGTACCGCTGTGTTTCACCCGGGTCTATTTGTGAAACACATTTACATGACAGTATGAATGCAGTATTTTTTTATACAGAAAGATATGGCTCTATATTTGAAGACGATAGAAACCAACACCAATTGACTGAAGCATGCTGCATAACCATCACCCAGGGCGCTCTGCATCCCTAATCCATTCCTTTTGAAGAAGAAAAAAATATTGGATCTATTTTGGAACTGCGGCTGATCAACACTTAAAACCCAAATGATGAGTTACCTAAAAATTATTACACTTGCGCTATCTTTGCTCGCGGCATCGAATGTGTCTACACAAGATTCCCAAACCCAGATAAAAGTTTTAATCGTTGATGGCCAAAACAACCATGAACAATGGCCCAAAATAACAGCGATGCTTCAACATTATTTGTTGGGGACCCATTTGTTTAGTGTTGATGTGGTTCGTTCGGGTTATACTTGGGAAGGTCAAAAATATATCTCGGAATTCCCTATTAATGGCCTACCTGCCACCATTGCATTGGAAAATCCGAAAACGGATTCCGATTTTGGTCCGGAATTCTCCAAATACGATGTGGTCATTACTAACTTCGGCTGGAATGCGGCCCCTTGGCCAGATACAACACAAAAAGCATTGGAAACTTATATGGAAAACGGCGGTGGTCTGGTCGTATTTCATGCGGCGAACAACTCCTTTCCAGAATGGGAGGCCTACAACAAAATGATAGGTCTAGGTGGCTGGGGCGATAGGACGGAAAAAGACGGCCCTTATGTGTACTATAATGATACTGGCGAACTCATTAGAGATTACACGGCGGGTAATGGTGGTGCACATGGTCCGCAAAGTGAATATCAAATTCAAATCAGAAACACTGTACATCCCATTACCAAAGGAATGCCCCAATTTTGGATGCACACCAAGGACGAACTCTACAATAGCCTTCGAGGCCCTGCCGAAAACATGGAAATTTTAGCTACTGCGTATGCCGATACAAATAATAAGGGAACTGGAAGGCACGAACCCGCAATAATGATCCTTACCTATGGCAAGGGCCGTATTTTTCACAATATTATGGGGCATGCGGACTATTCCATAAACTGTGTAGGTTTTATGACCACCATGCTGCGTGGTACGGAATGGGCTGCCACCGGCAAAGTGACGCAGAAAATCCCGGATAACTTTCCAACAGCAAAGGAAAGTAGTTCATTTACCTTTGAGAAATAGTCACATATGGAACTATCCCTAAGTATTCCCGCCCTGCTTTTTCCGGCCATTTCATTGACCATGTTAGCCTATAATGCTCGTTATCTCGCCATTGCAGCTTTGATACGCCAGTTACATCAAAAATATCAGGAAACGGCATCGGAATCCGTTCGGCTGCAAGTCAAAAAACTCCGGAAAAGATTAACTATCATAAAAAACATGCAGGCTACCGCCATTTTCAGTTTTTTGTTAGCCGTGCTTACCATGGCCTTGATTTACTTGGAATATCCCATCTTGGCAAAAGTGGTTTTTGGGATAAGTCTATTGGCTTTGATCGTTTCCCTTGTCCTCAGCCTAATTGAGGTTCAACTCTCTACAAGGGCACTTTCCATTCAGCTTAAGGACATGGAATAATTCTTAGGTGTCACTAGTTTCAAGGATTACCGATTAGCTAAAAAAGGGAAGTGTGACCTAAGTCATAAGTTTCGTTTTTTTGTACTTTGATAAGCGTTGTGTTTACAATACTTTTTTTTTCGTCGTGTAGTAATCTGACCAAAAAATCAATAATCATAGTACAGGATAGCATACGCGCCAAAAACTTGGAAAAAGTGATAGGAATTATCCAATCTGTCTGTAAGTGGACTTTGCAAAAAGTAAAAGGTGAATCAAAAGTTAGGTTTGGAAATGCTGGTTCATGAGGAATTGGTTATGATACGGAAACCGCTGTGGGAAATCTATTGTTCAAATAGATGCCCAAGGATTTAGGCTTGGTTAAGTAGGACTCGGAAAAGTAGGATAAATCATTGGGAATTTACAACATTGCCTTAGGAAGAATATAGTTTTTTGGACATTGCAGCATTGATTTCATTTGAGTTAGTGTTTGGTCCGGCTTCTATCAATGAAATTTAAATTGAAGCTGCAACAAAATGCGTCCTGCTTTTTGTTAAAAAGTAAACTAATTGGATAAAAAAATAACTTTTAAAATAAAAAGTCTCGTTACGAAGTCTTTAAAAAATATAGTGCTAGAGTTAATTAGGGTTAATAAAAGGGAATTTGGGAGAACTTTTTAGTGCTAAAAATCATTCAATAATAAAGAAATAACTTACATATACTTACAAGCAGCCAAAAAGTGCACATTTTTTCGTTTAATTCTTAAAAAAATCCCAAAATTTCATTATTCAAAGGCTCTAATTTTCTTATATTTAATGTCCTACCAAACCTAAGGTTTAGTTATGAAATACGTAAAAGAGCTAAGCTACTTTAAGAATATACGGGAAGTTAGAGAATTCGAATTTGGAGTTTTTTACTTTTTTGATGGTCTAGTTATCTCTGAAATAAACAGAGATGTATTTTTCACTTGGGAAATGGCCAAAAAAGCAGTTAAAGCTTCCAAAGAATTCTATGGTGAAAACGAAGCTATCGCATATATATCTAACCGCGTCAATAACTACACTGTTGCGCCGATAGATTGGCCGAAGTTTTACAACAACCGCCATAAACTTACCTATTATTCTGTAGTAGGTAGCACCAAGGGTAGTCTTCCAAGTACACTTTTGGAAAAAATGTTTTTTAATGGATCCCTCAAGCAATTTAATGATTTGGAAAAAGCAATAGCCTGGAGCTTAGATAAATTAGAAAAAAATAAGACTTTATATTAACGTGCGACAGTGCCTATATGCAATAAAGCATCACCCTGATTTACTACGGCCTGATGGTTGACACAAATTATATATCCGTCAAAAGGTGCCTTTAGTCGTTTGGTCTTCTTGGCATAGGTATCTGAAACAATGCCGAGGAGCATTCCCTTTTCAATTTTACTTCCGTTTAAAATCTGGGGTATGAAAATCCCTGCCGTAGGTGCCCTCAACCACTTTCGCCCTTCCAAATGAATGTTTTGTTTTAGCTCGGTTTTGTCCGATCTTGGCGACGGCGTCATTCCCAGACGTTCAAATACACGCCGAATACCCGATATACCCTGTTGGATAGCAAAATCATCGAAACGCATACTTTCCCCAGCTTCAAAAACAATGACAGGTTTTTTAAACCGGAAAGCCGCATTTCTAAACGAGCCTTTTATTAGGCCTGATGAAAACGTTATAGGCGCATTGAACATGTGCGCCAATTCCTTACTTATTAAGTCTTCTTTGGTGTATCTTATTTGTGGATAATTGTGACGTTGCCCTCCACCGGTATGCAAATCGATCGCAAAATCGATTTGAGGTATAATCGCATTTAGGTAATAATAGGCAATTCTACTGGCCATAGACCCAGATTTTGTTCCCGGAAAACTGCGGTTGACATCCTTACCATCGGGCACATCCCTGGAAAAATGAATAAACCCGAATATATTCAAAATCGGAACAGCGATCACCGCACCCGAACTGACTTTGAAACTGCCATCGTGCAGCATACGGCGTACTATTTCAATTCCGTTAACTTCGTCACCGTGCAACCCTGCCTGTACCAGAACCACAGGTCCTGGCTTTTTGGCGTTGAAAACATAAACTGGAATATCGATCAAGGTACCGGTTGGGAGGCGGTCTATCGTAATATTAACAAACTTGGCCTTACCAGGAGAAACAGACTCACCACCTATAGTAATTGTTCTATTTTCTTTTATGAGTTTCATTTTTCAATAGATTATATTTTAATTTCATTGCTAAACGCTGTTAGAAAACCATAACAACAATTTAAATTTCCAATACCTTGTTATCCTCCAAGTAGACCTGTAACGCTATATTTACATCGATAGTATGAAACGAATTTATGACAGCCATTTCCTATTCTTTTACTTACTAATAAAATTTATTTCCGTATCCCATTTTACCTAATTAATATTAATAGTTAACATTACTTTACTCAAAGTTGCCTGCATCATCTTGGTGTTTTCCAGATTTGTCTAAAATTGTTCATGAAAAATAGCGTTTTTATAGTGTTAAGCATCATTAGTTTTTCCTTTATGTTTAACGAACTCTTCCAAAACATCGTTTTGAACCTATAAAAATTAAACAGGTTTTTTCAGTAAGATCAAAATGGGTCTAAATAATGTACTAAACACCTATAAAAGTTGTTAATAACTACGCCGTACCCTAAATTTGCTTAGATAAAAACCCAACAAATGAGTGGATTGTTAACATCTTCAATAGCCCGAAAAGTAGTGATGGCGCTTTCCGGTCTTTTTTTGGTCTTCTTTTTAGGCCAACATTTCGTCATCAATATTACATCAGTCATTGCTCCGGACACGTTTAACTCTTGGTCGCACTTTATGGGCTATAATCCTTTAGTGCAATTTGTATTGCAACCCATTCTTATTGCCGGTGTTATAGTACATTTCGTAATGGGAATTGCTTTGGAAATCCAAAACAACAAGGCGCGATCGGTCAAATATGCGAAGTATAAAGGAAGCGCAAACGCCTCTTGGGTTTCAAGAAATATGATTATAACCGGCCTGGTCGTTTTGGCTTTTCTAGGATTGCACATGTACGACTTTTGGATACATGAAATGGCCTACAAGTACATTGAGGCCAATCCCGAAGACCCAACGCGCTACTATGCTGAGACGGTAGAAAAATTCGAACCTTTACTACGTACCGTTATCTACATTGTCTCCTTTGGTTTGTTGGCATTGCACTTGTTGCACGGCTTTGCCTCCTCTTTTCAGAGCATGGGTGTAAACAACAAATACACCCCTGCCATAACAACATTCACTAAAATATATGCCATAGGAATTCCTTTGGGATTCGCCTTTATCGCCATATATCATCACCTTAACCCAATAACACACTAAGTATGGGAGTATTGGATTCTAAAGTTCCTAAAGGCCCTTTGGCCGATAAATGGACCAACCATAAAAATAAAATAGATCTTGTAAACCCTGCCAATAAGCGAAATATCGATATCATCGTTGTGGGCACTGGTCTTGCTGGAGGCTCTGCCGCCGCTACATTGGCAGAATTGGGATATAACGTTAAAACCTTTTGCTACCAAGATTCTCCACGTCGTGCGCACTCCATTGCGGCGCAAGGCGGCGTAAATGCGGCAAAGAACTACCAAGGAGATGGGGACAGTGTTTACCGCCTTTTTTACGACACCGTAAAAGGAGGTGATTACCGCTCTAGAGAGTCTAACGTTTATCGTTTGGCAGAGGTATCCACAAATATTATCGACCAGTGTGTGGCACAAGGCGTTCCCTTTGCCCGTGAGTATGGAGGTCTATTGGACAACCGTTCATTTGGAGGGGTTTTGGTGTCCAGAACGTTTTATGCTAAGGGGCAGACCGGACAGCAGTTGCTATTGGGTGCCTATTCGGCCATGAATCGTCAGATTCATAGGGGAAAGATAAAGTCCTATACCCGTCATGAAATGTTGGACATGGTACTGGTCGATGGAAAAGCCAGAGGGATTATAGCTCGAGACTTGGTCACTGGTGACATTGAACGGCACTCCGCCCATGCCGTCGTGATAGCCACAGGAGGCTATGGGAACTTATTTTTCCTATCTACCTATTGTATGGGGGCCAATGTTATGGCCGCTTGGAAAGCCCACAAACGTGGTGCTTACTTCGCTAACCCGTGCTTTACGCAAATACATCCTACCTGTATTCCGGTTTCTGGAGATCATCAGTCCAAATTAACCCTAATGTCAGAGTCGTTACGTAATGACGGACGTATATGGGTTCCAAAAAAATTAGAGGATGCAAAGGCCATTAGAGAAGGTAAATTAAAACCTACTGCTTTGGCAGAAGAAGATAGAGATTACTATTTAGAGCGCAGGTACCCAGCTTTTGGTAACCTAGTACCCCGTGATGTTGCCTCGCGTGCTGCTAAAGAACGCTGTGATGCAGGTTATGGAGTTAACAAAACAGGTGAAGCCGTTTATCTGGATTTTAAAGCTGCCATTACTCGGTACGGAACGGAAAAAGCGTTAACATCGGGCATTAACAACCCAGATGCGGATACTATTAAAAAATTAGGTGAAGAAGTTGTAGAGGCCAAGTATGGCAACCTTTTTCAGATGTATGAAAAAATTGTAGATCAAAACCCTTATAAGACGCCAATGATGATCTATCCAGCGGTACATTATACTATGGGAGGACTTTGGGTAGATTATAATTTAATGACTACCATACCAGGATGCTACGCGGCAGGTGAAGCAAATTTTAGTGATCATGGTGCTAACCGTTTGGGAGCTTCGGCACTGATGCAAGGTTTGGCCGATGGCTATTTTGTGCTGCCCTACACGATAGGAGATTATCTTTCCGACGACATTAGAACTGGAGCGATTTCTACAGCATCACCAGAGTTTGATGAAGCGGAAAAGCATGTGCGTGATCGTATTGAAAAACTAATGTCTACTAACAACAAACATTCAGTAGATTACTACCACAAAAAGTTGGGTAAAATTATGTGGAATAAATGCGGTATGGCCAGGAATGCCAAGGAACTTATGGAGGCCATGGACGAAATAGCCGAACTAAGAAAAGACTTCTGGCAAAACGTAAAAGTAACCGGGACCGCAGATTCTAAAAACCAAGAGCTGGAGAAAGCCGGCCGGGTGGCAGACTTTTTAGAACTTGGAGAACTATTTGCCAAAGATGCACTAGAGCGAAACGAATCTTGTGGCGGCCATTTTAGGGATGAATATCAAACACCGGAAGGCGAGGCTCTGCGGGACGATAAGAATTACGCCTATGTTGCCGCCTGGGAGTATAAAGGAGATCCTAGAAAAGCAGAACTGCACAAAGAGGATTTAATGTACGAAAATATTGAGGTAAAAACTCGCTCTTATAAATAAAATAATACTGCTATGAAACTGTATTTGAAAATATGGAGACAAAAGAACGCGAAAACCAAAGGTAACATGGTAGACTATACCCTTGAAGGGATAGAAAACGACATGTCCTTTTTAGAAATGCTCGATGTTCTTAACGAAGAATTGATAACAAAAGGAGAAGAACCCGTAGAATTTGACCACGACTGCCGTGAAGGTATATGTGGCACTTGCTCTTTAATGATCAATGGCCAGCCACACGGTCCCGATTCAAGGGTAACCGCATGCCAATTGCACATGCGAAGCTTTAAAGATGGCGATAGTATTGTCATTGAACCTTTTAGGGCAAAGGCATTCCCTATTATTAAGGATTTGATTGTGGACCGTAGTGCTTTTGATCGTATACAACAAGCTGGTGGTTACATTTCAATAAATACGTCCGGTCGTCCAGTGGACGCAAATGCGATTCCAATTGATAAACACGATGCGGACGAAGCCTTTTATTCAGCAGCCTGTATAGGCTGTGGTGCTTGTGTTGCCGCATGTAAAAATGCCAGCGCAATGCTATTTACTTCTGCCAAGGTCTCGCAATATGCGCTATTGCCTCAAGGACAGGTAGAAGCTGTAGACCGAGTTCAAAATATGGTGCGCCAAATGGATCTGGAAGGTTTTGGTAATTGCACAAACACCGGTGCTTGTGAGGTGGAATGTCCTAAAGGAATTTCCTTGGAAAATATTGCACGCATGAACCGTGAATACCTTAGCGCCAGCGTTAAAGGATAATTGGATACCGTTTAAAATAGTTGTTAAATCCCATGCTTCAACGTGTGGGATTTTCTATTTTTAATACATGCCGAACGAATATCCAGAAGAACGCATAATCGTCCCCCGCTTCAACGAGGCATCCGGATTCTATACTACACCCCAGCGCTCCAAAATTATGGGCAAAATAAGGGGTAAAAATACCAAACCTGAACTCGCTTTTAGAAAAGCCCTATATTCCGCCGGATACCGCTATAGAATAGATTATAAAAAACTCATAGGTAAACCGGACATCGTTCTTAAAAAATATAAAACTGTTGTTTTTATAGATGGTGAATATTGGCATGGCCACAATTGGGCAGAGCGAAAACCTAAAGTAAAGACCAATAGAGAATTTTGGATCGCTAAAATAGAACGCAATATACAACGGGATAAAGAAGTGAACCAAGCACTTGTCGATTTGGGGTATACCGTATTCCGATTTTGGGAGACCGAGATAAAAAGGCATTTGGAAACCTGTCTAAACGAGGTTGTCATTCATTTAGAAAATCAAACGAACTAAACTACCTTTAAGACAAATTGATTTCAGCCATGCAGCATACCTCAAAACTGCCCCATATACAAACAACTATATTTACCACTGTTGGGAATTTGGCCCGAAAACACGAGGCCATAGACCTCTCCCAAGGCTTTCCTAATTTTGACTCCGATCCAAAGCTCATAGATCTCGTTTCAAAGGCCATGCAAAATGGATATAACCAATACGCCCCGATGCAGGGCTATTTCGGACTTAGGGAAGCCATTTCAGAAAAAATTTTAAAAACACACGGTTACGAGTATCATCCTGAAACAGAAATAACCGTTACCGTTGGTGCTACCCAAGCCATTTTTACGGCGATTACGGCCTTTGTAAATGTAGGTGACGAAGTTGTCGTCATAAAACCGGCGTATGATTGTTACGAGCCTGCTATCTTGCTAAACGGCGGCGTTCCAGTGTATTTGCAGTTACCAACTCCGGACTACACCATACACTGGGAGGTTTTCCAAACATTGATTACATCAAAAACCAAAATGATTATCTTAAATACACCACATAATCCAACGGGGCGTATGCTTTCCAAGGAAGATATGCATCGGCTCCAAGCCATTCTAAGACCTACCAATATTATTTTACTTAGCGATGAAGTATACGAGCATATTGTCTTCGACGGAAGAGCCCATGAAAGTGCTTGCCGCTATCCAGACTTAGCAAATAGAAGTTTTATCTGCGCTTCCTTTGGAAAGACTTTCCACGTTACCGGTTGGAAAATGGGTTACTGTGCAGCTCCGAAACATCTTATGGAGGAATTTCGAAAAGTGCATCAATTTGCAGTGTTTTGTGTAGATCATCCCGTGCAAAGGGCTATGGCCCAATACCTAAAGGATGAAAACCACTATTTAGACCTCAACGCATTTTATCAACAAAAAAGAGATTATTTCTTAGACGGACTTTCAGGGTCCAAGTTCAAATGGAAACCTTCGGAGGGCACCTACTTTCAACTTTTGGATTACAGCACTATCACAGATGAGCGGGATGACGTTTTCGCAAAAAGATTGATAGTCGAAAAAAAATTAGCAAGTATTCCCATCTCCTCCTTTAATCTAAATGGTAGAGATGATCATGTACTACGGTTTTGTTTTGCAAAGAAAGAAGAAACGTTGGAACGCGCCTTAGGTATTTTGTGTAGTTTATAGAAAGAAATCTATCCGATATTTTTAGCTTTCACAAAGTTCCAACCGCATTAAAAGATCAGTCTGCTTGTCGGTTCCTATGTAATACGGATGTGTTCCGAATTTTTTAAATCCGTAGCGCTCATAAAATACGATAGCTCTTGTATTTTTCTCCCAAACCCCGAGCCAAATGAACTTTTTTTGAAGGCTAATAGCTACCTCCGTTACTTTTCGTAAGACGCTAGCACCAAATCCCCGACCTTGAAATTCCTCCAAGAAGTAAATGCGTTCCAACTCCATCCCATCATCTGAAATTAAATCAGTTTGCGCCTGTTTTTGATTCAGCTTCATATATCCTATCGCCTGATTGCCCAGATACACAAAATAGAAAAAACTATTGGGATTTCGCAACTGGGCAAGCAAGGTTTGGCCAGTAAAGGCAGTACTAAGATATGCCTTAAAATCTTCCGGATTATTATACTTCTCAAAAGCCTGTGTAAACGTATTTTTTGAAAGTACTAAGAGTACATCAACATCACGCTCACTACATTGTTTAAAATCTAACTCCACCGCCTAAAGATATAATTTTTCCAATCTATATATTCGATTTGCCGTCTAGATACCAAAATGGAACAGTGCAAAAAAGTAGGTACAAAAAAGAGCGACTTGGGGAGGTCGCTCTTTTTGGATTCTTTTTTAAAAGAATTCTAAAGCATAAATAATTTTTTGGTCAATCTAATGATACCGCTAAAAAAATCATTGTGGTATACTTGTACTGTTTCTTGTGGTGACATAGGCTTCTTTTTAGGTTAAGTTTATGTTTTTACTTGGGGCATATTCTAGTTTCAATACTATAAATATAGCAGCTAACGCTTTTGAAAACCATATTATTGTTGCCAACCCATCCAAAAATGTTGTGAAAAAAATCAAATGTCACTTTTTGTCGATAAAACGCATACCTTGTCTACCATAGTTGCATCTCTGGCACTATGCCCTTAACGATAAGATTTCCTTCCGTAGCAGCTTCTATCTCCTCTACAGAAATACCGGGCGCTCTTTCCAATAAAAGGAATCCTTTAGGTGTTATTTCCAAAACGGCAAGGTTGGTCACAATTTTTTTTACGCACCCGACACCTGTTAAGGGCAGCGTACATTGTTTTAGCAGTTTGGATTCCCCTTCCCTGTTGGTGTGCATCATGGCAACGATAATTTGCTCGGCCGAAGCCACCAAATCCATGGCTCCGCCCATACCTTTTACCATTTTACCCGGAATTTTCCAATTGGCGATGTCCCCGTTCTGGGAAACTTCCATAGCGCCCAAAATAGTCAAGTCTACATGTTTTCCCCGAATCATACCAAAACTTAGGGCAGAATCAAAAAACGAGGCCCCTGGCAAGGTGGTAATTGTTTGCTTTCCTGCGTTTATGATATCTGCATCCTCCTCGCCTTCAAAAGGAAAAGGACCCATGCCCAAAACGCCATTTTCGCTTTGGAATTCTACATCTATATCATCCCGCACAAAATTGGCCACCAATGTGGGTATTCCTATGCCCAAGTTTACATAAAACCCATCCTGTACTTCCTGTGCAATACGTTTTGCAATTCCGTTTTTATCCAACATGGCTTAGTTTCTTTTTCTTACAGTTCGTTGTTCAATTCTCTTTTCATAGGTTTCGCCTTGAAATATGCGCTGTACGAATATTCCGGGAATATGCACTTGATTAGGATCTAAACTACCTGCGGGCAACAATTCCTCCACCTCTGCTACGGTTATGGTTGCCGCCCCACACATGGCAGGGTTAAAGTTTCTTGCCGTGCCCTTAAAAATAAGATTACCGGCCTCATCTCCTTTCCAAGCTTTTACGAAGGCAAAATCTGCTTTGTACGCCTTTTCCAATACATACATCTTGCCATTAAATTCCCTTGTTTCTTTCCCTTCGGCTACTTCGGTACCATAACCTGCGGGTGTATAAAATGCAGGGAAACCACCTTGGGCGGCCCGGCATTTTTCAGCTAGCGTGCCCTGTGGGGTTAGTTCAACCTCTAATTCACCACTTAACATTTGCCGTTCGAATTCATCGTTTTCGCCTACGTAGGAAGATATCATTTTTTTTATTTGACGTTTCTGCAATAAAAGTCCCAAACCGAAATCATCTACCCCTGCATTATTGGAGATACACGTTATATCCTTTACTCCTAGATCTACCAACTGTGCTATAGCCTTCTCCGGGATACCGCAAAGACCAAATCCGCCGAGCATAAACGTCATTCCGTCCTGTACGCCCGCTAGAGCCTCCGTTACATTAGCTACCGTTTTCCGTATCATAATTCATTTTATTATTGTCTGTCTAATTTACTGTTAATAATACTGTATTCCCAAAAAAAGACCCCGCATTTGGCGAGGTCTTTTGTTTATCCATTAACTACAAACAGCTTTTAGTTCATCTCTATTAAAAATCCAAATCATCTAGGTCTTCCTCTATATCCATATCTTTTCGTTGGGAATCGTTGAACTTGGCACAATCGGTCTCTATTGACATGTCTTCGGGTTTCTCAAAATCCTCTTGAGAAACACCAAGCTCCTCATTTGCATAATTTTTCTTCATATAAAGCCCCCAAATGGGCAAGGCCATAGTAGCCCCTTGGCCGTATGCAATATTCTTAAAGTGCGTGGCGCGCTCTTCACCGCCTACCCAAACACCGGTAACCAAGTTGGGCACCATGCCCATAAACCAGCCGTCACTATTGTTTTGGGTAGTTCCAGTTTTGCCAGCAATAGGATTGGTAAGCTCGTAAGGATATCCAGTCATAACTTCCTTATATACAGAACTGTTCGTGTTGCCACTGTGCCGTAGTCTGGTGCCGGAACCTCCTTGGGTAACACCTTTCATCAAATCAATCATGGCATAGGAAACTTCCCTGCTAAGCACATCCTTGGTTTCTGGCACATACTCGTAAAGCACCGTTCCATTTTTGTCCTCTATACGGGTAACCATTACTGGCTTCACATAAACACCTTGATTGGCAAAGGCACCATAAGCGCCCACCATTTCGTACACGTTCACTTCCGGTGTTCCCAAGGCTATGGCAGGTACCTCAAGGATTTCTCTTGTTATCCCCAAATTCTTTACAATAGATACAACCGATTTTGGCCCTACCTTATCTATAAGCTGTGCTGTTACAGTATTCACCGAATTGGCCAAAGCGAACTTCAAGGTCATGTCCTTTCCTGAATACTTGCCATCGGAATTTTTAGGGCACCAAGGTTCCATATTTCCATGTTTGCCTGCTTCTATACAATATTGTGTATCGGGCAAGGTTTCGCAAGGCGATAAACGTAATTGATCCAAAGCCGCAGCATATACAAAGGGTTTAAAGGTAGAACCTGCTTGCCTTGCCCCTTGTATTACATTGTCATATTGAAAATGTTTATAATCCACACCCCCTACCCAAGCTTTTACATGACCGGATTGTGGTTCCATAGACATCATGGATGCCCTTAGAAAGGTTTTGTAGTACCGAATAGAATCTAAGGGTGTTAGTATGGTATCTTTTTCCCTAGTGTCACTTTTCCAGTCAAACACTGTCATTTCAGTCTTTTTGGTAAAGGATTCGCGAATCTCGTTTTCGGATTTTCCAGCATCCTTCATTTTACGCCAACGTTCGGAGGTTTTCATGGCCCGCTCCATAATAAGGTCTGTCTCCTCTATGGTCAAATCTAGAAAAGGCGTAGTTGGATTGCGTTCCTTAGTATTCTGTACAAAAAACTCTGCCTGAAGGCGCTCCATGTGCTGGGCAACGGCTTCCTCTGCATTCTTTTGCATTCTAGAATCTATTGTGGTATAAATCTTTAAACCATCCAAGTATAAGTTATACTTATCGCGATCACCTTCCATGGCCGGCTTTGGATTTTTGTCTATCCAATCCTTCATAAAACGCTGCAAGTACATTCTAAAGTAGGTGGCCAAACCCTCACTATGGCTTTCAGGATTGTAATTGATATCCATTTTTAAGCCCTGAAGGGAATCCTTCTCCTGCTCGGTAATATAATCGTATCGCGCTAACTGCCCCAAAACAATATTCCTTTTGTCCAGTGTTATTTCTTCTCGCCGTAAGGGATTAAAGAGTGAGGAATTTTGAAGCATTCCGACCAACATTGCGGACTCTTCTACCTTTAAATCCTTGGGTTCTTTTCCAAAATAAATTTGAGATGCAGAGCGGATACCATCGGCATTGTTCCCAAAATCATAAATATTAAGGTACATGGCAATGATTTCCTCTTTGGTGTAACTGCGTTCCAAACGAATGGCCAAGACCCATTCCTTTAGTTTTTGTCCAATGGTCTCCAGCTTGTTTCTGGACCTAACACCAACAAAGAGCTGACGGGCCAATTGTTGCGTAATAGTACTCGCTCCTCCCCTTTTTCCTAAAAAGAAAGCTGCCCTAAGTGTTCCTCTGGCGTCTATACCGGAATGGTCCCTAAAACGTATATCCTCACTAGCGATAAGGGTATTAACGAGGTTTTCGGGTAAATCTTCGAATTTTATATCGGTTCTGTTATCGTCCAAATAGAACTTTCCCAACAGATTACCGTCAGAGGATACGATTTGGGAGGCCAAGTTGGTCTGTGGATTTTCTAAATACTCATACGGTGGCAATTCCCCAAAAAAGCCCCACGATGCCGAGAGAAAAAGCAATGCAAAAAATGTAATACCCGAAACAAATAGTATCCAAAACCATTTGATGAACTTAAAAAAATCTGAATGTTCGTTATTTTTAACCGTCTTTGCCATTAAATTAGGGGTTGGTTTTTGTGATTTCAATACCCACATCCGTAATGCCTTCCAAACCTACAATGCCAGAAACGGTCCCGTTTTTACGCATTGCATGAGAAATCTGTACGGTATATACGCCCGAAGTAGGAAAAACGATGTTTTCCTTGTACCATAATTTATTTTCCTTAAGACTACCGTTGCCCTTTCCTAACCAAGTACCGTCTGGCAAAGCCATGGTATATTCTAGGGTATCCTGGATGATTTCTCCTTCTGGAGTACTCAGAGAGGCAATCAGAAAAAGATTGCTGTAGGGAAAATTTTGGTCGTTTCGTATATTGATGAACATTTGATATTCTTGTAGAGAATCCATTTCGGAAAAGGTAAATTCCTTAACATCATCCTTGTTCCAAACTGAACCGCCGACACTTTTATATTCAGATTTCACCACATCCGTACGGCAGGAAGTGACCACCATACAAAATAAAAAAACGCAGCTTAGATTACGCATTATCCGGCTTTCCTTTTCTGTTGTTATTCTTTCTTCTGTTCTTGTTTCTGTTACCGGTATTACCTTTACCCGAATTTTCGAGACTGGTCTTGGTGTTGCTGGTAGTATTGGATGTGTTGTTATTCCTATTGGGGTTTCGTTTCTTTTTATTCCGATTACGGTTAGTAGTACTCTTAGGTTTGTCAAAACGGGTTAAACTGTCCTGCCCTACGGTATTGTCAAAAACTACTTTCTCTTCCACAACATTCTCTACCGCATAGGCTTCTAAACTGGGAACTTTTTCCTTGTTTTTGTTTTTCTCCAAAATTTCATTTACCTGATCTTTGGACAGTATGTGCCAATTGGCTGGTTCATCTTTATAAGAGAACCATAACTGTTCCTTAAAAATGTCGCTTTTTTGGCAAAAAGCCAATCCCTTTTCGGTTAATAGTTTTGTTTCTTGGGACGGAAAATCCTTTAAGGCATCTAAATAGACATCCAATTCATAGTTAAGACAACATTTGAGTTTTCCGCATTGCCCTGCCAATTTTTGGGGGTTTAGCGATAACTGTTGATACCGGGCCGCCGAAGTACTCACCGACCTAAAATCCGTTAGCCAAGTAGAACAACACAATTCCCTACCACAAGAACCGATACCGCCCAAACGTTGTGCCTCCTGCCTATAGCCAATTTGGCGCATTTCTATACGTATGCCAAAAGCTTTGGCCATATCCTTAATAAGCTGCCTAAAATCTACACGATCTTCTGCTGTATAGTAAAAGGTGGCTTTGGAGCCATCGCCTTGGAACTCCACATCAGAAATCTTCATTTCAAGCTTTAGGATAATAGCGATTTCACGGGCTCGCTTTTTTATCTCATCTTCCCTATCCCTACATTTTTGCCAAATATCAATGTCTTTTTGTGAGGCTTTTCGGTAGACTTTGGGAAAATCTTCCTTTTTAAAATCTTCCTTTTTGCGCTTCATCTGCACCCTTACCAGTTCTCCGGTTAAGGTAACCATACCAATGTCATGACCAGCCGCAGCTTGGGTGGCAACGATATCGCCAATAGAAAGGGAAAGGTTTTCTGTATTCTGAAAAAATTCCTTTCTGCTATTTTTAAACCTGACTTCTACAAAATCAAAAGGCCTTTCCCCATTGGGAAGCGCCATATTTGAAAGCCAATCGAAAACTGTTAATTTATTGCAACCATCCGTACCGCAAGTACCGTTATTCTTGCATCCCTTTGGTTGTCCATCCGTACCGGTAGAACAACTGCTACACCCCATATTTTATATATTGACTCCAAAAAACAAGTAGTTTTTCGGATTAAGGTTCGTAAAAAATTAAATCTTAACCGTAAAGATACTATTTTTTTGATGTGAAGTGAAAGTTGTGCAGGTTGTAGAAGGTCTTGGTTACTATAAAAGGGGTAAAGGATAATAGTTCCTTAAGAAAAAGAGACGTTGGCCTTAAGAAATCTAAACACAACAAAAGAGAGTGATTTAAAAATTAATGGGTTATGAGTTAAATCATGATGTCGCGCAAAGCAAAAAAACCATGACACAAGGCAAGTTTTATTCTTATTTCTTAAACTTCAAAACCTTTGAACGCCCCTTTTTAAATATCAAATTACTCACCGTTTTTCCCTTTCGCAAGGCTTTTTGTTCCTCAAAAGGGAGTTCATGGGTTTCCTTGCAGGCATCGGAACAGCAGTCGTTCATTTTATGCGCACAAGAGGCACATTGAATAAATAATAGGTGACAGGCTTCGTTGGCGCAATTCACATGTTCATCACAAGGCTGTCCGCATTGGTGGCAACTGGCGATAACATCATTGGAAATACGTTCTCCACGGCGATGGTCAAAAACAAAATTCTTACCTTTGAATTTATTTTCTAATTCCTGTTTTTCTACTTGTCTGGTGTATTCTATGATTCCCCCTTCCAGTTGGTATACTTGCTTAAAGCCTTTGTGTTTGTAATATGCACTCGCCTTTTCGCATCGGATACCTCCCGTGCAGTACATGACCAGTTTTTTATCTTCCTTATGAGCCGCTAGGTCTTTTTCTATAATATCCAAGGAATCTCTAAACGTATCTACATCTGGTGTAATGGCATTTTTAAAATGGCCTATTTCACTTTCGTAGTGGTTGCGCATATCTACCAAGACTGTATCAGGGTCTTCTATAAGTTCGTTAAATTCTATTGCGTTTACGTGTACCCCTATATTGGTTACATCAAAGGAGGCATCATTAAGTCCGTCTGCTACAATTTTATGTCGCACTTTTACCTTCAACTTCAAAAAAGACATATTGTCCTGCTCAATGGCTATATTTAAACGCACCCCTTCCAAAAAAGAAATACTATCCAAATGCGATTTAAAGGCATCGAAATTTTCCGCTGGAACGGACAATTGCGCATTTATGCCTTCGTGGGCTACGTAAATACGACCCAAAACCTCTAGGGCATCCCAGTTTATAAATAAATGGTTTCTGAATAAGGAAGGATTCCCAATATGTGCATAGGAGTAGAAAGAAATCGTGAGACGTTCTTTGCCAGCTTCTTCGATTAAAGCCGCCCTTTCCTTTGCACTTAACGTATTGTACAGTTGCATGCTATACCAATTTTTAAGTTAAAAGAATATGTTAGAAAGGCAAAGGTACTATTTATTGAAAAAATAAGGAAGAGGCAATGAGTTTAAACATAGTGGGCAAAAAAAGAGCCTTGGTGTCCCAAGACTCTTTATCGGCTATTCCATTTTTTCCTCTTCATAGCATTATTTTTAGGATATTAAAAAGGATATAGCCACCGCATGTCCGATGCCATAAAAAACAACGGAACTTATAGTATGAAACAAAATCAATTTCTTATTAGATGCAATTTATTACAAAGGGTTGCGTGTAAATATGATAAATAATTTATTTTTTATTCCACAGGAGAACAAAAACAATACTGAAAATTGTTTTCAACACAAAAATTCAAATGAATACCCCACCGAGGACAGTGCCTTTAAGGCCTATGTCGGAGTCTATTGTTAAAAGCATACATTTACAAGTATACAGCCTAGACCCCCTATTACCGAACAAAATACCGGCACATGAATAATTTCAAAAAAAGAAATACTAATTTAGCAATCCATAAATAATTTCCGTGCCATATAGACAATTGGTCTGGAAATGGAGTTCTAATCAAAGTCTCGACATTTCTTATTTAACCGATGTTGATAATACTTAAAAAATATATATTATGAGTGCCGAAAAAGAAGCAAAATTAAAAGCCCTGAAATTAACCTTGGACAAAATGGACAAGACCTACGGTAAAGGTGCTGTCATGAAAATGGGAGATAGCGTTGTTGCAGACGTGGAGGTTATTCCATCTGGTTCATTAGGTCTTGATATTGCTTTGGGCGTAGGCGGATATCCCCGTGGAAGGGTCATTGAAATTTACGGTCCGGAATCTTCCGGTAAAACCACGTTGACCTTGCATGCCATTGCCGAGGCTCAAAAAAATGGAGGTATTGCCGCCTTCATTGATGCGGAACATGCTTTTGACCGCTTTTATGCCGCAAAATTAGGAGTGGATATCGATAACCTGATTATTTCGCAGCCTGATAACGGGGAACAAGGATTAGAAATTGCCGATAACCTGATACGTTCTGGTGCCATAGATATTGTAGTAATAGATTCTGTGGCCGCATTAACGCCAAAAAGTGAAATCGAAGGTGAAATGGGCGATTCAAAAATGGGACTTCATGCCCGTTTAATGTCACAGGCCCTTAGAAAACTAACTGGGTCTATAAGTAAAACACATTGTACGGTTATCTTTATCAATCAACTACGCGAAAAAATAGGAGTTATGTTCGGCAATCCGGAAACTACCACAGGTGGTAACGCACTTAAATTCTATGCTTCCGTGAGGATTGATATCAGAAGGTCTACACAGATAAAAGATACGGACGGGAACGTGCAAGGAAACAAGACCCGAGTTAAAATCGTAAAAAACAAAGTAGCTCCTCCTTTCCGAACCACAGAATTTGATATCATGTACGGCGAAGGTATCTCTAAAGTAGGAGAAATCATCGACCTTGGCGTTGAATATGAAATTATTAAAAAGAGTGGCTCCTGGTTCAGTTATGGGGATACCAAGCTAGGCCAAGGAAGGGATGCCGTTAAAGCCTTGTTATTGGACAACCCAGAACTTTTTGATGAGTTGGAAAGTAAGATCCGTGAGGCTATAAAAGCCCTCAATTCATAAAAAATAGCCAATATTCGCTACTTTTTTTAATTTTGCACGCAACCTTTGTGTACTGTTTTCATCTTAAAACTAAAAACAAGTGTTATGATGATTAAAAAGTCCTTATTCCTATTGTTCTTAGGGATATTTTTAGGTGGTTGTTCTTTGGATGACGACAGTCCCAATTTCCATTTTTCGCTATTACGCGCAGAATCAGTAGATCTTCCGGAATTTTTTGAACTAAATGAGACCTATCGAATAACGGTTGATTATGTGTTACCGGACGGTTGTACCTTTTTTGACCGTTTTAACGTAACCGATGGCGGCACAACGATAAGGAACGTCGTAGCGGTAGGTGCTACCAGAACAGATGTGGAAGCCTGCACAACGGAAATTGTTGAAGGACAAGCTTTTTTCAATTTTGTCGTTATTTATGACCAGCCCTATACCTTTCGTTTCTATCAAGGAGAGGATACTGAGGGCGAACCTCAATTTTTAGAGGTCATTGTGCCTGTTGTAAACTAAAACCATAATAAGCCAACCATTTCTGTGAGTCTAGAAGAGCTCATACATCATTGCAAAAAAGGCGATCGAAAGGCGCAGGCAGCACTGTACCATAAATACTCGGCCGTGCTTTACGGTGTTTGTCTTAAGTATTCCCGCAATAAGACAGAGGCCGAGGACAGTCTTCATGATAGTTTTATGACTATTTACGATAAAATAGGACAATATACTTCTAAAGGCTCTTTTGAGGGTTGGATAAAAAAAATTACCGTCAATACGGTCTTACAGAAATATAGAAAAGAGGAACCCCTAAACCTTGCACACGAGAATATTGCCGACGATGTTACCGTGGATATAGACCATAAAGATGTTTGTGTGCAGACATTGTTAAGCTACATACGAGAGCTCCCCAACAAGTACAGAACCACTTTTAACCTCTATGTCTTGGACGGTCACAGCCATAAGGAAATAGGGGAACTGTTGGGCACATCGGAAGGTACCTCAAAATCAAACCTGGCAAGGGCGCGGATGCTTTTGAAAGAAAGAATAGAAACCAAGGTTTTTAAAACCATACTAACAATTGCAACATTGTTAGGAAACTGTTTATGATTCGTTTTGAATCGATATAAAAAATATAAGTCTTAGAAAATGAGCAAGAAAAAATTAGACGAACTGTTCCGAGATACCCTATCGGATTTCAAAGAAGCCCCCGACGAACGCGTCTGGGCTTCTATTGAAGCGTCTCTGGACAAAAAGAAAAAGAAACGAATACTGCCGCTTTGGTGGTCTCTTGGTGGTATAGCCGCAGCAGTATTGCTAGGCCTTTTACTGGTGAACCCATTTGATGTCAAAAATAATACGGAACAGATTATAACAGATGTTGAGCAGCCAAATTCGAATACAGAAGACCATTCAAAAAACCCAAAAGAAGAACTAAAGTTTAACAAAACTGAAGAAGAGCGCGTTGAAGTTACAATTGATGACAAAACCGATCCTGTTTTAGAAGAAAACAGCACAAAAATTGCAACAGGTCAAAAAGACGACAATATCTTGGCAAAAGAAGAAACCCAAATAGCAACTGCAGAAGAAAACGAAACCAAGCCCTCCGATGGGTTAAGAGAGATGGATTCCCGAAAAAGCAATAGAAAAGGGCAGATTGGGAACAAAACAGCCGAAGGCCTCGTACAAAAAAACACAGAGGCTCCAACAGACATTAATGCTACCAAAAACAAAGCCATTACGGATATCATTAGTTCTGAAGTTGAATCGAGTACAGAAATTGCCCAAACCAAGGAGTCTAATCCAAATACAAGCACTGCATTACCGTCTGGAGAGCGTACGGATACGATTGATAAAATAGTATCGTCTCCTAAGGATAACGCCGTTGCGACCAACACAGTGGGTCAAAAGAACGACAGTTTAAATACGGCCTCTAAAAAATCGATATTCGATGAGATAGATAATCAGCAGAACGAAGCTATTGTAGAAAAGTCCAGCAATAAGTGGTCAGCTGGGCCTAGTATAGCACCTGTGTATTCTAGTGCCATGGGAGAAGGCTCCTCCGTACACTCCATCTTTGTCCCCAATTCCAAATCGGGCAATATAAACATGAGCTACGGACTATCGGTCGCATATGAATTAAGTCCAAAACTAAAAATACGTTCTGGAGTCCACCGATTAGACTTCGGTTATGACACCAATGATATTGCTTTTTCCGCGTCTCCAACAGCCTCCACTAACGGCCAAATAGATAACATCAACTATAGGGCTACCGCAAGAAATTTAGTGGTATCCAGTAAACCAGGAGGCAGTGCTCTTGAACAATCCACCAGTAACTCTCTAGATGCTTTAGCGCCAAATGCCGAAAAAGCAGGCGTTATGTCGCAACAATTGGGATATTTAGAAGTGCCGGTAGAACTAAATTATGCGCTCATAGACACTAAATTTGGCCTAAACGTAATTGGCGGCGTAAGCTCCCTTTTTCTTATAGACAACTCAGTGGCCTTGACCTCTGGAAACTTAACGACCGAAATGGGAGATGCCAATAACGTAAACAATCTTAATTTCAGCGCCAACTTTGGTCTAGGTGTGAACTATAAGTTTTCGAGAAACATTCAACTTAACCTTGAACCGATTTTCAAGTACCAGCTAAATACGTTCTCACAAACGGACGGAACGTTTAACCCTTACACATTGGGGATTTATAGCGGCCTTAGCTTTAAATTTTAAAATTGCATCTGTGGCGTGAACCGAAGTGAAAAAGGAATAGTGTTAACAAGCTGCTAATTTTGGATTGGACCAGTTACCCTTGATTAGCATTTGTCCCTTTGTAAATTCCCAATCAAAACTCCTTTTAAGATTTTGGCGAAATAAGAATTGATTCGGGGCTATTTTAATACTAGCTTAGTTCGGATAGTATGGTTTCCCTAACTTCTTCTCTAAGGGTTCGCATATCTTCTTGGGCCAAAATGCCCGTTTCAAAGAAAGGATGCACTTTAGCACGGCTTATACCCGGGCCACCACTAAAGAAGGTAAAGGGAAATCGCTTTTTGTTATCGTAAAAAGTCATAGGAACGACTGGAATTTTATGTGCTATAGCCATTTTAAAGGCACCATCTTTAAAGGTATCCAAAATAATATGCTCCTCTGGCACGCCTCCTTCGGGGAAAATACAGATGCTAAGGCCTTGATCCAGCCTTTTTTGGGCCCTACGATAAACGCCAGTTCTACTGCGGGTATCCTCCCTATCCACCAAAATACAGACACGCTTGTAAAAAAATCCGAACAAGGGAATGTTGACCAATTCCTTCTTTCCCACAAAAACAAAAGGATTCCTACTTACATAAAGCATGAGCATAATATCCAACATACTGGTATGGTTGGCCACCAGCATATAGCTCTGACGGCGCACCAAACGCTGCTCATATGTTACCCTAGGCGGGCATCCCATACCATATAAAATGGGCTTTGCCCAGAAATTGCGCGCCAGCCAAAAAAATTGGGGATACCAAGCCTCTTTAGAGGCAAATAACACCAAAAAAGGAAGGAAAAGGAGAATGGGTATCGCTACCATGATATAAAACCAAACCCGATACGCGGCATGACCTATACGTTTCATCATTTTGAGCATGAATCAAAAATAGGGATTTCGGCTCTTATTTTTCTATTTGTTTTACCTTTGCCTACTTATAAAAAAGTAGATGGCTAGAATTTTAACCGGTATCCAAAGCACAGGAACCCCGCATTTAGGAAACATCCTTGGTGCCATTATCCCCGCCATACAAATGGCGCAGGATCCAAAAAACGAATCCTTTCTGTTTATTGCAGATATGCACTCGCTCACCCAGATAAAAAATGGGGAGGAATTACGAAACAACACCTACGCTACTGCCGCCACTTGGCTGGCCTTTGGCCTAGATATAGAAAAAACGGTCTTTTACAGGCAAAGCGATGTTCCTCAAGTAGCGGAACTGTCGTGGTACCTCAGCTGCTTTTTCCCCTACCAACGTCTGACCTTGGCACACTCTTTTAAGGATAAAGCCGACCGGTTGGAAGATGTGAATGCCGGGCTTTTTACCTACCCCATGCTCATGGCAGCAGATATTCTTCTGTACGATGCGAATATTGTACCTGTTGGCAAGGACCAGATGCAACACATAGAAATGACGCGCGACGTAG
The DNA here is from genome assembly GCA_963697395.1 of uncultured Flavobacteriaceae bacterium. Lineage (GTDB taxonomy): Bacteria > Bacteroidota > Bacteroidia > Flavobacteriales > Flavobacteriaceae > Maribacter. The sequence continues at coordinate 188,410 of CAVONX010000029.1, forward strand.
CTTCCCGCTTTCATGCCCAATTGGGCGACACCTTTGTATTACCTGAAGGGAAAGTGCAGGAAGAAACGATGTACGTTCCGGGAACAGATGGCGCCAAAATGAGCAAGAGCAAAGGGAATCTGATAAACCTTTTCCAGACTGATAAACAACTCCGAAAACAAATCATGGGTATACAAACGGACAGCACGCCCATGGAAGACCCAAAAGACCCCAGTACGGACAATGTATTCGCGCTCTACAAAATATTGGCAAGCCAGCCGCAGATAGAAGAAATGAGCGCCAATTACCTGTCAGGAAATTATGGCTATGGACACGCCAAGCAAGCACTATATGAAGTCATACGGAACAAATTTGAGCAGCCACGCGAAAAGTTCGAGTACTACATGAACCATTTGAACGAAGTGGACGAAGCCTTGGTTTTAGGTGCTGAAAAAGCCAGAAAAGTGGCTAATGTAGTTTTGGATCGGGTACGGGAGAAGTTAGGGTATTAATACTCCCCTAGTCCCTTCGAAAGAAGGGAATTTAAAAGCTGTTTAGCCGTAATTCAATTGCTTTGAACAAGGGTTTTCAGGTTGCGTAAGTATATGAAGTTTGGAACCATTTTTATGATACTCAAATTAAATTTTAGACCATATTAGTTCCCCTTTTTGACGGTTAGGGAGCTTCCTCAATTCCCAATAGTTCCATCTCAAAGATCAATGCTGCGTAAGGTGGAATCATTCCGCCCCCGGCACCTCTGGGGCCGTAAGCAATATCTTGGGGAATAAAAACCTTCCATTTAGAACCCACTGGCATCAGGAGGAGGGCTTCTGTCCATCCTTGGATTACTTGTGATACGCCAAAAGTCGTAGGCTCGCCACGCTCTAAAGAGCTATCAAAGACCTTTCCATTAATGAGCGTTCCAGTATAATGAACTCTTACCTTGTCCGATGAAGTGGGTATGGTACCATCGCCTTTGTTAAGAATTTCGTATTGCAGTCCACTGGTGGTAGTCACAACTTCAGGTCTTTTTCCGTTTTCTGCCAAGAAACGTTCGCCCTCCGCACTTTGGGCTTTGGCAATTTCTTCTTGTTTTGCTTGAATCGTGGACTTTATTAACATTTGCGCATCTTGGACTTGCATCTTTTCTTGACCATTAAAAGCATCTTTTAAGGCCATGGAAAAGGCGTTGTAGGATAGCGAATCAAAACCTACGCTCTTTAGGTTGTTACCTATACTCGTGCCAAATGCATAACTAAAGCTTTGTAAGCTGTCCTGTAAGTTCAGTTCTTTGGCTTTTACCATTTCGTTCAATTGCCCCTGCATTTCAGAAGCTTTTGCCCTTAATTGTGCTACTTCCTCGATTAGGTCCTTTTTCTTTTGGGCGAAACTACCAAAACCGATAAGGAATGCGGATAGTATTAAAATAGAGTTCTTCATTTTTTTAGTTTATCGAGGTGCGAAATTAAGTAAAACCTGAAGATTATAATTAAACCTAGCTTACAATCATTTCCTAACTGGAAGGAAATGACCACTTCCAATACTAAACGACTATGGACTAAAGTGCTATAGGTTTTATAATGTACGGAAATCATTTAATAAAACAATATGCATTAGTTTTCAGTTGAAGTATGCAAAAACTGCCTACCCTCGAAATTTAGAGGAAAGCGAGAAGCCCTAAAGTGCATAGTTTTAACTGCTTTTGGGACCAATACACAAATCATATGAACTGATATTGACCATTTATTCTTTGAATAGGGTTTTTATAAAAGTCACTGAATACTAAGTTGTAGTAGCAGCCAAGAAAATGGAATACAAACTAGGTAGTCGGTTCAAGAAATTTAACGCGTTAGCGGCCTAATGCAAAAACAGCGATGTAAAAAATCAAAAACCAGATGAATTGCACCATACTGACATCCGAGTGATCACCATATTTAACCTTTAGACCGTTTAGTCGGTCAATACACTAAATAGCCTCGAACAATTTTCCTGGCAAAGGCCGTATGACCCCCTTCATTTCCATAGCCAATAAGGTAGAAGAAGCTTTAAAAATTGGAATCTTGCAGGAGAGGGCGATACTGTCCAGCATCTGTTTCCCATTTTGCTGCAGATAGGTATAAATGCCCTGTTCAGCCTCGTCCAAATCTACGAACAGTTGTTTTTGGACCACCTTTGTTTCCTTTTCTTCCAGTTCCCATCCCAAGAGATAAATCAAATCGGCCGCGGAGGTCAACATGTGGGCTTTTTGCTGTTTAATAAGGTTGTTGCAGCCCAAACTATATTTGTCGGACGTACGTCCTGGAACGGCGAATACATCCCTGTTGTAGCTATTGGCAATATCTGCCGTAACCAAGCTTCCGCCTTTTTCGGCAGATTCTACCACTAAAGTCGCTTCGCTCATCCCCGCAATAATGCGGTTGCGTTTTAAAAAGTTCTCCCGCTCCGGATTAGTTGTACTCCAAAATTCAGAAAAAAATCCACCGTTGCTACATACCTCCGCTTGGTATTTAGCGTGCGTTTTTGGGTATATCTGATTTAACCCATGCGCCAAACAGCCTATGGTCTGCAGGCCCTGCTTTATGGCTTCCCGCTGTATACAAATATCTACGCCATACGCAAAACCGCTGACGATGATCGGATCCAGAGGTGCAATATCGGCAATGAACTTTTCACAAAAGGCGGTCCCGTAACTCGTAATATTCCGCGTTCCTACCACGCTGATTATCTTCCGCTGTCCCAAATCGACATTTCCCTTTTTGAACAATAGAATGGGGCTGTCTATACAATGCTTAAGATAGTTGGGATAATCAGCATCCTTAAAATAGACCCATTCCACCTTATTGGCTTTCATATATTCACCTTCCTTTTCGGCGGCTTCCAGATGTTCCGCATCAAACAAATGCTGTATCGTATGGGTACCAATACCATCTATTTGTAAGAGCTGGTTTCGCTTGGTTTCAAAAATTGCCGATGGACTACCGCAATGTGATATCAATCTTTTTGCTATTACATCACCAATATTTGGTACATGTTGCAATCTTAAAATTGCAATAAGCTCATCCGTAGTATGTTGGGAATTTATCATTAGAGACTACAAAATACCACAAATATTAATGTTAATAAAAAGTTATGGCAACGGTTTTTATACCCCCTATTTTTTTTGATATTTGCCCCAGATGGTTTTAGAACACTATATCGGCGAATTATTATACAGATACAATTGTGTGGTCGTTCCCTCCTTTGGGGCATTCCTTACACAAAAGGCATCCGCACGTATTAACGAAACCACCAATACATTTTTTGCCCCTACCAAATCCATTGGTTTTAACGGGCAACTGGTTTCCAATGACGGACTTTTAGTTTCCCATATTGCCGAAGCAGAAAAAACTTCCTTTGAAACGGCTCTTTCCCAAATAGAAGGGATAACGAAAAACTGGCAATCGCAATTAGCAACTGGCAAAAAATTGAGCTTAAAAAATATAGGCCTTTTATGGACAAATAACGAAGGTAAAATTCAATTCCAACCCTATTTAGAGGTGAATTACCTAACATCCTCTTTTGGGCTGGCACAACTTAATGCCATACCCGTAACACGGGAAGTTTTAAAGGAAGAAGTGATAACCTTGGAAGAACGCATCCCGTTTATAATAAGTCCGGAACAGCGTGAAACACGCTCTTTCAGACCCTATTTAAAATATGCGGCTATTTTTCTTTTGGCACTTTCTACCGGACTTACTGGGTTCCGTTTTTATACCAATAGCCTACTGCACGAACAAGTAGCGCGCCAAGACGCCCAAATCCAGGTTACCAAACAAATACAGGAAGCCACCTTTTTTGACATGACCCCTTTGGAACTACCCACGGTTAATGTGGATGCCATTTCTATAAGCAAACAGCCCGTTGCCGTCGGAAAACATCATATTATAGCAGGTGCTTTTAGGATAAAGGCAAATGCGGACAGAAAAATAATGGCCTTACGATTAAAAGGATACGATGCCGCGTATTACGGGACTAATGCTTATGGCCTGCATGTAGTTACTTACGCTAGCCATGACGACCCACAAGATGCCCTTACCGCTTTACGGGAAATTAAGCGAACCGAATCTTCGGATGCTTGGTTGCTTTCGGAAAAGTAAGATCCCCTAGCCCCCAAAGGAGGAACTCTCACTTTGCGGGCAATTCAGTTGTATAATTTATCAACCGTTTCTGAAAAATTCAATACTCTTTTGACGTAAACCCAAAAACTTCCACGTGTTTTTCTGGTTAATCAAACTTGCGGAACTCTATTTTATAGCTAATAGAATATGAAGGATTCCGACCAAAATATTCTAAATCCAGTACCCAATCCCTTTTTTGCCCCGTATCTTTGCAAAAATCATTTTTAATGAAATTACATACACCCGCAGCCTCTAGGACTACGATGACCGATATGGTACTCCCCAGCGAGACCAACCCCTTAAACAACCTTTTTGGTGGAGAGCTCTTGGCTCGTATGGACCGTGCGGCCAGTATCGCCGCTAGAAGACATAGTAGGCGAATTGTTGTTACGGCCTCCGTAAACCATGTGGCTTTCAATAGAGCCGTCCCGGTTGGGAGTGTGGTTACGGTAGAGGCGGCAGTTTCGCGCTCATTTAAGACCTCTATGGAGGTTTATATTGATGTTTGGATGGAGGATCGCTTTAGCGGCGAAAAATCCAAGGCAAACGAAGCCATTTATACCTTTGTAGCCGTAGACGATACGGGAAAGCCTACGGAAGTTCCGGAACTATCCCCAGAAACCGACTTGGAAAGGGAACGTTTTGCAGGTGCTTTACGAAGAAAACAGTTAAGCCTGGTCCTTGCAGGGAAAATGAAACCGGATGCAGCTACCGAACTCAAGGCTTTGTTTATGTAAACCCCGCCCTATAGGAAAAGTTCAACCTTTTAAGGGTTATTAAATAGTTTCTGTAGCAGGGCTGCCTTATTGTGCACATTAAACCGCTGGTACAATTTCTTTTGATAGGTTTTTACGGTATTGACACTAATACATAAGGTGTCGGCAGTTTTTTTATAGGAAGACCCCTTGGCAAATGCAGTTAAAATTCCGTATTCCCTTTCTGAAAGTGATGTCCTATGTCTTTTTTCAATATATTCCTTAGATAGGCTAGCCCGTTGTTGCTCTTTGTTATATTTAAAGAGCGCCATTTCTATATTGGCTTTTAGGGTATTTTCGTTAAAGGGTTTTACAATATATCCATACGGCATGGTTTCCCTAGCTTTTGCCAAAGTCTCGGCATCGGACAAGGCCGTTAGAAACAAAAAAGGCAAGGAATACCTTTTGCGAATAATATGGGCTAAATCTATTCCTGTTTGACTTCCCTTAACATTGATGTCTAAAAAAATCAGACTTGGCCTTAAATTAGTGATGGCATCCAATGCCCTGTCCCCGTTCATTACAACTCCCACTACATGGTATCCCAATAACTGCAAGGTAGAGCGTATTTCTGCGGCAATAAGCGATTCATCCTCGACAATCAAAATTCGTGTTTGGTCAATGGTCATGGTTCGTGGTTTTATAGTCGTAAATCTCTACACGAATCGTTGTTCCATTTGTGGTTGAAATTGATAATTTTCCCTCCAATTGTTCTGTCAATGATTCTATTAGGCTATTTCCAAAGGAATTCGATGGAATTTCTTTTGGATCGTAACCTACACCGTCATCACTTACAATTAATACCAAATGGTCTATTTTTTCGTTCAACTCGATACATAGCTGCCCATTTTTGTTCTGGGGAAAAGCATATTTAAGGCTATTAGAAATAATTTCATTTGTAATCAACCCTAAGGGAACCAGGGTGTCCACATCAATATGAATATCGTCTATTTTTGTTGTGAGCTTTATTTTATCGTTGGATATGTTATAGGTATCAAATAGTTCTTGGCATAACTTGCTAAAATAATGCTGGGCACTTACTGAAGTAAGGTTTTCCTTTTGATAGAGATCTTGATGTATAAGTGCCATAGAGCGTATTCTGCTCTTACCTTCGTTTATGGCTTGTTGCACACTAGCATCATCAATACTTCTGCCTTGAAGCGTTAAGAGGCTGCTTACCAGTTGCAGGTTGTTTTTTACCCTGTGGTGAATTTCCCGCAAGAGAATATCCTTTTGGGAAAGGGTCAGCGCCAAGCGTTGCCGTTGCCTTAAGTATTTTCTGGTAATGAGATATAGTCCAAAACACAATAAGGTCACTAGAAATAGTCCAGTGCCGCCCATAATAATGGTTCTGTTCTTTTGGGATATTATCTTCTGCGAGCTGGCATTTTTAATATTTAAAAGTGCTATTTCGCTTTCCTTTTGTACATTCTCAAACTTGGCATCCTTTTCGGTTATCGCTTCAAGCATATCGGTGTTGAAAATGGAATCTGAAATTTTTTTATATAATTTGTGGTAGACCAGTGCCTTGTCCATTTCTTTTTTGGCTTCATACCCTTGGGACAGAATGTGGTACGCACTTTGTTGATGGTAGAGGGAATTTCGTTGTTCGTAATTATCAAAGACCTTGTTACCCTCCGCAATAGCTTCATTATACCTTTCTAGTTTTAACAAGTTATTGGCCAAACTTATTCTACTTTCCGTAATATTGTAATGACTGGAGAGTTGCTCCCTGATTTTTAAAGATTGCAGGTGATTTTGATATGCCTCTTCATACCTTCCTTGCTTTTCCCTTAAATACCCTAGATAATCAAAATAAAATCCTAAGCCCCATTGGGTGTTCAACAGCGAATCTAATTTGCCCTGCATGCCTATATGGTACTCTGCTTTTGAAAAATCGCCCTCATCTGCATAGGTCATCCCTAGGTTGGCATGCACATTAGCCTGCCCTAAGGTGTCCTTTACTTCCTGAAACATGCTTAAGGCCTCTTCGTAGCGCCTAATCGCCTTTTCATGCTGATTGGTATTGTTGTAAAAAATGGCAAGGCCGTTAGTGGCACTAGCCAACATGCGCTTATTACCTTTTGCTTTATAAATGTTATATAACTGCATAAGATAGTACTGGGCTTTCTCGTTTTGCCCAATAAAAACATACATAGAACCTAATTGGTTGGTAACAAATGCCAAATTGGTAGTGTCCGAAACACGGGTAAAATAGTCATGGCAAATTAGAAACCCTTCAATACTTTTGCTGTAATTCCCTATGATCCGATGAGCATGGGCATCCAATTTAAGGGCATTGATTACAAGGGAACTATCAGATCCAAAACCCTCCATTTCCCTAAGGGTAGCGGTATATGATGAAACTTTGTTGACCGTGCTGTCTTCTATGACTGCGGTTTCAGCCGCCAATAAGAGTAGCTCTATTTGCTTTTCTTTTGATGGATTTTGCGCCAATTGAAAGTCAATGCTATCCAAAGGCGTGTTTTGACCTGCAACTCCGAACACCACAAATAAGCATACTAAATGAACAAATAACCTATTTTGGACCTCTAGGGTCCTTCTAGGGATTCTGATTATCCATCTATTGAAGAGTAATTGCATGTTAACTATGGTATTTTATAGGGATATATAAAAAGTAATACTTAGTATCTGTTTTTTTTGAAGAAATGTATGAATGACCTTTTTTCCTTTATCGTTGTAGGTTTTGACGATGGTTGCGACAACAATGCATCTATTTCTAGCAGTTCTTTCAAAGTGCTTTGCAGGGTAGCATCCTGGTGAATAGCCAAATAAAGTATTGCGCTATTAGCATCTTTATTTTTTAACATAAGGGGGATTTAAAGCTCTACTATTGGTTTCTAGTGTTGGGGTCGTACAAGTTCGACTCCAGCCATTTTTGTTCTAGAGCTTCATCAAAATCAATGGTCAATTCTACATTAGCGGTGATTCTAAGGATATAAACCCAAAGAAAAACGAGACTGCCCACAACAAATAAGAGTAGGGCCAAAAGGTGCCACTGTGCAAAGACCAAAGCCCCACAAATAGTTATGAAAGAACAATAAAGCAAGAATAAGCTTAGGCTTCTATTAGTTCTCGCCCTTTGTATTTTGGGCGTAGTTACTTTTTCATGTACAACTTCAATTGAATTTTCCTTTTCTAGGATAAGTGTGTTTTCCATGGCGGTTTTGATTTTATAGATTAATTTTACCAAAGTTGATACAATACCAACAAGCAAAAAACACCCAAATGGGTGTTTTTTGCGCGGCAAGATGTTCTGCTTGATTTATTGGTATATCATACCAAAGCCATATCTACTGATCAAAAAAATATAGCTGCAACGATAGAATATTAATTTGCACCCAAATAAAAAACAACTCCCGTTGAAAAATAAAGGGTGTGAGCGTTTTTGAAAAAGGATTTTAGTTCTGGAGCGGTCTTGGTGTTCATAAGATCATTGGAAAGTTGCACGCCGCCATGTAGCCCTAAAAATGAAGAAAACCGATAGCTTAGATTTGTGTTGGCCATTAGCGAGAAACCTGTGTCTAAAAATTTAGTATCCTCTTTAAAATTCTTATAGCGGGCAAAGCCCAGCCCAATTGCGGTAGTTATTCCAATTTTACTTTCTTTTGGAAGAAAGGAATATCCTCCTTGGAGGTAATGGTGCTGGATTTTACTTCGATCAAACGACCCCACCAAATCGGTGTTCTCTACTTCGGAGGAATTAAAAATACCTTGATAACCTATAAAATAGTGTTCGTCAAAGAAAATCGCTAGCCCTCCCATGAAGCCGGCTTTAACAGAATAGGCTTCGCTCAGGAAATTGTTGCCCAAGGCATTGGGAAACACGGTGGAAGTAAGGATTTGAACATAGGCCGGAGTGTTCTGCTCGTTATCAGCTTTAGTATCCTGTCCCAAACTGGGTGTTATGCTGCTAAAAAGTAGACCGATAACCAAAAACAAAGGTTTATAGCTCAAACACATAGGAATCGGTTTCAGGGTTGTACACCAATTTTTTTGAGATTACCTCGGCATTGGGAATGCCACTTAGGCGATAGTCCAATTGAAGTGTATCCTGAGCCAATAAAGGACCAATAGCCGCACTAGCCTCATTTTGGGAAGGCATCAAGGTGTCCGTCGCAAAGAAGAAATCGGGAATAGTTTCGGGGATGAGCGCTATATCTAGGTAACTTATCCTTTCTATTGGAGGAATTTGTAGGCGATAAAGGATGGAATCCGTAAAATTGCTCGTCCGTCTGATGGTAAATCGGGTATTCACTATCCGTTGAAGTCTAAGATTTTGCAGCCTGATGTCAGCGTTCTGTCCTTCGAGTTTCTCAATACCTTGCAGGGAAAAGCTCCCGAATTCTTGCTTGAAAGCTCCGGTAAAGGGCTCATTTATTTCGGCTATTATGGTATTGCTTTGCTTAGGAGCGAGGGTAACAAATTCAAAATACCCTTCGGTATTCGTCTTCCCTTCTCCCAGAATTTCCCTGCCCATACCGCCCTTTATCCCGACTGAAATTGGGACAAAAATGGAAACAGAAACATTGGCAATAGGCAGCTCATCTTCATCTAAAAGAGTTCCTGTAATAAATAACCTCTTGTTGTCCACATAACCCACATCGCAGGAAATGAGCACCAGTAGCAAGCACAAAAACCAAGGGCATTTACGCATAAGGACTAACTTTGAATGTTGTTAGAAATCGAAATTATCGGGATGGGCACCCGTACGCTCGTTCCGATCAAAACTGTCCAGGTAAGCCATATCGGTAGGGGACAACTCAAAGTCGAAAATAGCGGCATTGGAAGCGATACGGTCCGCGTGAACCGACTTTGGAATGGTGACCACCCCTTTTTGAAGATTCCATCGCAAGATGATTTGGGCAACGGATTTATTATACTTTTTAGCAAGCTCGTTGCAAAATTCCAGCTTAAAAACCTTGCCGACCATGAAGGGTGACCAAGCTTCGTACTGTATGGTATTTTTAATACAGAAATCTATAAGGTCTTGTTGTACCAAGTAGGGATGGAATTCCATTTGATTCACCATGGGAACAATAGTAGCATCGTTCATCAGGTCTTCTAAATGGTGTTGCAGAAAATTGCTTACCCCTATGGCCCGTACTCTTTTCTCTGCATATAAATACTCCAACGCTTTCCAAGTCTCCTTATATTTGCCTTTTACCGGCCAATGCACTAAAAACAGGTCCAAGTAATCCAATTGTAAGCGCTCCAGACTGTCTTCAAATGATTTCAATGTACTCTCATAGCCTTGGTCCGCATTCCAAACTTTGGAAACCACAAAGATGTCCTCCCTAGGAACATGGCTCGCCTTTATTCCTTTTCCTACTCCTTCTTCATTTTTATAAATAGACGCGGTGTCTATATGTCGATAGCCAAAATCTAGTGCAGTTTTTACGGCAGCTACCACTTCCTGTTCATTCTCGGCTTGATAGGTACCTAATCCCAAATAAGGCATTGTAACACCATTACGAAGTGTGAAACCCCCTTTTAAATCTGTTATCGTCTTGCTCATCGTAGACTAATTTATAATTGATAGACCCATTCCTCCGGGTTCAATTTGGAGGTATTCTGATACAAATAGAACTTCAGTCGTGTTTGTCCGTTAGACGCGTTGGTGTAGATAGTGCCCAACTCCTCTTTTATCGTCACTCGATCTCCCTTCTTGACATACAGTTGATCTAGATTGTAATACGTGCTTATGAAATTTCCGTGCTTGATCTGTACCCCTTTGTTACCTCCTGGCACAGATAAAATGGCAATTACCTCGCCTTCAAAAATAGCCCTGGCCTTGGCACCGGAATCCGTGGCGATGATAACCCCATTACTTTCATGCTTTATACCGGGATAAATAGGGTCCTTGTAAATTCCAAAGCCTTGACTCTTTATGCCTTTTTCTACGGGCCATATCAATTTACCTTTATTGGCAGAGAAGTTATTCGCTATAAGTGTTGCTTCGGGTGTAAGCAAAAATTTACTGCTTGATACTACAGTAGTCTTTGCTCCTGTTTTTTTATTGGATGCCGCAATGGCACTGCGTATTAGCTCTTCTATTTGTTGGTCTATCTTTCTGGCTTCACGCCTCTTCTGCTCTATAGCACTCACGTATTTTGTTTCGTTTTTGCGTATATTTCCCAATAAGGCTTTTTGTGTCTGGATCTCGCTAAAGAGTGCGTCCTTGGCTTTCCTGTTCTGTACCAACAAGACCTCCTTTACCTTTCGCTCCTCGTTCAAGTCGCTATTTAACCGCGCCAACTCATCTGTTTTAGCGACAATTTGCTCTCCTTGCTCCCTTCTATAGTCCGTGTACTGCTTCATGTACTGGAGCCTCTTAAATGCCTGGAAAAAACTTTCCGAGGACAACAGGAACATGAGCCTATTTTGTTTTGATTTGTTCTGATACGATTTTTGAACCATTTTAGCATACTCTTCCTTTATCTGTAGAAGCTCTGCCTTTAACTTTCCTATATTCCTGATATTGGTGTTTATTTGTTTATTTAAAAGATTGGACTGCTGGTTCGTTACACGTATCAGTTGTTGGCGTACCGTTATTTTTTTGTCCAATGCTTCCATTTGATCCAAAACGGTTCCCTTTTCCTTTTTTTCTGCAAATAATAATCGGTTGATATCGCGTATTTCTTGCTGTAGTTTTTCACGCTTCTCCTCCAAGGCCTTTTGTTCTGTGGTCTGGGCATAGGTAGTCTGAACCAGGACGGTCAAAAACAACATAAACATACACTTATTCACAGTTTTGGGGACCATATTATTCTAGGATAATCTCTTTGAAACCATTTGGTATATTATATGGAAAGTTTAGCCTTTGGTTTAGCTCCAAGTTCCTATATTCCAAAGTTATGGTATTTTTAGTAGTACCTTCTGTAGCTGTAATAAAAATTTCATTTGGCCATACGGTTGGACCTACCTTTTGGTAGTTCTTGTAATTAATTTGAAGCAGCCTTCCCTTTAGGGGTTGGGACACCTGTTGTTTAGCTATTTTAAAGTTTTTTGGCTCTATCTCAAAAAGCACTTTAAACAAGTCCGCTGCTGTTTTAGGGGTGAGTCGGTACGTATTTTCTACGTTCCCAAGGGTATACTTTTCATCTCTTAAATCAAAAATGGCCTCGCCTAAAAGTAAGTTCTGGACAATATTGAAATCTACTTCCGTGCCCAAGAGCTTGCTTAGGTAGGCAAAATCCCCGTCAAAATACTCGTTTTGCAGTTTGTTATAAAAAGATACTCTATCTGGGGTTATGTAGGCCTTAACGATTCCTAAAGGTGCACTCATCCAAATACCCTTGTCCTTTTCCATGCGAAGACTCACGGTGAAGCTTTGGGAGTCATCTCCATTACTATAGTCAATTTTTACTTTCCCCCCTAAGGTCTTAAAATTAGTCTTATTCTGGTAGTGCGACCTGATGACCGATTTTGCCGAAAGCCCTATGTCTACAGCGCCATCGGTTACAGCTTTGGTACCCTTACAAGAACTTATGAATAGGACTAGGAGTGCATAAACGCATCCCTTTACATAGCGTATTAAACTGCTTGCCATAGTCAAAAACCTGGTTTTACCTTACTAAGGTACATATTTGCCTTGGAAGGATTGGATATTGCGTTATATGCGGCGGACAGTTCCGTATAAATTTTGTTTGCCAAGGAAATATCACTGAGCATATAGTCCAAGGCTGTTTCCAGAATTTCAATTGCTTCTCTGTGTTTCCCCTTTGCATTCAAGGCAAAGCCATTTGCATAGTAAAAATAAGGCTGCGCAGGAAACTTTTCCAAGGCTTCCTCGGAAACTTGTAGTAATGAGGCGTTATCTACGGGCATCATCAACAAACCACGTATCCTAGCGGTATACGCTTGCATGTCGCTACTATTGCCGCTATTCTCCACTGTTGCCGTAAACTTTAGGGTTTTGGTATTCATTTCTTTGATTAACAGGGCATCCTCTATTTTTTGCTCCAAGACGGTTACGCTCTTGGATTTTTGTAGTGGTTTTAAAAGTGCGAGGGCTTTTTCATACTTTTCTTGTACAAAGTAAATCCTTGCCAAGTTTTCTTGTAAGGTTGTGTTCCCCATAGGAATATCTGCAGCTACCGTTCCAATATCGTTTCCTTGTTCCTTTAGTGTGACCATTAAGGTATTTAGATACCAGTAATTCTCAGGCACCTGTGACACAGCAGCAATGCCATAAGTTTGCGACTCTACATAGTTCTTGTCCAAAAAATAAACCTTGGCCAACTCGTGGGCAACTGCCCAGTTTTCTGGCTCAAGATTTTTACATTCCAATAAGTAATTGATAGCACGATCATAGTTCTGAATTCCTTTTTGTTTGAGCCCTTCAAAAAAATTCTCCTGAAACGCATCGGAATATTCCTCTAAAAAGACCTCTGCACTTTCTTCCACATTGATTTCTGGTGTTTCTTGCGCATAGAAATAGCTTGGAACAAGGTATATTCCTAAAAATAATAGTGAAAAAACACATTTATTTCTCATGCTATATATCAATTTCCACGACAGGAACAGGGACTTTACTTTACCCCGGTACTTCCAAAACCTCCATCGCCCCTAGCCGTTTCGGATAGTTCCGTTACCGGTTCCCATTGGGCGCGTTCGTGCTTGGCAATGACCAATTGTGCTATGCGCTCCCCATTTTCTATTTTAAATGACTCGTTAGATAGGTTCACCAAAATAACGCCTACCTCTCCCCGATAATCCGCATCAATGGTTCCTGGGGCGTTCAAGACCGTAATACCTCTTTTAGCCGCCAACCCGCTTCTTGGCCTTACTTGTGCTTCGTAGCCCTCGGGAAGTTCCATAAAAAGTCCTGTCTTTATGATAGTTCTTTCCAAAGGCGCCAAAGTAACGGGTTCCGTTAGATTGGCCCGTAAGTCCATTCCAGCCGAAGACCCTGTCTCATAATGGGGCAATTCGTGTGCCGATTTATTTATTATTCTAATCTTCATCTTATTTTAAAAATACCTTTTTAAGATTAACAGCCTCCATTCTATAGACCAATCCAAGGAAAATGAGCAGCAAAACGACACCAACGAGCAAATTCCTGTCAAAAATATAAAATGACAGGATCGAAAATAGGATCGACACTCCTAAATAAAAACCAATTTTTCTAAAATTATATGGAATAGGGTAATACATACGTCCAAAATAAAAGGAGAGGAACATCATAGTGCCATAGGCCACCAGTGTTGCTACGGCCGAAGCCATATAACTAAAATACTGGATAAGGGCAAAGTTGATAATGATGGTAAGCACAGCACCGATCATAGAAATATAGGCCCCAAATTTTGTGCGATCGGTAACCTTGTACCAAACGGAAAGGTTATGGTAGATTCCCAAGAAAAAACTGGCCAACAAAATAATGGGGACTACCGGCATTGCGTCCCAATAGGCCTCGTCCCTCACAAACAGTTCTTTTAGGACATCGGCAAATACCACTACGGCCAACAAAATAATACTGCCAAGTACCACAAAATAGTTGGTGATCTGTGCATAGGCCTTTTGCGGATTTTTGGTGTCCGAGTGACTAAAAAAGAAAGGTTCTATACCCATTCTAAAAGCAGTAGCGAACAAAGTCATAAAAACGGCCAATTTAATACAGGCCCCATATTTGCCCACTTCGGCACTCGCAATATCATCTGGTAATAGCCTTTCCAATAAAATTTTATCCAAAACCTCATTTACCGTAAACGCTATTCCAGCGATCATAACAGGCATGGCGTAGCCCATCATTCTTTTCCAAAGATCGAAATCGAATATATATGGGCGTCTTATATAAACCCTTATCATCAATAAAAAAGTAACACCGCTCGCAATCAGATTGGCTATCAATATATATGAGATTTCAAAATCTTTCGTATACATGGCGTTGAACACCCCGGTTCCCTCTGATGAAACTAAATCTGGCAAAAGCACTAAAAAGAAAACGGTAAAACCAAGATTCATTACCACATTAGCTATTTTAACAATTGCATAACGCATGGGCTTCTCGTTTGCCCTTAACCAGGCAAATGGGATAATGACCAATGCGTCCAAGGCAAGGATGCCAAAGACGTAAACACTGTATTTTGGTTGAATTTCAAGTAACTCGGAAATAGAGTTTTTGAATAAGAGGCCAATTATCAAAAACGTAAGTGTGGTGGCAGCAATAGAAATCAACGAAGTTGTTACAACTGTTTTACGTTGTTCTGCTTCTTTATAGAATCTAAAAAAGGCGGTTTCCATCCCATAAGCCAAGAACACATTGAAAATAGCGAAATAGGCGAATATGACAACAACCTGACCGTATGCTCCGGGAGGCATTACGCCTGTGTATATCGGCACCAAAAGCACATTGAGCATTCTGGGCAAGACCGTTGCCAGCCCATAAATAGCCGTTTGCTTGAAAAGTTTTTTAAGTGGGTTCAAACATATTGGATTGAAGCTCTAAATGTACCTAATTTACACCCTGTAAACAAAGTTAGTTTTATCCGCTCCTCATAGTTCCTGGCAATAGCCTACTTTTTCCCCTTTTTTAGTATTCAGGTACCCCTAAATGTACATGTAACAAGGTCTAAAATTTTGCATAGCATACTCAATCTTCGTTTAATCGCTTCAGATTGCCAATTTCGCCTAGAATGTGTTTAGCGATGAAGACCGACAGAAAAATCAACGACGCGATGCCGGATACCAAGATATAGGTATAGAATCCAGAAGACAGATTAGCCTTAAAAAGTGGCAAAAGTATTAGAAAGCCGATAACGTAGGCAAGAATTAGTAGGGGTGTCCATAAAAAATGGACCCATTTTCGCTCCTTGTAGTATTTTATTAAGTCTTTTCTAAAATCCGTACTACTAGATAGCGCGTTCATTTTTCTTAGTTTCCTAATACTCAATACTTCAAGTGAAATTCTAACCAGTAGACTCCCGATCATCACAGAAATCCCTAAAATGACTTGTTGGTTACTAAATCCTGATATAAAAAAGAAGAAAATGACCAATATGACAGCAGTAACGCCCAAAATTACATTAGTAATTCGTTGTTTGTTTTTAATTTTCTGCAATCTGTTCAATACCTCTTGAAACCCTTTATCCGTTGGCTGTATTTCAGGTTGATTTTTCCAGTTTGATACTAACTCTTCAAAATTATTCATTGGACACACATTTTGTTAATTGACCTTTAATTCGATGTATTCGCGTTCTAAGCGCGTCATGTTTTATTCCGATGATATCGGATATTTCCTTATGCGGAAGACCTTCCAACACTAATAAAATAATAGCTCGGTTTGTTTCTGAAAGCTTGTTGATACATTCATAAAGCATCCTTAGTTGATTTGCCATATCCACATCTAGGCGTTCTTCACTAGTCTCGGGAACATCGGCAAATGCAATTTTTCTCGGAGCCTTATTTGCAGTTCTTAAGCTAGACAAACAAGTGTTTACACTTATTCTATAAATCCAAGTGCCTATGCTACTTTCACTTCTAAAGCTTTCTAAGTTTTCCCAAATCTTTATAAAAGTCTCTTGGGTCAAATCTTTGGCCAGATCTTGGTCTCCTGAAACATAGCCCAGGCATAAGCGCATCACTTTAGCGTAATGGGCATTATAAATCTGTTTATACCTTTCGTGTAGGTTGTTCATCGACCTTTTAAACTATTGTTTAATTTTTCCTGAAACCATCCTGGACTATCATACATTACGAAGTGGGCGGCATCCGATGCAAATTCGATCTCGTAATTTCGTAAATTCTTGTATTGTTCTTTGTAGGTGCTTTTAGCCATTTCCAAACCATAAGGTTGCGCTGCCGCCAAAATAATGACCGGAATATTGATTTTACCAATATCCTCCCTTAAATCTAACTTCAAAAGATCCGTGTAGCCGTACACATAGGTTTCTCTATCGGCCTGTAGTATCCAATCTCTGATCTGTCCTAGTTTTTCTTTGTTCAATACCATTCCCGTGGCCATTTCAGCGGCCATAGCTTCAAATGACGTATCGTCCATGGCAAGTAATTGATTGTTCCAAGGGCTTTCATAGCTTAGGGCTTCACTTTTAAAATCAGGTATCATAAGCGCCCCGGTGGCAGGCAATGCATCTACTACTATAACTTTAACATAGGGGTGCCCTGATTCTGCGGCTAACCAAAGACCCAGTGTACCACCCAAACTGTGACCAACAATAATCGGGTTTTCTAGGTTTTGTTCTTTTACATAGGCCTCTATTCCTTTTTTGATTTTTGGCAACCATGGTTTTTCAACAGGTGCTATATCACCAAAACCGGCAAACGTAAAGACATGGCACTCGTAATTTTTGGAGAGTTCGGTGACTGTATCTTCCCAAACATCAGCGGTACAAGTAAAACCCGGAAAAAGTAAAATAGGCTGGCCTTTACCTTCTACCCGAACTTCAAAAGGGTGGCCTTGTGCGTTTATGTAAACGGAAGTGATAAGAATTACTAAGAGATGGATGATTTTTAGTGCTTTCATTGTATCTGTTATTTAAGGATTTTTCCTTTAGATACATTTTTTCACAAATGTTACATTGAATGAAGAAAAAGTGGTGATTTTTTATAAATGCACTGATTTAAAAGCAAGAAAGTAGACCCTAGTTTAAGGGGAAAGCGAATTGAAGACCTTAATTTTTAGGTATACTGTTATGAATAAGCGGTTGCTTTTGCTTTATACCTTTAATCTTAGTGTATTTTAATTTTCCGTCCTCTTTATAACTTAGAACGGCCTCGGCAAGTTCTAGATTTAAATCTGCGGCTTCTGGAGATTTTTCTTTTGCATTTGGGAACTTCGCCCTTGCGTAACGCACCCCATCTATTTCTTCTACAATTACCGAAGCCTCCTTCCCCCTAAAGAAAATAGCGACCAATTCTACATCGGTCTCCATTTGCATGTTCAAAGGGATGCTTAGTGATGTACCCCGTCCACTTTCTTCCCTACCACCATAATATTCTTGACAGGAAGCACTCCCAAGTTCAAAAGGTATTTGGGTCTGGAACGTTTTTTGGGAAGAACAACTAAAAAGCACGAGGGCCATTAGTACCGTACTATATTTGAAATTTCGCATACCCGACTTGGTTTTGGTTTTTGTAAAGATATAAAACCAAAAATACTGACGTCTTTATTATTTCTATATTCGTGAAGATCGCGAGGGCAAGCCATATGAAGGAACAGAATAAACCAGAACAAAGAGCAATTCCAAAATTAAGAGCTCAACCCCAACTGTCGGGACCAATAAAAACACCAAGTCAACCTTGGGGCATTAAACCCAAAAACTAAAGTAAACGTATCTATGGTTTTGGCCAAGGTAGACTAATCACTATCTGGTTGTAGGTTTTTCATAGCCAAAGAAGCCAAAAGGAGGGCTACAAGGAGAAAAACGGACGCCAATGCATATGGAGCTCCCGGAAAATAGATTTCTCCCTCTGGGCGTATAAAATAATAGAACACCGGGGAGAATAGTAACTGACCCAAAATAGCGGTTACGCTAACCAATCCGGTTATGGCTCCCTGCAA
Organism: uncultured Flavobacteriaceae bacterium; assembly: GCA_963697395.1. Taxonomy (GTDB): domain Bacteria; phylum Bacteroidota; class Bacteroidia; order Flavobacteriales; family Flavobacteriaceae; genus Maribacter. Next base: position 206,844 of record CAVONX010000029.1, read on the forward strand.
ATTTCCCTGTTCCTTCTCCGACACCTGATTTGAAATAACACCTTGTACTGTGGGCCCGGCAACGCCGCCTAGCGCATAGGGAACTAGAAAGGCATACAACATCCATGGTTCCTCGGCCAAAGAAAAAAGAAACATACCTACTGTCCACAACAAAAATCCTGAAATTACGACCGTTTTACGACCAAACTTCTTAACCGCTATACCTACTAAAAAGCCTTGCGCTATAGCTACAAAGAGACCTACCACCATTAAGGAAATTCCTATATCCCTAGGGCTCCAATCATAGCGCTCTATACCGTAATAGGACCATGTGGAGGGCAGTGCTTGCCCGGCCAAGTTGGCCAAAAAGAAAGCGGAAATAAGCAATAAGACACCTTTGTAATTTCGTAAACTTACCAAGGAAACCCCCGGAATCATTTTCAAAACGTTAATCGGTCTTCTATTTTCTACTGCCAAGGATTCCGGCACAAAGAACCACCCAAACAGAAAGTTGGCAAATGTGAGCGCTGCGGCGATATAAAAGGGTAGGCGTATGTGTATCTCTCCAAAGAAACCACCAATGCCCGGACCAATAATAAAGCCCAAACCAAATGCGGCACCAATTAAACCAAAGTTCTTTGCCTTTTCCTGTTTTGTACTGATGTCCGCAATGTATGCGGAGGCTACTGTAAAGCTCGCACCGGTAATCCCGGCCAAAAACCGGCCAACAAACAGCCAGGTAATGTTTGGTGCCCAAGCGTGAATGAGGTAGTCTATGCTCAGTCCCAAAAGGGCCATCAATAAAATGGGTCTTCTTCCAAAACGATCCGATATTTCTCCCAAAACTGGCGAAAATAGAAATTGCATGCCGGCGAAGGCGGTTGTCAACCACATCCCGTAGATGACCGCCATGTGTGTACCCTCGCCAGTGAGCTCCATTATCAAATCAGGAATTATAGGTAGGATAATACCAATTCCGATCACATCAACCAGAATAGTAATGAATATAAAAAGTAAGGCGGTTTTCTTTGCTTTCATACGGTTGCAAAAGTCGGTTAAAAATGAGCTTTAATTTTAATTTTGTCCATAAAAAAACCTCACAATTGGTGAGGTTTTTTTATTTCAAACTTTATAAATACAAAGACTAAAACTCTTCTATGTACTTAAGCATCCGCATAAAAAAGTCTTAGTTATTTAAAGCCTCAGCGCCTCCAACAATCTCTAGGATTTCATTGGTAATGGCTGCCTGTCTTGCTTTGTTGTACGTAAGTTTCAACTGGTTCCGTAATTCTGTGGCGTTATCGGTTGCCTTGTGCATGGCCGTCATACGTGCGCCGTGCTCGCTAGCAAATGAATCGCGAATCCCTTTATAGAGTTGCGTTTTTAAGGATTTAGGAATCAACTGTTCTATAATCTCCAATTTAGAAGGCTCAAAGGTATAGTCAGTGCTTATGTTCTCTGACCCTAGCATAGGAATAATAGGTAAAAACTGCTCGGTCATCACTAGTTGCGTGGCCGCGTTCTTAAATTTGTTGTATACGATTTCAATCTTGTCATAAGATCCGTTCGTAAACTGCTCCATTAAGCTTTCGGCAATCAAGGCTACGTTGTCAAAGGTCAAATCTTCGTAAACCGCGCTATGATTTTCTATCACTTTATGGCGTTTTCCTAAATAGTCGTTGGCCTTTTTTCCAACCGCAATAAAATCTACCTGCTTGCCCGCATAAATATTTCCTGCCAAGTGGGTGCACTGTTTTAAGATATTCGTATTAAAAGCGCCACATAGACCTCTGTTGGATGTTATGGCTACAACTAATACTTTAGATACTACCCTGTTGTCTGCGTATTTACTTCCGGAATCAGAATCCATACTTGCACTTAGCCCTTGAAGTAACTCCGTTAACTTATCTGCATAGGGCCTCATGGCCGTAATGGCATCCTGAGCTTTCTTCAATTTAGCGGCAGACACCATTTTCATGGCACTAGTTATCTGCATGGTCGAAGAAACCGATGTTATCCTATTCCGTATTTCCTTTAAATTGGCCATTTTTTCAGTATTAAGTAGTCAGCAAAAAGCAACAAGTACTAATTACTTTCTACTAATTGTTACCCTACGTACTTAGATGAAAGCTCCTTACAAACAGAGGTTAAGGTATCAGTAACCTCATCTGTTAGCTTACCAGCTTTTAGCTGATCTAGAACATCTCTATGCTTAGCGTTCAAAAATTCTAAATAATCCCTTTCAAACTCTTTTATTTTATCCACAGGAACATTACGTAATAAGTTTCTAGAACCTGCATAGATAATGGCAACCTGGTCTTCAACCGTAAAAGGATCGTTTTGTGCCTGTTTTAGTATTTCAACGTTTCTACGTCCCTTTTCAATTACGTTCAAGGTAGCGGCATCCAAATCTGAACCAAACTTGGCGAAAGCCTCAAGTTCACGGAACTGCGCTTGGTCCAATTTTAACGTACCTGCCACTTTTTTCATGGACTTTATCTGTGCGTTACCACCCACACGGGATACCGAAATACCCACGTTAATTGCCGGACGAACCCCTTGATTGAACAAATCTTGCTCCAAGAAAATTTGCCCATCCGTAATAGAAATTACGTTTGTTGGTATGTAGGCCGATACGTCACCTGCCTGTGTTTCAATAATTGGCAAGGCCGTTAAAGAACCGCCACCTTTAACCATAGGCTTTAATACCTCTGGCAGATCGTTCATGTTCTTGGCAATTTCATCATTGTTGATCACCTTGGCAGCACGCTCCAATAGTCTGGAGTGTAAGTAGAAAACGTCCCCTGGGTACGCCTCGCGTCCTGGTGGTCTTCTTAGCAACAAGGAAACCTCGCGATAGGCAACCGCTTGTTTGGATAAATCATCATAAATAATTAGAGCAGGACGACCTGTATCCCTAAAATACTCTCCAATAGATGCGCCCGCAAAAGGAGCATATACCTGCATAGGCGCAGGATCGGATGCATTCGCAGCTACAATTGTCGTATAGGCCAAGGCTCCTTTATCCTCCAGCACCTGTGCGATACCTGCAACGGTAGAGGCTTTTTGGCCAATGGCTACATAGATACAATATACGGGTTTACCAGCGTCATAAAATTCCTTTTGGTTCAAAATAGTATCGATACAAACCGTGGTCTTACCGGTTTGACGGTCACCAATAACCAATTCCCTTTGTCCTCTACCCACAGGAATCATGGCATCGATTGCCTTTATACCTGTCTGTAATGGTTCTGTTACCGGCTCTCGGAAAATTACCCCAGGTGCTTTACGCTCCAAGGGCATTTCATACGTTTTGCCAGCAATTGGGCCTTTACCGTCTATTGGCTGTCCTAATGTGTCTACCACGCGACCAACAATTCCTTCGCCAACATTAATAGAGGCAATACGCTGTGTGCGTTTTACGGTTGTTCCTTCTCCGATCGCTCTGGAGTGGCCCAACAACACTACACCCACGTTATCTTCTTCCAAGTTCAACACGATTCCTTCCAAACCGCCTTCGAACTCTACCAATTCTCCGTATTGCACATTGGCCAAACCAAAGACCCTGGCGATACCATCACCTACCTGCAATACTGTTCCTACTTCATCTAAAGTAGCGGTCGCATCGAAACCTGATAATTGTTGCTTTAAAATTGCTGATACCTCAGCGGCTTTAACTCCTGCCATTTTTACTAGACGTTAGATATTAGACCGTAGACCTTAGATGCTACTGCCTATTATAATTATTATAGACTATTTGTAAATTCTCTCTTTAAATTGTTCAATTTATTGGAGATGCTAGCATCGTACTGTAAATCCCCAACACGTAAAATAAACCCACCAATGATACCCTCATCTACCGTATGCTCCAAAGTTACTTGGTTACCAGTAAGATTTGCTACTTGTTTTAGGATTTTGTTCTCCAGCGCATCGTTCATAGGCACCGCAGTGGTCACGTAGGCTACGTCTTTCCCTTTTAACTGCTCGTTTAGAATTATATATTTTAGAGCTACCTCGTTTAAGATAGAAATCCTTTTATTATCTACCAAAATAGCAATTAGACCTTCCGAAATAGCATGACTGCCCTTAAAGATTTCGGTAAGTACTTTTTTCTTTGTTCCGCTTCCTATAACAGGGCTGGCCAACATATCCCGTAACTCCTTACTCTCGGAAATCGTAGCCAAAACAGAACGCATATCCTTCTCAACGGCATCTGTCGCTTTTTTATCTACTGCCAAATCCAAAATGGCCTTGGCGTAACGTATTGCTGCTCTGGAATCGCTCATGCTTTCTTACTTCAATTTGATATCGCCCAAAAGCTCGTCAACCAATTTCAATTGCTTGTCCTTGTTTGAAAGTTCTTGCTTTATAACTTTTTCTGCTATAGCTACGGATAATTCAGCAACCTGACTCTTAATATCTGCCATAGCTGCTTTCTTTTCACTTTCGATTGCGGCCTGTGCCTGTTTTACTATCTTATCGCCTTCTATTTTGGCCTGTTCCTTGGAATCGGAAATCAATTTATCCTTTATCTCCCTTGCCTCTTTAAGCATAGCTTCGCGCTCGGCTCTGGCCTCCTTTAAAAGTTTATCGTTATCCGCCTGCAGGTTTTGCATTTCCTTGCGTGCGTTCTCCGCTGCTTCCAAGGCATTGGCAATACCTTCCTCTCGTTCATTCAATGAACTCAATATAGGTTTCCAAGCAAATTTTACCAATAACAAAATCAATCCCAATAAAAGAATCGTTTGCACTACAAATAACCCTGGAGAAAAATCGTTTATTAAAGTTTCCATAACTATAAATTCTACTTCTTATTTTTAATTTAAAACATTTCCCTCCAACCAACCGTTGCAGGGAAATATCTTTACTAGTTTTTGTTCTTATTTCCCCAAGAACAAGGCACCAAAAGCCAAACCTTCTAGAAGTGCCGCAATAATAATCATCGCAGTCTGGATTTTTCCAGTAGCTTCTGGCTGACGCGCAATACCTTCCATTGCTTTTCCACCAATCTGACCTAGACCAATACCTGCTCCGATTACGATTAAACCGGCTCCAATTAAGTTGTACATAGTAAATGAATTTATATTAAATTAAAAAAACTCTAAATAAAATTTTCACGAACATCCTCGGCGTCAGCAACCTTTTGTCCGTGAGCATCATGTTCGTGCTCATGGTCATGTTCCGCAACCGCCATTCCTATAAATAGCGCCGATAGCATGGTGAAAATATAGGCCTGTAAAAAGGACACCAAAACTTCAATTAACGTAATAAAGAAGGATAAAATAAACGATAGGGCAGTTGCTCCAGCTACACCTAACGTTTCTTTAAGTGTGAACATAATCGCGATCAAACTCATAACCACAATATGCCCTGCAGAGATGTTTGCGAAAAGACGCACCAATAATGAAAAGGGCTTTATAATCAAAGCTCCCGCTAATTCTATAATAGCCAATACAGGTCTAATAAGAATGGGTACACCTGGCATCCATAAGATGTGCATCCAGTACTCTTTATTACCGCTTACGGTATAAATAATTAAAGTGAATATGGCAAGACAAGCCGTTACTGCCAGTTGGCCTGTAACGTTGAAGCCTAACGGGGTTAAACCCAATAAATTAAGTATCCAGATAAAAAAGAATACAGTTAAAAGATATCCTGTAAATTTTCTGTAGTGCTTTTCTCCAATATTAGGTCTTGAAATCTCATCGCGCACGTAAAGTACAAGCGGCTCCAATACCCTACCAAAACCTGTAGGTACTTTTTTGTTTTTGTACTGACGCCCTAAGGACGAGAAAGCCACTAACATTAATAATCCTACCAACAGCACCCCTACGACACTTTTTGTAATAGAAAAATCCAACAACTTGCTGGCATTGGTGGCATGATGGCCTTCATCAAAAACAACTTCTTCAGCACCTTCGTTTAATTCGTATATTTTACTATGCAACTTTACGAATTGCGCTCCATTTTTTTCAACGACTACTTCTCCATCATCATCATGATGAAAAGACGAAGACATAAATGTAGTCAAACCCTTACTTGACCAAACTATCACAGGCAAAGGAAAACCTACATGTTTGCGTTCACCTGCATCATTTGTATAAGAAAATAAATGAAAATCGTGTGAGTCCTTGATATGGTGATTTATGTATGCGTCTATCTCATCCTTGGTGTCAACTTGTCCCTGTTCATCGGAGATTGGATTGGAGTAACCCGTTGCCACGCATAAGAACAAAGTTGCGGCCGTAAATTTAATGAGGTAAATAGATGCTTTTTTCATTGCGATTCTTTCAAAATATGTCTTTCTAAAAGTCGCGCAAAGGTACTTACTAAAAATTAATTTTCTACTTTTTTTCCCCTATTTCTTAACAGGGTCTATTTTCATTAGTATTTTGGAGATAAAGTATGCTTCCGGAATTAAAAAAAGAAGGGCTGGAATAAGTAGGGAGAAGCGTTCCGTTAAACTTAAAAACTCCTGTTCGAACAAGGATTGCGAGAATATAACGGAAAAAGAAACCAATTTAAAAACTAGTGCGCCCAAATAAAGAAAGCCTAACTGTGCCTGCCATTTAACGGAATTAGAAAGCCTATAAATAAAGATACACAGCAGTAACGCGAATATGGCATGAAATAGATAAACATGTATAATGGAAAATATCAAAGTATCGCCTTCCTCTCCTAACCAAAATAAATGAATTGCACTTCCACAACCCAGAAACAAACCAAAAACTATTACATATGATAAAATTGTCTTTATCAAAACCTATTTATTGAGTTGATTCGCCTGTTTGATAACGGAATACATGGATAAAAAAATAGCGAGAAGGGTGCATGTGGTTTCCCAAAAGGTTTTATCGAATTTACCGTCCAACCAAGCGCCCAGAAGATTACCCAAATAAATTGTGGCCCCCATTTGTATGGCAATACCAGATAATTTTGCTGCGTTTCTAAGACCCTTATTATCTGGCTTAGGAGGCTTTTGCTGGCTCATCTTTAGCTTTGAAACTTGCTGCTGCCGAACTCATCGTACTTCCACTTCCTTTCATTGTACAAGAGGCATTAAAGGTAGCTCCAGGTTCTACGGCAAGTTTACTTACGGAAACCGTACCTTCTATGACGGCACTGGATTTAAGGGACAATAGATCGGAAACCAAAAGTTCGCCGTTAAAGCTTCCTTCTATATCGGCATTTACACATTCTACTTTTCCGTGGATATAACCATCTTTTCCGATGACCACTTTACCTGAGGTTTTTACATTCCCGTCCAATTTTCCATCGATACGGAAATCAGCTTCGGAAATAATATCTCCTTTAATTTTTGTGTTTTTTTCAATTCTGTTGGGTTGTCCTCCTACTTCGTTCATAGTTCTAGGTTTTTGTTTGTCTGAAAACATGGATTTAGGGTTTTGGGGTTATAAGCGTATTAAGATAGTCCTGTAAGTTCTTATGTACTTGTATAATTTTATAGTTCTCCGATAAAATTACGAAATTCTTATCGGCCACTCGGTAATCCTTGTTGTTTTTTAAAAGCTCTGCATAGCCAAGGGCAAAATCTTGCGACTTAAAGCCATGTACGACAACAAACTGATCCTCTAAATTATAAATATCCTTGGAAACGGTATTTTTATATTTAAGGTCTTCAATGGATTTTTCCAACAACTTCATAAGTGCTAGCGCCTTTTCGTTATCGCTCCGTTTAAAAGGGAACATCACTTTCCAATTGGAAGTGCCCTTGGAATCGGTCTCAGGGGAAAATTCCTTTGGTTCTAATTTAGGCAACTGTTCGGCGATCATCTGTTCGGCCTTTTTTCCCTCCGGATTATTGGGATAGGTAAGTGCCACGTAGTTCAAGGCTTCCCTGAAATCCTCAAAGCCCTGTAACCTGCCAATAGCATTGGCCTTCAACATTTCAAACTTGGGTACGATAGCATCCCCGGTAAACCTGTTAATGTTTTCTTCCGATCCTGTAATGACTTGCAAAAACTCTTGATCCGTATACTTTTTATACAAAGCCTCATAGCGCTTCTCCGGACTGTCCGCATCATCTGCCAAAACCGCTTGTGGGTTCAGTAAAATCTCCGCATAGCGCGAATCTGCATGGTTGGCAATAATATCGGCCCTCATGTTAGCCATTAAAGGGCTGCCTTCTGCCTCGTATATTTTATATAGATTGTATTTTGAAGGTAATATTAAACGTTCCTCCGGACCGGATTCCAGCACATTTTCAAGCTTTCCGGATGCTAATAGATTCTCGTTGAATTTTTCCTTGTAAATCAATCCCAATTGGTAGTTGGCAAAATTGCGCTCCCTCCGGAGACTGTCTATAACGGTCGCTTCCGTTGGGATGCGATCCATGTAGAAATCCAAGGAGAATTTTTCCTCGGCCGTTAATTCTACGTCGGTAGGAAGTGCTGCTGTCAAAACGCCGGTAGCTTCAGAAACTTGAGCCACCGCTTTATTGGACCAACGCCAATCATCGGATAGTTCCCTCTTGCCCCATTTGTTCTTAAACTCGTTCTGGCCATAACCAAGGCTGGTAATATTGTAAAAATAGAACTTGCCCTTGTTTTCCTTGCCGCCCTTACTTTTGGCAAAGGAGGCAAAACCCTCAGTGATTTTGTCCTTTTCCTTTTTCTGTGATTTCTCCTGGGCTATTTTCAGCTCGGATATATAATTTTCAAAATAGACGATGCGGTCATCTACAGGTAGCTCATAAAGTGTGATGATACTGTCCGTATATTGCACAATATCCTCGTATTTTATAACGTCCTCCAAATTGTCCAGCTTTTTTTTGGTGCTCCTGTATTTTTTAGAGTTTTCGTCCAAGTTGGTCAGTACACTATCAAAATAGGCACCTGCGTTCTTATACTCATTTCGGTCAAAATTGTATTCCGCCAAATTCTCATAATTCAATGCACTCAATTTTGGAACGTTTTGGGTGGCACGGAGCGATTTGTTAAAATAGGCCACGGCCAAACTGTCCGAACCTTGCTCCAAGTGAAATTCCGCAACCTGCCTGAAAATCTTATCCAAAAACGGCCTGTTTTCCCTGTTTTCCTCCAACCAAGTCAAATATTCCAGTACTTCTTCCTGATTTTCCGGAGTAATTACCGTATTCCTTATTTTCTGTATCTCGGCATTGATCATGTACACACGAGGCGACTTCCTGTTCAGCTCAATTACCTTGTCATAGGCGTAATTGGCGCTGTCCTTATGCCCCAATTGATTGTATAACTGACCAATAATATAGTAATACCTACCCTTTTCCGTGTTCTCTTTGGTATAGTAAGATGCAATCTTTAATTGTTGAATTGCGGTATCCGGTACATTTAGATTAATGTAGGCCTGTGCCAACATAGCCCGTGCATCAGCATATTCCTGATCCTTTAAAACCTCGTATTTCATGAGTCGCTTCAAGTTCTTGATCGCGAGCTCCTCGTTCTCCAGTCTAATATTTGTTTTCTCCCTCCAAATGGTGGCTTCGTTAAGCTTATCGCTCTGCGTGTATTTGTTCAGTATATAATTGAAGGCTTCCAAAGCGGGAATATAGCGTTCGTCAAAATAACGTGCTTTTCCAAGAAGCAGAAAAGCTTCATCTGTCTGTGGATTGCGCTCCTCGTCCTTAATGTCCATGCTGTGCTTCTGAATGGCCTTTGTGGCCTTATCCTCAGCAAGGATGAAATTTGGGTTATTGTCTTCGGAATCTAGCTTTACCTCTCCGGAAACTTCCAAACGCTCTATGGGCAAAATCTCCCAATAATCATCTCGATAGCTGTCGTTTAGTGCCACACGACCTTCTTCAAAGGCAATATTACCATTGTACAGGGTATTGTACTTGGTGTTTAACGCGTGCCAGTTACGGTTCAATGCAGCGTCCTTTTTTGTGGAACAGGCGTTGAACAATAGTACTCCTAAAAGCAGGGTCGAAATATATTTAATTTGATGCGTCAAAATTATAAGTATACGTATGTAGGGTTAACTTAAAAACAACCATATTATTATACTGTTCATCGATAAAAGGAGGATTTCCTTTTTCACGAAATGCAGGTATTTCATTTCAATTTCCGGATTTTAACCGACTTGCCGGTCTGTAAGACTTCTTTTGTGGCCGATAAAATGGATTAAAACGGTACTTGAGCGATTGTTTTACACTTGCTGTCCAGAGAAACGCTAGATTCGATTATAGAATGAAAATTGAAAACCGACTGGGCGGTTTGAAATCAATTGTCAAGCGCGAGTGTCAAGTTCAATCCTTAAAAAAAGGCTCAAAATTAAAGTGAATTAAAAAGCTCACCGAAACCAAAAAAATTCAAATTCAGTTATAACTCCAAAGCGATAAAGTTTATGGGTGCCCTTTGTCAAAGATAAGGCGGCTTACACATAATAAGTATTTGAAGAATAGTTACAAGTGTTTTTCTGTAAATGCCTTTAATTTTACTGAAGTATCCAAAAGATCTAGCCCAATCCAACCATGGCCACCGTTGGGATAAAGCGTAAACTCATGGGCAACCCCCAATTCACCCAGTTTTTGGTTCAGATCCATACCTTGGGAATTTGGTATCAAAGGATCTTGACCACCGTAGAACAAAATGGTCGGGGGAGCGCTAGCCGTTAACCGATATAATGGACTCACACTTTTAAGAACGTCTATGTCCTCTCCGAATTGAAAAATCAAATCTCGTAATTCTTGGTTTTCTGAAGTAGCGTAGGCCTCGTCGGCCAAGTTGGCAGGTCCAACTATGCTGCATACCATTTTAACCTGCTTGTTGGTGTCGTATGCGTAAGACCATAAGAGCGATAGGTGTCCGCCTGCACTAACCCCTACAAAACCTAGGTCGGTTCCAATTTGATATGTTTCCCCCTTAACTTTTAGGTCCTCAACAACTTTGGTAATATCATTAATTTGCATGGGATGTGGCGGGTCGTTCGCGTCTGCCAAACGATAGTTCATGTTTACAATGGCAACATTCGGAAGTTGTTCCCTAAAAAAATCGCGAAAAGAGTTCATTTCTAACTTGTCCCCCTCACGCCAACCGCCGCCGTGGACCAATAAGACTACTTTTGTGTCTTTTGTGCGGTTTTGAGGTAAGTAAATGTCATAGTTCTGTTTAGGGTCATTTCCGTAAGAGACGTTTGTAAATGCCTCATACTCCAAATCTTGCTTTGCTACTATTTCATTGGTATCCGTGGAACAGGATAGAAATAAAAAAATACCAACTAAACTAACATATGTAAATCGCATCATAACATCGCAAACTGTATTCACGATAACGTTCAAAATTGCAAACTATTATTTTACAGCTGTTTACAAACTGTATTAAATAGTTTGAAAAGAAATTTCTAACCTGCAAAAAACGTCTCCAACTCCTTTAACGTTTCGGTGGATGTTTGGATATCCTTAACCACCTCGCCCTTGTTCAAAACTACGATCCGCTCGCAGACTTCGGTAACGTGGATTAGATCGTGACTTGAGACCAACACGGTTACATTGTCCTTTGCCGCCAAATCCTTTATAATCCCCTTTAAACGAATTTGTGTAGTAGGGTCTAGATTGGCAAAGGGTTCGTCCAAAATAATCACTTCCGGATTTCCGATAAAAGAGGCAACAATACCTGCTTTCTTCTGGTTTCCCTTTGATAAATCCCGTAGGTATTTCTTCTGCCCCAAGATTTCGCCATGGAAAAAGTCCTGATAATCTGCCAACAAGGCATCCACATCGGCTTTATTGGCACCCCTAAGATCCCCGATAAAATAAAAGTATTCCTCCGGTGTCAAGTAGCCTATCAAGAAACTCTCATCAATAAAGGAAGATGTAAAAGGTTTCCACTTTTCGCTTGTATTTACCTGAACGCCATTGGACGTAATATGGCCGGTGGTTGGCTGTATCAAATCCAGCAAAAGGCTGAAAAATGTCGTTTTCCCAGCGCCATTATTGCCTACCAGCCCAAAACTCTGACCTTTAGGGATTTCTAAGCTTTCTATGTTCAATACAGTCTGTTTGCCGTACTGTTTGGTTAAATTTTCGGTTAGTATCATTTTTTTAAAGTTTCTGTTTCAAAGTTTCATGGTCAAAATTTGGAGCTTCGACTGCACTCAGCTCGATAGTTTCTGGTTCTTGTTTACCGCTTACTTTTCTGATATTACTGTTTACTGCTTACTTTCTACTGTTCACTGCCTACTGCGAATGTTAATTGCTTTACTGCCCTTTAACTATTTATTCAACTTGCCTTCTCCTTAAAACCTGCAATCATACCGTATTTTTTTCTTCGGTATTGTTCTGTTATTCGATCTAATAAGTAATTCTTCATGGCAAATCCTACGACTCCTAAAACAGACAGTACACTAATGGCCGCCTCAAAGGATATGGCGTAGTAAAAAATTGCGAAAAGAACAATCGGTGCTACCAAAACGGGCAACATAACCAAGAACTGGGTGGCACTGGTGCCCTGCATGTTCCCGAACGGACTTTGATCTAGTTCTATACGCTTTTTGTTAAAAGAGCCGAAAAATAAAATGGCCGGTATATTTACGCCCAAATTGTACAAGGCACATGCAAAATTGATGGCCAAAGCTTCCCAACCGAAGTATACATAGGGTATGGTCAAGAAAAACATAGCCACTACACTTACAGATATTAGGGTCGCTTTTGATTCCAGATATTTCCGCAAGGGAATATTTTGGGACATCATCATTCCGTAATAGCTACTGTCCCAAGCAGGTATAAATTGTCCGAAATTACTAAGGAAAATACCCGTCATAAAAACACCTAGAAAAACCTTCATCGTCATCATATCGGCATAGATATCCTGTGTGTAGAAAATCAATCCGTAGAAAACGAAAAGGAGCGAAATAAATACTTGGCTCTTGGTGCGTTTGTTGCGCCATATCATTTTAAGGTCCAGCTGTAAAAAAGGTCCCATTTCGCCGAATTTTTTAGTCCATGCCAGATCGCTCGTATTTGCAGTACTGGTCTTGGTTTTTAGAGAGGCGTCCAAATAAATTTGGGTGCGCAAATAATTGTAATTCATGTAGTAGATACCTGCCGCCAAGGCTAACGGTACCAATGACGCCAGCGGATAGGCGTATAGGGAATGGAACATGGGGGCGAAAAACGCCTTTACATCGAACACCTGAAAGTAATCCAAGGCGTAGCCGATAACAATGACACTGCCGATGGCAATTAAGGCCTTGTCGTTCTTGTTTATTAAGAGATTGATGTAATTGATGCAAAGAACGATAGCAAAAATAGCCACCACCCATAGTATAACATTCAATACCGGATAGTCATGAAACAATAGGACTATGGCGAAGGGCACAAAAAAGAACAGCGATAACAGATTATAAAAGGACACCCCTGAACGTCCTAGAATATAATGTGCAATAGCACTTTTTTTAACCGGGGTGGTTAGGAAAGGTTTGATATCCATCACTGGCAACTTTTGCATAAAATAGCGCAAGAACAACTCAATAAGTACCCAATACACAAAATATTGACTAATGCTCCACATAGGGCTTTGACCAGGAAAAATCTTTTTTAAGATAAAATAGAGCCCCGTTCCCGCTCCTGCCAAATAGAGCAGCATAATGACCCCAAAGAATCCCATAAGAATCTTTAGCCCGAGGCTCTTGCCAAAGGCAGCGGAGCGGAAAAACGATTTCCATTGAAGTCCTATAAAGATTTTGAACATAATTGTTTGGTTTTAACGTTCGGATTATTGGTTATTCAAATATAGGTTTTGTTACAAAGAAGTCATTTTTTTTTTAGATTCAATTTTTTATCGCTCTTTCAATGCTTAATTTTGCACTCTATTTAAAAGAAGAATAAATTATGGCTCATTTTCATGCCCTTACGGTAAGCTCCATTAAAAAATTGACCCCTAGTTCCGTTGCGGTTACTTTTGATATTCCCGCAGCTCTTGCGCAGACTTTTGCTTTTACCGCAGGACAGTATATTACTATTAAAAAAGAAATAAAGGGCGCCGAATTGCGCCGTGCCTATTCCATTAGCTCCGCTCCTACCAAAAAAGATATTACAATAGGTATTAAGAAAGTGGATCGTGGTGGATTTTCGGACTATGCCAGCACAAAACTTCAAGTGGGCGATGTCCTGGACGTAATGCCACCCGAGGGGCGGTTTACCTTTAAAACATCAGAAAGACAAAACATAGCCGCCTTTGCGGCAGGTAGTGGTATTACACCAATTATGAGTATTGCCAAAACGGTGCTGGACAGCAATCCTAAAAATACCTTTGTCTTAGTTTACGGCAATAAATCCTATGAAGAGACCATGTTCTATACGGATTTGGTAAAGTTGGAACTAGATTATGCCAATCGGTTTTTTGTATATTTTACGAATAGTCAGGCAAAGGAAGAAAAGGCATTATTTGGCCGTATTGACACGGCAACAATAAACTATGCTTTAAAGAATAAGCATAAGGATCTCAAATTTGACGGCTACTACCTCTGTGGCCCGGAAGAAATGATTCATTTGGTTACGGACACTTTAGTAGAGAACGATGTGCCAAAAGACAAAATCCATTTTGAACTGTTCACCACATCGGAAATCAAGGAAGAATTGCCCGTTGCCGCTGAAGGTAAAACAACCCTAAAGGTTATCGTTGACGATGAAGAGTTTGAAATCATTATGGACAAAAAGATGCTGGTGCTAGATGCCGTTTTAAAAGAAAATATTGATGCACCGTACTCTTGCCAAGGCGGTGTATGCAGTAGCTGTATTGCCAAGATAAAAGAGGGAAAGGCTGAAATGGTCAAAAACCAAATCCTAACCGATGGCGAAATTGCAGATGGTTTCATTCTAACCTGCCAAGCGCATCCTACCACAGCAACCTTAACGGTGGATTATGATGATGTGTAAAAAAGTATGTAGTGGGTAGTTGTTAGTGCATAGCACTAAGGATTTTAAATTGTTTGGCAGCAGTCTCATACCCAAGCGAGTATGCTTTCTCCAAGCCTTTCCGGTCCAAAATACCAATGTTTTCAAGTTCTTTGGGCTCAAAGACCAGGTGGCATTTGTCTATTTTTTCCCTATTGATGGCGTAAATCATCAAGCCGGTCACCCTCCCTGTTAATTGTAAGGAATTGTTCAGGTCCTTTTTCTGTAGTTTGGATACAATGGATACATTACTGCCAATCACAAAATCGACTTTCCCCATTATAGGTTCGGAAGGAAAGTTGTTCATAATACCACCATCGGCATACAGCATACCGTTATAACTTACAGGGCTAAAAACGGGTGGTAATGCAGCGGATGCCAATAAGGGTCTTATCAATTCCCCACTTGAAATAAATTCTTCTTGTCCAAGTTCTAAGTTTGTAGCAACCACCGAAAGCTTCTTTTGCAAGGTTTCAAAGCTATCCTCGGGGAAATAGACCTTAAAGGTATCTATGAAACGCTCAGTGTTTATAAGCCCCGGCTTCGCTACGGCAAAGTAATTGTATTTGAACAAAGGGGTTTCCTTGAAAAAGCGCATCATATCCAAAACTGGGTTGTTATTGGCGTAAAGAGCACCTACCAATGCACCTACACTACTACCGGCCACTATTTTAGCTTCCAGACCAAACTCTTCCATGGCCTTGATGACACCAATATGCGCCATACCGCGCACCCCACCGCCGGAGAGGACCAGTCCTATAGATTTTGACCGTAAGGTTTCAAGGTTCATGACTCTTATTTAAAGGACAAAAGTAATGGGTTTAATGGAATTCGCGCCTTTTGAGTGGTTCATTTACAAGAAGAATTACAGACTTATCAGTCGGTTACAGTGGCAATCGTCTGTTTGTTTTTCTGGGATGCTGCCGTTCATCGACAATTATTCTTATTTGAACAACGATTTTTAACTCCCAATCCATTACAAAACATTGCAAAACCGACCGGAAAGTTTGTTTCTTCAAAAACATTCAAATTGAAGTGTAAAGAAGTTTTTGGTTCTTCGACCAAACCCTCGAATACTTTTTATCGTAAGTTTACGTAGAAAAGAAAAAGAAAACTATTGACTTCCCATCCTAAAACTGCCATTCTGGTCTTTGCCAATTCCGCCACTGAGGAATTGATGCATAAACCTATGCTTAAAGGCGAAGTTTTATTTGAAGCCCTTACGCTAGACACCCTTAACAAAGTAAAAAAATCCGGATTGCCTCATTACCTTATTTCTGAAAAGGAACAAAAAGGAACTTCTTTTGGGGAACGTTTTACAAATGCCATACTGCAGGTTTTTGAAAAAGGCTACCAAAACGTCATCACCATTGGCAATGATAGCCCACAACTGAGAACTTCTCATTTGACAGATGCCCATATCGCATTGACTCAAGGAAAAACGGTTTTAGGGCCTTCCTTGGATGGTGGTTTTTACCTCATGGGAATCCATAAGGACGATTTTAGCGTGGAGCTCTTTAAACGATTGCCTTGGCAACGTTTGACCTTGTTCAATAGGATTTCAGAATTGTTGGCGCAATCAAATTGTGAGCTGTTCCGTTTGCGAATCTTGGGTGATATCGATCATTTTGAAGATGTGAAACGGTTTTCCGGCTTTAGGTCTTCCATTTCGGTATCGGTTTTATTGATACTAACTGCACTTATAAAGATTAGCCATCAGATTTCGGATTTACGAACAAAACTTAATTCCAACGTATCTCTACAAAAACCTTTTAATAAAGGTTCTCCCGCACTACTTCTTGTTTAAGTTTTATTGAAAATTGGTCGGCCTGCCCGACATTTATCCAATTCTCCAATACCAATACATGAAGTATATTCTATGGGCTATGAGCTTTTTCATGGCTACCACTGTTTTTGCACAACAACTGATTTCCGGCACCGTAACCGATGCATCCGGCATAGCCATTCCGTATGTAAATGTGCAATTGGCCGGCACGAACAAGGGCACCATTACCAACGAACAGGGCTTCTACCGTTTGGAAGTACCAGATACTTCGGGAACTTTACAGTTTTCGGTACTGGGCTATGAAACCAAAACCATAGAAACCGGCAAAAAATCCCCTTTAAACGTAACGCTTGCAGAGTCTTCGGAGCAATTGAACGAAGTCGTCCTTACCGCCTTGGGCTTAAAAAGGGAAACCAAGGAGTTGGGCTATGTAGTGCAAAGTTTGGATGCACAAGGCGTGGCGGAAGTGAAATCGGTCAATTTTTTGGATAATCTGGCAGGGAAACTGGCCGGTGTTACCATCAATCAAGGTGCAACGGGCGTAGGTTCTTCCTCAAAAATTACGATTCGCGGGGAAGCTTCCTTTTCCAACAATAACCCTTTATTTATGGTAGATGGCGTGCCTATCAACAATAATTCGGTCTTTAACTTTACCAACGAGGCCGCAGCAGGTTTTCAGGAAATAGACTTCGGTAACGGCGCCATGGAGGTAAACCCGGACGATATAGCTGACGTTTCGGTTCTTAAAGGACCCAGTGCGGCAGCACTCTACGGAACACGGGCAGCAAACGGAGTCATTATTATCGAAACCAAAAGTGGTAAACACCAACAAGGGCTGGGTATTAGCTACAACACCAGTTTCTTCATGGATTCTGCCTTTCGCCTACCCGATTTCCAAAATGAATACGGACAAGGACAGGCCGGCGTATTTGAATTTGTAGACGGACTAGGAGCTGGTACCAGCGATAATATTACCTATAGTTGGGGGCCGCGTTTGGATGTTGGGAATCAAATTCCACAATTCGATAGTCCAGTAACCCTACCCGATGGTACCGTTATTCGTGGTGGCGATACGGCACTGTACAGCGGTTTGCCTATAAGTCCTACCGATTTTCGCTCCAATCCCAATAATTTGAAGGATTTTTACCAGACAGGAACGACATTCATCAATAATATCGCTGTTTCCAACGGCTTTGATACAGGCAATTACCGACTGTCCTTTACTGATCTACGGAGCGAAGCTATCATCCCCGGTGTTAATCTAGACCGACAGACCATAAGTACGCGGCTAAATTTTTCTCCTACGGATGACTTAAGTATCAATTCTTCCATTAGTTATGTCAATTCACAAAGCGATAACCGACCTTCTAATGGCTATGGTTCGGAGAATGTAAATTATTCCCTTGTGGCATGGGGGCCACGTTCCTTAAACATTGATAGTCTACGCGATTATTGGCAGCCGGGTCTGGAAGGTGTGCAACAATATTCCTATAACTATACTTTTTTCGACAATCCCTTTTTTATATTGAACGAGAATCGAAATTCCTTTACTCGGGACCGCGTTTTCGGAAACCTTTCCGCTTCTTATAATATTACAGAAAATCTTACGGCAACCATACGCACAGGAATGGATTATTCCAGCGAGTTGCGCCAACTGCGCCGTGCATTTAGCTCCAACCGCTTTTCAAATGGGGGCTTTGCGGAACACAATGTTTCATTTAGGGAGATCAATACCGATTTTTTAGTAAACTATACCAATCAGTTTAATAAATTGAGGATTGACCTTTCTTTAGGGGGAAACAGATTAGACCAAACGGCATTTACTTCGCAAGCACAGACCACCAGACTAGCACAACCCGGAATTTTTAGACTCAGCAACGCTGCTTCTCCAATTGAAGTTTTTGAATTTGAATCCAACAAGCGTATCAATAGTTTTTACGGACTTGCGAAGTTTGGTTACAAGGAATTTTTGTATTTAGATATAACAGGCAGGAACGATTGGTCGAGCGCCTTGGCAACACCTTTTTCAGTAGATAATACTTCATTCTTTTACCCTTCCTTTTCCGGTAGTTTTATTGTATCGGAAATAATAGATATGCCCCAGGCAGTTTCATTTGCCAAGCTTCGGGCTAGTTGGGCGCAAGTTGGAAATGATACCAATCCGTACCAAACAACAGGAGCCTTTGTGGCACAAACTCCCTTTAATGGTCAACCTACATTCAGCAATCAGGATATCATTGCGAATCCCAATCTACAACCGGAACGGACTTCCTCATTCGAGGTTGGGGCAGACCTACGATTTTTAGGTGATCAACTGCGTTTAGATGTTTCTTACTACGACGCCCTTACCGAAGATCAAATTATTTCCCTGCCCATAGGTATTTCCTCAGGTTTTACCCAGCAAGTTGTCAATGGTGGTAAAGTACGCGCTACCGGCCTAGAGATTATTGCAGGTATCTCGCCAATTTTTTCTGACACTTTTAAATGGAACAGCACCATTAATTTCAGCACCAACCGTGCAACGGTAGAAGACCTGCCCCAAGACGACGGTCTATTGACATTGGCTTTTTCCAGAATCTATGATAGTCAAAACCAAACGGTATTTTTACAGGCTGAAAAAGGTGGGCGCGTAGGCGATTTATACGGCACCGGATATTTAAAAAACGAGAATGGCGATTTTATCCTAACCGATGAAGGCCGTTACATTCCGGACAACAACCTTCAAAAACTAGGTAATTACAACCCCGATTTTATGTTGGGTTTCAATAATCAATTTGAATATAAAAATTGGAATCTAGGCCTCTTGTTCGATTGGCGGCAGGGCGGAATCATAGTGTCAAGGACCAGAGCGCTAGGAAACGTGGGCGGACAACTCGCCGAAACCGTATTTAGACCTGAAGAAGGCATTGTCCCTAAAGGTGTTGTAAATACCGGAACAGCGGAAAATCCCGTCTTTACCCCAAACACGGTTGCGGTGTCGGCAGAGAGTTATTACCGTCAGTTTTACGACCGCAACCACGAGGAAAACAACACTTACGATGCATCTTTCCTAAAACTACGGCAGTTTTCAGTTGGGTATACGTTTGATAACCTCAATATATTCAATCAAAACAGTAGTTTAAGTCTCTCCCTTATTGGCAGAAACCTATTTGCCCTAACGGAAAACCCACACTTTGACCCCGAACAATTGGCTGTGCAAGGCCAAGGTTTTATTAGTGGTGTGGAAGACATGTCATACGCGACCAGTAGAAGTGTTGGTTTTAAAGCAGGGTTTAATTTTTAAGGTAATGATGATGAAAGAAGTAGGTAGACAAAAATCCACTCCTAGCCCTTCCAAAGGAGGTAGACTGGATACTAGTTTTGATTCAATCCTATTCCAAAAAAGAGATTTTCTTATAATGGCTACATTGGCAAGCTTCACTAAATTTCCAATTACAACTAAAAGAAAACTCCCTCTCCTTGAAAGAGAGTTGGGGAGAAGATTTTTGCATTTCATTTTTGTATGTATAGTTCTCTCCTCCTGCACCCAAGATTTCCAAGAAATCAACACCAATCCAAACGCACCAGTCACCATACAGCCCAGTTTGCTCTTGCGCCAAGTAATCTATGACTATGGCGAGCAGATGAGTTATGAAGGCTTTACTGCCGGTAACCTTTTAGGGCAATACACCACGGCTCTGGATTTTAATTTGTTTGACCGTCACAATTTAAAATCGCCACAGCTAGGTGGGAATCCATGGCCTATTTTCTATAAAAACCTTAGGGACAACGAGATTATACTGGAACTCTCCTCAGAAAATGCAGCCTTTGGCGTATATGAAGGTCCGGCATTGATTATGAAAGCCTATATGGCTGCTGCGTTGACCGATTTATTCGGGGATGTGCCCTATATCGAGGCGTTTAAAGGTGCAGGTGGTAAGGTAACTCCGGTCTATGACTCCCAAGAATCCATTTATATGGGACCAGGTGGTATTATGGATAATCTGGAGAAAGGCATAGCAGCCCTAGAAAACTATAGCGGAAGCATCCCTTTGGAAGGTGACATTCTTTTTGATGGCGATTTAAACGGATGGATACGTTTTGCCAACTCCTTGCGTATTAAGTACCTGATGCGCATTTCGGATAAAATGGATATTTCCTCGCAATTACAAGGCATCGTTACTGATGGAAACTTCATAAAGGAAAACAGCCAAAATGCCACGTTTGATTTTACCGATGGCGAACCCAATAATTTTCGTTTGGCGCGACTTCGAGTTGGGGATTTCAACAATTTTGTGCTATCCGAAACTATGGAGGATATTCTAACGAATTTAAACGATGGCCGAATCGCGACGCTTTTCAGACCCCTTGGAAATAGCGATGTTGAGGAATTTAATGGTTTGCTAAATGGGATCGATGCGACTCAAAACGCAGCTATTTTGGCAGATTATTCCTTAGCCGGTACCATTTTTAGGGAAAATACTGGCGAATTGGACGCCAATTTCATGACCAGTATGGAAACCCATTTCCTTTTGGCGGAGGCAGCACAAAAAGGTCTAATCCCTTCGGACGCGCAAACACTTTACAATACTGGCGTACTACAGGCATTCGCCTACTGGCAAACTGAACTGCCGACAGATTACCTTACAACAACCGGTGCCTATACCAATGGTAATCCTTTGGAAAACATCATCACTCAAAAATGGATTGCCAATATGATAAATGGTTATGAAGGATGGATAGAATACCGACGTACGGGATTCCCGAGATTGAGAACCATTTCCGCAAGCTTAAATGCCGATTTAATTCCGGTACGTATGCCCTATCCGGCAGAAGAGGAGGCTTTGAATGCCGCAAACTTTGAGGAAGCAGCAGAAAAAACCGATGGGAATAGTATTAATGTTAAGGTTTGGTGGGACGAATGATTAGTGGGCAGTACACAGTAACAGTTTGCAGTTCAGCTAACGCACACTGTCAACTGAAAATTTATTAAAATGACAGAAGTGCAACTTTGGCAATGGGGTTTAATAGGGATGTCTAGTTTGATATTGTTCGCGCTATCTCCATGGGCTAAAAATACCAATGAGTTTTTTAAAGCGGTTCAGAAAAAGAGAGCACCCAATACCTTTATGCTGATGGGCAGTCTGGTTATTTCTTGGATATTTGCCAAGAGTATTACCAATGCGGCGAATTTGGGTCTGGATTTTGGTATTGTTGGTGGGGTAGCTTATGCTGGGTATTATCTCTCTTTTGTTGTAGCAGGCTTGGTCATTTATAGGATGCGTTTGCATGGGAAATATACCAGTATACACCATTTTTTGAGTTCTAAGTTTGGTAAGGGCGCGGTAGCGGTCTTCTCCATCCTTGTTGCCATTCGCTTATTTAACGAGGTATGGAGCAATACCATGGTCATTGGTTCCTATTTTGGGGCTCAAGGGACAGCTTCTTATTATTGGTCCATTTTAGTGTTTACCTTCTTGACCTTAGCTTACGTGCTAAAAGGAGGAATGAGCAGCAGTATTTTCACGGATGTACTGCAAATGGGTTTGTTCTCTGTTTTGCTAATTATTATTTTAGGAGTCATATTTGCACCTTCGACCGATTTTACGATGGAAGAAACCATTTCATCCGGAGTTTGGTCTTTTGAAATGGGGGTGAATCTACTCTTTGCGGCGCTGTTGCAATCCTTCAGTTATCCGTTTCACGATCCCGTATTGACGGATAGAGGGTTTATTAGCAGTCCGAAAGTGACGCTAAAAAGCTTTCTCGGAGCCAGTATTCTCGGGGCGCTTTGCATTATACTTTTCAGTATCATCGGGATTTATGCGCAATCGCGAGGGATGCAGGGGCAGGCAGCCGTGGAAGTGGGTAAAGCTTTTGGGACTGTTATACTATTGGTTATAAATTTTATTATGATCACTTCGGCGGCATCTACTTTAGATTCTACTTTTTCGTCCTTCGCCAAACTCATTGCTATAGATTTGAATAGAGGCAACTCTTTAAAAATAGGGCGCCGGTCCATGGCTGTAATTGCGGTTTTAGGCACGATTCCCGTATTTTTGGATGCCGAAATACTATCGGCCACCACCATAAGCGGAACTATGGTCATAGGATTGACGCCTATTTTCCTGTTTTGGAAGCAAAAAGCACCTAAAGATCAGTTTTCATCTCAGCGTACTTTGTGGGGTCTTATTCGGACTTTTATTGGTTTTTGAATGGTTCCCAAAATCCCTAATATTTACCCAAGGAAAATATGCCGATTTACTTTGGATAAATGTCTGGGGCATTCTAAGTTGTATGACACTCTATTTTATACCTAAATGGACAACAAAATAAAACATATTGGTTCCAAGAGCGGAAAGCTACTTTTATTTGGTGGCGTGTACAGCAACTTGCAGGCGCTGGAAAAACTCATTTCCATTACAGAGACCGAAGGTATTGCGCCAGAAAACTGTATATGCACGGGAGACATTACAGGATACTGTGCGCAGCCAGAAGAAACCGTTCAACGTTTCCGAGAATGGGGCGTATTATCCATTGCCGGTAATGTAGAACTACAACTGGCCAACGACAGCGAGGACTGTGGTTGCGATTTTAGAGAAGGTAGCCGCTGTGACGGTTTTTCGAAAACCTGGTTCCCGTTTACCAAAGGGCATTTATCTAGCGACTCCGTGAGGTGGATTTCAGAGCTTCCGGAATACATTGGTTTTGAATATGGTGGAAAAAAAATTACCGTAGTGCATGGAAATTATGGGAATACCTCTGAGTTTATTTTTGCATCAAACGGAGAAGAAAGTAAACAACAATGTTTTCTGGAAACGGACAGCGAAGTGATCATCGCAGGGCATTGCGGCCTCCCCTTTCATCAATCCTTAAACAATAAAGTATGGGCAAACCCAGGGGTCATAGGTATGCCAGCAAATGATGGGACTCCGCGTGTATGGTATCTCCTGTTAGATATTCAGAACGGTGAAATAAAATATACCCATCAGTCTTTTGAGTATGATTATCTCACGGCACAACAATTAATGTACAAAAACCACTTGCCCGAAGCCTATGCTGACACATTATCATCGGGCATATGGGACAATATGGAAATCCTTCCCAAAGTAGAAAAGATGGGACAGGGTATTCCAATTATTTTAGACAACATCTCATTACAAAACATAATAACTAAAACACAAAAAAAGATGGCAGATTCCTATTACGACCCCAAAGATTTAAGAAAATTTGGAAAGATTACCGAATGGAGCGAAGAGCTAGGCACCAAATTCTTTGATTATTATGGTAAGGTTTTCGAAGAAGGCGCACTAAGTGCTAGGGAAAAGTCCCTAATCGCCCTGGCTGTTTCCCATGTGGTTAAATGTCCATATTGTATAGACGCCTACACCAAGGACGGTTTGCAAAAGGGGATTACCAAAGAGGAGATGATGGAAGCCGTGCATGTTGGTGCTGCCATTGAAAGTGGTGCGACCTTGGTACACGGGGTACAAATGATGAACAAGTATGATAAGTTGAGTATGTAAAAAAGCACCATAACCCCGAGGGGGAATTTTAGAGGTTTCTGTTTTTACAAGTTTCTAGTCTGGAACTTGAAATCATAAAAACACAAAACAGATTGATCGAAGACTTATCAGGTTTTTGAAAACTGACAGGTCTGTAGAATAAATTGCTAATAAAAAGAAAAAATTGAATAGTATGCAGTTCACAGCAGCAGTCAGAAAATATGTTTCTGCCTAACCTGCCCATTGATACTGCCCACTGAAAACTGAACAAATGGCTACAAAATCATTAAAAGCAAAAGGAAACGACCTAGCGCAAAGCAACAAACAACTAGATATCCTAAACGGAGGTATTTTTGCTGATGGGGAACTCCCCTATTTCAAAGATAAGATTTCGGAAATCGGGCATTTTCCGCTTAGACCCAAGAAACTGGAAATTTTACAAATAAACGTAGGCTATATGTGCAACCAAGTATGCGAGCATTGCCATGTAGACGCAGGCCCAGACCGTAAAGAAATTATGACGAGGGAAACCATGCAACAATGTTTGGAAGTCATTAAAAACACGGAAGCGCATACCTTGGACCTTACAGGCGGGGCGCCGGAAATGAACCCCGATTTTAGGTGGTTCGTGGAAGAAGCTGCCAAAGCGGGAATCAAAGATTTCATAGTACGTTCCAACCTTACAATTATCCGCGCGAACAAAAAATACTACGATTTGCCGGATTTCTTTAAAAAGCACAACGTTCACGTGATTTCGTCCATGCCGCATTACACCCGCGGTAAAACGGACAAACAACGCGGAGATGGTGTTTTTGACAAGTCGATTACCGCCTTGCAGGAACTCAATGAACGTGGTTATGGCATGCCAGGAAGTGATTTAAGACTTGATTTGGTCTACAATCCCTCAGGTGCCTATTTGCCAGGAGACCAAGCCGCTATGGAAAAGGATTTTAAAAAGGCCTTGGATGCCGATTTTGGTATTCAGTTCCATAACCTTTTTGCTATTACCAATTTGCCTATAGCCCGTTTCTTGGATTATTTGATCGCTTCGGAAAACTATGAGGATTATATGTATGCATTAGTGGAAGCCTATAACCCCGCAGCTGTGTCAAATGTGATGTGTACCAATACCATTTCCATAAGTTGGGACGGATGGCTGTACGATTGTGATTTTAACCAAATGCTGGACTTAAAAGTGGCCAGTAAAGTAAAGCACATAAAGGACTATAACGAAGACATATTAAACGATAGGAACATTCTTATTTCCCAACATTGTTATGGGTGTACCGCTGGGGCCGGGAGTAGTTGCCAGGGGGTGGTAGCCCCTTAACCCACCAAGGAGGAAAATTTACTTGGGCTGCCAAATTTTGAATTACATAATCAAAACTGGCTCAACTAGAAAGATATGTGTTGGAATTAAACTAATTCCTTTCCAACACTATTTTTCCTTGTTCGTTGGTGCGGTACATGATCAGTTCATAATTTCTTACCTCGAATCTTTCGGTATTGGAGATTTTAAACAATCTAGACCATTCAAGTTCATTTACCAATGTTGTTGTTATGGATCCAATAAAAATTTCATCATTTTCTATTAATTGGTAATTTCCGGAGTACCCGTTTGAAACGTTTATCCCAGAAAACTTTCCCTCTCTCTTACTGTTTGGTTCTTGAAACGTAATGGCAATATCGCCGTTATTAATGTCCAGCCATGTATTCTCCTCAGATTTTTCAATTTTATTGGCATCACCATCTATAAAGTATTGCACTTTCCAAATTCCTGTTAAATCGTACGATACAGTATAACATCCTCTTTTGAGCACTTTATTGCTAACACTGCGCTTATCATCAAAAATCGCACTACACCAAAAATAAAAGGCGTTCTCATTATTCAGTTTTATACCTATAAGATACTGCATACAGTATTTGGTTGCGTCATGAACATTTACAGTTTACCGTTTACACAAGGATTCCATTTTTTATTCATTTTGATATTTGTTTGTTAGACTTTAGTAAAGGGCATATACATCAGAATATATTGAAATCTTAACCAAAACATCATTTTAAATGCTTAGAGCTCTGTTTTTCAACCAAAGAACCGACCACTTAAACCGACCGCTTAGTCGGTAACCAGTTTCAAATTATAGGTAGTACACCGATCTTGTGCACTTTGACCGAGTATTTATATCCATATAACCAAATATCCTGAACCAAAATACAATACAAGGGTTCTTTGTACAGACCCAACGGTCTAATAACCCAAATCGTGAAATTATGGACAAAAACCTAAAACGCATGGCCACCATGCAACGTATGCAGAATACCGGATTACAATTATTCTATACCAAAGGTTACTATAACACCAGTATAGATGATATTTTAAAAGAGCTTTCTATGAGCAAAGGTGCCTTTTATTATCACTTCGAATCCAAGGAAGACTTTTTTGTGCAGATCATACAGACCAATTTGACGCACAAGCTTTATGCTACCCTAATAGACCCTATCCAAGGTCATGATAATCCCGTAGTCCGGATTAGCAATTGTTTTGAAGACGCCTTGGAGGCAGCGGTACAAAATAAGATGGACTTTGGCTGCGTGCTCAGTAATTTTTTGTCTGAGTTTAATGGCAGAAACGAAATGGTCATGAGGCATTTAAACGATATTCTTTCGGTCTGGGAGGTAAATTTGGTAACCACCTTGCAAAAAGGAAAATTTAATGGCTATTTGGATCGCCATGTAGACTGTGAAGCCGTAGCTACCTATTTAATGAGTTCCTATTTTGGGGTTCGCACCTTAATGGCTGGAACAACACCGGGCGTTCGTAAATATCGTTTTATGGGACAGTTAAAACAGTATCTTAAATCTATAGAAGCGAAAACCGTTACGGCATAGGGTTGTTAGAAAGTAAAATCTGCTTTATTTTTTGAACTACCTGTTCCGGAACTATGGTTTCCATGGCGTGTTCATAACCATCGGGATATACATTACCGTAGACCGAAGTGGGGATCAAGGAATATTTTTGTCTATCGGCCAATAGGGCATTGGATTTGGGTTGACCAAAAGGAGAGAAACCTGCGTACGGGTGCGTTACACCCCATAGAGTAATCGTAGGCACCCCGTACATGGCCGATAAATGGGCATTGCCACTGTCCATGGCCAGCATAAGGGACAGGTTGGAAATAATGCAGAGCTCCTCTTCAAAATTCATTTTGCCCACCATACTTATACAATTGGTAAATTCCTGTTCCCAGCTTTCTAGTTGTTGCCGCTCGTTAGCCCCACCACCAAAGAAGAGGATTTGATGGGTTCCTAGGGCATTAAGTTGCATTACTACTTTTTTCATCAGGTTAAGTGGGTACATCTTTCCTTTAAAAGCTGCAAAGGGTGCTATTCCGATATATTGGGAACCCCGAAAACCGATCTTCTTTTTAGTACTCAGGGAAACTTTAGGCTTAGAAAGCACATGCGAATTATCTAAAACTAGAGGAAAACCTAACTCCGCAAATACATCCGCATACCTTGTGTGCATGGGTGTCAAGGGCACAAATTTTTTGTCTTTGGCTGCGGTCAATGCCCTTTTTTCCTTTCGGGCTTTATCCATTTGTAGGAACGGAATTCCTTTAAATCTAAAAAATTGTTTTAAGATAGTACTGCGTAAGACGTTGTGCAGGTCTGCCACCCCATCAATTTGAATGAATTTTAACTCCTTGTAGAGCTTCCAAATACCGAGTATGCCCTTATGCTTTTTCTTTACATCGGCTTTGTGTACGGTAACATTTGGTATTTGGGAAAAAATAGGTGCGAAAAAAGGTTTGGTAAGTACGGTAATCTTAAGATGGGGATAGGTTTGGGTAAGCGCAATTAAAACAGGAACGGTCATAGCAACGTCGCCCATGGCGGAAAGGCGGATGACTAAAAGCCCCCTAGGCCCCAGAAGGGGGAACGCCATTTGGTTTGTTACTGCTCTTCATAGATTAACGAATGAGAAACTCAAATATTGGAGATTGTACAACAGGAATAAAATTCATTTAACTTTTAAAAAAAACAAAATTTAAGCCATATCGAATATTATTTCTGCCCACTGCTAATGAAAACTGCGTACTTATGGCAAAATTTCAAAACAGGATATAGTCAAGATAACTTCTCCCCGCTACTGCTTTGGATGTTTTCCTTAACACAGGATTTAGCTCATCATCATTGTACATCTTCATTTGCTTATAGACCTTCATGTACTTGTTTCCTGCTGCTATATCTTCCAACAGCCGGTCTATTGCGGTGGACAAGTCTTTCTTTTGCTCCAACAATATCCCAAGTTTTGCGGTGCACTTTTCCAAATGTGCTTGAGAAGCATCGGAACGTGTTGCTTCCTCGTTCATGTGATATATTTTAAGGGCCAAAATGGAGAGCCTATCTATGGCCCATGCGGGACTTTCGGTATTTATGGTAGCATCCTCCTTAATTTCTACCGACTGGTATTTATTTAGGAAATAACTATCGATAAATTCCACTAAATCAGTTCTATCTTGGTTGCTGGCATCGATTTTACGCTTTAGGGACAAGGCGGCCCTAGGTTCTATGGCAGGGTCGCGAATAATGTCCTCATAATGCCACTGCACGGTATCGATCCAGTTTTTTCGATACAACAAATGCTCTATGCCATCCTTGGCATAAGGGTTTGTAAAATCTTGGTACACATCGTCCTTAACATGATACTTTTCAATACTCTCCCGAAAAATCTGAAATGCAAGTTCACTGAACATAAAACTAGTTTTTACAAATATAATCCTATTTAACCAACCCAGAGTTTAACCAGAAAAGCCAGTAAAGGAACCACAGTGCTCAGGACCAACACCAGCTCCAAGAGGTTCTGACGCTTAATGGATTCTATATAATTACAAATAAAAATTACGGAAGGAAAAAAGGTGATCATAATGGCATAGGTACTTTCGTTAAGCACCAATAAATTTACGATCAAACCAATCACAAAAGAAAATGCTACCAGCCTTATGGTAATGGTTTTGCCCGTATTAGCCTTTCCCATTGCCAAAAAAGACCAAAAAGCAAGGGCAAGGTTTACGATAATATACAGACTGACTTTTATACTGGAACTCCATTTTGGGGGATAAATAGCGGTGTAGTCAATGTCAAAACTATAGTGCTCCCATAAGAAACTAGAATTATTGGCTAAAATCAACACCATGTAGGTCACCATAAAAAATGAAAAACCAGCTGATAATATTACTAGCCAATTTGTTATGCTCTTGGGTTCATAAATATATATAGCAACAATGACCAATAGTAAAAACAGCGCAGCCCAATCATAAAACAAGCTGGAAGTGAGAATCCATAATGTAGCGTCAAAAATCTTGGCTTTTATATCGTTTAACGATTTTATACTTAAAAGCCTCCTGGTGGCCAGTAAAAGAAACAAACTGCAAAGCACTGCATTACTATCCCCCATGGTCTCGGGAAAGATGACCAGCAACAGGGTAAAGAATAAAATAGCGTAGGAATTTGCACCTGTGAGTTTATTCCGTTGCACTATAAAATCTACTATGAAAATACTGAACAAAAGAATGCACAATACGCCCATTTCCAGAGCTATTTTGTTTGTAGAAATATCTATTTCCAACAGATAAATCTGAACGGTCCAATAAAAAAGAAATAAAAAACCCAGCAAAATAATAAAGTTGATGGGTTTTGTTTTTCCAAAAATGCTTGAAATCATCTTTGATTTTTATACTTTTGTGTTGTAAATATAGGAATAAGATGAAGTCATTTTTTGAAGGTATAGCCGATTTATTTGTAAACGTACTGTTTGCTCCGTTCGATTTATTACGATTTATGGAAAGCTGGACACTCTCCAATAGCCTCAACTGGCTATTTATGCTGATCGGTTCCGTTGCTTTTGTATACTGGATGCTTCAATTGAAAAAATATAATGATTCTGGTGAAGAGGATAAATCCAGTACTTCCCATTCCTATTTGTAAGGAACAGGCTTTATAAAGAAAGCATCGTTTGAATCGAGTCTTAAATTCGTTTCAAACGATGCTTTTTATGTTTTCTGTAGTTTAGTTATAGATCGAATCCTATATCCTTCCTATAATTCATGCCCTGGAACGAAATTTTTTCTACATTTTTGTAGGATATTTCCAAGGCCGATTTAAAATCTTTGCCAAAGGAAGTAATAGCTATGACACGACCACCGTTCGTTACCGTTTTACCTTCTTTTACAGTTGTTCCCGCATGAAATACAAGGGAATCGGTTATCGCTTCCAATCCACTAATTTCCTTGCCATTTTCATATGCATCCCGGATATCCACCGGAAACCGTCATTACCGTAGTTGCTGTGCGTTCGTCCAATTCCAGTTCAATGGTATCCAAAGTACCATTTGCCACGGCTTGAAACAAGGCCACCAAATCATTCTTAATACGCGGAAGCACCACTTCGGTCTCAGGATCTCCCAACCGAACATTGTACTCGATTACCTTGGGTTCATCTCCCACTTTTATAAGACCGATAAAAATAAAGCCCTTGTAAGGCAGATTATCCTTTTTAAGTCCTTCTACGGTAGGTTTTACTATTTGTTGCTCTATCTTCTTCATTAACGCCTCATCTGCGAAAGGAACAGGGGAAATTGCCCCCATACCACCAGTATTGAGCCCTGTGTCGCCTTCTCCAATGCGCTTATAGTCTTTCGCCGTGGGTAATACCTTATAATTTGTGCCGTCGGTAAGTACAAAAACACTCAGTTCTATTCCGTCCAAAAATTCCTCTATCACTACCTTAGCACTGGCCGCACCGAATTTTTCATCTAAAAGCATGGCTTTCAGTTCCGTTTTGGCTTCCTGCAAGTCATTTAAAATCACGACACCCTTTCCTGCTGCCAAACCATCCGCTTTTAGTACATAGGGAGCATGTAAAGTTTCCAGAAAGGCGTATCCACTTTTCAAGGTGTCCGATGTGAAACTTTCATAGCGCGCCGTTGGTATCTGGTGGCGCATCATAAATTCTTTGGCGAACTCCTTGCTGCCTTCCAAAGTAGCCGCCATTTTTTGAGGGCCTATAACAGGAATCTTTGCCAAACCTTCATTATCGAGAAAATAGTCATGGATCCCATTGACCAAAGGGTCTTCCGGCCCTACGACCACCATATCTATTTTGTTACCCAAAACAAACTCCCCTATCTTTACAAAATCATTTACACCAATCGTTATATTCTTTGCTATGCTTGCCGTTCCGGCGTTTCCTGGAGCTACATACAGTTGATTTAATTTTGGACTTTGGAGAAGTTTCCATGCCAACGCATGTTCACGACCTCCTGAACCTAGGATAAGAATATTCATGTTTCTATTTCTAATTTTTGGCAAAAACAAGCTCTGCCCTATTTTAAACTCAACTATGGCGTGCTAAAATTTCTGTGTTCCTTCTTTTGCAACTCTTCTTTGGACAGGGACTTGAAATAATCGTATACGATTTTTAATCCTTCCGAGCGTCCTATTTTTGGTTCCCACCCTAAAATTTCCTTCGCCTTGGTAATATCCGGCTGTCGTTGGGTAGGGTCATCTTTGGGCAATGGTCTATATATTATTTTTTGATTTGACCCTGTTAGCGCTATGATTTCTTCTGCAAACTGTTTTATGGTTGTTTCATGTGGATTTCCAATATTCACCGGATCCGAATAATCACTAAATAGCAATCGGTATATTCCTTCTACCTGGTCATCTATGTAACAAAAAGACCGAGTTTGCGAACCATCACCAAAAACAGTTAAATCCTCTCCTCGTAACGCCTGACCCATAAATGCCGGCACCACTCGCCCATCATTAAGGCGCATTCGCGGGCCATAGGTATTAAAAATACGGACGATACGGGTCTCTAAGCCGTGAAACCGATGGTAGGCCATAGTAAGCGATTCCATAAAGCGTTTCGCCTCATCATAGACCCCTCTGGGTCCAACTGGACTCACATTCCCATAATACTCTTCGTTTTGAGGGTGTACCAATGGATCGCCATAAACCTCTGAAGTTGAAGCGACCAAAATCCGGGCTTTTTTCTCCTTGGCCAATCCCAAAAGATTTAATGTTCCCAGAGAACCTACCTTTAATGTTTGTATTGGAATTTTTAAATAATCAATAGGACTCGCTGGGGAGGCAAAGTGCAAAATATAGTCCAACTTGCCTGATACATGTACAAAATTGCATACATCGTGATGGTGAAACTCAAACTGCTCCAACGGAAACAAGTGGGCAATATTTTTTAGGTCTCCCGTAATAAGGTTATCCATGCCAATAACATGGAAACCCTCTTTAATGAACCTATCGCACAAATGCGAACCTAAAAACCCCGCTGCACCCGTTATTAGTATTTTTTTCATGTTTTTAATATGCCTTTTCCTCTCCATTGACAGCATTTACGATTGTTTGAACAACAATTTTTATGTCTAAAAAAAACGACCAGTTTTCAACATAAAATATATCAAACTTAATTCTATTTTGAATATCACTATCGCGCTCAATCTCGCCTCTATACCCCTTTACTTGTGCCAAGCCTGTTATACCAGGCTTTACAAAATGTCTTAACATATATTTATCTACCCTGCTTGCATACTCATTCGTGTGTTTTAACATGTGCGGTCTTGGTCCTACAACAGACATATTCCCAAACAATACATTATAAAACTGCGGCAGTTCATCTATGCTTGATTTTCTGATAAACCTCCCAATTTTAGTGACTCGCATATCGTTTTTGCCGGCCTGCTTAGCATCAGCGGAATCGTTCATAGCCATGGATCTAAACTTAAAACATTGGAACTCCTTATTATCAAATCCTGTTCGTTTTTGAATAAAAAATATTGGTCCCTTAGATTCCAGCCGAATTAACAAAGCTAAAAGCGGCCCTAGCCATAACAACAATCCGAAGATTATAACCAGCGAAAATAAAATATCAAAAGTTCTTTTTAGAGCAGCATTCAAAGAATTATGCAAAGGTATTTCTCTCAGGGATAATATAGGGAGGTAGTCATAATAATCGAACTGCAACTTTTTTGCAAAAATATTCTTATTGTCCGGTAGAAATTTAAGTGTTTTTAAATTATTGTCAGAAAAGTTTATAAACGCCTCTATTTCCTCATTTCTTAATTCCGAAACCGAACAATATATTTCGTCGATATTATTCTCTACGATATAACGAAAACAACTTATTAAATCAAAATTACTGTCACGAGTAGAAAACTGTCTCTTAAACATGTAACCAAATTCCTTTCTTTCATCAAATACGCTAATAAGTTGATTAGCTTTTTTACTTTTGCCAATGACCACCACATTTCTTGTATTCCCTTGCCAAAGGCTTCTGTACTTCATAAGAAGAATATAGCTAAGGAACTTTAGAATGGCTATGCCAATAAAAACAAGCAAAAAATATTTCCCTAATGCCAATCTGCTCATTAATGGCTGCTTAAAAAATCCTATATAAGCGTAAAGAATTAGAAAGAAAAACAAAAACTGGGTGAATAACTTTCTAAATATTACAACCACCTTAGAGTACCTATATATGACATAAAATTGATTTTTAAAGGATAAAATCACCCAACCCATGGAGATGTAACTATGGAACAAGATGGGGTTCTGAAAATTTATCGGTAAAAAAAAAGTAAACAGATTAACCACCAACAAATCTATTATATAGGATAAGGGTGTAATAAATCCAGAATATCTACCTCTTTTAAAAAACATAAATCCGATTAGGTCGCTATAATGTAGTTTTTATTATCCGTTAAAATCCTCCGGGCTTACCGAATTCCAATGTTTTAAAGCCGATTTGAAATCATATTTAAATTGAAAGCCATTTTGAATTAAAAACTTAGGTTCGATGTTTGTAGGAAAACTAGCTTTCTTAACTCTTACTGGATGTATATCTGTTGTTCTACCCACTAATTTTGAACCTGCCCTAATAAATATGGCCACAACTACCAATAACTTAACTGGAACCTTGAGAACCGGTTTTGTGTAATTAAATTCATTTTTAACGATTTTTGTCATTTCATTTAGTGGGACTAAGGGGCTTTCAGCATAATTGTAGACAATATGTCTGTCTTTATGTTTCATCGTGAACAATATACTTTCAATTAAACCATAAACATATCCATAGGCCTTAATGACCTTACCCCCATCAGGTAAAACGAAAGTTCCTTTTTTCAAAGCTTTTATCATCCTGTAAACATTACCCGGATCCGTTGGACCAAAAACAACACTTGGCCTTACGATTACTAATTTCCGGGATAAATCCTCGTAAAACCAAATTGTATGTATCTTTTCCGCAAGTGCTTTAGAAATCCCATATCCTGTATAAGGATAAAGGGGCGTGTCCTCCGTAGTTTTTTCCAACGATTTGCCATAAGGTGCTATACTGCTGGTAAAATAAATATTTTTAATTCCAGTTTTTCGAGCAAATTGGGTGACATTGTCCGCGCCTGGAATATTTGTATCAAAATATTCATTGAAGTCATGACCCGGCTCTCTGTGTATGGCAGCAAAATTATAAATCCATGAATTCTCTATATCAATTAAACCCAATTCTAGCTCTATAGGGTTTCTTACATCGAGTTTTATATATCTTACCTTTTCCTCCTCTTCAAATTGTATCAAATCTCGAATATCACAAATTATATATTCATCAAAAATATTTGAATTTATAAACTCAGAGACCATATTTCTTCCAATATACCCAGCACCACCAAAAACTATTGCTATACTTTTCATTACATTTCTTTAAATTGAGCCATTATCCTCTTATTAATTTTTTTCCTTCCACTATCGAAGAACCAGCCCCATTTATTAAAATATTTTATCATGGAAGTAACATGATAATACAACAATTTACCGCTTTTGTATGAACCTTTGCCGTGTTTATGTGTGATTACAACATTAGGATAATAAATAGTCTTGAATTGCTCGTGAATTCTTCTAGTTAAATCTATGTCTTCAGGATACATAAAAAAACGTTCATCAAATCCTTTTACACTATCAAAAACTTTGGAGTTAATAAACATAAAACATCCCATAACATAAGGCACATTAATAACACTATTAAAATCAAAAAAATGAAATTCATAATTAAAATCCATTTTATTTTGAATTGAACTAACAGGGACGAATCTTCTAACTATTAAATTTGCAGGCGAAGGAAGTAATTTTACAGAATATTGTATTGTGCCATCTGGATTCAATATTTTAGGGGCAAGAAGACCAACGTCTTTATTTTCATTCATATACCCATAAATATGTTCTAAAATTTCTGACTTAAA
The DNA here is from genome assembly GCA_963697395.1 of uncultured Flavobacteriaceae bacterium. GTDB lineage: Bacteria > Bacteroidota > Bacteroidia > Flavobacteriales > Flavobacteriaceae > Maribacter. Next base: position 242,291 of record CAVONX010000029.1, read on the forward strand.
ATTTACATCAGCATTTAATACCAGATGGTATTCTGAAATGCCCTTAGCAATTTCAATTGCTACATTATGTCCTGCTCCAAAACCTAAATTTTTACCTGTGTATATATAATGTACATCTTGTTTTGAGTTCAAAACATTCTGTAAACTATTCGTTGGAGAATTATCAATAAAAAAAACTTTAGTTTTTAAACTTGATTCAAATATAATGCGCTCAATATTCAATATTTCATCAACATCGGTATTAAACAATACTACGGAAACAGTAAGGTTATAGGTCATGATTGGCTATCTAACTCTTTATGAATTTCAAATTCACGAGATTTTGTTATCATTACAAATAAAAAACACAAAACAAACAAGGGTTTCGATGTTTGCAAAACAGATTCCGTTAAAAATACATAACAAAGTCCAAATATAAATAAAACTAGGGTCATGCTTTTATATCGCTTGTGCCGTTTTAAATATAGCGCAATGATAAAAGCAAATAAACTTAAACCAATACCACCAATTTCAATTAAAAAAGTCAAAAACTGGTTATGGGAATGGTTTAAAATCGCGGGAATAACGATATTTACTTTTTGCATATAGCTCTCTTGATGCAGTACAAGATCTGAACTACCTAAACCATGCCCAAATAACGGTTTGTCCTTAATTGCTTCCCAACTAACGGACCATAATTCCAAGCGGTTTTTATCTATACTACCAATTTTGTAGAACAATACAATGGCAATACCTAAAAACACAATTATATTCATCCATAAACGAATCTTGGGCCTAAACTTCAACACCATGTTGACCAAAAAAACAAGGTAGATTAATACGGAAACTCTTGCTCCTACTAAAATTATGGTGCCGACCAATAAAACATGATAACCTATCATCGTAATTTTATCATCCTTATTGAAACCATATTGTGGATTTAAAAACAACAGGCCAACTAGACCAAAAAAAGTAAAGAATACAGCATGGTCGTAATAGAGCCATTCTCTCATATTACCACTATAGGTTTTTATTTGTAAAAAATATTCGGAGACCGATAAACCAAAAATATCCTGAAAAGAAAACAACAGTGCAATACCCGCAGTAACCAGCATAGCGTTCAAAACTAACATAAAATAGACATAAAAGCCTGTAATTTTTTCCCAATTAAACCGAGAGGTTATGAGTAATACACAAAAAAGCAACAAGGCCATTTGATGATCAATAACCTTTAAAGAATTTGGCCTGCCAAACACTAATAGTGCCAAAAAGAATGCCAATAACAGTTGAGCCTCTGAGTTTTTAAAATCGAACTTTTTTGCACGAATAGCGCAAAATAAACCATACACACAAAGTAAAAGTGTAGCAAAGGTTGTCCATGCTATTTTTAGCGGAATACATACTATAAAAACGATTAAAAGTAAGGTAGGGATATCAAATTCTAAAACAGAACTTAGCCTTCTACTATAAAGTAGTATAAAAAATAGAAATGGCCCCATTAACGCCGCCCACTTTAAAGGGTGGTGATCCACTATTATTTTAATAAGCGGATCAAATATTATATAGGGGTCAAAAGGCCGTATTGTAGCATTAAAAGCGAGATTTCGTTCATTCTTATCCAGTTGAATAGCGGCACTGTTCAATATAATATGATTAAAAACCTCTTCTTGATTCAGCATTGTTAACCCATCACCGTATCTAATGGCCAAACTATCAATTGTAAATAGATTAAGCAGGGTGTGGTTATCAAAATCCAACCTAAAATTGGTCAGAACTTTGTTTGATTTAGGAAAACTAAACTTAATCTCATTATTGTCTCCTCGCTTTCCATTTATTTTGTCTTGTGGTTTAAATTCATCAGAAAATGAATAGTATAAATTGGTATCAAAATCAGTACCTGCCGGTAAATACAGTGAAATTTCCGTGGAATCTGAACTCATGGCATCTTTTAGGTGGCCTACCAAAAGCACATTTAAGAGTATACCCAATAGTATAGCGGCCAGGAGAGAAAAAAAGAACTTATGGATAGCGTGATTAGGACTCATACAAATCTTCTCAAAAGACTTATTCCCAAATTATATCGCATTTGTATCTTTTTTAACACCGAGTTTGAACTTTTTGATCCTGTTTCCGATGCATTGTTTCCATGTCTTCGATAATAGATTAATGGTTGTTCAATGAAAAAGGTCTTACCCTTAATCTCGGCCACTAAGGCTAACCAAACATCGTGCATATAAATATCTGCAGGAAAAGGCATAGCATTGGTTAAAACTTCTCGTCTAAAGGCCATAGTTGCGCCAATATAATTATTCTTAATAAAATTTCGCACTAGTCCCGTTTTAGTGCCCTTTGATTCATAAAGCAAATAGGAGTCGTTGGTATGTTCACTAAAAACCGCTGCGTTGGAAAAAACCAAATCATAGGCCGACATATACGAAAGTACTGTTTGTACCTTATCAGGAAACCATATATCATCTTGATCTGCTAAAAAGACAACATCACCTTTGGCCTTATTTAAACTATTCTCAAAATTCTTGATTATGCTCCTCTTACCAGAATGAAAGGTACGTATTCTAGCATCGTTATAGCTTTGAATAATCGCCAAAGTTGTATCGGTTGAGCCATCATCGGAGATTATGACTTCATCATTTTTACCAAGTTGTATTAAGATAGAATCTAACTGTTCCTTTATAAACGCCTCGCCATTATAGACCGCCATGCATATTGATACCATCATGATTTTATAACAAATTTCTTTCGCTCAAAAAAAGCAAAAATGACACAATATACTAATTGGAAGGAAATACCCGTTACCACCAACATATTAGCGAAAATATTCAACAATATGATAACAGATAATATAGAGAGGGTAGTGATATGATAATTACTTCGTCTGGGGACCATAAACATGATAATCGTTAAATATACCAAAAGGTTTAATGCAAAAAGTAAATAAGGTCCCAACCATCCAAGATAAGAAATAGATTTAGCATAGGTCGTGCCTACTGTAAGCCACGGTATTAAACGCACCAAGTCTCTTTGAGGTATATTTAAGGTTGCTCCAAGATTTTTAGAAATAATCTGCGGAAAGTTTTCATAAAAAATAAATCCAACGAAATCCCTTTCTACTTTTCCGGTTTTATTCACCGTATTTTGAAAATTTGCTAATGGAGAGGCCACATAGAGATAAGTCCAATAAAATTCTTTAGGTATCGAAGACTCCATAAATTTTTCCGTGGCCTTACTTTGCTCATAAATATAGTCGCCACCTGATCTAAGATTTCCTAAAACACCAAACAAATAAAGCGCAACAACTCCTAGTACAATAAGTTTAATTTGATTGCCTAACCTTAATTTTTTGGAATAATGAATGTAAATGAAAACAGAAGTCAACAATCCTAACATCAAAATACTTCTGCTAAAAAAAAGTAAGGCAGGGATGTATAGTAGAAAATAAGTTTTTAATAAAAGTTTATTTTTTGTAGATAGGTAAGTTGAAAATGTATGGGCAATAAGAAAAGAATTAAAGGATATTAAAATGCCGTGTAATAGCGGAATACCAAACTCCATGTAATGCACACCTGCCCGACCCGCTAATTTAGATAGCAGTGGAATATCACCTTCTATAATAAACTCTATCAGATAAAAAAAAAGCAATATAACAGCGCTCCTCGTGATTAAAAGCGTGCTTGTCTGAGAATAGGTACGTCGTATCAACTTTAAATAATTGATTGCAAGCCCGAAAGCCCCGAAACAGAAAAAAGTGATTGCGAAGAACACAATCATATCGGTGCTAATCTTTGGGTACAAATCGCTCCAATTAAGCATATACACTATAAAAGACAGGGCAAAACCTATTAGATAAATATATAATGGATTGCGCAATAATCTATACATCTACATTTTTATTAAACTACACCCTTATCCTGGAGTATTTGGTTAAGTATGGCTAGTTTTTGGTGTTTTTTCATTAAAAAGAACATCATTGATCCCCATAGTATAAACAAAGAAACGCTCACGAACGTGTTCTCAAAATTTAGGAGTTTTTCAACCAAGATAAATAGGCCGGTGATTAAAACAATACTGCCGTTCGGTATGGTAAATAATGCAATTTTCGGAAAATCCTTTTTTGAATACCATTGATATCCCGCAAAAAGCAACAGATGCACCAACACACTTGTCCAAGCCGAACCGATAATACCAAAATAAGGTATTAAAATGAGATTGAGGGCTATACTTGACACCATACTTAAAAAAACAACCTTTACCCTATTTACCTGATTGTTCGAAATAGTAAGTAATGTTCCGTATATGGATGAACTAGTTCTAAGTAATATCACCAAACTCAACGGCAATACTAATGGATATGCCTTTATATATGCCGGGGTATAAAGAATAGTTATAATTTCTCTATGGAAAAATGTAAAAAACAAGAACAAGGAGCATCCTAAAATAAGTAATAGGTAGAGTATGTTGCCCGAAAGTTCGTCGATAGTCTGGTCTTTGGCATACTTAGAGGATAAATAGGGCAATAATACGTTTGATGCTACGTCCGAAACGATTAAAAATATATAGATAATTCTAAAAATACTTTGATACAATGCAACATCTTCAGCATTCAAAAGCAAAGCAATAATCTGTGTATCCACAGTAAAATAAAAGGTGCCAAAAATAAAATGTGCGCCATATGACCAACTATATTTGAGAAGATGCTTTTGTATATCGACATTAAACCATTTTTTCACGAAAATATCCTTACAAAATAACAGGGTAACTACTAGTTGAAACAGCCTAGCAAAAATCATATACATGATAAATTGAATCGTTGTCAAATACCCTGAATAAACCAAATACACTAAAACTGAAATTACAAGAGCGTAGGTAATTATAGATAAAGATGCGTCCTTAAATCTATTCTTTACCCTTAAAACGGCCTGTAAATAAAGTACGTAGGCACTTACGATTCCGAACAGGATAAACAACTGCCCAATTACAAGCCATTCACCCGTATAAAAAAAAAGCAAATACCCCATGAACAAACTACAGAACACCACAATAAGCACTATTTTTTGCGCCATGGAATTCAGGACGTATTCGCCAGATGGAAATAGCTTTTGTGGATAATCTTTCATGATCATTAAAGACTGTCCAAAATCAAGACATGTTGACAGTAAGGTGGAAAATGAAAAACCAAAACTTAAAATTCCAAAATCCTCCATACTCATGATCTTGGCCAAAAGGATAAAAACGATACCCCCAGTATAAATTTGAAGAAATGCGGCAATAGATTGCCAGAAAATATTTTTTGATACTGTGGCCATTACATCAATCTATTTGTGATGTGCCTTCTATGCCAGCAACGATATTCTTTGCTATACGTAATTCATCCATCCAATTCTTTACAATCAATGTTTTCCAAGGTCCACTGTTAAAACCTTTGGCTTCGATATTATTTTCCCATAGCCATAAAGGCGTTGGCCAAAGAGCAACCTTGGCATTAACGGCCTCATAAAATTCTTTTGAAACACCATCTTGGCCATGATGCGCCATTTGCACGTGAGTAGAACGAAGTGTTGCCGCAGCATTGTTCCTCAATACCCTATTACCACCTTCAATTCCTAAATCACCGGTGAACAAGACCTTTTTAGATGAGCTCGATATCTGAAAAACAAGCGATGAGTTATTGACCAAATTTACGACAATCCCCGGATTCCTTATTCCTAAGACCTTAAAGTCAACACCTTCCCCAATGTCAAAGCTTTCTCCTAACTCCGGCTCAATAATAGATATACCAGAATTATCTAATAACTCATAAAATTCGTTCACGTAAGTATATGAGATTGATTCATGTTTTTGTATCAATGCAACATCTATTCGTGAGTGAACAACATTCTCGATTACAATACCTGATTTTTGGGATATTACCCGTTTAATAACCCCAACGTGATCCTTATGAGGATGGGTTAAGATCCAATAATTTACGGTACCCCCAAGTTGTTTTATATAATCGTGGACTAAATCGGTGGTTTCAACATCACCACCGTCAATAACAATTAATTTGTTATCGTCCGTTCTAAGAATATAACCCATTTGCGCTATGCCATTGAACTGCTCTAATTGCCATAAGGTAAAATCCTCAGTTCTATTGGGAAACTTCTTAAAGGTCAAGGTAAAAGGCTCTTCTTTACTGCACCCTAAAAGCAATAGCCCTAACACTAAGAATAAATATTTTTTCGCTCTCATTTCTACTTTGATAGCCCAAGTATGGCGTTCATGACTCTTTGGGAGTTATGGGCGTCACGGTATTTGTTATACAATTTATTTTTTTTCTCTAGCAATATCCGGTTTTCGCTATCCTTCCATATATGTTTCAAATGAAAAAGAATCTCGCTCCAATTGTTTGCCATTGGACCCGCAATAGCATTCTCATATTCAAAATACAGCTCCCTAGATTTTGACATATAATCTTCTAAATCAAAAGCCGCAAAAATTATCGGTCTTTCCGTCAACAAGAAATCAAAAAAAGCACTAGAATAATCAGTAATTAAGGCATCCGCATCTTTTAACATAAAGTTTATATCAGAAGTAATATCACTATCCTTCAAATGTATTATCCTAGAGTGTTGACTTGACTGCGACTGCCTTTTGTTTGATTCTACATAATGTCCCTTATTTATTAGAACAATATTTTCATTTTCAAGAAATTCTTCAACCATATCATTTTCAAAATCTGGCTGTGTGAATATGTTTTCAGGATTTTTACTGTTTCTAAAGGTTGGGAGATAATAAACTAATCTGGCTTCTGGGAATTTTTTCAACAGACCCAAATTATAATCATCTTTCTCTGGTTGGTAAAACACATCATTTCTAGGACATCCGGTTTCTAATATTTGATTAATAGTTAAATCATATGATGATTGCATTAAAGGAGTAAAAACCTTGCTATTGGAAACCATATAGTTATAATTAAACTCATAAATCATCGGGAAAACATATCTAATTATTTTGCTGTATAAAAATCCGTTTACTGCTGAATAATGATCATCTAAGCCAATTTTCTTTAATGGATTTCCATGCCAAAGATGAATTAAAATAGCTCCACTCACTAAAAGAAAGTTAACATCTTTCTTTTCACAACTAACAAAAATATATTTTGCCTTTAAACTATAGTAGATTCCCCTAAAGCTATTGGTTAAGTAACATTCTAGACCTTCGCCTCTTAGCTTTGTTAAGATTTTGGTGTTTTTTGTAAGCCAAATAGCTCTGATTTTATCTCCACTTTTGCTAACGTGCTCAAAAAGATACTTACTATTATCCGAGAATCTCTGGCCATTCCAAGCACCAAAAATCCAAATATTCTTTTTTCTTTTTAGCAATTTCTGCAGGTACCAAAAAGGCAAAAAGAGAGTTAAAGCAACATATTTAAAAAGTTTACTCATTTTGTTGTTTACCGAATAATTTCTTGGCTTTTTGGTAATCCTCTTCAAAATCAACCTCTACAAATTTATGATTTAAAATATCCATAACTTTAATATCGATATTGGTTTCCGAAATCGCACTTTGAACAACCGCTTCCATATAGTGGTTCAAATTTCCTTCTTTAAAAAGCTCTTTTGATTTACTTTTAAAATAAGGTATTGTTTCCTTACTGAATTTAGCTATACCTAAAAATTCACCTTGGGCATCTTCCGAAGGTATTTCTTTAGATATTTCTAAAAGAATGTTCTGTTTGTTAAGCCGCACCTTCATTTCTTCTTCGCCACAGGCCTTTTTTTCATAAGGAAGTACCATTTGTCCCTTTTCTTTGGTTAACATATTCCAAATTTCGAGATCAGCCAGAGTATCTGCGTGCAAAAAAAGAAAGTCCTGATCTATATGGTCTAAAACCATATATAGAGATCCCAGAACATTACAGGCATCCCAAAATGGATTATAAATAATCTGTATTTTAGAATTATCCTTAGTATGATTTTCCATCATTTGGCTGTTAAAACCAGTAACTAGTAGTATTTTATCTATTCCCAATTTGTTAAGAACATCAAGATTGTAATCTAAAAGACAGATTCCGGAATCATTCAGTGGAAGTAAGCTTTTTGGTAAATCGGTCGTGTAATCTCCCAATCTGCTACCTTTTCCTGCGGCCATTATTACTGCTATCATTATAACGCTAATTTTAAAATTTTATGAATACTATCTAAGTCTTTATAAGATGGGTCTGCTTGTACATTGCCTGAAATCATTGAAACAATTTTGGGTAAATCATTCTCTGCCAAACCTAATTTTGTAATGCCATAATTAATTCCTAGATCATTTTTTAATTTTTCGACTTTTTGTAAAAACTCTTCTACAGACATGTTGAGATCATTAGACAGTTCTGACAATTCTGAAACCTTCTCTATCTGTAAATTTTTTAACCAACCTTTATATATAGCAATTAATCCTTGTGCGTGGCTTGTTCCTGTCATCGGTCCAATTACATATTGTATTCTATGCGGCAAACAAGTAGAGCTATAAGCTAAGTTAATTCCCATCAACGCAGATACTATCGCTACTTTCTCCATATCATTTAAAGTATTCTTACTGCAAGCGGGAACTAAATATTCAAAAATAGTTCTTATGCAATTTATGGATTGTGCTCTTACAAGAGGGCTGCTTTTTTTAGAAATATATGTTTCAATGGCATGGGTTAAACAATCAAAACCAACTTCAGCCTTTAAATGCTTTGGACAACCGTTGTGTAAATTCGCATCTATAATAACATAGTCTGGCTGTACGATTTCTCCTCTGATGCCACCTTTTTTGCCATTTTTCTTATCATATATTATAGCTCCAAATGATAGTTCTGCGCCAGTACCAGCTGTTGTTGGAACAGCTAATAATGGTATTTTATGATTGGGCACCTCAACCTTTCCATAAAAGATATCCTTATAGCTTCTATTTCCAAATGAAATAGAGAGTGCCTTAGCCGCATCTATAGTCGAGCCTCCTCCAATGGCTATAATACTTGTAAGCTCAATACCTTTTAATCCTTCTAGAACGGTATCTAAATCCTCAAAAGGAGCATCTGGGCTTATATGATCAAATACATGTAGATTAACTTCCTTTCTAAGCGCTTCAAATATTTTATCTAATCCATAATTTTTACTTACAGTTTTAGATGTAATGACCAAGACTTCATGGCCAATTGGGAATTTTTTAATCTCTTCCGTGCTAATTCTTGCTACTGAAATTATAGGTTTTATCCGATACATTATAGGTTGCTTATAGTTTCCGATGAAAAAGATTGTACACGATCTCTAATTTTTAGATGCTCATTGTATAGCGGTAACAACTGATCGTTCAAACTCTTATAAAATTCAAAAAACTCCTTATATATGACATGGTTTGCTTCCGAAGGATTAATAATTTTCCTAACCCTGATAATTTTAGAAGCAGCTTCTTCTACTGAATTAAATTTATTTAAACTTAACAGTAGTAAAATGAAAGCTCCTACCGCAGTGCTTTCAAAGTTTTCAATTACTTTAATTCTTTTATTCGTTACATCTGCCTTAATCTGATTAATAAGATCAAACCTTGCAAGGCCGCCACTTACTGATAAGGAGTCTACCTCTACTCCATTTTTGAGTATCAGTTGTAAAAGGTCGTTTGTCACATAAGCGGTTGATTCAAAAACTGCTCTAGAAAATTCCTTTATGGTACTTGCCCTATCCACTCCAAAGAAAGTGCCTCTTGCATTAGGGCTTTTAAAAGGTGCTCGTTCTCCTAACATATATGGCAAGAAAACAATACCGTGTGCACCCATAGATATTTGATGTGCATTATTTTCCATGATATAATAAACATTCTTATCATTTTCATCGTAAAATGCCTGTTTTAACCATTCTATTATACCTCCGCCCAAGTTGTTTGACGCCCCTATTAAGTAGTTATCGTGGTTTCCTAATTTTTGAGATAGTATAGGGCCAGACTTATTAGCCAATCCCATTTTTGTTAGTACCCGCACAGAAGTTACAGTTCCAGAAACATCGCAAGCTGTTTTGGAATCACCATCAAAAGATCCAATAACAGCGCAAATTGCATCGTATGTTGTTAGCACATACCTACATTCCTTCTTAAAACCATAGGTGTCCACAACTTGTTTGGATAGACCAAGAGAAAAGCCAATGTCCTGTACATTAGGTAAAGACGCTTCAGATAAGTCTAATTCAGAAAGCACTTCTTGCAAATAACTATCGTTGTGATATAGGCCTTTACTGGCGTTCAAAGTATCTGTGAAGACTTCTTGGGTGAAATAGTAGTTTAAAAACTCTCCTGCTCCCATCCAATGGTCAACTTTTTCAAAGATTTCTGGCTTGTTTTTTTTAAACCATAATGCTTTTGGAACTATTGAAGATGCTGGACACTTTAAATTAATATTTGGCTTATTTTTCTTTACTATTTCTTCAACAAAATCAGCTTCTTCATTTGCCCTTTTATCCGATACCATCATCACTTTAGTAAGTGGTTTGCCATGGGAGCCCATTCCATAAACGCAAGAAGAACTTGTCGTAGATGTGATATATTCAATTTTGTCCTTCAAATAGTCAATGGACGCAATTTCATCTAATATAGCTTCCAATTTTAACTGCCACTCCATAGCATCTTGCTCTACTCTATTATGAAAAAGTTTTGAAAATACAGGCTTAGAAGTTACATATACCTGCATCCCTTCTTCATTGAAAACAATTCCTCTAATTGATTTTAATCCTAAGTTTATTATTAAATACATATGACTTATAGTGTGTATTGACGTAAATAGTTTTCAAATAATTCAGCAAGGCCTTCTACCATATTTTGATGATAAGAAATTTCATTGAACAGCTGATTATTTTGAGCAAATTCCTTTAAGATATCCATTGTTTGTTTTTTCAACTGTGTGGATATATTAATTTTAACTACACCCAAAGAAATGGCTTCTTTAATTACTTGTTCGGGCAGTCCTGTTCCTCCATGAAGCACGAATAATTGGTTAGGGTTAAGTTTTTCACTTGCTTCTCTAAGTATGGAAATATCAATGCCATCAAGGTTTTCGTAAAAACCGTGAGCATTACCAATACCAAGTGCCATTAAATCAATTTTAGTTTCTTCTACATACCTTACTATCTCCATGATTTCAGCATATGAAGATCCTTCATCTCCAAAGCCATCTTCTACTCCTGAAACTTTACCTAATTCTCCCTCAACCAAGCATTCAGATTTTTCAGCATAGCGTTTTATAATCAAAGTATTTTTAATGTTTTCCTCTATTGCAAAGGCAGATCCATCATACATTACAGAATCGAATCCAGAATCTATACAGAATTTGATGAAATCTATATCTATACAATGATCTAGATGAAAATAAGTGTATTCGGTTTGGTATTTTTTAATGATAAACTCTACAGTATATTTTTCTTCTAAAAACCTCAGAAAGCGTTCTGAAAACTGTATTATTACGGGGGTTTTCAAATCATTGGCGACCTGAACACAGGCTTCCAATTGGTAAAAATTCTGTAAGTTAAAGGCAAAAGTTGATTTCTTTTTCTTCCTTAATTCGTTAAGCGCTGCTCTTAGTTGTATTTTCAATTTGATTGTTTTTTATACATTTTTCAAGACTATCTCTCCAATATGGAATTTCTAACTCTATAGCATTTTTTATTTTACTTTTATCCAAACCCCTCTTATCTGTGGCGCTTGTGCATGAGTATATTTATAGAGATACATACTGTTATCGGCGAACCGTTCTCCATACCAAGACCCAAATACCCATAAATTCTTATTTCTTGGCATTAATAGTTGAATCAACCAAAATGGCAAAAACAACATATAAATGAAATATTTTAGAAGATTGGATACCATTGGACTTTGTAGAAAATTAGTGGTCATTCCTTCAATAAAGACTTTAGCTTTGTTGTTGAAATACCTTCTGTTCTTTCAAAATAGTGAACTTGACAATATTCTCCTAGAAAATCGAATTTTCCACGCCAATCGTCTCCCATTACAAAGATGTCTACATGGTTTTTTGTTACATCTTCGGTTTTCTGTTCCCACCCATTCTCAGGTATCACTAGGTCTACATACTCAATAGACTCTAACATCTGTTTTCTTTTTTCGTAAGAAAACTCACATTTTTTACCTTTCACCAAATTAAACTCATCTGTAGAAAGGCCAACAATAAGTCTATCTCCCAACGATTTTGCACGTCTTAAAATTTCGACGTGTCCATAATGGAACAAATCAAAAGTACCATAGGTAAGCACTGTTTTATAATTGCTTTCCATAAGTTCATCAAAAACAATATCCATTTTGTTTTTTTCGGGGTCATTGAAGAAATTAGCCATTCTTGTGAAAATAGGCAGTCGCTTCTTTAATAAATCTGACAGAGAAGTATCAATCATGTTTAGGGTTTTAATACCCTCTAATACGACTGAATGATCATTAAAATTTGAATTAAAAAATCCTTTTCCTATTAAAAGACCCAACGTTCTGTTTCTACTCAAATCATTTAAGGCGGTTAATCCAAGATCCCCAAAACCAGCACTTAAAAGCAACGTTTCCTCTCTTCCGCCCAAGGCTTTTAAGATGATCTTAATTTCCGCGAAACACTTTGTCAAAATCATAAATCGTGTATTTGCGGAGTTATATTGCCCATCTACATACCCTAAAAAAATAGCATATATGTTCTTTAGGGCACTTAATAACTCGACACCTCTAATGTCTGTAGTAAAATCGATATAAATATTGGTGTTTTTAATCATTCTTGTTACCATAGTGTACTGCTCCTTAAAATCGAACCCAAGTGTCAATAATGTTGGGGAGGAGTTAATAAGCTCGGATGCAAATGAAGCTCCTTTAAGCGTAATTACATTGTTAGCGCCAGTAACTTCACGAATCAAGTCAACTATAGTTCTGTTTTGACCTAAAATTCCTTTCGATAAATTTATGATCAACGTTTTGTCAGTCAAAAAAGGAGTAACCTTTTTTAGCTCACTTTCAATAAACTTAGTGGGCAACGCCACTATCACAACGTCACATTCACCTATAATCTTGAAGTCGGTGGTAGATTTTAAAGCAGGATTTAATTTCTTGTTCGGAAAATACGTGTGGTTTGTATGGTAAAGCTCCAACTCTTTATGCCGTTCTGCCGACCTTTGAAACAGGTATATTTCATTCAATGTATTTGTTGCCAATTGGCTTCCTACTGCCGTACCAAAAGCTCCACTTCCCACAATTATTATTTTCATTTTCTATGCTTTTAAAGTACTGGTCGGTATTAAATTTTAGAAAGACATTGTATTAAGCTATCTCTCCAATGCGGTATTTCTAATTTCATTACCGATTTAATTTTAGACTTGTTCATGACACTGAACTTAGGCCTTTTTGCCGGTGTTGGATAGGCTATGGTTTGTATTGGGCAAAGTTTTATGTCAATAGCACTATAATCAAATATAGCCTTGGCAAAATCGTACCAACTGGCAACACCTTCGTTACTGTAGTGAAATATGCCGTAATCCACTTGTTTATTGGAAATATAGCCCACAATAACTTTCGCCAAGTCCACAGCATAGGTAGGTGTACCAATTTGATCGGCAACTACACTTATGCTATCCAGTTCACTACCCAGTTTAATCATTGTTTTTACAAAGTTATTACCGTGCTCTGAATAAAGCCATGAAGTTCTAAAAATTACATGTTCTTTTAAGGTTGTGACAATGGCGTTCTCGCCTTGTAGTTTTGTAAGTCCATAAACACTAATAGGCTTTGCCTGATCGTTCTCTGAATAGTGATTTGTTTGTGTGCCATCGAAAACAAAATCGGTCGATATATGAATCAGAACCATGTTGTTCTCCTTACAACTCTTGGCAAGATTTTCTACACCAGTTACATTGATTTTTTCAGCGGTTTCGATATCCGACTCCGCCCGGTCCACGGCCGTATAAGCAGCACAGTTTATACAATATTCAAAATTATTATCATTAAAATAGGACTCTACAGCGGCTGCATTGGTAATGTCGAGCTGGTCTACGGTCACAAAATCAAAAACCAATTCTTTATAATCTTGGCTTACATCCCTTATACAGGTCGCCAATTGCCCATTACCACCGGTTACAAGAATATGTATCATAATTTAGCGTCGCTAAGTGTCGGTAAAATCACATCTTTATCAGATACTTTAGCTTGTTTATCATCGACTTTCCAATCAATATTCAACGTTGGATCACTGAAAATTATACCACTTTCAGATTCCTTGTTATAATAATTATCACATTTATAGAAAAACTCAGCTGTCTCGGACAAAACGGAAAATCCGTGCCCAAAACCGCGAGGTATAAAAAGCTGTTTTTTGTTTTCAGCACTAAGCTCTACTGCAACATGGTGTCCAAAAGTAGGAGAGTCTTTTCTTAAGTCAACCGCCACATCGAGCACCTTGCCACTTAGTACTCTAACAAGTTTTGCCTGGGCATAATCCCCTAGTTGAAAATGAATTGCTCGTATAACTCCATTTCTTGAAAATGATTGATTGTCCTGAACAAAATCGACCTTCGCCCCAATTCCATTATCGAAAAGTTCTTTATTAAAGGATTCGAAAAAATAACCTCTATCATCAGCAAAAACGTTTGGTTCTATAAGAAAACAACCTTTAAGCTTAGTTTCTATAAAAGTCATGTATTCTTTTTTAATATTCCTAAAAGATTTTTTCCATAACCGCTTTTCATTAAGGGCTCTGCCAATGCTTTAAATTGTTCTTTGTCAATGAACCCCATTTCATAGGCAGCAGCTTCAATTGCTCCAATTTTAAGTCCTTGGCGTTCTTCGATCACCTCAACAAATTGGGATGCTTGCATTAAGGATTGAAAGGTTCCCGTATCTAACCATGCCGTTCCGCGGTCCAAAATACTTACACTGAGTTTTTTTCTTTCTAGGTATACTTTGTTCACATCTGTTATTTCCAATTCACCTCTATGGCTTGGCGGAATATTCTTGGCTATCTCCACCACATCATTGTCATAAAAATAGATGCCTGGAACGGCGTAATTCGATTTTGGTTCTATTGGTTTTTCCTCAATGCTTATGGCTGATCCATCTTCATCAAACTCTACTACTCCATAGCGTTCTGGATCATGGACCCTATAAGCGTATATGATACCCCCATCAGGATCGTTGTTAGACTGTAATAATTTTGCCAGACCCGAACCATAAAAAATATTATCGCCCAAAATCAATGCAACTTTATCCTTGCCAATAAAATCTTCTCCTATGATAAATGCTTCGGCTAATCCGTTAGGAGCTGCTTGAACGGCATAGGAGAAAGAACACCCATATTTTTTACCATCCCCTAATAGTTCTTCAAAAAGGGGAAGATCTTTTGGTGTTGATATTATAAGTATTTCTCGTATCCCTGAATATATCAAAGTAGACAAAGGATAATAAATCATAGGCTTATCATAAATGGGCATCAATTGTTTACTTACAGAAAGTGTAAGTGGATGCAATCGTGTTCCTGAACCGCCCGCAAGTATAATTCCTTTCATGCTTCGTCTTGTTTATACATATTTTTGTAATATTCCTTATAATTGCCAGAGGTGACCTGATTAAGCCAATCTTCATTAGAAAGATACCAATCCACCGTTATTTCCAAGCCTTCTTCAAATGTTACCGAGGGTTTCCAGCCGAGTTCCTTGTTAATTTTAGAGGAATCAATAGCGTATCTAAGGTCATGCCCTGGTCTATCTTTTACATAGGTGATCAATGCTCTCGAGGTACCATCGGGTTTTCCAAGCTTTTTATCCATAACATCGCACAGCAATTGTACTAAATCTATATTCTGCCATTCATTAAAACCACCAATATTATAGGTTTCATGATTTTTACCTTTGTGAAAGACTAGATCTATTGCAGCAGCATGGTCCTCAACAAAAAGCCAATCCCTGGTATATTTACCATCCCCATAAACTGGAAGTGATTTACCTTGTATGATGTTATTAATAAAAAGGGGTATCAGTTTTTCTGGAAAATGATAAGGACCATAATTGTTGGAGCAGTTAGAAATTATATAAGGTAGACCATACGTTTCACCATAAGCCCTAACAAAATGATCAGAACTTGCCTTGGATGCTGAGTAAGGGGAGTTGGGGTCATAGGACGTGGTTTCTGTAAACAAACCGGTTTTACCTAAACTACCATAAACCTCATCTGTGCTAACATGGTAAAAGAGTTTATTGTTCACGTTTCCGCTCCAGTTGTGTTTTGCTGTATTCAAAAGATTTACCGTACCTAGTACATTAGTACGTACAAATGCTAGCGGATCGATTATAGAACGGTCTACATGAGATTCTGCCGCCAAATGTATTACTCCGTCAAAGGATATCCTTTTAAAAAGTCTCTCAATGAAATCAGCATCGGTAATATCACCTTTTATAAAAGTATAATTTGATAGGTTCTCTATATCCCTTAAATTTTCCAAGTTCCCAGCATAGGTCAATGCATCTAAATTATAAATTTGATAACCGGGATACCTTGTGACAAATCTCCGCACTACGTGTGAGCCTATAAATCCGGCACCTCCTGTAATAAGTATATTCATTTTTTAACTTGTTTTTAAGGTTGCTATAAATCCTGCGACCTTTTATTCAAAAATTTAAGTGTTGAAAGCAAAAAGAAAATACCAATAAAACCTATTGGTACAATAACTATTGCCTTAGAAAAAAAGGATTTTTGAACCGGTTGAGAACTGCCGAAATTTATAATCTTTATGATTTCAGTACGGTCTTCCAGCTCAAGCTTTTTAGACTCAATATCTCGTATCAAACCATTTTTAATTTCGAACAGCCCGGTTATGTCTAACGTTTCTTTATTGTCCAATACAATGCGATCGTTACCTAGTAAGGGTATCGTTTTCTCCCATTTTTTTGGCATAATTAAAGATGATTTCATCTATTTGCTTCAATAGCTGTTTGTTCTCTTCTATTCTAGATGAGGCATTTGTTTTGTAAATAGTTATGATGCTTTCAAAATAATCATTGCCATTAATGTAATTCATAACTTTTTTGGCAAATTCCTGACCCTGAAGAGCGTCTTTGTATAAAAATGTAATTCTATGATTAAAAGAACTCTTGTTTAGGAGTTCCGCCCTAACAATATCTGATATAGCGTCCGTTTTTTCAAAACTCTGTAGCAATTCCAAATACTTAATATCGCTTTCATCACCTCCGTCAGATCTAACCTTGCCAATCAGAAATCTCTAAACCATCAAAACTAATGTTCATTAATTCCAATGGACTTAAAAAATGCCGTATCCTTCGCTCTTAAGTTCGCCTGTATCTCATCTATAACATCATACAAATAGTTTTTGCTTTCCAATCTGTGGTTTAACGATGACCTCAGTCTTCAGTTTTTTGGAAATGATCTTGCTTAGGCCATATCCTATTCCGGTACCTGCCACTATTAAAAGCAGAAGGATTATAGCGTTTTTTTTCAAGTAGAGAAATACCCTTAAGAAAAACCGGAACAATAGCATTGAAACCTCTTCCAATCATTTGGAACAACTGCCCTAAATCTATTTCATCCGAACTGTTTTGTTGGTTTGGTATTTGATTTTCTGCCATTGCCCCTATGAGTTAAATATCTGTTTTAAAATCTTATCCGTGATTAAATATGTCGGTTTTACACCAGTAGTTCCAAGTCCACCCGAAGCCAAAGTGCTTCCCGTTTCCAAAGGATTGTCAGAGGCATAATAGGCGTATCTTACTTTTACATCCGATCGTATGCTTTTTCGTATGGTTGAGGCGGCTTGTATTGCCTTTTGGTAATGAACCCCTTCCATTTCCAAGCCAATTACGCTCCATGTAGACCTATGGAAAAATCGAAGGATATCCTTGTTCTGCAACGAAGTCCCCAATACGGTAACCATTGTTCCTTCAAAAACCTTTAGGCCATGTCCTTCGAAATCCGAAGCGCAGAGCTCGTTCTTGAATGGATAATTGTCTGCGGTTCCTTCAAAAATATGGGCAGAAGGTATCATTAAATCCCCTTTTCCACCTTCCAAAATACCTGCCTTTCCCATAATGGAAATGGATGCAATATTTAAGAAAACCGGTTTATGCTTTTTACTTTCAAACGGTTTTAAAAACTCATCAATGGTTTCGTATGCCTGTTCCCCAAAAGCATAATCCATGACAAATATAACTGGTTTTATGGCATCTGGTTCGTCCTTAAAGTCATAACAACATACGCCAGGCCCAAATTTGCCTACATCAAAGATTTGCACATCTATATTGGTGCCCGAAGTATCGTCCAAGGAAATCATCCCATTATCTTCTGCCACCTTTTTTACCTTGTTCCTCAATTCAACATTTTCAGAACTACTTAAAGCCTTAAAAATTTCCAGGGAATGTGTTGTATCAAAATCGTCCACAAGTGCTTTTTTCGCAAAGAGCGAATTCATTACACTATGCATATTGGCAGAAATAATATGTATTGGCCTTGTTAACAGGCCATTCTTTTTTAAGGTTTCCTTGATATTATTGGCCCAACGTTCACCATGAATATGATGTCCCAACCTTTCTCGTAAAAGTGCGCTAAAGGTAATGGTGCGCTTTTCTCCGGTAATTTCTTCTTCCAGCGATAGTTTTCCAAGCCAATATATTATTTTAAGAAAACGTTCCGGATTATCTTGTGTTCTGAATTTACCGTAAACATCCAATACCTCTTCAAAAGACCTGCCTAAGATATTGGCCGTGTGAATTAATGCTATTTCCCGTTCTTCTTGGCTAATCTCCTTTTTATTTACCGTTGCCTCTAACTTGGACCAGTCCCTAATCGTCCTTTCCGTATCGGGGATCAAGACCCTTTGGCAAATTTTATCGGACTCAATGAACAAAAAAGTGAGGTGGGTAAGAATATCGTAGATGTCCGATCTTCCGCGCGTGATCTCAATATTCATTTGTTCGTCATCTATCCTATAACAATTACGCCTCCTTTTTGGCGGTATAATAGGTTTAATATGTGAAATTGCAAAACCCTCGTCGGAGGTTAGGTTGATGAACTTGCACTGTTCTATACCCTCTGGAAGTCTTTCTAGTACGTAAACTAGTCCGTTCAACTCCGCCTTGGTTTCCGCAACAGAACCATAAATCTCTGGACGCAATGCCAAAAGTGCATTTTTAAGTGCCTCCCCAGAAATACCGTTTGGCTTATAAAAGCCTCTATTGAAAAGATGTCGCATTGTAACGTACAAACGTTCAATCGCATTGGTAGATTCTTGCGCCCGTGTTGTTGTAATCGTATTTCCCATGGGTAAATTTCAAACAAAATTACAATTAAAATTTAAGTTGCCACCAGTTGGTAATTAGTCTAATCTGTACCTCAGCAATTCCTCTGCAACCTTTCTATCGTTAGATAAGCGTTGCACCTTATTTTGTCCTCCCAGCTTGCCCTTAGATTTCATATAGGCCCTAAATCCTCCGGGTTTAACGGATACTACTTTTAGGCGCTGTAATATTTTTCCCGATATTAAATCGTCATAATAACTGTTCTGCTCCCTAAGTGCCATATCCAAAATTGCAATAAAAGAGACCATATCCTTAGGTTCCTTATCAAATTCTATGAGCCATTCATGATAGGGGAGTTCATCATTTTCAGGAGTTATCATAGGTGCTACCGTAAACTCGTTTACACGGGCGTCCCCTTTTTCAGTAGCCATGAGCATAGCCTCCTCTACTTCTTTTGCGATTACGTGTTCCCCAAAAGCGGAAATAAAATGCTTTATTCTCCCAGACACGATGACCCTAAAAGGCTTTAAAGAAGTAAACCGAACGGTATCTCCTAGGTTATACCTCCAAAGACCTGCATTGGTGGATATGATCATGACATAATCAATGTCCTTGGTGACTTCATTTAGGGAGAGCGATGTTCCGTTATCCGATAGAAATTCGTCGGCTCTTATAAATTCATAAAAGATTCCGGAATTCAACAGCAATAACATGCCATTTTCTTTTTGGGAATCTTGGAACGCAAAAAAGCCCTCGCTGGCCGGAAATAATTCTATACTGGCCACTTTGCGTCCGATCAACTTTTCAAAAGATTTTCTGTACGGCTCGTAGTTTACACCACCGTAAATAAAAAGCTCAAAATTCTTAAAAAGGTCGCCAATGGTTCGGTCGGTTTTTTCCTGAAGTTTTTCAAAATACATCTGTACCCAAGAAGGTATGCCGGCAATCACGGTCATGTTCTCGCCCTTCGTCTCTTCCACTATAGCATTTACCTTTGTTTCCCAGTCGTCTATACAATTGGTTTCCCAGCTGGGAAGTCTATTTTTTTGTAAATAATTTGGAATGTAATGTGCCGCTATACCTGAAAGCCTACCCAGTTGAATTCCATTTTTTTCCGTAAGTTCAGGACTGCCCTGGAGAAAAATCATTTTGCCGTTGACAAAATTGGCCCTCCCTGTTTCGTGGACATAATGGAGTATGGCATCTCTCGATGCCGCTACTTGATAGGCAATGGAGTCTTTGGTTATTGGAATGTACTTTGCGCCAGAAGTGGTGCCCGATGTTTTTGCAAAATACAATGGTTTACCTGGCCAAAGTACGTCCTTTTCCCCGGCCACCATTTTATTCACATAAGGCTTTAGTTCCTCATAATCCCGTATAGGCACTTTATTCCTAAACTCTTGAAATGAAGTGATATTCTTAAAATCGTGGTCCTCGCCAAATTTAGTGCCAGATCCTTCTTTAATCAGCATCGCAAAAACCGACTTTTGTGTTTCCAAGGGCTTTTGGGACCATTTCAAGGTCTTTCTGTAAATGTACTTGGCAAAAATCTTAGTGGCTACTACTTTTATGGGCATAGTTTTTAATTAAAATCAATAAAATCTAACGGATTCACAGGATTTCCGTTGTCCCATAATTCAAAATGCAAATGTGGCCCGGTCGTTAATTCGCCGGTATTCCCTACAGAAGCGATAACTTCCCCTGTCCTTACCACGGTGCCCTGAAATTTGGCCAGTGACCCATTGTGTTTGTATACACTTAATAAACCTCCTTCATGCTCAAGAATAATGACATAGCCCGTATCCGCAGTCCATTCTGAAAAAATAACAGTTCCATTGGCCACTGCTTTAACCGGTGTATCCATTGGGGCAACCACGTCCACGGCATAATGTTTCTCCTTAGCGTCAAAAGACATCGTAACCGTGCCGGTTACAGGAGGAAAGAGCACTAGGTTTCTTTTGTTCAGGTTTCTTTCAAAAAGATTGTATTTATCCTCCAATGCGACTTCTGCCCGCAACACGGAATCCTGTCTGGTAGGCGTTAAATCTACGGAAGCCGGATCCAGCTTAAATTGCTGGAACAAGGAATCCCTGTTAACTTCATTGTTCTCTATATCCCCTTTGAGTACCATTCTAATATTGTCCAAATACTTATTGGTATAATTTAAGACCTTCACCAAAGAATCTGTTTTGTAGGTAAGCTCCGTAGCCTGTTTTTTTAACTTTGTGGAAGAATAGCCCGGAATGTATTCCCGCAATGGAGTGAAGGCAATCAATAAAATAGTGAGCGCTATTAGCCCTATCATGAATAATGATCCGGTAACAAAAACGTTTAGTCTACTAAGCTTAAAAGAAATTTTTTCTTCGAAAGTGCTCTCATTAAGTATGACCAAGCGATACTTATGAAGCAATTTCCGTCTGATTTCCTTTCTTTTTTTTCCCGTTTTAGCCATTGTAACAAAGATAAACTTAGAATTCAAAATACCTTCAATTCAATTCACAAATATGGGCTTGAACCGGGTTTTTACTTTTAAAGGTGAATTAACAATCCCAATAATTAACTGTAATTTTCGTTACAATGAATAGCATTCGTTAATATTCTAGTAAAATAAGATAGTTTTAATTACCTTCGTTATGTATTAAAAGATATTGATATGACGTTTTCAACAATAATATTGGCCATAGGCCCATGGCAGATTGCCATAGTAGTATTAGTGGTTCTTCTACTTTTTGGCGGAAAGAAAATACCCGAATTGATGCGCGGCCTAGGAAGTGGAATCAAGGAATTTAAAGACGCCTCCAAAGAGGAAGAAAAACCGGATGAAACAAAAAAGGAATAGACGACCTATTCTTTTTAAAAGATAAGCGCCATAACTTAGCTAAGTATGGCGTTTTTTTGTGACCCCGAATGAGGTAAATCCCTTAGATACTTCTGTTCTATATCAGTTCCACTTTTCATATCCATATTCTAACCACAATTTCTGTGTGTTATTCTGTTTAGGAAATAGTTGAACTACATATGCCAGGAAATGAATAATTAAAGTTATACAATCCTAGTCCCACCCTCGTCTCTGATTGCTCTCCTTTGTAGCCAAACGACATGGATTTACCTTCAAAACCCGTCCATGGCACCCTTTTGGTGGCAAGCCTATCTTGCCTATAACAGAAATGCGCCCTTTTGGAAAAACAAATTCTAGCAATGTGCACTATTTCATTTATTCTAAACACCATATTGGTAGAATGCATATTATTAGGTAATACCGAAAGGTATTTTATGTGTTTGCGCCAATAGCGCCCTGTTATGCGCCGTTCTCCCACCATTCTCAAAATCGATTAAATCATATTCTAAATGGTACACTACAAAATTACTTGCTTTCACAACAAAAACTAACCCCTCTTGTTCATTACTATTAATTTCGTATTTGGGTAAGCCATACATATTTTAAACCCATTAATGGCACAAACAAATAATTGTTAAAAACTTGGATGCCCAATTCAAATACAGCCATCAACCATGAAAAACTTTTTAAACGCTTTTATACTTCTTTATTGCCTGGGGTCCTATGCCCAAAGCTTTGGAGAAAAAACAGCAGTTGATCTGAATCCTGTGGCCCAAATCTCAGATACCTTCCAATCAAACGAAAGAGAGGAGAATAACCAAGAGGCCTTTGTGAAAGCAGCTTCGGAGAATGGCATTCCACAACGTACGTTCCAAAATATACCTAATGTTAAAAATGGATACTATTTTATTTCAGGTGTTTTCAGCAAATCCAAGAAACTTGATAAAGAGGTAAGGAAACTAACAAAAAAGGGGTTTCAATCTGGTTACTTCAAAAACCCGGAAAACAACCTATATTATCTTTATATAGACCATTACAACTCTTGGGAAGCTGCCCTACAAGATTCAAAATCGAAATTCGACAACAGGTTTACTAACGATGTTTGGTTACTACAGGTTGCAAACAGTGTTCCTGACAATGGAGAACTTACCAATGAAATGGCGTCAAAGATTATAACTGAAGACATACAGAAAACATCTATAAACTCAAAATTAAACACCTATACTAAACTCATCAAAAAGGCTGATGAGTATTTTAATAAAATGTGGTACGCAGAAGCATCCAAATTATATGAAGAAGCTCTTAAAGACGAGGATAACTATTCGTTTGAGGTACTAGAAAAAGCAGGCGATGCGTACTACTTTAACACGAACATGGAACAAGCTTACAAATGGTATACCATTTTATATGAAAATTACGAGGAAGAAATGTCCGCGGACAATATTTTTAAATATGCCCATTCGCTAAAAGGCACCGGAAAATACGGTAGGTCCAAGCGACTTATGCGTATATACAACAAAAAAATGAGCACCCAGAGCGAGACCTCTTACAATGCTGTGCAAAATGAAATAGTCCTCGATGAAATATTAAGTATCCCAAAAAATTTCGAAATAAAGAACCTTAGCATTAATTCCAAATACTCGGATTTCGCTCCAATGTTCTATAATGAAAAAGATATTGTTTTTTCCTCCGCAAATGATTCGTCTTTTTTAAATACCAGACGATATAAATGGGACAACCAACCATATTTAGATCTTTATGTTGGACAGCTGAACGAAGAATCTTCGGACATTAAAAATGCCATAAAATTCTCAAAAGAACTAAACACAAAGTACCACGAAGCCGCCGTAACATTTTCTCCTGATAATACCGTTATGTATTTTACTAGAAACAATTATGGAAAAAAACTGAAAAGAGACAGTAAAGGCATCAATAATCTAAAAATATACCGCTCTCAAAAAATAAATGGGGAATGGACAGAAGCTACCGAACTACCTTTTAACAGTGACTCCTTTTCCACCGGTCATCCTGCGCTGAGCAAAGACGGAAAAAAATTATATTTTGTGTCCGACATGCCCGGAAGCTTAGGTGACACAGATATTTTTGTAGTAGATGTCCTAGAGGGCGGCAACTTTTCAGCACCTAAAAACTTAGGTCCAGAAATAAACACGGAACAGAAAGAAATGTTTCCTTTTATAGATGATGAAAAACTGTACTTCTCCTCTAACGGACACACAGGATTAGGAGGGCTAGATATCTACGAAGCCGTATTGGACGAAGAAAAAGGATTTTCCGATGTTAAAAATCTCGGGCAACCTATCAACAGCAACAAGGACGATTTTTCCTACATTATAAATAAAGAAACCAAAAAAGGTTTTTTTGCTTCCAACCGTGAAGGAGGAAAAGGCTTCGATGACATCTATTCCTTTAAACACATTGTGGTTGAAGAAGTTCCTAAGAACACTAACGCCATTGCGGGTATAGTAACCCAACTTGTGACAGGAGACCTCATGCCCCGCGCATTAGTACAACTCTTGGACGAGAACAATGTGAAATTAAAGGAAATGGAAACAGCCGAGGATGGCAGCTTTATTTTTGAAGACTTGGATGCCAATACCAGATATGTTCTAAAAACCAACAAGGAAACCTATTTTGTTGATGAACGAGAGGCCACAACGACCGAAAACGACACTATAAATATTGATGTTACCATGAAAAAACTTCACGGTATGATTGCAGTCGAAGATGGAATCAGGAAGCTTAAAACGGATATGATCCATTTTGATTTTGACAAGTCCTATATAAGAAAGGACGCAAGTAAGGAACTGGACAAATTAGTAGAGGTGATGACAGAATATCCCAACATGATTATAAAAATTGAATCCCACACAGATTCCAGGGGTAGTGCGGTATATAATAACTACCTGTCCGACAAAAGAGCAAAATCCACTAGGGAATATATTATCTCAAAAGGGATTGATGCCAGTCGTATAGAGAGTGCCAAAGGTTATGGAGAGCAACAATTGTTGAACGAATGTAACGGCAGTGTCAGATGTTCTGAAGAAAACCACTACTTAAACCGTAGGTCGGAATTTATAATCGTGAACATGTAGATAAAAATCAACTATACTCTTTGGTTACGCTAAGTACATTGCACCACTTTAAAGAACCATCGGTATAAAATCATCAGATCGCTAAACAAAAACCACTGATTAATAATCAGTGGTTTTTTTATGCTGCTACTTGGTAAACATTGCTCCTGTGCTGGCCAAACAATTTTCCGAGGTTACCATATGAAGGCATAGTAATTGAACATGTTGACATGGACTTGACTATCAATACTTTTGTAAATAATTGTTTCTTCTAAAAGTTTTATCCATAAAGCTTGAATTTCGGTTATTTATCAGACATATCGATACACCCAATAATGCTTCACTGTTTATATTTACCTGGAATAAAATCACTTTAAGTATCATACAACACGATGCGTGTTTTACTAATGGAGTGAACCGTAACCCCTATAGTAAATAATTAAGCTCAAGGCTTCAGAGTACAGACTTCTAATATATAGTTGGGCATTATAATTTAGTAATTATAATAAAGTCAATAAATACGACAGTATTTCGCCTATAAAAGCCCCTATAACAAATGAGCAAATGGGGTCAAATTTAAAAGCAGCCATACTAGTACCAAACATCACTTTAAACTTCCTTACAGCATAAGTAATTGAAAACATTATACATAAATGGTCTGTTCGGTTATCGACAAAAACAGTATTTCATAGACTATTTAAAATAAGTGATCCTTTTCGTAGTTGAATTTTGTCTTTAATCTAAAGTTTTCATCCGTTGTCCCCAATAAGTAGATATTTGATTTTAACTACAATCAAAAAATTTACTTATGGGAAAAATTTTACTCTTAAAAGAAATTTATGTCGAAGCTTTTAAAAACTGGAAATACATCATCTTAAAAAATTATTTTAAGTTATTTTCCTTTTTTTGTTTCGCTTTATTGGCCATAACTATCTACGCCTTAATTTTTAGGATATCAACGGGATTTGCCTTCGGGAATTTATAGAAATATACAGCTACAAAAAAAAGCCTTAGGAAGTTCCCAAGGCTTTTTTTTAATACCTAATATTTTAGTTGGTCACTTTAGGCTTATCAAAACGTAAAGTTTTAAGTATTGCCTCTAACTCAAACATATAGTCTCTTTTTTCAGTAGCAGGAGCAAACGTAAAGCCTTCTAAAACCAACTTTCTCTTGTTGGGTTCATCATTTATAATGTAGGTCAAAAAGGGCCCTGCCATTGGATATTCGGACATTTCCCAAATCCCCCTAACCTCGGCTGCTTTTCTTCCTGAAATCTCCGCAGGAAAGACATATGGGGAAAACGCTTTCTCGGTAATCATGTAATTTTCCTTTCCAGGTATGGACTCTCCCGGAATAAAGAGACCGCCTATAGAATCTCTCATGGCGATAATGTCCTGTACAAAGGTAGAATCGTTATCAAATGTATTCCAAGGAACACTGTACGCAATAATATTCATTGTTCCTTTCTGTATTTGCCTATCTATCCACACAAAATTATCCTCTTCCCTTCCTACTTTATATATAGATGGCACATCTAAGGAAATTCCCAATCGCTCCTGCAAGGCTTTTTCCTTGTTCAAAGACTTTAGGAATCGTCTTTGTGCCTCCTCTATCTCCTGCACTTTAAATGCGGCTATAAAATCCGGGGCCTGTTCATTTAGGTTCTTTATTATTTCCGCTTTGGTCCTGCCCTTAATAACCCCAACTTTTTGCGGCTTAGCGTACATATCTGACTTCATGTGTGCTACATTCAGGGAATCCTGCATTACATAAAGTACGTTTCTGGTACTTCTTACCGCTCCTGAAAACACTTGGGGCGGAACTTGGGTAATACTAAACAGCGCCTCGTCCCAACTAAGCCCCACAGCCGGTGCGGCAAAGTTTTCGCGAATTCTATCGCCAACCTCGCTCTTCCAAAGCTCATTGTTTATTACAATAGTAAGGGTGTTATACGCACCAATAGAATTAGGGAGATAGTCTTCTTTTTTTTCTTCTTTACACGAGCTTAAAATGGCTATTGCCATCAAAGAAAGGGCTACTAATCTTTTCATTTTCGGATATTGGTTTTAGGATGAACAATCGCACAATTTTAATTTTGTGCCTGGTTTTAAATTGTTACCGCTAATACCGTTCCATTTTCGCAAATTTTCAATGCTAATTCCAGGATATTTTCTGGAAATGGTCCAAAGGGAGTCGCCACTCTGTACTTCATGCTCTTTTGTATTACTTGCCACAGCTGTTCTCGTTGGCGTATTTTTAGGCTGCACAGATGATGATACATTTTTTTTGGGATAAATTGTAAGCCGTTGTCCCACTCTTAAATTATTATTCCTAAGACCGTTCCATTGTTTGATCTGACTTACCCCTACACCATACCTCTCAGCTATTCTACCAAGGAAATCTCCACTACGGACTTTGTAGCGTATGCTATTTTCCTCTGCTTGTTTTACCAGTTCTGGTAGCGGGCTCTCCTTTCCCTTTAACTCCTTTTCTACATGTGCGTAAATAGCATCTTCGTTCGCAACAAACTTACCCATGGCGCCCCAAGGAAGACGTAACGCGTTCGTTTCCCCTTCTGTATAGGGAATTGCATCCAATTTATAAGAAGGGTTTAGCATCGCAATCTCTTCTTTGTCAATTCCCGTTAATTCGGATATCTGGTCAAAGGTTATCAAGTTTTTAACGTGAATAGTATCTGTCTCAAAATAATTTCTTTCCGCTTTTTTTCCTGTTATCCCATGTTCTTCGGCATATTCAAAAATATACATAGTAGCTAAAAATGCCGGCACATAACCAGCGGTTTCTCTCGGCAAGTAACTTCTAATGTTCCAATAATTTTTTTGTCCTCCAGACCTTCTTATTGCTTTGTTCACATTTCCGGGCCCGGAATTATATGCCGCCAGTGCCAAATCCCAATCATCATAAATTCCATTGAGCCTATTCAAGTATTTGCAGGCCGCCTCTGTAGATTTAATAGGATCACTGCGCTCATCTACATAACTATTAATGGTGAGTTTCATTTCCCTACCGGTACCGTACATAAATTGCCATAGTCCGGTGGCGCCCACGCGAGACCTTGCCTTAGGGTTCAAGGCCGATTCTATAATGGCCAAGTATTTCATTTCCAAAGGAATATTATGATTGTCCAATTCCTGTTCAAAAAGCGGGAAGTAAAACTGGCTAGCGGTCATCATTCGCTCCATAAGGCCTCTTCGCTTGGTTAGAAAAGACCGGATGACATTTTCTAAAGAAGGATTATAGGCAACGTTAAACGGTGTTTTTTGGTTTAATCTTTCCAGACGCAGCTTAAGCGTGTCCGTGTTCAAATCCAATGGAGGAACGACGGCAGTAGAATCTAGATTAATGCTAAGCACTTCCTCGTACATCTCATCGAAAAGGGAGTTGTTTTGAATGAGTTCGCGCATCCAAAGACTATCGAACCTAGCGGCATCGGCATGGTCTTTTAAATCGTAATGCTTTGCTTCCTTGGTCTTAAATAGGCCTAGCGGTTGCGTTGGGCTTGTTGCACCTTCAAACTGCTCCAGCTGAGAGGAAAAATCTTCTTGGGCAAGACTGTCCATTACAGTCTCTGGCTCAATTTGTTCTTGCTTAATATCAACAATAGCGGCTTTCTTTTGAGCGTTGATATGAAGCGAGACCAAAAAGAGACCGAATAAAAATGCTATTTTAAACGTGCGATTGTTCATAGTACAGGAAATTTATTTAGCGGGACTAACGAAAATCGTACATTTTTTTGTTACAATAAAATATAAACTCTTAAAAAAAGGAACTAATTTCCGAATGCTCCGTTAATCGATAACGTCCATACTAGTCTAATATTGCAGCTATCCCTGGTAATGTCTTTCCTTCCAAACTTTCTAACATAGCCCCTCCGCCAGTAGACACATAGCTTACTTTGTTTTCAAAACCGAATTGTTTTACGGCAGCAACAGAATCTCCACCTCCCACCAAGGAAAAGGCCCCGTTTTGAGTAGCTTGGTCTATAGCATTCCCTACGGAAATAGTACCCTTTGCAAAATTTTCCATTTCAAAAACGCCAACAGGCCCGTTCCATAGTATGGTTTTGGCTCCTAGAATCACATTCTTAAAATTTTCCAAAGTTTTAGGGCCTGCATCCAAACCTTGCCAACCCGCAGGTATCTTGTCTACATCAACAATTTTGGTGTTTGCCGTGTTGCTGAAGTCATCTGCTGCTACTACATCCACCGGAATATGTACGTTTACCCCTTTTTGCTCAGCCAGCTTTAATATTTCCATGGCCAATTCCATCTTATCATCCTCACAGATAGAATCTCCAACCTGTCCGCCTTGAGCCTTCACAAAGGTGTAGGTCATTCCCCCACCGATTATCAAATCGTTTACCTTATCTAGAATATTTTCAATAATGGTAATTTTTGAAGAAACTTTGGCACCTCCCAAAATAGCCAATACCGGTTTCTCCCCGGTCCGCATTACTTTCTCAATGGCCTTAATTTCTTTTGACATTAAGTATCCGAAACACTTTGCTTGCGGAAAGAACTTTGCCACAATAGTAGTTGAGGCATGCGCCCTGTGCGCCGTTCCAAAGGCATCGTTTACATAAATATCGCCCAGTTTGGATAATTGCTCGGCAAATACCTCGTCTCCCTTTTCCTCCTCAGCATGGTATCGCAAATTTTCCAATAGCAGTACTTCTCCACTTTTAAGATCGGCAACCGCCTTTTCAGCTTTTGTACCTACGCATTCGTCCACGAACTTTACGGTTACGCCAATAACATCGGAAACCGCTGCGCAGATATGCGCTAAGGACAAGTCAGGGTCTCTTTTCCCGTCTGGCCTTCCCAAATGACTCATAAGGACGGCGCTGCCCCCATCTTCCAGCACCTTAATAATGCTTGGCTTGGCCGCGGCTATTCTGTTTATATCGGTAACTTCAAATTTATCGTTCAAGGGAACATTAAAGTCAACACGAATCAATGCTTTTTTATTTTCAAAATTAAAGTTGTCCAATTCTTTCATGAAATTCTGTTTTTAAATACCGAGCAAATGTAAAGATTAATAGTATGGGTATAAAACCACAGGGTAAATTTATACCTGTGAAGACGCATTCTAAAATGCCTTAAAAAAACTATATTTGGAACGATGTTATTTAAAGATGTTTTAGGACTTTCCCATATTAAGAACCATTTGGCCATGAGTGCCGATGCCGGCAGAATTCCACATGCCCAATTGTTCGTTGGCCCGGAAGGATGTGGGCTGTTGTCCATGGCACTGGCCTATGCGCAATATATTGTTTGTTCCAATTCTAATAGCGAAAATGAAGGTGCAAATGCCGCCTGTAACTTAAAATTCAACTCTTTTTCCCATCCAGATTTGCATTTTGCCTTTCCTGTGGCCAACTCGGACAAAATAAAATCACATGCCGTAAGCGACCACTATATGAAAGAATGGCGAAATTTTATGTCAGAGCAGCCTTATGGAAACCTTTTTGATTGGTACCGTGTTCTGGAAATCGAAAAAAAACAAGGGCAAATAGGAGTGGACGAGGCACAGGAGATTTTAAAGAAACTCTCCTTAAAATCCTACGAAGGTGGTTATAAAGTAATGATTATCTGGATGGCGGAACGCATGAACACGGCTGCATCCAACAAACTTTTAAAACTCATAGAGGAGCCACCGGACAAAACAGTTTTTCTGCTGCTTTGCCAAGATGAGGAACAAATCATCCAGACCATAAAATCACGCTGTCAAATTTTACATTTTCCGCCTTTGGCAGAAGAGGCCCTGATAAACGCACTGCTAGAAAAAGGCGCCACTAAAGAAGAGGCAATGCGAGTGGCACATGAGGCCAATGGTAATTTTAATAAAGCCCTAGACCTATTTAATAACGACTCCGAAGACCTTGTGTTCGAAAACTGGTTTGTACAATGGGTGCGCAGTGCGTTTAAGGCGAAAGGAAACAAGGCGGCCATAAATGAATTGATACTTTGGAGCGAGGAGTTGGCGAAGACCGGAAGGGAAACACAGAAAAAGTTTTTAGACTTCTGTATCATGGTCATGCGCCAAGCAATGCTTCTGAATTACGGAGCCGAGGAACTTGTCTATATGAAGATACATGTTGATGGTTTTCAACTAAAAAAATTCGCGCCTTTTGTGCACGAAAACAATATTCTGCCCATTGTGGCCGAATTGGAAAGTGCCATCTACCATATAGAGCGAAACGGTAATGCAAAAATCATCTTTACAGATCTGTCCATTAAACTAACACGATTATTGCATAAAAGAACAAGCTCTCTTCAGCCCAATACATAGTGATTTACGGTCTTTTTTCACTTGAAAATATAATTTGATATGGAAAACCTTTTAAAACATGCCACAGAAATCCTATTACTGCTATTTCTTGTCATAACGTTCCTACAAAGTGGTGTAGACAAGGTTACGGACTGGAAAGGCAACCTTGGCTGGCTGCAAGGACATTTCGCCCAAACGCCTTTTAAAAATATAGTTCCCCTGCTCTTAGGGACCGTTCTAGTGACCGAAGTCATTGCCGGAATTCTTTGTTTAATAGGAATCGTTCGGCTTTTGCTGTGGCAAGACGCGACCTTGGCGTTCTATGGTGCCATTCTTTCCTGTATTGCACTGCTCATGTTATTGTTCGGGCAACGGATCGCCAAAGATTATGAAGGTGCTCGAACCATAGCGGTCTATTTTATTCCTGCTATTTTCTTGGTTTTTCTTTTACAGGTATAGCATCACAATAAACAAAATACGCTTTAAAACAAAAACCCTCCGAAAAGGAGGGTCTTGGAGGCATCGAGCGGATTCGAACCGCTGTACAAGCTTTTGCAGAGCTGCGCCTAGCCACTCGGCCACGATGCCGTAATTTTGGTGCAAAGGTAGCACCTTATTTCAATCTATCAAAAGGATATAAACATCATCTTTTTGTTTTTAATAGAATCGTTACTTTTTCTACATCACCATTAATGGGCGGATTGATTTTGGATACGGCAATATGTGCCTTTTTTACCTTTTTAATTTCGGAAAACATCCTGTCTCCAATTCTTTTGGCTACATGTTCCAAGAGCTTGGACGGGATAGCCATTTCTTCTTCCACTATTTTGTTGATGTGAACATAATCTACGGTATGCGCCAGATTATCACTTTTAGCAGCTTTTGCGAGGTTGGTCTTGACCAGAACACTGACTAGATAATCGCTGCCTATTCTGGTTTCTTCCGGCAGGCATCCATGATAGGCATAAACCCTAATGTTTTCAACATGTACTACTCCCATATTTAACTAAATTTAGGCAAAGCTAAAGGAAAGTAACCCAAATTTAGTAGGTACACCTACAATTACTTATGCCCTGGAACAAATCAACGCCTAAAGTAACCACATGTGTTCCGCTACTATACCCTAAAATTTCGTTCAAAATAACTTGATAAGAGTACCCAAAATAAAAGTTGTTCTTTTTAAGACCTGCAATCGGGGCAATGTACAATGGGTTACCAATTTGGTCGTTTAAAAAACGATAGGTTACCCCTGCATAATAATAATCCTCAAAATCGTACCACCTGAACTTCACGTTCAAATCTGTTACCGACCTGCCATCGCTTTCAAAAAGCTGAAGGAAGATTGAAGGCTCTATCTCCAGGTTGCTGCTTTTATTCTTCATATACCTGTAACCTGTGTACAGATAATAATTACGAAGTGTATTTGGCTCGAAGATTGGATTAAATCTCGTTAAGTCTTTCTCCAAAAGGTTGGATGCATTCGCACTGATATAAAACTTATCATACCGGTACAACAGTCCAACGTCAAAGTTATGGTTGGTGGTCGCCCTGTCATCTGTTACACTAGGGTCTAAGGCATCAAAGTTTTCAATATCTATTCTAAACTGGTTAAAATTATACGATAATCCAAAGGATAAAAATTCATCATCATAGCGATCCAGGGTCAAATGGTGGGCAAATGAAACTCTTGCACCTCGCTGTTTGGTTTCGCCATTGCTGTCGTTATAAAGTAATGCACCTATACCCGATTTTTCGCCTACCCTCATATCGGCAGCTAGGGATTGTGTGTCTGGCGCGTCCTTGACGCCAACCCATTGCGTAAGGCCGTTTATCCTGATTTTTACATGGTCCCCGATACCTGCGTAAGTAGGAGACATAACAAAAGGGTTGTCCGCCAAGTATTGTGATAGCTGAGGAATGGTTAGTTCCTGCCCTCTTAGTGCAATAGCCCCAATGAACAGGGCAAAGACCAATAATTTGTTACGCATATTTTTTAGGTTAAGCATTATCTATACAAAGTAAAATGTCCTATTAATTCTCTATTGTCCTCCACTCCGTTGAGCTTAACAACATACCAGTAATCTCCTGTGGGCAATTCCGATTTTTGGTACAAACCATCCCATCCCGGGCCGTCTGCTCCCATTCGGTAAACCTCCCTACCATAACGATCAAATATTATGATTAGTATTTCTGGGAATGTTTCCATATTTCTTGGAATCCAGAAATCGTTTTGTCCCGTACCATCCGGTGTAAAGAAGTTAGGAAATTCAATATCTATGAACTCCATGGCTATACTCGCTTGGGATTCACATCCGTTTTCATCTACCACTGTGACCATATAGGTGTCCGTTCTGTAAATGGTAAAGACATTGTCTTCTCCCATTTCCTTATCTCCAAAATAGTAGGTATACCCTGGTCTGCCTCCCGTAGCGTTAGCCGTAATTTGATTTATACCGATCTGTTCCAAGGTCAAGACCAAAGGTTCAAAGGCCTCTATCTCGAATTCAAAGGTTTGTACACAACCATTGGTATGTGCTATTGCGATGTAATGAATTCCCGGAGCCGTATTCCTGAAATCAGGATTTAACTGCATATCGGCGGGATTTGTTGAATCTAGAGCATATAACACATCTCCGATTACCGTTTGGTCCTCTAAAGTTATATTCACATAATTTGTAGGGGTGTCACCATTACATTCATAAACAGGGGTAATGGTCGCATTAAGGTTTACACCAGGTTCAATATCTACAAGAACATTGGTTTCACATCCGTTTGCGTCCCTAACAAAAACCAAATAATTGCCCCCGGTTAACCCGTTGAACGCTAATCGGTCTTGCTCAAAATCCGCATCAGCATTAGAATTCAAGCTTGTGCTATACGGGGCGGTACCTCCTGAAATATTTAGGGTAATTGCACCATCTGCACTTCCTGCACATACTTCTGGTGTTGGTGTCGCCACTAGCTCCAATAGCGTAGGCTGTGTTATGGTGTATTGTAATTGTTCAAAACAACCATTGGCATCTTGCGCAATTATGGTATAGTCTCCGGGACTCAAATCTGTGAACGTATTCACGATATCAAACTGGTTTAAGTTGGGTGAGATGGCATATTGATAACCTCCTGCACCACCGCTCAAAGTAACGGTTATGCTACCATTGTTATCACCGAAACAAGATATATTCAAAACATCCTCTGTATAGGTCAACGGAACAGGCTCAATGATAACTACTTGCTCGGGAGCTACCATACAGTCTTGACTTGTAACGGCAACATAGTAGGTTCCAGCAGAAAGATTATAAAATACGCCATGAGTTTGTGGCCCGGCAATTCTCGAAACCGCACTTAAAGATGCATCTGTATACAGTGCGTATTGATAATTGCCCAATCCACCATCTGCCGTCGCCACTATACTAGCCGTACTGTCACCCGTACAGTTAATAAAGGCCGAAGCACGATTTACCGTCAATGTTAATGGCATTATGGGGTCTTCGGTAATCTCATTTGATAGGATAGAGGCACAATTAAACGCATCCCTGACAAAATACCTGTACGTACCTGCGGATATATTGCTGAATACGTGAGTGTTTGGGCCGTTAAAGGCATTCATAGGCGCGAAGGTTACGCCATCTACGCTATAGCTGTAAGGGCCTGTTCCGCCAACTGCGACAAGCTCTAGCTCGGCCAAGTTGGTGCAGGTAAGTTCGCTTGTCCTGAACAATTGCGCAAATACCTCGGTTGGTTCTATAATCTGCACTCTTGGCGTTTCCACACTACAGCCAAGATTATCCAAAACGGTAACGCTATAGTAGCCGGCCCCAAGTCCGTTGAACGTATCCGAAGCCTGTCTTGTTGTTGTTCTTAAAGGCGTTGCCGATATCATATCCGAATAGACGTTTAAACGATATTGGTAGGTGGCTATCGCCGTCCTCGGAGACAAAATTGCAGTTACAGACGCGTTATTGTCGCCAAAACAAGAAAGTGTTGTTGCCGTTATGTTGGCAACAATATCGTCCGGCCTAACAAGGGTTATTAACGCCGTTTCCGTACAATTGAAAGCGTCGGTTACCGTAAACATATAGTCACCGGCTGCAAGTCCGCTGAAAACGAATCCCGCTACGCTAGCACGAGAACCGGACTGGCCCGTGGTTGCATTGGTCCAATCTATGGTATATGGTGCACTTCCACCGGTCGGGATAACAGATATACTGCCCTGATCGTTAGAACAGCTTACGCCTAACACTTCAACTGGAACAACCGCTATAGGTGCGCTAGGTGCCAAGACCGTAATTACATTAGATCGCTCCACACAGAACGGTGCCTGTGTTTGAGTTATCCTCACGTAATAGACGCCTCCCGGTAAATTTGTGATGGGAGGCAAGGCCGTTGCAGTACTACCGATTCCGAACTGGCCAGCCACAGGGTTGTTTGCGTTGTCGAATACTTGATAGGTATATGTTCCTGTGTAATTGGCTATTGTTATGCCGAAGCTACCATCATTCACGCCGTTGTTTAAACATTCCTCATCCGTTAATTTAGTAGCCGTTACTTGCATTTCTTCAGGAGCATCAATAGTGTATACCATCTCAATGATACAATTGGTATCCACATTTGTAATGGTCACCCTATAATTCCCTGCACCTAGTCCCGAAAACAACCCTGTGTTATTGGTGTCGTTGAAGACCACGTTCATTCCGTTCAATACATATTCCAGATTTGGAGTAGCGGTTGATGGATTAATAGTTACACCTACTTGGATACTGGCATCGGTTCCTGGGTTACACGTTAGTTCTGTCACTGTAGTTACCGTTGGGTCGGATATTTGAATAAACGGGTCGATGGTTTCCGTTACTACGGGACTTGCGCATCCATTATCATCAAATGCCGTAACATCATAAACGCCACCAGCAAAGTTGGTCTCGATATAGGTGCTATTTGCACCGTCTTGAACCGTAATCCCGGTCGTCGTATTTATGAACCTGAATCTGACAAAATTATTAGAACCTCCGGACAAGCTTGGTAAATCAACCGAAATTGTTGCCGTATTGGTATTGTTTCCAACGGTACACATAAATTGTTCTGTTGTTGCGGTAAAGTTTGAAATCACATTAGGCTCGGTAATAACCTGAGTGATGTCCCTTGTACAGCCGTTAGGAGACGAAATCCGTATCGTGTAGGTTATCCCCGCAACCGAACCTTCCAAACCGTTGAAAACAGCTGTAGCATTCGTACTACTTGTCGCCGCCATAGGGAATGTGGCACTACTGCCAGGACCTGATATGATGGTAAAGGTATAGGGGCCTATTCCGTTATCCGGACTGGCGCTTACATTAATGCTTCCATCATCGGCTCCGTTACACGTAACATCTGTAAAGTCGTCAATTCTAATATCGGGCTGAACGCTAGGTTCCAATCGCTGTGATACGGTAGTGCTACAGGTATGCCCTGTTGCTGTATCCGTAATCGTAAATACATAATCTCCCGGTGTGGCAAGCCCAACAAAGACACCGGTTGTATTTGTAGCATCGGCAGGGTCTGCGGCTAAAGTGCCAGGGTATCTAACTTCATAATCAAAAGTGCCTGAACCGCCTGTTTGGCTTACCGTAATCTCACCTCCAGAATTACAGTCTATAGTTTTAACGATGTCCGCTCTTGGCGTAATAACATCGTATAAAATTTCCGCTGTCGTTGTTACGGAACATCCCCATTGATCGGCAACCCTTACTTCGTAGGAACCGGCACCCAATCCTGAGAATATTCTTGTTGGCTGGGGTGCTCTGAACAAACTTCCATTTAGCAACAGCTGATAGGTGTAATTACTACCCTGACCTCCTGTAACGCTAATTACTTCAATTTCCCCGGAGAAATCCGTACAATTGCCTTGGTTGACTTGCAAATCTGCCGTAATTGGGTCGGGATTCATCAGGTTCACATCCGGCAATCGCTGCATGCAGTCATTTATATCCTTAATCCATACTTGATAATCGGTTCCGGGAATCGCAACACCGGAAAGACCAGTAAACCTAGGATTGGTCACAAAACTTCCAACAATTGGAGCCGGATCTGAAGCCGGAGCCACAAAATAGGTATATGTTCCCCAACCGCCTTGCGCATCGATTACTTCTATTACCCCATCGTTAAGGGCGCAGGTTATTGGCTGTACTTGGGTGTTCCCCGTTATTGGGCCGTTAGGGCCGGCAATGACAAAGAAATCGGTCAAGGTACAATTAGGATTGCTGTCTTGAACAATATCCACCCTATACTCACCTTCTCCTAATGCAAATGGTGTGGTAGGCCCAACATTGACAGCTATCCCATTAGCGCCTATAATAAGGATGTCGTCCCCTATGGCGGCTGTGCCTTGCGAATTATAGATTTGCCATGAAAAGCCTCCAACATATGGGCTAACAGGGTCATTAATGGTAAAGCTTACAGAACCGTCTGTTCCATCACAAACCACATTTTCTACCGTTGACGTAACTTCAAAATTATTAGGTTGACCTACGGTATGTGAAATTGATATGACACAGTTGGTGTTTACGTTTCTGACCTCAAAATTATGCGTGCCCGTTGGTAGTCCTGTAAATACATTTGACGGGCCAAAAGCATTTGGCAATTGCCTAAACTCGTAATTGGCAAGTCCGGCCGGGGTACTTGAATCTGTAATCGATCCAAAAGCATTTATGGTGATATTTTCCCCTGAGATACAAGAAATGGTCTGGTCTAAGGTTATGGTCGCTGGTAATAATTCATCAAACGGAGCTATACTGGCAGTAGCCGTACCTTGACAACCCTTGTCATCAAAAACTATTATGGTGTAGTTCCCGCCAAGCGTATTGGTTTCTATAAAAGTACTGTTAGAGCCGTCTTGTACCGGGGTAAGCAAATTCAAGTTGTTAAAGAATTGGTACCGCACATAAGTATTTGACCCTCCAGTAACGCTTTGTACCGAGATACTTGCATTATTGGGGTTGTTCCCAGCCGCACATCCGAATTCTATTGATGTATTCATAATCACCGCAATGGCGGCAGGTTCTGCGATAGAAATAGGAGCACTGGTTATGCTACATGCGTTTGTAGCATTCGCCGTAACGGTAACTACATACCCTACTCCGGCTGAAGCCGAAAGTCCAGTAAACGTAGCCGTAGTATTTGTAGTACTTGTTGGATTGATGCTTATAGGACTGCCATCCAAAGAAGTGATTTCAAAAGTATAAGGCCCCACGCCATTATTGATCGCCGAAATGGTGATTGTGCCATCGGCGGCGCCAATACAGGTTACATCGTTACTATCTACAGTATTAATAATAGGTTCCACAACATCCGGGACCGTAATTACAAATTGTCTATTGCACGCCGCAGTATTAGGCGAGTTCATATCGTAAACAGTAATAGTGTAATCACCTGCCAAAGGTGCTAGGTAATTAAAATTGGTGCTAGGTACGCTTGTTTGGGCAACAGCTGGAGCACCTGCCGTATTGGTAATACTATATTCATAAATTCCTGATCCGGAAAGAATTCCAATACTTATTATAGCTTCAGGGGTTGGGGTACAATCCAAAAGTTTTGTCAAGGTTGCGCTCGCCGATAAAACCGGGTCTACAGTAAATGACGGCATCGTAGCAACACAACCATTGGCATCGGTTACGTAAAAATCGTAATCGCCGGGAGCTACATTGTTAAATAGACCTGCATTGTCTCGGAATATTGTTGGTGCGGGGCTACCTGCAACCACCATGGCATAACGCAAACCTCCGGCAAGAGAGTTGCCTACAACAGTTACGCTAATCGGTGAAGAACAGTTATTCTGCGTCACCGAGGTAATCGTAGGATTTGGAGATAATGATAAGATTACCGGATTAAGCACTAACGGACAGCTAAACTGGTCATATAGCGTAACCGTATAACTTCCCGCAGGGGAATTCACAGGAATTTCAATAGGGTTATTTGTTGTACCTGTCTGTGTAAAACCTAAAGGCCCTGTAACATCATAGGTATAAGGGGCTCCACCTCCACCCAAAATATTATTAATCCTAATTAAACCCGGTAGGTTACAGGAAATATCCCTTATAGCCACTGCCGTAGCGGAAAGTGGCGGCAATTCGGGGACATACACATTTTCGCTGGCACCCCTACAAGCATCCATATTTGAAAGATCCACTTGGATAACATCAATATAATAATCCCCCTCCGTTAGCGGAACCGTTGTCGTTACAGCGTTATTAAAAGGAACTATTCCACCACTGGTCTCTATTGGGGTTAAGTTGCCCAACTCGTAGATTTCCCATCGCATTTGTGGTTGTGGTACGTCTGGCGTAATATTGAAGGTTAACACTCCGGTAGTTGCACCGTTACACGTAGGCGTTACATCGACATTGATATCTATAGGTAAATTAGGGACTACATTGTTAACGTTAACGCTGCTTTGACGAATACATCCAGAGCCATCCCTTACATAAAACACATAAGTTCTACCAGGCACCAATAATGGGAGTAATGGATTCTGCGGTGTTGTTGGGTCAATGTTTGCAAACGTATGCGACGTGCCTGCTGCAATTGCTGCCGTCCATATTCCAGGGTTGGCAGAAAAGGTAGCAAAGTTTGCCGGGTCGTCTGTATACGTGTACTCATAACCAGGTACCGGGTTGCCTTGACTGCCCTGCACCGTAACTTGTAAGTCGTTACAGTTTAGGATGATAGGGTTTATGGTGATATCAAGGTCATCCAAAGGAAATGGAATAATATACCTGTCAAAATCTACTTGACAAATAGTACCGCTCGCCAAGGTTACCCTAATGGAAGGGAATACCTCGGTTCCTGACAAGCTACCTCTAAGTTCGTTTGAAACTTGCCAAGTGGCACCCCAATCATCACTATACTCTACCGTTCCTGCCGGTGTAATCACATTGTCAAACCTAAAACCAAAATCAGCAGCTGTATTGCTAGGGTCGTCACAATTAGGAGGCAAAATAGGGACAATGTCAGCTGTAATTTCTGTCGCATTGTTGATTGTTACGGTCGCCGATGTTATGGTACATCCGTTTTCATCTGAAATAACGACTTCATAGTTACCCACTCCAATACCGTTAAAGGCTAGGGGCGTACTTGAAATATTGTTGTTAGTTCTCCCGTAATCTATACCATCTGCGGGGGATAGATCAACCAGGGTATAATCATAAGGTATGGTGCCGCCCGTAACGGTAACATTAATCATCCCAAGACCATTGAAACATTCCGGGTCTGTTGGTACGGCGTTAACGGTTAGCGAGGGAACCGGAGTCAATATAATATCTTCCTGAAGGAAGGAGCAAGTTGGCAAAGCACCGTTATTATCTTGCACATACACATCAAAACCACCAGGGTTGGCAGTTGCCATAGCCTCTGTTACGATTAAATCGTTTGTTGTGGTATACAATCCAGTAGGACTCGTATTTGCGGGAACAATGGCATATAGCAATGTCCCGTTTCCGCCCGATGCGTTTACTGTAATTAATCCATCACCACAAACACTTAGTGCCGTCACATCTACATCAACAATAAGTTGCGGATGTATGGTAACGGTTTGTGCATTAGACACCAACGGGCAGCCGAATTGGTCCCGAACTTCGATATCATAGGTGCCATTTGACAAATTCTGGAAGGTATACGTAGTAGCTGTTACAGGAACCGGAGCTCTCCAAGGGCCACCATCCAACCTAAACTGATAACCACCATTCCCCCCGGTAACATTCACTGCAATAGAACCGTCATTACTTCCTGAATAACAAGCCGTAGGCGTTACATCAAATGCTATGGCATCCGGTGCTATTACCGTAATCGGCACGTCTATGGCATCCGTACAATTGTTAATGTCCCTAGCCCTAACGATATAATCTCCGGCAACGGTAATTCCTGAGAATACCCTATTATTTCCGTTCGTGGTAAAATCATAAGTGCCTATAATATTTCCTAGATTATCTTCTAACTGGTATTGGTACGTGGGTGTTCCCCCTGTGGCATTCGCCCTGATCGTGGCACCACCATTGTCACATGTAAATACTTCTAAACTAGCGGAAGCGACTACCATAGTTGGTTCGGTCAAAACCTGGCTTAAAGGAATTGTACATGCCGCAGGGCTGTCCACATCCCTAACTATAATGTTATGGGCTTGGGCATTAAGCCCTGCAATGGTCTGTGCCGATGTAAATGGACCAACAAAGGCACCCCCGTTCACATTATATTGAAAACCTCCTGCGCCATAATTAGATGCATCTATGGTAATGCTTCCAGAAGTATCTCCGTTACATCCAATATTATCAAAAGCCGTTATCGATGCTTCAAAAGCATTGCCAGGCTGTATTAGTACAGTAGTATCCACAAAACAGTCCGGGCTATACTCCACTCGCAACGTTTGAGTACCAACGGCTATATTGTTGAAGGTATTTGCTAATGCACCAGGACCTTGGGCCGCACCTCCTAATGTATAGATAAATGTAGCATCAAAAGGAGTTACGGTTACGTTTCCGGTGCCATCACAATTATAAACTACCGAGTAATCCACTATCGGCGCAATGGGAAGAGCATCAATAACAACGTCTGATAAGGTAATCGTACAGCCAGTTGCATTGGCATCGCGAACGCTTATGCTATAAGCGCCATTAGATAGGTCCGTAAATGTATGTCCTCCTGTGGTGCTGGCCGTCCAAGACCCACCGTTGATTCTGTATTGATAGTTTCCGGAGCCACCTGTTGTTGGCGTAATACTTCCCACGGTTACCTGCCCCAGCTGAGCACAGGTGTAAGCTTGTGTTTGTATGGCTTCTGCTATTAGTTGTGCAGGTTCATTAATGGTCACATTAACAATTGCCGATTCACATAAGTTCGCATCCCTAACACGTACAGGATATAGGCCTGCAGTCAAGTTAGGAAAATTTGTTACTGTGCTATAGGTTACTCCATTATCAATGCTATACGTAAAAGGTGCTTGTCCCCCGGCATTCACTACTATTGAAATAGCACCGTTGGCACCTCCAAAACAAGTTACATCTGTTGGTGTTGGCGTAAAACTAATAGGAGCGTCTTGAGTAATGGTCAGCGGAAAGCTATCCGAACAATATCCGATATTCCCATCATTATCCCTTACATACACATCATAGTTGCCTGCTACAAAACCAAGAACTGGGTTTGTGGCACTAAAATCCCCATCTACAGGAGTAACTCCGCTTGCCACCACGGCAAAGGTATAATTGCCATCCCCGCCATTGGCAGTAATTGTAATATCGGAATCTGTATCACAGGCCGAAATAGTTGGTGCCGATGCCGTTACGGATAAAGCCGGGTCTATAACTACCGTTTGGGTAGTCAAAGTTAATGGGCACCCGTTTTGGTCCCGTACATCAATGTTGTAAGAACCGCTGGCCAGGTTTTGGAACGTATATGTTGTGGCAGCCGCTGGAGTAGGTGTTAACCATGGCCCTGCATTTATCCTAAATTGGTAGCCTCCGTTACCATTGGTTACGTTTACCTGAATGGTAGCATTGTTATTGCCATCGTAGCAAGTTGTAGGTACCGTTGTAAATACGACCGGATTTAAAGGGGCAATAGTGATTGCGACATCTATCGCATCCTCACATCCATTACTATCCCTAGCTCTAATTATATAATCCCCGGCTAACAATCCGGTAAAAACCCTGTTGTTTCCGTTTGTTGTAAAATCATTGGAACCAATTATACCACCAAGTGCGTCCTCCAATTGGTATACGTACGTTGGTATACCACCCGTTGCGGTAGCCCGGATCGTAGCACCGGTCGTACAGGTTAGTACACTGGTAATACTTGCTGTAGTTACCAACGGGGTTGGTTCTGTTATGTTTCTCGTTATTGAGGCCGTACAGGTAATTTCATTTGCTTTGCGCAACAATACGGTCTGGTTTCCTACTCCAAAAACAGGAGCCGTAGTAACGGGCGAAGTGGTGGAGGTAGTCCAAGAAGTGCCATTATCCGTTGAATACTGGAATCCCGCGACAGAATCAAAGTTTTCTACTGCAAATGTTATCGTTCCATCGGTTAATCCATTACAGGAAATATTTGTGGAACCTTGTACTTGACCGCCAAAAATTCTTCCTGGTAAAACAGTAACAGGGGTTTCAACAAACAACTCACAGACTTCTGGAATCTGAAATATTTCAATATCATCCAAAGCCAAATCGTTTCCATTGTTACCTATTTTTTCGGTTCTAATAACAAAATCCAAATTGGTGTTTGCTCCAGGGTCAAAAGTGGTACTGAATAATACCCAATCATTAGGGCCCGTGTTTTTGGCGATGTCACCAGTTCTTATGGACTCAATGACAACTCCGCCGGCACCAACGATTTCAATAGTTAAATCTGGATCTAGAATGGTTGACGTAGATCTTACCAAATTAAAAATATGTAAGGAAATCTGTAGCGGCCTGTTCGGGATTATATCCTGAATAGGTTTCGTGTAAATAATTTGGCCGGGGCTGGGTGTACCTACATTAATTACTAAAAACCTTCCGTTTGGATTTGCTGGGTTTGTGTGGTCGTTTGGACTTAGCCAAGAGCCAAAAGGTGCCACAATCCTATTCGTTACACTATACTGGAAATCATTAATATTACTGTTGGTATCTCCACCGCCGGCGGTACTAGTGGTTTGGTCCTCATAAGTGTACCCTCTGACATCCGGACTAGGAATGGTTCCGTTTCCGACTCCAAAATCTTCCGATAACAATAAACTTGGGGTGGGCGGTGTTTGAGAGCTGTAATAGGTCCTGACGGTATAAGTACCTGCACCAACATCATTAAACACATTGCTGGTTGGATCCGGATTGTTTGGCACTCCATTTAGTTCATATCTATAATTGTAGCCAACAATGCTAGGAGAAGCGGTAATGGTGCCCGTACCGTCACAGTTGTAATTTACTTCCGGGGTTAGGGCAACGTTTGGCGGAGTTGGCAAACCTTCCACTGTCACGTTCATTGGAAATGAACATGAACCATCTCTCACTACAACGGTATAATCCCCGGGAGCTAATATTGCAACA
This sequence comes from uncultured Flavobacteriaceae bacterium, assembly GCA_963697395.1. Taxonomy (GTDB): domain Bacteria; phylum Bacteroidota; class Bacteroidia; order Flavobacteriales; family Flavobacteriaceae; genus Maribacter. The sequence continues at coordinate 286,821 of CAVONX010000029.1, forward strand.
GCACTTGCGCCCCAGGTACTTCCACCGTCAAAACTATATGTATAGGTTCCAGACCCTCCAACTACATTTGTAATTCTGACCTCGCCTCCATTGGGGTCACATGTCGCATCTCTTGAAACTCCTGCGGAAGCACTTAAGGGAAAAGGTTGGTTTAGTACATGTTGTTGTGTTATTACACATCCACTACTATCTAACACTCGAATGTCATAATTTCCAGAGGATAGCCCTACGAAGTTGGAAGTGGGCTGGTAAGTAGTTCCGTTGTCAATACTATATTGAAAAGGTGCAACACCACCTAGAACATTAATGGTCAATTGCCCATCGGCTAATCCACTACATGAAGGTTGTATTTCATCAATAGTATCGATTGAAAAAGCCCCTAAATCGATTATCGTTGTTGGATTCGATAATGCGTAACAGTTATTAGCGTCCAGAATCAAGAACACATACGTTCCACCCTCACCGGGAAAGTATTCATCGATTCCATCACCATCGGTATCCCTCCATCCAAAAGTGAATAGGTTCTGTGTTTGGTAAGCATTCGGGTCTACATTAGCTACTATTTGTTGCTCCGTAGCCGACCCTCCTGGATCATGCAGCAACACCCCGTCCTTACTCCATATGGTATAAAGAAAATCTGGATTTCCTAATCCACCATTTCGGGTAAGTTCTATTGTACCAGCACTACAGCCTATATCTGCAATCGTCAAAGCAGACAGTGTAGGGTCGGGAATTCTATCTACCCGAACGGATTGTATATCCAAACAGTCATCGTCCGACCGGGTTATGATAAAATAATCACCTGCGTTCACCGTAAATGTATAACTATTGGACGGCTGTGCTGTTTCTGTATCTATAAGTGTTCCACCTGGGTGAGTGGGGTAATAATTTGGATTTCCTAAGCTAGGCGGAGGAGTTCCGTCATCTAAGCGTAATTCATAGCTGTAATTGGGAAAAACATCCAAGGCATCCACTTGAATAGTTCCTTGGGCATTACAATTGGCATTGGTAGTTGTTATATCCACTTGCATGTCCCGATCAAGAATCCCTATTCCCGGAGTGCTGAAGATACAGGCTCCGGCAATAGGTAGCCCTGAGTTAATATCTAACTGTGTCACCTCAACCCTGTACGCACCATTAGAAGTAAAATTAAATATAGGCCCATTATTTGCGCTGAAAGGAATTTCAATGGTGTTCGTTGCAATATCTACCAATTGAAAACCGTAACCGGTCCCTATATTGGTAATGGTTATATTGCCCTCGGATTCACAAACTACGTCCCTTTTTGTATACTGAATATCAAGAGTGTTTTGGAAAACATTGAAGTAAAATCGGTTTAAACATCCATTTTGATACGTAACAACCAGTCTATACTTACCTACTGTATTCGCAGAAAAGGAATTGCCTATAGCCACCTCGTTCCAGGTACAGGTCAGGTTTTTGTTAGCACAATCGTCACCTGAAGAAGTACAACTCCCCTCGTCCAATTGTTCCCAAACGATACTTTGTGCATCAATAATGTTTACCTGCATTAATTGCGAATCATCAGTCCCACATAGGAAAATTTTGGGCAATAAATCACCATCGACAGAACAACTTACTATTTCGCCTTGTATGTCGTTCGTAGGGTCTGTATCAGAATTTGAATTATTGAAAAATGCTATAATCGGATTCACGGTATTGTCGCCAAAACGCTCTACGGTAATAATTTCCATAAATCCCTTACACGGATCTGCAATCTGTTTGTCTACGATGTACATTCCAGAAGTGGTTACGACAACCGTACTTGGGTCGTTATCCGGATTGCCATCTAAACCAGTAATATCTATATCGCCAGAATCTATGAGGCCATTCTCGTTTACATCTTGATACCATACATAGTTATCAAAACCATCACCGGAATCCAGTACTACAAAATCCCCGCAAAGCTGGGCGGTTCTAGAAAAATTGCAACTTGCAAGGTCGTCTAAAAGAAAGTTTGTGGCTCCAGGGGTAACGAAACCACAGTTATCAAAATCGGACACGCTGGGGTCATCCGTAATAATGGCATTATTTATAATCCCGCTATAGGTAGAATAAGCTATATTTTGTATTAGGTCTGTACACGCATCGACAAAGTCAAAACAATTCTCCGCTACTCGCACGGTCAATCGAATATTGCTTGTAGGGGTTCCAATCGCTACCAAATTGTCCGGTATCGTAAATACGACTTCGTTTGTTGTTGCGTCTACCGTATGGGTTACTCCGGGTGCGCCAGTAATATCAACATTTAAGAATGTTGTGTTTATAGGAAGAACATCCCTTATTGTGTATCCAGAAGCTGAATCGTTACCTAAATTTCTAAAGGAAAGGACGTAATCAATGGTTTGACCAAGATTAACACCTGCTCCCGTGATATCATTACCCGCTATATCCTCTACCCTTTTCTCCAGTACAATGTTCGGTTCTATTATCTCAACGGAAAAAGTGGCCAAGAATGGGCCATAACCGTCACCGCTGGAGGTAAATCGAAGAGTAGCGCCACTTTCAGAATTCGGCAATACATTTTGGCTAGGATTGTTCAAATTAAACAGATCTAAATCTGTTCCCAACGTATTGGTGCCAAATGGTGTTCTTGTTGGCACTTCGGCACCATTAGTGGTAATTGTTGAATTAAAAAAATTGTTGTTGGGATTCAAACCCGTTGCAAGGTTGGTAAATGCAGATGCAGAGTTCATATCGGCCCTAAGGAAAAAACGGTCATTTGTTATGCCTCTATCTCCTTCCAAAGCCCCTACTCCAATTCTAGCCCTTACTGGAAAAGGAGCTGGCAAAGTCCTAAATCCATTCACATCTACGTCCACATTACCTACTGATCCGGAAAGGCCGGCATAGCCGTCAAAAGTGGAGATGAATTTTCCCGATTCGTTAGGATTTTCATAAATGATTACCATAACCCATCCAGCCGAACTAGAGCCATTTCTTCTGCCTCTTGTGGCCCTTATATTAGCAGCTGTGTACTCCCCATTAGGATTGGCGCTTGACCGAACAAGATTGGTAATATTCTTATAACATATTACGGGAGCGTCCTTTGCAAAAGTGGTAGGGTTTAACGGCTGATAACCGTTCATTATAATATCATCTTCTTCTCCAAGTGCATCAGGGTCATTATCAGCTACAAGGTCCACGTAGGTGCCACCGGGAACCATAAACTTTATCTCGTTCCATTCTTCACTTCGAGGTGTCCCGGAAAACTCTTGGCCGCCATTGGTGCTTCGCTCATTGGGATACGTACTGGCCCAGTATAACCCAGCATACCTAATTTGAGAACATGATGGGTCGTTCAAGTTAAGTTCTGCGCTACTGGAACTAAAGGTAGTGGGATCACTATCAATATCAATATACTCCATCCATAGGGAGTTATTGTTCTGCGTGCCGTTATACGGTATGTTCGCTTCTTCGGGATTTGCCTGTGATGCCCGGTTTAGTATGTTATTGCCAACGAAAATAATATCCCCTCGAATCTCTATGTTGCCGCCCTGCAATCTCGGAGTGAACGGCACATATTCTTGGGCGTTAGTAAATTGTATGCCAGCTATAAAAATAAAAAAAAGTACTTCTAGCTTTGTAAGAATAGTCAACTTATTCATCTTTTCCAAGACTATGGGTTTTGGTGTTCGGTTTTTACTTATTTTGGTGTGCTTTCGTAGAATCTCAATAAATACATAGAAACATAGTCTACCGATTACAAATATTCATTTAAGTATGCCCTGTAAAAACTTAATGTTGTGGCGACCGGTTTTTATGTTGTGAAACCGATATTTGTCATAGTATGTTAAACAAATGGCATTAGGTTTTAAGGAAAGAAGTAAATGGGTTGACGTTGCTGAAAAACTGAATTAGGTATCTAATAACGGGTTTTGTAATTAACTATTTCGTTTCGTAAAACGTGTTAAACCTTTTATAGGGCTCCCTTATTGCTGCGCCATAACGCTTTATTTTGTCACAATGAGAATTCATTAATCTTAACAAAATTAAAGAGTTCAGAAAAAAATTTAAAACTGCGTACGTGTTCTAAAAATATCGGCATTGTATCCTTGGTATGACTCCTTTAGGAATACCTTCTTAAAGTGTCTTAATCAAAAATTTTAAAGCTCAGGTTTAATTAAAATGAAGTGACCCACTTTATAATGGGATCGATACTTGTACTCCTGATACTACACAGGTATTTTTTGGCAACTAATGGCATGATGCTAGAGCGTACTAATTAATCTCCTACCTAATCGCAATCTACTAAAGCAAAAATTCCTGAGAGTACTGCAATTACCGTTGTATTCAAATAGGTTTTTCTATACCTAAGCAATCAGCTCCGAGTTAACCTTCATGATCCACATCTTATCATTGTAAGCATCGTTTAATTTGGAATAATAGGATAGTAAGGCGTTGTTCCAAGAATCGTGACGCTTAAGATATACATACCGATAATTATTTTCTGGATTGATAAAGTAACTTGCACTAAGCCCTAAAGAGTTTAATAGAGCAACAAAGCGATTGGCGTTCTGGGGCACTGCAAATACATTGGCAATGAGGTAGTAGCCGGAACCGGTTCCGTTGATGTTATACGTTTCCTCTTCTACTTTGTTAGCGGCCACTTTATCCTTAACGACTACATTTTTGCGCAATACATCGGCATCGTACTTAGATGTTTTCTTTTCATTTATCTTGTTCACATTTGCAGCGTAAGCCGCGTTGGTATATTTGTTATCTACGTTCATTATCCATGTTGGACCGTCATAACTACCGTTTAACTTGCTCATTGCTGCGGCCTGGGCTTCTTCAAAGGTATCATACCTCTGCAGGTATACATACTTAAGGCCGTTATTGGGATTGTCTATATAATTCGCATTTATGCCTTTACTGCTTAACTTGTTCAAAAAGTTGTCCATATACTGGCCTCCCTTATAAACGTTGGCCACTACATAGAACCCATCGTTAACTTCGGGTAAATCTTTAAAACGTCTGCTTGTAATCTTATCCTGTGCTACAACCGTACTGTTTTGAACATTTGCGGTCCGTTTGCTTTCTGTCTTAGAAACGACCTTGTTGTCCTTAGGAACCGTGCTTGCCACAGCATCCTTTTTTGCTTCGTTCCAATCGGTATTTTCATTTTCTTCAACAATCCTGTTCGATGTGATCAGGGCGGCCTTCTTTACTTCTTTGGTCTTGGTGGCCACATAGGCGTTTCCACCATCCATACTCGTATTTTCGTTAGAGGCTATTGCTTTTGTATTCTCCGCTCCTTTAAACAGTGCTTCTGCCCTTCGTTCTAGTTCTGGATTATTTCCGTTCGTCTCATTACGAACCATTCGCATGACCATATCAAAGCGGCGCTCCAAGTCTGCCTGTCGGTTTGATTCCAGAGAGTCTTGACGGAACATCAACTCTTGAATGATCGCATCGTTCTCGGCCAATTTTCGCTTTAACTCGGCTATTTCCTCAATGGTCGCCAAATTCTTCTCGTATCCTTCAAAATCGTTCTCAACGATATCCATGTTGTCATCATCTTCCAATAATACCCTATCCTCGGTAAGGTTTGGTGTAAACGAATATGCGAATGATATTTCATGAGTAAGTCCAAAGTTATCAAAATTGTTGCTTAGCCCCTTTTCCATAGTATAGCCTAAAGATATCCTACGGTTTAGGTTAAAACCTACACCTGCAGCGGCTCCATAAAAACTATCATAACCAGCCTGTACCCAGCCCAATTTGGGTAGGTCCAAAATTAAGCTTCCTCCCAAAGTAATCTCCTCCTCACCAATTTTCCTAGCTCTGGCCAGGGGCATAAGCCTACCTTCCTCCAAGATACCGGTTTGGTTTTTAAACTGATGGGTATATTGTAGGTGGCTGGAAAAAGTCTTGTCCCTGAAGTCTGTAATGGACTCACTCGATTTTAAATTATAATCAAAAAGGTTCTCTGCAAACACACCCACGTCAAACTTACCATAAGAAAGGTTTAGTCCGGGTTGGAACGAAAGTATATTCTGATCTTGCAATCCGGCAAGAAAAGGGTCTTCTACAACTGTGCTTGCCCTTCCCTGATCAAAGCCGCTACTATAATAAGACATGTTAGCCCCAAACGTTAGGTTGCTTTTGTCGCTCAATTTTACCCCATAGGCATAATTGGCCAAAACGCCAAAATTGCTCAAGGTGCCCTGTCGTTGGTTGTATAGGCTCAATCCCAATCCAGTGCGGTCGCTAATACGACCACTATAACTTAAAAAATAATTTTGGTTGTTATCGTCGAACTGTACCGACTGGTTTCTGTGAAGTAGATTTATGTACGATTTATCCTCCCTTACTGTTGAAAAGGTAGGGTTGATCAAGAACCGGTTATACTTTAATAGGTTCTGTGCCGGCACATCATAGGCCACAAAAGGGTTTTCCTCTTGTGCGTTCACTTTAAGTAATGCCAGAACAAAAAATAACAGATATAAGAAACGTTTCTTTAGCATGGTAAGGTTATCGTATTACAGTAATGGTACCTTGTTTGAGTACCTCTTTGGCATTCCTTATCTTATAATAGAACACCATATTTTGTTTATTAAATGCCGTTGATGATTGCGGCCAACTATTTTTGTAGTCTACTTCATTAAGTATTTCCTCCCCTTGTTCGTTGTAGATGATGACGCTTATGTCGGGCTTGTTGGAATACATGTTGGGAATTACCCATTGGTCATTTATGCCATCACCATTTACGGTTATTACATTGGGCACTTTAAACGTATCCAAAATGCTCACCTGTACCTGCCGTACTATTTCACAGCCATCAATACTAGCAATTAAAGTATAGGTTCCTGGTTCCGTTAAGGTAACACTATCAGACGTACTCATTTCCGCGTTGGATTCGTTCATCCATCTATAAGCGGTACCGCCGCTAGCCCTTACTGTTCTAGAAGTTCCTTCTGGCAGCACCACGTCGCCTGTGGGGTCTAAGGTAATCAGATTTTCATCCAACGGGGATATCATAATTTCATTGGAAACCAAAGGACAACCATCTCGTTCTAAAACCAAACGGTATGTTCCTGTGCTTGTAATATTTAAAGATACTTCCGTTGACGATACGGCTACCCCATCACGTTGCCATTCAAAAGGCATACTGCTCAGGTCTGTAGTCGTACTCAAGGTAACGATATCCGTAGGACTGCAATAGATGGTTCCTGTGCTTGTTATGGTAAGTGATTCACTAGTAAGCAACTGTATCGGTAGGGTATTGGATGTTTCGTTATATGATGCTAAGGAAGCACTAACACGATAATCGCCATTCTCGGTGTTTGAAGCAAGACTGATTGTCTTACCCGTCTGTCCCGTAACATCTGCTCCATTTCTTTGCCACTGATAGTCAAAGGCATCTATTAGGTCTGCGGTAACATTGCTCTTTGTTCCATTAGAAGCGACGGCATTGATAGCGGATACACCTACTACCATACTGGTGTTTACACAACTGGTATAGTTACCGGAATAACTAAGTACTATTTCAAAAGAAGTTGGGGAAACAACATTGGTGGGTTCCGAATTTTTAGACGTAGTGGCACAAGCCCCACCAGACTGTGATACCTCTGAATAATAGGTGCCATCTTGCGAAATAACTAAAGTGCTATTGGTCTGTCCGATAATTTCCATCCCGTTCCTGAACCATTTAAATGTAGGACCGGCAGCACTTGTGCTAACACTTAAGGTCTGTGTTTGCGACGGAAGTAATACTATGTTTTCAGGATTCTCGCGAGTTACTGTATAGTTGTCGGCATTTGTAATTGCTATCGCCCCAGACCGTTCAGTACAAATTCCAGGTGCAGAAATCTCAACGGCATAATCGGCTTCAAACCCCGCTGTTGCCGCATTCACGGTGTAGCTGGTTCCAATGGCTCCTGGTATTTTATTGGTGCCCTTGTACCACTGATAGCTCCACGCGGGGTTTGTTGTGTTGATCGTTAGGGTTTCGGTATCTCCCGCACACAGGGCTGTTTTGGAGGGTGCATTCACTGCAATTCCAGATCCGCCGGCTCCGATAGTAACATCTACAATATTGGAGTCCGTGTTACCCGAACCGGTACAAATAGGTCCATAATCAATAAATACGCTATACATGCCGCTTTGAGAAACAGTTAAGAGATGCCCATTTTGGCCGGGCAACAAAGTTCCACTCCTATACCATGAATAGCTATAGGTTTCTGGATTGGTTATATTATCTACCTGCAAAGTGATGGGATTGGTGCTACAAATACTTCCCGGAGGAACGCCGTCCCCAGCTTCACTTATGTTTAGGTTGGAGGTCACATCCATGTAATACATGCTATAGGCAGTAGATTCCGTACTGGTCTTTACCGGGTTTGTGCTACGTACTCTCATTTTGTAGCCTTGCCCCCTTGTGCTCTCTGGTATCGAGAAGCCGACGACAAAGTCATTATTGGAATTTTTGTCTGTAATCGTCAACAGGGTAGACGCACTGGAAAAACTTCCCGCAGCGTCGGAAAGCTCCAAGATGAACTCATTTCCAGCATTGGCGGTTCCCGCCCATTTTATGTTTACGAAATACTCATTAAACCCTCCATTACCCGCACAAATGGCAGGCCAAGGGGAATTACCGGCCAGATTTGGATTGTCGGCAGGCATAGGCGCATTAATAACAATGGCCTGGGCACTCAATTGAACAACGCCTAAAAGCAAAAGAATGACGGTTAAGATGTAGATTTTGGAAAAATTTTTCATAATGATCTGTAGTTTTGGGCCCCTACTTGTTATGAATAGTGAGAAGATTTCTATACAAAACTTCTATTCAACCACAAATATGTGCCTTTTACCGTGTGTAATGAATTTATTGTTGTGGAGTATTGTAAATGTGTTGTGAAAATGGTTTAATATAATGTCAGGCTATTTTAAAGCTCCTGCTTAGTGCATTTTTGCTACTTTTGTAGCCTGAAAAAACAGCACATGAGCGAGACATCCAAGTCCCTAAATTTTATAGAGCAGATCATTGAAGAAGATTTACAGAAAACACACACCAAAGATGAGCTGCGGTTCCGTTTTCCGCCAGAGCCCAATGGCTATCTGCACATAGGGCATGCGAGCTCGATCTGCCTGAACTTTGGTCTGGGATTGCGCTACAACGCCCCCGTAAACCTTAGGTTTGACGACACCAACCCCGCAAAAGAGGAAAAAGCTTATGTAGACGCCATAAAGAGTGATGTCAAATGGTTGGGCTTTGATTGGGATACCGAACGGTACGCTTCAGATTACTTCCAGCAACTCTACGATTGGGCGGTCCAGTTGATCAAAAACGGTAAAGCGTATGTCGACAGCCAGACCTCCGAAGCTATGGCGGAACAGAAGGGCACTCCCACTACCTCGGGAAAATCGAGTCCATATAGAGATCGTTCTGTAGAAGAAAATTTAGTCTTATTTGAGGGTATGAAAGCAGGCAAATTTCCAGAAGGGGAACACGTTCTTCGTGCCAAGATAGATATGGCGTCTCCAAACATGTTAATGCGCGACCCCATTATATATCGAGTACTGCACAAAGCACATCACAGAACCAATACCGATTGGTGTATTTACCCGATGTACGACTGGACCCACGGCGAAAGCGACTACATAGAACAGATTTCCCATTCTCTTTGTACACTAGAATTTTTACCGCACCGCGAATTGTATGATTGGTTTTTGGACCAAGTCTACGAGGAAGGCAAACTTAGGCCCAAACAACGGGAATTTGCCCGCCGAAACCTTAGCCATACCGTTGTAAGCAAGCGCAAACTATTGCGCTTGGTAGAAGACGGTGTGGTAAACGGGTGGGACGATCCGCGGATGCCTACGATTTCGGGTTTACGGAGAAGAGGTTATACGCCAGAAAGCATCCGTAATTTTGTGGAAACTATAGGTATTGCTAAACGCGACAATCTCATTGATGTTTCCCTTTTAGAGTTTCATGTTCGAGAAGACTTGAATAAAATTACACCAAGGGTAATGGCTGTTCTAGACCCATTAAAGTTAGTAATTACAAATTATCCCGAAGGGAAAACCGAATGGCTAACTGCAGAAAATAGTCCAGAAGACGATAGTTTGGGTGATCGTGAAGTGCCATTCTCGAGAAATCTCTATATTGAGAAAGACGACTTTCTGGAAGTAGCAAACAAAAAGTTTTTCCGGTTAAAATTGGGCGGCGAAGTGCGACTCAAAAACGGCTATATCATTAAAGCTGAAAGCTGCACCAAGGATAACGATGGGAATATTATAGAAGTACAATGTGTATATGACCCTAAAAGCAAAAGTGGCAGCGGTACGGAAGAAAGCTTGAGAAAGGTAAAAGGAACTTTACATTGGGTATCTATTGCCCATGCCCTCCCGGTAGAGGTTCGACTATACGATCGTTTGTTCACGGATGAAAGTCCGGATACACATAAAGATAAGGATTTTATGGATTTCCTAAATCCTGACTCCTTGCGGGTAATCACAGGATACGTAGAGCCGAGTTTGGCAAGTGCTAAAGTGGAAGACCGATTTCAATTTCAGCGTATGGGCTATTTTTGTGTAGACCCAGATTCCTACCCCTGATAAATTGGTGTTTAACCGTACCGTAGGATTACGTGATTCTTGGGCGAAAATCCAACAAAAAGACTAAAGAGAATAGACCACTCTACCTAACCCTTTACTTGGGTTGTAGTCCGGTTAAAAAAGTTTGTCAACTACGCTATGCGGTAAAACCTAAATTAAAGTAGTGCCTTATTTTGCTCTTGTCGCGACTTTCTCTCAGAAACCTAAAGAAGAAAGTATAGAAAGCACGCTAAAAAGGGCTGCCCAAAATAAATTTTGGAAAGCCCTTTTGTTTAAGATTTGTTCTCTTACTTCTTTTTCGTAGGTAACGCAACATTTGTCTTTTTCATGTTTTCCCCGATCATATTGCTGGCCGTGAAGGAAGCCACCATATTGTTAAGCATGTCGCTACCCGCTTGTGGCGAATTGGGTAATAGAATCAAATTGGTGTTTGTTGCCTCCCCTATAGACTGCAGGGTGTCATAATGCTGTGTAACTACTATTAGTGCGGAGGCTTCTTGGGAATTGATGCCTACTTTGTTCAACACCTCTACGGACTCTTCCAGACCACGGGCAATTTCCCTTCGCTGATCGGCAATGCCCTGGCCTTGCAAACGCTTGCTTTCCGCCTCGGCCTTAGCCTTTTCGACAATAAGAATACGAGCTGCATCTCCCTCAAACTGTGCGGCAATCTTTTCGCGCTCCGAAGCATTAATGCGGTTCATGGCCTCCTTAACCTGTGGGTCTGGATCAATATCTGTTACCAAGGTCTTTATGATGTCAAAACCGTAATCGGACATCGCATCGTTCAGCTCCGCCTTTACTGCTAAAGCAATATCGTCCTTTTTAACAAACACATCATCTAACTTCATCTTTGGCACTTCTGCCCGTACGACATCAAAAACATACGAGGTAATTTGATCGTGTGGATAGTCCAATTGATAAAAGGCATCGTAAACTTTCTCGCGTATTACGCGATATTGAACAGAAACCTTAAGCCGCACAAAAACATCATCTAAAGTCTTGGTTTCTATGATAACATCCAATTGTTGTATTTTAAGACTCAAACGCCCAGCGATACGTTGCACAAAAGGAATTTTAAATTGAAGGCCAGACTGCCTAATGCTACTATACTTTCCAAAAGTCTCTATAATGGCGGCCGTTTGCTGTTTTACAGTAAAAACAAATGACAATATAAGAAGTGCCAAAAAAACCAGCACTGGAATCCAAATTAATCCACCCATAATATTATAATTTTTAGTTTACAGCAAAATACGAAAGCTTATGACAAGTTGATTCATTTTTCTCTGTTTTGTTACTAAAGCCAAGAGATGCTTAGGTGATTTCAATTGGGGACAACACATTCACTAGAAGTTAAACAGAATCTAAGTATACTATTTTTAGTTTGTGAGCTCAACTCCTATGCTTTAAAAAACATTCGCCCCGTACATCTTCCACTACCAAATATTAGTTCTTCCGCTCGTAAAAACAATTCTATTACCCTTGTTTAGAACTCGTCATCACATAAGTAAACCATTATGCCGTGATATTCCACTATCTTTATTCCTTCAAAATTGATTAATGTCCTACTCACTAATTTCCTCGCCTTTACAAGGTTTCACGGATTCTATTTTTCGGAATGCACAACAAAAATTCTTTGGGGGAATAGACACCTATTATGCGCCCTACATAAGGTTTAACAAGAAAATGGTCATAAAAGGCTCGTACCAGCGCGATTTAAACCCCGAAGTAAACACAAGCCTTACTTTAATCCCGCAAGTAATGACCGCGGATGCCGATGAATTTATATATACCATTAAGTACATTCAATCTTTAGGATATGGTGAACTTAATTGGAATTTGGGCTGCCCCTATCCAATGGTCACCAATAGCGGCCTGGGTTCCGGTCTTATCTGTAACACCGAAAAAATAGATCATATTTTACATCGTGCACACAACGAGACAGATGTTACCATATCCATGAAAATGCGACTTGGGTATGAAAATAGCAATGAAATATTGGATGCTTTTCCAATATTGGACAAGTATCCGTTAAAAAATATCGCCATTCATGCCCGACTTGGAAAGCAATTGTACAAGGGCGGTGTAGACCTTGAAGCGTTTCAAAAATGTGTAGACAGCGCAAAGCATACCCTCTATTACAATGGAGATATTACCACAGTAGCACAATTCAAAGCCATGAAGGAACGATTTTCCTCTATCGCTCATTTTATGATCGGCCGAGGTCTTATCGCAGATCCATTCTTACCCAGTATGATAAAATCCGATATTACGGAATATCCCGCTGACCGTTGGCTAGTTTTTAGAGAATTTCATGACACCATTTATGAGCAGTATGACACCATTCTCTCCGGACCAACACCAATAAAAATGAAAATGCTCGGATTTTGGGAATTTTTTTCGCAATCCACGCACAATCCACAGAAAACATATAAAGCCATAAAAAAAGCAGGCAACCCTTTTAAATATAAGCAAGCGGTTGGTGCTATTCTTGCAGCTCAAAAATAACATGATATTTCCTTGAAAAGGGCGAATCAAAACTAATCTTCATTTAACCTTATTCGCTACCCTAATGTTCCAAAGGCCAATCTGTCCAAAACTTTCGTTGCCTTCTCTATTCGGGAAAGCGTCTCCTCTTTACCGATCATGGCCATAATATCAAAGATGTGTGGTCCTTTCATATCGCCCACAAGCACCAGGCGCAAGGGCGGCATCACTTTTCCAAATGAAAGTTCCTTTTGAGTAATCCAGGATTTTACATTCGTTTCCAAGGTTTCCGAACTAAAGTCGGATTGGGTTTTTAATAGGTTCGTTAGCTCATTCATGATTACCGATGTGTCCTCTTTCCACTGCTTCTTAACGGCCTGTTCATTATAATTTGATGGTGGCTCAAAAAAGTAGTCACTTAATTCCCAAAAATCCGAAACAAACGTAGCTCGTTCCTTTATTAAACCCACCACTTCTTCTATATACTTAGCAGTTAGATTGTCATCCTTTATGTTAGAATGCTTTTTAAGCTTTACAGTATATAATTCCGCTAGCTCCGCATTATTTTTAGATTGCATGTACTGTTGATTGTACCATTTGGTCTTGTCTGGGTCAAATCGGGCTCCTGACTTGTTTACGCGCTCCAGCGTAAAGGTTTTTATTAATTCTGAGAGGTTGAAAATTTCTTGTTCCGTTCCGGGGTTCCATCCCAAAAGCGCCAAAAAGTTAACTACCGCTTCAGGGAAAAAACCCGCTTCCTTATATCCAACGGATTCCTCCCATGATAATGGAAAAACAGGGAAACCTCCCTTTTCCCCATCACGCTTACTTAGTTTTCCTTTTCCTACGGGTTTCATGATTAATGGCAAGTGAGCAAACTCGGGTGCCTCCCAACCAAAAGCGTCGTATAGTTGCCGGTGCAAAGCTAAAGATGGTAACCACTCTTCCCCGCGGATTACATGTGTAATCTCCATTAAGTGGTCATCTACAATGTTCGCCAAATGGTAGGTAGGCATGCCATCGCTCTTAAACAAAACTTTATCATCCAAAATATTGGAATCAATTTCCATCGCTCCCCTAATGATGTCGGTCAAATGGATTTTTTCGTCGGGTGGGGTAAGGAAACGAATTACGTAATCCTCTCCGGAAGTCAAGCGTTTTTGAACTTCTTCGGGCATTAGGGAAAGGGAGTTGTCCAGCTTTAATCGGTTATGCCAATTATAAATAAAAGTCTTCCCCTTTTCTTCGTGGTCCTTTCTGTGAAAATCAAGCTTTTCCGATGTGTCAAAAGCGTAATATGCTTTTCCTTTCTCGATCAGTTCGTCGGCGTAGGCCTTATATAGATGCTTTCGCTCACTTTGCCGATAAGGGCCGTATTGCTCTTTGGGTTTGTTGGGACTTTCATCGAACGGAATTCCACACCACTCCAAGGCATCCACAATATATTGTTCGGCACCTTCTACATATCTGTTTTGGTCGGTATCTTCTATACGTAACACAAAATCGCCTCCATGCTTTTTGGCGAACAAATAGTTAAACAATGCTGTGCGAACACCTCCAATATGCAGCGGCCCAGTAGGGCTGGGCGCAAAACGAACACGAACTCTCTTACTCATAACCAACAATTGAAATGCAAAGATAGTATAAGCGCTAGGAGTAGGAAAGTGGATTTCCCCTTTGACCCTCACTTTGTGCTTTAAGTGAAAAGTCACAAGTACGCGCCATTACAAATAGAAGTTTTTATGTTTATGGATATTTAAGCCCTTTAAGATTGTGCTTTGCCAATACGTTGTTCATTTTAGCAGCTTCTACCTTTAGTCAAAGAAAGGATAAAGCAACTGCCTTTTGGATGGAATGAAAGAAAATTTTGACTAGAACACATCCCCGGGCAACGCTTGGTTTACGGAACTGTACGACAAAACCTTAAGCAGTCAAATCCTCCGTCGGAATGTGGCGGACACCTCGCTTAGCCCCAAGTATACAGTCAAGAAACAGCTGTTGTAAAATCCTTAAGCCGCCAAGGACATTTCCTTGGGTATGCGAGGATTCATAAGACTGAACCATAATGGCGGAATAAATGACAATACCATAGAGGTTGGATAACCGTAGGGCATTTGTGGGGAAATATCGTGATAGTCCAGTACTTGGTATTTCTTGGAGGATTTATAATGATGGTCGCTGTGGCGTGTTAATTCGTATAACACAATTCTGCCAATGACATGATTGCTGTTCCAAGAATGAACTTCCCGGACACGTTCATAACGGCCCGAAGGTAATTTTTTCCGCATCAATCCATAATGTTCTATATAATTGACGGTTTCCAACATCAAGAAACCAACTATGCCGGAGCAAAACGCAATGAGCACACCTAAGTGACCAAAAACCAAGTATACACCAAGAAGGTAGGCCGACTGAAATATTGTATACCAAAGCATATCGTTCTTTATGGAAAGAAAGGGCAAATCATCGCGCTCTAATAATTGTCTTTGTAATTTCCATGCACTCCCATATTGACGGACTGTGGAGGTTCTCCAAAATGAATATACCGATTGGTTAAGCCTTGCCGTTGCGGGATCTTCGGCGGTTGCCGCGTTCGCGTGGTGTCCAAAATTATGCTCAATGTAAAAGTGCATATAATGAGAGGGCAATAGCAGCAACTTTGCCATGGTGCGCTGTATTTTATTGTTTCGATGACCCAGTTCGTGTGCCACATTAATCCCGTTGGTGCCGAGAACAATACCCATGGACAATACCAGGCCAAACAACTCAAATGTTTGATAATCGTTACTGGTAACATCGTACAATAGATAGCCTAAAAGACCGAAAACTAGTGGTAAATTAAAATAAAGCATCCAATCGAAAAGTTTGCTTTTTTCTTTTTCCTCGCGTTCTCTTCCTTCAAAATTACTAATGTCTTGGGGCAACAACAGCTCTAAAATTGGTATAATTACAAAAGCATAAAAAGGAGTAAAGAAACTCCAATATCCCTTAAAATAAAAACTAATGATGGCAGATAAGGGCAAACTTAGGGCCGCGAGGTATTTTAAATCTTTCATGTATTTGAATTAAAAATTGTCTGTTAAGAATTAGATGCAATAAGCCTATACTTATTTTGGTTAGTGTACATTTTCTAACAGAGGATTATTTGACGATGTGGCTTTTAACACTAATTTCTAATTAAAAAATTCAACGAAGAAGTATCTTGGTACTAAATATAGTTCAAATTGGGCATTTACGACAACATACTGCATAAACTTAATGTCTTCATTCGCAAGCACTACACCCAAAAACTCATCAAGGGCGTATTGTTGTTCTTGGCTATTGGCCTACTTTTCTTTTTAGCGGTCATGGGCATAGAATATGCGCTATGGTTGAATTCCACAGGGCGATTTATCCTCTTGCTCGTATTCGTTGCCACAGAACTTTTTCTTCTTTTCGCTTATATCATTACGCCGCTCTTCTATTTATTCAAAGTAAAAAAGGGGATTTCACCAAAGGATGCGGCCCTTCTGATCGGTAAACATTTCCCTAACGTAGGAGACAAACTTTACAATTTGTTAGATCTTGCGGACAATCCTAAAAAATCGGAATTATTGCTTGCCAGCATAGCACAGCGGTCGGAGCAATTGGGCCCCGTTCCGTTTTCTAATGCCATTACTTATAAGGATGCTTTACATTATAGCAAATACGTGTTGATTCCATTACTCATTTTTGGTCTTTTATGGGTTTCTGGGAATTGGAACTCGTTTTTCGGTTCCTATGAGCGCGTGGTCAACTATGATATGGCCTATGAACCGCCGGCTCCTTTTCAATTTGAGCTGTTGACCAAAAACCTCAGGGTCATAGATAGCGAACCTTTTACCATTCGGGTAAGTACCATGGGGCCTATCAAACCAGAGAACGTATATGTTATCTTGGATGGAAAGGAAATTCTACTACAAGAAAATAATGGCAGTTATCAACACACCCTTTCGCCACCAATACCTGCGACAACCTTTAGTTTTGAGGGGAATGGCGTTCGCTCCAAGGAATACCGCCTGACCGCACTAAAAACACCTGCCATTGTAGACTTTAACATTAATCTACAGTACCCATCCTATTTGAGCAAGCCGAATGAAACCCTAAAAAGCACAGGAAACGCATTAATACCCGAGGGTACTAAAGTAACCTGGAAAATTACTGGACAGGACACGGAAGAGATTAGGTTGAACACAACGGATACCGTGTTGCTATTTTCAAAGGAAAACAATGCATTTGTGCTTTCCAAGCGCATTTATTCGGATATGGGATACCAATTGACCACCTCCAACTCGAACGTAGCGGATTACGAAAAGTTAGATTACTCCTTTAAAGTTATTAAAGACGCGTATCCTACGGTTAAGGTCTTACAGGTTATAGACTCCCTTAACCCAAATGTTTCCTATTATTCCGGAGAAGCAGCAGACGATTATGGTGTTGCTTCAATTGAATTGGTTTACTACGAAATAGGTAGGGAACAACCAAAGGAAACCATTGGAATTAGTAAGGGACAAGGAAATTTTAGTCAGTTCTATTACACTTTCCCCTCGGGTTTGGCCCTAGATGCAGGAAAAGATTATGAGTTTTACTTCTTAGTGACCGATAATGATGGTATCCGAAAGGGTAAAACCACAAAAAGCCAAGCTTTTAGACAAATCATTTTTGATGATAACCAATTAAAAAACAGAGAGTTAGAGTCCCAACAGAACCTAATCGACAATCTCGATAGGTCCTTGGAAAAGGCAAGGGAACAAAAGGATGCGCTTGAGGAGCTAAATACACAACAGAAAGAAAAAAACAACCTAAGTTTCAATGATAAGAACCAAGTAAAAGACTTTCTTAATAAACAGCAGCGACAGGAGGAACTAATGCAAAAATTTAGCAAGGAGCTGAAAGAAAACCTTAGCAAAAGCGATAAAGACGACAAGCTTAACCAACTCTTGCAAGAACGTTTGGAGCGACAAGAACTAGAGGCGCGCAAAAATGAAAAACTGTTGGAAGAACTCAACAAAATAGCGGACAAAATTAACAAAGAAGAGCTTACCAAAAAGTTAGAAGAAGTAGCGAAAAAGCAACAAAACTCCCAGCGTAGCTTAGAACAATTATTGGAGTTGACCAGGCGGTATTATGTGACCGAGAAAGCCGCCCAGCTGGCAAAAGACCTTGAAAAGTTAGCGGAAAAACAAGAGTCCTTGTCGGAAGAAAAGCTTAACTCGGACTCATCTGAAAATGTACAGGAAAAGCTGAACAACCAATTTAATGAATTGGCAAAAGAGCTTGAGGAATTACAAAAGGACAATGAAGAACTAAAAAAACCTATAGACCTAAACATTAACGACAACACTAAGGAAGGGGTTAAACAGAACCAAGAGAAAGCGTTAGAGGAAATTAAAAAACATCAAGAAAGCGAACAGGCTTCGGATAAGGAAAAGATGGAGCAAAACGCTTTGGTCGCCAAGAAAAACCAAAAAAGCGCAGCTCAAAAAATGAAGGAAATGAGCAAGGCCTTGGGTAAGTCGTCTTCTGGCGGCGGCGGTTCATCCGTTGCAGAAGATGCGGAAATGTTACGTCAAATTTTAGATAACCTAATAATTTTCTCGTTCAAACAAGAAAGTCTTTTCGATAGACTAAGCGTTCAGGACCCTGAAGATGTGTCCCAATATGGAGCAACCGTTAGAGACCAGCAGGAATTAAAAGGATTGTTTGAACATGTAGACGATAGTCTTTTTAGCCTTTCCTTACGCCAGGCCGAGCTTTCGGAATTCGTGAACGAACAGATTACGGAAGTCTATTACAACATAGACAAATCCCTTGAAAGCATGGCAGAAGGACAAATGTACCAAGGCGTGTCCTATCAAAAGTATGTGCTTACGGCATCAAATAGTTTAGCAGATTTCTTGGCCAATGTACTGGAAAACATGAACCAAAGCATGCAGCCGGGCCAAGGCGAAGGAGACGGACAGCAAGATTTTCAATTACCCGATATTATTAAAGGCCAACAATCCCTAAACGAAAAAATGGGCAAGGAAGGGGATAAAGGAAAGTCAGGAGAAAAGGGGAAAGAAGGGCAATCAGGAGAACAAGGACAAGAAGGTAAAGATGGTAAGGGCGGCGAACAGGGGCAAAGTGGCAAAGAAGGACAGGGGAAGAATGGAGAACAAGGAGAGGGCCAAGGTGAGGGTGGTAAAAACGGACAGGGCGAAAATGGACAGAACGGCAAAGGCAAGGGACCCGAAAATGGCGAAGGAAACGGTGACGGTTCCGGACAAGGAATGTCCGAGGCAGAATTGTTGGAAATCTATGAGATCTACCAAGAACAGCAACGCATCCGCCAAGAGCTAGAAAAGCAACTGGAAAACATGATCAATAGTGGTGATCGCAAATTAGGGGAGAAGCTCATACGACAAATGGAAGATTTTGAGAACGATCTCTTAGAAAATGGAATCACCCAGCGCACCATTAGTAAAGCCAATACCATACAGTACGAACTTTTAAAGCTGGAAAATGCGGCCATAAAGCAAGGGGAAAAACCAGAAAGGGAGAGTAGTGCCAACCAAAAGGACTTCACAAACCCAATAACTACGAAGCCCTCAATATTAGAGAATTATCGAAACGAAGTCGAAATTTTAAACAGACAAGCCTTACCTTTGCGCCAAAATTTTCAGGACAAAGTAAAAGTATATTTTAAGGGCAATGACTGAATTCCATTATGAAACCGATTTTAAGCTGGAAGATGAAAGCAAACATCTTTTTTGGATAGCCGCAGTATGTGCTTCTGAGGGATATGAGCTAGGCGATTTGAATTATATTTTTTGTGACGACAACTATCTGCTTAACATCAACCAAAAGTTTTTGCAGCACGACAACTATACCGATATCATCACATTTGATTATACGGAGGGAAAATTAGTTTCAGGGGACGTTTATATTTCCATAGAACGCGTTTCCGAAAACAGCGTTAGTTATGCCGTTTCCTTACAGGACGAATTGCTTCGGGTAATGGCCCACGGATTGCTTCATTTAATGAAATACAAAGACAAAGACGAGGGGCACATTGCAGAGATGCGTGCCAAAGAGGATGAAAAAATAAAACTGTTCCACGTGGAACACTAGAATTATGTTTGGAGAAAATTACGACGTTATAGTGGTCGGCGGCGGACATGCCGGCGCGGAAGCGGCTGCGGCAGCAGCCAATATGGGTTCCAAAACCCTGTTAGTTACCATGAACCTACAGACCATAGGCCAAATGTCTTGCAACCCTGCAATGGGCGGAATTGCAAAAGGACAAATTGTTAGGGAAATTGATGCGCTTGGTGGTTATAGCGGAATTGTTACCGACAAATCCGCCATTCAATTTAAAATGCTCAATAAATCCAAAGGCCCTGCTATGTGGAGCCCTAGAGCGCAAAACGATCGTATGCGCTTTGCCGAGGAATGGCGACTCATGCTTGAACGAACCCCAAATGTCGACTTTTATCAGGAAATGGTTTTGGGTTTATTAATAGATGGTGATGCCGTTGTAGGGGTCCGCACTTCGTTAGGAATTGATATCAAGAGTAAATCCGTCGTTCTAACCAATGGCACCTTTTTAAACGGACTTATTCATATTGGCGACAAACAATTTGGAGGAGGCAGGGCAGGGGAAAAAGCAGCAACGGGAATTACAGAACAACTTACCGCTTTAGGTTTTGAGAGCGGTAGGATGAAAACGGGAACGCCACCCCGTGTAGATGGTCGGTCTTTAGATTACTCAAAAATGATCATACAGCCTGGAGATACGAAACCGGAGAAATTCTCTTACACCAACACACCGGTTTTACAGACACAACGCGATTGTCACATGACACACACGTCTGCGTTGGTGCACGATCTGCTTCGCGAAGGCTTCGATCGATCACCAATGTTCAATGGGAGAATTCAAAGTATTGGCCCACGATACTGTCCTTCTATAGAAGATAAAATAAACCGATTTGCAGACAAGGACAGCCACCAAATGTTCATAGAGCCCGAAGGTTGGGACACAGTGGAAGTGTATGTAAATGGCTTTTCCACATCATTGCCAGAAGACGTCCAGTTTAAGGCCTTACGTTCCGTTGTTGGATTTGAAGCCGTAAAATTCTTCAGGCCGGGTTACGCCATAGAATATGATTACTTCCCGCCCACACAACTAAAACATACCCTAGAGACCAAACTAATAAACAACCTCTACTTTGCCGGACAAATTAATGGTACAACCGGATATGAAGAAGCCGCCTCACAGGGTCTTATGGCCGGCATTAATGCTCACCTTAAAATAAACGAACAAGAGCCATTTATTTTAAAACGTGACGAGGCCTACATTGGCGTTCTTATTGACGACTTGATCACCAAGGGAACCGAAGAGCCTTACAGAATGTTTACTTCAAGGGCTGAATACAGGACACTATTAAGACAAGATAATGCCGACCTAAGATTAACGCCCATGGGACACTCAATTGGCCTTGCCTCCGATGAGCGCTTGCGTAGAATGGAAGATAAGCTGTCCAAGTCCGATGCTTTTGTTAATTTCTTTAAAGAAACCAGTGTCCTGCCAGAGGATATCAATCCAATTTTAGAACGTGTGGGTTCGTCCTTAGTTTCACAATCGGACAAAATGTTCAAGGCCTTTTCCAGACCCAACGTTACTATGGAACATATGCTTGGATTGGCTCCCGTTGCCGAGTTCGTTGCTGACCAAAATATCGACAATGAAGTTTTAGAACAAACAGAAGTTCAAGTGAAGTATTCAGGCTATATCGCAAAAGAGAGGGTAAACGCTGATAAGCTACATCGCTTGGAAAACGTTAAGATTCCAAACAACTTTAATTACTCCGGCCTTAAATCCTTATCCTTTGAGGCGCGTGAAAAATTAACCGCTATTAAGCCGATAACAATCTCACAGGCATCGCGCATAAGTGGCGTGACCCCAAGTGATATTAGTGTGCTCCTCGTTTTTCTTGGTCGCTAATCCTTAATTGTTCCACGTGGAACAATCGGGCTCCCCAAAAACATCTGCAATCCTAATCGAACAATCGACACGTCCACTACTGCTTTAGATGAGGGATAAAGAACACCCGCCACGTTATAATGCTACTATCGATACTTTATCTTGTTCAGTTAATAATAACTCAGAGGTGTTGTACATTAAATGTATTCCCTCGGTTTCTAAGAATATTATTTTCAGAGCTATCGACACTTATATCCCTTATCCCGTTCAATATCGAACTAACCCCTTGACATAACTTTTCACACACCCCATTTCATGATGCTTGTTGGATTCTTATCTATTATCTTTATACCATAATTCCATTACGGTCGACTTTAATGAAACCATATTTACAAACAGAAGATTACTTCTACACCAACGAAAAATTTACTCTTCTTCTAAACGAAGAGATGGAAATGCTGGTCACTTCACCAATACCAACTAACCTAGAAAGCTACTACCAAAGTCCATCTTACATTTCGCATTCTGATCAAACACAATCGTTTATTGATAAATTATACTCTGTTGTGAAAAAATATAGTCTTAAAAGAAAGGTCACGTTACTTAAAACACTGCTGCCACAATTGGGACAACTTTTAGATATCGGAGCGGGCACAGGGGACTTCCTTTTAACAGCCAAAATGAACGCCTGGGAAATCCATGGCGTTGAACCTAACAATCTTGCGCGCGATAACGCTCAAAAGAAAGGAATTCATCTAAGCGAAAAAATAAGTGACCTTCCTAGCACCACGTATGACGTCATAACACTTTGGCATGTTCTAGAGCATCTACCTCAATTGAACGAACAACTCAAAACCATTACCACGCTCATCAAACCCGGTGGCTTTCTAATTATTGCGGTTCCCAATTATAAATCCTATGATGCCAAACTATATAAAGAACACTGGGCAGCTTATGATGTACCTAGACACCTCTGGCATTTCTCAAAAAAATCAATAGTAAAGCTATTAAACCCTTATGGTCTCAAATTAATAGCAACCAAACCCATGTGGTTCGATTCATTCTATGTCTCGCTCTTATCGGAAAAATACAAAACAGGACATACCAACTATTTCAAAGGTTTTGTTAATGGTCTGGTATCAAATATCAAGGGGCTATCATCTAAAGAGTATTCTTCCCATATCTATGTACTAAGAAAAGGTTAATTCCCATTTTAATGGATTTTGAGCGACTTTTATATCCCAACCTATATCAACTATTCCCAATATTCTAAACCTTCTTTAAAATCCATTTAAAGAAGGTAATATCAATAAGAGAAATCAATATAAAATTAAATCTTCATTGCTAAATACTATTTATTGATAAGTCACAACAATCTGACGTACTCTTACCCAAACAATATAAATTACAAAAAAAACAAGCCTATATAAAAACCTTTGTTACTTTTGCGCAATCCTAAAATGAAAAAAATGAAAAAAATTATCCTTGGTTTATCATTGTTGACCATTGTCGCTTGTAAACAAGAAAAAATTGGATACGTTGATAACGTAAAATTAATGGATGAATATCAAGAAAAAATTGATGTCGAAGCCCAATTCAAAATTAAAGCGGATGCTTTGACAAAAACAAGAGACAGTATATCACAAGTCTTTCAAATGGAAGCGCAAGCTTTTCAACTAAAAGCGCAAAGTATGCCACAGCAACAGGCTCAAGAAGAATATGCAGCTTTCCAACAAAGAGGACAACAAATTGGTCAACAACTACAACAACAAGACCAACAACTTCAAGCTCAAGGCCAAGTACAAATGGATAGCGTTGTAAGCCGTGTTAAGAAAGAAATAGAAGCTTATGGCAAAGCAAACGGGTTCAGCTATATCTTGGGCGGAGGCGAAGGTGGTAGTGTACTATACGGCACAGATGCCAATAACCTTACCGATGAAGTAGTTAAGATGCTTAATGATAAGTACAAAAAATAAATTTCTATAATTACGGAATAAAAAAACCGGCAATTGTGCCGGTTTTTTTATTCCGTTATCCCTTCTATACGCTCAATACCATGTTCAATGGAAAACTTATCTTTAGGGAGAAATCCTTTGGTGATCAGTACAAGACCGCATATAACCAAAATAATTCCAATAACTTTTTTAATTAACCTAATTCGGTCATAGGTCAAGCTACGCTTCAACTGCTTAGCTAACAAAATTTTAAACAAATCTGTAATAAAGTAAGAGGCCAACATGGTTCCAAAAAAGACACGAATCCGTGACGCTTCATTATCTAAACTGGGTCCCACTATTATAATTACCCCAAGCCAAAAAACCAGTACTCCAATATTTATAAAATTAAGTAAAAAACCTTTTGCCATGAGCCCGAAATAGTCTCCACTGGTAATCCTGATAGGTATTTTACTTCTGTTCCTTATGCCGTGTTTAAAAAATGTTGTGAGGCCATACACCAACAAAATAACCCCGCCAAATACGTAAAGCCCTGGTTGATTACTAAGATTTTCTAGGAGCTGATAACTGCTAAAGTAAGCTGCTATGATAAAAAGAATATCAGCCAGAACAACGCCAATATTAAAACTCAAGGCTGCCCTAAAACCCTTTAATGCGCTAGTTTCCAACAGTACAAAGAATACAGGTCCTATCATGAAGCTTAATAAAAAGCCTAAGGGTATTGCCGCCTGTACATCTTCAAACATAAACTCCTACATTCTTTTTATACTTCCTCCAAAAACGGTCTTTTCATCGACCTTTGCCGGGTTACCGTATATTAAAACTTCTCCTCCTGCCTTAACACTGGCCTTCACGTAATCTTTTGCATTGACCTCTGCTATACTACCTGCATTTACGTTTACAGTAGAGAAATTCGTCTTAAAATCCTTCCCTTTATAAACGCCTCCAGTATTTATTTGAACATCCTGAAAATCTGATGTACCAATGGTTTTAATGGTGCCCCCGGACACAGCCTTAATAAGCATCTGTTCCACTTGGGCAGATAAAACAACTTCACCACCTTCCTGCGCCCTTATCTCCAAAACATCTTGTTTAATAACTTCTTTACATGTAATCCTTGCATCCTCGTTGACATCTATGACCAAAAGTTGCCCTGTGTAATGAATATCAACAAATGTTCTATAGCCACTAAAAATCTTACCGATTTGCATCCTTATCTTAAGAATACCTTCGTTAATCACTAAAGCCACTTTATCCGTATTTTCACCTGTAATTACAGCTTTATTTTCTGTAGACTTTATTAAGTTTATAGACAATCCATCAAAACCCTTCAGTTCTGTGAATTCGTTCAATTTAATGGTTACCTTATTATCCTGTGCCGCTACTCCTTGTAATCCCAAAAGAAACAAGGCGATAATAAAATGTTTCATTTTGATTATTTTATAGTTGACCGAAGTACATCTCCAATCGACCTGTTTTGTATACCCAATGGGGCGTACTATATTCATATACCCCCATTAATCAAAATTCATTCCAAAAGCAATTATTCATTTTTACCTATCAAGGCAAAATCCAAATGTCTTTTTATTAAATCGCTGTTCTTAACCATTACAATAACCTCTTCTCCAAGTTGATAGGTTTTCTTGGTTCGTTCACCAACGATGGCGTATTGCTTTTCATCAAAGATATAATAATCTCCTTTGATGTCACGGATACGCACCATACCCTCACATTTGTTTTCAATAATCTCTACATAAATTCCCCATTCCGTTACACCACTGATAACACCTACAAATTCTTGATCTTGATGGTCCTGCATAAACTTAATCTGCATGTACTTAATAGAATCCCGCTCTGCACTCGCGGCCAAACCTTCCATATCTGAAGAATGTTTACATTTTTCTTCAAATACCTCTGCTTTTGCACTAGAACCACCATCTAAATAATGTTGTAACAATCTATGCACCATCACATCCGGGTACCTACGAATAGGTGATGTAAAATGGGTGTAATAATCAAAAGATAAACCGTAATGACCAATGTTATCAACTGTGTAAATGGCCTTACTCATACTTCTAATAGCAAGAGTGTCCACTAAATTTTGTTCCTTCTGACCCTTTACATCCTCCAGCAACTTATTTAATGAAGCACTAATAGATTTTTTATCTTTAAAGTCAATCTTATGCCCAAACCGCGAAACAATTGCGTTAAGTGCTATTAATTTATCCTCATTGGGATCATCATGAATACGGTAAACAAATGTTTTCTTAGGTTTTTGTTTTCCAATAAATTCGGCCACTTTTCTGTTAGCCAATAACATAAATTCTTCGATAAGCTTGTTGGCATCTTTTGCCTCCTTAAAATAAACACTTACCGGCTCGTTATTTTCGTTAAGATTAAAACGTACTTCAAGCTTATCAAAGGAAATAGCACCTTCATCCATGCGCTTACTACGCATGATTTTAGCTAATCTATCCATAGTTAAGGTAGCGTCTACAACCTCTTTGGCTACACTATAACCACCATCCCTTATAGAAATTTCTTTTGGTATGTCTCCTTTACCGCTTTCTATAATATGTTGTGCCTCCTCATAAGCAAACCGTTCATTAGAATTGGTAACGGTCCTACCAAACCATTGATTTACAATATGTGCTTTAGTATCAAGTTCAAAGACTGCAGAAAAGGTATACTTTTCTTCGTTGGGCCGTAAGGAACATGCATTATTGGAAAGTACTTCTGGTAACATAGGCACCACACGATCTACTAGATAAACAGACGTAGCCCGTTCATAGGCTTCATCGTCCAATACGGTATCCTCTTTTAGGTAGTGCGAAACGTCTGCAATATGAATTCCTATTTCAAAGTTACCGTTATCCAATACTTTAAAAGACAGGGCATCGTCAAAGTCCTTCGCATCCTTTGGATCAATAGTAAATGTTAATACCTCACGCATATCTCTGCGCTTTTTAATTTCCTCAGTCTTAATAGAAGTATCTATTTCATCCGCAAAACGTTCGACTTCTACTGGAAATTCATGAGGTAATCCATATTCTGCCAAAATAGAATGGATTTCTGTATTATGCTCACCTGGTTTTCCCAATACCTCGGTTACTATACCAAATGGGGAATCTACATCATCTGGCCAATCGGTGATTTCTACAATTACTTTATCCCCATTCTTAGCTCCTCCTAATTTATCGTTCGAGACAAAAATATCAGTATACATCCTAAAATCTGTAGGCCGTACAAATGCAAAGGTTTTTTGCATATCTACAATACCCACAAAGCTGTTTTTAAAACGCTCAATAATCTTATGGACCTGGCCTTCCGGTTTCTTACCTTTTTTTGGAGGGTAAATGAACACTTCTACAATATCCTTGTGAAAAGCCTTGTTTATTTTATTATTTGGTACGAATACATCTTCATCTCTGCCTTCTATTACAATATATGCATTACCTCTTCCAGTTATATCTACCTTACCTTGTGTAATAAGTTTTAGTATCTTCCAAGACCTGGTAATTGCCTCTTTCCACTTCCTTTATTCGCCTTTTTTCTTTCAACTGCACCAAACGCTTTATGAGCGCGTTTCTTTCGTCAGTCTCAGTGATTCCAATTTTAGCAGCGATTTGCTTATAATTAAAACTCTTATTCGGTTCGTTTTCTAAAACCGTAAAAATACCTTTGGTAATTTCGTTTGCTTTATGATTTCTTGATTTTTTATTCTTCTTTGACATTAAAATTTTTATTTGTCGGAAAATTACGAATTATATTCCACTACCTCTACTTCATGATTTTAAGCTTCGTTTATATATTCTATAGTTTATCAACAGACATACTATAATCCATTTTGTTTATTTTAAATTTTAATTAAAATATGATGGTTATTATAGTGTGTTGATAAGGGGTATAACTTAATTGGAGTTTACTTGATTTTATGAGATACTACTACTTGTTCACATATTATCACTTAAGGATGTAGTTTGATTATCAGAAATTTAATAAAGTTATCAGTAGTGGTTGATAACCTATTTAAACATGAGAATAGTGATAACTTTTTGTAAAATTTATGTTGATTAGCGAAGGAATTATCTTTAAAAGTAACTGACTACTTCTTAAAGATTTTTTGGTTTATTAAGATATAACGACGTAAGCAGAACAGAAACTAAAAGAACAAGTTTTAAAGCGCGTAATTATTAACAGTTGTTAACAAACGTAACCGGTATTTTTATCCACTAATTAACAAGTTATAATTCTTGACCGTAAAAATATGTTGTGAAAAACCGTTTTGTTGTAGTGAACTATTTGATGTTGTACATTTGTAAGAAAGATTCCCCTGTCTTATAGGTAACTAACTAAAACACATAAAATGAAAATAGCTATTGGTAACGATCATGCAGGAACGGAATATAAACTGGCCATTATTGGACTTTTGAAATCTATGAATATAGAAATCAATAATTATGGTACCGATGGATCTGATAGTGTAGATTATCCGGACTTTGTACATCCGGTGGCTAAGGATGTTGAGGATGGTTCCGTAGATTTTGGTATTATTATATGTGGTAGTGGAAATGGGGCTTCCATGACCGCTAATAAACATCAAAGGGTACGTGCTGCGTTGTGTTGGACAAAGGAAATAGTGGATTTGGCCCGTGCCCACAATGATGCCAATATACTAAGTCTACCTGCACGTTTTATTTCCATGCCGCAAGCTTTGGACATGGTAAAAACGTTTTTAACTACCGATTTTGAAGGCGGAAGGCATGAAAGGCGAATAGAGAAAATACCCTGTTTATAAGTATAAAGGGGTATTTCCTTTACTTTTTCATAATTAAACTTTTGATACTAGATTAAGACAACAAGTTCCAAACAATATTTGTGGGCGTTGCTTTTTTATGGTACTATGGTATATCTACTCTAATAACGAAATATGGGACATTCACATACCGGTCATAAGCATGCACATGCCCATCCAGATTTAAAGGGAAGAAATCTCATTATTTCTATTTTATTGAATATACTTATTACTGTAGCACAGGTAATAGGAGGATTGCTTTCTGGTAGTCTTTCCCTTTTATCTGATGCACTACATAACTTTAGTGATGTTCTCTCGCTTATGGTGAGCTATGTGGCAACGGTACTTTCAAAAAAAGAGGCCTCCACCAATAAAACCTTTGGTTATAAACGTGCGGAGATTATTGCGGCCTTTGTTAATGCTGCCTCGTTGATCGTGATTGCTGTTATATTGATAAAAGAGGCAATTCAACGTTTTATGAATCCGCTAGAAATAGAATCCAATCTTGTTATATGGCTCTCCTTGATTGCTATTGCGGGCAATGGTTTTAGTGTTTTGTTACTAAAGAAAGATGCTGAAAGTAACATGAACATGAAATCTGCCTATCTGCACTTATTAACAGATATGATGGCTTCCGTGGTTGTTTTCATCGGTGGGTTATTAATGTTTTATTTTAAATGGTTTTGGGTAGATCCCGTTTTAACCCTAGTTATTGCTCTTTATTTAATTTTTATGGGGTACGACCTCTTAAAGGATTCTACACGAGTGTTGATGTTGTTTACACCTAACAGTATCCAGGTGCAGCTTATCGTCGAGGCTATTAAGAAAATAGAACCCATTAAGAACGTACATCATGTGCATATTTGGCAGTTGAACGAGGACGAAGTACACTTAGAGGCACATATAGATTTTAAAGAGGACATACGCCTTTCCCGGTTTGATGTTATTCTAGAAGAAATTGAAGAAGAATTGTATCATAATCATGGTATAAATCACGTAAACATTCAACCGGAATTTGGGAAATGCGATAGTAAACATATAATTGTACAGGATTAGAGATGAATATAGCCGTAAAAACTTTCGACGAACTCAATACCACCGAACTCTACAACATTCTTCAATTACGCACAGAAGTTTTCGTGGTGGAACAGGATTGCGTGTACCAAGACATGGACTTTAAAGACCAAAAAGCCCTGCATGTTATCGGTGTAAAAAACGATAAAATTGTTGCTTATACACGTATTTTTAGGTCCGGGGATTATTTTCAAGAAGCCAGTATTGGTAGGGTAGTAGTGCTGTTTCCCGAAAGAAAATATGGTTATGGAGTAGAAATCATGAAAGCATCCATAAAGGCTATAAAAGAAAACTTTAAAGAAACTTCGATAAGAATATCCGCTCAAAAATATCTCTTAAAATTCTATAATTCCTTAGGATTTAAGCAAGAAGGCGAAGAATATTTAGAGGATGGCATTCCCCATGTAAGTATGTTGAAAAAGTAATAATGGTATACATTTTAATCTCTTATTGCAATGACAAAACCAACTCATCAACCTATATTCATTTCGCTCCGCTACAATAATAGATTACTCTTAAGCAAAATATTTAAAATTACTATTGTCGAATAAAGAAACGAGACTGCCGATTTCCCAAAGCAACCTATAAGAACCGAAAGCAAATCCAATAAAAAAAGCACCTATCAAAAACAGGCGCTTTACTAATTAGTGGAATTTAAATTTTGTCATTACAGTTTAATAGGCTCTTTATTAGATAAGTTGATATCTTCCAACATCATGTCCGTGAATTTATAATGCCCTTTGGTGGTAATAATTCTAAACCGGTCAGATTTCATTCTGCTTATCGTATCTAAAAACAGCCATTTACTTTTTAACAGCCTAGGTTTTTTTGACTTTAAACTAATCTCGAAAAAATATTTTTTACCATTTTTTAAGGCTACGATATCAGGAGTGATTTTTAATTCAGTCCCTTTTCTTAAGTATGATTTTGGGGTGTCATACCCCTCTATATCAGCTTTGATGTGCTCAAAACCTGTAGTTTCTAAATATTGAATTGATTTTTCTAGAAACTCCTTGTTTTCTGTTTTATCTACTTGTATCATAACCTATAAGATAACAAAAAAAACCACAAAAGCAAATATTAATCCTGATTAACAACAACTTAACGTGTTTTTGGTTTGATAAAATCTACAGAACGGGTGTTTTTTTAGTGACGAAACACAGTAAATTAGCTCTTTTAAACACTGTGGTCGGTTTTTGAAATCTTAGACTTTATCGTGCAGCGTATTGCTTTCGGTAAAAAGACTCAAATCAGGCGTTTACTGCGCCAAAAGCAATTTAGACCAATGGAGAACTGACTATTTGGTCTAAAACAAGTGCTAAACCAACCGTTTGGCAATACCGTTTTGTATCAAAAAATCCAATTGAAGTACCAGGTTTACCGGTTTCTCCGCCTTGTTCTTTGACGAGATATAAAGATAGCCTTCCGTTCTATGGTTCAGTTCCTTTAGTTTAAGCTTTCCGTGCACGGGTTCATGGCTATCAACACAACGGGTTAATACTAATTCATTTATTCCTCTTTGGCCCAATACATCAATTAACTTTTTACGGTTTACCAGGGTTATTTTACAGGAGGTAAACATATTTGGGACATCGGTATAAATGGCTGTTATAAGGGAATAAAATTCGGTTTTTTTATCGGCATCATAGAACCAACCTTTTTTGGCGACACCTGCTTTTTTATAAGACAGTTCAAAGGCAAAGGTAGGTAGGTCATCATTTATATAATCTAGTTGTGCTTTTTCGTCTACAGCAAAGGCTAGACCTGTATTTTTATGTGTCAGAATAAGGTCTATCCCCTCAAACTGCCGTTTTTTGTCGTGTATGCGTTCAAAATTATAATAAGTAAGATGTTTACTATAATACCCGTCTAGAAGCAGGGCGAGTTGTTGCTCTTTTTTTAAATCGGCGTTAAAAGAACTCTTTAAAGTCAAGTTCCTAGTAGTTAATTGTTTTATGTAGAGCTTTTGCAACACGTTCAATTACGCCTACCACGAGGGCATTTCCCATAAAAAAGGCACGTTTGGTATCGCTTACGCCTGCTAGAAGGGTGTGATTGTCCGGAAACATATTTAAACGCTCCAACTCAACAGGTGTTAAACGGCGGAGTCTTTTGTTGTCTTGTACCACATGCTTAAAACGGGATGGCGATTTACCACCTTCTCCCGTAATTATGGTCCTCGAGGCATTGTCAAGCGCATCTGGGAAAATCATTCCGCCTTCACTGTAATTATAGGAAAATCCGCTAGTAGCGGTCCGCACTTCTTTCTTGGCACCTTTTAAATAATCCCACTTTGGGTAGTCGTCTGGCGAAATATAAAATTCCTCCGGTATGTCTTCCGTTACAAGAATGTCTTTAAGAACGGTTCGTTTACCGTCATAGGACGCCATTGTTTTTTCTGTGTAAACGATTCCATCTATAAAAACACCGCTGTTTTCAAAAGGCGATAGTTTTTGTCCGGTATTAAAGGTCTCCGAAAGCTGTATCAAATCATCTGTAATGGCAAAGGAATTTGTTTTCGAAACCGTGGCAGCAACGGGAAAAGCGGCTGCAAAACTGCCTGTCTCATGAATCCATTCCAAAGCGTCTGAATTCTTTAGATCTTTATAAGCTTGGGTAGATTTGTGGTAGCCAATAAAAAAGATACGCCGCCGCCGCTGTGGCATTCCGTATTCTGCTGCGTTAATAACGCGCCATTCAACGGCATAACCTAAATCGTCCAAACTTTTAAGCATTATGGCAAAGTCACGCCCGCGTTGGGTAGAGGGAGATTTGAGCAGACGGTCTACATTTTCTAGAAATAAGTATTTTGGAGGGTTCTTTTTTTCTAAAAGTATGCGATGAATGCTCCACCACAACACACCCTTTTTGCCAATAAGTCCCTTAGAATTTTGAAGTGTGGTAGCCACGGAGTAATCCTGGCAAGGAAATCCTCCTACAAGTATATCGGCATCCGGAATATCGGCCGTTGGCACTTCTGAAATATCCTCGTTGCTGTGGCCATTGGCTCCAAACCGTGCTTCGTACACCAAAGAGGCGTGTTGGGTTTTTGTGCTGGGCTCCCATTGGTTACTCCATACAATTTCGAAGTTCCCGGCCTGTTCCAGTCCTAACCGAAATCCACCCACACCGGCAAAAAGTTCAATAACTTTCAGTTTCTTCATGAGCTGCTAAAATACGGAAATTTTAAGGCGGGCTCAATCGTAAAATTCAATACCTATGCAGGAATATGTATTTTTACTAAAAACAAAGACCATGGACATAAGATTTGTATATATACTTTTATTTTTAGTGCTATTCGTGGGTTGTAAAAATGAAATTTCTTCTAAAAATCTAGCTCAAAATTACATAGATGCATTACAATATGAAGTTGCGCCAGACAAAAGGATAGCAGTTTTCCAGATTGAAACCTATATAAATGGAGACACCTATATCCTAAAAGGAGAAACCGACCAACCTCTAGGTCTACAAATGTTACGAGATTCCTTAACCGCTAACAATGTTTTGTTTGTAGATAGTATTACCGTTTTGCCCTCGGAGGAATTAGGAGATAAAATTCATGCTCTCATCAACGTATCCGTAGCAAACCTACGGAGTAATCCAAAACACAGCGCGGAGCTGGCCACACAGGCTACCTTGGGCACCCCCGTAAAAGTATTAAAAAAGGTGGGCGACTGGTATTATATACAAACACCGGATAAGTATTTGGCGTGGGTAGATGCAGGAGGTATAGCCCGTTTTACGGAACAAGACATAAACAATTGGGAATCTAATAGTAAGATTATATATACCCAAACCTATGGTCACGCATATACGGGGCCAGACAGGGAGGAAATCGTGTCCGATTTGGTGGCAGGAAATGTTTTAGAGATACTTAAATATACCGACAAATTTTATATAATAAGATTTCCTGATGGAAGAAAAGCCTATGTAGCCCATGAAGAATCGGAGAAATATGAGGATTGGTTGGCCAGGCTTGACCATAGTTCTGATGCCTTGGTTGAAACTTCTAAACGTTTTATGGGAGTCCCCTATTTATGGGGCGGCACCTCTACCAAAGGAATGGACTGTAGCGGATTTACCAAGACCATTTATTTTTTAAACGGGATGATTATCCCTAGGGACGCCTCACAACAAGTACACACCGGAAAACCCATTGATGATGCTGGAAACTTCGATTCCCTGGAAGCTGGCGATTTGCTTTTTTTTGGCACAAAAGCAACAGATTCTACCAAAGAAAAAGTAGTCCATGTAGGGATGTGGATCGGTAATAACGAGTTTATCCACGCTTCGGATATGGTCAGGGTAAGTAGCGTGGATAAAAAAGCCAAGAATTACGACGAATACAACGCGAACCGATACTTGCGTACCAAACGCATCCTAAAGGAACAGGATAAGGATTTGATTGATTTGCGAAGGGTTTCCGTGTTTAAGTAAACAAATAACTACTTCACAAATCCACCGTCCTCCCAGTCCTAAAAGATTCATCTGCCGCTAAAACAATCCGAAGACTATTCACGGCATCCCTTAAATGTTCGCTTACATCTAAATCTTCCTGAATCGCTTTTAGAAAATATTCTTGTTCCAATAGGCAGAGTCCGTCATGACCGGGTTCGTCAGAAGTGTCAATACGCTCATCCGACTTTGTGAATTTCCCATTGGCGTCCAAGGTGCTATGATGTAATTTTAAAGCCCCCGTTTTAGAATGGTCGTCCACACTGTCCGAATCCCCTTTTGCTTCATCGACGATAGAAACACATCCTTTTGGGCCTATGACATCCTTCACAAAAAAAGCAGTTTCACTCATCATAGGTCCCCAACCAGCCTCGTACCAGCCCACAGACCCATCTTTAAAACGCACTTGTAATTGTCCGTAGTTATACATCTTGGCATCTATTTCCTCGGATAAGCGTGCTCCGATCGCACTTACGCTCACGGGAACAGATTGGGTCATCAAGCACATAATATCCACATAATGTACCCCACAGTCCACAATGGGCGACATGGAGTGCATCAATTGTTTATGCGTGTACCAAGTATCGCCAGAGCTTTGCTGGTTCAGGTTCATTCGCATCACCAGGGGTTTGCCCAGTGTACGTGCAATCTCTACAAATTTCGTCCAAGCCGGGTGTACGCGAAGAATGTACCCAACTACCATTTTCTTCCCTTTTTCTTGTGCCAGACTTACGAGACTTTCTGCATCTTCTACCGTCAATGCTAAGGGTTTTTCTACAAACACGTGGGCATTTGCGCTCAAAGCGGCACGAATATAATCGGCATGTGTATCGGGGTAGGTGTTGATGGATACCGCATCTGGTTTCGTTTCCGCCAAAGCAGCTTCGTAATCCCCGAAAGTAGGATAGCCTCCCAGTTCGGCCGATAGTTTTTCACGGCTTTCAGGTTTTCTGCTCACAAGTCCAACGATTTCAAAAGAATCTAAGTTGTGGTAAGCTCTTGCGTGCGAGGCTCCCATGTTTCCACAACCTACGACTAAGATTTTAATAGGTTTCATAATGACTATTTTAGTGTAAAAGCAATTATTTTGTTCCCCTTTTCAGTCCCCAATTTCTCGCCGCCACAGGCAATGGCTATGTATTGCTTTCCATCGACCTCATACATGGCAGGCGTGGCAAAAGCTGCTGCAGGCAATTTATATTCCCAGAGTTTTCCCCCCGTATGCTTGTCAAAAACACGAAAATAACCATCGCGCGTAGCGCCTATGAACAGCAAACCGTTTTCCGTAACCACTGGCCCGCCGTAGTTTTCCGTTCCCGTTCCTTTGCCTTTTTTACCAAGTTCTGGAGTGTCCCCCAAAGGAACCGACCAAATATAATCGCCCGTGTTCAGGTCTATGGCGTGCATCGTGCCCCAAGGCGGTGCAATGGCCGGCAGCCCTTGGGCGTCCAAAAACTTGGTGTAGCCTGTATGTCTGTATTTCGTTTTGCCGGAACTTGTATCCGAGGTGCCCGTAATTTCGCTTTTCCCTGAATTATTTACGGTTAGGACCGAGGACTCTTTCTCCCACAGAAATCGTAATAAAGCGCCTATTTCATCTTCCTTAATTTGTGGAAAGCCGGTCATCATCCCTTTCCCTTTAGTAATGATGGCGGCCACTTCCTCTTCGCTTTGGCGGAGTTTTAAGTCTACCAAGGAAGGGAAACCACTGCCCGCAACCCCTTTTTTATCCGCCTGATGGCAACTCATACAATATTTTTGGTAGGTGGCCGCGCCCAATGGTGTGTTCTCCGGTATAGCATTTTCTTCTCGAAGCTGTAATACCCATGGCATTTCGTTAGAGTTTATATAAATAATACCATCTTCGGGATCGGTCCCTGCCCCGCCCCATTCCGCCGCGCCGTCATAACCAGGCAAAAGTATAGTAGGTGTCAGGTCCGGTGGTGTGTATTGGCGCTTGTTGGCCGCTTTAAAATAGTTTAATAAAGAATCCTGGTCTTCTATAAACGGACTCATATCCGCCTCGGTTAGGTCTTGTGACATTCGCGCAAAGGGTTTTGGCCTTACCGGAATGGGCTGGGTGGGCCAAGCTTTTTCACCTGGAATGTTGGAGGAGGGAACGGGGACTTCTTCAATATCAAATAAAGGCTTACCGGTCATCCTTTCAAAAACATAAACATAGCCTTGTTTGGTTACTTGTGCTACGGCAGGTATTTTTTTACCGTCCCGCTCCACTAACAAAAGATTGGGAGGTGCGGGCGGATCACGGTCCCAAATATCATGATGGGTAAATTGAAAATGCCATATATAGTTGCCCGTATCCGCATTTAGAGCCAATAAGCTGTTGGCGTACAAATTACTTCCCAACCGGTCAACTCCGTAGAAATCTGGCGCAGCGGAACCCGTGGGCACATAGATAATGCCCGCTTCTTCGTCCAACGCCATCCCGGCCCAATTATTCGCTGCACCCACAACGGGGCTCCTATAGGCCGTGGAGTCTTCCCAGGTTTCATGGCCTTTTTCGCCAGGGTGCGGAATCGTATGGAACACCCATTCCAAGGCACCGGTAAGTACATTAAACGCCATAACATCTCCAGGTGCGGCGTCTTCCCCTTCGGACAAACGCAGCGGCATTACAATAAGGTCTTTGTAAATAGTTCCCGGAGTGTTGGAACTCACGAACTTATTCTTTGCCGAAGTTGGCATACCCGAACGCAAATCTATTTTGCCCTTGTCTCCAAAAGAACTGATCGGTTTGCCGGTAAGTGCGTTGAGTGCATATAAATTTGATCCTGCAACGTACAGAATACGCTTGTCGTTTTCTTGTTCCCAATATGAAACACCTCTACTGGAGGCGCCTGCCGTTTGCAAGGAATCTCCAAAAGTCCAAAGTTCTTTCCCGGTTGCAGCATGAAGTGCTACCGCTCGTAATGCCGCCGTTACGCCGTATAAAACCGAATCCACCACTAAAGGGTTCATTTGCATCTGGCCCCAATCAGAAGCTTCATAGGTCCATGCAACTTTTAAGTCCTTAACATTGTCTTTGGTCATTTGTGATAGGGTGGAGTAGTGGCTTCTGCCAGAATCGCCCAAATAAGAAGACCAATTTGT
Source organism: uncultured Flavobacteriaceae bacterium (assembly GCA_963697395.1). Taxonomy (GTDB): domain Bacteria; phylum Bacteroidota; class Bacteroidia; order Flavobacteriales; family Flavobacteriaceae; genus Maribacter. The sequence continues at coordinate 324,268 of CAVONX010000029.1, forward strand.
GTATTCCTTTTTATGCAACCCTTCTTTGTTGTTGTTGCCACAACTTAGTAATATGTGAACACACAGCACAATTAAAATGCTATGGAAAACTAATTTTTTCAAGGCTGATGTTTTTAGCGGTTGTTTTCTTAAAAGTAAGAAAAAACAGAACAATTCGATAAGTTCGGTCAGGTTTTCAAAACCCGAAAGTGCTTAACCTTAAAAGGTAAGGTTTTGCTTGGACTAAACAGATTTCTAAAATGCCTTTAAACCCATTTTATTTGAAATCGTGTGAGGCGAAGCATAACGTGATCAAACCCTCCGAACCCGATAAATTTGTGCCATCTCCTTTCGTCTGAAATGAGGTAATACTCCCAGTAATTTGAATCAATTTAGTATTTCAAAGCTTCAATTTCAACCCCTTTTCCGCTATGCCAAACCCTTTGTTCAAAACCTCTTTAGACTGCTCACTTTCGGCATTCAACAAAGGATTGGTATGGTTAAAGTGAATAAAATGGATTTTCTTCTTTTCCGTAGAAGGAAGATTTTCAAACAAATCCATACTCTCGATAACAAAGGGGTGCGGTATGTCGGAAATATTCCGGTTGTTGATTTCTTCCCCATCGTAAAAAGTAGCATCTAGAAAAGCATAATCCACTTTTTTGATTTCGGAAATTATGGAAGTTTTCCACTTTTCCCATTTATCGATATCTGGAATAAATAGGACACGTTTGTTAGGCCCGATGATTTTAAATCCCACCGTTTCCGAGTATTCGTCCCTATGCGGAACCGTAAAAGGGACAACTTTCAATTGTGGCGTAAGCTGTATTTCTTGGGTGTCATGTATAGCTTTTAGGTCGATGTTTTTATTGGACGCCAATTGGCTCCATGGCCCGTTATTTTGTAAAAATGCCGACATTTTAGGCATGGCATATACGGGAACTTGTTTAGCGTTTGTAGCTTCTTTACCAAGATACATCAAGCCGGTATAATGGCCAATATGGGCATGTGTCAAGAAAACACCATCGGGAACATCTGTTTTTTTGAATCCGGAATAGGTGCGTAAAGCACTAAGCTGGGCGGTTATGTCCGGGGTGGCTTCGAACAAGAACGATTTTTGCTCCGAAACATCCACTACTCCCAAGGAAACGACTTTTCTGGAAGCGTCCCCATTAGCGAACAAGGCGGTACAACATTCCTTTTTACAAGCAATATGCGGTGATCCGGCGTCTTGGACCGTCCCTAAAATTATGAGTGACACACTATTTTGAGGCGGATTCGTCGGTGCGATAACTTTTTCGGAAGCCTCTTGCCCATAAAAAAGAAATGTTCCATCCGAGGGATAAAAGAGTAAGGAAGTGCTTTTTTAAACACTCCATTATTGCCCTGTTAAAAACTCCCGAATATCTTTGGAAAGTTTTATTAAATCCGGTTCGTGGGTATACATCATGTGTCCGGCTTCGTAATAGGTCATTTTAACTTTATCCGTTACAATACCGTTTCGCGCAAAGGTGTATTCTGCATCAAAAAAAGGAGTAATCAAATCGTAATAACCGCTTGCTACGAGTACTTTCATGGCGGGATTACGGCGCATGGTCTCGCCCAAATGTGGTGCTGTATTCACGGGCATAGGCTCCCAATATTGACCGTCCGGAACCGTTCTCCAGCGCCAGTTGCTACCTCCACCGGAGGTGATGTAGGGCCTATCCATTTTTATTTTAAGTTCCGACGCAAAGTAATGGTTTAAAGAAGCGGTATAAGCGGCACTGATCTGATAACTTGCGGCATCGCCCAAATGGGGATTTTCTGAAACCTTGTCGGCTTCATCGCCCATAAACCGCCCATCCAAACGACCAATGGCCAGGCCATCGTCTTCCAACAATTTCTTTTGAAAACGTCCCATGAGTATCCGTAGGTTGGATTGCAGTATGTATTTTTTATCGAGTCCGGTAAAATAGCTCAACTTTTCGGCAATAATCTCTTTTTCGGCAACACTTAAAAGATTTCCTTTATACAGAGCCGGCGTGTAGGTGTCGTACGTAAATTGCCTGCATTCTTCTACAAAGGCCGCCAAGGTTTTTCCCTGCCCCGCTTTTTTATGGTACCACGCCGTAGCCGCCATACTTGGCAGGTAGGTGATATATGAGGTGATGTTGAAATGATCGGAGGTAGAACCGGCATAATCCAAGGCTTGGGAAATTAATATCATACCATTTAATGCCATATTCTGTCCGGAATCTTCCAGCATTTTTCCCAAATAGGCCGCACGGGTGGTTCCATAACTCTCTCCCGCCAAATATTTGGGCGAAAACCAACGTTCGTTTTCTGTCACCCACGTTCGTATGAACTGGGCGAAGGAGGCAACATCTTCTTTTAAACCGTAGAAATCGGTGTCTTTTCCCTTGCCCACCAAACGGCTATAGCCAGTGCCAACGGGGTCTATGAATACGAGATCGGTAACATCCAACAAACCATGTTGGTTGTTGACGATAGTATACGGTGCTGCGCCATCGTCTTGTTTCGCCTCGGAATCTACTTTTACGATTTTAGGGCCAAAAAAGCCCAAGTGCAACCACATGGAGGCAGATCCCGGACCGCCATTAAACACAAAGGTGACAGGACGTTTTCCAACATCGCCCATAGCTGTTTTGGTATAGGCAACGGACCAGAACGCAGCAATGGAATCCCCATCTTTGTTGGTTAAAAAGGTCTCTTTTCCAGTTGCGGTATAGTCAATGGTTTTGCCACCAAAAAGGCCTTGATGCTTGGTAACGAACGTTTGTGCTTTTGGGATGGGTTTTACCTCCTCTTTTTTATCTTCTTTTTGGGCAATCAGCAATCCGCTAAACAGCAGTAGGACAGGAAACAGTGTATTTTTCATTTTGGGTTCTGGGTTTGGTTTGAGTTCTCTACGAATTTAGGTTTTTTTAGTCAGATGTTGTGCGCCATGCGCATATCGCTAAAGGATACGAAAAGCCTTTACCTTTTTCCTAAACACGCACCGTAATCTCATTTTTCAAGCATTTGCTTTAACTTTTGTTCATAGCCCAAGGCATACTGCTCCATGCCTAAATCTGTAGGGTGCGTGCCGTCTACAAAGGCATCGTTGGAAAGGTTTATTTCATTTTTGGTGAGCATAAAGAGATTTCTCACGCCATTTCGCTCCATTTCAATAAAAATATCGGTTGTCCACTTGTTTAGGGTTTCGTAAATACTTCTTCGGTCGCTATCCGCTTCGCCGTCGCTGTAGCCCGCGTGTTGGGTTAAAAGTATTTTGGCCAGTGGTCTTTTCTCTCTAATGTGCTGTATGCTGCTGCGCAACCGTTTTTTGATTTCGGATTCTGTGTGTGTTTCATTCGGACTCAAATTGGGCAGGCAATCCAGCACATAAATCTTGGCGTCTAGATCAGTTACGAATTCCAGCACCTCTGGTTCTAAGCGTCCGTTACCCGAAAAACCTAAATTAACAATAGGATAATCCAATTTTCTTCCTAGAATATTCGTCCATGCCATACCAGGTCTAGAAGCACATGCGCCTTGAGCAATAGAGGTGCCGTAAACGACTATAGGTTTTTCTTTAGTTTGGGGAAGAAATGTAATCGTACTTCCTTCCGGAACACCTATTTTTAGGTTTTTACAGTTGTTGTACAAGGGAAGGTACAACTTATATTCCCTACCTTCTTTTGGGCTTTTTTCTGTCTTATAATAAAATTGAACCGTTTCTCCAAAGGTATGTTTCCCGCGGTACCAAAGCCAATTACCAGCAGCGTTCTTCCCATACAAGTCCACCCCACTTACCCCCGTAGCGGGCATGTGATTCATGGCGATACTTCCGTCCACCCCATATTCTATTTGAAGGCTATCGGCATCCGTGGTAAAACGAATGGAAAGTCCCGCTGAATGTCTGGAAAGCGACCAGACAGGAGTTCTGACTAATGCTTCGGCGACATCGGGTAAGCGGTTATAGCCAATATCCTGCCAACCTTGGCCGTCTATTTTTGTTAGGGTTTCTAAAGGGTTGTGCCAAATATAGGTGTTGGTTTTTTGTGCGCTTACGTTGTAGAGAAATGCCGCACAGAACACGCAACGAATTAAATATTCTTTCATGTTACAGGGCTATTTTCTTATTTTCCTTTCCCCAGTATGATCCACGCCCTGCGACCGTTCCAGTGCGATCATCGACTTGGGCCTAAAATTGGTAATCATGGCGCGTCTGTTATCATCGGTGGAATTGCCTCTACTGTAATGTAAGGTCCCGCCCTGGTGAAACACACAGGAACCTGGTTCTAAAGGAATAAAAACAGCATTTTCTTCATTTCCCTCGCATTGCAGCGCACCCTTGTTTCCGGTTTGGGTATGCGGCAAAAGGGGGGAGAGATGTGATTTGGGCGTGTACCACATACAGCCATTTTCTTTGTACGCAGGGTCAATGGCCAGCCAGCAGCTTGCGGCGCGTTTATCCGGCATGTTTATCCAATAGGCCGCGTCTTGGTGCCAAGGGGTAATCGTATTTGTGTTTGGCGCTTTGTTGATAAGCATGTCAAAATCGAGTTCTATATCATCCCCCATAAGCTCCTTGGCTATTTGCAGCGATTTTTTGTGAAACGGCTTCGTTAGCAATTCTGGAACCATTGTGCTGGGCACCATAATTTGGGTAATTTTCTCCTGTGTTCCATTACTTCCCGAAAGGTCTGATCGGTATCTTGATGCATCGATATCATTGTTTAAAAAGGACGTATACAACGCACTGTAATACATGATTTCTTTTCGACTCAACAGGTTTTCTATCACCAAATAACCCTCTTCATTAAAGAATGATTTCTGTGCTTTTGACAGGTTTTTCATCAACTTAAAAATTATAATATCAAGGTAGGAATTAAATTTCTATTACCTTTCAAAAATCTAAGCGAACCAATTTTGGTTATCTACGGCACAATCCTCTAGCACGGTATCCAAACGTCTCTTTTCTTTGGATGTATTCCGAACTTTGCACCCCTTTTTTCCCCTTCTTACTTGCCCTTTTATCTAACCGACTTATCGGCATTTTCTAAATAAACAGCATTCTCCAGTTCCTTGTTCAATTTTTCAAAAAACAGCATTTCTGCTTTAAATTGCCAGTCGAAATTCACGGATTGGTTGGCCAAATGCGCATGGTGGTCTTGGTCTAGGATATAGTTTTCCGGTTTTTCTAGGATGCGTGTCTTGGCGTACACCGATTCCAGCTTTTTCCGCATCTCTTTAAACTCCTCTTCAAAAAGTCTAAGTTGGGTTACTGCGGTGAGCTTATCGGTCGCATTGCTGGCGTTATCGTATTCTTTTAAAGCCAACAATATCTTTGGTGAAAAACCCGCTAGGGTGTTCACTTGCTCATAAATTTCTAGCGTATAGTCGTTCCGGACCGTTTTTGATTGCATCAGATTTATTCTTTTGGCAATACTGTCCGTGCTACGGATGAATTCTTCGGAGGCCGCAAGCCGCGCTGCATATTTTTCGCTCCAAGCGCCTTGCTTGTTTGCATCCGGAAAATCGATTACACCCTCCCCCAACGGATGCTCCATAGTTGCCAAATAATTCCGCTTGTCTCCCTTTAACAAGGCATTTTTCCAGAACGCTACCGGTTTTTCCAAGTCGTCTATAAAGGCGTAGGACGGATCTGCCAGCTCATTTGAAAACTCCCGGTGCCTGTAGGCCGACTTTATATCCTCTTTACTCCGTTTATCTCCGGCCCACGTATATTCGGAAAAAGCAACAATGCCGCGCATGTACAGTTCAAAATGCGGCGAATCATCGTCCCAGAGCGTTAATAGGAGTCCGTTAGTACCGCTATTTATGGAGTTGACCGCAAACGTTCTTATAGCCTCCATATTGCTCTCTTCTTGCGGCATAAGTACCCACCGGGTCTGGCCTGCCGTGGCACCCATTACTTTGAGGCCGTTGTTGCTGAACCACTCCATGGCCTTGGTGTTTCCTATGGCTTCTGGCGAGCTATAGTTCCATCGCATATAGATACAGTTTTTTGGAAACCGATCTAAGAACGCCGTAAGTTTGTGTTCGTTTTCTGTCCAGACGCTATCTACTTCTTTCTGGCTCATGTCCGGCCTAAACATGGGGTCATAGACATCGGCCTGTTTCAGGGGCATATCGTCCCAAAAGATAGGAATACGGTTGTGCTTTTCGGCAAATTCGCTCACTTTGCCCAACCAAATCAGTTGCAGTTCTAGGGCAGACATTCCGCTGTCCCTTCCCGTTGTGTGCACTTCATCTCCGCCCACGTGCAGGTACCTACCGTTTGGCGTGGCTTCCATGGCATCCAAATAGAGGTCAAATTGTACGTCGTAGGTTTTTGGACTTAAAGGGTTAAAGGCCCAATCATTTTCAGGATCATCACGGAGGGCATAATATTCCGGATGTTTTAAAATGAAGGACGCATGTCCCAGCCCTTGTATTAGAGGGCTAAAATCGATATTTCGTGCCGTCGCGTATTCGCTAATGGCTTTCCATTCTTCTATGGATAGGGCATCGGCCGAAGCCACTAGGGGTTGTCGTTCAAATTTTAATTTGTCCTCCAACTCGGCGATGATGCCATTTACTTTATATCGCGCGAGCTTATCAATAAGTGTATAGTAGTATTCCGTTTTTTCCAAGTGATGCTTCACATCCAAATGAATGGCGCGGTATGCCAATTCTGGAAAATCGGTAATGGCAGTCAACGGCAGGTTGGCGTTTTGTTCACAGGCATCTTCCATAAGCTGACTCAAACTCATTAAGCCATAAAAAAGTCCTGCGTCATCTTTACCTGTTATGGTTATTTTTTCGTTGTCAATAGAGAGGGTATAGCCTTCCGCTTTCAGATCTAAAGCCGTATCTATTTTCAAAACAATATCAGCTTTGGCCGCATTGCTGGTTTCTATTAGACCATCCAATTGGTCATCGAAAACGGGAAGCCAACCTTTGGTGTCATTAAAGTATGTTTGCACGTTTGAACAATCAAAATCGCTTATTCCCATAATCTCAAACTGTTTAGGTATGGGCAGTAGGTTGAAGTTTCCAGCAACTTTGGTTTTAGGCGCACAGGACAAAAGGAGTGCTGAAACAACTACGGCAATCCAGTTCATTTTAAGTATTCTATAAAGAATCTGTGTCGGTTTCTGCATTATAAAGTCTTAAAAGGTTAGAACAAAAAGAAATAGTATCTTTCAATGCACTATTTTATTCAGCAGAAAGATATGAATCTATTTTCAAGGATAGGCCTCCTAAATCCATTTTTCATAGTTAAGACGTTTAGAGTAAGCATAGTGCTTATGGGTGTTTTCGTAAGTTGCGGAAGCAGTAAAACAAACACTTCCAATGACGGCTGGGAAACCATATTCAACGGAGAAAACTTGGATGGTTGGACCACCAAAATCCACCATTACGAAGTAGGCGACAACCATGGGGATACTTTTCGTGTGGAAGAAGGCATGATAAAAGTACGCTACGACAATTATGAGGGCGAATACAACGACCGCTTTGGCCACTTGTATTTTGACACACCCTATTCTTATTTTCATTTGTCCATGGAATATCGCTTTGTTGGGGAAATGCATCCCGGGGCTCCGGTTTTTGTAGAAAAGAATAGTGGTGTCATGTTCCATTCCCAAGACCCTAGAACTATGCTAAAGGAGCAGAACTGGCCTATTTCTGTGGAAATGCAGTTTTTGGCGGGTATTGAAGAGGGTAAATCAAGGCCTACCGGAAATATGTGTTCCCCGGGAACTGATGTTGTGTATGAAGGTAAAATAGATCCAAGACATTGCATCGATTCCACTTCAGAAACATATTATGGAGACCAGTGGGTAAAAGCCGAACTGATTGTTCGTGGAGATTCCTTGGTTACGCATATCATAAATGGAAAAACGGTTTTAGAATACACTAAACCACAAATAGGCGGAGGTGTTGTAGAGGGCTTTGACCCAAAATTTAAAAAAGACGGCACGGCATTGAAAGAAGGGTTCATAGCTTTACAAAGCGAAGGCCAACCTATAGATTTTAAAAATATTAAGATCAAAAACCTAAAAGGCCTTTAGGGTTCCTAAAGTTTAAAATTTTGTTGGCTAACCCGTTGTCCATTTTGAATACCTCAGTACTGTTTCAAGTGTCAGGTTCGAGTGTTTTTATTCCTTTTCGGAAGAAAAATATATCGAGAACAGATTTTATCCTAAAAAGGTTCTCGACACACTTGATTTTCTGATTAAAAAATCAAAAATCAAGCACTCGAACTGACAATTTTTGACAAATCACTCATAATGCACAACGGGTTGGATATTTTATTTAAGGTGGGTAGTTGAACTAATCTAGCTTCCTGTGCCGACCCAACATTTCAGTATATGGGAGTATATAAGGTTAGTATCCCATAAGTCTTCCCCGAGGTTTTATACGCCGACAAAAAAGAATAAAAGACAACCTAAATCTGGTAGGACTGGGGAATAATATGCTCCACCACACTCTAAATAATAAGGTAAAAACACCTATTTCCGTTCCATTTTGGACAAGGATGTTAAAATTCACCTCGCTAAAACGACGGTTCAAGCTTAAATTTAGACGTTTCGCTCATAAAGTGCGGTTTTTAGGGGGTTATAGATAGTACTTTTGTCGCTCAATTAAAGAATTTAACAATTGAATAAATATAATAACATGAAAAAAGCATCAACATTACTTAGTTTTTTATTCTTGGGTGCTACATTGGTTTCTTTTAAAGGATACCCACAGTGTCAGACCGAGTGCGATAACATCAAAATAAACGATATCGATTTAATAGAAATAGAAGAGGAACTGGAATTAGGATTCGATACCGCGCAGTACCTTCCAGAAAATTTCAACCCTTATGCAGGTATGTATAACGCTATTGATGACCTGGGTCTTATAGAAGTCGAAAAAGAAATTGATCTAGGTTTTAATACAAAGGAATATTTACCGGAAGGTTTCAACCCTTACAAAGGAATGATATTCGCAGTAGCCGATATTGTCGTAATTGAAGAGGAAGAAGAGTTTGTTTTGGATTTTAACGCGCAAAAATACCTTCCGAAGAGCTTCAAGGCACTAGCCAAGTAATTTTATACTTTAGCTTGATCTGTAATTAAGCTCAAAGAAGTAGTCCCATCATATCTTCGGGCGGAGTGGAGAATGTTTACTGTTCTCGGCCCCGCCCGAATTGATTTTTAGAAAATTCCTAAACCCCAACTTTTGAAGACCTACTTCCCTTAAAATTGATGTATTTTTGAAACAATCCTAGCATAGTTCCACATGGCCTTAAGACACGTTAAACAATCCTCTATTGTTAAAATAGCCATATTGCTGGCTATTTTGGTCTCCGTTCCGAAAACCATATTTATTTATGATATGGTAAGTCAGAAAGATGAGTTTTTAGGCGTGTGGATAGCTGATTTATTTTATCGTCTTATCTTTTTCTTTTTCTTTTCATGGGCAATTCTGCAGCTCAATGCCAATGTGGGCTATTCCAAATACCACTGGTCTACTGCCGTTCGTTTAAGTGTAATGGTGCTCATTAATATTGCCGTATTAATAGGGACGTTAAGCTTTTTCGAATTTCTTTACCCCTATGTGATACAGATAGAAATGAACAAGCAGGACAAGGGCTTTCTGGCCTTTACCTATACCATTTTATTGTTGGCACTATTTTTTATCGGTCGTATTTTAAGGTTACAGGTAGAAAAACAGGAAAGTAGGATAGAGAACGAACATCTAAAACAACAGAGTTTACAGAACGAGCTCATAGCGCTTAAAAATCAGATAGACCCGCACTTTTTGTTCAACTCGCTAAACTCTTTGACCTCCCTCATCCGAGAAAACGAACCGGCAACCCAGTTCGTTAAAAAGCTCTCCTACATGTACCGCTATATCTTACAAAGTGGTGATAGCGATCTGGTAAGCGTAAAGGACGAATTGAAATTTTTAGAAAGTTATACTTATTTGATATGCACTAGATATCGCGACCGTTTTTCCATAGATATTAACATAGAGCCGCAGTATTTGGAACAGGAAATTCCTCCCTTGGCGTTGCAATTACTGGTTGAGAATTCGGTAAAGCACAATGAGATTTCCGAGAACAACCCTTTAAAAGTGCATATTTATTCTAAGGAAGGTTCTATTTACGTAGATAACCCTATACGTCTGCGCAAAACATTAGCAGAAGGCACTAAGAACGGCTTGTTGAACCTTAAAAAAAGATACATTCTATTACTGCGTAAAGAACTTACGGTACGTACGGAAAACGATATCTTTAGCGTGCAACTTCCCTTAACTAAACCCCTATGAACGTAGTAATCGTAGAAGATGAATTAGCGGCAAGCGACAACCTTACCTATCTCTTAGCAACATATAGACAGTGCTATTAAGGTTATTAAGGTGCTAGATTCGGTACAAGCATCCGTTGCATTTTTCTCAAAACCACAAACGGCAGAACTTGTGTTTATGGACATACATTTGGCGGATGGCATCTCCTTTGAGATTTTTGAACAGATACCCATTACCATTCCAGTAATCTTTACCACGGCCTACAACCAGTACACCCTTAAGGCGTTTAAGGTACATAGTATAGATTATCTCTTAAAACCCTTGGACCAAGAGGAACTGGCCGATGCCTTACAGCAGTTTAGGGAGCAAAAGCAGGACAAGGGCATTGCAAATGACCAGATCAAAGGATTGTTGGACTTAGTGAGAGAAAAGGAACGCACTTATAAAACTACGTTCCTTATTAACCATAGGGACCAGCTTATACCCCTAAAAACAAAGGACATCGCCTATTTTATGATAGATACCGGTGTTGTAAAGGCTACGACTTTCGATAATAAATCCTATGTTATAGATGGTAAATTAGAGGATTTGGAAGAAGATCTAGACCCCAATAATTTTTATCGCATCAATCGCCAATGTATCCTTCGCAGAGATGCCCTCGAAAAAATAAAACAATATTTCAACGGAAAGCTTATCGTTGAGGTAACCCCTGTTTCTCCTGAGCAAATTGTGGTAAGTAAGGCAAAGGCGGCCGACTTTAAGGCTTGGGTGGCGAATTGAGCTAAGCTCCTGTTTTGTAAAAATCCTTTAGGAGACATCTCATTTTTTACTTAATTACCTATGCATCCTATCCAAAATCTCCATAACCTCTACTTTTTTTGGTACGGAAACCGGAACGTCCTCCCCATTTTTTAGCATTAAGTATCCGCCATCGGTCTTGATGAATTCGCTGATGTATTGCAAATTGATCAAATGACTTTGATGGATGCGTAGAAATCCATATTCCTGCAACATGTCGGAAAAATACTTTTGGGTTTTGGTTACGAATATCTTTCGTTTGTCCTTCAAATGAAATATAGTGTTGTTACTGTCCGATTCGCAGCGCACGATATCGTCCAAGCTAACGATGATGATCTTATCAAAGGTATGCAGTGAAATCTTGTCCTGTTTTCGTTTGGGTACCACGAGGGTATCCTTTAAAACACCCAAGCGTTCTTGATTGGGTTTCAGCTGATCCTTTCCCCTTTTTATGGCCAGTGCCAAATCTTCATGGGAATAGGGTTTTAACACATATTTGATGGCCGCAAATTTAAAGGCCCTGATGGCAAATTCATCACTGGCGGTCACAAAAATGATCTTGGATTTTAAATTGGGTACGCTTTCAGGGATATCGAAACCGGTACCGTCGCCGAGCATAGTGTCCGGGAAGAGGATATCTGGTCGGTTCTTTCGCAAGAGTTTTGCGGCTTCTACCGCATTTTGAGCAGTGCCTGTAATTGGCAGAAATATGCTCATGATATATTTTGATGTAATAACATTCGCTGACCATATAAAAACTTGGTTATAGCTCTATTTATTGACAACCGAATACAGCTACATACCTGCAATTTGTAGTATATTTAGCAGGATGAAAAAAAGAGATAAAACAGCCATTATTTTAGGTGCAACGGGGTTAACTGGCGGTTTACTGCTGAAACTATTGTTGATGGACGACCGCTATACGGATATCAAGGTATTTACCCGGAATCCTTTGCGTTTGACCCACCCAAAACTGACCGAATTCCAGTGCGACCTCTTAAAACTCCAAGCACAACAGCCAGCTTTTATGGCAGACGAGGTTTTCTGTTGCATTGGCACCACAAAGGCCAAAACACCTGATGAAGGAACCTACAAGGCTATAGATTATGGAATTCCCGTAGCTGCGGCATCGCTTTGCGCAAAAAACAAAATCCCTTCTTTTTTAGTGGTATCGGCAATGGGTGCAGACCCAAAAAGTTCAATTTTCTACAATAAGGTAAAAGGAGAAATGGAAGCCGCCGTGTTAAGATTGGGCATTCCCAAAACCCATATCTTACAGCCAAGCCTTATTGGTGGCGACAGAAACGAAAGCAGGCCAGCGGAATATTTTGGCAAACAGCTCATGAAGATTTTCAATTTTGCCCTAGTAGGTCCTTTAAGGAAATACAGGACCATAGCGCCCGAAAATATTGCAAAAACGATGTTGTGGCTGGCGAACAACCCGTACGCCGAAAACCGATTGACATCCGATATCATAAACAAAATTGCAGAAAACGAAACCCATGCTTGAAGTGGAACGTAAATTTTTGGTCCAATCGACCAGCTATAAGAGCGAAGCGATATCCCAAACAAGAATCGTTCAGGGCTTTTTGAACACGGATCCGGAGCGCACCGTGCGGGTTAGAATAAAAGGCGATACCGGGTTTTTGACCATAAAGGGAAAAGGCAACGATACCGGCACCACGCGTTTCGAGTGGGAAAAGGAAATATCCTTTTCGGACGCCACCGATTTAATAGACCTCTGCGAAGCCGTAATCCTTGAAAAAATGCGCTACGAAGTTCCCTTAGGAAAACATGTATTTGAGGTAGATGAATTTCTGGGAGAAAACAAAGGACTGGTAATTGCCGAAGTAGAACTCCGGCACGAGGACGAGCCATTTGAAAAACCCCACTGGTTGGGCGCCGAAGTTACGGGAGACATAAAATATTACAACTCTCAATTGTCCAAACACCCGTATCGGCATTGGGAATCTTAATGCTATGGTTAATTAAGCCAGTACGAATCCTTTATTTCATTTGGTTTCAAATCGATAACTTCCTCAGACCTATGAAATTGGTCCCTCCAAGTTCCTCAGCATATACCTTTAGTGACTTCCCCTTATTAAACACTGTTTTTGTGTGACGTCCCACTTATTTCCTTCATTAATCCTGATTGTATAGCCTTCCGATATTTCTTTTAGGGTGTTAAAAACAGTCTTTTCTTTTAACATTCCAGTATTTTTATGAACTACAGGAAAGCGTGCTATTGCCAACCTTATCTCTAGCCCAAACTCGGCGTTTGGCAAACCATCTTTCGTATTCGGGTTGTTTATCGTATGGCTTTTTGAATATCTGGAAGAGTTTCTCTCTGGGTTCATGATTTCCTTGATAAGCGGTATCAATTGCGATTTGTGGCATAAAATTACGTAACACATATGTTGGATTAACGCTGTTCATGGCTATTTTCTATCGGTGTCAACTCATATCTCTTGCTTTAAACGTGCTTTATAGCTAGAAAACCAAGCTTCCCAGTCTTACTTTGCCTTTTCGGTGTAGTTCTTTCTTCCTTGCATACTTTAATTTACGGATTTCCGCACATTGGTAAAAGCAAAAATCCATAATTATTGGAGTTCTGCAACAGCCACGTTCGTTTTACGGTACTTTCAAAACTAGAACGGTCGACATATAATAAGTTGAGCATTTGGAAGATGGTCACCAATTCAAAAAACAGTTCTCGGTCTTTAGATCAAGATTAAAGTACATTAAGTTAAGACTTATCATTGGCCCTGGTTTTAGTCAAGTTTATTCTTCGATTACAGCATGGTTTGTTTTGAATGCATTTTCAATGATTCGGAGCTCAGGGAAAAGTATGGCAAAACTTCACCTACTATTCGTTTCTAAGGGTGTTTACCGGGTTCACTACAGATGCTTTGGAACTATGGAAACTTACAACAAGAATAGCTATTACGGGAACGAGGAGTGCCCTTAGGACGAAGAAACACCAATGTATCGGGGATTTGTAAGTAAAATCCTGAAGACACCTGTTTAACGCAAAATATGAAATAGGGATCCCCAATATAAGGCCTACCAAAATCCACTTTCTGAAGCCTTTGTTAAGCAGGATCAATATTTGAATTGTCGTTTTGATCAACAAAGCAAGAAAAGCAATATTAGGTAGGCTTCATTGCACAATAACGCAGGTTCTTATGCCATTTTCGGACTCTTTTGTCTATTACTTTCACATCAAGAAGTATAGCACCACACTCTGTAATAACCTGCTCCACTATATGGGGTGAAATTGTGTGTACCTCGATCGGTGGACGGCCACGGATAGATTTCCAAAATGGTTTTAACCTTTCCATCTTGAAATTGTAAATCTTTTCTGCAAGCGATCCTGGCTTGGGGCTGGGGCCTTTTGATACGCGTACCTGAAATAGTGCTTTACCCCCAGGCTTAAGTATACGGAAAAATTCCTTGATATACTCTACCTGATAGCGTGGCGCCATATGTTGCAATACAATATTTGTGTATACGAAATCAAAAGTATTGCTACTTAAACATTTTAGGTTAGGTTCAGTGTTAGTAATGTAAGTGCATTTTTTATCGAATTTATTATATCCATCGGCACCAGCAATCATGGTGTTGGAAATATCCACTCCAGTAACTTGATCGAAGTGATAACAAAGACCTTGAGTTAACCTTCCTACACCACAACCGAAATCGAATGCATTGCCATAGTTGATCTCAACATCAATGCTTTCTAGATAGGCAATTACAGAGTTGATCTCATTACGCCCTGTCTCAAAAAATTCTTCTGGATCCCATTTATTTCCACGTTTTTTATCGTTTGTGAGAATTGCCCAAAGGGGATCTTCTGCCCCAACTTTCTCGTAAGCCTTTTGAACATTTTTAAATGACATGTTTATTGTTTTATCTAATATTCTTATAAATTAAATCAACTTTAAGCGTATCAATTTGTAGATGACCTCAGAGCTATGTGCAGTGTGGGGTTGAACGCACCAACTTTCCGGCCTTGAAATTAGTGAAATTTTTTGGTTCTGTTTTTTAAATTGTCCCTCGAAAAAGCAAAATCCAAAAGATTTTGCGGTGCCGCTTGACTCGCCCTGAGCTTCGGTAAAGCACTTGTGCACGCATTGCCCATAGGTTTTGTTGCCACACGTTTTTATTTTTGCGCAACTATAGCGTTCCAACTTTTAGCTATAATTATCCCCAAATGACTAATACTAATAAAATATTTAAAGTGAACATTTCAGAATATCCTTATTAAGAACATCTGTCTTAACAAAATCATTTTTCAATACAGGATTCCATTTAAAATCGTAGAGTTCGGCTACCGTAAAAATAGTTTTTGGGTCCGTCCCTAGAAGCTTCTCTGAAAAATCATCTTCCATAGCTTTTAGACTGTCCAGCTCACAGGGATTCAGCTCGCCTTTTACAGCTTTAGCACCAAGGATATCAATCGCCTCCGGTTTGACGCCCTCGTTCATCTGTACAACAACAGTTTTGCCATTGTCAATACGTTGCACCGTAAATAATCCGTCGATATCCTCCGAAACATAAAAGGAATTAAATTGATAGCGACCGCCTGTAAGATAGATCGCCGCATCGGTCAAACAAGGAGAAGGCTTACTGATAATTCGGGTATTGGTACGGTCTATAATGCCATCAGGGTAGAGTTGTAAAAGTGCTTCCTGCAAGGCTAAATGCCCAACCACCAACCCATCGCAAAGATGGCCGTGGAACTTTGCCAAATCCTTCAATCCAATCTCTTGGACGTTTCCCAACCGACCTTTGGAGAAGTCGGTATCATTTACGCGCAAACCTGTTTTATAGCTTTTGGGTCTTACTGGAAGGTAAAGAGTAAGCGCTTTTACTCCAGTATTGATTTTATCCAAGTGTCCCATAAAGGATTGGTCATCGCTCAAATAATGCACATGGATGTAACTTTTCGAAGATGTGAAAACACCTTGATGTTTCTCGGAGTAGAAACCCAATAAGGAACCCGTACCATTGTAAAATGAAAATACTTGTTGCTTGACATCTGCTCGATAGCCTTCTACATCGGGACTTCTCGGCGTGACGATATGGGTGGTCAGGGAATCGAAGCTCCCTATGATTTTAAAAGGGAAGGGTTCTTTGATATCGTAGCCGTTATTCTTTGCAATGGCCGCCACGGTATTCTGGACATCATCCAACATTGTAATATGCCCAGAAATTTCAAAAGCCTCCCACTCCGAAACATTGGCGTACACAAAAAATGGGGAACGTATGTCCCAGCTTTGACCGACCACGGCTCTACCTTCCTCGAAAGCGGAAGCAAAAAAAGGTTTTCCGTCAAAGACCATTATTTCCCCCTTCATTTGGCCATAGGGGCCCATACCGAAAAGATGAGATTTATCTGGCAGGGTATCCAACAGGACCTGCGTTTGAAAGTTGTTCTTTCCCATCTCGTTCATGGCGCCTACGGTATAGACCTTGCCAGACTGTTGCGCAAGACTGACTTGGAATACTAATGCGGAAAGCAGCAGTGCAACGTAAAGTTTCAATAGTTTCATCTAGTTGATTTTAAGTGTTATAAAATAAGATTAAAAAGGTATCCTGATATAATGATACACAGGGTCACCACGCCGAAGAATATGCCTATGAGTTTTAAGGACATCACTTTTTTCAATAACATCGCTTCTGGCAATGAAAGTCCGACTACGCCCATCATAAAAGCGATTGCGGTTCCCAACGGAATTCCCTTGGCCACTAAGACCTGAACTACGGGAAGTATGCCCGATGCATTGGAATACATAGGTATGGCCAAAATCGTTGCGATAGGTACTGCGAAAAGATTCTCTTTGTTCATATACTGCTCAAAAAAACCTTCGGGAATATAGCCGTGCATCAATCCCCCGATTGCTATTCCTACGATTACATAGGGTATGATACCTTTCAATATGTTGATGACCTCACGCCAGATAACGGGCAGCCGCTCGGTAAAAGTCTGTTTTTCGGCTTGGAAGATATCCTGTTCCCGTTGGGCATTTGCGAGAACCTCTTTTACCCAAGGGGTCAGCAAATGCTCCAGATTCAATTTTTGAAGTATGATGCCGGAGATCGTTCCCAGAAGCACACCGCTGATCACATAAAGTATTGTTGTTTTTACCCCAAAAAGACCAACGAATAGGCCGATGGCCACTTCATTGACCAAAGGCGAGGTAATCAAGAAAGCAAAGGTTACCCCGAGGGGTATGCCTCCTCTTACGAAACCCATGAACAAAGGAACCGAAGAACACGAACAGAACGGCGTTACCACTCCGAATACACTTGCCATCAGATATTCCAGACCATATAATTTAGTTCTCGAAAGGTAGTTCTTGACCTTGTCTATGGGAAAGTAGCTATTGACGATTCCCATAAAAAAGATGACGATAAAAAGAAGGATAAGAATCTTGGTACTATCGTAAATAAAGAAGTTCAGGGCCTCGGACAAGTGACTTTTGGCTTGCATGTTCAAAACATTATATACCAACCAATCCGCAATATGTTGGACCCAATCAAACATTTATACGGACAACGATATTACCGGATATTTCGCAAATCTGTTTTACGGTATTATAGATGGTGCCGAACTTTTCGATATTCTTTTTTAAAAGCGAGCTATTCAATTTTTCGTCTTGTGTATAAATGGTCAGCTCGTAGGTAAGACGGTCCATTCGTGGTGGGTTTTCAAGTCTTTCGGCATGTACCGTGAGTTCGGCTTTTTCATAGCTGAATCGCATCATGCCCGAAAAACGTTCCACATTTTTCAGGATACAGGCGGCAAAAGAACCCAAAAACAGTTCGGCAGGATTCGGTAAGGTTTCCGATGTTCTTTCGGTCGTTCCAAAGTCAATATTCGATTCTTTTATATGAATTTTTGCATCTTCCTTAGAAAGTGACGAAGCCTTGATATGATAGTTCATAATTTTCTATTTTAAAAGTGCCAAAACTTCATCTTTGGAGGGTACTCTACCTTTTATGGTAATGACGTCATCTATTACCAATGCTGGTGTTGTTATGACGTTGAACTTCATAATTTCCATAATATCTTCCACTTTTTCAATGGTAGCGTCAATGTTGTTTTCTGAAATTACATCTGAAACAACACCTGTCATTGTTTTGCATTTTTGACAACCCGTGCCTAATATTTTAATTGTTATGGCCATGCTATTTAAGTTTGTTTATCGCCAATAGACGATTGGATTAGTAAAAAAGTATCAATTAAAAAATTGTTGAAATAATGATTTCGCGAGGTTCCAGTTTTCTTTATTGATACAGTACTTTATTTTGGGCGGCTTTAATTCTCCTTGAATAAGCCCAGCATTTTTTAGTTCCTTAAGATGTTGCGAAATTGTAGATTGGGCCAATGGGAAAACCTCAACTAAATCGCCCGTGAAACAACAGGACTGATTTTCGAGATGTTTTAAAATGGCAATACGCGTTGGATGGCCTAAGGCTTTGGCAAATTTCGCCAAAACTTCGATATCTTCCTTGTATTCTATTTGTTCTAAACTTCTCTGCATATTTCTTATCGCAAATTTACGATTGGTTTTTAAATTGAAAGGTGATAAAAATCACCTTTCAGTAATTTTTTGAGTATAGTATTTTTTCTTTAGCCAAAAAGAAACCCTTACCAATAGGATCAATGCTGGCACTTCTACCAAAGGGCCGATAACACCCGCAAATGCTTGTCCAGAATTAAGTCCGAAAACTGCAATGGCAACTGCAATGGCCAGTTCAAAATTATTTCCGGCTGCAGTAAATGCAACTGCTGCTGTCTTGTCATATTCCGCACCAATTGCTTTGGTAAGGAAAAATCCAATAATGAACATTACGGTAAAATAGATAAGTAGAGGAACTGCAATTAGTATAACGTCCATAGGGATTTCAACGATTAATTCTCCTTTAAGCGAGAACATAATTACAATTGTAAATAACAGCGCAATTAAAGTTATTGGTGCGATTGTTGGGATGAATTTATGGGTATACCAATCTTCACTTTTTAGTTTTACTAAAATTAACCGACTGACTATTCCCATCGCAAAAGGGATACCCAAGTAAATGGCCACACTTTCCGCAATGGTACCGATGGAAATATCTACAATAGCGCCCTCAAAACCAAAATAGGGCGGAAGCACCGTTATAAATAACCAAGCATAAAAACTATAGGCAAAAACTTGAAAAATACTATTTAAAGCAACCAAACCCGCTCCATATTCGCTGCTTCCTTCTGCGAGGTCGTTCCAGACCAACACCATCGCAATGCAACGAGCCAAGCCAATTAGAATAAGTCCGACCATATATTCCGGATGGTCGCTCAAAAATGTGATGGCCAAAATAAACATCAGAACAGGACCAATTATCCAATTTAGAATAAGTGAAATAGAAAGAATTTTCGTGTTTCTAAAAACCTTTGGTAACATGGAATAATTAACTTTTGCCAAAGGTGGGTACATCATTAAAATCAAACCGATCGCAATGGGAATATTGGTTGTTCCTCTATTGAATGAGTTTATGATGTCCGGGAATGTTGGAATAAAGTATCCGAGACCAACTCCGATGGCCATTGCGACAAAAATCCAGAGGGTTAGATTTTTATCCAGAAAGTTTAGTTTTTTTGAGGACATTTTTAAGGTTTGATTTGAGAGAAAACATAAAATAGTTCGGTAGCGATTTGCATACTTCGTTCATCATATTTTTCCGCTTGTTGCGGTGTATTGTCAAACTCTTTTGGGTCTTCATAAGTAAGAGGGATGCGTTTTTCTGAACCTAAAACAAATGGACAAGCTTCATTTGCCGAATCACACGTCATTACCGCGATAAAGTTGGATTTTGGGTTAAAATCATCATCCAGTTTTTTTGAAAATCCAATTATCGGATGCTCATTGTCCGCATATTTAATGCTGTAAACGGGATTGCTGCCTTCTGAAAGCGTTTTGATTTTAAATCCAGAATTTTGTAAGGTTTCAGTAACCATCGGAAAAAGTGCCGTAGCTTCCGTTCCGCCCGAATAACAAAATACATTTTTAATATGAAAGTAATTCGCCATTGTTTGTGCCCAAACTTGTGACAAGTGACTTCTGCGTGAATTATGCGTGCAAATAAAATTGATTCTAACTTCTTGATTATTTGAAACCTTTGACTGAATAAAGTCTACTAAGGGTTGCAAAATTACTTTACGTTCGTCCAAAATAGTTCGCGTTTTCAAACTCTTTATTAAAGTTTCTATGTTTTGAAATAAAATGGATTTAGCTCTTGTCATTTTGGTTATTTGTTTGTTGCGATATTATAGTAGAGACAGAATTCTGGTAATAACGATTTTCTTTTTTGGCTTAAATTTTATTTAGAAGTTATAGCATCGTTTCCTTTATTTAGGTCCAATTTTGGATGTTGATGCAATAGCAAATACTTGTCCCTTTCGTTTTTAGGATAAAGCCTAAATCGGTTAATTCCTTTGAGTGCTGACGAATTTTCGATTGGGAAAGTCCGACTTCAGCGCCCAAACCATCATAATAACAAGAATCAATTTTGAACAAATGTTGTAAAAAGGAAACTCCTGCAGAATGCCCAAAGGTTTCTGCACCAAGGGAAATTTCATTTTGCTGCCCCGTGGATATATTGTTTTTTGTTGAGCCCAACCTTCTTTATTAGTTAATTGCAATATTACGATTAATATTTAAAGTTTTAAATATTTTTTTGCATGGTGGCAGAAAATAGTTTTTTAACTTTTAAAGCTTTGGCTTGTTGATTTACGAACGGCCCCATACCAAATCGTTAGCTGAGGAGGTGTTGGTAGGGTACCGCAGACCTTGCCGAGTAAGGAGGTATAATTACTTCCGAAACTTTTTTCTAGACATTCAAAAAAACAATTATTGATTCCGCTGAATATACTCTGTACCGCACTAGCGGCTAAAACTAGCCCCATAATTTTACTGATTACCGTAATCCCTTATTCCCAATACTCCTTTGTAAATGATTTGCCCCCAAAAGGATTAAACAGGTTAATCCTATAAAAAAACAATTCCGGTCGTGATGGATGGCTGTTGAATGGTATAAAGATGATGGTCTGTGAGTAAACCTACCGCCATAATTGAACAGGTGATGCAATAGAAGGAATGGCTATCTGAAATATGGTAACATGTTTATATTCTGTAATTCCCATTTTTTCCTGTTCAGGTTTTCCTTCCCCAAATATCATTGTTATTGCAAACAAGAATAGAATTACCCCTCCTGATATTTGAAACGCATCAAAGTAAACTGACATGCCCTCTAGATTAGTTGCTCAACATCAATAAAGAAAAGGAGTATTAAAAAGGCCACTACCGGTACTCTAACTGCAATTTTATTTTTAAGAACCCAGTTAAATTCTTTGGTTGCCCCAAGATATACAGGTAGGGAACCGATTGGATCAATAAACGCAAAAACAAAAAAAATTGTCGTTAAAATTGCTACTATTTTACTTAATCCGTTTAGCCTGTGTAGTGAAAGACAAACCTTGTTGTCCCATGGTAGAAACCATTACACCTTCAAACAAGGGTTCAGGACAGTTTTTTGGAATCTTCCATTCAAAAATGAAATTTGAACCGGTCCCGCCAGTAACGTCGATCTCGTCTATTATAATTTCGGTTGTTTCCATAGGCGCCAGAAATATCGGATAGTCAAAATATTTTCTAACAGAATTGCCGTGTGTGTCATAATATTCGGCCCTGAGCAGATAAATTGAATCTAAGTCACTAGTATTTCTGATACTTATCATTGATGTTAGGTTGTGCCTTGTATGTTCTGTTAAACTGTATATTTGAGCATAAACTGACAAATATGATTTCCCATATTCAAGTGAATCTTTTGAATTTAGATCGATTGCCCGTTTTGACCAATTCTCGGGATTTGTAGAGCTCGCTTCCTTTTTTTCTTCACAACCAAAAAGGAAGGCGATGAGTATGATATATATATAGTTTTTTTTCATTTCGATAGTATGTTTTTTCAAATGAGCGCCAACCCTTAAACCTAGGTGAAGATTTGGAATAATAGCAGCATGGGAGTTGTTGTTTTTCAAATATCGTAAATTTACGAAAACACGAATGAATTTAGTGCTTTGCAGTAGTTTTCATAGCTGTACCTGGTCTGGAAATCATTTGTCTTCTGCAAAGTAAATAATTAATCTAGATGTTGCAAGTACGTTATGGATAGGAGTATTTTGGCCTAGAGGCTTATTCTATATTGGGAAAATGGGGCACGTAACTTTAATACATATTTGAAGTACGAAGTAAATATATTGCGATGTGGATGGTCCAATCACAGTGGGTTTTTTCATGCGCAACGCCAATTTTAGATACTCTATCACTTGTTTTAATTCTAATGGCATTCTAATCCTGTGACCTAATTTAGTTCGGTCAAACACATATCTTTGTTTAATCTCAATCATATAAACAGGATAACATCGCACAGCATATTTTAGTCATAGAAGATGAGCCCAATGTCGCTGCGTTTATTAGCCAAGGTCTACAAGAGTCTGGTTATACCGTTTTCGTTGCATACGATGGTGTCAATGGATTGGAATTGCTGAAACAGAAAGAAATTGATTTAGTGGTCTTGGATATCATATTGCCTGGTATAGATGGTCTTGAGGTGGCTAAAAGAATAAGGCAGTTCGGTTATGAAAACCTACCGATCATTATGCTCACCGCATTGGGCACCACTGAAAATATAGTAAAGGGGTTAGACTCTGGAGCAGATGACTATCTCATAAAACCCTTTAAATTCAAAGAGCTTTTAGCTCGAATTCGCGCTCGTACTAGAGGAAAGGGTGTCTCAATAAGCACTAATCAAATATTGACTATAGATGATTTGGAGTTGGATTTGGACGCAAAGATTGTAAAAAGAGCAGAAAAGGAAATAAAACTGACTTCGACAGAATTCAGATTACTTGAATATTTGCTAAAAAACAGGAATAGGGTTTTGAGCCGTGTGGACATTCTTGAAAACGTGTGGGATATTAATTTTAATATGGGAACTAATGTTGTAGATGTCTATGTGAACTACTTAAGAAACAAAATCGACAAGACATTTGAGACCAAACTTATTCATACGGTAATCGGAATGGGTTACATATTAAAAGTACAATAGTTTAATTATGGAATTAAGAACAAAAATTACATCCATATTTATAGGGTTGACGAGCTTGTTCTTAATTGGTATTTTTATATTGATATACTTTGTTTCCAAAGACTACACAGAAAATGAATTTTACCTACGTCTAAGTCAAAGAGCTACCATTGCTGCCCAAGCCTATTTAGAAGCTGATGACTTGAATATCGATATTTATAATGACATAAGGGTTCGTCACTTAATGACCTTGCCAAACGAAAAGGAGATTATTTATCTTGTTGATGCCGAGCGTAAAGTAGCATTGGAAGCGTTTGACAAATCTTTGCCTGAAAGTTTTTATCAGCAAATATTTAACACGGAATATGCAGAATTCAAGAAGGACGATTATTATTATACAGGACTGTTATACCATGACAACACAGGGGATTTTATTGTAGTACTCTCCGCAACCGACCTTTATGGTTTTGGAAAACTCGATAATTTAAGAAACACACTCATCCTTGCCTTCTCTATTAGTATCCTTTTTATATTTAGTCTGGGAAGATTTTATGCAACCCAGGCTTTGAGCCCTATTGCAAAAATCATTAAAGAAGTCAACTCTATTAGTGCGGAAAATTTGTCGTTCCGTTTGGGTACCGCTAATGGCACGGACGAGCTTGCACAACTTGCAAAAACATTCAACAATATGCTAGATCGGTTGCAGATTTCCTTCGATCTTCAAAGCAACTTCATCAACAATGCATCACACGAACTTAGAAATCCACTTAGTGCGATATTGGGCCAAACTGAAATAGCACTTAACAAAGAGAGGAGTACAGAACAATACCGCTCTATTCTTACTAACATAGACCGTGAGGCATCACGACTTGATTTTTTGGTGAATGGATTATTGAAACTTGCCAAAACAGATTTTGATTCTAAAGGAATAGCAATAGAACCTCTGCGCCTAGATGAGATGGTTTTGGATATCAAAAGAAGCATTGATGCATCCATTCCAAATAATCTAATTGAAATTGATTTTGAAGCGTTACCCACAAACGAAGACGCGATAACTTTTTTGGGCAGTGAATCCCTTTTGAAAGTTGCATTCGGAAACATTATAGAGAATGCCTGTAAGTTTTCCGACAATAACAAAGTATCTATTAAGATATTTTCTGATAGCCGTTATATTACGCTGACCATTCAGGACAGTGGTGTTGGCATACCGGAAGGAGAATTGAAGAATATTTACGAACCTTTTTTTAGGGCTTCCAATGTTAGAGGAATACAAGGTTTTGGATTTGGACTTCCACTCGCATACCGGATCATTAAAATGCATTCAGGTGAAATCCGCATACTGTCCCAAATAGAAAAGGGAACAATCGTAAAAATAAGGCTCCCCAATAAGAATACAACACAGAATCTCTAAGGTTTGGCTAAAATTCTAATCTCATTCTAATCTGGCTCTTATAACCCTCTAACAAGTGTCAACTATGTTTGCCCAAAAGTTAGAGAAAATGAGAAGAATACTTATTCCTACAGATTTTACGGCGGAATCCCTAGAACTTATCGATTACGCCCTTTTAAACTTTCCAGATACAAAGCTAGATATTGTCTTGGTTGCGGGTTTTAAATTGCCGGATACACGTTGGGCAATCACTCATTTTAGTAAAAGAAAGCAAATTAAAAGGCAGCTTGACGATGAATTTAATGAGGCAAAGTCTCTTATTCTAAAGGAGCATAAAGATGCTGTTGAAAATATAACATTCGAATTGTTTAACGGAACCAATTCGTATGCCTTTCTGAACTTCTTAGAACAAATTCATGTGGAGGACGCCATTATACCAAAAGAAACATCGTTGTGTTACCCAGGCGGAAAATGGTTTGACACGACAAAATATATTAAAAAGAACGTAAAAAATGTCATTGAAGTTCCAGTTGTGCTTAAGGAAGAAGTACCTCAAAGAAAATACTCATTTATGAGCCTTTTCAACTTATAGACTACCCTTTAAGGCAATTATTTAATCTAAAACAACTATGAAAAATTTTTCAACTAAATATTTTAAGTCTGATGTCAAGTCTGGACTGGTCGTCTTTTTAGTTGCGCTACCATTATGCTTGGGTATCGCCCTTGCTAGTGGCGCACCTTTATTTTCGGGTATTATTTCTGGGGTAGTTGGCGGGGTCGTAGTGGGTTTGCTAAGCGGTTCACAACTTAGTGTTTCTGGGCCAGCGGCAGGCTTAACAGCTATTGTTTTAGCAGCAATAGCAACTTTGGGCTCTTTTGAAGCCTTTCTTATGGCAGGGGTTCTTGCGGGATTAATTCAAATTGTATTAGGTTTTGCAAAGGCTGGGGTGCTTTCCAATTATCTACCATCTAATGTCATAGAAGGAATGTTGGCGGCCATTGGCATCATTATCATTCTTTCACAACTGCCACACGCAGTAGGTTTCGACGAAATGCACGAGGGCGATTATTGGTTTATAAATGCGGCTGGCGACCACCAAATTTTTATAACCTTGGCAAATACTATTAATTTCATCCATCCAGGCGCCGTTGTTGTAGTCTTGGTTTCTCTGGCCATTCTTATAGCGTTTTTAAAAGTCCCGTTTCTAAAAAGGCTACAATCTATTCCCGGTGCTCTCGTTGCCGTATTGGCCGGTATTGGAATAAATGAAATCTTCAAGGCAACAGGGTCAACATGGGCTATAAGTCAAGACCATTTGGTACGTTTGCCCGTACCGGAATCTATGACACAGTTTTGGAGCCAATTTAGTTTACCGGATTTCACCCAGATTGGAAATACCGAAGTTTGGGTCGTAGCGGTTACCTTGGCTACCGTTGCAAGTATCGAAACTTTACTGTGTATTGAAGCTGCCGATAAAATGGATCCGCTTAAAAGATATACGGATACAAATAGAGAACTGAAGGCGCAAGGTATAGGTAATATGTTTAGTTGTTTGATAGGGGGGATACCCATTACTTCTGTAATCGTAAGGACTTCTGCTAACGTAAATTCTGGTGGTAGAACCAAGATTGCGGCCATAGCACATGGTGTATTCTTAATGGCCGCGGTACTGGCAATTCCATTTTTATTGAATCTGATTCCCTTGGCATCCCTTGCGGCGGTATTACTTGTAGTGGGATATAAACTTGCAAGTCCAGATAAATTTGTTCACATGTGGAGAACTAGTAAAAAGTTCCAATTTATACCTTTTGCGGTTACAGTAGTTGCAATTGTGATGACAGATCTATTGGTAGGTGTAGGAATAGGTCTAGCGGTTAGCATTTACTTTATTCTACGAGGAAATGTGAAGTTGGCCTATTTTTTTAGAAGAGATAAGCATAATGAAGGCGAAACCATTAACATGGAATTGGCCCAAGAAGTCTCATTCTTAAATAAGGCTGCTATAAAACAGACTTTCGGTCATTTGCCCAAAGGCAGTAAAATAATAATCGATGCGTCAAATACGGTTTACATTGACCATGATGTACTACAAATGATAAGGGAGTTTGTAAATGAAGGTGCTAGTGAACGCGAGATTACCGTAAAGCTTGTTGGTTTCAGAAAGGAGTATCGGATAGAAAATTCTGCAACCCATGTAACGTCTGTGGTTTCAGATAACGGTACAGCTGTTTCGCCAAATGTGTTAACGAATGGTAAGAAAGTCCCTTCAAACATTTTAAAAGTTAGGGAATTGGCCAAAGCATAATAGCATCAAAATCATTACTAAAAAAGTATAGTAAGGCACCTTGCCGCTATAGGCCTTGGAAATATTAAAACAAGGCAATAAGAAGGTTGCGACACCTAGTAGCACCTATAAAAATTTACTACAACAGATATACGATACCGCAAAGGGCAAATGGCTTTTGGCCATAACACTTAGTTTATTGACAATAGACCATCTGTTAAATTACTATTTGATCCGGGAATAGGGGATATTTTTTCTATACTTATATCTGGTAACGTAGTAAACACTGATGTTGTAGGTAGCACGGAGTTTGCCTGTAAAATCACCGGATTAAAAAGGATGGTGGTCATAGGTCACACCAATTGCCGTGCGATTAAAGGGGCTTGTTACCATGTAGAAATGGGAAATTGACCTAGAAGAGCTTTTAGTCCTAGAAAATTGAAAGTGAATTCTGTGGCCGGCAAGGTTGGTAAAAAAGAATTCAATCCGTTTCGGTTGCGCAGCATCTGGGATTTTTAATTAACGTTCCATTAGAAAGCGGTAGTATAATGTCTCATAGCGCCTAGCTTTTATAGGACTTTTCTAAAATTTCTTTACTAAGGGAGAAAACGGCAAGAATCTTGTCGCCTTAAATTATTTTAGGTCACCTTTTCGGTTTATCAATTGTTTAAACTATTAATTCTAAGCTTGGGTAAGTGTTGAACCTAACAAGATGTAGTTTAAATACTTATTTTCACAATTTGGCCTTATCAAATATACCTATTGGAAAGACTATCCTTAAATGTATTCAAATCCTTTATACCTTACTTGCTAAGTGCTGCATTTGTTTTTTTCATTTTTGAAATTCATATGTCGAGTGAAGTTGATAGTATGTTGAATGAAAAAAACAATACCATCTCAAATGTGTTCATTACCTCACAAATCACTTACCACAAGGAATTTGCCCCTTTTGCCCGTAGGCCCCTGACGACCTTCTTAATAGAAAGCGTGTCCGACTGGTTGGGAATTACCTTGGGCAAAGCTTTTATTGGAGTTAATTTTTTATTATTGTTTCTTAGCGGGCTGCTGCTATTCCGACTCTCAAATGTGGTAAGCCCGGGATTTAAAAAAGGAATTTTCAATATTTGCATTTACTTCCTGTCATTTTCTGTTCTATTTGCCTTTTTCCCACCAATTTTCAGTTATGACGAACCCCTTCAATACTGTTTGATTTTTGCTGGTTTGACAAGTTTTGAGAAAAGAAAATGGGTTGGTTATGTCCTATGGTTTACAGCCGCGATGATAGCGCGGGAGAACACCGCTTTTTTAATCTTTGGACTTGCATTCTCTACTCCGATAGGTCGTGGCACTATCTTTCAAAAGGCACTATCCTTAAGCCATCTTAAGGCTTATATTCAAATTTGCTTACCCCTACTTTTGTATTTGGTTTTCATCCTGTTTTATATAGAGTTCAATGAGCTCTGGATGGGGACCAAGGACGAGCTTCAGGTAAGGTTTTCTTGTTTTAAGGAAAATTTCAAGGATATGAGAAGTTCAATTGAAACCATAATCTCCCTCGTGCTAACATTGGGTGTCTTTGTCTATTTCATATTCTCTTCCGCTACCCGGCATTACCCTTCACGGAAAGAAAAAAGGTTTGTCAATGCCTTTATACTAAGTTGTATTTTGAATACCCTCGTTGTGCTTATAGCCGCTTTTGCCAGGGAATCTAGGTTATTTGCGCTTCCCCTTGTATTTTTATGGCCCTTAATCTCCGCATATTGCTTTAAGGAAATTCGGTTATTGTTAAGGTTTAAAACGTATCTACAATGTTTTGCCAATTGGAAATACTCTTTAACATTTGCCTTCCTAGCCTTAGTAAACTACCTAGTTTCGTTTACCGTATATGTGCCAAGTTTTCCTTCGAGCGATAATTATTTTAACGAATATTTATTTTTCTCCTTACAACTAATTGGTTTGCATTATTTGCTCCGGCACTATATCAATCGTTATCCGTTAACATATCCATCTATTTGAATCGATTTAAAGGGGGAGTTTTATGGTAAGAATTAATTAGCTAATAATAAAAGTTTCTTGTTTTTAATCAAATAGTCAACTCAAAAGTCCTCTATATCAGAACAACTAATGCAAGGGTGATATTCATCTTGTATCAACTAATCATTACAATCCTTCAATGAATAAATCATAACTATTTGTTTATTGCTCGATCAACAGCAAACGCCCATCAAGACAGACCGACGCGATTTTAGTTGAATTACTTTATTCTTGTGGATGGTTAAATACAAAATTCAAGTTTTAATCGATTGTTTAATTGTTGCTTTACTACGTTTAACACCCTACGGAAAAATCATCACAACAGAAACATATCGAAGATTTACCTTATAGATATCATAAATTGAATTCGACGATACTTTACTTGTGTACTATCCTTGCAATCAAAACAGAAACGGCTGCATCTCCAGATATATTCACGACCGTCCTGCACATATCCAAAGGTCGATCAACGGCAAATATAAGTGCAAGGCCTGCCTCTGGAATGCCGGCCTGCGCCAAGACTATGACCAGCATAACCATACCTGCTCCCGGTACGGCGGCCGACCCAATGGATGCAAGGGTAGCCGTAACGATAATCATAAGTTGCGCCCCAAGACTTAGGTCCATCCCAAACGCCTGAGCAATGAAAACGGCCGCAACTGCTTGGTAAAGACTGGTACCATCCATATTTATAGTAGCCCCTATTGGTAAAACAAAGCTGGCTACCTCTTCTGGGACATCAAGCTTGTTCTGCACGCAATCTAGGGTAACCGGCAAGGTCGCTGCGCTGGAGCTTGTTGAAAACGCCAATAACTGTGCAGGAGCAATAGCTTTCATAAAAATTCGAGGAGTCCTTCGCGTGGTAAACCACACCATTGCCGAATAGACCCCGAGCATTGACAAAAGCCCGAGAATCACCGTAACACCATAAACGGCAAGAGCTGAAAAAAGATCAGTACTTGGAGATTCAACTACCAGTGCCGCCAGAAGGGCAAATACGCCATACGGTGCTGCGAGCATGATCAAATCGATCATCTTTAAAATGATTTCATTTAAAGAAGCAAAGAAATCCTTTGCGGGTTTTGCAGATTGCACCGGAATTAAAATTAAACTTATCCCAAGCAATACCGCAAAGAAAATTACCTGGAGCATTTTGGTGTTGTCGCTTGCGGCAAAGAAAATATTGGAGGGCACCAAATCTTCCAGTGCTTGTAAAGGCCCTGTATCTGTCTGCTCCTTAGCCTGTTCGATCCGGCCGGATACATCCTGCGCATAGCTGCTCAACAAATTCCCCCGGGTCTCCTCAGATATACCTTTTCCTGGCTGTATGATGTTTACCAGTATCAATCCAATGGATACCGCTAGGAAAGTGGTAAGGATAAAAGTAAAAACCGTAGCAGTTCCCATTTTGGATAACTTCGTTATATCTCCCAGATCTGAAATTCCTTTAATCAAAGAAGCAAGAATGAGGGGGACGGCTATCAGTTTGAGGGCATTTATAAAAATAGTTCCAAAAGGCTTTATCCAATCCTTTATAACACCTGGCCCCCAAGAAAAGTTCGATACAAAAAGAGCAAAAAGGATGCCAGCTGCCATTCCGATGATAATCTTCCAGTGCAGGGCGATTTTTTTATTTTTCAAGTTTTAGGCTATTTATTAAAGTTTTGAAGTTGTTATAATTTGATTTGTCTAAGTAAACTTTTTGCCAAGTATTGCTTAATTTAAAACGATGATGTTATTCGGTTACTTTAAAGAACTGAATGAGATAGGCAATAAGGATACTTACCATGAGCCCAATATTCACCTTTGCCAAGTCTTTGATTATTACATGATAGGTGTTCTTAAGTTCCTTCCTTCGCAAAACATAATTGATTGCGATTTCCCTGCCCGCCAAGATGCCTATAAAAGTCCAAGTGGTACTCATAGGAACATTGTTTAAATTGGTAAAGAAGTATAACAATAACCCATAACAGGCATCGATTATCGTAGCTGAACGTATATGTTGGGTGTTCGCTTTTTGATTGACGATTTTTTGAATATTTCCACCTTTAACATTAAAAATATAGGCCATAATAACAAGAATGACAGATAAAGATGCTAAAAGTTCGGGCAACTCTAATCTACGGGGCAAAAAGACAAAAATATTGGCAAAATCCTGGATCAGCCATTGCGACCATAAAAAACCAGTAGAAAACCACTGGGCAACCAACCAATAATTCCTTTGTTTCTTTTTGTCCATTAACCGTATGGATGCCGGAGATTCAAACCACTTGGAAATGACAAGGTACAACAGCAATGCAGCCACAAAGGCCAAGGCATAGCCAAAAATAGATTTAAGTATCATTTTCTCGATAAGCTGACCGGATGAGAAAACACTTAATATCATAAAAGTCGTACTTACCGGAATGCCAAAACGGGTTATGATCAATAAGCAAATGGGTGCCAATAAATACCACCAAGGCATAGGCTCCGGCAAGGGGATCTCTGATAGCCTACCATAAGCTACATCACCTAAATTCATATACCAACCGTAGACTAAGGTAATGGTAAGTATAGTACCCGAAAAGGCCCAAAGAAACCACCATTTTATTTTTGTGTTTGACGCTATAAAAGTCCCTAAGGTCTGTATAACATCATTAGCGATTACGGAATAGGCGGCGATCAAAAATCCTATATACAATATTAGTTGATCCATTTGAAGCATAGTTTACTTACAGACGGCCTTTTCATTGGTCCGATAAAAAGCAACGTAAATGTAGATTATATTTCGAGTAAAGGCAGAAATTAAAATAAAATAAAGCACTAATTTTTAACAACAAGTTAACGTTTATTGTATTTACATTTGATGGTTATTAAGTTAAAAAATGGGCGCTCTTAGGCTTTTACTTCTTTTGACTTTTATGTGTAGCAGTGTTCTGGCATTTGCTTCATCCACAGACTTTGGAGTTGCCGCTACCGTTAGTTATGATTTAACGAACAGTGGCTCTTATGAAGATCACACGCATGCAGTCTTAACCCTACCCAACCTAAAGCCCGAAAATTTTTCATTCCAGTATAAGAGGACAAAACCCAAGGTGGTATATCCAACGGGCAACCATACAAGTGGCCTTTCAATTTTAAGAAATGGCAGGACCTATTTTTTATACCTTAAACATGGTAATAGCATAGTTCTAAGTCTCGCGAGTTATTCGATCGCTTACCCTTTCCACTCTTTTCCATAAAACGCTTAAGCGTATCCAAAGCACTTAGGAAAAGTCTAAATTTTTCCAGTTTGCGTTTATCCAAATTTCGGATAAAAGGATGCGGATATCAACCTGTACCGTGTAATAAAAAAGCGTTTGTAACAATTTTAAATAGGATTAAGATGGATATTTCAATGATTATAGTTTCGCTCGTTTTGGTGGGTAGTGTTTTCATACCCTTTTACGTGTTCAATGCCACAGGGCAAAGCGAAAGAAAAAAGATAGGAGCCAAAATTAAGCAGGTAATCGTTCAACATAATTTAAAGGTCTCCGAGTCGGAGAATTGGGGTAATACCTATATTGGATCGGATGCAGAGCAGCGGAAGGTTTTATTCTTAAAAATTACTCCTTTGGAAAGCATAGAACAACTGGTGGATCTAAATACACTAAAAACTTGTCAGATAGTGGAGAAAAGAAAGAGCGTGAAAACGAAAGAAAAAAAAGAGCTGCTGCTAGAAAAACTGGACCTTGAGCTACTTAAAAAAAATGGCGATAGATTACTTCTAAACTTCTATGATGCGAGCGAAGATCGCATGGAGGATTTTGAGCTGAAAAGGGCGGAGAAATGGAAAGGTACCCTTGATCACATGGTAACCACAAACTCCCAAGGAAAAAAGACTGCCTTGTTCACTCATAAAATACTATCGGCATAGTAACTAATTAAGAAACTAAAAGGACTAAATGCTATTAACAGCGGTTTTTTTTCTAGCGGGTTACATATTGATTGCGCTAGAACATAAAATAAAGGTAGATAAGGCCTCAACAGCCCTTTTTTTAGGGATTTTGTTGTGGCTTTTCATTGTGTTTTCAGGTTCTGACCCTTCTGAAACAAACAGCCAACTAAAGGAGCACTTTGAGGAAATCGCCGAAATTCTATTTTTCTTATTGGGTGCCATGACCATTGTTGAACTAATAGATACCCATGATGGTTTTGCCATCATACATCGACAGATCAAAACAAAAAAAAAGATAGTGCTACTATGGATTCTATCGCTACTCACCTTTTTTCTTTCTTCGATATTAGATAACCTTACCACCACTATCGTGATGATCGCAATCATCAAAAAATTTCTGGATACCAAGGAAGACCTATGGACCTTCGCTGGCTTTATAATTATTGCGGCCAACGCGGGTGGTGCATGGTCCCCCATTGGCGATATTACTACCATTATGCTCTGGAATGGTGGACAGGTGTCTACAAACGCTATCATTTCCGACGTTTTTCTGCCAAGCTTGGTCTGTTTGCTCGTGCCTTTGGTAATTGCCTCGTATCAATTTAGAAATACCATTATCAATGACCTTGGGCAAAATCTTTCAGCCGAAAAAAAAATTACCTCGTCCGAAAGTAATTTTATTCTTCTTATTGGTGTTGTGCTTTTACTTTTGGTGCCCCTTTTTAAGAGCGTTACCCATTTGCCACCTTTTATAGGAATGCTTTTTAGCCTCTCCGTTTTCTGGCTGATTACTGAAATTATGCACAGAAGAAAACCGGTGACCATAAAACATTACTTTTCGGTCGCAAGGACGGTACAGAAAATAGATACCCCCAGTATCCTGTTTTTTTTGGGAATTTTGTTGGCCGTGGCCGCCTTGCAGACCAATGGTTCATTAGGAGTAATGGGCACCGCATTGGATGACACCTTCGAGGATTATCATATTATTAACGGTCTTTTGGGCCTACTTTCATCGGTAATAGACAACGTACCCTTGGTAGCGGGTGCCATGGGTATGTATGGTATGGAACGCTATCCCCAAGATCATGAATTCTGGACGTTTTTAGCCTATTGTGCAGGTACGGGCGGTAGTGTGCTAATTATTGGTTCTGCCGCGGGTGTTGCTGCCATGGGCATTCTAAAGATCGATTTTCTGTGGTACTTGAAGCAGGTGGCCTGGTTGGCCTTGGCAGGGTATTTCGCTGGTATAGTGACCTATGTACTATTGGATATGTAAGGGTACTGATCTAGAAGCAATGCAAATTATCGGATGGATCGCTCTATTTTAAGATCCCATCTTAAAACATAAATATATTTTGGGACTAGCTATATTCGATTTGCCAATTACCGATCCAGTACTAAAATTTCTTCTCATACTGGGCATTATCTTGTTGGTGCCTATTTTTTTGAACAAACTCAGAATCCCGCATCTTTTGGGCCTTATTATAGCCGGCGCCGTTATAGGGCCTTATGGTTTTAACCTTATGGAACGTGACAGTGGCATCATTCTCTCGGGAACGGCCGGTCTACTGTACATCATGTTTCTTGCCGGATTGGAAATCGATTTGGTCGACTTTAAAAAAAACAGTGCCAAAAGTCTCGTTTTTGGCCTTTACACTTTTCTGATACCTATGCTTTTTGGGATTTTGGGCAGTTTGTACATTTTAAATTACTCACTATCCACTTCTGTACTATTAGCCAGCATGTTCGCTTCGCATACTTTGATCGCTTACCCTTTGATCAGCAGCATTGGTGTATCAAAAAACTTGGCGGTGAATATTGCGGTGGGCGGTACGATAATAACCGATACGCTAGCGCTGACTGTGCTTGCCATTATAGTGGGGATGAACACGGGTGAGGTGAACACAGCGTTTTGGATACGTTTATCGGTTTCCATATTGGTTTTCGGCTTGATCGTATTGTTATTGTTCCCGATTATCGGAAGATGGTTTTTCAAGCGGTTTGACGACAATATCTCACAGTATATTTTTGTATTGTTGCTCTTGTTTTTTGGTGCGGCATTGGCGCAAATTGCCGGAATAGAACCTATTATTGGCGCTTTTTTGTCCGGTTTAGCACTCAATAGACTCATTCCTCCTACTTCCCCCTTAATGAACCGTGTTGAATTTGTAGGCAACGCCATCTTTATTCCCTTTTTCCTTATCGGCGTAGGAATGCTTGTTGATTATAGGGCTTTTATTAAAGATTGGGAAACCATAAAGGTGGGTGCCGTAATGATTGTCATTGCAACTTCGGCCAAATTTATAGCGGCCTGGCTTACGCAAAAAACCTATAAACTTTCCGTGGATCAACGCAGATTGATTTTTGGTCTCAGCAATGCACAGGCCGCAGCGACCTTGGCCGCAGTTTTGGTAGGTTATTCCATCATTATTGGCGAAACCCCCACAGGAGAACCCGTTCGCTTGCTTAACGAAAACGTGTTGAACGGCACTATTCTAATGATTCTATTCACGTGTACGGTCGCTTCGTTTGTAGCCCAAAAAGGGGCAAAAAATATTGCTCTCGAAGCCAGTTCCGATGCGGGACGGGAGTCGGGTTATGTAGAAAAAATTCTAGTCCCCGTTGGCAATCTACAAACTGTAGATGAACTTATTGGCTTGGGCGTAATTCTTAAATCGAAGAAAAATCATCTAGGGTTGTATGCCCTGAACGTAATAGACAATTCCTCGACCGACGGTTCTGTTGAGTCAAAAGCCAGAAAAGTTTTGAACAAAGCCGCCGTAACGGCTGCTGCTACAGACAACGTGCTTCAAGAGCTTCTTAGATATGATATGAACCTTAGCAACGGCATTACAAGTGTGGTTAAAGAGCATAACATAACCGACATACTTTTAGGGCTACATGAAAGTGAAGGAACCTCCGACTCCTTTTTAGGACCCCTAACGGAGAGTATCTTGCTAAAATGCAACACCACGACAATCATCTATAAACCGCACCCAAAATTAGCTATGATAAAGAGGTACGTAATCCTGGTACCGAACAAAGCCGAATTGGAAATAGGTTTCCCTTTTTGGTTGCTGAAGGTGTTGAATATGGGCGAAAATTCAGGGGCAAAACTTTTGTTTTATGCCGCCACGGAAACCATCGAACTTTTGAAAGAAAAACTGCGCACAAAAACCTTGGAAATCGATTATAAAGAACTGAATTCCTGGAAAAACCTGAATATCATTACCAAAGACTGGGGTCCCGATGACCACTTGGTAGTGGTGCTCAGTAGAAAGAACAAACCATCGTACCAAACTAGTATGGAAAGGATACCCGCTTTTTTGACCCGGTATTATCGTAAAAAGGGCTTCATACTTGTTTACCCCACGCAGGAAGGTGTATGGGATACTGCTAAAATAGATTTCAGGAATGCTTCCCTTTTAGGTCCGGTCGATAAACTTGACGAAATCGCCCAATCCGTTATAAAGAAATTAAAAGGTACTTCTCCTTGAATTATCAGCCTTCGGAAATGAGCTATAAGATGGAGCATTAAGAAAATGAAACTCGCTCAGTTTGACCCGCCGAAGGTGGTATACATTGACCGCCCTATCCACAGTAATTTCGGCATGCGACTTTCTGCCGTTCTGGAGAAGCCAATCGTTAAGTTTGCGTTTCTCGAAAAAGATCATCTTACCGTTGGGCTTTGAATGCGGGATATTCCCCGAGGCGGTAAGTTTGTAAAGATAGCTTCTGGATATTCCGGTATAGTCACAGGTTTCCTCGAAGGTGAGTACCTCTTTATTGGCCGTTAATAGCCTTTCCAAACGATCAAGTCGTTCAAAGATTAAAATAGTGTCCATTTGTTTCTTTTTAAGATTATTAAATGAACAAAAGCGCTTTTGTTTTCCTTTGTAGAATTCTTTGGATAAAGGTAATTGGAGGGAGGTGCTAAATCTCGTTTATGTAAGGATTTTTATTCACAAAATATTGGTAAACAATTACTTATGTTAAATCAGTACAAATCGAACCAAATAAAATTTGGATAATTTTATTTGGTTTCAAAACGATTCAAATGATACCATTTGATTTTTGTTGAAAAAGGAAGAATTTTGAGTTATCAACAATCGACAATTTAATTATCAAGAAAATAAGGGTACTTAAAAGGCAAAAAGCTAGTCATCTGAAAATAGTTTCATTGTATTGTCCCAAAAAAGGTTCTTTTTATTTCACTTCTTTAAAATGAAAATTCTATAGCTTTGTTTTGGGTTATAATGTAAAACATTTCTATCCTGCTAATCAGCTGGTTTGATATTTTGGTTGATATGGAAGTAATTATCGGGGTCGTATTTCTTCTTGATTTTTGTCAACCGCTCATAATTTCCCTTGTAGCCTGCTTTTACCCGTTCCTGTCCTTCCTCCATCATAAAATTGACGTAACTACCACCAATGGCATACGATTTTATGCCCTCGTAATAGTCCTTGCACCATTGGGTCACTTTTTCGGCATCTGCAGGATCGGGAGAAACACCCACGATTACCTGTGCCCATCTTGCTCCCCGATTTGCCCATGCAGTAGCCTCCTGGGATACCTCGTGTACTTTCCCGTCTATAGGATAGAAGTGGGTCGTTGAGTGGAAGGTAGGAATGTTAGATCCAAATTTAATGTTTTCCTGGATACATTCATCTGTAAGTTCATTTACATAATGTGCTCTCCAATACCATTGCAATCCCTTCGGATATAGGTCATCGAACAGTCCGTTTAGTGCTGGAATTGACATCTCGCCCACCCAATCTAGAATTGGTGGTCCAAACGCACGAATGGACTTGAAGACCTCTTCTGCTTTTTCCTTAGGTCCGGTATAGCACCATACGATTCCGCATACATTTTGATTATGCAGTTCTTTGGGAAACGGATCACCAGGGGGCACGATCAAAAAAGCAAAGAAACCGTATAGATCATTGGAGGCATTTTTAGTGACCTCGTCATAAAATTTCATAGTTTCCTCGGCTTGATCAATGGGCCAGAACATGGGGCCTGCATACACATTTTTAATCGGCAACAAATTAAAAGTGAACGACGTGACCACACCAAAATTTCCGCCGCCGCCGCGCAACGCCCAGAAGAGACCAGGATGTGAGATAGCATTCGCCGTTACCAACTCGCCTGTAGCCAAGACCACTTCGGCCTCCAAAAGATTATCTATCGCTAGGCCACCTTTTCGGCTCAAGTAGCCCAAGCCTCCGCCAAGTGTGAGCCCTGCTACGCCCGTAGTTCCATTTATACCTACGGGCAATGCCAAACCATGTTCATGGGTAGCCTTGTCCAAATCATGTAACGTATTGCCCGGTTGTACTTTGGCGGTTTTTTTCTTAGGATTTACTTTGATATCCTTCATTTGAGACAAATCAATGACGAGTCCGCCTTCTACCAAAGCCAATCCAGCTCCGTTATGGCCTCCGCTCCTTATGGAAACTTCCAAACCATTTTCCCTTCCAAATTTCACGGCCGCGATTACGTCATCCACATCTTTACATTTAAAAATAATTGCCGGATGTTTATCGATCATGGCATTGTAAATCGTTCTTGCCTCATCGTAGTTTTTATCGTTGGGTAGTATAATTTCGCCTTTTGCTAGTTGTTTTAATTCCTCTATTTTAGTTTTCATCTGTTCAACTTTTATTGTTTTAGATGTAATTCGCCAATCAATATATCGGTAAGTATCGAAAATTGTTATGGCTCATTTCATATACTCGGTTTATTTTTCTTTTTGCATGTGTGCAACTTTGTCC
Source organism: uncultured Flavobacteriaceae bacterium (assembly GCA_963697395.1). GTDB lineage: Bacteria > Bacteroidota > Bacteroidia > Flavobacteriales > Flavobacteriaceae > Maribacter. The sequence goes on from CAVONX010000029.1 coordinate 362,870, forward strand.
AACACAAAATCATTCAATTCGTTCATTTCTTTTTCAGGACTAAAATCGATAATACGTGAATCTTCGTCCACTATAAGTGTATGGCCAGGTGGCATATAAAAAACCTCACCCGCGCTAACATTTTTGGTGTCATCATCTTTATCTATAATCCGAATCTTTCCTTTTTCCAAATAACCCCAATGAGGTACTTGGCATAAATCGTCTTTTAATCCCTTTAAAATAGGAGTGAAATCCGTTCCTGCTTTTGGTTCATTTATGGCTACGGTCATTCCTCCCCAGCCATTGATCATATTTATAATATTTCCCTTAGGAAAATCAGCTTTTGAAATATGTGTTACACCTTCTACCTTATTCGTTTGTAGAATAACTTCTTGAGATGTCATCCTTTGACCTGTCAAAACGGTAAGAATTAGCGTCGCGACAGTCATCCATAAGCTTTTCATATTTTTTCTTGATTTCATTTTTTCATTTTTTAGTTAGACAGATTATATAGAAACATTTAAGGAACAATAGTGCTTTATGGGTCAGATATTCCAGTTATTTCTACACTGTAAAACTAAATGGATACAACCAGCCACGATGTAAGTTTTGTTCCAAAACCTGAAACAAATTAGACAGCCCTAAATTTTAAAGCAAACTTTTGGGCTTAGTTGGATTTAGACTTGGCAATCAAAGTGGGGAGTGTGCCGAACCTGTTCCGGAATACCCTTGTAAAATAGGTGGGACTATTAAAACCTGAATCATAGGCGACTTCTGAAACTGTCTTATCGCCTTTTTTTAAGGCTCTAACAGCATGTACCAACCTTAATTCAGATAGTAATTTATTAGGAGACAATCCGAATAAGGAGGATATTTTTCGATAAGCCTGGGTCTTGCTAAGACCTATCTGCTGGCTGAGGGCGTCACTATTAAAAGCTGAAGTATTCAGATTTTTTATTAAAATTTTATCTAATTTTTCGATTTCGATATACGAGGTTTGATCAACAACAGTAATCCCAGTCATATCTATTTTGGAAATATCCTTACTTCTGGAAGCTGATAGTTTCGTATCCAAATCCATACTTGTACCAAGTTGGAAACCGAGTCTGCACAAGACCTTTACTTTTTTCTTGGTTTTTTCGAACAAATCGGAACTATGTTCGTCAACTGGTTTCCCAGTGGCCAAGCCTATACTGAATATGATTTTATCCTCTAATGTTTCGAAGTACTTTGCTATCGCAATGGAACATGATACAGCATCTGAAGCATCTATAAAAGAAGCCATCAACTTTTCGCTAGGAACCAAGACCACATTTCCGTTGTAAATCTTTATTGAATCTGTAATCTTGGAGGTCATTAATGATTCACTTTCTGTTAATTCCAAAAAATCTACCAACATAATAGTACGAAAGCCACTATCGATTTCTCCTGACAAAGTCAAAGCCAAATCCTGCTCGTTTTGACCACCCTCTCCCATGTAAGGGAAAAATTCGTTCTCACGCGATACCTCAATCACGTTACATGCCCCGATACCGTGGGCTTCTTCATGACTCTTAATACACGCCTCCTTATTTGGACTTTCCATTAAACAAAAAGCTGTTTTGTGATGAAGATTTAGATAATACTTCTTGTATACCAAGCCATGTTTATTTTGAACGGCAATATCCTTCAAATGCGCTCTATACACATCTTCTTCCGTAACGGCATCGGAATCGATTTTGTGAAAGTCCATGAATAACGGCATACATAATTAATTTTTATTCAAATTATAGTAGGCTGAGAACCACTAATATACAAATTTGTAAATGTATTTTTGCATGGAAAACAGAGATTCTAGTACTCTGGGTTGAAACTAACAGTACTAGAAATTACAATATGATTTTATCGAAAAAGGAATTTCGATTAGGTTTTAATTCTATTAAATTAGTGTCCTTGAAAACCGCCGTTTAACAGTACAAATTCAAAAAGAGAAATACTATTTATTTAAAAGTCCAATTCTTGGTCTCTTTTAGTTGTTTCTTCAATTGACCTTTTATGGGGCTTAGATTCCTTAATCTAACATTGAGGTTAAAGTACCTAATTGATGTACCACTTTTTCCAAAAAGCACCCTCCTACCCGTAAAGAATTATCAAAATAAACCAAAATGTATCAAATAATACCCAGCTTAATTAAAAACCAGTTTTGAGTGCAAATTGCGTGCAAATGAAAAAAGCTTCAAAAGTCAAAAACTCTTGAAGCCCTATATAATATGGTGGAGAATACCGGATTCGAACCGGTGACCTCTTGCCTGCCAGGCAAGCGCTCTAGCCAACTGAGCTAATCCCCCTTTTTGGCTGGCGCAAAGGAAATACTTTTTAGCAAGCTATCAAAGAAATCTTAGTCTTTCTTAACACTTAAAATCAACACAGGAATAGGTGCGTAGAATTCGGATTTTGGGATTGTACTTTTTTCCCACAATTTTTTAAAGAACCCCCTTTTACGCCTAAAGACGCATAACAGATCGGGGTGCTGTTCTCTAAAGTGTTCCAAAACACCTTGGTACGTGGTTGGGTTTTCGGTAATGGTAAGTTGCGAACTCATATCCAACAAAGCTGTATTTATCTTTAGATCATCATCCGAATAGCCCGGTGTCTTAACCAATAACAAATTTACTTTGGACTTATGTTTTTTGGCAATGGTAGCCAAGGGATCTAAAATCCTTTTTCGTTTTAATATGCCCGATTTAAAAGCTACAAGTACGTTCTTAAAACTAGTGTATTTTGTTCCTTTGGGCACGACCAAAGTAGGAATATTGGTGCGTTTAACTATCCCACCAGAGGTGCTGCCCAAATACAATTCCTCGCGAATATCAATACTGCGCGGCGCAAGAATAATAAGGTCTATGCCCATCTCCTTATCAATATCATTGAGGCCATCTACCAGATCTCCTTGGTAGGTTACTACCTTTACGGTTATGTTTTTACTGTCAACTTTAGAGATTACGCTTTTTAAACGTTCCTTACCACTTTCCGCAATTATTTCCGATACATTGGCCAACGTTCCTGCTTTAGTGGTTGCGCTAAAGACTTCCATCACAAAAACGTTTGTACCAAAATCCGAAGCAAAATCTATCGCGTATTGTAAGGTTTCGTGAGCGTCCGGAGAGGTCCCTATGGGAACAAGAATATTATTCATAATTGGGGTTGTTGATTATTACTATAAATTTACAATTTAATTGAATTTATTGTATGATTCAAAGCGCAAAGATATCCGAAATTCCTGATATTCTTAAAATTACCGATGCCTGCCGCATAAAAATGGAGTCGGAAGGGATTTTTCAATGGACCACTCAATATCCAAACGAAAAGCAATTTGTTACAGATGCTTATCGTAAAGAGTTGTATGTATTAAAAAAGGAGGATAAACCCATCGGATGCATTGTATTGTCAACGGTAATGGACAAGGAATACCAAACCGTACGTTGGTTAACAGAAAACCATTTAAATTTATACATACATCGTTTAGCGGTACACCCAGATTTTCAAGGGCAAGGTTTCGCGCAGCACTTAATGGCTTTTGGTGAAGATCATGCGCGCGCTCAGCGTTTTAAATCGGTCCGATTGGATACCTTTAGCCAAAATAAGCGCAATCAACGCTTTTATGAGCAACGGGGATATCAAAAATTGGAGGACATTTATTTTCCAAATCAAAGCGAATATCCTTTTCACTGTTACGAATTGGTACTATAACTACTTTTCTTGAGAACTGCCATAAATTTTAGGTACATTAACAAACTTGCCATTCCGGCGACTATCGCCGGGATAGCCGAACCGCTTTTGTCCATAACCGATACCGCCATTGTGGGAAATATTCCTGTAGACGGATTGGAATCCTTGGCGGCAGCGGGTATCGTGGGTTCTTTTCTATCTATGCTCATCTGGATTTTAGGACAGACACGGAGTGCTATTTCCGCTATTATTTCACAATATTTAGGTGCCGGCAGGTTAAACGAGGTAAAATCGTTACCCGCTCAGGCTATTTATTTGAATATTGGCCTTAGCATCCTTATTCTGTTGTCCACCATTTTTATTGTTGAGGAAATTTTCGAATTACTGAACGCATCGGGCAAAATTTTACAATATTGTGTGAGTTATTATTCCATTCGCGTTTGGGGCTTTCCGTTGACATTGTTTGTGTTTGCCGTTATGGGCATTTTCAGAGGGCTTCAAAACACCTATTGGCCAATGATGATTGCGATTGTAGGCGCCGTGCTGAATGTTATTTTGGATTTTATGCTCGTCTACGGCATAGAAGGTTGGATAGCCCCTCTGTATTTGGATGGCGCTGCCTATGCTAGTTTAATCGCACAAGCCATAATGGCCATTATGGCCTTTGTGCTATTGGTTACCAAAACCGAGATCAGCCTTAAACTAAAGTTTCCCATACATCCAGAGCTGGGCAGGTTGGTGGTTATGAGCCTAAACCTCTTTGTTCGTGCCATCGCTCTGAACACTGCTTTGATATTGGCAGTTAGGGAAGCCACGGCTATGGGCGATAACTTTATTGGCGCACACACCATCGCTATAAATATTTGGCTTTTTTCGGCCTTTTTTATAGATGGGTATGGCGCGGCAGGGAACATTATAGGAGGGCGACTTCTGGGAGCCAAAGATTACAACGGATTATGGGAGCTTTCTAAAAAAATAGTGCTGTATGGAAGTTGTGTTAGCCTTGCCCTTATGGTTCTGGCATTTGCTTTTTATTACCCTATAGGCTTGCTCTTCTCAAAGGAGCCCTTGGTTTTGGACGCTTTTTATGGGGTATTTTTTATAGTCATACTTGGGCTGCCTATAAACACCGTAGCCTTTGTTTTAGACGGCTTGTTCAAAGGTTTGGGCGAAATGCGATATCTTAGAAATACACTGCTCTCAGCTACGTTCCTAGGTTTTGTGCCCATGCTTTTTTTGGGGAAGTATATGGGCTGGAGCCTTACCGGTATATGGATATCCTTTTCTGTTTGGATGCTCATTAGAGGCGGGGCGCTCGTGTGGAAGTTTAGGAATAAGTTTCGCCCACTATTGCAATAGTAGCCCATAGTTGCCATTCTTTAGTCTGTAAGTAAAAAAAGCAGAACATAAGTACTATCCTGTTTTGGTTAGATGATTTTTGAACCTACATAGAACTCTACCCATATTGTTTACTTTAGAGCTTGCTCTACATAGCAAAAGCGCAACATGCATGGTGGATTACATTACTTGTTATGGGTTGAACTTGACTCTTGAACTTAACTTTCTGCACAAGTCCGTACCTTTGAAACTAAGCCTTGAATATTGAATTTTTGAACCTTGAACCTATGATGACGAACAGACCCAACGGAAGTCTTTATACTAAAATAGAAAACCGAATAGCAAGGGTAGAGTTTGGACATCCTGCCAGCAACTCATTTACTTTGGAACTTCTAAATAGATTGACGGCGGAATTTGATAAACTTTCAGATGACGAAGAAGTCACGGTCATATTGCTAAAATCTGAAGGAGGCAACACCTTTTGTGCCGGGGCCTCCTTTGATGAATTGATGCAGGTATCCAACATGGAGCAAGGCGAAATTTTCTTCAGTGGCTTTGCCAATGTGATCAATGCCATGCGGCGCTGTAAAAAAGTAATTGTGGGCCGTGTGCAGGGTAAGGCCGTGGGCGGTGGGGTTGGTTTATTGTCGGCATGTGACTACGTTTTTGCCAGTGAGGCCGCTTCCATTCGTTTATCGGAACTCTCCATTGGTATAGCACCTTTGGTCATTGCCCCTGCTTTGGAACGCAAAATGGGTATCGCGGCCGTTTCAGAACTTTCCCTTAACGCCACCGAATGGAAAAATGCCTATTGGGCGCAAGAAAAAGGCTTGTATGCAAAGGTGTTTGAAAACCTAAATGAACTGGACACCGAAATCGATTTTTTTACCCAAAAATTATCGACCTATAATCCAGCAGCTTTGCTGGAGTGGAAAAAAGTACTCTGGAACAATACGGATCATTGGGATACCTTATTAACGGAGCGCGCCAGGATTACAGGTACATTGGCGCTATCGGAATTCACCAAAAATGCGTTGGCTAAATTCAAGAACAAATAACGAAAACCTGTCTTCAATTTGCGTTTGTTAGTACTTTTATTGTTCTAATAGCCGGCCTTTCTACAAGAGGGCAGGACACACAGAAAATACGAACGGCATACAAACGCATTCAAAATGAACTGTATTTATATACATATAAGACTATTCCCGTTTTTGAAATATCTATTGAAGGAGGGGAGGTAACAGGATGGTATAAGGACAGTATTATTCAAAAAATAGCAGCTGTTTTTTTGGGGAAACGGGAAAGAGGTTCTAAGACCTTTACTTCAAGTACATAAAGCTGGTATTTGTCTTGGCTACCCGCCATAGCTATAATAGGCTCTTTTATTACGATGAGGAAACAGCAAAAGAAGATTGGGGAGAGGAATTTTTTGATAAAAAAATAAAAAGCACAGCAGAACGTTTCTACTTGCAAAACGATGGTATTTTTATATGGCTGAACGATGATGGAATAACGCAGATGTTTCATTAGAAGACAAAAGCACTAGAAGAGATGAATTATTGAGCACTTCGCAACATTGAGTATGTTAGCCTAAAACCAAAACAAACCTTAGGTACCGGCTATACTAAAAAGGGTTGCCGAACCGTTTGTTCATCAAATCACTATAACAGTAGTATGGATATTTTGAAATTTTTAAACGGAGACCTTGTTTTTCCGATTTTGGCACTCTTCGTAGTTGTTATCTATTTTATAAATAGAACTAGGACAAGACGCAAATATAAGAGATAGGGATGCCTCGTCATAAGGATATGACTTGGATCATCTTTTACGCCACTCTTTTTTATTAGGAATCTTTTTGGCCTATTCTGCCTACCAACAGTATCAAAAAACCCAAAAATTACTGGAAAAGGGAGTGCAAACCATAGCCACGGTAATGGAATATAAAACACACCAAAGCGATGGCCGCACCATGTACAAGCCGGTATTTGAATTTACGGACCGGTCTTTGAACAAACAACGGTATACTAGCGACATCAGTTCCAGGCCACCCGCGTACAAAATAGGCGAAAAAGTAAAAATTAGGTATAGCCCACGGCAGATTGATGATGTGAAGACCATATCTTTTTGGGGCTTGCACCGCTAGAGCGTTACATTGTTTATGGTCGCCAGTCCGCTCTTGGTCAAAGGTGGGAGCTACCTACTTTATGTGAGCGGGTAGAATAGTTGGCCAACCTAAAAATGGCGTACCAAACCTCATAAATTAATATTCCAATAGGATGCAAGAAAATCTTTTTTAGTGTTTATGGCCGTTTTGTCATCATAAGGGACAACTCGTTCCTTTTTTACAATTCAAGACTAGTACTAAAAGTCCTATCTTTAACTGAACTGTTAGTTAACCGGAACCATGAAAAACTTTCAAATTAAAGGCTCATTTGTCCTACTTATATTTACCGTTGCCATAAGTTGTGGTGAAAAACCTAAAATAGAAACGGATACGGTTCAGCGCTGGTACAAGGGAAATTTGCATACGCATTCGTATTGGAGCGATGGCGACGAATTTCCGGAAGTAATTCTAGATTGGTACAAGTCTCGCGACTATCAATTTATGGCCTTGTCCGATCACAACACCATAGCCGATGGCGAAAAATGGATAACTATACGAGAGGATTCCATTTATCAAAAGGCATTTCAGAACTACTTGAAAACCTATGGTGCAAATTGGGTGGAACACAAAATAGATTCTGGGAAGACCCTTGTAAAGTTAAAAACCTACGAAGAATACAGGGACAAACTTGAGAAGGAAGGCGACTTTCTGGTTATAAGGTCAGAAGAAATTACGGATAAATACCAAGACAAACACATTCACATGAACGCCACTAACATTCAAGAAAAGATTGAACCTATGGGTGGTGGTAGCGTTGCGGAGATCATGCAAAACAATATAAACCAGGTGCTTGATCAGCGCAAGAAAACAGGCGTTCCAATGATACCGCACATCAACCACCCCAACTTTTTCTACAGTATAAGCCTGGACGATATGATTTCATTGAACGGGGAACGATTTTTTGAAGTTTACAACGGGCATCCGGCAGTGCATAATATGGGAGATTCCACACGGATATCGACAGAAGAGATGTGGGACCTGATCAATATTTCCTATTTAAAAAATAACAAACCAATGCTGTACGGCCTTGCTACCGATGATTCCCATCATTATCATAACAAAGGAAAAGAATGGAGTAATGCAGGACGAGGCTGGGTAATGGTGCAAGCAGATACGCTCTCGGCAGCAAGTGTAATAAACGCATTGGAATCGGGAGATTTTTACTCTAGTACTGGCGTTAAGCTTAAAAATTTGACAAATATCAACAACACGATATCCGTGGAAATAGTGCCGGAAACTGGGGTGATTTATGAAATAAGCTTTATTGGCTGCAAAAAAGGCCAGACCGAAACCGAAATATTAAAAACAGTGAACGCCACAACGGCCGAGTTTCAACTAACCGAGGATTTACTTTTTGCCAGATGTAAGATTACCTCATCCAAATTACAGGAAAATCCTATTGAAGACATCTTGTATGAAATAGCCTTTACACAACCGGTAAGGCCAACTGAATAAAACAATACATCAGAAACCAGATATTGATAATTTCATTTTATAGAATCCCTACCTTTGTCGCTCAATAGTTGAAGATGAGCAATATTAGGATTACCAAACAGTTTAATTTTGAAACCGGACACGCTCTTTACGGATATGACGGTAAATGTCGTAATGTGCATGGGCACAGTTATAAGCTTTCCGTTACGGTCATAGGACACCCTATAACCGACACTAACCATGTTAAATTGGGAATGGTTATCGATTTTACCGATTTGAAAAAAATTGTAAAAGAAGAAATTGTAGATAAGTTTGATCACGCCACCGTATTCAATAAAAATACGCCCCATGTAGAATTGGCAAAAGAACTTATAGATCGCGGACATAACGTTATCTTGGCAGATTATCAGCCCACAAGTGAAAACATGGTAGTGGATTTTTCAGATAAAATCAAAGCCAGATTACCAAAAAACATCAGCTTACATTCCTTAAGGCTTCAAGAAACGGAAACCTCCTTTGCAGAGTGGTACGCTAGTGACAACTAAGTTCTAAACTGGGAATTGTTATCTTTACCATCCATGAACATCATTAATCTTCCTCCAGGGAAAAAAGTATATTTCTCTAGTGACAATCACTTGGGAGCACCAACCATGGCGGAAAGTTTACCTCGTGAGAAAAAGTTTGTTGCCTGGTTGGACGAGATTAAAAAAGACGCGGGAGCTATTTTTCTACTTGGTGACCTGTTCGATTTTTGGATGGAATACAAAACGGTTGTTCCAAAAGGCTTCACTAGGATCCTTGGAAAACTGGCGGAAATATCCGATTCTGGCATACCCATCTATTTTTTTGTGGGCAACCACGACCTTTGGATGAACGGTTACTTTGAAGAAGAACTACATATCCCCGTATTTCACGAACCCCAACAGTATACCATTAACGGAACATCTTTTTTTATTGGTCACGGCGATGGTCTTGGCCCCAAAGATAAAGGGTATAAACGCATGAAAAAAGTGTTTACAAATCCGTTTGCAAAATGGCTGTTCCGTTGGTTGCATCCCGATCTTGGGGTTCGGTTGGCGCACTACCTGTCCGTTAAGAACAAACTTATTTCGGGCGATGAAGATGCTAAATTTTTGGGAGAGGACAAAGAGTGGTTGGTACGGTACTGTAAACGCAAATTGGAGACCCGGCACTACGATCATTTCATATTTGGCCACAGACATCTGCCTTTGGAAATCGATCTTAACGGTACTTCTAGATACACTAATCTTGGGGATTGGATCAATTATTATACCTATGCCGTTTTTGATGGGGAACAGCTAGTCTTGGAGAAGTTTAAAAGTAAGTGACCTTGCATGTTTTAAACACTACACCTTTTAAAGATAACGTTGAACATTGGTATAGCTGCACCATCCCTAGGGTTTATCACAATTATGTATAACGAAACCACAGGCCTCCTTAGCAGTAAGATGTTACGCGAATTTTGTTTAAATTTGCAGCCCAATAAACAGACAAGGATTATGCCCAAAATAGGCGACATACAACTACCCGATTTCCCATTGCTCCTTGCACCTATGGAAGATGTTAGCGATCCGCCGTTCCGTGCACTGTGTAAGGAGCAGGGTGCAGATGTGGTGTATACCGAGTTCATTTCTTCGGAAGGATTGATACGTGATGCGGAAAAAAGTGTCATGAAACTCGATATTTACGAGAAGGAACGACCTGTGGGCATACAAATTTTTGGGGCCAACTTGGAATCTATGTTGCAGACCGTAGACATAGTGGAGAAAAGCAATCCGGATATTATTGACATCAATTTTGGATGTCCGGTAAAAAAAGTGGTCTGTAAAGGTGCGGGAGCCGGCATATTAAAGGACATCCCCCTAATGGTAAAGCTGACAGAGGAAATGGTGAAGCGCACAAACCTTCCCATTACCGTAAAGACCCGTTTGGGATGGGACGACAATTCTATTATGATAGAAGAGGTTGCGGAACGTTTACAGGATGTAGGTTGTAAGGCTATTTCTATCCATGGTCGTACCCGTGCACAAATGTATAAGGGTAATGCTGACTGGAAACCTATTGCACGCGTAAAAAACAATCCTAGAATGCACATTCCCGTTTTTGGAAATGGCGATGTAGATTCCCCTGAAGCCGCAAAAAAAATGCGGGACGAATATGGCTTGGACGGGGCCATGATCGGTCGCGCCACAATTGGCTACCCTTGGTTTTTTAGGGAGGTAAAACACTTTTTTGAAACTGGCGAACATAGAAATCCGCCCACAATGGAAGAACGTGTGGAGGCTGCCCGTAGGCACCTTCAAATGTCCATAGATTGGAAAGGCGAACTATTGGGTGTCTTTGAGACCAGAAGACATTACACCAATTATTTTAAGGGTATTCCAGATTTTAAGCCCTATCGCATGAAAATGGTTACGAGCGACGAATCTGCTGATGTTTTTGCCACTTTTGATGAGGTACTACAGAAGTTTGGGGATTATGAGTTTGTATCTTCCTAGCACCCGATGGGGGGCTAGAGGGCTGCTCCCACCAACTTCTTATTTATTCTACTGCTGGCAATCTTAGAGGCAATAACGCCCAGCACCATTATAGTACCCAATACGATGCCCACATTAACTACCTGATATTCTACTGGATATGCTAAAGTTGGCGTGATTTTTAGCCAACTAAAAGCGAGTTGGGACCATATCAACAGAGAACCTAATAACACACCTATGAATCCACCAACTCCTGTTACCAATACGCCTTGTACAAAATAGATGCGTCGTAGTTCTTTGATCGTAGTTCCTAAACTGTAGAGCGTTTTAGAGTTTTGTTGCTTGTCCAAAATCATCATAATAATGGCACCCACAACATTGAACAAAGCTATGATAAGCACCAAGGTAAAAATGAGATAGGTGGCCACATTTTCTGTATTCAACATTTTGTAGAGCGTACCGTTGAGCTCCCGTCTATTTTTTAGGATGACAGAATTATCTAAGCTTTGCAGTATTGCTAGCCTTACCGCTGATTCGTTTGCGCCGTCCTTCAATTTAAAATTGATGCCGGAGTATTGGTTACTTTCCTTTTCCAAGAGCGCCTGTGCCAAAGGCAAGTAAGCAAACACATATTTATTGTCCAAGTCGGCCTCTACCGCGTAAACGCCACCGATAACCACGGGCAATTGGTTGTATAAGGAGCTGGTATTGCTAATGCTTTGTGGCGAAATGGAACCCTCTCCCGGCTTAAACGCATAGATTTGTAATGGACTCCTAAATTGGTTTACCGTAACGCCTAGAATGTTTGCTATTCCAATGCCGGACACCACCTGTTGTTCGTTTATCGTCCAATCCCCATAGTAAAGGGTGCTATCCACGCCCGTGACCTTAGTGTAGTTGGAGTCTATACCCTTTAAATACGCAATGTGGTTTCTACCCTTATGCTCCAGATATACCTTTTCCTCTATTTCCTTGGAATAATAGGCTAGACCCTCTACAGCGGCAAGCCGCTTTTCCTGTTCCGGACTTAAGGTGAAGAATTTACCTTTCGCGGGCTGCGCTTTTAATTGCGGGTCAAAGGAGTTGGTAAAGGAGAGACTGAAGGTTTTTAATCCGGCGAAGCCAGAAAGGACAATGAACAATGCCGCCGAACCGATAACGATGACTAGAAAAGTAATAAAATTAATAATGTTCACAGCGTTCTGGCTGCTCTTGGAGCGTATGTACCGTTTAGCTATGTATAGCGGAAAGTTCAAATCGCTAGGATTTTTTTCTTTTGGCCAGTAGGTCTCTGTTCTCAATGGGGTTTTCCTCCCCTTTAAGCGATTTTTCTATCTTTTCGATGTAATCCAGGGAATCGTCCAAGTAAAAAAGTAGTTCTGGCACCCGGCGCAGTTGGTTTCTGGTACGTTGTGAAAGCTCATGTTTAATAAGGGGCTGATTGGATTTTATTCCTTCCATGAGTTCCTTAGCGTTTGCATTCGGGAAAATACTCAAATATACTTTAGCAATGGAAAGATCTGTGGTAACGGCAACTTTGCTCACAGATATCAAGGTACCTTTGAGCCCGCCTTCAATAGCCGCTTTTTGTAGAATATCCACGATATCCTTTTGAATGACTCCCCCTATTTTTCGTTGTCGTTGCGTTTCCATACCACAAAAATACGTAGAATAATGTATCTTCGATAGTAATGCCAGAGATACCGAAGAAAATTCGATATGAAGAAAATAGAACACATAGGAATTGCCGTTAAAAATCTGGAAGCATCCAACCGGTTATATGAGAAATTATTGGGTGTCGCATCCTATAAACAGGAGGAAGTGGCCTCAGAAGGCGTAAAGACCTCTTTCTTTAAGAACGGGCCCAATAAAATAGAACTTTTGGAGAGTACCACTAGAGATGGCCCAATCGCCAAGTTCTTGGAAAAGAAGGGTGAAGGCATACACCATATTGCCTTTGAAGTAGATGATATTGTAGCAGAACTTTCTAGACTTAAGGAAGAAGGGTTTATTATTCTGAACGAAACCCCAAAAAAAGGAGCCGATAATAAATGGGTGGCCTTTGTACATCCTAAAAGTACCAACGGGGTTTTAGTGGAGCTGTGCCAAGAAATTCTATTGAAATCATAAAACGTGCAGCGCTCTTTTTTGATAAAATGACTTAACTATTTGCCATCCTTGATGTTTTTTTGTTTGTGTTGATTAAAAATAAGTGGTAATATTGCATCCGCAAATTGCCGGTCCTATAGCTCAGTTGGTTAGAGCACCTGACTCATAATCAGGTGGTCCCTGGTTCGAGCCCAGGTGGGACCACATTATTAAAAATCCAATCTATTTAGTTAGGTTGGATTTTTTGTTTAAAGTGCTGAGGTACAGTATATAACTGCATTATATGCACTGACTGCACTTTCCATCTAAAAGTCAACTTGTCAAGTTATTTAGGATATTTCAGGTATCCCTACTGGGTATCCCATTTGGAATCTCAGGTATCCCACTTTTAAAATCATGAATTGTATGCCAATTGTTTAACATTAAAATCAATTGGTTATGAATCAAAAAACATTATCTAGTCCTATTCTATTTGAACAAGGCAAAAACAAATCAGAAAGGAACTTGCCCAATCTATTGTAGAATCACCTATCTTAAAAAGCAGAAAGCAATTCTCAACAGGGGAATTTATTAATCCATTAGAATGGAACGCCAAGAAGCAAAAAGCCAGTTCCAAAATCTATCGCGAATCAACAAATCAATCTGCAACTTGAAATCATATCAGCCAACATTAAAAAAGCATATTTACAGCTACAATTGGCAGGAGTTGAATTTACCGTTGAAGATATTTTTAACAACTATATTGGAAAACCGATCAACTAAGGAGATCTGGACAATTCACTATTTCAAGGAATTTTTAGATAAAAAGAAGAAGCTCGTTGGGATAGACATCCAATTGGGAACCTGGAAGAAATTTAATTATGCCCATGCAACAAGTAAAGGATTTCATCAAATGGAAATATGGCAAAAATGACCTTCCTTTGAGTAAACTAAAACTCCAATTCCTGCATGATTTTGAGTACTATTTAAAAACGGAAAGAAAGCAAAGCCAAGTAACCATTAATAAGTGCTATCCAGCGCTTCAGAAAACCTATTAAGGAGGCTTTAGGGGAAGGATACTTGGAAAAGGACCCCTTTGCACTACACAAGCCAGGAAGGGTCAAAAAAGAAGTTATATTCCTTTCAACAGAGGAGTTGAAACTACTCGAAGACCACCATTTCACACAACCAAGACTTACAATTGGTCAAGGACCTATTTATTTTCTGTTGTTATACAGGATTGGCATATCATGAAATGTCCAATCTAAAAAAGGAGCATATCATAAAAGGCTTTGATGGCAACGAATGGATTCAAATGAAAAGGCAGAAAACCGACAAGATGATATCTGTTCCTTTATTGCCAAAAGCAAAGGCAATATTGGAAAAATACGATGAGGTTAGGGAATTATGCCTTCCAAAATTCAGCAACCAAAAAATCAATTCCTATTTAATCACAATCTCGAATGTCTTTTTTGTAGTTAGACTTTGGATTGAATTGATTTAAAATATTAATTAATCTGTCATTTTCGTCAACTTTTATTTCAGACTCGTTTTGTAAATGCTTAATGAATAAACTACCATTTTCTGATAAGTACTTAAGTTTTGAGTATGTGTAATATGAGATTGACCAATTATCTTTAGAATAGGTTTTTTTTCAACTTCTCTAGAGTTTTAAAGTCATCAGCTACAACTAACAAATCTCTATCGCTGTATTTATCAAAATCTGCTCTTAATGAGCTACCGAAAATTGCTACGCTATAATTTTTCATTTTACAAATCGATTTATTAGAACTGTTATTAAAAAGCTTAAAAGAATGAATCCTGAAAATCCTTGAATTGTTAGCATAGACATTCCAAAGTCAGTTTGAGGTTGAAATTGAGAATCTACTAATTGTGTCATTGCATCTGCTGTAAAAAATATGTTTGCTATTGGACTAATGTTGTCTGAACTGAATGATGCGATTGCAAAGTCCTTTTCGTGAAATCCATACTCGCTCCAATAATTTAAGTTAGTAAAGTAAAATCCTCCGTAAAGAACTAAGAAAGTTGCTATAAAGCTTCTTACTCTTAGACCATAACCGAATATCCATCGGTATAGAAAGTTAGGAATGTACTCAACGGCAAAA
Source organism: uncultured Flavobacteriaceae bacterium (assembly GCA_963697395.1). Lineage (GTDB taxonomy): Bacteria > Bacteroidota > Bacteroidia > Flavobacteriales > Flavobacteriaceae > Maribacter. The sequence continues at coordinate 378,205 of CAVONX010000029.1, forward strand.
GTTTGCAAATTGATTTTGTAAGGTTGGTTATTAAAGTATTTACTTCTTGTTAATCGGCCTTGCCATTTTTGAAAATAATAGTTTGCTATTCTAGCAAACTCTGATTGTTCTTCATCTCTCGAATTATTTAGTAGCTGTTGAAATAAATGAACTGCTATATTCGATTTTTCTAAGTCTGATTTTTTGTAGTTCTTTTTGAAACTTACAGGGTCTATGTATGTTCGCTTTATTTCGATTTGATGTGTGTTTACGTTTTTGAATGTACATTGTTGAAACTGACAATTTTGTAACGTACGGTTCCGATGAACAAACAGTCTTCGAAATGACAAGATGTGAAGTCTATATTTTTTAGTATAGTCTTTGCAAAACTTAGCATAAGAATAAAGCCGATGTATTGAGGTATTTTTTCAAAAAATAATTTACTTAATAAACTTGAGCTAGTAACAATAAAATTCCTACATATTATCTAGTAAAGCAATATTAAAACAGGTTTATTCTGATTTTATTTTAATTAAACCAGACTCAAGCTCACTTCTTTTGTAGTACACCCTGTTTCCAATTCCATAGGAAGGTAAAAATTCCTTTCTTACACCAATGCCACAGGGTTGACAATGATATTTTAAGCATTTTTGCAGTTTCTTCTCTGGTCAATAATTCCACAGGCTCCTTTGGCTGAAAATTTTCTTTAATATTTTTTAGCTCTTCCTCAATTTGTGAAAGTTTCTCTAGAACTGTTTCCATAGCCTTGGGCAAATCCTCAAATTTTAAGTTGTCCATTTTATTTTCGCTTGAAATATTGCCAAAGGAAAAATATAAATCCAAGCAGTAAAAACACTATTGAGATTATGAATAGCATACTCGGTTTTCTTTCAAGTTCAAGAGCTTTTTTATCAACTAGAGTAGCACCAATTTCAATTAGCTCTGTTCTGACATTCTTCCATAAACCTAAATTGTTTGAAGCGCCATCAATATCCTTAAATAAATATTCCACCAAGATTATTTTCCAGAACCCAAGTGTATTTCTGAATCAAATATTTAGGATTGTCACGACCCGACCATGAAACTGTAGCGATGAGTTTTGAAAGAGGAAGTTTACCATTTGTATAGAAAGCTATAGTCGATGCTATAGTTTCAAATCCTGCTGTAGTGTTGGAACCGTTCGTAAAGTTCAAATTTTCTGTTCTGACCAAGAAATGGTCTACCAATTCGTTTAATGCTAGAAAATCATAAGCTTTTACTTTTTCAATACTATCCTTATTTTCAATCGAAGGTATGGTAAGAATTATTTCAACGGATGTTTCGCTAGTTGATAAAAGCGCGCGTAGATTTTTTATAAAGTCGACAAATAATTAATTGTCAGTATTTGAAATATCATCAAAATTGATGATTAATGCCCTTGCAACTTATTTTGCGTTCAATAGACTTTTCAATCGTGAATGAAATTTCTTTTGTGCGCTTGAATTGTGCAAAAATTCAGAAATCTCCGCTGTGTTTTTGTTTTGTACGGTAAGATAGATAGCACAACCTGTTAATCTAGCTTCTTTAACTATACCCGAGGAACTAAAATCATTTAGAATTTCTGCTGTTTTAATTTCCCCAGAGGGTTCGAGCTGATATTCTTTATAGTTGAGCGCAGTCAAATAATCGAAATTATAGGCTTGCGAATTTTCACCTGTATTAAAATCATGGTTTCCAATAACCGTTATTTTTGGCTGTTAGGCATTTCCTGAAATAATAGATGGTATCATTTTGAATAATACTGTCCAGTGTACTTGAAGAAGCATTGGAATTTAAATGACGGCAAAATGGGATAGTATCACCAGATGAATCCAATACTGGTTTAGGATTCATTTCGTTCAACTCTTCAAGATAAACTTGTATTAGTTCTCTCTCTCTTCTTTTCCTATTTTCTTTGAATTTAAGGGGTTTGGAGAGTTTTTCAATAGAGCCTTTAGAATCATCTGCTGTATCTAATGAATCCAAGTCATTTGACAACGTATCAATTTTATGTTCCTGTTGCTTCAAGAGCTTTTCCTCTTGAGAAAATAATTCGGAAGCATTAAATACGCCTATCAGGAAAAATAGGGCAATTAATCTTATTTGGGTCTGCCTTTTTTGCATGAACATTAAATTCATCATTTGTGGTTGGTTTCCCTTAAAGGTAAGTCATTAACGAAATTGAATCTGTGACAATTTTTCAAAAATTTTTCCATTTTTTTTTGGACTTCCCAATTGTGAAAGCGGTTTAAGGAAGAAGCAAGTGGTTCAGTATGATTTAGAAGGTAATCTGATTGCGATATTTGAATCTGTTGAAGATGCTTCAAGGAATACCGGGCTTTCCAAAATCTGTATTTCAAGATGTTGTAGGACCACACTAACAGAGAAGAGGCTTCCGAGATATCGGAAGCTTTTCGTTTTTATAGCGGCTACGACAACGGCAGCATATGTTCAATAAATGGTACTACAATTCCCGTAAGGGAACTGCATTTGCCAAGGAATCCATCAAAAAAACAATCGAATGGCCTCAGCACCTCCAACACCTGAAAATGGAAATGCCAGGTTGCACGTATTGGTTTCAGATAAGGAGGGTTGGTGAAGCGTTGAATAGGGTTTCGAAGAAATTACTTGGAACTTTTGGTGAAATTTTGAGGAATAGAGCGGTGTAAAAATAGGACTATCAATATTTTACGGGTTTTCGCAATAGATTTCAAAATCAATTTTAAATCATGTAAATTTAAGAAGCGAAAACAATCTAACCATGGAAAAAAACAAACGAAGGGGTTTTATAAAGAACACCATACAGGCAGGAGTGGGCCTCTCTTTGCTTGGCATCGAAAATGCTACCGCTACGGAAGCCAAGGCACCGCGGCCACTAAAAATAAAGAAGAATTTAAATCCGAAAAAAGTAGTAGTTGGCGGAGCTGGTATGGGTGGACTGTGCTGTGCCTATGAACTAATGAAGCTCGGTCATGACGTTACTGTTCTGGAAGCATCGGGCAGGCATGGCGGGCATGTGTTTACGGTACATGATGAACTCTCCGATGGTTTATATGGTGATGGGGGCCAAGAGCATATCACCAAACCAGGGTACGAGTTGTACTGGCGTTATATTGAAGAGTTTGGACTAACCGCACTTCCGTATGAACGTAGAAAAAACCTGCTCAGGAACATCAACGGTACGTTTTATAGTCAAAAAGAGCTAAACGACCCTTCTGTTTTGACAGGAATGGGATTCAACAAAAAGGAAGTCGACTTTCTTGCCACGCATCCGTGGGGGGAGTTAAAAAGACTTTATATAGATTCCTATCTTGACAAATTTGAAGACGAATACCAACCCTTCGGAATTGGATATGATGCTATGGATACCATTCCTATGTCCAATATCTATAAAAAGGAAGGTGCTTCGCAACGTGCTTTAGAACGTTTAGGCGGCGATAACACATCCGCTTTATATGAACTCTGGCATTCCTATATTTTAAAGAATAGGGGCGTGGCTGAATTTCCCGTTGATGTTTATCACCTAAAAGGGGGCAACCAAATGCTGCCTAACGCCTTTGCTAAACATTTGGGTGCCCGTGTTTGGTTAAATCGCCCAATCACATCAATTCAGAATGCATCAAATAAGGTCGTCGTTCACTATAATGAAAACAAAGCGGCCAAAACTATCGAAGCGGACTACTATGTGAATTGTATTCCGCCACCGGCTTTTAATAAATTACCTGTGGAACCTGCCTTTTCCAAAGAAAAGCAATACGCACTCGATAATATAACCTACGATTCTTACCAACGCTTTGTTTTTCAAGCGAGTTCAAAGTTTTGGTTGGAAGATGGTTTTGAGACCATCAATATGGAGTTGGGACATCCGGATCTTTGGAGCGTTTGGCAGTCGGCCGAGGAAGTAGATACCCATCGCGTAATTATATTAGGTACGGGACCTGGCGGTATCAGCCCTCAAAGGGCACTCGCTGCTTTTAGGGAAGCTTATCCGGGAAAAAATGATACTATAGAACAGGCGCTGGGAAGGGACTGGACCAAGCAAAAATATGCTCCTACCTGTGAGAGGCTGGCCTTTCCCATGGGAGAATTGAAAAAGTTCTGGCCTATACTTATGCAACCGGAGGGGCGTATTCACTTTGCAGGAGCCTATGCAGACAACCTCAATTGGGGTACGGAAGCAGCAACGCGATCTGCAAACCGCGTTGCGAAAGAAATCGATCAGGCTTAATCATCACCTATGTACGTTAGGCTCTTTGTTTTTATCGCATGTAGCATTTCTTGTGTACCGGTTTCCGGTCAAGAAAATGAACCACCAGAGGTGCGAATTATTACCCCTATGGCACATGAAGAATTTTCGTGGGAAACTTTGGTTCCCTACGAGATTGATGTAAAGGACAAGGAGGATGGATACACGGAATACGATGAAATCTCACCGGATAAAGTAATTTTAACGGTACGCTACCTACCCGAAAGTGAAAAAACTGCAAAAGGTTCGAACGAAGATTTCGATCACACCATTAAAATACTGTCCTTTATGGGTACTACGGGTTGTTTCACATGTCATAAAGCCAAGGAAAAACGTATCGGTCCATCTTTTGCTGAAGTTGCTGAACGATATGCCGATCGTATAGCGTCTGTTGAAGGTATTGCGAAAAAAATCCTTAAGGGCACACAAGGGAATTGGGGAGATCAGCTTATGCCCGCACACCCGAATGTTACCCAGGAAGAGGCTGATCAGATTGTCAAATGGATTCTGGAGAACGCTTCCGACCCGGATTTCAACTTTTTTTCGGGAACGAGCGGAGCTTTCAGAACCCGCAATGCCGCTAATGGCGAAGAAACAGCCGTATATGAGCTAAAGGCCTTCTATACCGATAAAGGCATAAATGGGAATACCAATAGTGCGAAGACAGGGTTGCATACCCTACAATTACGGCAAAAATAAAGGCAGCTGTATTAGGGGGTGCCTGATGCCTTATCTGCAGAAATTTTTAGAAGGTGAAATCTCATGTCAAACAAGGATTCTAAACTATCGGAGCCTTTCAGTTAAACCTTTTCGGGACTAAACAAACCTTTAACCCATCCTACCGCTAGAAAAATAGTTGTGCCCACTGTGCTGCTCTATAATTACGTTCCTCTGAAGATTGTAATTGAAATATTCAAGCATTAAGATTACGCAGGAGTATTATGGAATGGTGTTTTGGTAAGCATTGAAATAGTAAACTATAGCTCAGTTGGTTAGAGCACCTGGCTTATAATTAGGAGGTCCCTGGATCGAGTCGAGGCGCGACCACTTTTATAGAAATCCAATCTATTTGTTTAGATTGGATTTTTTGGTGTAAGGTCATGTTCTGTGGGAGATACCTGCATGCTAGCCTTGTACTTTTTAAAAGTAATCCTAACAAGGAGATGTTCCTGTTGGTTCCATGATATATTCCTAGGCTCGGAAATCCTTAATGTTCATGTTTGGTGTTGTGGTAGTGTTCTTGGAGTAAATCCCTGCCAAAATCACCATCAAAGTCACGCCATACCGTGTGAATGTGGTTGGCATTGTTTTGGCTATTGTCAAATTCGATCATAAAGGTTTTTCCTTGGATACGATAGTAGTGCGCTTTGCCAAGTGTTGTGGCACCTGCCCACGCAAACCTCATGTCGTCCATTTCTTCATTACGGATATCACTCATTCGCTTCATCGCCTGTTCTGCAGGGATGGTGGAAGCATATTCGTAAATAATATCTATCAAAAGTTTCTTCTGGGCGTCCGTCATTTGGCTCACCAAAAGGCCTTCAGGGGCTGGTTTCTCCGCTGTGGGCTTATTGAAACTCACTACATCGTTATACGTTTTTTCATTAAAGATGGCCATTTTTTGCTGATCGCTGCTCAGCATGTTGATGAGTTGCAACCCCATGTCTTCTTCATTTACCAAAGGGCTAAACCCTTTTCGCTCCCCTTCCATAATCCTTCCCGGATTTGAACCGAAGAATCTGGGCGCATAGGAAATATGATCCGCTACGGTAGTAAAATGTAACGAAACATGATGTCCTTCAAAAGTCCACATCCAAACGTCTTCCTGTGCTGGATGACCATAAATGGAAATGTAATACCGTTCTGGGTCACGGTAAACCGGGTCGCCGGAACTGGCCGCCAGTACGTTTTCCAAGTCAATGATGTCCGTTGTCTGTTTGTAGCCGGTATCACTAAGGGAGGATTGGAGCAGCTTATGGACCAATGCTTTTTGATCCGGACTTAATTCTTTTAAGGGCAGTCCTTGTCGCTCAAAAGAACTCCAAGGTAGAAAGTGCCATTTGTCTCGGGTATCTGCCTTAAAATCAAGGACAATTTTTGCTTTTTGGGGCGCTGTCAACGAACTAATAAATTGGTTGACGATGGTTACATCTTGTGAGAATCCTAAAAAGGGAAAAACCGCAATAAGAAATACAAGGGTATTTTTTTTCATATGTAAGATCATAGTTCGGCTTTTTATAAGGCTGAAGCTTAATACGTTATCTTAAAAATACTTCCACCAAAGTCATCACAGACATATAAGGCACCATCGGGTCCCTGAGCCAGTCCGCAAGGCCTATGCTGCAGGGTGGCATCCCCTTGGTTGGCCAGGTCAAAGCCGGCAAAATTATCCAGGAAAATTTCCCAATCGCCGCTCGGCTTCCCATCCTTAAAAGGTACAAAGGCCACAAAAAAGCCCTTTTTTAAGGTGGGTGATTGATTGTGAAAGGCAATGAAGGCACCATCCTTATACTTTTCCGGGAACATGTCTCCCGTATAGAAAAGAACATCGTTGGGCCCTAAATGCGCTGGAAAGCCCAAGAGGGGATCAACGAATTTTTCATCGCTTCCTTTTTCGCCATCCCCACCATATTCCGGAGCAAGCACTCTTTTGTTCTTATTTTGATCATAATAGGTAGAAGGCCACCCGGCATTGTCACCCTCCTTGAATTCATACAAGGTCTCTGCGGGCAGATCGCCGTCTTGTTCTTGGGTATAAAGTTCTGGGTAAAAACTGTTCAGCCCACCACGGCCATGATCGGTCGCAAACAAGGAGTTTGTTTTAAAATTCCAGGTGATGCCCACTGCATTTTTGACCCCGGTGGCATACCGTGTGCCATCGGCAAAGGTTTGGTTCAATGCATCGGCCTTAAATTTCCATATGCCCCCGGCGGAATCCAACAAGGTACAGGGTATCATCCCTGCATTGGTTTCTTGGTCCCTACAGGCATCGTTCCAAGAACCTATGGTGACATACAGATTGGCCTGATCATCTATGGCAAAAGGCTTGGCGTTGTCCATGCCCATATCAACAAGACCGTCCACTATCTTTTCAGGGGCGCTCCGTATTGATGACCTCATGGGCCTCGTTCAATTTATAACGGAACACCGCAGAATTGGAGGAGGCATAGAGGTAGTCGTCCTTGGCCAAGTATTCCCGTACCGGGAACATCGGCAAAGTGATTCCTGTGCGTCAATGGTGCCGTCTTTATCGGTATCCTTGAGCAAAACAATGGCCTTGCCATCTTTTAGAACAGACCTGTTTGCGTAGATATCACCATTCTGTGAAACGGTCAAATGCCGAACAGCCCCTAAATCTTTACCAATTTCTTCAACTGAAAATCCTTCGGGGGCTTTTAGGATGGTTTCATTGCTCGTTGTTTTTAAAGATGGCTTTGTTTCGTTTTTACATTGCACGAAAAAGGTGGCAAACGCAACGGCGCCAGATAATAGCAATAGGTTCCGGGTAATGGGTACTATTTTCATAAAGTGGTTTTAAAAGGTTGGCAAGGCTTAAAGTTACTATTTCAAATTCATTTATAGGCCAAATAATTAAAATTGACCAATAAAGTTAAATTATTGATTTACAAATGGTTATTAAATGTCAAATACATTTATAGGACGAAAACGATGTATAAACAATTTATCTTCGATATATTTTGTCTACTAGGAAACTTAGGGATTGCCTAGGAAGGACCACAAGGAAAATCAAGCAGTTACAGAACAATGTGGCTACTTTTTTATAATTCATATTACTTTCTGCGTTTTTTTTAAAAATCTGAGGCTGAAAGTCAATTTCTGTTGGAAGTTTAGATGGAGTTGAATTTCCAAAAAGCGTTTTTTGGCAAAGGTGCTTCAAAGGTTGTGATTTCTGTAGAACCTGGGAATGTATAGGCTAATTTCCATGCATGAAGGCAAATAGATAATGGGAAGTATTCTTGATCTGAACCATATTTTTCATCCCCAATAATGGGCAGTCCTATATGTGCTAATTGTGCTCTAATTTGATGGAATCGACCCGTCTTCGGCTTTATCTCTAAAAGATAGCCAAAATTATTTTTGTCTAAAACTTTATAGGAAAGAATACTCTCTAATGCGTCTTTAGATTTTGATTGGACAATATCCGCTCTCTTTTCCAGGTTATTTTTTACGAGAAAATTAGTTAAGTGTTCTTTATTTTTTGCTGGCTTGTTTTTAACAATTGCCAAATACGTTTTTTGAACTTTTCGGCTACTAAATAGTGTATTAAATTCCACAAGAATACTTTTTTTCTTGGCAAAAATCAATACGCCACTTGTAACGCGATCTAATCTATGTATGATTCCAACATAGGGTTTCCCTTTGGTTTTTAAAATATGACCAAAAACCTGACCCTCAACAGAGTACTCCTCATAAGGACTTTTTTCACTGATAAGTCCAGCCATTTTGTTTACAACTATATAATCGTTGTTTTCATATACCAGTTCCAGGTTGGGTAGCAGCGGTTTTCTTTTCAAATCTCAAAATAGTGTTACTGTGAGTACATGGATAAATGCTTATAACTTCTTGCGCTATAGACTTTGGGTGTTTATGAATACTAAAGAACGCCCACGAGTACTGTACGTTTTTTTCTGATTTCGCACATGCATAAAAGTATGTTCGACGCAGTTGTCATCGTTGTTGTTTGTTTCCTAAATTAAAGTAATCTTGTTTTTAACCCTTAAATGGCATTTATCGTTAAAGACAAAGATATCCCAATTCAAATTCATGCATTCGGATAGCATACAACGAACTCGTCAAAGATTCAATCAAAAATAGAGGTTGAATCTTTTTTTGGACCCTCAAATTTTCTTAGATAAACGAACATACCGTTATTGGTTTTCCCTTTTTCGTATTCTTCTTGGGTCATTGCCGGATCAATTTGACTATAATGACATTTGATTGAGTTGTATGCCTTTTCAAGGTCTGGTTGGGTATATGAAATTTTTGTTCTTAAATACGTACTAGATTGCCCCCTTAGTATTTTGTTTTCGGTATCGTTGATATTCTCGGAGGGCGTACCGTAAAAAAAGAGGGACATGGGCTTCTCCCAGTCTTTGCTTAAAAAAACCTGAGTAACAGACGCTCCCACTAATCTATGATCCATGTGGGTTGAACCGCCATCTGGCCCCCATGTAATCAAAACATCTGGGCGTACCTCTTCAACAATATTATAAATATCTTTTAGTAGAGCTCTGGCATGTGGCACGTGTCCATCATAGCCTTCACCAGACCTTAATTGGTCATGATAGTCCAAGTGGGTTAGTGCTACACCCAATTTTTCTGCTGCGCATTTCATCTCTTCCTTCCTGGTAGCGACAAGCGTTTCCCCGGCTTCATGGTCATGATAATCATTCGTGCCATACCTGCCATCCGTAGCAATAACAAGGTGCACTTTGGCGCCTTCCCTAACATACTTTGCCAAGATTGGTGATACCGTGCCTTCATCATCAGGGTGTGCAAATACAGCTAAAATAACCTTACCTTCATGAGGTTTCTGACTCCATACGTCGTTGGTTTGAAATAAGAATATAAACGACATGGCATACAAAAACACGGTGTAGATGTCTTTCGTAAAAAAATAGATGGAGATTTTCATAGTTCTTTTCTTTAATTTTAATAAAGCTTAGCTTTGTAGCAGGACTTGACCTTATAGTTACCCTTTAAAGGTAACAAATGAAACCTTAATTAAAAACAACAGGTAAAAAGGTAAATAACAGGAATAATAATGGCTGTCAACACATAAATAGTTCGAACCCAAAGTTTAACTAAAGGGCAACAATGGAATCAACAAATTGCTCTAGTTTTAGGTTTCGTTTTTTGAATTACTTTTTCGTTGTGGCAGTAAAGTTGAAAACGTATATAGCGACTCACCATAAGTCAAAGATTCGGGTAATTGGGGCTTTTTTATAAAGTGCGGATAGACGGTTGTTTTGGTTTAAATGTATCACTTTGTGCCCAAACACTCAAAATAGTTTCGTAGGGTAAAATTTTAGAACAACTACTTAGTATTGAATTTTTTAAATACTTTTATAGTATGAAATGATCCAGAAAAATAAGCGGATTACCAAACCAATTGTTTATTGGCGAATTATATCTAACATTAAAAAAACAAATATAAACAGATGAAAAAGTGGGGCCTAGTAACTAACATTCTTTTATTTTTTCTGATCGCCAACCTTGGTATTGCCCAAGAGAATTTTAAGCTTTGGGAAGACGGGGAAAAACCTTTTTACAAGGATAACGACCTTAAGGAGTTTGAAAAAGAGGCGTGGGGAACAAGGGCGGTTGGAAATATTACGGAACCAACACTCACCGTTTACAAAGCCGAAGGGGATAATACCGGTAAGGCGGTCGTTATAATTCCTGGTGGAGGTTACGAATTGGTTGCTATGTATCATGAAGGGTATGAACTGGCAGAACTACTTTCTAAAAATGGCATAACAGCCGCGGTTCTGAAATATAGAATTCCCAATCCATTATCTTCTGATGCACCACATTTGGTACCGTTGTCCGATGGTCGTAAAGCACTTAGAATTATGCACGAAAAGGCCGAAAAATATGGAATAAATACAAATGAAATAGGGGTTGTTGGTTTTTCTGCAGGAAGTCACTTAGCCACGGTTATGGGACTTTGGAAAAGTGAAGAGGAAATTGAAAACCCGGACTTTACAGGCTTAATTTATGGTGTTACCGATTTAACCGAAGGGAATAGAGGCTGGTTGGAAAGTAACCTGTACCACAGAAAACTTACTGAAGAGGAAATTACTCGGAATACATTACTGAACTTGGTAAATAAAGACACACCTCAGGCGTTCTTGGTACATGCTATCGACGATGATTCTTGTCGTTTAGAAGAAACTACACTATATGCAGAAAGGTTATTAGCTCATGGTGTCTTGGCCGAAACGCATATTTTTCCAAAAGGCGGGCATGGTTTTGGTGTTGGTAGGTCCTCTGACGGTACTGATCAATGGGTAGGTCTGTTCGTTAACTGGTTAAGGAACAATACGTTTTAAGCAGCCTACAGAACACATGTATTCTATGAATTCATAAGAACTATAGGTTAAAGAAATAAAAACAAACGGCAGAATCCTTGAGATATGACGTTTGCTTTTTCTACTAGAATTGTCTCAGTCCCAATTTAAATCTATAGCACCGGAGTCAAGATAATATTCCTGTAGGCTACATTACCATGATCCCCCTGTAAATAAATAGGACCCGGTGCAAACACATCCGAGCTGATGGCGCCACCTGTTGGGCCGTGCACTGCCTGGTTGTCTATAATTTTCGTGCCGTTTAAGATGACGGTAACATGGCGGTCAACCAAAGTAATGTCCAAGGTTTGCCATTCGCCACCTGGTTTTTCTACAGCCGCGGTAGGGGTAATACGGCTATAGAGAGCTCCCATATTGTGGCTATCTAACGCTGACCCGTACGAATCTACTACTTGTATTTCATACAAGCCCCTAAGATAAACCCCACTATTATTGCCCTTGGGAACATTGACCTCCAATTTTAGGTTAAAATCACTAAACTCTTGTTCTGTACGTAGGTTTCCGTACGAGAGATGCGCTCCGTCTTCTGGCTGTACAGGGTCATTCTGCAGGGTACCGTTCACCACCTTAAAACCATTGGCCTTATTGGGGTCAATAGGGCGCCATCCTTTGGTGTCCTTACCATTAAAAAGTTGTACGGACTTTCCATATTTTATATTACTTAGGTCGGGAGCAGCGCCAACGGGGGGCATGCGTTTTCCCTTAAAATGATTGATTTGTTCCCCTGTCCCATCCCAAGATGGTCCGCTCATAGTACCTGTAATAACATCCCCTGTTTTGGTTATACGCAAGGTCCATGTCCTAATGTGGGTACGTTCTTTCCCAACAACTCCTTTTTCATGTACCCTTTCATCCGTACGCGTTACCACCAAAGTATGGTCATCCGCTAGGTAGATATTGGAAACGGGCAGTACACTACCGCCAATCCATAGTAGTTCGCCGTCCAAAAATCCTTGGGTTTCATGCACGTTGAGCCAGGCAACGCCGCCGCCTTCTATATCCATGCCCCACATACCAATAAAGCTGTTTTCGGCACTGGGATTTAATGGGCAAGGGCTGGCAGCATATATAATGGTGCCATTTAACAGAATAGCGATAAGGATAAATATGATTTTTTTCATGTGTACAGTTTATTTTGAAATACCGGCTAGTGCATACATTTTTAATGTATTACCTATAAAAATAAGATTTTAATTCAAATTAGCATCAAATGTTTTACAGGTTTCCAATTCTAATTACCTTATTTTTTTGCCCTTGTGCGGAAAAGCAATAAAATTCTCAAGGTCCAAAATGTGCTTATGTTTCCTAATCCTGTGGGCAGATGGCTTAAGAATCATGTATAACCATGGAAAAAGTCATTAATTTGGATAGGGCTGGAACTTAAGAAACTTAAAATTCACTAACCCTATGGTTTTGCTTTGGGAATAGTGGGTTTTTAGAATAATACGCTACCTCAAAGCGCCAATGGCCTTGGGTTGGTAAGATTCTTAAAGTCGATTTTCAATCCCCATGCCGAAAACCGATAATTCTCAATCTACAAATCCAAGATACACGATTTCAAACGTACCTTTATCTAGTTATACGATATCCACGCTATAACCAAAGCCCTCGGTACGGAAGTAGTATGTTATTTTTTTAAACTGATTTTCGTTCCGTAGTACTTTTAAACCGCTATCCCAAACAGTATCCGGTTTTTTAGGATCTTCGAACTGCCTGTATTCTTTGATCAAATCAAGGATATCTTGAAGTTCGTTAAATTTGTTTTAAACGAAATCCTCCTTATCTTCACTTAAACCACAAATAAAAAACTAATGAAAAACAGTCTTTTCCTCCTCGGTGTGTTACTTCTTATGAACATACAACTAAAGGCCCAAACGGATAATACAAAAGTTGTTTTGATTACTTTGGATGGACTGCGTTGGCAAGAACTGTTTTCTGGGGCCGACCCACTTTTAGTGGCCAATAGCGATTTTGTAGGTGATACCACAACGTTAAAAGAACGGTTTTGGAGGGAGAGCGTAACGGAACGCCGAGAAACACTTTTTCCTTTTTTTTGGAAAGAAGTGGTAAAGCAAGGACAATTGTACGGTAATAGGAATTTAGGCAGCAAAATGGATCTAACGAACAGTATGTGGTTTAGCTACCCGGGATATAATGAAATCCTAACGGGCAAAGCGGATGATGAGGGCATTACCAGTAACGATAAAATTCCCAATCCCAACAAGACCGTTTTGGAAACGGCCAATAACGACCCAAGATACAAAGGTAAGGTGGCCGCTTTTGGTAGTTGGGACGTATTCCCTTATATCGTAAACGAAGAACGCTCCGGGGTTCCCGTCAATGCAGGATTCGAACTTGCGACTGGAAATGACCTTACAGCGCGGGAAAAATTCTTGAATCAATTACAACCCAGTGTTCCAAGCCCTTGGGGCAGTGTACGCTTAGATGCATTTACCCACCACTATGCGGTAGAGTACATGAAAAAAAACCATCCCCAACTTATTTATATTGCCTACGGTGAAACCGATGATTTTGCACATGATGGGGATTATGCCGCCTACCTCAATTCCGCTCAAAATACAGATGCTCTCATAAAGGAATTATGGGAGGTAACGCATAGCGACCCTTTTTATAAAGACAATACACTTTTCCTCATTACCACAGACCACGGTCGCGGCACTCAACCCTTGGAAAGCTGGAAAGGTCATGGATCAGACGTTAAAGGTGCAGGGGAGGTTTGGCTCGTTGCCTTTGGTAAAGGGGTATCCGCAAAAGGTGAGATTTCAGTCAACAATCAATTATACACTAACCAAATTGCCCCTACAATTATTAAGTCGTTGCAATTAAAGGAGGACGCAACCCAAATGAGTGGGGCTTCATTAGATTTAAACTCCCAATAAGGATTATTATTGGATTTTAGCAGGTTCTAGAAGGCAAGTACTAATACTCACCTATATAAAAATCACAGTACCTAAAAACTAAGAGTTAAGTTATTGCTTTACTAATGGCTTCTCCTATAGCCATAAGTGCTTCTGTCTCTTTTTCGGTAAAATCATAGGGTACTCTTTTACCAATCCCAATGACACCATACAAGGTATCATTTAGCATTAGAGGCGCAGCAACGGAGCCTTCTACTTTGGTTTCCTTGGCTGCCGGACGGGCGACCCCAGAATCATCTGTCTGTAGGTTGCACATTTCAACAGGCTTTTTTCTTTCTGCCGCTATTCCAGCCATTCCTTTGCCTATAGGGATTGTGGATAGTTTAGGCAACAAAAAATCTGGAATGCCAACATAGGCCTGGATTTGTAAAAGTTCTGTTTTTGGGTCTAAAAAATGTAAAGTTCCCGTGGTACAATCAAAACTAGTAACTACCGTGGTAAGGATGTTTTGCCAATCTATGCTGGGCATTTTTAATAATGTGTTTATATTTTCGAGATTGGGAGTGTTCTTTGAGTTCATGCAATTAAATTTTTGATTATTTTGATTTGCGATAAAAAAAGAATTCTTATTATTTAAAGATACCATTTAAACTAGGTACTTGAGTCTTTATGGTAACGGATAAAGATGTTGCTTTATTTTGGAATTAACTGCATAATTTCTTTAACATGTACTTCATGTTTTTTTGGATAACGAGATTATTATGCGGCTTAAAGTCCCAACTGTCTCCGCCAATAAGCACTACTTTTTACTTATATGTTTGTATGGGATTCATAGTTTAAATACGAGTTTTCAATCTTTAGTCACCTTACTTCCCCACCAGTCTTCATTCGGCCGAAAATTTGGCGAAAGCATTTCTTTTCGTTGCGCTTCTAGTTGGGGCAATAGTACATCTACTTTTCGTTGATATAGTTCCTTGGCCAATTCGGCATCAAATTGTGGGTCGGGCAATGGTTTATTGGCCTTCACATCGTTTAGAAAAGCAGTTAATTTCGCCATTAAATCTTCACCTAATTTCGCATTTTCCAATAGTATATTATGCTGTTCGCCAGGGTCAGAAGTTAGGTTATAGAGTTCGTTTCGGCCATCTTCATAATAATGTATCAGTTTCCAATCGCCCTCACGAATTATGGATGCTGGTTCACCTCCTTGGTTTCCATAGTGTGGATAGTGCCAAAATAGGGGTCTTTCCGGCAATTTTTGTCCTTCCAATAATGGTTTTAGGCTTACACCGTCTATATGTTGATTAGGTTTTAGGGGAATGCCTGCCAAATCCAACAGGGTAGGGTAGAAATCACTACCCAAGGCAGGAAAGTCCAATTCCTTTACGTCTTTTATCCACGGAACTCTAATAAAATACGGCTCTCGAATACCGCCTTCCCACTGGTAGCCTTTTCCGCCTCGCAATGGATAATTAGTGGTGGAAAATGCATCACCGGAAGCTACCCCACCGTTATCTGAGGTGAAAACAATAATCGTATTGTCCTCAAGTCCCAATTCTTTCAATTTATCCAAAACCATACCCACGGCATCATCCATTTGCTCCACAAGACCGGCATACACAGGATTGTCCTGCACGGTGCGGATGGGCAGTACACGCTCCATTTCATAACCGGAATCCTTTATGCCTTGCTTCTCTGCCTTATTCCTATACTTTGCCCAAGTTTTCTCAGTGGTCTGAATAGGGCCGTGGACTGCATAAAAAGAGAGGTAGGCCAAAAATGTGGAGTCTTTATTTTGTTCTATAAAATTGGCAGTTTCCTTACCTAAACGATGAGAAAGATTTTCGCCATCGTAATTATTTTCTAAATTCGGGTTTTCCCAAGGAGAAAAATAACCTCCCTTTGGACTCCCGACGTCCCAGCCTCCTTTATTTATTTCAAAACCATGGTCGGTGGGCCAAGAACCCTCTGTTCCTAAATGCCATTTGCCCGCAAAGAAAGTTTTATAGCCGTTAGCGGCCAAAGCCTCAGCCATGGTGGTGTCATTCTTTGGTAATATGTGATTGTAATCAGCTGGAAGTAATTTGTCATTGCGGTTTTCGGTGCGCCAATCGTCCCCTGATTTTGCGCCGATCCAGTCTGTAATCCCATGCCGTGCCGTAAACTGACCCAACATAATACTTGCCCTTGAAGGACTGCAAACACGACTTGCCGCATAGCCTTGGGTAAAGATGGTGCCTTCGTTTGCAATACGGTCCACATTTGGCGTTTCGTAGAAAGTGCTGCCCGTAACACTAAGGTCGTGAAGTCCCAAATCATCTACCAATATAAAAACGATGTTAGGTTTCTTTTTGACCACTACTTTTTCCGTGGGAATGCACGATAGCCAAAACATTCCAAAGGAACCTAATAATATTAATTTTAATGATTTCATCTACGTTTATTTTAAAAGAACTTCTGGAAAGATAACTGATGTATGGTTCATCAATAATAAGGAATTATCGGCCCAAAACATAGCGTAGTTAAATGGGCTATTCTTTTTTGCCGTCAACAATCATTTGCCTCTCAAAAGCAGGGCAATATTCTAGATGAAATGTTAAGCTTTTCTTATTGATATTTCCACTTTTGCCAAAAAGCTCACAATTGCTGAAGTAAGGATTAAAAGCATTTATTATTTTGCGTACCTTCAAAATAAAAAACTATGAAAGATGCAGCGATGTTTTGGGTGGGAGCCACCACCTTGGTATTGGTAACCGTAACCATTATGGCCGCTATGAATTTCCCTTTTAATTGGGTATTCTACGTTACGGTGCTTGGTCAAATAATGATTGTTTTCATGGTGTATAGGGTACTAACGGACAATTATAAAACCGAGAAAACCTTTGCCGATTTTTATGAGGACCATCCTATTGGGAGAGAGGAGAATTTTAGGTAAGAATAAGTAACGGGATAACAGCTGTTTTTTTAAATTGCCCTGTATATTGCAATGGTGATATATTCTTTGTGTCCAATTTTCAGGGTTCACTTCGCCCTCTTTTAAGGTACGATGTTTGTTATGGCACAAGGAGGTCGCTATTTCACAACCTGTTCAAATTAATATACTTCAAAACTAAAACCTGTCGTTATGATACTAGATGTAAACGCCGTATTTCTGTCGTACTTGTAAAATTTAAGGTCTATGCGTTTAAGTCCGAACTTCCAAATATGTGCTTTAGTAAAGATATCGGTATACGAAACCCCAATTCCCAATTGATTTGCAATATACTCTGAAAGGTCAAAATCCGAGGTATAGAACTGTTCTGTAGACAAAGCGGTTTCAAAAGGCCGGAAATAGTCGGCCGCAGTTTGTTGATAATACCTGTAGGACGGGTACACAGTAAATTTATCCGATAATTTTATGGGTAATTCTAGGTTTATTGTATGGGCGGTAAGTCCCCAATCATCGGAATAATACCGATAGAAAGTACGTAAAACGAGCATTTCGTTCAAAAACCAGTTCAATCTGCCGCCAAGTGCTATTTTAAATCGAGTATCGGGCAGTTGTTCTACCGCATCGGCCAATTGAAAATCTCCGACAAAGGAATCGGCCACATCATTAAAATAAACCCTTTGAAATGGCGTGGACAACAGCCCTTGCTGTTGTACAATATCTAATAACAAGGAACCTTGAACATTTTTGTGAAGAATTTGGGACAAACTAAGACTGAGATTATAAGAATTCCTATTTTGGTTTTCAAAAGGGGTAAAGTCCGGGTTATAATTGGGGTTTCCGGAAATGGTGTTGTCCAAGAAAAATCCATTGCCCAAACCATTTCCTGTTGGGGCAAATGGGCGCAATTCAAAAGGATAGATGGTATTCCATGTATCCAAATATACGGTACCACTAATGCCAAGTTCTGTATTTCTTTCGTTGAACAAGCGGGTGTATCCGCCACCAAAACCAACTGAAAAATAATCATATTCCGCGGACACCGTAGCTTTTGCGGACCAGATTTTGTTTCTATCATCAGAAGTATGACTGTACGAAGCTGTCAGGTTGGTCCATGTATCGCTGCTAGATGCGCCGGAACTTGCCACAAAAGGGTCTGCACTGCGGTTACCATCAAAGGGGTCTATATTGCTGGAGGATGCCGAGGTATAGGCAGATACCCCTGCATCAATAGTCAGCACGTCGTCGTCGTTTAAGGGTATGGACACAACAATGGTGCCCGTCATATCCGAAAGATCTTCTGTTCCCAGACCACCGGTAACTGCCGCGTTGTCACCATCCTGCGTGTAGTAGCTTGATAAAAAATCCACCTCCATAGTTTCCAGTACCCTTTTTTTATAGGCCTTTTCAGAGTTTTCCTCTCGTTGCGAAAACCCAAGAAAGAAAGATAGGACAAAACCCAAGGTGATTAATAATGTCGATTTTTTCATAGTATTAAAGAAATCGCTGGTTTTAACGACCTTCTTTGTTGTTATTAACTGTTTGTACTACTGGTCTTAAAGCGTTCAGTTCACAAAATATAAACTTAGTTACATCCGCATCCTCCGCCGGTTTTCCCCCCATTTGCTCCTGCGGCGCCTTCTCTGTAAGAATGCATGGTCGTAAGGTTTCGGTCGCAAGGTTGTTCTGCAAGAATCATGTCAGGGTCATTAATGGCTACTTTTTCATATTCCTTAACTACAACGCAACTGCCCAGGCTACATAGTAGTAGTGTCATTAAAAGAAATGTCTTTGTCATGTGTCTCTATTTATTTTTTTAAGGTCGGATGTTATGCGCCAATGAATAGTGTTATTTATCAACGCAGTGTTATGGCTCATTTCATAAGGTGCTTATGGTGATGTTCTTTGATTTGAAAAGGTTTCCCCGCTCGTCAATAATAATACATTCTATGTTGGGCAATTGGTTAATACGGTCCAGTCCTATTTCCTTGCCCATTACAAATACCGATGTTGCCAAAGCATCTGCCAGTTCCGCTTTTGGTGCGAATACGGTAACGCTGAGTATACCTGTAGATGGATACCCTGTTCTGGGGTCAATAATATGTGAATACCGTGTTCCGTTAAAAGTTACATACTTCTCATAATTTCCGGAAGTGACCACTGCTTTTTCTATTACGGGTAGCAAACCGTATCCCTTGTTTTTGTCCAAAGGATTGGTAATGGCCACTTTCCATTCGCTTCCATCGGGTTGTTTGCCCCAGGTGTTCATGTCGCCTGCTGCATTAATAATTCCTGCTGTAACCCCTTTTTTTATTAGTAACGCTTTGGCCATATCCGCTGCATATCCTTTTCCTATGGCCCCGAACCCTATTTTCATACCTGGAAGTTTAAGAAATACGCTAGTATCTTTTTGGTCCAGGACGATGTTCTGGAAACCTACTTTAGAGACCGATTCTAAAATCGCCTCTTCCGTTGGCATGGCTTTCATACTGCCATCAAACTTCCAAATGCGGTCCATAGAGGCATAAGAGATATCAAAGGCACCATCTGTAAGTTTTGAGATGCCAATGCTTCGCTCTATAAGATCAAAGAGTTCCTTGGCCACTACTACAGGATGTTTTCCGGCCGCTGCATTAATTGCCGTAGTCTGGGAATTTTGGTCCCAGGAGGAAATCAATTTTTCTATCCTGCTAATTTCTTCCGTTGCCATAGAAATGTAACGGGCACCTTGTAAAGAATCTGTGGCCACTACCGTTATCTCAAAACGGCTCCCCATTAATTTTACAACCTGTTTATACGGACGTTGTGCCGCACAAACAATGGAAAATAGGACTAGGATTAGAACTAAACTATTTTTCAATTTACTTCAAGTATTGATTGAGCTCATCTATGTAACCCTCTGGAGAAAGCTTTTTATAGCCGGTACGTCCCATCTCGTTTCCGGCGGCATCTAAAACAACCACCAGCGGAAATATCCCTTTTTTATTATACTTTTCTGCCAACAAGGTATTCGATTTTATTTGTTCGTTGGAAAGTGCGTTTTGCTTTTTTCTTGGAAAATCGGCCTGTAGCATCACATAATGCTCTTTTGCGTATGAGATAAAGGGTGTTGTGCTCCATACTTCCCTATCTAGCCTTATACATGGCGCACACCAGTCAGAACCCTGAAACACAAGGATAATGGGCTTATGCTTATCTTTCGCCAAATGTTTGGCATCCTCAAAACTCGTCTGCCAATCTTGGCAAAACGCTAATGCACTCCAGAACAAAGTAAGTATGCCAAATACTATGAATCTATTCATTTTCCAAGTAAAATATGTGTGGTTAAAAATCAGTTGTTTAAGTAAACTTAGTACTTCTTACCTTAGATAAAACGCAATTCTGGGTATTATGTTTTGCACGATTAAAAATATAGATCGGTAATTTTCGTGCGACATTAAAAACAAGAATTTGATAGTGTTTGAAAAATTGTTGAAAATAATGAATACCAGGTAATTGAATGAAAAATATGGTATTTAATCTCCTTGTAAATCCCAAATAAAAAAAGAGGGTAAAACGCGCTAATTTTCTTGCAAATGTGGGATGGTAACCAATACTTATTTTATAGTATTCTATTTTTTGTAAATTAGTATTTTCAATATTGATTCCCCCGCCAGAAATATGTTAACGTGTTGGACTCCGTAGCCGAAAAATTATTGATTAAAATTCAGAAGTGGGGTTCTGAGGCAACAGGTATATCCTATATTTTGCAGATGGATGTAGATACTATTGCTGAAAACGACACGAATGGGATACCAACTAAATCATTAAAAATCATGCTGGTAACAGATATGGTTGACGCCTATGTGCGACAACCGGTCTGGTTAGAGCAATTTGGCAGCTACTCTAAATGTCACAAAGCTGACCATGGTTTTTTTCAAATCCTAAAAGCCTCTTACGATTGCGGTGTTACGATTAGTTTTATAATAATCAACACCAATGATAAAGGGGATATTTATACCTTTTGGGAGGTAGAAGATTTGGAGAAAAGTGTTAGTATACTGGTAAGGAAAGACTAAGTCCCAACCACAAAATTTATCCGGAGCGTTTAGAGTGCGGCAAAAATCTGAACTAAAGAAAGCTAGTTCATTGAACTTGATTTCAGATCTTCAAGAACACTTAAAATTATTTTATTTAACTGTTCATTTATTTCTTGAGAATATTCCAGATATAAAAATAATGCCGCCACACATCCCAAAACCAACAAAACGTCAGAAATGATTTCTAGAGTCAATTTATTCTCGTTTACTCTCATGTCTTTCATGAATTAGGATTGGTTAAAGCAAGATATTAATTTAAAGCGTAATTAACAAATTTTTAAGAAAAAAGTTCTTGTAAGGCTTTTATTGTTTTGGCGAAAAGTAAGATGATAATTCTGATGGTTAAAAATATACAGATAAATGAATCTACTTTTTAGGTTCTAAAAACTTTTTTGTTGGAGAGACCTTTTGGTCGAAACAAGAAGTGCTATAAATAGTAATCTAAACTTATGTTGCTGCAACCGTTCAATTGGATTTTTTCAGTGTAAATTGGTTTTATTTTTACTACAGACCTATGGTATAATGGTAGGCTATAGTAGTGTTATTGGAACAGTATAAGAATAGCGCCCAAGGCCGTAAGGACCAGTATCATTTTCCTAAAAAAAGCTTCTTTTATGAGTTTAATAATTTTTATCCCTACGAAAAAACCTATCAAAATACCTGGCAGAAGCTTCACATTGAGGAGCAATGTTTCTTCCGAAATGGTTTCCCAAACAAAAACATGAAAAGGAAGCTTGATGACATTGACAATTAAAAATAGCCAAGCAGCCGTTCCAATAAAATGATTTTTAGGTAGGCGCATCGCTAAAAAATAGATATTGGAAAATGCACCGGCCAAATTGCCTACCATGGTCGTAATGCCGGCAATAGTGCCTATGGAACTTGCAAAGGCCCAGTGCGTTGGCACCGTTTGTGTCTTTTTTCTGTCCCACCAGTACATCATAAAAACGGTAATGAGGATAATTATGGACATCCCAATCTTAAAAAGGGATTCTGGTAGGTCTTTGCCAATTACAACCCCTATAAGCACACCGAATATCATCCATGGCAACACTTTAAATACATAGTTCCACTGTGTATGACGGTTGTAATAGATTACGGCAAAAATATCCGCAAGAACAAGTAATGGCACCACCATTCCTGTAGACTCCTTAGCACCAAAAGCCAATGCCATAAAGGTAACGTTGATAACCGCTACCCCCTTAATTCCAGCTTTGGATAGCCCAATTACAAAAGCAGCTGCCGTTGCCAGAATCCAAGAAGTTAAGGAAATTTCCATGGTCGTTAGGGTGGGTGTCAAAGTTGTTGGGCGAACAAAGCGCAAAAGTATTCCAAATTATTTTATCTTTAGACGTTAACCAACTACCGAACCATGGAATTAAGCACACTGGATTATAGTTTTATTGTCGTTTTCTTCGCTATCATCTTAGGGATAGGAATTTATGTTTCTAAAAAATCGGGCAAAGATTCGACAGAATTTTTTCTTTCCGGTAGAACTATGCCTTGGTGGCTTCTGGGGCTTTCCATGGTGGCCACAACATTTTCAACGGACACACCTAATTTAGTTACCGACATTGTGCGTACCACAGGTGTATCTGGAAACTGGGTTTGGTGGTGTTTTTTGCTAACCGGAATGCTTACCGTTTTTGTGTATGCCAAACTATGGCGTAAATCTAATGTAAACACCGACCTTGAATTTTACGAGATGCGCTACGGCGGAAAACCTGCAAGTTTTCTAAGAAAGTTCCGAGCTATCTATTTAGGAGGGCTTTTCAATATTATTACCATGGCCTCCGTGACGTTGGCAGCTATAAAGATTGGAGGAATTATGTTAGGACTTGAACCGTGGCAAACGGTTGTTGGAGCCGGATTGATTACAGTTACTTTTAGTGCTCTAGGCGGATTCAAAGGCGTGGTTTATACCGATTTTCTCCTGTTCTTCGTAGCCATGTCAGGGGCTATAGGTGCCGCGTATTATTTGGTTAATATTCCAGAAGTAGGCGGAATTACTGCGCTTATGGCAAATGAAAACGTGACCGAAAAACTGGCTATCCTACCGGATTTTAGTGATCGAAAAGCGCTCATAACCTTATTGATAATACCTTTGGCGGTACAGTGGTGGAGTTCTTGGTATCCTGGCGCGGAGCCGGGAGGTGGTGGTTATATTGCACAACGTATGTTGGCGGCGAAGGATGAAAACCATGCTATTGGAGCAACCTTCTTTTTTAATATTATGCATTACGCCCTAAGGCCTTGGCCGTGGATTTTGGTGGCCTTGGCATCTTTGGTAGTATATCCGGATATTGCAAGTATAGCCACCGCCTTCCCAAATATTGAGGAAAGCAAGTTGGGGCACGATTTGGCGTATTCCGCGATGTTGACAAAATTACCTAGCGGTCTTTTAGGGGTGGTACTTGCTTCTTTGATAGCGGCTTATATGAGTACAATTTCCACCCAATTAAATTGGGGCTCTTCCTATATCGTTTTTGATTTTTACAAACGACAGATAAATCCGGATGCAACCGAAAAACAAATGGTAGCAGTTGGAAGAATATCAACAGTGGTTCTGATGGTGCTTAGTGCCTTGTTCGCCTTAACCTTACAAAATGCCTTTGAGGTATTTGATCTATTGATACAATTTGGTGCAGGTACAGGATTGGTCTTTATTTTACGCTGGTTTTGGTGGCGTATCAATGCGTGGAGCGAGATTACGGCCATGTTCGCCTCCGGTATTCTGGTTATTACCTTGGCAAAAACAAGCTTAGGAGATATCCTCTTCGATTCCGCAACAGGTGTTTTTCCGGATTGGGCCAATTATCCCTTTATTGTTGTAGTCACTACAGCCATTTGGATGATGGTAACTTTAATGACCAAGCCGGAATCGGATGAAGTATTACGAAGCTTTTACAGAAGGATTCAGCCAGGTGGTCCTGGATGGGCCAAAGTGGTAGGGAAGGCTAAAGAAGATAATGTGGAGATTGTGAACACAAAAGAAAAATGGAGCGTTCCCGCCGGAATTACGGCAATGGTATTGGGCGTTGTGTTGATATATTCCATCATGTTTGCTACAGGATACTGGATATACGGAAAAACAACATCTGCACTTGTTTTAACTGCTATTTCAGCAGTATCCGCTTTTTTACTTATCAAGGCTTGGAATCGTTTAAAAGGCAATCTACTTTAATAATGAAGGATAGGATTCTTGCTGTCGATATTTTTAGGGGCATGACCATTATCCTTATGATATTGGTCAATACGCCTGGGACATGGTCCAGTGTCTATGCGCCATTGTTGCATGCAGATTGGCATGGTTATACTCCGACAGATTTAGTGTTTCCCTTCTTTCTGTTTATTGTGGGCACTTCTATAGCATTCTCCTATCAAAACAAGACAATTAATGCAGGGGTCTATAAAAAGATTACCATAAGAAGTCTTAAACTAATTGGACTTGGACTCTTTTTAGGTGCTTTCACCATTAGTTTTCCTTTCTTTAAAGACTTTACTGACATCCGTTTTCCTGGCGTCTTGCAACGTATTGGTGTCGTATTCTTTTTTGCCGCTATTCTTTTTATCAATTTACATTGGAAAACACTTGTAGGGATTACCATAGCCCTGCTTTTGGGATATTGGTTGTTGATGACTTTGGTACCCGTTAATGGATTAGAATCAACCTTGGAGAGGGCACCGAATAACTTGGCGAATTGGTTGGATGTGAAGGTGTTTGGAACTCACAACTATAAGGCAGATTATGATCCAGAAGGGCTATTAAGCACGGTTCCTTCCATTGCCAGTGCCTTATTGGGTGTTTTTACAGGCTTGATATTGAGCTCCTCACAGGTAAAAAAAGCTACTATTTTAGTAGGTATTGGGGGAAGCCTATTGATTATAGGACATATATGGGACTTAGTTTTCCCTATCAATAAGGCTTTGTGGACAAGCAGTTTCGTTCTGGTTACAGCGGGGTGGGCAAATCTGATATTGGCCCTTATTTATTACATCACGGATGTGAGAAAAATACAGTTTGGTAGTTTATTCAGATATGCCGGAGCCAACGCGATTATCGTTTACTTTCTTTCTAGTTTTATTGCCAAAATTATGGGCCAGATAAAAATTGGGGATTTCTCCCTGCACGGATGGCTTTTCCAGAATATCTTTGTTCATGATATGATTTCAATGCAATTTTCGTCCTTATTATACGCGGTAACGGTAGTTTTGTTTTATTGCCTTTTGGCATATTTCTTGTACCAAAAAGGCATATTCATAAAGGTATGACTTTACGGCATTTTGTTACATTTAAATTCATTTTAGCCCTTTCATTACAGGTTTTTGGTAGTATTCCTTACGTTTTGGGACAGGAGGATTATCAAGATGGTTATATTGTTCGCTTAAAGAACGATACTGTATTTGGACAGGTAAGCAATTTTAGGCTTGGACCTTTTGGAGGGATCCGCGAAAAGATAAAATTTAAAGGCAAGGGTTTAAAAAAGCGTTACGCCCCTAAGCATCTGCGGTCTTACAAAAAGGGAGATTCCCTGTACAGAACGCTATTGTTGGACGGGGAATATGAATTTCTGAGGGTAGTATCCGAAGGTCCGGTTTCGCATTACATCTATGACTTTCAAGAACAGGGAGAACAACTGGTCCAAGATATAGATTATCTTCAGAAAGGGGATAATAACCCTTTGATACGCGTTACCCAAGGTATTTTTGGATTAAAAAGGAAAAGATTGGCATCTCTTTTTAGCGACTGCCCGGAACTGGTCCAGAAAATTCAGAAAAAAGAAATAAACTATGTTTTTGAAATAGTCGATTTTTACAATGCTTGGATAGCCAGGTTATAAAAATATAAAACAGCAATGATATTACTATTCAACACAACGCAAATACTGCCAAAAAATGTTTTGGGTACATCATTGTGTTCCTGTTGTTTTGAACCTAAAACAGGTTTTTACCGCGACGGCTTCTGTAAGACAGGAGAAGAGGACTACGGGACACACGTAGTGTGCGCCATCATGACCAATGATTTTTTGAACTACACAAAATCTAGAGGAAACGACCTATCCACTCCTATACCACAATGGTCTTTTCCAGGCTTGGTTGAAGGGGACAAATGGTGCTTATGCATTATGAGGTGGTTAGAGGCCGTTAAAGTGGGTAAAGCGCCTAAAATAGTGTTAGAGGCTACGCATGAAAAGGCACTCGAATACACGACCTTGGAGGTGTTGAAAAGCTATGAATGGACGAGATAGAAGGTTCTTAAACTTTTTTAAAGGCCCATTTCAAAAAATCGGGAAACGCATTCCCCCAGGTTGGCAGATCGTGTTTTCCTCCTTTGATCTCTAAATAGGTAATGTCACCCGGGTAGGAATATCCTTTTTTTTCCAATTCTTTAATAACATCCAAGGTATCATCAATAGCATCGATAATACCGTTGTTGTTTCGGTCTGCGGTTTCATCTTCCGTACCACATTGAAACCAAAATTTTTGTCCGGCAACGTAATTCCTGTTTTTAATGATGTCCAATACGATGCGACTTCGGTCTAAAATATCGCCCTTAACATAAGCTTTCTTTCGCCACCAAAAAGAACCGCTAAAAACCCCTGCCTTGTTAAACAGGTGCGGATGTCTATAAGCGATATCAAAAGCCGATATTCCGCCAAGGGACATTCCACAATACACCCAGTTTTTATGATTTTTGGACACTTTAAATTCTGTCTTCAAAAAAGGAATAAATTCTTCCATAATAAACTTGGAATAGGCGGCCGCCTTGTTGCCCCTGTTCTTAAAATCCGGAAGACCAGCCGTTCCGTATTCATTTATTCTATTATCGTTACATTCAATACCAACGTAACAAAAGGGAGTCAGACCCTTATCGTTAAAAGCTTGATTTAAAGTGTTTTCAAGTTTCATAGCTTGGTAATCCTGGCCATCGTTCATTAAAAGTACCGGGTAGGGAATTTCACTTTGTCTATAGTTTCCGGGAGCCACAAAACGGAACACTACATTTCTATTCAAATTCTTTGAATAGAAATGACCTTTTGCACTAATAAAATCTATTTTAAATTTCATATATTACGGTAAGCGAGTGCAAGTATAACGATAAGTGAAAAATTAAATTTGTTCTATTGAAAATTAAATTACTTTTGCGCGCCCTAAATAGTTGATTGTTAATCTGTTTGGATAAATTTAATATATGGCAAAAACTGAACATGTACCGTATTATTCCAATACCCTTGGTCGCAATGTTATGGTAGAGGTTATTGGACATTGGGGACACCCTATTTTAATGTTCCCATCCTCTGGAGGACAATACACGCAGAACTCGGATTTTCGTCTAAATGCTTCCGTAAGACACTTGGTTGAAGAAGGCAGGGTAAAGCTTTATAATGTAGAGACTATAGATATGCTCTCCTTTTATGATGATTACATGGATTCGGAAACCAAAATTCATAATTACGAACTGTATATGCAGTTTTTAAAGCAAGAACTTATCCCGTATATCCAAAGGGAATGTAACACACATAGAATAGCTGTCGCTGGGGTAAGTTTTGGGGGCTTTCATGCCGCAAATACAGCATTTCGCTTTCCGGATGTGGTTTCTCACTTAATTGCTATGAGTGCCGCGTTCAGCATCAGGAATATGACTCCGTATTCAGAAGATATGCGTATTTATTTTAATTGTCCGGCCGAGTATATGGAAAATGAAGAGGGCTGGAAATATAATCACATGAAGATTGTCTTGGGCACTTCTGATTGGGATATTTGCTTGGATAAGAACAAACATATGTCCGGAATTTTAAAAAGGAAGGGAATAGCGCATTGGTACGATGAGAAAAAATGGCAAGACCATGATTGGCCTTTGTGGAAAATGATGTTTCCCGAATATTTGGGAAAATACTTTTGAAGCAATGGCACGGTGATTATAGCCAAAGAGTAGTTCCCATTTTAATTAGGGTAAAGTAAAATTAATAATTATAACAAAAATAAAGATTCCCGTAATTTCGGGAATGATAAAAAGTAAAAAATTATGGTAAAAAAAGTAGGTATTTTATTTGGAATGGAAGACACTTTCCCATGGGCATTTATAAATAAGGTAAACGAATTGGGCGAGGGCAAAATTATTGCTGAAGCGGTTCAAATCGATAAATTGCAACAAGGTATAGATTATGGGTACCATGTAATTTTTGACCGTATTTCTCAAAGTGTACCGTTCTATCGTGCGTATCTTAAAAACGCTTCATTGATGGGAACAGCTGTCATTAACAATCCTTTTTGGTGGAGTGCCGATGAAAAATTCTTCAACAACTGTTTGGCCATGGAATTGGGCATTCCAGTTCCGAAAACCGTGCTTTTGCCCTCTAAGGAACGCCCCGACGACACGTCAGAGACCTCTTTCAGGAACCTAAAGGCGCCTTTGGATTGGGAGTATATGTTCAATTACATTGGCTTTCCTGCCTATATGAAACCACATGATGGCGGTGGTTGGAAAAACGTTTACAAAGTGGAAAGCGCCGATAGCCTGTTTGAATGTTTGGAGGAAACTGGGCAATTGGTTATGCTTCTTCAGGAAGAAATTGTTTTTGACGATTACTACAGGGTGTACTGTTTGGGTCAAAAATACGTGCACATTATGCCGTACGAGCCACGGAACGAATTTCACGCGCGTTACGCTACAGAGCCTAAAACAACTGGTACAGAGCACGCAAAACTCATGAAAACTATTACGGATTATACCTTAAAACTCAACAAGGCTTTGGGCTATGACTTTAATACGGTAGAGTTTGCCATTCGTAACGGTATCCCTTACGCCATAGATTTTTGTAACCCAGCCCCGGATGCAGATATCAATTCTGTAGGACAGGCAAATTTTGACTGGATTGTGGAACATTCGGCAAAATTGGCTATTGAAAAGGCAAAGGCACATAAACCAAAGAACAACAATACTTCTTGGGGATCTTTCTTGGCAAATGCTACCAATCCGGTTAAACCAACAACAAAAAAGGTATCGCTAAAAACAGCTGCACAGGCCAAGAAGACGGTAATCAGAAAAGTAGCAACAGCAAAAGAGACCACTTCAAAAGCCAAGCCCGTTACAGTTAAAAAAGCCGTGAAACCTGCAAAGAAATCCCCAGTTGCCAATGAAAAAATTGTCGAAAAAGTAACTGTTAAGAAAGCTAGGGCCAATAAGGTAGTTTCCTCAAAAAAGCCGACTATAGAGGCAAAGAAAGCCGCACCTAAAAAAACCGTTACTAAAACCAAGGCTGCTCCAAAGAAAACTAAATAGATAACTACATTAAAAGAACACATCGCAATGCATAAATTCACGCTGGGAATTGAGGAGGAATTTCAAATTTTGGATAGCGAAAGCTTAAAACTGCATTCCCAGATGTCCAAAATTATAGATGGAGGGAAGGTCTTTTTAAAGGAGCGGATTAAGGAGGAAATGCACCAGTCCATGGTAGAGATGGGCACTAATATTTGTGAGAACATTGGCCAGGCGAGAGACGAGGTATCCTATCTAAGGCAACAGATATTTGATTTGGCCTCAAAGGAAGGGCTAGAGGTGGCCGCTGCCGGCACACACCCGTACTCTCATTGGAGCGAACAGTTAATCACACCTAATCCTAGGTACGACCTTCTTATAGCCGAAATGAAAGATGTGGCGCGATCCAACCTCATCTTTGGCATGCATGTGCATGTAGCCATTCCTAGCAGAGAAGAAGGCCTGCAGATAATGAATGTGGCGCGCTATTTTCTACCGCATTTATATGCCCTGTCCACAAATTCCCCCTTTTGGGAAGGTAGGGAAACGGGTTTTAAATCGTTCCGTTCCAAGATTTTTGACAAGTTTCCCAGAACAGGTATCCCGCCCTACTTTGCAAGCGTATCCGAGTACGATGAGTTCGTAAATCTTTTGGTGAAGACCAATTGCATAGATAACGGTAAAAAAATATGGTGGGACATTCGCCTACATCCCTTCTATCCTACGGTAGAATTCAGGATATGCGATATGATCATGACCGTTGATGAGGTTATCTGCATTGCCGCACTCATGCAATGTATTATTGCAAAACTGAGCAAGCTGCACCAAAAAAACCAAAGCTTTAGGTCTTACAGGCGTATTCTGATTAATGAAAATAAATGGCGTGCGGCCCGTTGGGGCGTAGATGCCAAACTTATAGATTTTGGAAGACAGGAAGAAGTTGCTTTTCCTACCTTGATCAACGAACTCTTGGAGTTTATTGATGATGTCGTAGACGAACTAGGCTGCCGGACAGAAGTAAACTATGTGTACCAAATGCTGGAACAAGGCTCGGGAGCGGATAGGCAACTAAAAGTCTATGAGGAAACCAAAGATCTTAAAAAAGTAATGGAATACGTAGTGGCCCAAACGCGGAAAGGCTTATAATTTTTAAGCGCAAATAAACGTAAACGCTATTTTTTACGTTAGTTTCGAAAGTAATAGTATAGGATGGATACAAAGTATAAAATTGCGATTTTGGATATGAACGATGGGCATCCCAACGAGGGTATGCGATGTATAAAGCTATTGGTTAGCCAATTTCTGGGTCAAAAGGAAATCGATGGCAGTTATGACATATTTGATGTGCGCGTAAAAACAGAGGTTCCAAAAATAGAGGATTATGATATTTTCATATCTTCCGGCGGTCCGGGAGCACCATTGGTCATGGGAGACGATTGGGAGAAACCCTATTTCGATTTTCTGGATGCGGTTTTAGTGCACAACCTTTCAAAACCGAATAAAAAACATCTTTTTTTGATTTGCCATTCTTTTCAACTGGCCTGTCTGCATTGGGATTTGGCCAAAGTGACCAAACGAAGGTCTACCTCTTTTGGTGTTTTGCCTATGCACAAGACTATAAGCGGAGAACACGAAGTGTTGTTCAAAGACTTGGACGAGCCTTTTTATGCCGTAGATTCTAGGGACTATCAAGTAATTGGGCCTAAAGAATGGAAATTGGACAGCTTGGACGGCAAAGTGTTGTGTGTTGAAAAAGACAGGCCTAACGTGCCTTTGGAGCGGGCCGTAATGGCCATACGTTTTTCCAATGAAATCTTTGGTACGCAATTTCATCCAGAAGCGGACGCCGAGGGTATGACCATGTATTTTGAAAAAGAGGATAAAAAGGCATTGGTCATTAAAAAACATGGAAAAAAGAAGTACAAAAACATGTTGGAGCATCTTAATGATGACGATAAGATCATGAAGACAAATGCTGTGATTATCCCAAGATTTTTAAGGTTGGCCGCGGAAGCTATTGAACAAACTAAATTTCAAATGGTATGATCTCTAAAATCAGGGAACAGTTCAATGCAGGTTTTAAGGAAGATTATTACGAGAACCTGAAAAAGGAAATTGTAGCTACTTATGGCGAGGGAACCGCTTTCCGTTTGTCCGAAACCCCGATTTTTATCAGCAAACAAGTAAAGGAAGAAATTTTTGATGCCTGTGATAGTATCATAGAACAATTGGGGCAATTGGATTTTGGGCAAATACGTGAACAATTTGTGCCCAAGCACATACAATCACCGTCCAAAATAGGAAAACCACATTTTTTGGCCATCGATTTTGGACTTTGTGAAGACCGCAAAGGCGGGATTACACCACAATTAATAGAGCTACAGGCCTTCCCGACCCTGTTTTTCTATCAGCCTTTTTTAGGAAAAGCTTTTTTGAACAACTATCCGGCCATGCCAAAAGAGGGATTTGATTATTTCTTTAGTGGCTTGGACGAAGCGCACTATATAAAGGAAGTACGCGATGTCATTATTGCCAATGAGAAGCCTGAGCATGTTATTTTGATGGAAATCTATCCTGAAAAGCAAAAAACCCGAATCGATTTTTGGGCTACAAAAAAAGCTTTGGGAATCGAAGTCGTTTGCATGACCAAAATAACCAAGGAAGGCAAAAAGCTATTTTACGATAAGGAGGGTGTAAAGACCCAGATAAAAAGAATATACAACAGGGTTATTTTTGATGAAATTGAGCGTACGACCGACTTAAAAACCGAATTTAACCTTAATGATGACGTAGAGGTGGAGTGGGTAACGCATCCGGATTGGTTTTTTATGATTTCTAAATGTGTGATGCCAAGATTAAAGCACAAAAACATTCCAAACTCTTTCTATTTGAATGATTTTCCCTCGGACATCAATCTAAAAGATTATGTATTAAAGCCTTTATTTTCTTTTGCTGGCTTGGGAATAGACCTACATCCAACGGAAGAAAAAATTGCTCTTATTTCTGATAAACAGAATTATATCCTTCAAGAAAAGGTAACTTACGCATCGGCCATAAAAACGAAATCGGATAAAAATTCCAAGGGAGAAATACGTATCCTTTATATTTGGGATGAGAAGAACAATCGCTTAAAACCGGTTACAAATCTTGCGCGCATGAGCAAAGGCGACCTGATCAATGTTTCGCATAACACCGTAGAAACTTGGATCGGGTCTTCTATTGGTTTTTTTGAGGAGTAGTCAACGCTACTAAAATCTTCTCTCCTAAGGGAAAAATATTTTTTTGAATAGCAGAGATTTACCCTCCTTCTTGGGAAGGCTCAGTGTAGGACATTAACTTCGCCACATACTTCCCTATCACATCAAACTCCAAATTCACCGTGGTCCCTTTTTTATAGGAATTGAATCTCGTATGCTCATAGGTATACGGAATAATTGCGACTTGAAACGTATTAATTCCTGAATTTACGACGGTAAGACTTGTACCATCAATGGTTATGGAACCTTTTTCAATGGTCGGGTTCCCCGTCTTGGCATCATATTCAAAGGAAAAAAACCAGCTTCCGTCTTTTTCTTCTACCTGCGTACAAACTCCAGTTTGGTCTACATGACCTTGGACTATATGTCCGTCTAAACGCGAACCTAATATCATGGCACGTTCCAAATTTACTTTATCTCCCACGCACAGCTCGGTGAGATTCGTTTTTTGCAGGGTTTCGGCTATAGCAGTAACCTTATAAGTATCCCCATTTATGGCTACCACGGTTAAGCAAACACCGTTATGGGCAACACTTTGATCTATTTTTAGTTCAGCTGTTATACTCGCTTTTATAGTAATGTCAAGATTGGTGGCCTTGGACTCCAAACCAACAACTTCTCCCAAGGTTTCAATAATACCAGTAAACATGTATCGTTTTAATTAAGTAGTTTTGTGAATTGAATTTCGATTGTAAAGGTAAAGATTATCATGGAGGAAAAAGGGAAAATTAGGTTAGGGATTTCAGTCGGAGATCTTAACGGTATTGGGTGCGAGGTAATTCTAAAAACATTTGAGGATAGTAGAATGCTGGATTTTTGTACACCTATAATTTTCGCTTCCAACAAAACCATTTCCCACCAAATGAAGGTATTGGACATGACCATTGTTTTTAACGGTGTTCCAGATGCTTCAAAAGCTATAGATGGTAAGGTAAATATTGTAAATGTTTGGAAAGAAGTGCCCAATATACGGTTTGGAGAGGCAACAGAGGAGGCTGGCCGTTTCGCGATCCAATCATTAAAAGCAGCTGTTGCAGCCTTAAAAGAGGGTGCCATAGATGTCTTGGTTACGGCGCCCATCAACAAAAACAACATCCAATCCGAAGACTTTAAATTCCCTGGCCATACCGATTATCTGGCCCAAGAATTCGAAGGCGATAGTTTAATGTTCATGGTAACCGATAGTCTAAAAGTTGGTCTGCTTACAGATCACGTGGCGGTAAAGGACGTAGCCTCCAACATTATTCCAAGACTTATAAGGGACAAGGTGAATACGATAGAAAAATCGCTCACTATGGATTTTGGTGTCCGTAAACCTAAGATTGCGCTTTTGGGTATTAACCCGCACAGTGGGGACAACGGGGTAATTGGAAAAGAAGAGGAGGAAGTTTTGAAGCCTGTGATCAGGGAAATGGCCAATAACGGACATTTGGTTTATGGCCCCTACTCTGCAGATAGTTTTTTTGGCTCTGACGGTTATAAAAAATTCGATGCTATTCTGGCGGCATATCACGACCAAGGGCTTATTCCGTTCAAGACCTTATCTTTTGGAAAAGGCGTCAACTTTACGGCAGGCTTGAGCAAAATAAGAACCTCACCGGATCACGGTACGGCCTATGAAATCGCAGGACAGGGAAAAGCGGACCATAGCTCCTTTAAGGAAGCTGTTTTTACCGCAATCAATATTTTTAAGAATAGAACTGAATATCAAGAGCTTACGGAAAATGTACTTAAAAAGCAGCGCATAAAACGGTAGCCTAACCTATTTTCGTACACCTGAATATTCCTTAAAGCAGTAGTCAGGATATATAACGGGAAAGAATCTAAATTTGATTCATTTTTAGTGTATTTATCTATTAAGATTTGATAAATAGGCCAGCGCAAAAGGAGTTAATTTTCAACTGTTTTATAGTTTCACTTGAGTTTGCGGAGTACGCCAAAAGTTATAAAGATAAATAGTTGATAACTATTGGCAATTATCAAAATAATAGTATCTTTGCACCCGCCTTTTAAGGTAATTATTTATAATTTAAGTTGTACATGATGAAGCAAAAGGAGTATACTATTCCTTTCTCTGGATTGAAGCAAGGAAAACACAACTTTAATTTTGAAATTGACAATACGTTCTTTGATTCTTTTGAGTACGACGATTTTAATGACGCCAATATTACCGTAGAGGTGGTATTGAACAAGACTTCTACGATGATGGAGCTGGGTTTTGAAGCATCTGGCAGCGTAAACGTGGATTGTGATATTACTAGCGAACCCTATGACCAGGATATTCTAGCGGATTTACACATAGTGGTTAAGTTTGGAGAGGAATACAACGATGAGGACGATGAGATACTTATACTTCCTCATGGTGAGCATCAGATGAATGTGTCACAGTTCATTTATGAAATGTGTGTACTGGCAGTACCGCAAAAGAGAGTACACCCAGGTATTGAAGATGGCAGTTTAAAGTCGGAAGTTTTGGATAAACTCCAACAGCTTCAACCCAAAGTAAAAGAAGAAAACAAAGAAGAAGTTGACCCTAGATGGGACGAATTGAAAAAACTATTAACGGATAAATAAAGTTTTATAATGGCACATCCTAAAAGAAAAATTTCCAAAACAAGGAGAGATAAGAGAAGAACACATTACAAAGCGGTTGCACCAACATTGGCCACTGACTCCACTACTGGAGAAATGCACTTGTTTCACAGAGCACACTGGCACGAAGGGAAGTTATACTACAGAGGCCAAGTGTTGATTGATAAAGCAGAAGAAGTAGAGGCATAATTCTTGCGCTTACAAATAAATAACTCCCACCTTACATTTAGGTAGGGAGTTTTTTTCGTTTTCAAAGGATTTCTTTGCAATCCAACTACATCACTTTTCCGACTTCATTAGCCTAATTCCACCATGGTATTTTTTTAAAAACGCGTTCTTTTAAGTAAAAAGTCATTGAAAATCCTTAATTTTCACGACTTTTGACGTGTTTTTGAACGTTTTTTATTGAAAAGTAATTTAAATATGAGCAAAATAACAGCAGCTATTACCGCTGTGGGAGGCTATGTTCCCCGATTTGTCTTAACCAATAAAATGCTTGAGGGCATGGTGGATACCAATGATGAATGGATCACCAGCAGAACCGGTATAAAAGAAAGAAGGGTTCTAAAAAAGGAGGAGGGCGAGGGAACATCTTACTTAGCTATAAAAGCTGCCAATGATCTTATCGAAAAAGCGAACGTAGCTGTAGACGAAATAGATTTAATTATTGTGGCGACAGCTACACCAGATAGTATGGTTGCGTCAACCGCTGCTTTTGTAGCCTCTGAAATAGGGGCAAAAAATGCCTTTGCCTACGATTTATTAGCGGCATGCTCTAGTTTTCTTTTTGGGATGTCTACCGTGGCAGCTTACATAGAAAGTGGGCGATACAAGAAAATATTGCTGATCGGAGCGGATAAAATGTCATCCATATTGGATTATACCGATAGAACTACCTGTATAATTTTTGGAGACGGCGCCGGTGCGGTACTTTTTGAACCTAATACAGAAGGGCTTGGATTACAGGATGAATACTTACGTGCCGATGGTTCCGGAAGAGAGTTCCTAGGCATGGAAGGCGGAGGTTCTTTAATGCCTGCGACTGAGGAATCGGTGAAAAACAAAAAGCACTACATATTTCAGGAGGGGAAAACGGTTTTCAAATTTGCTGTTTCCAATATGGCCGATGTTGCGGAACGGATAATGAAGCGCAACAACCTTGATGGTTCGGATGTCGCATGGTTGGTACCGCATCAAGCCAACAAACGAATCATAGACGCTACCGCTAACAGAATGGGTCTAGACCATTCTAAAGTAATGATGAACATTCAACGTTACGGGAATACAACTTCCGGAACCTTACCTTTACTGCTTCATGATTACGAGAAGCATTTAAAAAAAGGCGACAATTTGGTATTCGCTGCATTTGGTGGCGGATTCACTTGGGGTTCAATTTATTTAAAATGGGCCTATAACTAATTAAACCACTATCAAATCATATTTTACTATGGATATTAAAGAAATTCAAAGCCTGATTAAATTCGTAGCCAAATCCGGGGCTAGTGAAGTAAAACTAGAAACGGACGATATCAAGATAACCATCCGTACAGGTAGTCTTGCAGCTAACGAAACTACCTACGTGCAATCCGTTCCAATGACCCAGGCACAAATGCAACCAACTATGGCTGCACCTGTATCGAACGAAGCAGCTGAGCCACCAGTAGCTGCCAAGGAAAAGGCTTCGGAAGACGCTAAATACATCACTATAAAATCGCCCATCATCGGCACATTTTACAGAAAGCCGGCTCCGGACAAACCCTTGTTCGTTGAAGTTGGGGATAGCATTGCGAAAGGGGACGTGCTATGTGTCATTGAAGCTATGAAATTATTTAACGATATAGAATCCGAAGTTTCGGGTAAGATAGTTAAGGTATTGGTAGAAGATTCTTCTCCTGTAGAATTCGACCAGCCCTTATTCTTGGTAGACCCATCATAATTTTAAGTTTAGAAGTTTTACAGTTTGTAGTTTAATGCCTCGGCACTTAGACAAATGAACTCTTAAACCATAAACTCTTAAACTAAAAAAATATGTTCAAAAAAATACTAATAGCAAATAGGGGAGAGATTGCACTACGTGTTATACGTACTTGTAAGGAAATGGGAATCAAGACAGTAGCTGTATATTCCAAGGCAGACGAGGAAAGTCTACATGTACGCTTTGCAGATGAGGCCGTGTGTATCGGCCCAGCGGCAAGCAGCGAATCCTACCTTAAAATACCCAATATAATTGCGGCAGCGGAAATTACCAATGCAGATGCTATACATCCTGGATACGGATTTCTTTCCGAAAATTCCAAATTTTCAAGGATCTGTGCGGAACACGATATAAAGTTTATTGGTGCCTCTGGAGACCAAATAGATAAGATGGGAGATAAGGCAACGGCCAAGGCTACCATGAAAGAAGCCGGTGTGCCTTGTGTTCCGGGATCGGATGGTTTACTTAAAGATGTGGCCGATGCCAAAAAAATAGCCAAAAAGATGGGCTATCCCGTAATGATAAAAGCTACGGCCGGCGGTGGTGGTAAAGGAATGCGTGCCGTTTGGAAGGAGGAGCAGATGGAAGACCTTTATAATAGTGCCGTACAGGAAGCATCTGCCGCATTTGGCAATGGGGCAATGTACATGGAAAAACTTATTGAGGAGCCTAGGCATATCGAAATTCAGATTGTGGGCGACCAATATGGAAAGGCCTGTCACTTATCCGAGCGCGATTGTTCCGTACAGCGAAGGCACCAAAAACTAACGGAGGAAACGCCTTCCCCCTTTATGACGGATAAGTTGCGCGAAGCCATGGGTGAAGCCGCGGTAAAAGCAGCTGAGTATATAAAATATGAAGGTGCGGGAACCATAGAGTTTTTAGTAGATAAGCACAGAAAGTTTTATTTTATGGAAATGAACACCCGTATTCAGGTGGAACATCCCATAACCGAACAGGTAATTGATTATGACTTGATTAGGGAACAGATTTTAGTAGCCGCAGGTGTTCCAATCTCCGGAAAAAATTATATTCCCAAGTTACACTCTATAGAATGTAGGATCAACGCAGAGGATCCGTACAACAACTTTAGGCCCTCTCCTGGCAAGATTACCACCTTACATATTCCAGGAGGTCATGGGGTACGAATGGATACGCATGTCTACAGCGGATATACGATTCCGCCAAATTATGATTCCATGATCGCCAAGTTGATTACCACTGCGCAAACACGTGAGGAAGCCATCAATAAGATGAAACGGGCTCTGGACGAGTTTGTGATTGAAGGAGTTAAAACCACAATTCCTTTTCATAGGCAATTAATGAACCATCCGGATTATTTGGCCGGGAACTATACCACAGCTTTCATGAACGACTTTGTGATGGAACCTGAGCCGAAAGATTAATAAAAAATCCGACCATTGGTCGGATTTTTTGCTCCAGTTCATTTCTAACAGAATCAAATCTACAGTCGCGGATATTTTATAAAAGGTATGTAGTTTAAATTTCTTCGGTGCACACTATAATTCACAACATACTAAAACCCATAATCGATCTAAAAATGCTATACTTTTAGCATCCAAGACGAAAAACAATTAGCGAACAAATTAATTTTTATGAACCTAAGCTACTGGGAATATAAAACTTGGCTTTCCAATATAGATTTTACCATTGTGGGTAGCGGCATCGTAGGCCTTAATTGTGCCTTACAACTGCAAAAACACCATCCAAAGGCTAAAATACTTATTTTGGAAAAAGGGTTACTGCCAAATGGGGCGAGCACTAAGAATGCCGGTTTTGCCTGTTTTGGAAGTATTTCCGAAATATTGTCCGACCTAAATACACATTCGCAGGAGGATGTTTTGCAACTGGTACAAGACCGATGGAATGGCGTAAACGCCCTGAGGGAGACCTTAGGAGATGCAGGAATCGATTTTCAATTGCATGGGGGGCATGAGATTTTTTTAAACGAGGATAAAACACTCTTTGAACAATGCATCTCAGGCTTGGATATTGCCAATGACTTGCTACAACCTGTTTTTGGGGAAGCGGCGTTTAAAGTAACCCCCAATAGGTTTAAGTTTCAGGGAATAGAACACGACTATATTTCGCATCGTTTTGAAGGTCAAATAAATACGGGAAAAATGATGCAAGGGTTGCTAGCCAAGGCACAATCGGCAGGAATCATAATTATAAATGGGGTTATGGTAAAGTCATTTCAAGATGGCCTAGATGCTGTTTCCATAGAAACCGATGCCTTTACCTTTAAATCCAACAAGCTTTATATTGCCACCAATGGTTTTGCAGGCAGTTTTATCAAGGAAAACGTACAACCTGCCAGGGCTCAGGTGGTCATTACTAAGCCTATTGAAAACCTGGCTATCAAAGGTACCTTCCACCTTCAGGAAGGCTATTATTATTTTAGGAACATAGATGACCGGATTTTGTTGGGCGGTGGAAGAAATCTAGATTTTAAAACAGAGGAAACTACCGAGTTCGGCACCACTAAATTGGTTCAGGATAAATTGACCGATATTTTAAATACTGTTATTTTACCCAACACCCCTTTTGAAATCGATTATACATGGAGCGGTATCATGGGAGTGGGCAATCAAAAGAAACCCATCCTAAAACAGTTGTCCAACAATGTAGCCTGTGGCGTCCGTTTGGGAGGAATGGGTGTTGCCATTGGGACTACGGTGGGCAGACAATTGGCACAAACCCTGTAAGCTACTGCAAAACTTTTTCTTTAAAATAATACCTCCCAATAGGAAACCATAGTATTTTCTTGTTATATTGCCTATCCCACAAAATCTACACTTTAGTTCCTTAAGGAAATTCTTAACCTTACCCCTTGTAGTCCGCTACAAAATGCTGTTAACATAGCAGAACACTATATGCAAAAAGGTTTTAAAAATTATGGGGTGTATGCCCTGCTCGGTTTACTATTGTCCACAATTAGTAGTTGCTCCATTACGCAAACGTCCTATCAACGGGAATACAACAAAATTTGGAGAGAAATGGTAAAATCCAAAGCCTGGGAGAAATCCTTGGAACAACAGGCTCAACAACAGTTGTACGCCAGCGCAGATGACGAAGGAATCCTTATAGATGAATCTAATACGCTAAAGAATAAAACGCTATTTGAAAAGGACTATCAATCATTGGTCTCAAGAGCTTATTTTAAAATCATAACAGAAGCCGAAAAAGCGGATGCCCGTATTTCTTCAGAATATCGACTGTTGACGGAGCAGGAGGCCAGTAATCCATCCTTAACGGATAAGCACCTTAAAAAACGTAAAGAGGAAGTTGCCAAAAAGTACGAAGCACATAAAGCTATGTTAAGCGGACTTAAATCTTGGAATATTTTTAGCGAGCACAAGTCCGGCGATCTGGACTATTTTAAAGCCGAACATAAGGAGGAAGTAGCGACTATGATAGCTAACGGGCAGGGAGACGGACAAATTGTTAACTTCCTCATTTATAAAATGGCCGATCTCTACCATCTTGAAGAATAAAGAATCACTTCTTCGTATTAAAGAAGCCGCACATGAACATTGTAGGGTATTTGTTTTTGGGCGTCTCAATCGCTTAAATATACAGGCGCAAGCAATAGCAGATGCCCTGACTTCAGAAACCAAAAGTAGTGCTGGCGATAAGCACGAGACTGGCCGTGCCATGCTACAACTGGAGCGGGAAAAGCTTGGTGCGCAACTTGCCGAAGCCGAAAAAATGCAGGTTTTGTTGCAAAAAGTTCCCATGCAGATAATTGCTACCAGTGTTGGCTTAGGCACTTTAGTGGTCACCTCCGGCAGTTCTTATTTTATTGCTGTTTCGGCCGGAGAATGTACCTATGAAAACCACATCGTTTACTGTATCTCCCTGGCTACGCCTATAGGGAAATTGTTATTGGGAAAACAGGAAGGGGATAGTTTTGTTTTTCAGTCCAAAAACAATAAAATTCTGAGAGTTCTTTAATTATCATGTATTTAAGTCAGCGGCAGACCCTGTTTTTTGTACCTTTTGGAAACCTAATCCATACATAATATTATGACAACAGAAGAAGTAGCCAAAAAATTAGTGCGCCTTTGCAAGGAAGGCAAATATCCAGAAGCCTACGATTTATATGCGGATGATGCCGTTAGCGTAGAAATGGAGGGATTGCCGTTTGGGGAACAGGTTACCAGAGGAAAACAGGCCATTTTAGAAGGTTTTATTGAGTGGCAAAGTACTATTCAAGAAATGCACGGTGGTAGTGTGGGTGAACCTACGGTAGCTGGAAACCACTTTGTGGTACCCATGACAAGTGATGTGACTTTTAAGCAGGGAGGCCGAGTACAAATGGACGAATTATGTGTCTATGAAGTTGCGAACGGACAAATTAAAAAAGCACAGTTCTTTTACGAATTACCGCCTCAATAGACAAAAAAATAGTCTAAAAGGAGAAAAGAGCACCAAAAGAAAAATGTGAAAAAATAGTACAGGATAATCTGTTCCTAACTCGTTAATCCAACCGAGGTTTACCCCTATTGGCTTTTTTTAGGGCCGCTTTCTTTTTAGATGTAAGTCTTTTTTCTATTGATGATCTAGATGGCTTTGAAGGTCTTCTTTTTTTAGGTAGAATCAATGCGTTTTCCAACAATTTCAACAATCGTTGGGTTACTAGCTCCTTGTTTTTATGCTGACTACGGGATTCATCGCATTGCAACAACAACACCCCGTTTTTGGATAATTTCGATTTTAGTTTTAATTGAAGTCGGTCTTTTTCTCGCTCGTTCAGACCTGCTGAATTAACAAGATCAAAAATCACTTCGACCTTAGAGGAAACCTTGTTCGCATGCTGCCCGCCTGGGCCACTGCTGCGTATGGCCTTAAACTGAAGTTCCGATAAAATGAGGTTGAAGTCCAAAAAACTATTTTACGTAAAAGTAGCAAAATCAACTAGAGCAAGTTAATTGGCCTATCTCTAAAGTCTTAGTTAAGGAATATTGGAAATAGTAGTAATGTGAACACAATAATGGTCAATAATAAATGTACTTTTTTCATGACGTTTAGAATTAAATTTCAATGCCAAACGCTGTACCTTTCTAAATATTGCGACAATCCCTGTTTTAATTGAACAAAAGTGAAGCCTACTTGAGTGATGCCATGCCCATGGATTCGAAGTATTAGCAGGGTTTTAATTATCGTATTCTTTGGTTAATGGTTTCCAAAGAAATGTTCAGATACACTTCCTTACCCTTAGGCAGTTCGGTATGATGATTAAACAAAATAGTATCCCCATTCATTAAATCGCCTATGTTGAGGTAATAATTTCCCATGGGATAGCTTTCGCTGACGGTAACCGCCAACCCAGAGGAATTGGATACCCTAAGTTCATGAGCATATACAATGATCGTTCGGTCAGAATTTGCGTAAGATTTTAATTGGGACATGGCGATGCTATTCGCCTCCCCAAATAATGATGCGATATAGAGATTACTGGGATTCTTATATAAATCCATAGGACGCCCTTGTGCAATAACTTTTTTGTTTCGCAACACAACCATCCTGTCCATAAAAGGCAATACATCATTACAGTCATGTGTTGCCACAACACAGGTAATATCGTTGTCCTTGGCATATTTAAAGATGTTCCTCCGTAGGCTATTTTTAAGAAAATTATCTATATGTCCAAAAGGTTCATCCAAAAGCAAAATTTCAGGCTTTTGTGCCAGGACCCTGGCCAG
The DNA here is from genome assembly GCA_963697395.1 of uncultured Flavobacteriaceae bacterium. GTDB lineage: Bacteria > Bacteroidota > Bacteroidia > Flavobacteriales > Flavobacteriaceae > Maribacter. The sequence continues at coordinate 421,266 of CAVONX010000029.1, forward strand.
TGCTACACGTTGTTGTTGGCCACCGCTCAAGGTCTTTATTTTTTTATGCGCAAAATCCTTCAACTCGATCAAATCCAATAATTCAGCTGTTCTCGCTTGTAGCTCTTTGGGATAAAAAACGCTCAGGTATTGGGAAACGCTTTCGGCGACCGTGATAAAGGGCATCAAATCAAAATCTTGGGATAGATATTTCATAAACGGCGCTCCGGGAACCAAATTATAGGCGGGTCCCAGCACGGCTTCGTTTTGCCAAAAAACAGCACCCTTTTCCAAGTCCAGTAGTCCGTAGATGATTTTAAGCAAGGTGCTTTTTCCACAACCACTTTCCCCGATCAGAGCCACATGTTCCCCTCTCGCTATAGTAAGGTCAATGTTTTCAAGGACAACACACTTATCGTAGGCGTAAGAAACATTTTCTACTCTGAGCATAGTTTGTAGTTTGAATGTAGTATATAAAAAATCCGCTCTAAAAAAGAACGGATTTATGATTTAATTATCAATTTTTTGTTGCTACTCCTTGAATTCTTTCAAAACCGATGGATTGGGAAGTTCTTTAAAACCCATGTTATAAAGTGTAAAACCATAAATATCCGCATACTGCTCAATGGTCTTGCTAACAGGGGTCCCAGCACCGTGTCCCGCATTGGTTTCAATACGAATTAGGGTAGGATTGTTTCCGGTTTGTTTTTCCTGTAGTTCCGCCGCAAATTTAAAACTGTGTGCAGGAACCACGCGATCATCATGATCACCAGTCGTTATCATCGTAGCTGGGTATGAAGTGCCTGCCTTAACGTTGTGTACGGGAGAGTACCCTTTTATATAGTTGAACATTTCCGCATTATCCTCGGAAGTGCCGTAATCATAGGCCCAACCCGCACCTGCGGTAAAGGTGTGGTAGCGCAACATATCCAAAACGCCTACCGCCGGCAAGGCTACTTGCATTAGATCCGGTCTTTGTGTCATTGTGGCACCAACGAGGAGTCCGCCATTGGAACCACCCCTAATTGCCAAATATTCCTTGGAAGTGTATTTCTGGGCTATAAGGTATTCCGCTGCGGCAATAAAATCGTCAAAAACGTTCTGTTTCTTTGTTTTGATGCCTGCATCGTGCCACTTCTTGCCATATTCGCCACCCCCCCTTAAATTGGGAACGGCATACACACCGCCTTGTTCCATCCATATCGCGTTTACAATGCTAAAGGATGGGGTAAGGCTGATATTAAAACCGCCATAACCATAAAGGATAGTGGGGTTTTTACCATTGAGTTCCAGCCCTTTTTTGTGCGTAATGATCATTGGAACTTTAGTACCGTCCTTGGACGCATAAAAGACCTGGGTAGATTCGTAATCTTCAGGATTAAAATCGATTTCGGGTTTCCAATATTGTTCATATTCGCCGGTCTCCACATTGTATTTGTAAGAAGAGTCCGGCGTGTTATAATTGGTAAAGGAAAAATAGAATTCGGTATCTTCTTTTTTACCTCCAAAACCTCCAGCACTTCCCACACCTGGTAATTTTACTTCACGGACCAATTTGCCTTGGTAATCATATTGTAATACTTTAGAAATGGCATCAACCATATACTCCGCAAAAAAGTATCCACCACCTGTATTTGGGCTTAATACATTTTCGGTTTCCGGAATAAAATCTACCCAGTTTTCGTGCCCAGGGCTTTTGGCATCAACTGTTACTATTTTTTTGTTTGGAGCGTTTCTGTCGGTGACAATATATAATTTGGAACCTACGTTTTCAATGAGATCATTATCGGATTCCGTATCCTCCACAATAGTAATCAACAATCCGTTAGGGTCTTCTAAATCTCGAATAAACAATTTATTGCCAGAGGTAGATACCGAGGCCGTAATAACTAAGTAGCGATTATCTTCCGTTACACTTGCGCCGACATAACGATGCTTTTCTATGGGTGTTCCACCATAAATAAGTTCGTCGTCTTTTTGTGTCGTGCCCAGTTTGTGGAAATATACTTTATGCTGGTCCGTTTTTGCAGAAAGCTCACTTCCTTCGGGTTTATCGTAACTGGAATAATAAAAACCTTCGTTCCCTCTCCAAGAGATTCCGCTGAATTTTATATCTACTAAAGTATCTTCGATAATTTCGCGGGATTCGGTATTCATAACGATGGCCTTTCGCCAATCGCTACCGCCTTCGGAAATTAAATAGGCTGCTAATGAACCGTCCTTCGTAAAACTAAGTCCGGCCAAAGAGGTTGTGCCATCTTCGGAAAACGTGTTGGGATTTAAAAAGACCTCGGCTTCTGTATCGCCCTTTGAACGGTACACCACATATTGGTTCTGTAATCCATCGTTCTTATAAAAATAGGTGTAATCGCCTTCTTTAAATGGGGAACCCAATTTCTCGTAGTTCCATAATTTCTCCAAACGCTTTTTAATATCGTTTCTGAAAGGAATGTTCTCCAAATAGCCAAACGTAGTTTTGTTTTGCTCTCTAACCCAAGCCTCTGTTTCGGTGCTTCTGTCATCTTCTAACCAGCGATACGGGTCTTGCACTTCGGTTCCAAAATAGGTGTCAACGGTATCAACTTTTGCGGTAGTAGGATAGTTCACTGAAATAGGTTCTTTTTTAGTTTCTGTTTGGCAAGCGACTAGTGTAAGGATGGTGGCCAGGGATACAATTGGGTTTTTCATGGATGGGGGATTAATTATTTCGCTCAAAATTACCATAAAAAAACCTTCAAAACAGTACTGTTTTGAAGGTTTTAACATTCTCGAACGCCTAGGACTATACCAATTTATTGGCTACCAAATACTCTGCTATCTGAACGGCGTTTGTCGCAGCTCCTTTTCTAAGGTTATCTGCAACAATCCACATATTCAATGTATTGCGTTGGGTTTCGTCCCTACGGATTCGGCCTACAAAAACCTCATCCTTGTCGTGGGCATAAATTGGCATGGGATAGGTATTGGTTTCTGGGTTGTCTTGAACGGTTACTCCTGGAGTCTCGTTTAGAATACGGCGGACTTCGTTCAATTCAAAATCGTTTAAAAATTCTACGTTCACCGATTCCGAATGTCCTCCGGAAGTAGGGATACGCACCGCCGTGGCAGAAATGGAAAAGGAACGATCGTCCAATATTTTTTGTGGTTCGCGCGCCAGCTTCATTTCTTCCTTGGTATAGCCGTTTTCTAGAAAAACATCGCAATGTGGCAAGGCATTTCGCCCAATAGGGTACGGATAAGCCATTTCGCCTTTTATCCCCGCAATCTCGTTTTCTAGCTGTTGTACTGCTTTTAGGCCAGTACCTGATACGGACTGATAGGTTGAAATGACCACTCGTTTCATCTTATACTTTTTATGTAATGGTGCCAAAACCATTACTAATTGTATGGTGGAGCAGTTGGGGTTGGCAATAATTTTGTCCGCTGCAGTTAGCTCGTATGCATTGATTTCTGGCACTACCAGTTTTTTTGAAGCATCCATTCGCCAGGCGGATGAATTGTCTATGACCGTAGTACCCGCTTCGGCGAATTTGGGTGCCCATTCTAGCGAGGTGTCGCCTCCAGCCGAAAAAATGGCAATATGTGGTTTTTTGGCTACAGCATCGGCCAATCCCACCAGGGTATATTCTTGTCCCTTAAAGGCTAGTTTTTTACCTACCGAGCGCTCTGAAGCGGCCAATATAAGTTCCGTGATGGGAAAATTTCGTTCTGCCAAAACCTTTAGCATTACCTCGCCTACCATGCCTGTTGCACCGACTACTGCTACTTTCATTTTCTGCGTATTAAAATTGAGCGGCAAAAATAGGTAATACCGTTTGGTGAAACATCAAAATTTGATGAAATACTAAAAAAATAACAAATTGTTATAAATACCGTAACCACAAACATGTTCGAATTTTGGCAAACTTTTAGATCTTTGTGTTTTATGAAAGAGGGAAATAGCAAGGTCATTGAAGGGAATTGTCATTGGACTTGCTATTTCAAAAAAAACCGTCAATAGTGTTAGCGTAACAACTATTAACGGTTTAAAGTTAAACTGCACGTGCAGCGGTATGTCCTGATTTAACTCAGAAAATATTTTTTAAACTTATTTTTTTAGGGCGTCCCTTATTTCGGCAAGCAATTCCTCTGCCGTAGGTCCTGCGGGCACTTCTGGAGCTGGCTCAACAGGAGTTTTAGTTTTATTATAGGCCTTAACGATCATAAACAATACAAAACCGACGATGATCAAGTTAATAATGGCATTTACCCATTTACCGTACATGATGGCATTTTCTGGTTTTGTTACCGTACCGTCAGCTGCAATAACAGCTTCGCTTAGAACAACTTTCATGTCGGCAAAATCCACACCGCCGGAAAAATGCCCAACAATTGGCATCATGATATCGGATACAAATCCGTTAACGACCATTCCTACGGCACCTGCCAAGATAACGGCAACCGCTAGGTCAATGACATTTCCTGTCATTATAAAATTCTTAAATTCTTTTAACATAATCTAGTGTTTTTAAAATGGTTAATATTCTCGGAGAAAGGTACTAAAAATATCGACTTCCTAATAAAATGTTAATACGCCCTTCAGGAAATAATAGACCGCTTTACCCGTTGCGAAATACCTGTTAGCAACTCATAAGAGATGGTTTTGGCAGTTTCCGCAAATTTTTGGGCGGATAGTTCCGCCCCAAAAATAAGTACTTCATCTCCTTCCTCGCAAGCTATTCCTGTGATATCGATCATTATCATATCCATACATACATTGCCGATAATAGGTGCTTTTTTACCATGTACGCTCACATAGGTTTTACCCTTTCCGTATTGTCTGCCAATACCGTCTGCATGGCCTAAGGGCAATGTTGCCGTAGTTCTGGGGCCGTTTGCGGTAAAACCTCTGTTGTATCCTACGCTCTCGTTTGCCCCAAGATGATGTATTTGTGCAATAATGGTTTTGAGACTGGCAACCGGTTTTAGCTCAGCATCTATTTTAGCTTCGTTTCCATAGCCATATAGTGCAATGCCGCTGCGTACCATGTTATATTGTGCCTGCGGATAATTTATAATTCCGGAGGTATTTAACAAATGTCTAAATGGGCGATTTTTCAGTGTAGCATCCAGTTCTTGTGCAATGTTATGGAACGTGCGGATCTGAAGTTTTGTGAATTTGGTTTCCGCCGCATCTTCGGAGGCCGCTAAGTGTGAGAAGACCGACACCGCTTTCAGGACATCCGTTGCATTCAAGATAGATACTACATGGGCTATTTCATCTGGCCTAAATCCCAACCTGTTAAGACCGGTATTGAATTTTAGGTGTACGGGATAGTTGGTCTGGCCATGTTTCTTAGCCGTTTCCAGAAAGCCGTTTAAAATATTTTTGGAGTAGATGCTTGGTTCTAGACAACGCTCTATAATTGTGTCAAAACTTACTTCTTGCGGGTGCAGGACCAAAATGGGTTTGGTAATACCGGCATCGCGCAACACAACGCCTTCGCTGGCATAGGCCACCGCAAAGTAATCGGTTCCCAATTCCTCTAATTTTTTTGCAATGATCTGCGCATCGCTCCCATAGGCAAAAGCCTTGACCACGGATAGAAATTTGGTGTCCGGAAGTAATTTGGACCGCATATAATGGTAGTTGTGCGCCAAGGCCCTTAAGTCCAGCTCAAGAACCGTTTCCCTTGCCTTAGCCATTGGAACGTTTAGTTTTGTTGTCCAGTTCTTCGGATGTCACATCTATTTTCTTCACGCGTTCCTTTAACATTGCCTTGTAAAACGCACCCCTGCTCAAAGGTTCGTATTCTTCGGTCTCGCCGAGCATGACCAATTTATCGTTACTGGATTTTCTAAAGCTATAATTGGCCAAATTCCCTGTTCGGGTGCAAATGGCGTGAACTTTGGTCACATACTCAGCCGTCGCCATTAATGCGGGCATTGGGCCAAAGGGGTTTCCTTTGAAATCCATATCCAGTCCGGCAACGATGACCCGTATACCCTTATTTGCCAAATCGTTACATACGGTTACAATTTCATCATCAAAAAATTGTGCTTCGTCTATTCCTATGACATCACAGGTGTCTGCCAAAATGCGAATGTTTGCCGCGGCAGGTACTGGTGTGGAACGTATTTCGTTGGCATCGTGGGATACTACCATTTCTTCATTATAGCGAGTATCTACCATCGGTTTAAATATTTCAATCTTTAATTTTGCGAATTGGGCACGTTTTAGGCGACGGATCAGTTCCTCTGTCTTTCCGGAAAACATGGATCCGGCAATCACTTCTATCCAGCCGAACTGTTCTTTAGGATTAACTGTATTTTCGAGAAACATTTTGTAATTTTAGACGAAATTAAGTCGTTTTTTCGTTCTGGTTAATAGAATGCTAAAGTTATTAAAAAAACACTGCCTATTTTCCAGATATAAATTAACTTGACATTGATGTCAGAAAAGACATGAATTTAAGGTTAAAATGAAAGCCGTATATTGAGAAGGGGCCACGGGCCTTTGGATAGAAAGAAAAAGTTAAAGATGAAACAGAAGTTAAAAGAGGAATTGATCAGATTGTCCACAGACATCATTACTTCCAGGAATTTGAAAGACATTCCTGCATTGTACGAAGCTGCCAAAAATCTCTATGAAAAATTGGCCGTTCTTAAATTTATAGAAGAGGAATTGAACCATATACAAGTAGATGTTTCTAAAAACGTAATTGCAGAGAAATTCGAAAAAATGGCCAATGCCGTTTTGAGTGCGAACTCATCTGTACCAGAAAACAATCCGCATGAAGAGGATATCATTATTCCCGGAATGGATACCATAAAGCATATGGTTTCCGAAATGCCAAGTTCCGAAAGTTTGGACGAGGTTTTAAAAGAGTTCATGGGCAGACCTGATTTAATGAAGAACGATAAGGAAATTTTTATGCCTGCCAAGGAAACGAAGGTAGAAACCCCAAAATCATTGAACGAACGTTTTTCTAACAAAGAACTTAAGGTTGACTTAAACAATAGGTTGGCCTTTGTAAAACACTTGTTCAAGAACAGTACAGAGGATTACAATAGGGTACTCTCGCAATTAAGTACCATAGATACGGAGGAACGTTCTATTTCCTTCATTACTAATATGGTAAAGCCCGATTATAATAACTGGGAAGGCAAAGAAGAATATGAAATGCGTTTCATGGAACTGATTGCGCGGCGGTTCGCGTAAACTAGAGAATTAAAAATTTTTGAAATGAACCCGGCAGTTGTGTCGGGTTTTTTGTTTACAAGTCTATTGTAGTATCACTACTTTTGTGCAGAATCATCGAATGAACGCTATGGGTAAATTGTATTTGGTACCAACGCCAATTGGTAATTTAGAGGATATGACACTAAGGGCCATTCGCATATTAAAGGAGGTAGACCTTATACTTGCAGAGGATACCCGCACGAGCGGTAAACTGCTACAGCATTTTGAGATAGGCACACAGATGTATAGCCATCACATGCATAACGAGCATAAAACGGTAGTCAACATTGTAAAAAGGTTAGAGGACGGGGAAAACATCGCCCTAATTTCAGATGCGGGAACTCCAGCCATTTCCGACCCAGGTTTCTTATTGACTAGGGCTTGTTTGGAACACGGAATAGAAGTAGAATGTTTGCCGGGTGCAACAGCTTTTGTGCCGGCATTGGTAAATAGCGGACTCCCAAACGATAAGTTCGTTTTTGAGGGCTTCCTTCCCGCTAAAAAGGGAAGGCAAACCCGTTTGAAAATGTTAGCCGAGGAAACTCGGACTATCATTTTTTATGAATCTCCTCACAAACTCCTTAAAACACTTGCGCATTTTTTGGAATACTTTGGGGCGGACCGCCAAGTATCCGTATCGCGGGAACTCACAAAGTTGTATGAAGAAACGGTGCGGGGAACTATTGAGGAAGTACTGCGGCATTATACCGAGAAACCGCCAAAGGGCGAAATCGTTATCGTTGTAGCCGGAAAAAAATAAAGATTATATTTAGCGGACCAACGTATCCGCCATGAAGCATATTATCATCTTTTTAGCTCCCCTCATTATTACGGCATCGCTATTTTCACAGGAGGCCAATATTCCGATAGCGACTAACTTAGACCTAGAGGATCTAGAAGGCGGTAAAATTCATAAACTTTGGCTATCCCTGGCCGAAGACCATCTTTCAAACCCGATTAATGTCCCCATTTTGGTGGCCAAAGGCATCGAGAATGGTACCGTTTTAGGTATTACAGCCAGTATACATGGCAATGAGCTAAACGGTATCGCAATCATACATCAACTTTTTGAGACCATAGATGCGGGAAACCTTCATGGCACTATTATCGCAATTCCCGGCCTTAATCCTTTGGCCATAGCTAATAACCAGCGAGAATTTTTAGACGGCGTAGACCTGAACCGAATTTTCCCAGGAAAGGCCAATGGAGATCAATCGGAACAAATGGCCTACCATATAGGCCAGAAAGTAATTCCTTTGTTAGACTACCACGTAGACTTACATACTGCAAGTTTTGGCAGGACCAATAGCCTTTACGGTAGGGGGGATATGCAAAACGATACCTTGGCGAATATGCTCCGAGCCTTGTCTCCAGATATTATCGTTTCCAATAAGGGCAAGGCAAGTTTTGGATCTGCTTCTGGACTTACTATGAGGGCCTTTGCCATAGAAAAAGAGGTAAAATCAATCACTGTAGAGTATGGAAATCCGCAAGTATATCAAAAGGAAATGATTAAAAGAGGAGCGGACGGCCTTCAAAACCTACTGTTATATCTAGGTTATCTAAAAGGGGATGCCCATCTGTCCAAGGAAGTAAACGTCTGCTCAAAATCTTATTGGATATATACCGATAAGGGAGGCTACTTGGATGTACTGGTGGACCTGAACCAAAAAATAAAAAAAAATGAAACCCTTGCAGTATTGCGAAACTCCTTTGGTACGGTAGTTAAGATGTATAAGGCGCCCGAAGATGGAATCATAGTTGGCAAGAGCACCAATCCCGTGGCTATTTCAGGTTCACGAATTGTTCATTTGGGTATTTTGGAATAATGGTAGCTCCATGGCTCATAACTATGTTTACGGTAGTTGCCGTATACTATCTGGACCGTTGGGAAAACAGGTATATCAAATCGGTTTTTGATTGGGTTCCCGCAATTCTTTTAGCTTACATTATCCCTGCTATTGTTTCCTATCTCCTTAATGTAGATTATGCACAGGCAAAAATACACGAGTTCAGCAAGGATTATTTTATACCCTTGGCAATTATTGCGGTAATGAGCAGCCTTTCCTTAGGACAATTGAAATCTATTGGAGCACATCCAATCTTAGTTTTTGTTGCGGGATCTTGTTTCATTGCCGTTTTTCCGGTACTGTTTATTTTGGTTTTCGCGGACAGCTCATTAGTTGCCGATATTTTGGTTGGGGAGCAATACTGGATGGGAATTCCGCCAATTGTAGGTAGTTGGATCGGCGGCAGTACCAGTCAGTTGGTGCTAAAGGAACTCGTGGAGTGTCCGGAAAATATATTCTTGACCGTTTTGGTCATGGATAATCTATTGGTGAATGTTTGGACAATTCTCATGTTCCAAAGCATAAAAAAAAGCCCATGGTTGAACAAAATTTTCAATATAACCGATATTGGCCTACCAGAAGACCTACGGGAAGTATCGGGTAAACGCCTTCATCCTGTCATAACCGCGGTGATTCTTTTGGGAATAGTTGTAGTGTTCAATGCACTATTAGACAGCTTTATTGCAAAAGTGGTACTACTATCCCTTGTAGGTTTAGTGCTATGCAATTCGCTCCCCAAATGGAATTATGGCTTTGCACTAAAAGCAGGTGGTATTTTAATTATAGTCGTTATGGCCGTTTTAGGCTTAAAACTGCAACTGGCAACCTTAGATTTTAATCTTCCTTTTTTGGGTTTTTTGATGTTATGGCTTATAGGCCATTTCATATTTATGATGGTCGTGGCAAAAATGCTTAATGTGAACATGGCTTGGGTGCCCATTGCCAGTATGGCCAATGTTGGAGGTATTGCTACTGCCCCGGCGGTAACCGCCGCCTATAACAAAAAATGGATGCCACATGCGATAGTATTGGCCATTTTGAGCATGGCTACGGGTACTTTTTGGGGAATGTTGACTATTTGGTTGTTAAAAATGGTGGCTAACTAAGCGCAAAGTATATTGAAGCTAGGGTAAAACAAGGCTTGTATACAAAATCAAAAAAAATAAAACGAAAAACTGATGTTGCAAAAGCTACTAAAAAAAATAAGGTGTTGAAAGGTTTACTAGGGGTCACTTTTGGAGCTGTAAAAATCTATGGTTTGAAGATGAGTTGCAAGAATTGATAAGTGCTATTTTTTTACAATGTAGACACAAAAATCAATTCTATAATTTATTGTCTACGAAGAAAGATTACATATTTAAATTTTTAGTGAAATACCGAAAAATCTAATGGTGTCGCCCTTGTAAAAATACTAAAACGGTGAATTCGTAATTACGGCTATATCGGCTTTCCCTTTGTGTATTAATCCAGCAAGGACAGCGGTCCCATCTCTCAAATCTAATAACTACTCCCGTCATGTTTCCCTTTTTCCCAACCATGCTTTCCTAGATATAGGTTGCCACTTTCAACGGCACCTTCTTCAATTGCCGTTCCCATGGAGTCGTTCCATCTATTCAAATACCCAAAAAGAGAGATAACGCCCAATATTTCCACGATTTCCCCTTCGTTCCAATGTTGATAAAGTCGCTTTTTTATTTCAGCATTAACGCCATTCGGCACTTGGGAAGCGGCCAATGAAAAATCTAGTGCAGCGCGTTCCGCTTCAGAGAAGGCGGAGTGGGTGCGGTATTCCCAGATGTTGTCCAATTGTTCTTGCTCTGCACCATAGCGTTCCGCAGCGCGGATGGCATGTGCTTGGCAATAGCGGCAGCCTGTTGCATTACTGCTTACCCAAGCAATCATTCGTTTTAAGGCCGATGTTACCCTGCCCTCATTCGCCATAACGGCCTTGTTGAGGTTTATAAATGCTTTTGATATGGCTGGTCTATGTTGCATAGTGAGTACCGAATTGGGGCAAAAGCCTAAGGTCTCGTTAAAGAATTTTGCCAGTTCGGCCGTTTCGGGACTATGATTTGCGTTAAGTGGGTTTACTAAGGCCATGTTATAATTTTAGAAGTTAAAAGTGCGAAATACGAATGTAGGGCTTTGTCTGCACTTTTTAATATGCATTGCGCTTAAGTGGGTCGAGTGAGTTTCTGAAAGGCATGTTGGGAAAGTTTGATTCATTTGATTTGGAAGGTACGGGGGAAGCGGTGTAACTCGCATCTCGTCTGCACGCTATATGAAACTGGATTATTGTATTTTTGTTCCTCTACAAAAACACAAAAATTATGTCGACAATAAATCATATTACAACAACATGGAAAGGCGGAATGGCCTTTGAAAGCACCAACCCTTCCGGACACACGGTTAACATAGATGTAGCACCCGAGGATGGAGGAGAAGGTAATGGTTTTCGCCCCAAGGCACTAATGCTCTCCGGACTCGCAGGCTGTTCCGGATTGGATGTTGCCATGCTCATCAAAAAAATGAAATTGGAAGTAGATGATTTTCAAATAGAGACCATCGCCAACCTTACCGATGAGCATCCTAAATATTATGACAAAGTAACTATTGAATACCATTTTCATGGTACCAACCTTAATGAGGAAAAGCTACAACGCGCTGTTGATCTCTCTGTTGAAAAATACTGCGGGGTTATGGAAATGTTCCGAAGATTTGCCGAGTTGGATATTAGGACGGTGTTTCATCGCAAGTAGAAAAACACAAATACAAAAGTTAAATTCAAAAACAATGTGATGTCCAGTAAATCATATGACCTGTAAGAAGGAATGATGAATTTTGCAGCTAATGTTGCTATTTTTTGCAGAGAAATTCCGAACGATTGTACGGGTCAGTAGTGTGGACATCAGCTTTTACATTCATCTGGAAGAGCCCCACTTAACTTTGGAGAAATGTAAGGATCGTAAACGGATAAGGATTTTAAAAACAAAGCTGCGATTGCCTTAAAGGAATTAAAAGAATCTAGAATGAATTTGAAAATTCTTACTCGAATAAACTACGGAGATAAAATTAGGAGAGTATCTCTCTTGGATGATCTAGAACAACTAAGATGAATTATCGCAACTATAATTAAGAACAAAAGTTGATTTAATTGGTTTTGATTTCAAAACCAACTTTGACACTTGAATTTGTATTTGAGTATTACATTTGTATCTGATTTTTATCTTGTATTTGAGGTTGAAATTTGAATTTGCATTTAAACCATCATGCGCTGGACCATAAAACCAAAACCGAAGAAAGAACAAATTGAACACTTGGCCAAAGCCTTACAGGTGGACAGTCTTGTGGCGCAGTTATTGGTGCAAAGGGGTATTACCACCTACGAAGAAGCAAAAAAATTCTTTAGACCGCAACTAGAGGATTTGCATGATCCTTTTTTAATGAAGGACATGGACATTGCCGTAAATAGAATAGAGGCTGCCATTGCCAATAACGAAAATATTCTTGTTTTTGGAGATTATGACGTTGACGGGACAACGGCGGTGGCTTTGGTTTCTTCCTATTTGTTGCGTTACTATCCTAATGTGGCCACTTATATTCCCGATCGGTATGGAGAAGGTTATGGGGTTTCTTATAAGGGAATCGATTTTGCGGAGGACAATAGTTTTTCCCTGATCATTGCATTGGATTGTGGCATCAAAGCGATAGATAAGGTGGCTTATGCTAAGGAAAAAGGAGTAGATTTTATTATATGTGACCATCACAGGCCCGGTGAAAAATTACCGGATGCCGTTGCCGTTTTGGACCCAAAAAGAACGGATTGCGATTATCCCTACGACGAGTTATGCGGCTGTGGCGTAGGTTTTAAGTTGATTCAGGCTTTGGGCTCCCGAAAAGGGGAAACCATCTACGATCTAACACAATACCTCGATTTGGTGGCGACTGCGATTGGTGCGGACATTGTTCCGATAACCGGAGAGAATCGTATACTAGCTTTTTATGGCTTAAAGGTTATCAACACAGAACCAAGAATCGGTTTTAAGGCCATTATAGACCAAGTGAACAAAGCGCAGTTGACCATTACCGATGTCGTCTTTATTATTGCCCCTCGAATAAACGCGGCGGGGCGCATGGAACATGGCCAACACGCCGTGAATCTGCTTACCGAAACCAATCTTGAGCAGGCCCAAAAATTTGCCGCCGACATAGAAAAGTTCAATACGGACCGTAGGGGTCTGGATCAGGAAATAACCCAAGAAGCCTTGGTCCAGATTCAAGGAAAACGAGGAAGAAGAAGGTTTTACTTCTGTGGTGTACAAGGAGACTTGGCATAAAGGCGTTATCGGCATTGTAGCATCTCGCTTAACGGAAACCTACTATCGCCCAACATTGGTCTTTACGAAAAGTGGCGATAAGCTGGCTGCATCGGCACGATCGGTAAAAGGCTTTGATGTCTACAATGCCTTGGAAGGCTGTTCGGATTACATAGAACAGTTTGGAGGTCATAAATATGCGGCCGGACTCACACTTTTGGAACATCAGTATGCCAATTTCAAACATCAATTTGAAAAAGTAGTGAAGGAATCCATTGACCCACAATTGTTGGTACCCGAAATTAGCGTAGATGCCATAATAGAACTAAAGGATATTACCCCAAAACTGATGCGTATCCTACACCAGTTTGCACCTTTTGGACCCGGAAATATGAGTCCGACCTTCATGGCCGAAAATCTCGTGGATACCGGTTATGCAAAGGGTGTAGGGCAGGAAGATACGCACCTTAAAATCTCGGTTGTTCAAGACGATCGCTATAAAATTTCGGGTATTGGTTTTAATCTTGGCGATAAACTACCTTTGGTTACCAGTAGGAAACCCTTTAGTGCCGTATTTTCCATTGATGAGAACGAGTGGCAGGGCAATGTAAGTCTACAATTGAAATTGAAGGATATAAAATGAAGTACATTAAATTGAACAATTTTGAAAATGGCTAACCAAGTGGACCCCTACGCTGCGTTACGTTTCAAGGAATTCAATATATTTTTAGGGGTGCGATTTGCAATGGTCTTCGCATGGTCCATGCAGTTCATTGTCATAGAATGGCAGGTCTATACCATGACCAAGGACCCACTATCCTTGGGAATCATAGGGCTTATGGAAGTAATCCCAGCCGTGGGGATGGCACTTTTTGCAGGGCATATTGTGGACCAAAAGGAGAAACGAAATTTGTTGATTAAGTGTATTCTTGGGTTTTCGGTCATCAGTTTAGGCCTCTTTTTGTTAAGTTGGCCAGGACTCGAAACCAAATGGGACACACAACGTATTTTGTATTGTATTTATGGTTTGGTCTTTTTGGGCGGCTTGGTGCGTGCCTTCTTAGGCCCAACTACTTTTTCTTTGATCGCCTTGTTGGTCCCCAAGAAATTATACCCCAATGCCGCCACCTGGAGCAGTTCTACTTGGCAAATGGCCTCGGTTTTGGGACCGGCCTTGGCAGGCTTTTCTATTAGTTTTATAGGCGTGCATTGGTCTATGTGTGTCATTTTTGGGTTTTCGGTCATGGCGTTGATATTATTGTTTCAGATTGATAAAAAACCTATTTTAAATCCAAAAATTGGCGAGCCTATTCTGGAAAGCCTAAAGGAGGGACTCAATTTTGTAATCAAGACCAAATCGGTTTTCGGTGCATTGACGCTGGATATGATCGCAGTGCTTTTTGGTGGAGCAGTGGCCTTATTACCCATTTTTGCACAGGATATACTTCATGTGGGTTCGGAAGGTTTTGGGATTCTACGTGCCGCCCCTGCAGTGGGCGCAGCGATTACCATGTTGGGGGCTACTCGTTTTCCCTTACACAAACAGGCGGGTAAGAAGTTGCTCTGGGCGGTAGCCGCTTTTGGGGTATGTATCATTGTGTTTGGCTTGTCAACCTATTTCTGGTTATCTGTTTTGGCCCTGTTTTTGAGCGGTGCCGTAGATGGGGTTTCGATGATCATTCGCCAGACTATTCTACAGATTAAAACACCGGACAATATGCGGGGCAGGGTTGCCTCTGTAAATTCTATGTTCGTGGGATCTTCTAATGAATTGGGTGCATTTGAGAGTGGCGTAACCGCCAAACTTATGGGAACTGTAACTGCGGTAGTTTTTGGAGGAACCATGACCTTATTAACGGTTGGTATAACTGCATTTGTATCGCCCACGTTTAGACGATTGGATTTGTCCAAGGATGTTGAGGAACATGAGGCAAGTTCGTAAAGAATGTCAATTATTTGAGACTTAATACTCCGTGACCGGGCCCCAATTCTCTCTGGATTTGACACAATACAATTGCATCTCGCAAATACCAAATTGTTTCGCTATCATCTTAATGTGGTTACAGCGGTTGGGGTCGTTGATTTTCCGCTTAATAAGTTTCATCCTGTTCTCCGTTAGCTTAGCTTACGTGCGTTTACGGGGTGTGGTTTTATAAATAGGGTTGTTGAACTGGTGTTCTGCTTTCTCTTTTTTCGTTGCCCACTTAAGATTGGGAATAGTATTGTCTGTCTTGTCGTAATTAATGTCTTTGACGAATTGGTCTCCTCCCTTTTGTCCAAAAATGCTCTTCCACTAATCTATGTAGGTAACGACTAATAGATTTCCCGTTCCTTTTTTGCTTTAATGGCAATTTCTGATAGCCGTTGATGTACTGTTTCTTAACAAGTTATTCCTCGGCGTCTTTACAATTTAGAATTCAACCATAATTGGATATCTCCAATTTAAAGTTATCCGCAATCTTATCATCAAATTGAATTTATTTCCATTCCTCTTGCCAGTAATTACGTGCCATGTTAAGCTATCTACTAAAATTTTACCTCCGTCTCCAGCTTCTTTCCATCTCTGTCCACCACAATTTTCGCCGTGCTTCCTTCCTCAAAGGCGGATAGGGCGCGCATGTAGCTCATCATGTCTACCACGGTACTGTCACCCAATTGAATGACAATATCTCCTTTTTTTAATCCTGCTGCATAAGCGGGTCTATCTTCGGTTACGCCATCTATCCGCATCCCCTCACCATCAAAAAGATAATCGGGCATAACGCCTAGTCCTACCTTAAAGCGGGGTACCTCCTCGCTCTCGTTCTTGGTAGTGCGGAAGCTCAGTTTGGGATCGTTGTCCAATTCGGAAATGATGTTCACGATATAATCCTCAATCATTTTCATACCCTCATAATTCAGTTTTTCGGCATCGTCCGTTGGTTTATGGTAATCCTCATGTTGGCCCGTAAAAAAATGCAGGGCGGGAATTTCTTGTAAATAAAAAGAAGTATGATCACTAGGGCCCGTACCGGATTCTCCCAAGACCAATTTAAAATCGGTATTTGTGCTATTCAGTACTTGGTTCCAAATGGGTGCCGTACCCGTACCCGTTATGGAAAGGGTCTTGTCCTCGCGCAAACGGCCTACCATATCCATATTTAGCATGTAGTTGGCCTTTTTAAAATCGATTGTCGGATTTTTGGAAAAATAGTTACTGCCCAACAAACCCATTTCCTCGCCCGAAAATCCAATAAAAAGATAGTTGCTGCCTTTAATGCTGTCTTTTAAACGTGCTGCCAATTGCAGCATAATGCCTACACCGCTTGCATTGTCGTCCGCGCCATTGTGTATGGCATCACCCTCTGCATAAAGGGAACCTTCGCCGCCAAGACCTAAATGATCGTAATGCGCGCCTATAATTACTGTTTTTTCGGCCTTATTATCAATATAACCTATCACATTCGTGCCCGTAATGGTCCCGTCCCCGGATACAAATTGAGCATTGGAATGTGGATCGGTCTTGGGTTTAAAGGTAAAGGTCTGAAAGTAGGTGCCTGCATTTCCTTTGGGCACTAGGCCAATACCTTCCATACGTTTCTGTATGTAGTTTGCGGCGACCAGCTCTTCTGGAGTACCGGTTTCTCGACCTTGTAAACTATCGTTGGCTAAGAAGGAAATATCCTCTTGGAGGGTTATTTTTTTCGGTACATCTTTTTTACAAGAAGTCGAAATAATAAAAATCACAAGTAAAAATGCAATTATACGAGCCATAGCCTTTATTTTTACTCAAAAATACATATCAAATGAGAATTCCTTTTGTTTTGTTCCTTCTTTTTCTCGTAGGGAGCTGTAAATCCGAAACCAAACCTGTTGTTGAACCCCCCAAAGAGGCCACATCTTTAATGGCAGGAAGCGACACCCTCATTTATCCCGAAGAAAAGTATTTCAAGAGCATTCGCCAGATTACTTTTGGTGGAGATAATGCGGAAGCCTATTGGAGTTGGGACGACAAACAGATGATATTCCAATCCAATAATGAAGCTTGGGGCATGGAGTGCGATCAGATGTTCTTGATGAATATTGAGGAGAATTTTAAAGATAAAATGCCACCTATGGTAAGTACTGGAATGGGACGTACCACCTGCGCTTATTTCTTGCCGGACAACAAACATTATGTGTATGGTTCTACACATTTGGTGGATACCAAGTGCCCGGAAGTTCCATTGCGCAAGAACGGGAACTACGTTTGGCCGGTCTATGATTCCTTTGATATTTTTGTGGCCGATCTAGAAGGCAATATCACAGCACAATTAACCAATGAAAAAGGCTATGATGCGGAAGCCACCGTTTCTCCTAAGGGCGATAAAATTGTGTTTACCTCGGATCGCAGTGGCGATTTGGAGCTTTATACCATGAATTTGGATGGCAGTGATGTGAAGCAAATAACGGATGAGTTGGGCTATGATGGTGGTGCATTTTTCTCGCCAGATGGTAGTCAGCTTATTTTTAGGGCATCGCGCCCCAAAACCCCAGAAGAGATAAAGGAATATAAAGATTTGTTGGCCCAAGGTTTGGTGGAACCTACCGATATGGAACTCTTTATTTGTAATGCGGATGGCTCCGAGTTGCGGCAGCTTACCTTTTTGGGTAATGCCAATTGGAGTCCGTTTTTTCATCCCTCCGGAAAGAAAATTTTGTTCTCCAGCAATTTCGAGGCTGAAAAAGGATTTCCCTTTAACCTTTATTTTATAGATATCGATGGCAAAAATCTGGAACGTGTAACCCATGGCGAAACCTTCGATGCCTTCCCTGTCTTCTCCAATGATGGCAAATATTTGGCTTTTTCCAGCAACCGAAACAATGGCGGTACTAGGGACACCAACTTGTTTATTGCGGAGTGGCAGGAAGAAACGGAATAATGGAAAACGCTTTTAGCACAACTCAAAAATAGTAGCAAATGTCCGATATCGGAATCTTTGGGTCCTACGATCTTTTCTTAATGGGATTGACCCTTTTTGCTCCTTTGGGCCTTGTTTTGCTGCTGGGCTGGTTTTTAGGGCTGCGGAAAAACGAAGGGCTGCCAAAGTATTCTTTTATTTGGCCGGAATCTATGCGTTTTTAGTGATAATCATTCCTATTTCCATAATCCTGCTAAAGGGATGAGTCTTCCTTTTGAACCTGTATGATGGGACGTTGCCAAAAACCTTCAATACCAAAACCCATTATGGCTGCCCTTACGATTGCGGACTTTGCCCGGAACACGAGCAACACTCCTGTCTTACGGTCATAGATATGACAGATCGCTGCAACTTTACCTGCCCAACCTGTTATGCCGGTTCATCGCCTACCTACCGCAGGCACCGCACCTTGGATGAGATGAAAAAAATGCTGGATGTCATCGTAAAAAACGAGGGCGAGCCAGACGTGGTGCAATTGAGCGGGGGAGAACCTACCATACACCCGCAGTTTTTTGAACTTTTGGACTATGCCAAGACGCTTCCCATTAAGCATTTGATGGTCAATACCAACGGAATAAAAATTGCCAAGGATTTTGAGTTCGCAAAGCGATTGGCCATCTATGCGCCCGATTTTGAGATTTACCTACAGTTTGATTCTTTGGACAACCATGTACCATGGACCTTATGTGGAGCCGATTTGGCAGATTCCCGTTTGAAGGCCTTGGAATACCTTAACCAATTAAACCTTTCCACCACTTTAGACGTTACCCTTCAAAAAGGACTCAACGACCACGAAATAGGCGACACCATAGATTTTGCCCTAAAGCAAAAATGCGTTCGCGGGGTTACCTTTCAGCCTACCCAAATAGCTGGGCGTTTAGAGAATTTTGAGGTAGACGAAAACAGGATTACCCTTACAGAGGTGCGGAGAAGGATTTTAGAACAGTCGCCCATCTTTACATCTGACCACCTTATCCCGGTTCCTTGCAACCCAGACGCATTGGTTATGGCATACGCCTTAAAAATCGGGGAAGATATAAGCCCGTTAACGCGCTACATCAACCCTGACAATCTTTTGAACGAAGGTAAAAACACCATCATTTACGAACAGGACGAACAATTGCATGGTAAGATAATCGAACTTTTCAGCACGGGAAACTCGGTAGAAAAAGCATCGGAAAACCTTAAGAGTATAATGTGTTGCCTACCAAAGATAGATGCCCCGGAATTGGGGTACGACAATCTTTTTAGGATTATCATCATGCAATTTTTAGATGCGTATAATTTTGATGTTAGGGCGATCAAAAAGTCGTGTGTGCATATTGTAAACAAGGATTATAAGATAATTCCCTTTGAGACCATGAACCTGTTTTATAGAGACGACAAGATAGAACGCTTAAAAGAGCTGCAAAAAGAAGCCCTATGATATTGGAAGTTGGAAATTTAGAAGGACTGGTAGTGATTTTGGCCCTAATCATGTTCGGACCCGCCTTGCTGTTTTTAAGTATTGGCATTATACTTTTTACAAAGGAAAAGAAGAAAGGCGGTAAGATTTTTATGATATTGGCAGGAGTTTATTTAGTGATCAGTTTGGGAACCTGTGGTGTTCTTATATCTGGCTATTGATATTCAAAATTCCTATTTACCATTCATTATAATATCTGGGCATTTAGCGCCAAAATTTCAAATCCATAAACACAAATTGCTATGCTAAACTATACTTATGTGATCGCAAGTATTCCTTTAGAAGCCAATTTTGACGGCATCTGGTATTTCTTTGCTGCACTTATGTTGGGCCCAACCTTGCTGTTAACGCTTATTGGAGCGCTACTTTTATCAAAGGGAAAAAGAAAAGCGGGAAAAGTGTTTATGATTTTGGCCGGCGTTTATTTGTTGATAAGACTTGGGACATGTGGCGGGTTGATCTTGGTGATGTAATTTTAAAAACCGGAAACCAAGTAGGTATTGTGCCTATTCCGAAAATTGTCGTTGGGCTATTCAAAGAGTTAATGGTTTGAACGGTACCCCTTTAAATTCTATCTCGTTCGTCTACATCCTTACGTTTTCTATTATTCCTTATTTTGGTATTACCAAAGGAATATCTGAAGCCCAGCAGCACCAACCTGTTCTCCTGTCTAACTGAAGAGGAGTTGTCCTGGTTTAGATATTGCCTAGAAAAGAACAGGTTGCCTTGGTTAAATATATCTTCGACCGTCAGTGAAATACTAGCGCTTTTGTTCCATAAGATTTTACGCACATAAAAACCAAATTGGTTGTACGAATCCCTACTCGAGTTTCCTATAACGGTAGGCGACATATAGCTAAAACTGGCATCCGCGAACAAACTCCTGTCCTTTAAAAAAGTATAGCTCTGGGTGGTCCTAAATTGGGTGATCCAAGCATTATTATTCTGTAATTGTCCTGTTTCCAAATCCGTGAAAATATTCTCCGCATAGTAGTTATTGAACAGTAGGTAGGTAGCCCATCTGTTGGTAATTTCTTTGTTATAGATGATATCTAGCCCATAGCTCGTATTCTCGTCCAGGTTGGTGGCTATAAACCGCAAAAGATTTCCAGCGTTGTCTTGGGTTACCTGTTGCAGAAAATCATTGGTGCGCAACTCATAGAACGGGCTAAAAGTAAGGTTCCTATTAAACGTATAAGCCAAGGAAATAAAGTTGCTAATGCTAGGTGATAATTCTGGATTCCCTTCTACTACGGTATTGTTGTTCTGAAAATACTGGAAAGGATTCAACCAGCTATACCTGGGCCGGGTGATTCTTCTGTAATAATTCAGCTTAAAGGCGTGTTTCTTTTTATAGGTATACAATAACGAGAGCGATGGGAACAGCTCTAAATAGTTGTTCTCGTTGCTTTGGGAATCTGTATCCAACCTGCTTTCGGTCTCGGTATATTCCGCTCTTAGGCCCATATTCAATATCCAATCGTCCCAATTGTTGTTCATACTTAGGTAGGCCGCCGATATAACCTCGTTATACACAAACTCGCCTGCCTCTGTTGGGTCTATACCCGGTTGGTTCCTATCAAAGCCCTCTTGGTTAATAGTGTTATCCGAAGCAATGGCTGCGTATCTAAGGCCTGTTTCCAAGGTGGTTGCGCTGCCCAAGTTTGTGGTGTAATCTGTTTGTATGCTAAAAAGCCCTGTATTTTGGACAGACTGCGTTATAAAATCGTTTTGGCCCGTAACAGTGCCGTTTACATCAAAAAAATCGGTATCTATATCTTGGTCGCGATCATAATCATAATAGGTGTAATGTGTGTTGAAGGAAATTTGGGAGCCTTCTTTTTTTAATTTATGCACCCAATCTAAATAAAGCGATGTATTGTACAAATGAAAATCAGAATCGTTTGCAGTATCAAATCCTCCGTTGGAAATTCTTTGAGTATCGGCAATATCTGTTTCAGAAAAAGAAAATCTATTTACGTTTGGAGTAAGGGAATTAATGGTAGATAGGCTAATGGTGTTTCGTTCATCGACCTGATAATCAAAAAAAGCATTGACGTTATGCTGTTTCCGCTTACTGATTACATTCTGTTGCGCCGTCCAAATTTCATCGGGAAGGTTGTTTTCAAAAAAATTGGTGACATCCGTATAACGAATCAAATCTTTATTTTGACTAAAGGAATAGGTAAAGGAGAAATCTGTCTTCTTACCTTTGAAAAAATGGTCGGTTCCCAAGGTGTGCTTGGCGAAAACGCCCTGGGTATATCTATTATAGACGGCTCCGTTATAACCGGCTACCAGATTGTTTTTCATTTTAATATCGATAAGTAGCCCTCCTTCTGCACTATATTTTGCAGGAGGCGTAGTAATGACCTCTATGGCTTGCACATTGCTTGCAGAGCTTCCGGATAGTAGGTTGATGACATCTTTTTCAGGAATATTTACCTTTCGCCCATTAATGAGAATACCAATATTTCCGGTATTGTTCACAGTAAGTTGATCGTTAACGATGACAATGCCCGGGGTACGTTTTAGGACGTCCCAAATATTGCTATCGGACAAGGCGGTATTTTGAACATTAAAGACATAGCGGTCTGCCTTCTGTTCCAAACGGGGTTTTTGAGAGGTAACAATCACCTCGTCCAAGGTTTGTGCTTCGTTTGAAATAAGTAAGGTACCTATGTTCAGATCTGTCGTAACGGAAATAGTCTGCACATCGGACTTGCTTTCTATATAACTCGCGAACAAAAGATAGTCTCCGGAAGCGACATTATTCAATTTAAAAAGTCCGTTGGCATCTGTAGTGGCCCCCTTTACCAGTGTACCATCCGTAGTCTGTAAAAGTACACTGGCAAAAACAAGTGGGTTTTGATTACTATTCAAGACCATACCGCTAATTTGAAAATCTTGTGCGGTTACAAATGATAGGGATAGGATAAAAAATAGGATCGTTCTAAAAACCAACTTCATTAATTCAGGTAGTGTATAGTGGT
Source organism: uncultured Flavobacteriaceae bacterium (assembly GCA_963697395.1). GTDB lineage: Bacteria > Bacteroidota > Bacteroidia > Flavobacteriales > Flavobacteriaceae > Maribacter. The sequence continues at coordinate 444,031 of CAVONX010000029.1, forward strand.
TAAAAATAGGCAATCTCTTCGGAAATATCTTACATTAAATGAACGAAGGATTTTTTCATTGCCTCCTACTATTCAGAATTCAAACGGTCTCTTTCGTTTTTGTCTATTTGACGGTCATTATCCTCCAAACGGAAGTTCCCAAAATTATAAGTAAATCCAAATCGTATGTATTGTGTTTCGGGAACAGCAAGGTAGTTATTGTCCTGGTTCAGGTATTTGGAGGTAACCTTTCCATTGGCCTTTCCCAAGGCATCGTTTACAGCAACACTTAACAAGGCCCTTCTGTTCCAGATCGATTTCCGCAGTCCAAAAGTAAGGTTCGTGGTTTCGGCCTGTGTATAGCTGCCCTGTAAAAACCCTGAGAGATAGGTAAGACCCAGCTCGCCCTTAAAAGTGCCGTCTTTTGAGAGTGTCAAATAATTGGTAAGGTCTATGTAAAAACCATCAAATTCGTTGGTAGCGGCTACGTTATTACTTTCTAAGGCCAAAAAAGTTTCATCCTCATGAAAAATGGACAAATAGCTGTAAAGGTACCAGTTATTAGTAATGGATTTCCCGTAGTTAAAATCAAAGCCATAGGAGGTGCTTTCCAAAACGTTCTGTGTAATATCCCTTAAAACCTGATTTTCATTATCCTGAAAGGAAAGTGTAGAAATATAGTTGCCGTTATCTCTATAATAAAAATCAAAAAAGAATTCTCGTTTTAAGGTATAGTTGAGGTTAAAGTTGTTGCTGAAACTGGGCAATAAGTTTGGATTGCCCTCATAGAAGTTATTCTCGTTGATAAAGGTGCGAAAAGGGTTAAGATCTTGATATCTAGGACGCAAGAGTTTTCTGGAATAATCAAAAGCGAAACTATGGTTCTCATTCCTATTGTGCAATAAATAGAAGGTAGGGAAGAGTTCAAAATAGGATAGGTCGTTAATACTGGACAATGCCAAAGAAGTGCCTTTGCTTTCCGTGTTTTCGGCCCTAAGACCTGCTTTTAAGCTCCATTTTTCCCAATCGCGCGAAACGCTGGTGTAGGCTGCATAAACGTTCTCGTCGTACAAAAAGCTATCGGACAGGTTGGGATCTAAAACCAAACCGTTGTTTGCCGAAAAATAGTTCAAGGTACTTTTTGAGTTTATAAAAGAACCCTTTACCCCAGCGGCAATATTCATTGTACCCAAGAGTGCGGAATAGTCCATTTGTGCCGTTGCAATATCTATTTCCTGATTGGCATCCGTAAAAAAGTTGAAATCCCTTAGAAATCCGCCATCGGGTCTAAAATAATCCGAGTTGGCATCTTGTGTGCGGGAAAGGTCAAAACGGGTATAATGCACATTAAAAAGCAGGGATCCCTTTTCCTTAAGGCTGTGTTTGAAGCTTATATCTCCGGAAATGTTGTTCTTTACCTCGTCCTCAAAACTATCGGTGGTAAAAGTCGAGTCTATGGCGTTTAACCGATTTAGCATTACGGTATTCTGTAGGTTCTCGTATTTTCTGTAGGGCGAAAATTGGGCGTTTGAGGTAATATTGAGCTCGTTTCGATCATTAAACTGATAATCCAGCACAAGCCCCGCAACATGGGTCTTATACCTGTTTGTTCTATCAAAATCGGTATTCCATCTAGAATAAAAACCCGTGTCGTTTATGAAATTGGTCTCTCCCGTAACTTCCTTAAAATCCTTTCTGGGGGCAAAGGCATAGCTGAGGTTCAGGTTTAACTTTTCGGTCTTATAAAAGTGCGAGGTGCCAAAGTTGTACTTTGAAAAAACGCCCTGTGTGTAGGTGGTATTAATGTTTCCTTTGTAGCCCAAGGATATATTTTTACTGGTAACAATGTTCAATACTGCCCCGCCCTCGGCATCATATCGAGCAGGCGGATTGCTTATAACTTCAACAGATTTTATGTTTTCCCCTTGATAGTTTTCCAACAAGTCCCGCACTTCTTCCGCGGAGAGCTGTACCTTGCGGTCATTTATGTAAACCGTAGCGGCTTGATTCCTGATCTGTAGCTCGTCTTGCATAACGATAACCCCTGGCGTTTGTTTTAAAATTTCCCAAGAACTACTTTGGGACAATACCGTATTTTCTACATTAAAGACCAGCCGATCTACTTTTCGTTGTACTTGTGGTCTATTGGCCGTTACCACGACCTCATCTAGTTCCTCGGACTGTTGTGCTATAATGAGGGCACCAATGGTGATATTATTTGAAATGTCCAATACCATGTTTTCGGATGTCCACCCAATGTAGCTTGCCTGCAAGAGGTAGAGCCCCTTAGGGATATCTTCTATTTCAAAATTTCCGATTTCATCTGCCGAAGTACCTTTTACCAAAACAGAGTCGGAAGATTGTAAAAGAAAGACAGAGGCAAAGGGTATAACTTCGTTTTTTTGATCCCGTACCTTGCCCGTAAGTCCAAAGGATTGGCCTACCATCACATAGCTGCAAAAAAGAGCCATACATAAGAAAAGGGGCGGGTATTTCACTTCATAATTTGGTTGGATATCAAATCTAGTAAAATATTACGGTTTTTATGTACAAAAATAGCAATCCCTTCTTACGCTAGTGTTATTGAAAATACGCCTTAATTTCAGTTGATATGCCTAAAATTACGCTGTAAATTAGAGTATATTTGCAGTTGCTTTTATACCCACCACCTTTAGGTAGGTTTTAAGCGAACACCAATTAGTACTTTTTGCTATGAAGAACATAAGAAATTTTTGTATCATCGCCCATATAGATCACGGTAAAAGCACCTTGGCAGACCGCTTATTGGAATTTACCGGTTCCGTTACCGATCGAGAAAAAAAAGAGCAGCTCTTGGATAGTATGGACTTGGAACGCGAACGCGGCATTACCATAAAGAGCCACGCCATACAGATGGAATATACCTACAAAGGCGAACAATATATTCTTAACCTGATCGACACCCCTGGCCACGTTGATTTTTCCTACGAGGTATCTCGCTCCATTGCAGCATGTGAGGGCGCGCTATTAGTAGTAGATGCGGCCCAGAGCATACAGGCACAGACCATATCCAACCTATATCTGGCCTTGGAAAACGATTTGGAAATTATTCCTGTACTCAACAAGGTAGATTTACCAAGTGCCAACCCCGAGGAGGTAACAGATGACATCGTAGACCTTTTAGGTTGCAAGGCAGAAGATGTAATCCCAGCAAGCGCAAAAACGGGTATAGGAATAGAAGAAATATTGAGTGCTATTATTGAGCGTATTCCTGCGCCCAAGGGGAATGTAGATGAATCTTTGCAGGCCTTGGTCTTCGATTCGGTCTATAATCCGTTCCGTGGTGTGGAGACCTATTTTAGGGTCATTAACGGCGAAATCAAAAAAGGTCAAAAGATAAAATTTGTTGCTACCGATAAAGATTACTATGCCGATGAGGTAGGCACATTAAAATTGACACAGCACCCAAAACAAAGTATTAAAGCAGGAGATGTTGGGTATTTGATTACTGGCATAAAAGATGCCCGTGAGGTAAAAGTGGGTGATACCATTACCGATGCGGCAAAACCTACCAAAAATCCTATCAGTGGTTTTGAAGATGTTAAGCCTATGGTATTCGCAGGTATTTATCCCGTGGATACAGAAGAATTTGAGGAACTTCGCTCCTCTATGGAAAAGCTACAGCTCAACGACGCTTCCTTGGTGTTTGCCCCGGAGAGTAGTGCTGCCCTGGGCTTTGGTTTCCGTTGTGGATTTTTGGGAATGCTACACATGGAAATTATACAAGAACGTTTGGAGCGTGAGTTCGGTATGACCGTTATAACCACGGTACCTAACGTTAGCTACCACGCCTTTACCCGCAAAAATCCAGATGTTCCCCTAATCGTCAACAACCCGACCGATCTGCCGGATCCATCCAGCCTTGATCGCGTAGAAGAACCCTATATAAAGGCTACCGTCATTACAAAATCCGATTTTGTTGGTAATGTGATGTCACTTTGTATTGAAAAAAGAGGGCAGATTACCAACCAGACGTATTTGACCACCGAACGGGTAGAACTTAATTTTGATATGCCCTTGGCCGAAATCGTTTTTGATTTCTACGACCGATTAAAGACCGTTTCCAAAGGTTATGCCTCTTTTGATTATACCCCAATTGGGATGCGGGTTTCCAAACTGGTACGGGTAGATATTTTATTGAACGCACAACCGGTAGATGCCCTGTCGGCTTTGATACATGCAGATAACGCCGTGAACATAGGCAAGAAAATGTGCGAAAAATTAAAGGAATTGATACCAAGACAGCAATTTGACATTCCTATCCAAGCGGCCATTGGCGCCAAAGTCATCTCGCGTGAAACAACAAAAGCTTTGCGCAAAGATGTTACAGCCAAGTGTTACGGTGGGGATATTTCCCGTAAGCGTAAATTGTTGGAAAAACAGAAAAAAGGGAAGAAACGTATGCGCCAAGTAGGGAACGTGGAAGTACCACAAGAGGCGTTTATGGCGGTATTAAAACTGAATGATTGATAGTTAACTATATGCTCAACTAATTCTATCGTTAAAGATGATAAGCTATATTGCCCAATTTACGGCCCAACATCGAATTATCCAGGTACAACAGAACACCATTTTTATTTGGAAACAAGAACGCGGCGATGTAGATGTGGACTTTTTGGCTCCAAAAATAATTAGGGAATCCTCCATTCATTTTTTTAGATTGGTCGTTGGTCAAAACTATGAGGTTATTCCCGAGGATATAACGGTCACCGTTTTAAAAATAGAGCCATTTAATGGGTAGCTTGGCAAAAAACATAGTTTTTTCGGCAAGATAGCCCCTCAAGCTCCTCGTTCTCATTTGGGTTACTTTCCAAGGTGCCAACGGCAGCCTTCAAAGACAGGTTTTCTGAATTCGGAACAAGTTCGCCGTTTAGGGTTATTCTTTCATTTGTTTGACATACATCAAAATCATCGGGAATGTTAGGGCCGGTAAATTCGTAACATCCTCCTGCTTCATTTAACTGCCGCTCTATTTCTGAGCAAAGTTATGATACGGCATCTTTAAAACTGATGTCACTCGGAAGGTCAAAAACCCCCACTTTATAGCCATCGACCTCGCAAATCTCTACTCCCTCTAAATCGCAGGAACCACACTTTTTGTCGTCTGATTTTTCGCAGGAAGTTATACCCGTTACAATCAGCGCTATAATACTTAATACGTTAACTGGTCTTTTCATTTTTCTATAGTTTTTAAGGTATAATTTAGTAACGATATAAAACTATGTAGAAAGGATAAGCTGTCTTATTCCTTAAAAAATGTAATTTTCTCTAATGGTTTTCCATTAGTCGATTTTGTTGTATTAGGGCAATCTAGGTCAGAATTATCAGAAATTTCTAAGGCCTCAATTTTGAAGTAACTAAAATCTTGATTCTAAATCAAATCAATATTGAACTACTTTATAATACAAGTTTCTAATTTGGTTAAATTGAGTTGTATGAAACAAAAAACCACCGAGTAGTCTTCTATAAAAAAGATAACCCCTTGGTGGTTGTATCTGAAAAGCCTATTTTAAAAGACTTATCGAATTAATTGGATAAAAGTGCGCATCCTTGTTCTAAGGCTGCTACATATTCGGCGGCACTTGTCCCTTCAAGATCATCTCCTCTTAAAACTTCGGACTGGTCTCCGGAAGATACTGTAACAGTACCGTCTCCGTTATCACAAGCCTTGAGAGAATTTCCTGCCAAATTACAAGTTGCGCATTTACCTTTGTCATCATCATCTTTTGAACATCCTGTAAATACTAGACAAGCAATTGCAAATACACTAAATACTAATTTTTTCATTTAATTGGTTTATTTGTTTATTAGTCAAGTAAACCTAAACTAGTTTTGCCCGGCACACTAAAATATGATGTGTATGTAAACATACGAGTTGGCAAACAACCCTGCTATGTGGTTTGAACTGCCTAAATCCTGCCAAATGTTCTACTTAAACAATATCAATTACCGTGTATTAACCTTGCTCTCCATGGGTTGCTTTAGGAAACTCCTTTCCAAGATATGCCAACTTATACCCCTCTCCGATATCGGTAAATTCTTGACTAAAAGCAGGAATAATTTTAAGAGTGCCATTAGGGGTCTTTAGAAAGAGAGGTACGATGTCTGGGTCTGCTTTGGTAAGTTCTATTAGGCCTTCATAATGTTCTGTATCGTTAAGATCTATTTCATGGATGATAGGATTTTTTCTGGCAGCTTCGGTCAGCTTTATGAAATCATCGGTATGCGAAAAAAGTCCTTCTTTAGGATTATTTTCGGGATCGTTCATTTCATCGGCATCCACCAATCTAAAAGAACCGTTTTCTCCAAAATCCCTTTGATACTTGTTTATGGTGTATTTGTTGATATCCGAGTTTCCCGTTAAGGCCATTAGGTAGCCAACATCGCTCAGTTCTATATAATCGCTAAGTGAATCCGAATAAATATTGACCGAAAAAGCCTCTAAACCTAGTTTTGTGGCCTTGTTCACATTGGTATCGTTGTTGTCTATAAGCACTACGTGCCTGTTGTTCTTTTGCAAGTAACTGGCAATAAGCCTGGAAGCTTTGGATGCCCCGATAATTAGGATACCCTCGGATTTTTTCAAAAATACCTTAACAAGTTTGGCAAAGAGTCTGGCCGTGGTGGCATTGAGCAATACCGTGCCCAAAACGATCATGAATACCAAAGGCGTTATGTATTCTGCTCCAGTTACGCCTCTTGCAATTAATTTTGAACCAAAAAGGGAAGCGATACCGGCAGCGACAATACCCCTTGGCCCTACCCAACTGATAAACAGTTTTTCTTTTAGAAGCAGGGTGGAGCCCGCCGAGCTTAAAAAGACGCCCAAAGGTCTAATGAGAAAAACGATTATAGCGAACAAGAGAACGGTTTTCCAAGTAAGGATAAGCTCCAAGTCGGAAATATTGATGTTGGCCGCCAATAGGATAAAGAGAATCGATATCAACAAAACACTAAGGGACTCCTTAAAATACAATAACTCCTTTCTGTTGGGCAAATCCATATTTCCCATGACCATTCCCATGACCACTACGGCCAGAAGTCCGGATTCATGGGCAAAGATTTCAGATTCCACAAAAACCAACAACACTACGGATAGTGATACTACATTTAAAAGATAATGTGGTATAAAATTCTTTTTAATGGCAAAGGCCAAGCCGTGCGCGAACGTGAAGCCAAACGTAAAGCCGAAAAGCAAAATTTTCCCAAACTCGATCAATGCGGTCATAGTATACCCCTCACCTCCACCAACACTTATAAATTCAAAGACCAATACGGCTGCCAAAGCACCAATGGGATCAATTAATATTCCTTCCCATTTTAAGATGGTAGAGACATCTTTTTTAAGTGGAATATTCCTTAAAATAGGAGTGATAACCGTAGGGCCCGTTACAATGATGAGGGCAGAAAACAAGAAGGAAATCTGCCAGGTAAGATCAAAAATAAAATGTGCGGATAAACCTGCGGCCAGAAAGGTAACCAGCGACCCCAAGGTTATCAATTTGGTAATTACAGGGCCTACGTTCTTAATCTCGGAACGTTTTAGGGTAAGTCCGCCCTCAAAAAGAATGACACTTATAGCCAAGGACACAAAATAGTACAATCCTTCTCCTGGAAACAATCCTTTTGTTCCGGTCCAAATAGGCTCTATTAATTTACCACCATCTTCTGTATATAATGTGGCCAGCGGCCCCACAATGAGGCCTATCAAAATTAATGGTAATATAGCAGGAAGCTTTAAACGCCAAGCTACCCATTGGGCAATAATTCCAAGAATAATGATTCCTGCCAGTTCTACCATAATAGTTGTTTTGAGTAAAAATAATAATTTAACAAGCTAGAATACACTATACTTTGTGTAAAATGAAGGTCCTTATTTTATAGTATCACTTTAAAAGCGTGATCTTTAACCAACGAACAGGGGTTGAGTGTTCAATTAAGGAAACATTTGTGAGTGATAAATATGTTACGGCAAACCAACCTATTTTACTTTTACGCAGTTGATTTCTTAGTTATTCGAACTTCCGGCACCTTACTTTGTATAACATTGACAGACAAAAGACACGCCTAGAAATCCAAAAGATTTAAAAGTTAGGCTTTTTGGCGTATCTAAAAATGATAAACTATTCTTAATACCTTAGGGATTTCAATAGGAATTATTACTTTGCCCTAATATGTAGGCCTACAATGGGCGTTTGCTAAAAAACAAGAATGTGTCAGAAGTTAAGTTACTATTTATTAATTAGTTATCTGATTTTTTTTAAATGAAGGTATACCCTATAGAAACCGGAAATTTTAAGCTAGATGGTGGCGCAATGTTCGGTGTAGTTCCCAAGACCATTTGGCAGCGCACCAATCCGGCAGATGCCAACAACCTCATAGATATAGCGGCCAGAAGTCTTTTGATAGAAGATGGCGACAAACTCACCTTAATAGATACTGGGTTAGGAAATAAACAATCCGATAAGTTTTTTGGTTATTACCACTTGTGGGGAGATTATAATTTGGATACTTCCTTAGCTGCCCAAGGTTTTCATAGGGACGATATTACCGATGTCTTTATGACCCATTTGCATTTTGACCATTGTGGCGGAAGCATACAATGGAACAAGAATCGTACAGGATACGAACCCGCTTTTAAGAATGCCAAATTTTGGACGAACCAGGACCATTGGAAATGGGCTACGGAACCCAATGCCAGGGAAAAAGCATCTTTCTTGACGGAGAACCTGCTTCCCATGCAAGAAAGTGGCCAGCTTCACTTTTTGTCCTTGAATCAACTTCCTTATATGGAAACTTCCGAGCTGGGTTTTGGTATTCATTTTGTAGACGGACATACCGACAAACAAATGCTTCCCCAAATCACCTACAAAGGTAAAACCATAGTTTACGTGGCAGACTTGATACCTACCGTAGGCCATATTCCTTTGGTCTACGTCATTGGATATGATACGCGACCTCTGATTACACTTAAAGAAAAGGAAATTTTTCTGAACTATGCCGCGGACAATGAAGTCTATCTCTGTTTTGAACACGATGCCCACAACCAGTTATGCACCGTAAAGCATACCGAAAAAGGGGTTCGTTTAGATGCCATTTACACTTTTGATGAACTCTTTAATTAATATATTTGTGCGTTAAAGGTAAAAAAACAGCCCTAGTCGCCCACGAACATTTTTAAACAAATTCCATTAATACTAATAATTAAAATATGACCACTACTATTTCCAAGTCCATTTTTCTTCTTTCGTTACTTGCCCTTGTAGGTTGCGGCAGCACGGGAGGCTTGATTCTTACCCCTCTTGAAAATATTGATACCACGCCCTTAAAGATTTCTGACCTTACCACGGCCGAAAAACAAAATTGGGGACATTTAGATTTGGTGTCCGATACCATTCCGGGTATGAGCGTAGATAAGGCGTACTCAGAAATCATCAAAAACAAAAAAGGAAAACAAGTCATTGTAGCCGTTTTGGATTCCGGTATGGATTTGAGTCACGAAGACTTGGACGATGTACTTTGGACAAATAAAGGTGAAAAGCCGGGAAACAAAAAGGATGATGACGGTAACGGATATATAGATGATATTCACGGTTACAACTTCTTGGGGGAATCCTATAATGAGCAATTGGAATATACCCGTATGCTAAAGCTCAACATTGGTGACCAGGCTACTTTGGCAAAAGCCCAGACGAAATTGGACAAAGATTACCAAGAGGCCTTACAGAACAAACAGCAATACGAACAAATTTTACAGGCCGTAAAAGAGGCCGATGCAGCGGTTAAAAAACAACTGGGAAAAGACAGCTACACCAAAAAAGAAGTGGCTGCCATAAACGCCTCGGATGAAGCCATGCAAAGAAACAAGGCCATTTTGGCCCAAATGTTTTCTATAAAGGAAACCATACCTGAAGTTTTGGAAGAACTGGGCGATGGTATCAAATATTTTACGAAGCGCTTAAACTACAACCTCAACAAAGATTTTGATGGTAGAAAGGTAGTGGGAGACAATCCTTATGATTGGAACGATAAAACCTATGGAAACGGAAACCCGGACAATCGCGAAGACGACGAAAGCCACGGAACACACGTAGCGGGGATTATTGCTGCGGAACGCAACAATGGAAAAGGTGCCAATGGTGTCGCCAATAATGTTGCCCTAATGAGTATTCGCGCGGTGCCCAATGGCGATGAATATGATAAAGACATTGCCTTAGGCATACGTTACGCCGTTGATAACGGCGCAAAAGTGATAAACGGGAGCTTTGGAAAATCTTTCTCCCCAAATGCGCAATGGGTGTACGATGCCCTAAAATATGCTGCGGAAAACGACGTACTTTTTGTTCATGCTGCGGGTAATGATGGAGCCGACTTGGACGACCCCGCCAACCCTAACTTTCCAAACGACCAAATAAATAATGGCGCAGAATTTGCGGACAACGTAATTACCGTTGGTGCGCTAGACCCAAAATATGGTTCGGAACTTTTGGCTTCCTATTCTAATTACGGTAAAATAAATGTAGATGTTTTTGCCCCAGGCACGGATATCTATTCTTCCTTCCCGAACAACGAATATGAGTATTCTCCCGGTACTTCTATGGCTGCACCTGCTGTTGCCGGTGTTGCTGCCTTGCTTTTTTCCCAGTATCCAAGCTTAACGGCATCGCAAGTAAAGAAAATTATAATGCAATCTGGTTTGCCGATCAAAGCAAAAGTGGTTCTTGGTGGTGATAACTCCAAAACGGCTACGCTTCAATCTATATCCGTGTCAGGTAAAATAGTTAATGCCTACAATGCCTTAATTATGGCATCTAATGTAGCCAACGGTACACTCCAATTATAATAGCGAACAAGATGAAGATTATGAGATTATTAGCAACGATTCTTTTAGTTCAGGGGTTTGTTTTTTCGGCCTTGGCACAAAACACAACCTCCTATTGGCAGCAACACGTAGATTACACCATGGAGGTAGACATGGACGTAGAAACCTATCAATACACAGGAACCCAAAAATTGGTCTACACCAACAATTCGCCAGAGGAACTAAACAGGGTCTATTATCATCTGTATTTTAACGCCTTTCAGCCCGGTAGCGAAATGGATATGCGTTTGCAAAGCATTGCAGATCCAGATGGCAGAATGATGACCGAAGACAAAAAGAGTAGAATTTCTATATTGTCCGAAAGTGAAATCGGCTACCTACACGCAGAAAGTCTGACACAAGATGGCGAAGCCGTTACCTTTAACGAGGAAGGCACCGTTCTAGTGGTAGAATTGGCAAAGCCGATCGCCCCAGGTGCCAAAACTACGTTCGACATGCGTTTTAAAGGTCAGGTTCCTTTACAGATTAGAAGGTCTGGCAGAAATAACGAAGAAGGCGTAGCCCTTTCCATGGCGCAATGGTACCCTAAACTGGCAGAGTACGATTTTGAAGGTTGGCATGCCGACCCTTACATTGCACGGGAATTTCACGGCGTTTGGGGAGATTTTGATGTGAAGCTTACACTGGATAAAGAGTATACGGTCGGCGGAACAGGATATTTACAAAATCCACAGGAAATTGGACACGGCTACGAAGCTGCCGGCACCAAGGTAAAAAAGCAAAAAGGAAAAACGCTCACATGGCATTTTAAAGCCCCTATGGTACACGATTTTATGTGGGCCGCGGACCCGGATTACATTCATGATACCTTGCAAATGGAGAACGGCCCTACCTTACATTTCCTGTATAAGGACAATCCGGAAATTCTGGAAAACTGGAAGAACCTGCAGCCAAAAACGGCGGAAGCCATGACTTTTTTTAACACCGCCGTTGGCGTATATCCTTATGAGCAATACTCCGTGATCCAAGGTGGGGATGGAGGTATGGAATATGGTATGAGCACTTTGATTACGGGAGAGCGCAAATTTGGAAGCTTAGTAGGTGTAATGGCGCATGAAATGGCACACTCTTGGTTTCAGTTCGTGCTGGCCACCAACGAGGCTAAACACGAATGGATGGACGAAGGCTTTACCTCCTTTATCTCCAGCCTATGTATGAACGAGATCATGGACGAAAACAAGGCAAACCCATTTGAAGGCTCGTATAGAGGCTATTTTAACTTGGTCGCCTCCGGTAAGGAGCAGCCACAGAGCACGCACGCAGATCGTTACGGGGTTAATTTTGCCTATGGTGTTGCTGCGTATAGCAAGGGCGCCATCTTTTTGTCCCAATTAGGCTATGTTATTGGTCAGGATAAATTAATGCAGGCCTTAAAGAAGTACTATGCCGACTTTAAATTTAAGCATCCCGTACCCAATGACATAAAACGAAGTGCCGAGAAAGTATCTGGCATAGAACTGGATTGGTATTTAATGGATTGGACCCAGACCACTAACACTATTGATTATGGGATAAAGGAAGTTACGGGCAATGGCTCGGAAACCACCATAACTTTGGAGCGCATTGGCCTAATGCCGATGCCTATGGATATTCTAGTAGTGTACGAAGACGATACCCGCGAAACGTTTTACGCGCCCTTACGCATGATGCGCGGTGAAAAGGACAACCCATATCCTGGTATTACACGTACGGTATTAGAAGATTGGCCTTGGACCAATCCAAGCTACACTTTTAGTATTGGCAAACCGGTAGCACAAATTAAGGCCGTGGTCATAGACCCATCACAATTGATGGCGGACGTGAATCCGGAGAATAATGTTTGGCAGGCTGGGGAGTAGTGGTTATGATGATATTTATGAGTTGGGAAATATTTAAAAAAATGTCAATCATAGAAGTCGATTTGGAAGAACATTTTTACTTTTTAGTGACAGGTATGGTTTTGAAAAAGTCCCAGAATATGGATTTGCAAGAGAAATATTCAACGATTACAAAAAACCAATCTACTTGTTAAATTCATATATGATGGAACCTTAAGAGTCTGCATTTTAAAACCCAAAAAATATGAGAAAAACAACGAATTTTGGGAACAAAACCTAAAAAACATACTTTATCTGCAAAATAAAATATCAACAGATAAATTAATTGATTTATATAATACAGAAGGGAATTTTAACCATCAAGCGGAATTAATTGCTGATATTCTCAAGAATAATCCGGAAATTCTAGATGGAAAATTATGGAAATTAACGATGTGGTCTAGATTACTAAATAAAATTGGGTTCAATTGACACCTTAGGTCTTAGTAGGTCAGAAACCTAGTTAAATGGACTTTTGGTTAAAAATAATTCATGACGCAGAAATAAAAACATTTGCGAACAAATGGCTGTAACAAATAGGGCATAAAGTGCTACATTTAATTGCTTGGGCGTATTTTCCCCCGTTCGCGCCCGTTTGTAACGAGTGCCAGCAATAGTAGGTGGCAACCTCCGCTCGCTTAAGCATTACGTAAAATGAATAAACGCTAGTGCGAGCGTCACGCTCGTATTCTACATGAAGATTCAGAGTCAAAACATATTTTCAATAGTAGCATTAACTGCTGCCCATCTTTTTACTAAAAATCTTATCCGGCACAACCGTAAGCCAATACCTTTGGTTTAATTTCACTTGAAGATCACAGGTGAGAGGCATTGAATGTATACGGTTCATCGAAAAGTTTATACCCATTTTTGAAATTTCACGTTTAAAGAGTTCCAAAGCTTTATACATATGCGACTCCTTTTAATTCCTACGCTTGCCATTGGTCTTGCCTTTTTCCTAGGCTCCTGTTCAAAAGACGATTCTATTCTTGCTGTTGAAGAGGACGGGAAAGAGGAATTTATTCCGGTAGATTTAACAGCCCGTAATGCCGCCAAAAAACTATATACGGATTATTACATTGCCTCTCAAACCGAATCTCCCGATGTAGCTTGGTCCGGGGATGAGCCTTCCTGCGACCCTGGCACAGTTCCCCAAAAAACCATGGACAAAATATTTATGCGTATCGAATATTTTAGAAGGGCGGCGGGCCTCACCAATACGATTTCAGAAAATGAAACCAAAAGCGAAAAGGCGCAACATGCCGCTTTAATGATGAAGTCAAATGGCACTTTGGACCATTCCCCTCCTGATAGCTGGAAATGTTATACCGAAGCCGGAAAGTCTGGTGCCGGTAATTCCCTTTTGACACAATCCAAAAATGCTGAGGCGGTAGATTCCTACATGCGGGATGCCGGTTCTGCCAATGGGCCCGTAGGTCACAGAAGATGGCTGCTTTGGCCAAAACTACAAGAGATAGGTGTGGGAAATACCAATACTACCAACGCCATTTGGGTACTGGGGAATCCCGGTACATCACCATCCGACGCACCTGAATTTATTTCTTGGCCTCCCAAAGGCTATACTCCCAAGCAACTTGCCTACCAAAGATGGTCGTTTTCAATCGCAAATGCCGATTTTACAGGAACAAGCATCACCATGAAAGATCAAAATAATAAACCTGTTGAACTGACCATTGAGGAACTGGACAACAGTTATGGCGATAGAACTATCGTTTGGGTTCCTTCGATCAATTCGAATACACTAACACAAGACACCGTCTTCACGGTTAGCATTGAAAATGTAGGTGTAGGCGATGAATTAAAGGATTTCGATTATGAAGTAATCTTATTTAACGGGAACGACTAATATTAACTACCTAAGGACAGCCCCTCAGCTCTTATGATTCTTTAGGCAGGAATACTCTATTATCAACTTTTAGAAAATAACACGCCCTACGCCCTGTACCAATTTTCATTGCTGTACATCTCATTTTTTGCCGTCAACTCCCTGTTATGCATTAACACATGGGTCTTGTCTTTCTCCGCCGCACGGTAACCCAACAAATGAAAAAAGGACTTCGCAAAAAAGCGTGCAACGGTTAGGTTCACCAATAGCGCTTTTTTTTCTGGATTCTGCCATGATATGCCCGGTAGGTAAACCAATAGATTGTCCATCTTAATTTTTCTGAAGACTATAGACAAAATCAAAGCCCATTTAGATATTTTATTGATCAAGAAAAAACCCTCGCCACCTTGTTCTTGATATAAGGGCATAAACAATAAGATGTTTTTTTTTGCTATTATTTTCTTTTCATTTTGCCAAGCCAAAAGCTTTCCTTTGGACACTTTTTGAAAATTCTCAAAATCCGGAAGCATCCTAAACTCGTCCGTAGGTTGCAGTACGTGACGATAGGCTACTTCATAGAAATCGCTTTTATTCAATGCTGATTTGCTCAATTGTCTATACGCCTGCTCAAAATCGGGAACATCATCTTTTTCTAAAACACCGGCAAAAACCAAAGAAAGCCAAAAAAAAGCAACACTGTTCACTATGGCAACCTCCTCATCATGCTGGCCAGATTCAAAGCCCAAAGAGACATAGCCCAATTGGTTCATTCGGCTCAAAAGCGGTCCCGTTAAATACTCTTCTATCCCCAAAATAGTAGGTACGGGAAATTGTTTCGAAAACTTCCTGTTGATCAGGGCATCATTGATGGTAATAAAGGGCAAAGTAGCACTACTGGTCGTATGAAAATCGATAAAATAAAAAGGTGGTGCCTGCTTTTGTAAAAGGTCTTCAATAATCTGTTTTAGTTCAAGAAGTTCCAATTCCTCAGGTCCAAGTTCGGAACGCGGCTTGTTCTTGATCAGCTCTATTTGTTCCTCGGACCAAAGACGATTCAAATCATTCTCTATATAGCGTTTCTTTTGAAGCAAAGCAGGCATGTTTCCCCGTAGTCCAAAAACTGACCCTTTAATTTCCACCGGTATTTGGTGCAAATGCGCAAAAACCTGTTCTAATGCAGTTACCCCAGCTGGTTCGTTTCCGTGAATCCCGCCAAAGAAAACTAGGGTGGGCCCTTTTGATTTGCCTTCGAATTGCCCAATACATCTTGTTGCTTTTGAAATCTGACTTAATACTTCCATTAAATTTTAAAGGTCTTTTGTAGTTATGATTCCCCTCAAAATCTTTCCGGCGACCACCGGAAGACAATTGATCTTATGAGTGTCCATGATATGCCTAGCCTCCGCTATCGTGATGTCTTCGGAAACGGTAATTAATTTGGTACGCATCAGATCGGCCGCGGAGCAATTACGCCTTATGTCATTATCGGCATAGTGCTTAACATCTGTCCATGTGAATAATCCGGTCAGTTCGCTCCGTTGGTTAACAATGGGCAGGTGGTGAATATTTTTCCATTCCATCATTTTTAGTGCCAAAGCGGCGCTATCGTTTTCTTCTACGGTAACCACCTTTGTGTTCATGAACAAGCGAACCGTTTTTTGTTCTTCCTTCGGCACATACTCGTGCCCCCTTGGCAATTGCCATGCATCTACGGTATAACCTTTTCGTTCGTTCTCGTGCATACTCGCTGTTAATATCCGTACTGCCTCGGGCGTCTTGTGCTTCTTTTTTAGGGCCCTAAGGCTTTCAACCATCCAACGGGCGCCATTTCTTCCATTGATTCTGTTCTTTATGATTCCCAAATAATGCTCTACGTCTTTGGGCGCAACCTTCATGGCATAGAGTCCCTTGTAGGCCATGGGAAGCAGTTCATCAAGCAATAGTTCTTTGTAAGGAATCAACTGATTGTTCCAATAAAACTGTACAGCGCTGCCATATCTTGCGGCATTGTAAAAATTACTTTTGGCGTCTCTAAAATCCATTTTTTCATGAATACCATCATAGGCCTTTGTACGCCCGCACATAAGACCCGCCCAAAACATAAAATTGGCAATTTGGTCATCAGTAGTTGGCCCTGCGGGAAGGTATCGGTTCTCAATCCTCACATGTGGCTTGTTTTCCGTAATACCGTAACAAAGTCTGTTCCATTTATAGACGGTGCCATTATGTAGCTGTAGGGCTTTTAGTTTCGGAATTTTACCACTATCCAATTCGTTCAAGCTATTTGTGGTAAACTCTGTTGTTATCAAACTGGGAAAGTTTACAATGCTATCGCGATAATAATCTACAATGGACCCCTGCACCCAATCTTTTCCGAAGCCCACCCTGGCATCGTATTCGTTGGGCAAATAGGCGCTAGCTCTAGTATCAACACTCTGTGTGAAAAGTGCGATACGCGATTCTTGCCATAATTCCCTTCCGATAAGTAAGGGCGAATTGGCACAAACGGAAAGTACCGGGCCAGCAATGGCCTGGGCCCAATTATAACTATCGGCAAAATCCTCTGCTTCCAGTTGCAAGTGCCCTTGAAAACTGGTGTTGCAACCTTCCAAGAGAATGGAATCGTGCCTAAGGTTTAACTCATCGATCCCTTTTAAGTGCAGATAGAGATCATCTCCCCGTAAATCGCAGATAATCTTATTGAGTACCTCGTAGCGCTTTACGGGCGTCATATAGTCGATTTTTAAGTGCCTTAAATCTATGGTTGGCAATATGCCGGTAAGAATAATTTTTAACCCCTTACTATCCGCTGTTGCGCTGGCATTTGCCATAAGTTCTTTCAGTTGTGAGTGCAACTCTGAAAAGCAGGCGCCTGTTAAGACTAGAGGGTCTAGATTGGCTTCCAGGTTGTATTTTGCAATCTCTGTGGTAAAATGGTCATCGTCAATTGCTTTCAGCACGTCCATTGCTTCATTGGAAGGTTCCCAGTTGCTGTCTACCAAACAAAACTCTTGTTCCGCCCCAATGCGAATAACATCGTTTGCGAACAAGTCTTTTTTTAGCATCATATCTAAAGCCTCAATGTCGCTTAAAAGGTGCTTGATATAGTGCGCCTTCGCTTTACTTCCTGCTAGTTTTTCTACTTTAAGTTCTCCCATGATATTTACCGTGCTGTACTAATTAACCTTCAATAGTGTCTAACTACCAAATTAAAAATTTCAAGAATTAAGAACAATGACAAATATCATGAAGCCAATCCGTTGATTTTGATGTATTTTTACCGAGCTATGCCGTTCACTTTTCCGAAAAAAGAAAAACTAAAGAGTAAAAAGTTGATCAAACAACTTTTTGTTGATGGGAAAAGTCTCTCCCAATATCCTATCAAATTAATCTACCTTAAAAGCACTGGTCAAAAAGCCTTCATACAGGCGGGTGTTGCCGTACCCAAAAAGAACTTTAAAAGTGCCGTGAAACGCAATCACATCAAACGACTGCTACGGGAGTCCTATAGATTGAACAAAAGCCTTGTTAACAACAATACGGAAGATACCTTTGCGTTTCTATTTTTATACCTTGGTAAGGAAACACTTCCTTTTGATGCAATACAGCATAAAATGAAGCTTTTGTTGCGTAAATTTAATGAGCATAACCAGGACAGCTAATAAGGCCTAGCCAGACGAGCCATTCCATAGAAATGAGTTTACGAAAAAGAAATGCCGAGCGATATGATAGATACTTTATCTCTTGGTTCATAAATAGTTAAATATGAAAAAATTACTTAGAAAAAGAGTCCTTGTTCCCATTATAGCCATCACTTTTCTTGTGGCGGGAAGTAGTTTTAAGAGCGACTTTTTCGAGATTGCCAAACAGATAGAGATCTTTACGACACTTTTTAAGGAGCTGAACATGAACTATGTGGACGAAACCAATCCCGCCGAGTTGATGGATACCGCCATAAAGAACATGTTGGAGGGTTTGGATCCCTACACCAAGTTTCTAAACGAACAGGACGTAGAGGCCTACCGTATAAATAATGCTGGCGAATATTCCGGTATCGGGGCACTTGTGCGCTCCTATAAGGACAGATTGCTTGTTGTGGAGCCACATGAAGGCTATCCGGCGGACAAAGCCGGTCTAAAAGCAGGGGACGAAATCATTCAGATAGGAGATATAAAAGTGGCCGATTTTGAGGACAATGCCAGCGAGTTGTTGAAGGGTGCCAATAACACATCAGTATTTATTACATATAAGCGACAAGGAAAAATAAGCAGTACCACCATAAAACGGGAAGGAATAGAGGTCGATGCAGTTCCTTTTCATAGCATGATAGACGATAAGACCGGTTATATTGTATTGTCCAAATTCAATGAAAAAGCTTCTAGCCAAACGAAATCGGCCTTATTGGATTTAAAAGGAAAGGGAGCAGAGAAAATTATCTTGGACCTGCGCGATAACCCGGGCGGACTTTTATCGGAAGCCATCAACGTAACCAACTTGTTCGTGCCTAAGGGAGAGGTCATCGTAACCACGAAATCCAAAGTAAAGAAATTCAATAGCGAATACAAGACAAAAGATGAGCCTGTAGATACGGAAATTCCTTTAGTAGTTCTAGTGAACGGTAGCAGTGCATCTGCCAGCGAAATAGTTTCTGGAAGCTTACAGGATTTGGATAGGGCGGTCATCATGGGCGCACGCAGTTTTGGAAAGGGCTTGGTTCAGCGTCCGTTGAAATTAACCTATGGCACGCAGTTAAAAGTGACCATTTCTAGATACTACACAGCTTCGGGCCGCTGCATACAATCATTGGATTATTGGAACAGGGACGATGAGGGAAAAGCAGTGCGTACGACTCAATTTAAAGATTTTACTACCCGTAACGGAAGAAAAGTGCAAGATGGTGGCGGCGTGCTGCCGGATATTGAAATAGCTACTGTAAAAACCAATGACCTTACTAAAGCCTTATTACAAAACAATGTAATCTTTGACTACGCTACCAAGTATCACTACAGCAATAACTTGGCTGCTGTTGATGACTTTAAGTTCTCCAATGCCGACTTCAATAATTTTAAGGATTTTGTAAGGGCAAGCGACTTTTCCTTCGAAACTAAGGCCGAAGAAGCAATTAAAACGGCACTGTCTGGTGAGGACAACGATTTTCTAGGCGCCGATGTTAATGCCAGTTATAAAACCCTTTTAGCCAATATTGAAAAAGGCAAGATTACCGCTTTGGACAAGTACCAAGATCAAATTCAAAAAAACTTGGAGGACGAAATAGTAAAACGTTACTTCTACAGAAAAGGTCTTTACACCTATTACCTTAACCACGACGATGCGATTATGGCCGCAACAGAGCTATTGGGCAACGAAGGGAAGTATTCGGGTATATTGAAGTAAATCCTAGGTACTTAATTCTGGAGAGTAGAAAGTTAAGCTCTAAAAAATTACGGTTTTTGTAATTCCCACATCTTTTCACTTTTGCAAAAGACAATAGTCTTAACGTGGGAAAAAACATAAACGCTAATAGATTATCACTTTCTTTAATGCTTATAGGCCTAGTTCCATGCAATGATGATGAAACCGCGGACATCTTATAGCAATGATCAACGTCATAAAAGCGAAATACGGAATGAAATTGATGACCAATATCTCATATATGGCCAAAGTGAAATTTTTTACCATAGCGGCGATAGTCATTTCTAGCCTCATCTTTCTTGCGGCCATTCAAGATAATGTCTCGCAGGATAGGGGTCAAATGCAGTTCTTTGAACAATTGGACCGTTGGGAACTTCCTAGTCGGCTCAGGGAGGTTTCCGGAACTGTCTGGATGGAAGATAACAGGTTGGCAGTTGTACAAGATGAGGAAGGGAGTATTTTATTTATGATTTAAAACAAAGAAAGGTGGTGGATGAAATTCCATTCGGGCCTAGTGGCGATTATGAGGGTATTGCCATTAACGGTACTACGGCTTATGTGTTACGAAGTGATGGTGTTATTTTGAAATTATCGATTTCAAAGGGGACAGCCTAAGAACAAATACCTATAACACTCCTTTTAGTGCTAAAAATAATATGGGAACCCTGTTTTTTGATTTGGAGAACAACCAAGTACTGATTGCCCCAAAGTAGAGTGATTTACGGCATATAGAAAAAAAGGGTGTTTATGCATTTAACTTGAATAAGAAAGAGATTGAAACCGAGCCCATGTTCTACATTAGCATGAACGATTCCGTATTAGAGCTTTTTAGAAGCAAGGATTTGGCAAAAACTTATCGCCCATCAGATTTGGCCATATACCCCATATCCGGAGATATCTATATTTTAGAAGGTGTACACCCAAAAATCTTAAGAACGGAGAGGACAGGGAAGCTCAAAAAAGTACACGAACTGCCCAAAAATCTTTTCCTACAGCCCGAAGGCAACACTTTTAGTCCAGAAGGTAAACTATATATTTCCAGCGAAGGCACGAAGAAAGGAAAAGGTTCTATAACCGAATTAAGGGTTAAGAAGTGATATTCGGTAGTGTGTTATCAATGTATTTACTATTTAAGAAAGAAATAATAAGCAGATAACCTTGAGTATTGACTATATTTTTAAGAGCAAACATAGTTGCTCCTCAAATTAAACAGATTTATCCCTCACATTAAAGAAGTTATCTGAAACATAGAAGATTACAACTATTCTGTAGTTCAACGATAAAATTAGCACTTCGTCGTCGTAATAGCCTTTTTTAGCCCAACAAAATTAGTTTTAAGCTTACCATAGCATAAGTAGGTTAAGTTCATGGTAAGATTTGGGGCAAAAAAGGTGGAGACTTCTCCACCTTTTTTATTTGGCCCTAGCTTTAGAATTAGGGCCAACACCGCCATAGGACGGTCTAGTAATAACAATTGCCTACATTGGGTTCCAAGGCCTTTTAGGAAGTTCACTTCATTAGTATTCCATTCATTAAACTTTCGTCCTCATACATTTATCCAGAAAAAAAAGTAAGTTTCTTAGTAGCCTACCCAAAGAATAAATCATCTATGCTCTATAGAACCTTTTACATCTATGAAAGGATAATTGCTTTTGAACCTAATAATTCGGGTGTTTGACCGATTCATTATTGTAACGTAAACCTCCGACATATCTTTGAAGAACCATAGCATAAGTAGGTTAAGTTCATGGTAAGATTTGGGGAAAAAGGCGGAGCATTGCTCCGCCTTTTTATTTTTAGAATGATCTGATTTGGAAATCGCTGCAAGAAGTCCAAAAAATTGATGGCGCAAATGCACCGACTTATAGTTTGCGCCTTTTTTATAAGACCTACCGGTATTGATTATCATAATCAAAAAATAGTTCCTTCACAATCACAGCTTCAATTAACGGGTTATAAATTAAAGTTACTATCCTCATTTTCTGTAGGCCTTTTCTTTACTATTCATAAATGGGAGCATCAAAAAAGCATTTCACCTAAATTTCAGGGTATTGAACCATTACCTTTTCTGAACCACTAACTGTAGTTTACCTTTGAAAGACCATAGCATAAGTAGGTTAAGTTCATGGTAAGATTTGGGGAAAAAGGCGGAGCAATGCTCCGCCTTTTTAATTTAATCCAAGTCTTCTGAATGGTTGATTTGTACTTTTTTAGTTTCATTTAGAGATGAGCTTATGATTAAAAGAAATTAAAATATTTTAACATTTCTTTTTTTATTTCCTACAATACCAGTAATTTAGTCTTGCCATAGCATAAGTAGGTTAAGTTTATGGTAAGATTTGGGACGAAAAGGGTGGAGATTTCTCCGCCCTTTTCTATTCTTAAAGTCACAAAAAAACCACTTAGAAAAACATCTAAGTGGCTGTATAGTAAACTTTTAAAAAAAATTTTTCTTGTGAAAGGCTATTTGTTTTCTGCATACAATTTAGCTACTTCCTGCCAGTTAATTATACTAAAAAAGGCATTTATATAATCTGGTCTTCTATTCTGGTAGTTTAAATAGTAGGCGTGTTCCCATACATCTAAACCTAAAATAGGAAAGCCACCACAACCCACATTTGGCATTAATGGATTGTCTTGGTTTGGTGTTGAGCAAATCTCCAGTTTACCTCCCTTGTGAACGCAAAGCCAAGCCCAACCAGAACCAAATCTAGTTCCAGCAGCTGTACTAAATTTATTCTTGAATTCTTCGTACGACCCAAAAGCACTAGTAATTGCATCGCCTAAGGAACCGCTAGGTGTTCCACCTCCCGTTGGGGACAAAATATTCCAGAACAGTGAGTGGTTGTAAAATCCACCGCCATTGTTCCTCACCGCAGCGTTGTTCATATCCAATCCTGTTAAAATATCCTCTATAGATTTTGTCGCCAAATCAGTTCCTTCAATAGCTCCGTTTAGATTATTGGTATATCCATTGTGATGTTTAGTATGGTGTATCTCCATTGTCCTTGCATCTATGTGCGGTTCCAATGCATCATATGCATAAGGGAGTTTAGGTAATTCAAAAGCCATAATTTTTTTGTTTTAGATTAATATTATTTTCAATTCAAATTTACAGGTTTTAACATTTATAATCCCCTAATTATTTGTTAAGAACTGTGCGAGATTGCTTATTTTGCAAGTAAAAACAAGTGCAGGAAAGTCCATTTAGAATATATAACGCTTCAGCCGGTTCAGGAAAAACTTATGCTTTGTCCAAAGCATATTTAAAAATTCTTCTATCCTCGCCACGCAGCTTTAAGCGTATTCTAGCCATAACGTTTACCAACAAAGCGGTGAATGAAATGAAAAAGCGTATTTTAGACAGCCTTTTTAACTTTAGCAAAACAACTTCACTAGACGACGCCTCCCCTTTATTTAGAGATATCATGATGGATTTGGGGTTGACCCAAGAATCTTTGATGGAAAAAAGCAAAAGTAGTCTTAAGGAACTCTTGCATAATTATGCTTTTTTTGACATTTCTACTATTGATAAGTTTACGCATAGACTCATCCGTACTTTTGCCAAAGACCTCAAAATCCCACAAAATTTTGAGGTGGTTTTGGATACGGACAGTCTTTTGGACGAAGCGGTCTCTAGAATTATTGCGAAGGCTGGTGAGGATAAAGAACTCACCAAGGTATTAATTGAGTTTGCCTTGGAAAAAATAGACGAAGATAGAAGTTGGGATATTGAGTTCGATTTAAAAAAAATAGGAAAATTAATATTCAACGAGAATAATGTTGCGCACATTAAAAACCTGGAAGATAAGTCGATAGCCGATTTTTCAATATTAAAAAGGAATATTTCCAACGCTATAGCCCTATATCAAAAGGAAATCATTGCCAAGGCAAACACCATTCTACAGGCCTTAGAAGACAATGGGCTGTTATTTGCCGACTTTACCGGAGGCTACTTTCCAAAATTTATGGTCAAAATTGCGGAAGGAGACTTAAAACAGGATTTTAAGAGTGGATGGAAGCAGAATTTTGAAACCAAGCCACTGTATAACAAAACATGTAAAGAACCCACAAAATCTATTTTGGATGGGCTCCATCCAGAATTCATTAGATTATTCAGGGATATAGAGCAGAAATTGATGCGATTTAATTTCTTGCAAAACGCCTACCGGAACCTGGTGCCACTCACGCTACTCAATGCCATACAGCACGAGGTTGCGGCCATTGAAAAGGAAAAAGATCAATTATCCATATCTAAATTCAATACACTAATTTCCAACGAAATAAAAAATCAGCCTGCGCCTTTTATATATGAGCGTTTGGGAGAGAAGTACCGTCACTATTTTGTAGATGAATTTCAGGACACTTCGCAATTGCAATGGCAGAATCTTATTCCGTTAATAAGTAGTGCACTTGAAAGTGAAGACGAACAGGGTCAAATAGGCTCCTTATTTTTGGTGGGCGATGCCAAACAGGCCATATACCGGTGGCGAGGAGGACAGGCGGAACAATTTTTGGACTTAGCCACCTCGCGTTCGCATCCATTTTCTATTGCTGGAGAAACCAGTCTACTTCCCACTAACTATAGAAGCTATGACGAAATCATAAACTTTAATAATGGTTTTTTTCAGAGTATATCCCAATTTTTGGAACGACCCAGCTACAAACAGTTTTTTGAAGAAGGAAACCGGCAGAAAACCACGACTAAGGAAGGAGGTTATGTGCAATTGTCCTTTTTGGATACGCCAGATGAGGAAGATTATGCCGCCAAAACAATAGCGAGTATAAAAGATTCCCTGGCCAACGGGTATTTGCACAGTGACATTTGTATCCTTGTTCGCAAAAAAAAGCACGGTGTGTTATTGGCCAAGAATTTAATGAAGGAAGGGATACCTGTAGTTTCGTCGGAATCGCTTTTACTCAACAGTAGCCTTAAGGTTCAGTTCTTGATAAATCTTGTCAAACATACGGCCCAACCCAATGAAGCTGAAATTAATTACGAAGTGTTACATTTTCTGTCTAGGGAGAAAACTGATAAACACACCTTTATACAAACCTATCTGAAGCAGACAGATTTCCTACTTCTAAATGATTATGGTTTTAATAGTAACCACTTTAGACAACTGGCCGTTTATGATGGTTTGGAATATGCTATAAAATTGTTTGACTTGGCACCAAGTTCAGATGCCCATCTTGTCGCTTTTATGGATACCGCTTTTGAGGTACAACAAAAGAATGGTGCCGATATACAGACTTTCCTGGGATACTGGGAAAAAAATCAGTCTAGATTAAGTATCAGTACTCCAGAAACGACAGATGCGGTACAGATAATGACCATACATAAATCTAAGGGGTTAGAATTTCCGGTGGTAATTTTCCCGTATGCAAATACTGCTATTTTTGAGGAAATAGACCCTAAACTATGGACAACGGTTGATCCCTTGTCTTTTTCTGGTTTTAAAGAGATTCTTCTTTCAAAAAAACAAGAAGTACGGGAATATGGGGAACAAGAGAAAATTTTATTTGATGAAGAACAGGAAAAATTACACCTAGACGCCTACAATTTATTATACGTTGCCCTTACTAGGGCCGAGAATATACTATATATCATATCAGAAATGGACCTTAACAAGGACGGCTCATATAAAAACAACTACTTTTCAGGCTTGTTTATCCATTTCCTGGATTCCAAAGGTATTTGGGACGCAACAAAAACCGACTATACCTTTGGTAGAATTCCCAAACGTATAGGACCTAAAATGTCAACGTTCGAACATTTTGATATACCTTATATATATACTGACAAGGACAGACCTAGTTTTAAAATTTTGACCAGGTCAGGAATGCTATGGGATACCGGCCAAGAAGAGGCCATTAAAAAAGGAAACGACATACATTATATATTAAGCCATATTAGATTTGCACGGGATATTAAAAATGCACTAAAAAGGGCCGAACAAATGGGCATCATGCAACATTACGAAAGACAAGCCATAAAAGATAAGATCATATCGATTGTTACACATCCAAAACTTATACCTTTGTTCGGCGATGGGAATACCGTTCTTAATGAAAGGGAAATCCTCTTGGAGAACGGAACCAATATACGTCCAGATCGTGTGGTGCTAAATGGCAACAAGGCTACCATTTTAGATTACAAAACGGGGGAGGCTAACCCAAAATATAAGCAGCAATTACTTTCCTACGCCAATGCATTAACAACCATGGGATATGCGGTAGAGAACAAAATAATTGTTTATATAGACAAAGAGATAACTACAGAATTTATTTAATACCATTATGTACGGAAAAATTAAAGATCATTTAAAAGCAGAATTAGAACAGATTAAGGAAGACGGATTGTATAAAGAGGAACGTATTATAGTTTCCCCACAGGACGCAGTAATCAAAATCTCAACGGGACAAGAAGTGATCAACTTTTGTGCAAACAATTATCTTGGGCTTTCATCCCATCCGGAAGTCATCAAGGCTGCTAAGGATACATTGGACACACATGGTTTTGGAATGTCTTCCGTTCGGTTTATTTGTGGCACCCAAGACATACATAAAGAGTTGGAGGCGAAAATCGCGGATTTCTACCAGACCGAGGATACCATATTGTATGCCGCAGCCTTTGATGCCA
Source organism: uncultured Flavobacteriaceae bacterium (assembly GCA_963697395.1). Taxonomy (GTDB): domain Bacteria; phylum Bacteroidota; class Bacteroidia; order Flavobacteriales; family Flavobacteriaceae; genus Maribacter. The sequence goes on from CAVONX010000029.1 coordinate 470,688, forward strand.
ATGGCGGAGTATTCGAACCTTTGTTAGGGCCAGAAGATGCCATTATTTCAGATTCGCTTAACCATGCCTCTATAATAGATGGTGTACGCCTTTGTAAAGCTAAACGCTATAGATATGCTAACAGTGATATGGCCGATCTGAAAAAGCAGCTGATACAGGCCAATGAAGATGGGGCCAGATTTAAATTAATAGTTACGGACGGTGTATTCTCTATGGATGGTCTGGTAGCCCCTCTGGACAAAATATGCGACTTGGCCGATGCCTATGATGCCATGGTAATGATAGACGAATGCCATGCCACCGGTTTTATAGGAGCAAAGGGTATAGGCACTCTGGAAGAAAAAAATGTAATGGGTCGTATAGATATTATTACAGGGACCTTAGGAAAGGCCCTCGGGGGCGCTATGGGGGGTTACACGACTGGGAAAAAAGAGATAATAGAACTATTGCGACAGCGCTCTCGCCCCTATTTGTTTTCAAACTCCTTGGCGCCGGCAATAGTAGGTGCATCTATAAAGGTTCTTGAGATGCTGAAAAGGGATACCAAATTAAGGGACACCTTACAAGAAAATACCGCTTATTTCAAAAAAGGGCTCATGGATGCCGGGTTTGATATCATAGATGGTGAATCGGCAATCGTACCCGTTATGCTCTACGACGCTAAACTTTCACAAACAATGGCCAATAAACTATTGGAAAAAGGCATTTATGTCATTGGTTTCTTTTATCCTGTAGTGCCAAAAGGTAAAGCACGTATTAGGGTACAGCTTTCCGCTGCTCATACAAAACAACATTTGGATTTTGCCATAAAAGCCTTTACCGAAGTGGGCAAAGAATTAAAAATCGTTTAAATGCTTCATTTAATCTATCAAATGCGTTAAAAAAAAGAGGAAATTGATTTTGTTAATAATATTTAACAACTTACATTTGCAGCTAATAAACACTTAAACTTAAAAATTTGAACATGAAACATCTTAGCAAATTATTGGTTGTTGCCCTACTTGTTGTAGGTTTTAACAACATACAAGCGCAAGACGAGAATAATCCTTGGCAAGTACAGTTCGGGGTTAACGCAATTGACGTATATCCTACTGAGGATGTGAGTTCTTTTGGTAACGAGTTCTTCAACGCAAACGACCATTGGAACATCCTTCCTTCAATTTCTTATATTGGAGTTTCAAAAAGTGTAGGTAGTGGATTTTCTATTGGAGCAAGAGGTTCTTTAAACAAAATTAGTAAATTGGGAGATGTTTGCGTTGATGATTTGTCTCACTACGCTGTAGATGGTACAATTAAATATAATATCCTAAAAAATAAAGTAATTGATCCTTTCGTCGAAATTGGTGGTGGTTATACTTGGGTAGATGAAATTGGAGCTGGTACCGTAAATGGTGGTATTGGTCTTAATTTTTGGTTTACTGAAAACCTTGGTCTTAACTTTACAATCCAATTACAAACATGCTTTTGAAGATTATGGTGTAAAGCATTTTCAACATTTAGCAGGTATCTCCATTAAATTTGGTGGAACTGACACGGATGGTGACGGAATTTATGATAAAGACGATGCTTGTCCAGAAGTTGCTGGCTTGGAAGCCTTTAATGGTTGTCCAGATGCAGATGGTGATGGTATTGAAGATAGCAAAGATAGTTGTCCTAACGAAGCTGGTTCTAAAGAAATGAACGGTTGTCCAGATGCTGATGGTGACGGTGTTGCCGATAAAGATGATGCTTGTCCTAACGAAGCTGGTCTTGCTGCTTTAGCTGGTTGTCCAGATGCTGATGGTGACGGTGTTGCCGATAAAGATGACGAGTGTCCTAACGAAGCAGGTCCTTCTGCCAACAAAGGATGTCCATATTTAGATAAAGACGGTGACGGTGTATTGGATAAAGATGATCAATGTCCAGATGTTGCCGGTACAGTAGCCAACGCAGGTTGTCCAGAAGTAACTGAAGAAGTTCAGAAGCAATTGAACGACTACGCTAGAACTATCTTGTTTGATACTGGTAAATCTTCTATCAAAGCTGAATCTACTTCTGTAATGGTTGATATAATAACTATACTTAAAGAGTATCCGACTGCTAAATTCACAGTTGAAGGTCATACTGATAGTGTAGGTAGCGCTAAATTGAACCAAAGCCTTTCTGAGTCTAGGGCTCTTTCTGTAAAAGCATTCTTAGTAGAAAAAGGAATCGAAGAATTCAGATTATCTGCTGTTGGATATGGTGAAGACAAGCCAATTGCTACTAACAATACTAATGCTGGTAGAAAGCAAAACAGAAGAGTTGAAATTAACTTGGTAAAGTAAGTATAACACTAAGTGTTTAACTATATAAAAAGCTCCGCATTATGCGGAGCTTTTTTATTTTTACAATATGCAGACTTTCATAGACGATGTAGTACAGCAGGTTTGGGAAAAACATGGATCTGTAGACCAAATAATCTTTGTTCTTCCTAGCAAACGGGCAGGAACATTTTTGAAGAATTCCATTTCCAAAAAAGTAGGAAAAACTATATTTGCTCCAACTATTTACAGTATTGAGGAGTTTATAGAAATGATTTCGGAGCTTTCTTACGCAACCGGCACAGAACAGCTTTTTGAACTTTATGGAGCCTACCTTGAAACCAATGAAACCAATAAGGATTCATTTGATGGCTTTTTGAACTGGGGTCAGACACTCTTACAAGATTTTAACGAGGTAGACCGTTACCTTGTAGATGCAGAAGTCCTCTTTTCTAATCTTACTGCTATTCAAGAAATTAACCACTGGTCGGTTAAACCGCACAAAACCGAAATGATAGCGAACTACCTTAGTTTTTGGAAGCATTTATTACCTATGTACAGTAGGTTCAACTCAAATCTTATAGCTAAAGGAATAGGACATCAAGGTCTAGTATATCGCATTGCTTCAGAAAAGCTACCTAGCTATATTGGAAAGGAAGTCAAGACACATGTATTTCTTGGTTTTAATGCTTTGAACAAAGCAGAAAGTCAGATTATACAAACCTTACTGGACCGGACACCCTCAGAAATATATTGGGACATAGACCCCTATTTCCTGGAAGACCCTCTGCATGATGCCGGCCTATTTATAAGAAACCATAAAAACTCGTGGCCCTCACTCAAAAATAGGGCTTTAAAGGGAATAAATCATGAGTATTTGGCTACGAAACATATGGAGGTAATTGGTGTCCCAAAATATGTTTCACAGGCCAAGTATGTAGGCCACCTGTTATCACATCTAAGTCAAGAACAACCGCAAACTCTAAAAGATACTGCTTTGGTCTTAGGAGACGAAAGCTTACTTTCACCCATATTAAATTCCATACCAGCAGCTGTTCCATCTGTAAATATTACTATGGGTCAGAAACTGGAGCTTACCTCCTTGGCTGGTTTTTTTATTGAATATTTTGAGCTTCATGAACTAAGCCATAATAAAGGTTGGTTTTTTAGAGATTTTATCAGGTTTGTGAGTCATCCTTCCTGTAATCTGTTGCTAAAGCACCACAACATTGATGTAAACGACCTCCTGTATACCATAAGATCTAAAAACTGGACATTTATTACGACCCCTGCACTGGCCAGTTTAATAGATATGGAAATACCTGTTGTAAATTTACTCTTTTCAAAAAAGGATAATCAACCTCGTAATTTTTTAGAAAAATGCAGCGATTTGGTTGGGCTATTAAAACAAGCCTTGGCCAATGAAAAAAATAATTTTGGCCTAGAGCAGCTTTATAAATTTCATACGCTTTTTATACAAATTAAAAATCTAACGAATACATATGATTATATTACCAGTTTGAAAACGCTTAAAAACCTGTTAAAACAACTACTTTCTAAAGAAACTCTTGATTTCCAGGGCGATCCATTGGAAGGTCTTCAATTGATGGGAATGTTAGAAAGCAGAAACATCGATTTTGAGCACGTAATCATCACTTCGGTAAACGAGGGTATACTCCCATCAGGTAAATCCAACAATTCCTTTATTCCCTTCGATCTAAAATTGGCACACGGGCTGCCCACATACAAAGAAAAGGATGCGGTTTACACCTATCACTTTTACCGTTTGTTACAGAGGGCAAAGAATGTGTATCTCTTCTATAATACGGAGCCAGATGTTTTAGAGGGTGGAGAAAGAAGTAGACTTATTACACAACTTCTTACAGACGAAAATAGGACTGATATCATTGAGAAAATTGCCTCACCTCAACTTCAATCTATCGTTACAACACCCGTGTTCATTACTAAGAGCGAGAATCTTCTTAAAGATATTTCTGACTATTGCTTCGCAGGTTTCTCACCAAGTTCCTTGAGCAACTATATTAGAAATCCGATAGATTTTTATAAACAAAACCTTTTAGGAATAAAGGAAACCATGGCGGTTGAGGAGACCATTGCAGCCAATACCTTTGGAACCATTGTGCATGATACCTTAGAAGAGTTATACTTGCCGTTTGTTGGAAAAATACTTACGAAAGAGAATCTGCTGTACGCCAAAGGCCAATTGAACGAAGTAACAAGAAGAAATTTCCAAAAAACGTACTTGGACGGTGATATTTCTACAGGTAAAAATTACCTGTCCTATCATGTAATTCAAAAGTATATTTCCAATTTTATAGCCTCGGAACTAGAACAAGTAAAAAGCCACACCATAAAAATAATTGCCCTGGAATACCACATGAAGATTCCTTTGACCGTGTCAGGAATCCCTTATCCGATAATCTTGAAAGGCAAACTAGACCGTATAGATGAAGTAGACGGTATTGTAAGGATTATAGATTACAAGACAGGTAAAGTAGAAAAAAGAAACGTTGAAATCAAATCATGGCATGAACTCATTACAGATTATCGTTACAACAAAGCATTTCAGTTACTTTGTTACTCTTATATGTATTTGAAAGTAGCTTCACCACAACCTATGACAGCTGGAATTATTTCTTTAAAAAACTTAAAGGAGGGAGTGCTAAATTTCGCCGAAAAAGGACCTGATAAAACGTCCAAGCAAATGGTGATAGATTCCGAAATCATATCAAAATTTGAAACCGCCCTACACAAGTTAATCCAGGAAATATGTAACCCCGATATACCTTTTGTTGAAAAGGAATTGTAGTTATTTCTTGTCGGGCCTTGTGGGTCTAACCTCTATTTTACTAGGAAGGGTTCTTGGATTCATCTGCAATAAATCTACCACCAATGCCCCAATGTCCTCAGGTTGTATTTTCCAAGCATCTTTTATATTAGGTTCATTATTGTTGAAGTGGGTCGCTACGGACCCTGGCATAATCGTAGTAACTTTTATGTCATATTGCCTTAAATCTAACATTGCAGCTTGGGTGAACCCGACGACTCCGAATTTGGTAGCATTATAACCAGCTCCCCCCGCAAAAAAATTAGTGCCCGCCAAACTGGCAACTGTCATATAATATCCTTTCGAAGCTTTCAAAGCTTCCACCGAAGCCTTTAGAGTGTGAAAAACACCATTAAGATTTATAGTAACCATCTCGTTCCAATGAGTCTCGGACAATTGATCCACAGGGGCAAAATGCCCAAGCCCGGCATTTGCCAAGACCACATCCAATTGCCCCCAGGTTTCCAGTATCCTTTTAACGGATTTTATCTCATCGGATAATACGGACACATCGGATACCAAGCCTAAGACGTTCTCGTGGTCCAATTGTTGCAGCGCGGCATCAACACTTTGCTTAGATCTGCCACTTATGGCAACTTTCATTCCCAAATCTAGCAAACTTTGTGCAATTCCAAAACCAATACCTTTAGTTCCACCAGTAATGTATGCTACTTTACCTTTCATTACTTTCATCTTTACGTATATTTTTTATTCACAATTAATTTGAAAAGAACCAAACAGCCATTAAAGCTAATAATGTATTGTTGGTTTCATTGAAGATTAATACATCCGTGCGCAATTAGGCTAGGACTTGCAGTCTCTTCCACCCACTTATTCGTTTGATATCCAAAGATACTTATCTAAAATGTAGTGGATGTTAAAGTTTTGTTTTGTTATATTTAGCTGTTGTTAAAAAATTTCTCATGAACAGAATTTTAGTTTGGTCGATAACCGTGGCTCTTGCAGGCTTTTTATTTGGTTTTGATACCGTAGTTATAAGTGGTGCGAACGAACCTATAAAACAATTATGGGATACCTCGCCTTTATTTCACGGTACCTTTATTATGAGTATGGCCCTTTGGGGTACGGTTGTCGGGTCTTTATTTGGAGGTGTTCCCACAAAAAATCTGGGTCGTAAAAAAACTTTATTTTGGGTTGGTATACTTTTCTTTGTCTCCGCAGTTGGCTCCGCCCTTGCTCAAGACCCATATTCTTTTTCCGCTTTCCGCTTTATTGGGGGCGTGGGCGTAGGTATTTCTTCCGTGGCGGCTCCTATTTATATTTCAGAAATTACCTCAAAGGAAAACCGAGGGAAATTGGGTGGGTTGTACCAATTCTGGCTCGTTTCGGGAATTTTGATCGCTTTTGTATCCAACTATTTGTTAAAAGGTTTTGATGGGTTAAATGATTGGCGCTGGATGTTGGGCGTAGAGGCAATCCCTGCCATTATTTACACTGTTATGGTGTTAAAGGTGCCTGAGAGCCCAAGATGGCTGGCACTTCATAAAAAGGATGATACTGCTGCCATTAAAATTTTGGAGATAATACACTCCAAAGAAAAAGCAAAAGAACAACTACTGGAGATTAAAGAAGACCTCAACGCAACAAAAAAAAGCGAAAACTTGTTCCAACAAAAATACTCCAGAATACTTTGGCTGGGGTTTTTTATAGCATTTTTCAATCAACTGTCCGGCATCAATTTTGTACTATATTACGCGCCAGAAATCTTGGAACAAGCTGGTTTGGGCGGTAAAGAATCCTTATTTAATTCCATTGCCATAGGTATCGTAAACCTCATATTTACGATTATTGGTGTGAGGTTGTTGGATAAACTGGGAAGACGCCAGCTTATCATAATTGGATCTATAGGCTACATTATAAGTTTGGTTATGGTAGGGCTCTGTTTTCAAATGAATCTTGGGTCTACTTTAACGCTCATCTTTATTTGTACGTTCGTAGCCTCCCATGCTATAGGGCAAGGAGCAGTGATTTGGGTATTTATATCGGAAATTTACCCTAATAGTGTTCGCGCCTACGGCCAATCTTGGGGAGTTAGCGTTCACTGGATATTCGCCGCTGTGATTACATTGATTACACCCTTTTTCTTGGATGCAACAGCAGGCATACTTAGGAATGCCGTTTGGTACATCTATTACTTCTTTGGTGCAATGATGGCCCTGCAACTTATTTGGGCTTGGACCAAAATGCCAGAAACCAAAGGAATTTCCTTGGAAGAATTAAGTAAAAAACTGACTAATGGTTAACTTTAATATATAGTACCTTGTAGAACTTTGTTACGCTGGCAGGAAGTACTTTGTACTATACACCAGGTTAACACAAATAACAATGACTACAGCCGAGGCAAAATTAAAGGAACGTGTTAAGGAGCTAACTTGTTTGTACGAGGTAACCTCTGTTATCGTTAATTCGGATTACGACCAACTAGAAACATCTCTGGAAGCAATTGTGTATTGCTTAAAAAGGGCATGGCAATTTGAAAATGTCGCTGAAGTCTTCTTAAGGATTTCAGAATATCAAATGGAGACCAAAAATTACAATCCCTTTATGACTTTTTTAGAGGCCGACATAAAGGTCTTTAATAGGGTAGACGGCCAACTAAAAGTTGGATACCCCATTGATCTATATTCCCAATCCGATTTTTTAGAGGAGGAACGTGTGTTATTGGAAAATGTAAGTTTAGCGGTAGGAAACCTCATGGAGCGAAAACAGATTCGGGATAGCGAGATAGCAGCAAAACGCCAAGTAGAACGGGCAGATCGCTTACACATTCTGGGTGAGATTACTGCCGGAATAGCACATGAACTAAATACTCCCTTGGCCAACATTCTAGGTTTCGCGGAGTTATTAAAGGATAAAGTAAAAAACCAGGAAAATGTACGTGACCTAGACAAAATCATTGAAAATGCCGTGTTTAGTCGTGAAATCGTTAAAAAATTGATGTTTTTCGCCTGTGAGATGCCTCAAGAAATGAACGAAATAAAATTGAATCTAGTGGTAGACGATGCCTTAAAGCTGTTGAAGCCATCCTTACACGACAAACAAATAAAACTTACCAAATCGTTTAGTAATAAGAATATAAGACTAAGGGCGGACACGGTACAAATGACCCAAGTCCTTTTTAACCTCATTATGAATGCGATCTATTATTCTCCAATAAAAGGAGAAATAAAAGTGGTAATTACCGAAAAAGCCAAAAAAATACAAATACGTATTTACGACCAAGGAAAAGGTATAGACCCAAAAAACGGAGAAAAGGTATTTGAACCCTTTTTCACCACTAAACCCATAGGAGAAGGTTCCGGACTTGGACTTAGTGCCGTGCACGGGATCATAGATAGTCACAAAGGCCGTATTACTCATGAACCAAATACGCCAAAAGGGACTATTTTTACCGTAGATTTCCCTAAATTTTAAGTATGGCCTTGCGTAAAGAAAACATACTCCTTGTTGATGACGATATTAATATTTTGGAACTCCTTCAAAGGCATTTACAAGCTATGGAGTACCATACCTTTAAGGCAGTATCCGTAAAGGAAGCCCTTTTTATTCTAAAGGATACTTTCATTGATTTACTGATAACGGATATACAAATGCCGGAAGTTGACGGACTACAATTATTAAAATTTGCCAATGAGCACTATCCGGAAATGCCTAAGCTGGTAGTTACGGGATATCCATCTGTAAGCGGAACCATAGAAGTAATCAAGTCTGGCGCAACGGACTATCTTACCAAACCGTTTACAAAAGATGAACTTAGACAAGCCGTACAAAAGGCCTTGGAACAAGGGGCGAAGCGCAATACCGCAAAAACAAAAAAACAGGGAGCGAACGACTCCTTAAACGATGATATGGTTGGTGCTTCCGAAAATTTTCGAGCGGTTACCAATATAATAGATCGTGTAAAAAATAATAAGGCAACCGTGCTCATTAAAGGCGAAAGCGGTACGGGAAAGGAACTGGTTGCACGGGCGATACATTATTCGGGCAAATATGCCAGAGCTCCATTTATTGCCGTAAATTGTGGCGCTATACCGGAGAACTTGCAGGAAGCGGAACTTTTTGGATATATAAAAGGGGCTTTTACCGGAGCAAATGAAAACAGGAACGGCTTCTTTCAGGCAGCGGAAGGAGGTACTTTGTTTTTAGATGAGATTGGCACGGCTTCCCTTGCCGTACAAACAAAACTACTACGTGCCCTACAACAAAAGGAAATTATCCGGGTAGGGGCTAGGAAAATAGAAAAAACCGATATACGTATCATTGCAGCTACGAATTCGGACCTGTTGCAATGTATCAAAAACAAAACCTTTAGAGAGGATTTATATTACCGTTTAACTGTTGTTGAAATACATGTGCCCCCATTAAGAGAACGAAAATCGGATATACCGCTACTAGTAGAAAAGTTCCTTCGCAAATATGGTGTAGAATATAAAGACCGCCTCCTCAATATGTCGCCCGAAGTCCTAGGGATTTTGGAAAGATATCACTGGCCGGGAAATATTAGAGAACTTGAAAATGTTATTCAGCGAACCATAATAATGTCTGACGGGCTACTAACAGTAAAGGATTTACCCGATTTTTTAAAGTTTGAAATAGAATTTCCAGAAACTACTTTCCTTACACTTAAGGAAATGGAAAAAGAATATATTAAACGAGTATTGGCACATACCAAGGGAAATAAGACAAAAGCCGCCGAACTACTGCAAATAGATCGCAAGACTTTAAGGGATAAGCTGGTCTAAGGCGGGTTATGCCATTTAAGAAAATTTACGATATACATACAACTTCCGAGATCCTTGATTCGGGTAATAATTCCCCGATCGGGGAATTATTACCCGAATCATAACCCTGACCATATGACTTAACTAATGTTTACTATTTGATTTTAAATTAGTTATAATTTTAGGTTGTATTTATGGCATAATGGGCATAGCATTTGTAACAAGTGGAAGAGAAAATAAAAAGGGTGGTGCGCAGAGATGAAATAAGGAAAACTCAAACTAGAAAAATGTGATTTTGTGATGATAAAAAAATATAAACAAGAAGCAGGACCTATGAAGATTATGCCCATAAGAACACTTTAGATATTCTAAAAAAAATATGTCTAAAGCAGCAGTTTTAAATCAGTCGAATATTCTAACCGATATTGTGCAAATGTATTCTACAATTATAGTAAATTATAATTTAACTTGGAAGGAGGAATTTCAGTTGGTACCCCCTTCAAAGGAGAATAGAAAAAAATAAAATTTCGGTAACAAATAAGTTGGGAGCCTCTAATATAGGACTTGCCGAAGGCGATGTTTTAAAATACGGGCTTCCAGGAAGTATGGTGTCCTTGAAAATAATAAACATTGTGCAGACTGAAAGAAGGAAGTCTTTAGAAATTTCCGAAGAGATGTTTACAAGGATGTTGTCAAAGAATTACGAGAAAACTTGTAGGTAAATATAAGGATTGTTAAGCAGGTAATTACGGGAGTATTATTAACATAGAAAATTCGTTTAAAGCTGCACAACCAGTTGATTCATATGTTAAAGAGGTAATTTTTTGAAATAGGGAAGCCTGAGATAGGATAGATGATCAAGATTTAATGTTTAAAAAATAATTGTAGAAGAGAGATTGAAAATAGTATGCCACCTAATGACCAAGAATCAAGAAACAGAGAAATGAATATGTTTGATAATAGACAGTACCTTGGTTAGGTATCTAATCAAAGTTTTGTTTTGCTCAAATTGAAATAACGACCGGGTTAATTTTTGATCTAAGAGCGCTGGTTACAAAAGTGGGGTTGAAAAATCCAAAAAAAAATAAAAATGTTCACAAAACTAACGGTTTTACAAAGGATTTCAGTTGGCTTAATTCTGGCTATAGCCTTTTTATTGGTGCTAGGCTCCAACAGATTGGACAAGAGGCATTTTGACACCATTCAAAACACAGTAAATAGTGTATACAAAGATCGCGTGGTAGTCCAGAATTTAATTTATCGGGCTAGTAATATTTTTCACGAAAAGGAATTGCGCTATATTTTAAATAAAAATGATATGGATATCCATACCGAGGAAAATGAAAATATAGAACAGATACTTGTCGAATTCAGAAAAACAGAGCTAACCTCAAAGGAATATAACCTTCTTGTCCAGCTTAGCGGAGAGTTTGAAGATTTAATGAGGCTAGAGCGTAAAATTTCCAAATCGTTGGTCACAGAGCAAGAAAAAATGGAGGTGCTCACTGCAATTAAAACTATATCGAGACGATGGGATAGCCTTGCCGAGATTCAACTAGAAGAAAGCGGGCAATTAACCGAACTATCCAACAAATCCTTGGGAATCAACACCCTCATGTCCAGAATGGAATTAGGTTTTATGATCGTAATAGGAATCGCCATGATGGCCCTAATGTTTTATCCGGTTAGAAAAACAGAAGATGCCCAATAAGGCCATACAATTTTAATAATAAATAAAAACACCTTTGAACACCATAATAAAAGTATTTACGTTACAAGTAGGCATGCGACAAATTGTTCGCTTACAACAAATATGGGCAATTATACTTTGAGTAGCGATTATTGGATTACCTTGACAATGGTGGGGGAACTATAGGTATTGCTATTACCTGAAACTCCTGGTAACAAAAACGATAAAAACAAAAAATAATTTGTTTTAAATTAATTCTATGACGACAAAAACAGTAACACCAAAGAAGAAGAGGAAACAGGGCATGTTGGACAACGTTATGCGCCAATTTGACAATGCCGCGGATATTATTAAACTGAACACCAATATCCGAAAGATTCTTGAGGTCACCAACAATGAGCTAGTAGTCCATTTTCCTGTTCGGATGGACAATGGAGAAGTAGAAATATTCACTGGGTATCGCGTGCAGCACAATAACGCCCTTGGGCCTTACAAAGGAGGGTTAAGATACCACCCTACTGTAGATATAGACGCCGCAAGGGCCTTAGCCATGTGGATGACATGGAAGACCTCTTTGGCAGGCCTGCCTTATGGTGGTGCCAAAGGTGGGATACAGCTTGACCCTACAAAATATTCCCAAGCAGAATTGGAGCGCATTACTAGAAGGTTTACCTACGCTTTAGGGGATAATATTGGGCCAGAATTGGATATTCCTGCACCGGATGTGAATACCAACCCACAGACCATGGCGTGGATCTTGGATACCTATATGTCCACTAAATCTCCCAATGAACGCTCCAAAAACTTACATGTAGTTACTGGAAAGCCTATAGGTGCCGGCGGTTCGCAAGGAAGAGACCGTGCCACAGGTTACGGCGTTTTCTTAACTATAAAACTTTGGGCAGAAGCTAAAAATATAGATTTAAAAAATAAAAAATATATAGTTCAGGGCTTTGGTAACGTAGGATATTGGGCCGCTTATTTCTTAGAACAAGAAGGTGCGCTGCTCACCGCGGTCCAGGATGCTTACGGTAGCATTGTAAACGAGAAGGGTATTTCTGTTGAAAAGTTATTGGATTATACCAAGGCTAACAAAGGAAGTATTCTTGGTTATGCAGGCGCAAGACCATTGGATAATGCCGATTTTTTTGGGCTGGATTGCGATATTTGCATACCGGCCGCATTGGGGAACCAAATAACCCCAAAGAATGCAGAGAAAATAAAAGCTTTCCTTATTGCGGAAGGGGCAAATGGCCCAACGGACGTTGAAGCAGAAAAGATTTTACTTAAAAGGAATATAGATATCATACCCGATATTCTCTGTAATGCAGGCGGGGTTATCGGTAGTTATTTTGAATGGCTCCAGAACCGTAATGGGGAAATCTGGCAACTTGATGAGGTACTTGAGAAGCTTGAAAAGAAAATGAGAGAATCTTTCTTGAAGGTTATGGAAACCTCCCAAAAGAGAAACGTAGATATGCGTACCGCAGCTTTTATTATTGCCATAGAACGCCTAGAGGAAACTTACATACAACGCGGAATTTTTCCATAAATAACGATAAAAAGGAAACTGCCCTTGGCATAATGGTGTTATTTTAAATAATGATGCCAAGGGTATCTTTTTTCCTAAAATTTCCTAAAATTACAGAGATAACGAAGATTTGAATCCGTACAAAATGGACATGTATATCTAGCATCGTTTTACTAACACGAACCTTTTTTAAGTAAGAGGGAAGCTAAAAAATATAAAAATGAAACACGAGAATCTTGTCATTGAAAAAAGGGAATATGTAATACTAAAGAGAGTGCTTAACCTATCTGGCTACCATCAAGATATTACACTTAAGAAATCTGTTGGAAAGTTGATAAAGAAACTGGAATCCGCTAAGATTTGCGATGAAGCCGATATGCCAAAAGATGTAGTTCGCTTTAATTCCGAAGTAACCCTTGCGTCAGAAAAGGGGTGGAGCAAAAAATTTCAGTTGGTACTACCAAAGGAAGGTGATGTGAAGAACGATAAGATATCATTGTTAACACCTATGGGAGCTGCCGTAATGGGATATGCCGAGGGCGATTCACTTATTTGGGAGTTTCCTTCAGGAGAACAAAAACTAACTATAGAAAAGGTTGTACAGGAGAATATATCCATAAATGTGAATATGATACTATGAAAACCCCAAGCCCATATTATAGTCATGAGCCGGATACCGGGATCATGATTAAAAAGGACCAGGTGGAAATAGGAAACTGGACAGATAGCCTAGAATTTGTAAACGAAGAATTGGAGTATCTTTTAAATTTAGAAGACCGGCTTATCAACAATGCCCATCTATATCAAACACTAAATGAATTGCGAATAGAAAACCAGTTATGTTTAAGGGAATTGTACCGTTATGAAGGTGACTTAAGAAAGGCTATAGAATGCGACACTACAGAATGTGAAGCTTACTACTTGGATAATCATGAAATAAATCGAACTCTTTTTGTGACTCACCTTAAAAGATATCAGAACACGAAATTAAAGTTGTTTTCAGAAATTCCTTTGAAGGCGAAATGAACATATTAGGATTACGCCTGCAACTTCAATGAAAGCTAGTGCCTCCAGGGTGTTTTGACGAGATACACCTAAAAAAACACCCTCTTTTTAAAAAATCATTACACAGAAATTTTAGGCTAATTTTTATAGGATGTACTGCTTAAAAATTCAAGCTATTTACCCTACCAATATCCATTAAATAACATTCAAACCTCCAATTAGGTCGGTTACATGATTGTTCGCTTAATTTTTCTTAAGAATAAGACCGTCTATTTTTGCCCTAAAGTGCCATATTTTTAAATTGCAATGCAGTCAAAAAAAATAATAAACTAAAAAGGAACATATTATAGAGATACAAGCGTATGATTAAAACTAAAATAATATCACCATTTCTAAAATTCGTTTAAATTAAAAGCTTTAGCGACATCCTTTTGCTTATTATTAATGTCATAGCCTTAATTTGGGCAAATTCTCCCCGGGGGGGAAGTCTATAGAGGCTTATGGCAATTAGAAATTGGTTTTACTTCTAGTTTTTTTGAATTTGAAAAGCCATTGATTTTATAGATTAACGATGGCTTAATGACTATATTTTTTTCTTAATAGGGCTAGAAATAAAAAGGGAATTGCTCATCGGGGAACTTAACTCTGTTAAAAAAATGGTATTCCCTTTAGTAGGGGCTATAGGCGGTATGGTCATACCAGTTTTATTCTATATCCTTTTAAACGAAAACCCTGAAACTTTTAAGGGATGGGGAATACCCATGGCTACGGATATTGCCTTTTCCTTGGCAATTTTAAATTTGTTAGGAAAACGTGCTCCTTTAAGCTTAAAAATATTTTTAACTGCATTTGCTATTGCCGATGATATAGGTTCTGTGCTGGCAATCGCTATATTCTATAGCAGCAACATTGATCTTACGATGCTCGCCGGCGCTTTTGGCCTATTGGGTATTCTTTATGTATTAGCTTACAAGGGGTATTATTCTAAATTCCTACTTGTGACATTTGGCACGGTTGTTTGGACCCTATTCCTTAAGTCCGGCATTCACCCTACATTGGCTGGGATATTACTGGCGTTTTCCGTACCCATTCAACAAAAAATAATGACCCCTGCTTTTATAGATAATCTGGAGCTGATTCTAGAACGAATAAAAAATGCAAAAAGATTGGATACCCCAGTTTTGTCCCAAGAACAAATTGCCCATATAGATGATCTTGAAAATTGGACGGATAGTTACCAATCACCTTTACAACACCTAGAACATGGTTTGCATAATTGGGTAGCTTATTTTATTATACCAATTTTTGCATTGGCCAATGCAGGCGTGCTGCTGACGGGCGAAATGACTTTGGATAGCACAATGTTAGTTACTTTGGTTATATGTCTTGTTATTGGGAAAGGTGCTGGAATAAGTACTATTGTTTTTCTGGCACATAAACTTAAGATTATAGATATGCCACAGGACTTAAGGCCACAACATATTATTGGGGTTGCATTCTTGGCAGGGATTGGGTTTACAATGTCTATCTTTATTGGTAGTCTAGCTTTTATGGATAGTCCATTATATATAGACTCCGCAAAAATAGGTATTCTAATAGGATTATTTATTTCCGCCATTATAGGGTATGCCGTCTTACGATTCACAAAAAAAATGAAGATGTTTTGCCCGATCTGGAGACCATCCTTAAAGAGAAAACCGAGTATGAACAAACAATGCTTTAACAGTCAAAACGAGAAGGTTTAGAGTTCTCTTGTCAAAGATAGAGGCTCTAGGAAGGTTTGCTATTTATTAGCAGTAAGAATACTACATGAAGGACATAACCAGTACCATACTATACGATTACCTTTTGAAAACGGGTATGAGCAAGATTTTGGCTTCCTATCTCAACATGGGTATATTGCTCCTATTGATTTTTATTTTCACCTATATTCTAGATTTAATTGTCTGGAAAATATTACGCTCGCTATCCATAAAGCTTGCAAGGAAGTCAAAAACAAATTTCGATAATTTTTTGGTAGCCCATAAGGTTCCGCGTTATGTAGCGCATATTTTTCCCCTTATCCTCCTTTTTGATTTGGTGCCTATGGCGTTGGTAGATTTTGAGTACATAGGAAACATTGCAGAAAAAGCACTTCAGCTATTGTTCGTTGTGCTCTCCATTACTGTTGTCAAAAAAGTAATGCGAAGTACGAACGACTATTTAAAGACAAAGCCGAGGTTCAGGGACAAACCTATGGACAGTTACGTTCAAGTATTCATGATTTTTGCTTGGATATTAGGTATTTTGACCATATTCGCCATTGTAACGGAAGTAAGTGTTTGGAAATTTTTTACAGCTCTAGGAGCTGGGTCAGCTGTCATCCTTTTATTATTCAAGGACTCTATATTGGGACTTGTAGCCAGTATTCAGGTAAGTATCAACGATATGGTACGTATTGGAGATTGGATCACTTTTGAAAAATACGGGGCAGATGGTGATGTAGTGGAGATTACTTTGGCCACGGTAAAAGTGCAGAATTTTGACAAGACCATTACTACCATTCCTACCTATGCCCTAATCTCCGACTCTTTTAAGAACTGGCGCGGCATGCAGGACTCTGGGGGTAGACGTATAAAAAGAGCACTGATCATTAGCCAAAAAAGTATCCATTTTCTATCGGATAATGATGTAGAGCAATTAAAAAAAATCCAACTGATACAACCCTACCTCAATACTAGAAACAAACAAATTACCGAATACAATGAACATAAAAATGTCAACAAAGCTTTAGCCATTAACGGTAGAAACCTTACTAATGTGGGGGTGTTTAGAAAATACATTAGTGCTTATCTGGAACACCACTCCGCAATAAATAAGGGTATGACTTTAATGGTACGTCAATTGGCACCCACACCTCAGGGAATCCCATTAGAGATTTATGCTTTTAGTGCAGATAAAAGGTGGGAAAGCTACGAATATGTTATGGCCGATATTTTTGATCATCTCCTTGCCGCACTCCCTTTTTTTAAACTACAGGTTTTTGAACTTCCAACTTCTCTGGAATCCTAAAACAGAAAGATTCTAGTGATTAAAAATTCAAAATATCATATCTTGGAACCACAAAGATGTTTTTATGGAACGAAGAAAATTCATAGGCCGGACCGCTTTGGCGGCCCTATCTGCTTCCTTGGGTACCGAAATAGTGTTCGGTAAAAACCTGCTTAAAGGTTATATACCATTGGGTCTACAAGACCCAGACCCCTTTAAACTATTTAATAAGGATAAAGAAATGGTAGTCTTGAACGACAAACCATGGAATATGGAGGCACAAGCACATCTTTTAGATGACAAGGTAACACCTAATAAGTATATATTTATTAGGAACAACGGTCTAGTTCCAGAAAAGATAGATGTTAAAAAATGGACCTTAACCATAGATGGCGAATCTGTTTCTAAGGAGAAGACTTACACCTTATCAGAGCTAAAATCCAAGTTTAAGCAATATACCTACCAGCTTACCTTAGAATGTGGGGGCAATGGGCGTGCAGAGTTCAATCCGCCAACCAAGGGAAACCAATGGACCATTGGGGCCGTCTATTGCGCAGAATGGACGGGTATTAGATTACGCGATGTCTTGGAAGATGTTGGCATTAAAAAGGACGCTGTATACATTGGCTATCACGCCATAGACGAGCACTTAAGTAGGGATCCTAATAAACAACCTATTTCCCGAGGAGCTCCAATGGCGAAAGCCCTACAAGAAGAAACCTTGCTCGCTTTTAAGATGAACGGTGAGGATATTCCCTTAGTGCATGGTTATCCCTTACGATTGGTTGCGGGAGGCTGGCCTGCGTCCGTTTCCGGGAAATGGGTACAACGCATAGGCGTTCGCAACAAAGTTCATGACGGCCCTAAGATGACAGGAGATTCGTATAAAGTGCCTTGCACACCTGTAGCTCCGGGAGAAAAGGTTTCAGATGACGATATGTGCATCATAGAATCCATGCCCGTAAAGTCATTGATTACCTATCCTAAAACGGGAGCTATGATCGCAAAAGGGAAAAAGTTGGACATTAGAGGCCATGCTTGGGCCGGTGAACTAGAGGTTGTGAAAATGGAATATTCCATAGACTTTGGAGCTACTTGGCAAATGTGTTCTTTAGAAAAACCGGCCAACCGTTTGGCCTGGCAGCATTTTTCTGCGCAGGTAGATTTTCCTAAAAAGGGCTATTATGAAATTTGGTCCAAAGCTACGGATGCACAAGGAACTTCCCAACCCATGCTTATTCCAGGTTGGAACCCCAAAGGATACCTGAACAACGCTTGCCAACGTATAGCCATTAAAGTTACATAAGGCATGGAGGACAAGTATAGCAAATTTGGAGAGAGTGTACGAGGTATTTATAGACTGATGGTTATACTTTGGTGTTTTATGGGCATAATAACCATTTTGGGTGTTTATCTCATAGCAGATCCCACATTATCTATTTTTAAAAACCAAGCACCGGCAGAAGAAGTGGTACTCATTACCGATGAGGACGATTTCGATAAAATTGAAAATGGCATTCATGTACGCACCGGGTTTATAGATGCCCCAGGTCTTATGGAAACGGTAAATAATTGCACCAATTGCCATTCCTCTAAACTCGTACTACAGAACCGCATGAACAAAGAACGTTGGGCGGCCACTATAAAATGGATGCAGGAAACCCAAAATTTATGGGATTTAGGTAAAAATGAAGCAATTATAATAGATTATTTGGTGGAAAACTATCCACCTAAAGAAATGGGGAGAAGGGAAAATTTGGAGGTTGTCGAGTGGTATGTACTAGAGTAGGAATTCAAGTAGCTAAAACACCTATGGTTTACTTATAAACTAGCTGAGAGGTAAGCATACGAAGATTCAAACTCCAAAAGAACGGCAAATTCAAAATAAGGGAAAAGGATACCGGATGGGAGAAGTAAATCCAATAAAGAGTAAAAAACCTCTGGGCAAGTCCACTATAGATCAAAAGGAAAAGGATTTTTCAATTTTTGGTCGAAATACTCTTTTGTAACAGGTAAATTTTAGAGGTATTAAAATTGTACGTCCTGGCTAAAAACCGGGATGAATTCAACTAGCTCCCTTAAATTCGTTGTAGAGATCAGGAACAGAAGAGATTTAAATCTGAGTTTCATCAATTAAATGTGATTTGCCCAATAATACGTGTTTTTTGGTATGCGAACGGAGTTTGCAATGCCCTAAGATGATGAATAAAAATAAACAGCGTTTCAAAACTATTGGAGATTGATTGCGGAGGAATTAAATAACAAGTTTGTGTTTCATCAATCAAACCAGGGCTAAACGCTATATATTAAGTTATAAAAATTTCTGAACTTGGTTCCGTAAGACCTTAAGTTTTGAATAAAACTTCGATGTAATTGCCTCAAGCTTTCTATTGTACCGTTTTCCCTCTTCATGGCTTTTTGCTTTTTAGATTCTTATAAAGCTACTAAAAATCACTTTATGTTTACAATTAATTAACGTTAAATTTACATTTAAATTGTAACTAGAGATATTTATCTTCTGTTTCCGAAACCTAGTTTTGGCTTTCATTAGTTTATAATTAGCCCATTATTCAGAGTGATTATTCTATTAATTATGAGAAGGAGGTAATAGAATGATGTATGACGATAGCGAATAAGTTCCGATGCAAAAAGGATACAGCTGTCCAACAGCATTAAAATGGTAAGGGTAGGCTAAAATTAACGATACCTAAACTGGGATTCTTACTTGTTATAAATCGAAAAAAATGATTTCATATCCGTTAAGCTTCAGTGCCTTTAATAGCGGCTATTATTAGCCTAGCCAAGATTCTGTCCCAAAATACCTTCTATTGAGTTTGTAAATGAACTCAACAAGGTACAATTACAGATATTTTCTCCTTATTTAATGAAATTTTGGCAAGTCTCTGGTTGCATTCCCAATGGCGATGTTTAGCCATTCTAGGGACTCCTTTGTTCGTTCGCTCAATTTTTCCGTTATTTGGATGTCAAATGAGTCTCTGAAGTTAAGAGAGGACATACTCTTGTACGAAAACACTATCGCTTCTTCGCCATAAATGGAACCGATCAATGTTTTGTCCGTCCCCTATCCCTAATGGTCCTCGAGCACCTTGGTCCTTAAATAGCGGCGGTGTATATCGGTCTTTACCATATACAAGTTTTGAAGAACGGTATTTTCCGCCAGCACCATGGCGTTCGATGTTGTTTTACTGCCCCAAACTAGCGGGAGCATCACACTCGTGCCGTACCTAGGACATATGGTCCTTTAGCATACCATAAACGGAAGATTTGAGTTTTCCATGCTCGTTGCGTTGCGAAGGGTCTGTCGCGCCAGCATTTCTGGCACTCACAAGCCCAATTGTTCTTCAACCAATAATTTACGTTGGAATTACATCTGATACAAACAACACCTTCCTTGTCAGGCTGTTCCTTGAAATGTAGCCTGCACGATTCTTCGCTTGCAAAATGTCCTGAAAATGAAAACATACCCATAATTTTTGTGTACAGATTTCATCAAATACAGGAAATGCACCATAAAATTTGAATAATTACGAGTAGGTAAAAATAAAAAGTCCGTCCGGTTATTTGCCTCAATTAAAAAATGGCCAATTTAAAGTCAAAAAAAATCATTACCCGGCCCTAAATGTCGTATTCACTTAATGTCATATCAAGAGCCCAATGTACTAGCTATTAAGATATTATTTCTATTATATCAGCTCACTTTCCCCGGTTTTCCTGCACCTAGACCCATTACTAATTTTATAATGACGACACCAAAAAGTAATAGAATAGGATAGGTCCACGAATGCGTAAGGTCAAAAACGGCACCAAAAATAAAAGGGCCGGAGGCCGCAACAAAATAACCGATGGATTGTGCCATCCCAGAAAGTTCGGTGGCAGACTCGGTGTCCTTGGAACGCAAAACGATAAAGAGTAGGGCAAGTCCAAAGGTACCACCCAATACAAGGCCTATCAACGATACCCAAATAGACACAGGCCCAAGTTCCGGGATTAACAATCCTGTAAGCCCTATAATTTCCGTAAGTACCAAAAACAAAACGATGCTACGTTGATCTTTTTTCTTTCCCGCTAATGTAGGTATCGTTAGGGAGCCTAAAATTCCCGAAGCTTGGCAAAGTGATAACATCCATCCAGAAAAAGACGCATCGTAACCCCTACTCTGAAGAATAGCCGGCAACCAGGCCAGGACTACATAAAAGGTAAGCGACTGCAAACCCATGAACAAGGCTACCTGCCATGCCAGCCTTGATGTGGTCAAGATTTTAATCGCATTGGAAAAACTGCGGGTTGGGACCGATTTCTGAAGGCGTGACACTTGCGGAAGCCACACTAAAGCAGCCAATACTGCCAATGCTGCCCAAATACCCAGGGAACCACGCCATCCTAAGCCGACTCCTTCTGCCAATGGCACACTGAAGCCCGCAGCCAAAGAAGCGCCCAAGGCCATAACGCTGGAATATAAACTGGTAATGAATCCGGAGTTTTCCGAAAAACTACGTTTGGTCAGACTTGGTAGAAGTACATTGCCAAATGCTATGGCAATCCCCAAAATTAAAGTGCCTAAATAGAGCGCTGGCACCCAATCAATGGATCTTATTCCAATACCTATGGCCAATAAAACCATAGCTCCGAATAGGGTGCCTCCCATACCAAACCTTTTAGTAAAAAGAGGCGTTACTATGGAGACTACACCAAAAGCAAGCAAGGGTAGTGTGGTCAATAGACCCAAAAGGGAATTGGAAAGTTCAGTAGCTTCCTTAATATGAGCTATCAAGGGGCCAACCCCGGCCAAAGCGGGACGTAAGTTTAAGGCAACACAAAGAATCCCAAGCAGTAACAGGATGTTGGCAGGGTTTTTAGAGCTTCCCGATTTGGATTCTTGCATTACCTATTTCATAATTCTTGTAAGCTGAAAATATCGGACATAGCTCTCCGGAATAAGAGAAACATCCAGAAGGCTACCTTCTTGTATATATGGATAGATTTCATCGTAGTTCTTTACCTCGAACATACCCATACGCTTATTGATATGCTCGCGACGGAGCTCGTCAGGGCCATTGAGGCCGGCAGCCGCGATCAGTTCCAGACAGCTCCTTACAGTGGCTTCTTGGAAATTTCTTACCCTTGGCGCCTTGTCCGCAACCACAAGACCTTTCATAAGCGACTTATTTTGCGTGGCAACACCCACCGGACACGTATTTGTGTTGCACTGTAAGGCCTGAATACAGCCAACGGCTAACATCATGGCACGTGCGCTATTACATCCGTCCGCACCTAGTGCCATGGCTCTGGCCATATCAAATCCGGTGATGATTTTCCCTGCGGCAATGACCTTAATTTCCTTTCTAAGTCCAAAACCAACAAGAGTGTCGTGCACAAAAATCAAGCCTTCGCGCATAGGCATACCCATTGTATTAGAGAACTCAACGGGAGCAGCACCCGTGCCACCTTCTCCGCCATCTACCGTGATAAAATCGGGAGTAATTCCGGTAAAGACCATGGCTTCGCAGAAGTCCATAAATTCTTGTTTTCTACCTATGCATAATTTAAAGCCGATAGGTTTTCCTTCGGATAGGTTCCGGAGTTTTTCAATAAAGTGCATGAACTGAATCGGGTCGCTAAATGCCGAGTGGGATGGTGGTGAATGAACAGCAACACCAGGTTCTACATGCCGTATTTTTGCTATTTCAGGTGTGTTCTTTATGGCCGGAAGAATACCTCCGTGCCCGGGTTTGGCACCTTGGGAAAGCTTTATCTCTATCATCTTAACCTCTGGTCTCAAGGCGTTTTCCCGAAACGTTTCCCCGTTAAAGGTGCCATCGTCCTTTCTACAACCAAAATAACCGGTGCCCACTTGCCAAATAAGGTCGCCACCAGGTTGTAAATGATAATCACTTATACCGCCTTCGCCTGTATTATGCGCAAAATTACCCATCTTGGCACCTTGGTTCATGGCAAGCACCGCATTTTTACTCAGGGAGCCGTAACTCATTGCTGAAATATTTAAAAGGCTCGAAGAATAGGGCTGCTTACAGTCTTTTCCTCCAATTAGGATTCTTGGAAATTCTCCCAGTTCTTGTGGGTTGCTCTTTGCGTACATGGAATGTTCCATCCACTCATATCCGGTTTGGTACAAATCCATTTGGGTTCCAAAGGGCTCCGTATCCGTTTCTCCTTTCGCCCTTCGATACACTGTAGATCTTGATATGCGGTTCAATGGTTTTCCCTCGGTATCGGTCTCCACGAAATACTGCATAATTTCCGGGCGGATAGATTCCAACATATACCTAAACCTCCCCAACAAAGGAAAATTTCGTCTTATGGTATGGTGGGTTTGTAGTAGGTCAAAAACACCCATTATGGTCAACGGAGCTACAAGTATGAAAGCCCATAATATTGGAGTCCAAAAAAAAGAGATACCAATTATGGATAGTATTAGAATACTAAAAATCAACATAAAGAGCTCACGAACTTTCATAGTGTACCGTATTAATTTTAGGGCAGAAATAGCTAGAGCCCAAACGTTTTGGCGAAGTTAATCATTATACGATTTATGAATTGGATTTAAGGACCAAGATAATAGAGGTAAGACTTAAAGTTGATCGGTACACCTATATCCGTGTTGATCGCTTCAACTCTTAATGTCCTGTTTCTTGTTTCGGGCCCATGTACGGCCTCAGTCCATAACAGTTAGGTTTTACCCACAATTACCACTGTAGAAAACTTTTTTTTATAGATACAACAAAATGTTCTCTATAATCCAAAACTAAATTAAAGTATAACACCCTAAAGGATTCAAAAATTTAACTTTGTTGTAAACGGGAAATGGAATCAAGTAAGTTTCCTTAGGCGAACTGCCACCTAGTTCCTAATTTTCACCCCTAATAAGCCCTTTCGTTTTTTCCTTCATAAAAATTAATGAACGCACGGTTAACTACCCGGTTGCCTCCTGGTGTGGGATAATCTCCTGTAAAGTACCAATCTCCCAAATTTTTTGGGCACGCCAAATGGAGGCTAGAAACGGTCTGATAAATTATCTGTACCTCAGCATTTATTTCAGGCGGACTCAAAAGTTCGCCTATTTTGGTCGAAATTTGTTCTGTAGAGAATGGGGCATAGAATTCTTTTACGTAGTTGATTACCTCTGTATCTTTTGAGTGTATCTGTTCCTTGCACTTCTCATAGATAGTTTTAACGATAGCCATGGATCCATGGTCTTGGTGCAGGGTCAAGGCAGCTCTAAAGGCTATAAAGTCTTCTAATTTTGCCATATCTATTCCGTAACAGTCTGGATATCGTATCTGCGGCGCAGAGGACACCACAACAATCTTTTTTGGGTGCAAACGATCCAATATGCCCAAGATACTTTTTTTAAGGGTGGTGCCCCTAACAATACTGTCATCTATAATCACCAAATTATCGCCTTTGTTCACTGATCCGTAAGAAATGTCATAAACATGGGCCACGAGGTCATCCCTGCTATCGTCTTGGGTAATAAATGTTCTTAATTTGGCATCTTTTATGGCCACCTTTTCAATTCGCGGGCGAACCTCTAAAATAGTATGTAGCTC
This sequence comes from uncultured Flavobacteriaceae bacterium, assembly GCA_963697395.1. Taxonomy (GTDB): domain Bacteria; phylum Bacteroidota; class Bacteroidia; order Flavobacteriales; family Flavobacteriaceae; genus Maribacter. The sequence goes on from CAVONX010000029.1 coordinate 495,405, forward strand.
CTCGCTCGTTATTTTTCTGCCAATAGCCAGTATCTGTTCTTCCTTTTTCTTGTTGAGGTAATTCTGGGCCTCCTTTACCATTCCAAAAAATGAAGTCTCTGCTGTATTGGGAATATAGGAAAATACAGTATTCTTGATATCTTGGTCTATTGCATTAAGAATTTGTGGAAAAACGAGTCTTCCCAACTCTTTCCGTTCTTGATAAATTTCCTTATCACTGCCTCTGGAAAAATAAATGCGTTCAAATGAGCACGCTTTACGTTCAGTAGGTTCTAGTATGCGTTTAATGCTAGAAGTACCGTCTTTCTTTACAATAATGGCGTGACCGGGATCTAGCTCTTTTACCTCTTCGTAAGGTACGTTGAAGACGGTTTGTATTGCGGGTCTTTCTGAGGCTATTACAACAACCTCATCATCCTTATAATAATAGGCTGGTCGTATGCCAGCCGGATCTCTGAGCACAAACGCATCGCCATGACCCAGAAGTCCTGCCATTGCGTACCCTCCATCAAAGTTTTTAGCGGCCCTACGCAGGATTTTGGCAACTTTCAACCGTTTTGCAATAAGTGGGGAAGCCTCTTGTTTTGTATATCCTTCCTTTTTTATATCCTTATACAACTGAGCTACGGCATCATCCAAAAAATGGCCTATTTTTTCCATTACCGTAACCGTATCCGCCATCTCCTTTGGGTGCTGCCCTAGTTGAACAAGGTTGTCGAACAGTTCATGGACATTGGTCATGTTAAAATTGCCGGCCACGATGAGGTTTCGGTGCATCCAATTGTTCTGTCGTAAAAAAGGGTGCACACTTTCTATGCTGTTTTTACCAAAAGTACCGTAACGAACATGTCCTAAAAGTAATTCGCCTATATAAGGGATGTTCTTTTTTTGAAGTGCCACATCGTGCTCATATTCCGGATGTTCTTTTAACTCCTTGTTAATACGGTCGTTGATCTGGGCAAAAATATCCTGTATGGGCTGTTTCTCGCAGGAGCGTACACGGCTCATATAACGTTGCCCTGCTTCAACATCCAATTTTATACTTGCAAATCCAGCTCCGTCCTGGCCACGGTTGTGCTGTTTTTCCATCATCAAATACATTTTATTTACCCCATAAAATGCAGATCCGTACTTTTCCTTGTAATATTCAAGAGGTTTTAGCAATCGTATTACCGAGATACCACATTCGTGCTTGATAGCGTCACTCATTACTAATTTCTTTTAATAACCTATTTATTCTAAAAACTATTTTTCTAAACGCATTTGTTTCACCTCTTTTTTAGACAGGTCAAAACCGTATTTTTTGTACTGGGCAAGGTCAAAAAAACCCCTGTTAAGGGGTTGATGATTATTGTAATTCAATTTCAAATTGTGTAAGTGCCTTAAATTGGTGTAATCTTTTGTTTATTTCCTTCTTATCTAAATCCAACATACGTTCGGTTCCAAAACGTTCTACGCAGAACGACGCCAAATTGGAGCCGTGAATAACCGCCTTTTTCATATTTTCAAAAGAGGTATTTCCGGTAGCTGCCAAATACCCGGAAAATCCACCAGCAAAGGTATCACCTGCGCCCGTAGGATCAAAAACTTCTTCTAATGGCAATGCCGGGGCGAAGAAAACTTGTTCTTTATGGAATAATAAAGCACCATGTTCCCCTTTTTTTATGACCACGTATTTTGGTCCCATCCCATATATTTTATGTGCCGCTTTTACCAAGGAGTACTCTCCTGTAAGTTGGCGTGCCTCTTCATCGTTTATGGTGATGACATCTATATGTTTAACGGTTTCTAGCAACGCGTCCAAGGCATTGTCCATCCAAAAATTCATAGTGTCCAGTACGATTAGTTTTGGTCGCTTTGTCATCTGATTAATTACACTTAACTGAACGCCGGGATGCAAATTTCCTAGCATCACCACTTCCGCGTCTGCGTAATCGCTAGGCACCACAGGGTTAAAATCGGCTAAGGTGTTCAATTCGGTTACCAGCGTGTCCCTGGAATTAAGATCGTTGTGGTATTGGCCTTTCCAATAAAAAGTTTTTCCGCCTTTAACTATTTCAAGTTGAGATATATCTATGTTTTTAGCGCTAAGCAAATCCAAATATTCTTGTGGAAAGTCTTCGCCCACTACGGAAACAATGGCGGAGTCAACATCAAACTGCGAAGCCGAAAGGCCAATAAACGTGGCTGCTCCCCCCAATATTTTATCCGTTTTCCCAAACGGAGTTTCGATTTCATCAAAGGCCACCGTGCCTACAATCAACAACTTACCCATATTCCTATTCAAATTTGCTTGCAAATATACTGTTTTCATTGCCTATTGTAAACTGGTTTTACTGCGAATATTCTATAAGGAATAATATAGGAAAACATCTAACTTATAATAACCACAAGCCTTATCTTCCATATAAAATAGCTTAAACAGGAAAAATTCATCTACAATGCATCCTGTCTAAGGATATGTTAATTTCACTTTGAAAGGAAATTAACCCGTATGCTATTTCCTCCCAAAATCCGCTGGAATCTCGCCCCAGGCCTTTGTCTCCCACTTTACGATCGGGGTCGTATAGGAATTTGTCTTTAGCCATATAATCGCGCGCCTTACTAAATCGAACAAATCTTTATTTTTTACTGTTTCCGGTAACTTTGTATTGCAGTTCTTCTTGCGTACCCAACTCATAGCCGTTCGGGAATCGGTATATATTATACGGTCACTATTACGCTCTTTTAGAAAAGCGAGTCCGTGGACAATGGCCAAAAATTCCCCAATGTTGTTGGTGCCCTCTGGAAAAGGCCCTTGTTTGAATAATTTTTTCCCCGTTTTGGTGTCTACTCCTTGGTATTCCATAATACCTGGATTTCCGCTGGAAGCGGCATCTACCGAAATGGAATGGTAGTTGGGTTGCCCAATTTTATGTAATTCTTGTGGTGAGAGGGAAGATTCCGATTTTTGTTTTCCTTTAAAATCGGCATAAGTACCGTTAAACGCTTTTTGTGCCAATTCAAAATTCTCAAAGGACTTGTATTCCGCACCGCTAAAGCCCTCTATCGCCTTTTTACATGCCGTCCATGTTTTATGTATGCCCGGCTGTTTACCTTTCCAAACTACATAGAATTTTGTTTTTTTCATCATTTGTTTGCCTTTGTCCTATTGAGCGCTGTCCAAATGCATGCTGACAAAAAGAGTCTTCGACTGCGCTCAGACTGACAGCTTTGGATATTCTAATTTTTATCGGATAACAACTTCTCTATCACCCTAGGGAAATGTTCATACTCTAGTTGATGTACCTTTTTAGCTATTGTTTCTGCGGTGTCCTCAATAGAAACCACTGTCTTGGCCTGATGGATAATGGCACCTTCGTCATAGTTTTCGTTTACATAGTGTATGGTTATACCTGTTTCTGTATCCTTATTTTCTTTAACCGCGTTATGAACATGCATCCCGTACATTCCTTTACCGCCATATTTTGGCAGTAAGGCTGGGTGAATATTAATAATTTGGTTAGGAAAGGCTTTTACGAGGTTTTCTGGAATTTTCAGAAGGAAACCTGCAAGCACGATAAGGTCGGGTGACAAGGATTTAAGGATGTTGAGCACACAATCGCTGTCTATAAACGCTTGTTTATTAAAATATAAAGCATTAATATTTAGCCTATTGCACCTATCCAAGACTTTAGCATCTTTTTTGTTAGTGAGTACGGCGGCAATCGTAATGTTTGGGTCATTCTTAAAATAGCTAGCTATGTTTTCTACATTGGAACCGGAACCAGAGGCAAGTAATACTATTTGTTTGGGTTTCAAAAAAAAGGATTTAGAGTGAAGATGTATGAGTTAAAAGCGGCGACATGGTAATATAAAAAAAGTGGGAAGGCGCCATATATTTAATAGATCTGTTATTCAAGTACTTTTATCTACAGCCCCTAAATTTTATCAAAAGAAAAGAATTATTACGGTAAAATTAATACTCTTGTTTTTAATTTTATTAAATTACATCACATTTTAACGACAAAACGTGTTATTAAACCAAAGTTTTTTACTTTTGCCATCAATTTAAATTTTTAAAACCAATATTATTATGTCAGACATTGCATCAAGAGTTAAAGCTATCATCGTTGATAAATTAGGAGTTGATGAGAACGAAGTGGTAACAGAAGCTAGCTTTACTAACGATTTAGGGGCAGATTCATTGGATACTGTTGAGCTAATCATGGAATTCGAAAAGGAATTTGATATTCAGATTCCGGATGATCAAGCAGAGAACATCGCAACAGTGGGCCAAGCGATCAGCTATATAGAAGCAGCCAAGTAAATTATGATTTCTTAGATAGAATTTCAAATTATCCATGTGGTAAATGTTCCGCATGGATAATTTTTTTTAATTTACATTGGTTTATATTTTGAACAAAAAAAACATTCAATGCAATTAAAGCGAGTTGTAGTTACGGGATTGGGGGCACTTACCCCGATAGGTAATAATATTGAAGAGTATTGGGACGGTCTTATAAAGGGTAAGAGCGGTTCTGCTCCAATTACCTATTACGACACTGAAAAATTCAAGGTAAAATTCGCCTGTGAGCTAAAAAATTATAATATAGATGATCATTTTGATAGAAAGGAAGGTCGTAAGTTGGACAAGTTTGCCCAGTACGCCCTAATTTCTTCTGATGAGGCCATATTAGATTCCAAACTAGATTTGGACAAGTTAGATAAATTTCGAGTCGGGGTTATTTGGGGTGCCGGTATAGGCGGCTTGGAAACATTTCAGAACGAGGTATTGAATTTTGCCGCTGGTGATGGTACACCGCGCTTCAACCCTTTTTTTATTCCCAAAATGATCGCGGATATTGCACCGGGTAATATTTCTATAAAACATGGTTTTATGGGTCCGAATTATACCACGGTGTCTGCCTGCGCGTCTGCAGCAAATGCCATGATAGATGCGCTCAACTATATTCGTTTGGGACATTGTGACGTAATTATTACCGGTGGTAGTGAAGCGGCCGTGACCATTGCGGGTATGGGCGGTTTTGGAGCCATGCACGCATTATCTACAAGAAATGAAAGTCCAGAAACGGCATCAAGACCTTTTGATGCTACCAGGGACGGATTTGTATTGGGCGAAGGTGCCGGTGCTTTGGTACTGGAAGAATATGAGCATGCCAAGGCAAGAGGAGCTAAAATCTATGCCGAAGTTGCTGGTGGCGGACTATCTAGTGATGCCTACCACATGACCGCGCCCCACCCAGATGGGATAGGAGTGGTGCGGGTAATGCAAAATTGTCTACGAGACGCCGGTATGGAAATAGAAGAAGTAGATGCAATAAACACACATGGTACTTCTACACCTTTGGGGGATGTAGCGGAGCTAAAGGCTATATCTGAAGTTTTTGGGGAGCATGCTAAAAATATTAACATCAACTCTACTAAATCCATGACCGGGCATTTATTGGGAGCAGCTGGTGCCATTGAGGCTATAGCCTCCATACTGTCTATGGAACACGGTATTGTGCCACCTACAATAAATCACACCACGGTAGATGAGAATATAGACCCAAGTTTAAACTTAACCTTAAACAAGGCGCAAAAGCGGGAAGTTAATGTTGCTATGAGCAACACTTTCGGTTTTGGTGGTCATAATGCCTGTGTCGTCTTTAAAAAAATAAGTTAGTAGTTTTATGGAATTCCCTAAAAATATATTCAATTCCCATTCAAAAGAGGATGGGGATTTTTTTTTAGGGATGAAGCAGATTCTAGGATTTAAACCAAAAAATTTATCGGTCTATAAAAAAGCTTTCCTGCATCGTTCTATGAATAAAAGGGATGAAAAGGGAAACCCAATGAACTATGAGCGCTTAGAGTTTCTGGGAGATTCCATGTTGGGGACGATCATCTCAAAACACTTATATACAGAAGTTCCGAATGGCGATGAGGGCTACCTCACCAAAATGAGGAGCAAGGTAGTAAGCCGGGAGCATTTGAACGAACTGGGAAAGGATTTGAAGTTGATAACATATGTTGAAAGTAGGATTCCAAAAACTCATTTTGGCGAGAATATACACGGTAACGTTTTTGAGGCCCTCGTGGGTGCAATATATTTAGATAGAGGTTACGCGTATTGTGAAAAGTTCATAAAAAGAAGCGTTATTGAGCCTTACGTAGATATAGAGCAATTGGAAGGCAGGGTGATAAGTTATAAAAGTCTGGTGATTGAATGGTGTCAAAAGAAAAAGAAATCCTTTGACTTTAATGTCTACGAGGATACAGGCAATGATTCTTTAAAACATTTTGCCGTAAAATTAACTATTGGCGGAACTATTGTGGCAAAGGCGAGGGCAACCTCCAAAAAGAAAGCGGAGGAGCGCGCCTCTAAAAGGGCATTTTTTGCACTTCAAGACCAGATGCGCAAGTAAAAAAACAGTTTTGCAACAAAACGCTAACGTTTTCGTAGTTTTTAATAGTGCTTAAACCCTTGTGTTTTTAGGCTTTATTGCTGAATAGTTCTATATTTACTTCCTTTCTGTATCTATGGCGACAGTCTACAAAATAAATGAGGATTTTTACGATGATTCATTTCTTTTGATAGCGATTCACAGCCAATTGCAGGACCATACTTTGGTGTACAAACTAAACCAAGCGCTCAATGCAAATTTTAAAAGGGCAAAGAATGATTTTGATTTAGCTGAAAATAGTTCTTTTCCTTGGTTTGATTGGTTGGATGTGTTACACGACCGCTACTGGGTTCTAATCTCTAATAAAAGTACGAAACAAGAACTAAGTGTTAGTGAGGATCTCTTTAGGAACGAAACTACGTATCGGACACCACGGTTGATTCCGGAATTAAAAGATGCTGATTATTTTTTGAAGATAGAGGACGATGAAATTAATGAAACCGACAATATAATAAAAACACTAAAAGGTATGTCCAATGTAATTACAGCATACCACGTGGAGACAAATAAACTAAAATCAAAGAAAAACTTAATATTTTAAGTATGCCCATTAAAAAAAAGACTAAAATAGTGGCCACCTTAGGTCCGGCCACCAGCAAGAAAGAAGTGCTTAGAAGCATGATACTAGCAGGAGTAGATGTTTTTAGAATAAATTTTTCCCATGCAGATTATGACGATGTAAAAGAGCGTGTTGCCATGATCCGTGAATTAAACGAAGAATTAGAGGTCAACACCTCTATTCTTGCAGATTTACAGGGCCCAAAATTAAGGGTTGGGGTTATGGGAGAAGAAGTTGTCGTAAGTCCGGGAGACGAAATAACTTTTGTTACCGGTAAATCATTCGAGGGTACTGCGGAACGGGTTTATATGAATTACAAGGAGTTTCCACGAGATGTGAAACCAGGGGAACGTATCCTTTTGGACGACGGTAAACTAATGTTTGAGGTCTTAGCCACAAATGGAGAGAACGAGGTCAAGGCAAAGGTGATACAAGGAGGTCCCTTAAGATCAAAAAAAGGGGTAAATCTTCCCAACACCAATATTTCCTTACCAGCCCTTACAGAAAAGGATATCAAGGATGCTATATATGCCATTTCCTTAGAAGTGGATTGGATTGCATTATCCTTCGTAAGGTTTAGTCAGGACCTTATAGATCTGCAAAACCTGATCAGTCAGCATTCTAAACATAAAATTCCGATTATTGCGAAAATCGAGAAACCGGAAGCAGTAGAGAACATAGACAAAATTGTAGCATTTTGCGATGGTCTGATGGTAGCCCGTGGAGACTTGGGCGTTGAGGTGCCCGCTCACGAAGTTCCGTTAATTCAGAAAAAGTTGGTATTGCGTGCAAAAAAAGCGAGAATACCTGTAATTATCGCAACCCAGATGATGGAGACCATGATTACTAGCCTTACCCCAACAAGGGCCGAGGTAAACGACGTTGCCAATTCGGTTATGGACGGTGCCGATGCCGTAATGCTTTCTGGAGAAACCTCTGTAGGTAATTATCCGGTACAGGTCATTGAAAAAATGGCTAGTATTTTGGAAACTGTAGAAGGCAGTGAGCTTATTAAAGTACCTCAAGTGCCACCACACGTGAGGACCAAACGCTTTATTACAAAGTCTATATGTTACCATGCTGCACTAATGGCCAATGAGATAAAGGCAAAAGCTATTTCAACTTTGACAAATAGCGGTTATACTGCATTTCAAATTTCGGCATGGCGCCCCAGTGCCCATATTTTAGTATTTACATCCAATAAAATAATACTTACACAACTTAATCTCTTATGGGGGGTTAAGGCCTTTTATTATGATAAATTTGTTTCTACCGATGAAACAATTGATGATGTAAACACTATTGCCTGTAAAAAGGGGTTTTTAGAAGTAGGCGACATGCTGGTGAGTTTGGCCGCTATGCCTATTAAGGATAAAGGCATGGTAAATACCCTACGCATTTCCGAAATTGAAAAGAGCGATTTTTAAAATAATTCTTTAAACAATAAAAAACCCGCGAGAGCGGGTTTTTATTGTTTATGTCAGTAGCTATTTTAGGCCACTTCCCGCTCAAAGGCTATAAAATTCACTACTTTTCCGGTGTTGTCTAAAACAGGTTGTCCATGTATCCAACATTTATAGGTAGATCCGTCTTTTTTATAATTAGTAACGATAGTTTCGAATGACTTTTGCTCCCTTATGGCGTTGGAGATTAACCGTACCGACTTTTCGCAAGTCTTTTCACCCTGAAACATTTTTGGTTTTTTACCAATAATCTGCTCCGGTCTGTAACCATTCATCTTCCAGATATTCTTGGTGGCATAAACTATATTTAAAGAGACATCCGTAACAACGATTACATGTCCTTTATCTTGTAACTCTTCCTTAAATACCTGGTTGTTAAATGTCCATGCGTTTTTATTCGCCAATTTGGAAAGCGAAGTTATGTCTTGGTGGTCATTACAAATTTCATCAAAATTCTTTCCATAAAAATCCCAAGAAGAGAGGGGTAATGGATTTATTTTTAATTTTTTATAAAACCTTTTTACAGCGTCGTCATAGTTTCTGATATTCATATTGGTCAAATAATATTAATCTTCTTTTTTCATCTGCCGATATGTTTTGTTTTATCGGTCAAGTATAATTCGAAAGCAATCTAAAGGGTATAGTAAACCTTTTGTTTTGGCTCATGTTATAGCAATGACCTATAAAGTTATTAAAATAGTGTATAGTCTTCAAACTAATAGGAATCATTAACAGTCTTGTTTAATAATATATAGGGATAAATTTCTTTTATAACCCAAACAATAAACAAAAAAGGTTGACTTTAAGCCTTATCTAAAACCGTTTTAATTGTATTACGGATTTTAAGATGCTAGATTAGGTACTCTTTTAGGGTGTACCAATGATATTGGAAATGATAAGCATCGATTTTCTTTTCCCTCTGGTAATATCACTATTTTATGGAATAGCAATCAAGTGCCATTGCCTTTTCATTTTGGATGAATTGGAAAGGGAATTGCACCCCAATCAATTGGCTGCCAATAACAACCTATAACCCGTTTCCTCTCTCCCAAAAGGAGCTTCGTTAACCGGTATTCTTTTTTATAGGGAGTTCTCCTGCATTAACAACCTGGATAGTGAAGTTCCCTGTAATGGAATATTATTTTTGGGGATACAAGTCTCCCAATTTGGCAGTGTAAAGCCCGATATAAATAAGGGAACAAAACAAACAAGTAGAATCATGAAAAAAGTAATCGCATTACTATTAATGGCAATGGGAACATTATTTTCTGTAAACGCCTAAGACCAACAAATGAAAGATGCCAAAGCGGTGTTCTTGGAACAGATTCCGGGAGAATTAACAACAAAGTAGTTGACCTGAACAAAGGCACTAGTCTTTGAAATACCAAACAATGCCGTTGGCCATAACTTTGGCTTTGTATTGGCTAAAAAAGGAAGCGATTCAGCAACCCAGAAAACCATATCCAAATGGTATACATGAGGGAGCAAGGCGCAGACGGATAAAAGGGAAGCCCGAAACCTATTACGTTGACTAAAGGAGAGTTCTTGTATTTTTTGCCCCTTAAACCCAATGTCAACTGATAATACGTTAACGGTAGACTAAAGATTGATTTTGGAATATTTATTATAGACCCTAAAAGCAATTACGGGTCTTTATGGTTTTTTTGTGCCTTGTTTTTAGGAACACTTAAGACTATTCTTTAATTTTAATTTTTAACCCTTAGGCTGGCCATGTTATTTTGTTTGAACCGGATAACGGTAGAACTTAGTTTTTTTGACCCTAAAATTTTAATAGCTCTAGGCATTGCCGTCTAGTTTCTGTAATTAATCTAAAAATTGTAGTATGAGTATAGCTCCACCGTTTAATTTAAATAAATGGGTAGAAGAAAACCGGGAGACCCTAAAACCACCTGTTGGCAATAGAAACCTTTATAAAGATGCGGGAGATTATATTGTAATGGTGGTCGCAGGCCCTAACGCAAGGAAAGATTACCATTATAACGAGACCGAGGAGCTCTTTTATCAACTGGAAGGCCATATAGACGTGCATATTCAGGAAAATGGACAAAAGAGAACGATGACATTAGAGGCTGGTGATATCTACCTTCATCCTGCCAAAATTCCACATTCTCCTGTTAGGTATGAAGGCTCTATTGGATTGGTCATAGAGCGAAAGCGCTCCCAAATGAACGTTGATGACGGGCTGCTGTGGTACTGCGACAACTGCAACCATAAATTGTATGAAGCCTATTTTACCCTTAACGATATCGAAAAAGATTTCTTGGCGCATTTTAAACATTTCTATGGGTCAAAAGAACTCAGAACTTGCGATAATTGCGGTACCGTAATGCCCACCGACGAGCGTTTTGTAAAGAATGACTAATATGGAAGTACTAATTAAATTACTCATAAGCATTATAATAGTATTACATATCTATTTTCTTTGGTTTGAAATGTTCGCTTGGACCACTAAGGGGCCAAAGATATTTAGCAAATTCCCTAAAGAGTTCTTTGAACCCACAAAGTCAATGGCCGCCAATCAAGGATTGTACAATGGGTTTTTAGCGGCGGGACTCCTTTGGACTTTTTTTATTAAAAACGCCAATTGGAGTACGAATGTTTCACTTTTCTTTTTGATATGCGTAGCCGTGGCCGGAATATTTGGAGGCTTAACTGTGAGCAAAAAAATATTCTTTGTCCAAGCCCTACCCGCTCTGGTTTGTATTTTCTTAGTAATATTCAAATGAAAAATAAATTCAAAATTTACGCCTTCACAACTTATATTATGGTTTTTTGCACGATAATGTTTGCCAATGCACAACAAATGACACCGGAGCAAGTGGTTGAAAAATCGATGGAAAGTTATAACAACAGAGATATAGATGGTTTCATGTCTGTCGTGGACCCCAATATTAGTTTCCATAATTTTTCTGATGGTGCCATAACTATAAAAGGAGCCGCCGCCTGTAGAACTTTGTACAGTGCACTTTTCGCCGCCTCCCCGAACCTGCACTCCACCGTGCTTAACAGAACTGTATTTGGAAACAAGATTATTGATCACGAGAGCATTATCGGTAGGAACGGTATAGAGGAAATCACAGAGTTGGTGTTGGTTTACGAAGTAAAAAATGAAAAAATAACGAAGATTACTGTGTTAAGAAAAGAACCTTAAAGACAATGATTATTCGTAACTTCGTAAAAATCTAACAATACACATTCAAAAAGTTATAAAATGTCAAAAATAGCAACAGAATTCGGAATTAAGGTTGCCCTAAAAGCTTTAGGGATAAAAGATACTAACGATGGAACATCCACTGGCTCAGATAATTTTGCTTCTGGCGACACGATTTCTTCCTATTCTCCGGTTGATGGGTCGCTTATAGGAAAAGTAAGGACAACATCCAGAGCTGATTATGAAAAAGTAATGTCTACTGCAACGGAAGCTTTCCAGGAGTGGCGAATGAAACCCGCTCCTTTGCGTGGAGAAATCGTTCGACAATTTGGCGAAAAACTTCGAGAACTTAAGGAACCCCTTGGAAAATTGGTTTCCTATGAAATGGGGAAAAGCTACCAAGAAGGACTGGGAGAAGTACAGGAAATGATAGATATCTGTGACTTTGCAGTAGGACTTTCCAGACAATTACATGGATTAACTATGCATTCGGAAAGACCAGGACATAGAATGTACGAACAGTACCACCCATTGGGCGTGGTAGGCATCATCTCCGCCTTTAACTTTCCAGTTGCAGTTTGGGCATGGAATACGGCATTGGCTTGGATTTGTGGCGATGTTTGTGTTTGGAAACCTTCCGAAAAAACACCCTTGTGTGGCGTGGCTTGTCAAAACATTGCTGCAGAGGTATTTAAGAACAATAATTTACCCGAAGGAATTTCCTGTATGATCAATGGCGATTATAAAGTTGGGGAAATGATGACCCAGGATGGTAGGGTTCCATTGATATCCGCCACAGGATCTATACGCATGGGAAAAATAGTGGCACAGGCCGTAGCAGCAAGATTAGGTAAATCGCTTCTAGAGCTGGGAGGAAATAATGCTATTATAGTTACTCCGGATGCCGATATTAAAATGACGGTCATTGGAGCCGTGTTTGGCGCAGTGGGCACAGCCGGGCAACGGTGTACGTCTACCAGAAGGATAATAATTCATGATTCTATCTATGATAAAGTAAAAGAGGCCATAGTGTCTGCATATGGCCAATTGAGAATAGGAAACCCATTGAACGAGAAGAATCATGTAGGCCCTTTAATAGATACCGATGCTGTTGCCCAATACCAAAAAGCGTTGGAACGCGTGGTTGAAGAAGGAGGAAAGATCATCGTAGAAGGAGGTGTTTTACAAGGTGAGGGATATGAAAGTGGTTGTTATGTAAAACCTGCCATTGCAGAAGCACAGAACTCCTATGAGATAGTACAGCACGAAACTTTTGCCCCAGTACTTTACCTTTTAAAATATTCTGGGGAACTGGAAAATGGAATTGCACTTCAAAACGGAGTAGTACAAGGATTGTCTTCGGCAATTATGACCAATAATTTACGGGAGGCGGAACGGTTCTTGTCAGTTGCTGGTAGTGATTGTGGTATTGCAAACGTAAATATAGGAACGTCCGGTGCAGAAATTGGCGGTGCTTTTGGTGGAGAAAAGGAAACGGGCGGTGGCCGTGAAAGTGGGTCGGATGCTTGGAAGATATATATGAGAAGACAGACAAATACCATTAATTATACTGCCAATCTACCTTTGGCCCAAGGCATTAAGTTCGACTTATAATTAGAATTGTTTTCAAAACTGATGGTTAAACCGTATTTCGACCGCTATTTTCGTGGGTCCAGCTACCCCTAAGCAAGGTTTGGATACCTAATACTAAAAACATACACAAAAACGTAAAAGAAGCCGAGACGTATTTTTTAAGTTTTTTCATTCCGTTATTCTTTGTTTTATATAAGGTAAGGGAACAATGAAGCAATAGAACACATCTCTGTACAGAATGCTAGGATTTGTGTGTAAATGGAAAATAGTACAGTTATAAGTAAGCCCTATCACGAATCCGTAATAGGGCTTTTTTAGTACACTAACTAACTCAAATATGCACTCTAGGCCTATTGTATTTACTAAGGTTCGTAAAAGCTTAGTGCCTTGGTGTTTGTTTCTTAAAGTTATGAATAGTTCTCTTTTCTTATGATTTAATTACACTGTTGAAACCTTTGGCTGTATCAATGGGTAAAAATACTGTGTAATTGGAAATTTTCTTTTATGTTGATTACTAGTAATTAACGGCTCCATTTTTAAAAATTTTAAGTTTTTTTTAATACATTGTGTAGCAAACACTAAAACTAATAACTTCAATGACAAGAACAACGAAGTATCTACTACTGATGCTCCTAACTATTCTGCTTGGGACGTATTTTTATATTACCTGTTGTAGCCAATGTAGGGTCAGCATATCAAAAGAACCCTCGAAAGTAGCCAATATTTCCAGATATTTGGATCAGGTAGAAGGGGCGGGCCGCTGTAAATATCGTTGGACATAGTGATAATACAGGTGTCTCAGCAAGTTATATGAAGCTTGGGCTAGATAATAAGGCATAGTTTGCCAAGGCCTATTTCATATAAAACGGAATTCCAGACGCTAAAATTAACATCACTAGAAAGGTCAAACAGAATCTGAGGAAAGCAATGCTGTAAAGGAATGAAGAACCAAAAACAGAAGAACTATAGTAACACGGAACTAAATAACCTTGATACTTAAAAGAAGACAACTATGGATTTTGAAAATATGACTATTTGGTGTTGGTTAATCCCCTTGTTAGTGGGAATAATTTGTGGAGTTCTTGGCTACCTCTTGGGTAGGGGCGGCGAAAAGACCATAGATAATTCTGCTGCTTTGAAAATTTTGCAGGATAGAAATACAAAACTCCAGTCAGATTTGGACGCTTGTAATAAAAAGGTGACTGCTAGCGCAGATCTTGGAGTTTCCACAACTTCTTTTTCAGCCGGTGCCGCCATTGCTTCCCTGGCTTTTGATAGTGCTGCCGCAAAGGCAATTTTTGGCAAAGCCATAAAAAAGGACGACCTTAAAATTGTGGAAGGTATAGGTCCTAAAATAGAGGGAATGTTCAGGGATTCCGGAATCAAAACATGGAAAGCCCTTTCAGAGGCTACAGTTGCGGAGTGCCAAAAGGTGTTAGATAAAGGTGGAAAACGATACCAGATACACGATCCTGCCTCATGGCCTATGCAATCTAAAATGGCTTATGAGGGCAAGTGGAAAGAGCTCGCTAAATGGCAGGATAAGCACAAGCACGGAAAGTTATAGTACACTAATCAACCTAAACCAAAAAACCCCGATTCCATAGGAATCGGGGTTTTTAAATTAAATTGGTTCTTATAATCTGCCGTTGGCCTCTACCCACTTAAAGTGATATTGGTCTTGCGGGAACTTCATTCTAGAAGCAATGCGTTCTAATCTTTCCGGAAGTTTCATAAGGTAGTCCCTTGCTTTTTCTGCTTCGTCATTAAGGCCTCTAACGGCGTCAATTTCCCAGAAAGCGTTCAATTTACTTAGAATGTCTATATAATCTTGGGCGGTATATACACCCAGACGTTGTGCACAGTTAGAGAAATTCTCGAACGCAGTTCCAATGGTACCCCCAGATTCCCTTAAAAAGTGCGCAGGCATTACAATTTTTTGTTTCATCATATGGGCAAAGGCCAACATCATCCCATTAGGATCATGCCCTAAGATTGTTTTTACGAACTCCCGGTACGCTAAATGGTGTCGCATCTCATCGCCCGCTATTATCGTACACATTTTCCCCAAAAGCACATTTCCTTTTTTCTTTGCCATTTGGCCTACACGCTTATGCGAAATATTGGTAGCCAATTCCTGAAAAGAGGTATATACGAAGTTTTTATACGGATCTCTATCGGTTCCAATATCAAAACCATCGGAAATTAAGTGTTGCGTGGTAATTTCTATTTCCCTCATGTTTACTCGCCCGGACAAATACAAATACTTATTGAGCACATCTCCGTGGCGGTTTTCCTCGGCTGTCCAGGCACGTACCCATTTTGCCCATCCGTTGGTTTTATGTTCCCCATGCTGATCTATACCTACAACGTCCATCAACCAAGATTCATAAGTTGGCAAGGCTTCCTCGGTAATGGTATCCGCAACCATGGTAACCCAAAAATCGTAACCCAATTCCTTTGATTCCTCCCGCAGTTGCTCCACATGGTCCAAAAATCCATCACTTTGCGGATCAGGTAAAAAATCGCTGGGCTGCCAAATATCCTCCGGTTGGATTAGGAAATTTTCCATGAACCCTTCTACTTCTGGCTCAATGGCCTGCATTACTTCTAATCTTATGTTCTTATCTGACATAGCTCCCTTTTTTTCAAAGTTCGTTAATTATTACTAAAATACGATAAATCTAAACCCTATATTCAATTTCTGCCCTGTTCCTTGGGATATAGTGTAAAGGCAGGATCGCTTTGCCAATAGCTTTTAGTGGCCACATCCATAATACTTAATGGCCCTTTAAAAGCTGCTCCCGTATCAATGTTCCACACATCCGCGGCATTTTGGGGAGTGGTTTTTCCTATGCGCGTAACGGGAGTATGACCAATATAAATCTCTTTGTAATGCAACAACCTTTTTGGATAATGAGGGTCGCTTTTTTTCAATGCAGGGTCTAAGGAAAGTACCAGCTCCCAAAGTGTGCGGTCCCAATACAACGTAACGGGGGAATATTCAAAATCCACTCCATTTAGATTCGTAAAACCTGCATGAAGAAATACCCTATTTTCTTCATCAAGATAATAGTTTCGTAAGGTGTTATAAAATTCGATGTGTCTGGCCTTTGTTTCTTTATCCGCTTGCAGATACGAATTTACTGTAGCCTGCCCCCCATGTTTAAACCACATAGGGTTATTTGCTCCACCGACCAACCATTCATAGCAAAGTGCATCATGGTTTCCGCGAAGAAATATACAGTTATGAGTCTTGTCCAGGTCCATTAGAAAGTTTACCGTTTCAACGGCTTGGCTCCAACCATCTATATAATCCCCTAGAAAAATAAGGGTGTCTTTGGATGAAACTTCAGCTTTTTCCAGAACTTGTTCCAAGGCTTTTAAGGCGGAGTGAATATCTCCGATAACTAATGTTCTTCCTTTATTCATTTTGCAAAAATGACAAATACTCCTATTACCACAAGTATAAATACGACCAAAAAGAAAATTTTCCAAAAAGAGTAAGGTCGGGAGCCGCTTAACACCCCTGTTTGGCCATTAATGTAAAAATGATATTCGGCTCCACTATATCTATAAGAACTAATATAAACGGGAAGTAATATGTGTTTAAAAGTTTCTTCGGATAGTTTGATGTCTGCATTTGAAATACGTTGGGTATCCCCACCAATATCGCGCCGGATCCAATTATAGGCAATATTCTTGGCCTCTTCAAAAGATTGATGATGCCCTTCCTTTAAGGACACTGTATATTTTTCGGTCACAAAACCGGATAAATATTTTGAATTGAAAACTACTAGTTCCTTAAGGTTCCAAAATGCGACGGAAGCTGGAATATTCTTCCGCTTTTTCTGGGAAGCATTTATGAGAATATCGTCTACAAGTCCGTTTACAGTTCCCTGAGCATGGCTCCATTTGGTCTTGCGTACTTGTCTGGTCTCTTTCCCTTTATTTGTCCTGTAGGTTTCCGTTTCATAATAGTAATCTCCGCGCTGCCCTTGGTAAGTTGCATATAGATATGCATCAAAAGTCCAGTAAGGAACATAAAGTCCATGTAGACCTTCCGGATCTAATGCTGCCCTTTTTAAATTATCGGGGGCAAACCAGAGACTGCCCACCCAAGTTTTAAAAATAGAATGTGCCTTTTTTACATCTAACTGAAACGGAACCAAAGCGCCTGGCATAATCCAGCCTTCTTGTTCCACATCTTCACGGATTAAGGGCTCGCTACAATATACACAATAAAGGGATTTATAATTTTCCTCTACATGTTGGTTGGCGCCACAATTTTTGCAATGCAGCAGATCAATCGTTTCCGTGTAGGCGTTTTCGCCCACTACCTTTAAGTAATGGGCTAGTTCCAATTCCTCAAAACTGCTTTTGGATTGCTCAATAAACTCCTCGTAGCCACAGTATTCACAAGTAAGTTGATGCGACCCGGGTTTATACTTTAGTTCCGCTCCGCAATTGGCACAGGATTTCTTTAGTTCGGATTTTTGGATTTCTTCCATGTAAAGTTAACTGAAGCAGAAGCGTAAATCTTTGCTTTTTCATGATATACGGTTAATTAACGTTTTATGCTGTTGGTAGCGGGGGAGGGGTGTTACCGCCCAAGAACGATTTTAGTTCTTCCACTTCGTTTAACGCGGTCCAATTGGCCATGCCCTGCTTCCACACCAAAGAATCCTTGTTAATGGTTCGGTTGGCAAAAAGCTCTTTTAATTTATCAAAAGAAACGGGGCCTTTCTGTTGTCCGTTTACCGCATAAAAATAACTAACCTGTAGCGGAACTGGAGGCGGTGCAGGCTGCGGTACTTGTTGCGGTTGTCCTCCAAAAGGCTGCCCAGTGGGCTGCCCCATTAAGCCGCCCATTTGTTGGGCCAGCACAAATCCCATTCCCATTCCCATTCCGGCACCGGCGGTACCACCCTCGTTTGCGGCCGCCAGCTCCATTGCCTTTGCTGCCTTGAACTGGGCCAGTTTGGTCATATCCAATTTATCCAATCGGCTGTATTCAAAAATTTCTTTCTTGAGCTCCTCTGGCATAGAGACATTCTCTATGTAGAATTTCTCCAATTCAATGCCTACCCGTCCAAATTCCGGTTGCATTACGGCTTGGCAAGTCTCCGATAGTTCGGTGGTATTTGCGGCATAGAGTTCTATGGGAAGATTTGCCTCTCCCACTGTGTCCGTAAATCGAGTAACTATTAAGCTTTTTAAGTGTTCGTTTACTTCATAATTGGTGAAGTTTCCATCGGTACCTACGACATCAACTACAAACTTACCGGCATCCTGTATCCTAAAACTATAGGTGCCAAATGCGCGGATCTCTACAAGGCCAAATCGGTCGTCACTTAACATGAACGGATTTTTTGTACCCCACTTTTCATCGGTAAACAGGCGGGTGTTCACAAAATAGACTTCGGCCTTAAACGGACTGTCAAAACCATATTTCCATCCTTTAAGTGTAGTTAAAATGGGAAGGTTCTTGGTATTAAGGGTATAGGTGCCTGGCTTAAAAACATCGGCCAGTTGTCCTTCATTAATAAATACGGCTGTTTGTCCTTCACGCACGATCAACTGGGCGTTGTTCTTTATTTCATTTTGGTAGCGTTCAAAACGGTGTACAATGGTATCGTTGCTCGTGGCCAACCACTCTACAATATCTATAAACTCATGACTGAGTTTTTTCTTTATCTCATCAAATATGCCCATGTTTCTGTTGTATTTAAAATGAAGTAAAAAGGTAGGGAATTCCTGAACATTCAACAAGGATTTATATAGTTAGATGAATAGCATGCCTGGGCACATCGTTTTCGTGCGGGCAAAGATTTCAAAAAAGTAATAATTGACAACAAAATTTGAATCGTACTATTATTTCTCTTTACCTTAGAACCAAAGTGGAGTGTACTTCTTATTGAGTAAACAAGCATGCAAACACACTAATATAGAAATAAAGCTAAATGAAAAAGGTTTTTTGTATTGGAGAATTGCTCATAGATTTTGTTGCCGAAAATCAGGGAAGCGATTTATCAAAGGCTAACGAATTCACAAAAAAGGCAGGGGGCGCACCAGCAAATGTTGCCTGTGCCATTAGCAAATTGGGAGGAAAAAGTGTTTTTGTAGGCTGCGTTGGCAATGATCCTTTTGGCACCTTTCTTTTAGATGTTTTGGATAACGCCAAGGTGGATACTAGTATGGCACAAAGGTCGGAAACCTTTACCACCCTAGCTTTTGTCTCTATTGATGCGGACGGGGAACGAGATTTTGTATTTAGCCGAGGTGCGGATAGGGAGTTAAATTACGACTCTTTGCTTAAGAAAGAATTTGACGGGAATATGATTCATTTTGGAGCTGCCACGGCACTCTTGGGCGGTAAGTTGGAAGATGCCTACGACCGCTATTTCTTTGATGCCCTCACGAAGAACTCCTTTATCAGTTTTGACCCTAATTTTAGGGTAGATCTTTGGAAAAACAAAAAGGAGCTTTTTATTAAAAAATGTATGCAATTCGTCCAAAAATCACATCTCTGCAAGTTTAGTTTGGAGGAGGCGCAATTGCTTTCTGGTAAGACGGATGTTAACGAGGCATGCGATGCGTTGCACCAAATAGGCGTGCCTACCATTGTAGTTACCCTTGGTGGCCAAGGCACCTTGTTGAGCACTAACAATTACAAAAAGACCGTCCCCAGTATAAAAGTAACGCCTATAGATACTACAGGAGCCGGTGATGCTTTTATGGGCTGTCTTTTAAAACAGATTTCTATGCAGGGTAAAATAGAATCTTTACTCAAAAATGAGACTTTGCTTACAGAAATAGTAGCTATGGCCAATAAGGCCGGTGCCATTACCACCACCAATTTTGGCGCTATAGAGGCACTTCCTTTTCAACACCAATTAGTTTCCTAGTATGAATCAAGCTGCATTGCATCGTTTAATGTCTTTAAAAAGGCCAAAAACAGATGTGGATAGTTGTGAGGGGCTTTTTAACTCAAGGCTTGGGACCAATCTTACTCTTATTAGTTCCCTATTTTTTTCCCTGTATCCGAAGAAAGAAAACGAGGTTTATTTTCATGGACTTTTAAACCGAATGGAAAACTTGTTTTCGGAAAGGTCAGAAGAATTAAAAACACTGGATCTAGAGCGCCTAGAAGCTGGGAATTGGTACCAAAGCGAGCAATGGGTAGGTACTCAGTTCTATGTAGATAGGTTTAATACCGATATAAAAGGACTTACCAAAAAACTTCCTTATTTTGAAGATTTGGGCATCAATTTTCTGCATCTTATGCCCATTACCACAAGGCCTTCCGGAGAGAACGATGGCGGCTATGCCGTAAACAGCTATCATGAAATAGATGCCAAATACGGTACAAAAAAAGATTTTACCGCCTTTACAAAAAGGGCTCGGGAGAAAAATATGGTGCTGATGTTGGATTTTGTGGTCAACCATACATCAGACGAGTTTATATGGGCAAAAAAGGCCATGGCCGGGGATGAAAAGTATCAACAATATTATTACACCTATCCAGACAGACAAATTCCCGATGCCTTCGAAAGTTCTCTACCCGAGATTTTTCCGGAGTCCGCTCCTGGAAGTTTTACGTACAACAAGGAAATGGGTAAATGGGTAATGACCTGTTTTAATAGCTATCAATGGGATTTGAACTACACCAATCCGGAAGTGTTTATAGAAATGCTGGCAAATTTGGTCACTTTGGCCAATATGGGCGTGGATGTCATCCGTTTCGATGCCCTTGCCTTTCTTTGGAAAAAAATTGGAACCAACTCACAAAATCTACCGGAAGCGCACCGACTCATATCCTTGTTCCGAATGTGCTTGCAAGTTATTGCCCCAGGTACCATATTGCTGGCAGAAGCTATTGTTGCCCCCAAGGATATTATAAAATATTTTGGAGAGGGGCCACTGGAAGGCAACGAATGTGAAGTAGCCTATAATGCCTCTCTCATGGCCTTGCTATGGAATTCCATTGCCACTAAGAAAACTTCGCTGCTACAAAAAAGTTTACTTGAAGTGCCGCCGAAACCCGCAGATGGGACCTGGATAAATTATATACGTTGCCATGATGATATAGGTCTGGGTTATGATGACGGTTTTATAAGGGAAATGGGCTGGTCGCCACATGAGCATCGGAAATTTTTACTGGACTACTATTGTGGCAGGATCGATTGGTCTCCCGCAAAGGGACTTATGTTCATGTACAATCCCAAGAATGGGGATGGGAGAATTACGGGAAGTGCCGCCTCTTTGTTGGGTTTGGAAAAAGCACTGGAACAAAAGGATAAACAAAAGATACAGGATGCCGTTTCTAAAATCTTGATGCTGCACGGCATAATTTTAAGCTATGGAGGAATACCACTCATCTACGCAGGAGACGAAATAGGTACTTTGAACGACTATTCCTTTACGACCAACAACGACCACAAAAACGATACCCGTTGGGTAAATAGACCCATGCAGGATTGGGAGACCATTGCCAAATTACCGGCATCCAAAGACCACACGAGCCAAATTTTTAATGGCTTGAAAAGGATGATTCAACTACGTAAAAAACTTCCTGTATTTGGGGATATACGTCCGGTGATCATTCATCCGAGTCCAAATGAACATGTATTCGTTTTTGAACGAAATGATGGTAAAACCAAAGTTTGGGTGCTGTCCAATTTTGATGAAAATAGGCAATTCCTGCATTTGTCTTGGTTGTTTTTAATAGGAATCAGGCCCGAGGATGCTCCTGTAGACCTCGTCACTGGAAGAACGATGGAATTTAAAAATAATCTGTTGGAGTTGGGTGCTTATGCGCATTTGTGGGTTGGGATGAATCAATTATAATCGACTTTCCTAAGGATTCGCAATGCAGCTTTCATAGAAGTGTACACTTTTAGAAAATTCTCCTTGAGAAGTGTTCTGGCAAGTTCCATTTGTTCCTTGGCATCCTCAAATCCGTTTAGGTAACAGATTAAATAGGTGTCCGGTAAATAGGCCAAATCTTGTTTCTCGGAAGGATTTAGGTCAATGCCACTTTTAATTTTCGATAGGATGCTGTTATTGGTGTTGTAGGTATGGTGTAGTACTTTTTTGTCATATTGTGGCGGTTCAAAAACTAGGTCGGTCTGTATATGGTAGGTGCCATTTTCTTTGAAAGTGATAACCAATTCTTCCAAAGGATAATAGCGCTGGCTGCTGCCAAGCCCTAACTGCACATACTCCATGGTGGTGAAGGAATCTTCGTTATAGCTTATGGTAACCTCGTCCAAATTGGAGTAAAACAATTTTACCTGCTCATTGATCAGTTCTATATCCACTCGGCTAAAATAGGTTTCACCTTTTACAGTTCTTTTGTTGCCTGCCCAGCAAACCACGAATTGTTCCTTGAATACTTTATAGTCGCTTTCCAAGTCTTTATGCCGATTATTGATAAAATCGACGACGCCGTCCAAGGTCAATTCTATATTGCTACGGGCGTGATGTTCAATAGTAGCCACTGCTTCGGAATTGATGTCTTTTAGTTCAATGCCATAGGATTTGGGCATGCTGATGCTGCCGTCCCTAAAAAAGACGGAGCCGCCATAGTACTTCCATATATTTTTACGAAGGGAACAGACCTTCCCGTTAGATTTTATGGTCACTAGTCCTACTACCTTTCCTTCTTCCAGGTGTGGGAATGGGATGTTCTCATAGGAAATTAAAGGAGGATTGTCCAAATAGGCATTTACCAAGTTTTGGATTTTACTGTCGTCAAAAAAATCGACCCCAACAATTTTATTATCCTCGTCCTCCACGCCAATAACGATAAAGGAATTATTATTGGGGTTGCTATTAGCCAAGGCACAGACATGCTTTAAAAACTTTGCCTTCCCCTCTTTTTGATTGATTGCAATAAAACGCTTTTTGTCATAGAAACTGTTCTCGTCATTATGGGCGAGTAGGTTTTTGACCAACAAGCGTTTATTGATCATAAATTTTTATTGACTAGGGTAGATGAAGCCTGTGCCGTGGGCATTACGATCAAATCGGCAATATTTACATGATATGGTCGCGTAACTACAAAATAAATTATGTCCGCAATATCTTCCGGCATCAATGCCTTGTAGCCTTTGTAGACATTTTCGGCACGGGTTTCATCTCCCTTAAAACGAACGTTACTGAACTCGGTCTGAACAAGTCCGGGGTTTACGGCGCCCACACGTATTCCATGCTGGTTCAAGTCCATTCGCATACCTTGATTTATGGCATCTACAGCATGTTTGCTGGCGCAGTAAACATTTCCCTTAGGATAGACTTCCTTACCTGCCGTAGACCCTATATTGATAATATGCCCCTGTTTATTTGCGATCATTTTGGGCAAAATGGACCTCGACACGTACAATAGGCCTTTTACATTAATGTCTAGCATAGCGTCCCAATCGTCCATATTTCCCTCTTGTAGGGTGTCCATGCCGTGGGCATTCCCCGCATTGTTCACAAGAATAGAAATATTGGAAAATGCTTCGGGCAAGGAATCTATAGCAGTTTGCACGGCGACTTTATCCCTTACATCAAAATTTAAAATATGGACATTGGTTTGCATTCCTAACTTCTGTTTCAATTGGTCCAAACGCTCCTGTCGTCTTCCGCAAAGTACTAGAGGGTACCCGTTTTTGGCAAAAATTTCTGCCGTTGCCTTTCCAATTCCGCTCGTTGCCCCTGTTATAAATACCGTTGATTCCTTTCGGTCTTTCCCAAGGGGAGACGTTTCGTTGTTGTCTTTTACCATAGCTTTTCTTTAAAAATTTTTAGGCCACTTCGTGCCCTTTACTGGCCTCCAAAAGCAGAAACCAGTCCTCTAGTTCTAATTCAATATGTATCGATTTTATCGCCAATTTTAAGCGCTCCGGTGTGGTCGAGCCCACTACAGGATACACTTTCGCAGGATGCTTTAAGACCCAACTCAACAATAATTGGTCTTCAGTGGCATTGTACTTCTTACAAAGATCTGTCAAAACTTTTTCGATTCGTTTCGTTTGTTGCGAACTTTCCTTAAAATAATTCCCTAATGGAGACCAAGACATTGCCAAGCGTTTATGAATGATGCAATCATCCAAGGTTCCATTGTCCATAACGTCATTAGCGGTAAGGGAGAATTCCATCTGGTTTCCCTCTATTGGGACCACGGTTTCTAGCAGTGCAATTTGCGAAGTATTAAAATTGGAAACGCCGAACTGCCTTATTTTGCCTTCTTTTTTCAATTGCGTAACAGCTTCCGCAATGTCATGTGGATGCATCAGCGGACTGGGCCTATGGAGCAGGAGCATATCCAAATATTCCGTTTGCAATGCTTTTAGGGAACGCTCGGCAGACCAGATAATATAATCGGTTCCGTAGTTGTAATGCTTTACTTGGTTGGCCCTACTTTTACCAGGTAACTGAATACCACATTTGCCAATAAGTTGTAAATTTTCTCTTTTAATATCACTACATGAAAAGGCCTTCCCAAACTGTTCCTCGTTCGTGTAATCCCCATAAATATCCGCATGGTCAAATGTGCTTATTCCCTTCGCCAAACAATACTCCATAAGCAGTTGTGTATCAGATACGGTAAGCTGTTTTCCCCAGTTGCCCCAGGTCATGGTGCCAGCGATTATCTTGGAATAGTTGATGGTCGTGTTCATCTATTTGAACATTGGCTTGGCAGTTAATTGTTCTTTGTTATCAAGGATCGGAAATTTCATAGCATGCTAAATAAGACAGTATAGTTTTTGATGGCGGAGTGAAATTAAAAAGAATCCCTTAAATACATCATAAAAATAGGGGCTTTTCCTATTTTTTAACCAATCATTAACAGCTACTCAATGAATAAATTTTCAATTTGCACGACTGTTAAAATAATAACCTATCATTACCAAAAATATAAGTTGATACATGGAACAAAATACACCAGTAGACATTAGCGCCGTAAATGAAAAAATTGCCCAGGAAAGTGTTTTTATAGATTTGCTAATCAATGAAATGAATAAAGTGATTGTAGGCCAGAAACACATGGTCGAAAGATTGCTTATAGGACTTTTGGGACAGGGACATATATTGTTGGAAGGTGTTCCGGGGTTGGCAAAGACCTTGGCGATAAATACCCTTGCCAAAGCAGTAAAGGGTAGTTTCAGCAGAATACAGTTTACGCCCGATCTTTTACCTGCGGATGTTGTAGGCACTATGATTTATAACATGAAGGAGAACGATTTCTCTATTAAAAAAGGACCTATTTTTGCCAATTTTGTATTGGCGGACGAGATTAACCGTGCGCCCGCCAAGGTGCAATCTGCTTTATTGGAGGCCATGCAGGAAAAACAAGTTACCATTGGGGATACCACCTTTATCCTTGACAAGCCCTTTTTAGTAATGGCCACCCAAAACCCCGTAGAACAAGAAGGTACCTATCCCTTACCGGAAGCACAAGTGGATAGATTCATGTTAAAAACCGTCATAGACTACCCAAAAATGAACGAGGAGCAACTGGTAATGCGCCAGAACCTGCTTGGGAATTATGAAACTGTTAACCCCGTAGTTTCCTTGAAACAGATTTTAAGCGCCCAACAAGCCGTTAGGGAGGTCTACATGGACGAAAAAATTGAAAAATATATTTTGGACATTGTTTTTGCTACGCGATATCCCGAAAAATATAATCTGGAAAAGTTAAAACCGCTCATTAGTTTTGGAGCTTCGCCAAGAGGAAGTATTAATCTTGGTATTGCTGCCAAATGTTATGCTTTTATAAAAAGAAGGGGCTATGTGGTGCCGGAGGATGTTAGGGCGGTAGTCCTAGATGTATTGCGTCACAGGATAGGACTTACTTACGAGGCCGAAGCAGAAAACGTAACTTCGGAAGAAATCATAAACAAGATTATAAACGAGATCGAAGTACCCTAGAAGCAGCAGGTTACAGATAGCACTAGCAGCTTTTTGACTGCTACTATTTACTGTTGACTTTCAACTGTTTACCAAACCAAATGGATACTAAGGAATTACTCAAAAAAGTACGTAAGATAGAGATAAAGACCAGACGTCTTTCCGACCATATTTTTGGTGGGGAGTATCATTCTACGTTCAAGGGACGGGGTATGACCTTTAGCGAGGTTCGCCAATACCAATTTGGGGACGACGTTAGGAGTATAGATTGGAACGTCACCGCGCGTTATAATGAGCCCTTTGTAAAGATTTTTGAAGAGGAAAGGGAACTTACTATGATGCTAATGGTAGATGTAAGTGGCTCCGAGCTTTTTGGCACCTCCAACCAGTTTAAGAATGAAGTTGTAACTGAAATCTCCGCTACTTTGGCCTTTAGCGCTTTACAGAACAATGATAAAGTTGGGCTTATTCTGTTCTCCGATCAAATAGAACTATTTATTCCACCGAAAAAAGGAAAGACCCATGTATTGCGCATTATTCGGGAGCTGTTGGAATTTAAGCCAAAAAGCAACCAAACCGATATTTCCCATGCTTTAAAGTACCTTATCAATGTTATGAAAAAGAAAGCCATCGTTTTTGTGCTTTCGGATTTTATAGCATCGGATTATGAGCGTACTTTAAAGATTATTGGCAAAAAACATGACGTAACCGGAATACGGGTCTATGATGAACGCGAAGAGAATATTCCAAATTTGGGTATGGTGCAAATGATGGATGCCGAGACAGGAGAACGCAAACTGATAAACACGCAATCCAAAAGAGTACGAACCGCCTATGCCAAATTTCATATCGAAAAAGTCGCATACTTCAAGGAGACCTTCACAAAGTCGGGTTGTGGGGTATTGGACTGTCGTGTGGACGAGAGTTACGTTAAAAAACTATTAGGTTATTTTAAACGAAGGGGATAATGCAGGGGAAGAGAACTACGGTGTTGGAAAAATTACCGAATAAGTATAACAAGAAATTCCAGTCGGTAGGATACTGGTTGATTGTTCTCCTTTTTTTAGGTTTAGAGGGATTTTCACAATCAAACCCCAACATTGCCACCACCGTAGATACAACGTACATTCGTATTGGCGAACAAATTAAATGGACCGTTACGGTGGATATTGATTCTACCGATCAGGTTATTTTCCCTGAGGGGCAAACCTTTTCTCCCTTGGAAACCGTGGAAGCCTATGCTACGGATACAACACGAAATGTGGACCGACTCACATTACAAAAAATCTATGCCCTTACCCAGTTCGATTCCGGTTCCTATAAATTGCCTACCCAACGTATAGAAATCAATGGAACGGGCTATTTTACGGATTCGCTGATAATCAATGTAGAGAATATACCCGTGGATACTTTGGTGCAGAAGATGTACGACATTAAACCCTTGATGGAGGTGGATAAAACCAATCCAGATTGGTGGAAGTACTTGCTAGGAGGGTTGTTGATTCTAGCTATTTTGGGTGCGCTCTTTTACTGGTTCGTCCTCCGAAAGAAACCTTTGACAGAGGAAGAAAAAGTAGCTTTGCTGCCGCCTTATGACCGTGCCATTTTGGAATTGAAGCGTTTAGAAAATTCCAAGTATTTGATACAGGACGAGTACAAGGAATACTATTCCGAGCTTACGGATATAGTGCGTTCTTATTTAGAGGAAGACGCACATGTTTCCGCATTGGAAAGCACAACGGACCAGTTGATCGAAAAACTGGAACTTATGAGCGATGCTGGAGAGTTAGGTTTGGAGAAGGACACCATTTATCAGTTTAAAAAAATACTTCAAACGGCAGATCTGGTAAAATTCGCCAAATCCAAGCCCCCTATGTCCGTTGCGGAACAGGACCGGAAATTAGTAGAGCAAATCGTGGAAAAGACCCATGAGGCCCTACCGGAACCTACAGAGGACGAATTAATGCAGCAGGCGGAGTACCAAGAGGAATTGGAACGCAGGAAGCAAAAGAAAAAACTGGTTATAGGTATAGCTTCCTTAGTGACCTTACTTGTTATGGGCATCACAATCGCCGGTTTCAAATTCGGGTTTACGTATCTGAAGGATTCCGTTATTGGGCATCCCACTAAGGAATTATTGGAGAGCGATTGGGTTTCCAGTAGTTACGGTTATCCCCCCATTGTTCTGGAAACCCCAAAAGTATTGTTAAGGCAAGAGGTTAAACTACCGCCAGAGGTCAAGGCCAATATTGCAGAGATTCAAGCTTTTGGATATAGAAGCAGCGTAGGGCTTTTTACCGTAGCTGCTACCTCCATTACCCTTGCACAGCAAGTAGAACCGGATTTTGCCCAGACCATTGAACAGATTATCCAAAATTTTGAAGCCCTAGGAGCTAAAAATATTATCACAAAACAAGAAGAGTTTACTACAATTAGTGGTGTTAAGGGAGTAAAGGTCTACGGTAGCGGAAAATTTCCCGTACCGGAATCCAAGGAATTGCTGCCAGGAAAGTATGCCGTGCTACTGTTTGGGGGCGCAGGATTTCAGCAATATGTGATTTTATCTTGGCGCGATGATGACACCTATGCAGAGGAAATTGTAGATAGAATACTAACCACTGTAGAGGTAAAAACGGAAATTTAGATGTTAGAGAATATCACATTCGCAAATCCAGACTTCTTTTGGTTGTTCCTTTTGCTGCCATTTGCCATTCTGTGGTATATTTTCAAGGATAAGGAGCAAACGGCATCGGTACGGATTTCTAGTCTAAAAGGATTTCAGTATAACAGCTTTTTGCCAAAACTGAAGCCTATACTCTTTTTAATGCGCCTACTGGCCTTAAGTGCCATTATCGTGGCCATGGCGAGACCACAGACCGAGGATATATCTACACGAACAAAGACTACTAAAGGCATAGATATTGTTATGGCGATAGATGTTTCTTCCAGCATGCTCGCACGAGACCTTAAGCCTAATAGGTTGGCCGCATTAAAAGAAGTTGCGGCAGATTTTGTGGAAAAACGCCCCAACGATCGTATAGGATTGGTTGCCTATGCCGGTGAAGCCTATACCAAAACGCCTATTACCACGGACAAGGCTATTGTTCTGAACTCCCTGAAGGAAATTACGTATGGCCAATTGGAGGATGGTACGGCAATAGGGATGGGTCTGGCAACATCCGTAAACCGACTAAAAGAAAGCGAGGCAAAAAGTAAAATTATTATTCTTTTAACGGACGGTGTCAATAATTCTGGCTTTATTGAACCTCAGACTGCTGCCGATCTTGCCATTGAATATGGTATCAAGACGTACACTGTAGGTCTGGGCACCAATGGCAACGCCCTTACGCCAATCTCGTATAACGCAGATGGTTCTTTTAGATATGGTATGCGGCAAGTAGAAATAGATGAGGAATTGCTACAAGATATCGCAAAAGTTACCGGAGGCAGATATTTTAGGGCCACCAATAACGAAACCCTTGAGGAAATATATGACGAAATAAATAAATTGGAAAAAACAGATATAGAAGAGTTTAAATATTACCGATACGAAGAAAAATTTAGACCGTGGATATATATCGCGGGTGTATTGCTCCTTTTGGAATGGATTTTTAGGAATACGGTATTTAGAAGCTTTGTGTAAATTATGGTACAGTTAGACGAGAAAATGTATTTTTATTTGCTGTTCATCATACCGGTGATCATTGTGCTGTTCTTGTT
Source organism: uncultured Flavobacteriaceae bacterium (assembly GCA_963697395.1). Taxonomy (GTDB): domain Bacteria; phylum Bacteroidota; class Bacteroidia; order Flavobacteriales; family Flavobacteriaceae; genus Maribacter. The sequence goes on from CAVONX010000029.1 coordinate 525,261, forward strand.
GGTCGTTGTTTGGAAAAAAAGAACACAAAAGAGATTTGCAGACAGTGAGCTGTTAAAAAGGCTTACTCCAAATCGGTCCTATAACAAGGGAGCTTTAAAACTTATGGTCTTTCTATTGGCCTTGGCCGCTTTGATCCTTGGTCTGGTAAATCCAAAAATAGGAACGAAGTTGGAAACGGTAAAGCGTGAGGGTGTAGATATCGTATTTGCCTTGGATGTATCCAAAAGTATGTTAGCGGAAGATATTGCACCAAATAGGATTGAAAAAGCCAAACGCTTGGTGTCGGAAATCATTAACCAATTGGCAAGTGACCGTATTGGTATCATCGCCTATGCAGGGCAAGCTTACCCACAACTGCCCATTACAACGGATTACGGTGCCGCAAAAATGTTTTTACAAAGCATGAATACCGATATGTTGAGCTCACAAGGAACCGCAATAAACGAGGCCATTGAATTGGCCACCACTTTTTTTGATGATGAGGAGCAAACCAACAGGGTCTTGTTCATTATTTCCGATGGCGAGGATCATTCCGAAGGTAATACACTTAGAGCCGTAGAAGATGCCGTGGAAGCGGGAATACAAATTTATACCATTGGCGTTGGAAACGCCAAAGGAGCTCCCATTCCTTTAAAAAGAAACGGTATAGTAGAAAGTTTGAAAAAAGATGCGCAAGGGGAAGTAGTAATTACCAAACTAAACCAGCAAATATTGGTGGATATTTCCGATGAAGGAAATGGAAAGTATATAGATGGTTCCAATACAGACGGAGCAGTTGAAATTATAAAAGAGGAACTGCTTCAAATGGATAAAAAAGAATTTGAAGCCAAACAGTTTGCGGAATATAAGGACCAGTTCCAATGGTTTTTGGGTGCCGCACTTTTATTGTTGTTTTTGGATATTTTTATATTAGATCGAAAAACCAAATGGTTGAAAAAACTGAATTTGTTCAACGAAAAACAGATAGATTAAGATGAAAAATTTCATAGTCCTATTGTTGGTGTTTTTTGTAGCCACACCATTTTTTGCTCAGGAAGAAGACTTGAAGATAAAGGAGAAAAACCTCAGAACTTCTAAAAACTATACTTGGGAAGGAAACAAAAAACTGTCTGAAGATAATTTTATAGCCGCAGAAGGCGATTTTAGGGTGGCCATTTCCGAAAGTCGGGAAAACGCAGCTGCCCCATTTAATTTGGGTAATGCATATTATAACAATGAAAGTTACAGCGAGGCATTTGGAAGGTTTAAGGAAGCTGGGGAAAGTACTTCTGCCAAACCTGAGAAACACAATGCCTACCACAATATGGGCAATGTTTTTATGAAACGTAAGGAATATGCCAAAGCAGTTGAAGCCTACAAAGAAGCCTTGCGAAACGACCCTACAGATGAAGAGACCCGTTATAATTTGGCACTTGCCAAGGAACTCCTAAAAAATGACGAGGAGAACAAGGACCAAAATCAGGAGAACGAGGATGAACAGGATAAGGACGACAAAAAAGATGAAGATAAGAAAGATGAGGACGACAACAAGGATGACCAAAACCAGGATAAGAAGGACGAGGGCGACAAGGGCGACGAAGGTGATAAGGGAGACCAAAAGGAAGATGAAAACAAGGAAGGGGACGGCGATGAGAAAAAGGAACAGAACAAGAAACCCGAACAGGGAGACAATCCGCAGGATCAGCCAGCTCCCAGACCTAACCAACTCTCTAAACAACAAGTAGAAAACCTGCTACGCGCCATGCAGAATGCGGAGAAACAAGTACAAGAAAAGATAGACGCGAAGAAGGTGCAGGGCGCAAAAGTAAAAACAGAAAAGGACTGGTAGTACAAAATGGATTTTAAAAAATTTGCCGTAGTCATAAGTATATTCTTTTTTGCCTTTGCAGTAAAGGCACAGGATAATGCTGCCGTTACGTTTGAAATGAAGCTCAGCAAATCCAAACTAGGGCTCAATGAACGCTTGAGGGTAGATTTTACCATGAATAAGGATGGTGATAATTTTATTCCGCCTGATTTTTCAGGTTTCCGAGTACTCATGGGGCCATCTCAATCCATTAGTTCCTCATGGATTAACGGGGTGCGAAGCTACTCGAAAACGTATTCCTACACCTTAGCGCCTACCGCCCAAGGTAAGTTTAGGATCAATCAGGCCACTATCGTTATCGATGGCCAAGTGTATAAATCCTTGGCACAAGATATAGAAGTAAGTACCGCCGTAGATAAGCCCAGCGATGAGATGACCGCAGATGACGTAGCGGACGAGAACCTTCATTTGGTCGCGGAAGTTTCCAAGAGCGACCCGTATTTAAACGAAGCCATTACTGTAGTGTATAAGTTATACGTGAGTCCGTCTATCAGCGTATCCAACTATCAGCCTTTGGATAATCCTACCTATAATAATTTTTGGAGCCAAGACATAAAGGTAACGAGCCTAAACGCTCAAAACGGTACCTATCAGGGTAAACCGTATCGCTATGTCATTTTAAAAAGGGTCGTGCTCTATCCACAGAAATCTGGCAAATTGGAAATTGAACCACTTTCCTTGGATGTAACTGTGGATGTTCCTACCAATAAAAGGGACTTCTTTGGTGGCAGGGTTTATGCACAGACGAATAAAACGGTTTCGGCAGGTAACAGAACTATAGAGGTGAAACCTTTGCCGACCAAAAACCAACCGGCCGACTTTAATGGAGCAGTTGGGGATTTTGAATTTTCGGTTACGACAAGTAAGACGAGCTTGAACGCTACGGAATCTTTACAGGCCAACGTTGAGGTGTCGGGAAAGGGAAACCTAAAATTGTTTAAACTTCCAGAGTTAGATCTTCCCAGTTCTTTGGAAGTATATGAACCAGAATTTACTGAGGGCGTAAGCACCACCCTCGGCGGAATGCAGGGTGTTGTGAAAAACAGTTATACCGTGGTCCCTGCTTTCCGTGGTAAATATCCGTTGCCATCTATCCCCTTTAGTTTTTTTAATCCTAAGACAGAGACCTATACCACTCTAAATTCGAAAGAGATTGTTATCAATGTTTTGGAAGGTCCAAATAGTGGAGCTAGTTCCGGTAGTATTGCCAATAGTTCTAACAAGCAAACAGTGGTTTCTGCCAACACCCAATTTAACTTTATCAAATTGGACGCGAATCTAAGTCCTGTTGGCAATACGTATTTCTTTAGGTCCAACTCTTTTTATCTATTGTTATTGGGACCTTTGTTATTTATTCCTTTGGCTATTATTTTCCGCAAAAAACGAGATCGGATTGCAGGTGATGTGATAGGCAACAAAGTAAAAAAAGCCAACCGTTTGGCAAGACGCTACCTGTCAAAAGCCAAGAAAGAACTTGGTAATAAAGAATCCTTTTACGTAGCATTGGAAAAGGCATTACATAATTACCTTAAAGCGAAATTAAAGATAGAGACATCGGAATTCAGCAAGGATAAGATTTCCGAACTTTTGGCACAAAAAAAGGTGGATGTAGATACTATAAACAGTTTTATAGCCCTGTTAAAAAGTTGCGAGGCAGCACGGTATAGTCCCTTTTCAAATGTACAGATGCAGCAGGATTACGAAAAAGCAAGTGAGGTTATTTCATTAATAGACAAGCAAGTATAATAGGAATGAAAAATACCATTGTCATATTTATTATATTCTTAGGTTTTATCGGGTCCGCGCAAGATACGACTGTTTTTGGTAAAGCGACTACGGCTTATAACGATGGGGAATACGAAAAAGCCATTGACCTATATAGCACTATTCTAAGGGAAGGACAGCATTCAGCTGCCTTATATTATAATCTGGGCAATGCCTATTACAAGTTGAACGATATTGCCAATAGTATTTATTTTTATGAAAAGGCCTTACTTTTAGCGCCAAATGACGCTGAAATCCGGAACAACTTAGGTTACGCCCAACAAATGACACTGGATGCCATAGGCACCCTACCAGAAACGGGTTTGGCAAGATTCTATAAAAGAATCACTAATGCGCTTTCCTTTGATCAATGGGCTTACACGGCAGTGGTTTTCATGTTCCTGTTCGTATTGCTCTATATTCTGTTCTACTATTTTAGGTACTCCACCAGAAAAAGATGGGCTTTCATAGGAAGTCTTATGTGTTTGTTCGCTTCGTTAGTTACTGTTGCCTTTGCCTATATAGCTCAAGACGACTTCAATTCGGACAAGCCCGCTATTATTTTTGCCGATGAGATTCAAATACAGGCAGAACCTAATGCAGCCAGTGATGCTGTTTTTACGCTGCATGCGGGCACAAAGGTCAATGTACTGGAAGAACTTAACGAATGGAAAAAAATAAGGCTTACCGATGGAAAGACGGGCTGGATATCGGCTGAACATTTAAAATTACTTAAAGATTTTTAGATAATTTTAACAGAAACTAATAGCAATACTTTTATATTTACCTCTTTAATAGGGTAATGCTATGAAATTATTTGCGGTTTTATTTTTTTCAACCTTATTCACATTAGTTATCGTCGCTCCTACGTCATGCATACTCTTGGACCTCAATCAAGATTTGAGTATAGCCTTCAATATAAACGAAGAGGAGCATAAAGATGAAGGTGCAAAAGAGCTTGAGGAAAAGAAGGTATACTTTTATGAGTATTATAGTGTCACTTCTTTTACACCAACAAAGGAACCCATTTCTATAAGTAATTTCATCGAACGGTACGATGATCGATCTTTGGAGGTATTCCTTCCACCTCCTAAATAACATAAGCGATTTTGAAAACCATACCTTGATTAAATAATTCTATAAACAAGGATTTATATTCTCTGTTAGTTTTCAAAATATGGAACATAAAAATTTCATTTTTCACAATCCCTTTTGTGAACAGTAGCAGGATAGTGGCACCACTTTATAAACTTTCAAAAAAGCTTATTAGTCTTGATGACTTTGGATGTATGTCAAAACGTGCGGACAAAATGGTCTAAAACTTTACGTCTTTAAGGACTATTATATGATTGGAATAGCCATCAAAATTATTTTCAAAATCACAAGAATAGGAGCAATATACTTTTAACACATAGGATAAAAGTATATATCTAGAATAGGAAATAGCCCGCCAATTAAAAAGGTGATTTTAACGAACAATAAAACGTTAAAAAACTGGACTAATTTTAGGGGGTAAACCCCATAAGGAATACATGCTACCTCAATTAGCGAGTTCCAACACTACAATAAATAACGCATTATGAAAGCACATACAAAAGAAACACAATCAACAATTACCCCAGAAAAATCGCTGCAATTCTTGAAAGAGGGTAATCAAAGATTTCAAGACAACCTAAAAGCGCATAGAAATCTTTTAGAACAAGTAAACGATACAAGTGATGGTCAATTCCCATTTGCAACGATCTTGAGCTGTATAGATTCAAGGGTTTCGGCAGAACTTGTCTTTGACCAAGGACTTGGCGATATTTTCAGTATTAGAATCGCGGGGAACTTTGTTAACGAAGATATTTTAGGCAGTATGGAGTTTGCATGTAAACTTGCGGGTAGCAAGTTGGTCGTGGTCTTGGGCCACACTAGTTGTGGAGCTATAAAGGGGGCCTGCGACCATGCTCGTATGGGAAATTTAACCGCCTTGATAAATAAGTTGGAACCTGCCGTAGCAGCAGTTAAGGAACCTAAAGATGAAGACCTTAGGAACTCTAAGAACCTTGAATTCGTGGACAAAGTATCTGAAAAAAACATTCACCTTACCATTGAGAATATTAGGGAACGCAGTCGAATCTTAGTTGATATGGAAAGGGTTGGTGAGATAATGATTATCGGAGGCATGTATGATATCTCCTCTGGAGTTGTTACCTTCTATGAATAAAATTAGACTTTTATAAGAGGACGGGCTAGTATAAAAATGTTAGTTCTTTAATTGGAATTGGTTTTTTAAACTCTCATTTCCAGATTTTTCAATAAAGTTATGGAGAAAATTCATTAAGAGTCATTTAAGTCTTCTACAAGCTTTTTAAATAGCTTATTCTAATTTAGTAATACAAATTGAAATCGATGATAAAAACATTATTCTCAAACCTTAAAGGAGACCTGTTAGGGGGCATTACCGCCGGAATTGTTGCGCTACCCTTGGCACTCGCTTTTGGAGTCAGCTCGGGTCTAGGTCCAACTGCTGGACTTTACGGAGCCATTTTTATCAGCTTCTTTGCTGCCCTTTTTGGGGGTACCAATACGCAAATTTCAGGACCAACGGCGCCAATGACCGCAGTAAGTATGGTTGTTATCGCCGGTATCATCGCTACGTTTGACGGTAGTGTGGAAAGAGCGCTACCAGCTATTTTAACCGTATTCCTATTGGCCGGACTCATGCAGGTGGGACTAGGAGTTATAGGTGTAGGAAAGTACATAAGATATATTCCCTACCCTGTGGTATCGGGTTTTATGACAGCTATTGGCGTTATAATTCTTATTACTCAGATACTACCCGCTCTGGGGTATTACCCAAAAGAAGACATGGAATGGGTAACACCATTTAAACCTCAAGCGGAGGAGTTGATATTGGAAAACATATTAAAGGAAGAGGTAAGCGAGGGTATCTTGGTATTGGAAGATTTTGAACAGACCATTGCCCGTTCGGGGGAGGTTACAGAAGCCAATATTATGGAAGAGGCCACCACCTTGGCCGCAAAGGAAGCCTCAGGTGTTTTAGGAGCCTTAAAGGTCTTGCCAAAAGCCTTAAGCAATATTAATTGGTTGGAATTGGCATTGGCTCTCATCACAATTATCATTATTTATGGTTTTAAACGTATAACCACAACAGTACCAAGTACATTGGTAGCCTTGCTATTCGTTTCCGGTGTCGCATACGCTCTAGGGCTTGATTATCGTACCATCGAGAGAATACCGGAAGGCTTTCCAATGCCCAATTTCGAAATTTTCACAGAATTTAAACTAGGCGCGGTAACCCCCTATATTTTCACTGCATTGACCTTGGCCTTATTGGGTGCCATTGATTCGCTATTGACATCGGTAGTAGCCGATAATATGACCAAGACCAAGCATAAGCCTAATCAAGAACTTATAGGTCAAGGGATAGGTAATAGTATTGCAGCACTTTTTGGAGGTCTTCCTGGAGCTGGTGCTACCATTCGTACAGTTGTAAATATCAATGCAGGGGGTAAGACCCGTTTGTCAGGAATGGCTGCAGGCGTCTTATTATTAATTGTATTATTGGCCTTGGGCCCCATCGCCTCGCAAATTCCTGCAGCAGTATTGGCAGGTATCCTTATCACGGTGGGCATAGCAGTAATGGACTACAAAGGACTAAAAGCGATTCCCAATCTGCCTAAAGACATCAAAATAGGACCATTAAAATTGAGTTCCGAAGTAATTGTTATGCTTGTTGTGTTGGTGCTGTCTACATTTTGGAACCTTGTTTATGCCGTAGGAATCGGTCTTATAATCGCCTCTTTGATGTTCATGAAAAAAATGGGGGACCTTATGGCAATGAAATCCGACGTAAAATCATTAGCCCATGAAAAAGCGTGGGCAGACGAAAAAAGCTTTCCTTCGGCCTTAAAGGAAGAAGTTTTTATAAAACATGTCAAAGGACCTTTGTTCTTTGGTACCACCGGTGATTTTCAGACCTTGACCGACCAAATTCCGAAAACGGCATCCTATGCAGTATTGCGGCTGGAACGTATGCAATATTTGGACCAATCAGGACTGTACGCTATGGAGGATACTCTGCAGGAACTGAATAAAAATAATATTACGGTACTTTTTGTAGACCTGTTACCTCAGCCAAGATATATGATGGAACGTATCGATATTATTCCCGATTTTATTCCAGAGGAACATATTTTTGACACTTTTGATCAATGCACAACATGGATTAAACAACATGTAAAAGATGAGGTAAGTAGTATTGGTATATAGAGCTATTTCCAAAAAATAGAATTGTATTTTTTGATGAATTAAAATCACAGGCCCCGATATTGATTCGGGGCCTTTTGTTATTATCAAATGTTGTAAAAAAACAAAATCGATGATCATCAAAATGTCTTAAATTTGTGGCATTAGTCAAAACCATGATCAATACATTAAAAGAGCATATTCAGGAAGTTGAAAAGTTTTCGGCGAATACGAAAGAGGCCATCGAAACTTTTCGCATAAAATACCTGGGCAAGAAGGGATTACTGAACGATTTTTTTGCCGAGTTCAAAAATGTGCCCAATGACCAAAAAAAGGAATTTGGGCAAACCATTAATGAACTAAAACAAGCCGCAACCGATAAAGTAAACTACCTTAAGGCGGCCTTGGAAAACAATTCGGAGGAAAAGGGGATATATGGAGATTTAACAAGACCGGGAAATCCTGTTGAACTAGGTGCAAGACACCCAATTTCTATCGTAAAGAATCAAATTATAGACATATTTTCCCGTATAGGTTTCAATGTTTCCGAAGGCCCGGAAATTGAAGACGATTGGCATAATTTTACAGCTTTAAATCTACCGGAATATCATCCGGCAAGAGATATGCAGGATACGTTTTTCATACAGACCAATCCCGATATTTTATTGCGTACCCATACATCATCAGTTCAGGTGCGTTATATGGAAAACTACAAACCGCCTATTCGCACCATATCTCCGGGCAGGGTATATAGGAACGAGGCCATATCGGCACGTTCGCATTGCTTTTTTCATCAAGTAGAAGGTTTATATATAGATAAGGATGTGTCTTTCGCGGATTTAAAACAGACGTTGCAATACTTTACGACCGAGCTTTTTGGGAAGTCCAAAATTCGCCTTAGGCCTTCTTATTTTCCATTTACCGAGCCCAGCGCAGAAGTAGATGTATTTTGGGGCTTGGAAACGGAAACCGATTATAAGATGACTAAAGGAACCGGTTGGTTAGAGATTATGGGTTGTGGAATGGTAGACCCCAATGTACTTAAAAATTGTGGAATAGATCCGGAGGAATACTCTGGTTTTGCCTTTGGTATGGGTATAGATCGTATTGCATTACTGCTGCATCAAATTTCGGATATACGCTTGTTGAGCGAAAATGACATCCGTTTTCTTGAACAATTCAGGAGCGCATTATAGTATTCGGGAGGAACTAGCTTCCTTAAGAAAAATAGCCCTATTTATGAAAAAAGATATAGAGATACCCATTGCAAAAGATGTCTACATTGCCCTGATTCATGAATGGAATGAGGAATTTTTATCGAAGGACTGGAACGCATATGTACTTAATGATAGGGGTACGCCAATAGAAATGGTGATGGTAGTTTCCAAAGGTTTTGATACAGAACGGAAAACTTCTACTATGAGGCACGCTATTGGGTTTGTTGCAGCCAAATCTTTTGAAAAGGTCGAAGTGGTGCAAGAAGCTGTTCTTGCGCTTGATAACGAGTTTTTTCTTACCTTTTATGCAGACAATAAACTCTATGAAAAGCGTTTCATATTCCAGGGTGGAAGTGTAACCACTGCTAATTTAAAACCGATTCCTTTGATTGATAAGGATGGAATTTTGACGAGATAGGAGTTCGTCTTTCTTATGTCAACTAGGGTAGTGGACCCGTTCTCAAGGCTAGCTTTGGTTTAAAATAGATAAAAAAGCGTTGTAGGACGTTCAAAATATGATTTAAAACAAGGCTAATAGGCTGCCAATTTCTTTATCCCATCCTTCTTAACCTTGGTTTACCCGATAATCGAGATTTGAACGTTTTGACGCTTGTGTAGAAGTATGTATTAAAAGTTTTTTTTCAATACCTCGAGATAGCTTGCTTGATAGGGTTTGGTAGCGGGAAACTCCAATAATACTGCTTAAGGTCAACTTGCAGCCTCTAAATCGCGTTATCTGTTTCTTAAAGAAATGGATTCAACATATAACTTTGAGTACCTTTCCCTATTTATGGTCCAATTATTATTTTAATGGTTTTCTTTGTGATAGCCATTTATAGAATCGATGGTAATAATTCTATGTTTTTATGACTTTTTAAAAATGTATTTATTTTTATTTATATAAATCATAACCATTTGTTATAGTTTAAATTTTAAATAGTCCCGAACCAAGTTTACATTTAAAGATTTCTAAAACCATTAACATATAAATATGAGCCCATTTAAAAAACTTACAATACAAATAGAGACCGAAACAGGTGAAATACGAACTAGGGAAATATCACCTTTGGTCGAAAAGGTACTTACCGCAGAGCAGCAGGCGGCGCTCACACCGGATAGTGTTATCAAGGGCTTACAGGAAGGTAACCAGAGATTTGTAGAAGGAGATCTTACGGCACGCGACCATACTGTACAGATACGTAAAACCGTGGACGGACAATTCCCTAAAGCAGTTATACTTTCCTGTGTTGATAGTCGAGTACCTGTAGAAGATGTTTTTGATAAGGGGATAGGCGATATTTTTGTTGCCCGCGTTGCCGGCAACTTTGTAAACGAGGATATATTAGGTAGTATGGAGTTTGGGTGCAAGGTATCCGGATCTAAGGTGATCCTGGTCTTGGGGCATGAACATTGTGGGGCGGTAAAAGCTGCAGTAGATAACGTAAAACTTGGAAATATTACAGCTATGCTTTCCAAGATAAGACCAGCTGTAGAGATTTTGGAATATGACGGGGATAGAAGTTCTAAAAATGAGGAGTTTGTTCACATGGCCTGTGAAAGTAATGTTAAAAAAACAATACAGGATATTAGGACCAACAGTCCAATATTAAAGGATATGGAGGATAAGGGCGAAATTAAGATCATTGGCGGTATCTATGATATGGATACCGGTACGGTAGGTTTTCTTTAACGATAGCTTTATCAACCTTAATCCACACTCATGCTTAAAGATTTTTTCGATTTCAGTAATATAAAGGGAGACATAACGGGCGGTCTTGTTGCAGGAGTTGTGGCCCTTCCCTTAGCTTTGGCTTTTGGCGTTCAATCTGGTTTAGGAGCCATCTCAGGTCTTTATGGTGCCATCGCCGTAGGTATTCTAGCTGCCCTTTTTGGCGGCACGGCTACCCAGGCAAGTGGACCAACAGGTCCCATGACCGTGATTTCCGCAGCTTTGGTGGCTAGTGCCATTGATGTTGCCGGTAATTTGCAGGATGCAATGGGTATTATATTTCTTAGCTTTTTGGTAGGGGGTGCATTACAGATTTTTTTCGGATTGATAAACATTGCGGGGTATATCAAATATTTTCCCTATCCCGTTATATCGGGTTTTATGAGCGGGGTAGGCTTAATCATTATCATCCTTCAGATTTTTCCGTTTGCAGGTCTGGATTCAGCCAAATCTACCTTAAAAGTGGTGGCCGATTTACCGCGATTTTTCAGCGATTTTAATTGGCAAGCCCTTGTCCTTGGTGCTATGACCGTAGCAATTTACTACCTGTTCCCCAAGATAAACAAAACAGTTCCTAGTCCGTTGGTCTCATTGATCGTCGTTTCCGTTTTTGCTTACTTTATAAAATGGAACGTTCCTATTATTGGCGAGATTCCGTCAGGATTGCCCTCCTTGCAGCTAAAAGGCCTGTTCACGGTTGACAGTAGTAATTACTTTTTGGTTTTGGAATACGGTATGGTGTTGGCGGTATTAGGATCTATTGATTCTTTATTAACATCGGTCATTGCCGATAATATGACCAAGACAAAACACAATAGTAACCGTGAGCTTATAGGCCAGGGAATTGGTAATATGGTAGCCGCTTTAATTGGTGGTATCCCAGGTGCCGGTGCAACAAAAGGCACCGTTGTAAACATAAACTCTGGGGGTAAAACTAGATTATCGGGTGCATTGCACGGCGCATTTTTATTGACTATTTTACTAGGCCTTAGTTCGTTGGCCGCCTATATACCTTTGCCAGTGTTGGCTGGAATCTTGATTCCTATTGGCTTTAAGATCATAGATATGAAAGGGCTACGTCATTTAAGAAAGGTGCCCAAGGCAGATGCCGCCGTTCTGCTTATAGTGCTGTTTTGGACGACCTTTGGCAGTCTGATACAAGCCGTAGGTATTGGGGTAACCCTGGCCGCACTCTTGTTCATGAAACGAGCCAGTGATATTGGGGAAGAGGGTATGCAAGTAGGTACGCTGGCAGGTTTTGAAGGCGAGCGGCCTTGGGCGGATGAGAAGCAGTTCTTTGAGGAATTTAAGGACAAGGTGTATATTAAACACCTTTATGGTCCATTGTTCTTTGGCTTTACTTCACATTTTCAAGATCAGATAAAACAAATTACAGCTGATGTTAAAGTATTGGTCATACGCATGGATAGGGTGCCTTATGTTGATCAGTCCGGTATATATGCGCTTGAAAATGCTATTTTGGACCTTGCATTAAAGGGTGTAAAAGTGGTTATTACCGGCTTGCAAGAACAACCCAAAGACCTATTGAAATCAATTGATGTCATCCCAGACTTGGTTCCAGACGAACAAGTTTTCTTGAATATCGAGGATAGTTTTAATTGGGTTTCCACAAATTTAAGAGGTTTTAAATAAAAAGGGCCAATGCTTACGGCAAAATAGGATGGCTATTTTAAATTAAGATTCCATCACGCAACCCTTTTTGATTATTTTTCATCTATAATTTATGGGGAATAAATTAATTGTTGCGTGTTTGTCATTACTGTTTTTAACTATGTAGGAAAGGAGTAATGAAGATGGATACCTTACCTCCAAATTGCGCTACGGTAACTTGTTATGTGCAAACGTTCCCTATTGAAATACTTGAGACCGAGGGAAACAACTAGATTGCCAACGGAACATATTTCTTAACGGATATGGCCTTATTAATAGGGAATTAGAAAGCAAATAAATTTCCTTCATAGGTAGACCCCACAATCAATTTTTTTGACCGGTATTATAGAAGTAAATACCTGTCGGATTATATTGAACAATACCGAAACCCATACCCCTATGTTGAACTTGAAAGTATAAAATGTGGGTAGTGAATGTTGCGGTCCATATTTTTATTACCGATGCAAAAAACAATTGTAAACCGATTGAAATTATTAGGGAAGAAGGAATGGACAGGATTCAAATTATGAAGTAAAAAATAAGGTCTGCAGACGTAATCATATTTACTTTGGATGAGAACGCTTGGTCTTTCTCGTTACATATTGGATTGATTGATAATTACTGTATTTAAGAAGATAAGGTTAGTTATTGTAACCTTGAGCACTAGTAACTGAGGTACAAGTATTCTCTTGATTACCCCTGAAATGATAAAACTTAAAAACACCCAAAAACTCCGCAAGCCAAAACGGATCCCTAACTTTGTAGGGCTAGAATGGAGAATATAACGAACATACCGCAAAGAAAAATAATCCATGTAGATATGGATGCCTTCTATGCCTCTGTGGAGCAATTGGATAATCCAGAGCTTAGGGGAAAGCCCATTGCTGTAGGAGGGAGTTCGCAGAGAGGTGTTGTGGCGGCCGCGAGTTACGAGGCCAGAAAATTTGGTGTCCGGAGTGCTATGAGTAGTGTGTTGGCCAAGCGTAATTGCCCGGAATTAATTTTTGTAAAAGCTAGGTTTGATCGGTATAAGGAAATCTCACAAAAGATACGTTCCGTTTTTTTTGAATATACAGACATGGTAGAACCCCTATCGCTAGATGAGGCCTATTTGGATGTAACCATCAATAAAATGGGAAATCCTTCAGCAACCTTGATTGCGAGGGAAATACGCCAACGTATTTTGGAGGAAACCGGACTTAATGCCTCCGCAGGTATTTCTATAAATAAGTTTATTGCCAAAGTTGCAAGCGACGTTAACAAACCCAATGGACAAAAAACCGTGAACCCAGAGGAGGTACTGCCATTTTTGGAGAGCTTGGATATCCGAAAATTCTATGGTGTAGGTAAAGTAACGGCCGAAAAAATGTATCAGTTGGGAATTTTTACCGGGAAGGATTTAAAAACGAAATCGGTCGAATTTTTAAGTGAGCATTTTGGTAAAAGCGGTGCGTATTATTTTGATGTGGTAAGAGGTATTCACGAAAGCGAGGTAAAACCACATAGGATTCCAAAATCTGTTGGGGCTGAACGCACTTTCAATGAAAACCTAAGTAGTGAAATCTTTATGTTGGAGCGGTTGGACCACATAGCCTCAGAACTGGAACGCCGTTTAAAAAAAGCGGATATTGCAGGGAAAACTATTACACTAAAAATAAAATATAGCGACTTTACAATGAATACCCGTAGTAAAACTCTGCCCTACTACATTGTCGATAAAGACCTTATTCTAGAAACTGCCAAAGAATTATTGTATCAAGAAGAACTTCAAAATTCTGTTCGTTTATTGGGTATTTCACTGGCCAATTTAAACACTGATAAAAATGAAAAGACCAAAGTGAGTCAAGAATCTGTTTCGGTACAACTTAAATTTGATTTTTAAGTAATGTCATCAAAGAAAAAGCCCTAAGAATTTTCGAGGATTTTTAAGAGTGATATTTTTTATCTAAGATATTGCGTAGGTAACACTTTAAGAAACCATTTGAAAAGTAAAAAAATATCTATCGAAGGGTAAAATAAAGTGGCATCGGCCCAAATGGTGTTTACCTCCATAAAAGGTCTTTGTGTTTTTATGTAGGGTTATTCTTTGTAAAAGAGCTGGGTAAAATAAAAATTGCCGTTTTTGTCCTTTTTTACACTTACAGCAGTATGCGTAAAGTCACCTTCCATAGTCTTTTTATGGTTAGCGCTTTTATACCACCCGTTAAAGGCTTCTTGGGCGGAGTCGTAATCCTTTGCGACATTTTCGGCTACCAATTGCACCTCTACCTTAGAGGCAATGCTAGAGGCACGGGAACTAAAGTTATCGTGGCTTAGAGTTCCTTTCGTAATCATGTAGTCTGTATGCTGGTTTGCATACTCGTAGGCAATGGGACTAAACTCCAAGGTATTGGCCCCTAGTTCTGCTCTATAGTAATTTACTACCTGCAATACATCTTGTTCCAGTACGGTTATGTTTTCTGCCTTAATGTTGGCTGTATCCTCAATTGGTTCTGTTGAACAGGACCCAAAAATAAATACAAACAAAACAAGGACAGCGTGCTGTGCTCTCATTTTCATATAATGTTCTATTTGTAAGCAGGTCGCTCAAGGCAGGGAAGTAGGTCTGTAAGATGGGGTACCGTTGTGTTCTTTTGTAGATAGGGGATATCCACATTGTAATATTAAATAAAATTGAAATTGGTACGATAAGAATTATCCATTATTCGATGAACGGACAGAAAATCCGAAATAATTGCTTTTAATCCCTTTTTTATACCTTTTAACGATTAGGGAGTTTTTAAGATTTCTGTAATATCTTCCCTTAGCACAACATCAAACACCAAGGCGCCAATATTTTTAATAGGTTGATAAAGTATGGAAGCATTTTTGACTTCTTCCGAAATCAAACCAAGTTTACTGTAGGCACTATCAAAAAAAATTAAAAACGCCCCAAGAATCAAAGCCATCTTAAAGGCGCCAAATATAGCTCCGGCTATTTTGTTCAAAAGTCCTAGCATGGCTATGTCGGCAACTTTAGTAAGTAATTTACCCGCAAAGTGTACCCCTACCACAATGAGTACGAACGTAACCAAAAAAGCGGCACCGTTTATATAGCGCTCTTCCCAATTCATTTGCTGAGAAAGATAATCGCCTGCGATATAGGAAAAATGTATGGCCCCGTAAATACCTGCAGTTAGGGCCACGATAGAGGCAATTTCTAAAAGGAGCCCGTTTTTAAGCCCTTTCCATAGTCCTAAAAGGAGCAATAGTCCTAAAATGATATCTAATAGCGCCATTTGAAAACAGTTTGGAACAAATATAGAACATTGATTAGTACCTTTACTTTTTTAAAAAAGCGCACTAAATTCGGTAGAAATAATGTCCAGAGATATACAGTTAAAGGATAGATGGGAAGTTTTGGTTTCTAAATTATCGGCACAATTCGCTGACGGGGATGTCTTGGAACTAGATGCCATCATTTATTTGGTAGGGGTACAAGAATTGGGACAGTACCACAGAAAGTACAAGAAGGATGATAAGTTGGATTTGATGCATATTGCTATTTGTAGGCTTTTAGAGCCTTATGGCTATTATGAATTCGATTTTTTTGATGAAGAAGGATGGCCGCATTATACAATAAAGGAAGAGCTACCTCCTTTAAAGGCCGGGGAGCAATCTGTGCTCATGAAACAGGCCATTGTAGACTATTTTTTAGAGCGCGAATTTATTAGCTAAAAACATGAACAAATCCTATTATGCGGTGATTTTCACTTCTACCAGAACACTGGGTGATAAGGGATATGCCGCAATGGCGATAGAAATGGAGAACCTTGCCAGGGAGCAACCCGGATTTTTAGGATTGGAAAGCGCCAGAGAGAATGTAGGAATTACCGTAAGTTATTGGGAAAGTTTGGATGCCATTGCCAAATGGAAAATGCATGTCCAGCACTTGTTTGCCCAGCAACAGGGGAAAAATAAATGGTACCAAGAGTACAGGGTACGTATCTGCAAGGTAGAGCGAGAATATCAATTTTCTAAGGAATAGTATGCATCCTTTTTCTGTGCGCATAATTTTTTCCCAAACGTTATCGTTCTCGTAGCAATTTCGTTTTTGAATTGGCTTTTATTAAACCTATATTTAGGTTCTTATCCAAAATAACTATGTCAGAAAAATATATTGTTTCTTTAGATCAGGGCACTACAAGTTCCCGAGCCCTCCTTGTAGATGAACAAGGGAAAATCCAGGGAATGGTGCAGCAAGAGTTTAAACAGATTTTTCCAAAATCGGGTTGGGTAGAGCATGACGCCAAAGAAATTCTTTCAACTCAATTAGGTGTTCTGAGCCAATTGTTGAAGGAACAAAATGTAAAAGTATCGGACATTAAGGCGATTGGGATTACCAACCAGCGGGAGACCACCGTAGTTTGGGACAAGTATACAGGGGAGCCTGTCTACAATGCTATCGTATGGCAAGATAAGCGTACCGCAGATATTTGCGAACATCTGAAAAAAGAGGGTCTTACCGAGCACGTAAAAAAAACGACCGGCCTGGTCATAGACTCCTACTTTTCCGCCACTAAGGTAAAATGGATATTGGATAATGTTACCGGTGCAAAAGGCAAAGCAGAAAAGGGAGATTTGTTAATGGGCACCATAGACACGTGGCTGGTTTGGAACATGACCAATAAGGAGAAACACGTTACGGATTATACCAATGCCTCACGCACCATGATCTATGATATCGTAAACTTAAAATGGGACCAACGCCTATTAAAAGAACTGGAAATCCCAGAGAAGATGTTGCCTGAGGTATATCCCTCTGCCCATGATTTTGGATATTATGAACTTGATGGAGTTAAAATACCTATCGCAGGTATTGCAGGGGACCAACAGGCCGCATTGTTCGGGCAGGGCTGTTTTGAAAAGGGGATGGCAAAGAATACCTATGGTACGGGTTGTTTTATGTTAATGAACACAGGACAAGAACCACAATTTTCTAAAAACGGATTATTAACTACCATTGCTTATGGGTTGGATGGAAAGGTGTATTATGCCTTGGAAGGGAGTGTTTTTATTGCGGGTGCAGCCATACAATGGCTTAGGGACGGCCTAGAAATCATAACAGATGCAAAGGAAACCGAGGCCTTGGCCGATTCTGTGGAAGGCGAAAGTTCGGTCTATGTGGTGCCCTCATTTGCAGGACTTGGCGCTCCCCATTGGGACATGTATGCCCGCGGTGCTATTTTTGGTTTGACACGGGATACCGGAAAGGCACATATAGCAAAGGCGACTTTGGAATCGTTGGCCTACCAGACTAAGGATATACTAAAGGCCATGGAAAGTGATTCGGGTCTGCAACTGCAAAACCTGCGTGTAGATGGTGGAGCTTGTGCCAACAATCATTTAATGCAGTTCCAGGCCGATATTTTGGATACCGAAGTACACCGCCCGGAAGTTATAGAATCTACCGCTATGGGCGCGGCTTTTTTGGCAGGGATTCAAGTAGGACTGTGGACACAAGCGGATATTGACCAAAACAGGCCCATGAACCGTATTTTCAAACCTACTTTTGATCGGGTCAAAAGAAAACGACTTTATGCCAATTGGCAGAAGGCCGTGGAACGTTCTAAAGGCTGGGAGGAAAGTTGAATTGTTTTGAACTAAGAAATGATGCTATTATACCAACAACTTTTATGCAGTTTAGAGATATTTACGCTATAAAAGCTATAAAGATTGGGTTTTGAGCCAATCTTGAACGAAATAGAATAAATAATAGGTCTTCGGAAATCACGTCAACACTACATACAGAACCGACTCCGTTGGGCCGAATTAATAAGAAATATTGGGTTTTATCAAAATGTAGTAAAAAATCCACAGAATTAAGTGCAAAAAGCTATGAAGAATATTGAGTTTTCAAATTTAAAAAGGACAAAAACTAGTGCTAAACTCGCCAAGGAACAATTTGATTTAGTGGTCATAGGCGGAGGAATAACAGGCGGAGGAATTGCGTTGGATGCCGCATCTAGAGGACTAAAAGTCGCTTTGCTGGAAAAAAAAGATTTTGCATCGGGCACCAGTAGTAAATCTACAAAGCTCATCCATGGCGGACTTCGTTATTTAAAGCAATTCGATTTTTGGTTGGTTAAGGAAGTAGGCTCGGAACGTGCCATAGTGCATAAACTAGCACCACATCTGGTACTGCCGGAGAAAATGTTGTTGCCGCTTATAGAAAATGGGTCCTATGGGAAATGGTTAACCTCCATAGGGTCTAAAAGTATACGATATTTTGGCCCAGGTTACCGGTGATGACAAACGCCAAATGTTAGAAAAGAAAGAGGCCTTAAAGCTAGAGCCTTTATTGCCCAAAAAGATTTTAAAAGGGGCAGGTTATTATGCGGAATATAGAACGGACGATGCACGACTGACGATTGAGAACATTAAGACCAGTCTACAATTCGGGGCAACAGCACTTAACTATGCCTCGGTAACCGATTTTTTATATACCGATGAAAAAATATCAGGGGTGGTGGTAAAGGACGAACTTTCCGGGGATACTTTTGAAATCAAAACAAAATATGTGATAAGTGCTGCCGGTCCTTGGGTAGATGAACTTCGTAGTATCAACAATTCAAAAAAAGGAAAACGTTTGCACCTCACCAAAGGAGTACATTTAGTATTCCCATACGCTAAACTTCCTGTAAAACAATCTGTTTATTTTGATGTTCCGGACGGTCGTATGATGTTTGCCATTCCCCGTGGGAAAGTAACCTATGTGGGAACAACGGATACCAATTACAATAACGACAAGGACAATGTCCGCACCGATCTTGCAGATGCTATCTATTTGCTTTCTGCGGTAAATAATATGTTTCCCAAGATTCATTTGGAAATGAAGGATATCGTTTCCTCTTGGGCGGGATTACGACCTTTAATCCATGAAGAGGGGAAGTCTGCCTCCGAACTTTCCCGGAAGGACGAGATTTTCACCTCCGATACCGGTCTCATAAGTATCGCCGGTGGTAAACTTACAGGCTATCGCAAAATGGCGGAACGTGTTGTGGACCGCATCGCCAAAAAAATGGAGGAAGAACATGAGGTTAAGTTAAAGCCCTGCGGCACGGAAGAAATTCCACTTTGCGGAAACGAGTTTAAAAAATACAAGCACGTAAAACAATACATCTCAGATATATATAAACGCATTAAAACAGATGGTTTTACGGAACATGACGCTTGGTTCCTAGTTACCAATTATGGTAAACAGACCGACACTATTTTAGAGTTATACCAAAATAGAGAGGAAAAAGATAATCCTACGAAACTTATTCTAGCAGAACTCCAATTTGGAATAACCTACGAAATGGTGCAAGATCCAATGGATTTCTTTATCAGAAGAACAGGAAGGTTATATTTTGATATAGAGAGCGTGCGCACTTACATGGAGTCCGTCCTAAAAGAATTCAAAACCATCCTTAAAACCGATGATGATAAAATTGCATCATGGAAAGAAGCTTTGCAAAAAGAATTAAAAGAGCATTCCGATTTTTCTATGGAGAGGGATTAATCCAACTCTTCCGTTAACTTTTTAAAGAGCTGTTTGGCATTTCCGTTCTCATAGAGAATTTCATAAACCGTGTTTATGATCGGTGTTTTTGATTTTTTTTCTAGCTTCGCCATCAATTCGTGTGCACTTTTGGTAGCGTAGTAGCCTTCCGCTACCATGCTCATTTCCATTTGCGCACTCTTAACGGTATAGCCTTTACCGATCATGTTCCCGAACATTCGGTTACGGCTAAAGGTGGAGTAACCCGTTACCAAAAGGTCCCCTAAATAGGCGGAGTCATTGATGTTGCGCTTCATTTTGTGCACCTTCTTTATAAAACGCTTCATTTCGCGTACGGCATTGCTCATCAACACACTCTGAAAATTATCTCCATAGCCCAAGCCATGCGCTATTCCGGCCGCAATGGCATAAATATTTTTCAGCATAGCGGCATATTCCGTACCTATAATGTCATCGGAGATCTTGGTTTTTATAAAGGCACTTTTTAGGGCATTGCTGACCAACTCAGCCTTTTTGGGATCGGAACAGGCCAATGTAAGATAGGAAAGTCGCTCCATGGCTACTTCTTCTGCATGGCATGGTCCCGTAAGCACCCCAATATTCTCGAACGGCACATCATATGTTCTATGAAAATGCTCTCCAACAATAAGTCCAGATTCTGGAACTATGCCCTTAATAGCGGAAAAGATGATTTTATCGGTAAAGGAGACCGTCAGCTTTTCCAATTCGGTATTCAAAAATGCGGAAGGGATGGCAAAAATGAGCACATCGTAGGAGCTTATGGTCGTATTGATATTCGAGGATAAATCTAAAAGCGCTATGGGAAATTCTACAGAACTTAGGTAGTTAGGATTATGTCTATGGGTTTTAATATGGTCAATGGCGTCGGTATTTCGCATGTACCATCCTACCCTATGTCCGTTGCCCGTCAGCATTTTCACAATGGCGGTTGCCCAGCTTCCGCCTCCTAAAACCGCAAATGTTTTTTCCTTCTTCATGGGTCAAAAATAGGGATTCAAAACCAGCGGGCAAACATAAGAATTATAAATACTGATAATCAACAAGATACATATTTTGGCATGGTGCTTGTTTTATGTACATAGAATTTTTAAAACCGAAAATTATGAGAACAATAAAACTACTTTTAGGAACTGCCTTTTTAGCATTTACCTTGATTTCTTGTTATTCGGAAGTTTTAATTCAGGATGATTTTATTGCCGAAAGTGCTTTTAACACCGATCAGGTTTTACAGTCCTATGACCTTTGGTACGTAGACATCAACGAGACCCGAGGTAACGGTGAAGTGCCTTTCTTACAACGTGCTTTTACCATTTCTTTTGATAGAGGTGTGCTAATGGCCAATAATAACATTGTAGGTATCGGAAAAACCGGAGGTGGCTTGGGAATAGATGTAGGTTTTTATAGTACGCTGAGGGGCGCTGTGGAAATAGATCATGATATAGACGGTCTATGGATGTTGGAGGTCTATGCCTTAAATAACAATACGATTGAATTGGTAGACGTAAGGTCTAATACCTCTTATGTACTGCGAGGATTCCAAAGCAATAGGTTTGATTATGATATGGTTTTCTACGACAATATTAACTACCTTATCCAGGAGTACGATGCTTGGGAAAAAATTTATACAAGCGAAGCGGGAGCATTTAACGATTTTGACCAGGAGAATTTTTTACAGTTCCTGCCCAATTTTTTCCGTTCCTCCGTAGATGCACCTGGCACTTCATTAGGGGCTTTACTTTGGGATTTTGAAGGCGATTATCAAGTATATGACGTTGCCGGAGATACCAGTTTAAAAACCCTGACCTTGGATTATGATTTTATGGGGAGCGATTATTTTGAACTCTACGTCATCAATGACAGTACCATAGAACTGTATCATCCTGTTAGTGGCACAGTGTACGAGTTTAGGGGCAGGGGATATCAACAGTATTTAAAGTCTGGCAAAGGCACAAAGGATAAAAAAAGAACTAAATTGGAAAACCCGATTATGGACGTAAAACGAAAAAGAAACTAAGATTGTTTTTAGGTTGGTTGGAAATTGCCCCTGTCCTTTTGGACAGGGGCAATTTTATTTACGGACTAACGCAACACTTTAAAATGTTCAAGCTTTATATCGTCCAATCCCTTATCATCAAAAGGATATTCCAAATCATCTTGAATGTTGTACAGGGAAATAAGTATGAATTCCGTGAGTATCACTACAAAATATACCGCAAAATGATTATACGTTTCTCCGATATTGAAAATAACCGTTGGAGCATAAATTAGAGGAAAGGTATAGATAAACAGTTTGCAGTAGGCCTTTAAGCTCACTGGAGTCCGGTGTACGTGAATCCCGTTTAGATTATCAATGGCTTCGTGCAGTTCGCACAAGTACTTAAACAGTTTGTCTTTTAAGCTTTTCGGAATGCCCTCACGATTGTCTAAAATGAAACTATATACTTTATCAATTTCGGCGTCAAGGTAAGTAATGTTCCCTTCATGATTTTTCAAGTGCGTTAAGGTTTTGTCCTCTATGTTTTGAATTAATTCTTTGAGCTCGGCTTCCTCCTCTGCCAATAGACTGCTGGTAGTTATAAAATAATAAAGTGTTTTCATGGCACTTCTGTATTGGCTCAGATGTTCCAAGGCCTTTTCCCTTCTTCTAAAAGACCCTCTTATGGTAAACACAAGGGGAAAAATAATGGCAATACTCAATAAGGTCAAATCCACATTAAACACAATATGCCACTCATAGGAAAGAAAAACGGCGGAAACAGCTATGGCCGAGGCCAAGAGCGTTTTAGAATTTAAGGAAGAGAGATACAGTTTAATAACTTAATTTTTTATAAATTACAGTTAAAGTTAACCGAAAATGGGAAAGAAACAAACATATCTAGGATTCCTGGCACTATGCATTTTTATATCGCTCTCCTGTTTTGGGCAAGAAAATAGTGAAAAGGATAAAATTGGTAAGGTTTCGAAATTGTTTGCTACTGCCGATGTACTTCCTGTAAAGATGTCCTATGTAAATAAAGACCTGAAAAGACATACGAACGACAGCGTCTATTTAGATAGGGATCTTCTATATGCTGAAAACAAAGATAGTATGCGTACCATTCCTGTAAAGATTAGGGCAAGGGGGAATTTTAGACGTGAAAACTGTTATTTTGTCCCCATTAAATTAAGCATAGAAAAACAAGATGCAAAAGAATCTCTCTTTAAGGGAAATAAGGAATTAAAGATGGTGCTTCCCTGTTTAAAGGAAAACAATGCAAACGATAACGTCATCAAGGAGCTGTTGGCCTACAAACTTTATGAATTAATTTCAAAATATCATTTTAAAACAAGATTATTGGATTTTAACCTTAACGAACCTAAAGGCAAGAAATTAGAAGCACATCAAGTTCGCGCTTTTTTTATTGAAGATATTGATGAGTTGGAAGAGCGTTTTGGTGCGAACAAGGTCGATAGGAATGTACACCCATTACAGCAAGACTCTTTATATGCCACAAGAAATGCCTTTTTCCAGTATATGATCGGAAACACCGATTTCTCTGTGGGATACCAACATAATCAAAAACTTTTATTTGTGGATGGTTTTTATATCCCTATCCCCTATGATTTTGACATGTCCGGATTATGCGATGTGAGTTACTCCGTTGTTTCCCAAATAGGAGGGGATATGTTGCCCATAACATCGGTAACCGAACGTTTGTACAGAGGTTTTAAGAGATCGGATGGGGTTACTATGGCAGTAAAAAATGAGTTTTTGGAAAACCAAGATAAAATGATGGCAGTCATAGACGCCCACGAAGTTTATTTTGAGGAACCAAAGGAGTTCTTAAAATGCAAAACATACATAAAGGAGTTCTTCGAGATCTTACAAAACCCCGTGAAGTTCAAAACTGAAATTTTGGATAAAGAAAGGTTAAAATAAATTTAGGGTCCTATTTTTTTTCAAACAGCTCTGCAAGCGGTTTCCCTTGGGATACGCTGGGCAGAGGAATGTTTAAAAGCATAGATATGCTTGGGGCTATATCTATAGGGCTTACGGCTCTTACGGATTCTCCTACGGGAATGCCGGCACCCATCCAAAGTAATGGAACATGCGTATCATAGGTGTAACCGGAGCCGTGGACGGTTCCTTTTACCGCTGCTACTTCAATATGACCATTTGGATGTATAATGGTTCCCGATGTGTAGCTGACCAGTACATCCCCGGACCTTTGTATATTGTATCCGTTCTGCATGGTTTTTCGCAAACCTTCTTCATAGACCTGCGTTTGTAGGTCATCTGCCGTTAGGACCAAGGCTACGTCAGGTAAGGTCACTAAAAAATTCGCTGCCTCTTTCGCTATCAAGGGGATGGTTAATTTTTTCTCATCAACAGTTCCTTTATTTAGGTACAGGTTATTTCCGTTTACTGCCAATACCCAAGAGTCATCTCCATATTTACCATCTAGGAAGCCCTCCAATTGACGGGCATCCGCTGAGCTCCGAGCAATGGCTGCATCGCCTTTATTTTCTTTTAGAAAGGATACATTTTGAATAGCTCCATGATCGGAAGTAAGAAATAAGGTATAGTTCCCTTTTCCAATAGCATCGTCTAAGGCCTTGAAGAGCGTTGCCAAATCCTTGTCCAGCCTCAAATAAATATCTTCCATTTCTACGGATTGTGGCCCGAAGGTATGCCCAACAACATCGGGTACGGAATAGCTGATATTCAAAAAATCGGTCACTTCATCCAAACCTAACTTTTCCTCTTTTAAGGCAGTAATGGCAAATTCCGTTAGTAGTGTGTTTCCTTTTGGGGAAATCCATAATAATTGGTATTCCGTACCATTTGCTTTGTACTTCTCCCTCATGGCCTTAAAATCGTATGGGAAAGTAGGGCTAGATTTCCCACCTAGGGAGGGTTCAAAACTATTGTCGTCCGGTGCGCTGGAAATGTAGGTTTCCATGGGATACAAGGTATTCCAAGTCTCGTTTAAATAGGTGTTCGACTTTTCTTTTTCATTAAATTTTCTTACCCATTCGGGTACTTTTTTCATGTAAAAGCTGCTACTTACAAAATAGCCTGGGCTAGATTCCCAATCATGCCAATAGGCGGCATCTGCAGTTTTTCCACCGGGTAGAATGGCTCCCCTGTCCTTTATCGAGATACTTACGACCTTGGCCTTATAGTTACTTGCCTGTTTTAACTCATCGGTAATAGTAGAGGACATTAATTTTTTTGGGGAAGCACCAAAAGGGTTGTCCATTACGGAGCCTACAATCTTTTCTTCGCTGTCCGAAACATTACCTACTACTTCCTTACTTTCCCTATCGTACCAAGAATTCCCGATAATTCCGTGATAGGAAGGTGTTGCGCCGGTATAAATAGAGGCATGGCCAGGGGCGGTCTCAGAAGGTATATAATTAATGTTGGTATTTTTAAAGTTAAACCCTTCCCTGAGCAATCTTTTAAAACCCTCCTCGCCATATCTGCTTTGATATTTGTATAAGTAATCCGCTCGCATTTGATCGATCACTACCCCAACTACCAGTTTGGGCTTTTCTTGACTTTGGGCGGTACTTTCAAATACAACGCCCAATAGAGGGAGAAGAAAAAAATAGAATAGTTTTTGCATCATAATTTTTTAAGGGTCTCTGGTTTTCTAATCTTACTTTTACCTATGTAGGATTGCCTAAGTAAGATAAGAAAAGAAAAGAACAAAATCGGAAAACCCGATTATGAACGTTAAGCGAAAAGGATTTTAAGATTGTTTTTAGGTTGGTTTTTAAAATTATACTTTATGTTATAAGATTACAGAGTATTTAAATAATTGATGTTAAGATCTTGAAATTTTGAGGCACGAACATTTAAAAAGGAAGGATGGAAAAAACGGATTCCGGTCAACGCAGACCTGTTTGGATGGCATTAACAATTTTTATTTGGACACATAGCTACATCCGTACCACTTCAAATACATAGCCAAAGTGCTGAATAAAAGTCCCTATTCCCTGGCGAAAAAAATAAATAGTTATGAGCTATTCCCAGCACTATGGACTAACTTGATAAGTGTAACAGGAGAATGATTTGGCTTTGATGAGCAGTGACTGGTTAAAATAATAACGGAATCTCTTGAAAAGCGTACCAAGTTAAAAGACTTTAAGATACAGATTTCTGATTGGATGTTAAAAGGGAGGTTTGTAGGTTATTGGGATAATGTTGAGACTTGCATGAAGCAAGAATAACTTTTGTTCGTAAGTAAGTTTTGAATCCTATTTTTTATTAAAAACTTGAACTGTAGTTAGTTCCGAAGTCTTACGTCCAGTTTCAAGAACTAAGTTTTATAACCATAGATTTGATAGTAGAACCATTTCTGAAACTCAGGAGTCATGCTTTCCCCGAAAATACGACGGGTTCTCCCCAACGATCCTTTTAAAGCTTCTATTAAAATACGAAAGACTTTCAAAGCCACAAGCAAAACAGGTTTCGGTCACATTGTTGCCCAACAACAAATAGCGTTTCGCCTGACTTACGCGATACTGATTTAAGAATTGGATAAATGTACTTCCCGTATTTTTTTTAAAATATCGACAAAAGGCCGGCTTGGTAAGATTACAGAGGTCGGCCACTTCTTCCAAGGTAATCTTACTTTCATAACGCTCATCTATAAAGGCATAAATACTGCGTAAGCGTTTTTGCTCTTTCTCATTGTATTTGTTCACAAAAGGAGTTTTGTGTAGGAGATCAAACTCATTGCTGGTAGATAGGCGTTTTAGAATGTTCATTACACTCATAAAGAAGGCAAATGGTTCCAGGTTATGTAGTTCTTTTAAAAGTACACCCACTTCGGTCTTTGTTTCTCCATGGAATGCAATTCCGTATTTGGAGAGTTCCAGCAGTCTATCAATTTGTTTTAGTTCTGGCAGCGCGTTAAGAATATGATCTTTGAAATTCGGCTTTATATGCAGCACCTCTTTTCTGTACCTTGTGGTAACGCCATGGTCAAAATTGAGATGTGGAATGTTGCCGCCTATGAGTACAAGGTCGCTCCCTTCAAATTGGGAAATATGGTCGCCTACATGTCTTTTCGCACTGGCGCCTTCAATGTACACCAGTTCCAGTTCCGGATGAAAATGCCAATAGAAAAGATGGCTCAGTTTAGGGTCGTGGAGCAGCCGAAACGGACTCTTGGATTCCGGTGTTATGGTTTCTAAGGCTACTTTCATTCTGGGAATATTTTGAAATTTCCTGTGCTCTAATTAAGCTCTATTAAAACAAAATTGATATCTATATCTAGTTTTATAAATCAAATATATCAATAATGTTCAAATAATGGTCAATATCAAGGAGGTTTATCTTTGAGTTGATTTCTAAATTTGTGAAGCTAGATTTAGTAACTCTAATAAAAAACATCATGCAGAAATCAAATTATAAATTAGACATGGCAAACAAAGGTCATGTCGATATCCCGGGGAATCCTTCTACGGCAACAAGCAGTCAACAACGTTTGAACGATGGACACGGAGATTGGGCTTTAAAAGTTTTAAGCAAAGCGGATTGGGATTTTTGGAAGCACAACGGATATATAGTTATAAAGAATGCTATACCAAGGGAGCAGGCGAAAAGAACATCCGATTTCATATGGGAGTTTGATGAAAAGGATAGAAACGATAAGGCAACATGGTATGCGCCACCGCGAGCGGAAATGCAAATGAAGGAATTGACCGGTACAGGTATGGTAGAGGTATATAACCACCAGCTACTTTGGGACAATAGGCAGACACAACGGGTGTATGATGCCTTTGCCGATGTATGGGGGACCGAAAAGCTTTGGGTAACCATAGATAGGGCCAACCTTAATTTTCCTTTGCAAGAGGGAGTAAAAAAGAAAGGTTTTATTCATTGGGATTATGATCCTGAAACGCGACCGCAAAACGTGCAAGGCGTGCTGGCCCTTGAAGATCAGACCGACGAAAACATGGGCGGCTTTCAATGTATTCCATGGCTTTACCGCAATTACGAAACTTGGAAAATGACACAGCCCGAAGACCGAAATCGGTTTCTTCCCGATGTTTCCGGTCTTGAAGAGCATCTAGTAAAAGTAAAGATGGAAGCAGGGGATTTACTTATTTTCAATAGTTTACAGCCGCACGGCATACGTCCCAATATATCCAAGGACAAAGTGCGCGTGGCACAGTATATTTCTATGATGCCAGCGGAAGAGGATAATGCCACCTTAAAGAATTGGCGAATCCATTCTTGGAAGAATAGAATTGCACCCGAAGGCTATGCCTTTCCTGGCGATCCAAGAAATTGGGAACAGACAAAATACAATACCGCAAAATTATCGAGCTTGGGAGAAAGGTTATTGGGATTAAAGACATGGTAAATCGTTAATACTCATCGGCTTTCTGGCATAGTCGTCAAATAGTATTACTTTTGCGCCCTCTAAATCATACCATTTGCGTAAGTATTTTAATTTATTCGATTTCAAACAAAAAGTAGACTATAAAACGGAAATTCTTTCTGGACTTACTGTGGCACTTGCCCTGGTTCCAGAAGCGATAGCCTTTGCCCTGATTCCTGGTTTTTCGCCCTTAACAGGACTTTATGCCGCTTTTATTTTGGCTCTTGTAACTTCTATTCTGGGGGGTCGCCCTGGTATGATTTCCGGTGCAACAGGTGCGGTTGCTGTTATCTTTGTGGGTTTGATATTGGAATTGAAACGAAATTTTCCCGGTATTGAGCCCGAAACTATTCTCAACTATGTATTTGCGACGGTTATACTTGCAGGGGTACTACAAATTCTTGCGGGAGTATTGCGCTTGGGTAAATTTATACGCCTAGTGCCACATCCAGTAATGTTCGGTTTTGTAAACGGATTGGCCATTATCATATTTATGGCACAGTTCCCCAATTTTTACCAAAAAGGAACAGAGGATTTATTGAGTGGGAGTGCCATGTACGTGATGTTGGGACTTACCTTGTTGACCATGTTGATCATTTGGGGGCTACCTAAGCTTACTAAGGCGGTACCATCTTCTTTGGTAGCTATCGTGGTGGTTTCCGCTATAGTTATTGGTTTTAGCGTTGATACCCTTACCGTTGCGGATACCATGCGCGAGGGCGAAACCATTAAAGGTGGTTTTCCACCATTGTCCATTCCACAATTGCCGTTTACATGGGAGACCTTTAAAATTATTATTCCCTATGCCGGAATCGTTGCTGGGGTAGGACTTATAGAAAGTCTACTGACCTTAAACATTATAGATGAGATTACCGATACTAGGGGTAGAAGTAATAAGGAATGTGTAGCGCAGGGAACGGCCAATATCCTTTCGGGATTCTTGTCCGGTATGGGCGGTTGCGCCATGATTGGGCAGAGTTTGATCAACACCTCTTCTGGCGCACGGGCGAGATTGTCTGGAATAACGGCGGCTATAATGCTCTTGGTCTTTATCATGTTCGGGTCAAATCTTATAGAACAATTGCCCATGGCTGCCTTAGTGGGTCTTATGTTCATGGTGGCAATTGGCACATTTGAATGGGCCAGCTTTAAGACCTTTGGTAAAATGCCAAAATCAGATGTGGTGGTTATGGTATTGGTTACATTAATTACTGCCATTACACATAACCTTGCCGTTGCTGTGTTGTTGGGTGTTATTATTTCGGCATTGGCCTATTCTTGGGAAAACGCAAAACGTATACGCGCCAGAAAGTACGTAGACGAGAATGGGGTAAAGCATTATGAGATTTATGGGCCACTATTTTTTGGTTCTACCGCGCTGTTTACAGAGAAGTTCGATGTGCCTAACGATCCAGATGAGGTAATTATCGATTTTAAGGAGAGTCGCGTTGCCGACATGTCCGGCATAGAAGCCTTGAACAAGATTACCGAACGATATGCCAAGGTGGGTAAAAAAGTCCATCTACGCTATCTGAGCAAGGATTGCATCCGATTGTTGGCGAATGCGGAGGATATTATAGATGTCAATGTCATCGAGGACCCTACCTATAAGGTAATGGTAGATAAGCTTTAAAACGCAGTTTTTGAGAATACATACGACATGTATTTTAGGTGAGCCAGTTTTGGTCGTAAAATTCTTTTTTCTTTCGGTGCAATAACTATTATTTCATCTAAACCGCTGACTCAATTTGAAATAGTCTTATTTTTAAGAGTTGAAAGAAATAGGACTATGAATATAAAAAAATGGTTAGGAATCGCTTTAAGCTGCTTATTTTTAGTCGGATTTAGTAGTTGTAAAATGGGAAACACTCCAAAAACGTACTCCTTATTCGTGGGCACGTACACCAATAATGGTAGCGAAGGTATTTACCGATATACCTTTAACACCGAGACCGGAGAACTCACGGATAAAGTGTTGGCTGCGGCCACCAAAAATCCGTCTTTTATAAAAATAGCACCAAATAAGGAGTACTTATATGCGGTTAGCGAAACCAACACCTTTGAAGGGAGTAGCGGCGCGGTAACGGCTTTTAAAATTAACGACGGCCAATTAACCGTATTGAATACGGTGTCCAGTTTAGGAGCCAGTCCTTGCCATATCGGGATATCTGAAGATGGTGATAGGGTAGCCGTTTCTAATTATTCGGGTGGCACTATTGCTGTTTTTAAGACTGATGCAGCTGGTAGATTGATTACCCCACAGCTCATCGACCATACCATCTTAGACACGGCCAAGACTTCCCATGCGCATTCCGCCTTATTTTCTAGGGGCAAACTTTTTGTGGCCGATTTAGGGTTGGATAGGGTAAGTGCCTATCCGTTTGTGGATGGTGGAATCGATGCAGCCGATGCAGAGGTCCTTCAATTGCCCGAAAAAGCTGGTCCAAGACATTTTATATTAAGTGCCGACGACGCTTTTTTATATGTGATAAACGAACTGAATTCTACAATTTCTGTTTTTAAAAGTACCGAAAATGGTTCTTTTGGTTTGTTGGAAACAAAATCCACCCTAGCGGACGATTTTAAGGGCGATAGTTATTGTGCCGATATCCGCTTGTCGGCAGATGGGAGGTTTTTATATGGTTCAAACCGAGGTGAAAACACCATTGTAATTTTTGGAGTTGATAAGGCTACTGGTAAATTATCTTTAATAGGAAGGGAAGATGTTCGGGGAGATTGGCCGCGTAATTTTAACATGGATCCTAGTGGTAATTTTTTATTGGTTGCGAATCAACGAAGTAACAATATCACGGTATATAAAAGAGATAAGGAAAACGGGACTTTGGTTTTTGCGCACGAACTAGACCTTCCCAGTCCTGTTTGTCTTGAGTTTTTGGAATAAGTAATTCCTTAAAAAATGCCTTACATTAATTATTGTTAACCCAACCCATCAAAAAACGAGACCGCCCTACGCTCGGTATATGTGAAATTATCGGCACCATAAAAACCCACATGACCGCCGTATTTAGGGACTTCCAAATACAGGTGTTTGCTGTGCTTTGCTTCTTCAATGGGGTAACAAACTTCACCCAGAAAAGAATCGTTTTGTGCGTTTATAAGCAGTACAGGAATAGTAATGTTTGGCAAAAACTGCCGGGAACTACATTGCGTGTAATAATCCATAGCATCTTTAAAACCATGCGCCCTACTGGTGTATACATCATCAAAATCTTTTAGGGTCTTAATTTTTTGAATATCGCTATCACTTATTCTGGAGGGGAACAGTTCTTGTTTCGATTTCAATTTCCCAACAAGGTTTTTTTTAAAACGTGCTGCGTAGGCTATATTCTTAAAGGAAAGTAACTGGTATAAAGAGTCATCTAACCGGCAGGGTACCGAAACCGCCACCGCTCCTTTTAGTTCGGTTGGGACGGTATTGCCTTCACCCAAGTATTTTAATAGTAGGTTTCCGCCTAGGCTAAATCCTTTGAGATAAACTTCGGTATAGTCTTTTTGTTCTAATATATGTTGCAGTACCGCTTTCAGATCCTCCGTAGCTCCGGAATGGTAGGAACGGTAGGTGGAATTGGGCTCTCCACTGCAACCTCTTAGATTTATGGCACAGACATCATAACCATTATTGGTAAGTGCTTTTGCACTTCCCTTAATGTAAGCACGCTGCGCGTTCCCTTCCAGGCCGTGCAACAGAACCGTTACTTTTTTGGAGGGTTGTAACGAAAAGCTCCAGTCCAAATCCAAAAAATCCCCATCAGGCAAGTTGATTCGTTCCCGTTTTTGCACTAAGTCATTTACCTTTCGGAAAAGCCCCGCATAAATGGTTGACAAATGACCATTTTTAAAAATATGAGGAGGATTATAGTTGGAACTTACAATGGGCATTTTGGTACTATTTTCACAATATTCGACAAATTAGAAACACCTATTATTTTTACTTTGCGAAACTAATTTATCAACTCACAAACATTAGAACAGGATTAATTTTTGTATTGGGATTTGAGTTTGAACTTAATATTTAGGATAGACCTCCAAAAGCTTCGTCTGCTCCTCTATAGCCGTTTTAAATTCGTTTTTTAAGGTAGCTATAAGCTCTGCAACAGGTAAGCTATTATCTATAAGCGCCGAGCCCTGTCCTGCGGACCAAATGGTTTTCCACGCCTTGGCCTCGGTATCCAATTCTTTGCCAAAATCTATTTTTACATCTTTTTTAAGATCTTCTTCCGTGATACCTGCCGCTTTTAGACTAGCTCCTAAAAAATTAGCATGTACGCCAGAAATGGCGGCCGTATAGACTACATCGCTGGCACCGGCAGCTATAATCATTTGTCGATATTCTGGGGTGGCCTTGCTTTCTTCGGTATTTATAAAACGGGTGCCCATGTAGGCAAGATCGGCTCCCATTTGCAGTGCCGATGCAATATCACGACCCGTACTAATACATCCAGAAAGGATAATGGTCTTGTGAAAGAATTTTTTTATTTCGCCTACCAAGGTCATGGGGTTTATAGTGCCGGCATGCCCGCCGGCACCCGCTGCGACTAGTATGAGTCCGTCTACGCCAGCCTCCGCCGCTTTTTCCGCATGTCTCTTTTTAATGATATCGTGAAATACGAGGCCGCCGTAGCTGTGTATTGCATCTACCACCATAGACACCGCACCTAAAGAGGTTATGATAACCGGAACTTTATGTTTCATACAAAGTTTTACATCTGCCTCTAACCTTGGGTTGGTAGGATGTACAATGAGGTTTACACCATAAGGAGCTGCCTTTTTTCCAGTTTCCTTTTCAAATTTTTCAAGTTCGGTCTTTATTTCTATCAACCATTCTTCAAAACCTTCGCTGGTGCGTTGGTTCAATGCAGGAAAGGTGCCCACGATACCGTTCTTACAGCATTCGATCACCAGTTTTGGACCAGATATTAAAAACATAGGCGCTGCAATGGCGGGTAAGGAAAGTTCGTTTATAAAGGATGGTTTTGTGGACATACCGTTTCGATTTAATTAGGAATGGAAAAAAAGGAAAATTAAGTTAACTGATTCCCTATTCTTCAAAACTATACTATTTTTACGAGGTATTATGCGTGCATAGTAAAAAATTAAAAGAATGTACCTAAAGGAATTTGAAATCAGATGGAGCGATGTGGATGCAAATCGCCATTTGTCCAACTCGGCTTATCTCAACTATATGGGGCACACCCGCATGACCTATTTAATGGAAATGGGATTTGATCATGAAACCTTGGCCCGGCAAAATATGGGCCCCGTAGTTTTTTATGAGCATATCTATTATTTTAAAGAAGTATTTCCTGGACAACCCATACGGGTTTCTATGGAAATTATGGGTCTGAGCGAGGACGGCCAATTTTTTGAGTTCCATCATAATTTTTATAATCATAAAGGAGAGAATTTTGCACATTGTGAAATGATGGGGTCTTGGATCGATTTGAAGTCCCGTAAACTCAAGGGCTTGAACGCTATTTTTTTGAAGCGATTTGAAACTGTTGCGAAGGGCGATGGCTATAGGATTCTGACTAAAGCCGATACACGTAAGTTTACCAAAACACCAAAGCATCTTGAAAGCTAGTCAGATCGACAATATATTTTCTATATTTAACCAATGAAGGATAATGGAAAACTGTCCGTACAAGCTACGTTCGAAAAGATAAGGCACATGATTGCTTCTAAAGAACTCGTAGGGGGTGAAAGGCTTGTATATTCTTCGCTGTCCCAAAAACTTCAGGTAGATGAAAAAACCGTAAAAAAAGCGATCAAGCTTTTACAGACCGATCGCTTGGTGATAGCAGTTCCAGAAGAAGGTTTAGTGGTTAGAAATTTTTCTTATATAGATATTTTGGAGGTTTTTGATTGTAGGATAGCCCTAGAGACTATGGCAGTAGAACAGTTTACCCTCACCGCGCCCCAATCAAGAATTGATGATCTTCGTAATTTATTGGTGCCTTTTGAGAAGGGACCTTTGAGTGCCAAGGTTTTTCAGAAAATAAATTTTCACTTTCATGATATTATTTTGGCCAATTGCGGCAATAAATACCTCTATGAACTTTTTGATATGGGAAATCTTTGGTTGTGCATGGAGGTAATAGGACTTCGCAGACCACTAAAGGACATACTGCAGGAACACTTAGATATAGTTTCAGCATTGCATCAAAGAGATGCGAAAAAGGCTGTCGTGTTAATGCAAAAACATCTTAAAAATTCGAAACAAGCTTTTATGGATTAAGATGCTTCTCTTGTCCTGGCGGACTTTTTACTCGCTAAATACACTCCTAAAAGCACAAAGCAGGCAGCAACGATTTTAACGGACGTTAAACGGTCTTGTCCTGTTCCTATTGCGTAGCTAATGCCTATAAGCGGTTGAATATAAACAAAGGCGCTTAGGGTAGATGCCTTTAATTGTGTCAATGCAAATATATTAAAAAGGTAGGTGCAGAAGGTTGTTCCGACAATGACAAAGGCGATGCGCCATAGGGCTTCCACTGGAAGTGATGTCCAAGAGATTTCAGTAAATTCATGATAGCCAAAAGGCAAGCAGATAAGTATACCCAGCGTAAATAACCACTTCATAAAAGTGAAAGGATGGTACTTGGCGATCAAGGTCTTGGCTACGATGAGATAGGAGCCATAAAATACAGAATTACATAGGATTAGAAAATTTCCCAAAGGTATATTAGGGGCGTCTTGCCGTAATTCCGAACCAAAAAGGATAAGTCCCAGTGCGCCAACTAGACCAATGCCAATGCCAAGTATTTTGCGTCCCCCTATTTTTTCCTTAATCAATATAGCCGATAAGATTAGGACGATAATGGGTGTTGTGGTAATAAGTACGGCACTGTTAATAGGTGTAGAAAGCGAAAGGCCCTTAAAGAAAACCAGCATATTAAAGCCCATACCCAAAAGGGCACAAAGTCCCATTCGCAAATAATCCTTCTTGTGAATTTTTTCTTTTGGACCAAAAAAGGAGGCAAGCCAGAATAGGACGGCTGCCCCGCTTACCCTCAGAATAATAAATCCTAAAGGCTGTACATAGTGTGGCATGACCTGTTTGGCTATAGTATGGTTAAGACCATAGATAGTAGTAGCAGCTATGGCCGCGAAAATAGCAAGGGTTCTTTTGTTCACGAATGAATGGCTTCTTTTGCCTCGGCAACGGTTTTTTTGCTGTTACCAATAAAAACGGAATCATTGAAGAGAGTAACCGGTCGTTTTAGAAAGGTATACTGTTCCAGAATAAGGTTTTTGTAATCGGCCTCTCCCAAGGTTTGTTCATGAAGTCCACGTTGCCTAAAAAGCACTGCTTTTTTACTAAAAAGTGATTCGTAACTATCCGTTAGTTTTCGCATTTCCTCTAGTTGCTCCGGGGTAATAGGCTCGGTTTTGATATCTTGTAAGGTAAAGCCTTCCAAAGGTTGAAGTTCCTTTATAATCCGTTGGCAAGTAGAACAAGTACCAAGATGGTATATTTTTTTCATTTCAATCATTAAAACATAGATTTTACAAAGAAACCGAAATAATAGTATTTGTGCTATTTTTAGCATTCATTTAAATGATACATTTTGAAGAACGAATTGGAAATTACCCTGCAGAACAGAAAGAACCTACTAGCTATTTTGGAGGCCACGCCAAAAGAAGATTTAGTAAGGATACCAAAAGGATTTCGCAATAATATCTTGTGGAACATTGCCCATGTGGTGGTCACACAACAAATCTTGGTGTACAAGTTTAGTGGTTTGCCCATGCGCGTTTCAGACGACCTAGTGAATAAATTTATGAAAGGAACCGTTCCCGACGGTAGGGTGACCGATACTCAATTAAAACAGATAACGGACGTTTTGGTGTCAACTATAGCATGGACAAAGGAGGATTATGAAGATGGAATTTTTAAGGATTTTAAACCTTATACCACAAGTGCTAAGGTTACTCTGAACGATGTTAACGATGCTATCAGCTTTAATAATTTTCATGAGGGGATACACTTGGGCTCTATTTTTGCCCTGAAAAAAATGCTATAGGTCTATTGTTCCGTTGGAAGGTACACCAAGTATTTCTTTAGCTCTGCGTAGGGAATATTTAGTACTATAGGACCATCGGCGTAGGAGGCAATTTCGTATTGTTCATAAAAAAGTTGAATACCTTTTTGTGTATGTCCAATATTTTGAGGCAGGTAAAAGGCGTTTGGTTCGAACATAAAACCAGTACTGTTTATATCGCCTTGAGAGGGAATTTTTTCCTGTAACCTAAATTTTGTCTCGGCAAAGTCCTGAAAATCGGCCAAGTTTTTAAAAAGTTCTTCATTGTCCAGTTCTATGGCTTTCTGCTTGTCGAAATTTAAATAGTGGGTTGTGCTATAGCCATGGGCGCCACCGGTAAATAAGTAGGTATCCAGCTGTATCGTAAGTATATTTTTATCTTCATACGATAGTGTTCCGGTGAGTTTAGCTTCCCATGGTGTGGCTTCTTCTACAAAACGGCTTTTTAAATCGGTATAGCCTTTGGCAAAAGAGGATATGGCGCCTTCAATATCTTTAGCCTCACTGTCGTCATTAAAGTTGAGCAGGTAGATAATTTCCTCTTTAAGGGCATTGTTTATGACGCTATCTATTTTGGTTTCTTCCAAGGCTTTTGGAATACTTATGTTTATTACAGGGCAGCCTGCACAGGCATCGGCAGCATAGGAAACAGGTTCAAAAGTTAGTGTAGTGCCCTTTTTTTCGCAGCTAAAGGAGAGCAGTACTAAAAGGAAATAAAGGATTTGGGTTTTCATGGGTTCCGTTATAATAGGCAAAAATACACCTTCATTGTATTCTCCAAAAGATAACGATACATTTGTGGTAACAATTTTTATTATGAGCGATAAAGGCTTAAAATTCAATACCAAAACAATACATGGAGGCCAACAACCGGATAAAGCGTACGGTGCTGTAATGCCTCCAATATACCAGACTTCAACATATGCCCAAACCACGCCGGG
Source organism: uncultured Flavobacteriaceae bacterium (assembly GCA_963697395.1). Lineage (GTDB taxonomy): Bacteria > Bacteroidota > Bacteroidia > Flavobacteriales > Flavobacteriaceae > Maribacter. The sequence goes on from CAVONX010000029.1 coordinate 562,713, forward strand.
AGGTCACATGGGCTATGCATATGCCAGAAGTGCCAATCCTACCCGCACGGCGTTGGAAAATTCCTTGGCCAGTATTGAAAATGGAAATTTCGGACTCGCATTCGGAAGCGGCATGGCGGCCATAGATGCCGTAATCAGATTATTGTCGCCGGGCGATGAAGTGGTAACCACTAATGACCTATACGGCGGAAGTTACCGTCTTTTTAAACAGCTTTTTGAAAAGTTCGGGATTGTCTTTCATTTCATCGGGATGCAGAACGCAGCTAAAATTGAGGACCATATCAATGCAAAGACAAAGCTTATCTGGATAGAAACGCCCACCAATCCGATGATGAACATCATAGACATTAAAGCGGTTTCCAAAGTGGCTAAAAAGCACGCGATACTTTTAGCGGTCGATAACACCTTTGCCACGCCCTATTTACAAACGCCGTTGGATTTGGGCGCGGATATTGTAATGCATTCCGCCACCAAATATTTAGGAGGGCATTCGGATGTGGTAGTAGGTGCCTTGGTCGTAAAGGACAAGGAACTGGCGAACAAATTGTATTTCATACAAAATGCTAGTGGCGCTATCTGCGGACCTATGGACAGTTTTTTGGTCTTGCGAGGTATAAAAACATTGCATGTACGCATGCAGCGGCATTGTGAGAACGGCAGAGCTATTGCTGAATATTTAGCGACGCACCCAAAAATAGAAAAAGTCTATTGGCCCGGTTTTCAAGACCATCCAAACCACAATATTGCCAAAAGCCAAATGAAGGATTTTGGAGGAATGATCTCTTTTGTTACCAAAGGCAGCAACTATGCGGACGCTATTAAAATAGTGGAGAAGCTTAGGATATTTACTTTGGCAGAATCTCTGGGCGGCGTAGAGAGCTTGGCCGGCCATCCCGCAAGTATGACGCATGGTAGTATTCCTAAAGAGGAACGTGAAAAAACAGGCGTAGTGGATGCTTTGATCAGATTAAGTGTCGGTATTGAAGATGTAGAAGACCTTATCAAAGATTTGGATCACGCAATTGGATAAGTAGTGTTCTCTTTGCAAACTTGTTTAACGTTCCAAAAGGAAATTACCTATATAGGTAAACTGGTTTTAATTTGTCAATTTATATAATTATAGTCCTTTAAATTATAATAAAATCATAATTTTACGGATATAATTAGAATTCACTAACATCAACGGGTATCAAAAAATCTATGGAAGCAAAAATTAAAATGTTTATGGATGAGGTAAGGACCAGAAACGGTCATGAGCCAGAGTTCATACAGGCTGTACAGGAAGTAGCCGAGACGGTAATTCCTTACATCGCGAAAAATAAAATATACAACGGTAAGAATATACTGCTTAGAATGGTTGAGCCAGAAAGACTTATTTCTTTTAGGGTTGCCTGGGTAGACGATGATGGTGAAATACATGTAAACCGTGGCTACAGAATCCAAATGAATTCTGCTATCGGACCATATAAAGGGGGGCTTCGTTTTCATCCAACCGTAAATGCAAGTATTTTAAAATTTTTAGCTTTTGAGCAAGTGTTCAAAAATAGTTTAACAACCCTTCCTATGGGAGGTGGTAAAGGAGGTTCGGATTTTGACCCAAAAGGAAAGTCGGATGACGAGGTAATGCGTTTTTGCCATGCCTTTATGTTGGAACTTAACAGACATATTGGTCCAAATACCGATGTTCCTGCGGGAGATATAGGTGTAGGTGCTCGCGAAATAGGTTTCCTCTTTGGAATGTACAAGAAAATTAGAAACGAGTTTACCGGTGTACTTACAGGTAAAGGTCTTTCATGGGGCGGTTCTTTAATTAGACCCGAAGCTACCGGTTACGGTACGGTATATTTTGCGCAGAGTATGATGAAGACAAAGGGAATGGATTTTAAAGGCAAGACAGTAGCAATATCTGGATCAGGAAACGTTGCACAATATGCTGCTGAGAAAGCCCTGCATCTTGGGGCCAAGGTGTTGACCTTGTCCGATTCCCAAGGGTATATTTACGATAAGGAAGGTATTGACGATGAAAAGCTGGCATACGTTATGGATTTAAAGAACAGCAGGCGAGGTCGTATTTCAGAATATGCGGATACCTATAGCTCTGCTACCTTTCATGAAAATGGAACTCCTTGGGACGTAAAATGCGATATTGCTTTGCCCTGTGCTACCCAAAACGAGCTGGATGGAGAGCATGCCAAAATATTGATTAAAAATGGCTGTATTTGTGTTGCGGAAGGGGCAAACATGCCTTCTACGCCAGAAGCTATCCATGAATTTCACAAAGCAAAAATTTTATTCGCACCAGGAAAAGCTTCCAATGCAGGTGGTGTGGCTACCTCTGGTTTGGAGATGTCACAGAACTCTTTACGCATAAGTTGGACCCGTGAAGAAGTGGATGAAAGGTTAGGAAGGATCATGGAGGATATTCATGAGTCTTGTATTGAGTATGGTATGGAAGAAGACGGTTACTGTAATTATGTAAAAGGCGCTAATATTGCCGGTTTCGTAAAGGTTGCAGATGCAATGTTGGCACAGGGAGTTATTTAAACAATCGTAGGACTATATTTTTAGACCTGTCAGTTCTTTGAAGCCTGACAGGTCTTTTTTTTAAATTAAAGTGTCTTTTATTATTGTCAAGTTTGTTCAATATTTGAAATAGTTTATAGTTTTATAAGCTATACCAACTGGTTACTATTTTTTGTTTTCGACGTCAGTACCTGCTATGCCTTGATAGAAATTATTACTGCTATATTTACATTTATTCTAACCATAGAAGCATATGCAGGTAACGACCAAGGCTATTGTACTTACCGCCCTTAAATATGGGGATACTAGCCTTATTGTGAAAGCGTTTACAGCTTCAGACGGTTTAAAGTCCTATTTGTTGAAAGGGGTGCTTACGTCCAAAAAGGGAAAATTAAAGACGGCTTATTTTCAACCGTTGATGCAGTTGGAAATCGTAGCCAGCCATAGGAATAAAGGGACTTTAGAAAGTATTCGTGAGGCTAAGGTAAATTATCACTATCAAAGCCTTCATACCCAAGTCGCTAAAAATGCTGTGACTATGTTTTTAGCGGAAATGTTAGGAAATGCCATACATGAAGAAGAAGCGAACATACCTCTTTTTAATTATATTGAAAACGCTTTACAATGGCTGGATATGCAAGACGAAATAGCTAATTTTCATCTCTATTTTTTAATGGCACTAACCAAATATTTAGGATTTCATCCGGATACGGATAACCAAGATGCCCAACTTTTTGACCTATTAGAAGGGGAGTTTATTTCCAAACCATCCCTAAACCCTATAATGACCGGGTCAAACCTTCTGTTTTTCAAGGCGATTTTAGACACCAATTTCAACACCTTGAATACGGTTAAAATGAGAAAAGGAGATCGGCAAGAGTTGTTAAAATACATAGTACTGTATTATGAATTACACCTACAGGGATTTAGAAAACCAAAATCCTTGGCTATTTTAAATGAAGTTTTTAATTAGTCCACTCGGGCATGATAAGAGGGTATTAGAAAAAAGGGACAATATGGATAGATAGTCTCATTAAACTTTTTTGGAGGCGATTTTCTAATTAATTTTTGATGATCGGAAGTATTTTTTAAAACAAAAAGGGCCCGAAATCATCGGGCCCTTTGTTGAAATTTTGGATGGGTTTTAATTTTTGACCACTTCCTTTACTTCTTTGGCCTTCTCCTTTACCTTACCGGCAGCGTCCTTAGCAGCATCTTTAACTTCTTTACCGGCCTCTTTTACTTTATCAACTGCTTCAGAACCAGCTTCTTTGGCATTCTCAATCGCTTCGGCGCCATTTTCCACGGCTTCGGCACTTGTTTCTTTAACAGAGTCAACAGCGTCAGATGTGGCGTCTGCTGCATTTTCAATGGCTTCGCCAGCTGCATTCATAGCGTTTTCGCCAACCTCCTTCAAGTCATCTCCTGCTGCTTCTAAAGCTTCACCTGTCTGTTCTGCTGCGTCCTTTGCCTTGTCTGCTGTATCTCTACAGGATACCAAAGAAATACTCAATGCTAATACTGCCAATGTTCCTAAAACTACTTTTTTCATTCGTGTAAATTTATCAGTGTTTGTTTAAATTATAGGATGTACGTGGTTTGTACTACTTTAGATGTCGACCTATAAATATACAGGTTAAAATAAATTTGAAATACTGGTTATAAGTGTATTAAATAATAACTATGCGCATATGGTTAGATGAACCAAAATAAAACGAGAGTACTTAATAAGGTCTGTTTCTTCTTTACTATCCATGTTATCTTTTTTTTAATCTTTTTCATCAAACTTTTGTATAGCTTGCTTTTTTTGGAAAAGCGATTTAGATAACATTTTGGCTTTGTACTAACTTTTCTTTTGTATGATAAATTTAGAACGCACATCTCGCTCCAAAAAAGTCTGGATGCTTTGTCCACCGCAAATTCGCGATTTGTTTTCTAAATAGTTTTATGTCGTTGTTTAAAATGGTGATGGCATAAAATACCCGTTTTCCAAATTACCGTTATCTGGAAAAGTTAGGTTGCCGTATGTAAATCCGCTGCCATCTAGCATTTTAATGTGGTATGTATCGGTTGCGGATAAAATACTGAAATCTGGTTCGTTGATTTGCATTGCCATTTTTATCCATTTCGGCATTCAAACGAAATAGATGTACATATTTTAGGTCAATTAAACCTATCTAGAGAAAAAACAACTTTTACTCAGGCGTTCCAGAAATTAAGTCGACTAGTTACGCTGGTGTTGCCAGCACTAAAAACATGTTGCTGTTTATAACGAGAAGCTTTTTTCAGTTGGTTTTTCAACCAAAAACGGGGGTCGTAAAGAAGAGATTTGAATCCAACCCTATTTTGATAAGGTACATTTAATTTGACGAATATACCGGTTTTTGAATAGCATTAGAAAATGCGTATTTGGTAAAGGCTAATTTAGTAAATTTGCAACCTTAATTGAGTGACCTAGAAGCATTTCTTATGAAGTTCGCAGAATATAAAGGATTGGATTTACCCCAAGTTGCAGCCAAAGTTTTGGCCTACTGGAAAGCCAAATCTATTTTTGATAAAAGTATAACCACTCGCGAGGGCAATGACGCTTATGTCTTTTTTGAAGGACCGCCCTCTGCTAACGGAATGCCGGGAATACATCATGTAATGGCGCGAACCATAAAAGATATTTTCCCAAGGTATAAGACCATGAAAGGCTATCAGGTAAGGCGAAAGGCTGGCTGGGACACCCACGGACTTCCCATAGAACTTGGGGTTGAAAAGGAATTAGGAATCACCAAGGAAGATATTGGAACTAAAATTTCTGTAGAAGAGTACAACGAGGCATGTAAAAAGGCCGTAATGCGCTACACGGATGTTTGGAACGCCATGACAGAACAAGTGGGCTATTGGGTAGATATGGAGAATCCGTATATTACCTATAAGTCCAAATATATGGAGTCTGTTTGGTGGTTGTTGAAACAGATTTACGATAAAGGACTTATTTATAAGGGGTATACCATACAGCCTTATTCCCCAAAGGCAGGTACTGGACTTAGTTCCCATGAGCTTAACCAACCAGGGACCTACCAGGATGTAACGGATACTACGGTAACGGCACAGTTTAAAGCGGTGGAAGAAACTTTGCCCAACTTTTTACAGAACGAAGGTACAATCTATTTTTTGGCATGGACAACAACACCTTGGACCTTGCCTTCCAATACGGCACTTACCGTTGGTCCCAGAATAGATTATGTGCTGGTGGAAACGTATAACCAGTACACTTTTGAACCCATGAACGCCATTCTTGCCAAGAATCTGGTGGCGAAACAATTTTCAGGGAAGTTCTTTCAAGTCGATGAAAAACCGGCTTTGTTGACCTACACATCGGGCGATAAAAAAATTCCGTTTTTTATTGTTAAGGAGTTTAAGGGCAAAGACCTCATCAATATAAAATACGAGCAACTTATAGATTATGTGCTGCCCTATGAAAATGCCGAGAATGCTTTTAGAGTGATTGCAGGCGATTTTGTGACTACCGAAGATGGTACGGGTATCGTACATACCGCACCTACTTTTGGAGCGGACGATGCATTTGTGGCCAAACTGGCCGTTCCCGAAATTCCTCCTATGTTGGTCTTGGATGAAAATGGCAACACGGTTCCTTTGGTAGATCTACAAGGAAAATTTAGGCCTGAGATGAAGGAGTTGGGTGGTAAATACGTAAAAAACGAGTACTATGAGGATGGCAAAGCACCTGAAAGGTCGGTAGATGTTGAAATTGCAATAAAATTAAAGGAGGAGAACAAGGCATTTAAGGTAGAAAAGTATCTACACAGTTATCCAAACTGCTGGCGTACAGACAAGCCAATCCTTTATTATCCCTTGGATTCTTGGTTCATTAAGGTAACCGATGTAAAGGACCGCATGTTTGAGTTGAACCAGACTATTAATTGGAAGCCAAAAGCTACCGGAGAAGGTAGGTTTGGCAACTGGCTGGCCAACGCCAACGATTGGAACTTGTCACGTTCTAGATACTGGGGCATCCCCTTGCCTATTTGGAGAACCGAAGACGGCGCGGAACAGATCATGATAGGTTCCGTGGCAGAATTGAAGGCGGAGATGAAAAAAGCCATTGCCGCTGGTATTTTAGAAAAGGATATATTTCAGGATTTTGTGGTGGGCGACATGTCGGACGAGAACTACAATAAAATCGATTTGCATAAAAACATTGTTGATCAAATTATTTTGGTATCTCCATCAGGCAAACCTATGAAACGCGAGGCCGATTTAATTGATGTATGGTTCGATAGCGGTTCTATGCCTTACGCCCAATGGCACTATCCTTTTGAGAATAAGGAGTTAATAGACAAGGGAGAAGCGTTTCCGGCCGATTTTATTGCGGAAGGCGTAGACCAGACCCGTGGTTGGTTTTACACCTTGCACGCAATTGGAACCATGGTGTTTGATTCCGTAGCCTATAAAAACGTAGTTTCCAATGGCTTGGTTTTGGATAAGGAAGGTAAAAAAATGTCCAAACGTTTGGGCAATGCAGTGGATCCTTTTAAGACTATGGATGAGCATGGTGCAGATGCAACACGCTGGTATATGATTAGTAATGCCAACCCCTGGGACAACCTAAAATTTGACGTTGAAGGAATCGTTGAGGTAAAACGAAAGTTTTTTGGGACACTGTACAATACCTATTCCTTTTTTGCATTATATTCCAATATAGATGCCTTTACGTTTAAAGAGAAGCCTGTCCCAATTGTCGAACGGACCGAGATAGACCGTTGGGTACTGTCCGAACTCAACTCTCTGATACTGGAAGTAGATGCCGCATATGCGGATTACGAACCTACCCGTGCCACTAGGGCGATTTCTAATTTTGTACAAGAAAACCTGAGCAATTGGTATGTGCGTTTGAGCAGAAGGCGTTTTTGGAAGGGTGAGTATGGGCAGGATAAGATAGCGGCCTACCAAACTCTGTATACCTGTTTAATAACAGTTGCGAAATTATCGGCTCCTGTGGCTCCGTTCTTTATGGATCAATTGTATCGGGATTTAATAGCCACCACCAAATTGGAACCTTTTGAAAGCGTCCATTTGGCGGATTTCCCAGTGGCCGATGTTGCGTTGATAGACAAAGGTTTGGAAGCTAAGATGAACAAGGCGCAGACTATTACATCTTTGGTCCTTTCCATCCGTCAAAAGGAGAAAATAAAGGTAAGACAGCCGTTGCAGAAAATTATGATACCAGTATTAGGAGAACAGGACAGAAATGATATTCTTGCCGTATCAGATTTGATAAAATCCGAAGTAAACGTCAAAGAAATTCAACTTTTGGATGATACTTCTGGCGTATTGGTAAAGCATATAAAACCAAATTTCAAGACGTTAGGTCCCAAATACGGGAAGGATATGAAGTTGGTTGCGGCCGCGGTCAACAGTTTTACACAGGAAGACATCCAAAAAATAGAGCAAGAGGGCGAAATATTCATCCAAATAGAAAATAAAAATAGTATTTTGCAGTTACAGGATGTAGAAATAAGCTCTCAGGATATTGAGGGTTGGTTAGTGGCAAGTTCGGGAAGAATAACCGTAGCCTTGGATATTACTATTAATGAAAACCTTAGGAAAGAGGGCATAGCAAGGGAGTTGGTAAACCGCATCCAAAATTTACGGAAAGATTCCGGGTTTGAGGTTACTGATAAAATTGTTATTAATATGCAGAAAGATGGTGTTGTAGAGAAGGCAGTTGCCAGTAATTTAGCATATATTAAAACAGAAACGCTTACAGCGGCACTTCATTTGCAAGACATCGTAGAAAATGGCACTGAAGTTGCGTTTGATGAAGTGAACACAAAATTGTTTATTCTAAAACAGTAGAAAAATGCAACAAGATTTAAATGTTAGATATTCCGATAAGGATTTGGCAGAGTTCAAACTGCTTATCGAAGAAAAGATAGTAAAGGCAAACAGTCATTTAGAATTGCTTAAAAGTTCTTATATGAACGATGGTAATAATGGTACCGATGATACTTCGCCTACGTTTAAGGCTTTTGAAGAAGGCTCGGAGACCATGAGCAAGGAAGCGAACACCCAGTTGGCCATTCGTCAGGAAAAATTCATAAGAGATTTAAAAAATGCCTTGTTACGTATTCAGAACAAGACGTACGGCGTATGTAGGGTAACCGGAAAACTTATTAATAAAGAGCGTTTAAAACTAGTGCCACATGCTACTTTGAGTATAGAAGCAAAAAACATGCAATCATAAATAGAACGCCTTTCGGGGCGTTTTTTAATAAGCTATTTTGAGGGCAGCGTCATTAGTCACGATTTTTTTCATGGTACTATCCGTATGGTCCCAAAAGGAGTTGAAGAAAACGGTTTTAGAGTCCGATATCTCCCTTGTGCAGATAGATGCCAGTAATTGTTTCCAGGTATTTTTAGATACCGGTGATACAAATGAAATAACGGTAGAGGCTAAAATAGAAGGAGAATACAGTAGCGATTTGGAACTGGAGATTTACCGTAAAGGTAAAACCTTGGTTGTGGCTACAGGCTTTAGGTCCAGTTATATAAGTCCCAACGACAAGCTTAGTGCCCACAAAGTGGTTTCCATAGGATTGCATATTACGCTTCCCAATTGGAAGAATGTTCAGGTATTCGGCACAAATTCCAGGGTTGTGGCAGCAGGTGATTATACCAATTTGAACATTACTTTGGCAGACGGTTCCTGCGAGTTGGTAGAGGTTTCCCAGAACGTTAGCGTTAAAACACAAAGCGGACCTATTTTGGTGAAAGCCACTAGCGGATATTTTAATGTTTCCAATAAGTATGGGATAGTTAAAAGGGCTAGTATTCCAAAGGGAGATGACCACTACGTACTATCTACTGTAACTGGCACTATTGAACTGCGAAAAACGGAATAATATTTCTATTTTTGTTCCTTATTTGAAATACATGAGTTTAAAAAAATCTGCCCTCCTTATTGCACTGATTCTTATTGTAGATCAGTGGAGTAAAATTTATATAAAGACAAATTTTGTTTTAGGAGAGTCTATAGATGTTTTTAATTTTTTCAAAATTCTTTTTATAGAAAACGAGGGTGCCGCCTGGGGCGCAAAACTTAGTGACATTCTTCCTATAGCCGATAGGACAGGAAAGTTGGTACTTACTATCTTTAGACTATTTGCTATTGCCGGTATTGGGTATTGGTTATATGATGTGGTGCGTAAGCACGCGTCCAAGACTTTAATCGTTGCCGTTTCCCTCATATTTGCTGGGGCCCTTGGAAATATAATAGACTCTGTTTTTTACGGCTTGGTTTTTAATGAAAGTTACAATGAGGTAGCTACATTGTTTTCAACAGAACCATATGGTGGTCTATTTCACGGAAAAGTGGTAGACATGCTTTATTTTCCATTGATAGATAGTACTTGGCCAGATTGGGTTCCCTATTTTGGAGGAAGTAACTTTCGTTTTTTTGAGCCTGTCTTTAATATTGCGGATACCGCTATTAGTACCGGGGTAGGTATATTATTGGTCTTTAATAAAAGCGCATTTAAGGAAAACGCCGATGAGGATACTTCGGTTGCTTCAGAAAACGGATATCAGGATTTACCAAAGGAATAAACCTTATGGGGGGTAACACAATAATCCAATGGGATATCACCACTGTGAATATTTTTAATCTGTTCTTCTGGTCCAAAAAAAGAAAGTCCGATTTTGAGTACGTCCTTGCGACATTTGGATAAAAACGAGTCGTAAAATCCCTTTCCATAACCTACCCTGTATCCATTTTTATCATAGGCCATTAACGGAACAAATACGACATCAATTTTTTCTGGAGCTACTATAATGCCGTCCAAAGGCTCCGGAACTCCCCATGAACTTTGTTTAAATTTTGTATTATCAGATAAAAGGTAGTTTTCTAAAGAATTTGAGTTTTTTACTTTTGGCACCAGAACGTGTTTATCCTTTCCTTGAAGTATGGATAGGATTACCGTAGTGTCTATTTCTTTTTTATGCGTAATTGGTAAAAAAAGGTGGTAATATTCGAATTGCCAAATGGGCAATTTTAGAAGCATATTTGCGATTGCAATGCTCTCTGAAGTTAAAAATGCGGGAGTTAAGGAATTCCGAAGTTCTTTGTATTTAATACGTAAGTCTTCCTTCAACATTGTTGGAGAATAAATTAGAAAACCTAATATGTATTTTTATTCCTTTCCTGCTACAGCAAAAAATACTTTAAAAAACAACATCAAAATTAAATAGGTGCCTAATGTGATGATATAACTTTCCATGTTTCGGGGTTTTTTTGATTTTCTAAATATAAAAAAAAATTCGATCAACCATCCTTGAAAGGTTCTTTTTTATCGATAAAATGCACTTTTTTACAAAACATTAACATTTTTACCAATAGATTACTTTTAATTACATTAACTAAAATGTTGATAATGAAGTTTTTATGATAAAAACGAATTACGTCGCTCTAAAAAGGGTGAAATACGGCTAAATAGCTGAAATGAGGTTTGTTTTAATAAACTGATAAAAAATGTCCGCTAATTTTGTCAAATAGAGGATTGTTCCTAACGAAAATTATGAAGAAGACAATGGAAAAATGAATTGTTTGAACTTAAAATGCCATCTGGTTGTTACTATATGGATACATTAAAAATAGACATTCTTTGGGGAATGAACTTTATTTCGTTAAAGTTTAAGAAACCTTTACGCATCTTAGAAAAACAAAGTAATTTGAACTATATTCTTTACCAGTTATACTACACGGTTTGCTATGTCTCAAATTCCCATTGAAGTTCAATTAAGTTCCTTGCCAAAAGGACCCGGCGTATACCAATTTTATGACGTCAATGATGGTATATTGTACGTTGGTAAGGCCAAGAATTTAAAAAAGCGGGTTACTTCCTATTTCACTAAAAATCACGAGTACGGTAAAACTCGCGTAATGGTAAAGAAAATAGACACGATCAAGCATATTGTTGTTGCGACCGAGTCCGATGCCTTGCTTCTTGAGAATAATTTGATAAAGGAATATAAGCCACGTTACAATGTTTTGCTCAAGGACGATAAATCCTATCCATGGATTTGCTTGAAAAACGAACGCTTTCCAAGACTTTTTCCAACCAGAAGAGTAATTAAGGACGGATCCGAATATTATGGGCCGTATACGAGTATGAAAACCGTACGAACGCTGTTGGACCTTATTAAAAGCGTGTACCCCTTGCGTACCTGTAATTATGACCTGTCTAATGAAAAAATACAAAGTGGGAGGTACAAGGTGTGCCTGGAATATCATTTAGGCAATTGTAAAGGGCCTTGCGAAGATTTGCAGTCCAGCGAGGAGTACAACAGACAGATAACGGATATAAGGGAAATTGTAAAAGGCAATTTTAAATCCTCCTTACATTATTTCAAAGGACAAATGAAACAGCTTGCCGATGAGATGCGATTTGAGGAAGCTCAGCAGATAAAGGAAAAAATTGATATTCTGGAGAATTATCAGGTCAAATCTACCGTAGTAAATCCGAATATTAGTAATGTAGATGTCTTTACCATTATCTCAGACGAGGCATTTGCCTATGTTAATTTTCTTCAACTTGCCCATGGATCTATAGTACGTTCGCATACCATGGAAATAAAAAAGAAACTATCCGAGACAAATGAGGATTTGCTACAATTGGCCATAGTGGAAATAAGGCATCGTTTTAACTCGGAATCCAAGGAAATCTACCTTCCCTTTCGGGTGCTTGTACCGTCTGGACTTCTGGTGTCCATCCCCAAATTAGGCGACAAAAAACGCCTGTTGGAAATGTCCGAACGTAATGCTAAATTCTTTAGGCAAGAACGCTTTAACCAAATTAGGATAATTGACCCGGACAGGCACACGAATAGGATTATGGCTCAGATGCAAAAAGATTTGAGGTTGTCATCTGAGCCTAGACACATTGAGTGTTTTGATAATAGTAATATACAAGGAAGTAATCCCGTTGCTGCCTGCGTGGTTTTTAGGGACGGCAAACCCGTTAAAAAGGAATATCGCCATTATAACATTAAGACGGTTGAAGGTCCAGACGATTTTGCTTCTATGGAGGAGGTAGTGTTTAGACGGTATAAGCGTTTATTAGAGGAGCATACGCCCTTGCCACAGCTCATTGTCATAGATGGCGGCAAGGGACAATTGTCCTCTGCCCTTAAAAGTTTGGACAGTTTAGGGTTGCGGGGAAAGATTGCTATTATAGGCATTGCCAAACGGCTAGAGGAAATCTATTTTCCTGGAGATTCTATTCCCTTATATTTGGATAAGAAGAGCGAGAGCCTTAAAATTATCCAGCAACTCCGCAACGAGGCGCATCGTTTTGGGATAACGTTTCATAGGAACAAAAGAAGCAAAGGGGCAATCAGTTCAGAATTGGAGGGAATAGAAGGAGTCGGAGAGAAGACGGCAAAGGAACTTTTAAAGCGTTTTAAATCGGTCAAAAGAATCAAAGAGGCTAGTATAGATAATTTAACTGCGGTCGTTGGAGCGTCAAAAGCACAAAAAATATATGAATCCTTTAATTGAACATTCTAAAAGGGTTAAATACCTCATAAAACTAGTTCAGGTAATCTTTGCCTTGGTTTTTACTTGGGGAACGGCGCAGACCACAGCTGATTTAAAGGATAAAAAAATTGGTTTGGTATTAAGTGGTGGCGGCGCAAAAGGTTTGGCTCATGTGGGGGTTTTAAAGGTAATAGAAGAGGCCGGGGTAAAAATAGATTATATAGGAGGTACGAGTATGGGTGCGATTGTTGGTGCTTTGTATGCCTCCGGCTACTCGGCAAATCAGTTGGATTCCATATTTCGCGCTACGGATTTTACCACGCTCATTCGGGATAATTTACCTAGAAGCGCAAAAAGTTTTTACGAGAAGGAAGACTCCGAGAGGTATGCCCTTACCCTTCCTTTTGATGGTTTTAAGGTTTCGGTGCCACCGGCATATTCCGGGGGTCAAAATATTTATAATGAACTGGTACGGATTTTATATCATGTTAAGGATGTAAAGGATTTCTCGAAACTGCCTATTCCTTTTGTTTGTATCGCCACGGATATTGAAACTGGAAAAGAAGTAGTGTTGGACTCTGGATATTTACCCGAAGCTATTATGGCAAGCGGCACGCTACCCTCTCTTTTTACTCCTGCGATAATAGATGGGAAAGTCCTTATCGATGGTGGCGTAGTAAACAACTATCCTATAGAAAAGGTGAGGGCCATGGGTGCGGATGTGATTATAGGTGTAGATGTGCAGCATGGTCTTTCCGATAGGGAATCCCTGCTTTCGGCAACTGAAATATTATTACAGATAAATAATTATCAGACCGCGGCCAACATGATTAAAAAGTCTGCAAGTACCGACATTTATATAAAACCGAATATAGAGAGCTATTCCGTTATCGATTTCAATAAAACTGATAAAATAATGAAGACCGGTGAGTTGGCAGCCATAGGTAAATTTAATGAGTTAACACAGCATGCCACACAAGCCAAGGCGCCAAAGGCCTACGTTAAACCTTATAAGCTTTCAGATTCTATTACTATAAACAGATTAATGGTCAGTGGCGACAACGACCACAGCAGGGGCTATGTAAAAGGTAAACTAAGATTTAATTTGGGCGTCCCTATAACCTTTAAAAAATTCCATCAGGGAATCAATAATCTTAGTGCAACCGGAAATTTTGGATCTAACCGGTACAAATTGGTTTCCAACGGTATGGGAGAAGATTTAATCTTGCGTTTAAACGAATCTCCCAACACTGCCTTTTTCAGGGTAGGAGCCCATTATGATGATCTTTATAAAAGTGCTGCAATTTTAAATTTTACAAAGAAAGATCTCCTATTTGGCGATGACAGAGCTTCTATAGATTTTATACTCGGGGATAACTTAAGGTATAATTTCGAGTATTATATAGATAAGGGCAGCTATTGGAGTTTTGGCATCAATTCTAGATTTAACACTTTTGACCAAGAAATAGATTTTAGTGTCATTACCAATAATTTTGAAGTCCCTCCCAGTTTAAACGTCAACAATATAAATTTGGATTTAACAGATTTTACCAATCAGTTTTACCTGCAAACCTTGGTTAGGGAGGAATTTTCATTTACCATTGGGGCAGAACATAAATTTTTAAAATACAGTACAACGACTTTGGGAGCCATTCCTGAAGTGAATGATTCTTTGGACCCATCTATGATTGCTCCCGTACGGGATTCTAAGGGTAGGACCTATTTTGAAAAAAGTAATTTCTACAGTGCTTTTGCCGGCTTAAAGTTGGATACATATGACGACAAATATTTTCCTACCAGTGGATTATTTTTCGATGGGGATTTTCATTATTATCTTTTGTCCTCTGATTTCAACGGAAATTTCAAGGATTTTTCCGTTTCCAAGGCCAGAATGGGCGGAGCCTTTTCATTACTGGACAACCTGTCTTTGAACTTAGAGACAGAGGGTGGCTTTAAACTTGGAACATCCCCTGTAACTTCCTTCGATTTTGTTTTGGGTGGGTTTGGGACTAATCTCATAAATAATTTTGTGCCCTTTTATGGTTATGATTTCTTAAGCCTACCAGGGAACAGTTATGTGAAGGCATATGGCAGGTTAGATTATGAATTTTCCCCAAAACATCACTTTTTGGGTGCTGCAAACTTTGCCAATGTTGCCGATGATATATTTAGAACGGGGGAATGGTTTACCTCCCCTAATTTTTCCGGTTATGGATTAGGATATGGATGGGAATCTTTTTTTGGCCCGGTGCAGATTATCTATTCTTGGTCGCCAGAAGTAGATCGCTCCAATGTGTTTTTTAGTATTGGATATTGGTTTTAACTTTTTCAGTAGGCAATCGCACTCTAAAATCTATTAAACGCTGGTATTTTTCTTAAGGAATTCACAATAATTAATCGGAATTGTGAATTAGTGTTAAGGTAAGCGTTAAAGTACGTTAAAGGGCATTTTAGATAATATTCTATGCCTTAAATTTGTACTCGTAAGGGGTGGTTCCCTTACAACTTTAAGTATTGGTTTTTCATAATTTAAAGTTTGGTTGGTTATTTAGGAAAAGCTCGGTTTTTAAGCCGGGCTTTTTTTATGCAATACTTTGGAATAAAATTTGTTTACATTATTGTCGTGTTAGATATCATGTCTTGCATATGTCTAACTTTAGTGTAAAATAGTAATCTATGAAGAGAGTTTTTGTTCTTGTTTTTCTTATCGCTTATTATAGTGTGGTAGGGCAGAAAACAAAACCTGCGTTTGAGCCTGGGGAGTGGTTAAAGTTTAGAATGCATTATGCTTTGTTAAATGCCAGTTACGCTACGCTGCACGTAAAAAATTCAAAAATAGGTGACAGGTCTGTCTATCATGTGGTTGGCCATGGCGAAACTACGGGGTTTGCAAGTCTCTTCTTTAAGGTAGATGATAATTATGAAAGTTATTTTGATATCAAGAGTGGCAGGCCATACAGGTTCGTGAGGAAGATTGATGAGGGCGGCTATACTAAGGATGTGGAAATCAATTATGATTATGACAAAGACATTGCAGTTTTAAATGATAAGAAAAACAAGAAAAAGCTTAATTTTGAACTGCAGGACGGAATACATGATTTAATATCTGCCTTTTACTTTTTGCGAAATAATTATGATGCTAAAGACTTGGTGAAAGGGGAAAGTATAGAGTTGAAATTACTTTACGACGATGATGGAGTTTTTAATTTTAAATTAAAGTATTTGGGGAAAGAGGTTTTAAAGACCAAATTCGGAAAGGTGGAATGTTTAAAGTTTAGGCCTTTGGTGCAGTCGGGCAGGGTCTTTAAAGAAGAAGAGAGTCTATCGCTTTGGGTTTCCAATGATGACAATAAGATTCCTATAAGAATTAAAGCAGATTTGGCAGTGGGTGCCATAAAAGCCGATTTAGATGGTTATAATGGTCTAAAGCACCAATTTAAAATAATAATGGATTAGATAGTAATGGAGGAAAAAGAGCATATCAGGTCCCAAATCGCCAAACTTGAAGAAAAATACAAGGATTCCGGTCAAGACCTAAGCTCTTATTTAGATGGTTTGCTCTACCAGCGCTACCTTACCTATTGGGACTATATTCATTTGGATACCTTGTTAAGTCTACAGGTGCCAAGAACCCATTTTCCGGATGAGGAAATCTTCATCATGTACCACCAGATTACCGAACTTTATTTTAAGCTGATCCTCCATGAGCAAAAACAGTTGGTAGACGACAAATTACAAAAGCAAGATTTTTTTATAGAAAAAGTTAGGCGTATCAATAGTTATTATACAGCCCTAATATCTTCTTTTGGCATAATGATCAAAGGAATGGAACGCGAGCAATTTTTGCAATATAGAATGGCCTTGTTGCCGGCAAGCGGATTTCAGTCGGTGCAATATAGGATGATCGAGCTGTATGCAACTCCCTTGGAGAATTTGGTACACCATACAAAGCGGGCTACTTTTTCTTCGGAGAGTACCATAGAAGACCTTTATGAAAACATCTATTGGAAAAAAGGTGCCACGGATATAGCAACAGGGGAAAAGACCTTGACTTTAAAGCAGTTTGAATATAGGTACACACCAAGGCTTATTCGTATTGTAAGGCAGGTGAAGGGCAATACCATTTATCATAAGTATTTAGGGCTTCCTAAAAAGAACAGGGAAGACAAGGAGCTCCTGAATGCTTTAAAAGCGCTGGATTTGAACGCCAATGTCAACTGGCCGCTTATGCATATGGGTTCTGCGCATCGCTATTTGGGTAAGGAAGGCGGCGGCAATATAGAGGCTACGGGAGGAACCAATTGGAAGCAGTATTTGCCCCCCAGTTTTCAGAAAGTGATTTTTTTTCCATCAATTTATACAAAAATAGAGTTAAATGAATGGGGTAAGGAGTGGGTAGACCATATCTTTAATCCAGAAAAAAGTAAGTAGGGTAATGCAGAAATATTGGGGCACACTTTTGGCACTGTTAGTGCTTTTTTCGTGTAAAACAGAACAGAAACAGGAAATCGAGGAGGTTGCTCAGATAGCCGCAGAAAAACCGGTTCCAAAATCTTATGGGTTTAATCTAAAGGAGTTTACGGTTCTACGGGATACGATTAAAAACGGAGATAGTTTTGGTAAGCTTATGATCGACCACCAGGTGGATTATCCTAAAATTGTTAAAATAGCCGAAGAATTCAAAGACACTTTTGATGTAAAAAGAATAAAGGTAGGTAAGCCCTATGTCATCTTAAAAACAAAGGACACTACAGAAACTACACAATTCTTTATCTACGAGAACGACAAAATTAACTACACGGTGGTAGATCTTCGCGATTCTGTAAATGCATACACCAGTAGGAAAAAAGTGAAATTTGTACAGCGTGAAATAGCTGGAGTGATTGAGAACAATCTTTCCGAATCTTTGGACAACCTTGGCATAGATTACGCGGTAACTATTAATCTATCTGAAATATATGCTTGGACGATCGATTTTTTTAAACTGGAAAAGGGAGATAAATTTAAGGTCATATTTAAAGAACGTTATATAAACGATACCATCTATGCCGGTTTTGAGCCTATTGAAGCCGCTTATTTTGAACACAAAGGCAAACCGATATACGCCTTTGCCTTCAAGATTGATTCCTTAAAACAGGGATTCGATTATTTCGATGACGAGGCGAACAACCTTAGAAGTACTTTTCTAAAGGCACCTATAAAATTTGGATATCGAGTATCCTCTAGATATAACCTGAACAGACGCATTGCTTATTATGGTTACAAAGTGCGTCCTCATAAGGGAACGGATTATGCTGCGCCCATAGGAACTCCTATCATTGCTACGGCTGATGGCACGGTTACGGAGTCTACCCGAAAAGGCGGCAATGGAAAATATGTAAAGATCAAGCATAACGGTACCTACAGTACGCAATATTTACACATGAAAAGCCAAAAGGTAAAGAAAGGTGAATACGTGCGCCAAGGCGATATTATCGGTTGGGTAGGAATGACGGGAAATACGGGAGGCCCACATGTTTGTTATCGGTTTTGGAAAAATGGTGCCCAAGTGGACCCGTTACGGGAAGAGTTGCCTAGCGCAGAACCTATTGCAGAATCTATGAGAACAGCCTATATGGATTATATTGAACCATTAAAGGTGCAGTTGGATTGCATAGAGTACTCGGTTTTTGAGCCAGTGGAAGAGAATTTAATAACCCTTAACGAATAAAATGGCCTTACCTAAGATTGACCCTACAACAACAAAAGCTTGGGACAAATTAACCGCACATTATACCCATACACAGTCAAAGGAATTAAAAACACTTTTTCGCGATGATGCCGGGAGGGCAGGAAAGTTTACATTGAAGTGGAACGACTTTCTATTGGATTTTTCAAAAAACCGGATGTCGGAAGAAACCTTAAGTCTCTTGTTGCAGCTGTCGGAAGAAGTAAAGCTAAAACAGGCCATAGCCTCTTGTTTTAATGGGGAATTAATAAACGAAACCGAAGGCAGGGCCGTTTTGCATACCGCCTTACGAGAGAGAAGGGATGCCAATGTCAAGGTCGATGGCATAAATGTAATGCCCGAAATATATGCTGTAAAGAAGCGCATGGAAAGCTTTACGGATGCCGTCATAAGCGGTCATAAAAAGGGATTTACAGGAAAGGTATTTACAGATGTTGTTAATATAGGGATTGGTGGGTCCGATCTAGGCCCTGCGATGGTCGTGGAAGCCTTGAAGTTTTATAAAAACCACTTAAACATCCATTTTGTCAGCAACGTAGACGGGGACCATGTAAATGAAGTATTAAAAGTGCTCGATCCGGAAACTACCTTGTTCGTAGTGGTTTCTAAAACGTTCACCACCCAAGAGACCTTGAGCAATGCCACCACCATAAAAAAATGGTTTTTAAAACACGCCAAACAAGAAGATATAGCCAAGCATTTTGCAGCAGTATCTACCAACACGGAGAAAATTAAAGAATTTGGCATTTCTGCCGATAACGTTTTTCCCATGTGGGATTGGGTGGGAGGGCGTTTTTCGTTGTGGAGTGCCGTGGGTCTTTCCATTGCCTTAGCTGTAGGGTATGAGAACTTCGATGGTCTCTTAAAAGGAGCCAACGAAATGGACACACATTTTAAGGAGGCCAATTTTAGCGAAAACCTTCCCGTAATCATGGCTTTGATCAGTATTTGGTACAATAATTTCTTTGGTGCCGAGACAGAGGCCATCATTCCCTATACACAGTATTTAAGTCGGTTTTCTGCGTATCTGCAACAGGGTATTATGGAGAGTAACGGAAAAAGTATAGATAGGAACGGCAATCGGGTTTCCTATGAAACGGGCACCATTATTTGGGGAGAGCCGGGTACTAATTCCCAACATGCTTTTTTTCAGTTGATTCATCAAGGCACCAAGTTGATCCCGACCGATTTTATAGGATTTAAACATTCCTTGCACGGCAATACCGATCATCATAACAAATTAATGTCCAATTTCTTTGCCCAGACCGAAGCCTTGATGAACGGCAAGTCTGTAGCAGAGGTTTCACAAGAGTTGAAATCGGCAGGACATTCCAAGAAAGAAATAGATGCTTTGGCATCTTATAAAGTCTTTGAAGGAAATAAACCCACGAATACCTTACTAATAGAAAAACTTACGCCAGCCTCTTTGGGTGCTCTTATAGCCCTTTATGAGCACAAAATATTTGTGCAAGGCGTAATTTGGAACATTTTCAGCTTCGACCAATGGGGAGTGGAGCTTGGAAAGCAATTGGCAGGCACAATTCTAAAGGATATTGAGGGTTCCGATATTGCTGATCATGATAGCTCTACATTGCAGCTTCTTCAATATTTTAAGGGTTAAACCTGTTTGTTCGTTAATTTTTAGGTTTTCCGGAAAACTTCTTTGTTTCCAAGTTCCCTTTCTTTTTTTTTAACTTATTTTTAAGGATACTGATTTAACGTTGTCTTAACGTTTGAAGTTCAAAAATACTGGACTTTTGCACAAAAATAAAAACGAACAAAACACTAGAAAAATGAAAAAAATGTATTTTGCCTTTGTTGCTTTTTTAATAGCGGCAAGCGCTTTTTCACAGGGAGTTACAACTTCCAGTATGCAGGGGTCCGTTGTGGATCAATCTGGGGAAATCCTTTTTGGCGCTAACGTTGTTGCCACCCATACGCCTTCGGGAACGGTTTATGGTGCCATATCTAATGAAGAAGGACGATTTTACTTACCTAATATCAGAGTAGGCGGGCCTTATTCGGTAAAGGTTACGTATGTAGGTTTTCAGGACAGGACTTTTGAAGGTATAAACCTTGGTTTGGGCCAGAGCTACAATTTAAAGGTAACATTGAGCGAAGGATTGGAGCTGGAAGAAGTGGTTGTTACTTCTCAAAGAGGTAATATTATTGATCCGGACAGAACTGGACCATCAGTAAACCTATCTAGGGAAAAAATCGATGCTTTACCTACGGTAAACAGAAGTATTGACGACTTTACAAGGCTTACACCACAATCTAACGGTACCTCTTTTGCTGGTACATCCAGCAGATTTAACAACTATACCATAGACGGTAACATTTACAATAACAACTTTGGTCTAGGTTCTGGCCAGTTCGCCGGTGCCAATCCTATATCGTTGGATGCCATAGAAGAAGTACAAGTAAATCTTGCACCGTTTGATGTTAGGTTTGGTGGTTTTACCGGAGCTTCCGTAAACGCAGTAACTAAATCGGGAACCAACGATTTTAGAGGGTCTGTTTATTACTTTTTCAGAAACGACCAAATGGTAGGGGATCGTTTGCGAGGTTTGGAACTTAACAGGGGTAATTCTCAAAACGATATTAAAGGTATTACGTTAGGTGGTCCTGTAATTAAGGACAAACTTTTCTTTTTTGTAAGTTACGAAGAGGAACAAGAAGCAGTTCCTGGCTTTCAGCGCCAAGCTGCAAGACCTGGTCTTGTGCCAGATGGCCAGATCATTTCTAGAGTACCGGCATCTGACCTGGATTTTGTACGTGAAAGCATGAGCAGACTTTATGGCTATGAAACAGGACCTTATGAGAATTATCCATTTGCTTCTGAACAAACCCGTTTTAATGCACGTTTGGATTATAACTTAAATCAAAACAATAAGTTTTCCTTACGGTATAACAGATATACTGCCTCGGAAGATGTAAGTATTAATGGGAACTCTAACCGCTTTATTCCAACTAGATATAGAAATACCGATAGGTTTGGTATTGAAGCGATGACTTTTGCCAACGCTAATTATACTAATGATCGATTGGTGGAATCTATTGTAGGGGAATGGAACTCCAAAATATCTGATAACATGTCCAATAGTTTAAATATTGGCTACACCGCGGTTAACGATCCAAAACGGGGTATTCCTGGCGGTCAGGCCTTCCCGTTTATAGAAGTCTTGGAGCCGGACGCTTCTGGTAACCTTTTGTATTACACAGCTTTAGGAAATGAGTTGTTTACTGTAGGGAACTTGTTGGAGAACAATGTCTTTAATATAACTAACAACTTTTCCATTTATTCTGGAAAGCATACCTATACCATAGGTGCCAACCTGGAATTGATGACCTTTAAGAATGCCTTTAACCCGGTATTTAATGGTTTTTATAGGTTTACAAGCTATGATAGTTTTGTGGAAACGGTTATCAACCAGACTCCTGGGGCGTATCCGGATGCTTTTGCCAAAAGTTTTGCCTTGGATGGATCTACAACGCCACCGGTAGACGAAACCAACTTTGGCCAATTTGGTATTTATTTCCAGGATGAGTATCAGGTAAACGATGATTTGAAGTTAACCGCTGGTCTTAGAATTGATTTGCCTTTCTATACAACTGATATACCAAGAAATACGTTGTTAGATGATCTAAACAAAACATTTACAGATGGTGATGGAGGAAGCTTCACACCAGACGTAAGTCAATTTCCAAAAGTGAGACCCTTATGGTCTCCTAGAATAGGTGCCAACTGGGATGTAAATGGTGAAGGCAAGACCCAAGTTCGCGGGGGTACAGGTATCTTCTCCGGTCGTATTCCGTTTGTATGGATGAGTAACCAAGTAAATGGTTCTGGTGTGGTTCGTGGTGGTATAGGTTTTGAAGGTGCAGAGGTTGCAGCAGAGTTGGGTCCAAACTATGTATTTAATCCTGATGTAACTTTTGGCAATCCAACAAATCCCGGGCAAACATTGTCCAATGAGTTGAACCTAACAGATCGTGATTTCAAATTACCCCAAGTTTGGAGGACCAATATTGGTGTAGATCATCAATTGCCATGGGGAATTACTGGAACCTTCGATTTTATTTATACCAGGGATGTGTCCACTGCAATTGTATATAACCCTATCTTAAGAGAAGCGGATGGTGTGTTGGCCGGCCCGGATGCCAGGCCTTATTGGGATGGTAGTTACTCAAACGATTCGGATTTTAGAAACGTATTCTTGTTGACCAATGCAGACAGGAAACCATACTCCTATTCTGCTACTGCTCAGTTATCCAAGCAATTTGACAATGGTTTTTATGCTATGATTGCTTATACCGCTTCAGGCGCAAAGGATTTGGATGCAGCAGGTGGTTCACAAGCAGGATCCTTATGGACTGCTACGGTACAGGAAGACAGAAACAACCCTGAATTAGGTTTTGCGGGTTTCAATCAACCGAACCGTTTTATAGCTAATTTAAACTATCAGAAAAACGGAACTACGATTGGTGTCTTATGGGATGGTGGCGAGAACGGTAGGTATAGCTATACCTATTCCGGTAATTTTGGAGATAATTCAAATCGTTTGATGTACATACCAAACGATGCTTCTGAGCTAAATTTTCAAGAATATACTTTGGATGGAAATCTAGTTACCGAACAAGCCCAGATAAATGCCTTGAACAATTATATCAATCAAGATGAGTATTTAAGCGAAAATAAAGGTAAGGTTGCGGAAAGAAATGGCGCTAAAAATCCATGGTTAAACCGTTATGACCTTCGTATCACCCAGGATATTGAGTTGACCAAAGACAGGAAGAACAAAATTCAATTATCTCTGGATTTCTTGAATTTTGGAAATATGTTGAACTCGGATTGGGGCGTACCTCAATTTGCATTCCAGAACAACTTGTTGAACTACAGGGGTAGAAATGCTGACAACGAACCAATTTATAGATTAAATACCGTACCTGGAACAACGGATCTGCCATCTGAAACGAACAGACCTTCTTCTAGTATAGGTGCTACATGGAGGATGCAATTGGGAGTCCGTTACTTATTCAACTAAGAACTAGTTTTCGTACATAAAAAAGGGTCTTGTAGAAATACAAGACCCTTTTTTATGCTCAAAAATCCCTATTTTTAAAACCTAAAATAAAAAACATGTACGAAACCATTCAAATGCTACATTCCTATCTAGCCTATGTAGCGCTCGCAGTTCTTTTTCTGGCAGTTGCCAACGCCATTACCGGTCTTTTGTCCAAACGTATGTTTACTATGGGCAAGGATTTAAGGTTAAGTCTCTTTGCCCTGATAATCGTCCACATCCAGTTATTGATAGGCTTGATCCTTTATTTTGTCTCTCCAAGCGGAGTGAGTGCGATACGGGAATTTGGGATGGGAGGATTAACCTCGGCAGCCCGGCTTTTGGCGGTGGAACATCCATTTATTAATATTATTGCTATTGCTTTGATTACCGTAGGATGGTCCAGGCATAAAAAATTTGTGGAGGGCGACAAAAAGTTCAAGAGCATTGCCATTTTTTATGGGCTAGGGTTAGTGCTTATTTTAAGCAGGATTCCTTGGGGTATTTGGTTCAATTAAATAATTTTATTTTCATTCCCTTAAATCATATGGGCTTATGGCAGGCTACGGGGATTCTCTTTGTAAAGAACACTTAACTTTTAATACTGGTATAATGAAGCACGTTCTCCTGCTTGCAACTATCTTTTTTTCAATCAATGGCGCTGCACAAAAGCAATCCCTTTTCAATGGCGAAAACCTGGAGGGATGGACTATTTATGGTACTGAAAAATGGTACGTAGAGGATGGTCTTTTGGTGTGTGAGAGCGGTCCGGACAACGCATATGGCTATCTCGGAACCAATGAACAGTATAAAAATTATATTTTGGAACTGGAATTTAAACAGGAGGCAGACGGCAATAGCGGTGTTTTTATCCGCTCTACCGTAGATGGAACTACAGTAAGCGGCTGGCAGGTAGAAATAGCCCCACCAGGATTTCATACAGGAGGAATATATGAATCCTATGGGAGACAATGGTTGATAAAACCTGAGGCCAAAAAAGATAAAGTCTTGAAAATGGGGGAATGGAACACAATGAAGATCAAGGTAGATGGGGATAGGCTTACGTCCTGGCTCAATGGCGCCAAAATGGTTTCCTTAGATGATGCCATTATAGGGGCTGGAGAAGGTGCCGTTTTATTGCAGATACATGATGGTGGCGGAATCAAGGTAAAGTGGCGTAACATCAAAATAGAAGTGTTGGACTAAGAGAGGTTTGTCTCGTTGTACATAAATCAACGTACAAAATTCTTATTTAAAGAGCCAGGATATATCTATTTCTTGGCTTTTTTTACTCGCGAACCATATTCTTATTATGAATTCAATTAGAAAACGGGTTAGGCTTACTTTATAGGTAGTACGGATACCACTCCGTTCCTTTTACATTTCATGACTAGTTACTTAACCCCAAAAATCAGGGCTAATTAGCGATGCCATAAAAAAAACGGGCTTACCGAGTGCCAACCTCTCTAATCAAGTACACATATACCGGAAAATGATCACTATAGCCTCCTATGTAACTTCCTCCGGCGTATGTGCGAAGCGGATATCCTTTGTATTTACCTCTGGGATCAATAATGTAACTTGGCGTAAAAATTCCTGCTTTCCAAAATCGAAAATCATTTCCTGTACCGTTTACGAGATTGGAGGTCATATAAATTTGGTCAAAAAGGTTCCAGTTGTCCCTATAGGCCAAGGAACCCTCTCCTTTTCGGAACAATTCTTCCATAGGGCCAAATAAGCCCATAGTGTCCAATTGTTTCTTTTTTCCTTTTACTTCCAGAATTTTTTTGAAACTAGGGTCAACGGGGTCATCGTTAAAATCGCCCATACTTATAATTTTAGCTAAAGAATTCTGGCGTTGGATGGAATCGATAATGCGTTTGTTCAATTTGGCAGCCGCCAATCTATAGGGTCTGCTTCTTGCCTCGCCACCACTTCTAGAGGGCCAATGGTTTACGATAAAATGAATTTTTTCATTATCGAGCAAGCCTTCTACGACCAATTGATCCCGAGTATAATCGCGTTCACCGTTATCATTGGAGAGGAGTAAACGGCGGCTGTCAAAGGCCATTGGGATAAAAACAGTTTTACGATACAAAAGCGCAACATCTATACCGCGCTCATCGGGGGAATCAAAATGTACAATGCCATATTCATAATCCCTAAGATTGGGGTGGTTAATTAAGTCGGTTACTACTTGTCTGTTTTCTACTTCACATACACCAATGATATCAGGTGGTTTCTTGCCTATACTGGATCCAATTTGGGAGATTACTTTGGAAAGTTGGGCCAGTTTATGTTCATATCGTTCCTGTGTCCAAGCATCTTTTCCTTCTGGTGTTCTATCATCGTCATAAATTAACGTATCATTTTTAGTGTCGAATAGGTTCTCTAAATTATAAAAAGCGATAGTCCGTAATTGGTAATCGGTTTGAACTTGTGCATTGCCAATGAGGGTGGTTATCAACAGTGCATAAAATAGTTTAAGCTTCATTTGTAGGTAATTACGACCCAAAATATAGTATAATAATCGGAAACATCTTACCCATGAATCATTTTTTGGATATATTGTAGTACCGATAACCAAATATATGAACCAACGAGTATGCATAGAGCTCTTCTATTTGTACTTCTTTTTTCGCAAGCACTAATTATCTATAGCCAGACAGTCACCTCTATTTCTGGTACTGTTTATAAGACTATGGACAAGAAGGTCGTACCTGGCGCAATAGTTTCATTGGAAGGTGAAAATTTTTCTACGGTAACGGATACATCTGGCAATTTTAACCTGATCGTTTCCTTGGCTGGAGAGTATATTCTACATATTGAAATTCCGGACTATGTGCCCCAAAGAATTCCGATTACCTTGGACGTAGAACGTATCGCTATTGGTGCTATTTATCTGGAAACCGACCTCACTTTAGAAAAGCAGGACAACCTAATCTCCCTTACCGATGCAGAGTTGTTGGATGATGAAACCAGCGGTAGTTCGCTGGGACTGTTACAAGCTACACGGGATATTTTTTTGAATAGGGCCGCTTTTGATTTTGGACAGGCATTTTTTAGGGTAAGGGGGTACGATTCACAGAACGGCGAAGTCTTGTTGAACGGTATTCCCATGAACAAATTTTTTGATGGCAGGCCACAATGGAACAATTGGGGCGGACTTAACGACGTGATTAGAAATCAGGAATTTACGAACGGGTTGGAGGCGTCTGCCTTCACTTTTGGTGGTATTTTAGGCAACACCAATATAGATTTGAGGCCATCCGGTCTGCGGTCTGGGTATCGCTTGTCTTCATCCGCTTCCAACAGAACATATACGGGACGACTCATGGCAACCTACAATTCCGGTTTGCAGAAAAACGGGCTCGCATACATGTTTTCTAGTTCCAGAAGATGGGCGAAGGAAGGTTATATAGACGGCACACTGTACGATGCCTATTCCTTTTATGGAGCATTGGAATATCAATTTAATCCTAAAAATAGTATATCTCTAACGGCAATTTCCGCAACCAATAGAAGGGGCAGGTCCTCGGCGATTACGGAAGAGGTTTATAATTTGGTGGGCAACAGGTATAATCCCTATTGGGGAGAACAAGATGGTAAGATTAGAAATTCTCGGGAACGCCGCATTTCCGAACCTATGGTGCTACTAAATTATTTTCATGATTCTGAAAAATTGAACCTTACCGCTGGTCTGGCCTTCCAGACAGGGAGTCACGCCAGAAGTAGGGTAGGCTATTACAATGCGCCAAATCCAGACCCTAGTTTCTACAGGTATCTTCCCAGTTTTCAGATCAATAGCCCTATCGGAGCGAATTTTGTAAGTGCCGACAGGGCGCGTACCAGCTTTTTGAACGATCCGCAATGGAACTGGCAGAATCTATACACGGCAAACCAAAGTCCGACAAATAAGGGAATAGCTTCTTATGTCGTCTACGATGATGTTATAAACGATACCCAGTTTACAGCAAGGATCAATGGTAATTATACTTTGAACGAAAAGCTAAGTCTGGATTTTGGGGTAACGCACAAAAATCTAAATTCCGAAAATTATGCCGAGGTCTTTGATTTACTTGGCGCCGATTTTCACAGGGATATTGATCCTTTTTCCGACACTAGAAATGACCTTGATGGCGATCTGGAACGTTTAGAAGGACAAAAATTTAATTACAGTTATGATTTTTTGGCACGTCAAACAGATGCCTTTGCCCAGTTGAATTTAGATTTTAACACATGGAAAGGCTTTGTTTCGGGCCAATATTCTGGCACATCTTACCAACGCAACGGTTTGTTTAAGAACGAACGTTTTTTGGAAAATTCTTTTGGTAAAAGTGAAAAAATAAATTTTTCCAACCTTAGTATTAAAAGCGGATTGTCCTATAAAATCACTGGTCGGCATTGGGTAACTTCAAATATCGGTTTTATACAACGGCCTCCTTTGTTGCAAAATGCGTTTATAAATCCTAGGGAATCCAACACTATAGTTGCAAATCTACAGAATGAAACGATAAGTACGGTAGACTTGAACTATTATCTGCGAATGCCTAAGCTCACAGGTAGGTTAACCGGTTTCTATACAAGGTTTCAAAATACCACCGATGTCAATTTTTTCTTTGTGGACAGTGGTGTGGGTTCCGACTTTGTCCAGGAGGTGTTGACCGACCTGGATAAGTTACACAAAGGGCTAGAGTTGGGTTTGGAGTACCAATTGTCGGCTGCCGTAAAAATATCTACCGTGGCGGCAGTTGGTCATTATACCTTTGCCAGTGATCCTTTTGTGAACATAAATTTTGATACGGCAGGGGCAAATGAAGAACTTATAGATGTCACCGGCACTAAAGACTTAGGTTTGGCGGCTATTAAGGGATTGCGCTTGGCCCAAGGTCCACAAACAGCAGTAGCATTTGGTATAGAGTACCGCGATCCAAAATACTGGTGGGTAGGAATGACGGCCAATTATTTGGCGGACAATTACGCTAACCTCTCAACAATTACCAGGACCAATAGTTTTTATCTAGATCCGGAAACAGGACAGAATTTTCCGGATGCCACACCGGAAAATGTAAAAAGGCTGTTGGCACAAGAACCGCTGGATAATTTTTACCTATTAAATATGGTAGGGGGAAAATCTTGGTTGAAGAACGGAAAGTATATTGGCCTTTTTGTGAGCGTAAACAATCTGTTCGATACCGTTTTTAGAACTGGGGGCTATGAGCAGAGTAGAAATGGTAATTACGGACAGTTGCAACAGGATAACTTAAGTGGGTCACCATCTTTTGCACCTAAGTATTGGTATGGGTTCGGTCGCACTTATTTTTTAAACCTAGCGTTTAGTTTTTAAATATGACACAAAGTAAAAATATAATACCACTAGTGAGGAACGCTTTACGTTTAAAGGGTTTACTGCTGCTCATTATTGTCACTGGCTGCGTGAACAATAGGGATTTCGATGCCTTGTTACCAGCCTGTAGCTCAGATTTGCAAGCCAATGCCAGTTTTGCGGAAGTAAAAGCGCTATACCTAGAAGAAACGGTAAAAATACAGGAAGATCTTATTATTGAAGGTTATGTAATTTCATCTGATGCTGTAGGCAATTTCTTTGGAGTATTGCATTTTCAAGATGTGCCGTTCAACCCTACGGAAGCATTTCAAATAGAAATAGATTTAAGGGATTCCCACTTGTTCTTTGCGGTCGGGGATAAAGTGATGGTCAAGTTAAAAGGGCTTTATCTGGGAAAATCCAAGGGCGTATTTAAATTGGGCGGATCATTTTTATCATTTGGTAATGTGTCCGTTGGTAGGTTGGCTTCCAATACCGTTTTTGAGCATGTTTTTGTTTCTTGTGATGAAAGGCAATCTGTTGTTCCAAAGCTGCTTAGTATTTCTGAACTCTCGGAGACCGTCCCAAATACTTTGGTGCAATTAGATAATATTGAATTTTCCCAAGATGACTTGGGACTTTCATTTGCGGTAGAAAGAGAAGAAACCGTGCGTTTATTAGTAGATTGCGAGGACGATGAGCTAGAAATCGTAAATAGCGGTTTTTCAGATTTTCAAGCGGAATTACTACCCGAAGGTAGGGGTACTATTACAGGGGTTTTGATTCAAGATAACAACGATTTTTATCTTCAGATTCGGGATTTGGATGACATCGATTTTACAAACGAACGCTGTGAGGATGTTATTGATGAATTTTCTTCCCAAGAAATTTTATTTTCCGAACTCGCAGATCCGGATAACAACGCTGGGGCTAGATTTGTTGAACTATATAATTCTTCTGATTTACCGCTGTCATTGAACGGATGGCAATTGGTTAGATATACCAATGCAGCCTTGGAAATAAGCTCTAGATTAAATCTGTCCGCTTATGTAATCGAAGCACAAAGTACCTTGGTCATAGCTGCCGATAGAGATGAATTTTTGGCTGTGTTCGGTTTACTACCCGATGTTGTTGCAGGAAGTAATTCCCCGGCAGATTCTAACGGAGATGATAATTTACAACTCATAGATCCCTTTGGTACGGTCATAGATGCCTTTGGGGTAGTAGGGGTAGATGGCTCCGGAACGGCACACGAATTCGAGGATGGAAAAGCGATAAGAAGGTCTGGGATAACTGTTGGGAATAGTCTGTATACCCCTACAGAATGGGAAATATACAATGATACTGGAGGTGCCGGCACCATAAACTTACCTCAAATTGCACCACAAGATTTTACTCCTGGAGTGAGGTAAAAGTAGATGCTAGTCGTTCTTTGAACCCATTATTTTGTCCAAAGACTCTTTCTTCAATGGTTTTACAATGTAGTTTGCTATGATATTATAATGCTTTGCTTTTTCTATTAAATCCGGACTTACAAAGGAGCTGCAGATATATACCTTAACATTTTCTCTCTGTTTAAGGGGTAAGTCCACAAACTCATCCAAAAACTCCCATCCATTTTTGTTGGGCATGTTTAAATCCAATAATATTACTTCGGGCAAAGTTACGTTCTCGATCAATAATCCTATGACACCATCAATTGCATGTTGGCCATCCGAATACCAAAGTACGTTCTCCGAAAAACCATTATCTAGTATAAGTCTCTTTGCGTTAAATGCAAAAAATTCGTCATCATCTATGATGCAACAGTTGTTGAATGCGCTCATTTATAAAGACTAAAATAATTCTTATGGGTTAAATTTAGTAAAAGTCAGTAAAATTAGGATAAATCCGGACCAAATGAAATGGGTTTATCAGTTTTTTTCTGCTATATGACCTGTAAGGGAGTGTTTTGAGTAAAAAGTTTAAACATAGTACGCTGTTTATCTTTACACAGTACTATTAAAAAAGGTAAAACTATTTGTGTCACATGATAAGAACCGTTTCAAAATCACTATTTGTTAACAGTTTAAGGACCTAATTCCTTATCAAGTCCTCTGCGTTTACCTTATCTATCTGGGGTAAACAGATATGCCAATTAAGTATATTTTGATGTGTTCAACCGTAAATTTGAGAATTATATGCGTTCATTTAAAAATACCAAACTATTCATAACGGGTAAATTTAGCTCCAAAAAATAGGGTCCGGCAGTGGATGGCTACAATAAAAAATCAATTATTATTTTTCCAGGATATATACTTTAAGGAGAGAAACCAAAAGTTTATAGAAAATAGCGTGGCATTTTACTGGCGGCATGGGTCAATGGATCGTGAGGTAGACGTATAGTTTTGATATCATTCTACTACATCTAATGGGAATATTCTTCTTTGCAGATGAGAGAAAAGGGATAATGAAACTTGAAAATAGTTTTGCAAATTTTGACAAGGTATTTAAACATTTCGCAAATTCGTGTCAAATTCCTTAATTTGTAGTCAATGGATAAAAAGGATATATTTTTTAGTGAAATCCGAAAGGGTAATTCCTCTGTCATTAAAGAAATGATTAAAGAGACACCTGGTTTGTTGCATTCAAAGGATGCGCGAGGTAGTACACCATTACTACTGAGCACGTATTATGGGTTTCAGGATATATCCGAATTTTTCTTGGAAAAGGGATCCGTAATAGACGAAAAGGATGGAACAGGGAATACGGCTTTAATGGGTGTTTGTTTTAAGGGTTTCCCAAGTTTAGCTAAAATGCTCATCGAAAAAGGGGCCAATATAAATGAACGAAATGCCATGGGTGCGAGTCCCTTAATCTATGCGGTAACTTTTGATCGGTTGGATATTGTGGAAATGCTTCTTGCCAATGGTGCGGATAAAACCGTAAAGGACGCCCGGGGAAATACTGCTCTGGATCATGCTAAGTTACAAGGTTCCGCCAAACTGATAGATATTTTGGAAGGTAAATAAACATTTGGAAATATGCGATGTATCTAGGAAAAGTTAAGAAAAGTTGATTATAGGCATCCGTATATTTTATTTATGAATACTTTTTCAAAAAAGAAGTTTCTTTACAATGACTCGCCTAGTTTACTATTCTGAATGTATCCGTTTACAGCTTACAATGCATTAAGGAAATAAAAAGGTCATCATTTCATTGTTTTAAAACCAATACCCGTTGAAAGTACACCAAGTACGTTCTAATTTGAACTACATAATTTTTTAAGATGAATGAAAACCTAAAATTAGCTTTGATTCAGACACCTCTGGTTTGGGAAAGTCCGGCAGAGAACCGAGAAATGTTTACCAGCAAAATAAAATCCCTGTCCAAGGACGTAGAGGTCATAGTGCTTCCAGAAATGTTCACGACTGGCTTTACGATGTTCCCGGATCATATTCCAAGTTCAGAAGTGGAAACAACGGTAACTTGGATGAAAAATATGGCGCAGGAGTCAAAAGCTGCAATAGTGGGGAGTATTGTGTGCCAAGATGGAACTAAAAATTATAATAGACTCCTATTCGTTAAACCGGACGGTTCTGTTTCCAGTTACGATAAAAGGCATACGTTTACCTTGGCAGGCGAACATGAAAAATATACCGCGGGTAATAAACATCTTTTGGAAAATTTTAAAGGGTTTGTATTTTGTCCTTTGATCTGTTACGATCTTCGTTTTCCGGTTTGGAGCAGAAATACCATGGATTATGATGTGCTGCTGTATGTAGCAAATTGGCCGCAACCCAGAATAGCCGCTTGGGATACTTTGTTAAAGGCACGTGCCATTGAGAATATGGCCTATTGTGTAGGCGTAAACAGAACTGGAACAGATGCGAATGGCCATAACTATTCGGGACATTCCGCAGTCTATGATGCCTTGGGAAAGCAAATTGCTTTCTCGGACAAAGAAGATGTTCTGGAGCTTAGTTTAACTAAAAGCCATTTGACCGATACTAGAAAAAAACTACCCTTTCTAAACGATAAGGATAGGTTTACTCTCTTATAGTAAAGGTTTCCATTACTTCCCAGTTGGCCCTAATTTCTATTGCTCCTGGATAGTACACTACTTTTTCAGGTTGTATACGTTTTATATAACTCCCGGTATCCCATATTTTGTTTTTATTTTCATCATAAATAACGCGTACCAAATAGTTATTAGGGTCTAGGTTGTTGAATTCAAAAAGTTGCGGGCCTTCTGTATATATTTCTCGCTGTACCTCTTCTTTTTCATTTAGGAGCTGTACCATAATAGGGTAGGTAATACTGCCATTTAGGGTCAGTTGCAAATTACCGTAGTCTGCTAGGCTTTTGGTCGTAAAATTATAGTTAAGCGTATCATTGGTTGCTGCAAAAAAATCTTCTACGGTAGCCGGTAATAACTGCATACTATATTTTTGATTTGGGGCCATGTCAAAGCTAAGATCCATTTTATTGCCAAGGGTGTCCAGCACGAGCGTATAGGATACCTTTAAGGAGTCTTTGTCAATAAAGTTGATTTTGGAACTATCTACTTTTACCAAAGGTGTGCTGGCCTGTATATGTAGTGGCGAGTTAAATTTTAGAACGCCACTTTGGTTGGTGTTAAGTTGTAGGGAATCTAACCCGACTTTTCTGTTCTTTACGGTAAACGTGTCTATGATTTTTAGCGCCTCGTTGGTAACCGTAAAAATAATGGAATCCATTTCAAAGGGAGTAAACCAGTAATTTAGGGTATCTTTTTGAGGTTCTTTGAGTACGATTGATTTAACCGTGTCCGGCAACTGGGTCAATGTATTTATCTTTATGTCCTTTCCCTCTCCGTAATATCCAAAGCTAATTTTGTTCTTGGCCGCCAAGGATGGTACCGTTATGGCATAATCGGGAATTTCCTTAAAAAGATTTAATAGATAAATAGAATCTGTTGGCAGGGTAATCGTGTCGTTTATAAAGCCTATTTTGTCCGTTTTTTGATTGAACATATTGTCCTTTCCGGCATCTTTGATGGCAAAGAGAGCATAGCGTCCTTCCTTAAGGTTCTTTAATTTAAAGATTACCGCGCTGTCCAAGGTGTTGGTAATATAACTGGGCGGCCTTTTGTAGACCGTAGAATCGGAATAGGTAGAATCTATTTTGTATAGCATTACACTAATAAAATCATCTACATTTCTCTTATAGGCATCCTTTACCGCCCCGGCCAGTTCTAGGGAGTCTATATAGTTGCCCGTAGAAAAAACATAGGTCAAAAAACTGTTGGGGTTGCCCTCATTGTTGTCTATGATACTTTGTCCAAAATTTAGGGTATAGGTAGTGTTTTCCAGAAGGGTATCCTTAATCGTAATGTCTATAAATTTACTCGCCCCACCCTGTGGCGTAAGTAGAGGCTGGTACTTCAAGGGAGGGGAAACAATGAGTTGCTCCTGAACATCCTTTAGCTTTACGAGCTCATCAAAATAAAGCCTTATTTTCTGCGCCTTAAAATTTATGGTCATGTTTTCAGGTTCTGCCTTCACTAATTTTGGCGGGGTTATGTCTTTAGGTCCTCCTGTAGGGGTGCCTTTCCGGGCACATTGGTAAAAGGCCAAGGACATAAAAAAAATAAAAAGGACGGCTAATGCTCTTCGTAACATTTGTGTTGTTCTCTATAGCAAAGAAACAACTTATTTCATAGAAAAAGAATTTATACCACTACCGCCATGCTGGCAATATATACGGTGGTGCCGGGTATATTTTTAATCACGGTGGCACACATTTCCATAGTGGCACCGGTAGTGATTACGTCATCTACCAAGAGAATTTTCTTATTTTTAAGAAGATCCACATTGGTTATCTCATAAAGAGAGCGATTATCATACCACCTACTCAACCTTGTTTTCTTTGTTTGTGTTCTGGTGTTCGCTGTTTTAACGAGCAGGTTATCCGAATAAGTACTTTTTAGATAAAAGGCGAGTCTTTGTGCAAAAAGAGACGATTGGTTGTATCCTCTTTTTCTTAGTTTTCTTTTGTGTAAGGGTACAGGAATTACATAATCTATTCCGGTAAGATGATTATTTTCCAGAAGAATTTGGCCAAACCAGTCGCCCAAGAATTCTCCAATTTGTTCTTGTCCTTTGTATTTTAGGTGATGCATTAAATTTTTTACGATACCATAATCGGTAAAAAAAACAAAGGAATTAGCCTTTTTTACGTTAATTCGGCCATAAAAAATACGGTCTACAGGGTTTTCAACGTTGAAGTTATACTCGGTGAGTGGCAAATGATGTCGACAAACGGTGCATAGATGTTTCTCTCCTCTATATAAGTGAGCATTACATCCAAAACATACCACAGGTAATAAGAGGGTGTTTATATCGTTTATTATATTTGATAGCTGATTACGAGCCAACTGCTTGTGATTTTTGTTAACCTACTTAACGGCCAACTTTTAATGGACAGTCAAGATACTAAATTCAATTATAAAATAATCCTTGCTGCCTTAGTGGCGGTTGTGATAGGTATTCTAATTGCCTTTTATTACAGTCACGCCCAGTCTAGCTCCCAGATAGATTTTCTTGAGAAAGAGAAAGAGGTGTTGATGACCGACTTAAAATTTTTAAAGGCGGATGTAGACCGTTTATCAACGTTAAACGAGGTAAACGAAATTGAGCTACAGGATGCCAAGTATGAGGTGCAACAATTGTTGGATTCCGTTGGAAGATTAAATTTCACGGTAGAAAGATTAAGGGAGTTTAAAACAGAACTCCGTAGGTTGGAGGCCAAGAACGACAGTCTAAAGCTTAAGAACAATTTCCTTAGGTACAATAATATGCTGTTGACCGAAAAATATGAGGAAACCAGAAACGAAATAGAAATCTTAAGGGCAAACAGCAGTTCCCTTGCAGAGGCAGAAGCCCTGCAGCGAAGAAAAATAATGGAACTCAATCAAAAACTGAAGACCAAAAGCTATCTAAAAATGGACTTTTCCGAAGGCCGGGGATTTAGAATGCGCAGTTCCCGCCCTGTAGGAACCAATAAAGCATCTACCATAGAAAAACTTAGGGGATGCGTAACCATACTTAAAGATCCAAGTGTGGTGGAGGAAGAAAGGGTAGTTTATTTTCAATTTCTAGATCCGGACAAGCAGATCATTGAGGACAATGCCAATACCATTACCGTAAATGGTAATGTATATAGTAAGCGGGTAGAATTTGTATTCCTTGGAAGCGAGACTTCTGTTTGTGAAGTTATTTCGGTTCCCGAAGGCTCTCTTAAAGAAGGCATGTATACATTAAATGTCTTTGAGGACGAGCGTTTGATAACCTCTTCAGAATTTGAGTTGAAATAATTATACTTCTTATCCCTAAAATTCTATTTTTGCCAGATGGCAAATCAAGAAGATATTTTTAGGAAGGTTATATCCCACGCAAAGGAATACGGATATGTGTTCCAATCTAGCGAAATTTACGACGGGCTCAGTGCTGTTTATGACTATGGTCAAAACGGTGCCGAACTCAAGAAGAACATACGCGACTATTGGTGGATGGCCATGGTACAGCTCAACGATAATATTGTTGGTCTGGATTCCGCCATATTTATGCATCCGACTATCTGGAAAGCTTCCGGGCATGTAGATGCGTTTAATGATCCGTTGATAGATAACAAGGATTCCAAAAAAAGATACCGTGCAGATGTACTCATCGAAGACCATGTAGGCAAATTGGACGCCAAAATAGAAAAGGAGGTAGCCAAGGCCGAAAAACGTTTCGGCGATAATTTTGACAAGGAGCAATTTCTTGCCACAAACCAGCGTGTGCTAGACTATAAAGAACAGGGCAACGCTATCCTAAAAAGGATGGGGCAATCCTTGGCGAAGGAAGATTTGGCAGATGTAAAAGCTTTGATAGAAGAATTGGATATTGCCTGTCCCATGTCCGGCTCCAAGAACTGGACAGATGTGAAACAGTTTAACTTAATGTTCGGAACAAAACTAGGTGCCAGTGCAGAAAATGCAATGGATCTTTATCTTAGGCCGGAAACCGCACAGGGTATCTTCGTAAACTTCTTAAATGTCCAGAAAAGTGGCCGCATGAAAATTCCGTTCGGCATTGCCCAAACCGGAAAAGCGTTCAGAAACGAAATCGTGGCAAGGCAATTCATCTTTAGAATGCGGGAGTTTGAACAGATGGAGATGCAATTTTTCATCCAACCCGGAACTCAAAAAGAGTGGTACGACACTTGGAAAGAAAATCGAATGAAATGGCATCTTTCCTTGGGCATGGGTAAAGACAACTACCGTTTCCACGATCATGAAAAATTGGCACATTATGCAGATGCTGCCTCGGATATAGAATTCCGTTTTCCTTTTGGTTTTAAAGAACTGGAAGGCATACATTCTAGAACGGATTTTGATTTGGGAAGTCATGAAAAGTTTTCCGGTAAAAAATTACAGTATTTTGATCATGAAACCAATAAGAATTTTGTCCCTTACGTATTGGAGACTTCCATTGGTTTAGATCGAATGTTCTTGGCGGTCTTCTCCAATTCGTTGCAAGAAGAAGAATTGGAAAACGGTACTACCAGGACCGTTTTAAAACTGCCCGCTGTATTGGCACCCACCAAAGCGGCTATTTTGCCTTTGGTAAAGAAAGACGGACTACCAGAAGTGGCACAATCCATAATGGATGACCTAAAATGGGATTTCAACGTCACCTATGACGAAAAGGATGCTGTAGGACGCAGATACAGAAGACAGGACGCCAACGGAACGCCATTCTGTATTACGGTAGACCACCAGACCTTGGAAGACCAAACGGTAACCATACGCCACCGCGATTCCATGGAGCAGGAGCGTGTAGCTATTAGTCGCCTAAAGACTATTATCCACGAAGCTGTGGATATGAAGTCATGGCTTAAAAAGATGGGTTAAAACCGATACCCCAACCGTAAACTTCCATAATAATTCCTTGCATCGCCTGGATAAAAATAGCGTGGCTCACTACTACCGAATCCTTGGGTATTAATAAGCACGGATTGCGCGTAGACGGTATCGAACAGATTGTTGATGCCAAAGTCTACCCCTAACGTAAAATTAGTTCCCAGCTTTTGTAGATAGCCCATACGCGTTGTGAAAACAGAGAACGCATCGCTTTCCAAATCGCCGGCATCCGTTAAGGGAATAGCGCTTACATATTGGTGGGTCATGTTCCAATAAAAATATTGGAATAACCGCATCTGGACACCTGTTGTACCTGTTATCTTAGGAACGCCCGTAAGTGCGTTTCCAGAATAGTCAATTCCTTCATCATTGAATGAAACAAAACTATGGTCGTTGAACGCATAATTTATAAAGGGTGCTATTTGTAGGTTTTTTGAAACATCCCAAGTATAATTTAAGCTAAGTTCCAGGCCATTATGGCGTGTTTTTCCAGCGTTTCTGCCTACAAACCGATCCTCCTCTATGCGTTCACCTACCAAGAGGTTGTTTATTCTCATTTGGTACAGGGAGATATCAATTTTCAATCTTCTTTCATCAAATAAAAGCTGTGTGCCCAGTTCGTAGTTCATTCCGGTTTCCTGGGCAATATCCGGATTAATAACCCCATCTGGAGTTAAGGTTTCTTCAACCGTTGGGTTCGAAAATCCACTACTGATATTAGCATAAAGTTTTTGGTTATCCGTAAACGCATAGTTTAGCGTTAGGCTGGGCAACAGAATGGCTTTAAAATTCCGGTCCGCGCTCTTATTTTCTAAACCAGTATTCAACAAGTCGCGGTAATCGTATTGTGTTTTGTTGAGGTTAAGCCCAAACTGAGTAGAAAATTTTTGAGATAACGGAAGTAGAAACGTTCCAAAAGCATTCCACTGGTTTCTGAATTCTTTATTGCGGGCAAACTGACTTCCCTTTAGACTACCATTACCGTTGTTTTCTTGATAAAGGTTTTCAAATTCGTCCCAATCGTATTCATCTTTAAAAAGTTCACCCCCAAAAGTGTATTGTGCGGAACGTTCATTAAAAGTGAAGCTTCCCGAAAAGCGGGTTCTGAACCCGTAGCCTTTGGTAAGTTCCTCCAGAATGCCAAAAGGTCTGGCCTCTTCTTTATCCAAATAGGAATAGAAAATGCTAGTAGAATTTTGAAATTTCTCATTGAATTGATGTACAAGATTAAGACCTACCAAGGTATAGTTGTTAGCTTCAAAACCTCGAGACGCTTTCCAGGTAAACGTGGCTTGTTGTGGGTCTTCCGCGAAAGCGGTAGCCCCTAAGGAACTAGGTATTTGCGCCGTAAAATCTATATGGTTTATGAGCAGGGAGATATTGTTTTTTGTATTGATTTGATAAGAGGTGTTGAGGAGTAAACCGTCCCGCTCAAAAGTACTGTTCTCGCGGTAGCCGTTCGTTTCCATATGGCCGTATTGCAGGCCAACGCGTAATTTGCCGTCATAATGGTTAAAGGACAGATTGTTTTTTAGCAGGCCAAAAGAACCCACGGTAAGGTTGT
Organism: uncultured Flavobacteriaceae bacterium; assembly: GCA_963697395.1. Taxonomy (GTDB): domain Bacteria; phylum Bacteroidota; class Bacteroidia; order Flavobacteriales; family Flavobacteriaceae; genus Maribacter. The sequence continues at coordinate 602,392 of CAVONX010000029.1, forward strand.
TGGATAAATTTGTAGAAGCACCCAAAGCCTCTCTTGGGCCTAAAATAATAGCTCCTCCCAAATTGGCACCATAGCTTGTTCCTTTAGGGCCTTTTACCACTTCTATTTGGCTAAGGTTTTCTAGGTCAAAAGCTTCTATAGAGGAGAATCCTGAGCCATCGGTTACGGGAATATCGCCATAATACATGCGTAGTTTATCCGTTCCAAAAAGGGTTCTTGCCCCAATGCCCCGTATGGTAATCCGGTTCGTGTTCAGCGCACCTGAAAGTACATATACACCGGGAATCTGGTTCATGGCAGGCACCATGGAAACTGGACTGTAGTTTTGAAAAGTACGTGCAGATATAATATCGGAAGGTGTAATGCCAATCGTATTTTTCTTACGTAGGGCGTCCAGCAAGATAACTTCGTCTAATTGGGTAACGCTATCCTTGTTTACGGGATTTTGTGACCACACATAGCTTGTTAAAAAAAAAGAAATAAGAAAAAAAGAATATAATTTCATGCCCTAGGAATAAGGGATCAAAAGTAAGGATTAAAAGCGAAATCCAAGTGAAATCCCACCCCTACCAACAACATCTACCGTATTGTCTGGATTTAAAAGATTACGACCAATACCACCATACACCTCTGCAACAAATCCCTTTTTGGATATGAATTTTCCGCCCAAGGAAACTCCTATCGCAAAATCGGTATATTTTTCGTTATTGTAGAGGCTCTCTTGGGCTATCTCATCGTACCGTATGTAAAACTCGTCCGAGCTTTGGTTTAGCATCCCAAATCCTTCCACAAAGAAACCCTTTGCATATCCTCTAGAGAAATAGCGCCGGTAATAGGGGGTAATAGAAAATTCACGTAAATAATCAAAGGTATCATAATCATCCCCTAAATTAATAAGTCCGGCGACTCCAACGGAGGATTCTTCGTCTATGACCCATTCATAGGAGGCATCCAAATATTTAAACACCACAAGGTTGAACATATTCAGTTTTACCTCGTTTCTGCCATCTATAGGGTCCATAGCATCCTGTGCGTTCAGGTATCCGTTGGAAAGAAATAAGATTCCCAAGGCTAAGCAAATTTTTGTCATAAGTAACAACGATTAAAATCCATCCGAAAGGTAGTAACAAATCGGACATCCATTTAAATACTAAAAGATAATCAATGAATATACCAATTCAGCCGCTGCCAATCAATTAATGAGAAAATAAAGTGGTTTTAAATTTAAATCTTAGCTGATAGGGAGAAAGAATTTACAATGTGTATTTTCGATAGAAAATTGGCATCCGTGAAAATAGTATCGTATAATGTAAACGGCATACGTGCCGCACTAAAAAAGGGTTTTTTAGATTGGTTACAGGCCGTAAACCCGGATGTTGTGTGCTTGCAAGAGATAAAGGCACAAGAGGAGCAGTTAGATCTTTCGGTTTTTGAAGCTGCCGGATACCCTAATACGTATTGGTATAGCGCACAGAAAAAGGGATATAGCGGTGTTGCCATCTTATCAAAAAGAAAACCTGATCATATTGAATATGGGACAGGTATAGAAAGCATGGATTTTGAAGGCCGTAATATCCGAGCAGATTTTGGGGATTTGTCCGTGATGAGTATGTACCTCCCCTCGGGCACTAATTTGGACAGGTTAGAGTTCAAGCTTAATTATATGGATGAAATCCATTCCTATTTTAAGGAGTTGAAGAAGAAAAAATCTAATTTAATTGTGCTTGGCGATTATAACATTTGTCATGAAGCCATAGATATACACAACCCTGTGGGACTTAAGAATGTTTCCGGTTTTTTACCAGTGGAGCGAGAGTGGATAGGAAATTTTATAGCTAGCGGCTTTATAGATAGTTTTAGACATTTCAACAAGGAAGCGGATAATTACACATGGTGGAGTTACCGTGCCAATGCAAGGAACAATAATAAAGGTTGGCGTTTGGATTACGCCATGGTGGCCGAACCATTACGAAACCGATTAAAGCGCTCGATTATCTTGTCGGAGGCGAAGCATAGTGATCATTGTCCCATACTTGTTGAGGTAGATTAATGCACAGGAACGCTAAGGAAATCAGAACTTTATGTTGAGTTTAAGGTGGCAACCATATAAGTTGGTAATTACAGGCTTAGCTCTAATAGTAGGTAGTCGCACTCAATAACCGGCTGACCTAGTTGGTACATGGCAAAATTTCAGTGATAATGCCAACAGGCTGACTTTGTACCAATCATAAAACGTTAGTTTTTTCCCTGTTTTTTTATAACGATTTTAGTTTCGATTACATGATTCGGAATTACAAACTGTATCCCCATTCGTCAGGCACATTTTATTTAGTAATTTTACGACGTTAAAAATCGATAATTTCTACCTATTATGATATACACCAATCTTCCCCATACCAATATTGAAGTAAGTAAAATATGCTTAGGAACCATGACTTGGGGTAGGCAAAATTCCGAGGAGGAAGGACATGCACAAATGGACTATGCCCTGGAACAAGGCGTAACTTTTTTTGATACGGCAGAATTATATCCCGTACCCGCCCATGCGGACCGCTATGGGCATACCGAAAAAATTATGGGTACCTGGTTCAAGAAAACAGGAAACCGTGATAAGATTATTTTGGCATCAAAAATTGCCGGAAATGGCGATTATACCAAATTCATTCGTACCACCGGTTTTTCTAGGGAATCTATAATAAACGCCGTGGAAGGCAGTTTGGAGCGCTTACAAACCGATTATTTGGATCTATATCAACTACATTGGCCGGAAAGGAATACCAATTATTTTGGGAAACGTGGCTATACCCATGACGCTTCCGATCATTGGCAGGATAATGTTCACCAGGTTTTGGAAACCCTCCGAGATTTAATACGGGAAGGCAAAATAAGGCATGTAGGGATTTCTAACGAAACTCCATGGGGAGCCATGCGGTTTTTGGAGGAAAGCAAAGTGCACGCAACTTTGCCCAGGATGATTACCATCCAGAACCCCTACAATCTTTTGAACCGACTTTTTGAAGTTGGGCTTGCCGAGGTTTCCATGAGAGAAAAAATGGGACTTTTAACATATTCTCCATTGGGCTTTGGAGCTTTGAGCGGTAAATATTTAGGAGGTAGGATGCCGGAAGGGTCAAGAGTTTCTTTGTTTCCTAACTATAACAGGTACACAGGCGAGGTTGCTACACATGCCACTCAGAAGTATTATGAGCTGGCACAGGCGAACGACCTTTCGTTGGTACAAATGTCCCTTGCCTATATAAATAGCAGGCCATTTGTTACCAGCAACATAGTTGGGGCAACTTCGGTGAGGCAATTAAAGGAAAACATTGACAGCATTAATGTGGAGCTGTCCGAGGAAATTCTAAAAGGTATTGAAGCTATACATAACCAAATCCCTAATCCGGCACCGTAACATGATCAATTTAACTTTCTTGCAAGTGGGCTTTGGTCAAATCGTGTTTACTGTTGCGGTCATTGTTATTATTCTTGTGGTGGCGAGGATAGTGAGGGACAAGCGTTAACCGAATAAATTACGAACGACATCTTCAATCTTTGATGCTAACAGCACCTTTATCTTTGTTTTTTTAAGTCCGATCTTATTGCTTTTGGATACGATAATGGTGTGATACCCCAGTTTTTCGGCCTCCAAAATACGTTGGTCTATACGTTGTACCGGTCGTACTTCACCAGCAAGACCAACCTCTGCTGCAAAGCATATCCCTTTATCTATGGGGATGTCCTCGTTACTCGAAAGTATGGCGGCGATTACCGCCAAATCTATAGCTGGGTCATCCACCGAAATTCCACCCGTAATATTCAAGAAAACGTCTTTGGCTCCCAGTTTAAAGCCTGCCCGTTTTTCCAATACTGCCAACAACATATTCAAACGTTTGGCATTATATCCGGTGGTGGAGCGCTGAGGAGTTCCGTAGACAGCTGTACTTACTAAGGCCTGAATTTCTATAAGCAAAGGACGCATGCCCTCTACGGTCGATGCGATTGCGGTGCCGCTCAGTCCTTCGTCGTTTTTGGAAATCAGGACTTCGGATGGGTTGTTGACTTCCCTTAGTCCAGTCCCTTGCATTTCATAAATGCCCAGTTCCGCGGTAGAACCAAATCGGTTTTTTAAAGATCTTAGGATGCGATATACGTAATTTCTATCGCCCTCAAACTGTAAAACCGTGTCCACCATGTGCTCTAAAATTTTTGGCCCTGCAATAGATCCGTCTTTGGTAATGTGTCCAATGAGAATAACGGGCGTATTTGTTTCCTTGGCGAACTTGATGAGTTCCGCGGTGCATTCCCGTATCTGGGAAATACTCCCCGCAGCCGACTCAATGTGATCCGAGTGCAAGGTCTGTATAGAATCGATGACCACAATATCGGGTTCGGTGGCTTCTATTTGCTTGAAAATATTCTGGGTCTTGGTTTCGGTAAGGATAAAGCACGTCTGGCTGTTGGGGTGTATGCGGTCTGCACGCATTTTTATTTGCTTTTGACTTTCTTCCCCAGATACATAAAGCGTTCTGTACGGTAATTGCAGGGCAATCTGTAGAAGTAAAGTGCTTTTTCCTACCCCGGGTTCGCCACCAATAAGAACGAGTGCCCCAGGCACTAATCCACCGCCCAAAACCCTATTAAATTCTAGGTTGTAAGTATCCAGTCTGAGCTCTTTTTCCGTGCTTATTTCGTGTATCAACAAGGGTTTGGAAACCCTAGTCGCAGTATTCGTTGGAGTTTTCCAGCTAACTTTCTCCTCTTTTTGTACCACTTCCTCAACAACCGTATTCCATTGTTTGCAGGCACTACATTGTCCCACCCATTTGGCATATTGCGTTCCGCAGTTTTGGCAAAAAAATGCTGTTTTTGTCTTGGCCATCTTTAGTATTTCCCTTTTGGGCTAAAGGTAGCAAGAAGTTTGAAAAGGCAAGGTCTTGCCTGAGGGTTAGGCACACTTTTTCCTTTGTGACAAAAGTCGGGTATGCTCACAATATGGATATTCCTCCCAATTTGCCCAACACGCTACGTTTAGCTACAAAAGTTATGGCGTAAGCATCAACGTAATCAGGCCCTATTTTTTAGAATCCCCTTGATGTAAATGGGTAAAGGCAATAAAAAAGGAGGCCCATGCCATAAGCAGTGCTAGCCCGTTATAGACCAACACAAATTCCCCTTTTAGTCCAAAATAGGTAAAAAGGATGCCCGAGATTATAAAATATTTGGAGTCGATTTTCATCATAAGCGGTAGGTTTTAGGTAAGATTTGGGTTTGGGATTAGGGAGGCTTTAATAGCCGAAATCGGCCTTAAGGGCATCCATTTTTTCAAGTGCCAGGTCTTTGGTCAGGAAATCTATTTCATCCATTAAAAATGCTTTTTCATAGGTTTTAAGCGCTTTTTTTGGTTCTCCCATCTGTTCGTAGTATTCTGCTTCAAAATAAAAACCCAACATGGTCTTTGGGTACTGTTTTTTGCACAAATCCGAAAGTGGTTTTAGGGAGGCAAATTCTTCTTTTTTTCTAGCAGCGGCATAAATTGCCATAATATCGTTCAGTGCAACGGGCTTGCTAAAACCAAAGAGATTTTCGATACCCTTGTATTTATTTTCCAAATAATTGAATACAGGTTCTTCTGATGTTAAAATCTGGGTCTTATATTCTGCAGGACTTATAGGCTTGAACATGCTGAAAATATTGTCGAATGCTTTTCCTAAACCATAGGTGGCAACAGAAATATGATCGGCATCTTCATACCTGTCAAAAAAGTAATGTAGATTTTCTTTTTCAATGGCCTTAATGCCTTTGTCCATAGCCAGAATGGCATCTGTACTTTTGCTTTTTTCGCCTTCAAGTATAAGTTGATAAAAAATTTGTTTGTCAAAGATAGCCAAACGAGTAGGTACCCGGGTTTCCATTTCAGGAGCTAAAGTGGGAGATATACTCACGTAGGCATTGAAGAGCGAATTGTCCTTGAACAACCAATAATTTTCAAAATTCGCGGTAATACCATACCCTACTATCATTTTAAAAGGTGCCGTGCTATAGTTTAAATCTAGGTAGGGAATAATTTCCATTCCTAAGAACTCAAAGAATTTCTTGGCCTTGTCACCTGGTAGACCCGTTTCAGGGTCAAAGGCACAATCCTCTAAACGTAAATCGTTTTTACTTTGGTTGATACCTACAACAATACTTTCGGGTGCACCATGAAAGCGACTATAAAATTTGGAAGTCGCCACTACTTGCTCAAAAAGATATTCCGCATCCAAGACTACTATCAGTGGATACTTTTTGGTTTCATCCAAGTTTTCCGGAAAATAGTAGTGAACGTCCCGTCGTTCCTGTAGCTTAAAGGATTCAAATATCTCTTGGGTAGTTTGGGCGCTTAGGAAAAAGCCTACAAAAAATACGGATAGGAGGAAAAAGTTACGCATCGTACAGGTTTCAACAGTTTGATTACTGTTTGTTTCTGTTCAATAACGGTAATACCAGAAAAGATATTGCACCAAAAGCAACTACCATGAAGGTTTGTGAAATCCACATAATCCAGCCAAAAGCATCGCCGGACACTTCAGGTATGCCAAATAGGGCCAATGCCTTACTTACCAATATAGGAAAAAGCCCTACGCCACCATTCGTGGTGGCCATAGCAAATGCGCCAAAAACAAAAGCGACAAGAACCTCACTTGTAGAGAGGTGTGCCGTTGCTGGGACGGTAAATTTTATGACCCACATCATGCCAATATAGCAGGCCCAAATGAATAGGGTGTGAAATGCAAAGAGCCACTTACGCTTCATTTTAAAAATACTGAATACACCATCTATTAAGCCTTTTACGAAGGACTTGATTTTTAGTGCTATTTTATATTTGGACTTTTTAATAAACAGAACAAAGAATAGGAACCCTAAAATCCCCATTCCTAACAGCAGAAATATCCCACTTAGATTAAGACCTCTGTCCTGGAAAAAGGCAATAATAATATCGGTTTGTAGCAATAAGGCGACAAATACTACGAGAAGTAGCATTAAGAGATCAATCACGCGTTCCGTAACAATGGTACCAAACCCTTTTTCAAAAGGAACACCTTCGTAAGTTGTGAGTGCTGTAGCCCTTAGGAATTCACCTGTTCTTGGAATACCTAAATTGGCTAGATAGGCCATAAAAATCATTAATATATTGTTGATTAATTTTGGCTTATAACCCAAGGGCTCAAGAAGGTAATTCCAACGTACGGCTCTGGAAATGTGTCCTAATAGACCAAGAATCAAGGATATCCCCACCCAAAAAATATCAGCTTCTTTTATATGGAATACAATCTGTTCCCTGTCCGATGGTGATGTACTAAGATACCAGTAGAGCACCAAAAATATACCGATAGCTATCGGAAGAACCGTCTTTAATGCCTTTTTTAGGGAATAAGTCAAAATCTATGGGAAGGTTGAAATTAGAACAGCATCAAGTTAATTATAATTAGTTTAGCAAGTTGTTCGCTTCGTTGGGAAAAACAAGGGAAGGATTAAAGATTTTGGCCTCCTCAATATCCATTCTGCCATAGCAAATAAGAATAAGCACATCTCCTACGGCTACTTTTCTGGCTGCGGCGCCGTTTAGTGTAATTTCTCCGCTCCCACGAGCCCCTGGAATGGCGTAGGTCTCCAATCGTTCGCCATTATTATTGTTAACGATCTGTACTTTTTCTCCTTTGATGATGTTGGCAGCGTCCATTAAATCTTCGTCAATGGTAATACTTCCAATATAATTTAGGTCGGCCCCGGTAACTTTTACACGGTGTATTTTAGATTTTACTACTTCTATTTGCATGGTACAAAAGTAATTAATTCAGGGCTATATTGTCTATAAGCCTTACATCAGCTGCATAAACGGCAATGAATGCCCTATATTTCGCGCCCCTTATATTTTTTTTAATTGGGGTCAAGGATTCTACCTCCATAATATCAAAGTATTCTAGATCTAGATCTGGATGTTCGGCAAATTCTTTTTTTACCCAATTCTTTATATGGGTTGCATTATCCGTGCCAAATTTTAGTTTGGCAGCTTGCAAGGTTTGGTAGATGAAACCTGCGTTCTCTCGTAAAACGGAATTTAGCCTTTCATTCCTGGAGCTCATCGCCAGCCCATTGGTCTCGCGCACAATAGGGCAGCCTATAATTTCTACCTCTAATTTTTGGATTTCCTTTAGTGTTTGGATTATACGTAGTTGTTGGAAATCTTTCTCTCCAAAATAGGCCCTGTCCGGTTTTATTAATTTTAACAAAGCTTCAACAACGGTTCCTACGCCGTTAAAATGGCCAGGTCTAAAAGCACCCTCCATAACCTTGTCCAGTCCCTTAAAATCATATGTTTTAGACTGCGTGTCGTTTGCATAAATTTCTTCTACTGATGGGGCAAATACGATAATTTGAGGGGAAATGTCATTAATGACCTCAAGGTCGGCTTCCAGTGTTTTTGGATATTTTTTAAGGTCTTCGGCGTTATTGAATTGGGTAGGATTAACAAAAATACTTACAACAACTTGGTCGTTTTCCTTTAGGGCCATTTTTATTAACGAAGCGTGCCCTTTGTGCAGTGCTCCCATGGTAGGAACGAGTCCTAAGTGGTTTGTTTTCGGCACCCTTTTAAGTTCTTTTTGAAGCTCTTTTTTGGTTTGGATCAGTGGCATGTATACGTTTCATTGGCGAGCAAACTTACTATAAATACTGGTATTCTCTATATTTTTTGTAATTTTGCCACTGCGTTTGAGCGAAAAATAAAAAATAACTTTTATGAATGGTAAAAAGATATTGTTTGTATCTTCTGAATTAGTGCCTTATCTACCAGAAAACGAAGTTTCCTTAATGTCCTATGAAACTCCAAGAATGGTCAACAGCAATGGAGGTCAAATAAGGATTTTCATGCCTAGATATGGTAACATAAATGAGAGGAGGCATCAATTACATGAAGTTATTAGATTGTCAGGAATGAACTTGGTCATTAATGATATGGACATGCCCTTAATTATCAAGGTGGCATCTATCCCTAAAGAGCGAATCCAAGTTTATTTTATTGACAACGACGAGTACTTTAAAAGAAAGGCAACGTTCACAGATAAACAAGGAAACTTATTCCCCGATAATGATCAACGGGCCATCTTTTTTGCCAAGGGCGTAATGGAAACTGTAAAAAAATTGAACTGGTCCCCGGATATCATTCACGTTCACGGATGGATGGCAAGTCTTTTACCCTTATATCTTAAGAAATATTATGCTGACGAGCCGCTCTTTGCGGATAGTAAAATTGTCATTTCCGTTTATGGAAAAACCTTTGAAGGTGAGCTGGACAAGGATATGATTAAAAAAATTGCCTTTGATGGAATACCGGAGGAGGATATAAGCTCCTTGGCTTCGCCCACCTATAATAATTTGTTAAAAGTAGCAGTGGATTTTTCGGATGCTGTTATTTTAGCGTCCGAAGAAATACCAGAGGATTTGAAATCACATATATCCAACCTTCAAAAACCAGTGTTGCCATACGTTCCCGTTCAAGAGTTCGAGGAAGTTTATGCCAATTTTTATAACACAGAAGTTTTAAAATAGCCAGAATGAACTTTTTAAAAAAATGTGCTTTTCCCATGATTTTGGGTCTTGCCCTAACTATGGGGTTTTTTAGCTCCTGCGAGAATGATTTAACGACCTTAGGAGCTGGGGTTACTGGAGGGCAGGCATTTGGGACGGGTAAGCAGGTCTATGATGTTTTCGCTTATAACAAAAATATTGTTGCGGTAAGGACAAACAAGCTACCCTTGTACCAATTGGGGAGATATACCCATCCGGTTTTTGGTACTACGCAGGGGAGCATAACCACACAATTACAATTATCATCTTTCAACCCTATTTTTGGGTCCTTTTCGCAAAGTACGGAGGATAATGCCGATACCGATGAATCTGTAAACACTATTCAAGAAAACGAAGAAGTAAAGGAGGTATATCTTTATATTCCCTACTTAACAAAAGGAACCATTAGGGACCGAGATGCAGATGGGGTACCAGACGAATTTGATACGGTACCAGATGACCCGGAGAATGACAGCGATGGTGACGGTGTCTCCAATAGGTTGGAGCGAGCGGCCAATACAGACCCTTTAGACAGTGAGAGTTTGGACGCCAATTTGGACGGAATAAATGATACTGACGATGTGAGAATTATTGCCAATAATTTTGCAAGAAAAGTAGCAATAGACAGTATATACGGGGCAATCGGCTCTCCTTTTAAATTAAAAGTAGAGCAGTCTACCTATTTCCTAAGGGATTTGGATCCAAACACCAATTTCCAAGAATCACAGGCGTATTATTCTTCGCAAGAATTCTCTCCAAATTTTGTTGGCGATGTGCTGTACGATTCGGAGGTTTCAGGCGAGTTGACGATTGACGATATGGAAATATTACTTCCCCAAGAGGACAATGAAGCAACTGAAGATGTAGACGAGTCCCTTACGTTTATTAAACGGGCTCCGGGAATAAGAGTGCCTCTAGATACTAAGTTTTTTCAAGATTATATTTTGGATATGGAAGGGAGTTCCGAACTCTTTACCCAAGCAAATTTCAATACATTTTTAAGAGGAATACATATTTCTTTAGACACTGAAGATCCGCAAGGCTTAATGCTTTTATTGGATTTAAGACAGGCAAATATTGTTATGACGTACACCCATGACTTTTACAATATAAATGCTACCCCAACGGATGAATCTGATGATACCATTGATGTTTTGGAAAAGGATTTCACCATCAATCTTATAACCGGAACTACTGGTGGTATCAACGGAAATGCGATAAATACACTTATAAACGACGATTACCCTTCTAATGTTCTGGAAACTTTGGATACGGGTGAAAGTGCTTCTAGGATCTATTTAAAGGGAGGTGCAGGAGTATTTACCGAATTAAATCTTTTTGACCCGAACAACGGTATTGATATAATTAGTCAAATTCAAGCTGAAAACTGGATTATAAACGAGGCCAACTTAGTTTTTTATATAGACAGGGAACAATTGGACCAAACAACCGGGGTCATAGAACCACCAAGGCTATATTTATATAATGCCGAGACGAATTTTCCGTTGTACAATACGTTGACCGATCGGGGCCCGCAGCAATCAGATGTCTTTCCCTTACTTACAAGTTATCCTAACTATGGTGGCGTAATAGAGAAGGATGGGGATAAAGGGGTAAGATATAAAGTGAATATTACCGAATACATTAATACCTTGGTGGTTAGGAATGCTGACAATGCCACGCTGGGCTTAACATTGACCACGAATATTTCAAACACAACAGCGGCCAGTACCATACTTGCAAATGACGAGGAACGGTTTATTCCTGTCACTTCTATATTAACACCATTAGGCACAGTTCTTTATGGTCCTAACCTATCTGCGACAGACCCCAACTTCGATAAGCGTCTAAAGCTAGAAATTTCGTATACTAAGCCAGAGTAGTACCTTTTATATTTTTTGCCCGCATTGTATCGATTCATAGAAAAAATACGTTCTATAACCTAAATACCGTGTTGGTTTTTAGGTGTTCGTTTACATTTGCTAAAAAAATTAGCGCTCAACAACTATCAAATAGTATAATATTATGTGTGGAATTGTAGGATATATTGGACATAGGGATGCCTTCCCTATCATCATGAAAGGATTGCAACGTTTGGAATATCGTGGATATGATAGTGCTGGAATCGCTTTATTTGATGGTACTGAAATAAATCTTTCAAAAACAAAGGGAAAGGTCGATGACCTTAGAACTAAAGCAAAAGAGATATCCCAGAAAGGAAATTTGGGAATTGGCCATACACGTTGGGCTACCCACGGTGTGCCTAACGATGTGAACTCCCATCCACATTATTCCAATTCGGGAGATTTGGTTATCATACATAACGGTATTATAGAGAATTACGAATCCATTAAAAAGGAACTTACGAAAAGGGGCTATGTTTTTCATTCCGATACCGACACCGAAGTTCTAATTAATCTTATTGAGGAAGTTCAGAAGACAGAGGATGTCATGCTAGGTAAGGCAGTTCAGATTGCATTGAACCAAGTAGTGGGGGCTTACGCTATCGCTGTTTTTGACAAGAAAAAGCCAGACGAGATCGTAGTGGCCAAATTAGGGAGTCCGTTGGCGATTGGGATTGGTAAAGATGAGTTCTTTATTGCTTCCGATGCCTCGCCGTTTATTGAATTCACCAATAATGCCGTGTATTTGGAAGACGAAGAAATGGCTATTATACGGCTTGGAAAGGAAATCAAATTAAGGAAAATAAAGGATGACTCCGTAGCTTACCCCAGGATTTTGGAACTACAAATGAACTTGGAAGAAATTGAAAAAGGCGGGTACGAACACTTCATGCTTAAGGAAATATACGAACAACCAAGGGCAATTAAAGATACGTATCGGGGAAGATTATTGGCCGATCAAGGCTTGATAAGAATGGCTGGTATAGATCAGAACTTGGAGAAGTTTCTAAATGCTAACAGAATTATTATCGTAGCCTGTGGTACCTCATGGCATGCAGGGTTAGTAGCGGAATATATTTTTGAGGATTTAGCCAGGATTCCAGTAGAGGTTGAATATGCGTCAGAATTCAGGTATAGAAATCCGGTAATTACAGATAAGGATATCCTTATCGCTATTTCCCAATCAGGGGAAACAGCCGATACCTTGGCGGCTATTAAATTGGCTAAGGAAAAGGGTGCTTTTGTATTTGGGGTTTGTAATGTGGTAGGTTCTTCCATTGCAAGAGAAACAGATGCAGGGGCCTATACGCATGCCGGTCCTGAAATTGGTGTGGCTTCCACAAAAGCATTTACGACGCAAATTACGGTACTGACTTTAATTGCATTGAAATTGGCCAAGGCCAAAGGTGTTTTTTCCGAAACTAGGTACCATGAGTATTTAACGGAGTTGGAAACCATCCCGGCCAAAGTGGAAAGGGCTTTGGAATCTAACCCTTTGATAGAGATCATAGCCAAGGTTTATAAGGATGCTACCAACTGTCTATATTTAGGTAGGGGCTATAATTTTCCAGTAGCATTGGAAGGTGCCTTAAAATTAAAAGAGATAAGCTATATTCACGCAGAAGGATATCCTGCCGCGGAAATGAAGCATGGCCCAATCGCCCTTATAGATGAACATATGCCTGTATTCGTCATTGCCACTAAAAAAGGGCATTATGAAAAAGTGGTAAGTAATATTCAGGAGATAAAATCCAGAAAGGGAAAAATTATTGCCATTGTTACCGAAGGAGATGAGCAAGTACGGGATTTGGCCGATCATGTTATTGAAGTACCGGAAACTTTGGAAAGTCTTACACCTTTATTAACTACCATCCCATTACAACTCATATCGTATCACATTGCGGTTATGCGCGGTTGCAATGTTGATCAGCCTAGAAACTTGGCGAAATCTGTAACAGTGGAATAGCCATTTCAAGAAATACTATTTTAAAAAAAAGAGAGGGTCTTTAGTTTTGATCCTCTTTTTGCATTTTAAGAAATTCGTATTTTAAGGCAGCATCAATTATCATAATAATACTATGCATGCATAATTTTTTTTAATTTGGCATTGTGGGTTCAAATTAATCTTTAACTTCGTATTACTAACTTAAATTCAAGCATGAGAATGAGAACAATAGTGTTATTAGCATTGATGCTGTTAGGGACATTTGGTTTTTCCCAGACAAGTATTAATGGAAAAGTTGTTGATCAGAACAACCAACCTATTCCTGCCGCCAACATTGTAATTGTGGGCACAACCATAGGTACGACTGCCGATTTTGACGGCAATTTTGTTTTGCAAACTTCTGAGGTCCCCCCTTTTACAATTGTTATTACCAGTTTAGGGTATTCGGAAGCGCGCGAAAATGTTACGTCTGCCAATCAGACAATTAATGTGGTGATGCAAGAAGCACAAACCTTCTTGGATGAAGTGGTACTTTCCGCCTCAAGAACTCCGGAACGTATTTTTGAATCACCGGTAACTGTAGAACGAATGGGCTTGGAAACCATTAAGAACACCGCTTCCGTCGATTTTTATGGTGGTTTGGAAAACTTAAAGGGTGTAGACGTAAATACCAACAGTTTAACCTTTAAGTCTGTGAACACTAGAGGTTTTGCCACCTTTGCCAATACACGTTTTATGCAATTGGTAGACGGTATGGACAATTCCACTCCAGCACTGAACTTCCCTATAGGAAACTTGGCAGGCTTGGTAGAACCAGATGTATTCAGCGTTGAACTGTTGCCTGGCGCGGCCTCTGCACTGTACGGTGCAAATGCGTTTAACGGTATCCTATTTATGACGAAGTAAAAGTCCCTTTGATTACCAAGGGATAAGTGCCTCTATAAAACAAGGGGTCACCTCCCAAGAAGCAGCGGGCACAAATTCGTATACCGATGTTGGTATCCGTGCCGCACATAAGTTTAGTGATAAATTTGCCGTAAAATGGAACTTTGGCTATTTGGATGGCACGGATTGGGCCGCAAATAGCGAAGTGGATCGATTCAAACCTGGACAAACAAGAGCAGATTTAGATTATGATGGTACAAATGTTTATGGTGATTTAGTCTCCGCTAATATTAAAGGAGTAGCAATCACCGCAGAGCGATTGGGTCGTGCTCCAGCCGGAATAAATGCCTTAATACCATCCGTAAACGTAAGTAGAACTGGGTATAACGAAAGTGATTTAACAGATTACACTGCGAGGAGTATAAAGTCCGATTGGGGACTTTATTATCGCCCAATTGAAGGTAATAATTTAGAACTTTCCTATGTAGGGAAAGTAGGTACAGGTAATACTATTTATCAAGGTACGAACCGTTATAATATTCGAAATTTCTTTCAAGAACAGCATAAATTGGAAATCAAGAACGATAATTTCTTTGTACGAGGATATATGGTAGGAGACAAGGCAGGTGATTCCTATGACATGGTATTTACTGCAGTTAATATTAATCGTTCTTGGAAGACTGACGAGGCTTGGTTCGGAGAATACGTGTCGACTTTTGCAGGTGCTACTTTGGCAGGTGCAACTGAAGAAGCTGCACATGCCGCAGCTAGGGCACAAGCCGAGACGGGACGTTTGTTACCTGGAACACCCGAATTTCAGGCAGCGTTTGACCGCGTAACACAAGATCCTGATTTATCTACAGGTTCAAGATTTGCAGATGCATCAAAATACTACCATGCAGATGCCAATTATAATTTTGGGCATTTGTGGGATTGGGCCGAAGTGCAGGTGGGAGGCTCCTTTCGTCAGTTTCAGTTAAACTCTTTTGGCACCATTTATACAGATAGTGATGGTCCTATTGAATACAACGAATTTGGCTTGTATACGCAGATCCAAAAAAATATTGAACTAGCGGGTGAGCAAAGCTTAAAACTTACAGGATCGGTACGATATGATAAAAATGAATTTTTTGATGGGTTCTTTTCACCTAGGGTTTCTGCTGGCTATACGATCAATAGAAATCATAATGTTAGGGCTTCTGTACAAACAGGTTTCAGAAATCCAACGACTCAGGATTTGTTCATAGGCCTTAATGCAGGTAGAGCTATTTTGGTGGGTGCCGCTCCGGATAACTTAGATCGTTATTCTGAGCCCTATGCCGTAAGCGGTGGAGGGCAGTTGTTAGGTCAGCCCGAAACGATTACCCAAACAGGTAGGGCAGCCTATGAGAATTCCTTTTCAGCCGCATCTTTACAACGTTTTGAGGCTAGCGGAAACCCAGCCGATATTGAGATTGGAAATCCGGATGTGGTATCAGCCAGAGCAGGTAACTTCATTTGAAGTGGGTTACCGTGGTAAATTGGATAAATTGATTGTCGATTTTAGTACCTACTACAATCAATACCAAGATTTTCTATCGCCTGAAAATGTTGTCGCACCGCTGTACGGTGATGTTACTTTACAGGAGCTAGTGCCTGGTACACAAACACCACTTGCTTTGGCAGCTTTGGCAAACCAAGATAGAGTGGTATACCAAGCATACACCAATTCTGATGTGGATATAGCTTCTTATGGTGCGTCATTAGGTTTGAGTGCGAAGGTATTGGGAAATTTTGATTTGAGCGGTAGCTATACCTTTACAAAATTGGTTTTTGATCGTGTGGCTAATCCAGATTTTCAGGTACAGTTTAATACACCTGAGCATCAGTTTAAGGCTTCCTTTGGAAATGACGCATTGTTCAAGAATTTTGGTTTTAACGTAAACTATAGGTTTAGCGATGATTACTATTGGGAAGCTACGTTTGGCAATGGAGTAATTCCAGAATTCCATGTGGTGGATGCCCAAATTAATTATTCCGTACCTAGTATAAAATCTACTTTTAAAGTAGGTGGCAATAACCTTTTGGGCGATGAATACTTTACGGCGTTCGGTACCGGTTTCATAGGTTCTATTTATTACGTGTCTTGGATCATCAACAATTAATTGAAAACAATCCCTTTAACATGAAAAACTTAAAATATATTTTTCTAGCTTCTTCATTACTGTTCTTTACGAATTGTAACGATCCCGAGGATGTAGATTTGGATCCGATTATAGAAGAGGTACTACCGGAATTAACAGCGGGTACTGCCGATTTCTCTAACTATGTTGCCTTGGGTAATTCTCTAACGGCCGGTTTTACAGATGGTGCTTTGTTTAAGGCTTCACAAGAAAATTCCTTACCTAATATCTTGTCCCAGAAATTTGCTTTAGTTGGTGGTGGGACTTTTGTGCAACCATTGACCAATGATAATTTTGGTGGTCTTGCTGCAGGTGGAGATCGTATACAGAGCCCTAGACTTGTTTTTGGCGGTGCTGGACCCGTTGGACTGGAAACTGTGGTTGGTCCGGTAACCGTAACTACCGATATTGCTTTGAACAACCCAGCGGGACCTTTTAATAATTTGGGTGTACCGGGAGCCAAGAGTTTTCACTTTCTTGCTCCAGGATATGGAAATTTAGGGAACGTTGCATTAGGTCTGGCAAATCCTTTTTTTGTCAGAATGACAGGTACCACGCCAAATGCCAGTGTTCTAGAAATGGCTTTAATGCAATCACCAACTTTCTTTTCCTTATGGATAGGTAATAATGATGTATTAGGGTATGCTACCACAGGTGGTGATGGCACAAACCCTATTACTCCAGTAAATGGAGCACCAGGTGTTGGTTTTGACGGTAGTTATGGAGCTTTGATTACTACACTTACTGCTGGTGGTGCACAAGGTGTGGTCGCCAATATACCCAATGTAACCGATGTTCCTCATTTTACAACGGTACCACATAATCCTTTGGATCCTACAAATGAATCTTTTGGGCCATTGATTCCTACGTTAAACGGTATTTTTGGACAATTGAATCAGGTATATGCCTTTTTGGAGAGTGTAAACCCTGCTATTTCAGCTGCGGAACGCTCCATTCAATTTTCGACTACAGCTGCAAGCGAGGTAATTATTAGGGACGAAACATTGCCTGATCTATCTGCTGAGATTGCTGGTGTTTTACTTCAAAGTCCGACATTTCCAGCTTTTGTTCAGTCATTTGGATTGCCAGCGCAGGCAGCTCCATTAGTAGCGGGCTTGTTAGGAAGTACCTATGGACAATCACGTGAGGCCACTGCCGA
Source organism: uncultured Flavobacteriaceae bacterium (assembly GCA_963697395.1). GTDB lineage: Bacteria > Bacteroidota > Bacteroidia > Flavobacteriales > Flavobacteriaceae > Maribacter. The sequence continues at coordinate 620,053 of CAVONX010000029.1, forward strand.
AGATTTATTTGTGTTACCTGCCTCTGCGGTTATTGGTCAAGTAAATACAACTGTAATGCAAGGTTTAATGGCTCAAGGTTTGTCGCAAACTTTAGCTGGGCAGTTTGCTGTGGAAGGGATAACACTTCCGTTGGCAGACAAATGGGTGCTTATACCAAGCGAACAACAAGAAATTGCTGTGGCAACTGCCGCTTTTAATGATATAATTGAATCTGCAGTAACTGCAGCCGGATTGGCTTTTGTAGATGCTAATGCCCTCCTTAATCAAATAGCAAATGGTGGCCTCACAAGCGGTCAGTATACCTTAGCCTCAAATTTGGTTTTCGGCAGTGCTTTTTCACTTGATGGGATTCATCCAACGGCTAGAGGTTATGCGCTTCTGGCAAACGAGTTTATGAAGGCCATTGATGCTACCTATGGCAGTAATTTTGAAGCATCAGGGAATTTGGTAAATATTGGTAATTACCCAACCAATTACTCTCCTGCACTACAATAGTAAAGTAGTTTTTGTAAGATACTTAAGGCGCTCATAGAGCGCCTTTTTTGTTTTTTAAAAAAGCCAAAAAACAGTTTTCGATTAAAATCTAAAGACATATCTTTGCAGCCTGAAAATAGTAGCATTTTTCAGCAGAGTTTAAACGCAATACATAAACAGAATAGTAATGTCAAAAGTTACAGGTAAAGTTTCGCAAATCATTGGCCCCGTGGTTGATGTCGAGTTTCAATCAGGAGCAGACCTTCCGAAAATCTATGATTCTTTGGAAATCGTCAATAAGGATAAGTCCATATTGGTATTGGAAGTACAGTCTCATGTTGGGGAAAATACGGTTAGAACCATATCTATGGATTCTACCGATGGTTTAAGTAGAGGGACTGATGTTGTGGCAACAGGAGCTGCGATACAAATGCCGGTAGGTGATGATGTTTATGGTCGTTTATTTAACGTAATTGGAGATGCTATTGACGGTTTAGGTAATTTGCCTAAAGCAGGTAAAGATGGATTGCCAATTCACCGGGAAGCTCCAAAATTTGAAGATTTAACTACATCTACGGAAGTATTGTTTACAGGTATCAAAGTAATCGATTTGATCGAGCCTTATGCAAAAGGTGGTAAGATTGGATTGTTCGGTGGTGCAGGTGTTGGTAAAACGGTACTAATTCAGGAATTGATCAATAACATCGCCAAAGGACATGGTGGTCTTTCCGTATTCGCAGGAGTAGGGGAAAGAACTCGTGAAGGAAACGATTTGCTTCGTGAGATGTTGGAGTCCGGTATTATAAAATACGGAGATGATTTCATGCATTCTATGGAAGAAGGCGGATGGGATTTGTCCAAAGTAGATAAAAAAGCGATGAAGGAGTCAAAAGCTACATTTGTTTTCGGTCAAATGAACGAACCTCCCGGAGCACGTGCACGTGTAGCCCTTTCAGGTTTGACCATTGCGGAGTATTTCCGTGACGGTGCAGGTGAAGGACAAGGAAAGGATGTACTTGTTCTTTGTGGATAATATTTTCCGTTTTACCCAAGCAGGTTCAGAGGTTTCGGCACTTTTAGGTCGTATGCCTTCTGCGGTAGGTTATCAACCAACCTTGGCAACGGAGATGGGTGCCATGCAAGAGCGTATTACTTCAACAAAAAGAGGTTCTATTACTTCTGTACAGGCGGTTTACGTTCCTGCGGATGATTTAACGGATCCAGCTCCTGCAACTACATTTGCCCACTTGGATGCTACAACGGTATTGTCCCGTAAGATTGCGGAGTTGGGTATTTACCCAGCGGTGGATCCATTGGATTCTACTTCTAGGATTTTGACGGCCGAAATTTTAGGAAAAGATCATTACGATTGTGCACAACGTGTAAAAGAGTTGTTGCAACGTTATAAAGAATTACAGGATATTATTGCCATCCTTGGTATGGAGGAATTGTCCGAAGAAGATAAATTGGCCGTAGGTAGGGCAAGGACGTGTACAGCGTTTCCTTTCACAGCCTTTCCACGTAGCCGAGCAGTTTACCGGACTTAAAGGTGTTTTGGTTGATATTAAGGAAACCATAAAAGGGTTTAATATGATTATGGACGGTGAGTTAGATCATTTGCCAGAATCTGCCTTTAACCTTAAAGGAACTATTGAAGAAGCTATTGAAGCTGGAGAGAAAATGTTGGCGGAAGCTTAAACCAGTTTGTAGGGTTATAGTAATTATGTAGTTCAGACTGCAACTCATAACCCACAACATATAACTAAAAAATATGTATCTAGAAATCGTATCACCGGAAGCCACTTTATTTGCTGGAGAAGTTACATCGGTAACCGTACCCGGAATAAACGGGGAGTTTCAAATGTTGCAAGGTCATGCACCTATAGTTTCATTGTTGCAACAAGGCAATGTTAAGGTAGAGGGTGCTATTACAGTAAAGGAGGAGCACCAAAGTAAATTTACTAAGGATGCTAGTGGTAAGACCGTGCTTGCTATTTCTAGCGGTACAATCGAATTAAAGGATAACAAGGTAATTGTATTGGCGGATTAGTATCCTAAGACCCCGCAAAGGGAACTCTAAATAACATTATAGACCCCAACAGTTTTCAAAAGCGTTGGGGTTTTTCATTTAGTCTATTTGGAACGCTAGAATATCTCCGGGCTGGCAATTCAATTCTTTACAAATAGCTTCTAAGGTTGAAAACCGTACCGCTTTTGCCTTTCCGGATTTTAGAATGGAAAGATTAGCCTCGGTAATGCCAATGGCTTCTGCCAGTTCTTTGCTTTTTACGTTTCGGTCTGCCAATACCTTGTCTAGATTTACAATGATGCCCATGTTATATGGTTAGGTCGTTTTCTTTTGTACTTGATGATCCTTTCTTAAACACTAGAAGCAATAAAGCAGTAGGCAACGATACCAAGGATAACATGTAGTAAATAGGTTGTGGATAGTTCTGAATTACGTGTTGCATACTAAAATAATGAATATAGATAAATACTAGGGGAGAGCCATATTAAGTTAAGATAGGGCAAAATACTTTAATGCTTTTAACCGCTGTTTTGAGTAAATATATCTCGGATTTAAATGTTCGAAAAATTTCAGATAAACGATAGAAAAATAAAATATAACAGAAAAGGTAAGTGAAATGGTTATAATAATGTTAGATTGATAAAACCCTTTTACATACATTTCTGTGAGCGGAATTTTGATTTCAAATCTGTCTTTATCAATTGATAATTTTCTGTCATAAAAGAAACTAATAGGAATAATAGAAATACAATAAACAAAATGTTAGTATTCTGGAAGTAAAGAATAAATAGGTGTGAGAAGGATTTTAGACCGAAATTTTGATTTGTGTTAGCAATATTATATGGTTAAATCGTTTTCTGTTTGAAGTTGATATCCACCTCAATTAGTTTATGCAATGTTGATACAAAGAACGCGATAAGTACCAAAGGAATCCTATCTGTAAAAGCAGCACCAAGATTGCGTCCCAAATTATATGCCGTGGATTCTCCGAATCACTGAAACTTTTTCAAAGGAGTTTTCCAAGACCCTTAAGGGAACAAAGTTCCAAGTAGGCAAAGTGAATCAGTTCTTTTACCAACGATTCGGTAAAATTTCACGATTTTGTTTAGCAAAAAAGGACTTTGAATACTTACGGAGTATAAGGTCTTTCAGAAATAGAGTATGGAGCAGCAAGGAACATATAACTTAAAGGAATGGATGCTTCAACAATTGTAAATGGAAGTAGCGACCAAATGTTAGCTGCCATACTCGGAAGATTCCGTTAACGGAAAAACGATTTGTGAATGTTGTAATTTGGTTAGGGATACTAAGCTGAATTAAAAGCGTTTCTACACAGGCTGAAAATCAAAAAACAGACAAGTAATTTAAAGGAGCTCGATAGGTTTTTCATATATATTATTGTTTAACAATAACAAATATAAAATAATTATTGATAAACAATAATTAAATTTGAAATTACTGACTTTTTACCCTGTAGCTACTGATTTAATTTTAAACAAATGGAGAAGATAGTTTGTAGAAAAATTTAAAAGGAAATAGGATTATCCTGAAATGGTGTTTACTATAGGGATAGGAACCAATAAATAAGTATTAGGTTATTTTTAAGGGTTGGTTGGTTAGGACTAATTGATTTTCAACCAAGCTGGCTCTCTTTTCAAGCATTTTTTTAGTTGGCTCTTCTCCCTCTTTTTCCATCAATAGTATTTTATATTCAGGATTTGGCTCCAATATGACCAGAGTATTTTTTTTGACACCGTATCGCTCATATGCGATATTGAGGGAGTCCTCTACTTTTTGGGTTTTTACAAAATCATCAAAAGACTGTCCATTAGGAAAGGGTTTATTGTTAATACTGGTTAGGATGTCTCCTTTATCTAAACCGGCATTGTACGCCGGACTTCCAATCTTGGGATTACTGGTAAGAACACCATTCAAATCATCATTTATTTTTACAGCAGCACCAAAGTAAGCTAGATTTGTATTTTGTTGTAAAAGGACACCATGTGAGGCAAGGAGTTCCTTATAATTTGGCATTCCACTGCTGTAGATGTAGCTCATTGAAAAAAATCATCCCCAAAATCTTTCCAGCATAGGTGTTTAAGAGTTTCTTGAAGATTCTCTATCGTGTATGGCGTTTCGCTCTTTACCATAGGTTTGCCATACCAATTTCATGTAATCGTCTAAATTAAGGCCTTGCTGTCTAAGGGAAAGGTCAAGTGCCAGTCCTAGAACGCTACCATAAGAATAATAGGATATAAAAGTGTTTTCACGGTTTACGGGATCAACCGACGTAGAGGCGTCTACAAAAGGAGCTTGGTAGCTCATCTCAATGGGATTGTAGAATTGTCTGGCAGGGGAATTCCAGACATAATTGAAAGTACCTGCGAGTCCCTCTACATATTCTTCTGGCGTCATGAGTCCGGCACGACATAGTATAAGGTTGGTATAGTAACTGGTAAAACCTTCGGCAAACCAAAGTGCGCCGCTCATGTTAGCTTCAGCAAAATTAAAGGGCTGCAAGGATTTTGGACGAATACGCTCCACGTTCCACGCATGGAAAAATTCGTGCGATACCGTACCAATATTACCTTCCATGCCACCATTTGCTAGACTTCTGGTACTCGTTAAAATAGTGGAATTTCTATGTTCCATACCATCACCCGAAGCATTTGGTATGTAGCAGGCCAAAAACGTATATGTCCCATAATCGAACTTGGGCAGTTCTCCATATACTTGCTCTTGTTGTAGGACCACTTTTTTCACTTTTTCAAAATAGGTGTCCAATTCTTCTTCGGTACCGTTATGATGTAGGGCCAAGCGTACGTTTTGTCCATCAACGTTAAACTCTCGTAATCCAAAATTGCTTATTTCGGTAGGGCTGTCCATAAAATACTGTAAATTCGGTGCGGAATATAGGGTGCCGGATACCAGCGGTAATTGTGTGGCCACTTTCCACGCCAAATCCTCCCGCACCTTAAAATTGACCTCAATTTTCCTGTCGCTAAGCGATGGGGCGTACATAAAGGTGGCCGGCATGTTTAAATGGGCATGTGTTTCATCTATTTGGGAATAGGTGCCGTCCCCACGGTTGGCAAAAAGGGTATAGCCAATGTTTACCGTACCATTATGACCAGAGATAAGCCACGAATAAGGGTCTTTTCTGTAGACGTTGAGTAATTTTCCGTTATTATCCGTTGCCTTAAAATCATAAACGTTCTTCGCAAATTCGTGCAAGGCATATCGGCCGGGAGAGGAACGGCTCATACGCACCTCTAAAGTGTCTGTCTCCACCTTTTGGAAAATTACCCCTACAACGGCTTCATGATGTACGGCGTTGTCAAATGAAATAGTATAGGAATTTGTTTGGCCGTTTGTTGTTAGGCTTGCGAATAAGAGAAATAGGGAAAAAACTAGAGTACGCATTTATACTGATTTTCAGCTAAGATAGTAAAGCGTTTTATACTATATCACAACGCCAATTATTATGTTGGTCCCAATACGAGTTTACTAAATAGGAGACAAATAAGAGCCGCTAATTGCCATTTCCGTCAAACTTATCCGCTATTATATCTTTTAAGTTTTTTATAGTAGCTTGTCCTATGGGTTTTGTAATATATTCTGCAACAAAAGGATTTTCTTTAAGGTTATCCATGTCCTCTTGATAACCAGACGATGTTAATATAAATACCACAGTATTACTCACATCGGCTAAGGCACCAAAGGTTTTCATAAATTCATATCCGTCCATTACAGGCATACGAAGATCTAAAAAAATGACGTAATTATTTTTTATGGTGTATTCTTGTTTAAAAAAAGTCATGGCCTCCTGGCCGTTAGAAAAACTGTGTAAATTTCCCTTAAGGTCTGCTGCCAGAAGGGATTTTTGAAGTAGGAAAGTAAAAATTGGATCATCTTCGACCAGCACTATCTCGTAACTCATTACATCTTATCTATATCTATTATGTTGCTTGTTCGCTCTACGTTGTTTTTAATTACGGCATCTATCTCTTCAGCAGAAGCTTTTATGTAATTAAGAATTCGTCTATTTTCCAATCCGTCCGTTCCATCTTCGCTAATCAAATCTATAAGGCCCATTAACCGGGCCACAGGGGCTCTAACTATGTGGCTTTGGTTCCAAGCAATTTCTTTTAATGCCTTGTTTTGTTCCTCTATGGCTTTAAGGTATAGCACACGATCGGTTATATCTCTTGTGTTTGCCACGATTCCTTGTATACTAGGTTCTTCTATTTGATTTGTGGCAATAGTCTCAAGCCAACGCCAATTTCCTTCTCCGTTTTTAAATCTGAATGGTCTTATATATACCTGTGTATTTTCTAGGGTTTCCAAGAACTGTGTATACACAGCTTCATGGTCGTCTGGATGTATATGGGTAAAAGCATTGGTGCCCAAGAGCGACTCCGGCGTCATCTTTAGGGTTTTCTTGGAGGTAGGGCTTACATAGCTAAAGTTGGCTTCTTGGTCAAAAATGGCAATAAGTTCCGTTCCTTCCTGTACAAGGGTTTTAAAACGGCGTTCACTTCGCTCCATTTGTAGTTCTGCTTTTTTATTTTCGGAATTATCCCTTGCAATGCAGTACATTATTTTTTCGTCCTCGTCCCAATTCGCAGACCACCGCATGGGAATTAAATGTTTTTTCTTATGGACATACCTGTTTTCGAAATTTTTAATTTTTTTTCCTGAAAAAATATCTTTTTCTATTTTTTCTGAGGCTTTTATATCTTCGTGATAAACAAAGTCGGTATATTTTTTGCCAACAACTTCTTTAGGCTCATAACCCCATATTCTCTTACAGGCAGTATTGATCGTTAAAAAATAGCCCTGCTCATCTACGGTACAAATAATATCCAAAGAGGTATCCATGATCTTATCCAAATTTTCTTTGGCAGTAAGAATCTCCTGTTGAGCAATAACCTCGTACGTTATGTCTTTAGAAAAGCAGGAAACGCCTAAAAGCATCCCTTTTTTATCGTACATAGGACTTAGGGAAATAAGGCCATACGTTGCGGAAGGTTTAGATAAATCTTCCATCTTCTCTTTTATAGTAAACTGTTCACCTTTCATGGCTCTCGCATAATACGATTTCCATTTTCCGATGGTTTTTTTACTAAACTCCTTAGGTAGTGCGGACTCTCCTTTGTATATTTTACGTTTCAGTTGTGCCTTCATTACCTCCTCAAATGGCTTGTTGGCGATAATTAATTTGAAATCCGTATCTACAGACCATAGAAGGTCTTTCGTTCCATTGATAAGGGCTTCTTGATTGTTTTTAAGCTTCTCCAATTCGGTATCATGGGTTACCTTTTCGGTAATATCCCTAATAGTCCCTTGCAATGACTTGGGTTCGTTTTCAAAGTCCCATTCCGTAATCTTGCCCGTTTCTTGAACCCAGATTAGGTTTCCGTCTTTATGAAACATTCTATAAGAAATATCATATACTTCTTTTGCATTGGCAAAGCAGCGCTCTCGTGTTTCTTTTAAAATAGGTAGATCAGAAGAGTGAATTTGTTTTTCCCAATTGTCCTTTGTTATTTCCTTTGGACCATGACTGTCATAACCGATTATATTGGCTCCTTCCTTGTTGAATTTGACAAAATTTGTTTGTTTATCACATTCCCAAAGCCCAATCCTGTTGGATTCTACAATGCTTTTAAAAAGGCGGTCCTTTTCTTTGTGTTTAGTTTCTTGACTTGTGTACGCAATTTTAATTCTTTGTAATTCAAATAATTGAACTACCTGTTGCGCCAAGGTTCGTAAAGATGTCTTTTGTTTTTCATTTAACCGTTTGGGTTTTCTATCTATCACGCATAAAGCTCCTATTCGGTTTCCGTTTGGTGCGTTCAAGGAAAATCCTGCGTAGAAAGAAATTTTTGAACCGGAAATTACAAACGTGTGATCTCGAAATCTCGGGTCATTTTTTGTGTCGGATACAATTAATTCATCAATATCTTCACATATCAGTTGCTTACAGAATGAAACATCCAATCCGGTTTTATTAACATCTATACCATGATGGGATTTAATGAATTGCCTGGTATCGTCTATTAAGGTTATAAGGCTTATTTCTGTATCGCAGATGGAGGCTGCAAGATGGGTAATGTCGTCATATAGCTTTTCTGGGGGTGTATCTAGCAGATTATAGGATGCCAGTGTCCGTAATCTTTTGTTATTCTTTATGCTATTCCGCCCCATGAAATCCAAATTTGAATTCTAAAAATTCCTACACATTACCTTATTTAAGGTAGGAAAATTCATTAATAAAGTGCGAATTTAGTTTTTATCTTAAACATAAAGCACTCTAAAAACTTATTTTAATCAAATTTTGGGATTTGTTATGTCTATGTAACTAACTAAAAATCAAAATATTAATATGAAATATTTAACGATTTTTCACTTGATTATACAAATTCCGAAAGAATGAAGAATACAATTGAATTTCCTATACCAATTGAATCATTATTATAACAATGATTCAACAGAAAGATTATTTTTGTCGCATGAAGCAATTTCCAGAAAAACTGGCAAAGATGGTCGCGGCCAGAGATAAGGACCAGACGTTACGTCAACTATCTGCTATACAAGGCAACATAGATTTTTTGTCCAATGATTATTTGGGTTTTGCTAAAAATGAAGACCTATTTTCTAAAACGTTTCAGTTGCTTATCAACCAAGGCATAGCATCAAACGGCGCAGGTGGTTCACGCCTACTTTCTGGCAACCACAAATTGTACGGTGTTTTGGAACCTTTGTTGGCTAATTTTTATAGTGCCGATACCGCCTTGGTGTTTAATTCCGGTTACGATGCCAACATGGGATTTTTTAGCTGCGTGCCTCAACGGGGGGATTATATTTTTTATGACGAATTAATACATGCCAGTATTCGTGAAGGCATACGCATGAGCCATGCCAAATCCTATCATTTTTCCCATAACGATTTGGATAGCCTAAATGAAAAAATCGGTTTGAACGCCAATAAAAGCCAATTGGCGGACGATGCGAATATTTACATAGTTACAGAGAGTGTTTTTTCTATGGACGGTGATACGCCAGATTTAAGAGACACTGGCAGCATATACCAAGACTAACGGCTATCATTTAGTAGTAGATGAGGCTCATGCGGTAGGGGTACATGGCACGAGGGTAACGGTGTTATACCGCAGCTAAAACTGGAAAAAGACGTTTTTGCTAGAACGGTTACCTTTGGCAAGGCCTTTGGTTGCCATGGAGCCGCCATTCTTGGTTCTGACGAATTAAGGGAATATCTAATAAATTTCGCAAAACCGTTTATTTATACCACGGCACTTACGCCACACACCTTGGCCACTATTATTTCTGCCCATGAATTCTTTTCCCTTTCCGGGAAATGGGGAGGTGCTAAAGTTGACCGAAAATATCGCCTATTTTAAAAAGGAATTAAGGGCACAAGGTTTACAAAAGCACTTCATTGCTAGTGAGTCGCCTATACAATCTTGTATCTTGCCTGGTGCGGGAAAGGCAAAATCGGTTTCAAAAAAACTGATAGATAACGGTTTTGGGGCCAAGGCAATTCTCTCCCCAACTGTAGCGGAGGGCCAGGAACGCTTGCGTTTTTGCATACACAGTTATAATTCAAAAGAGGAGATGGGACTGGTTTTGAAATTGTTGTCTACGTATCTAAAATAGAATGAAAGAAACCTTTTATAAGTTGGCGTCTTTTGAGTATGCGGCAGATGTACAGATTTTAAAGGGAAAACTGGAATCTGAAGGTATCCCCGTATTTCTACGAGACGAGAACACCTTAAATTCAGATCCGCTCATAAGTAATGCTATAGGTGGGGTTAAGTTGTTGGTGTACACTAGCGATAAGGAAAGGGCCTTGGGTATTTACAACGAAGTACGTGCCTATGCCGTTGATGATAACGATAATCCCATCGTGTGTCCCAATTGCAAGGCTACCAAATCAGAAGCATTTTATAACAGGAAGGGGATTTTTTATAAACTTTTCCCATTTTTTGAAAAAAGAAAATATAAGTGTTTAAATTGTGGGATAATTACAAAACCCAGTTAGGCATGCAAAAAATTTTCGTAACCGGTATTTCTACAGAAGTAGGTAAAACTATAGCCTCGGCCATTATTACAGAAGCCTTACATGCCGATTATTGGAAACCGGTACAAGCAGGCGATTTAGACAATACGGATAGTCATAAAGTGGCAAGCCTAATCTCCAATACCAAAACGGTAATACACCCTAGCAGCTACCAGCTTAATACTCCTATGAGTCCGCATGCAGCAGCGGAAATAGACGGTATACATATTGACCGTTTTCATATAAATGAACCGGAAACGGATAACCACTTGGTCATAGAAGGTGCTGGCGGATTATTGGTGCCCTTGAACGAAGAGGACACCATGTTCGACATTATTATGCCCGGTTACAAGGTTATCGTTGTTTCCAGGCATTACTTGGGGAGTATCAATCATTCCCTTTTAACCATTGGCTGGCTGCAACAAAAGGGGTATGATGTCTCCGTCCTGTTCAGCGGTAACGCCAACCCACATACAGAAAATATTATTTTACATAAAACAGGTGTTTCTTTGATTGGCAGAATCAACGAAGAAGCCCATTTTAATAAGGAGGTTATAAAAGGTTATGCAGACAAATTTCAACATATTTTAGAAACCCTCTAGCCGTTGTAAGATCTCTGCATTTTCTACCACAGCAAGCACGTTATAGTGCTTTGCCAAATAAGCGTCGATATATTCGTTTTCTTCAATTTCCTTTTTGTCAAAAATACGTTTGCCTTTTCGTAGAATTACCGTTTTTGGGCGTAGGTCTTCCATAATATATTTTAATTCTTCTACAGACGTTGCTCTGGGATTGTGGAAAAAAGGAAAAAGTTCGTCTCTGCAAATATTACTTGGGTGGGTTGCCGCCTTAGTAGGGGGTAGTTTTCCTAAATTCCAATAACCTATATGGTAATCTAGAAAAAAAATGTTCTTAGTCTCTAGATTATTGTTGGAAATATATTCGGGAACGGTAAAGCCTTCACCATTATAAAATGTTCCATAGCGTACCTTGTTTTTTACAATATTGCCATATTCCAAATAACTTTCCACGGGTATTAAAAATAATAGTAATAGAGCTGTCTTGGGAATTCTTGGATTATAGTGCGACAATATGCCACTTATTGTCACAGCTAAAAATATGGCAAACATGGGATGTAACTGAATTAGATAATGCCCGTTGATGCGGCCACCTTTAAAAAAGGATAGCAAAACCCCTACGATTGCGATTACTAAAAATATGACGCTGTTATCTTTAAAATCGATATACTTCTTTTTCCATGCGAACAGTAAGAAGCTGGTAACAATAAGAAAAAATGGAGCTAATTTAAGGATAGGATATCTTCGTGCCCCGGTATATTCCAAAGGCGCTAAGACGACGGATTCCCACCAGACCATACTATTTCCATTAAGGTAATACGGCAGTATCGTAACAAGAATTACGAGTATGGTTCCCATTCCATAAAGCAACGTATTCCAAAATAAACGTATTTTTTTTGCCCTAACCACTTGGTAGCATAAGTACAATCCCAATAAGAGAATAGGGTAGGCCATATTCAATTTCACCATCACGGTGATACCCATAAGAAGTCCCGCCAAAAAAAACCACCCGCTACTCTTTTTTGAAACCAATAGGTAAAGTGCCGGTGTAAAAAATGCCATGCACAAATGTTCGGACATGACACCTTGTAGACTGCCGAACAAACTTAACAGACCAATACAGCCAAAAGCTGTAAGCAGTGCAATTTTAGTACTGGTAATCCTTGTGCTTAGCTTATAGGTAAAAAAAGCGGTACTAACAACCAACAAGGTTCCGGCAATTCGCAGGGCAATAAAGCTTTTTCCAAAGACGGCTATAATTGCGGCGAAGAACGCAAAGGTTAACGGCGGTTTTAGGTCCCATAGTTGTATGTATGGCAGAAAACCATCTACCCAAGATTGGCCTAAAAGGATAAAAGTGCTTTCGTCACGATCTATATAATCCCTGAAAAAAAAAGGAAACCTGATAAAAAGGGCCATGACCAGAAGGCTTACTAGAACCGTTTTGTCATTACCATTTTTCAGCTTACCAGAAAGAAATCCTAAACTAGCTTTAAACATAAAATCTACCTTGTTTATAAGGTTGTTATCTTGAGTAATTTTTGGCCTGGTGCTTCTGTTCTCGAGTGCGGAAGTAAATTATTTCCCATCTTTGCAAAATACGTAAAACCTCATCCAACAAAATAGCCTGAATTGAAAAATCTTTCCGAAAGAGATAAAAAACACCTTTGGCATCCGTTGACCCAACATAAAACGGCAGCGTCTCCTTTGGGCATTGTTAAAGCGGCAGGTGCTGTGTTTTGGGACGAGGAAGGACGGGAATACATAGATGGTATTGCTTCTTGGTACACCAGTATGTACGGCCATGGCAACGAACATATTATCAATGCCATGAGCGCCCAAACGAAGCAGTTGGATTTTGTGCTCTTTAGTGGTTTTACCCATGAGCCCGCAGTACAAGTATCTGAAAGATTGTTACCACTTTTACCAAACAACCAAGCGAAGATTTTTTTTAACGATAATGGCTCCACTGCGGTAGAGGCAGGGATTAAAATAGCTCTACAATACCATTATAATCACGGTGAAAAAAGGGATACGCTAATTGCTTTTGAAGACGGTTTTCATGGAGATACTTTTGGGGCAATGAGTGCATCCGGACTTTCCTCCTACAACGGCCCGTTCGAGGATTTTTTGTTAAAGGTAGAACGCATTCCCGTACCACAAGAAGATAATTTTGAATTTGTGCTTTCGCAACTTCAGGATATCATTAAAAAGAACAATTGCGCTGCGTTCATTTATGAACCCTTGGTGCAGGGTGCGGCAGGAATGAAGTTCCATTCCGCAAAAGGGTTGGACGCCCTTTTGGAACTGTGCAAAAAAGCGGGAATTCTTTGTATTGCAGATGAAATAATGACCGGGTTTGGAAAAACAGGTAAGAATTTCGCCTCGGAGAATATGCTGCAGAAACCGGATATCATGTGTCTGAGCAAAGCATTAACGGCAGGAATGTTTCCGTTAAGCATTACCAGTTGCTCCCATGAAGTGTACGATCGCTTTTTAAGCGATGAGGTGTCAAAGGGCTTTTTCCATGCACATACGTTTAGCGCTCACCCCATAGGTTGCGCTGCGGTCCTTGCCGGGTTAGATCTCTTGGAGTCCCCCGAAATTTTGGAACGGCGGCAGTATATAAAAAATGCCCACGAACGTTTTGTGGCCGAGGTTCAAGACCATTCAAAAGTCGGTAATGCCCGCTGTATGGGAGTAATTTTGGCTATTGATTTGAACATAGAGATGGAGCGCTACGGCAACCTGCGCGACCAACTTTATCAGTTTTTTATGCAACGGGGCGTTATCTTGAGGCCTCTTGGGAATACGGTGTATGTACTGCCGCCTTTTGTTATTACGAATGCCCAATTGAAGAAGATTTATGATGCCATTTTGGAAGCTTTGGAAACCTTTTAATATCCATTTTTGAAAGAAAAAATAGCCATAACCGCAATAGCTTCCATTTCTCCTTTAGGTACTACTTTGGGCGACAGTTTGGGAGAACTATCAGAACGATGCACATTGTTTTACGGAGCAATCCTTCAACGGAAAAATGGATTTGGTGGCGTGTCTTCCTGAACATCTGAAACATTTAATAGATATTTTAAGGGCATCGGATACTAAATACAAAAAACTGGATGATAGTGTGCTTTACGCCATCTATTCGGCAAGAAATGCGGTAGGTATGGCAGGCTGGAAATCCACCGATAATTTTGGAATCAATATTGGCTCTTCGCGCGGGGCGACTTCGTTATTTGAACAGTACCATGAGGAGTTTTTAGAAAATAATAAGACGGCTACTTTAGCTTCACCCACATACGACTCTAGGAAATATTTCCTCATGGGTGGCCCACGATCTACAGACCCAAGGACCAGAAATTTCACATTCCATTACCTGTTCCACGGCATTACATGCGGTATTAAACGGCATCGCATGGTTACAAAGCGGTATGGCCGATAAGTTTTTGGTAGGCGGTAGCGAAGCACCATTGACTCCGTTTACCATCGCTCAAATGCAAGCCTTAAAGATTTATGCTAAAAATGGGGCAGAACAAAAATCTAGCAAGAATTTAGAAACGAAAAATACGGCGGTAGAGCTGAGCCAAAGCTATCCATGTCGAGCCCTAGACCTCAATAAAACGGAAAACACGATGATTTTGGGAGAAGGAGCGGCTATGGCCTGTTTGGAAAAAGGAAATGTGCCAAATGCTTTGGCCATGATTATTGGTGATAGGATATGCCACAGAGCTTTTAGAACATAATGTTTCCATTTCTACGGATGCCCTTTGTTTTCAGCGTTCCATGAAAATGGCTTTAGGGACTATTACGCCAGACGAAGTGGATGTAGTCGTAATGCACGCCCCAGGAACCATAAAAGGAGATGAGACGGAGTACAGAGCTATAAAAAAGGTATTTAATAATAAAACACCGTTTTTGACTACCAATAAGTGGAAGGTTGGGCACACGTTCGGGGCATCGGGCATGTTGAATTTGGAAATGGCCGTTTTGATGCTGCAGCATCAAAAAACGATTGATGTTCCGTTTATCAAAGCACAACATCCACCTAAAAGCATAAAAAAAGTATTGGTAAATGCCGTTGGTTTTGGAGGCAATGCGGTAAGTATTCTTTTGGCTGCTCCGAATGCGGTATAAATTAAAGATTTTATATTCTAAAGATTTAGATGTAAAATACCATCTTTCAAGTAACCAACTAAACCTTTTTATATGGAACAAGTGGTTCGAAGCCTTATCGCTGTTTGAAAAAATTTATTGGGTCGTTGCGCTTATTTCATCCGTAATATTTATTGTTTTAATTATCATGACGCTTTTGGGCGGGGATGCAGATGACTTCGGCGGTGACGTAGATGTTGAGATAGAGGGCGATACAGGAATAGGCTTTCAATTTTTATCCTTTAAAAATTTAATGGGATTTCTTACCATCTTTGGCTGGTCTGGGATTGCTTGTATGGAGGGCGGACTTACCAAAGGGTTTACCGTAGCTATTTCCATTTTTTGTGGACTTTTAATGATGACGGCAATGGCAGCTTTTTTTATTATCTCGCTAAATTACAGAGTAGTGGCACCTTAAAACTTAAAAATGCGCTAAATCAAGTTGGCGAAGTGTATTTGACCATTGGCGCCAACCGATCCAAGATAGGAAAGGTAAGTATTAATGTACAAGGCACGTTGCGGGAATTGGAGGCCCTTACCGATGAACCAAAGGACTTAAGCCAAACTGACGTGGTACGTGTAAAGGACGTGACCGATAACGGAATTTTAATTGTTGAACTTTTAAATAAATAACCATATGCTTTTACCCTTACAACTTGGTGGCGGTGCCTCCTTATTGGCTGTTGGCTTCGCAATTCTTTTCTTTTTTATCATTATCATTTCCTTTATTAGGAGGTATAAAAGATGTCCGTCGGATCGTATTTTGGTGGTCTATGGGAAAGTAGGTACAGGAAATTCAGCGCGGTGTATCCATGGTGGGGCGCATTTATTTGGCCGGTAATTCAGGATTATGAATATTTGGATTTAACTCCTATTTCTATTGAGGTAAACCTGGTAAACGCCTTAAGCAAGCAGAACATTAGGGTAAACGTGCCTTCTAGATTTACTATTGGTATTTCTACGGAGCCCGGTATTATGCAAAATGCCGCGGAGCGATTATTGGGACAAGGAATGCAGGAAGTTCAAGATTTGGCCAAAGAGATAATTTTTGGACAGTTACGTTTGGTGGTGGCTTCTATGGATATTGAGGAAATTAATTCCGATAGGGATAAATTCTTGACCAATATTTCCCAGAGTGTAGAATCGGAACTAAAGAAAGTGGGCCTTAAGCTGATCAACGTAAACATTACTGATATTGTTGATGAGTCCGGTTACATTGAAGCCTTGGGTAAAGAAGCAGCAGCACATGCCATCAACGCCGCCCGTAAGTCTGTTGCCGAGAAAAATAGGGACGGATCTATTGGAGAGGCAAATGCGGTGCAGGATGAACGTACCCAAGTTGCAGCTGCAAATGCAAAAGCAGTGGAAGGGGAGAACTTGGCAAAGATTAATGTGGCCAATTCGGATTCACTTAGGAGACAGCGCGAAGCAGAAGCGGAACGCACGGCAATAGCATCTGAAAAAGTACAAACGGCAAAAGCCTTGGAAGAATCCTATGCAGCGGAACGAAATGCTGAAATAGCAAGGGCGGAACGCGAGCGTAGTTCGCAAATGGCGGATATTGTAGTACCTGCGGAAATTGATAAGAAAAAAGTTGAGATCGATGCTGAGGCCGATGCAGAACGAACCAGACGTATTGCAAAAGGAGAGGCCGATGCTATTTTGTTTAAGGCACAGGCCGAAGCACAAGGTATTTTGGAAGTATTGACCAAACAGGCAGAAGGTCTGGATAAGATCGTAAGGGCTGCCGGAAATAGTCCAAAGGATGCCGTACTCTTATTGATTGCTGATAAATTACCGGAATTGGTACGGACACAGGCCGAGGCCATTAAGAACATAAAAATTGATAAAGTAACCGTTTGGGATTCTGGGTCTAAAACGGAAGATGGGAAAAGTTCCACCGCCAACTTTATTTCGGGGATGTACAAATCGGTTCCGCCATTGCAAGAAATGTTCAACATGGCCGGTATGCAGTTGCCGGAGTATTTGAAGGGTAAGGATGTTACTGTTGATGAAGAGTCCGTGGATTCTAAGAAAACTGGTGCTACGAAGAAGAAGGAAGAATAGGGAATCTTTTGAATAGGCTATAAAAAAATGAATTTCGAGATTTTATGATGGAGTATAAGCTGTGTTTAAAGTGTGAAAACCTTCTTTTATACATTAAATCCAAAGGTCATATTCTTTTCTTTATTCTTAAAACTCAGAAGTATGTCATCTGGTTTCAATCGGGAAAGTGAGGAAATTATTAAAGAAATAGTTGAAACTAGGGGAATATAGCTACCCCTTCTTTCTTTTTGGTATTTGATTTTCCTGATTTGAATAGATTTTAATTCCATTTAAAATCTATCAACATAATGGGTGTAATTATTTATAGTTACATGGAGTGGCCTAATGATTAAATTTATTTAGCGCGACCATCATACGGATACCTTTTTTATACGACCAGCCAATTGTGCAAAACCTTTAAAGCTCATTTTTGAGTACGGTTCGTTTTTTATATTTGGCAAGAACTGCCCAAATCTAGAGGTGAACTATTAACTATCAATACCATTTACTAAAATCTTATTATTATTTCTATCTGATTTCAGTTATTTTTGATCTTCAGTTACAACCAAAATTTTTATGAGCGAAGCAAGACATAATTGGACGAAGCAAGAAATCCTAAATATTTATAACAAACCTTTAATGGAGTTGTTGTACGATGCTGCTACCATCCATAGAAAAAACCATGACCCCAGTACGGTTCAGGTATCCACCTTACTTTCTATAAAAACCGGTGGTTGTCCGGAAGATTGTGGGTATTGTCCACAAGCAGCACGCTATCATACAGGTATTGAAGGTAACGATTTAATGACTGTGTCGCATGTAAAAGCGCAGGCCTTGCGTGCCAAGGCATCCGGTAGTTCCAGAGTATGTATGGGTGCTGCCTGGCGAAATGTTAAGGACGGACCGGAATTTGACCAAGTACTGGAAATGGTGCGTACAATCAATAAATTGGAAATGGAGGTCTGTTGTACCCTGGGAATGATTACCGAAAACCAGGCAAAACGATTGGCAGAAGCGGGATTGTATGCTTATAACCATAACTTGGATACTTCAGAGGATTATTATAAGGATGTTATTTCTACCAGGGCATTTAAGGACCGGTTGGATACTATTGAAAATGTTCGCAAAAGTAACGTTACCGTTTGTAGTGGTGGGATAATCGGAATGGGAGAAGCTTTGGAGGATCGCGCCGGTATGTTGGTGGCCTTATCGTCTTTAAACCCACAACCCGAGTCGGTTCCCATAAACGCTTTGGTGGCCGTGGAAGGTACGCCCATGGCCGAAATTGAACCAATAGCTATTTGGGACATGATACGAATGGTGGCCACAACACGCATCGTAATGCCGGAAACCCAGGTAAGACTATCTGCAGGCCGTACTCAAATGAGTAGGGAAGGACAGGCGATGTGTTTCTTTGCTGGAGCAAATTCTATTTTCGCTGGGGATAAGTTGTTGACCACCCCAAATCCCAATGTAAACGATGACATGGAAATGTTCAAGCTCTTAGGTCTTAACCCTCAAAAGGCTTTCACAAAAATTTCACAGCCAAAAACCGTTGAGGCTTCGGAATCTGCGTATAAAAATTTAGGGGAAAAACCCAAATGGACCAGACCCGGGCATAAAATTGAACGAAACGAAATGGCCAAACAAAAGGCTAAATTGACGGATTAAACCTACATTCTGATTTGTTTCATATATTCTTTTAACTAAGTTCCCTAAATTTGTCGTTCCTTAAAATCTATGCGCTATTGAACTTAGTAGAAATTCCAAGGGTAAAGTCGATTTCCAAACAAGACTTTGTTTCCTCCTATTTAAGACCACAATTGCCCGTGGTAATAGAGGAGTTTGAAGGTAGCTGGGAAGCACATTCCAAGTGGTCCTTAGACTATATGAAGGAAATAGCTGGGGATAAGTTGGTTCCGCTTTATGATGACCGTCCTGTGCAGCATAAGGACGGCTTTAACGAGCCGCACGCTACTATGAAAATGGCGGATTATATTGACCTCCTAAAAAAAGAGCCGACTAAGTACCGTATTTTTCTTTGGAACGTGTTAAAGGAAGTTCCAGAATTACAAAAGGATTTTAGTTATCCAGATTTTGGAATTCGCTTGTTAAAGAAGGTGCCTATGCTTTTCTTTGGGGGAAGGAATTCCCATACTTTTATGCATTACGATATTGATTTGGCCAATATCTTTCATTTTCATTTTGAAGGGGAAAAGGAATGTATCCTGTTTTCACAATCACAGAACAAACATCTTTATAAAGTGCCCCATTCGCTCATAACTCATGAGAGTATCGATTTTTCTAATCCCGATTTTAAACAATGGCCTGCTCTTAAAAAGGCGCAAGGGTTCAGGACAACGATAAAACATGGCGAAGTGCTTTATATTCCAGAGGGCTATTGGCATTATATGAAATATAGAACACCTGGCTTCTCTATGAGTCTTCGGGCTTTGGCCAGAAATCCTTTAAACTTTGGTCATGCGGCCTATAATATTTTTATTATGCGTCATTTTGATGTTTTGATGCGAAAGTTGAAGGGCCAAAAATGGATTGATTGGAAAAATCAAAAGGCAATAGAACGAACTGCCGTATAGTTTGTCCACTTTATGCCATGTAATTAAATATATTTGCAACGTAAAACACAAACCATAAAATTGTAAACATGAAAAATATAATAGTAGGCGTTTTAGTAATCTTTGGAGTTGCCACAATGAATGCCCAAGCTTTTAGTGGAAAAGGCGATTCAAAGTTTCAGGTAGGTGCCAGCTTTCAGGATAACGGCACTGGAATAATCGCGTCTTATGACAAAGGTCTGGGAGAGAATTTTTCGATAGGTCTTGCCACAGGATATGTTTTAGGCGTAAATGAAGCTATTGATGCCGATTTTGGTGATCGCATCAACTTGGTAGCAAGGTTTAATGCCAACTTGGGAAGTGTAATAGACTTAGGTGACCATATTGACATTTACCCCGGTCTTAATTTAAGTTTAAAACAATTTGGCGGGCACCTAGGTGCGCGATATTTCTTTGGAGACGGTTTTGGGATTTTTTCGGAATTTTCTATTCCTTTTGCAAAATATGACAATAGCACATTATCGGCTGCCCAACTTCTTAACAATCAGTTTGTTTTTGGTATAGGAGCGGTATTTAATTTGTAGTATTCGATTATTTTAGTTCTGTGAACATAGAGCATTTATCCTCTTTTTTAATTTGGAATATTTTAGTGCAGTTCTGTTTTAATAAGTTTCTTCTTAACGAATTTTAAAGGGTAGGTTTTATTTATCCCATTTTTATTGAAGGATAAAGTAGGTTCAATATCTAGGAGTCTTGGCCTTTTGCAAAACTGGGTTGCCCCTTGGTTTTAAACTATTTTTCTTTGGAATTTGTTTCCTCCCATATATAAATTGAGGTAGCTAATGAATATTAAGGTACAAGCCTTTTAGTTATCTCATATACCAAAGCGCTCTCCCATCCTCGGTATAAAAGATAATCTGTCAATTTTTTTCGTTTTTTGAATATATCGGTCTCGGTAAGTTGTCCTAGTCGTTTTTCAGCAAGCTTTTCTAAGGTATCCAAGTAGTCCGTTTCCTCAATCTCTTTTAGCGCTAAATTGATATTGTATTTTGTGATATCGCGTTGTTTCAGTTCGTTCAAGATTCTGTTTTTGCCCCATTTTTTTATATTAAATTTCCCTCGGGCAAAACTTCGGGCAAAGCGTTCTTCGTTTAAGAAATTCTCTCTTATCAAGTGGCCTATGATTTCATCTATGGCCATGGAAATCATGCCCATCTCCCTTAGCTTGGAAACCACCTCTTTATGGCAACGGTCTTGATATGCACAATAGCCTTCCAGTTTTCTGGTGGCTTCTTTTATGGTGTAAGCGGTAGTATTTGTCATTAATTTATTTCAGTACTTTCCTTTACTTTTTAAATAGTCTAATTTAGTCGTTTTTGCAAGTTAACGAAATTGCTACAATCGGGCATAAACAAAAAAAGCGACCTCCTTAGGAGGTCGCTTTTTTTAAAGTTGTTCTTTACTAATTATATTCTGATTCGAAATCAGTATAATTAAACAATCATTTTAAAGAGCATTACATGCTATTTAAAACTAATAAATGGTTTTACCGTCCTTATTTTTAAAATGGTACTCCAGATACGTGTAGGCATCCCGAGGCTGTATTTTGATCCATTTTTTGTGCTCCAAGAACCACTTGGTGCGAATAGACGGGAATCCTTTAGATATGTAGGCGGCAATGAACGGGTGTATGTTTAAAGTTATACCTTTACTGTCCTTTGCGGGGCCTTTTAGAAGTCGTTCTAGATCCACATTTATTTTTTCTATCAAAACTATGGGAGCTTCTACTTCCTGACCTTTTTGGTTCGGGTTCTCCTCGGTAGTCTTAATATTCATTTCGGGCCTAACACGTTGCCTTGTAATTTGGATAAGTCCAAATTTACTCGGAGGTAAAATTTTGTGCTTAGCGCGGTCATCTTTCATCTCATCCCTAAGATGTTCAAAAAGCTTTTTTCTATGCTGCGCCTTAACCATGTCTATAAAGTCTACTACAATTATTCCTCCCATATCCCTAAGACGTAATTGTCTCGCGATTTCTGAAGCGGCCAGTAAGTTTACTTCTAGTGCGGTATCTTCCTGATTTTTAGCTTTATTGGAACGGTTACCGCTGTTCACGTCTACAACGTGCAATGCTTCGGTATGTTCAATAATCAAATAAGCGCCTTTGCTCATTGCGGCCGTGCGACCGAACGATGTTTTAATTTCCCTGTCGATTCCGAACTTTTCAAAAATCGGAACTTGAGAATTGTAATGTTTTACGATCGACTCTTTTTCAGGGGCGATTTCTGCTACATAATCTTTTACTTGATTGTATAGGTCGGCATCATCTACATGTATTCCTGTAAAGCTGTCATTGAAGACATCCCTTAGAATGGAGGAAGCCCTATTGACCTCCACTAATACTTTTGAAGGTGTTGCTGCACGCTGTAATTTTTTACACATTGTGGACCATTTGTCCAACAAGTTTTCTAGATCTTTGTCTAGTTCTGCTACCTTTTTGCCTTCGGCAACTGTTCTTATTATTACCCCGAATCCTTTTGGCTTAATGCTCTTAACGAGACGTTTTAGCCTATCTTTTTCTTCGTTACTTTCTATCTTTTGAGATACGGAAACACGATCGGAAAAAGGCACCATTACCAAATAGCGGCCGGCTATTGACAGCTCGGAGCTAATTCTTGGTCCTTTGGTGGATATGGGTTCTTTAACAATTTGCACTAAAAGGGACTGATTGGCTTTGATAACGTCTGTTATTACGCCATTTTTATCAATATCTTTTTCGAAAGGAAAATCCTTTAAGGAATATTCCTTTAGTTTTCCGGAACTCACTTGTTTTATGAACTTTAACATAGAGGATAACTGTGGCCCAAGGTCATGATAATGCAAGAAAGCATCTTTTTCATACCCAACGTTTACAAATGCAGCGTTGAGCCCTGTTACCGGTTTCCGTATTTTGGCCAAAAAAATATCGCCAACGGAGAAATCGTTATTGTCCTCTTCTTTATGAAGTTCAGTGAGTTTTCCGTCCTTTAATAAGGCAAAATCGACGGCATGGGAACTAGATCTTACGATTAATTCTCTATTCACCTGAATGTATTTATACTTGTCTGACTAATAATATTCAGCACAGACAAATTGATTAAACAATGCTAGAAACAGATTTGATTTTCATCAATCTGCCGAGACTCATTATGGCAGTCTCTATGTCAATGAACGTTATAAAATGAAAAAGTAGTTATAACAACTACTTTTTCTTGTGACGGTTAGCTCTTCTGCGCTTCTTACGCTTGTGTGTAGCTACCTTATGTCTTTTTCTTTTCTTACCACTCGGCATAAAGCTTTATTTTTTAGATTATTATTTGACTTGAACGTTGCTTTTTACTCCTTCTACAAAAACTTTTGCCGGTTTAAAGGCAGGGATGTTGTGGGCGGGTATTTTAATAGTTGTGTTTTTGGAAATATTTCTTCCGGTTTTTTCCGCCCTTGTTTTAATGATAAAGCTTCCAAAACCTCTAAGGTACACATTATCTCCACTTTCCAAAGAAGTTTTTACTTCCTCCATGAAGGATTCAACCGTGGCCTGCACGTCTCCTTTTTCAATTCCCAGTTTATCTGAGATTTTCGATACAATTTCCGCTTTCGTCATCTTTCGTTATTAGAATTACTGTATTTTTTCGGGTTGCAAATATATAAATTAAATTTAATCTTTCTTTCTAAAGGGTTAATTTTAAGTATTTAAACTGCTACTTTTATCGCTTAGTATTATAGTACATGGTTTTTTCACATAAAATTCTAGTTTGGTATGGAAAAAACAAACGAGATCTCCCTTGGCGCGGATCAGTAGATCCTTATGAAATTTGGTTGTCGGAAATCATCCTACAGCAGACCCGAGTAGCTCAAGGTACACCTTATTTTTTGAGTTTTATCCAGTCCTTTCCCAAGGTTTCGGATTTGGCAAATGCAAAGGAGGAAACCGTATTAAAATTATGGCAAGGACTAGGCTATTATTCCAGGGCACGAAATTTACACACCGCTGCTAAAATGGTTGTGGAGCAATATGGGGGTCAATTTCCGGCCAGTTATAAGGAACTTATTAAACTTAAGGGCGTGGGCGATTATACGGCCAGTGCCATATCCTCTATCTGCTCTAACGAACGGCATGCGGTGGTAGATGGGAATGTCTACCGCGTATTGTCCAGATACTTTGGCGTTGACAAACCGATTAATAGTACAGAAGGTATTAAGTACTTTAAGAAGTTGGCTCAGGAAGTTTTACATGTGGACAACGTTAGGGATTACAATCAAGGGATAATGGAGTTTGGTGCCATAAAGTGCACACCAAAAAACCCCGATTGTTCTACTTGCCCACTACTGGAGGGTTGTGTGGCGGTAAAAGAAAAAAGGACGGATAGCTTGCCTGTAAAACTAAAGAAGACCAAAATCAAAACTCGTTATTTTAATTATCTGGTGCCTATTTTTGTTGATGTAAACGGCAGAAAATGGACAATGCTAGAACAGCGTACAGGAAAGGGAATATGGCAAAATTTATGGGAGTTTCCTTTGTTGGAGTCTGATAGGGAATTCGATTTAAAGGCCATTACGGAAAATTATAGTCAAGTTTTGGAACTGAAAGGGGACCCTAATATTACCTTATTTAATACTGATGTTGTAATCCATAAATTGTCCCACCAGCATTTAGTAACAAAATTTTGGATTATTGAGATCGATGAGATTCTAAAGAACGCAGTGCCAGTTGTAGAATTAGAGAAATATCCCGTTCCCGTTTTAATTTCTACTTTCATAAATGCATTTAAATTTTAGTATTTTTGGACCATAGAAACAAAAAATATGACAGGTACATTAAATAAAGTAATGCTCATAGGACATTTAGGGGACGAGGTTAAGATGCACTATTTTGAAGGTGGCGGGAGCATAGGTAGGTTTCCTATCGCTACCAACGAGACCTATACCAATAAGCAGACGGGTGAGAGGGTAACCAACACCGATTGGCATAACATCGTAGTGCGGAACAAGGCGGCGGAGGTTTGTGAAAAATATTTAAGCAAAGGAGATAAAGTTTACGTTGAGGGTAGGCTCAAAAACAGGCAATGGCAGGGAGAGGACGGCAACACCAGATATACCACGGAAGTGCACGTACAGGAATTTACCTTCCTTACCACTAAAAAAGATAGTATGGCAGGCAATCTAGAGCAATCTCCAGGCAGTTCGACTGCAACGGAAAATGCGCCAACCCAGCAAAATGTACCTACACGATTAAGCGAACCTGAACCGGAAGATGATCTTCCTTTTTAAAAATATAAATTCCGACCATTGGATCCTGACCCCTTACTATATGTGCTAAGTTTTTTGGTGATGGACGGCTCTTTCGCACTCAACATTGGAGCACTTGTTGTTCTCTTATGTTGTTCCGCATTAATTTCTGGGGCAGAAGTAGCTCTTTTTGGCCTTTCCGTTACAGAAATTAATACCATAAACGAACAAAAAACACAAAAAGGGAATATTCTTGTTACCTTATTGGAAAGACCTAAGAAATTATTGGCCACCATACTTATTGCCAATAATTCCATAAATATTGGTATTGTATTATTGTTTAATGTTATAGGGGACACCTTGTTTTCTAATATTACCCAAACGCTTTTTGGCCTTGTTTCCCTTCGTTTTTTGTTGGAAGTGGTCGTAGCTACTTTTTTAATATTGATGTTCGGGGAGATTTTGCCAAAAGTGTACGCCAATAGGAACAGAATGACTTTTTCCCACCTAATGGCCTACCCGCTAAAAGTCTTGGATTTTATTTTTTCGCCGCTGAGTTTGCCTATGCGTTCCGGAACTATTTTTTTATATAATAAATTGGGAAAGGAAAAATCCAGCCTTAGTATAGACCATCTTTCCCAGGCATTGGAGCTTACTTCGGATGGAGATACGACTAAAGAGGAACAGAAAATATTGGAAGGCATCGTTACCTTTGGGAACACCGATACTAAACAGGTAATGCGCCCGCGGATAGATATGTTTTGTCTAAACGATCAAATGAAATTTCTAGAAGTCCTGGAAGAAATAAAAAAGAATGGGTATTCTCGGATCCCTGTATTTTCAGAAAACATAGATACTGTTACCGGTGTATTGTATGTAAAGGATTTGTTGCCCTATCTGGACCGTAAAACCTTTAATTGGACAACCTTGATCCGGGAGCCTTATTTTGTGCCAGAAAATAAGAAGTTAGATAATTTACTGGCAGAATTTCAAGCTAAAAAGAATCATTTGGCAGTAGTTGTAGACGAGTATGGCGGTACGTCTGGAATAGTTACCTTAGAAGATATAATCGAAGAAATAGTTGGGGATATAAGTGATGAGTTTGATGATGAGGACCTTGTGTATTCCAAATTGGACGATTTTAATTACGTATTTGAGGGAAAAACTACGCTCAAGGATTTTTATAGGGTGGTAAAAATTGAGGATGAAACCCATTTTGAAGAAAATAAGGGAGAGTCGGAAACTATTGCAGGTTTTGTGCTGGAAATAGCCGGAAGCTTCCCGAAACGAGGTGAAGAAGTGGTGTTCGGGGCGTATAGGTTCATCGTGGAAAGCCTTGATAAGAAAAGATTGAAGCAAATAAAAGTCACTCTTCCTCATGAATTATAAACACTGGGTTCCGTATCTTTTTTTTGCCATCTTTATGGTAAGCTGTCAGCAGGAAACCCCTATCCCAAAACCAAAAGCTCAGATACGCTTAGAATATCCACAAGGGCAGTTGGCCACCTTGGAAACGGCTAATTTTTCGATTAATTATAACAAACGTGCCATCCCAAAAGAAAATAAGGATATGGCATTTACATTGGAATATCCAGAGATGAAGGGAGCTATATTTTTGAGTTATATACCCATAACCGATAATCTTACTAAACTTACCCAAGACGCAAAGCGATTAAGTTATGAACATGCGGCAAAGGCAGATAATATTGTAGAGCAACCCTTTGTAAACCCCGATGCGAAAGTATACGGTTCCTTGTTCGAAGTACAGGGCAATGCAGCATCACAGACCCAATTCTTTGTGACGGACAGTACCACTCATTTTTTAACGGGATCGGTTTACTTTTATACGAAACCCAATTACGATTCTATTCTTCCCGCAGCGGCTTATCTTCAAAACGATATCCGAAACATTATGGAAACCCTTCGCTGGAAGGAATAAAAAAAAGGCACTATGCAAAAAGAAGACCTCTTGGACGTTTACGGCAGAATTCAGCCTTACATTCATAAAACACCTGTTTTGACCTCTAGTGCAATCAACAAAATAATAGGCGCATCGGTCTTTTTTAAGTGTGAAAATTTTCAGCGTGCCGGAGCATATAAAATAAGGGGCGCCACAAACGCTATGTTGCTTTTAACAGAAGCACAACGAAAAAATGGTGTAGTAACCCATTCCTCTGGGAATTTTGCCCAAGCCGTTGCTCTTGCCGCAAAGAGCCTTGGGATAACCGCACATATTGTAATGCCGACTTCTGCACCGGAAATAAAGAAAATTGGGGTACGGGAGTATGGCGGAATTATGTATGAATGTGAGTCTACCTTGAAGGCGCGCCAAACCATGGCAGATCAGATTGGCCGTGAAACGGGAGCTACTTTTTTACATCCTTCTAATGACGAAAACGTAATTATGGGCCAGGGCACGGCCGCTTTGGAGCTACTAATGAAAGTGCCGGATTTGAATACTATTTTTTGTCCCGTTGGGGGTGGTGGTCTCATTGCGGGCTCTTCCTTAGCCGCAACACATTTTGGAACCAATTGTAAGGTTCTTGGTGGAGAACCTTTTGAAGCCGATGATGCTTACCGTTCCTTGATCAGCGGAAAAATAGAAGGCAACGATACCGTAAACACTATCGCGGATGGACTCAAAACCACCTTGGGAGATAAGAATTTCCCTATCATTAAAAAGCATGTTTCCAAAATTGTGCGGGTTACGGAAGATGAAATTGTTACCGCGATGCGTTTGGTGTGGGAGCGCATGAAAATTATCATTGAGCCATCTAGTGCGGTGACCATAGCAGCCTTGCTGCGCGATGCAAAAGAAAATCCTCGTTTGTACGTGGATAAAAAAGTAGGTGTTATTATTTCCGGTGGAAATGTTGACGTGGGCAATTTGCCTTTTTAAATACAAAAACTAAAATATAGTTCGAAAAATTATGCAATTTTTAAGGGTATACTGTTTCTCGTTGTTACAAGTGGCATATTGTCCCTGAATATAAGTCTAGAATTTGGAGGGACCATTTCAAAAATGGAACGGGAGAAACATGAAGGTTCCCAAAATTTTGAAAATGGCGAATTAGTGAACTTGGGGGAAGTTTCAATGAGTCTTGGATTAAGCGATTTTATTAAAAGTTTTAAGGGATATTTGAGTAAGTAGCCCAATGCTTTCAATAACAGATACATTAAGTTGGTTTATTTGGATTCATTAGAGGTTGCTAACTAGAAAGCTCTACATCCTATGTTTTGGGGTTCGCGTTTTGGTAAACAACTTCCAATTTCCCTCGCCCAATTGCCACGCATAGATGCGGTTATTTTTTCTTATCACCATTACGACCATTTGGATAATGGTTCCGTAGTAGCCTTAAAAGATAAGGTAGATTGCTTTTACACCCCTCTGGGATTGGGAATACCTTTAGGGGGGTGGGGCGTTGAGGCAAATCGCATAACGGAATTGGATTGGTGGGATTCCACCACTATGGACAGACTTACCTTAACCTATGCACCGACACAACATTTTTTAGGAAGGGGACTTATGGATAAAGGGAAGACCTGGTAGAGCAGTTAGACAATTACATTATTTACAGAAAATATTTTTTTAGTGGAGATAGCGTGTATAGTCCTTATTTTAAGGAAATTGGGTTGCGATTGGGTCCTTTTGATTTCGCTTTGATTGAATGCGGACAATACAACGAACTTTGGAAGGAGATGCATATGATGCCTTAGGAAGAAGCCCAAGCAGGTATTGAGGTTAGGACTGCTGCAATAATACCTATCATTGGGGTTCATTTAAGTTGGCCATACATTCTTGGACCGAACCCATAGAACGATTTTCCAAAAAAGCGGAGGAATTAGGTCTGCCGATCAGGGCTCCTTAAATTGGTACTCCAATCTATATAAATAAGTTAGAGACAGGTTAAAATAATTGGTGGGAGGAACTTAATTAATATTGCCCAGAATTTTTTCGGCATTCGCAATACTAGAGTTTATTTTATCCTTTACCATCTTAACCTTTTCCTCTTCCTCGTCTAGCCATTTTTGTTTTTCCTCTGTAAGTGCTTTGCCCTTCATGATTTCATCTGCATCAAATCTTTTGCCAATACCTTGCATCCAATCCATCATAGATTTGTTGGCATCTTGCAAGTCGCGCATAGCTTTTCCTTGTGGAGAATCCAATCCAAGAGAATCAACAATAGGTTTTAATTGTCTAACAAGTTTACCAATTTCCCCCATTTTGGGCATCACTTCGTCATGAATCGCCATCACTTGTTGCATTTGGGATACACCTTCGTCTTTTTTTTCTTCCTTACATGATGAAAGGACAAAGAAAGCTAGGGTAAAAAGCACTAAAAAAATCTTTTTGGAAATCATATTTTGAGTGATTAAGTGTTTTTAATGACAATAGAGCCAAACATAATCTTATTGTTTTTGTAAAGATACCAAATATTGAAAATGCCCTTAGCTACGTGATGTTAAAAATATTTCTTTTGTTATAGCGCACCTGCGCACTTGTCCTTTGATCAAAAAAGTAGAAAGGATTTATTCAGATTCCAACATATGCGGATATCAAAACTAGGTTGTCTTTCCAGGCGCCATTTAGTCATAAAAAAACTTCACTTTTGCAAAAAAATAAAATTCGCTTTGAGCTTACAAAAACGCAAATGGTTGTACCTAATTGTTCTTTTCTTTATTTGGGGAACATCTTACATATTGATAAAAAAGGGTTTGGTAGGCTTTACACCCATGTAATTGGTTTCGCTCCGCATCGTCATTGCTGAAAGTCTTTTGTTACCGATAGGGTTCAGATCTTTGAAAACCACTAAAGAAGAGTACTGGAAGTGGATTGCACTGTCCGGTTTTGTAGGTAGTTTTTTCCCTATGTTCCTCTTCGGTTTTGCGCAAACCGAAATAGATAACAGCGTAACGGCAGTTTTAAATTCTTTAGTACCCTTGTTTAATTTGTTTGTTGGGCTTTTTGCGTTTGGTATTTTATTTACTATGAATCAGTTACTCGGAGTTCTTACAGGCTTATTGGGCCCTTTGTGGTTGGTGTTTTTTGGTAGCAATATGAATCCAGAATAGAATTATTGGTACTCCAGTTTGGTGGTCATTGCAACGATTTGCTTTGTTTGTAATGCCAATATCATCAAAAGTAAACTGCAAGGGGTGAGTCCTATGGGCATTGCCGTGGTTAATTTTATGTGTATTCTGCTACCGGGGCTGGCCCTTTTTCCCGTTGCGGGAACTTTTGAAGCAGCAGTTATTGCAGTGGATTTCTTTTGGAGTTCCCTTGGCTATATTGCGGTAATCTGCCTTATTGGAACCTGTATCGCCAAGGTGCTGTTCAGTAAACTTATACTAATTCTTCTCCAGTTTTTTCCGTATCCGTTACCTATCTTATCCCTATTTTGGGAATATTCTGGGGCACTATCCAATGTATCACAAAATCCGAAGAAAAAACCGCTTCATTTACTTTTAACACGGTAAAGATAAATTCGAAATTCTGTGGACCCATACTCTGCGTTAATTTAAAAGAGAACAGAATAGCCCGATATTTCTTTGTAATTATCCAATAACATCGTTTTGTTTGTTTGCTGCCTTTGCATTTTCATAGTGTTTATCTCTTGCGGTTTACCTCCTGTTCCGGTATCGTATTACACGGTTTGCCATCGCTTACTTTTTCAATATTTGCAGTATCCTCAAATAGTAAGTGCTCAAAAAAATATCCCGTTCCTGTTCCTGTCTGCTGTTCTATCTATTCTACCGACATGGTAAACGGCCGCTGTCTTGACCAAAGGAGCAGAATTGTCTTTGTGGGGAGGTTTGCTTGCAAGGTCGTGCTCCTAGTAAATTACCTCATGTGGAGCCTTAGCGAAGGCAGATAGCAGAGGGAAAGCCATTGGTAATTTTTTTACTCGTACTATGCGTATAATTTTTCGTTCGAAAGGCACCAGACTTTTAGTTTTTGAAATGAACACCCTTTAGTTTGATGGTTTCTTTAACATGGTATTAAGTAGTTTTTCATAAATAATACTTAATTTCAAGGCAAAACCAAAAAAATAGTATGAAAAAATTTGCTTTGCCCATACGCTTTGGCATAGCCACAAGCGGAAGTTTAATAGCCTATTTCCTTGTGTTATCCCTTGTTGGATTGCACACGAATATATTCTTTAGCCTTTTCAATGCCGTTATTACTGGTTTTGGAATTTTTGAGGCTATAAAATATTATAAATTGGAGAGCGGGAAATCTTTTAGATATAGTTCTGGTTTTACTACAGGATTAACAACGGGCGGTATGGCAACAATAGCTTTTACCCTATTTTTTGCTTTTTACTCTACGGAATTGAACCCTGGCTTTCTTGAAGAACTTTCTGTACAATGGGCAGGTGAATTCAGGAGTTTTGAGGCTATAGTTTTCTTTGTAGTGGCCGTAATGGGCTTTAGCACAACTGTGGTACTTACCTTAACTTTCATGCAGCTGTTTAAGTCTTCTAATAATTTGGGTTCAAAGCACAGCTAATTTTGGCAAAAAACCTTGCAGATTAATCAATAAGAAGTATATTTGCACCCGCCTTTGGAAAAAATCCAAAAGGTTTTAATTATACATTTTTAACAATATGTACGCAATTGTAGAGATGGCAGGGCAGCAATTTAAAGTTGCAAAAGACCAAAAAGTGTACGTTCACAGATTACAGACAGAAGAAGGCCAAAAGGTAACTTTTGACAATGTTCTTCTTCTGGATGATGGTAAGAACGTAACCGTAGGCGCCCCAGCCATAGACGGAGCCGCTGTTGAGGCTAAAGTCATTAAGCACCTAAAAGGTGATAAAGTAATCGTCTTTCATAAGAAAAGACGTAAAGGTTACAAAAAGAAAAACGGACATCGCCAGGCCTTAACAGAAATCATGGTTGAAGCTATTGTTGCCAAAGGCGCAAAGAAAGTGAATGTTACGAAAAAGGAGGAAAAGCCAGTTGCCAAGGCAGCGTCCAAGAAGGCTGTGACAGCCAAAGAAGCTGTAAAACCTGAAACTAAGAAAGCGGCCCCTAAAGCAGCGGCTAAGGCAGAATCAGATGATTTAAAAAAGATTGAAGGAATTGGCCCAAAAATAGCTGAAACTTTAATAGCTGCCGGTATTTCTACTTTTGCGGAAATGGCCAAAACTAAATCCGAAAAGATTGCTGAGATCATTGCTGATGTTCGTGGTAATCACGTTACCGATACATGGCCGGCCCAAGCTAAATTGGCTGCTGAAGGTAAGTGGGACGAGCTTAAGAAATGGCAAGATGAATTAGACGGTGGTAAAGCGTAACAACAAACCACTATAAGTATAACTTTATATCCCGTAGATATTCGGGAGCAAAAACCTTAAAAAAATGGCACATAAAAAAGGTGTAGGTAGTTCTAAGAACGGTAGGGAATCGGAATCGAAACGTTTAGGCGTTAAGATTTTTGGTGGCCAAGCTGCCATCGCTGGAAACATTCTTGTAAGACAGCGGGGAACAAAGCATAATCCTGGTGAGAATGTTTACGCAGGAAAGGACCATACATTGCACGCACGTGTAGATGGTCTTGTAAAGTTTGAAAAGAAAGCTGGTGGAAAGTCTTTTGTTTCCATTGAGCCTTTTGAAGCTTAATCGTATTTTTTTAAAAATCGAAAGCCCTCATTTTTAAACGGGGGCTTTTTTTGTGGGCTCTTTTTACTGAATTCTTCCTCATCGCATGCTTTTTCAAAGGTATTGGATCAATTATTTATAGTGAAAAAAATGTTCATTTTGGTTTTTAGTCATTAACTTTAAAGAACAGAAATTTTATTACCTAAGGATGAACTGCTATGGAATATATAACTATTGCCCTACAACTGGTTGTAGGATTAAGTATTTTGAACGTTTGGCTTATTCAAGCAAATAAATCTACCCAATGGCGTGGTGGAAATGCAACCACTATAAAAGAAGAATTTGAAGTCTACGGACTGCCGGAATGGAGTTGTTATCTTATAGGTTTTCTCAAAGTGGCACTTGCCATTGCCTTGATTGTGGCCATATGGTTTCCTCAATTTTTGCAGCCTGCCGCCATTGGTCTGGGATTGTTGCTTACAGGGTCTATCCTAATGCATATAAAAATAAAGGACCCGATAAAGAAATCCTTTCCCGCCTTTCTTTTTCTATGTATGTGTGTTTATCTTGTTTTTGTTACTTAGGAAATCAGTTAGCCTGTAGAGCTTGTATGATAACAAAAGCGATATAGCCATTTAGCGCCGCATATATAAATGCCGGGGTCGACTGTATAAAAGAGTCCCTTATTTTTAAACGAATCCCAAATCCCAATATCATTAGCAGACAAAGGCCCAGAGCCGAAACTAGGCAGACCAACGGACTAAAGAAATAGCCCAAAATAAGACCAATAGCTCCGGTGAGCTGAAGTGTCCCGACCAAAAATCGTTTGTCATCTAAACCATACCTTTTAAATTCTGTTTTCATTTTAGGCGAGAAAAAACAACCCAATCCGAAAAAGATAAAGGAGCAGGCAGAAAAAAATATCAGAAAGCTCTGTAGTTTCATAGCAATTGTAAAGATAGACTAACTTATTTTGGTGTGGTTGCTGCCTATTCTAAACAAAAATCTTGATTTGATGAACGGTTCATTTAATTTCAAAAGCCTTTCCGACTTCGCTAATCTTAGCACAGTTTTTCTCCAATTTGGAGCCAGGTGTCAGCTCGCTCAAAACCTTTGGTATGTATATTATGTGGTGAAGTAAATAGGATGCCCCTATTCTCAAAATGTTCTAGGTTATAGCTACGATCGTCTATCAATAGGTCGCCTTTTAAGATATGTTTATGCCCGCATAATATTCGGTTTTGCCATGGGATAAAAGGAAAATGCTCGTCTAGCCATTCGCTCTTTTCTTCTAATGAATTTGGAAATTGCATGGCAGCAGAGGCAATGAAAATCTCATGTTTTTTAGAAAGCTCCTTTAAGACCGTAATACTATCCTGTATGACCCTTAAATCTCTAAAAAAACCCCTGCGGCTAGCGTGTTTGCGAACACTGTCCTGGTGCGCATCGGGTACCATGTGCCAAACTTCCTTTCCAGCACATTTCTCCGGAGTAAGTTGTCCCTTAAACTCAGTATTGTAAACTTCTATATGTGCGCCATAGGTGTCTGCTATCACCTCGTCCATATCTACAAATATTCTCATAGCTTAAATTTTTATGCGAAGTTCGTGAAAGGTTGGGAAAATGAAAAGTAATTATAGAAAGATGCTTGCTTAAAAATTACCATTGCTGCCCCTTAAAGCCCTGCATTTTTGCAAATTGAATGGTGTCTCCTAAATAGTCCTCTAAATTATACGTCGGAATGGGTAAAATGTCTTCTAGTACCGTTGTGTCCCATTCACAAGGTTTTGAAGTTAAGTAGGGTGTAAGGTGAACGCCAATAGTGTCATAGTAGAATTTCTCTAATTTAGACTCAAAGCCAGTGGAGGTGCTAACAATAGTATTGGTCAGCTGAAAATTATTAAAGTCTACGGTTTTTAGGATTTTTAAAATTCCGCTCTTGATGTGTGTTGTTTTGGAATGTACTATATTCAACTGATCGATATCCGTATTAAATACGGCCACAATGACCTTTGCTGCATAATCCGTCGGGATAATGTTGAGACCACTTTCGGCGTTGGCCGTAATGCGAATCTTATCCTCTGAGGTATTTCTATAAAAAAATTTGGCGAACAAATAGAATACCATGTATTTGGAAATAAAGAAACTTGGGCTATCCAAAATATTACCGCCTAGGACACTTGGCCTTAAAATCTGTACGGGAATACCCGATTCCTTACCGGCCTGGGTTATATGTTTTTCGGTCGCATATTTGGAGGCCTCGTAATGGTTTCTATGCCGTTTTGGTTCGTTGGATAGGTAATCATTTGAAATGACCCCTTCTACATTACCTACCGAAAAAGCGGTACTAATGTAGATGAACTTGTCCATTAGCCCTTTATACCTATCAAAAATACGTTTGGTAAATTCTAAATTTTCCTCAAATATTGTGGTTTTTGCCTCTGGCGCAGTAGATAGGTTTACCAGTCCGGCAGAGTGTATGAAATGACTAATTCTTATTCCATTGTTCCCTAAAAACCGTTCCGGATGCAGCAATGTTTTTGCGGGTACTATAGTGATTTTGGATGCTATGGTTTTGCTGTTTTTTTTTATAAAATCTGGAGCAAAGCTGCTTGCAAGCATTTTTGCGACCCTGCTTTCCGGAGTGTTGGATTTCCGTTCCCTTACGGGCAGGTAAATCTGCTGTATCTCCTCCCATTTTTCTTCTAAAAGCGAGAATAGAATTCTGGAACCCAAGGTTCCAGTAGCACCTGTAAGAAGAATGGTCATATAATTATCTGGATTAAGAAAAAGAATATAAAAAGTAAACGTCTTTGCACCTAAGCCATCTGTCTCTTAATAGGTAGGGTGAAACAGAAAAGTTAGCTTTACGCGCAAAGACGTTCAAAATAAATGTTACTTTACTAGTACCTGTAGTAATCAGGTTTAAAAGGTCCTTCTACGGTTACGCCAATATAATCTGCTTGGTCCTGCTTTAGTTCGGTAAGTTCCGCACCCATGCGGGACAGGTGTAATTTGGCTACTTTTTCGTCCAAGTGCTTTGGAAGCATATAAACATTGTTCTCGTAGTTAGCCTTGTTCTTCCAAAGTTCTATTTGAGCTAAGGTCTGGTTGGTGAAGGAGTTGCTCATTACAAAACTTGGGTGTCCTGTAGCACATCCTAGGTTAACCAATCGGCCTTCGGCCAAAATAATCACATCCTTTCCGTTAATGGTGTATTTATCTACTTGCGGTTTAATTTCGTCCTTGGTGGCACCATGGTTTTTGTTCAACCATCCCATATCGATTTCATTATCAAAATGACCGATGTTGCAAACGATGGCTTTGTCCTTAAGAGCTTCAAAATGTTCAGCCCTAATAATATCCTTATTTCCGGTGGTGGTAATTACGATATCTGCCTTATCAATAACACTCTCCAATTTTTTCACTTCAAATCCGTCCATGCAGGCTTGTAAGGCACAAATTGGGTCTATTTCAGTAACCGTTACAATAGATCCCGCTCCTTTAAAAGAGGCAGCGGTTCCTTTACCAACATCGCCATAACCGGCTACGACAACCTTTTTTCCGGCCAACATAGTATCGGTAGCTCTTCGGATAGCATCTACGGCACTCTCGCGACAACCGTATTTATTATCGAATTTTGATTTTGTAACTGAATCATTAACGTTGATTGCGGGCATAGGCAACGTACCTTTCTTTACACGTTCGTACAATCTGTGCACCCCTGTAGTTGTTTCTTCGGATAGTCCGTTAATGCCTGCAGCCAATTCCGGATACCTATCCAACACCATATTGGTAAGGTCGCCACCATCGTCCAAGATCATATTCAATGGTTTGCGATCCTCGCCAAAGAATAAGGTCTGTTCTATACACCAATCGAATTCTTGCTCGTTCATCCCTTTCCAAGCGTATACGGCAATACCTGCATCCGCCATAGCGGCAGCCGCTTGGTCCTGAGTAGAAAAAATATTACATGAGCTCCAAGTAACCTCAGCGCCAAGGGCTACCAATGTTTCGATTAGCACCGCTGTTTGGATAGTCATGTGGAGGCAGCCGGCAATACGGGCACCTTTCAACGGTTGCTCGTTATGGTACTCCTCGCGCAAGGCCATTAATCCGGGCATTTCTGCTTCAGCTAGTTCAATTTCTTTTCGTCCCCAAGCTGCTAGACTTATATCCTTTACTTTATTAGGTACAAATGGAATAGTTTTGGTGCTCATATCTTTTTTTCTTTTTACTTTCGTTCGTAAGCGTATAGCTTTTTTTACTGCGCCCAAAGGTACAAAATAGACTAGAAATCCCATGCCTCTTTACAAAACAATAGCTGTAAACCACAATATATCCGTTGTAATTTGGAAGGTAGACGAAACTGAAGAATATTTGGCATCGGGTATAAAATTAAGTCAACATTGCAAAACACGCTTTAACGGGATGAAATCCGAAATTCACCGCAGGGCCTTTTTGAGCATACGACATTTATTGGGCATTTACGGTTATGTAGATGATGATTTATACTATAATGAAGTAGGTAAGCCCCATCTAAGGGACGGTACGCATATTTCCATAACCCACTCACATCATTTTACGGCTATTATTATTGGGAGGCAAAACGAGGTTGGTATCGATATTGAAATGCAGCGCGATAAAATTCTGAGAATAGCACATAAATTCACTCCCGTAAATGAATATAGAACGCTTGCCAATACCGAAGCGGTGGTGAGAAAACTGACTATCGTCTGGGGTGCAAAGGAATCGCTCTACAAGATTTACGGTCAAAAGGGGTTAAGTTTTTTGCACCATATAGATGTGAACGATTTCTTATTCGATGATGAAAAAACAACGGCTACAATTGAATTTAAACGTGATGTTGCCAAGTACCATATTTCCTTTTTGGAGTTTGAAGGATTTACCTGTGTGTATGCGTTTCGCTTAGATGATGTGGGTGTTACTTCTTGAAGTCAAGTTAAACAGTTAATAACATACCAAAACCATATGATATTTTAAAAAGTTCAGGGAGGTATTAAAAAATTTCATTCAATTGTAACGCATTTAAAATCAAAATATTAAAATCTCACAATTAATAAAAAATGAAGATATCCGTAGAACTAACCTTTTCGCCTTTACAAAACGATTTTGAGGAACACATCATCAACTTTATCAAAAAGTTGAGGGCTTCCGGACTCACTATTCTTGAAAACCCCTTGAGTACTCAAGTATATGGAGAATACGATACGGTCATGGAAGTGCTTCAATCAGAAATAAAAATTGCATTCGATTTAATGGACAAGGGATTGTTGTACATGAAGTTGGTAAAATCCGATAGGAGTACGTATGAACCCCATTTCTGATTTTTTTCTAGACCCTTACAGAAATAAGGAAACCTACATCATTGTTCTGGAGGCGATTGTTTTTGTTTTTGGAATCCTAAGTGTTTGGTTTGCCAAAAAGGAGAATATATGGGTGTACCCCACAGGTTTGATTGCTACGGTAATCACGGTGTATCTCTTGTTCCGAGACGGACTTATGGGAGACATGTCCATGAATTTCTATTTCTCCATTATGAGTATGTATGGTTGGTGGAACTGGTCACGAACTAAGAACAGTAAGAAATTGGTGCAGATTTCAAGAACCAACAATAGGGAGAAAGGTATTGGTTTCGCACTTTTTGTATTGACCATATTTGTCACCTACGGCATATATATTGTGTTTGATGTTGAAATTAACACAAGCAATTATATTGATATCGTTACTTCGGGCATATTTTTTACGGCAATGTGGTACATGGCACTTAAAAAACTGGAAAACTGGACGCTATGGATATTCGCGGATATTATTACTGTACCACTTTACGCCTCTAGGGGGTGGGGCATGCTTTCCCTGCAATACCTTATATTTACAATTCTCGCCATACAGGCCTATTTCGCATGGAAGAAAAGTATAGACAACAACCTTCGGACATTATAAAAGTGGTTCTTTTTGGGCCTGAATCTACTGGAAAAACCACCCTTTCAGAGCAATTGGCGCGGCATTACCACACCGTTTGGGTACCTGAATATGCCCGCGAGTATTTGCAGGACAAATGGAACAACGAACGAAAAACCTGTGAGCCGGAGGACTTGTTGCCCATTGCGGAAGGGCAGATGAAATTGGAAAACGACCTGACCAAAAAAGCCACAAAAATACTCATTTGTGACACAGACCTACTAGAAACCAAGGTGTATTCCGAAGCCTATTATATAGGTAATTGCGACCCTATCTTAGAAAAATACGCCTTAGAGAACGTTTATGACATCTATTTTCTTACGTATATAGATATACCATGGGAAGCAGATGATCTTAGGGATAAGCCTACGCAACGAGAAGAAATGTTTTTATATTTTAAAAATACATTGGAGAAATACAATCGCAATTTTACTATCTTAAAGGGCGACAAAAAGGAGCGTTTACAAACCGCTATTGGACATATAGAAAAGCTACTGAAAAATGATGGAACTAACCAAAAAGGACCAGGAACAGCTGGCCGCTAAAGGAATTAACATTGAAAAAGTTAAAGCGCAAATAGAAACCTTTAAAGAAGGAATTCCTTTTATCAAACTAAAAAGAGCCGCTGTGGTGGGAGACGGGATTTATCGGTTTTCTCAGAAAGAAGAACGGGAGTTGGCAGCAAATTACATCAAGAATTCAAAGGATTTGGATGTACTTAAATTCGTGCCAGCTTCCGGTGCCGCTTCCCGAATGTTCAAGGCCTTGTTCAGTTTTTTGGATGCATACAATCCAAAAGACGAAGCATTAGATGCTTATCTGGAAAGAACTAATGACAAAGAAATAAAGGTGTTTGCCGATGGCTTGGAAAAGTTTCCGTTTT
Source organism: uncultured Flavobacteriaceae bacterium (assembly GCA_963697395.1). Lineage (GTDB taxonomy): Bacteria > Bacteroidota > Bacteroidia > Flavobacteriales > Flavobacteriaceae > Maribacter. The sequence continues at coordinate 659,733 of CAVONX010000029.1, forward strand.
ATACCGATGTCAAAAGTCGCTTAAAGAACAATGTAGGTACAAGAGGCGAAGAAGTACATGCCTTTGTAAAAGAACTCCTAGATGAGAATGCCCTTAATTACGGATTTTATCCAAAGGGGCTTTTACCTTTTCATCAGTATGGAAGCGATACCGTAACACCGTTTCAGGAACATCTAAATGAAGGTGCTTTATATGCGCGTGCCAATGGGAAATCTAATTTGCATTTTACGATATCGGAACAGCACGAGGCTATGTTCAATTACGAATTGAACACGGTACGTGAAAAAGTGTCCGAGGATACTAGAACAGATTTTCATGTAGACTATTCCTTTCAAAAATCCGCTACAGATACCATTGCGGTAACTATGAATAATGAACCCTTTAGAAATCCGGACGGTTCTTTGCTATTCCGTCCTGGAGGACATGGTGCATTAATAGAGAACCTGAACGACCAAGACGCGGATATCATCTTTATTAAAAACATAGACAATGTGGCCGTAAATCGGGATGCGGAGGCGGTAGCCCAAAGCAAAAGAATATTGGCGGGAGTGCTTTTGGATGTTCAGGAGAAGGTATTTACCTATACCAAAGCATTAGAAAAGGATGGTGCCGATACCCTTAACGAGATAAAACAATTTTTGGAAACAAAATTGAATGTCATATTGCCAGAAGGCTATTCGGGAATGTCAAAGTCAGATCAGGTAAAAACACTGTTGTTAAAACTTAAACGCCCAATTCGCGTTTGCGGAATGGTAAAGAACGAGGGAGAACCGGGTGGAGGCCCATTTTGGATTACCAATACAAAAGGAGAAATTTCCTTACAGATCATCGAGTCCGCACAAATAGATATGGACAATGAGGAACAAGTGGCCATCCTTAACAACTCAACCCACTTTAATCCAGTAGATCTAATCTGTGGCGTGCGTAATCATAAAGGTGATAAGTATAATCTATTAGAATTTGTAGACCATAAGCAAGGTTTTATCACAGGAAAAACAAAAGACGGTAAAGATTTAAAAGCCCTGGAGCTGCCAGGTCTATGGAACGGTGCCATGGCATATTGGAACACTATTTTTGTTGAGGTACCGTTGGTTACGTTCAACCCGGTAAAAACGGTCAACGACCTTTTGAAACCATCGCATCAAGGCTAGGTAAAATACCAAAATTTATCCTCGCTATAATCCAAACACGACTTTCGTACGTAAATAATCCACGATACAAAATAGTAACGATGAAATTTTACGACATGAAGAAATATGTAGTTATGAGCCTTATGGCGATGGGAACAATTTTTAATGCAACAGCAAACGAAACTAAGAATACGTCAACCAATGAGGTGGTTTCCTTTTTGGTTGAGGAGTTTAAAAAAGTGACTTCAAAGGAACTTACGCCACAAATTGTGGATGAATTATTAAAAGAATATCCCACTTCTAAATTAGGAGGTGTTTATAAAAATGATAAGGGGGAGTTTAAGCTTATAATGGTATTAAAGAGCGGTACCAGAAGAACAGTGTATATAGATTCTTACGGTAATTGGCTGAATAAGAAGTAATTAAAAATTTATTATAAAAAAAGCTGCTTTTTAGTGGCTTTTTTTATGCTCAAAAGTGACCTTTTAAGATAAGTGGTGTCTTAAAGAGTAGAACAGATGAGATGAAAGAAATGGTAACGACAATTTTTGCCTTGGGGGTACTATAGTTTTTGTAAGCTCTCTTTTGATAATGCTTAAAAGCTTTTTGGAACAAGAAAAATAAAAATGGTAAAATAACATGAGTGATATTGGTAAATCTATTGTTTTGGGAGTAGTAACGATTAGTTTTTGGCTAATAGCTTCTATTTTTTTGAAAGTTGAGACAAACAATAGTGTAGAAGCCACACATATTACCATGGAATACATAAAACACTAAAAATAACCTTTGTGGAAACACTAACCATGGACTATGAAGGCGCGACCAATTAAACAATCTAAATAGTATTCCCCTACGTATTAAAAAGATAAATAGGCACTCCCTATTCGTTGAAAATTTAGAAAAATCGGTTTTATTGGTTGGTTGTAAGGGAGTTGCTTCGGTAACTCCTTTACTTTTTCACCCTAAACCTCAAAGATTTGTTTAAGGATAATCAGACTATTTCTTTGGGTTCTTTATTTCAAAATAGCCTATTTGAAGATCTTATTATGACCAGGAAGTTTATTTTACTATTTATGTTTGGTAAAAAGTAGAGGAGGTTATTCTGGATTATAGTTCTAGGGTTCAATGATTTTGCTACTTATGGGGTCAATTTTTTTATAAATATTTTAGTTTTCCTATATGAAAGACTAAAAATGCGTACTACATTTGTCCCATCTCAAAGGGGTGCTAAATCCCGAACAAAAATCGGGCTGGTCCTGAAACGAGTTCAGGATGAAGCTGAGATTATACCCAAAGAACCTGGGCAGGTAATGCTGCCAAGGGAGGCGACAATCGCCATTAGGTAACATACTGTTGCGAAAAATTTTTCTGGAAAGCAACGAAAAATGAATCTTTAACTTAGAATAATAGCCCCTTTTATTCGTCACTAAATTTTAGTACGAATGAAGCTATCTATTTTTACAATTGCCGCAGGTCTTGCGATGAACATGGGCCTTCAGGCCCAGCAACAACCCATCGATTCTTTAGAAGGAAAAAAAGTGGAACTAGACGAGGTCTTTGTTTCGGCCATCCGGGTTACCAAAGCATCGCCTGTTACCTTTTCCAACCTTACCAAGGAAGAAATAGCCCCCAGAAATCTGGGGCAGGACATTCCTATTTTAATGAATTTTTTACCCTCGGTTGTCACCACCTCCGATGCAGGTGCAGGAGTTGGGTATACAGGTATCCGAGTGCGCGGTAGCGACGCCACAAGGGTAAATGTGACAATTAACGGCATCCCGTATAACGATGCGGAATCCCAAGGAACGTTTTGGGTGAATATGCCAGATTTTGCTTCTTCTACAGAGAGTCTGCAGCTGCAACGTGGGGTAGGAACATCAACGAACGGTGCCGGTGCTTTCGGTGCCAGTCTAAATTTGTTGACAGATGGTTTCTCAGAGGATACCTTCGCCCAAATTGGGTCTTCTATAGGCAGTTTTAATACCCTGCGCAGTAATATAAAGTTCAGTACGGGAATGTTGAACGACCATGTGGAAATCTCAGGACGCCTGTCCCAGATCAATTCCGATGGATACATAGATCGTGCCCGTGCCGATATGGATTCCTATTTTCTGCAAGGCGCTTACAAAGATGAAAATACGGTTATCAAGGCATTGCTTTTCGGTGGTCACCAAATTACCTACCAAGCATGGTATGGCATCGATGCGGAAACTTTGGAAGGAGACAGAACCTTTAATCCGTCCGGAATTTATACGGACGAAAACGGGGAAACACAGTTCTATGAAAATGAGATAGACAATTACAAACAGGACCACGCCCAATTATTATGGAATGAGCAACTCTCGGATACCTGGAGCACCAACATCGCCCTTCACTATACCAGGGGAAGGGGTTATTTTGAGCAGTTTAGGGAGGACGACGAGTTTGCTACCTACGGTTTTGAGCCCCTGAACGTAAATGGGTCCGAGGTAAACACAACGGATTTAATTCGCAGACGTTGGCTAGACAATGATTTTTATGGTACCGTATTTTCCGGCAATTATAAAAAGGACAAATTGGACCTGATTTTGGGTGGAGGCTATAATCGCTATGTGGGCGATCATTTTGGCGAGGTTATTTGGGCCGGTTTCGCCGCTGATAGCGATTATAGGGATCGTTATTACGAAGACACCTCTACCAAGACCGATTTTAATTTCTACACCAAGGCCAACTATAAATTGGACGCACAATGGTCTTTCTATGGCGATCTGCAATACAGGAAAGTTGGCTTTACGGCGAATGGCGAAGAGACAGGGGTTGTAGACGACACCTTTGACTTTTTTAATCCTAAGGCAGGACTTACGTTCGATTTGAACAGGAACAATAATTTCTATTTTTCCTATGCCGTGGCGAATAGGGAACCTAACAGAAACGATTACGAAGGTGGTAATCCGAAGCCCGAACGGTTACAGGATTACGAGCTCGGTTGGCGTTATGTTTCTCCAAGTGTGCAAGTGAATACGAATATGTACTACATGCAATACCAAGATCAATTGGTGCTCACAGGAGCCTTGAACGATGTTGGTGCGCCCTTGCGGCAAAATGTGGGCGATAGCTATCGTTTGGGACTGGAAATTGATGTGAATATTAGTCTTGGCGATAAGTTTGCTCTACGATCCAACGCAGCCTTGAGTATCAACCAGAACAAAAACTTTGTCTTCCAACGAGATGGCGTGTTGGAGGAGTTGGGCAATACAAATATTGCATTTTCGCCCAATGTAGTACTTGGGAATATATTTGTGTATAGTCCAACTACTGCTTTTCAGATGTCCTTGTTGTCTAAATATGTAGGCAAACAGTATATGGGGAATATAGATTCTGATACATCTGTTTTGGATGCCTATTCCCAGACGGATTTCAACATTCAGTATGAATTAAAGTGTAATGGTTTTTTAAAGGGTATTGTGTTCTCTGGCTTAGTGAACAATATTTTCAACGCAAAGTTTGAGTCCAATGGTTATTTTTTCACGTTTGATGATGTTGGTCCCACACCGGGAACGGTAACTACTTTTGAAGGCGCAGGATTTTATCCACAGGCAGGCACCAATTTTTTATTGGGTGCAACCGTTAATTTTTAGCTTGTTGAGATGAAAATTTTACGATGGCCTTGGATTGGACGGCAAATACGAACCATACCGGTTTTTATGTTGCCAAAACCAAAGGGTTTTATGAAGAAATGGGTGTGGATGTAACTTTAACCACTCCCGATATAGATAACTACAGTGTTACCCCTGCGAAAAAGGTAGAATTGGGACTAGCGGATATGGCCTTGTGCCCGTTTGAAAGTGTGGTCAGTTACCGTACCAAGGCCATCCCGATTGATGCCGTAGCCATTACTACTATTTTTCAAGAAGATGTATATGTTATTGCCACTTTGGCAAACGGAAAAATTTAACGCCCAGCTAATTTGGATGGAAAATTATATGCCTCGTACAAAGCACGTTACGAAGATGATATTGTTCGGCAAATGATACAGTACGATGGTGGTATCGGGAATATTAAAATAACCTATCCTGAGAAATTGGGAATTTGGGAAACCATTTTAACTGGTAAGGCACACGCAACCTGGATATTTAGAAACTGGGAAGGGATACGGGCAGAAAACGAAGGCTTTCCCCTAAACCTATTTAAAATGTCCGATTATGGTATTCCCTACGGATATTCGCCAATTATGCTGGCCAGTGAAAGGTCAGTTTCAGAAAACAAAGGCGATTATGTTCGTTTTTTGGAAGCGACCAAAAAGGGCTATTTATTTGCTCAAGCGATTCCCGCCGAAACAATAGAATGTATAGCACCTTTTATGGCGGAACAGGATTGGAACCTGGATGTACCTCAAAGTCAAAAATTCACTTCTCCCTTTTATGGCACTAGGGATACTTGGGGTGTTTTGGATAAACAAAAAGTAACCGAGTACTTAGATTGGTTAGTTAAAAACAAGTTGGAAGGGGCCGTTTGTACAGTTGAGGAGTTAGTGGTTTTTGGGTTGGTTTAGTTGGAAATACGAACCGTACCGCCCGAAAAATTGGCCCGGTATTCTAACATATCATAATAGCGATTGCCATCGTCTGGTCTATTTAATTGTTGGCCGGTAAAAAGACTGTACTCATAGCCTTCGCAAGCGCAGGTTGCTACCTGGCCTGTAAAGGACATGGTAGAGCAATTATTGGGTACGTGGTTTGGGCAACTTGCCTCAAAGGCACGGAACTGGTTAAAACCGGTATTGATGACGAATACACCGCGGGTTCCTACCGCTTCTTGGCTTATGAGCACGGCGCTACCGGTATTTGTAAGCAGACTGTACAAGGGCAGGCGGAGGTTTACCTCAAAACCAAAACCTATCTCTTGCAGATAAGGATTTCTATTGGTGCGTTCGCTGTCGCAGGCACAAAAAACACCTAACAGTGCAAGTAGGAAAATACGCTTCATTTCTACATATGGTTTTAACAAAAGGTGTACAAAAATGCGCAAAAAATATGTATCTTTGCGTTAAATCCTCTTTAAAAAAGCCTGTAAATAAGGCACATATAGAGGATTTTTTATTTATTAAACGACGATGTTATGAGTAACGTATCTTACTACACCGCGGAGGGCCTAAAAAAATTAAAGGACGAGCTTAACCAATTACGGGATGTGGAACGGCCAAAAGCTTCCCAAGCCATTGCCGATGCCCGAGATAAAGGGGATCTTTCGGAAAACGCGGAATATGATGCCGCGAAAGAGGCACAGGGTCTTTTGGAAATGAAGATAGCTAAAATGGAAGGTATCGTTGCCAATGCGCGGTTAATTGACGAATCCCAATTGGACACCTCTAAAGTATTGGTGCTTTCTACCGTAAAATTGAAAAACCAGACCAGCGGCATGGAAGTAAAATATAAATTGGTGGCAGAAAGTGAATCGGATATAAAAACGGGAAAAATATCGGTTAGTTCGCCCATTGGTAAAGGTCTTTTGGGTAAAAAAGTGGGAGAGGTAGCAGAAATTGCTGTGCCTAGTGGCAATTTAAAATTAGAGATTATAGAAATAACAAGGGAATAGAATTCCTTAATTCGGTATATTTAATCCCATTCCTATCGAGTGGGATTTTTTAGCTTTAAGCCTCTGATGAATCGTTATGGTGCGATATCAACTGAGAAATTAAAAATGAGATTATAAGAAAATACAAACAGTCATCAGAGATGAACTACCAGCTTAAAATGGTTAACTTTAATCTAATTAGACACAAAACTGAGATTTGAGATTTGGAGTATACTATAAGCATTGAGCTCCGCGCAAACATGAACCGTGAACTTTAAACCCGAAACTTTTTCTATGCCAACAATTTTTACAAAAATCATAAACGGTGAAATACCCTGTTATAAAATTGCTGAAGATGCCGAATTTTTGGCCTTTTTGGATATCAATCCTAATGCTAAAGGACATACCTTATGTATCCCTAAAATAGAAGTGGATAAAATACTGGATATGCAAGAGGACCATTTTTTAAAACTAATGGCCTTTTCCAGAAAAGTGGGTAGGGCTATAGGTAAAACCATAGATTGTAAGCGTGTTGGAATTACCGTAATTGGCTTAGAGGTACCGCACGCACATGTACATCTAATTCCTTTGAACAGTATGCAGGACGCCACTTTTCAACATAAAACAACACTAACTGCGGAAGAATTTAAAGCGGTGGCTACCAGTATCCGTGCTAATATTCAATAGGACCTGCCAAGAATAGGTACAAGGCTCCTGCGACCAAAGCGATTAGCACCATTAGTAGAATATAAAGGAATATGGTGGGTTTTGACGATTTGGGTTCCGGTTCAACGGTTTTCTTGTAATAGTCGAACAACCGTTCTATATCGGCTGTCCAGCTTACAGGATAGATGTTGGATTTACAGGTATTACAAACCAATTTATTGGAGATTTCAGCGGTAGTTTTATGGAAAAAACGACCGTAGGTATGCTTTTGAAAAAAGGTAAGCTTTAGGTCCTGATTAAAACACTCCGGACAGTTATTGTTAAGGTTGGCTTCCTTTATAGCGATTAACTTTTCTTTTGCCATATTACTGCTGTACTTTAAGGGATATTTTCATAATGGTGCCCTCTTTGCCAGACGAAAGTACTTTTATTTTTCCATTATGGTACTCTTCTACTATTCTTTTAACAAGGGATAAACCTAATCCCCAACCTCTTTTTTTGGTCGTAAAGCCTGGATTAAAGATGGTTGTATGGTCGCTTTTTGGTATTCCTTGGCCGGTATCGGCGATTAAAATGTTCACAAACTTGCCGTCGGGTACAATTTCTATTGCAATACTACCTTTTCCCCGCATTGCGTCTATACCGTTCTTTACTAAATTTTCTATTGTCCAGTTGTACAAAGAACTGTTTAGGTTTACGGTTGCACTTTCGATCTGACTAGAAAAGGAGAATTGGATGAGTTTGGAGCTGCGTCGTTTTAAATATTCATAGGCCTTTTTGGTTTCCTCTACAATATCGGCTTCATATAGTTTTGGCAGCGAGCCAATTTTGGAGAAACGCTCTGTAATGGTCTGTAGCCTATCAATATCTTTTTCGATTTCTTTTGTAATATCGGGATTTATATTTTCGGCCTTTAACAGTTCGTTCCAGCCCAGTAAAGAGGAAAGTGGTGTACCTATTTGGTGCGCGGTTTCCTTTGCCATCCCCGCCCATAGTTTATTCTGTTCGGATGATTTATTGGTCTTGAACAGAAAATAGATTACCGTACCAAAAAGGAAAATTATTAGGAGAAGGGCAATGGGATAGAATTTAAGTTTGTTGAGTACCTCTGAATTTCCATAGTAAAGAGTGGCTAAATGTTCGCCTTGTTGGTCTATGGAGATGGGTGTATTTTCACCCCGGAATTGTTTTAATTGTTTTTGGATGTAGACGGAATCACTTATCTTTTCCTTAGGAATATTGTTTACCCGTATAGAACTGTCCTTGTTGATCAGTATCATTGGGGTGGAGGTATTGTTCTGAAAAACTCTTAAATGAAGGTTTCCAAGCTCTACGTTTTCAGAAGACTGTAAAAACTCCGATTGTGCCGTGGCCCAAATTTCCATCTTTAAGCGTTCCTCTTCCTTAAACTTCTTAAAAAAACTATTCGTATTCCAAAGAATAAGGCTAACCACAATAAAGGAACCAATAAGGAGAAAAATGTTGGAGGTCTTGTTTTTGGGGTTAAATTTCATTCACATATTTTCTAGTATTAAAGATAACCTAAAATGTTGCTAATTGTTGTGTTGTAATTCGTAGCCAGGGTTTCATGAGAATTTCATTTTATGTATTTTTGGACTTAGATTGTTTAAAAGAGCTTTTAAGATGGAAATAGAAGGAAAAGTAAAATTAGTTGGGGACACCCAAACCTTTGGGAATAACGGATTTAGAAAAAGGGAATTGGTCATTACTACAGACGAGCAATATCCCCAACATATTATGTTGGAATTTGTTCAGGATAAATGTGATCTGCTAAACAACTATAGCGTGGGACAGGACGTGAAAGTTGGTATTAACATTAGAGGTAGGGAATGGACGAATCCGCAGGGCGAGGTTAAATATTTCAACTCTATACAAGGTTGGAGAATAGAGGCAAAACAGCACCAGCAGGCACCACAAGGCGGCATGCCCCCTGTCCCACCTATGGAAGCATTTGAGCCAGCCGACAACCTTAACGAAGAAGATCACGACGACCTACCTTTTTAAAGCAGCCATACGCTTAGGTTAGTTAGGTTTGTTTGCATTTATCTTCATATCACGCCCATAGTAAAACTTGTTTGGCTTAAAAACTTGAACAAGTTTTTTTGTTTTTTAGGTATTTGGTTAATTTGAAAACAAAACCGCTTTGAAATCAGAAAAACCACAAAAATCGATCGCTTTTCTATCTGAAAGATTAGAGTTTCCAAATGTAGAAAATGCCAATGAGGAAGGGCTATTAGCCGTGGGTGGAGACCTTTCCCCTGAACGGCTTTTATTGGCATACCAAAATGGAATTTTCCCTTGGTTCAATGATGATTCTCTTATTTTGTGGTGGAGTCCAGATCCACGTATGATTCTTTTTCCAAGAAAAATTAATATTTCTAAAAGTATGGGAAAGGTTATAAGGGAGGGTCGTTTTAGGTTGACTAAAAATACGTGCTTTGAGACCATAGTGAAGCATTGTTCTACAGTTTTAAGGGAAGATCAGGAAGGTACTTGGATTACCTTTGAAATTCAAAAGGCATACACTGAGCTTCATAAAAAAGGGATTGCCGTTTCGTACGAGGTATGGGAACAAGACACCTTGGTTGGTGGGCTCTACGGCGTGGATCTTGGGTCGGTATTTTGCGGGGAAAGTATGTTTAGTCTGCGGCCTAACGCCTCTAAATTTGCTTTTATAAAACTGGCAGAGGAGCTACTGGCGCAGAACTATCGTTTTATAGATTGCCAACTATACACCAACCATTTGGCGAGTTTGGGAGCCGAGGAAATTACAAGAAAAGAATTCATAAAATTATTAAAGGGATAGAATTAACGCGGAGAACAGAAAAAGGACAAACTCCGTTCTATGGCTATAGTTTTCTGCACGCCATTGTGTACCAAATTGAAATTTTGCATCTTTGTTCAATAGCCATCCTACATGCGCATCTACCCTTTGGTCATACTCGGGCAAATAGGTTTTTCCGACGCTTAATAAGGATTCCGTTGAAAACACGGCATAGGATTCGCCAACATCCAAGGTCTCTCCCTGTAAAGGGAAATCTATTGCAAATCTATACCTAAACCTGTGTATGGTAGGGTTGTCCGTTATGCGTTGTTCCGCCCTAATTCTATTGCCCATTCTAACTATTCCTATTTTTTTAGTGATGTTATATTGTTGCGAAAGCCGCAGCTCATTGCTCCCCATGTCGTCAAAATTTTCGCGGAACCGGTATTGAACACCAAAAGCTATATCTTGGTTGTCCTTTATTCTAAAATCGGAGAAATGAACCAGGTCCAGTTGCCGCGTGGTAAACTGTATATCGGAATCGCGATAGACAAACGTGCGTTTGGCCAATGAAAAATTGTGCTTGTAGTTGTCTTTTACTTTATAGTTAATGGAAATAACGGGTTCCCAAAATCCTGTAAGGTTGTTTTGGGCCTGTGTTGCTAAAGAGGCAAAAAGAAGCCCTAAAACGCAAGAATATGTTTTCTTAATAAAGCACATGGTCATAATTTGGTGGTAGGCGTTCCCTGCTTTTTTCAAAGTTGCCTTGGGCATCGAACAGTACCTCATATTCCAAGTAATTTTTATCTATTTTTCCTGTTACTTCAATTTCGTAAAAAATAGAGGGAGAAAGTAGTTTTTGAAAAGCATTACCAAGGGTCTTTGTTAGCTCCTCTGAGTCAGATGTAGGATATTGCCGTTGTATTTTCTTTATTCTATGTTTCTCAAAAGTATTATTAAAATGGCCTGTGATGTTATTATATACACCGGAAGGGATATCTACGGGTTTTATGACTACTTCAACGTCCTCAAGAGTTCCAGAAGTATTAAACTCCATACTGTACCAAAGTTTATCTTTCTTGAATTTAGCTTCATAACTATTCTTTAGGCTATCCGTTTCCTTATAAAATTTTAATTTTTTAACGTTTTCTAGATGTTGGTCCATTATCTCCAAGGCCTTGGGCGGAAACTGATCCTTTCTAATACGATGCTCACGTTCATATTTATATTGGCCAAAGGTGTAGGTTGAGCCAATGATGAGAGTAAATAATAGTAAATAGTTAATTTTCATACCTTCAATTTTTCCTTGTTCGGTCATACTTCGGCATACCTGAAACAATTTTTCTCATGGTCATTTACCATTCCCACGGCCTGCATGTAGGCATATATGACGGTGCTCCCTACAAATTTGAAGCCCCGTTTTTTTAAGTCCTTGCTAATGCGATCGGAAAGTGGTGTGTTTGGTGGTGCATTTTTATAAGACGCTACACTGTTCTTTATAGGTGTATTGTTTACAAATGCCCAAAAGTAGGAACTAAAGCTGCCAAATTCTTCTTGAATTTCAATAAAGGCCTTGGCATTGCTTACGGCAGCATTTATTTTGAGTTTATTTCTTATGATGCTCTTGTCCTCCAATAAAGTGTCTATCTTGACTAGATTATAGTCGACAATTTTATTATAATCAAAATGATCAAAGGCTGCCCTAAAATTTTCGCGTTTTTTTAAAATGGTAATCCAACTTAATCCGGCTTGGAAGGTTTCTAGGATTAGAAATTCAAAGAGGCTGTCATCTTCCCTTAGAGGAACGCCCCACTCTTGGTCATGGTATTTTTCATAGAGTGAATCACCTCTGCACCATTCGCATCTCACTTTTTCCATTCTTGTTTTTAATTAAAGATAGATAGAAAAACCCAAAAAGGCTTTGTCCGGAATTAGGTTTAAGGATGAAATAATAGTTCTTTGGAAAGTAAAAGTGAAAACCACAACGACTGACTGGAAGAGGTTTTGCAACAACGGTCTAAAACTTACACCGATAGTTTATTGAGCCGAATCTACTTAAAAATAATGTGATTATAATCGCGATTAAGAACCAACCTAAATATATCAGGATACCCAATGCCAAGGGAGGGGTAAAATTTGATGAATATAAATCATTTAGTATAAGACCAGTAAATATGGTAATGAAAAGGGCCAATTACAGGTCGAGCAGGAAGCATTACAAATTCACGACAACAGAACAATATATAACTTCTAAAACTATTGAGGAAAACAAGCTAGGATTAAGGAGTTGGAAGTAGCGATATAGATTTTACATGATACTTTACAACTGTTTCCGCAAAGTAGTATAACTTAAAGATTGGTACACTATGGAAAAAGAGGCGCAATGTATAACTTGGCTAATTGCATCTTTGGTTTTTTAGACCGTATATTATTTTTGAAACAGTCTTAAGACCCGCTGTTAAAATAACATTATTTTTTTGGCTCTATAATTGAAATCTCCAAAGTTCCGTTTATTTTAATAGTTCCACCGGTTTTACGAACTTCATCTAAAAAAACTTTGGCCTCAGACTTTTCATGTTCTAACACTCCAATTCTCCCATCGGGATATTTCGTATTAGCACCTGAAAAACCTTCGCTGAGGGATAACCTTTGTAATTTATGAAAGTTGATCTTTTCATTTATAAGTGACATTATTACATCAGTTGCCTCGGAAACAGTAAAATCACCGTCTACCAATTGAATTTTTCGTATTACTGTGGGTTTGTCCTGCGTTTCTGTTGCTACTTTCATGCTATGGAAAATTTTATTTTTTAATAATGCAAAGTTGTAATTAATAATCAATAAATTTTTATTTATATTAATTATCTTAGGTATAAACAAAAATTATATGTTTAGACAACGGTTGTTTTAGATGCGAATTAAGGGGCCGAAACCATTAGGAATATGTTGTTGATTGTGAATATCCTTATTGTCGGAGGGCACGGAATTCAACCATGGGAAAAGAGTGTTTTCTGTTGTTGTGTTCAATGTTAACGCTGTCCATGATGTCGCCGATTTTGCGATGTGGGTACTATTGGTCTTGCTATAATAATATAAATGTAAGGAATCCAAAAATTTAGGAGTACGGGTGTGCTCAGATGATTTTTTGACAGGAATATCTGCCAATACATAATCCAATATAACACAACGCTCAGATACTGCTACTAAATCTATCTTACCCTCTTCTTTTTCTAGAGTTTCGTTTTCTATTTCTAAGTCAAAGGGAATATGCATCTCTAAAAGTCCGTTCTGTATTTGAGCTTGCACCGGTAGGAACAATGTCGTAAAAAGTGCTATTGTGAGAATACTTTTTTTCATAATTGTTATATTCAACTATTATTTTCTTTTTTTAAAGTTACGAAGCAATTATCATTAATTATTATTTATATTTATTATTTAAAACATAAGAATAATTTATGAACTATACCCTGCATCAATTACAAGTATTTTTGAAGATTACTGAGAAGGAAAGTATAACTAAGGCAGCCGAGGAGTTGTTCTTGACACAACCTGCGGTTTCTATTCAACTAAAGAATTTCCAAGATCAGTTTTCTATTCCGTTGACGGAGGTCGTCGGTAGAAAGCTCTATATAACCGACTTTGGCTGGGAAATTGCTGAAGCGGCGGAAAAGATTATAGACCAGGTATATGCTATAAACTACAAGTCCATGGCATATGAAGGTAATTTGTCCGGAAAGCTTAAAATTTCGATTGTATCTACCGGAAAGTATGTAATGCCATTTTTTTTGAGTGATTTTATCAATGCCAACAATGGCGTGGAACTTTATATGGATGTGACCAACAAATCTAAAGTAGTGAAGTCCTTAGAAAAGAATGAGGTAGATTTTGCATTGGTTTCAGTGTTGCCCCAGCATTTAAAAATTAACTGCGTGGAACTTATGGAAAACAAACTTCTTTTGGTGGGTAACACTAAGGGAGATATTAAGTCTAAAATCAGTAAAAAAGTTTTTGAAAAGCTGCCCTTGATATTTCGGGAGCAGGGTTCGGCAACAAGGGCGGCTATGGAAAATTTTATTAGAAATAATAAATTAAATACCTCTAAAAAAATAGAGTTAACTTCAAACGAAGCGGTGAAACAAGCTGTGATGTCAGGACTTGGTTATTCTATTATGCCGCTTATAGGCATTAAGAACGAATTGTTAAATAAGGACTTGAGAATAATTGAGATGGCGGGGCTTCCTATAAGTACAACTTGGAACCTCGTTTGGCTTTCGGCCAAAAAACTCTCTCCGGCGGCAAGTGCTTTTTTGGAGTATATAGAATTGGAAAAAGAACGTATTATTTCAGAACAGTTTAAGTGGTTTGAGACTATAGGTTAATGTTAGGCGCTTATACTTTTGCGGTGTTTTCCCTTAGTAAAGTAGCCAATTCGTCATCCATATATACAATAGGAACAGCATAGAGCATCGGCATGTTTTTCTTGAAATTTCTTTTAAGCACCTCGTTTATTATTGAAAAAAGTAATGCTTTGGTCTTACCAATTATAAGGGTTCTCTTTTCGCTAATTAATTTTCCATCCGAGGTTTTTTTCTCAAAAATGGTTTTTTCGGATATGGCCGCTTGTAGCAAGAGTTTTTCATCTATTAGAAGATGTATAATTTCAAGGGCCTGTACCGTGTCCTTTGCTATTATGTGTGCTAGTATCATATGGTGTTCCTATAAATGAACCACACTCGCCGTGTTTGTCTCGGAGGAATTTCCAACAATTGAGTTTGAGAGTAGGACAGATGATAAATATATTAAAAAATTAGTTCTATTTAACAGTCTCATCTTCCCCGTTTAAAATAAGCTACCTACCCGTAAGTGCCTTGTCTAGATTTACTGTAACACTCGGAAAGAACTTATAAAATTTTGACCTTTCATTCTTTTTAGAACCGCTTCTTTTTTGCTGCTGTTATTGCTAAACAATTGGTCTAAAATAAGTTTTTGGACCGCCAAGTCATGGTAATTGGCGCCCCACATTCTGCACTGGCACAAGTTTTGCTCTTAAGGAGGGGTAAAGATTAAAGAAGTTATTCCCGTCTTCTCTCCTCAATACTACATTTTGGGTACCATCAGATGCTATGTCCAAGCTATCTACAATAAGTTTACTTCCAAAAACATTGAGGTAATTGCCCATGCCATCCAAATCGTTTAGCCCACCAACTATTATCGCCGAGCCTTTTACGGGTAAACTAATTTCGTGTGTGTTAATCAGGGTAGCGTTTGTTTGCGTCTGGTTTTCTTCAAATGAAATATGAAACAATCCCTGGGAATTTGTTACTAAAGGGCTCAGGGCTAACATGATATAGAGTAATTTTTTTTTCATGTTCAAATCATTTAAAATAAGTAATGATTTAAATTTAGTAATCAATATTAAGATTATTTGAGTTTCCGTCGTTAAATATTAGTTAAACTATCAAACGTTAGTAGTGTTGCTATTATATTTGCAACGTGCAATAAACAATTTATCATGGAGCATTTGTTACAATCTGTAAGAATTAGAATCAATGAAAAGATTTATGTAAAGGATCCGGAGTCCTCGGATCTAGGAAGGCGAATTGTGGAACATAGTATCTTAATGATAAACGAATTGGGCTTCGAAAGTTTTACCTTTAAAAAATTAGGCAATAAGATAGGCTCAAACGAGAGTTCTATTTACCGATATTTTGAGAACAAACACAAACTTTTATTATACTTAGCTTCTTGGTACTGGGGTTGGTTAGAGTATCAACTGGTGTTTGCGACGAACAGCATTGCAGATGCCCAAGTAAAGCTTTCCAGAGCCATAGAAATTGTAACAAAAACAACTGTAGAGGATAATGCTTTTTCACATATAAACGAAGTACTTTTAAATAGGATAGTAATAAACGAATACTCCAAATCCTACTTAACAAAGGAAGTTGATACAGAAAATAAGGAGGGTTATTTTGTTATTTACAAGAGATTGGTAAACCGTTTAAAGGAAATGATACAAAATTTAGATCCTTCCTATGAGTATCCTTCCAGTTTGGCGAGCACTGTCTTAGAGGGTTCTTTGCACCAACATTTTCTAAAGAATCATTTTAGTTCTTTGACCGACTGTCGCGGTAATGAAGATTTACAACAATATTTTTCAAATTTAGTATTTTCCGTGCTTAAAAAGTAGAACACGATGTCAAAGAATATTTTGACCGCCTGGCAGCGGTTTATTGGATTGTTACGGTTAGACAAGCGCGATGTTTTTCAGGTTTTTTATTATGCTATTTTCGGAGGTTTGGTAAACCTTTCCTTGCCTCTGGGGATACAAGCAATTATTAATCTAATACAAGGTGCACAAGTAAGCACCTCATGGATTGTTCTGGTGTTTTTCGTAACCCTTGGTGTCGCATTTGTCGGCGCCCTGCAATTGATGCAGATGCGTATTATTGAAAATATACAGCAGAAGATATTTACCCGGGCTTCCTTTGAATTCGCTTACCGCTTTCCAAAGATAAAAATGAGAGAGCTATATAACTACTATCCGCCAGAATTGGCCAACCGTTTCTTTGATGTCTTAAATATCCAAAAGGGACTTTCCAAACTTTTATTGGATTTTCCTGCGTCTTTATTACAGATTATATTCGGGTTGTTACTACTATCATTTTATCACCCTTTCTTTATTATTTATGGAATTCTATTATTGGCACTTATTTATGTGGTATTTAAGTTTACTGTAGAAAAAGGTTTGGAAACCAGTTTAGTGGAGTCCAAACAAAAATATAAAATAGCACATTGGATTCAAGAAATAGCCCGGTCTATAGTAAGTTTTAAACTATCTGGAAGGACATCGCATGCCTTAGGCAAAACAGACGGCTTAGTAGATAAATATTTGGAAGCTAGGGAAAGTCACTTTAAGGTTTTGATTTTGCAGTTTATTCAAATGATAGGCTTTAAGGTTCTTGTTACCGCCGGACTTCTTTTGATAGGCGGGTTGCTGGTACTAAACCAAGAAATGAACATAGGTCAATTTGTTGCTGCCGAAATTATTATCTTATTGGTGATTGCCTCTGTTGAAAAATTGATTTTGGGTTTAGAATCTTTTTATGATGTTTTAACTTCTTTGGAAAAACTAGGCCAAGTAGTGGATAAGGAATTAGAGTCTCAAGAAGGTGAAAAATCGATTAGTGAGGAAGACGGGTTTACTATAGAGCTAGACCATGTTTCCTATGAAGTCCCTGATATGAAAAGAAAAATCATCGATGATATCTCTTTTACGATAACCCCTTCCTGTTCTATATTGTTGAAAGGGCCAAATGGATCCGGTAAATCAACACTTTTGCGTTTAATTTCTGGGATAGATGAACCAACTGAAGGAAATATATATGTGAACCAAGCTTCCTTAAAAGGGATTAATTTAAATCACTATAGATCGCAAATGGGACAGTCCTTATCCGAAGAATCCCCATTCGAAGGCACCTTCCTAGATAATATTACTTTTGGAGATACTACTATCCCCAAAGAACAGATAAATTGGGCATTGAAGCATACCGGGCTGACCCAATTTGTTAAAGAGCAGCCCTTGGGTTTAAATACCGTTTTATATCCAGAGGGAAAACAAATATCTTTTACCACTGCAAAAAAAATAGTTTTGGCAAGAAGTATCGTTCGTAAACCCAAATTACTTATTCTCAACGAGCCGTTGGATCAGTTTGACGATGAAGAAGCAAATGGGATCATGGAATTCTTGACCCTTCCAGAGCATCAGTGGGCCTTGGTTATTGTAAGTCAAAACCCAAAATGGGAAAACCGGTGCAAAAGAATTTTAAATTTAGATAAGGGAAAATTAATTAGCGAAA
This sequence comes from uncultured Flavobacteriaceae bacterium, assembly GCA_963697395.1. Lineage (GTDB taxonomy): Bacteria > Bacteroidota > Bacteroidia > Flavobacteriales > Flavobacteriaceae > Maribacter. The sequence continues at coordinate 677,723 of CAVONX010000029.1, forward strand.
TCCAAAACAATGCTTAATATCTCAAAGAGCGGCCTGTACAAGAAAGTTGACCTTTCTGGGTATAAATCTACGGATAGGGTTTTTCATAAAAGGCATTTCAAACACTTTAATAGGTTTCTTAAAGTGTTTGCGGTAGTCATGGTAATCATACTTTTTCTCCCATGGACGCAAAACGTGACCGGAAAAGGTTTTCTTACCACCTTACGACCAGACCAAAGACCACAGACCATACAGTCCCCAATACCGGGAAGGATAGAAAGGTGGTACGTACAAGAGGGAGACTACGTTAAAAAGGGAGATACCATATTGTTTATATCGGAAATCAAAAACGAATATTTTGACCCTATGTTGGTAGAAAGAACCGGGGATCAGATCAGGGCCAAGTCAGCAGCGGTAACATCTTATGAAGGTAAGGTAAACGCTTTGAGCAATCAAATGGGTGCTTTGGCCACGGAACGCCGTTTAAAGTTGGAGCAGGCCCGAAATAAATTACTACAATCAAAACTAAAGGTACAAAGCGACAGTATAGACTTTGAGGCGGCAAAAACCAATATCAAGATTGCCGAAAGACAATTTGAACGAACAACACAATTGGAAAGCGAAGGACTCAAAGCTGTGACCGATGTTGAAGAAAAACGGCTAAAATTACAGGAAACCCAGGCAAAGTTGATCTCTCAGGAAAACAAGCTATTGGCTTCTAAAAATGAAGTAATCAACGCTGAGGTAGAAATTAATAGCGTTGCAGCTTCTTATATAGACAAGATATCAAAGGCAGAAAGTGACATGTTTACCGCACAATCCAGTCAATTTGATTCCGAGGCACAGGTGACCAAATTAGAAAATGAAAGAACCAATTATGAGATGCGGAACGAAATGTACTACATACGGGCACCTCAAAATGGTTTTATCAACAAAGCTATTCAAGGCGGTATTGGCGAGACTTTTAAAGAGGGTGCCCCTTTGGTAGGTATTATGCCGTCTGATTATGATATGGCCGTGGAGACCTTTGTAGCACCCATAGATCTGCCCTTGATACATTTAGGGGAAAAAGTGAGAATACAGTTCGATGGCTGGCCTGCCATTGTATTCAGCGGCTGGCCCAATGTTTCTTACGGGACTTATGGCGGCAAGGTAGTGGCTATTGAAACCTTTATAAGCGATAACGGTAGGTATAGGGTGTTATTGGCGCCGGACGAAGAAGATCATTCCTGGCCCAAGGATATACGGGTAGGTTCAGGTGCCAACACTATAGCTTTGTTGGAGGACGTACCGATCTGGTTCGAACTTTGGAGGCAGTTGAATGGTTTTCCGCCAAATTATTATCAGCCAGACGGTGCACAGGCAAAACCGGTAAAAAAATAAAGATGCGGAACCTAGTTGTCTTTCTCGCCTTTTGGATGGCTTTCGGCGTTAGGGCTCAAGTACAAGATTCTATTGTGCTACGATTTAATGAATATTTGGGCTACGTAAAAAAGTATCATCCCATAGCCAAACAGGCAGAGCTCGCCATAAGTATGGGGCAAGCCAACCTAATGAGGTCTAGAGGAGGTTTTGATCCTAAAATAGAGGTAGATTATGACCGTAAGGAGTTCAAGGGAACGGAGTATTATGACCGTTTAAACGCTGCATTCAAGATTCCTACTTGGTACGGAATAGATTTAAAGGCAAATTTGGAACAGAACGAGGGTGCTTTCCTGAATCCTGCGGAAACCGTACCAACAGATGGGCTTTATAGTGCCGGTGTGGCCATGTCGCTAGGACGGGGCTCATGGATCAATGAGCGAATGGCCACCTTAAAGCAGGCAAAATTCTTTAGGGAACAGACTATGGCTGACCGAGATCTGCTGGTCAACCAGATTTTGTTCGATGCCTCTTTGACCTATTTCGATTGGTTGCAGGCGTATCAGGATAGCAGGGTGTTTGCTAATTTTTTGAGCAATGCGCAAATAAGGTTCGTGGGGATAAAGAAAAGTGCCCTTGCGGGTGAAATTGCTGCCATAGATACCGTAGAGGCAAAGATCGCTGTTCAAAGTAGGGCCTTGGAGCTAGAACAGGCTCTAGTGCGCTTCCGAAATACATCTATGGAGCTCTCCAATTTTCTTTGGCTTGGCGATGATATTCCCTTGGAGATTCAGCCTAATGTGATTCCTGAAGAGGATATTGCATCTGATATCGATGTTACCCTAGAAATTTTAGGGAAGCCCTTGGATAGTTTCACTGTTGAAAACCACCCAAAGCTGAGGTCTTTGGGGTTTAAGATTGATGGCCTAATCGTTGATAAACGCCTAAAAGCCAACAAGCTATTGCCTACCATAGACTTGGAGTACAACTTTTTAACAGAAAGTCCGGAGTTCATCAATTCATTTGTCACGGAACAATATAAAGGCGGACTCACATTTCAAATGCCCTTATTTCTGCGAAAGGAACGTGGTGACTTAAAGCTCGCAAAAATTAAATTGCAGGATGCGGAGTTTGAGTTCGACAATGCCCAGATAGAAATACGTAATAAAGTGTTCGCCATTTACAATGAGCTAGATTCTTTTGAGGCCCAGAATGTTTTGATAGAGGAGATTGTCACCAATACAAGGATATTACTTACCGCGGAAGAACGAAAGTTCAGTTTTGGCGAGAGCTCTTTGTTTTTGATTAATTCGCGGGAGAGCAAACTTATTGATGCCGTGCTAAAGCAAAATTTAGTACAGAACAAATATTATTCGGCCAAGGCAAAACTCTTCAACAGTCTTGCCGTTAATCCTGAAAATCTATAACATATAGATGTCTGTGCCAAGTAAAAAAACCGATCAGCTAGTGTCTAAAGACTACAAGCTGTGGGCAAAGGACACTTTTTTTATTTTATCGGGAATTATCGCCGCCGCATTTGGCCTTGACAGCTAGCTTTTTATTGCCCAATAAGTTTCTAGACGGTGGAGTCACCGGTATTTCGTTGCTTATTGCCGAAACCACCTTAATGCCTTTTTACGTTCTTATATACCTAATAAACATTCCTTTGGTAGTATTGGGATATAAGGTCATAGGTAAGGACTTTGCTATTTTAGGATTGGCTTTGGCACTTGCTTTTGGCAAATTTTCATGAAATAACATAAGACAGGTTGCTAGTGGCCGTTTTTGGAGGATTTTTTCTAGGTCTAGGAATCGGACTGTCGGTTATTTTTCAGCTGCGTTCTAGACGGCACCGAAGTTTCGGCCATTTACCTTAGTAGAAAATTAGGCACTACCATTGGCGATATTATTGTTCTCATTAATATTTTGGTATTGATGGCCGCCGCATACCTACTATCAATAGAAAAGTTAGGTAGAGGATTAACAGTTTACCAAGCAAAGGGAGGTTACGGCACGCAAGGTGAGCGCAACCGATACGATGCCCTTTTTACGGTAATTATCCGCTTAAAAATACGCAGACTTCATATAGAAATCTCAAAGATAGACTCTAAGGCCTTCCTGGTAATAAGTAAAATAAACGATACGAGAGGTGGAATTATCAAAAAACGTGCTATCCCATCTAAACCTTTATTTCTATTTTTACCGGCGGTTTATCCGCGATTTTACGATTAACCAATTCGGATATTTCTTTAAAACACTTCTATTATTCCCATGTTTCATTACTAATTAACAGTATTACTATTTATATATAATATATTAACTATTGTTTAACGGATACTTCTTAGCAATTACATGTTTCTTGCTTATTTTTATGATAGGAATGAGAAAATAACCATTCTGTTTAGCACATCAATGTAAAAGAGCAAAGGCATGAAAAAGACAAGACCGGTATTGTTTCCAGAGTTTATGGGTAATGAGAATATGGTGGCGGACGTGAATATGAACTGGCAAAATATTAGGCCAGATTGTAAACTAAAAATTGGAAAACCTTCTAATCGTTATTATCAATACATATACCCATCCTTGAATTTTGAGCAACATAGTTTAAACAATCTCAACGATTTATTGGACCTGGAAGGTTTGGAGGTTTACGTACGCAGCATACTACAAATGAAAAATGGGGAATCCTATGCGGTATTGCGCACGCTTGGGGAGGAATTGTTTCCTGGAAATTTGGAAAGTATTTATGCAGAAGTAGAGAAGTCTTACTTAGCCTATGAAATATTAGATTATTAGGAATTAGAAAGATATTATGATAGTACTCTGCATAATTTTAGATAGTTATTCCTTCCTCTAATGCATTTTGTTTATACTAGATTATTTTCATTGCTATTTGATGTAAGGATTAAATATCAATTTGGACCAATGTAATCCTAGTTGCAGAGAATTTTTTTTATGTCCGTAACTTGCACAATAAAATAGAAATTATGCCTACCGATTCTACTCAAATTATGGAAATATCTACCATTGAACTCCTGCGTGAGAGCTTATCCAAAGCTATCACTTACCAAGAGTATCGTAAATTAGTAGAAAAGCTGGTCCAAGAAGGAAGATCAACCGGACCAATACAGACAGTGGAGTTGGCGAATTATACGAAATTGAACGATAAGCGTATGAAGCGCTGGGACAAAGTTGCAAACATATCTGAAGATACTGCAAGGACAATACAACAAATGGGAAAAAAGGTTACATGGCTGGTCTTGACCGAAAGTTGGTGTGGAGATGCTGCTCCTGTACTTCCAGTAATAGCAAAAATAGCACAGTTAAATCCCAATATTGACTTCAAGGTTATTCTTAGGGATGAAAATGTAGCCTTAATGAATAAATTTTTGACCAATGGCGGCATGTCCATTCCCAAGCTTATTGTATTAGATGAAGTTGACGGATCTGTCTTGGGTACCTGGGGACCTCGTTCCACAAAGGCTACAAAACTTGTGGAAGCCCACAAAGCCGAGCATGGTACCATATTGTCAGAATTTAAACAAGACCTGCAGGTTTGGTACAACACCGATAAAGGACAGGCTATATTAGAAGATCTCCTAGTAGTTCTTGCTTTGGAATAAGTAGGTGATAGTTCCTTTTTGGGAAGATTTGGACGAGCTGCTGAACTTGGCTTTTAAAGCGTATGCAATAGCATTTTCTACCAGGCAACCATTAGATGTGCCAGAACTTTTTTCATTAAAACTAGCGTCTGTAACATAGCCGTTGCCATTTACTTCTATATTCACTACTACTTTTCCGCCCTCTATGCAAGTGTATATAGGTGGTGGTAATTTGTCACTGTTCCTATCCAATAGGGAGTAGGATATCGTGGTCCTTTTTTCTGCCAGATAATCCGTGAATTCTTTTTTTTGGGCTTCTTTCTCTCCCAATAGTTCCTTTTTTTCTTCCCGTTTTTTGGCCAGCTCCTTTACTTTGGCGGCATATTCGGAATCGGGAATCAAATCGTCAGAGGGTTCGCCTTCTTCGGAAGCCGCTTTTTCTTCTAATATTTCCTCCAAGGTTTTAAGGGGTTCTGGATTTCCGTAACTGGGCTTCGCCGTTTCGTTGAAGGCGACATGGCTTTTTATAGCTGCGCTCTGGGCCTGTTCTTCTGGCGTTATTTCTTCTTCAAGCAATTCTTCCAGTAGCTCCTTGTCCAGAATCATTTCCACCACATAATCTTCGTCTTCTTCGGTTTTTTCGCCCAATTGAATGGAAAAGAGCACCAACACCACAATGGCCATGGAAAACATGGTAATTAATAGGGATAATAGCTGCCTGCTTGGGTTCATGGATATATAACTTCTTTTTTAAGAAAATAGTGCAAAAAATAGTCCAAATTAAAAAAGTATTACTGCTCTGGATTTTTCAGTACTTTTTCTTGAAAGACTAAGGGGTCTACTGCTTTATTTACGTTGTATGCCCCTATTTTGGTTCTTCTAAGAGCCGATAAATGTCCACCAGAATGTAAGGCTTTTCCAAAATCATGGGCTAGGGATCGGATATAGGTGCCCTTGCTACAAACAACACGGAACATAACTTCAGGAAAATGTATCCCAGTTATTTCAAATGCCGTTATCGTAATTTTTCTAGTGGGGATTTCTATTTCCTTTCCCTCGCGAGCGTACTCGTACAATCGTTTTCCATCTTTTTTAAGAGCTGAGAATATGGGAGGTGCTTGATCAATTTCGCCAATAAATTGCTCCGTGGTTTTATGAACAAGCTCTTCCGTAATATGTTTCGTACTAAAAGTATTGTCTATAGCGGTCTCTAAGTCATATGAAGGGGTGGTGGCACCCAACCTTATAGTGCCCGTATACTCCTTTTCTTGCCCTTGGAATTCGGGTATTCTTTTTGTGAATTTCCCTACGCAGACAATCAAAAGTCCGGAAGCCAACGGATCTAGTGTGCCAGCATGGCCTATTTTAATTTTTTTAAGCTTAAACTGTGACTTTAGTACCCATTTTAATTTGTTTACCGCTTGGAAAGAGGTCCAACCCAAAGGCTTGTCTATTAATAGCAACTGACCATCTAAATAATCTTCCTTGGTCAATTCTTTCATGCTAAACGAATTACAATTTTTGAGGTGTTAAGGATTCATGAATCCGTATGTGATGGCAATTAAACCAACAATAAGGCAATAAATTGCAAAATAGCTCAATTTGCTTTTGCGTACCAATTTTATCATCCAGGTACAGGCTGCGAGTCCGGCCAAGAAAGCGGCAATAAACCCAGCTCCTATGGCCATATTGTTTTCTCCTGTAAAAGTAAGTTCTCCACTAAGTAAATCCTTGGCTATCTTTCCAAATATTAGGGGAACTACCATCAAAAACGAAAAGCGAGCCGCCTTGGATTTATCAACCCCTAGAAGGACCGAAGTGGAGATAGTGGCACCACTTCTAGAAATTCCGGGTAGCATGGCAATGGCCTGTGCGATACCTACAATAAAGGCATTTTTAAAACTAACCTTTTTATCGGTGTCCTTGGCTTTGTCCGCAAAATATAGAAGTAGGGCGGTGATCAATAACATAAAGCCCACAAAGCGAACATTACCGCCAAAAAATGCTTCTAACTGCTTTTCAAAGAACAGGCCCACAATGACAGCGGGCAGCATGGAGATGATAATTTTGACCGAGAACCGGCTTTCCTCATTCCATTTCAACTGTAATAGTCCGCTTATAATTTCCCAAACATCTTTTCTAAAGACAACTATAGTACTTAAAGCAGTGGCAAAGTGCAGTATTACAGTGAATAATAGGCTCTCCTCAGGAACGGAATTATCACCTAGAATGGCCTTGCCCAGCTCTAAATGACCACTGGAGGAAACAGGAAGAAACTCTGTTAATCCTTGTACGATTCCAAGGATAATTGCATCTACTATTTCCAATTAGTTCTTGGTTTTATGCGGATTCAACAAAATGGCGTAGACCTCTATGCCTAAGCCTATAAGCACTAAGGTTGGCGCCAATCGGATTCTTCTAAAATTATAGATTTCCGGGTTAAAGACGTTTGGGTCGTCCGTACCGCCACCGCTCATCAAAATAAAACCGAGGATAATAAAGGCGAGGCCTATGAACATAAAAAGGTAATTTTTCCTTTGAAAAATAAACTCTTGTCTGGGCGCTGGCTGCGCATTTTTATTTTTGCTCATCGTACAAATTTAGCAAAGTTGGAGGTAAGTATATCGTTATCAACGCAGAAAACCTCTTTTATCGGTTTTGGCGTAAATAAAAAAGAAAGTTTAGTAATACAGTTCGTCCGTTCTTAGGTTTAAAAACCGCTGTGTGGCAAAATAAGTGCTTAACAAAGAAATAAGGATACCTAAAACAAAAACGCCTAAAAGTAAAATGATGATAATTGAAGGTTCGTCCAATAGCCCAAGATCTTGGAAATTCGTGTTTAGGTAATAGAGTACGCCTCCTATGGCTACCAAAGCCAGTAAGGCGCCCAACATTCCCAGTTTTATGTTCTGCCAAATAAATGGCCTTCTAATAAAGGTCTTGGTAGCCCCAACCATTTGCATGGTCTTAATGATAAAGCGTTTGGAATAGATGGATAGGCGAATGGAACTGTTGATTAATAGTACCGCAATAAAGGTAAATATGCCACTGGCCACCAATATCCAAAAACCAATTTTCTCTACACTTTTAGCCACCATGCCCACCAAGATTTTGTCATAGCTTACTTCATCGACATAACTTTTCTCGGAGAGGGTTTCCACAATCTCGGCTACCTTTTCGGTGGTTACAAAATCTGCCTTTAATTTCACATCAATAGAATTCTTTAAGGGGTTGTAACCTAGGTAATCTACAAAATCCTCTCCTATGTCTTCACTATGTTGAGCTGCCGCTTCTTCCTTGGATACGTACACCGCAGATTTTGTGTAATCGGACATTGCCAAGGTTTTCTGTAGTTGTTCTACTTCTATTTCTTTGGCGTTCTCCTTTAAGAATATAGAAATTGTGATCTGTTCTTTGGAGCGATCCGCCATTTTTTTGGTATTTAGTACCAATAAGCCCAATATTCCCAGCAAAAATAATACCAAGGCAATACTGAGTACCACCGAAAAATAGGAGGATATAAGCTTTCGTTTTTGATAATTTTCAAAAGAAGTGGCCATAGCGTAAAATAAGAGCTGTAAAAATAGCAAAGTAATGTGAAAGCAACTATTAGAATTAACATTGCTATAGGTAAAGATGCCTATTTATTATCTTCTGATGTTCCGTATAGAGCAGGCGGTAAATGAAAACTGGTATTTTCGAACTTCGGATTAACGACTAAGATATTAATTTAACTTTCTGTGGACTCCTAGAAGAAGCTTTGGTTTGCGTTGGGTAAAATAAATTTTCATGAATGGTTACGATATTGATTCACAGATATTTTGCAAAGCATCCTATCTAAAATTTCTAAATTTTGCCCTTTGACTTGGGTTTCCGAACTAAACTCCGGTATTATCGTTTTAGTACAAAATAGCCTTTGCGCACCGTATCGTCTATGCGTAGGCTATACCAGTAATTTCCCGCGGGTATGGCTGCCCCATTAAAAGTGCCGTCCCAAGAGGATACGTTTTGCGTTCCATTTTTTAAAAGTTGCCCAAAGCGATCAAATATAAAAAGCTCATAAGATGAAAAAAATTCCAGTCCCTCTATAATAAAGAGATCATTGTTACCATCCGCATTGGGCGTAAAAAATTTAGGAATGACCAAATGGATAAATTCTTCACTTACAACACCACAATTGTTGCCATATCTTATATTAATCGTGTACCTGCCACCTAGAATATTGCGAAATACCGGACTATTTTGAAACGCTCCCCCGTCCAAGGCGAATTCAAAATCTCCTGTATCTTCTAGGTTAATAAAAATATCGGAACCATCGGACTCAATTTTATCCAGTACGGGAAGCGTTACGGGAACCACCGAAACAGTTTTACTATTGGAACATCCTTCGGCATTGACTACCGTAGCCGAGTATTCACCCGCGCTTGTTATCGAAATTTCCTTGGTGTTCTCCCCGGTACTCCATTGATAAGTAACATTGTCCAAATCGGCTGAAAGTATTAACGTGCTTCCCTCGCAAAACGCTATGGTTTCGTCCACCAATTGGGGTATTTGGTTAATGGTGTAGGTAAGGGCGGTTCTAGTATCCGATGTACAGTCAATACTGCCAGACAGGCTTTCTGCATAGTATGTATCAGAAGTGGTGGGCGTATAACTATTACTATTTTCTAGCAAAAGTGTACCTCCAATTGGCGCATCGTACCAGTTAACGCGCACACCGGCAGCAACGGAGACTGTTAGAGGTATGTTCTCGTTTGCGCACAATGTTATATCGCCATTGCTAATAGGAGGCATGGGAACAGGAACCAATAGAATCTCGAACACATCCGAAAGGACATTACAAAGGTCATTGGAGAGGTTAATCGCATCCTCCGCCACCTTTACCCTAAAATAGATAGTGGTGTTTAGCGTTGGTGTGGTGTAGCTATCACTGTTGGCGCCCGGAATGTCTGTCCACAATACTTGGTCGTTGCTTTGTTGCCATTGGTAGGCATGGTTTGTAAAAATAGATAGGTCAGGTGTTGCCGTTAAGGTTCTGTTTATACCTCCCTGCCCCTCGCAGGAAATAATTCCTGTTTCATTTAGATTGTCTGCTAAAGAGATGTCGTCTCCACAAGAGCTAAAGGAAATATCGTCTATGGCCAGGTCGTTTCCACATCCCCCATTCGCATTATTTCGCATTTTTAGGATTACGGAGGTTTGTCCGGCAAGAGTTTTAAAGACAAGGGCATATTGCTCCCATTCCGGAGCATTGCGGTTGGGGATGTCCCCCGTATCGCCCTGTGCCAAAAGATTGGTGTCCGTTTCGTCCCAAATCTGAAATCGCACGTTTACGGGTATACCAATATCACCACAACCGGGGTTCGCGGGTAATAAATTTATAAGCCATGATGAAAATTCATAGGAGGTATTTTCGCAAAGGCCAGTAACCGTGCGCCTATAGAATTCCCCAGCGGAAAAACTGGCATTTACAATAAAAGCTTTACCGTTGGTGTCCCCTGGCGTATGATCGCTAACGTTGGCCCAATCAAAATAATTGGTAGTGCTACTTATGGTATATTGTCCGTCCAAAGGTTCCCCAGCAGTAAAAGCATAACTTGTAGTGCCCGCAGCTAGCGCTGGGCCATTGGCAAGGCCGGTGGCAAAATCTTCTGTGAATATAGGTGTGCCGGAGTTTCCACCGCAAAAACCTAGTTGTGCGTCCATCTCATTGGAAAAAAGACCAATAACACCGGAGATAACTAAGAGGAATCTGGAATACCTTTTTTTCACACGTTCAAATATACTGCTTTTGGTCATAAAGCTTGGTTTTACAACGGATTTACCAACCAAATGGGTTAATCATCAATATCTTTTTAACTTTCAACGATTACGCCTATTTTTGCCCAGTAAAAGAAGGCATGTAGACGTGTTGGTACGCCATACCCGTAGCGTGAATTTTGTTTTATAAAGGTGTCTTATGAACTACGATTTTAATGCAATTGAGGAAAAATGGCAAAAGTATTGGGCCAAAAACCAAACGTTTAAAGCGGCCTCCCACGATGCTCACCAATTAGGGGAGAACTCAAAACCTAAGTTCTATGTTCTGGATATGTTTCCGTATCCATCAGGAGCCGGGTTGCATGTAGGCCATCCGTTAGGGTATATTGCCAGTGATATTTACGCTCGCTACAAGAGGCATAAAGGCTTTAACGTATTGCATCCACAGGGCTACGATTCTTTTGGACTGCCAGCGGAGCAATATGCCATACAAACAGGCCAACATCCGGCCATAACCACGGCAGAGAACATAAAAACCTACCGTAGGCAGTTAGATCAAATCGGTTTTTCTTTTGATTGGAGCCGGGAAGTCCGTACCTCCGACCCTAGTTATTACAAATGGACACAGTGGATTTTTATTCAACTTTTTAATTCGTGGTACAATATAACTACCAATAAGGCCGAGGATATAGCAAGCTTGATAGGCATGTTTAAGGCCAATGGGAATGCAGATGTACAAGCGGTCTGTGATGATCACATTAGCGTATTTACTGGACCTGAATGGAATTCTTTTACAGATAAACAAAAGCAGAAAATCCTATTAAAATACAGGTTGACCTACTTGGCCGAAAGTGAGGTCAACTGGTGCCCCGCATTAGGCACGGTGCTTGCCAACGATGAAATCGTAAACGGCGTTTCCGAACGTGGCGGACATCCGGTTATCCGTAAAAAAATGACCCAATGGAGTATGCGTATCTCTGCCTATGCCCAACGTTTGTTGGATGGTCTCGAAAAAATTGACTGGCCACAACCCCTAAAAGATTCCCAGACCAATTGGATCGGGAGGTCGCAAGGGGCATCCGTAGTATTTAATATTCTGCCCCTCTTGGAGGGCAAAAATCTGATATCTCCAGGAGTTAAGGGGATAGGTATCGAAGTCTTCACCACCCGGCCAGACACCATCTTCGGAGTCTCCTTTATGACCCTTGCTCCGGAACATGAACTGGTTTCGCAAATAACCACACCAGAACAAAAAGCTGAGGTAGAAGCATACATAGAAGCAACCGCAAAACGTTCCGAACGTGACCGTATGGCAGATGTAAAGACCATTTCGGGCGTTTTTACGGGAGCCTATGCGGAGCATCCGTTTACCAAGGAACCCGTTCCCGTTTGGATTGGGGACTATGTGTTGGCCGGCTATGGCACTGGTGCGGTAATGTCCGTGCCCTGTGGCGATCAGCGCGATTATGATTTTGCGAGGCATTTTAATATTCCCATCCCTAATATTTTTGAAGGTGTAGATATATCAGAAGAAGCTTTTTCCGATAAGGACAAAACCATCATCACAAATTCCGATTTCTTGGACGGACTTCCCTATAAAAAGGCCGTTAAGAAGGCCATTGAAGCCTTGGAAGAACTGGGACAGGGCGAAGGAAAAATAAACTACCGCCTGCGCGACGCCGTATTTAGCCGACAGCGGTATTGGGGAGAACCTTTCCCTGTATATTATGATTCGGACGGAATGCCGCAAATGTTGGCCGATAAATTCCTTCCGTTGGAATTACCGGAGGTAGACAAGTATTTACCGACCGAAACCGGGGAACCACCCTTAGGTAACGCAAAAGAATGGCATTGGTTGCAATATGGCGATGAAGGAAAAGTAGTGTCGGAAGCTGAATTTAAAAATGCGGTGCCTTCGGGTAGGATAGGGGGTCCTCTGGAATTGAACACCATGCCAGGTTGGGCCGGAAGCTCGCAGTATTTCAATAGGTACATGGATCCGCACAACGACAAAGAAATCTTCTCGCAAGAAGCCATTAACTATTGGCAGGATGTTGATCTTTATATTGGCGGCAGTGAACACGCCACGGGACATTTATTGTATTCCCGTTTCTGGCAAAAGTTCATGTTCGATAAAGGATTGGTTCCTAAAGACGAGTTTGCAAAGAAATTGATCAATCAGGGGATGATTACGGGGACTAGTGCGTTTGTTTATAAAGATATAGATTCCAATAAAGTATATTCCAAAGGATTAAAGGGAGAAGGTAACGTCATTCCAATTCATGCTGATGTTTCTTTAGTCAATGCTTCTGATGAATTAGATATTGAAGGTTTTAAAAAATGGCAACCAGACTACCGTGATGCCGAGTTTATTTTAGAAGATGGAAAATACATTGTGGGTCGCGAAGTCGAAAAAATGTCCAAGTCCAAGTACAATGTCGTCAATCCCGATGCTATTTGTGAGGAGTATGGGGCGGACAGTCTACGCCTCTATGAAATGTTCTTAGGGCCTTTAGAGCAGTCCAAACCATGGAATACGGCAGGTATTACGGGAACACACAGCTTTTTAAAGAAATTATGGCGTTTGTACCACTCAGGTCCTAACGGCGCTTTTCACGTAACCAATTCCCCTAATTCCGAGGGGCTAGGGGAGGAACTGAAGACGTTGCACAAGACCATCAAAAAAGTGGAAGAGGACATAGAGAACTTCAGTTTCAATACTTCGGTAGCTACGTTCATGATTTGTGTGAATGAGCTTACCGCCCAAAAATGCAACAGTCGCCTTATTTTGGAGCCCCTGGCAATTTTAATATCGCCCTACGCGCCTCATATTGCAGAGGAGCTTTGGGAGAAATTGGGGCATACGGAATCTATCTCTACGGCACCTTTTCCTAAATTTGAGTCCGTTTATCTAGTGGAAAGTGTAAAAGAGTACCCTATTTCCTTTAATGGAAAGACCCGTTTTACCCTAGAATTGCCTTTAGATTTGAGCAAGGAGGAAATTGAGGCTGCAGTCATGGTACATGAAAGGACTCAACAGCAATTGCAGGGCAGGATTCCCAAGAAGGTGATCATTGTGCCGGGTAAAATCGTTAATATTGTGGGGTAATTTTTGGCATGGGATTTCATTTTCCAACGCTATTGCCAGAATATTTCACAACTATATAAATTTATGCAAACAACGGAAATTATTGGGCTGGTAGCTGCTACCCTGACCACTACTGCGTTTCTTCCTCAAGTATATAAAACGTGGATACACAAATCTACCAAGGATATTTCTTTGGTCATGTATTTTGTTTTGCTGCTCGGTACGCTGTTGTGGTTTTATTATGGTATACGCATTTATAGTCTGCCAGTTATGCTGGCCAATGGTATAACCGCCATCCTTTTGTTGTTGATGTTGGCTATGAAATTAAAATATAAATAATATTATTACGCCCCATAAATTTAAGGGGGTAATAATGTAAATAATGTCATTTAAACTATTTGACCCCTCATTTTAACGGGTATTTTTTGATTACATATAAATTTATCGCAATTTAGTCCTGTAATCTAAAATTATATAGCAATGATCGTTGGTATCCCAAAAGAAGTTAAGAACAATGAAAGTCGGGTGGGTATGACCCCTGCCGGGGTTTTTGAATTGGTAAAGAACAAGCATATTGTTTATGTACAATCTACCGCGGGCGAAGGGAGTGGGTTTTTTGATGTGGATTATCAGGAAGCAGGCGCTTTTATTTTGGATACTATAGGACAGGTATATGCCATAAGCGAAATGATCGTAAAGGTAAAGGAGCCCATTGCAGAGGAATATGACCTCATACAGGAAGGCCAAATTTTATTTACGTATTTCCATTTTGCGAGCAGCGAGCCATTGACCAAAGCTATGATGAAACAAAGAGCCGTTTGCATTGCCTATGAAACCGTAGAGGATGAAGAAGGAACGCTACCTTTATTGACTCCAATGTCTGAGGTTGCCGGTAGGATGGCCATTCAGCAAGGTGCAAAATATCTAGAGAAACCGGTAAAGGGACGTGGTGTTCTTTTGGGGGGCGTACCTGGAGTTGCGCCGGGCAAGGTTTTGGTTCTCGGCGCAGGAGTAGTTGGCATACAAGCTGCTAAAATGGCAGCTGGCTTGGGTGCGCACGTTACCATTATGGATATTAATATGAAACGATTGCGGTATGCCAATGACGTAATGCCGCCGCATGTAGTTACAGAATTTTCAAATGAATACAACATTAGAAAACATATAAAAACACATGATCTAATAATCGGTGGAGTGCTGTTAAAAGGAGCAAAAGCACCCAATTTGATTACTAGGGACATGCTTAAGGAAATGCGACCGGGAACCGTAATTGTGGACGTAGCGGTGGATCAAGGCGGATGCGTAGAAACCACAAGACCTACGACACACGAGGATCCGGTATATATAATTGATGACGTAGTACATTATTCCGTGGCGAATATGCCGGGCGCTGTACCCTATACGTCAACTATGGCGTTAACGAACGTAACGTTGCCCTATACCTTAAAATTGGCAAATATGGGATGGCAGGCCGCCTGTAAAGCCGATGCTTCTTTACAAAAAGGATTGAACATCGTTGAAGGAAAAGTGGTGTACCAAGAAATTATAGAAGCCTTTGGTTGGGAAGAAGTCTTTGCCTAAACCAACATGTTGTCAGTACATAACTCCTCGTCAGAACTTTGCATTTTAAAAAAGGTTTTGGCGAGGTTTTTGTTATAGATAGTCGGATTTCAGGATCAAATAGGAATCTTTGATCTATATTTATTCTAGATAAAAAAATTGAAATGTTATGATGACGTATTATATAATTATTGGTGCCGTGGGTCTTTTAAGTTGGGCCGTGAGCAGCAAGTTAAAAAGCAAATTCAAATATTACTCTAATGTACATTTGCGCAATGGTATGAGCGGCGCTGAAATTGCCGAAAAAATGTTAGCTGATCATGGCATTAGGGATGTTAAGGTAATTTCTACCCCTGGCATGTTAACAGACCATTACAACCCTGCAAATAAAACGGTAAACCTAAGTGAAGGCGTGTATAACCAAAGAAATGCTTCGGCTGCCGCTGTTGCCGCCCATGAGGTGGGTCATGCGGTACAGCACGCAACCGCTTACAGTTGGCTTACGTTCAGATCTAAAATGGTGCCTATGGTAAATGTTGCTTCCGGATTGTCCCAATGGGTAATTATGGGAGGTTTAGTTCTTTCTGCAACTTCTGCCATAGGTGGTACGTTAATGCTGTCCGGTATAATTTTATACGGGATTATAGCTGCCTTCAGTGTTATAACCCTTCCGGTAGAATATGATGCCAGTAATAGGGCACTGGCTTGGTTAAAGAACAAAAATATGGTTAGCCAAGAGGAATACGCGGGTGCGGAAGACGCTCTAAATTGGGCCGCCAGAACGTATGTTGTGGCTGCGATAGGTGCATTGGCGACGATGGCTTATTTCATAATGCGTTACCTAGGTAGTAGGGATTAAGTGACCTTTTTTAAATTTCATGAGCCTGTCGGTTGTATACTGCACAGGCTTTTTTTTGCACTTGTAGCGAACGTTTGATATAGAATCTGAGCAGCACATCAAATGAAGCCCTTCCCTGTGACCGACAGCACACTAAGTGCGGAATACTTGAATGAATTTTTAAAAGAAAAGTACACTTCTGGTGCAGGTTTTCCTTGTTCCTTTTTCCGAACTGGAATAAACGACACCTTTTTCTTATCCAATGGGAAACAAAATACGTGGCAAGGGTATACAGTCATAAATGGCATATGGAAATCGAGATTGTGGAGGAGATTTTTTTCCTTGATTTGCTCAACGAGCAGGGACTTTAAGTGTCCCAAGCTATTGCGGCCAAGGACTTTATTTTTTGGCAACCTACAAATGCGCCATAAGGAATTCCGCTAGCATGAGCCGAGGTTTGGATTTATTATCTCTATATACAGTCATAACAAATCGATTGGTTCAATATTTTTCTAACCCAAAAATGCCTAGAAATGTATGTCGCACTCATAAAAAGTTGGTTGGCTTTTTCTAAATCGTAATCTGCCTATCGATCTGTTGTGCTAGGGAAATAAAGGTTTCCGTTCTGGAAACGCCTTCAATTTGCTGTATTTCCTTATTCAGAACGTGCATTAAATGCTCGTTATCCTTACACAGAATTTTAATAAGGATAGACCAGTTGCCAGTGGTGTAATGGCACTCCAAGACTTCTGGGATCTTCTCCAATTGTTTTACGGCTGCAGGATTGCTCATGGCTTTATCTAAATAAATGCCAATATAGGCCATAGTGGTATAGCCCATAACCTTGGGATTGATAATAAACTTAGAGCCAGATATAAGTCCCGAAGCTTCTAATTTTCGCAAGCGTTGGTGTATAGCGGCACCCGAAATACCTATGTTTCGGGCTATCTCCAGTACAGGCTTTCGTGCATCTTTCATGAGGAATCTTAGGATTTTTTTGTCTATTCCATCAATCTTTATTTTTTCGTCAGTTGATTTCATATCAAGTATATCAATTTGAAATCAAAAGTAAAGAAATGGTGTTATATTGTTATCTGGAAACACAAAAACTACAAAATGTACGACATCCTTAACTCGCCACAGAATCCGGATTATAGCCTAGATAGGGCACATGGTGTTCCTTGAACGTAATGCCGTAATCTTCCAATTCCCTAAGGATTGGTTGGTATACTTCCTTGGCTATAGGAATCTGTACGCCGGGGGTAGTTATTTTTTTATTAAGAATAAGAAGAGTAGCCATGGCAACCGGAAGACCTACCGTTTTTGCCATTGCCGTGTGGGTCCTGTTTTCGCCAATAACCACCATATTAGAATCTATTTGTAATTTTTTACCGTCCAATTCATATCCGAATTTGTGGTACATCACGATCATATCCTTTTCATGCTCTAGTAGGGTCCAGCTGTCTTCAAGAATTTTTTGTAGGATTTGCGCCGGAGTCGCATTTTTAAGGCCGATACGTTTTTTATTATCAAAAATATTAAGCTCCAAAAGCTTGTCCCACATAATATCGTCTTGGTCTATTTTTAGGTAGTGCCTTAACTTTAGTTCAACGGTATCTGTGGGTGAATAGGGTAAAAATAGGTTTACGAATTCCCTATAGGTCATATTCTCAGAATTCTCAATCGTATATGTGTCGTCCGTCATTCCTAACTGCACAAAAATGTTCCAGGCCTTTGAAAATCCTACACGGCGCATCGTACCTCTATAAATGGTAAGTGCGTGTTGTAGACCGTAAGATTCCATATAGTTTAAAGAATCCCTATTGGCATAACCTTCAAAACGGCCATAGCCTTCAATGTCCAAAAATTCGGTTCTTCTAAAAAGTTTGTGGTAAGGAATGTATTTGTAAGTGCCCTCCTGCATAAATTTTGCGGTTCCTCCCTGCCCGGCAAGAACCACATTCCTTGGGTTCCAAGTAAACTTGTAGTTCCAAAGATTGTTGTCGGATTCCGGTGCCACTAAGCCGCCGGTAAAGGATTCGAAAAGAATAATTTTGCCTTTTTTTTCCCTTATTTGATCAATAACCTGCATAGCGCTCATGTGGTCTATACCAGGATCTAGCCCTATTTCGTTCATGAAAACAAGTCCGTTTTCCTTGGCAGCTTTGTCCAATTCCATTATTTCGGGACTCACATAAGAGGCGGTAACCAGGTGTTTTTTAAATCTGATACAATCCTCGGCCACTTTTATGTGAAATCGTGCCGGAAGCATCGAAATGACAATATCCGTATTTTTAATGGCTGCTTCGCGTTCTTCGGTATTAAAAACATCCAATACCATAACCGTACAATTGGGATGGGATGCTATTTTTTTTGAAATGGACGAGGTGTCCAAGTCACCAATGGTCAGGTGTAATTTTTCAGGGATCGATTTGTCCAATAAATAATCCAATAAATATGAGGTAGATTTTCCTGCACCAACTACTAAAATTTTTCGCGACATGTGTATTGCTTACTTTTGTTATATAACGTGTGACCAAGGTATCAAATTGTTACATTTATAAAAAATCAATCGTGTTAAGTTATGAACAGAACAATATTTACGACAGCTTGTATATTTGGCCTTTTGGCAGTAGTATTCGGTGCTTTTGGGGCGCACGGTTTGGAGAAATTGGTCGATGCCAAGTCAGTCTCCAGTTTTGAGACCGGTGTTCGGTACCAGATGTACCATGCTTTTTTGTTATTTGTAGTGGGGCTGTTGCCCAATATATCCGAACAGGTAAAGCGCACAGTTTTCTATTTGTTAGTTTGTGGGGTAGTACTGTTTTCTTTTTCTATTTACCTTTTGGCGATCAACGAGTTGGTCGATTTTCGATTTTAAAGTAATTGCCTTTATAACGCCTATAGGTGGATCCTTGCTCATTGCCGGGTGGGGAATTTTGGGATATCACATCTACAGCACAAAATAATCATCTAAATTGCATGTGCCTGTAGTAAATTATAGGGGAATGAATAAGCTAATATGAATAGAACACAAGTACTTGGACGTTTATTAGGGCCACTTTCATTTTTTCTGATCAGCTTCTTTTTTCATCCAGAAGGGCTAAGTCAGGAAGCTAACGCCGTTTTGGCCACCACCTCTTGGATTGCTATTTGGTGGATTACCGAGGCTATCCCCATTGCAGTTACGGCTTTATTGCCTTTGGTGTTGTTTCCTTTGTCCGGTGGGCTGGACTTGGCGGCTACTTCGGCTTCTTTTGGGCATAAGTATATATTCCTTTATATGGGTGGTTTTATCATTGCCATTGCCATTGAAAAATGGAACCTTCACAAGCGTATAGCCTTGAACATAATAAATTTTATAGGTTCGGATGTTCGTAAAATAATATTGGGCTTCATGGTGGCAACTGCATTTTTATCTATGTGGATATCGAACACGGCCACTGCCGTTATGATGCTTCCCATAGGCATGGCCATTATTAAACAGCTGAAGGACAATCCAGATACTCTTGAGGACGAAAACCAGACTTTTGGTAAGGCCTTGATGCTAGCGATTGCCTACAGTGCCTCGATTGGAGGGGTGGCCACATTAATTGGCACGCCGCCTAATTTAGTACTGGCAGGTGTGGTCTTGGATACCTATGGCTATGAGATTACTTTTATGCAATGGTTTAGCTTTGGTCTCCCAATTGCGATAATTCTTCTTTTTATTTGTTGGAAGTATCTAACCCGTTATGCCTTTCAGTTTAAGCAATTGGAATTTCCGGGCGGTAAGCATGAAATCAAAGGACAATTAAAACAATTGGGTGTCTTATCCTATGAAGAGAAAATGGTGGCCTTCGTATTTGCCTTTACCGCGTTTGCTTGGATTTCCCGGTCGTTCTTATTGCAAAAGCTATTGCCCGCTTTGGACGATACGATTATTGCTGTTTTCTTTTCAATTCTGCTATTTTTGATTCCGGCAAGGAGCAAAAGGGGACAGCTGATTAATTGGGAAGAGGCCGTAAAAATGCCTTGGGGCATTATTCTGCTTTTTGGGGGAGGAATGGCATTGGCCAAAGGTTTTGAGGATAGCGGCCTTGCCGTTTGGATCGGTAGTCAAATGACTGCCTTTTCCGGGTTGCCCATTTTGCTGTTGATTTTTGTCTTGGTAGCCGCAGTTAACTTTCTTACCGAGATTACTTCAAATCTGGCAACCACGGCCATGCTTTTACCTGTCTTGGCACCTATGGCATTGGCCATAGATGTGCATCCTTTTGTATTAATGGTCGCAGCCGCAGTTGCCGCTTCCTGTGCATTTATGCTTCCTGTGGCCACACCACCAAATGCAGTTGTCTTTGGCTCGGGCTATCTTCGTATTCCGGATATGGTGCGAAAAGGATTTTTTATGAACCTAGCATCCATATTAATAGTGAGTCTGTTTGTCTATTTTGCCCTGCCAGAATTGTGGGGTCTCGTAATCGATACATTCCCTGAATACCTTAAAAAATGAAATTCCTACTAATCCCGGATAAGTTCAAAGGATCTATTACCAGTGAGGAGGTGGCCTTGGGTATACAACAGGGTATAGAAAAAGTATTGCCTAGAGCTTCCTTTCATGTCGTAAAGGCATCGGATGGCGGAGATGGTTTTTTAGAGGCTATTGCTCGGTATCGGCCCTGTATAGGAATCGAAACTTATGGGCAGGATCCATTGGGAAGGCCAAGGGTGTGTTCCTATTTATATCATCATGAGGAAATGACTGCCTACATAGAATTGGCGAATGCTTCCGGAATGCAGCTGCTTACCGCCAAAGAGCAAGACCCTATGCTCACCTCTACCTACGGCACTGGTTTACAAATAAAGGATGCTATTGAAAAAGGTGCAAGGATAATTTATGTAGGCCTAGGAGGTAGTGCCACCAATGACGGGGGAATTGGAATTGCAAATGCACTGGGATATGTTTTCTTTAACGATAGGGGCGAAGTTTTGGAACCCATCGGAAAAAACTTAATTCATATTGATAAGATTGATACATTAAAAGTACCCAAGATACTTCAAGAGATAAAGTTTTATGCCGTAAACGATGTAACCAATCCCTTGTTTGGGCCTAATGGTGCAGCCTTTGTCTATGCAAAACAAAAAGGGGCTTCTGCAACTACCATTTTAAAATTGGATGCAGGACTTAAAAAGCTGGATGAAGTGGTAAGGTATCAATTAAGACAGGATAACGGACTAATTGCCGGTGCAGGGGCTGCGGGTGGAACTGCTTTTGGACTCAAAAGTTTTTTAAATGCCGACTTTTTAAATGGAATAGATTTTATTCTTAAACTGTCTGGCGTGGAAGCTATTTTGACTTCGGATAAGTTCGATTACATTATTACAGGAGAAGGTAAAATAGATGCACAGACGCTTCAAGGGAAATTGGTACAGGGTGTATTGCATCTAGGGAAACAGTTTAATGTGCCTGTAATAGCCATATGCGGGCAGTTGGATATCGACTTGAATACCGCTAGGGAAATAGGTCTTTACGATATTATTGAGATTCAAAACCAGAACAAACCCCTTGCCTATAATATGAAGCATGCGAAAGAGTTATTAGTAGTAGCTATAGAGGAATTTTATAGAAGTATTTAATGTTGTTTTAGCTGCCATTTCAGTCCTTTGAATAAAAATAAATTATAAAAAAGTAGCTCTCCTTTGAGAATATCACAATATAAAGTGAGGTTTTTCGGTTTAAACTAAAACCATTTTAGGATAGTAGGTTCATATTTTCCAGAAGATTTTGTAAACGAATACAGATAGTATAATTCAACCTATTTATCTCCTATTAAACCCGAAAATCAAGCTGGTTGAGAGATAATTTTAATAGCTTTGTACAAACTAAACATCAATTTATGACTACATCTGATCAAAATACGAAAACGATTTCGTTGAAAGATTATGGTATTACGCATGAAAACATCCATTATCAATTAACACCAGCCCAATTACAAGCAATAACCGTAAAACAGCAGATGGGAGTGGAAACTTCCAACGGTACACTAGCCGTAAATACTGGTGAATTTACGGGGAGGTCCCCATTGGACCGATTCATAGTGAAGGACAGTGTTACGGCCGACAAAGTATGGTGGGGCAATATAAATATACCGTTCGCTGCGGATAAATTTGACGCTTTGTACGACAAGGTAATTCATTATTTAAACGATAAAGAGATTTATGTACGCGATTGTTATGCATGTGCGGATCCAGAATACAAACTCAATATCAGGGTCTTAAACGAGTATCCTTGGTCCAATATGTTCGCCTATAATATGTTTCTAAGACCTACAGCTAAGGAACTGGAAGACTTTAAACCCGAATGGACGGTTATTAACGCTCCTGGATTTAAGGCAGTTGCGGAAGAGGATGGTACCAGACAACACAATTTTGCGATTCTAAATTTTTCTAAAAAGATTGCACTTATCGGTGGAACGGGGTATACAGGAGAAATTAAAAAGGGTATATTTTCGGCACTTAACTTTATTCTTCCCGTAGAAAAGAACATCTTGCCCATGCATTGTTCTTCTAATGTAGGGAAGGATGGCGATACAGCGGTGTTTTTTGGATTGTCCGGTACTGGAAAAACCACCTTGTCCACGGATCCTAATAGAGAATTGATCGGGGATGACGAGCATGGGTGGACAAATAAAAATACCGTTTTTAATTTTGAAGGGGGTTGTTATGCAAAGGTCATTAACCTTCTTGAGGATCAAGAACCAGAAATTTACGGAGCTATTAGGCCCGGAGCGATTTTGGAAAACGTTGTTCTGGATGCTAAGGGTAACGTGGATTATGCAGATACTTCTATTACCCAAAATACACGGGTAAGCTATCCTATTTACCACATAGACAATATACGTGAACCTTCTATTGGCGAGAATGTTAAGAACATTTTCTTTTTAACGGCAGATGCCTTTGGGGTCCTTCCACCAATATCAAAACTAACCCCTAGTCAGGCAGCGTATCATTTTATTTCTGGTTATACGGCAAAGGTTGCTGGCACGGAAGCGGGTGTTGTAGAGCCAATGCCAAATTTTTCGGCTTGTTTTGGAGCACCTTTTATGCCATTGCATCCTGCAAAATATGCAGAAATGCTCAGCAAAAAAATGAAGGATAGCGGTGTAGCCGTATGGTTGGTAAATACAGGTTGGACAGGTGGTGCTTATGGTGTGGGCACAAGAATGAAGTTAAAATACACTAGAGCAATGATCAGTGCCGCACTAAACGGGGATTTAGGCCTTTACTGCTATGACAAATATCATATACATTCCGTTTTTGGCGTGGCACAACCTAGGGAATGCCCAGGTGTTCCTACAAGCGTCCTAAGTCCTAGAACAACTTGGAACGATGACCAAAAGTATTATACCACAGCATTTAAGCTTGCGAATGCCTTTAGGGAAAATTTCAAAAAATTTGAAAGTTATGCCAGCGAAGAAATCAGGCGTGGTGGTCCCCAGCGATACGGTTTTTAGATAATAAAATGGGATAAGAAGATTGGTTTGTAGATTTTAAAAGATTGAAGATTTTTTTATTCTTTCAGTCCTTTTCCTAATGTCGAATAAAAAAGCCCGACCAGAATGTCGGGCTTTGTGCTATTTTTCAGAAACACATTTTTATTTGTTAACGCTGGTAATATATTTTTGTAATGCCATGGTCATAGAAGGTGTTTCGGCAGTAGGTGCTTTAATATCTATGCGCAATCCTGCACTCGTGGCAGCATCAATAGTAGAATTTCCAAATACGGCTATTCGGGTATCGTTTTGTTTAAAGTCCGGAAAATTTTGTAACAGGGATTCGATGCCAGAAGGGCTAAAGAAAACCAAGATGTCATAATATACATCCCTTAGGTCCGATAGATCGCTAATAACCGTTTTGTAGAAAATACCTTTTTTCCAAGAGATTCCTAGAGCATCTAGTGTGTCTGGAACCTCAGGCTTTAAAACATCGGAGCAGGGCAGTAAAAAGGTTTCGTCCTTGTATTTTTTTATAAGCGGAGTTAATTCTGAAAAATGTCTTTTTCCTACGTAAATTTTACGTTTTCTGTAAACCACATATTTCTGTAGGTAATATGCTACGGCTTCCGATTGGCAAAAATATTTCATGGAGTCTGGCACCTTAAACCTCATTTCTTCAGAAATCCTAAAGAAATGATCCACTGCATTCCTACTAGTAAGAATAATTGCTGTAAAGTTTTTTGGATCAATTTTTTGTAAGCGCACGTTTTTCGCATCAACTCCTTCTACATGTATAAACGGTCTGAAATCTACCTTAATTTTTTCTTTGTCGATAAGTTTCGAATAGGGAGAATTTTCCATTTTTGGTTCCGGTTGGGATACCAAAATCGTTTTTACTTTCATATGGCGCACTATTTGAGAAAGCTTCCCATAATCACTAGGGGAGCAATTTCGAGTGTGCAAAGGTACAAAATAAAATACAAAAAGTAGTTGGCGATTAAATTTTGATAATTTTTCAACACTAATACCCAACCAATGACGTTAACGCCTAAAAAAAGGATTATTGCTGTGAAAATCACAACTTTAGGTTCGGTGTTTACGTAAGTGAGCACAATATTTGCCAAGAAAAGTACGATACCACCATAATTCATATAGGACATCTTTTTAAAGATAAGTTCACTAAAAATTGCCTGTGATCCAAATATAAATCCATTTGTTAATTGCAGGATAATTTTGAAAAGTGTAAAGATGAATAGACCTATAATTAAGGCAGGATAGGCGTAAGGCCAATAATTACTTTCCGATTCTATAAAATACCTGTAAACCAAAAACAAAAAAAGGGAGGTGTTTATAACTTGAAATATAGTAAATAGGATGTGGAACCTATTAATTAAACGCTCCTTTTTATTGTACATAAAAATGTACTTGTTATTAAATGGCAATACAATAAAATTCAGAAATCGGGCATAGTAAAGACTTTTGGCGGCAAGCACAAAGAGCAGGCTGCCAAAGAGCACCAAGGTAATCCAGTCAGATGTTTCGGTAGTTCTTAGGATAGCGTTCATGGCCTATGATCGTTGGCTAAAACTAACCTCCTTTGCACTAGAACCGAAATTTTCAACATTAGTTTTGCCATAAGGTTTGTTAATTTTACAACTTAGTTTTTTATGCCTATTGCCATTGGAGTTTTTATTTTTAAGTAACATACATCTGTGTTTCAACTATCTTTACATTCCAAAAGTATAATGCAACATTACACAAAACCTTAGTTGTAAATTGGTATTGCATTTCCGTTGAGGCCAAAATACAGATTGTTTTCCGATAGTACTGCTCTAATATATCCCGGTTGCTTATTTTGGGGTTCTGGCCGTATCATTTCAAAATATGTGGTGTCCCTGGCCTGCAATACTTGGACCCCTTCTTTCTTAGGAGCAACTGTAAACGGAACTATTTCCTTTACTTTTTTATAACTGTCCATATAGGCCATACCAAACTTTAGATGTTCCATGTCGATATCAAAATTATATGGATTGTAAACTTTTAAAGTTAGTAGTTCTCCTGCTGTTTTACTTAGTTGATTTACATCAAGTATAGTTTTGAGTTTTCTGTACGAATTAAAATTAGGAATATAATAGCCAACGTATTGCGTTCCGTCCATCTTTTTAAACTTAAACACGCCATCTTTTCCGTACTTTGTTATGTATAGCACATTTTTATCACGCACCAGTTCCTCCGATCCATCTATGGAGTATTGGTTCTTGCGGTACATGACATTGTTCAGGGAAAAGGAGGTTTTTCCTGAATAGAAGGCGTACATGGGTGCGTTTCTATAGGAATTTTCGAATACTACAGGAGCATCCTTAGCTTCTTCTTCTACTCTTTTTACCCATTCCTTGTTGCCGTGCGTTTCATAATATATATTGAATAATAAGGGCTGATGCACGAGGCCTACCCGAAGGTACAGCACTATAAGTATATTGGCAAGTCCCAACCTGTATATCCATTTTAAACTGGATTTATTTTCCATCATATAGTTAAAGACCACTATAATCATGGGAATACAAATAACGATGATCCATTGTGTTTGTACCCTTCGGTTAAAGCTAGATATGAAAAAGAATAGGAGTACGCCGTAAATCAAAAATAATAGGGCCTTGCCAAAGCGATCGGTAGGTTTGGTCTTGTAAAGTGCATGATAGATAAACGGAAAGGTAAGTCCAAAAATAGCGATCAAGTTTACAAAGAAGCCCAAAGTGTATTTCTCAAAACTATAAGCGCCGTTCGGCCTTTCGGATATGTGGTATTTGATAGATACAAACTCGTGTTCATAGAGCCAGTAGAAATGAGGGACGTAGCATAGTAACGCAATACCAACGGCATACCAGGCGTATTTGTTTTTGACAAGATTTAGATTGGACAGCAAAACGAACACAATGACCAGTACCGCGTGATACTTGCTGTACATCAAACAGGCCATAATAATTCCCAGGATAAAGGCCGCGCCAAGGTTTGGCTTTCCAATAAATTTTTTATACGCCAGTAAAAAACAGGAAGTGAAGAAAAGTAAAGGGGTATCGGGTAGGGTTAGGAAACCGTATGCGTTCAATAATGTTATAGAAAAGACCAGCACGAAAAAATGGGGTATAAACTTGTTCTTTTTTGGATGGTCCACAAGCAACCATAACACCAGAATATTGGCTATGGATAGTAGGCAGCTCATAAACCTAACCCCTAATTCTCCGGTAAAGAACCAACTGCTTATTTTTATGAGCAAGGCCACCATTGGCGGATGGTCAAAATAGCCCCAGGCCATGTCTTGGCTATAGTACCAATAATAGGCCTCGTCATAAATCAGTTCCGTAAAATAGGATTGAACAAGGTTCAGCACTAGAACGGCAGTTAAAAAGTAATAGAACTGCTTGGGTATTTCCTTTAACATTGGCGGTTTTAATGTGGTACAAAATTACAAATTCTTAACAGTATGCAATTTTTAAAAAAATCATAAAGCTGAAGTCCCTATTTTTCTGCCATCATTAAAATAGTACTTTTGTAAAAACACACTACTTTCTATGGCCCACAGTATTGTAATAATTCCTACCTACAATGAGATCGAGAATATTGAGGCCATAGTTAGGGCGGTTTTTGAGCTTCCAAAAGACTTTCATGTCCTTGTCGTGGACGATAATTCTCCAGACGGCACAGGAGCCTGTGTTAAAGGGTTGCAAGAGGAATTTCCGGGCATTCTCTTTTTGGAAACACGCACCGAGAAGTCGGGCTTGGGAACGGCTTACATTCACGGGTTTAAATGGGCCATTGCCAAGAAATATGATTATATTTTTGAGATGGATGCCGATTTTTCCCATAACCCTTCGGATCTTGTGCGTCTTCTTAAAGCTTGTGAGGGCGGTGCGGATGTAGTAGTGGGATCGAGGTACAAAAAAGGAGTAAACGTTGTAGATTGGCCTCTTTACCGGGTATTGCTCTCTTATGGAGCTTCGTTTTATGTAAAAATGATTACTGGGATGCGCGTTCACGACCCTACTGCCGGTTTTGTATGTTATAAAAGAAAGGTGTTAGAGGATATCAACTTGGACTCGGTACGTTTCGTAGGCTATGCTTTTCAAATAGAAATGAAATTTAGGGCGTATCTAAAGAATTACACCATAGAGGAGATATCCATTATTTTCAGGGATAGGGTAAGGGGTAAGTCTAAAATGAGTTCCTCTATCATTACCGAAGCTGTTTGGGGTGTGCTATCAATGAAAATAAAAAGTCTTTTTCAACGCAATAAGTTTTAACCATGGGTAAAATTCTCTTAAAGAACGGAAAAATTATAAACGAGGGTACTATTCTGGAAGTAGATGTACTATTGGATGGGGAGTGGATAGTTAAGATTGCACCCAACATATCGGATGCCCATGCCCGGGTAATAGAGATAAACGGTAATTATATTTTACCGGGTATCATAGACGACCAAGTCCACTTTAGGGAGCCCGGTCTAACCCATAAAGGAACCATCGCTACAGAGAGTAGGGCAGCGGTTGGTGGCGGTATAACTTCGTATATGGAGCAGCCCAATACCGTACCGCAGGCGACTACGATAGAAAAGCTGGAAGATAAGTTTACCACGGCAAGTAAAACCTCCTTTGCTAATTATTCCTTTCCTTTTGGGGGTACCAACGATAATTTGGAGGAGCTTAAGCGTTTGGATAAAAACTCCTGTTCCGGTATAAAATTGTTCTTGGGATCTTCTACAGGAAACATGTTGGTAGACAATGAACAGGTCTTAGAAAATATTTTTAGCAGCACAGAGATGGTAATTTCTGCACATTGCGAGGATGAGACCACCATAAAACGGAATCTGGCGGAATTTATGGCGAAATATGGGGAAGATATTCCTATGGAGTACCATCACCTCATCAGGAGCGAAGAAGCTTGCTATCTTTCTTCTTCGAGGGCTATTGCATTGGCAAAAAAAACGGGGGCAAGGCTGCATGTGTTCCATTTATCCACTGCCAAGGAAATGGATTTGTTCCGAAACGATATTCCCTTAGTGGAGAAAAAGATTACTGCTGAGGTCTGTATCCATCACCTGTGGTTTTCAGATGAAGATTACAAGGAGAAAGGTGCCTTAATTAAATGGAACCCTGCAGTAAAAACGGCAAAGGATCGGGACGCCCTTTGGGATGCACTTTTAGATGATAGGATAGATGTGGTGGCCACAGACCACGCGCCCCATACATTGGCCGAAAAGAATAATGTATATACAAAAGCTCCCAGTGGAGGCCCCTTGGTACAACATGCATTACCGGCTATGTTGGAAAGACATTTGGAAGGAAAGATTAGTTTGGAGAAAATAGTCCAAAAGATGTGTCATAACCCAGCGATTTTGTTTCAGATCGAAAAACGGGGTTATGTAAGAGAGGGCTTTTATGCAGATTTAGCCGTTGTGAATCTCAATAGTCCTTGGAAAGTGACCAAAGAAAACGTTGCCTATAAATGCGGATGGTCCCCTTTTGATGGCAACGTTTTCAAGGCAGCGGTAACACATACTTTTGTAAACGGACATTTGGCATATGAAAACGGGGTATTTTCAAAAGATCGACACGCAAAAAGACTTACGTTCAATAGACCATGAGAAAATTTATAATCGTTTTAATAGGAGTTTTTGGACTGTTGTCCTGTGCTGAAAAGTTAATCGAAAAACCAGATAACCTCATTCCAAGATCTCAAATGGTATCTATTTTAAAGGAAATGGCTATTCTGAATTCCGCAAGAACCACAAATATAATGGCGTTAAAGGAAAATGGCATAGAGCCTACTGCATACATTTTTGAGAAATATGCTATAGATTCGGCCGCCTTTGTGGATAGTGATAGGTACTATGCCTCACTACCTTTGGATTATGTGAGTATGTATGAAGAAGTAGAAGTGCTGTTGACCGCTCAGGAAAAGGAATTGGAGGCACAAAAAATAATTAATGACAGTCTTAAAGCAATCCAAAGAGAAAAGGCACAAGAAGTAAACGACAGTCTAAAGTTTCCTAGAAAATATACTAGTCCTCCCCAATAAAAAGTTTTGCGCTAAATAGGATGCTTTGCTCCATAGCCTCAAACTCCAAATTAATTATCTTTTTTACCTTATCGCTATTGTAGACCTGTCTATTTTGGAGGGAATATAACGTGTTTTTGGTAATTTTGCGTTCGCTTCCAACAAACACATTAGCCAAGAAATCCAAGTACCTTCCTATTTTTAATTGCCAAATAGATAGTGCTTTGGTTGGTGGTTTTTTGTTTATGGCGATAGCAATTTTACTTAGGATTTCCTTGAAACTTAGATTTTCTGAAACCAAAATAAAACGCTCCCCGACCATATCGGATTCCATCAAGGAAAGCATAGCTTTAACAACATCGGCAACCGCAACAAAACCACTACCTCCGGGCGGATAATATCCTTGCTCTTTATTAGCTGTCTTAAAAAATTTGCCACTACCGGTTTCCCAAAAACCTGGTCCTATAATTATGCCTGGGTTCACGATAACTACGTCCAAATTTTCTTGAGAGCCGCGCCATACTTCCATCTCAGCTGCATGTTTTGTTCGTGCATAGACGTTTACCTGCTGTCCTGTCCATTCATTTTCCTCGCTAGCTTCATGACCTGGCATACTTCGGCCAATGGCAGCAATGGTACTTACGTGGCAGAGTTTTTTAATTTTGAAGGCAAGACATAGGTTTACGATGTTGGCGGTTCCTTCAACATTTGTTTTTTGTAAAACATCAAAATCGTTGGGGTCAAAAGAAATAAAAGCGGCCGAATGGAAAACATGTTCAACCGTGTCAAAAGCAATTTCTAACGCGGGGATGTCAAGAATATCTGCCTGTACCCAATCAATTTGATTGAACATAGTTTCTGAGTTTTCAGAATAATAGGAAAATACCTTTTTAACTTTTTCCAGCTTCTTGGGAGTCCTGTAAAGGGCCCTTACTTTGGTGCCGGACAAGACCAATTGAAATAAAAGATGCGAACCTACCAATCCTGTACCCCCGGTAACTAAAACCATGTAACAAAGTTAGGTAATACCTTGGATTAATTGGATATAATTTCAGATGTAAGGTTTTCAAATTAATCTTTTAAGAATCAATTTAAGGATGACCATAAAGATTCTTCACCGCTTCCAGTGTTCTTTCTATATGTTGGAATCTGCCTACGGTAGTTGTTTGGGTTTTTTTCTTTTTTTTGATCCTGAAATTACTGAGGAAACCACATATGATGGTAACAAAGTAGTTCTTTTTTTTAGGGGTTAATTCTTCGAATCTTGTATCGTTGTATTTTTTGGTCCTTAGGATTTGGGAAGAATTTTCTTTTTTTTGGAATTTGGCTCCTCGTATGCCGGCAACGCGGTATTCATTTTTATCTTTGCAAAAATAACTTAGTATAAACGTGATGATATCAAACTTTGTCAAGGAACTGGAATGGAGAGGAATGTTGCACGATGCCATGCCTGGCACCGAAGAACATTTGCTGGAAGAAATGCAGGCTGCCTATGTGGGTATAGATCCCACGGCAGATTCTTTGCATATTGGCCATTTAGTGGGCGTAATGATGTTGCGACATTTTCAATTGGCAGGTCACAAACCTTATGCACTAATTGGTGGTGCCACAGGTATGATCGGGGATCCGTCCGGAAAATCTACAGAGCGGAATTTGTTGGATGAAAAAACCTTACGGCACAACCAAGAGGCTTTAAAAGAGCAATTGTCCCGATTTTTAGATTTTGAGAGCGATGCAAAAAATGCGGCAGTTCTGGTAAATAATTATGATTGGATGAAGGATTTTTCTTTTTTAGATTTCATCCGTGATGTTGGCAAGCATATAACCGTAAATTACATGATGTCCAAGGACTCCGTAAAAAAGCGACTTTCCCCCGAGGCGAAGGAAGGAATGTCCTTTACGGAATTTACCTATCAGTTGGTACAGGGTTACGATTTTTTACATTTGTACAAACACTATAATTGTACCCTTCAAATGGGCGGTAGCGACCAATGGGGAAACATAACTACCGGCACGGAACTCATCAGGAGAATAGGTGGGGGGAAAGGCTTTGCCCTTACGTGTCCGCTAATTACTAAGGCAGATGGTACCAAGTTCGGTAAGACCGAAGGTGGCAATATTTGGCTAGATGCCGACAGGACCTCCCCGTACCGATTTTATCAATATTGGTACAATACCTCTGACCAGGATGCTGAAAAGTATATTAAAATCTTTACGTTTATTGATAAGGAAACAATTGGAAAGCTCGTAGCCCAACACGCTGAAGCTCCTCACAGCCGCTTGTTGCAAAAACGTTTGGCAGCCGAAATTACGGTAATGGTGCATTCGCAGGCAGACTTGGATAATGCGGTAAAGGCAAGTGAAATTTTGTTCGGGAATTCTACTTCGGCCGATTTAAAGGGATTAAACGAAAAGACCTTTTTAGATGTATTTGAAGGTGTGCCCCAGGCCGAAATTTTTGCAGATCAATTAGTTGGTGGCATGGATATGATTGCTGCCTTAGCGGCACAAACGGGCTTTTTAGGTTCGAATGGTGAAGCCCGCAGAGAACTGAAACAGAATTCCATTTCCGTGAACAAGGAAAAGGTAAAAGAGGATTATCTGATTACCCAGGACGACCTTATTAACGGAAAATTTGTGTTATTACAGCGAGGGAAGAAGAATTACTATGTATTGGTAGTAAATTAAGTATTCGCGGACATTTAAGTTAAGTTGCTCTAAACTGTATAATTTTTTTGGAGGATTGACGCAACCATTCTTGTTTTTGTCTATCTTAAAGGTGTAATTACTGTTTGTTTGAAATGAAAAAGGTATATTCCGTACTACTAACTGTATTTCTGATCGGGTCTTGCTCTACGCCGGATACTTCCCAGTTGGATAGCACTGAATTACAATTTGCAGATCAAAAATGGGAATTGGTACGGATGACTGGAAGTATTACAGATTCTGAGACCGTTGGGGATGCCATGTTATGGCAGGAGTATTACATTTTTGCCTTGGACGGGACGTTTATAAGAGTACGCGAAACAGACGGTAAAACAATCAAGGCTACGGGTACGTTTGAAGTAGTGGAATACAATAATGACGAATCCGACTATCTAGAGCTGGTATACCAAAGTGGGCAAGAATTGGCGGGCAGTTGTATTGCGGATAAAGATGAGACCCTAATGTATAGGTCCAATACCGAGATTTCCAATACTTGGCATGCCTGTGATGGCCCTGGTTTGGATTATATGTTGGTTGAGAATTGAGTGTATTCCGATTAAGAAACGTTTGTTTTCAATCCATGGGAGGCTATTTTTCAAATCCCGATGTATACTTGCTCGATAAATAGGTTAATACGAATTTGTGTTCCCTTTTCTTCTTTCGATTGAGTTTATGGAGTAGGCTTAAAGCACCATCAAATTACACCCCCTAATGTCGGAGTGGTCAAATCTTCCTAAAATTTCAAAACCATTGTCATCGCATTTTTTACCCAGATCTTGGGTGGCAATAAAGGCGCAGGAATTTCTGTTGGCCAAATCTATAATATTGACGCCACCAGATTTCCCAATGGTTTGGTAAGTGAATGGATCTTCAGGGTCCCTCACCAGTATTTTCATCCAAGGCGGACAATGGAATAGTCCATTACCTTTAGAGTACGCCTGGGAGAGCAGTTCCGTCATTCCGTATTCGGAATGAATATTTTCTACACCAAAGCCTTTTTTGAGAAGTTCATGCAGTTCCTCTCGGATGAGCTCTTTTCGGCGGCCTTTCATTCCGCCCGTTTCCATGACTATGGTATTTTTTAAGTGTAGTTGATGTTGTTCGCAAAAATCGAGCAACGCAAAAGAAACCCCGATTAAAAGAGTTTTTGTTCCGGTAGCTTCCAACGCTTCTAAATGATTTTTCAACCGTTCGAAATCATGAAGAAAAAAACCACTTTTGTGATGGCCAGATTTTTCTATCAGGTCGTTTACCATGTAAATGAGTGAAGAACCTTCCCGTTCCATATAAGAGGGTAGTAAGGCAAGAATACAAAAGGTAGATGGGTCACCGTAGAACTGTTCAAACGCGGCAAGGTAGCTTTTCTCGTAAAGACTTACATCTGTAACCAAGTGTTTACTGGTGATGCTTCCTGTAGTTCCACTACTGGTAAAGGTAACCACAGGGGTATCGGAAGTACTCAATAGTTGTTTGTCCTTGAAAAAGTGAATGGGTAGAAAAGGTATTTGTTCTAAGGTTTGGACTTCTTCAGATTGCACGTTAAGGAGATTGCAGAACT
The DNA here is from genome assembly GCA_963697395.1 of uncultured Flavobacteriaceae bacterium. GTDB lineage: Bacteria > Bacteroidota > Bacteroidia > Flavobacteriales > Flavobacteriaceae > Maribacter. The sequence continues at coordinate 711,702 of CAVONX010000029.1, forward strand.
CTTGGTAGATGGTATTTTGCGCATACTGAAAACGAAAGGTATCCAAGGCGGCTGCCAAGAATCCTGCTTCCGTCCTTATTTGAAACAGTGCATCGTTATGTAAGTCGTTTACCATACCTACAAAGGTAGGGAACGCCTATAAATATGGACAGGGGAATTCTTCTATTTAGATTGAAAAATGAACCAATACACCTAGGACTTTAGACACTATAGGAATCATAGAATAATGGCGGCCATTTAAATAGATCATTCTTTTTAAAGGTTTAAACGCAGAACACAAAATTGCGTCGTCTTACGTTTATCGGCCTTGTTAAAAGGTTTAAACTATCGTTTTCTGTCTACGGATATGATATGCCACGCGAGAAAAGAATCTCCAAGAGTTATTTTACCACCAGCTTTCGATTAATGGATTTCCCATTTTCAGTAACCTGTACCATATAAATGCCCGGGGAAAGTCGAGAAATATCCAGGGCTTTGCTAGAAATTCTATCTGTTAAAACCAGTTCGCCAAATACATCAAAAATACGTATTTCCCTTATCGCGTTTTGTTCCGTGGAAACGTAAACGATATCCGCGGTTGCAGGATTAGGATACAATTTAAAACCCGATATTTCTTGGTTTACAACATTTCCCGTTTGGTTGCCTTCTTGTGCAAAGGCACTAAGGCAGAATCCTAAAAGGAGTAGAGAGTAGATTTTTTTCATTAGGTATCGATTTGGGATCAACACCGTAAAGGTATAGCACCTAGATAGGCTTTGCTCTAAAATGTTGTGAAAGCTAATATTTTGTAGGTCAAAGGAATAGCCTTCGCATTTCATCGGAATTATGTACCGATGGTCGATATGGAAAAAAAGAAGTTGATAAAACTAGGGGTAGAACTCTATTTGATAATCAGTTTGCGGGTCGCCACTTTATCCTTTTCAAATACGCGCAGGACATATACTCCGGCGTCAAGGTCGCCCACATGCAATTCTTTCCCCAAAATAGTGGTCTTTAGGACCAAAGTGCCAAGAACATCATAAATCAATATTTCTTTAGCATCGTTTTTAGTTGTAGAGATATATACTTTTCCTGTGGTCACAGGATTAGGATACATGCTAAAACCGTCTATATCCCCATTGTTCTGGGAGCTTTGCCCATAACTGAAGGAGATAAAAAGAAAACAAATAATTAGGTAGAATTGCTTCATATATAGCCGGTTACAAATGCTATGCCATAAAGATAGCAATTCTTCCCAACGATTGTAAAAGTGAGCTACTCTTTATTGATTTTTTTCGATGAAACGTAAAAAAGCCCACAATTTGTGGGCTTTTTCTGAATTTAAGTCACTTTTTTTAATTAATTCCTGCGGTCCAACCTGCACCCCAAGAAGCAACGTTGGTTCCGGTGCCGTTTCCAATGCCTGTCACTAGGTCGGCTTCCGTTGCCGAACCATCTATAGAGGTGTTGGAAATAACGTCTATAAAGGTAACATCGGTAAAAGTTAAGGTATTATCCAAAATACCATTGGATGTGGGTGTTGCCGCTTCATCGTCATCTACGGAAATACCTGTATTTTTTCCTATAATCAGTATATTGGAGAAGGTGCCCTGTGTTCCTGCTCTCAATAAAAAACCTCTTGTACTATCGCTAGTTCCACTTTCACTCTCAATGGTCACATTGGTAACCGTAGGGTTAGAAAAGGAACCAGAGGCATTTGTGAAATCTGTATTGAAACCGTCACATTCAAATGCTTCGTCACCAACTCCGTTTCCTTGCAAAACGTAAGCGTCCGTTATGGTTCCGTTATAACCTTCTGTCCAATCTATGGAATCATCCTCCGCATTTACCACTACAAGGAAACTTGCGTTTACGGTACCTCCAAAAAATTCTATACCATCATCTGCACCTTCAAAAGCTTGGATATACTCGATAATAGTGCCGCTGCCTACACCGTAGAAAGAAAAGCCATTATTTTCGGATTGCCCATCTGCTGCACCTCCTGAATATTGTACACGAACATAACGTAGAATCCCTGAATTGTCATCAGCAATATTCCCACCGTAAGGTAAATTTCCTATTTCAGAGGTTGCTGTTGAAGTTCCGGTTACGGAGTTTACCGGTGCTCTTCCCAAAAGGATTATTCCGCCCCAATCTCCTGCAGATGGTGTAGTGGAATTGGATGTAAATATAATTGGGTTGGAAGAAGTTCCATTTGCAATAATTTGGGCGCCCTGTTCTACGGCCAAGTACACATTTGGACCCGCTTCTGCCTTAATGATTGTACCTGGTTCTATGGTTAGAACAGCACCTGAAGCTACTATTGTGGCCCCATTAAGAATATATTCCTTACTGGCTACTAACGTTAGGTTTTCGGTTATTGAGCCAGAGGCGGGAGTTAAAATAACGGTTTCTTCTTCCGTGCCGCCCTCGCTGCCCGAAGTGTTGTTTATTGTGGTAACGCTATTGTCTGTAATAACGATATCCGCAGTGTCATCACGTTCGCATGATATAAAAAGTGAGGCTGCTATACCAAATACTAATAATCTGTTTTTCATTGTCTTAAGTTTAAAAGTGTAATTATGGATTTTTTAAAATTTATATTTAAGCGTTAGTCCTATATTGATTCCTAAATTGTATTCTCTAATGATTACGTCCCCATTTCCTGTATTCTCTCTAAGAAGCGTAATATTGGGGTCTAGGAGGTTGCTTGCGCTTAGGTTGGCCTCAAAATGTTCCCCAATAGGGTTTTTCCAAATAAAATTGAGGGTTGGCACAGCCTTTTCAACGATGTTACCTAAAGAACCTGCTCCCAAAGCGGATATCCTATCCGAGAAATAGGAGAATACCAAGGTGGCCTTCGGGTTATAATTATCAAATTTAGGGCTGTAGCTCAGGTCTGAATTTACGATGAATGGTGATGCGCCCTGCAGTGCATCCGAATCTCTATCGAATGTGGTTCCAAAAGTATTCTCGTTACCGGCCTCTATATTTTTTAAGTCTTGATTGGTATGCGTATAAGCTGCATTCAAACCAAGTGAAAGAGTGGTGTTGTCATCTTCGTCGGTAATAAGGTTTTTTTGGATTTCAACTTCTAATCCCAGTACTTCTGCTTGTTCTCCAGTCCGAAAAAAACGTTGTGTTCCGGTTGCATCGGCCGCAATTACTCGGTTAACTGGATTTTGGATGAGTTTGCCAAAAGCAGCTACGGATATAATTTCACCACGTTCCATAAACCACTCATATTTAAGGTCAAAATTATAGATGTCGGAGTAATTGACCCCATCTCCATTTTTGCCTCCGAACAAATCGGGATTTCCGCCAAAACGTTGTGTAACTCCTTCGTAAACAAATGGTGCAACTTCCTTGAATTCCGGGAAAGAAACGGTGTTACTAAAACCAAGCCTAAGGTTGGAATCCTCGGTAAGCGAATACCTTATATTTAAACTGGGTAGAAATATATTTTCGTATACATTTCTAAAACCGGGATCTGACGGTGGGAGGTTGATGACTTCATATTCAATGTTCTGGCTAACGGATTCTGCCCTAATTCCAGGAACTATGAGTAGTTTATCTGTTGGGCTCCATTCCGCGGAAAGAAAACCGGCATGAATATCCAAATTACCTTGATACGAGTTGTCCGGCAATCCCGGTCTGTTTACGGCACCTATTTGGTTATTGATAGGGTTTAGGTTACGTATCTCGTATAATGCACCATCGGCTCCAGCTAAGCTACTGTTTTCAATGGTGAAAAATGAATTAAAATTGTTAACGTCAGTTACCGGAGTAGTACGGTCAAAAACGCGGTACCCATATCTAATACTATTGAATTGACGTTCTTTTGACCTTCCGTTATAACCAAATTTTAAGCTTAGTTTTTCCGAAAGTGTATTGCTAAGGTTAATGAAACTGTTTAGCTCTTCGTCTTGTATACTTTGAAAGAATCGTTGGTTCTCAAAAGCTGTATTTGTAAAAAAGACAGGGTTTGTGACCGGGTCGTTATCCAGGGCAAGTTGGTAATTTTCCAGGGTAATTCGCTTTCTGTCCGGTTCATCGGAAAATACCTTGTTATATCCTGTACCCCAATCCAAGGTCCATTTTTCATCAAAACGATGTTGGCCTGTAATTTGGTTTACAAAAATCATATCTTGGTTAAACTGTACATTGGAAACAAAGAAACCGTCATCTGAGGTAATACCATCGCGGTTGAAACCATCTCCGTCTATGCCGAAAAAGCTAACAGCATCGGTTGCACTGTTAATAAACAGGGAGCTGTATTTTATTTTATGTTCATTGTTTATTTTGTAGACTATATTCCCCAGTGCGGTTGTTGTTGTTTTGTATGCATACTCCGCTGTATTGGGGAAATCAAATTTTAATACGTTGGTAAAATCCCTTGCAGGACCTTCTAGAAATTCGTATCCATTGCTAAAACTCGCTGTTCCAAAAAAACTAAGTCTAGATTCATCATTTAAGTTTATGGAATAACCACCTTCAATAGCACCATTAATATTTATAGGGTTAGACATGTCCTCTGGATCAACACCATGGGAGAGGATTATTGCGAATGGGTTATTGGTGTATCTATTGTAAAAACCGAAAAAACTAGTTCCTTCGCTTTGTAAAAAATCCTGACCAATTGCATTGGAGTTTATACCACTACCCACTGCAATTTCTAAGTATCCGTTACCTGTATATTCTTTTGAATCTATATTCACATTACCAGCGGCAAAATCACCAAAATAGGCAGAATTATAAGCTTTGCTCACCGATACATTCTCAATAATGCTTGAAGAGAACAGATTCAAATCTATATTTTTCTTGTTTACATCATTAGAGGGTAAAGCCAGTCCATTCATTGTAGTGTTCTGGTAACGGTCTCCGAGACCTCTCACATATACATTGTTGGATCCTTGTTGTTTGGATATACCGGAAATTTGGGCAACCGCTCCAGCTGCATCTTCTATGCCTTTTAAGGTAAGTGCTTCGGCACTAATCGCCTCCTGCATTACAGTTGCATTCTTTTGTTGTAATAGTAAGGCAACCTCTGAATCTTTCGCGGCCGATACTGTGACCACGACCTCATCCAAAGACATACCCGCAGAAGCACTCATAGGTATATTCAGGGTAGTGACTTTGGTGGCCACCACTTCAATATTCGTAAGTTCTACGGTTTCATAACCTAAATAGCTAAAAACTACGGTATAAACTCCAGGTTCAATATCGGTTAGCTGGTAAAGGCCATCAAAATCTGACGTTGTACCTTTTGTAGTGCCTTTAATCAGCACGTTGGCAAAAGCGAGTGGTTCGTCATTAACCTCCTTGTCAATAAGTTTTCCTACTATACTTCCCGTTTCCTGTCCAACTAAATTGGTAAAACAAATAAGTAAGGCGAATAATACTATTTTTTTCATTTAATATGGTGGTTCTGTAATCCGCCGCAAAGAAAACCCCACATTGTAAAAGTCGGGTTATGGTCACATTAAATCTATACGGCACTAACGTTATGTAAACGTTACTACATTAAATCAATGTTAAGACGCTGGGTTGTACAGGTATTATATTTACTTTTGATAAAATAACCTCACGCAACAAACCATGAAAAAGAAGGACATAAGAATACTTTTGGTAGACGATGAGCCAGACATTTTAGAGATAGTTAGCTATAACTTGTCCGCAGAGGGTTATGATGTCTTTACCGCTAAAAATGGCGTGGAGGGCGTGGCCAAGGCAAAAAAGAAACTTCCGCATCTTATTATACTGGATGTAATGATGCCAGAGATGGATGGTATAGAGGCCTGTGAAATACTTCGTAGGACTAACGGGTTGGAGAATACGGTCATCACTTTTTTAACGGCAAGAGGGGAAGATTACTCTCAAATGGCAGGTTTTGATGCAGGGGCAGACGATTATATTACAAAACCAATAAAGCCAAAGGTTCTGGTGAGTAAGGTAAATGCATTGTTAAGAAGATTGATCAAGGATGAAAGTCCTCAAGAGGATATTACGAAGGTGGGCGATATTATTATCAACAGGGAAGAGTATAAAATCGTTAAGAAAGGAAAGGAAATCATCTTACCAAGAAAGGAATTTGAATTGTTGGCTTTATTGACCTCCAAACCGAGTAAAGTCTTTAAAAGGGAGGTTATTTTAGATAAAGTTTGGGGCAATGAAGTAGTGGTAGGAGGGCGTACCATAGATGTGCATATTAGAAAACTACGCGAGAAAATAGGCGAGGAGCACTTTAAGACCGTAAAGGGTGTTGGATATAAGTTTGTGCTGTAATGCCTATTGAAGCGAAGAAATCCTATAGGTTTGCCATTAGGTCGGCCCTCTATATTACTTTTTTCTCCGCTCTATTTTTGGGATTCCTATTTTGGCAATTTCAGTTCATAAATTGGCCATTCTTTCTTTGGTTATTGGTTTTTATTTACTTGATTTCGTTTATTACCCTACAAGTACGGATAGAAAAATTTATCTACAAACGCATCAGAAAAATTTATGATGATGTCGCTTTATTGGAATCCTCTACCTTGAGCACGGGTCCCATTACCACGGATATGCGAACACTTACAGCCGAGATAGAAAAGTTTGCAAAGGACAAGAAGATAGAAATCGATACCCTGAAAATTAGGGAAGAATATAGAAAGGATTTTCTGGGCAATGTTTCCCACGAACTTAAAACCCCGCTATTTACCGTACAAGGATACTTAGAGACTCTTTTGGATGGTGCTATTGAGGATAAAAACGTTCGGAAAAAGTACCTCGTGCGCGCCAATAAAGCGGTAGACCGACTGATTTACATCGTTAAAGACTTAGATCTTATTACCAAATTCGAGGTTGGTGACCTTCGCTTGGAAAAGCAGGATTTTAATATTATCGAACTGATACAAAGTGTTTTTGACCTTTTGGAAATGAAGGCCTCCAAAAATAATATTGTCCTAACCTTTGACCTTCCCTATAAAAAGCCCATTATGGTGTATGCCGATAGGGAAAAGATCCGTCAAGTTCTTACAAACCTGCTGGTAAACTCTATAAAATATGGTAACGATAACGGAACTACAGAAGTTAGTGTAGAGGATTTGGTAAAGAATAAGGTCATTATTCGGGTAACGGACAATGGCGGCGGTATTCCAAAGGAACATATTCCCAGGTTGTTCGAACGTTTTTATAGGGTAGACCAAAGCGGTAGTAGAAAGGAAGGCGGATCTGGTTTAGGTTTGGCAATCGTAAAACATGTCATCGAGGCGCACGGCGAAAAAATGTATGTAGAAAGTGTTGTTGATGTAGGTTCCGAGTTTTCCTTTACATTAGAGAAGAGTAAGCCGCAAAATAGTTCTAAGCCCTAGATTTTTGTTGTGTTATTTTTCTTAACCTATAATAACAAGGAGGCTTTTTGTAACTTAGCAATCTGTTAAATTCCGTGTTTCACAGTACTTCTTCATTCCACGTCGTTGAGACGAACAATAGTTTTTGATTATGTTTTTAATGCGAAACTTAAACTTTCTTAAGCCTCCTCAGGGGCCAATTCTATTTCCAGACCATCCATCTCTTCTGCAATGTGCAGTTGACAACCCAAGCGGGAATTTTCTTTTACATTAAAAGCTTCGGATAGCATAGCTTCCTCATCATCTGATTTTTCGGGTAAGTCGTGGTCGGATTTTATATAGCACTGACAGGAAGCGCACATGGCCATACCTCCACAGATACCAATGGTGCCTTCTGGCGCCAATTCGTAGGCCCTTACCAGCTCCATGACGTTCATGTTCATGTCGGTGGGCGCATCCACTTCATGGGACACCCCTTGCCTATCTATGATTTTTATTTTAATATCTGTCATGTCCCGTACTATATTCAAACCGTTCGTGGTACAATTTTTACCGCGCTTAGGATGGTACAACAGTTTTATTCTCCTTACTCGATAGCTTTTACCACCGCTTTTGGTGCTTCTTTTTTACTGCCGTCAAAACCGGAAATACCGCCTACCGTAGTGTATTTTAAAACATATTTTTTATCCGGGAAAAGCCGTTGATAGGCACTTTGGCACATTAAGGTGGCTTCATGGAAACCGCAAAGGATCAGCTTTAATTTACCGGGATAGGTATTCACATCGCCAATGGCATAGATTCCGGGAATATTGGTCTGGTAATCCAAGGTATTATCTACCTTAATGGCATTTTTTTCTATTTCAAGGCCCCAATCACCAATAGGTCCCAACTTTGGGGACAGGCCAAATAGAGGAATAAAAAAATCCGTTTCCAGCATTACGTCATCCGCAGCATTTTCTGTTTTTCTAATGATTACGGATTCCAAGGTTTTTTCGCCTTGGAGTCCCACGATTTCGCCTGGCGTTATCAAGTTTATCTTCCCTATATCTTTTAGGTGCTGTACTTTCTCAACGGAATCCAAGGCACCCCTAAATTCGTTGCGCCTGTGTACTAAAGTGACTTCAGAGGCAACCTCTGCCAAGAAAATACTCCAGTCCAGGGCTGAATCACCACCACCGGCAATGACCACTTTTTTATCACGGTACACTTCGGGGTCTTTGATCATATAACTTACGCCATTATTCTCATACTTGGCCAAATTCTCCAATTGAGGTCTGCGAGGTTCAAAACTGCCAAGGCCACCCGCAATCGCAACGATGGGTGCTTGGTGTTTTGTGCCTTGGGAAGTCGTAACGATAAAAGTGCCGTCCTCTAACTTTTCTATGGTTTCTGCCCGTTCGCCCAAGGTAAATCCAGGCTGAAAGGGTTTTATTTGTTCCATAAGATTATCTACTAAATCTCCCGCTAGTACTTCCGGGAAACCAGGGATATCATAAATCGGTTTTTTGGGATAGAGCTCGGAACACTGTCCGCCAGGTTGGGGCAGTGCATCGATCAAATGGCATTTTAACTTTAACAATCCGGCTTCAAAAACAGCAAAGAGACCCGTAGGTCCCGCTCCAATTATCAATATATCGGTTTTAATCATCTAAAATTTATTTTAAAACATAGCAAAGATATCATCCTCTAAGCCTATAAAATTATGATATATATCAGGTTTATATTACGCCACGTTAACCACCTCTTCTATTTGTGGGGCATACTTTTTAATGGTCATTTCCACGCCGCTTTTTAGGGTCATTTGATTGACCGAACAGCCAATACAGTTGCCTTCCAAACGCACCTTAACGGAATTCTCGTTATCTATGGAAATAAGGGAGATATCCCCTCCATCGCTTTGTAAAAAGGGGCGTATTTCATCAAGGGCCTTTTCTACGTTTCTTTTGAGTTCCTCTGAAGTCATTGTTATCATAATTACTTCTTTTTAACCGCGGCACAACCCGCCATTGTTGTTATTTTAATTGCTTCGGTAGGTGGGATATTGTCGTTCCGGTCAACTACCTGCTGTACTACATTTCTTGTAATCTCATCAAAGGCAGCTTCTATGGCTGTCCCTGTTTGCATAGCGGCCGGCCTTCCAACATCTCCCGCTTCCCTTATACTTTGTACAAGGGGCATCTGCCCTAAAAAAGGAACCTTTAAATCTTCGGCCAAGTTTTTAGCTCCGTCCTTACCAAATATATAATATTTATTATCGGGAAGTTCTGCTGGTGTAAAATACGCCATATTCTCTACAATTCCCAGAACAGGTACATTAATGGAATCTTGTTGGAACATTGCGACTCCCTTTCTGGCATCTGCGAGCGCCACCTCTTGTGGCGTACTTACCACAACCGCACCGGTTACCGGCATTGCCTGCATGATACTAAGGTGGATATCACCCGTACCCGGAGGTAGATCTAATAACATAAAATCTATTTCGCCCCAATGGGCATCAAAAATCATTTGGTTCAAGGCTTTGGAAGCCATGGGCCCACGCCAAATAACGGCTTGGTTGGGTTGGGTAAAAAATCCTATAGAAAGAATCTTTACGCCATAGCTTTCCACTGGTTTCATCTTGGATTTACCGTTAATGTTTACGGCTAAGGGTTTTTCCATGGCCACATCGAACATAATGGGCATGGAAGGTCCGTAAATATCCGCATCCAAAATACCTACTTTAAAGCCTTTTTTAGCTAAAGAAACCGCCAGGTTGGCCGTGACCGTAGATTTGCCAACGCCTCCTTTACCAGAGGCCACGGCAATGATATTCTGTATACCAGGAATAGGTTTCCCTTTAATTTCATTTACTTTGGGCTTGGCCGCAGGGGCATCTACTTTAATGTTGATCTTAATTTTGGCCTTTTCATAAACCTCTCGGTGAATAATTTTTAAAATCTCCACCTCGGTCTTTTTTCGCGCCTGCAAACTTGGATTTGAGATCGTTACATCTACCTCTACCTCATCGCCAAAAATCTGTATGTTCTTTACGGCACCACTTTCTACCATATTTTGACCCTCCCCAGGAACTGTTATAAGTTCCAAGGCCTTCAGGATATCATTTTTATCTATCTTCATTATGTATATCGATTCTAAACAACAAAGATAGCCTATACCGTTGAGATTAAGAACTTATGGCATTGAAAAACAAGATGGAATAATAGGTGTTGATTATTGGTTTAAGTGATGCTACAGCGAGTTAGTTTTTAATGCTTTACCCTAATTTTTTAAAAACTTACAAATATTATATAAATTAGCTTACACCTTCCTCCCGTCCAATAAATTAATGGTGCGGGAACCATAGCTAGCATTCTTTTCGGAATGGGTAACTTGTATAATGGTAACGCCATCTTCTTGATTCAGTTTTTTAAACAGTTGCATGATCTCTTCACTTTGTTTTGAGTTGAGGTTGCCTGTTGGTTCATCGGCCAAAATCAATTTGGGTCGCCCGATCAAAGCGCGTGCTATGCCCACTAATTGCTGCTGCCCGCCACTGAGCTGTGTAGGAAAAAGGTCTTTTTTACCAACTATATTGAAACGATCCAACATATCCGCCACCATCGCCTTGCGCTCAGAGCCACTGTATTTTTTGTACAAGAGCGGCATTTCAATATTTTCCTGCACGGTGAGTTCATCCAACAAATGATACGATTGAAATACAAAACCGATATATTCCTTGTATAGATTTGAACGGTACTTTTCTTTTAAGGTGTGTACGGATTCATGTAAAAAACGATACTCACCCTCATCAAATGTATCCAGCATACCAATGACATTCAATAAAGTAGATTTCCCGGAACCTGACGGACCCATCACAGAAATAAACTCCCCCTCTTCCACTTCTAGGTTAATGTCCTTTAACAAGAAAACTCGCTGCCCTCCTTGTTGTACCCACTTGAAAATATTGTTTAGATGTAATAACATTCTTTTTAGTTTTTAGATAAAGCTTTATACTTTAAATATTTATAAATTACTCGGTTCGTAAACTTTTTACCGGGTTCGTATTTGCAGCCGCAATTGTTTTAATGCACATGATTACAATAGCCAATACTATCATTGATAAACCACTTACCGCAAAAAGCCACCAACTCAAATTGGTTTTATATTCAAAATCTTCTAGCCAATAGGTAAGTCCGTACCACGCAATAGGGGACGCAATTAAAAAAGCGATCAGTACCAGTTTTAAGAAATCCTTGGATAGTAATACATTTAACTGAAACAGGGAGGCACCTAGAATTTTACGCACCCCTATTTCTTTAATTCTTCGTTCTGTTGTATACATCACCAAACCTAATAATCCCAAGCAACTGATTAAAATAGCGAGGCCCGTAGCCCATTTTAGCAACGTGGCAGTTTTCTGTTCACTTTCATAAAACTGTTGAATGGTATCATCCATAAAAGTATACTCAAAATCAGAATCAGGATATATTTCTTTCCAGATAATCTCAATTTGTGCAATGGTTTTAGTCCATTCATTCGTATCGATGCTATTCAATTTAAAATGGATGGTTCTAAATTGCGTCCATTTCCCAGTATACGAACTACCGGTAAAGGCCATTGGGGATACCCCATATTTTAAAGAGTTTTGGTTAAAATCATCCATCACCCCTACAATAGGAAAATTTATATTGTCAGACTTAATGGTTTTACCCACTGCATTCACTGGATCTTCAATACCGATAACCTTTAAATAAGAGGTGTTAACTACATATTCCTGAATTGAATCGTTCAGAGGCAGCCTCCCTGCCAATAAATTCAACTTATATAAATTGAAAAAATCAGCGGTACCGTATAGCATTTGCAGGTCAGAATTCACCTCCATGTCATCCTCTAAAAAAGAGACACCTCTAAACATAGTGGTGAATGAAGCAGGTGGACTACCAGAAAGAACTGCATTAGAAATACCTGGTAGTTCTTCTATTTCTTTCACAAAACGTTTTCGCTTGTCATAGGAAATGTCTCGCCAAGGGGTTCTAAAATAGGCAATGGCCTCTGTCTTAAAGCCCATATCCTTCTTCATAATATAGTTGAGCTGCTTGCCCACCAACAAGGTGGCAATAATAAAAACTTGCGCAATAACAAATTGAAAAACGATCAGGTACTTACGTAAGGCCCCTTTATCAGTATTGGGCAATACCTGTTGTTTTAGCACAGAAACCGGTTTAAATTTAGATAGTATGAGTGCTGGATAAAATCCTGATAAAACCGTTACCAATAAAAGTAATAGGATAATTCCTATAAGCACCAAAGGATTCCAAAATAGCTCAAAAGTGAGCCCTTCTGGAATGAAATCCTTAAACAAAAACAAAAGCCATTTGGACAGAAAAAAAGATAACATGGCAGCAGCCAAGGTAAGTAACAGCGTTTCTCCTAAAAATTGTAATATGAGCTGAACCCTTGAGCTCCCCAATGTTTTTCGAATACCAATTTCCTTGGCACGTTGCATTGCCTGTGCCGTATTTAGATTGATGAAATTGATGCACCCTAAAAGCACTAGGATTGCCGCCAGTAAAAGCAAACTATTTAATGCCGATTTGGTGGTACGGCTATCATTAAAATCAAAAGTTCCAAAATATGGATTCAAGTGAATATCAGATAAAGGTTGCATGGTATAGGTATTACTTCTACCTATGGCTACCAACTCGGGTTCTTCGTGCTCTTTGGCCATTCGCGCTAAGGTTTTTTGTACCTCTGATGGTGCTGTATTTTCAGAAAGCTTAATGAACAATTGGGAGGCTGAATTGGTATTGTTCCAACTGGTCTCATTGATTGCATTGGTCATATCTTGCGTGGCTGCCGTCTTTAACGAAATGAACTCTTCAAAAACAATATCCGTACGTTCATCAAAATTGGAGACAATTCCAGAAACCGTCGTTAAAATGGTATCTTGATAAACGACCGACTTCCCAATAATCGATTCCAAGTTCTCGTCAGGAAAATATTTTTCAGCTCTTTTTTTAGATAGTACCACTTGGTTAGGTCCCTCCAAAGCAAGTTCTTTATCACCTGCCAACCATTGGTAATCAAAGGTTTCAAAAAAACCATAATCTGTATAAACAACAAATTCTGGACTTTTAAATCGGCTTCCACTTTCTTTATTATCCACATACAAGGGATAGGTGGTAAAAAACGGAGCTACCGTCTCTAGTTCGCCCATTTTTAAATCCTTTAAGGCTTGCGCTAAAGGAACAGTTACTCCTGCATTATAAAATTCGCCTTCAGGACTTTTAAATGACGTGGTTACCCTATAGATACGGTCCCCATCTGGGTGGAACTTATCAAAAGTAAGGTCATAAAAGACCATAGCGCCAATTACAAACGCAGCACTAAGGCCTATTGAAAGACCCAAAATATTGATCAGAGAAAAAACTTTGTTCTTCCAAAGATTCCTAAAGGCTATTTTTAAATAATTAGTGAGCATATTTTTTGATTTACTCGGTTCGTAAACTTTTTACCGGGTTGGCCTTGGCTGCTTTCAGTGAAACAGCACCCACTATCATGGCAGTGCCAACAAAAGTTAATAGGCCTACTATTACAAAAATAAACTGGCTAATATTAATTTTATAGGCAAAATTAGAAAGCCAAGTTTCACTTATGTATAAGGCAATTGGCCAACTTATCAGCAAGGCTATGGCCACAAAAAATACATATTCTTTAATGTTAGACTTTATGATATGAAATTCTGATGCTCCCAATATTTTTTTAATCCCTATCTCCTTGGTTTTGGCGATTACTAGAAATACTGTTATTCCGATAATACCCATTGCAGCTAGAATTATGGCCAATATATTCATCCAGAAAATTAGGTTTACGGTCTGCTTATCCTTCGTATAAAGGTTAGAAATATTCTGGCTCAAAAATTCCATCTCTAAAGGAATGGTTTCATCAATGCTCTCATACACCGATTTTATTTGGTTCAATACACTAGAACTATTGGCACTGTTAAAGGAAATTATACTCCTACCACCCATCCGCACATTTGAAGATATAACAATAAAATAGGGTTCTATTTTTTCACGTAATGAAAATATATTAACATCCTCAAATATTCCACCGATCACAAACGGAAAACCAACTTGACCATCCTCTGAAGTATATTCTGGCTCCGTAGTAATAGAGGTACCTATCAATTCTTCCATGGAAATATTTTTGACCTTTGCAAATTTTTCGGCTGCTGTACGATTGATAATCGTAGTTCTGCTAGTTACATCATTTAAATCTAAATTGGTCTTTATACCATAGGCCTTTAAAGCTTCGTAATCTAGGTACAATTGATTGGCATCATCAAACACGTCATTGATCCCTTGCAATTTGTAGGTCATTTTATTGAACGTTCCAATACCAAAAGAGGAACCATTGCCTACATGCTCAATATCGGGTATCTGCCGTAACCGTTCCTGAAAAATATTCTGTTTTTCTGAAGAAGTGTATGCATATAGAATGCCCTCCTTTTTAAAGCCTATATCCTTATTCTCAATAAAGTCCATCTGCTTTATTACAAAATAGGAAACAGAGGTAATGGAAATCAAAATAACAAATTGACTTACGACTAGATATTTCCTAATGGAAAAATGCTCAAAGCGATTATCTTTAAGCCTTTGGTTGAATAGACTCAAGGCAGTTTTTGAAGAAAGGAATATCGCAGGGGCAATACTGGCCAAAACACCAAGAACCACTGCCAATACAATCAATAAGGCAAATGTGGATGGGTTTTCCCAAAGTCTGTCACTTAGCGCAACCCCCATTAACGAATTAAATGAAGGGATGATCAGCACTGAGAGGATAGCCAGTAAAGGAAGTGCCAAAAGGGACAATAAAATTCCTTCCAAAAAGAATTGTCTGGCAACAGCTCCGTTCTTGGCACCCATAGCTTTTTTTATTCCTATAGATTTTCCTTGCTTGGATTTGATGGCCAAGGTAAAATTGGCATAATTGAATAGGGTAATGATCAAAATAAAGATAGCGAAGCCCCCTATTAAATAAATGAAAGAATAACTACCGGGCGTTTTTAACTCATAGAGTATATTGGATTTTAAGTGGATATCTTCCAAAGGCTGCAAAAAATGCTCTTTGTATAGAGGGTCCTTCACGACCGAGGCATTCATTTTACCCATGGTTTTGTTCAATTGGTTTTGAACATTTTTATAGTTTGCATTGTCAGCGATACCTAAATAGATTCTGCTGCCCCAGTAATCGATTTTTGGCTTGCTCATGGCTATTGCAAAGCTAAAATGGGAATTAAGGGGCACATCCTTGATAACGGCGGCAACTTTATAATTCTCCTGACCTATGGTAATAAGCTCCCCAATAATTCCCTTCGGGGTATCCAGGGCATTACCAAAAATCCTAAAAGCGGTTGATTCAGTCAATAGAACTTTATTAAAGTCTGTTCCAAAATCAGAAAGACTCCCCATCAAAGGTTTCCACGTAAACAGGGTTGCAAATTCTGAAGGAGTGTTGGTAGTCAAAAATTCCTTCTCATGAACCTCGTTGCCATTCCATTCAACAAACTCTAGACTGTTCGATGTGATAAACTGCGCTACTTTTTCAACACTGGGCACATTTTTAAGACCGTTCACCAACCGTAACTGATTATTGGCCAAGGTGTCATTTTCAAAACCCAGCACACTATACTGTTGTGATCTATAGGTCCAGCCTAGGCGATATATATTTTCAGAATTATCATGAAATTTATCATAACTGTTTTCAAAGCCTATATAACCAATGGCCACATAGGCTACAAAAAGCCCTGCTACCAAGCTTAGTAAATTAAACAGGGTAAAAAATCGATTTCTAAAGAACCCTCTGAACGCTATTTTTAAACTAGTGATAAGCATATCTATTATTTTACTCGGTTCGTAAACTTTTTACCGGGTTGGCCCGTGCCGCCTGGATAGTGCGGGTTCCAATGGTCAATGATGCTATTAAAATAGCAATGGCACCCGCTCCTACAAAAAACCAAATACTCAAGTCAATTCTAAAGGCATAGTTCTGTAGCCATTGCCGCATTACATACCAGGCAATTGGCGAGGCAATAAGGAATGCAAAAAAGACCAATTTCAAAAAATCTTTGGTGAGGATGTACGTGATTGAAGTTACACTTGCGCCAACCACTTTTCTAATTCCAATTTCCTTGGTTCGCTGTGAAACGATCAATAATGACATGGCAAAAAGCCCCATACAACTTAAGATAATCGCAATGATAGAACCACTGGAAATCATTTTAGCCATTGTTTTTTCACGTTTAAAGGTTCTGTCTATATTTTCGTCTAAAAAAGAACCTAAAAATGCTGCATTGGGTTCCAGTTTATTCCATGTGCGTTCTAAGGCTTCAAAAGAACTCGCCATATTTGTAGAGGCTACTTTTGCATAGGCATAGGTTAACCCCCATTCTCTACTCATAAAGAACGTAATGGGTTCAATGGCCCTGTCCAAATCATTGAAATTATAATCCTTAACAACCCCAAGGACAGGATAATATACCCCATCTTCAATTTCCAATTCTGCGGCAAGGGGGTCTTCCTCTCCCAGTTCCTTGGCCATAGACTCATTGATGACCACGCCCAAACTATCTGCTTCACTTTCAAAATCCCTACCTGCAACGACCTTTAACCCCAACGTTTTTATATATGTATGGTCTATCACTAAAAAATTAGTAGTTACGACTCGACCCTTATATTCAAAACCAATTCTACTATGAGATCTACCACCGTCCTTTCCAAGTCCTAGATTATTATCAGCACCTGAAACGGAAATAATATCTGGATTACCTCGCAATTCGTCGCGCAACAGTGCTACCACTTCACTGCTGTTTCGTTTTCCGTTCAACGGAAAGGAAACCACTTGCTCCTTATCATATCCCAAATCCTTATTGCGCATATACTCAATCTGCCCCCACAATACCAATGTACCTATGATTAAAAGTGTGGCAATACCAAATTGAAATACCATAAGCATATCCCTAACCTTGTTACTGCCCGTTGATTCCAATTTCCCTTTTAACGATTGGATGGTGCCCAAACGACTCATCAAAAAAGCAGGATACCCCCCAACCAACACTGATATGACCAAGGTCACCCCCAGTAGACCGATCAAAACGATAGGTTTTAACAACATTTCAGTTGAAATGTGTGTATTGAACAGCATCCTAAAATCATTTAATAACACCAAGCTCAATACCACACCGATACTTATGGACACTATAAAAACAAAAAGACTCTCGTTCCAAAACTGAAAAAATAGTTGTTTTTTTTGTGCCCCCAAGGTTTTACGCATGCCTATTTCTTTCAAGCGTTTGGTTGTTTTGGCGATGCTCATATTAATATAATTTACACAGGCTATGAACAAGATCAATAAAGCGACCCCAAAAATGAGATAGGGCATACTTCTACTTATTTCTATGTATCCATTTTTTAGACTGGTAAAATGAACATCGGTCAAGGGTACCAATCTCAAGTCTATAAAGCGACCGTTGGCATCTGGCGATGCCCCGTCACGTTTCAACATATCCATGCTTTCCTTATAATGTAGGTCCGTAAAAGCCTTACTCCTTTTTTCAAATGTTACTGCCGTCATGCCCTCTTGTAGTTCTACATATACATCATGGTACTGGGAATCCCACTTCTCCTTATTTTCAAAATAGTCGCTATGACTTTCAAAACGGGCGGCTATTTCAAACTCCAAGCTACTTTGCGGCACAATATCCTCTGTAATGGCAGCTACCATAAACGGTTTTTCGGTTGTATTTACCAATAGGTTCAATGTCTTACCAATAACATCCGTAGTACCAAAAAGTTTATTGGCCGCTCTTTTGGTCAATACTACAGAGGACAGATTCCCCAATGGTTCATTTTGGTTACCGTTGGTGATTGGAAAATTGAATATGGAGAAGAAGTCTTTATCCACCCAAACAATATCCATATCCACCTCTTTATCATTGTAGAGCGCTAGGGCACCATCCTGTAAGTATCGTGTAATTCGTTTAACTCCGGGAACCTCAGCCTCCAAAGCTGGAGCAAGTGGTGCGGGTTGTACCGTGCTAGCCTCCGGTCCTTTTGGAGTTTGTTGGGTCCTGACAATTTTATAGATGGACGAACCGTTCTCGTGAAAATCATCAAAGGAAAGTTCAAAGAAAGCGGCCATGCCTAGTAAGATGGCTGCCGCAAATGCGACTGATAAACCAAATATATTTAAGGAGGTATTTGTTTTGTCCTTTACCAAGTTCCGCCAAGCGATTTTCAAATAGTTTTTAAACATAACTCTTGTTTTATGATGCTTCGACTATGCTCATCACAAGTTGATGATTTATTCCGTACGTAAACTCTTTACAGGGTTGGCCACCGCAGATTTTACTGCTTGTAACCCAAGAGTAAATGTGGTGATGAGCAGGGCGATGCATCCTGCCAAGGCAAACATCCACCATTTAATGCTAATGCTGTAAGCGAAAGTGCCCAACCAAGCGTTCATCACGTACCAAGCAATGGGAAAAGCAATTAAGGTAGCAATGACTACAAGAATGATATAGTCTTTTGAAAGCAATACCACGATTTTGGCAACACTTGCGCCCAACACTTTTCGAATGCCAATTTCTTTGACCTTGCGTTTTGCCAAAAAGGAAATCAACCCAAACATGCCCAAACACGAAATAAAAATGGTCAGGATAGCCGTAATATTGACCGATTTCAAAATACCCTCTATGAGTTGGTATTGTGCACTTACCTTATCGGTCAAACGAGATTGCTCGTATTCACGTCTAGATGAAATATCATTAAAAGCTGAGACAATCATATTCTCGATTTGTTTCTCTTGTCCCTCAACTACTTTTACGGTTAGGAACCGGTGCTTTTCGAGTGCTTTTTTGTCCCTGTAGATATGCACCAAAGGTTCTACGGCATTCTGCAAATCTTGATAATGAAAATCTTTGACCAACCCTACGATGGGGTGACCCAGGTCGGTATCCGTCTTAAATTTTAATCGTTTACCTTCAATGCTCGTCCAACCGAATGCTTTTAGGGCCGCTTCGTTAATGATTACTGCCTGTTCTTCACTAGCATCCATATCTCGGTTAAAATCCCTTCCCTTTACTATCGGCACTTGTAGTGTTTTAAAATAACCATCATCTGCATAAGACCTTCTAATGCGTACATTTTTATCATTGGCAGCATCGTAATAGTTGGTGTAGTTAAAATAATAATCGGAAGGGATTGCTTGACTGGTTGCAACGCCTTTTACATAGGGGTTGTCCTCCAAAGCATTCAACAGGGCGTTGAACTTTGCTTTGGCGGCATCCAAATCTTTATAGTCCAGATCGATATGGCCCACTAATATATTGTTCCGATCAAACCCCAAATCGGCATTTTTCATGAACCCAATCTGTTGGTTCAAAATGACGGCGATAGTGATAAAAAGTATAGCAATGGTAAACTGTAAAATGATAAAGGAATTACGCAACAGAAAGTTGCTCTTCATTTGGTCAATTTTTCCTTTAATTCCTATGGTTACGGGTAATTTAACAAAGCGAAGTGTCGGAAGAACACCAACTATCATGGTGGCCAAAACGCCTATGGCCATAATACCCAGAACCACGGGATAATCCTTAAAAACATCAAATGAGATGCGGCCAAACTCTGGACCGAACGTGTCATTTAATCTAGGAAGATTGACCGTTAAAAATAAAATTCCAGAAATAAGGATCGATACAAAAACCAAGATGCCGTTTTCTATACAAAACTGAAAGACCACACTCTTTTTGCTACTACCCAAGACTTTGCGAACTGCAATGTCTTTTGTTCGTTTGAACATGGTAGAAGTGTTAAGATTGAGCAGGTTCACCAAAATAATCAACAATACAAATAAGGATGCGGCAATGGAACCACTGACTATGGTATCCACTACCGGAATGATATCGGTACGCATTTCGGAATAAGGCATCAAATCCATGCCAGCTATCAGGGCAGGATCGGTATAGTTTTCTTGCACCAATTGTTCAATACGGGTTTTTAACGCTTTAATATCCGCATCAGATCTCAGTTTTAAATAAGCTGGGGAGAAACTATTGCTCCAGTCCGTTTGAGCAATGAAAGTTGGATTGTTCTTTAACAAGGTATTGGGCAATACTACGCCCAAACGAAATGAAGAATACGGACTTATAGGTTCAAAAACCCCTGTAACGGTCAGGTTCAAGGTGTCCGCACCAATCAAGGTTTTACCTACTGGATTCTCATCACCAAAAATTTGCTGGCTTACTTTGTCAGTAAGTATAATGGAATATTTTTCTTTCAATGCCGATTCTTGGTTTCCGTATTTCAGTGGAAGAGCGAAAACTTCAAAGAATTCAGGGTCGGCATAATCGGTACGATGTTGAAATTCCTTCCCTCCTTTTTCCAGCCAAATATTGCCCCAGCCATGCAGGTGGGTCCCAGCTAGAACTTCAGGTGAGGTATTGACAACCTTTTCCATAAACGGATAAGGTACTTCTCGGTAGCTATTGCCATCTTTTAAATGGGTTTTCAGGTAAAAAATGTTTTCTTGATCAGGTATATACTCATCTGCCCTGTAATAGGCATACACCGAAAACAACAAGGTCAATACGCTTGCGACTCCAATACTCAATCCAATAAGGTTCAGTAAGGAAAGGGTCTTGTTTTTCCAAAGGTTACGGAGCGATATTTTAAAATGGTTCTTTAGCATGATCAGTCATTTTTCGATTTGATTTCTTTGAATAGTGAAAAAGTTACACAAAGCATATGCCTTACAAACCTAATTTCATGCCATTTATTTAAATTACTTTAAATCAAGTATTTACAATAATAAAGTTACAAAACAACCTTTTTAATTGTACAATATTTTTACATTATATGTCCAATATTTGGACAACTCTTTTGGCGAAGTTACTTATTCCGTTCGCAAACTTTTTACCGGGTTGGTCCTGGCCGCTTTGATGGCCTGAAAGCTTACCGTAATTACGGTTACCAACATGGCCCCAATCATGGCCAAAGCGAAAATCCACCATTTTAAAATGACCCTATACGGATATTCTTGCAACCATCCGTTCATAATATAATAAGCGATGGGTACTGCGATAAAACAGGAAATGATGACCAACTTCAAAAAATCCTTAGAAAGCATATTCCAAACATTGAAAACGGTGGCACCCAGAACTTTTCGAACCCCAATTTCTTTGGTGCGCTGTTCGGCCACGAATGAGGTAAGACCAAAAAGCCCCAAACAACTTATTAAAATTGCAAGCGCCGTAAAAATTCCGGAAAGGGTACCTATACGTTCTTCCGAAGCAAATTTTTCGCCGTACTGGGCATCTACGAAGTCATATTGAAAAGGAATATCAGGAAAATGTTCCTTAAACACCCGTTCAATTATAGCTATATTTTGACTGGCACTTTGGTTCGGATTCAACCTTAAATTATAATAACTGCCATCGCCTTCTTTATCATAAATATACCACCCTTGCTTTACGGGCTCGTAGGGTGATTGTGCAATCATATCCTCTACCACACCAATTATTTTCATTGGTGGATCTGGGTTTTCTACCGATGAATCCTTTACCAGCTTACCAATCGGATCGGTCAACCCCATATATTTCATAGCTGCTTCATTAATCAAAATAGCATTGGAATCGGTAGCCATTTCCCGTGAAAAATCACGCCCTTTTATAATCTTTAGACCTAAGGACTTGGCATATTCCGGGGTAACCTCCGTCCAGGCCAAATCTTCCTGAAAACCTTCAGGCTTTCCTTCCCATGTGTACCCATTTCTGTTAGACCATATTTCTGTAGTTGGACTACTGGAAGCAGACATTTCCGTTACGGCCCCTGAATTTAAAAATTCAGTACGCATCAACTCATATTTTCCAGAAAAATCTTGGCTCATTGTCGGGATCTGAACCAATCCTTCCTTATCATACCCAATAGGTCTATTTTTTGCATAATTGATTTGTTGCATTACGATAACTGTACCGATAATAAAGGCCACCGAAACGGTAAATTGAACCACTACCAAAATCTTACGCGGCAATCCGGCATATTTACCTCCTTTAAAAGTTCCCTTTAAAACATCTACCGGCTTAAAGGAGGATAGATAGAGTGCAGGATAACTTCCTGCCAATAAGGACGTGAATAAAACAAACAACAATGAAACCAACCAGAACATACCATTGTCCCATGGAAATAAAATTTCTTTTCTTGAAAGGTCATTAAAGCCATTTAAAGAAAGGAGTACGATAAGAATCGCTACTACAAAAGCAAATAACACAACCAAAAAAGACTCACTTAAAAATTGATAGATCAATTGCCCCCTTTGTGAGCCAATGGATTTTCTAATCCCTACCTCTTTTGCTCGTTTTTCGGAACGTGCCGTGCTTAGGTTCATAAAATTAATACAGGCCAAAAGCAGTACAAACGCACCAATAATACCAAATAACCAAACATATTTAATACGGCCACCTACTTGTTTTCCATTTTCAAAATTTGACCTTAAATACCAGTCTTTCATGGGTAATAGAAAAAGCTGCGGATTAAATTCCGCACCATCTTTTTCAGCATTTTTTTTAACATCTTTAATGGTCGAACTCACCTGTTCCATAGTGGTATTATCGGCAATCTGAACGAACATTTGAAAAGAGTTGTTCCCCCAATTATCAATAGCATATTTCATCCATTCTTGAGTTGTCAAGTATTTTTCCCAAGGCATAAAAAATTGTGCGTCATTAAAGGAATTGTTAGTGGGTATATCTTCATAAACCGCTGAAACTACCATATCATACTGACTGTTGACTTTAATGACCTTGCCAACGGCTTCTTCATCACCAAATAAGGCATTGGCAACGGATTCAGATAACATGATAGAGTTTATCTCTCTTAAGCCGTCTTTTTCTCCCTTCAAAATAGTGAGGTCCAACATTTCAGGGGCTTTTTCCTGTATAAAATTCCCAGTACGGGAAATACTTGTTTCCTTATATTCCAAATATTGTGACTGATTCCAGGAAGACATTACCAAATACTCGAAGTTATCTCCATAACCATCTCTTAAAGCACGTTCCAAAGGTATTGGAATTGCCGGCCCGGTTCCTATTTCGCCGTTAAAGGTCTGTGATTGAAAAACTTGGGCGATTTTATTCTTATTCTTGAAATAACTGTTATAGGAAAGTTCGTCTTGGATCCACAGACCTATAATCAAGGTGACGGCCATCCCCAGGGCCAGACCCCCAACATTAATAAGCGTGTAGCCCTTGTTCTTCCAAAGGTTTCTCCACGCAATTTTTAAATAGTTTTTAAACATGATGTTTGTTTTTTGATGATTGATGACTTTTACTGTGCCCTACTATTAAAGCATATTTAGAAATGGAAGTGTTTCATTCTGATCGTAAGCTTTTAACCGGGTTTACAATGGCCGCTTTAATACTTTGATAACTTACCGTAAGCACTGAAATTAGAATGGCCAAGAATGCCGCTAATAGAAAAACCCACCACGGTATATCTATCCGATAAGAGAAATCTTCTAACCATTTATTCATAACATACCAACCCAGTGGCAAAGAAATTAAAATGGCAATACCTACCAGCTTTAAGAAATCTAGGGTAAGCCTTGTGGATATTTGACCGACACTTGCACCCAAAACCTTGCGCACCCCAATTTCTTTCACTCGCTTTTCAGCATTAAAGGCAGCTAAACCAAATAACCCTAAGCAGGCAATCATTAAAGAAAGTATGGTAAAAATGACAAAAATATTACCTAACCTTCGTTCGCTTTGGTAGGTATCATTGAAAGAATCTTCCATAAAATAATAGTTGAAGGGTTCTCCGGGTACTATGGTGTTCCAAACACTTTCAATCGCTGAAACAGCATTCTCAAAATTACCGGCCTCCAACTTTACGGCCATGGCATAGGCATTATCAGATAGGTGAAGACTTACCGCATCAATTTCTTCCTTCAACGAATCAATATGAAAATCTTTAACTACACCAATAATGGTAAAGAACTCCGGGTTTTCACTGTCCAAACCTGGATGTATACCGCATGCCAAGTGCTTCTTCCGGAGTTGACTTCATAAGCGTAACGGCCCTTTCGTTTACAATGATGGCAGTGGAATCGTTTCCAAAATTTTTATCAAAATCACGCCCCGCTACAAATTCAAAATCCATGGTAGAAACATAATCATAATCTACTCCCCAAGTCTGCATGCTTACCGCATTTTCTTGGTCTGTAAGGCCTTCTTCAGGACTAAAGGTAGTATCACTTCTGCTCGATGGTGTTGGAAAAAAACTACTTAAGGTAGCATTCTTTAACAAAGCTTAATTGTTTCACTTGTTCCTTAAAGGAATCCACTTTACTGCCCGCAGTATAGACATCGTTAATAATTAAGACCTGATCCTTTGAGAAACCAAGATCCTTTCCTTGTATATAACTTAATTGTTGGTAGACCACCAGTGTACTTATGATTAAAAAAACCGAAATAGCAAACTGAAAAACCACTAGTGAATTTCTAATCTTTCCACCTCCAACACTGCTTTGGCCTCCTCCTTTCAGTACTTTTATCGGCATAAAGCGCGACATAAAAAAGGCCGGGTAACTACCGGAAAATAGTCCTAAAAACAACACTGCACCCAATAAAATCAACCAGAAAAATGGATTTAAAAATGGAATGGAAATTTCCTTTGCCGCCAGGGTATTGAAAAAGGGTAGGGCTATCATGGCCATAAGTAAGGCCAACGCCAAAGAAAGGAAAGAGATTAGACCTGATTCTACCAAAAACTGCCGTCACCAAATCCTTTTTATTGGAACCCAAGGTTTTACGCACCCCTACCTCTTTGGCCCTTTTTAATGAATGTGCCGTAGAAAGGTTCATAAAATTGACACTTGCCAAAACAATAAGAAAAATGGCAATAAACGATAGAATATAAATACTTTGCATATCATTATTAGCACTCATTTCCGCTACCAGATTGGAATTCAAATGAATATCCGTTAACGGTATGGTACTATACACCAAATAATTTCCTGCAGCCTTGAATTGTTCTTCGGTAATACCCGGCATAAATTGTTGCACCCCAGGAACAACGTATTTTCCCAAAAATCCTCTAAGGGCACTTGAATATCGGTCACATTGCCGTAGGAATAAGCTTTAATAAAGGTATGTAATTATTACTGCCCCAATTCACTTCTTTGGAGTCATCATAACCCTCCATAGATTCAAACACCGAGTAGTCCCTTAAGAACGAATTTTTTGGCAAATCATCTATTACCCCTGTTACGGTATAGGTCTCTTCATTATTCAACAACAGATTTTGACCAACGGCATTTGCAATCCCAAAATGTTTCTCGGCAGCGGTTTTAGTTAAGACCAAGGTATTTGGATCTTTTAATGCAGTTTGCGCATCTCCTGCCAGTAATTCTATCCCGAACATTTCAAAGAAATGTTGGATCTACAAAGGTGGTTTGCTCTTCTTTTACATTGGCTTCTGCACCTACTTTTTTTAACAAAGCACTCCCCTGGTTCTAAACCGGGTAACCAATTCTATTTCCGAAAAATCACTTTTCAAGGCCGCTGCCATAGGAGCTGGCGTTACGGCAAACTTACGAGCATCACCACCAAATTTAATATCTCCATTAATTCTATGAATACGATCAGCATCAGCGAACATTTTGTCATAACTTAATTCATCATAGATATATAATGAAATAAGAAGACTCCGGGACGGGAAACATCTTGTCATAACTTAATTCATCATAGATGTATAATGAAATAAGTAGTCCGCCGGCCATGCCAATGGCAAGTCCGAACGTATTGAGAAAGGTAAAAAAGGGTTGCTTTTTTAAACTCCTCCAAGCGATTTTGATATAATTTTTAAACATGACTGTTGATTTTTTGATTGATGCTGTTGCTATCCGTGATGAAGGAATAGGTTGGGTCGGTTGGTTGTCGATTGATGAATAAACTCCCTTTTATTAGATCATAGCGCCAATGGCCCTATTTTGACTTTCTGTTACGACCTGCCCGTCAAACAGATTAATGACACGATGGGCATAGTGCGAATCGCGATCCGAGTGTGTCACCATAACAATGGTGGTTCCTTCTTGGTTAAGTTCTGTCAACAAGTTCATGACCTCGATACCGTTTTTAGAATCTAGGTTACCCGTTGGCTCATCGGCCAAAATTAATTTTGGATTGGTCACAACCGCCCTTGAAATGGCCACACGTTGCTGTTGCCCACCGGAGAGTTGCTGCGGAAAATGCTTTTCGCGGTGCGCTATTTTCATGCGTTCCAGCACCTTCATTACCTTTTCCTTGCGTTCTGCCTTCCCCATTTTTAGATAGATCAATGGCAATTCTACATTTTCAAAAACGGTAAGCTCATCTATAAGGTTAAAGCTTTGAAAAACAAATCCCAAATTACCTTTGCGTAGTTGGGTACGCTGACTTTCCTTTAGGCCGCCCACTTCATTTCCGGCAAAATTGTAGCTACCATCGGTGGGGTTGTCCAACATCCCGATAATATTCAAAAGGGTAGACTTTCCGCAACCCGACGGCCCCATGATGGCTACGAATTCCCCATCCTCTACCTTAAGGTTGACATTGTTCAATGCCAAGGTTTCTACTTCCTCTGTCCTGAAACTTTTTTTTAGATTTTTAATTGTGATCATTTCTGATTGATTTAATTGTTATTTAAAGACATCGGACGATACCGAATGTGACACTTACTCATTTATTTTAGTACAATTCGTTCCGCCTCCCCAAAATTGTCATAGTTACTGGTTATGACCTCTTCACCGGCCTGCAGACCTTCCAATACTTCATAATATCTGGAGTTCTGTTTTCCGATACGGATAGTACGTTTGATGGCTTCGTCGCCATTGGGGCCAACGACAAAGATCCATTGGCCTCCGGTACTTTGGAAGAAACTTCCTTTAGGAAGCAAGAGGGCATCACTTGATTCGCCCAATTGTAATTTTATATTGTAACTCTGCCCGGTTCGTATCGTTTCCGGCTTTTTATCGGTAAAGACCAGATCCACTTTAAATCGCCCATTTCGTACTTCTGGATACACTTTTCTTAGACGCAAGGGGAACTCTGAACCATTTCGTTCTAAAACTGCGGTCAATTCTCTTTTTACACGATCAATGTAATGCTCGTCGATATCGGCCTCAATTTTATAGTCCGTCAAGACATTGATCTGCCCTATGCGTTGGCCTTGGGCTATGTTTTGCCCTATTTCAGCATCTAAAAACCCTAATTGGCCATCTGCGGGAGCACGCACATTAAGATGGTCCAAACGCTGGTACACCATGCCCAAGGTTTTTTGCATTCGGGCCAGATCCGTATCCAATCCGGACAAGGAAGTTATACGCAGTTCATCATCGTTTACCGTCTGCATTTTTACAATATCATATTGTTTTTGCGACAGCTCATAATTCTCTTTTGAAAGCTGATATGCTTCTTTAGAAATCAACTCCTCCTCAAATAAGGCCTTATTCTGTTCAAAATTACGTTTTAGCCGTTGTAGGTCCGTACTGGCCGTTGCCAGCGATCGCCTTCCTTCTACTTGACGTGAATCAAATGTTAGCTTGGTAGAACGCAGATCGTTCTGCTTTAGGGCCAAATTACTTTCGCTAGCCAAAATCTGTTCGTAAAGATTCATGTTTTCGAGCTTTAGAATGATATCCCCTTGTTTAACCATGGCACCTTCTTCTATCAATTTTTCGGTTACACGTCCGCCTTCATAAGCATCCATATAAATGGTAGTGATCGGGGCAACGTTACCGTTGATGGTAATGTAATCATCGAATTTGCCCTGGGAAACCTCGGCTATGGAGAGTTTGTCCTTCTCTGTCCTGAACGTAGATACCGAAGTAGCAAATATGAGCTGGTAACCCACAAAGAGCACCAAAATACCCAACGCGATATACCCGTAATGTTTGGGTCGTAATCCTTTTTTCTTTTCTAATTTTATGTCCATCTTATCTGGTTACTATGTTTTAAAATTCAGAGATTCAATGTTCAAAATTAAATTTTTCGAATCACCTTATTTCTACTCCTATTTCTTTTTACGCCTAGTTTTTTGTGTTGAGAACCCTCAAAAGAGTTCCCCTATTTGGGGCTAAGGGGCTTTAATCCCAAATACGGGCAAACCCCTATAAAAATCCAAGGTACTCTTATTGATTTCCGATCTAAGACGCACTTGTAAATTTTCGTTCTGTGCGCTGGCAAATAGATTTTTGGCGGTAAACAGTTCAATACCGTTGATCATACCTTTCTCGTATCTCTTTTGGGCAATGGTAAAAGCCATACGCTGTGCCTCCGTATTTTCGGCACTCTGAGCAACTTCCACCCTAAGGGAATTGTATTCCTGGACCAGCTGTTGGATCGTCTGAAAAAGTACCTGTTCCTGTACTTTTAAATTATTTTCCTGTCGTAACCGCTCAATTTTCGCCTGCTTTACACGCGACCGGGCAGACCAGCCGTTGCTTATAGGGATATTGAGGTTGAGTCCAAAAAAACGTGAAAAATTATCGTCGAACTGCTGTCTAAAAGGAAGGGTACTGCCCAAGCTGTCCCTAAAGGTCTCAAAATAGCCTGTGCCCATACCGGCAAAAAGGGTCAGGGATGGGTATAGTCCGCCTCTGGCGATTCCTACCTGTTTTTTAGCGGCCTGTGACCGGAGTTCCTGCGCCTTGATCAGCGGCAGAAAGTCGCGCGCATTGGAGTAAACGGAATCCGACTGCACTTCGTGTGCGGCTTCCACGATTGCCTTGTTTTCTAGGTTGGCCAGAATCTCAATGTCGGATACGTTTTCCAGGTTCATTTCCTGTATCAAGCTCAGTTTTGCCGCAGCCAATTGGTTTTCACTTTGGGTAAGGTTCAATTGATCGGAAAGCAGGGCGGAAGTGGCTTCATACCTATCGGCTCCGGCCATTAACCCTAATTCAATTTGTTTTTCTACCAAAACAAGGTTGGTTTCAGACACCGCCACCTGTTCTTTGGCAATGGCCACCAAACCTTCAAAAAACTGGATATTGTTGAATGCTTGCATAACACGAAACGCCAATAGGTATTTTTGTTGTAATGCCTCTTCCTTAGCCGCTTTGTACAAAAATTTGGTCGCTTTTATAGCGTTGATTTTTTGAAAACCCTGAAACAAGTCGATGTTAGATTGGAGCGAATAATTGTTGGAGAAAAAGTCCTGCACTACAAAGGTACCCGTATTGGGGTCTTCCGCCCTACCGGAATTGACTTGGTAATTTGTGTTCCCATTCAGGTCCGGTAATAAGTTGCGTACCGATTGACGGTAATCTTCCCTATTGGTATCTTTGGTGTACTGAAAGTCTTTGAGCAGCAAATTATGCTCCAAGGCATAGTCTATGCAGGCTTCTAAGGTCCAAACTTCCTGCGCCGTGCCGCTAAGACCTACTGCAAGAAGAAAAATCAGTATAATTTTATTATTTAATGTCATTTGTCAATTGCTGTGCCAAACACTATACTATATACGTGCCAAAAATACATCTAATTGATTTTCAATATTTTAAATCTATAAAAGAGCAGAAGCGCTTTTATAAGTGTAAAATATATATACAAGTACTGTCAAAAATTTGGACAAGTATGATGTAGTATTGATTTTGAGTTGTAGCTTTAGCTTTGGTAGAGGGTAGATAAAAAAGTGGGCAATTGGCAGTAGCCGTGGAAAGGCGTCAGTTAAAAGTAATAAATAATCGTGTTTGCGAGGAGCGAAACGTTGTGCAAAGTGATGAAAAAAGGCTGTCGTGACGTGGCAACCCTTTGAAACCGCGACTAAAGGCCAACTGGCACCGAACACGGTAGTATTATTGAAGATGGAAATTAGGAACGGGGAGGCCTCTACAACCAAAGAAATAAATCAAGATACCATATGACCGATGCAAATATTTTGGTAATAGACGATAATAAAAGTGTGCTCAGTGCCTTGGAGATTCTTTTACAGTTTGAGCATAAAAGTGTACAGGCTATTTCCAACCCTAATCAGATTAGCTCCTTTCCCAATCTCAACGATATAGATATTATTCTCCTGGATATGAATTTTTCAGCCGGTGTGAATACGGGCAACGAAGGACTATATTGGTTGCGTGAAATAAAGAAAAAGTCGCCTCATATTGCCGTAATTATGATGACGGCCTATGGCGCAATAGACCTTGCGGTGGAAGCTTTGAAAGAGGGAGCATCTGACTTTATCTTAAAGCCTTGGAACAACGAGCGCTTGCTAACCACGGTGAAATCTACCTATGAGCTTTGCAAAAGCCGCAAGGAAGTCAACCAGCTCAAACAAAAGGAGAGTAACCTAAAACAGGTCATCAACCAAAACAAGAATTTCATTATAGGAACTTCAAAGGCGCTAAATTCCGTATTGAACCTCGTACAAAAAGTAGCAAAGACCGATGTAAATGTCTTGGTAACGGGAGAAAACGGTACAGGAAAAGAATTGATCGCAAGGGAATTACATAATAGATCTGTGCGAAACAACGAGGTATTTATTTCGGTAGACATGGGTTCCATTTCCGAAAATCTGTTCGAAAGCGAATTGTTCGGCCACGTAAAGGGCTCTTTTACGGATGCCAAGGAAGACCGCGCCGGAAAGTTTGAAGCCGCAAACGGTGGTACTTTATTTTTAGATGAGATAGGCAACCTTTCCTTACAAACGCAGGCAAAATTATTATCCGCTATACAAAACAGGGTGGTTGTTAGGGTAGGTTCCAACAAACCGATAAAAGTGGATATTAGACTGATCTGTGCCACCAACTGTAATCTGGATCAAATGGTGGCAGACGGGCTTTTTAGGGAAGATTTATTATACAGAATTAACACGATACGGGTAGAAGTGCCGCCTTTACGGGAACGTGATGGAGATGTGCTGGTGCTGGCCGATTTCTATCTGAACAAATTCGTGAACAAATATGGGAGGCCCGGACTAAAAATAAATCAGGCCGCACAGGAAAAGTTAATGGCCTATCACTGGCCGGGAAATATCAGGGAATTATTACATACCATGGAACGTGCCGTTATTCTATCCGAAGGAAATGTCTTAAAACCTACAGATTTCCTATTGGAAACAGGTCAAGGAATTTCTCTTGAAAACGGGCCTAGCACCTTGGAAGAAATGGAACTATTAATGATTGCCAACGCCCTAAACCAGCACGATGGTAATTATAGTGCAGCAGCAGAACAGTTGGGCATTTCCAGGCAAACACTTTATAACAAGTTAAAAAAAAATCCCCCTAGCCCCAAAAGTTGGAATTCTTTGATGTGAATAAATGCTCTATGTTAAATGAAAAAAGTATGTGCGAGGAGCTAAACGAAGGTTAAAGTAGAAAACTGAGCCTGTCGCGACATGGCAATCTGTTGAAACATTGAATTTGGATAAAACAGATTGCTTCGTGCCTCTGACGGTAAGACGCCAGATAAAGGTCTACATACATACTCATTAAAGGAATTAAGAAGTGCTTATAATTTAATTTTTGTAGAATGCATTAGCTAGAAAGACTAACACTTAAAAAATGGTAAGCAGAAATATCTATGTCCAATTAGTATTCAGGGTCGTTGTAATATCGATTACAGCGGTTATTGCAACCTATTTTGGTTTCAACAACCAATATATTGCTGCGGGCATCGGTGCCGTAATTTTAGTGTTACTAACTGCGGGTCTCATCAACTACGTAAACCAGACCAACCGTAAAATCGCCTATTTCTTTGATGCTATAAAAAACGAGGATTTCACACTTCGATTTCCTGAAAAGCTAAGTGTGAAATCGCTGGAGGAGCTAAATCATAGCTTAAATATGCTTAATTCCATGATTCAGGATATCCATCTAAAAAAACAAGCACAGGAACAATACTATCAAGAAATTTTACGACAGGCGGATATTGGTATTTTCACTATAAACCCGAAAGGACATATACTGTTTGCCAATCCTACCGTACAGGAACTTTTGAACTACAGGCCATTGAACCATGTGAAGCAGTTGAAGCAGGTAGACGAGCACCTCTATGAACTTTTTGCAGATCTGCAACCCTTTGGAAATACCATATTTAAGTTGGGCAACGAGCGTGGAAAGAAAGAATTGAGCCTAAAGTGTACCCCAATTACCATAGAAGGCGAGCAGTTGCTTTTGGTGGTGGCGCACGATATTCACAAAGAGCTTGACGAAAAGGAAACCGATTCTTGGGTAAAACTTATTCGGGTGCTTACGCATGAGATTATGAACACGATTACGCCTATAACTTCGATTTCAGAATCTATCCTTAAGTATTTTCAAAAAGGCAGCAATCCCGTTGTACCCGTCCATTTTTCCGAACAGCAAATTAAAAATACAACCAAAGGTCTGGAAGTAATTAAGGAACAAGGGTCCGACCTAATGAGTTTTGTACAATCGTACCGAAATTTTTTGAGCATTCCCGAACCTGATAAGGAACTGGTGCCGGCAGTCGAACTATTAGAAAAAATAACCCTATTGCTGAACGAACAAAAGGAAGATACCACCATTAGCATAGAAACGTATATAGAACCAAATGATCTAGAGTTTTACATTGACCAAAAACAATTGACACAAGTGTTATTGAACCTAGGAAAGAATGCAAAACAATCCTTGGAAGGTATAGACCATGGTAGAATACAATTTACCGCAGGCATTAATCCGACAAACAAGAAGTATATTCAAGTAACCGACAATGGAGTTGGAATTCCTGAGAATCTTATCGATGAGATTTTTGTTCCTTTCTTTACCACAAAAAACACCGGAACTGGTATTGGGTTAAGTCTATCCAAACAAATCATGCGTTTACATGGTGGGAGTATTAGCGTTACTTCTAGAGAAAATACCCAGTTTACACTTACGTTTGATTAATATAATTTCCTTTAACTAGCTACATAAAGTAATGGCAACTGGAAATTTTTAGATAGGTAAATTACAGGAAGGGCTTTGAGCTTTTTTATGAAGGATCATATGTACAGGATGGATTAGACTTAAGAATCCTCAGGAGTTCCCAATTCCTTCCATGGATCCCAAAAGTGGGCATCTAAATTTTGGATTTGATGGTCTACCACTTTAATTCCTTCGCTTTCCAATAACTGTTGCATAAGGTTGGTGCCGTCAAAATGATGCTTTCCGGTAAGAAGTCCCTTCCTGTTCACCACCCTGTGTGCCGGCACATCCTCCATAGAATGTGAGGCGTTCATGGCCCAGCCTACCATTCTTGCGCTTCGCGTGGCTCCCAGGTATTTGGCCACGGCGCCATATGATGTTACGCGGCCATAAGGTATCTGCTGAACCACTGTGTACACCCTTGAAAAGAAATTATCGCTTTCTGCCATGTTAGGTATTATAAACTCTAATGATGGTTATAACGAGCAGCAACAGCATCAAAAAACCCAATATATAATTAGCATTTTTTCCGAATTTTTGGGTCTTATGTTCCAATTTGTTAAAATAGAACACATACAGGTAAAGTACCGAAAACGTTCCGGTCCCCGCCGCCAATACAAAGGTGACAATGTCCCAAACCTGAAATTTTATCCAGCCGGAGGCGTTCCACATAATATTTAATCCACTATAATAGGGTATTGTCAACAAGTTTACCGCTGCCAAGAATAAGCCCTTGAGATAGCTACTGCGCTTGCTTATTTTGATTTCTTTTATTTCCTTTTTGCTATTGCTTTTGGCTGCCATAAAAAAGTAAACGGCCAAAGCTGCAAATACCACAATAGCGATTTTCAACAGTACGGCCACCACCTCGGGATTTTTATGTAAAAACTTGGAAATAAAGACCGCTATTGTGGCCTGTAGCATGATCATGGTAGAGACACCAAGACTAAAAATAATACCGTTGAGTTTATTCTTTTCTACGCTGGTCTTGGCAGCGTTTACGTTCAGCAGTCCGGGCGGGACAGTGGCCATAAAGGCCGCGGAGAACGTAACGAAAAAGAGTATCAACAGGTGTTGCATGGCGTCAGTGTATCCGAAATTGGATATAGGTAATGGGTTTTCCCTTTTCAAGATACTGATTTTCATAGAATGTTTGTAGTTCCAACACTTCTTTAGGGCTTCCTTCATTTTTGTAGACATCGTGGTTGGCATAGATTACCTCGTGCCCCAATCCGTGTAACAGGCCCAAAGTGTAGCCGTGCATAAATTCACTGTCTGTCTTCAGATGCATTAAGGCATTGGGTTTTAGTACTTTTCTATATCGATTTAAAAAAGCGGCATTGGTCATGCGATGTTTGGTGCGCTTATATTTTATTTGAGGATCCGGAAAAGTGATCCAGATTTCAGAAACTTCATGCTCGGCAAAGAGTTGGTCTACCAACTCGATCTGGCTTCTTAAAAAAGCGACATTCTGCAGACCTTCCTCCAATGCGGTTTTGGCTCCACGCCAAAAACGCGCCCCTTTGATGTCGATTCCAATAAAATTCTTATCTGGAAACAACTTGGCAAGCCCCACTGTATATTCGCCCTTGCCGCAGCCCAGTTCCAAAACAATTGGATTTTCGTTTCCAAAATGGGTATGCCAAGAGCCCCGTTGGGCAAAACCTTTTTCTACTTCATCCCGTGTGGGCTGCAGTACGTTTTTAAAGGTCTCGTTTTCCTTAAATCGCTTTAGTTTATTCTTGCTTCCCACAGTTTACCGTATAAGTATGCAAAGCTATGAAATGCCTAAGAACTGGGCTGCCATGAATGTGGAAAAGTTCAACATTGATTTCGTGTTTGGTACTCTAGAGACGTTATATGAAAGCATGAAAAGTAGTTGGTGGCATTGCGGCCCGCAGTCAAACCCTTCCTATCATCCATACTTCGTTCGTCGAAGGGAAGTGTCAAAAAGAAGAAATTCTAAAATGCTCAAAATGTACGTACTAGAAGTGTTTCCTAACTTCCGAGATTTGTTTTAAAGGTTGTTCTCAATTGCGCTCGAACTTACATTAGGGCATGACCCAGAAAATATAACATCTCAAATCTAATGTAGTTAAATCCTAGCCTGGTAGGTAAACAGATTGTAATACCGGCCTTCCCGTGCAATCAGTTCGTCATGGGTGCCTTGCTCCGCAATGCGGCCATTTTCAATTACTAGAATTTGATCTGCTTTCCTAATGGTACTCAACCTGTGGGCGATAACAAAAGTGGTTCTACCCTCGGTCAAAGTCGCCAAACTTTTTTGGATCAGCGCTTCGCTTTCCGTATCCAGATTGGAGGTTGCTTCGTCCAAGATCAATATTTTCGGGTTGGCCAGAATGGCCCTGGCAATAGCAATACGCTGTCGTTGTCCACCAGACAGTTTTACACCGCGCTCGCCGATAAGGGTTTCCAGGCCATCATCAAAACGATCCGTAAATTCATTTACATAGGCGGCATTTACGGCGGCCAATAGTTCTTCTTCTGTGGCATTGGGTCTTGGAAAAAGGATATTGTTACGTATGCTTCCCTCAAACAAAAATTCATCTTGAAGCACAACTCCAAGGTTTTTTCGATAGCTGTTGAGGTTCACTTTCGATATATCCTTTCCGTCAATAGTTATAGTGCCGGATTCAGGATTCAAAAAAGTTGCGGCCAAACCTGCAATGGTACTTTTCCCGGAGCCGGAACTACCTACCAAGGCCACTACAGATCCAGATTTTACCTCAAAATTAATATTGTGCAAAACGTCTTTATCTTCTTCGTAGGCAAAGGAAACGTCGTTAAACGTTATATCACCATTGATCTTATCCAGTAGAATGGTACGGTTTTCTTCGTCCGACTCCGGGGTCATGTTCATGAGTTCTTCGGTGCGGTCCAGACCGGCCAAGGCTTCCGTCAATTGGCTTCCAATATTGCTCATTTGTACAATTGGGGCTATCATCAAACCCAATAGAAACGTAAAGGTCAAGAATTCCCCAATGGTGAGTTCATCCATCATAATTTTGTATCCGCCAATTCCCATAATGCCCGTGGTGGCAATTCCTAATAAAAAAGTGGAGGAGCTGGTCATGAAGGCGGTAGCTGTCAAACTTTTTTTCACATTTTGAAACAGTCGCTCCACGCCCTCTTCAAAAATTTTATTTTCCTGCGCTTCGGCATTGAATCCTTTGATCACGCGGACACCGCCCAAAGTTTCTGTTAATCTCCCCGTAACTTCGGCATTTATTTTACCACGGTTTCTAAAAATAGGTCGTATAATCTTAAATGCCTTTAGTGCGATGAGTGCAAAAATGGCCAGCGGTACCAAGGTGAACAAGGTCATTGTCCAGCTGATCTGTAAAAGAAGTACAAGTGAAACCACAGCTGTAATGGTGCCGCCCACAAGTTGTACCAATCCTGTACCAATAAGGTTGCGTACCCCTTCTACGTCTGTCATGATCCGGGAAACCAAAGCACCGGATTTCGCATTGTCAAAAAAACGGATAGGCAGGGAAAGTACTTTTTTTTGTACCTGCGCCCTAAGTTCAGAGATTAAAAATTGAGCTTGTACGCTCAATATCTTTGTTAATAGGAACGAGGTTACGGATTGTACCAAAATAGCAAGGGCAACAGCAGCAACAAGCCATTTTAGAAAGTCGATATCTTTGTTGGGAATAATGTCGTCCATTAAGTACTTTAGCGATAAGGGTGCCACAAAACTAGCCGCTTTGCTAATGACTATCAACGCCAAACCTATAAATACGATATTGCGTCTAGGCCAAATAATTGTCTTGAACGCACTTAAAATGCTTACTTTTTTTTCTGCCATATCCCACTTTTAAAAAGAAGGTGCAAGTTAGTCGAAATTAAAGAGAATAGTGTACGTTACCAAAAATCTATGTAACCATAATCCAATTTTGAGTCCGTGCGAAACCAACTGAAAATAAAGCTTTACAACATCTTGGGCAAGTACATCTTTGTGCTTTATGCGCTATTATTTTCCTATGCTGTTCAGTCACAGCAGCAGTACATGCAACTTAAGGAAATGGTGACGGATAGTGCCGGTATTTTTAAGCCTGACGAGCTCGTAGAATTAAGAAAAAAACTGACCGATTTTGAGAAAAAAACCAGCAATCAAATAGTAGTCGTTACCATTAACGGGCTTGGGTTCGAAACTATTGAAGGGTATGCAAACGGTTTGTTTAACGAAAATGGAATAGGCCAAAAAGGTAAGGATAACGGACTGTTACTTCTTTTTTCTAAAATGGACCGTCAAGTGCGTATAGAGGTAGGCTACGGTTTGGAACCCTATATTACAGATGCAGTGGCTTCACGTATTATAAGAAATACCATGATTCCCTATTTTAAGGACGAAAACTATTTTGAAGGTATTTCTAACGGTACCTCCCAACTCATACGCTTATTGAACGAACCTGAGGCTTTAGCGGAATTCAAGGCAGATATGCAGCAGGACGAGGATACAGAGCAAGTGGTGACCATAGGGTTTCTGATACTGTTTGCCAGTATTTTTGTGGGTGT
The DNA here is from genome assembly GCA_963697395.1 of uncultured Flavobacteriaceae bacterium. Lineage (GTDB taxonomy): Bacteria > Bacteroidota > Bacteroidia > Flavobacteriales > Flavobacteriaceae > Maribacter. The sequence goes on from CAVONX010000029.1 coordinate 749,489, forward strand.
TGGAGGATTTCATTTTTTCAAATCTTTTGGTCGGCTTATTGAGGTATTAAGGGGCATTCTTATTGGTAAACTGGGACTGTTGCCCGGGTTGTTCCTTGTGTTTGCGGCGAGCCTTAGTACTATCTTCGGACTCATCTTCGTTGCCGTTCCCTTAGGAATTGCCTTATCGATTTATAAACCCGCATGGGTACCTTCAAACTATGTGCTTGATCATCCTTTACTGATGGTATGGTTTTTTATTTTCTTGTTGGCACTCGCTTTGTGTTTTGCGTTTGTAAAAATTTTATTTTTTGGAAAGGAGAAGTTTAAGATTTCCCTGATTGAAAATGACAAAACATACTTTAGAAAGACCTTTTCCTCTTCTGGTTCCCATTCTTTTGGTTCAGGGCGTTCTGGCGGTAGTTCGGGAGGTTTTTCCGGAGGTGGCGGCAGTTCTGGCGGAGGTGGCGCTAGTGGTAGTTGGTAACTTTTTGTACTTAACATTTTAATGTATCTTCATAGGATAAAACTACACCTATGAAACGCATCGCTTACTTCTTTTTAGTACTTCTTTTTATTTCTTGTAAAACTGAACCTGAGGCATTGGCTCAGCGTCGATTATGAGGCTTTATCCTTGGCTGAAAAGGCGGAGCGGGTAACGATTATCCGAGACGATTTTGGCGTGCCACACATCTATGGGAAAGACCGATGCCGATGCTGTTTTTGGCTTGTTGTATGCCCAATGCGAGGATGATTTTAACCGCGTGGAGCAAAATTATATTTGGGCTACGGGCCGTTTAGCGGAAGTGGATGGCGAGGAAGCACTGTATAGCGACTTACGAGCGAAAGCTTTTTATGACCGAAGCAGAAGCCAAGGCAAATTATGAAAAGAGTCCGGCTTGGCTAAAACAACTATGCGATGCCTTTGCGGACGGAATTAATTATTACCTAGAAACCCATCCGGAAGTTACACCTAAATTACTGACCCGCTTTGAGCCCTGGATGCCCATGTATTTTAGCGAAGGAAGTATTGGTGGCGATATAGAGCGCATATCTACTGACAAACTAAAAGCTTTTTATGAGAGTGATAGGACCCTGCCCAAAATGGAACTGTTGCAGCTAAAAAAAGAAGAAGAACTAGCCGAGCCACAAGGCTCCAACGGTATTGCCATTTCCGGTAGTTTAACAAAATCCGGAAATGCTATGTTGCTCATCAATCCGCATACGTCTTTCTTTTTTCGGGGCGAAGTGCATGTGGTTTCCGAAGAAGGACTCAATGCTTATGGAGCAGTTACTTGGGGACAGTTTTTTGTGTACCAAGGCTTCAACGAAAAAACGGGTTGGATGCATACTTCTACGTATACCGATGTGTTGGACGAGTTTAAGGAAACCATCCTGTAGAGCAAGAGGGAAAGACTTAGTATATCAATACGGAGAAGAATTACGACCGGTAGATTCCACCGAAATGAGTTTAAATATAAGAATGCCGGATGCCATTAAAGGAAGAATATTTCCCACCTACCGCACGCATCACGGCCCTATTACCCATGTGGTGATGGACATTGGACGGCCACCGCCATGATGTGGGAACCTGTAAAGGCCTTGGAACAATCATTTATTCGAACAAAGCAGGACGGTTATGAGGGATTTCAGGGAGATGATGGATATCCGTACCAATCCAGTAACAGTACCGTTTATGCGGATGCGGATGGTAATATCGCCTATTTTCACGGCAATTTTGTGCCAAAACGCGATGTTTCGTTCGATTTTTCAAACCCGCTAGATGGCAGCAACCCAAAGACCGACTGGCAAGGCCTGCATACCGTAGCGAAACCATTCTTGTCTAAAAAATCCCGAAAACGGTTGGATACAGAACTGTAATTCCACACCTTTTACATCTGCCTTGGAATCCAGTCCAAAAAAGGAGGACTATCCCTATTATATGTCCATTGACGAGGAGAATTTCAGAGGTGTCCATGCCATTGGTTTGTTGAAGGATAAAAAAGATTTTACCCTAGATGGCCTGATAGCTTTGGCACATGATCCGTACCTCCCTGCTTTCGAAGCGTTGATTCCTGGTCTCATTAGTGCCAACAATGAATTTGATGATAAAAATCCCAAGTTTTTAGAACCCATGGCAGTATTAGAGAGATGGGATTTTAAAACATCCAAAGAATCCGTTGCCATGACCTTGGCGCATTTTTATGGCATGCGTTATTTAAAAGAAGGGAACTATCCGGAAGGAATGACGGCCATGGAGCGGATGCAGTATTGGGGTAGCGATGCAGCGCCTCATGGTGAAAAACGTAGAATTTTTGAAGGAGTCTTGGATCAACTTACAGCTGATTTTGGGACATGGAACATCCCTTGGGGAGAAGTGAATAGATACCAAAGAACCACTGGGGATATACGACAGGAGTTCGATGACGCTAAGCCAAGTGTTCCTATTGGTTTTGCTTCCGGTACCTGGGGCGCATTGGCAGCCTACGGCGCACGCTACACCACTGAGGGTGCCAAGAAAATTTACGGTACCCGAGGCAATAGTTTTGTGGCTGTAGTGGAATTTGGCGATACCGTAAAGGCAAAGACAATTTTGGCCGGTGGACAAAGTGGCGATCCCACTTCTCCTCATTTTGATGACCAGATACAACGGTATGCCGATGTGCAATGGAAAGATGCCGCCTATTATAAGGAAGATGTACTCAAAAGGGCCAAGGAGACATATATTCCTGGGAAGCGGAAGTAACTATGTTCTATTGCTAAAATAAAAGTACGGTTTGGTTAATGGTTAGCAGCTACTAAAAAAGGCCAAGTTTGATTTTATTGTGTTTAGATTTAATTTTTATTTAAACCCTCTTGGTTCAGGCTTGAATCTAACTGGGTATTTGCTGACTCAAACAATGCAAGGTGCCAAACCCCCAAATTATATCGATACAGCCAATACCTATGACTTGACGATCAGGAAAACAATCTGCCAAAATGTTGAGTGCCAAACGGTCATTTGTGTCATTAAAGGTAGGTACTAGCACCATGTTGTTCAAAATAAGAAAGTTGGCATAACTGGCGGGCAGTTGCAGCCCATCAAAAATAATTTTTTTTGGCATTGGCAGTTCAATTATTTTAAGAGGTTGACCATTTTCCAATCTTGCATTTTTAAGCCTTTTCAGGTTGTCTTGCAACGGCGCATAATTCTTGCTCTTTGCATCCGATTCTATAACCGTAACAACGGTTTCTGCATTTACAAATCGGCATAAATCATCTATGTGGCCGTGTGTATCGTCGCCAATAATACCATTACCCAGCCAAATGGTATTGGTTATGCCAAGGTATTCCTTAAAAATAGCCTCGTAATCAGTTTTGGAAAATCCCGAATTTCGTACCTGTATTTTTTGGTCTAGCAAACATTCCTCCGAAGTAATCAGGGTGCCTTTTCCGTTCACTTCCAAGGCACCTCCCTCAAGTACCACTTTTTTACCTTTGTAAGTTACTTGGGTAAGGGGTAATTTTAAAACCTTGGCTACGGTGTCGGGCAGTTTTTTGTCCAGTTGCCAATTGGAATATTTTGCCCAAGCGTTGAAATTAAAATTCAACGCTTCCCGCTTTCCATTATTTTGTACAATAATAGGGGCGGAGTCGCGCATCCAACTTCTGTTGGTTTTTTGAACTATAAATTGAATTTTTTTTAAATCGACCGTTGCAGTAGCTAACATATTGCTCACCTTTTCCTGTAAAGAAGCACTGGCTACGACCAAGAACACTTCTTCTACTGATGCTACTTTTTTAATGAACTCTACAAACGCCCATTGTATGGTTGCATATTTGCCGGGCCAATCATTACCATTGTGGGGAAAACAAAGAAGAAGACCTTCTTGATGTTCCCATTCTGCGGGAAATCGTCTATTTGCCATTATTGATCTAGTGCTCTTTTAGTGATGTCTTGAAAAGCGTCTATGCGTCTGTCCCTGAAAAACGGCCAATTTTGGCGTACATTTTCCTGTAGTGCCAAATCTACCTCTGCTATGAGAATTTCTTCTTTATCTTCTGATGCCATTGCCAAGATTTCGCCCTGTGGTCCGCAGATAAAAGATTTGCCCCAGAATTGGATACCATCTGTATTGGGAAGGTATTTTTCTAGACCTATGCGGTTCGCAGCGGCTACAAAAATGCCGTTCGCAACGGCGTGGCCTTTCATAACATTCATCCAAGCGCCATATTGGTTTTCGCCATACTGTTCTTTTTCAGCGGGATGCCATCCGATGGCTGTAGGATAAAACAGGATTTCTGCGCCTTTCATTGCGGTTAGGCGGGCCGCTTCCGGATACCATTGGTCCCAACAGATCAATGTTCCTATTTTCCCTTTTTTGGTTTGAATCGACTGAAATCCAAGATCGCCCGGCGTAAAATAAAATTTTTCGTAAAAGTGTGGATCGTCCGGAATGTGCATTTTTCTATAGAGTCCGGCCTGTGAACCATCAGTATCAATGATATAAGCACTATTATGGTAGATTCCGGCCATTCTTTTTTCAAAGAAAGGGACAATGATGACTATGCCCAACTCCTTTGCCAACTGGCTGAAAGCGGTAAAGGAAATCGCACCTAACGGTTCCGACAGGGAAAAATTTTCAATATCCTCACTTTGGCAAAAATAATGGCTGCTATACAGTTCGGGCAGGCAAATTACTTCCGCCCCTCGGGCAGCTGCCTTTCGACTCCATTCCAAACACTTTTTTCTGTTTTCATCTGCGGTATTGTCCAGAGCCAACTGCAATACGGCTACTTTATATTTTTTTGCCATTTAAGGGTATAATTGAAAAATAAAATAAATATAGGCATAAAGTAATTGCAAATAATGGGCTTTTTATTAATGAAGTGTTTTACCGAGAAAAGGTTATTATCTATAATTACCCTAATCCTTGGTAACAATCAACGTAGCTTTAGACCCGCTAGACAATAACCATTTATTGGAATAAAGTAATTTTCCGGTATCGTCATAAACATCTACCTGAGCGGTGTTGGGGGCAGAAGAGCCATGGTTTAATGCCTCAAATTCTATTTTATTAAAACCCGATTGTAGGTCTACATTTACACCTCTAAAGGCGGCGGTCAATAAAAGGTTATATTCTACGACTACATCGTTTACCCAAATTTTAACACGATCCCCGTCTACATATTCATGGTCCCGACAAACGATTCCAATAAATTTTCCTTCACTTTTCACGTCTCCTAAATATTGATCGGGAAAGTATTGGCCGGAACCACCTAAACGTTCACCGGGTCCTATACGTGGATCAATTTTTAGTCCGGTGCCAGCTTGCACGAGTTCTTCGTCCGGCAACATTTTAACAGGATTCGGGTTTTTATAATCTAACGATACCGGTTCTTTTATTAACGTAGGCATATTTAACAACGGACTCTTTTTTGTGTCGCTTTTAGGGTCTTCTTTTTTTACGGTTCCAATGTTCAGTGGCTTTTGCGTTGGCAAATCTGTTTGTGCCAAAGCTGTGGACCCCCATAGAAGACAACAAAATAAAAATATAGAAATGAGTTTGTTCATTGGCCCGTAAAATTCAAAAAATAAAGATAACAAATACCCTGCCATGGCGACTTAAGGGCTTGTTAAATTGTTAAATTCTCTACGATGGTGTTCGTAATCAGTTGGTGGCCATTCTTATTAGGATGAATGGGATCTTCCGAATAACACTTGCTTTTATATTCCAAGAGTGGGGATTGGATGTCTATGCTTCCCAATACTGTTTCGTGTTTTATTCCCAATATTATTTTAGAAAATTCTTGGAGTACTTCTTCTTGGTATCTGGGGTATGGGTTTTTATAACCAAAATCGGTTTGACTTATAATTTGAGTATCTCTTACTACGTTTAAAACCAACGGTGGAGGGGTAAGGAGGACGGTTTTTACACCTTTCTGTTTTATTTTTTCTAAGAATGAATAGATGCCAATAGTATAACTATCAAATAATTCGGAAGATGGTTTTCCATAGATACCACAGTTGATTCCGTAACAGAAAAAGACGATATCCACGGGAGTGCCGTTCAATAAATCGTTTAAACGCTCAAAAAGATAGGGCCTGGGTCCCGGATGGTCTTTCTCTGTAAGCCCTGTAATGGTTTCACTACTTTTCCCCCAGTTTAAAAATGTGAGTTCAAGATCCGGATGGTTCGTGTCCACATACTCTTGTAATAATTGCACATAGCCATGTTTCATGGCGGTAATACTATCTCCCAAACAGGCGATGTTCATCCCTTTTTTTAAGCGGATTTTATGGGTGTTGCTGCAGTTCCAAAGCAATGAGCCTAGGGCAGCGAAGGTAGAAGTTTGTACAAATGCTCTTCTTTTCATTCCCAGGTATCGGTTAAAAAACGTATAAAATTGCCGTGCATGATGTTTGTTATGTCTTCTGGCGCGTATCCCATATCTGTTAACATCTGTGGTATTTTCTGTAAATCGGCAATGGTATTTATATCCGATGGGCCTTGTTCATTACCAAAACCACCATCTAGATCGCTACCTATGCCAACATGTAAGGCGTTTCCTGCCAATTGACAAATGTGATCAATATTCTGTATGGTATGTGCCAGGGTAACATTGGTATTTGTTGGATGGGAAATACCACGTTGCCAATTCGGCACCAACATCGTAGCATCCATTACCATGCCTATGACTGCTTTTCTCCCTATAAGTTCCAACAGTTGTTCATCTGAAAATTGACGATTATGGTCTACAAAAGTCCGGCAATTATTGTGGCTTGCCCAAACAGGACCATTATACACCTTCATGGTTTCCCAAAAACTTTGGTCGCAAAGATGGGTCGCGTCTAATATCAGGCTAAGTCGTTCAATTTCTTTTAGCAGTTCTTTGCCTTTAGTTCCAATGCCACCTACAGAATTGGTTCCAAAAGCATAAGTTCCAGGCCCGTAATGTGCTGGTCCAATGGCCCGCAGCCCTTGCTCGTAGGATTTCTCTAGGTAGTCTAGATTCACGATAGAGTCCGCACCTTCTAAACTTAAAATGTATCCTATGGGCGTAGCGGCCTTATCTTTTTTCCAAGCAGCAAGGTGTTCCAAAAGGTCTTTGGTATTTGTAATCTGCCTTAATTTACCAGTAGCTTCCATAGCTCTATACCAAGCTAATTGTCCTTGGGTATGTGCCCATGCCTGTTCCGGGGATTTCCAACCGGGAAGCGGATTGTCCTTATGCACATACCGTGCTATTTGTGTGGCGACACATAGCCCTACGTTTCCTCGACGCATGGCTTCAAAAGAAACGGTATTGTTTCCTCGGTCCGGCTTGTCCGTCTTTCCAATTTCACTTTTTCGGATTTCCTCCACCGACCACCTAAGATCTCGGTTCCAATCCATTGCGTTCATGGCAAGGTCTAAGTGTGCATCAAAAATAAACATGCTTAAATTGTGAGTTTTTGGTTCCGCGCAACCACTTTCCATTCTTTGGAAACAGTGCCATTTTCTATTACTAGTAAACTGTCGTACTTCGCTACGGTTGGGCAAATGTGCATGGGAATAGCATAGTGCTCATCGCCCACGTTGCTAATTTTAAGGTCGTCATATTCTACTACCAAATGTTCTTCGGATTGTTTTACCTGTTTTCCATGATCTAAGGTGAGGAACTGCACCCGTGGAAAATTCATTTCGGGAGCAATGGATTTATGACCCAGATCAAAGCATACTATTCCAGCTTTTGGTTTACTGATGATTCGAGTGAACAGCACTGCTGCTGGCAGAAAATCCATCTCAGGAAAAAGTTGGCCATAGCCTGCATCCCAAAGTAGGGTGGTTCCAGGGCTGGCAATTACCTTTTCCCTTGTACAATGAAATGGAAAGGTAGGAGAGCCACCTGCGACCATAATGGGTTCTGGAAGTCCGTCCTCTTGGATTATCTTCTTAAGTTCAAGTACATTTTTGAAAGCTTCGTCACAGTCGGATTTCCTGACAGCAACATCGGAGTTTCTCAAATGTCCGTCATAGGTATGGAGGCCAATAATTTCCAAATGAGGATGTTCGGAAATAGATTTGTAAAGTTCCAATGCTTCCTTTCCTGGAAGAATACCGGTACGGTGCATGCCCACGTTCAAGTCGATATACAACGATATATTAGCGTTATGCCGTTGCGCAAGTTTTCCAAGTTGGTCTACTGTAGCTTGGTTATCTACCAGCGTAGCGAACTTCACATTCGGATATTTTTTCATCAATGTAACATAACGCTCTTGGTTGGCGCCCACGGGTTGCATGGCCAAAAGCACATCGGGAGCCCCGCAATTCGCTAAAAGTTCAGCTTCCGCAATGGTGGCACATTTAAACTTCGTAATGCCTTTTTCTAGTTGCAGGGCAATTATTTCGGCATTTTTGTGCGTCTTAACATGGGGTCTCAGGTTTTCTGGCCCGCCTGCCATGCGTAGCATTACCTCTATATTATGGCGTATGCGATCTGGATAGATCAATAAAGATGGCGAGATTACCTCATCTGTTTTGGAAATGGTATACCATTGATTTTGGTTCATTCGTTTTTATTTATAAAGTTCGAACATCGCCTCTATTTCTACTGCGATCCCTCCGGGGAGCATCATACCAACAGCGCTGCGTACACCTACGCCATGGTCGGGGCCAAAAACATCGGCCATTAGTTCGCTATAGCCGTTTATAACCAGGGGTTGATTGCCAAAATCTGGGGTACAGTTCACCATCCCCAAGGTTTTTATTAGACGTTTAATTCGGTCTATATCCCCAAAATGGGTGCTAATGGTAGCGAGCATGGTTAGGGCAGTCTGTCGTGCAGCGGCTTTTCCTTCTTCCAAGGTCAAGGTATCGCCAACGCGACCTACAATTAAAGTACCATCGGTTCGCATACATCCTTGTCCGGAGACGTATAAAAAGTTGTCCACGACCAAAACCGGTTTATAAAGTCCAGCTGGTGGCGGGGCAGGAGGTAGGATAAGTCCAAGTTGCTTTATTTTTTCAGATGGTTTCATATGTTATTTTTGTTAATTAATTCGACGTTCAAGGTTATTTGCGTAGTTTTTGTTCTAAAATTCTAGATTCGTCATTTATATTTTAATTGATTTTAAGGCAAACTCCTTACCTTTTGGGTAGGACATGTTTAGATAAATAAGCTTAAAATCAGCACCCCTACCAGTCCCATAACGCCAACGGTGGTTTCCATTACGGTCCACGTTTTAAGTGTGTCCTTTACAGAAAGGTTAAAATATTCCTTAAATAGCCAAAATCCACTATCATTTACATGGGAGAGCATTAAACTTCCCGACCCAATGGCCAATACCATTAATTCTGGACTCACATTGGCGCTTGTTGCCATAGGCAATACAATTCCGGCCGCTGTCAGTCCGGCTACGGTTGCAGAACCTACACAGACCCGTATTATTGTAGCAATGAGCCATGCCAAGATCAAGGGCGAAATAGCCGAACCTTTGAGCATTTCCCCAATATATTCGCTCACACCGCTATCTACCAATACCTGTTTTAGGGCGCCCGCACCAGCTATAATGAGCAATACCATGGTAATTCCTGTGATGGCACTAGCAACGGAATCCATTACTTCGGTCATTTTTTTACCTCTTGCAAGTCCCAAGGTGTAGATGGCGACCAAAACGGAAATCAACATGGCAATGACCGGGTTTCCCATAAAAAGGATACTATTTTTTAGTACCGTTCCATTGGGTAGCACGAATTCGGCAAGTGCCGCAAGCGCGATTAAGATTACGGGTAAGAGTGCCGTAAAAATACTGATACCCGTACCGGGCATTTCTTCGTCTTTGAGAATGGTGGGATTCACAAATTCTTTTAATGGAGTAGCGTTGATGTGTTTCATGGTTTTGGAAAGCAATGGACCGCCTACAATAATAGCGGGGATGGCCACAATGATTCCGTAAAGTAACGTTTTCCCAATGTCCGCATTAAATGTGGCCGCAATGGCCGTAGGTGCTGGATGCGGTGGCAGATAGCCATGGGTAACAGAGAGTGAGGCCAACATGGGCAAGCCCACATAGAGCAAGGGAAGTCCTGTGGCAGCCGCAATGGTAAAGACCAAGGGTATCAATATCACAAAGCCTACAGAGTAGAACATGGGTATGCCCACAATAAAACCCGTAAGCACCACCGCCCATTGAATGTTCTTTTTGCCGAATTTAGCAACGAGTTCCATGGTAATACGTTGTGCTGCGCCACTATCAGCGACCAATTTGCCCAACATGGCGCCCAGACCTAGAATGAGCACCAAAAACCCCAAAATACTACCTATTCCTTTCTGGATCGAATCTACGACCAATACGGGATCCATCCCTTGCGCTATCCCTACAAATAAGGAGACAATAATAAATGTTACAAAAGGATTCAGCTTTAATTGTGCAATGAGGATGAACAGCAGAACTATTCCCAAAATGACGATAAAAAGAGGCATAAGAGTAATGGTTGATTATTTTGACTTCTAAGATACCACAAAAAATAGTGCACCTTAAAATTAAGGGCACTACCATTTTTGGTGTGTTTCTATAATAAAGTTTTAAAAATTGAAATAGGACGAAAGGGTTTTAAGACTTTTAGAATTTAGGTTGATGAAAATCAACTATTTATTACCTGGTTGTATTCCTATGTACGAGCTCTAATTGTTGTAGGGCAGGTTAGTTGACTTAGTTATGCAAATAACATTCATGGTGGCATCATAAAAAAGGGAATAAGGTATTCTTTGTAGTCTTCCAAGGCAGGAACCATATAAATACTTTGGTGAATAATTACTCGCCATAGGTTGCAATTGCTACATTAATGACTTCTTTCACTATATTTATGAAGTAACACGAATTTGATATGGATAAAAGACATTTTTTAAAGAAATTGGGTAGTGCAGCTTTGATTTCTCCTTTTATGACCTTGCCAGTGCAGGCGAAATTTAAGGTAGCAAAGCCTTACCCTAAAACGAACAATGCTTTTTGGGAGCGTATTCGCGCCGATTATGACCTTAAACCAGATTATATTAATTTAGAAAATGGATATTATAATTTTATACCCAAGCCTACGATGCAGCGTTATATGGAACATGTCTCCATGGTAAACTATGAGGCATCTTTCTATATGCGCACGGTACAATGGGAGAACAAGGACAAGGTTCGTGACCGTTTGGCGGCATTGGTGGGCGTTTCTCCCGAGACCTTGATCATTACCCGAAATACTACAGAGTCTTTGGATATGATCATTGGGGGCTATCCTTGGAAAAAGGGGGACGAGGCTATTTTCGCACATCAAGATTACGGGGCCATGCAGGATCATTTTAAGCTTATAGCTAAAAGATACGGGGTGGTGAATAAAATTATTTCATTGCCCAACCATCCAGATTCGGATGAGGAGATTGTATCTCTTTACGAATCACAGATTACACAGAGGACCAAACTCCTAATGGTCTGCCATATGGTAAACATTACAGGTCAGGTATTGCCTATCCGAAAAATCTGTGATATGGCCCATAAATATGGCGTTGAGGTGATGGTAGATGGTGCGCATTGCATTGGTCATTTTGACTTTAGTATTCAAGATTTAAATTGCGACTATTATGGAAGCAGTTTGCACAAGTGGCTCAGCGCACCCTTGGGCAGTGGCCTGCTATACGTTAAAAAAGAACATATACCCAAGATATGGCCGCTGTTCGCCGATTATACCGATGAGATTCCAGAAATTAAACGGCTTAACCATACCGGCACCATACCTGTTCACAATGATCTGGCCATTGCCGATGCCATGGACTATCTGGAAATAATTGGTTCGGAACGAAAAGAAGAACGTTTGCGATTTTTACAGTTTTATTGGAGTGATGCCCTTCGCCATGTGGAACATATTGTGGTAAATACGCCCAAGGATAAGGCCCGTAGCTGTGGGATAGGAAATATAGGTATTACACATATAAAACCGGTGCAGTTGGCCAAAACGCTCTTGGAAGAATTCAAGATTTTTACGGTGGCCATTGACCAGCAAAATGTGCAGGGCTGTAGAATTACCCCTAACGTTTATACTACCACTAAGGAATTGGATGTTTTTATAAGTGCCATGAAAACCCTTGCTGCAAGGGTGTAGGGAAAACCTAGTTTTTTTGCTGATAATCTACTAATTTTTGTGGTCCTTCCAAAAGAATCCGTACCACTTTAAGCGTACCGTCAACGGTAGTCTCTATATGCCATTTGATCAACGAAATTTGTCCGTTTTCGATTTCTATTCCTGTAATGCTACGTGGATGAACGCAACTGCCATCATTAAAAAAGGGAATGGCTCCTGGCTCGGGAAATCGAGGCCTATGGGTGTGTCCAACGATAGTAATCAAAAACTTGTTCTGTAATATCCATTTCTTTATCCGCCGCTCTATTTTTATAAGTTCGGTATAGTTTTTTGCCGGGCTTGTTGGGTCGGCGATGCCCCAGACCTGTAAGGGTTTCCAAAGTATGCGCACCAGAAAACGGCCCCAGCGCCAAAACGTATAGTTCCACCAATCCGCTTGGTGGCCGTGTGTCAAAAAAAGTTCCTGTCCTGTTTTGCTATGCTCTAAAACGATCGCTTCGTTATAGGTAATGCCTTCGAAAAGTTTTTTGTCCGTGTTGTCTATATGTTCAAAATAGCTAGAGAGGTGTTTATCCACATAGGCCTTATCCTTGTAAACCATATCATGGTTGCCCCATACCATGTGTAGTCTTTTTTCTAAATGAAATTCCCTTAATAGTTTAAATACATTCTTATGGGCCTCAAAAATAGATTCAAAACTTAGGTTCTCCCACAATTCGTCCCCATCGCCTAGTTCGCAATAGTCATACCCCTCTTTATAGTAATAACTTAGTGCGTGGAAATAGATGTTTCGGTTATTGGCAAACTCATCGGCAAAACTATTGTCTCCCCTGTGGCAATCGCTGAACAAGATAAATTTTGAGGTGTCATCAAAAGGAATTCGCTTCGCGTTTTGGTAGGCCCTAGAAAGTCTTTTGGCGGAGGACATTAATTTAATTTTTATAAATATCCGAAAAAGTAGTTGATACCTCCTTGAAACTTTTGACAAATAACTAGGGATACTTGTGGAATTTTAAGAATGAAAGAAGGACAAATAGAGGTATGAAGATCGCTAATGATAAAAATTGCCTTTAAAGCCGCATTTTAAGTTTTGTTAATAGCAGTTTTCCAACCTTTCGTCCTTGTTCCACACCTACTTCTACCGCTGCTCTATAGTGGATACCCCCGTACATTCTGCTTATGGCCGCTTCGTCCGCAGCTTTGTTAAAGGAAGTGAAATTGCGTATGGGCAGACCGTAAGGTACCTCGGTGTCGTCGTCGAAAGCAAAGTTTTCCCCAAAAATATCGGTCAGGATAATGCCTGCTGCACCGGAAACAACACTATGCCCACTGGTATATTCAGGAAAAGGTGGTGTTTGTAAAATGGGTTGCCAGCTGTCGTCTATGTGAAGGTTGATCAAGGTCTCAGGGCGAATAAGGTTGCTTCTGTATTTTTCGTCCCAACAACTTATAAATGCATCGGCTATAGCGAGGGATGTTTTGGTGTAGGCGAATACGGTATCATCAAAATTCTGCCTCGTTTTTCGGCTGGCAATTTTGGTAATACCGATCCAGTGTGCCCCAGGCGTAATTTTTTTTGTGGCGAACATCAAATGCCCACGGGTCACCGAAACATAAGGGTTACAATCCCAAAATCGCGCAATTTGCACCTCTTCGGAGTCATCACCGTTTGCCGTAATCTCATTACTTATGTTGTACACTTCAATAAGTTCTTTGTAGAAATCGGAGTCTTTTTCCATGGAAAACGGTGGGGGAGGCACAGGTTTAAATTGTGCTGCCGAATCCAGATAAAAAGGTCTGATTTTGTTCCAATGGGGTTCAATTCCCTCCATATAGGCAGGAGGTGTAGGTTGCCAACGAGAGGCATCCTCTGTATTTACCGTAAATTTTGGCATGGTACGGGTCTGGCTATAATTATCCTCGGACATCCATGCCTTTATATGGTCCGCAACCTTTAGTCCGTAGGTTTTGGATACTTCAAATTCTTCCTTGTTGGTCTTTTCCCAAGCATTATATAGGCTATCCTCCAACACCTCAAATTTGTCCTCGGAAAAAATTAGCCGCTTGCTTAGGTTCATATGGGCAATGATGGCAGATAGCTTTGGATTTATTCCTTTAACGGTATCCAATTCTGGAATAGGCGGTAACCCATTCAATTGGCCCGCCAATGATTGGTACTGCGGATTCATCTGTGCTATGATCTCATAGGCCGCCACATTAGGGTAGGCAAATATCCTACTGGCAACAGGGGGCGAGAAAATATCATGAATCATGATTTGGGTGACTTTGTCCACAACGGCATGCATGTCTTCTGGCGATACTTCTATTTGTTCCTTCGGGCCTGAGCAGCTAAATAGCAAAGAGATTGCCAGGATAAATGTGAGTATATATTTCATTATATTGTTCTTGACTTGCTAAATTTAACCTAATATTTTATTCTATGACGGCTGTACAAAAATACATTTTATAACTAATCTTACCAGGAACAGCTTAAAGATTCTTTCCTTACCGCATTAGTGTGATTATGGTCTTGAGTTTAAGCAGTGTTTTTTTAGTTCATCAGAACGGTGTCTGAATTAGTTCATTAATTTATACCTTTCTAAATGTTCATCGTAAAAAAACAGGCACCCTTTTTTAGACGTATAATGTTTAAAACGTCTAATGGATCTAATCATAGAATTCAATCCCAAAGTAATTGTTAATCAGATTTTATCTTTATTTTGATTAAATCTCCAGAAAAGGAATCTAAGCGACCCCCCGATAGGGTTTTACCACAATAATTACCGTCTTCCAGGACTTCTTCTTTTACAATGCTATCATAATCAAAAACTAAAAGTTGAGCAAGGGTCCTGTTTAGAGTTCAAAAGTAAAAGGAATGAGTTAATAAAAGCCGGTTGTCTTCCCTAAATATATTGAATGTTAGACAATTACACTTTGAATTTCTTCCCTAAATATATTGAATGTTAGACAATTACACTTTGAATTTCTTCTATTAATTTTTGTTATTTTTTCTATTTGTTTGTCCACTTTTGAAAAGTATAGTCCTAAATACCTTACTTTGTAATTAAGTGAGTAATTTCATTTTTTGCAATTCTTAATCTGTAACTAATTTTCCATTTTGAGAAGAAAAATCACCTTAAAGCATATTGCCAAGGAATTGGACGTGTCCATCTCTACAGTGTCAAAAGCGCTAAAGAACAGCGCAGAAATCAGTAGGGATACAAAAAATAAGGTACAGGCTTTTGCAAAACTGTACAAGTACAAGCCTAATAATATTGCCGTAAGTCTAAAAAATAAGCGCACCAAGAACATAGGAGTTATCATTCCTGATATCGTGCATCATTTTTTTACTACAGTTTTTAGGGGAATAGAGAACTACGCCAATGAACGCGGCTATAATGTAATTGTTTGTGTATCGGACGAATCATTTGATCGTGAGGTCATAAACATGGAAATGCTCGCTAACGGCAGTATAGATGGGTTTATCATGGCCTTGGCGGGTGAAACACAGTTTAAAAACGATTTTAATCATCTTAAGGGGGTAACAGATCAGGGCATTCCTTTGGTGCTGTTTGATCGGGTCACGGATGAAATACGATGTGATAAAGTAGTGTTGAACGATGCCCAGATTGCTTACGAGGCCACCATGAGTTTAATTGGGGAGGGCAGGAAAAGAATCGCGTTGTTAACGACCGATAGTTTTTTAAGTGTAAGCAACAGTAGGGAACACGGTTATAGAAAGGCCTTGAAAGAAAGTGGTAGTACAATCAATGAAAATTTTGTTTTAAGACTTCCTTATAACAATAATATAGAGGGCATGGGTACTTTTTTGCGCAAGAATAAGATAGATGCGGTACTTTCGGTAAATGAAATATTTGCAATTCATTGCTTGGGTGTTGCGCAGCACATAGGCCTATCAATCCCTGTTGATTTGTCCGTAATTGGTTTTACAGACGGAATTCTATCTAAATATTCGACTCCAAAATTAACGACAGTGGATCAGCATGGTGATAAAATGGGAGAAATGGCGGCTAGACTGTTGATAGAAAAAATAGAGACCGATTTTGATGAAGAAGATGAAGTTTTTACTACTGAGATTATACAGGCTACCATTATTAGAAGGGAATCGACAATAAATTAAATTTTAAAATAAAGTGATGCGAAAGGTTGGGTTTATTTTTGATTTGGACGGGGTTATTGTGGATACTGCTAAATACCATTATTTAGCTTGGAAAAAGCTGGCGAACGAATTGGGCTTCGAATTTACAAACGAACAGAACGAACTTTTTAAGGGTGTGAGTAGAAAGCGATGTTTGGAGATTTTGTTGGATATTGGAAATATTACGGCTAACCAAGAGCAGTTTGATAGGTGGATGGTAGAAAAGAACGATGATTATTTAGAGTATATAGAAAACATGGACGCCTCGGAAGTTTTGCCCGATGTTCCTAGGGTTTTAGATTATCTAAAAAAACGGAATATTCACATTGCTTTGGGTTCGGCAAGTAAAAATGCAAGGCCTATTTTGGAAAAGGTGGGATTGTTGCATTATTTTGACACTATTGTAGATGGAAACAGCGTAACCAAGGCCAAACCGGATCCAGAAGTTTTTTTGATTGCTGCAGAAAATTTAGGAGTTGATTCGGCGGATTGTATTGTTTTTGAGGATGCTGTAGCGGGTATACAAGCGGCAAATGCAGCTGGAATGATAAGTATTGGTATAGGTGATGCTCAAATTTTGTCCGAGGCTCGGTATAATTTTAGGGATTTTACAGAAATGGATGCTATCTTTTTGGAAGGGTTATTGGCTCCCTAGCCCCCACGGGGTAACTAGTATTTCGTAGATAGTATAAAAGTTAAAATAGCAGGAGGAAGTTTACGGATAGACCCCGCATTCTGGGGGTGGAACAAGCATGGGAATAAAAGTAAAAGAGTTAGTTTAAATTGATTTCTGCCTAAGCGGAAATGATAATATTAGATTTGTTACATGAATCAAGATTATATAAAGGCGGACAATTGGTCCATTATTGAGGAAGGTTTTGACAAAGGCCGCGTTAAATCCTCAGAAAGTTTGTTCAGTATTGGAAACGGGGCCATGGGGCAGCGGGCCAATTTTGAGGAAAACTACTCGGGTAAAACATTTCAAGGGAGTTATATCGCCGGAGTGTACTATCCCGATAAAACACGTGTTGGCTGGTGGAAAAATGGGTATCCGGAATACTTTGCCAAAGTCTTGAACGCACCTAACTGGATAGGAATACGGGTTTTTATTGATAACGAGGAGCTCGATTTGGCTACTTCTAAGAGCGTTTCAAGTTTTCGTAGGGAATTGAATATGCAGCAAGGTTGGTACAAACGAACCTTTACGGCAACGCTTACAAATGGTGTTGCAGTAGAAGCTGAAATAGTGCGTTTTCTGAGCTTGGACTTGGATGAATTGGGAGCCATTTCCTATAGCCTTAAGGTCTTGAATTCCGACGCGATAGTTGGTTTTGAGCCATATTTGGATAGCGGAATCACCAACGAGGACAGTAACTGGGACGATAAATTTTGGAATACGACCAAGATAAGTACTACAGAAAATCGTGCCTTTATCGAGGCGCACACCATGAAGACCAATTTTGAGACCTGTACCTATATGCAGGCCTATATGGAGTATGATGGGCAGCGGGTTTTAGGCAATAAAGAGAGCAAAACGGAAACTTCTATTTCCTTCAAATTTAAACAAAAGGTTAAGGCTGGGAGAGCCATTAGGTTGACAAAGTTCGGCGGATACACGGTTTCTCGAAATCATAAATCTGGTCAACTTATAGCTGCGGCACATTCGGTTTTGGATAAAGCCATTAATTTTGGGTTTGATGGCTTATTGGAAAAGCAGAAATTGGCATGGTCCCGTATCTGGAACATGAGTGATATTGCCATTGAAGGCGATGTAAAGGCGCAACAGGGTATCCGTTTCAATATATTTCAGCTCAATCAGACCTATTTAGGAACTGATTCCAGATTAAACATAGGTCCGAAAGGCTTTACCGGTGAAAAATATGGCGGTAGTACCTATTGGGATACCGAAGCCTATTGCCTCCCTTTTTATATGGCTACCAAAGACCAAACCGTTGCTAGAAAGTTGTTGAAGTACCGTTACAATCACTTGGAAAAAGCTATTGAAAATGCAAAAAAGTTAGGTTTTTCCAATGGCGCTGCCTTATATCCCATGGTAACCATGAACGGTGAGGAATGCCATAACGAGTGGGAAATTACTTTTGAGGAAATTCATAGAAACGGTGCCATTGCTTTTGCCATCTATAATTATTACAGGTATACTGGTGATTACAGCTATATTCCCGAAATGGGATTGGAGGTGCTCATTGGTATTTCCAGATTTTGGCACCAACGTGTTAATTTTTCGGAGGATAAAGGGAAATATGTAATGTTGGGCGTAACCGGACCCAATGAATACGAAAACAACGTCAACAACAATTGGTATACCAATTACCTCGCCAAGTGGTGTATCAATTATACCATACTCCAGTTAAGCAAGGTCAAGGATGGTTACAAGGAGGATTACGGTCGTATTATAGGGAAAACCAAGTTAACCGAGCGTGAATGGGAACAATGGAAAAAGGTAGCGGATAATCTGTACTTCCCCTATTCGGAAAAACACCAAGTCTTTTTGCAACAAGATGGCTTCTTGGATAAAGAATTGATAAAAGTGGCGGATCTACCAAAAAACCAAAGGCCTATCAACCAAAAATGGAGTTGGGACCGGATTCTACGTTCACCCTATATAAAGCAGGCTGATGTGCTGCAAGGCTTTTATCTTTTTGAGGCCGATTTTTCAACGAAAGAATTGGAACGGCATTTTGATTTCTATGAACCGTTTACGGTACATGAATCTTCCCTGTCACCTTGTGTACATAGCATACAGGCCGCAAAGTTGGGTAGGATGGAACAGGCGTATACCTTCTATTTGCGTACCAGTAGATTAGATTTGGACGATTACAACAAAGAAGTGGAAGAAGGCTTACATATTACATCCATGGCAGGTACTTGGATGAGTATTGTGGAAGGTTTTGGCGGTATGCGTATTGTGGATGACAAGCTCTCCTTTACACCTCAAATTCCCGGACAATGGAAAGCCTATTCTTTTAAGGTTAATTTTAGGAACAGGGTTATTAAGGTTATTGTAACAGCAGAACAAACAAGTTTTGAACTTACGGGAGTTAAAGAAATGTCTATTCGGGTGAATGGTGAACGGGTTACATTATTACCTAAAACAATAGTCACTGTTTAATAATAAAAAAAGGATGATCAAAGAAGCATCCGTAGTATTCTTTTGTTTTGTAGTATTGGCTAGTTATTCTTGCGCGGAAAAAGTTGAAAAATCCGATAGTGATAGTATGATTAAAGATAGAAAAACGGTTGTTTACCAAGTATTTACACGACTCTTCGGGAACACGAATACCACAAACAAACCATGGGGAACTTTAGAGGAGAACGGCGTAGGTAAATTTTCCGATTTCTCGGAAAAGGCCTTACAGGAGATTAAGAATCTGGGAGTGACCCATATTTGGTATACAGGTATTCCGCACCATGGTGTTATTACCGATTATTCCAAGTACGGAATTTCAAATGACGACCCCGATATTTTTAAAGGTCGCGCTGGTTCGCCTTATGCCGTTAAGGATTATTACAACGTAAATCCCGATTTGGCCGAAAACCCTGAAAAGCGTTTAGAGGAATTTCAGCAGTTGATAGACCGTACACATGCGGTAGGATTAAAATTGCTCATCGATATCGTGCCCAATCACGTGGCAAGAAACTACGAAGGCAAATCTACTCCTAAAGGTTCCGAGCCTTTTGGTGCTTCAGACGATACATCGGTGGAATATGCGCGCGACAATAATTTTTATTACGTGCCTGATACGGAGTTTCAAGTCCCTAATTGGGAGAACGGTTATTTTCCCTTGGGTGGTGGCACCAATGGATTATCTGATGGAAAGTTTACGGAAATCCCAGCAAAATGGACGGGTAACGGTACCCGCTCGGCCCAACCCAGTATGAACGACTGGTACGAGACCGTAAAAATAAACTACGGTGTACGGCCAGATGGGTCTTATGATTTTGCTAGCCTTCCCGATGGGTATGATTCAAAAAGTTATGAAGAGCATTACAGATTTTGGTCGGATAAAGACGTGCCAAGTTCCTGGATAAAATTTAAGGATATTGCCCTGTATTGGTTGGAAATGGGTGTGGATGGTTTCCGATATGACATGGCAGAAATGGTGCCAGTGGAGTTTTGGAGCTACATGAATTCCCACATTAAAATAAAAAACACAGAAGCTTTTCTATTGGCTGAGGTCTATAATCCAGATTTGTATCGGGAGTATATCCATAAAGGAAAAATGGACTATCTCTATGACAAAGTAGAATTGTACGATAGCTTAAAACATATAATGCAAGGTCATGGGTGGACGGACCACATCCCCAAGGTGCTAGACGGTTTAAAGGATATCGAACACCACATGCTGCATTTTTTGGAAAACCACGACGAGCAGCGTATTGCGAGTCCGGAATTTGCCGGTGATGCTAGGAGAGGTATGCCCGCTATGGTCGTTTCCGCTACGTCTACCACAGCACCGACTATGATCTACTTTGGTCAGGAAGTAGGCGAGCCCGGTGCCGAAAATGCCGGATTCGGGAGTTCGTCGCGCACCTCGATCTTCGATTATGTAGGAGTGCCTAATTTTCAACGATGGGTAAACAATAAAAAATTCGATGGAGGTCAATTAAGCGATGACGAAAAGCAATTACGCGATTTTTATAAACGTTTGTTGAATTTTACCATTTCTAGCGAAGCCTTAATGGGCGAATACCAAGACACCCATTTTTATAATAAGGAGCATACGGAGTGGTACAATCACCATTTGCTTTCTTACGTACGCTGGTCGGATACCCAAAAATTGATCGTAGTATCAAATTTTGATGCGAACGATACCTTTGGCTTCGAGTTGAAAATTCCCGAGGACATCATTCGAAAATGGGGTCTATCCGAAGGAAATCATCCAATTACCGATGTTTTGTATGGTAGCGAACACGTTTTGAACGTGGAAAATGGTATTGGAAAATTCCGTGTAGACATAGATCCGTTAGAATCCTTTATTTTTGAATTAAAATAATATAAACATGCTTAGAAAAATTCTCTTATTAGCCGTAATCACCATGTATAGTTCTTGCGATATGAAAAAACCTTTGGTCATTGGTCACAGAGGTGCGATGGGCCACGAAACCGAGAATACCTTGGCTTCCGTACAAAAGGCGATGGACCTGGGCGTGGATATGATAGAAATTGATGTTTTTAAGATCAAAAGTGGCGAAATCGTTGTTTTTCATGACCAAATGGTAGATGAGCTGACCAACGGAGGAGGAAATATTGAGGACTATTATCTAACGGATTTAAGGGGATTAATACTGGATGGTGGCCATAGCATACCTATGCTACAGGATGTTTTAAAACTGATAGACAATAAGGTTGTTTTAAATATTGAGCTAAAGGGAGCCAATACTGCGGATAAGGTAAATCAAGCCATTACATTTTACACCGAGAAACGGGGCTGGTCCCCAGAAAATTTTATCATCTCCAGTTTTAATTGGGAGGAGTTAAAAAAGATGCGAAGCTTAAATGCATCTGTCGCCATTGCCATTCTCACAGAGGGGAATCCGTTAGAAGCACTGGCCATTGGTAAAGAATTGAATGCAGTTGCGATAAATCCAGCTTTTGATAATTTGGATGCGGACATAGTAAAACAAATAAAAGAAGCAGGTTTTAAAATTTACACGTGGACGGTTAATGAACCGGAGGATATAGCCGCTATGACAGATCTTGGCGTAGATGGTATTATCACCAACTTCCCAGAACGGGTGCGCTAATGTATGATGTGCTGGTTATAGGAGGTGGCGCTGCAGGGTTTTATTCGGCCATTCATATCGCGGAAGTCTTGCCGAAACCCAAAATCGCAATCTTGGAACGGGGCAAAGAGGTGCTCACCAAGGTAAAGGTCTCCGGTGGCGGCCGATGCAATGTTACCCACGCCCAGTTCGATCCAAAAGAACTTAGTACCAATTATCCAAGAGGGGAAAAGGAGCTTTTGGGGCCTTTTCATAGCTATGCGAGCGGAGATACGGTGGGCTTTTTTGAGAAGCGTGGCATTGCTCTAAAAATAGAGGACGATGGCAGAATGTTTCCGGCCAGTAATTCTTCCCAGACCATCATCGATTGTTTTCTTTCGGAAGCGGAACGCCTAGGGGTAGAAGTTCTTACCCGCTGTTCGGTTATTGGAATTAAAGCGATAAACACACCTTCAGAAAGTTGTTGGGAGGTAACGACTCATGAAAAAACTTTTAAAACCCGTTATGTGGTCATGGCCACAGGGAGTAATCCCAAAATGTGGGAAGTATTGAAGCAACTTGGACATACGGTTGTTCCTCCTGTCCCATCCTTATTTACTTTTAATATTTCTGATGAGCGCATTAGCAATATTCCCGGATTAAGTACGATGGCGGAAGTAACAGTTTTAGATAAAAAGGCAAGGAGCCAGTTACTTAAGTCCAAAGAGGTAAAGGAAGGTGTATTGTTCTCAGAAGGCCCTTTATTGATAACCCATTGGGGAATGAGCGGGCCGGCGGTATTAAAATTATCGGCTTGGGGAGCGCGACTGCTAAAGGAGTATGATTATCGATTCAAAATCTCTGTGAATTGGGCACCGGAATACCATAAAACCGGATTATTGGATTTATTTATGGAAGTAAAACAAGTGGAGCGCAAAACGGTGTTGCGGACCAAGGTCTTGGATATTCCAAAGCGACTTTGGAAGAACTTGGTAAAGGCTGCGGGAATAACGGATACCGAAACTTGGCCACAAGTATCCAAACAGCAATTGCAGCAACTGGCAGAACAACTTACCCAATGTGTTTTTGAGGTAAACGGAAAGAGTACCTTTAAGGAAGAATTTGTAACGGCAGGAGGCGTGGAGCTTAAGGAAATCAATTTTAAAACCTTTGAAAGTAAACGCTTACCACAACTCTTTTTTGCGGGGGAAATTATTAATGTAGATGCCATAACCGGAGGTTTTAATTTTCAGAATGCTTGGACCGGAGGGTATTTGGCGGCGCAGGGAATTATACAGAACGAAAATCAAAACAAATAGACCGGTATGCAAACGTACATTGCTTTTATAAGGGGGGTCAATGTAGGGGGAAGGAACAAGGTGGTGATGTCAGAATTGCGTCAGGCTTTAGAAAATGCAGGTTTTAAGGACGTTAAAACTTACATTCAAAGCGGTAATGTGATATTTAATAGTGTTTTGGTTGATACTAATGCAATAGCAGCATCCATTGCACAAATCATAAATAATACATTTGGATTTGAGGTTCCGGTTCTAGTCATGGCCAAAAAGCATTTGGGACAAATTTTATCGGATAGTCCTTATAACGTTCAAGCCCAAATCAACACGAACAAAAGTTATTTTGTTTTGCTGTTTGATAAGCCGACAGAAGAATTGGCAAGAATTTTTGAAACCTTAACGTATCCCAACGAACAGTTTCAAGTATCCGATACCTGTGTTTATTTGTTGTGCATAAACGGATACGGCAATGCAAAACTCAATAATAACCTTATTGAAGCCAAGCTGGGTGTGGTTGCCACCGCTAGGAATTACAGGACTATGCAGAAAATTTTGGACTTGGTTGATTTAGTTTAATACCACGCGATTATTTTATCAATAATTTTAGGGTAGATAATGGCCTTGTTTCGCTGTTCCCCAACCTAAATAATCCACTCAATTTAATTCCCATATTTTATAATTAAGGGCGGTTGCGAAACAGACCCAAAAGAAGTAAGGCACAAGTAGTAGGGCAGCGCCTCTGCTGACTACATAGAACCATCTTATGGTAAGGGCCAGCATAACTAAAAGGGCTAAAATGACCAACAATGCCAAAAAAGGATTTCTCAATCCAAAAAATGCAATACTCCAAAAGGCGTTTAAAAGCAATTGAAAACCAAAATGGTACAAGGCGGTCTTTACCCATTTGTGATGAAATCCCTTGCCCCAAACCCAACCAGCGGAAATTCCCATGAGTATATATAATAGGGTCCATACCGGAGCAAAGAGCCAACTTGGAGGGTTAAAGCTTGGTTTGTTTAGCGTTAGAAACCATGTATTTACAGAGCTCTGCGTAGCTGCGCTGGCAAGAAAACCAATAATGAGGCAGATAAAAACACAAATAGCGATATAAATTAGTTTTTTTTTCAAGGTTGGGCAGTTTTTTCCTAAAGTAAGGATTTATTTTTATTCGCGCAGGTAAAAACTATCTTTGCACAAAGCCGTGCATAAATGACCGAAAAAGATTTTATTCCCTCTTCGTACACCCACTTAAAATCAAAAGGAAAAGTAGGCTATAAATCTCCTAGTAATATAGCTTTGGTAAAGTATTGGGGAAAGAAAAAAAATCAGGTTCCGGCCAATCCATCTATCAGCTTTACTTTGGATGCCTGCGCTACCACTACCTTTGTTTCGTATGAAAAGCTATTGGAAACGGCTGCCAACTTTTCTTTTGAACTGTTTTTTGAGGGCAAGGCGAAACCGGATTTTAGACCAAAAATAGAGACTTTTTTTGGGCGCGTGGAGCAGTACCTTCCCTTTCTAAAGGAGTATCATTTTAAAATCGAAACCTCAAACTCTTTTCCACACAGCAGCGGAATCGCATCTTCTGCCAGTGGTATGTCTGCATTGGCACTCTGTTTAATGGAACTGGAAAGGGAATTGAATCCTAATATGACAGCTGAATTTTTTATAAACAAAGCTTCCTTTTTAGCTCGCTTGGGCTCTGGAAGCGCGTGCAGAAGCCTAGAGGGTGATTTGGTGCAATGGGGAGTTCATGGGGACAATAAGCAAAGTTCGGATTTGTACGGCGTAAAATACCCCCATGAAGTTCATAAGGTTTTTAATAAATTTCAGGATACTATTTTACTGGTCGATAAAGGCGAAAAGCAAGTGAGTAGTACGGTAGGCCATGATTTAATGCACGGACATCCTTTTGCCGAACAGCGTTTTGCCCAGGCCCACGATAATCTCTCTCAACTAAAAACGATTTTTAAGGAAGGGAATCTGAACGAATTCATTAAAATAGTGGAAAGTGAGGCCTTGACTTTGCATGCCATGATGATGACGAGCCACCCTTATTTTATATTGATGAAGCCCAATACTTTAGAAATCATCAATAGAATTTGGGCCTTCCGGGAACGGTCAAAAACCCATGTTTGCTTTACGTTGGATGCCGGTGCCAATGTTCATGTGCTATATCCGGAGAATGAGAAGGATGCAGTGTTTCAATTTATTACCGATGAGTTGATTGCTTTCTGTCAAAACCAACAGTATATTTGCGACCGAATTGGTTTTGGGGCATTAAAACTGAATACAAATTCATAATGAAATCTAAAAAACAACGTTTTAAAGCAATAACTATACGGATAAATTATCTTTTTGTATAAAAAAAGTGTAAACTTTGTTAAACAGTTTTATCTTTAGTAGTGAAAATACATTCCTTAGACGAAATTAATCCCATGAAAGGACCTTTATTTTATTCAAAAATACTATTGTTCGGCGAGTACGGTATCATAAAAGATTCCAAAGGGCTTTCCATTCCCTATAACTTTTATAATGGTGCTTTAAAGTGGGATAACAACACCTCGGAGGTAGCCACAAAATCGAACAAAAGCTTAGCTTCGTTTGCAAAGTATTTGGAACAGTTATCAAAGGATGAGCCCAATTTGGTTACTTTTGATCATCAAAGACTACAGGAAGATGTTACCAACGGAATGTATTTTGACAGCTCTATTCCACAAGGTTATGGCGTTGGAAGTAGTGGAGCATTGGTAGCCGCGATCTACGATAAGTACGCAAAGGACAAAATAACGGTCCTGGAAAACCTCACTAGGGAAAAACTATTGGCCCTAAAGGTGATTTTTGGGAGGATGGAGTCTTTTTTTCATGGAAAATCTTCTGGTTTAGATCCTTTAAACAGTTACTTAAGCCTGCCTATTTTGATCAATTCCCAAGATAATATAGAGTCCGCCAATATTCCGTCCCAGCATACCCAAGGAAAGGGAGCCGTATTTTTATTGGATAGTGGGGCTACTGGCGAAACTGCGCCCATGGTGCAGTTGTTTATGGAGAAAATGAAGAACGAAGGCTTTAGGAGCATGTTAAAGAACCAGTTCATTAAACATACGGATGCCTGTGTAGAGGATTTTATGACCGGCAATGTAACTTCGCTATTTGGGAACTTAAAACAGCTTTCCAATGTAGTGCTGGATAATTTTAAGCCTATGATTCCGGCCAAGTTCCACGAACTTTGGAAACAGGGAATAGATAGTAACGACTACTACCTAAAACTTTGCGGTTCTGGCGGAGGTGGTTATATCCTAGGTTTTACAGAGGACATTGACAAGGCAAAAAATGCGCTTAAAGACTACCAACTAGAAGTGGTCTACAACTTCTAGAGATAACCTGACTTCATGTTAAATAGAAAAAACAAACTCATGCTGCTAAAGGTGTTGAGTCTGTTTTCCGTGGTGCGCGGGTACAATATCTTAATGATTGCATTGGCGCAATATTTGGCTTCTATTTATATATTGGCGCCCGATCTACCGTTACGAAAAGTAGTATTGGATATTAACCTCTTTCTTTTGGTATTCGTATCTACCCTGGTCATCGCTAGCGGATACATCATCAACAATTTTTACGATGCGGAGAAAGATCTCATCAACAAACCTACGAAGAGTATGCTGGACCGTTTGGTGAGTCAACGGTTTAAGTTAAGCGCGTATTTTATTCTCAACTTTATCGCGGTCTTTGCAGCCAGCTATGTTTCGTTTCGTGCCGTACTTTTTTTCTCGGCCTATATTTTTGGTATTTGGCTGTATTCCCACAAATTGAAGAAAGTACCGTTGTTGGGAAATTTTGTTTCGGCCACCTTGGCCATTACTCCGTTTTTTGTGGTCTTCGTATATTACAAAAATTTTGAACCCGTCATCTTTGTCCATGCCGTCTTCCTTTTTTTGTTGATCTTGGCACGGGAAATGATAAAGGACATGGAAAATATCCCAGGGGATATGGCTCAAAATTACAGGACCATTCCTATTATTTATGGCGCCACGGTTTCTAAAGTAGGAATCGGTATTTTAATAGTACTCACTTTGATACCGTCCTTATTACTTATTTTCAAATTTGAAATAGGGTATATGGATTATTTCTTTATTGCCTGCATAGTGCTGCTCTTGCTCTTTTTGGTCCTATTACCCAAAGCGAACACCAAAAGACATTATGTCTGGTTACATAATATTTTAAAGTTCATTATTGTTTCCGGTGTTTTTAGTATTCTTTTGATCGATGTGGATTTGGTGTTAAATAGAATTTTATGATGGATAACATACTTAAAGTAGCCTTGGCCCAAATAGCACCTGTTTGGCTAGATAAACAGGCTACCCTGGCAAAAATCGAAAAGGCTGTTCTAGATGCGGCCAAAGAAAAGGCCGAATTGCTAGTTTTTGGCGAGGCGCTCCTACCAGGCTATCCTTTTTGGTTGGCACTTACCGATGGTGCACAGTGGGATTTAAAAGTAAACAAGGAACTCCATGCACATTATGTTAGAAATGCCGTTCAACTGGAAGCAGGGGAACTGGATGGTGTCCGTACTTTGGCTCGCCAACATAAAATCGCTATCTATTTGGGGGTAATGGAGCGGGCAAAGGACCGTGGAGGTCATAGTATTTATGCATCGCTGGTCTATATCGACCAGCAGGGCGAAATAAAATCGGTTCATAGAAAACTACAGCCTACCTATGATGAGCGTTTGACTTGGGCGCCAGGCGATGGTAACGGTTTGCGAGTACATCGGTTAAAGCAATTTACTGTGGGCGGACTCAATTGTTGGGAGAATTGGATGCCATTGCCTAGGGCTGCGCTTTACGGTCAGGGAGAAAACTTGCACGTTGCGGTGTGGCCGGGGAGCGACCATAATACTAAGGATATTACCCGGTTTATCGCGAGGGAATCTCGAAGTTTTGTTATTTCTGTTTCCGCTTTAATGCATAAAACCGACTTTCCAAAAGGAACACCGCATTTGGAGAAACTTTTAGAAACCGCACCAGAAATATTGGCTAACGGAGGCTCCTGTATTGCAGGTCCGGATGGGGAGTGGGTACTCCCTCCAGTGTTGAATAAAGAAGGATTGCTATTCCAAGAATTGGACTTTAATCGGGTCTACGAGGAACGCCAGAATTTTGACCCTGTCGGGCATTACTCTCGGCCAGATGTTACGCAGCTAAACGTAAATAGGGAACGCCAATCTACGGTAAGGTTTACGGACGATTAATTCTCCATTATTTCTTCCCTTCAGAGGACATCAACTCATACCCCTGCTCAATTCCTTTCTGCAATGGTGTGACCCCTTTCTCCATCCAAACAGGTTTTGCCGTCCCTTTTAAGTAATGGTCAAAAAACTGTGCCATACGGATGTTAAAATCCTCCCTATTCTGTATTTTTAAGGGCCAATGGGGTTCTCCGTTATAATTTAGAAACCAAGAGGGTTTTCCCAAACGGCGAAGACCGGTAAAGAATTCTATGCCTTGGTACCACGGAACATGGCCATCTGCATCGTTATGCATTATCAACAAAGGGGTGTTTATTTTGTCGAGATTGAAAATTGGGGAGTTCTCTATGTATCGGGCAGGGTATTCCCAAGGGGTACCGCCAATTCTACTTTGGGTGTGTTCATATTGGAACTGTCGGCTAAGGCCGGTCCACCAACGAATACCGCCGTACGCACTGATCATGTTGGGCACCGGTGCTCCGGATTCTGCCGCCTTAAAAATATCGGTTCTTGTAACTAGATACGCGATTTGATAGCCGCCCCAGCTGTGTCCCTGTACGCCAATATGGTCTTTGTCCACAAAGCCTCTTTCTACAAGAGAGGTAACGCCGGGAATCACACAATTGTAGGCACTTTCACCTGGATAACCTATACGGTATTCTATATCAGGATTAAAGATGATATAGCCTCGACTGGCGTAAAAACTATAGTTTATGGAGGAGCGTTCCGGCTTTGGCGCACGGTGCCTATGCAAATCGTCCGAGCTTTTTTCGTAAAAGTTTACAAGCATCGGGTATTTTTTAGTGGGGTCAAAATTCTCGGGTTTTACTAACATGCCTTTAAGTTCCTTACCATCCAAAGAAATCCAGTTGACGAGTTCTATATTGCCCCAGTTATACTCTTTCTGTTGGGGATTGGCATCACTCAATTTTATGCTTTTTTCGAAGGTAAGATCGGTCATTAGAAGGTCAGGAAATTCGGTAAAAGACTCTCGGGTATAGATCAGGGCATCGGCCATGATCGCCTTTTGTGTTTTGGAATATTGAAATGGACCGGATAACAAACTCTTTGTTTTTTGGGTTTTCGGATTGTATTCCGCGTAGCCTGCGTCTTTAGTGTCTTCGTTAAAGGTGCTCAGCAACCAATTTTTATCCTTAGGAATATAGCGCAGCTCGTCATCTAAGGACACATAGCGGTACACCGTTTTGCTTTGCCTGCCTGTGGTCAGTTTGGTACCTGCGCCAGTTTTGGGGTCAAATTGCCAGATATCGTAACGGTCATATAGGATAAGATGCGCATCGTTCTGCGTCCATCCGGCTGTACCGTAGGCGGACGGAAAATTAGGGGAATCATTGGTTTCGTCATAAAATTGCTTTCCTTTTGTTAATGCTTTTAAATTGCCATCGGGAATGGTGTATGTGACCCAAGTACTGTCATTAGTATCATATCCAAAGGCATATCCTGCTTTGGGGCTCATTTGTAATTTGGCTACTTTGCTTAGTCTTAGAACGGTTTCTCCGGTGGTTATTCTGATGAGTTTATAATCGTTCTTCCGTCTTCCTGTCCATTGGCTTTCCAATTCATAAGGTAGCGTTGTGTTGACCAAGGTAAAATTGGCATTACCTTCGTCTCCCAGTTCCGCATTGGGGAATTCGCTGGTTGCCAAGGGTACTACTTTGTTGTTGTCCAAGTGAACTGCGGTGCGGAAAGAGGCCACGGAATCGTTTTTTAATTCCAGTTCCTGTACCGTATACAATCGCGGTTCATCATAGGTCCAGACTTCAACATTTACGATTTCGTCTTCGGTGAGCGTAGTATCCTTAACAATAGGCGGCCTTGCCAGACCAAAAAAAAGTTTGGATTCGTCCTTGGAAAAGGTAATGGCGCCATTGGCAGAAACCATGTAGCCTTTTGGTGCGCTCGCAGCATCCACCAATTTTATGGCCGTTTCGTTTCCTTTGTTCCATACAAATAGCTCATTAGGTCTAATTTGAATTTTTGTGGAGTCCGTATCCGTTACAAACCCTAAACGGTTTCCAGAATCGCTTAAGCTTAGATTAAAATAGTTGGCTTTTTGGGCACTGTGTAGTTTTAGTGTGGTCTGGTTTTCTAAATCCACGACGAAAACGGCTCCTTCATCGTCCTTGTCCTTTCCCGTGCTGGCATAGGCCATCGATTTTCCTTCTTTGGCAAAGGTAAAGTCGGTTACAAACAGCACTGTATCCTGTTTCCCGGTATGTAAATTCCTCAGCACTAAATGATACCCGTTTTTCTTACTTACTTTTTTAGGGTTTTTCTTTTTTTCAGCTTCATTTGTAAGTGTGTCCTTTTTCTTTTCTTCCTTTACCTCGTCCAAATAATACGCTACATGGTCAGACCATTTTTCAGGAAGTTGAAAGGATTTTATATTTGGGACTTTTGTGAGCTGGTTCGTCTTTATATCTAAAATTCCCAAGGAATCTTTAGGTAGATCTTCTTTCTTGGTTTTTCTGCTCTTCATGGCTCGGACGCTATCTTTCCATGCAGTAATGGTAAATAGTACAAATTCCGAATTGTAGGTAAATGCTGCTTTTTCTGCCCTCTCATGTTCAAAAATCAATTTTCCCTTGGTGTCCTTCACTTTTAGGGTAGCATCTTTTTCCCCTTGCTCCAGTTGATACAGTACATAATCGCCGTTCGGAGAAATACTCGGGTTTTGAACGGTATTCCAGAGTTCATAGTCCGTATGGTCCAGCACCTTTTTTTGGGCAAAAACAGATAGGGATACGAACATGGTGAAAGCTAAAAGTAAATTTTTGGTCATAACGGATTTTAGATTTGTATAAATATAGCCAATAATTGAAAAATGGCAGACGGCGAAAATCGATTTAAAACCCACAATACTAATTTGATATAAAACGCTTTCCTACCTTTGCAGCAAATATGAGTACTATGAGCAGGGAAGATTCCAACAGCCGTAAAAAGGCATCGGGTAGACAGGGCGGTAATTTTAAGAAGAGCAGTTATGCAAGAGGCAATGCACCCCTTAAAAAGGAAACTGCGCCCAAACAGCCTTCGGACCCCAATTCCATTCGTTTGAATAAATATGTGGCCAACTCTGGGGTGTGCTCCCGGAGAGATGCGGATATTTTTATAGCAGCCGGTAATGTTACGGTTAATGGAAAACCGATTACCGAAATGGGCTATAAAGTAAAGTTGACCGATGAGGTAAAATTTGATGGTCGCTTATTGAATCCTGTAAAAAAGGAGTACGTAGTGTTGAACAAGCCCAAGGATTTTAGTACTACCATACGGGACGAAAAAGGGAAAAGACATGTTTCTGGACTCATTTCCAACGCTTCTAAATCCAAGTTGTTACCTGTTGATAAGCTAGATAAGGAACATACAGGATTGTTGTTGTTTACGAACGACGGAGACCTTACAAAACGATTGAAAAGCCCTATTAACGGACTACGGAAAATATACCATCTGGTGCTGGACCGTGAGTTGATTGCTGCGGATCTTCAGAAAATAAAAGAAGGCGTACTGGTAGACGAAAAGTTGGTGCGCGTGCAAGATGTAAGTTATATTGATAATGCCCCAAAACGTGAGGTGGGACTTGAAATTTTCAGTTCCCGTTCCAATATTGTTGAGCGTCTTTTTACCCAACTTGATTATAAAATAATGAAGCTGGACAGGGTTGTTTATGGCGGATTAACCAAAAAGGACCTTCCAAGAGGACATTGGCGTTTTTTAACGGAACAAGAGGTCATTAATTTTAATATGGTAAAGTAATTTGTATCGCCGTCCATTTTAGGATATAAAAAGGATGTTCACGGCTTTAGCTCAATTCAATTTAAAACTACTGCGCTTCAAATAACAACCAAACATCGGGGTCTAGGATAATAGCTTCAGGTTTTACATCTAAGGGAATTTTAAATTCTTGGGATGCTTTGTTAATTTCTAGTGTTTCTTTACGAGTCTCTTTTCCGTTTTTGATAGCGATTTCCAAAGGAAACGCAAATATATGGTGGCCTTGTGTTTGATCTATTAAAAGTCGTACCATTCCGTTGGAGTACTTCCAACGCCATTTGATTTCCGGATACCCTTTGGTGAAAATCCATTGTTGAAAAAAGGATTCCAAATCTTGGCCTGAAACGGTTTCCATGATAGTTTGAAAATCTTTGGTCATGGCATTGGAATTTTGATAGGTCTTGTAATACGTCCGTATACCTTCCCAAAATATAGCGTCCCCAAGTTTATGGCGTAGCATATTCAATGCCCAACCGCCTTTTTGGTAGGTGTTGGTGCTCAATACTTTTAAGGGATCTCGTATACTAAGATCAACGATAGGAGAGGGATTTTTTTGATAATAATCGATAATCTGGGCCCTGTCCAAAAGCAGCTCCTCTTTTCGCTTTTCATCCCCATAAACGGATTCTTGGTACAGCATAGCAAAATAGGTTGCAAAACCCTCGCTCAGCCATACATGGTTCCAGTCGTTTTCACTGGCAGAATTACCGAACCATTGGTGGGCGACCTCATGGGCAATTAAACTTTCTACCTCGTTTTTACCGGTAACGGAATTTTCAAAATAGGCGATAGTACCTGCGTTCTCCAGACCGCCCCATTGGGTCTTTGCCTGCATATTGGCTAATTTGGCATAGGAGTAGGGCCCTATTGCATCAATGAAATATTTTAGCACTTTTGACGCCACGGCGTAATCATGAAAACCTTCCAATCTGTTCTCGGGATATACCCAAGCAGATACCGGTATATCATAAACAGGCTCCAAGGCCTTGCTGGCAAATTTGGTAACACCAATAGTTACCACTTTCATGGCAACGGGAGCGGGTTCCCTGTAGGTCGTCAACTTTAATCCCTTACCCAG
Source organism: uncultured Flavobacteriaceae bacterium (assembly GCA_963697395.1). Taxonomy (GTDB): domain Bacteria; phylum Bacteroidota; class Bacteroidia; order Flavobacteriales; family Flavobacteriaceae; genus Maribacter. The sequence continues at coordinate 782,850 of CAVONX010000029.1, forward strand.
ATTGCTTTCTTCTATCTTTTCGCCGGTAGCTACAACATCATAAAGCTCTGGGGCCGTGATTCGAAATTCAACTGCCGCCTTGTCGTACGGATGATCTACAGAAGGCAACCAATGCCGCGCTAAATTGGGCCAGTTGTCCCCAAAAAAGGAGCGTTGCCCAAATTTTGTGGTGTCTATAACAAGACCACGCTCTGGCACACCGTGATAATATATTGTAAAGGTTTTGGATTGTTGTGTGGATGAAGTTGGGACTATTTTGAGTTTGTTGTCCGTATGCGTAAAATCTACGATGCGTTCCCCTTCCAGTACTTTATCCACCGTCATACCATAAGCACCTATTTTGCCTACCAGATCCAAAGTAAACTCCTGATTAGGGCCTGTAAAATCTACTAAAACTTCCGTCTCTCCTTTTATTTGGTTGTCCGTATCGTTTAAGCGGAGCGCAAAAACGTAGGCTTTTACATCCGCTGAGCGATTTCTTTGGTAGGCATCTTGCGCTTTTAGTGTATTCGGTGCTGTGAAAGCGACAATAAGAAAAAAGATTGTTACAATGAAATTTGGCTGCATATGGCTCTAATTAGATTTGCGGACCTAATTTAGCCAATTAGTTGTTAACGCATATCACTTTGACGAGGTTTTAAGTTCGTACAGTTTCAAGTTCGTGGCGTATGACTCACATTAGAAAGCTAAGAGTAATTTTGAAACTGATACTTAAATTTTAATCCCTTGCATACCCGTCACCAAAAAGATAGCTCACGATAATCCCATGCGTATTACCCAAAGGGGAATCGTTAAAGCTAAGGTTGTAGTTGTATACCGCCCTGATGTTCTTTAATAGATATACCCCTGCCAATAGGTTGATGGAGGAATTGGAGCGGTACCCGGTACCCAGTTCGAATCTGTTCTTGTAGCTAAAGGAAACATTGGTGTCTATCTGTAAGGGAGCCCCTTTTTCGCTTCGTAGCAGCATACTGGGTTTTATCATAATTTCTTCGAACATATCAGAAAAGAACCGGTATCCAAGATAGCCGTAAAAAGGGCTGGATAGGTCCAATTTCTGGTCGTTGGACGCAAGTGCGTCCCCAAGTACGTTGGGTGCGGAAAGGCCGACATAAAAACTTTGGAGGTTCAATAGGATGCCGACTCCAACAGTAGGGATGGTGGCATCTATGTTGGCTGCAAAATTTGGGTCGTCCATGATGCCCAGCTCCAAGAGGTTGTCCTGAAATTGCTGCACACCGGGCGATATGGAAAAGGACAGCGAGTTGGGCGTGTATATTTGCCAATACGGTCTGTTGTCCTTAGTATCGAAGAAAATTTTATAGGAGTACGTCGCAAACGCACTTGTAGAGGTCGTGACCCCTATTTCGTCCCTTATAAAACCTGCCCCAAGTCCTACCTTGCCGCGGCTGAACGGACTATGGATGCTCAGGGCAAAGCTGCTTGGGCTTCCTTCGATATTGTTAAAGAAGCCCGAGTTGTTCAAGGATACTTCCGTGCTTGGCGCAAGGCCGGCATAGGCACCGTTGATAAGGTAGGGGTTGAAGTCGTATTCTGCAAAAGCAGGAGTTTGCTGCGCCCTTGCATTTTGCAGGCCAACGAACAAAAATAGGATAACCGATATATAAGAGATTGCGTGTTTTAGGTGTTTCATGCTTTTAGCGCTTTATGACCAGGTAGCCCTGCAGTTTTTTAAGGTTGTGCGATCCGGTAACTTCTATGCTAAAAAAGTAGGTGCCGCTTGGTAGTTCATTGGCGCCCATGTTTGTTCTTTTGTTGGCGGTACCGTAAAATGCATTCGCGGCATTGTCGTAGCCCTGTACCTGGAAGACCATATCGCCCCAGCGGTTGTAGATGCTTACCGTGTTATCCGGACTGTTTTCTATCCCGTCGATTACCCAAAAGTCGTTTAGGTTGTCGCCGTTGGGTGAAAAACCATAGAGGGTTAGGTCCTCTTCCTCCTCCGGTTCCTCGGATACGGTGAAAAAGGATTGCGAACCGCAATTTTCGGCTCGTAGTATTCCCTTATAGGGGACGATGCTCACAAATATTTCCTCGCCAGCTGGCAGATTGTCCACCAATTCATATGATGTGGTAAGACCAAGGTCCAAGGCATCGATGACATCGGTTCCCCCATCGCTAGTTCCGATAGTTAACACGTAGCCGTCTACATTGCCTAGTGCATTCCATCTTATAGTCGTGTTTAAGGAAACATTCGTGTCTCCGTTCATAGGCAAATTGATGCTGGTACAGGAGGGAAGTTCAGGTTCAGAAGCCAATGTTTCGGTAATAAAACGTTCTTCCGTACATCCTGTTGCCGCTCCGTTTGCGTTGTATGGAATTACCGACACGAAGATCTCCGTATTTTCGGGTAGGTCGTTTGGCAGGTCAAAAACTAGTACATCACCGACATCTTCACCGTTGAGGATATCATTTGCACCGGAAGATGTACCTACAGATAGCGTATAGCCATCTGCATCGGTAAGAGCGTTCCACGAGAGGTTCGTTGCTATGGCTACATCCATATCAAGATGTAATGGCCCGTTTAACGTAGTACAGGAAGGGACTGTTCCCATTGGGGCGGATACGGTAACAAAACGTTCCTCGCTACAGCCCATTGCATCGCCAACACCATTGTAGGGAATTAAGGTCACAAATACTTCGGTATCCTCTGCAAAATCCGAGGGAGGATCGTAGGAAAGTAGATTGCCAATATCTGTATTATCTAGTATATCGTTTCCTCCTGGGGATGTTCCTATAGTCAATCTATATCCGTCCGCATTTGGGACTGAATTCCAGGTCATATTGCTGGATAAGTAAACATCTGTGGCACCATTTAAAGGAGCGGTTAAGGAAGTACATGTTGGGAGACTAGCCACGGTCTCTGTAGTAAAGCTTTCTGCTATACATCCTATGGCATCATCCAAGCTGTTGAACGGGACAATAGTTACGAATATCTCTGTGTTTTCCGGTAAGGCTGAGGGAATATTGAAGTTAGTAATATTTCCAACAGCGGTAGTACTTAAAATATCGGTTCCACCAGACGTAGTTCCTATGGTAAATCTATAGCCACTTGCATTTGCAACAGGCTCCCAACTTAAATCTGTTGAAACAGAGACATTGGTGGCACCGTTTAAAGGAGCCGTTAAATTGGTGCATTCAGGTATATCCATTAGAGTAAACGTTTCTGATGAACAACCCACAGCGCTACCTGCTGCATTATAGGGAACAAGGGTAACCGTTACTACCTCACCTGGGTTAAAATCATATCCAAATCCATAACTAACTCCAGCTCCACCTCCAACTAAATCTTGGTCGGTCACATCATTTGCTCCACTTGTTGTGGTTACCGTTAAATAATAACCATCAGCGTTGGGGACCGCATTCCATTCTAAAATAAAGCCAGGTAAAACGTCCGTGCTTCCGTTTAAAGGACTGCTCAATGTTGCGCACTCCGGTATCGCCAGAGCTGCCACGGTACTAAAACGTTCTTCTGCACATCCAGTGGCACTGCCAAAGGTGTTGTAAGGGGTTATAGTGACGAATATTTCGGTATTCTCCGGTAGGTCATCCGTTAGATTTAATGTGGTCACGTTAGCCATATTACCTGAATATAAATCGCTTCCCCCTGTACTGGTTCCAACGGTAACGGTATAGCCAGTAGCATTGGCCGCTGCGTTCCAAGTTATATTTGTAGCTAAGGGGACATCGGTGGCGTTGTTCAATGGCATATTCAATGTAGTACAGGCGGGTGGATCCGATAAGGTACTGTTTCCTGTCCTAAAACTTTGTTCCAAACATCCTGTTGCATCGCCTACATTGTTATAGGGGATAATGGTTACGTAATGGGTTCTGTTCTGTTGCAATAGACTTGGAAAAGTATAGGTGGTCGCATTTAGTACATCTATATTATTGGCCACTTCAATGCCGCCTTGTGTCGTTCCTACTCGAACAAGATATCCCGTGGCACCTACTACGGCATTCCAGCTTAAGTCAGTATCCAATGGTACTCCGGTTGTCCCATTTAATGGACTCGATAGGCTGGTACAAACAGGTGGAACTGGTATGATTTCTGTTCTAAAACTTTCTTCGGTACACGTGATAGCATCACCCTCCTCGTTATATGGAGTAATGGTAACGAAAATATCCGTATCCTCATATAGATTGTTTGGTAGGTTATAGGTCGTGATATTACCCACATTTTGATTGTTTAGTATGTCTATGCCACCTAAGGTTGTTCCTACAGTTATTCTATATCCATCTGCATTGGAAATAGGCCCCCAACTTAGGTTTGTGCCTATGGCAACATCGGTGGCATTGTTCAAGGGTTCAGTTAATATCGTACACTCAGGTACGGTAGGAGAAATACCCAAAATACTAAAGCTTTCTTGTGTGCACGGTCCTACGGCATCTCCCGTATCGTTAAAGGGAACCAGAGTAACATATACAATATCTCCCGTATTAAAGTCCGTGGTAAATTCGTAGGATGTGTCATTGACCGCTACATTGTTCACTAAGATAGCACCGCTAGGTTGCACCTCTACCGTAAGTCTGTAGCCCCTGGCGTATAGTGCGGGTTCCCAGCTTAAGTTTGTATTTAACGGTACGTCCGTATCTCCGTTTAATGGAGAGGTCAATTGTGTACAAACCGGGATAGGGCAATCTAGGACATCGTTACTTATCGTCCAACCATAATTACTGATCATGGATTGCCGTTCTTCCAGTGCATCGCAATATGGTAACCCTCTAGCACCTAGGTTTATTCCGCTTGTCAAGTTCTGTTCGGACCAGGCGATCAAGGTATTGTCATAGTTTACGAGGGTTAGAATGGTATTGTCCAACATGTTAAGCATATCCGAAACTCCTGATATGTTCCAATCTCCCAAATATTGGTTGTAGGCTCCTGCTGTATCGAACATTCCGCGCATACTCACAGTTCCCAAATCCCATTGATTCAAGGGTTGGTTAAAGACACTCGCAAAGCGGAACATGAAGTTCATATTGGTAACTCCGCTTACTCTCCAATTATTAAGGGGTTGGTTAAAACTCGTGGCTGTGGTAAACATGCTTTGCATATTTCTTACCGATCTTACGTTCCACCCCTCAATGGGTTGATTGAATGCCGTGGCTCCGCTGAACATGGCGTCCATCGTTGTGACAGAAGCTACGTTCCAATCGTTTAACGGTCGGTTGAATACCGTAGCGGCCTGGAACATTCTGGCCATAGTGGTTACATAGGATACGTTCCAATTGCCAATGGGACTGTTAAAGGCTGATGCGCCGGAAAACATTTCTTGCATGGTCAAAACCTCGCCAGTATCCCAGTTGTCTATAGGTTGATTAAAGACCCTGGCATCGTTGAACATAGCTTCCATATTGGTAACCGAGGCCACATCCCAAGTTCCCACGGAGCTATTAAAACGCTCAGCTCTTTTAAACATGGAACCCATTAAAGTTACGGACGATACGTCCCAATTGTCCAAAGGCTGGTTAAACAATACGGCACGCTCGAACATGGAGGACATATTGGCAACGGCACTTACGTCCCAATTGTTCAAAGGTTGGTTGAAATTAGCAGCTCCCTGAAACATACTTACCATGTTCACAACGGAATCTACGTCCCAGTTGTTTAATGGCTGGTTAAAGGCAGTTGCAAATTGAAACATGCCTCCCGTGTTAATTACATTGGTTACATTCCAACTGTTGATGTTCTGATCAAAAACTCTGGCTTCGTAAAACATTCGGCCCATGTTGGTTACATTTGTAACGTTCCAATTGTTCAAGGATTGGTTAAATAAATGCGCTCTAATGAACATAGCAAACATGTTGGTTGCTTTCCCAACGTCCCAACTATTTAGAGGTTGGTTGAATACACTGGCGTCGGCGAACATTTCATTCATGAGTGTCACATTGCCCACGTTCCAACTCGCGAGTGGCTGATTAAAAAGGGCTGCATTCGCAAACATTTTTGACATATCGGTAACATTACCTACATTCCAACCGTTTAAGGGTTGGTTATAAACGACCGCGCGATCAAACATGCCCGCCATGTTGGTGACGTTGCCAACCTCCCAATTATTTATATTTTGATTGAACTCGCGCGTTTGTTCAAACATTCGTGACATATTTAAGGCACTGGAGGTATCCCAGCCATTTAAGGGTTGGTTAAAACTCCTCGCGCCCAGAAATGTTGCGAAAAAATTACTAACATTACTCACGTCCCAACTATTTAAAGGTTGGTTAAATGCTGCTGCGCCAATAAATGTTGAGCTCATATCGCTAACATTGCTCACATCCCAATTGTTAATATCTCCGTTGAACAGGCTACATCCATTAAACATACCGCTCATATTTGTTACTCCGCTTAAGTCTGGAATATCGGTTGCGTTGTATTCCATATTTGTACAAGAATAAAAGGCCCGCTCCATAGATTGCCAAGCCTGTATTCCCCATTGGTCTATGGACAATAGTTTTATATTATCAGTATTCGAATAATTGTGGTATGGAGCAGGAAAGTTTCCTATGATAGAAACCGTGTATATACCTGGAGTGAGATAGGTGTGGGTGATATTACCCGTAACATTGTTATCAAATTGGTCATCTCCCCAATCTATAGAATAGTCATAGGTAAGATTATCTGGGGCTCCAGTCTTAGCTTCTATTTTTAGTTGGTTGGCTGGGGTAGTATCGCTATCCGTTATACGCGTATCATAGGTCAGCTTAAAGGCATCCGGGCTATTTACCCAAGATGGCACCACGGTAAAGCTTTCCTCCGTACACCCTATGGCAGGGCCATCCGTGTTATTATATGGCACAACGGTTACGAATACTTCGTCCCCCGGTGCCAAAAGATCTGCGCCAAGTGGCGTTTCAAGGTTAAGTGCAATATTGTTGTTTACATCGTAGTCGGCAAAAGGAATACTTTCGATTCCACCTCTCATTATTCTTACGGTTACCCTATATCCAGTTGCTCCGGGTGTTGGTTCCCAAACTAAATTGGCACTGGCTGGCACATTAGTATCTCCGTGCAACGGCGAAGTAAGATTGGTACAGAGTACAAAAGTACAGTTGATAATATCACCACTTATATTCCAATTATTGTTATCTACAAGTTCTTGTCTTGCAATGCGGCCATCGCAATAATTTAAATCGAGAGCACCTAAAGAAACGTTGTTTCTGACTGTTTGTGCTCCCCAACCTATTAAGGTGTCGTCATAGTTTGCTTGTGATAACCCAGAACCGGAAAGCATATCGGTCATATTGGTTACATTGGCCATATTCCAGGAAGCCAAGTTTTGATCAAAGGATTCTGCACTTTGAAACATACCTGACATGTTGGTTACAGCGACCGTGTTCCAATTGGTAAGTGGTTGGTCGAACTCCGGATTCAGCCGGAACATATTTAGCATTGAAGTAACTTTGCTTACATCCCAACTGTTAATCGGCTGATTAAACATTAATGCCCTGTAGAACATCCCGTTCATGTCTGTGACGTTTCCTACTTGCCATGCATCCAAGGGCTGATTGTAAACAGCGGCCTGATTGAACATGTTTGCCATATCGGTTACGCTACTTACATCCCAACTACTTATATTCTGGTTGAAAACTGTATTTTGTTCGAACATCCCCCGCATACTGGTAACATTGCTTACGTCCCAGGCGCTTATATCTTGGTTAAACCCCGAATTGTCCCTGAACATATAGCTCATATTCGTAACATTGCTTACATCCCAGTTATTTAATGGTTGATTATAGATGGCGCCCCAAACCCAACCATCGAACATACTGCCCATATTGGTTACGTTACTTACGTCCCAATTGTTCAACGGGTGGTTGTACGTCCGGTGCCTGTGAAACATTTCCATCATATTGGTAACGTTACTTACGTTCCAAATTTCTATTGGATGGTTAAATAAAGATTCCCTGAACATGGCAGACATGTTGGTTACATTGCTCACGTTCCAATTGGCAATAGAGCGGTTAAATGCCGAACCTTGAAACATGCCAGACATATCTGTAGCAGCGTTTACAATCCAATTGTTCAGGGGCTGGTCAAATCTACCAGTATACCTGAAGGTGCCGGACATGTTTGTTACTTGGCTTACATCCCAATTATTGATGTTCTGATTAAAGCTACTTGTCTCTGAAAAAAGGTATTCCATAGTAGTTACGGAGGCCGTGTTCCAGTTATCCAAGGGTTCGTTAAATTGTCTTGCCCTGTGAAATGCCCAAGACATATCGGTTACATTGATCGTATTCCAAGTGTCTAAAGGTCTATTAAAAATTAATGCTTCGGCAAAGAGACCTGAAATATCAGTAATTGTGCTTACATTCCAGTTGTTTACAATACCGTTAAATAAAAGACATCTCCTAAACATGTTTTTTAGACTGGTTACTTGCGACAGATTAGGTGAATCTATGGCATCAAAATTTATATTTTCACAGCCAAAAAAGGCATTTTCCATGGTTTGCCATTGAATAGCCCCCCAACTCAAAATCTCGATAATTTTATTGCGGTCGCCCGAATCGTTAAAATAAATAGATGGAAAAACACCGCTTATACCAATGGTATAAATTCCTGGACTACCGTAGGTGTGTGTTATGTTCCCCGTAATACCTGTATCTGTGGTGCCATCGCCCCAATCTACCGTATAATTATAGGTTGTGAACGCCGGATTTGTTGGAATCCTAATTTCGTTATTCGCCGATGAACCCGGGCTTGTATTTGCCGTATTCCATAGTGATGTAAAGGATTGTGAATAAAGAAAAACGTTAAAAAGTATAAAAAAAAGGGTGAGTAGTCTTTTTACCATGATAAATTAGGGTATTTGTCAATAACGAAATGCTCTTGTGAATATTACAACACAAAACGTATTTCAAGGTTTTTAGTGAATAGATGTGGGCAAAGTTCTACATATGGATGCATGAGGGATACCCCGTTTGCCGTGAAAAATGGATCTCCATAAATGGGAAGTATTTCTAATTTGCTTACTTAGGAACGAAACCTATACCCGGAACACTTCTTTTTCACGCTCAAGTGGTATTGCCAAGGTTACGGTCTTTTAAGTTGTTTGTATAGATCTAGTGCACGAGTATGTTTTCATATTTTGCATTGTTAAATGTATCTACACCAACTCCCATAAAAATAGGGGCGTTGGTGAACTTGGTTGCGGTAAACGCTATTTTGCCCTAATACCTGTTTTTGCCCATAGCATAAATAGCTACACTTATCTAAAGTAAAACGTGTGTGTAGCGAAAGAGGTCCTTAAAAGTCAAAAGTATGATATGAGAGGGGTGTGTAAAAGATTTCTATCATACTTAAAGGGCACAAAATCACCTAAATACAGGGAGGTAAGAGTGGCAATTTTACCTGTAAATTTGGCCTAGGAAGAATGTTCGCTTTATGTGTTCAATAGCATCATTTGCCACATACGAACTCATTAAAAGAAATACATCATGACCAAGTTTACCTTAAGGATGCCTACTTTAATTATGGCTATGGGAATCATTTTCTTTGCATTGTTGACCTATTATTTTCAATATTCTGGTGACGGCGAAGCAGATGGCTTAGGTATGTTCTTTTTTATAATAATCGTAGGTCTCGCTCGTTTAGGATTTTTATTGGCGTTTTTGCGAGTCCTGTTTTTTACCAGCAAAGGTGATACGGTGTTTAAAATAATAATTTCGGGGATTGTATTGGTAACCGTTTGTTTTGTTATTTGAAAACCTTTGATACTTCCCATATCACCTATTATGAGATTGAAACAATGGAAAATGTAGAAAAGGACCTTAAATGAAGAATTGTGATTCCCCTTATTGTCGCAATGATTAAAGGCTATTGTGAAAAAGGTGTTTAAGTTGCTTTTAACAACATTACTTTTTTAAAGTTTATTCATCTTCTTCCTAATCTCCTCCAAACACAAATTTCCTAAACTGCCCTCATGGGTATGTTTTATCTTTCGTTTTGGGATGAACGTGCCTGCTTCAATCTCTTTTCCCATTTGTTTGTAAGCATCACGGAACGGCATTCCGTTTTGTACGAGTTCGTTCAAAGTATCCACACTAAACAGGTAATCATATTTGGGGTCTTCCAGGATTCCTTCATTCACTCTTATTTCGCGCAGGCTGAAACTCATAATTTCCAAACAGGCCTTCATATCCTGTATAGCGGGAACGATAATTTCCTTCACCAATTGTAGTTCTCTATGGTAGCCGCTGGGCAGATTGTTGATGACCAAAGTCAATTGATTGGGAATAGATTGCAGTTTGTTACATTTTCCCCTAACCAGTTCAAAAACATCGGGATTCTTCTTGTGCGGCATAATGCTAGAGCCTGTAGTCAATTCGTCCGGAAAGGAAATAAAATTAAAATTCTGGCTCATGTACAAACAGATATCCATTGCCATTTTAGATAAAGTTGCCGCAATACTAGCCATACCGAAAGCGGTCGCTTTTTCCACTTTTCCACGGCCCATTTGGGCAGCCACCACGTTGTATTTTAGGGTCTCAAAACCCATTTCCTTGGTGGTAAAGCTTCTGTCTATGGGAAAGGAACTACCGTAACCAGCAGCACTCCCTAAGGGATTTTGATCGGCCACCTTATAGGCGGCATCAATAAAATAAAGGTCATCTATCAAACTTTCGGCATATGCCGAGAACCAAAGTCCAAAGGAAGATGGCATGGCGATTTGTAGATGAGTATAGCCGGGTAGGAGTACTCTTTTGTATTTGTCCGCCAAATTCAACAGCAAATCAAAAAGCGTTTTAGTCATCAATTTGATTTCTGCAAGTTCATCTTTCAAATACAAGTGCATGGCCACCAAAACTTGGTCGTTACGGGATCTTGCTGTGTGGATTTTTTTTCCGGTATCGCCCAAGGCCAAGGTGAGTTGAAACTCGATTTTCGAGTGCATATCCTCAAAATTCTTTTCGATCACAAAAGAACCCTTTTCAATTCTTTCTGCAATGTTATCGAGTTCTGTTACTAGTTCCTTGGTTTCCTTTTCTGTTAACAAACCAATTTTACCCAACATTTTTGCGTGCGCTTTTGAGGCAATCACATCGTATTTTGCCAAATGAAGGTCTAGTTCACGATCGTTACCCACGGTAAAGTGGTCTATTTTTTTGTCGGTGCTAAAGCCTTTGTCCCAAAGTTTCATAATTATAAAGTATCAAGTTCAAATACAATCGCTATACGTTTGTATATTATTTTTATATTTCCCCTTCGGAGGTTAGGGAGCTAAAAACTCCTCTAAAATTTTAATATACAAATCAATTCCTTCCTCAATTTCCCTAATGTAAATATACTCATCTGCGGAATGGGAACGGGTGCTATCACCCGGCCCTAGTTTTAAGGACTGGCAGGTCAAAGCCGCTTGGTCCGAAAGTGTAGGGGAGCCGTAGGTTTTTCTTCCTAAGGCAACGCCCGATTGTACTAATGGGTGGTCTTTGTCTATTTTGGAAGAATTGAGATTTAAGCCGCGTTCTTTTATTTCACAAGGTGCTTCGGCTTTTAACAAATCGGCAATTTCTTTATTGGTATAGGCATCGTTTACCCGAACGTCTATTACCAATTCCACTTGGGACGGAACTACGTTGTGCTGACTTCCCGCATTGATTTGGGTAACGGTCATTTTAACCTCGCCCAAGGCCTCCGAAGATTTTTGGAATTTGTAATTCTTGAACCACTCCAAAACTTCAATAGTATTGTAAATGGCATTATTATCATTGGGATGTGCGGCATGCGAGGGAGTGCCTTTTACCACGGCATCAAAGACTACCAAACCTTTTTCGGCTATGGCCAAATCCATTAAGGTTGGTTCCCCAACAATGGCAACGTCTATGTTGGGCAATTGGGGCAACAGACCTCGCAAGCTATTAGTACCTGCGCTTTCCTCTTCCATAGAAGCCACTAGGAGTATGTTATGGTGTAGGTTTTCAGACGCGTAAAAATGAGTAAAGGTTGCAATAAGGGAAACCAAACTGCCACCAGCATCATTACTTCCCAATCCAAATAATTTCCCATCTTCTATATGTGGATGAAATGGGTCTTTGGTGTAGGCCTTGTTCGGTTTTACGGTATCGTGATGGGAGTTCAAAAGCAATGTTGGCTTGCGGTCATCCCAATATTTGTTCTTGGCGAATACGTTATTATGGATACGTTCGAATGGAATGTCAAATTCCTTGAACCAATCTTCAATCGCATCGGCAGTTTTGTCCTCTTCGCCAGAAAATGATTGGATGGATATCAATTTTTTTAATAAAAGGATAGCTTTTTCCGTTAGTTCTTTGTGTGTCATAATCCTGTTTTAACGAACCGATTTGATTTTTGTTTGTCATCCCAAATGCCCTGGATAATAGATGGGAAACGTTTTGGTATATTACAGCGTAATGGTTGTAAAAAGTTCAGTATCGGAATTAAGCATCGTTGGATGACCGATACATACTTTGCTTACGTTCTTTTTCAAGGCATGAAAACAGTTTTCCAATTTTGGAAGCATCCCGTCCGAGATAATTCCGTCTGCCAATAATAGCTTATATGTTTTTGAATCGATATGCTGCACAACAGAATCTTGATCCTTAATATTCCTTAAAACCCCTTTCTTTTCGAAGCAATAATAAAGCGTAGTTTGGTAAAGTCCACTCATGCCTATAGCCAGTTCCGAAGCAATCGTGTCTGCATTCGTGTTTAATAATTGTCCGTTTCCATCGTGAGTCATTGCACAGAAAACGGGCGTTAAATCAGCATCTAATAGTTTCGAAATTATTTGGTTGTTTATGCCGTCTACATCGCCCGCAAAGCCATAGTCTATTTCTTTTATAGGTCTTTTATGCGCCTGAATTGTATTACCGTCCGCACCACTCAATCCTATGGCGTTGCAATTGCCTGCCTGTAATTGGGCAACTATATTTTTATTTGTCAGGCCTGCATAGACCATAGTAATGACCTCTAAAGTTTCGGCATCGGTAATTCTTCTGCCGCCTACCATTTTAGCTTCAATTCCTAGTTTTTCTGCTAATTGTGTAGCGAGTTTTCCCCCGCCATGAACTAGGATTTTGGCTCCCTTTAGACCAGCGAAAAGATTTAAAAACTTTACGAGCTCTTCTTTGTTCTCTATGACGTTACCGCCTATTTTAACTATCGATAGAGAGTCCCTACCGTCCTCCCCTAAAGGGAAGTGTTCCGTTAAGTTTTTTTTTGATTGTTCCATGTACGCTGAATTTGTTTCAGTATCTGTTTTATAGTTTTCTATTTTTTAGTCCCGATCGCAATCAGAAAATAGAAATGAATTCCACTTATGGAAGAAAGGGAAGTTTGCCTCGCAAACCTACTCACATTGACTTCTCTTGAATGTTCAGTTCTGCAAAGCAGTTCGTAGTCGACCCCTCCGCTTTTCCACACCATAGTGGAAAACCACCTCCCAGCTTCTTAAGGGCGGAGCCAAAATCCACTTTTTTTTTAAAAACTAACTTTTTTCCATTTAATTATTTCATTTTTAGACGGCTTGAGTAAAGATATTCCGCTTGGGACTAGGGGAATTTTACGTATTCAATATGCCCCCATCAATAGTCATTGCAGTTCCCGTAATCCAAGAAGCATCGTCCGAAACTAGGAAGAGTGCCAATTTGGACACATCTTCAGGAGTTCCCAAACGCTTTAACAATGTCGCCTTACCAGCATCTGCAACAGCAGTTTCCGGATTTTCAAATGCCTTTGCGGAATCCCAGATAAAAGGAGTATCTACTGGACCCGGGCAAATAGCGTTTACTCTTATTTTTGGAGCATATTCTACCGCCAGTTGTTTCATCAGTGCAACGGCACCGGCTTTGGAAGCGCAATAAGCAGGGTGATTCGGAAAACTTTTATACGCGGCAATGGAAGCGTTTATAAGTATCGTTCCGTTGGATTTCGATAAATGGGGCATGGCATATTTGGATATATAAAAAATGGCGCCAAGGTTCGTATCCATGGTTTTATGCCAATCGGATATGGACAGTTCTACAATATTCCCGAGACCTAGAATACCCGCATTGATGGCTACAATATCCAGCTTTCCAAAATGTTCAATTGCCTTTTTTACGAGCTCTTCGTTATAGCTAGGTTCACTTACATCTCCTGCAACAAAAACTGAATTTTCAAGTTCAGTAGCCAATGCGTTGCCCCGTCCCATATTCCGGCCGGATAAAACAAGTTTCGCCCCTTCCTCATGGAATACCTGGGCAATGGCCTTGCCCATGCCGCTAGTGGCACCTGTTACGATACAAACTCTACCTTCTAATTTCCTCATATTTTCCTATCATTTTTACCGAATGAACATCTTGCGCCTTTAGCGGCTAGGGTGCTTGCATCCGAGTAAGCACATTCCCTTTTTGGGGTTAGGGGGATTTCAACAATTTCTTCAAAACAACCTGAGCCGCAAAGGTCCGATTATTAGCCTGCTCAATGACCAAGGATTGCTCCCCATCCAAGACAGCATCTTCTACCACTACATTTCTCCGAACTGGCAAACAATGCATAAACTTAGCTTTACCCAACGTATCAGAAGTCATCATCCAATCCGGGTCTTGGTTTAAAACCTGCCCGTAGACCGAATAGCTGCTCCAATTTTTCACATAGATGAAATCTGCATTTTCGCAGGCCTTTTTTTGGTCGTGCTCAATTTTTATATCTTTTGTGATTGTTGGGTCGAGCTCATATCCTTTTGGGTGGGTAATCACAAAATCGGCATTTTGCAACTGCATCATTTCCACAAAGGAATTGGCCACCGCATGTGGTAAGGCTTTTGGGTGAGGTGCCCAGGAAAGTACTACTTTTGGTTTTGGCTTTATATTGTTCTCTGCCAAGGTAATGGCATCGGCAAGTGCCTGCAAGGGATGTCCCACAGAACTTTCCATATTTACTACGGGAATAGAGGCGTACTTTGCAAAACCGTTTAAAACTTCCTCGGCTTCGTCTTTTTTCTTGTCCGTTAATGATGCAAAAGCGCGGATGGCGACAATATCACAAAATTGGGAAACCACTCGTGCCGCTTCTTTGATATGCTCTGATTTCCCTTGGTCCATAATCGCACCATCTTCAAGTTCCAATTGCCAACCTTCGCTGCCAAAATTCATGACCATCACATCCATACCCAAGTTCATGGCAGCTTTTTGGGTGCTTAAACGGGTTCGCAAACTGTTGTTGAAAAATAGTAGGCAAATGGTTTTTCCTTCTCCAAGGGATTTATGAGCTCTTGGATTTTCTTTTAATTTCCGAGCCTCCTTCACCCAATCGGTCAGGGAGTCGATGTCTTTTATGGAAAGGTAGTTTTTCATATCTTCAAATTTCAAACACAGTACAATTTGATTTGTGTTTAATTCTCATTTTTTTTTCTAAGCTTCTATTCGCAATTAGTCAACAACACATTTTTTAAGTCTTCCGAGGAAACATTCCCCCTTTTGGGGCTAAGGAGATGTTAATACTTTTATTAATCTTTCAAAAAACACATCCAAATCCGCCTTAGTAATATTAAGCGCCGGTAAAATACGCAACACATGCTTATCCTTTGCTCCGCCCGTAAACAAATACTGGTCGTAAATCAATTTTTTGCGAAGTTCCGAAACGTCAAAATCGAATTCTAAGCCCAACATCAAACCTCGCCCCTTTACCCTTTTTACCTGTGGGATTTCTTTTGCTTTTTTAGTAAAATAGTCGCCCAGTTCGGCCGCGTTTCGCATAAGGTTTTCCTTTTCCATGACTTCTAGAACCGCCATGGTTGCCGCACAGGCAAGATGGTTTCCACCAAAAGTAGTACCGAGCAATCCGTAGGAGGCTCTAATGTCTTCATGGATGAGAATTCCCCCTACTGGGAAACCATTGCCCATTCCTTTTGCAATGGAAATGATGTCTGGTTGAATATCATGATGTTGAAAACCGAAGAACTTACCACTTCTACCGAAGCCGGACTGTACTTCGTCGGCAATCAAAACTACATTATGTTCTTTTCATAGTTTGGCGATTTCTTGATAGAATTCTGTCGTAGGTTCGTCCAATCCTCCAACGCCTTGGATAGCTTCGATGATTACCCCACAGACATCTCCTTTTGCGATTTCTGTTGTAAAGGATACTATGTCGTTGAGCGGAAGTAACGTAACTTTTTGCTGCTTGTTCAATGGCGCATTTATACTTTCATTATCAGTAACCGCAACCGCAGCTGAGGTACGGCCATGGAATCCGTTCTTAAAAGCAATAACGCGGGATTTTCCAGTTTGGAACGATGCCATTTTCAAAGCATTTTCATTTGCCTCCGCACCGGAGTTGCACAAAAACAGATTATAATTTTCACAACCTGAAAGTTCTCCCAGTTTGGTCGCCAATGCCTCCTGTAAGGGATTCTGGACCGCGTTACTGTAAAACCCGATCTTGTCCAATTGGTCCTTCAATCGATTTACATAATGCGGATGCGAATGTCCAATGGAAATCACGGCATGGCCGCCATAAAAATCCAGATATTCTTGGCCTTTGTCATCTGTAACCACAATCCCTTTGGCGGAAACCGGAGTTACGTTATAGAGTGGGTAAACGTCGAATAGCTTCATAATTCAAGTATCAAGTGTCAAGTTCAAATTAAAATCAATATATGTTGCCTTTGAATCCGACATTTGTAGTTTTGTTTACTTTGTTTTAAACTCAGTTATCTTATTATAAGAGGCAACGATTCCCTGTATCAAAGAAGAGCTAAGGCCTTGTATTTCCATTTCGTTCAATCCTTGAATGGTGCATCCCATGGGGGTTGTTACCCTATCAATTTCTTCTTCCGGATGGTTACCTGATTCTATTAAGAGCTGTGCGGCTCCGTTACAGGTATGCATGGCGAGTTCTTGCGCATCTTTGGCGTCAAAACCAAGCTGAATGGCACCTTGCGTAGTAGCGCGGATCAGACGCATCCAAAAGGCTATACCACTGGCACAGATGACCGTTGCCGCTTGCATTTGGCTTTCGGGAATTTCCATGGAATGTCCCATACGGTTAAAAATAGCCTTTGCGAGTTCAATCCGCTTTTTGCCCATCTCGTTGCTACAGATACAGGTCATGGATTTGCCTACGGATATGGCCGTGTTCGGCATACTTCGAATAATGTAATTATCTCTCCCGATGAGCTCTTCTATTTTAGCAATACCAAATCCTGTAATGGTGGATATCAGTACATGCTTTTCCGTAAGCAGGTCTTTTATTTCTGTTAGAATTTCAGCAAAATGCCCTGGTTGAACCGCAAATATGAGAATATCCGAGTTTTTTACCGCTTCGGCATTGTTAGAAGTAACGGTTACATTGCCATACTTTTCAAAATCCATAATACCGGCCGTATTCCGTTTAGTAAGGTACATACTTGTGGCGCCATTACTATGCAAAATTCCCTTTGCAATGGACAAGCCTAAATTTCCCGTTCCTATGATTGCTATTTTCATACTTTTTTTTAAGTAGTTAGTATCTTGTACAAAGTATTAAGTACCCCATACTTTTTTTTATATTTATGTTCTAAGCCCTTTAGAAACCGTACTTAATACCCTTCTAAAACACCCCTGCCTTTAAATTCAGCCCTAAATCTTCTTCCAGTCCAAAAATAAGGTTCATGTTCTGTACCGCTTGCCCGGATGCGCCTTTTAATAAATTATCTATGGCGGCCGTAATCAACAAGGTGTCTTCATGTTTGTGCAAATGAATATGGCATTGATTCGTATTTACCACCTGTTTTAGATGTATGGGCTCTTCTGAAACCTGAGTGAATATTGCATTGGCGTAAAATTTCCCGTACAGCAGTTGTGCTTCTTCCAAACTACCTTCAAAGTGAGTGTAAGCCGTGGCGAAAATGCCTCTTGTAAAGTTTCCGCGGTTGGGAAGAAAGAACAGTTCGCCCGTATCTTTTTGTAGGGCTGTAAGACTCTCCCTAATTTCCCCTAAATGTTGATGCGTAAATGGTTTGTAAACGCTCACATTATTGTTTCGCCAGCTGAAATGAGAGGTCTCGGACGGATTAACACCTGCTCCCGTGCTGCCGGTTACGGCATTGATATGAACGTGGGCGTTTAGTTTTTCCGCTTTTGCCAAGGGTAACAAAGCCAATTGAATAGCTGTGGCAAAACACCCCGGATTGGCAATGTATCGGGCAGCTTCTATCTGTGTTCTGTTCAGTTCCGGTAGTCCGTAGATAAACTGTTTGCCTTCAAAATTGGCATCGGCATGTAATCTGAAATCATTGCTGAGGTCTATGATGATGGTATTGTTGGAAAATGGATGTTCCTTTAAGAATTTGGTGGAATTTCCATGGCCCAAACACAAGAAAACAACATCAACGTTTAGGTTTACTTTTGCGGTGAAAGTCATATCGGTTTGCCCCAATACATCTGGATGGGCGGACACCAAGGATTTTCCTGCCCGTGTGGTGCTATACACAAAATCGATTTCCGTTGCCGGATGGTGCAATAAAATACGGATCAGTTCCCCACCTGTATACCCCGAACCTCCTATTATTCCTACTTTGATCATATCTTCAAAATTCAAATTCAAGCACAAAAGTTAATCACAAATCGAATAGGCCAAGACTTCTATTTGATTTTCACATTGGTGCGTTTTTGTTTCTTATTTTATAAAGAGTTCAAAAATTACTGTTAACCGCTACTTTCAGCGGTATACTTAAATCAGCCTTACTCAGTTCCCCCTTCGGGAGCTAAAGGGCTTTTATTCACATGCGCATAGATCTTACCTGCATTGGACTGTATTTTGATAAATCCCTTTGCATCGTCTGCAGTCCAACCCTTGTTCATTTCCCCGTAACTTCCAAAAGAGGCATTCATTAAATCATGTGGCGATGAAATGCCGTTCAATCTAAACTGAAAAGGGTAAAGACTTACGTACACATCACCAGAAACTGTCTTTTGTGTATCGGTCAAAAAAGCTTCTATATTCCGCATTACGGCATCCAAATAATTGCCTTCGTGCAGTAACATTCCATAAAAATTTCCTTGCTGTTCTTTTTGGAATTGCTGCCATTTGGTAAGGGTATGCTTTTCCAATAAGTGATGCGCCTTAATAATAATCAAGGCTGCCGCGGCCTCAAAACCTACTCTGCCTTTTATGCCTATAATGGTATCGCCGACATGGATATCTCGGCCAATGGCGTATTTGCTGGCCATGGTTTCCAGTTTTTCAATATTGTTTACAGGAGTGTCATTTTCCCCGTCTATGGCTACCAGTTCTCCCTTGTTGAAGGTCAGTGTTACGTCCGAAGGTTCTTTTTCCTTTAATTGACTTGGATAAGCGCGATCCGGCAAGGGTTTTTCCGAGGTCAATGTTTCTTCCCCACCAACGGAGGTGCCCCATAGTCCTTTGTTAATGGAGTATTTGGCCTTTTGCCAAGGGTAATCCACGCCGTTTTCCTTTAAATAGGCAATCTCGGTTTCTCTTGATAATTTGTTATCCCTAATTGGCGTGATGATTTCTATTTCTGGAGCGATAATCTGAAATATCATATCAAAACGGACTTGGTCGTTTCCTGCTCCTGTACTGCCGTGGGCAATGTATTTTGCACCTACTTTCTTGGCATAGTTCACGATTTCTATAGCTTGGACAATACGTTCCGCACTTACCGATAAGGGATAGGTATTGTTCTTGAGCACATTCCCGAAAATTAGGTATTTCACCACTTTTTCATAAAACGTCTGTACAGCATCTATAGAGGTATAAGAGCTTGCGCCAAGCTCCAAGGCTTTCTTTTCAATGTTCTTTATTTCATTAGGGGAAAATCCACCTGTATTCACACTTACCGCATGTACCTCGTACCCTTTTTCCTTACTTAAATATTTGGCACAATAGGAAGTGTCCAATCCGCCGCTATAGGCTAAAACAAGTTTTTTCATACTAATACTTTTTTCGTTTCAGTTATGAGTTAAGTGTTATGGATGGTTCTAACTAGTACCAGATAACTCTGGACTCTTAACTATTTTTTAGTTTTCTTCAAAAACAAACTCTCTTTGATACTTTTCAGACGCTGAAAAGCTTTTCCGTTTACTTTCTTTTTTACATCCGGTTTTGCCTTGGGGTCGTGGAGCATCCCTGTGCAGAGGCATAATTTTTGTTCTGTACGGGTTAGGATGTCAAAATTTTTGCAGGTTTGGCAGCCTTTCCAAAAGTCTGGATCGTCCGTTAACTCTGAAAAGGTAACGGGTTTGTAGCCCAGTTCATAATTAATTTTCATTACGGCCAGCCCTGTGGTAATACCAAATATCTTGGCGTCTGGAAACTTCTCTTTACTCAGGTCAAAAATGCGTTGTTTTATTTTTTTTGCCAGTCCTTCTCCCCTATAATCGGGGTGTACTATAAGTCCGGAATTGGCAACATATTTACCATGTCCCCAAATTTCAATATAGCAAAACCCTGCAAAGGTGTCGCCCTCCAAGGCGATTACGGCATTTCCGTTCTGTAATTTTTTCTGGATGTATTCCGGGGTTCGTTTTGCGATTCCGGTTCCTCTGACCTTAGCAGATTCCTCAATGGTGTCGCAGATAATTTGGGCGTATTTAAAATGTGATTCGTTAGCAACAACGATTTTCATTGCTATAAGATTTTAGAAAGTAAAAAATAAATTGATTTTGCCTGTGCGGAAATGGACTCACCTATTTCCATAAAATAGTTCGTACCCTTACGGGCGACGACGTGTGGGAACAAAAGTACCGACCGAAACAAAGTTCTGGCAAGAAGTATAAATATGTGCTTTTGTTGTCATTATGAATCAAAAGTACAATTATTATCGAATTATCCTAAAGGAGAAGAAAAAAAATACAAATAGTTCAGGATTTGTTACGATGTGTAACAATTTCGTAAATCATATAGCCAAATACTGCACTATATTCAATGACGAGTATACCTAAATGTTCTTGGAAGTCGGGCTGGGAATAGGCAAAATAGCTCAGTACTGCAGTTGCGGACCACACTATAGCGTATCTAAAGGAAGTAAAAACACTAAGCATAACTAGGAAAACAACATACCATGGGTGCACGGTGGCCGAGAGAAAATAGTACAGTGTCAGTACCCATAGCATAGAAGATAACAAAACACGTAGGTCCTGGTTTTTTCTAAGAAGCGTAAACGACAACACAATAAAAACCGTTAGTATTGGGGTAATTTTACCGTATACCTTAATGAGTTCCCAGGGTTTGGCATCAAATTGAATCGCTATTTGTTTCACTAGGTTATACAATCCTGCATTAAACTCGAAATTGGAGAACCAGAGTCCTATTGTTTTGGAATAGTTATGTATGAATTCAGATGTGTAAAAGGGAGCAAAAAGTACAACGGAAGTTAGTCCTATGATGATGAAAAATACCACACTTTTTTTAAGACTGAAATGCTTTAGGAACAGCGGTAAAAATACTAACGGCACCAATTTAACCGATATGGAACAGGCCAAAACCACTCCAGCCCATTGCCATTTATTGATATCGAGCAGATATATGGCCCACACAAAAAAGAACAACATTACCCCTTCAAAATGAAGATTTCCTGTGAGTTCAACAATGACCAACGGATTTAAGAAATAATAGAAAATTAAGTGTGGGGATCGGTTGAGGCGCTTTAACAATTTACGTCCAAAATAGAAGATTCCTATATCCGCGAGTACAATGATACCGCGGAGTGCAATGACCGAACCAAGGATGCTTTTTCCGCCTAAAAAAGTCGCGAGCGCAAATAATAGTTGGTTGAGGGGCGGGTAATTACTAAAATGTTTAGCACTTAAACTCCCCATACCTTGGTAGAGTTGCTCCGCATTTTGGATGATAAGGTCTGGTTGGGAAATAAGGGCATCGGGGACTTCTAAATAAGGATTTATAAAATTACGCACGAGTTCCCCGTCCCAAATAAAGCGATAAAAATCCTGTGAGAGATCGGGTTCCGTAAGTAGAAATATAAATCGTGATAGGATGCCAATTGCCAAAAGCAGTTTAAAGTTCCATTTCTCGAACTGGATCAGTTTATAACATAAAAAGAACAAGGCGGCGAAGAGGGCTAGCAGTTTTGGGAAATCCGTGCGCTCCAAATCATATGCAAACGTATAATAGAAAACTAGGCTCAAAAGGGCCAATAGAAGCGATACCTTGTGCAGTTTTAAATATGTTAGTAAGGTATTGGCCATTGCATTGGGTTGTTTCTGCGGACTAATGTAATGGTTTTGGAATAAATTGTCGTTTATCCGTTGAAATTATGAAATCATGGAATTTTGAAGTGAATTTTGTAGAGGTGTTTGAAGGATAAGACTTAATTATTTGACACACTTGAACGAACGCTTTCTTGGCCTCAGGGCCAACTTGCCTACTGCACTCGCAGCCTCCCCTTTTAGTAGGGGAAATTTTCCCTTATCAGTTTATTTAATCACTTTGTGGAAATATTCAACATCATGTGGGTTGCCTTGTATATAGACGATGTCGTGCTGTTTTAACTGTTCATCTGGGCGTACGGACTCTAAAATTACATCTTTTCGCATAATGCCCAAGATATTAATACCGTAGTTGGCCCTTAGCTGTAATTCCTTTAAGGGTTTTCCCAAGAATTTATTACTATCCGAGGTTATCTTTAGACAGGTTATATGAAATTCTGGATGGTTTTTCACCTTATATGTTGATGGGCGTTTTTGGTCGTCTTTAAAGAGTTGGTAATTATCTGCCCGTACCTTTTCCACAATATTCTCAATATCATCTTCGGGAATCAGGAAGTTTTGGAGCACCCGGGAAAATATCAGAACAGAGGTCTCAAACTCTTCCGGTATAACCACATCTGCACCAAGGGCTATAAGTTCGGAAGTTTCCTTTACATATCTGGTACGGACCACCAAATAGAGCGATTCCGAGTGTGCCCGCACATTTTTTATGGCCATTTTAGTGCCATGGTTATCGGATATGGCAATGACCGCTACCCTTGCATCTTCTAAATGTACTTTTTCTAAAATATGATCTTGTGTGGCATCCCCAAAAAGAATAGGCACCCCTTTTTTTCGTTCCCGTTTTACCGTTTCCGCATTCATTTCAATGGCCACGTAAGGGATATTGCTGTCTGCCGCTGCTTTGGCAAGATTACTTCCATTGATGCCGTAGCCAATGATGACCAGATGATTATTGAGTGCAGTGCCGGGGAGTTCCTCCAATTCGGCATGTGGATTTTTATTGTTCAAATACCCTAATTTTTGGGAAACGCCGATAAATTTGTTGGCCATATTTTCCGAGAAAATAATTACGAAAGGTGTAAGCAGCATGGACACAATGGAAATGGATAAAAAGTACTGGTTGGTCTCTTCATCCAGCAAATTGTATTCAATGCCCACCTTGGAAAGTATAAATGCAAATTCCCCTACTTGAAATAAGGAGAGTCCCGTGAGAAGGACCGTTTTCCAAGAATACTTAAGTACGGCTACGGCAATGGCCGCTGCCAAAGTTTTAACCACGAACACGGCCAGAACCAGTAGGCTTATCGTCCAAATATTTTGAAAGAAAAAAGTGAGATCGAGCAGCATTCCAATCGACACAAAAAAGAAGCTGATGAATAATTCCCTAAACGGAAGTATTACGCTGGTGGCCTGGTAACTATACTCCGATTCTGAAATGATGAGTCCCGCCATAAAGGCCCCCAAAGCCAAAGAAAGTCCGGCTTCTGAGGTTATAAAAGCAACCGCAAAACAGATGGTAACGGTAAGTAGTAAAAATAGTTCCTTGCTATTGGTCTTGGCAACGGCATGCATGAGTTCCGGTACTACGTAGCGCGCAAGCAAAACGGTAACTACGATAACAACGGCCGCCTTTAAAAGTAAACTAATAATGCTTGCTGAAAGGTCTGCGGAGTCCCCTGCAATCAAAGGCGTAATTAGCATCATGGGGACTACGATGATGTCCTGAAATATTAATATGGCCAAGGCGTTTCTACCGTGTGGGGTATTCATTTCGCGTTGATCCTGTAATGTTTTCAATACAATCGCCGTGCTCGATAGGGAAAAGAGAAAACCAACAAATACCGCTTCGTTCCAAGAATTTCCAAGAAAGTAGTAGATAAGACCCGCAACGCCCAAAGTGATGCCCATCTGCAAAAAGCCACCTATGAATACGGTTTTTTTTATGGAAGCAAGTTGTTTTATGGAGAGTTCCATACCAATAACGAACAACAGTAAGATGACTCCGATTTCGGACAGAATCTCTACTTGTTCTACCTCTTGCACCAAACTTAGACCGTAGGGGCCAATAATAACTCCCGCAACCAAAAAACCGATGACCGACGGCAGTTTTAGGCGCTGAAGGAGGAATACTATGACCACGGAGAAAACCAAAAGTACCAAGATGTCCTGTAAAATGGGTATGTGCATGGTATTCTTATTTATTTTGGATTTGTATTTTTGATTTTCCTTAAAATCAGGGACAAACTACCATGTTCGTGTCCATTGATGGACTGTTTAGCCTTGTCGAATGTTTGCAGTTGGAAAGATACCAAAATCCTTGTTTCAAAAAGGGTTCAATGCCTCTTCTTTTTGATTTGATGAAGGTTTAATTTCTTGGACTAAGTTACAAGAACCTTTAATAGCATTAAGGGGTCGTCGCTATAATTGTATAAAAAGCAAACGTAATCAACCAGTTCTTTTTTAGAGAAGTACTGCTACTACCTTTCCATCATTTTACCCAAAAGTTCTTTCATCATTTTTGCAGCTAGGTAGGCGGTCATGTCCTGAAAATCCCTATCCGGATTATATTCTACGATATCGGCGCCAACGACTTGGGTCTGTATGCTCTGTATCAAATCTATAACCTGTCTCGAAGTGAGTCCACCCGGTTCGTGATGCGAGACACCCGGCGCAAAGGCAGGGTCAAAGCCGTCCATATCCAAAGAAATATATAGGGGATTCTGAAATTCGGGAATGGCCTTTAGATCTAAATGTTTCATTTCCTGCAGCTCTACCTTATATTTTTTCGCCTGCGCTGTCTGATGCGGATTCAAAGTCCTGATACCTACTTGAACCAAGCGTACTGCAAAACCGTTTTCCATAATACGCGCAAATGGGCAGGCATGGGAATACGGGTCGCCCTCATATTCATGGTAAAGGTCCGCATGGGCATCAATATGTAAAATATCCAGTTTTGGGTAGTGCTCATGATAGGCTTTGATGATGGGAAAGGTAACGGAATGATCTCCTCCCAAGGACAATATTTTGTTACCGGTTAACAGGTGTTCACGGGTAATTTTTTCAATATCGAAATACTCTGAAATCTCAAAATCCCCTTTGTCCGTTATAGCCTCGTTTTCTATAGAAACCCCATTTTCCGAAAAGAGGTTCATGGAATCGCTGTAAAGTGCTTTTCTGATCAATGCAGGTGCTTTAGCAGGTCCGCGTTGAAAAGAAGATTTGGCATCCCATTGTAAGCCTTGTATGTTAATTTTCGTCATTTTATTTCTACTAAAAAATCGAAGTTAGGATTTTAGAATTTAAGTGAAAGCATATAGGTATGGAAACCCTAAATCCACGTTTTTAAGGTTGGTACCGTACAGATTTCAGTTCCTTCCACGTAACAAAGCGAATATCTTCCTTATCAAATAAGGATTTGTTCTTATGGTCGGTAAAGAAGTCGAGATCTATCTGCCTCCATTCCGCTCCAAAATTGGGATGGTCTATTGTTATACCTTGCATTTCTGTATCGTTATAAGCTGGGTGTAGTAAAATGATATTGAGCCCAGCTACCAAGTTGTCCCCTGTTTTTGCATAGTATTCGCTTAGGGTACCGGCTTTGAACAAGTCATAGTTGCCAATATGGATTTTTTGCGTAGTCAAATCTTCTGGTTTGATAACCTGCTCTGGATTTAACCCTGCCATGGAAAGTAATTCTCTACTTACCATAATTGGTAGGTTATATTTCGCTCCTAAATTTCTGTATGCTTCAAAAAAATGTTCATGTGCGCCAACACTATACATGTGCACATCTAAATGCGTCGGTTTTAATCCAAAATCCAGTGCTTTTTGTACTTGTGCGTCCAACTCCTGGGCTACATGTTCTGGCTTTGCATGCTTCCTAAGGTCTTCACGGTTTTTGTAAAAATATCCGTTTTTATCTATCAAGCTGGGTACTTCGGATAGGGGTGAAACCGGTCCAAATTTGTAATTTTTCCATTCGCAAGTTAGGGTGAGATGTAGGCCGTAATCATATTTTGGATTGTTCTTTGCGAAAACGGCAATTTCATAATACCAAGGACAAGGAACCATAATACTATAGGAATTTACGATTCCTGTTTCAAGGCATAGGATAGTTGCCCTATTGTGGGAGTGAGATAAGCCAGCATCGTCTGCGTGAACGATTACTAACTTTGTGTTTTCCGGGTATCCAAGTCGTTCGGCTGTATTCATTAGGTATAGTATTTAACAATCTACTTTTAAGAAATACGCTACTGATTACGTTTCATTGTTCTATTAAAGTCCCAATACCTTTAGTAGAAATACTCTTCTCATTGCGTCTACTTATTTATCAATAGCAAATTAACTCAAAGCTATTTTACTCTATTTTTTATGGCCATTGGGTACGGCCTTTTTTATTTTATTCATTGAATCTAACACTTTGTCTGTTGAAGTAGCAATATTCATTCGCATAAATAGTGCACCCTCTTGTCCAAACCAATGTCCGGCGTTAAGTCCAATACCCGAGCCTTCGGTTATAATGGTAAACATTTTTTTTGTGTCTTTGAAAACCTCCCTAAAATCTAGCCAAAGTTGATACGTCCCTTCTGGTCTTATTAACTTTATTTTAGAATCCTTTAATTCTTCATCTACGCTGTTGACATTATTTTCAATCGTTTCTAATATATTTTTTAACCAAACATCACCATGTGTATATGCCGTTTCCAAAGCAACGCGTGTAAGCGCATTTGTTCTGCCTAAATTGTATTTTTTAAAAGTAGCGGCTACGGAGTTTCTTATTTCACTGTTCGGGATAATTGCCATGGAGTCGGCAAATCCACAAAGGTTAAAGGTCTTGGCTTCTGATGTACAAACAATAATGCGATCATACTCTTTTATGAATTTTAAGGCCGAGGTAAATTGATGGTCAAAAAGCACAATGTCTTTATGTATTTCGTCTGAAATAAGAAGTAAATTGTTCTCTTTGCAAATACGCACCACTTCGCCTAGTTCTTCTTTGGTCCAAACCCTACCGACCGGATTGTGAGGATTGCAAATAATTAAAACTTTATTGTTATCTGATTTCGCCTTTTCTTCTAAATCTTGAAAGTCAATTTCATATCGATTTTCAATTAATTTCAGAGGGTTTTTTATTATTCTACGCTTGGTATTTCGTATCACATCCCGAAATTCCATAAACACGGGAGGTTGAATAATGATTCCGTTATTTTCAGCGGTAAAATTTTCAATTAAAATCGAAATTGTTGTAGTGATCGTTGGACTATATAAAACATCATCTTTGATTAAATCGATTTGGTATTTTTGTTCATACCATTTCTTTTGTGCTAAAAAAAAAGATTCGGGTTTGTATTCATAACCAAATCCAGAGTTGGTTATTCTTTCGATTAAACGATCTTGGATAGGTTTTGCAATTTGAAATTCCATATCCGCAACCCACATTGGGGTTATGTCTACTTTTCCAAATAGAGATTCCAAAGTATTAGGATTAGACTTGGTCAAAGGTAATTCCTTTAGTTTTTCGTCAAGCTTCATTGATGAAGTAGTATTTATTTATCCCTAAAGTTAAAGAATAATAGGACAGGGTCTTGGAATGGCATTGGGCAGGAAAGCTTTTGTTGCACACTGGCCATGTCAAAATTAGTTTTTTGTGATATATGATTAAGCTTCGGTATTATTAAACTACCTCGGCACTATGCCCTGTTTTATTCCAACTTGCGGTTTTTGTTGTGAAGATTTTTAGAAGAACATTCGAATTTTACACCTTTTAGTTCACTTTATGTTGATTAGGTCTTCAGTCAGATATACAAGGTTTGCATCTCATTTTCTTTCATTAAAATATGTAGTGTCAATTCGACACTATTTTTAAGCCAACTATCGAAGCTATTAATGTTGAAATAAAAAACAACCGCCAAAAAGTTGCTGGCTCTTTAAATACCAGGATACCCAAGAGAACCGTTCCAACCGCACCTATGCCGGTCCAAACGGCATACGCCGTCCCGATCGGTAATTCTTGGGTTGCTTTTACAAGTAAGAGCATGCTGATGGATAAACAGACTAAAAATCCCACGTACCAATAGAATGCTTCTGTACCGGATGCATCTTTTGCTTTTCCAAGACAGGCGGCGAAAGCTACTTCAAAAAGGCCTGCTACTATTACTATGATCCAATTCATTTTAAAATAGGGGTTTGTGTCATTTGTTGTTACGATTGTATGATTACTTTGCTCTTATGTATTTCTTTAAGTTAGACCTAAGTATACCCTGTAACTCCTTTTCATTGCCGGCACTGGTTTCGGTAAAGACAAAGCCAAATACGGGATAGTTATGAATATCTAGTTTTCGCAATTCTGCCACATTCTCAAAATCCTTTTCAAGGTACGCATAGTTGAAATCCGCGATATTATGGGGTTCTATACCAGAATTATTATCCAATACCACAACGCTGAATTTTTTAGTTTCCTTTCCTTCAAAAATTTTATCCCAGTCCGGTGTTCTGTTTTCATAGAAGCATGTATAGGAATTAAACCCTAAAGTTACTCCCAACAGGTCTCCGGTGGTACAAAAGCCACCAAACCGTAACGGATTTATTTCAATAGGCACTATTTTCCCATTGTCATCAATTCGTACTTCTATATGAGCAGGGAAATTCTTTAAATTTATGCGTTCGCCAATGCTGTTCAAAAAATGTTCAAGAGCAGGTTTATGCCTTTCAACAATTTCTTTAGAGGTAGAATAAACCCGATCGCTAGTATCTGTATCAGATGAGAACAAGTGATGTAGAACGTTCAATAAAATTGCTTTGCCATTGTTGTCATAAAAAAAATCGATGGCATACTCCTCACCTTCAATAAACTCCTCTATAATAAAATGGGCTGTATTCAATACATTTTCAGGAAAAATACTGGTAAGCTTTTCGGTGCGTAATTCATTTTTAGCGTTCGCCCAGTCTTCCTCATTTTTTACGATGTGCACACCAATACTAAAAAAACCGACAGATGGTTTTATCACAAACGGAAAAGTGATGTCTTTCGGGGATAATTTTGGGATGTCTTGAATTCGCACTTTTTTGAAATGGAAGTCGGGAAACCACTCTTTGATCAGTTCCCTAAACTTAAACTTATCTTTTAAAGTTTTTATTTTAGTTGATAATACACTTTCTCCAAGGTTTTGCGCAAGCCAATTCAATGCATTTTCAGAATTACTGTAGACGGAGATTTGGGAATTAGAATTAAGTAGAGAGATAGCTTTCTCTTCATTGATCCAGGCCAAAGAATCATCATTTATTAATTCTTTCGCAATTTTGGTCGCAATTATGGGGTACTTATTAGCTCTTATGGTATTTATAAGATGATTTGATACGAATGGTTTGTCTATTAAGAACATAGTAGTTTTTTATGTTATTGGTTTTGTTCTTGAGGGTGCAGGTAACGTTTTGTAAATGAAGTATGGCGATCCGAGCGGTCATGGATAGGTATGAATTGAAAATTCACGTTAGTGAGACTTTTTTATTTCAAGGGGTACGGAAATTGCATGAATAAGCAGATTGTATATTAAAAAGCTGTTAAAGCGCAGTTCCGCTGATTTTTATTTGGATTATAGCATTAGAAATAGAACCGATGCTAATGTCGCAGTATATCCACAAAAAATCATCCAATTAGTACGTCAAAGTATTATAGCCATTTGCTTGCAATTGAAGCATCCGTACCGAGGCGGTAGGGGTAACGGTGAGACCTTCAAAAAGCGTCTCCTCCGCTACGCCTAATATTTCCATGGCAACACTGCATACACTTACCTTGACCTTTCCCTTATATTGTTGAAAAAACGCTTCCAGTTCAGATTTTTTGACCAATTGGGTCACCACCTCACCTTTGACTACAATTTCGTAATCTTCTATTAGAACACCGTTTTCAATGAGCAGGTCATACATACTTAGCACTCCCTTAAAATGCCTTTCTGTAGTAAGTATAAAAGCATATTTAGGTGTTTTTTGCAAATCTGTAATAGCTTGTTGGTCTATTTTTTTTTGACCGTGGGTTTCTGTAACAGCGGCAGCCATTACCAGAATGATCAATAGGGTTCGAAAAACAGTATTCATGGATTCTATTTTTTAAGTACAGATTAATTTGCCTAAAAATACAGAATTAAATTGCCATACCTTCATATAAGCCATTAGAAAAAAGATAACCCTGTACCCAACCCTTGTACTGGACCACTACAGGGGCGAGGGGACTCTCAAAAAAGCGCTAAAGCCCTTTCCTAAGCGCAAAATTAGCCAGGGCATTATTCTTAGTTCGGCAGGCCCTGTGATGAAACTCACAGTTCGATAGTGCCAGGATAAATAGAAAACCAATACCATAAAAAAGCTCGAAGAATCCTATTTTTTGACTGATTGGGCCTAGACTAATAACGTCCCGAATTAAGGAAGAATTTGTTTGTTTTTTTACCTCAGTTCTTTGTTGTGCTTTCGTAATTTTGTTATTCCTTATCTATAATTGTTTATCATTTTTTAGTTGATTTGGAGATGATGATGGTTAGTGCCTCATTTATTTTTTGGTATTCACTCTGTGGATCATCAACAATATGTGATAACAGTCTACTTTTGGTTGCAACAATATTTAAAAATTCATTTTTCGTTTCTTCATTAAAATTGATAAAATTATCAAATCGCTTATTTTTGTTTTTATTGTAAATTATAAAATGCTTTATATCAAATGGTACTATGATGTTGTCAAAAAAATTCCTATTGATTACTTCTTCTTCTTGATAATCCGCTATCAATTCAGGCCACTCAATTAATTTACTACTCAGTTCATTGTCTCTTATTACTCCAAGTTTTCCACTATTTATTACGGCATCTATAGAGCTTTTAGAGGGATTATAGGTATAAGAATAACGAAATGCTAAAAGATGCTTTCTTAAACTATCGATATTAATATCTGGTTTATTATTATTTTCTATAATCCAATTACTGGACTTGTAGGATTGTCTATGTATACTGATTATATGGTCGAATTGCTCTTTGTTGTTTTTGAATTCTTCATGAATTTTTAACAGGTAGTTTTGTTCTAGTATTTTGTCCTTTCGGTCTTCATTCCAATTATTAATTTGAAGAGCAATTAAAATCCCGAATACGACAAGTAAAATTTCGCCGATAGCATATTTTAGATACTTTCCAGTTTTACCCTTAGAAAGTAAATTTTGCCTAATTTTTCTAAAGAATTTTATCATTTGTTAGCGGTTTCTTATAATTAAGGACAACGCGCAGCATATATTATGTTTTAATGCAGTTTGCCCATTATTATTAGGGGTTAATTGGAAGTTTCATCAATGAAGGCATCTACATCTTTTTTGAATTTTTGCATAGACGGCATATGTGTATACATCATATGACCAGCTTCGTAATATTTCATAATGATGTTCTTCTTCAAGTCCGCATCTAGCCCCATATGATTAATAGAATACTCTACCCCATAGAAAACCGTTGCCAAATCGTAATATCCATTAAGAATAAGAATTTTTAGGTTGGGATTTCTTTTCATGGCCGAAGTCATATCGGGCAAGGTGCTAATCGCAACTTGCGCATTCCAAGTAACATTGCCACTATGGTTCCAGTCCCATTTAAAACCCTCTCTTGAACTCGCACTTGTAGTGTAACTCAAATCTTTTCGGACTTTTAAATCGTTGTATAAATAATCTTTAAAGGCAGAGATATAAGGAGAAGAAATAGCATCGCTCTGAGGATCGGTAAATGCAGATTGTGATAATAGGTCTTCGTTGATTCCCGTAAATCGCGAATCAAGTCTACCAACCGTTAGTCCATTATCACGAAGTAATTCTTGAAAATACTCGCCATTTGTAACACGTAAGTCTGCATTGATCCAATACCCTTTACTTAAACCGGAAAAGTCCGCCAACTTCTGCGCAATGGTCTCTTTTTCCGATATCGCCAATTGATCACCTTTGAGTAACGCTGGCGCATATTCATTTTCAGTAAAACTTCTCACTTCTTTTAAAAAAGATTCAATATTTCCAGCCTTATCACTTACCTTGTCGTGATACCATGCGGTTGCCGCATAGGTTGGAAAATGAATCAAATAAGAGAGATCATCTCCCTCTCCAAATAACAAATGTTGTAGTTCAAATACAGCAGAGACCATAATGACACCATTCATGGCAATACCCTTATCTTGGAGATACTTAACTAATCCAGCATTTCTAAATGTGCCATAACTTTCACCTAACAAGTACTTAGGAGCGTTCATTCTATCGCTTTTGATTAAAAACTGTTCAATAAATAAACCAATACTTCTGATGTCTTGATCTACTCCCCAAAAATCCTCCCATTTAGCATCACCTATCGGCTTACTAAACCCAACGCCAACAGGGTCTATCATAACCAAGTCAGCTTTGTCAAGTATCGAAAACTCATTATTGACTACTTTATAAGGAGCGGGTTTTGTGTAATTGGGATCATTAATGTCTACCCGTTTTGGTCCTAAAACCCCAAAATGCAACCAAAATGAAGCGGATAATGGTCCGCCATTAAAAGCGAACACAATAGGTCTGTTCGTGTCTGAATTCGATTTTTTATAATGGGTAAATCCGAATAAAGCGATGGGTTTATCATTTTCATCCCGTAATTGTACGGTCCCCGTTTCGGCAGTAAGCGCTATTGTTTTTCCATTAATAGTAACCGAATGAGTAGAAGTAAATAATTCGGCCTTTGGTAGTTCCTTTTCAGGTTTTTCCTGTGCAAATAATCCTAATGCAAAAAAGATAAACAGGGCCGTACATATTTGGTTTTTCATCATAGTTGGTTTATGGTTTATTATTTTGTTTGTTCTTTTATTTATTGTGGTCACACAGGTAACCGAATTTGGGTCAAAAAAGCTTCCTGAAAAGATACTGGATTTTCGAACAAAAACAGCACTTCAGAAAAGTATTTCACAGCACTGATTTTGTGGAAGCCTACAGAAATTCATCGAAAAACGCCCTAAAAGCGGGGCAGGGCAGCTTGTTTTTAAGGACATTGTGAAAAGTGTGATCCAGAACCTGTGCTTGACTTTTCCAGGACATGGAAAATTGGTCTTTCAATACTGATCCGGCAAGAAAAAAGCCCCGTAAATGGGCTTATATGAATCCGTTTTTTCCGGGATTAATGACTTGTGCAACGGTTACCATTGTTGGCAACTGGCTTTTTAGTTTCCTCCAAATAATTTTCCACTTATATCATTTGGCATTGCAGGTCCAGAATCTCCTTTTAATAATCCCGTTTCTGCTCTACTAAATAAAGATTGCATTATCAGAGATTTTTCTTTTTCGTCAACTGCTGAATCCTTTATTAGCGATAGATAAACATAAGTCAGTTGTTCTCTTTCTTCTGCGTCTCGCGCAAGGTGGAATGAACTAAAAGCTACTTTATTTAATGCTCTTATACCGTATGCTAAAAATGAAATAAAAGTAACATATATAATAGACCATTTAATTGCACTTGCTTGTCCTTTAATAAAACTCAAAAGCATTCCATCAGGTGTTAACCAGAGTAATAAGTATAAAGTCACACAAGCAAACGCAACTAAACCAACTAACCAATATATTGCTTTCCAACCTTCTTTATTTAATTTCGTAGCTCTTTGATTCCAATATTCAGCGGGTTTTTTTAATCTCAATAATTCTTCATATGTATGCTCTAAATCTGCGATTTTTTCCTTTGAAGCAGTATCAAAAGCTGTAAATTCATTTTTAGAATTACCAAACCAATCCTCAAAATCTGTTTCCTTTTTCGTTTTTAATTCGTCGATTTTCTGTGTATAATTTTCGAATTCGGTGTTCGCAGATTTTAGATGTTCCGATAATTGAGTTTCGCTTTCAGATAGTTGATTTCTGAAATCATTTCTTAATTTTCCAATTGAAGACTTTTCTTTATTTCGACGTTTTGTTAATTCTGTATAGTCTTTAAGTTCAAATTCATAAGCTAAAAGATGCCCAATCAGAGAATCTTTATTTGAAAAATTATAGTTACCCATTACAAAATTGTAAGCACCTGCATAATATTTAGGAATTTCTCTATGAATTTTTATTAAAAATTCAGTTTGTGGCGAATCATAGACAAATAAAGTTTTGTTGTTTTGGATTTGATTCTTTTCTGTATTCCAATAACCATTTAGTTGGCTTTCGTTATAATTAGGACTATTGTATGTATTTAGATAATTTTCGAGACGTGTTTTAAATGAAAAAAACTGTTTTTTGGAATCTTTAAATTCATTTGGAATATCTTCTCCAAATTTTTGCCAGCCGTTAACCTGTTGTTCTAAAAATTTATGCACACTACTCAATCCAGTTATTGTTTGGTCAAAATCTAAATGAGGATATTGAATTTGAATGTTTACTGAATTGTACCACTCTGAATGTTCAGAATCAGCAATTATTTTTCTTATTTCGGTTGTTGTCATTCAGTAAGTGTTTTTTTTTCAGCTTGTTGCCAACGCAGCGCTATGTGTAGTCCGCGCAATTTAATGGAAATATAGTAAAAACCCTTTTTGGTTTTCGACGGTATTGGGAATAAAATAGTGCGGTCCTTCCAAGCGCAGCGAATACATGAATACCTTTAAAAGAAGCAAACCAGGTAATGAATAATGCTACATCTTCAAATAAATATATGTTAGTTGAGTCTCTTCCCACTAAAATACTTCATTTCCGTCAAGTCCATATAAAATAAACGCTAAGAACGTTTAGAAGAGGTAACGGGGTACGATATCAAAGTAAATGGCCATGAAATTGACATATTAAGGAATCAATATGGGTCCAAGAGCTATTGTACTCTTTTCTAATCAAAATAAAAGAGGAAGGGTCCAAAGACCCTCCCTCTTTCTGAACAAATAAGATATAGTTTTTTAAGCCCTCGCCGTCAAAGATTTAAAGAATACGAAGCCAAAACCTAGGAACAACATAAAGTGGAAGGGGAAGAGTCCAAAATCGTTCAAGGGAATGGCGCTGTACATGCCAAAAAGGAAGTAGACCATTAGGGCAAATTCCAAGATCATGTTGGGCGATAGTTTTTTGGTCAGGTACTTATTGCCTTTCCAGCTCTCCGTTAAATTGTTGATATTGAATTTTGGGGTACGTACAAATTCACTTCTTTTTCCCATGTGGCCCTCTAATACGGCAATGGAATTGTGTAGGGAAAAGCCCAAGGCTACGGAGAAAAAGGTAAAGAATATTTTTATGTAGTCCACAAAATTTTCAAATCCGCTTCCTTGTATGCTCTTATAGGTAAACCAATAGCAAACAAAAAGAATGATGGTGCTTACGATAAAGAAACTGGTGGCCTCGAACACCCAACCCAAATGCCCGTAAGCGTTTTTAATGTACAGCATGGGAATGCTCAAAAAAGCTACGATGAACACACATAGGAACATGGAGCTATTAAGTAGGTGCATTACACCATGGAACTTTGTTTTAAAAGGGATGTTCTTGGCAGTGATAACGCTCAAAACCGTTTTTCTAAAGTTCTCTGCGCCGCCCTTGTTCCAACGGAACTGCTGTGAACGCGCCGCGCTGATGACCACAGGAAGCTCTGCAGGGGTTTCCACATCTTCCAAATACTTAAACTTCCAGTTCTTTAATTGTGCGCGGTAGCTAAGGTCAAGGTCTTCTGTTAGGGTGTCGCCTTCCCAGTTGCCGGCATCTAGGATACATTCCTTTCTCCAAATACCTGCGGTACCGTTAAAGTTGATGAAATGTCCTTTGGCGTTACGCCCAACTTGCTCCAGGGTAAAGTGAGCGTCCAGGGCAAACGCTTGTATTTTCGTTAAGGTAGAGTAATCGCGGTTAATGTGGCCCCAGCGGGTCTGTACCACACCTATTTCCTGATCCTTAAAATAAATAACGGTTTTCTTTAACCAATCTGGCGCCGGAAGAAAATCGGCATCGAAAATGGCGATGAAATCTCCTTTTGCAACCTTTAGGCCTTCCTTTAGGGCACCGGCCTTAAAGCCGGAGCGGTCCGTTCTGCGGATATGTTGAATGTCCAGTCCGGTTTCTTGCAGGGCGGCAATACTTTTGGCAGTTTCCAATACGGAGTCATCGGTAGAATCGTCCAGTACCTGGATCTCCAGTTTGCTGGTGGGGTACTCTATCTTGGCTATGTTTTCTAACAAACGCGCCATCACATATTCTTCATTGTAAACGGGAAGCTGTATGGTAACGAAGGGGATTTCCCTTGGATCCAAAAGATTGTATTTTGGGGCGGTCTGGTTCTGTCTTTTTTGTCCTAGATAGTTGACCAGCAAATTTAATTGGGCCAAGCTATAAAAGAAGATCAATAACAGCGAAATACTGTAAATTGCGATGATGATGTAAGTAATGGTTAGTGTCATATTATTTTAAACTGTATTTAAAAATCCAACCCAGGATTTTTACGCCGGCGAAGATACTACCTTTTATGGTTCCTGATACTTTTGAGACGCCAATTCTTTTTTTGTAACGTACTGGTACTTCGGTATATGTCATTTTTTTTCGTAAAACTTTGAGTTGCATTTCCACGGTCCATCCATAAGTTTTGTCCTCCATTGCCAATTCCTTGAGCTTTTCGTATTTAATGGCCCTAAAAGGTCCTAAATCCGTAAAGGTTGCGTCAAAAAACAAACGCATTAAAAAGGTGGCCAACCAGTTGCCAAATACTTGTTGTGGTGTCATGGAACCTTCTTCGCGCAGCCTTTTTACCCTGGCTCCAACAACAAAATCAAGATCGTTTTCTAATATGGGGGCCACCACCTTGTTCAGCTCCTCTGGATAATCGCTATAGTCTCCGTCGATAAATACGATAATATGTGGTGCTTTGGATTGTTTGGCTATATAATCCATACCTTTTAGGCAGGCATATCCATAGCCTTTTCGGACTTCGGTGAGTACGGTAGCCCCAGCTTTTGCTGCATTTATAGCAGTATTGTCGGTAGAATTATTGTTGACAACAATAATTTCGGATACGGCTGCGGGAAGTTCTTTTATGACATGGTAAATGGAGTCCGCTTCGTTAAATGCGGGAATAATTACTTTGATATCAACCATTATTCGTTGTTAGAAGTAGTGTTTGTCTTCTCAAAATCCTCAAAAGTAGTCCATTTCTTAAGTATCTTCCCATGGCTATATTGCTCGGCGGAGATAAGTTTACTGTCGCTATATTTTAGGCAATAGCCGTTTTCAATCCCTTTTTCCAGCTGACATTTATGGTTTATACGACCTTGTTTGTCATAAAAAAGCCACCAATTTACTTTGTCCCCTTCACTAAAATGTCCCTCCTCGGTACGCACCCTATTCTCATCATAGAAATACCAGTATTTCTCCTTTTTACCGTATTCGTAATGCCCCTGTGAAGCAATATTTCCATTTTCATGATAGTATATCCAATAGTCCGTTTTAACGTTGAACCGATACCAGCCCTCGGATTTTAGGATACCATTTTCGTAGTAGGCCTTTTTGTAGGTGTTATCTTCCGATGTTAAACCGGAAAGAAAAACCAATGCTAAAAGAAAACAGATTTTTTGAAACACAGGTTTTGTTTTATTGGGTCGAAGTTATTGAAAAATACTAACATTTGTTTTTTCATAAAATAAGGACAACTTAATTTTTAAGAGAGTTGCAAGATTCGAAGCAGGATGATTATTTTGTGTTCTTTAAATCGATTTTTAATTTTTCTAGTATTCAACATTTACAAACTACTTCTCGTTCATCAACTCCATTAAATCCACATCATTTCCTAAAAGCACTTGCGTAGGGTTGATGCGTCCTTTTTCGGGGCCGTTCTCCAAGGTAAGTACACCTCTTGGACATACCGCGGAACAAACACCACAACCAACACAACTGGAACGTACGATGTTTTCCCCTTTTTGGGCGTAGGCACGCACATCTATGCCCATTTCACAATAGGTAGAGCAATTACCACAAGAAATACATTGTCCGCCATTGGTGGTAATCCTAAAGCGCGATTTGAACCGTTGTACAAAGCCCAAATAAGCCGCTAAGGGACAACCGAACCTGCACCAGACCCTGTTGCCAAAAATAGGATAGAAGCCTGTTCCTATGACACCTGCGAAAACGGCTCCTATGAGAAGGCTGTAGGAATGCTGTACACTGGATGTTTTAAGACCCAATACCGTCCCGGTTTCGGAAAAGAAACTATAGAGCGTCAGACCCGTCATAACCACGGCAAATAACAGCACCCCATGTACGAGCCAGCGCTCCACTTTCCAAGAAAAGAGGGATTTGCTGGAATGTTGCCGGTAGGGGTCTCCCAAGGTTTCGGCCAATCCGCCACAACCGCATACCCAGGAGCAGTACCAGCGTTTCCCGAAAAAATACACCATTACAGGCACGACTACAAGGGTAAGAACTATGCCCCAAACAAGGATGAACAAACCGATTCCTCCGCTTTCCAAGAGCGATTTAAGGTTCCATTGAAAAAAAAAATCATAGTCCAGCGGAAAGGCATTTTTAAAATCGTAGTAGGGCATTTGAAGGCGCACCATAATTTCCGGAATCAAAAAAGCGAACACGATCTGAAAGAACAATACAGAAGTAGTGCGCACCATTTGGTACACATTATGCCGGTATTTAATGTACATGCGTACCGCCATAACGGTCATGACCACACAGTACATAAAGCCGTACACAAACCAATGCCCAGCAGGATTACCACTTAGGCTTTCACTGATGGGATCTACCAAATAGGTCCAATTGACCGCGTATTCCGACCTAAAATAGAGCACCAGGTAAAAGCTTACCAAAAAGATAAATACCAACCACGCGATCCAACCCCTACTGGTGCTATTTTGGTGATAAATACCGTCATTCTTTATGCCTTTTTGTCCTAAGAGCACCATATTGGGCAGAATGAACATTAGCGCACCAATGATGCCTAGACCAAAGGTCAAAAACCACATCAGCCACTTATTTTGGACAATGAATCCTGTACCGGCGGCCTTGCCCAGTTCGGCAGCCATGTCATGTGGGGCAGTATAGATAATCTTATCGTATTCCTTGTTTTTTCGGTGTGTGCCGTTTACTTCTTCTAGGGTTTTAGTAATGTTGGGCGAAAAAGCCATCATCCCTTCGAAAGGTTTTCCAACGACTTTGGTCCGTATTTCTGAAAGGAACAAGTCGCTCTTAATTCCCTTGCTGGCCACAAATTCATCAAAGGAATCTGCTGTAAGTTGATAGGTGCCAATAACCGGAAGGACCGTAAATATTCCCAGTCCTATCAAAAAGATAACAAGTCCTATCTGTTGAATTGTTTTCATGAATTATTTTTATTTTCAAATGCGCCCTATGTCAACGCCCGGGATAAACTACGGCGGATATCTTTTTAAATCTTTGCCTTTGATTCCGCCCTTAACTTTATTTTTATATAACCTCCGGGAAATAGTCTTTCAATTTTTTTTGCTGTTATCTTCAAACCCTGCTAAAAACCCGTTTCCAATTTCTTTTCCTTGGTTTAATGTTGGTACCCCGCTCGCTATTGTATTGCGTAACTATCGCATCCTCATGCTTGACATAAAACTCAGGGTCAAAATTGGCATCTTTTAGATGTTCCATTACGTAATCTATACCTCTGTTTTCCGTAAGCCAGCGGTCAAAGATTTCGTGCCGCATTCGGATCCCAAAAGTGTTGATGCCCAAGAACTGTTTGCTTTCCTTGTCATAAGCTGCTGTAATGCATATTTTTTCCTTGGGATGTCGCCAATGAAAATGCTGCTCACGATCTTCTTTGTTTTGTTCGCTAAATACCCAGCCATAGGTTTGGTATTCCACATCCAAGAATTTGGCCGAGTTGAACCAGTGTCCGGGATTATATGCCGTTGGTTTGCCACAAAGGGTCTGCGCCAAGGTTTCGCCCATCATACGGCCGGTGTACCAGACCGCTTCAATAGGTCTGCGATTACCAATGGCCTCATGTTGTTCCGCGCAATCGCCTATGGCATACACATCAGTGGTATTCGTTTCCAATAATCTGTTGACCTTTACGCCCCTGCCAAGAGCAATGCCCGAATCTCTTAAAAAATCTATATTGGGAGTTACGCCGGCCGTAAGCCCTACTACATTACATTCAATAGTATCGCCTTTGTCCGTAATTACTGCTTTTGCCCTTCCGTTTTCGTCGGCAAGGATTTCTACTAGGTTGGTGTCCAAGCGAAGGTCAATATGATGTTCCAAAATATGTTCGTTGATCAAAGCCGATTCCCCAGCGGGTAGCACTGCGTTCCAAAAACTGTTTTCCCGTACCAAGAAGGTAACGGGAATTTTGCGGCTACGAAGCATTTCCGCCATTTCTATGCCTATGAGTCCACCACCAACAATTACGGCTCTTTTACAGGTCTCCCTGTCCGGGGCATTCTTTTCCAAGAGGTCCAAATCTTGTTTGGAATACAGTCCTTGTACACCCTCCAAATCCTGCCCTGGCCATCCAAATTTATTGGGTTTGGAACCGGTGGCAATAACCAGTTTGTCGTATGACATATTGGAGCCATTGGCCAATTGTACCATTTTGTTGGCGGTATCCACCCTGCTTACATAGCCATTTACCAAGTCTATCCTATTCTTTTTCCAGAACCAATTTTCATAGGGTTGGGTATGTTCAAATGTCATGTGTCCCATATACACATACATAAGCGCCGTGCGCGAGAAAAAATAATCTGTTTCTGCGGAGATGATGGTTATTTTGTCATCGCATAGTTTCCGTACATGTCTGGCCAAAGTAACCCCGGCAATGCCGTTTCCTATAATTACGATATGTTGCATATTCTGTTTTTCTTGGAAGGTTCGTCGTTGTTAAAGGTACTAACTTAACAACTACCGTTAAATTTAATTGGATTACAATCTGTTACAAAATCGTGATACTTACTAGTCATATTTGCATGGCTATTAAAGTACTACTGCAAAAACCAAGCGAAATAATACCTAGGTAGCGCAACTGGTGAATCTTAAATAAATAGCAAAAAAAAGAATGGGGGCATTGTTGGTTTTAAAAAGAAGTTCCGACATAGGGTTAAAAGCCGATTAAATTAATACTTATAAAAATGAAAGATAAAGTTAGGTACAGGATACTGATATTTCTGGCAATTGTAATTCAAGGGGCTACGGCCCAAGAAGCAAAAGAATTTTTTTCCAACGCGGATAGTTTTCTCAAAGGCACCGTGCATAATGGCCGTGTAGATTATGCCGCCATAAAAAAAAGTCCGGAAAAATTAAATGCGCTGGTTGACTTGGCCAAGGAGATTAGGGTAAAAAAGATCGATGCTGCGAACTACCAAGCCTTTTGGATCAATGCTTATAATATTTTGGTGATTAACGGGGTTGTCAATAACTATCCGCTTAAATCTCCCTTAGATGTACCTGGTTTTTTCGATAAGATTACCTATGAGGTTGGCGGGGAGAACATCAGCCTTAACGATATCGAAAATAAATTACTGCGGGCCAATTTTCCCCAAGAGGCACGGTATCATTTTGTGTTGGTCTGTGCAGGGTTGGGTTGTCCGCCGATCATCCCTTCCGCCTATTTGCCGGCCAGCTTGGATGCCCAATTGGAAGAGCAGACCATAAAGGCGCTCAATGACGACAATTTTATAAGACTAAAGAAAAATAAAGTACAAATTTCACAGATATTCGAATGGTATACAGGAGATTTTATCCAGAATGGTGCAAGTTTGGTAGATTTCATCAATACCTACAGAACAGAAAAACTGCCGGATGGATCTAAAGTCTCTTACTATCCTTACGACTGGACCTTAAACGCCATCAATTAAACAATCAACAATAACATAAATAACGACCAATGGATGAATTTAAAAGAAACACGTTTTTTATTGTAGCCTTTTTCGCCTTTTTTTTTGGGGTTGCCCAAGACAGCTTGCGACAACTGAGTAATATCCAACAATACACGCCCTCCAAACTTATAGGAAAAGGGCAGCTGGATGTGAAATGGTTCAACAATCTGTACACGGAAACCAAAAGCACATTTGCGGATGGGACACAGCCTAGGCAGTCTTTTTTTACCGCAACCTTAGAAGCATACACGGGTCTAGGAAATAACAAAAGATGGAATGTAGGGTTTATTGCCAGGTTACGGTCCAATGTCATCAGTACGGCAACCGATGAACGCGGGGCCTTAGATGTTTTTAGCTTTAGCGGGGATGATAATTCTAGGGCCGGGCTTACGGCAATTGCGCCTTCTATAAAGTTTGTTCCGTTTGCATCTTTGAGTAACTTTTCCATACAAAGTTCTCTTTTTCTCCCATTGATAGATAATGAAACCGAAAATGGGATTTTCTTGGAGCAAAAAGGTTCCGTATGGCAAAATCGTTTGTTCTATGATTATACCTTTCCTGGGAATAAATGGCAGCTTTTTACGGAATTGACCACAGAACTTAATTTTGGGGATGAAGACAAGAGTTTTGCCAATAATAGTCTAAACGTTAATCCAGGTGTTTTTCTAAGCTATTTTCCTACTAGTAAATTTACTGTATTGGCATTGGCACAGCATTTACAGCGATTAAACCTAGGGAACGATTTTACCCAGGATTTCACCGCACTTGGTGGTGGTGCAAAATATCAGCTTACCAAGGCATTGAATATAGAAGTGCTTTACACCAATTTTGTTAGAGGAAACAATACGGGACTGGGCCAAACATTCAACTTGGGCTTACGCGGTATTTTTTAATGATGTGCTCGCGTCAGCAGGGAAAATCGCTAATTTAGAAGTCTTAAGTAACTTCTATGAAAAAAATTGCGGTTGTTTTTCTTTGTTGGTTTCAGTTTTGTTGCTCCAGTGAGGCACAGCGGAAGATAAATGGGGTAAGTTTTGTAGCATCGAGAGAGGAAGTGGTGCAGGCCCAAGTGGATGAAGTAGTAAAGGTCAATGCCAATAGTGCGGCCGTGATGCCTTTCGGTTTTATGCGGGAAACAGTGCATCCGGAAATTATTTTTGATACGGACAGGCAGTGGTTTGGGGAAACAAAAAAAGGAGCCAAGCAGTACATAGAGCTTTTGCAGAAGAATGGCATATCCGTAATGCTGAAACCTCAAATTTGGGTTTGGAAAGGTGAGTTTACCGGAACCATTACAATGCAAACCGAAACGCAATGGAAAGAGCTGGAAGACTCTTATGATCGTTTTATTTTGGCTTATGCAGGGCTGGCAGAAGAGACCCAAGTGCCTATTTTCTGTATTGGAACCGAGTTGGAGAAATTTGTAGAAAACAGACCGGAATATTGGAGGGGATTGATAGGAAAAATAAGGAAGGTGTACAAAGGTAAATTGACCTATGCCGCCAATTGGGACGAGTATAAACGCACACCCTTTTGGAAGGAACTGGATTACATAGGCATTGACGCCTATTTTCCCTTGTCGGAATCCAAGACGCCTACAGTAGAAGAGCTTAGGGTAGCTTGGCAACCGTGGAAAAATAAGATTTTAGAGGTGTCAACGGAGAATGATAGACCCGTCTTGTTTACCGAGTTTGGCTACCGCAGTATGCACTATACGGCAAAAAAACCTTGGTTGGTAGACCGCAACGAAGAGGGAGTTAATTTAGAGGGGCAGGTAAATGCCAAGAAAGCTATTTTTCAGGAATTCTGGGTAGAGGACTGGTTTGCTGGAGGTTATGTCTGGAAATGGTTTATACAACACGAGAAGTCCGGAGGGGAATCGGACAATCGTTTTACGCCGCAAAACAAGCCTGCGCAGCAAATTATTGAAAATCATTATAAATCGTTTAGGGAGTGAAAAAACAGCTCTTTTATTGTTTTCTTTTTTTGATGTCCTGTTCCAATGATGAAACGGAACTCGCTACTCTGGCTACCTACTTGAACACTAGAGAAGTCGTAGTGGATAACGTTATTGCGTGTGCGGCGAGCAACCAAGCGGATGATTTGGTCAGTGTTTTTTTGTATCCTAGGGCAGGAGCTACCAACATCAGCTATTTTGAGGCCACTTCAAACGCCATAGACAAAGATAATTTTGAAAGTTATGAGCCCATAGCTGCACCACTTTCCGATGTATTTAACGGATTTATGAAGAAGTTCGATGTCGCTATTATGGATGAGAAATGGGTGATAGTAACTTTTGAAGAGGACTACAAAATTCATGTTTCCAACCCCATTCAAATCAAAAACCGTACAAAACCAACGGAATATAACGCGTTACATTTAAATATTGAGGAAAAAGGGAGCAACCCTTTGTTCACTTGGGAAGACGGACTGTATGACGATACAAGAATCTACTTTCAGGTAGTATCGGATGCGGATGATAATGTATTATCCGGCACCTATACTTTCGACCAATTTTTTAGGTATTTCGACTTAAATAATGTGGTGCTCAATGTTACCCCGGGTACTCCGCCAGAACTACAATCAAATGACACCTATGTTTTTACCCTTTTGGCGGTGAGCGAGGATAATTGGGTAAACCTTTTTGCCGTTAGGAGTTTCGTTCCGTAAAGATTATAAGTATATGACATGCAATCCCTATTTTTGGATTGCTATTAAAAAGATGATGAAGTTAATTGTCCCAATATTTTTGGTGTTATCCTTAAGCTGTTCGGTACTTTATGCGCAGGAACGAATAATAGGGGATATAAAGTTGGAGGGCTTAAAAAAGACCAAAA
The DNA here is from genome assembly GCA_963697395.1 of uncultured Flavobacteriaceae bacterium. Classification (GTDB taxonomy): domain Bacteria; phylum Bacteroidota; class Bacteroidia; order Flavobacteriales; family Flavobacteriaceae; genus Maribacter. Next base: position 827,700 of record CAVONX010000029.1, read on the forward strand.
CAGAGGCTATAGAAAAATTGATAGAATCCAAAAGTGGCACATTGTTGGATTCCGTACTTCTAGAAAAGGATATGACCAGGTTAAAAAGGTTGCCATCTATTTCTCATGCCTATTATACGGTTCTTCCAAGGAACGATAAAAAGTATGATGTCACCTATATTTTAGAAGAGAATTTCACCATAATACCCTTTGCTAATTTGTTCAGTTCGGCCAACGACGATTTTGCGTTTCGTGTAGGACTTCAGGAATTTAATTTACTGGGCAACAATATTACCTTAGGCGCTTTTTATCAATTGGATGTATTTAATTCCTACGGATTTAGCATAAGGGCACCGTATTTATTTTCTAATAGGCTTGGCCTGGCTTTTAATTACAACGATTTTACCACCCAAGAACCGGTTTTTTTTTCGGAGGATACGGCAGATTACCGCTATAGCAATACCGGATTTGAACTTTTGGGACTTTACGAATTTGATTTCCGAAATAGGATGGAGCTAGGTTTTAGCCTTTTCACTGAGGACTACAACTACCTTTCCGGCGCTACTAGGCCAAACGTTCCCTTGACTTTGAACGTGGACAAACATCTTTTTAAGTTGATCTATGACCATGAGGACATCGATTATTTTTATTATTACCTGGACGGATTTAGGAGTATCCTCAATTTTCAATATGTGGGCAGTTCGGACCTTGCCCTGCCAGAATTTCTTATCGGTTTTAACGATTTTATGTTTTACAAAAGAGTGGGCGACCGTGGAAATTGGGCCAATAGGTTACGACTAGGACTGGCAAGTAACGTCAACAGTCCGTTTGCCCCTTTTACCGTGGACAACAACCTGAATATCCGCGGCGTGGGAAATACCATTGATAGGGGTACCGGCTCCATAGTTTTTAATACGGAATACAGGCATACCTTTTTAGATAGGGATTGGTTTGTGCTGCAGGGCAATTTTTTTGTGGACGGAGGCTCTTGGCGCAAGCCGGGCGGGGATTTTAGCGATTTCCTAAAAAATGAGAACTTGCGCATATATCCTGGAGTTGGGTTAAGGTTCATGCACAAACATATCTTTAATGCTATTTTTCGAATAGATTACGGCTATGGGATAACAAAAAACGGTGCAAACGGAATTGTCTTTGGAATTGGTCAATATTTTTAACAATCTTTGTAGCATAAACACAATACCGCCGACATGAAAAGCAATTGCAGTCTGTTTTTACTTATTTTTTGTTGTTTTTCAACACTGTTCGGCCAAGCAAAATTGGACACGATAGTCGCCCAGACAGGAGATGGTATTTTTTCTATTTTAAGAAATGCCGGGATTCATCCCGTACGGTATTATGCCGAATTTTTAGATTTGAACAAAGACGGGATAAAAGGGGCGAGCGAATTGGTAGTAGGAACGAAATATATCTTGCCCCATGCACCGGATTCGTTTAAGAATAGAGGTCGCAAAGTAGCGGCGGCAGAGGAAGCGGAATCACCGATTTTTGACGCCGAGTTGGCACAGTTGCAAGAGAAAGACAGTACCTTGAAGGATGCCGTGTATTATATTGTTTATGTGGATGAAGAACTAAATAGAAAAGAGGATATGCCTTTGGAGACCTTTACGGGTAAACTGGCCAAGGAATTATTGATACGAGGGGCAAGAGTGTATCTTTTGCCAAAAAGTAAAACACTTTTAGGGGCTGGCACCACAGATCAAATGATACTGAATTCTAAAATGGAACTAGGCGATATTACAAATGTTGTGAACAAAAAATACCTGATGCACTTTGGTAGTTACCAAAGGGTTTTAATGATAGGGGATGCTGGGCTAAATAAGAAGGGTATTACGCTAGGGCTTCAATATTATGAAAAAAACCCAGAAGGGCAAGCGTTGGCGGAAAAGCTTAGAGAAGTGTTTGCAAAGGACGCTTTAAAACAATTGAAACCGGTCGAAGGGGTTACACCTTTCACCGATGAAGTTCATATTTATTTGGCAAAAAATATGATTGCCTCAGTTACCACCTTGTACTTGAACGGGAATGCGGATGTTATTAAACTTCGTTCCGCCAAAACCAATCTTCCCGGTTTGATTCTAAAGGGGGTTCTTGTAGACCACTCCGAACACAAGGGAGCCAACTAAATTATTTTTATGAACTTGATTTGGCATGGACTTTGTTTTTTAATAGATGTGGTAAGAGGTATGTTTAAATATAGTCTGTTGGTCTTTTTTATTGTTTTTTCCGGTGCTGCACAAGATTCCCATAAAACGGTTATAGCCGAGCAAGGAGACGGAATTCTATCGCTCTTGCGTAAAAATGGGGTGAGTCCGTATGAGTATTACGATGACTTTATAGCCTTGAATATACATGATTTAAGGGATAGCGTGGATTTATACCACGGCAGGCAATATCGTATACCTCAAGTGAAGGCTGATAGTATTCCTGTGATAGAAACCATTCAGAAACAGTCAAAAAAGGTAAAAGAGGTTAAAAGTGAGGAGTTTGCCATTTTCGGCGAAAAATATAAGACCGTACTGGAGAAAAGTGAACGCCTAAAGGGCAATGTGTATTACTTGGTTTCCGGTCATGGCGGCCCCGATCCCGGTGCCATGGCGGAATATGAGGGAAAACCCATAGCCGAGGACGAGTATGCCTATGACATCACCCTGCGCTTGGCAAGGGAGTTGTTAACGCATAGTGCTACGGTCTATATTATTGTGCAGGATGAGGACGATGGAATACGTGATGAGCGTATTTTGGAAATAGACAGGGACGAGGTGGTGTATCCGGATAAGACCATTCCTTTGAACCAATTGGAGCGATTAAAACAGCGGGTACAAGTGGTTAACGACCTTTACAAAGAAAATAAGGGCATATACCAACGTCTCATCGTTACCCATGTTGATAGTAGAAACGAGGGCCAGAATATTGATGTTTTCTTTTATCACCACGAAAAAAGTAAAAATGGAAAAAAGCTGGCAGAAAGTATCCATAAGACTTTTGAGTCAAAATATAAAAAGTACCAGCCCAACCGTACCTATTCCGGAACATTTGAAGATCGTACGTCCTTGTATTTGGTAAAAAAGACACATCCCGCCATGACCTTTATAGAAATAGGGAACATTAAGAACAAAAAAGACCAAATACGGATTTTGGATCCGGATAATCGACAAGCCTTGGCCAAATGGATAAGCGAGGGCATGTTGCTGGACTTTGAGGGGGAATAGGATTAGAGTGCAATATGCTCTTGATAATACCGATGTAGCGCTTCCGGTCCCGCTCCGGAATAATGTTTTAAATGCACCATGGCGTAGCGATACTGTAATGCAATTACACCTATTTCCTTATATCTTCTTGCCGAAGTTTCTACCGTGCTTGGCATAACCGTAAAAGACGTTAGCCTATAGAGACGCTGAATGAACTCGTTATCTTCATAAATCGTATAGGTCTCATTGAATCCTCCCGCTTTGTGGAACAGTTGATTGGAGATATAGAGTGATTGGTCTCCACCCCTGCAAATGTGATGGTTAATACGCGTGCACCATGCAAAAAAGCGTAAAATCCGATTTGGACTATCAAACCGAAGCCGGAAACATCCGGTCTCGTAACCTTTGGAGTAACTCTGAAGGATGTGACCATCAAAACCTTTGGGCGGTAGGGTGTCTACATGCAAAAAATAGAGGATACCGCCCGTTGCCTTTTGTGCGCCTAGGTTCATCTGCTTGGCTCTTCCCTTATCCGAAGAAATTACGGTAGCTCCCAACCCCAATGCTTGTTTTATGGTGGTATCTGTACTACCGCCATCTATGACTAACACTTCTTTGATGTTTTCTAAAGTTGCGTTTTCCCGAATGGCCAACAATACCTTTTTTATATAGCTTTCCTCGTTAAGAACGGGGATGATAATACTGATTTGAAGGTTGTTTTCTTTCATGGAGCTGCATAAGGCTTCCAAATAGTAGGTCGTGGCAATGGAAACTTACAAATGCTTGATTAATTCCCTGAACAGTTTTACCATTTTTGGCTCCGTTTTTTCGGCTATGGCAATGATTTCCGAAATATCCACAGGTTTTAAATTATCTGGGTCACACTCGTCCGTAAGCACCGACACGGCCACTATTGGCAGTCCCAAATGGTTGGCCACGATAACCTCGGGCACGGTGCTCATGCCAACTGCATCCGCTCCTAAAATTTTAAGCATACGGTATTCCGCTTTTGTTTCTAGTTGTGGGCCAACAACCGAGGCATAGACTCCTTTTTTTAAGGAGATGTTATGTTCGGTCGCCAGTTGTTCCAATTTTTGTCGCATACCTAGATCGTAAGGTTCGGACATATCGGCAAAACGCTCCCCGAATTGGGCTACGTTTTTAAAGGCCAATGGAGAACCGCCTTGAAGGTTGATGTGGTCTTCAATAAGCATCATATCTCCCTTTTTAAAGTTGAGGTCGATGGCGCCTGCCGCGTTTGAAATAAACAATTTTTTTATCCCTAATTGATGCATTACGCGGATGGGGTAGGTAATATCCAGAAAATCATAGCCCTCGTACAAATGGAACCGACCTTGCATGACCACTACTTTTTTACCTTCAATAGTACCAAAAACCAATTTTCCTGCATGAAATTCCACCGTTGCTAAAGGAAAAAATGGGATGTGGTTGTAGTGCGCCTCAATAGGGTCTTCAATTTCGTCTACCAATCTACCTAAACCTGTTCCTAGTACGATGCCTATTTCGGGTTGGTCAAAACCTTTACTGATAAGGTAGGTTACCGATTCTTCCAATTGTTTTTTCATCATAATCTTATCTCTCTAAAAATACGCTGACCAATTTATATATTCGGATTTACAGCTATTATCTAAATTATCGCCCATCTGCTTGGCGGTGGGTTACGGGTTTATTACATGCTTTAAAAAGGGCGAAAAGGCCTGGTTATCCTTGATGTCTTCGTAATGGTCTATATCGTTTTTTGTTTTCAGAAGCGCAGTGGTTTCGCTTGCTAAATTAGTCAACGTATCGCTAAGTACCGTATCGGTTCCCCAATCTTTGCCTAGGAATAATTGGGGCAAATAGTGTTTCATTCCCAATAAATAGTACCCGCCGTCCTCCGCTGGCCCTAGCACAAAATCCCTCTTGTCCAAAGCTATAAAGGCCTCTTCCAGATTTTCTTGGGTGAGGTCGTACATATCGCTCCCGATTACAATAATTTTTTCGAAGCCGTTTTGAAACCCATCTAAAAAAGCATGGGCCATACGCGCTCCCAAGTCCTTTCCTTCTTGCAGTTTTTTATCAAAAAAAGTACCGTCCCAGACATCGTCCTCCCAAATTTCCTCGGAGTAGTAGACCGTTTTTTTAGCGTATAGTTCTTTTGTGATAGCAACGGTATGGTCCAATAGAAATTTGTAGATATCCAAGGCCGCTTTATCGCCCACTTTGGCGGCCAAACGGGTTTTGCACTTCCCCAATTCTGGATTACGTGTAAAAATAAGCAAGAGATTTCTAGATTTCGCCAAAGTAAAATCTATGGTCTTTGCATCCGTAGCCGTTTTATTTGTCTGAAGTATGCCCATTTTTTTCGCTTTGTGCGTTTCGCTGTAAGCTATACATGTTACTTATTCCTACTTATTTTTCCCTTTTCTAAAACTGTCAACCGATTTATTCTAAAACAACAGGAACTTAATACACTTTAACTCCTTTCAAAAGTAGTTTTCCCCAATATTTGTTAAAAGCATGAACACTATCGGTCGGTTGATTTTTTAGGTTGTAGACTAGGCCATTATTGTTTTTCCATTGGAATATACCGCCATACAAATTTTGCACGTTTGTATAGCCCAAGGTTAGTAGTTTTTCGCCAATATCCTCCGATCGCACACCAATGGAGCAATACACGATAATCGGTTTTTGCTTGTCCGGTACTTGTTCCAGTACCACATTAGGGTCGAATTCTTTATCCCCTACCCAAATAGAGTTCCTTAAATGACTTACGGCATATTCCTCTTTTTTTCTGGTGTCCAAAAACACTACGGTTTCTGTATCTGTTATGTTCTCGGAATGGACGTAGGGAACGGATTCGTTATTAAATCGCTTTAACGTCTTGTCCATTTTAGATTGACTAAAAAGACAGGTGCCGTTAAAGAACAGGACGAACAAGACAAAAAGAAATCGCATATATGGGCGTTTGATTTGTACAAAGGTACTATTTTAGTACTGTCCGATGTTGTGTTTAAAAACCCAAAAATATCTTAATATATGCGTACTATCCCTAAATATACAATCGCTATCACGCTATTGATGCTCGTTTTTTCATGCAAGGAAAAGGAAACTAAAGTAGCGCCAAAACCTGAGGAAAAGGACACTTCCTACTACACCGAAGCCTATAGGCCGCAGTTCCATTTTACACCGCAGGAAAATTGGATGAACGACCCCAATGGTCTAGTGTTCTATAAAGGAGTTTACCATTTGTTCTACCAACATTATCCGGAGGATATCGTTTGGGGTCCAATGCATTGGGGGCATGCCGTGAGCAAGGATATGATACATTGGGAGCACAAACCCATTGCTCTTTACCCGGATAAAAACGGCCATATATTTTCTGGAAGTGCCGTGGTAGACATGCAACAATACCTCAGGATTGGGAACAACTGGATAATCCTGCCCTGGTCGCAATTTTCACCTATCATGATATGGAAGGAGAACAAGCCGGTAAAACTGATTTTCAGACCCAAGGCATTGCCTACAGTTTGGATAACGGGGATAGCTGGACCAAATACGAGGGCAATCCGGTCATAGGCAATGAAGGTATTAAGGATTTTAGGGATCCCAAGGTGTTTTGGAACGAGAAAGAGGAGTTATGGACCATGCTTTTGGTCGCTGGCGATCATTTACAAATATGGAATTCGCCTAATTTAAAGGAATGGGTGCAAGTAAGCGAATTCGGAAAAGATCAGGGAGCCCACGGTGGTGTATGGGAATGTCCGGATCTCTTTCCCTTGCAGGTAGACGGTACCGATGAGGTAAAATGGGTACTGTTGATCAGTATTAATCCCGGCGCTCCTAATGGTGGTAGCGGTACACAGTATTTTATCGGCGATTTTGACGGTAAGACCTTTACCTCCGATCAGACGGAAAACAGATGGGTGGATCTGGGAAGGGACAATTACGCCGGAGTAACGTACAACAATACCCCTAACAACGAACGAATTTTTATAGGCTGGATGAGCAATTGGGACTACGCCCGCGATACGCCTACTGAAAAATGGCGCAGCGCTACCACCGTTCCAAGAAGCCTGTCCTTAAGCAAAATTAATGACCGTTACGAGCTGCTGAATAATCCTTTAAAAAGTTTTGATGCCATTGTGGATAAAAGTACTGTTGCTACCGATATTCTCGTGAAACCTAATGAAATGTTTGCTGTCGCCTTATCACATAAAAATCAATCCGAGATTCGTTTCGAGACCACTTCAAGGGATTTTGTTTTGAGCTTTAAAAATAACGTACCCGATAGTCTCGCGATAGTCATGGATGGAAAAAACAATAGGTTAACTTTTGATAGACGAAATTCCGGACTAACCGATTTTGCAGCAAATTTTGCCTCTGGAATCCAAGAAATGCCGATAGATCATCTACCCGAAGGAGAAGTTGAGATTAGGATTTTACTGGATGTTTCTTCAATAGAGCTTTTCATCAACAAAGGCCAATATGTGATGACCAATCAGATTTTCCCAAGGGAGGCATATATGACTTTGGAATTTTTGAACAATTCGGATGCGGAATTGGAAATTAAGGAGTTTCGAGAAAGTGCTGTGGAGCGGATTTGGGAGGAATAGTACTCTTGGGTATTTTTTTTAAATTAACAATAACTTAGAAACTCAAAATTTTTCTTTTGTGTAGCGAAGGAATCTGTTTGTTTTTAAATAGGGTAGTGTAGAATGTTAAGGGCCGCATAATGACTTATCCATATCATGTAATAGAAACCATTTTCAAATGGCTAAAACAACTAATCTACACATTTGCTGGGGTTAGTTGCGGTCACTCCAGTCCCGAGGTCTCAGGTAAACCAGTTTTTTTATTTTTTGAACCTAAGATAATACCTTAAACAAAAAAACCCTGCATTTGCAGGGTTTAAGTGTGGTGCCTCCAGGAATCGAACCAGGGACACATGGATTTTCAGTCCATTGCTCTACCAACTGAGCTAAGGCACCATGTCGCCATAAGCGGCTGCAAATATAATTTCAAATTTAAGATATACCAACAAAATCTTAAAAAAAGAACTAGTATTTTCAGATTCTTCCGGTACTTCCAAAAATGATAAGCTCTTGAGGAGTTTAGTTTTAATCATAATTGGCTGTTTTACAATAGTATGGTGATGTTGAATGTTGAATTTAGTTTATTGTTTTAGGGTTATTCTTAAAGAATAACTATCCCGCAAGGTGAAGAAAAGCAGTACCATTTCTTAAAACCTTCTTAATAAAATCTAAAAGTTACGGGTACATATATGCAATAATGCCTACTTTAGAAACTTGCCAATTCTAAAGTGTCGTAATACTTAAAAATGGTAGTTTATTTGACTAACTCAAAAGTTTCGTTTAAAACGTTTTGGTGCTGTCTACGCATCACTTTAGGGCGGAATTAAGAAAAACAAACACATGAAAAGAAGAAATTTTGTACAATTATCCGGAATGGGTGCGGCTTCGTTATTGTTGCCTACTGCTATGATGGGAAACAGCATTCATGCAGATGCCCTTTTGGCACCAGGTATGGATGTACTTGTAAAGAAACGAATGGCCGATGTTGCCTTGAACACCGCAAAATCCATGGGGGCTACCTATGCCGATGCTCGCATAGGACGTTATCTTAACCAATATTTATTTACTCGGGAAGATAAAGTACAGCGAGTTCAAAATACCGAATCTTTTGGAATTGGAATTCGTGTCATCGCTAACGGTACTTGGGGTTTTGCATCTACCAACAGCGTAACCGAGGACGGAATAAAAAAAGCTACGGAACAGGCTGTGGCCATTGCAAAAGCAAATTCTAAAATACAGACCGAGCCCGTTATATTGGCTCCTGTGCAAGCGCATGGAGAGGTGTCTTGGAAAACACCGATCAAAAAAGATTTTAGGGAAGTTCCTGTTTCGGAAAAGGCAGACTTATTACTAAACGCTAATGCGGCGGCTATGGAGAACGGTGCCAATTTTGTGAATTCGAACCTGTTTATGATCAACGAGCAAAAGTACTTTGCTTCTACGGATGGATCTTATATTGATCAGGACATACACCGTATTTGGCCAACGTTTAGTGTAACTGCCGTAGACCGTGCCGCCGGGGCATTTAAGACCCGTCAGGCCATGAGCGCTCCAATGGGTATGGGCTATGAGTATATGGACGGCCTGGCCACTGAAAAGTTACAAGGCCCAGCAGGCATAACCTTGTACAAAAGGAGTTATGATATTGTGGAAGATGCCGTACAGGCTGCCAAACAGGCTACCGAAATGCTTACGGCAAAATCGGTGGACCCAGGGAAATATGATTTGGTGTTAGAGCCCAATCATTTAGGACTTACCATTCACGAGTCGGTAGGGCATCCGTTAGAATTGGATAGGGTCTTGGGGTACGAGGCCAATTATGCAGGAACCAGTTTTGCGACCTTGGATAAGTGGAAATCGGGTAATTTTAACTATGGAAGTGATATTGTAAATCTTGTTGCAGATAAAACACAGGTTGGCAGTCTAGGAGCTGTAGGTTATGATGACGAAGGTGTAAAATGTAAGGAATGGGATTTGGTACGTAACGGTGTCTTGGTCAATTATCAGGCGATTCGAGATCAGGTCAACATTATCGACCAGAACGAATCTCACGGCTGCTGTTATGCCCAGAGTTGGAAAGATGTTCAGTTTCAACGCATGCCAAACGTATCCTTGGAACCTGGTAAAGAGAAATATTCTATTGACGATATGATCAAGGATGTTGAAAAGGGAATTTATATTGCCGGTAGAGGGTCTTATTCTATTGATCAGCAACGGTATAATTTCCAGTTTGGAGGCACTGTTTTTTATGAGATAAAAGATGGTAAGATCGTAGGCATGTTGAACGATGTAGCCTATCAATCCAACACCCAAGAGTTTTGGAATTCGTGTGCAAAAATTTGTGATGAAGGTGATTACCGAATGTTTGGTTCCTTCTTTGATGGTAAGGGCCAGCCCTCGCAGTCAAGCGCGGTATCGCATGGTAGCTCAACTACTAGGTTTAATGATATCAATGTAATCAACACAGGTCGTTCTATTTAAACGATACACAACACAAAAAAAAAGATAATGGCAATATATACAGAACAAGAGGCTAGAAAAATAATGGAAAAGGCCATGAGCTTTTCTACCGCAGATATTTGCGAGATAAATTTAAGCGGCACCGAGAGCGGAAACATAAGATATGCGCGTAATTCGGTTTCCACGGCAGGCTACCAGTCCAACCAGAGTTTGGTGGTACAATCCAGTTATGGAAAAAAATCAGGAACGGCAACTATTGATGAGTTTGATGATGCTTCCCTAGAAAAAGTAGTAAAGCGTGCCGAGGAATTAGCGAGACTTTCTCCTGAAAACTCAGAATTTATGGAGCCCTTGGGCCCACAGGTCTATGATGATTCTATTACATACGTCGATGCTACGGCAAAGATCAGTCCGGATTACCGAGCTGAGGTAGCCAAAAGTAGCATAGATCCCGCGAAAGCAAAGGATGTGACCGCTGCAGGCTTCTTGGATGATTCCAGTGATTTTAGGGCATTGATGAATTCAAAGGGACTTTTCGCATATAATAAATCTACCAATGTAGATTTTACCGTAACCATGCGAAGTAATGATGGTACGGGATCGGGATGGGTTTCTCGGGATTACAACGATATTACAAAATTTGATGCATCGGAAGCAGCTAAAATTGCAATAGATAAGGCAGTACTATCTATGGAGGCCAAGGCGATAGAACCAGGTAAATATACTGTAATACTTGAACCGGCCGCTGCAGAAGACCTCATTAGCAATATGGGCAGAGCTTTAAATGCAAGAACAGCTGATGAAGGACGCAGCTTCATGTCCAAGGAGGGCGGTGGCACAAAAATGGGCCTAAAAATTGTTGATGAACGGGTAAATCTGTGGTCAGATCCATTAAATCCGGAAGTGCCAACGGTTACATGGAACGGTGATGGTCAACCTTTAAAGAGAACATCTTGGATAGAGAACGGTGTTGTGAAAAATCTAGCTTATGATCGTTTTTGGGCACAAGAAAAAGGGGTTGAAGCTGTTCCTTCTCCCAGAAATCTAATCATGGGCGGTGGTGATGCTTCGTTAGAGGATTTGATTAAAAGCACCAAAAAAGGGATTTTGGTCACACGGTTATGGTACATAAGATCTGTTGATCCACAAACTTTACTTTATACTGGACTTACTAGGGATGGAACGTTTTATATTGAAAACGGGCAAATTAAATACCCAGTAAAGAATTTCAGGTTTAACGAAAGTCCGATCATCATGTTGAACAATTTGGAAACCCTGGGCAAACAAGTGCGGATCAATGGAAATCTGATTCCGTATATGAAGATTCGCGACTTTACTTTTACTAGTTTGTCCGATGCGGTTTAAACTGAATTGAATATAAGGCGAGGTTGTCTAAAACTATTTTAAGACGTCTTTACGAGCGTTGCGAAGTAATCTGTTTATTGTTAGTACAAAAATTACAGATTGCTTCGTGTCTCGCAAAGACGTTCCTGTTTTCCTTTAAATAACTTCGTTTTTTAATTAAATCCATTATATCATATTAATCCTTGAACAACTCTTTTTTCTTTACAAGACTACAATATGAGTCCGGCAATTGGGACGTAGATCAGCGTATGCCTTCTAATTTGCTCAATTCTTTGGTGGAGTACACCACCCTAAAAGTAGACACGACTGAGAATATTGTGCCTTTGGCGAGTGACGACGTTTTCAAATGTCCCTTCTGCTATCTTTCTGGCCATAAATTGGTGCAGTTTAACAAAAAGGAAAAAGAGAACTTTAAAAAATATGTGGATAACGGGGGGTTTGTTTTCGTGGACGATTGCAACCATGATATAGACGGTCTCTTTGCCAAATCCTTTGAGCGTCAAATGGAGGAAATATTTGGGTTGGAGGCACTTCATAAAATCCCGAACGATCATGAAATCTATACTATATTTTTCGACTTTGAAGATGGTCCGCCAACAACTTCCCAAGAATTGAATGGTTGGGGAGATGACCTGGTGCACGAGTATTTGAAGGCTATTGAGATAAATGGCAGGATCGGGGTACTGTACAGTAATAAGGATTACGGTTGTGAGTGGGATTATGATTTTAGGAACAAACGCTGGTATAAAATAGACAACACACGATTTGGGGTAAACATTGTAATGTATGCCTTAACTTCTTAAAATTGGAATATGGACGAAAAGCTGCTATCGGCGGAAAAAGAAATAAAGGCATTAACGAACAAGTTGGGGCTGTTAAAAAAGGAAATTGCGAAGGTAATTGTGGGGCAGGAGGAAACCGTAGAACAGTTGCTGATTACTTTTTTGGCCGGTGGACATGCCCTGTTGGAAGGGGTTCCGGGGTTGGCCAAAACACTCCTGATCAAAACAATTTCGCAAGCCATAGAATTAAAGTTTAACAGAATACAGTTTACACCGGATCTGATGCCCTCGGATATTGTTGGTACAGAGATTTTGGAGGATGACCATACTACGGGTAAAAAATTCTTTAAGTTTAACAAGGGCCCAATTTTTGCCAACATTATACTCGCAGATGAAATCAATAGGACACCTCCCAAGACACAGGCGGCCTTATTGGAGGCTATGCAGGAATTTGAAATCACCTATTCCGGTCAGACCTATCCTATGGACAGGCCCTTTTTTATCTTGGCTACACAAAACCCGATAGAGCAATCGGGCACTTTTCCCTTGCCCGAGGCCCAGCAAGATCGATTTTTGTTCTACATTAAAATAGGGTATCCTTCGGAAATAGAGGAGGCCGCCATTCTGAAAGGAACAACAGGCTCAAAGAAAGTTACCGTTAACAAAGTGCTGGGAGGAGAAGATATTATCCAGTTGCAGCAATTGGTGCGCGATGTACCTATTAGCGACGAACTCATTGGGTACGTGAATAGTATCGTAAGGGCTACACGGCCAGAAACTACGACCAATAGTTATGTGAAAGAATGGGTAAGTTGGGGCGCTGGGCCAAGAGCCGGACAGGCAATGATCCTTACGGCCAAGGCACGGGCACTGCAAGCAGGACGTTTTTCCGTGACCCCTAAAGATTTAGAAAAAGTGGCTTTCCCCGTATTGCGCCATAGGATTATCGTGAATTTTAGGGCAGAAGCAGAAGGAATAACCGCAGATTCGGTTACCCAAAAACTAGTGAAACACATCCTAGGAAATTAAAAACGTGAAACAGGACTACAGGCAATTGTTGGAACCCAAGATAATCAATAGCGTTTCGGGCTTGGCTCTTATCGCGCGCGTCATAGTTGACGGATTTTTGGCCGGTGCACACGGGAGCAGAAGGGTAGGGCCTGGCTTGGAATTTAGTCAGTATAGAAGTTACCAGACCGGTGATGATATGCGTTTACTGGACTGGAAAATGTTGGCGCGTTCCGGTAGGTATTATATTAAGGAAGCCGATATAGATACACACGTGGCCGTAAAGTTCATAGTGGATGCCAGCGCATCTATGTTACATACCGAGGGCCAATTGTCTAAAATGGATTACGTTCGGGTATTGGTGGCTTCGTTGGCCTATTTGGCTCATCAGCAGGGAGATTTGGTAGGTTTGTTCGCATTGAACGATACGCGATTACAGAGCCTGCATCCCACATCGCACAAACAACATTACAATCGATTATTGAACGAGTTGATTGAAATAAAGAATAGGGGCAGTTGGCCTGGCGACCAGAACGACATCGATAAAATACAGCAGCGCAGCCACAAAGAGCTCTTATTCGTGGTTACCGATATGTACGAAGAAAAGACCGAACTGACGAAATGGATTACGGACTTGAAAACCGCTAGGAACGAGGTAGTAGTACTACAGGTTATGGGAAAAAACGAGCTGGAATTCGACTATACCGGTGCTATGGTCTTTGAAGATCTGGAAACCGGAAAGCGCGTAAAGGTAGATGCAAAACAGGCTAAAAGTACTTATACGGAGGCGATGAACAGTCATTTGGAAACCCTTAAGAACACTTTTTTGTCCAACGGAATAGGTTTTGAGCTTTTTAGGAGCGATGCACCCGTGGACGAGGCCTTACAGTTGTTTTTAAAGAAAAGAATTCGCCTGAACTGATATGAGCTTTCTGCAACCAACATACCTCTGGGGCCTTATTGCGTTAGCAGTACCTTTGATTATCCACTTGTTGAACAAAGGGGATGTCAAGACTATAAAAGTAGGCAGTATTCGCTACTTAAAGGAACAAGAAACCAAGCAGACCCAGCAGTTAAAATTGAATGAACTTTGGTTGTTATTATTGCGCATGTTACTATTGGCTCTCTTGGTTTTGGCGCTTGCGGAACCAACTTTAGAAACGGAAACCAAGAATACGCCATTGACCTACCTAATAGAGCCTTCCTTGCTAAAAGAGGGCCAAATGAATGAGTTTTTTACGGATAAGGAGGCCGCTTCGGTCCGATTATTAACCTCTGGATTTCCAGAACTGGATATGGATAATATACCAGATGTTGAGGTCGATTATTGGCAATTAGCACAGGAATTTCAGGAGCTGGATTCGGATAGTCTCGTTGTATTCTCAAAAGCGATTTTAAGGGGTATAAAGGGAATGCGACCAAGGATTTCGAATAAAGTTAATTGGATAGTGTTAGATGAGCTTTCGGCCGTCGATACGTTGGTTGGAACTACCAAAGCTAGAGACGGTGTTTTGCTCCACGGCTTAAATGGTGATGCTAGTGTAACGGATATCAAGCATGAATTTATTCCAAATGCACAACTAAGCTATGCGGCAGGCGATAGTGTAGCATTTGAGCGGGATGGTCAACTACTCAAATTACCCCTATGGGGCAGGGATAGTATTCGTGTCGGTTTGTTTTATGATACCGAATTTATAAGGGATAAAGAATTTTTTTCGGCTGCTTTTAAGGCGGTTTCCGGTTACACAGAACAGCCATTTCTGATTACAGAGCTTCAGGAGGTTAAAAAGGACGGTTTTGACGTGTCTGTTTGGCTGAAATCCACTCCAGCTCCGGAATCGGATGGAATTCTAGTCCGTTTTCGTCCAGATAGCCTCGCCAACGATTTAATTGAGGAAACAGCGCAAAGAAACAGGTATGACCTTACAGCGCGACTTACTATTGAAAGCGTATTGAACGGTAAGTTAGCGGAGCACTTGCTGCAGATTACCTCTGCCCGCCCGCAATTAGTGGAAGCTGCCTCCAAGTTGGATAAAAGAACCATGGCCTCAAGCGAATTTATGCCATCGCTGATGGATATGGAACCGGGCTCTGGGTTTAAAAAACAACAATTTCTGTCTCATTGGATTTGGTTAGCTGCATTGCTTGTCTTGGTAACCGAACGTTTATTGTCTAAATTTAGAAAGCAATGACAGGCGTTCAAAACATCCTATGGAATATGCTCTTAAAATGGCGTATGCTTCGATTAACGGAAATCGCGCTGATTTCCTTTGGTGTCGCCGCATTGGCCTACTTCATTGGGTCTAATTTTTGGATTGCCGTAGCAAGCTTTTTATTGACAGCTATTCTTGGGCTGTTATGGTCAAAACCATGGCAGTTCGGATTGCCCGAGGTATGTAGTTATTTAGACAATTCGGTCACGGCATTGGAACACAGCACTTCTCTCTTGTTGGTGCCGCAGGAGGAGCTCGGCCTATTGGCAAAAATCCAACAGGCGAGAATAAGGGAAATCTTAGCTGCGAACAAAGTCAATATCCGTTTAAAACATCAATTGGTTGGAAGTTTTGTGATTGGTTTGGTATGTGCTGGTGTAGGCGCAGCACTTCAATACAGCGGAATTATAACGTTTTCCGAAACCCAGGGCGCATCGATACCTGAAAAAGAAATCATTATGTTTCAGCCTTTGGATACGGTCAAGGCTAAAGTGCTTCCGCCTCTCATAAATCAACAAAAAATTGTGGTAGATTATCCGGAATATACCGAAATGGCCGCTTTCTCCACTACGGATATGAATGTTAAGATCTTGCAAGGTTCGTCCGTACGTTGGGTCATAGGTTTTGATCAGCCTATAAAAGAAGCTTGGTTGCAGTTTGGAGCCGAGGATATCGCCATGAATTTCAATGCTGGCAGGTATCAAAAAAGCATGCAGGCCGATGATTCCGCTTTCTACACACTTAAGTTTTTGGATAGTTTGGGGAAGGGCTATCTATCCGATCTGTATGCTTTTGAAGTCTATGCCGACGAAGGTCCTACGGTTACTATGAATGATTTGCCTCAGTATGCTACATTCGAGTATAATCATACTCAAGAGTTTGAATTTACTACGAATATAACGGATGATTTCGGCATTTTCGATGTTGCCATCATTGCCACGGTAAGCAAAGGAACGGGAGAATCGGTAAAGTTTAGGGAGGAAAAATTAGTGTTCGATACCCCGTATGAAAAAGCAGCCAAATCTATCGAGCTCCGAAAGAAAATGGATTTAAAAGCTTTGAAAATGGAAGCTGGGGATGAGCTATATTTTTATGTAGAAGTAAGGGACAATAAGGAACCTAAACCTAATATCACACGAACGGAAACCTATTTTGCAGTAATTAGGGATACCCTAACAGATGGCTATGGGGTAGAAGGCACAATGGGTGCCGATTTGATGCCCGATTATTTTAGGAGCCAACGCCAATTAATTATTGATACCGAAAAATTGATAGCTGAAAAATCGATCTTAAAAAAGCAGGACTTTAATTTTAGGAGTAATGAGCTGGGCTTTGACCAAAAGGCCCTACGCATTAGGTATGGGGAATTTATGGGAGATGAAACCGAAAGGCCTGCCGCTCCAAAGGGAATAGGCGAGGTTGATGGCCCAGGCGATTTGTTGGACGATTATTCCCATAAACACGACACGGATAACGAACATAATTTAGTGGCAGAGCAAGTCCATGACCATGGCAAGGCCGAAGATCAGGGTAAAGGAGGGATTCCCGAAGAAGACCCCTTAGAAGCTTATGTGCACAATCACGGGGATCCGGAGGCGTCTACCTTGTTCGCCAAATCCTTAAAAACAATGCTAAAGGATGCAATGGCCGAAATGTGGGATGCGGAACTCTACCTGCGCTTGTTTGAGCCCGAAAAATCCCTTCCGTACCAATACAAGGCCTTGAAACTGATTCAGGAAATAAAAAATAGTGCGCGCATTTATGTGCATCGTATCGGTTTTGATCCGCCGCCCATTAAAGAAAACACCCGTTTAACCGGTAAATTAGAGGATATAAAAGGCTTTAGCAAAACGGAGGAAGTACAGCGTGAGGAGTTGTATCCAAATATGGTGCAAGCTTTGAGTATTCTGGAGTTGGTGTTGTCCGGTAAAATGGAACTGTCTTTAACAGAAAAGATTATTTTAAAACGTGCGGGAGATGAACTTGCTGTTTTGGCCATAGTAGAACCAAGCAGTCATTTGAATACCTTACAAGGCTTAAAATGGCTTTCCGAATCCCAACAGACCGACATCCAAAAAGTTAGCTTGGTGCATGCCGGACTCCAAAAAGCATTGCCCATGCAAAAATTAGTTCCTAGCGGAGCAGAGCACTACCAGGGCGTATTGAACCAACTTTTTTTAGAAGCCTTCGATGCAAATGAATAATAACCTCCAATTTATACAGCATGCATTTTTATGGCCTGCCTTGGCAATTGCCTTTCTGTTGGCGGTACTTTACATCTGGACAGTTTGGAAAGGGATTTTCAATAAACGTTTTTTTTTGAATAGCCTAATAGGTGTTGTGGCTGTACTTGTACTTGTGTGTCTTTTCTTAAGACCTGCTTGGTCTAACGAAGTTTCCAGTAGTGCGGTGTTATTGACACAAGGCTATAGTACATCCCAATTGGACAGTATTAAGAAAAATGAAAAAGGCATCAAGGTCATCAATTACAGTCCGGGAAATGATTTGTCCACTGCCTTGGATTCCATAGGTCAAGCTTACAGTTTTGGGGCAAGGCCTGCGTGGTTTTGACCTTTGGCAATTGGAGGGAATACCTGCCACTTACCTTGGTGGTTCTATACCAAAAGGTATCGTAAAATTAAATTATACAAAAGAGCATCGGGTTGGGAAAGAGCTTAGGATACGCGGACTGTACCATCGTCCTGTTGTGGGAAATAAATTAGTGCTTCAATCTTCAAGTGGTGAAGGTTTGGATTCTATTGTTTTTAATGAGAAAACGGACCAGGTGTTTGACCTAAAAGTAAATCCTAAAGCGACAGGAAAATTTGTGTACGAGCTTTCGGAGAAAGATAGTGTTGGTGTAATTCTTAGTAAAGACCCTATTCCTATTGTAATACTGCAAAAACAAACAATGCGAATTTTTATCAATAATACGTTTCCTTCTTTTGAAACCAAATATTTAAAAAATTTTTTAGCGGAGGAAGGTCATAAGTTGACGGTGCGCAGTCAGATAACCAAAAACAAGTATAAATTCGAGTTTTTTAATACGGAAAGTAATCCAATTTATGGTTTTTCGGAAAGCGCCCTTACCGAATTTGACCTGCTGATTTTAGATGCGGACAGCTTTTTAAACTTGTCCAAAAGCATAAAGGAAACTTTGATGAAATTGGTTACTGAGCAGGGTATAGGTATTTTTGTTCAGCCCAGCGAAAGCTTATTTAGAACAACCAGTTCGATGGTCGATTTTGGGGTTGAGCGAGACGGAACCGATGAGATTACGCTGTTAGACTGGCCCAAACTGGAATTGGAAAAATATCCCTACTCGTTTGATGCTAAAAATGCGAGGGGAATTACTTTGGCCAATCATTCCTATAGCCTGGTGGCAGGAAAAGGTAAGCTAAGCACAACGCTTTTGAGTGCTACGTATCAGCTCTTGTTGGATGGGAGAAGTGACACTTATCGAGAAATTTGGTCAAAAATTATAGAAGCAACGGCAAGGCCGCAAGAAAGGATTGCCAACTTTAAAGCCTTAAGGCCTTTTGCCTTCAAGGACATCCCTTTTGACTTTACATTACAAACCGAGCTAGAAAAACCGTTGGTGCAATTAGTTTCGGACTATACGCTACCCTTGATTAAAGATGGTACTCTAGAAGATGCCTGGCACGGCAAAACCTATCCTTATAAGACTGGTTGGAAAACCATAGAAATGACTAACGATACTAGTATTGTCATGAATTATTTTGTGATGGATACCCTGCGATGGAAATCATTGATAGGCGCAAGTGCTATCTTGGAAAATGGTAGATTTTTTACACCTGCAAATAACATGGCGTTCCCTAAACAACAAATTGTAGAAATATCGCGATGGTGGTTCTTTTTACTGTTCATCAGCTGTATGGGATATCTGTGGTTGGCACCTAAGTTAAAAGTCTAATCTATTTTATTACAATATTAGCATGCCGATGCAGTTTGAATCCTTTTTAAAATGTTGTTTGGTATATCAAATGGGGACAATATCAATTTTGTAAAAACTTTAAGTTGCTTGTTTTATATTGTTCGGGATTTTTTCTAAATATATACCATGGACTTTTTAACTAGATTATTTTTTTACCGGAGAAAACGGTAGTAAACCAAGTTTTATACCTTTGTGATATGAATTTAGTAGTAGATATTGGTAATACATATATCAAATTTGCAGTATTCAAAAAGAACGATCTTTTGTTCGATGACTATTTTGAGGCTTCATTTTTTTTAGAAAGGGTAAAGGGAGTTTTTAAAGCATATCCAGAAATAAGTCAAGCTATAATAGCAGCGGTAGGCGAGCTGGATAAACAGGATTTGGATGTTCTGTCACTGTTTTGCGAGGTGCATGTGCTAACTTGGACCTCCAAAGTGCCATTTAAAAATAGTTATGCCACACCACAGACACTTGGTATAGATAGAATTGCATTGGCTACCGCCGCTTTTTATTACAATCAGAACGGGAATACATTGGTTATAGATGCCGGTACCTGTATTACCTATGACATGGTAAACGATTTTAACGAATATTTAGGCGGGGCTATTTCCCCTGGCATCAACATGAGATATAAAGCCATGCATCTTCAAACGGCAAAACTTCCTTTGTTAGAAAAAGAGGTGCCGTTTGATTTTATTGGGAATTCCACCATCAACTGTATGCATAGTGGGGTAATCAATGGTATTACGCACGAAATTAATGGCGTGATTTCGCAATATGCTCAGCGATTTCAACATTTAACAGTTATTTTAACAGGGGGCGATAGTCATTTTTTGTCTAAACGACTAAAAAATACCATCTTTGCGGATTCCAAATTCCTCCTTAAGGGGCTTAATTATTTGCTAGAATACAATAAGCATTAGATGATCAGAAAAATTGTGATTGCAATTGTGTGCATTACCGCCACGGGTATGTACGCCCAACAGGGAACTGTTTCTCCTTATTCTTTTTTCGGTATTGGAGACCTGAGAAATGCGGGTGCTGTAGAGAACCAGATGATGGGAGGAATTGCGATCTATGCAGACAGTATTCACGTAAATCTCAGAAACCCGGCTGCCTATGCACAGTTAGGTTTGGATGTCTGGGATAATAAAGGTTTGGTCGTTTATACGGCCGGTATATCTAACAAGCAATTTCGTTTAAAGGATTTTACATCCGAAGAAAGCAGTTCAACTACCAATTTGGATTATTTGTCCTTAGGTTTTGGATTGGGGAATAAGCTAGGAATGGGATTTGGTATTATGCCGTACTCATCCGTGGGTTATAATTTTTTGGAAGAGCGAAACAACGGCGACCAACCGCTTACTAATGTATATAATGGATCGGGCGGCCTTAATAGGGTGTACTATTCGGTTGGATATGAAATCTTAAAGGACTTAAGTATTGGTGCTACAGTAAATTACAATTTTGGAACCTTGGAAAGCGAACGTCTACAACAGATAGAGGATGTGCAATTTGGTTCTTTTGACAGAAGAAGTTCCAATATAAATGGCTTCGATTTTAATTACGCAGTAAATTATACCCCTCAAATCAACGATAAGTATACTTTACATACATCTGTAAGGATAAATACCCAAGGCAACCTAGTCTCAAAGAACGAAAGAAGAATCGGTTCTTTTTCTGTTTTAACAGGAGGTTCTATAGAGGAAATTAATGTAAATTTAGAGGCTCAAAACTTAAGGAACACGGAATTTAAAATACCGACTACTACAACTTTAGGTGTAGGAATTGGCGATAACAGAAAATGGTTTTTGGGCGGTGAATATAGTTTTCAAGGCTTAAGTGCTTTTGAGAATCGCTTTTTAGGAGTTGGTAATATTATTTATAAAGATGCAAGTTCGATGGCCTTTGGAGGATTTATTACGCCAGATAGTGGTTCCTTCTCTAGCTACTTGAACCGAATGACATATAGGGCTGGAATACGTTTGGACAAGACCGGAATGATGGTGAACGATGTTGATATAAATAACTTTGGCATAACTTTTGGAGTTGGACTACCACTGGGACGAAGTTTATCTAACCTTAACGTAGGATTCGAATTGGGAAGAAGGGGAACTACAAGAGCGGATTTGGTAGAGGAAAGTTATTTAAAGATTAATATCGGACTTTCTTTGAACGACCGTTGGTTCCTGAAAAGAAAAATTAACTAGAAAATATTTAGTACATTAACCACTTTAAACTTAGCAAAATGAAAACGAAAATTTACTTCACGGCAATTATGTTCTTAGGAATGATGGGGGTAAGTAATGCTCAGGCCCAAAATCCTGAATGTATGACCAACCTCTCAATTTTCTCGGAGCACGCAAAAGTCAAAAACTATGAAGCGGCTTATGAGCCTTGGAAAATGGTCTATGAAACATGTCCTAAATTAAACTATGCCACCTATTTCTATGGAGAGCGAATTCTTAACCATAAAATAGAGAAGGCCGCGGCAGGTGAAAAAGAGGCATTCGTAAACATGTTGCTGGAGGTGTATGATAACAGATTACAACATTACGCTTCTAAAACAAGTATTGCTGATACTGATATAGATAAGGCAATGCTGATGAACGATCACAAAATGATCGATGACGTTAAGATGTATGAATTGCTTAGCGATGCCTTTACAAGGGATACAAAGAACTTTACCAACCCTAAGGCCTTGTATATGTACTTTTCTAGCTTGGTAGACCTTCACGGAGCTGGTAAAAAGGACTTGCAGGAAGTATTTGATGTCTATGATGGTGTTACCGAGAAGATAGAACAGGAAAACGATGCCATTACAGAAAAAATTGCACAATTGCTTCCTAAGGAAGAAGCGGGAACATTGACTTCAAAGGAAACGAGTGCGTTAAAATCCTATAATTCCTATTCTGAGAATTATGGTAAAATTGCAGGAAGTATAGATTCCAAATTAGGTGCCTTGGCAGATTGCGGCAACCTTATACCTTTATATGAGAAAAACTTTGAGGAGAAGAAGAGCGATGTAAATTGGGTAAAAAGAGCTGTGGGCAGAATGTATGGAAAGGAATGTACGGATGACCCTATGTTTAAAAAATTATTCGAGGCGCAAATGGCTTTAGATCCCTCTGCCGAAGGCTGGATGTACAGCGGGGAATTGAAGAGAAAAGAAGGGAACACCAAAGGTGCGGTAGAAGATTTCAACAAGGCTTTGGGCCTTGAAACAGATGGAAAGAAAAAGTCGAACATTGCCTATAAAATTGCAACTAGTTATTCTAGGTCAAGCAAATCTAGCGCAAGGAGTTTTGCACAACAGGCTATCGATGCCAACCCTGCAAATGGCAAGGCCTATCTTTTGATAGCAAGTCTTTATGCTGGCAGTGCAAATGATTGTGGTAGCACTCCTTTTGAGAAAAGAGCAATATATTGGAAAGCTTCCGATATGGCAAGAAAAGGAGGCAGAGTAGATCCTTCCTTAAGCGGCAGGGCGAGCCAAGCAGCTACAAGTTATGACGCCAAAGCACCAAGCAAGGAAATGATCTTCAGCTCAGGTATGGGCGGTAAGACCATTAACTTTAATTGCTGGGTGGGAGGCAGCGTAACGGTACCCACGTTGTAGGATGACAAAATACAATTCAGATATTTTTAAAGGCATTGCTATGGTTGGATCCATGGCAATGCTTTTTTCTTGTGGAGATGGGTATAAACGGGTTGGTGATGAGGCAAAAAAGGTCATCGTTCCTCAAGGTATAGCCAATGATTTTGTCCTAACCTACACAGAAATACCCGAAAAAATGAATATTGAGGATACAGGCGTATCAAAAGTGATGTTCGTCTTGTCAGGACCAACTAGGAACGATTTTGAAAATCTTAACTTTCCTCATCAAACTTTTCCTGATGGTTTGCTGTTGGAGATATTTAACGAGAAGAACGAAAGAACTACCATAAAGGCAGATTATGGTATTTATTATTCCGCCACTAGTGTAGTAGATTTAAAAGGAAATGTAATTATAAAATCGGACGATGGTAAAAAGCTAGAAACGCCGCAATTGTATTATGATCGTGAAAACGAGTGGGCATTTACGCAAGAAAACTTTAAATTTACTAATCCCGATGATGGTACCGTTATGGACGGTAAAGGAATGGATATTAAAAAAGATTTAAGTTTTATGAACGCCCATAAAACATTTGGATTAATGCTTATTAAGGAGAATAAAGATGATTAGGATATTAAAGTATACGGAGTATTTGTACATAATTGTTGCCGTTTTTTCAACTTATAGGGTTTTCACGGATTGGAATACCGAAAGGTCAATGGCCTATATTTTCATTTTTTTTGTCCTTGTATCTACAGGGATGTTTTTCTTTAGGAGAAACTATCGAAAAAAGTTTGAGCAGCGAAATAAGGATAATCAGAACCAATAGTGGAGCCTGAAGTCCTTATCATACTATTTTCGCTAATCTTTTCTGCTTTTTTTTCGGGAATGGAGATTGCTTTCATATCCGCAAACAAAATTCACATAGAGATAGAGAAAAAGCAAGAGGGTATTTTGGCTAAAGTGCTTACTAGACTTACCAAAAAGCCATCCAAGTTTATTGCCACAATGCTTATAGGCAATAACATCGCCTTGGTTATTTATGGCCTTTTTATGGGTGATCTGTTGGTCAACTGGTTTTCTGGCTTGGCGCCGGAAAATGTCTTTTTACAGCTAATGTTAACGGATTTTATCCTTCTCACCCAGACCATTATTTCTACGATAGTTATTCTTATTACAGCAGAATTTTTACCAAAAGTCTTGTTCCAGATTTATGCAAACAGCTTGCTAAGGCTATTGGCAATACCTGCTTATTTTTTTTATGTGCTTTTTTCTTTAGTGTCCGACTTTATAATTGGAGTGTCGGACCTTATTTTAAAGTATGTCTTCCGTACTTCTGGCGACGAGGTACAACTGGCCTTTAGTAAAATTGAGCTCGGGGACTATATATCAGAGCAAATGGAGACGGTAGAGGAAGAGGATGAAGTAGATTCTGAAATACAGATATTCCAAAACGCACTGGAATTCGCGGCTGTTAAGGCACGGGAGGTCATGGTGCCAAGAACAGAGATTACGGCGGTAGAACTTCATGAAACTCCAAAAAACCTGGCCAAATTATTTACCGAAACAGGATTTTCCAAAATTCTTGTTTTTAACGATACGGTAGACAATATAATAGGGTATGTGCACTCCTACGAATTGTTTAAAAAACCAAAAACCATAAAAAGCATTCTACTTCCCGTGGAGTTTGTGCCAGAAACCATGCTTATTCAAGATATATTGAATGTTCTTATAAAAAAAAGAAAGAGTATAGCCGTGGTGTTGGACGAGTATGGGGGTACCTCTGGATTAATGACCGTAGAGGACATCGTAGAAGAACTATTCGGTGAAATAGAGGATGAACATGACAGTACCGATTTAAGGGAGGAACAGATAGATGGTACACATTTTATTTTTTCGGCACGGTTGGAAGTAGACTATATCAATGAAAATTATAAGCTTGATCTTCCTACAACAGATGAATACGAGACTTTGGGGGGGATGTTGGTGCATCGGTTAGGGGAGATTCCGGAGAAGGAAGCCCAAATTACTATCGATAATTTTAAATTTACGATTCTAGAGGTTTCAAGTACTAAAATAGACCTTGTTTCACTGGAATTATTAGACCTGGACTAATTCCTTTGGTATCTAGACTTTACAGTATTTTTAGTTTTTATTATTTCAATTAAAAATGGTAATTTCGCCACCTGATTTTAATTATTTGATAGTATGGCAGTTTTAGAAAATATAAGAAAACGTACCACGGTTCTGATCTTGATCATAGGTTTGGCCCTGTTTGCATTTGTTATTTCCGGTGTTTTTACCAGTAGCGATTTTGGGGCTGGGGGTAAAATTGGGTCTTCCGTTGCGGAAATTAATGGCAACGAACTATCTATAGACGATTTTCGGCAAAAGGTGGAAATAGCTTCGAGACAAGTAGGTCCAACGGCTTCAACCCTTCAGGTAATGAATCAGGTTTGGGATCAAGAGGTAAGAAATAGTATTCTTGGAGAACAGTTCAACGATCTGGGCATCGGGATAGAGCAAGATCAAATTGTAGATTTTCTGGAAACTGCCGGATACGGACAAAACCCACAATTTCAGAACTCAAATGGTGTCTTTGATCCAAACTTGTTTAGACAAACGGTAATGGATTGGAAAGTAAATAATCCGCCACAATATGAAGCATGGTTGCAGACCGAGCAGCAGATTGTACAAATGGCAAAGGAACAGACCTATTTCAACTTGGTCCGGGCGGGTGTTGGGGCTACTTTGAAAGAAGGAGAGCTGGACTACAAATTAGCCAACGAGAAAATGGACATAAAATATGTTCGGGTGCCGTATAGCAGTATTCCAGATAGCACTATTACAGTAAGCAAGGAGGATATAGCGGCTTACGTAAAAAAGCACAAAGATCAGTTCAAACAGGAAAAGTCGAGTGATATTCAGTTTGTATATTTTGAGGAGAAAGCGTCTGATGCGGATGATTTGGCCATAAAGGAGTCGATTACAAAATTATTGGACGACAGTATAGAGTATAATGCCCAGACCGACCGTAACGATACCGTGAGGGGATTCAGGAATACCCAAGATATGGCCGCTTTCTTAAGCCGTAATTCCGATATAAAATTTGACACTGTGTTCAAGGCAAAAAAAGAATTGCCGGCTAGTGTTGCGGATACCCTTATGACCTTAAATGTAGGCGAATTGTATGGACCTTATAAAGAAGGGGGTTCTTATAAGATTACAAAGATGATGGGTAGAAAGCCGAACGGATCGGTTAAAGCAAGTCATATTCTTTTGCAGTACGCAGGCGCAACCAGAGCTAACCCAGATGTAACAAGAACTAAGGAAGAAGCACAGGCCAAAGCGAACGAAATGCTTAAGGAAGCTAAAAAGCCAGGAGTGGTTTTTTCCGAATTAGCAAGGGACAACTCGGACGGCCCGTCCGCTCCACAAGGAGGGGATCTCGGTTATTTCCAGCAAGGGCGAATGGTAGCGGAATTTAATGATTTTGCTTTTGCCAATGCTGTGGGGACTATTGGTCTAGTAGAGACTGAGTTTGGTTTTCATGTTATTCGGGTCGATGACAAAGAGGATGTCGTTCAAGTAGCAACACTGTCTAGGGAAGTTCTCGCTTCTGAGGAGACTACAAATTCCTTATTTACGAACGCTACCAAGTTTGAAATGGAAACGATTGCCGATAAAGGCGAGTTCTCCAATATTGCTAAAAAAAGCGAGTACTTGGTACGACCTGTAAACAGTATAAAGGAGCTGGATGAGAACCTTCCAGGTCTTGGTTTGCAACGTAATGTAGTACAATGGGCCTTTAATGAGGATACAAAAGTAGGGGATATTAAAAGATTCGATATCAATAATGGTTATGCGGTAGCTCAGTTAACTGGAAGATATAAGGAAGGTGTAATGGCACCGGAAGATGCTTCTTTGACCGTATTGCCAATTCTTAGAAAAGAGCGGAAAGCGGCCCAAATCATAGCGGCAAATAAAGGTAAGGCTATGGACGCCGTTGCCAAGGACAATAATGTATCTGTTTCTACGGCTTCTGCTTTAACGGTTAAAGCGCCTACCATCCCTGGTGCAGGCAGTGAACCTTTTGTAGTAGGTACGGCCTACGGTATGGCCCAAGGTGCAACTTCCGGACTTTTGGAAGGAAATACCGGCGTTTTTATGATCGAGATAACCAATAGAACCGAAGCCCCCAAGTTGGACAACTACAGCACTTATGCCAATACATTGAAGAGTAATTCCGCTAACAGGGTAAGTAACAGTGTCTACAATGCGTTGAAAGAAGGTGCTGAAATAGAAGACAAAAGGGCTACTTTTTATTAGTGGAATCGGCCCTGGTTTTGCAGGGATGAAATGCCCAACGAGACGTGCGGATTTTATTGATGCTAGTTCGTGGTAAGGTTTAATTTTAAGAAGTAGTTACAATAGATACTATAAAAAAAGCCTCCGAACGGAGGTTTTTTTTTATAGTATCATTTCTGAAAAGGGAATTATTGTTGGATATCCTTTTTGTATAAAATATTCCAAGGTAATATCACGTTCCGTAACCAATATAAAATCCCCTCCCCAGCCCCCTAGGCTTTTAATGCTGCCAGTATAATCGGGGAATAATTGTTCTTTTATAGTAGGGACGCTCAGGGCAAGTGAAAGTGTTTTTTCATGTTGGTCCAATACCTTCTCAAATTCTTTTAATGTTCTAGCTTTTACAAGTGCTCCCGTGAGTTCGGTTAGTGTTGTGGTTAACGCTATTTTGTTTATGGGTTGCTCCCGGTATGCGGTTATAGCTTCTCTACTGTTCTTCTTTTGGTTGAGGTAGACGAAATATAACTTGTTGGAAAAGGGTAGTTTTGATTTTACTTTGCGGACTATAGGTTTTTTGTTCTCTATTTTGAATAGTAGAGGATGGTTGTGTAGTGCGCAGGCAATGTCGTATCCACTTCCACCAAAGGTGCGGGACAATAGAAGATATGGGTTTACTTGGGCCCATTGTGCCATATTGTTTAGTAATGTAGACGATGAGCCCAGTCCCCAATTTCTGGGAAAGGTAAGTACGGTTTCTACCGCGCATCCTTCTGAATGTTCTAAAAATCGAGGGTTTAGTTTTCTTGTTTGCGTGAGTATTTCGATTAGGGAAATAGACACCTTGCCATCTGTGGTTGATAGCTCGGTGAAATTCCGTAAGCCATAGGTTCCCTGAAACCAAACGCTCCCGTCTGCATCTATACCTGTCCATGTGAGTAGGCCAGATGTGTTGCTGGCAACCTTTAATCGTTGCCCGAATTTTGTAGGGAACGCCCATCCTTCGGCACCGTCCAATATTCCATATTCTCCGGAAAGCAACAACTTCCCGTTACTGTAAAAATCTTGGGTCATGTTGTTTTTCTCAAGTGAGCCAATGCATCGGTAACGCTGCGCTGGGTTACTATGTTCGTTTTAAAATGTACTATTAATTGTTCTTTTTCGGCTGCCGTGGCACCAAGTTGGTTCAGCATATTCAACAAATGCATTTTCATATGTCCTTTTTGTATCCCTGTGGTAACCAAGGAACTTATCGCGGCAAAGTTTTGGGCCAAACCGGCAACTGCAGTGATTTGCATTAACTCCTCTGCCGAAGGGTTTTGTAGTAGCTCTAAATTAAGTTGTACCAAGGGGTGTAATTTTGTTAGTCCGCCTACCGTTCCCAAAGCCAAGGGAAGTTCGATCCAAAACTTAAAAATACCGTCTTTGATTTCGGCATGGGTAAGGCTACTGTAGCTTCCATTTCGGGAGGCGTAGGCATGTACGCCCGCCTCGATCGCCCTAAAATCGTTTCCTGTTGCGAGCACAACGGCATCAATACCGTTCATGATGCCTTTGTTGTGTGTTACGGCGCGGTAGGGTTCTGCCTTGGCAATGGCTATGGCACGAACCATTTTTTCGGCAAATAATTGTGCGGAGATGTCACTGGAAAGGGTCAGGGATTCCACGGGGCAACTCACGGACGCACGTACCAAGCAATTGGGCACATAATTGGACAAAATGCTCATGACAACTTCTATTCGCTTTTCTTCTTCGGTAAAGTTGACATAGCTCAAAGCTTCGTTCTTTAAGGTAGTGGCAAACTGCTCCAAACAACTGTTAATGAAGTTGGCGCCCATGGCATCCTTGGTTTCAAAGGTGCAATGCAGTTGGTAATAATGTGCCAGGTTATCGGTTTTATCTCGCAGTTCAATAGCGGAAATGCCACCTCCCCGATTGGCCATACTTTCGGTCAAGTGCGCGCTGTCGGCATGTAATTTTTCTTTTATCGATTTGAAAAAGGAATCGAGTTTTTGGAAATCGCCCGAGAAAATAAAATGGACCTGTCCTACTTTTTCCGTTCCCAATACGGTAGTTTTAAATCCACCCCTGTCCATCCAAAATTTGGCAGCCTTACTGGCAGCTGCAACTACGGAGCTCTCCTCAATGGCCATGGGAATAGCATACAGTTTACCGTTGATCAAAAAGTTGGGTGCAATGCCTAGAGGCATGTATAAATTGGTAATTGTATTTTCTATAAACTCGTCATGCAACTGTTGCAAAGCGCTGTCTAGGTTCCAATAAGAAGCTATGAGTTGTTTGGAGGCTTCCGGATCTTTGGTATAATTACGGGTTAGCCATGCTATTTTGTCTGCTTTGGAAAGTTTGGAAAAACCAGGTATGGGGGTTGTCATGTTGTTTGGTTTCTGACTTCATTGATGTGTGCGTAAAGCGCTCAACAACGATTGTACGGTTATGTTTAGGAAATAAAAAGTAAAGATAATGATATTGACTAGAATGAATACACCTCTTTACCAGTCTTAAAATACCTGTCTTTTTTGCTGTATTGCAAGGTTTTTTACAGAAATAGTGGTAAACTTGATAGTTAAAACAAAATTTATCATTTTATGAGAATTATTTACCTTTTCTTACTTTTTGCACTTTGTTTTAACTCTTTGGTAACCGCCCAGCAAAAGCAAATTTCTGTAACCGATATCTATACAGGTGTTTTTAAGACCCAAGGAATGGATGTGCTGCGCTCTATGAACAACGGAAAGCAGTATACGGTCCTAAACCGTGATCCCTATCGTGGTTTGGTTTCTGTAGACACCTATAATTATAGCACGTTAGAAAAAGTAGCTACTGTTATTTCTACCAGTGATGTAGATGGTTTAAAAGATTTTTCATCGTATAGTTTTAGCGAGGATGAAACAAAGTTATTGTTGGCAACCGAGGTGGAGTCTATTTTTAGGAGATCTACCTTGGGTATTTTTTATCTGTACGATATAGCTTCGAAAAAACTCACAAAAATAAGCGATGCCAAGATTCAGGAACCTACACTTTCCCCGGACAACACGAAAGTGGCCTATGTGAGGGAGAATAATTTGTTTTTGTTCGATTTGGAAAGCGGACGAACCCAACAAGTGACACAGGATGGCGTAAAGAATAAAATCATTAATGGGGTTACAGATTGGGTATACGAAGAGGAATTCTCTTTTGTCAGGGCCTTTGAGTGGAATAAGGACGGGAGTATGATCGCTTTTTTACGATTTGATGAAACAAATGTTCCCGAGTTTTCAATGGATGTTTACGGAACGGATAAATATCCTAGTCAGCATGTATTCAAATACCCGAAGGCCGGGGAGGACAATGCTGTAGTGAGTTTGCATATTTATGATGTAAAGAACGATGCAACCAAAGCAATAGATTTGGGCGATGCCTATTATATCCCTAGGATTAAATGGATGAACGATAAAAATTCATTGAGTGTGCAGACCATGAACAGGCACCAGAACCATTTAAAATTTCATTTGGTAGCCATGAAGACATCAAAGGTTTCTTTACTGCTTGAAGAAACGGACGAGGCCTATGTGGATGTTCATGATAATCTTACTTTTTTGGCTGATGACAGTTTTATTTGGACGAGCGAAAAAGATGGTTGGAACCATATTTACCTATACAACTCGGAAGGTAAATTAATAAACCAAGTAACGCAGGGCGATTGGGAGGTAACCAAGTATTATGGTTATGACCAGAACGAGGATAAAATTTACTACCAGTCCACCGAGAACGGCTCCATAAACAGGGGCGTGTATAGTATAGAAACTAATGGTAAGAAAAAGAAAGTACTGGCAGCTAAGGAAGGTCACAACTCGGCCTCTTTCAGTACAGATTTTACCTATTTCATTAATAATTATTCCAGTGCAACGACTCCTCCGATGTATACCTTGCACACCGCGTTAACAGGAAAAAAAGTAAAGGATATATTGGATAATACCGAGCTGTCCAAAAAATTGCAGGACTATGAAACCAGTCCAAAGGAGTTTTCTACCATAGAAATTAATGGGAACGATTTAAACATGTATCTGATTAAACCCACCGATTTTGACCCTTCCAAGAAGTATCCTTTGCTCATGTACCAGTATAGCGGTCCAGGATCACAAAATGTATCCAATAGTTGGGCCGGTAGTAACGACTACTGGCACCAAATGCTGGTTTCTAGAGGCTATATTGTGGCCTGTGTAGATGGCAGGGGTACCGGTTATAAAGGAAGTGATTTTAAAAAAGTAACCTATCTGAATTTGGTAAAATACGAGACCGAAGACCAAATTACAGCCGCTAAAAAACTGAGTGAGTTGGATTATATAGACGAGTCCCGTACAGGAATCTGGGGATGGAGCTTTGGCGGACACATGGCTACCAACGCCCTTTTAAAAGGGAACGATACCTTTGAAATGGCGATTGCGGTAGCACCTGTAACCTCATGGCGTTTTTACGATACTATTTACACCGAACGATTTATGCGTACGCCTGAAGAAAATCCGAACGGATACGATGATAACTCACCTTTTAACTATCCCGAATTACTAAAAGGCGATTATTTGTTGATCCATGGGTCGGGGGACGATAATGTCCATGTGCAAAATACCATGCGTATGGTAGAAGCCTTGATCCAAGCCAACAAACAATTTGAATGGGGGATTTATCCAGATAAAAATCACGGCATCTATGGTGGGAACACGAGGATACACCTCTATACTAAAATGACCGATTTTGTAATATCAAAGCTTTAACCAACTCTAGCATCAACCAAAACCATACCATCATGACAGAAACGAAGCCAGCACCTCAAAAGGAACTTTTTGGACATCCAGTAGGATTGTTCTATCTATTTTTTGCGGAATTATGGGAACGCTTTAGTTTCTATGGTATGCGAGCTTTGTTGACCCTTTACATGGTCGATGTTATTTTTGAAGCTCTTGTAGATAGAGATTTTGCCACAGCTGCCGTTTATGCATCCTATGGTTCATTGGTGTATGCGTCTACCGTGATTGGAGGTCAGATTTCGGATAAAATTTTGGGAATGCGAAATTCCATATTCTTAGGTGGGATTCTGATGGCCATAGGACACTTTGTTTTGGCCATAGAGAATGATATTGCATTCTACTTGGCACTTGCTTTGATAATAGTGGGGAATGGTTTTTTTAAACCGAATATTTCAACATTTGTAGGCACACTTTATCCAGAAGGAGATCCCAAAAAGGATTCCGGTTTCACCATTTTTTATATGGGAATAAACATTGGAGGCTGGGTAGCTCCGCTCCTTTGTGGTTGGCTGGCATATGCCTATGGCTGGCACTATGGCTTTGGATTGGCGGGCATAGGAATGCTTGCGGGTCTATTGTTCTTTTGGAGCGGAATACGTAAGAATGTTTTCGGCGATAGGGGATTACCGCCAAATGAAACTGTAATGAAGAAAAAAGTGTTGGGTATTGAGCAAGGGATACTAATTCCTATTTTAACAATTCTCGCAGCCCCTGTCATCGCTTACCTGCTTTCTGCTTACAAGTCATTAGGTAGTGAAGGAACATTTTTAGGAGATCAGAATATCGTGAATATTATCTTTAAGGGTATTGCCGTATTAATTTTGGTTTATTTGGCCAACATAATGATCAAAGCAACTTTGGAGGAGCGTAAGAAATTGTTTGTTGCAGTGTTGATTACCTTTTTCATGACTATTTTTTGGGGGTTTCACGAATTATCAGGTAGTGTAATTACCTTGTTTGCTGCCAGAAATGTTGATTTGACCTTTATGTCCGCCGCACAGACCAATTCCTTAAACTCCATGTTCATTATTATTTTGGCCATTCCGATTTCTTTGATGTGGACATACCTGAGCAAACGCAACTTAAACCCTAGGACACCTTATAAATTTGGCTTGGGACTGCTTTTTGCCGGCCTTAGTTTTTATGTTCTGGCAATTAGTGCCAATAGTGCCGATGCCAATGGCTTGGTACCTTTCGCTTACTTATTGTTAATGTATCTTTTATTGTCCGTTGGGGAGTTGTTCATGTCTCCAGTTGGGCTTTCAAAGATTACGGATTTGTCTCCTAAACGTATTGTGGCCTTTATGATGGGGGTTTGGTTTTTGTCATCTTCTTTCGCTTTTCAAGTGGTTGGGTTTATCGGGAAACAATTGGCCATAGAAAGTACAGATAAGAATGTGGGTGGTTTTGAGACTTTAACTGTTTATACGGACGGGTTTGAATTGATAGCAAAATATGCTGTCGTAGCTGGGGTTCTCGTATTAGTGGCATCACCTTTAATTAAAAAATTAATGGGCAAAGTACATTAATAGTCTTTATCAAATAGGTAAAATCCCTTTTCACCAGTATAGTGAAAAGGGATTTTTCTTTTGAGACAGGTAGCTTTCCACCGTGTGATATAACTATTGTAATTGCTTCCGTCCGCAATAATTTGGGTTGGATTCGTGGTGGTAATTAATCTTTCTAGATTGATTTTTGGAGAGTGGGTAAGAAGAATCGTTTGTTCTTTTTTTTCCGTTGGATAGATTCCCAAACTGTCCAAGACTAAGAGCGACTTCCCGTGTATCAAATAACTATTCGCTAAACTGTCATAGGCAACCGTGCGGATTCGTTCGCCAATTTTCATGTCGGTAACCGGGAACTGTGCAGCGACACTGTCCGAAGTAAAAATAGTAGCATTTAAACCATTTTTAGACAAAACAACAGTGTTCTTTGTTTGATGCAGTAGCAGTACTTCCGTTTTTTTGTACGATGTGTATTCTTGATACATCGAATACCCTTGCAGGCATAACAGGCTATTGAGAAAAAAGGCCAACCGTTTGAAATTTGCTTGCGTCAATAGGAGGGCAAGGCCTGCGATTATGGAGTAGGTTAGTAGAAGTTGTATGCCATCAAATGAAATGTCTTTAAAAATAAAATCTTCCTGATCAGCTACCCAAGATACAATAGTGTTCATATAAAAAATCAGTTCATTAAAAAACCATGCAACGCTGTTGGGCAGTTGGTTGATCAGCGATAGAAAGATTACCAAAATTCCGGTACCCAAAATAAAGCCCAAAGCAGGAATAATCAGCAAATTCGAAATAAAAAATAAGGCGGGAAATTGATGGAAATAGAAAAGGCTGATAGGTAAAACACCGAGCTGGGCCGCTATGCTTACCGATAAAAGTTGCCACAAATACCTAATCGGTTTAGACTTGGGATACCACATTTTCTGTAATAAAGGATATATCCAAACAATAGCAAGCACCGCGGCATAACTCATCTGAAATCCGACCTGAAACAACAGATTTGGATTAATGAATAAAAGGATAAAGAACATGGAAAGCGCTAGAATGTTAAAGGTGTTACTAGGTCTATTGAGGTATAGGGCATAGGCCACAAAGCTGAACATGGTGCAGGCGCGAACAATGGAAGCAGATAGTCCCGCCAAAAATGCAAAGCCCCAAAGCAACAAAACGGATAGTAGCAAAGTAATTTTCTTGCCATGGGGGAGGTATTCTAGGGGTCGCAATAAAAACTGTAAAACCAGCAGTAGTATCCCTATATGTAATCCCGAAAGTGCGAGGATGTGAACCGCACCTGCATCCTTGTAGTTGTCATACGTTTCTTTGGAAATATCGGTACGTTGTCCTAATAGTAAGGCTTGTATGACGCCTAGTTCGTCATCTCCAAAACCCTCCTTCTTTAATTTTTCTATGATATGATTACGCGCATTCGCGGCGATTCCGAAAATAGTTCTGGACCGGTTTTCCTTTATGATGTAGTTGTTTGGCCTTAGCTTAACCTGATGGTAAACACCCAATTGCGTCAAATAGTCCTTGTAACTGAACTGATGTGGATTTAAAGGTGGCTTAATATCTGTCAGCGCGTTTATAGTATAAATTTCGTCATCAACGGACAAAGTGGTGAGGCTATCATCTTTGGATTTGCTTACTATCAGTTTTCCGGTAGCAAAGGAACTATCAATACTTTTTATTTCCGCAATATAGCGCTCCGATAATGCGGTTGGTTTTAAGACCTCCCTTATTTTTAATTGCCAAACGGGCCGTTGATTTAAATTTAGGTAGTTGTAATGGTATGTGTCTTGTTGGGGTTGTGCCTTTAGAATGATAAAAGTGCCCAAGGCCAAGGTAGTTAAGCCGGTAAGCACACCAAACCAGACTGTTTTGGTATCCGTTTCATAGTGATATAATATACCAAGACTTAAGAAAAATAATAGGGTAAGCCCAAGGGCTATGTATCTATCAAAAGGGAAGAAGTGGCCAAGAAGGATACCTGCCATAAGAATCAGCGTAAGTTTTATAGGAACGAACGCTAATAGTTTCATAGGTTTTGGTTATTGTTTTGCGTTTTGTTTTTTAGCGCATA
Organism: uncultured Flavobacteriaceae bacterium; assembly: GCA_963697395.1. Lineage (GTDB taxonomy): Bacteria > Bacteroidota > Bacteroidia > Flavobacteriales > Flavobacteriaceae > Maribacter. The sequence goes on from CAVONX010000029.1 coordinate 863,566, forward strand.
TACCATTTAGATGCTATAAAAAAGTTGTGTTGGTTTTCAGTTTTCAATGGTATATGGCACAATGGAAATTTATAAAATAATTTGCTATTTATCCCTCATTTCATATTCCCAAGGGAAATTTCCGATTAACATTCCCTTTTTGATCTAGGGGTTTTGAGTGTGGAAGGTTATTTTACAGTATCCTAGTAGCTTTTACAAAAGCACTATTCCAGAAACCTTCGCGCAGCGATGAAACCGTTACCCCACGAGAAGTTGAGGCATGTATAAACTTGACTTCGTCTCCTTCAATAGTTACGACCATACCTACGTGGTTAATACGGTTGGATCGCTTACTTGTTTTAAAAAAGAGTAGATCTCCTTTTTCAACATCCTTAATTTTTATTTTTTCCCCTTCTTCCGCCATGTCGAAAGAGTTTCTGGGAAGACTTATGTTGTGTTCTCCAAAAGAGACAAAGAGAAGTCCGGAGCAATCCATTCCTTTTCGGGTGGTGCCTCCAAATTTATAGCGTACCCCAGAAAATGTAAGCGCCGTATTGATGACATTGTCCGCTTTATTTGCGATTTTGTTTACTGTTTTTGGGGTTTTTAAGTTAGGCTCGTTAAGACCCCTTCGTTCATTTTCTGCCGCCGCCACGGAAATTTTTCGTTCCTTGTTGGATAAGGTCGTTTTTTTGCTGCTCCCGCAACTGGCAATACATAAAAGAAGTAGTAGGTAACTGAGTTTTTGCATGGTTTTCAAGAGTGTGAGCGCCTCAACTTCAAAATTATAGAATTATTTTATACGATGTTACGACTTAGGGGAAACATCTATCGATTTAGTACTTTTTAATGTGTGTTTTACTACTTTCATAAATCAATTTTGCTGTCTTTGCACTGGCTCCGGCACCACCCAATTTCTTGATCAATTCCTCATAATTCCTTAATTGTTCCGCCCTCTTGGGACCTGAAAGAATAACTTCCAAGGCTGTTTTTAGTTTCTTTTGGGTAAGGTCTTTTTGTATGAGTTCGGTTACAACCTCTTTTTTCATGATGAGGTTGACCAAGGAAATGTAGTCCAAGGTAATAATGCGTTTTGCAATTTGATAGGATATCCAGTTCGCTTTGTAACAGACTACTTGCGGAACTTTAAACAAGGCAGTTTCCAAGGTGGCGGTGCCACTGGTAACCAAGGCCGCTGTGGCGATGGAAAGTAGGTCATACGTCTTATTTTGGATGAATTTTACGTTTTTGTCCGTTAGGTAGGGCCCATAAAACTCCTTGTCCAAACTTGGGGCACCAGCGATTACGAATTCATAATCGGGAAAGTCCGATGTCAGGGACAGCATAACGGACAACATCTTCCGTACTTCTTGTTTACGGCTACCAGGAAGTAGGGCTATGATTGGTTTTTTAGCATCTATATGATAGGTTTGCCTAAAAATGGTTTCGTGGAGTTCCGTCCTATTGGAAATAGCGTCAATCAAGGGATGTCCAACAAAATTTACAGAATATCCACGTTTGTTATAAAATTCTTCTTCGAACGGAAGGATGACATGCATGGCGTCAACGTCCCTTTTAATTTTTTCTATTCGCCCTTCCCTAGAGGCCCAAAGTTGTGGAGAAATGTAGTAATTGGTCTTAAACCCGTTTTCCTTGGCCCATTTGGCAATGCGGAGGTTAAAGCCGGAATAATCGATAAAAACAATCATATCCGGTTGAAAATCGACAATGTCGGACTTACAAAAGGCAATATTTTTGAAAATTGCGTTGAGGTTCATTAGCACTTCCAGAAAACCCATAAAGGCCATTTCCTTGTAGTGTTTTGCCAAATCCCCACCCGCCTGTTGCATTAAGTCTCCACCCCAACAACGAATAAGGGCATCGCCGTCTATACGTTTCAAGGCCTTAATAAGATTGGAACCATGTAGGTCTCCAGAGGCTTCTCCGGCGATGATGTAATACCTCATTTAAAATAATTTATAATAAAGAATCAGGAAGGCAGTGAGTATGGTAGCTATTAAGACGCCTCTTGCACGGTGGTTTCTTTTCAGTTTTAAAAAACCGAAGAATGCGGCCAAGTTCAACAAAGCACCCAATGCCAATAGACTTCCAATATGTCCCTGTTCTACCGCTGCATGATAGGTTTCTACAATACTGAATTCTGAAAACAAAAGTATATAGAGTAGGGTTCCTAAAGTATTAGCAATAATACCTACCAAAAAACCAATGATGACTTCTTTTTTACTGTTCATAATACAAATGTCAAGTTCAAGCTCAAGTTTAAAATGGCTTCTCGTTTAGAGGAAAAAAGCATTTTTCACTAAATACTAAATACTAAATACTAAATACTTTTTACTGCCTACTGCTACTTGGAACTGTTTACTTTTTTATGCAAACCGCAAACAGCTCAAAACCCCCAAGAATTCAGCTCCTGTATCACATGGTGGGCGGTAAGGTCAAATTGTGTGGGGACAATGGAAATATATCCGTTTGCCAAAGCCCATTCGTCCGTATCCTCACCTTTGTCCAAGAGTTCAAATTCACCGGTAAGCCAATAATAATCTTTGCCTGTGGGGCTTATTCGTTTATCAAATTTCTCCTTCCAATTGGCTCTGGCCTGTCTACATATTTTTATCCCTTTTAAGTTCTGTTTGTCAAGCTTTGGGATATTTACGTTTAAAACCACTCCTTTTGGGATTCCATGGGTTAAAGCCCGACTCACTATTTGGGTAATGAAATCGCCGGAATGTAAAAAATCGGCATTCCAACTGTAATCGCAAAGCGAGAAACCAATGGCCGGTATGCCCTCTATTCCTGCCTCTATGGCAGCGCTCATGGTGCCGGAATAAATAACATTGATAGAAGAGTTAGATCCGTGGTTGATGCCGCTTACACAGATATCGGGTTTTCGTTTCAAGAGCTCCCGTAGGGCCAGTTTTACGCAATCTGCAGGAGTTCCGCTGCAGCTATATTCCTCATTTCCAGTGTCGTCTGTATCAGTCTTCATCTTTTTGGAATAAAGTGTGCTATCCAAGGTAATTGCATGTCCCATACCAGATTGCGGACTATCAGGAGCCACTACGATGACATCGCCCAGTTGCTTCATCAGCATCACTAAATGGCGTAGGCCTGGAGCGGTAATCCCATCATCGTTCGTAACCAGTATCAAGGGTTTTTCCATAGCATATACTTTCTACGGTAAAAATACGTTTTTATACAGGATCGGGCGAACGTGCCGTTTAACAAAAAATTAATTCCATCCTGCTTTATTGGCATGGTTTTTTCTTTATCTTAGAGGATTGTGGCGTCCTATGAAGCGCTTTAAACCCCAAGTAGTTTGAAAAAGAAAATAAAAAATAATTTTATGAAAAGAAATTTCGTGTACATATCTGCAGTGTTGCTCATAGCTGTGGCTTCCTGTAGTTTTACAAACAAATCTTTTGAGAACGATGACAAGGATAAATTGTTGTTGGACCTTATTACCTATGTTCTAGAAAAAGGGCATTATGAACCCAAGCAGATAAACGATGATTTTTCGGTAAGCGTGTTCGAGGATTTTATAGATGTAATCGATCCTACGAAACGTTATTTTTTGGCCTCTGACATTGCAGAATTCGAACAGTATAAATTTGCCATAGACGATCAGATCAAGAATACGGACATCACTTTTTTTGATATCGTCTACAAAAGGTTAATGGAGCGTATGGAGGATGCTAAGGACATTTATAAGGAAGTACTGAAAACTCCATTTGATTATAATGACAACGAAAGCATCAGTATAAAATATGAGGATGAGCCTTTTGCCGCCGATAAAAAGCAATTACGGGAGCGTTGGAGAAAGCAACTAAAATACGCCACTTTAGGTACTTATGATTCTAAACTAGAACATGCGGCTACTAAGGACGATGAAGGTGCGTTTGACGATCATGACCACAGCACCCATACCGCGGAGGAAGCTGAAAGGGAGTCTAGGGAATCTACGAAAGAAACCTTGGATGAGTTTTTTGATTTTGTGAGCGATCTGGAACGTAAAGATTGGTTTGTACAATATATTAATACAATTGTAGACGAGTTTGATCCGCATACCTTTTATTTTGCACCCGAGGAAAAAGAACGTTTTGATGTAAGTATGTCCGGGAAATTTGAAGGTATAGGCGCCAGATTACAAAAGAAACCGGAAGGGGCAAGAATTGTGGAGGTCATTTCTGGAGGCCCAGTTTGGAGAGAAGGTACTTTGGAGGTAGGAGATGAGATTATTAAAGTGGGCCAAAACGGAGAAGAACCTATAAATATAGTAGGCATGCGTTTGGACGACGCTATTAAACTAATTAAGGGCGCACAGGGCACCATAGTAGATTTGACCGTAAAAAAAGTAGATGGTTCTTTGGAAGTGGTTTCTTTGACCAGGGATGTAGTGGAGTTAGAAGAGTCCTATGCGAAATCAGCAAATATTATTAAAGGAGACGTTAAGTTCGGTCTTATCAACCTGCCTAAATTCTATGTCGATTTTGAGGATTATAGTGAGCGAAACGCAGCTACCGATGTAGCTAAGGAAGTAGAGCGGCTAAAACAAGAAGGTGCAGAAGGTCTTATTTTAGACCTTAGGGACAACGGTGGAGGCTCTTTGAAAACCGTCGTGGAGATGGCAGGTTTGTTCATTAAAGAAGGTCCGGTGGTGCAAGTCCGTTCCAGTGGAGAGAAGAAAGAGGTGTACGATGACAAGGATGAAAGGATTCAATGGGATGGACCTTTGGTTATTCTTGTAAACGAACTTTCCGCATCGGCATCGGAAATATTGGCGGCAGCAATGCAAGATTATAAAAGAGCCATTGTTATAGGTAGTAAACAGACTTTTGGAAAAGGAACCGTGCAAAATGTTATTCCTTTGGATAATATTGTGCGGAGCAATGAGCATGGAGATCTTGGTGCAATTAAACTCACTACACAAAAATTCTACAGGATAAACGGTGGATCTACCCAATTGGAAGGCGTAAAAAGCGATGTTATTGTTCCGGACAAATACAGTTATATAGATTTGGGAGAGAAAGATCAGTCGAACCCCTTAAAATGGGATAAAATTTCCCCTGCGGATTACAAGCCTTGGGACGGGTATATAGATTATGACAAGACTATTGCGAATAGTATGGCCCGGATGTCCAAGAATCCCCAAATTGAATTGATAGAGCAAAATGCAAAATGGTTAAAGTCACAGCAGGACGAGACCGAAATTTCCCTTAATTATGGCACCTATAAAAAAGAGCAGGAAAAAGATAGGGAACAGTCCAACTTTTTCAAAAAATTATCGGATTATGACTCTAAACTGACTTTTGAGTCCTTAAAGTATGAGCAGGAACTCTTTACAATAGATAGTGTCTTAAGGGAGAAGAGAAATCGTTGGCACCAAAATTTGGCCAAGGATGTATATGTTGAAGAAGCGGTAAATGTTTTGGAGGACTTAAAAATGAACAATCTAAAAAATATGAAGTTGGCTAGTAGTGTAAAGAACTAATTGTAATGTATCTTCAATAAATAAAAAGAGCCGCTCTGTAAAAAGCGGTTTTTTTATATACTGAACTTATCCGTAAACATAGTGCGCAACCGAGTCAGTTTGGGGTTAATAACGGACTGGCAATACGCTTCTTTTGGGTTCTTGCCGTAATAGTTTTGGTGGTAGTCCTCCGCGTTGTAAAAAATACACAATGGACTTACCTCCGTAGCCACCTTAGTATTAAAATAGCGACCGATTTCCTTGAGGATCGTTTCCGCCATTCGCTGCTGCTCTGCATCGCTGAAATAGATCACAGATTTGTATTGTGTGCCAAAACCTCCGTTTTGTTCGGTTGTGGTTGTAGGATTGTGCATAGCCATAAAAATCAATAAAATTTCGGAAAACGAAATGATTACGGGGTCAAAACGGATCAATACGGCTTCGACATGTCCCGTTAAACCAGAACAGATTTCCCTATAGGTAGGTCTACCGGGAACATTACCTCCAGTATACCCCGATACTACGGATTTTACGCCTTTAACTTCTTTAAAAATTGCTTCGGTGCACCAGAAGCAGCCAGCGCCCAAAGCAACAACTTCTGTACTATTCCTATTCATAGGTCTAAAAATATAGCTGTTGGAGGAACCACTTTTTAATTGTAGTTGGTAGTTTTAAAATCCCCAAAGTTCCTAGAATGCCGTCACTGTTCTTACCTTTCAGTCGATGCGTAAAGTTATAGTTTGTTCCCTTTGTCCTTGAATCCCGAATTGGTTGATTTATCTAAATAATAGCACGACGGTTCTTCCTAGGAGCTGGTCAATTTCAAGAAATTTTTATTTTCATAGATTCAGAATTAATACAGTAGCGAAGCCCACTTGGTTCAGGACCGTCCGGGAATACATGTCCAAGGTGGGCGTCGCAGGTATTGCAAAGCACTTCCACGCGCACCATACCAAAAGAACTGTCCTTTATATACTTTATGGCGTTTTCAGCTATGGGCTTGGTAAAACTGGGCCATCCCGTTCCCGATTCAAACTTTATGGTAGAATCGAACAAGGGTGTGCTGCAGCAAATACACTCATATTTCCCGGCATCGTGTACGCTGCACAATGCACCGGAGTACGGTGCCTCCGTTCCTTTTTTTCTGGTAATCCTGAATTGTTCAGGTGTTAATAATGCGGCCCATTCACTTTCAGTCTTCTCCACTCTTTTGTCCGGTTCAGGGTTTCCACTGACCGAATAATGAATGACATCTTTCCATGTAATCATCATAAATTTTCTTTTTCTTTATTTTTCTCAACGCTCTCCTTGGTCGCTTTCATATTCAAGTTCTTACAAAATTAAGCTAAATTTGAACAATGCGCAGGTACTCAAAAAATAGAACAATTTATACCATTGTAATAGGGCTATGTATTCTGGGTTTTTGGATTTTTGAGAATTTTTATACCCCTGCGAGCTATTCTCAAAAGGAACGCGCAACCGAATCTACTTCGTTTCCTAGTAATTATTTACCGAGCTCCACTACGGGTGCTATGGTTCACCATTCCTATTTTTCGCTCTCTTATAATGAACAGTACGAACAGGCGGAATGGGTGGCTTATGTACTAAAGAAGGAACATTTGACCGCAGACGACCGTAAACGGCCTTATTTTATAGAAGACCCGTACGTGAGCACAAAATCTGCCGATTGGCGTAACTATAAGGGTTCTGGTTACGATAGGGGGCATCTGGTTCCTGCCGGTGACCGTAGATTTTCGGAGCAGGCTTATAATGAGACATTTTATACCAGTAACATTAGTCCACAAGATAGGGATTTTAATGCCGGTCTTTGGAATAGATTAGAGATGCAGACTAGAAATTGGGCCAAGCGTTATAAAACGCTTTATGTGTTTACGGGAGGCGTACTGACCAAAGGGCTCGATGAAATTGGGAGCGAGGAAGTGGCGGTGCCAGAATATTTTTATAAAATTATAGCCAAAGAAGAAAAGGGAGGCCTTGCCGTTCTTGGTTTTTTGATGAAGGCTAGGGAGCAATCCCTGCCCATAGAAAATTTTGTTGTTCCAATAGACTACATTGAGAAATTAACGGGAATTGATTTTTTTTACTTACTTAACAAGGACGAACAGGCAAATTTAGAAAGGGATACCCAATTAAAGGATTGGAAATTTTAAACACTTTCCTTTAACCTATTGGTGTCCATTTTAAGGAAAATGAACAGTAGTATAGTAAAGAACAATAATCCGGATCCGCCGTAACTAAAAAAGGGTAGTGGAATCCCAATGGTTGGCAATACCCCGATAACCATGCCTATATTTATAAAATAATGAATGAACAAAATGGAAATTACGCCATAGCCGTACATTCTGTAGAATTCGTTTTTTTGACGTTCGGCCAGGGAAATCAATCGTAAGAACAAGATTGAAAAAAGAAGAATAACCGTTCCGGTGCCTATAAAACCCCATTCCTCCCCAACAGTGCTAAAAATATAATCCGTATGCTGTTCCGGAACAAAATCTCCTTTTGTTCGGGTGCCTTCTAAAAATCCCTTTCCAAAAAAACCTCCAGATTCTATTGCTTTTTCGGATTGATAAGTGTTATAGCCAATCGTTTTTCGTATTTCCTCCAATTTGGAGGGATCTTTTTCCAATCGAAGCCATAAGCTGAACCGATCTCTATGGCGCTGTTCAAAAATGTTGTTGAACAAAAAGTTTACAGAGAAGGAGAACAGGATAATGATCAAGGAAATTAGGGATAGGGGAATCACAGGTATCTTAAGACTCTTTGTCTTAAGGGCATAAATCAACACGATTAACAATGCCAGTCCTATGATAAGCCAAACAACGCCAAATTTTAAGGTAATCACAAAAATGAGGATAAGAGAAACGCCGATGGCAAGATAGAATAGGGGAAGACCTTCCCTAAATATTACGAATATCAATGCAAAAAATACCAAAGCACTACCTGGATCCGGTTGCGGAATAATGAGCAAAGCTGGAATTATAATGATAAGCAAAGAAAAAAATTGATCCTTTCCATGTTTGATATCCGTTTGTATATCACTAAGGTATTTTGCCAATGCCAATGCCGTTGCAATTTTTGCTAGTTCAGATGGCTGAAAATTAAAAAATCCTAAGCTATACCATGAAGTGGCACCGGCAATGGTCTTTCCAAACACAAAAAGGCCTAACAAGGAAAGCATGGACAACAAGTAAAGAACGCTTGAAAAACGTTCATAAAAATTTACTTCCAAGGCCATGACTAGGACGATGGCAACAAGACTTGCGCCTATAAAAAAGAGTTGTTTGCCATGTAAAGTGCTAAAATCGAATAGGGAGGACTGGCTTTCTGTAAAAGTACTGGAATAAATATTTGCCCAACCAATTAAGACCAAGGCCAAGTAGATAAGTACCGTTAACCAATCGATACGTTTAATGATACTTCTACCAGACACGTTCGTTTATTTTGAAATCTTCTCCACTATATGGCTTTGCATATTCACGTTCTAAGGTTGTTTCCAACATCTTTTTCTCCAAATCTTTTCTGGTGATAACTCCGTTTATATATTTTTCGACCATTAAACTGGCTATATGGCCGGCATATCGTGCACCGAAATATCCATTTTCTATATAAACGGCAATAGCGATTTTTGGATTCTCTACTGGGGCAAAAGCAATAAACACAGAATGATCTGTGAGCTGAGTGCGCACCCCGTTAATTTTTGTAAAGTTTTCTGCCGTCCCTGTTTTACCTGCCATTGTTATACCGGGTATTTGTAATCTACTGGCAGTTCCTTTTGTGTATACGTCGGCCATGCCTTCTATAATTGGATCAAAGTGCTCTTTGGCAATGGTTGTTTTTTTCGCTTCAGTAAATTTTGTATCCTTGATAGGGCTACCTTCAATTTTTTTTAACACGTGCGGTGTGAAATAAAATCCCCTGTTCGCTATGGCGGCCGTCATATTGGCCAGTTGTACCGGTGTCGCTAAAACTTCTCCTTGGCCTATAGAATTTGAAATGATGGTAGATGAAGACCACCTATTGTCCCCGTACCATTTGTCATAAAATTCTTTATCCGGAATTCTACCTTTTTGCCCAAAAGGTAGGTCATATCCTAAATAGTCTCCCAACCCAAAGCTTTTCATGTGTTTTTCCCACATATCCATTCCCTCGTCCGTGGTATCGTATTTTTCATATATTTTGCGAAACGTACCCGCAAAATAGGCATTACAAGATTTGTAAATGCCATCTACCATTTTACGGGCACCACCACCACAATGGCAACCTCTTTTTTTCTTTCCTACGTAAAAACCATTATAGCACGTAATGGTCGTGGAAACATCCATGACCCCTTCTTGAAGAGCAATAAGTGCATTTAAGACTTTAAAAGGGGAGCCTGGTGGTTGTTGGGCATGAATAGAGCGATCCCATGTAGGGTTGGCAATGGTGTCGTTGTAAAGTTTTGTATAATTTTTTGAACGTTTACGGCCTACAAGCAATGAAGGTTCATATGTAGGGCCGGAAATCATGGTAAGGATTTCTCCAGTTGCAGGTTCAATGGCCACGATACCGCCCCATTTACCATTCATAAGAAGCTCACCGTATTCTTGTAGGTTTTTGTCTAAGGTAACAGTAATCTGTTTCCCCTGTTCCGGCAGAGTGTCCAGAGTACCGTTCTTGTACGGGCCAATGTCCCTATTGAACCTATCTTTTTGAATGTACTGTACCCCTTTTCTGCCGCGCAACAGATCTTCATAATAGCGTTCTATACCTGTCCTTCCCTTAAGTTCCCCTTGCTCATAATATTTATTATTTACCAGGTCGCCCTCATTTACTTCACTAATATATCCCAGTACATTGGCCGCGCTTGGGGTATCGTAATATCGCAAAGACCGTTTTTGAATATAAAAACCTTTGTATTTACGCATTTTCTCCTGTAATCTGGCATAGTCTTCTTTGGATAGTTGCGGTACCAAAACCGAAGGTAGTCTAGGCGAGTACACGCGTGCTTTGTGCAATTTATCTATAAATACCATTTTGTCCAGACCTATAAGTGTGCAAAACTCCAAGGTGTCAAGGGCCTTGACTTCCCTTGGAATTACCATAACATCGTATGCCGGATCGTTACCAACAAGCAGATCGCCATTTCTGTCATAGATATAGCCCCGTTCTGGATAATCGTAAATTGCCTTTATGGCGGGGTCTTCTAAAATTTGATCTGGCGAAAAACTAAAAATTTGAAGATAGGAGAGTCTGCTCAGAAAGGTTATTCCGATGAGGATAATGAAAGACGAAAGAAGAATTTTTCTCATTCTTTTTTGGTGCTAAACAAGGAAATGAACAATAGGCACAAAACTAAAGTGGACAATCCAATGAGTATTGTTTTTTGTAAAATTAACAAGCTATTGGCGAAACTGAAAATTTCCAAGGTAAAGTACGTAAGGTGATGTATTATAACTAATAACGCCAGAAACGTAATTTGTTGTGCTTTGGTGCTATTGTTTAGTTTAAAACTCTGGAATTCATAGTTTACCCCAAATACAAACCTCATTAATACTGGCCTAAAATAGGCTATCGTACTAGTTGCCGCTGCATTAATGGCAAGGGTGTCGGAAAAGATGTCTACACTAAGCCCTAATAGAAAGCTAACGACTATAAAAGTTGTCCGGTTCTCCTTTATAGGGTACCAATAAACAAAAAGAATATAAACCAACGGATTGATAAAACCAAAGAAATCTAGTCTATTGAATACTAATATTTGCACCAGTAGGAGCAGTGTAAATCGCAAAATGTTTATGAAGAATGAATTACTGATCATTCGCTTGGGTTTCTGCTTCTAGCTTTAATATTTCCGGACGATTCAGATTCTTTATGACATAGATGTTTTTGATATTGGTCATATCATTAAAAAGGGTTATGTCTATAAAATAAAAACTATTTGAAACATCAAGATCAAATTTAGATATGGTGCCGATGGGAATATTCTCTGGAAAAATGCTACTACTTGCCCCGGTGACTATGGTATCTCCAATACTCAGGGGAGCTTGTCTGGGAATATCTATAAGTTGAACAGTGGTATAGTTTTTCGTATCCCATACCAAGGAGCCAAAATGGTTGGAGTTTTTAATTTTAGCGTTTATTTTAGACTTTTCGTTTAGGATGCTCTGTACAGAGGCAAAACCTTTGGAGGTGTTTTCAACAATACCCAATATACCTTTATCCGTAATTACTCCCATGTCCTGTTCTATGCTATCCGCACTTCCTTTATCTATAGTGATGTAGTTTCGTTGGCGGGAAAAACTATTTTTAACTACGGTTCCGCGGACTATGGTATAGGTAGCGTTACTACTATCCTTTGGCGGGACATAAGGTGTTTTATTATAGAGCTGGTATCTCAATAATTCGTTTTCCTTATGTAGGGCCTCGTTCTCTTCCCGAAGTCCAAAATAGGAAGTGAAATTATTTGAAAACTCATAAATGCTCCCTGTCACATAATTGGCGGAATTTAAAAGTTTTGATTGATGGTAAGAATGCGATTGAAAGGTAAATACAAAGGAAATAAGGAGCAGAAGGATATAAAGTAAAAAAGTTTTATACCGAATCAGAAAATTTATTATCTGCTGCATTCACCTCTAAGTTTTCAGATAGCTTGTTTATATTGTTTGGTGTCCTTTATAAAAAAGGTAGTACAACTGCAATTGAATTATTTAATTAGTATACTCTTATATCGTTCTAGATTTTTTAAGGCGATTCCCGTTCCTCGCACAACGGCTCTCAAAGGATCTTCTGCAATATAAACGGGTAAATCTGTCTTTTGGGACAACCTCCTGTCCAATCCTCGGAGCATGGAGCCACCACCAGCCAAATAAATTCCTGTATTATAAATGTCCGCGGCCAATTCTGGTGGCGTTTGGGACAAGGTCTCCATAACCGCATCCTCTACACGCAAAATGGATTTGTCCAACGCTTTTGCTATTTCCCTGTAAGAAATTTGAACTTGTTTCGGCTTTCCGGTCAATAAATCCCTTCCCTGTACAGATTTTTCATCGGGTGGTGATTGTAAATCTTCCGTAGCGGATCCTATTTCTATTTTTATGGCTTCTGCAGTTGTTTCCCCTACGTATAGATTATGTTGGGTTCGCATGTAATAAATAATATCGTTCGTGAATACATCGCCTGCAATTTTTACGGATTTGTCACAGACAATACCTCCCAATGCAATTACCGCTATTTCGGTGGTACCACCACCTATATCCACGATCATGTTTCCTTTGGGTTGCATAATGTCCAAACCAATTCCAATAGCTGCTGCCATGGGCTCGTGAATTAGATATACTTCCTTACCGTTTACCCGCTCAGCGGATTCCTTTACAGCGCGCATCTCTACCTCAGTTATACCAGATGGAATACAAATGACCATCCTAAGGGCTGGTGGAAACCATTTTTTCTTTAAGGCCGGAATATTTTTGATGAACATATTGATCATCTTTTCAGAGGCATCAAAGTCGGCAATTACCCCATCTTTTAGCGGTCGAATTGTTTTTATATTCTCATGGGTCTTGCCCTGCATCATACTGGCCTCCTTGCCAACGGCAATAATCTTTCCTGTAATCCTGTCCCTTGCCACTATAGAGGGGCTATCCACAACAACTTTGTCATTATGTATAATAAGGGTATTTGCCGTGCCAAGGTCAATAGCTATCTCTTCGGTCAAGAAATCAAAAAATCCCATAGATTATAGTTTGGTTATAGATTAAAGGGTTCATTTCATCGGTAAAAGTAGTAAAATTAATGCTTAAAATGACGTGTGCCCGTCATCACCATCGAAATTCCATTCGCATTGCAATAATCCACACTTAATTCGTCCTTTATAGAGCCTCCAGGTTGTATCACACTTGTAATACCTGCGTTGCCGGCAATCTCCACACAATCGGGAAATGGAAAGAAGGCATCACTGGCCATAACAGCTCCTTTTAGATCAAATTTAAAGGACTGCGCCTTGTGAATGGCTTGGTTCAGAGCGTCTACGCGAGATGTTTGTCCGGTACCGCTGGCGCACAATTGTTTGTTCTTGGCCAAAACTATAGTATTGGACTTGGTGTGCTTACATAATTTCGAAGCAAAAATAAGATCTTCCAGTTCTTCAGCGCTAGGTTTATTTTCGGTGGCGTAGCTCAAGTCTTCCAAACTATCGGTTTTATAGTCTTTGTCTTGGAGGAGTATGCCGTTCAAGCAGGTTCTAACTTGCATTTCCGGCATTTTGGTTTCATTCTGTATCAAGAGAATCCTGTTCTTTTTTCCTTTTAATATTTCTAGGGCATCCGTTGAATAGCTTGGTGCGATAACAACTTCACAGAAAAGCTGGTGTATTTCTTCGGCGGTGGCTTTATCTATTTCTTTATTGCTGATAAGCACACCTCCAAAGGCCGAAACCGGGTCGCCCGCCAAGGCATCTATATAGGCTTGATGCAGTGTTTCACGTTGCGCCAATCCACAGGCATTATTGTGTTTGAGAATAGCGAAGGTAGGGGCGTCGTACTTAAATTCGCTCATTAAGTTAACGGCCGAGTCCACGTCCAACAAATTGTTGTAGGAGAGTTCCTTGCCATGCAACTGCGAAAACATGGCATCAAAATCGCCAAAGAAGAATCCTTTTTGATGTGGATTTTCGCCATAGCGAAGCACCTTGCCGTTCGTCTCGCTAATTTTCAATGCGGCCAAATCGTGGTTCTTGTTAAAATAATTGAAGATTGCCGTATCATAATGAGAAGAAACGTTAAAGGATTTTGCCGCAAAACGTTTACGATCTTCCAAAGTGGTGCCGCCATCATTTTTTGAAATAACTGCTAAAAAGTCTGAATAATCTTCCATTGAAGAAACACAAATCACATCCTTAAAGTTTTTAGCCGCGGCACGAATCAATGAAATACCGCCAATATCAATTTTTTCTATAATATCCTGTTCAGAGGCTCCACTGGCCACGGTTTTTTCAAAGGGATACAAATCAACAATGACAATGTCCAATTGCGGAATATCAAATTCTGCTAATTGGGCTGCATCGCTGTCATTGTCTTGTCGGTTCAAAATGCCACCGAAAACTTTTGGATGTAATGTTTTTACGCGACCGCCCAAGATAGAGGGGTAACTAGTAACGTCCTCTACCGCTATAACAGCTATACCCAAATCTTTTATGAATTTCTCCGTGCCGCCAGTGGAATAAATAGTAATGCCCAGTTCTTGGAATTTTTTTACAATGGGTTCTAATCCGTCTTTGTGGAATACGGAAATTAGCGCCGAAGTGGCTTTTTTAACAGTGCTCATGTGTTGTGCTTAAGGTTCTTGTGATGAGAGCACAAAAGTAATTTTTTTAAAGCGGTATTTTGTTTTAGGTTATCAACAAATAAGGGAAAGTTTTGAACTTATGAGGGACCTGTCAGATTTTTAGAACCTGAAGGGTATAATCCGGTGTTTAGGATTCAATAAAATTATGATCGATTACCCTATTGGTCATTCAGACGGAGGAGGAAACCTAAATTTATGAGAACCCGTTTAAGTAGTGTTGAAATTTTCTTAGTTTTCAAGTAAAGCCTCTGAACTGAGCCCACCCATAATTATTCCTTTTTCTCTTAAACAAAATAGGTAGTCCTATTACCGGTAAAAATCTAATTTATAAGGTTTAGGGACTAACCTTCCCTTGTTACATCAGTATATTTTTGGCAATTTCCGCATTCACAAATTCCAGAAAGCGCTCATCGGCCTCTGTGAAAGGATCTGGCGTATTGGAATCAATATCTATTTGGCCGATGTTTTCTCCGTTCACGAAAAGTGGTACCACAATTTCTGCCTTTACGTTAATGCTACAGGCTATATAGTTGTCCTGCGCTTGAACGTCTGGTACTACAAAGTTCTGGTTGCTCAACGCCACCTGTCCGCAAATACCTTTGCCAAACGGAATTATGGTGTGGTCCGTTGGGGCTCCGGCGTAAGGGCCCAATTTTAATTCCTCCTTTTCCCCGTTTCTAAAATAGAAGCCTACCCAATTGTAGTAAGGAATGTTTTGTTCTAACAGGTTACATATCTCCTGTAATTTAGTGTTCCTTTCATTTTTGGAGGTTGTAATGGCGGTAATTTTGGGGCGTAAAGCTTCGAGCATTTTAATTGTTTTGTGATTTTTGTCAAAATTCGATTTTTAAATAGAATCCTACAATACCAAACCACTTAAAAATTCGTTAAGGACATATCGTTTAAAAGAATGGAATTGTACTTTTGCATAGTGAAAAAGTTTTGTCAGAAAATAACATCGATCGTAATGGCTACAATGCTGTTGCTTTCAACGGTCTCTTGGACGGTTGATAAGCATTTGTGTATGGGGCGTGTTATGGATGTTGCTTTGTTTGATAAGGCAGATGATTGCGGCATGAGCGCCGCAATGGAAGCCATGGGAACTACTTCTGATGAAAATCACTGTTGTGGGGATGAAACTTTTACCGTTCAGGGACAGGACGATCTAAAGATTTCTTTTAACGATATCAGTTTTGACCAGCAGGTTTTTTTGGTCGCATTTACCCATGCCTATGCTTCTTTTTTCTCTGAGGTGAAACCGCTTGTAGTCACAAATAAACATTATCCACCTCCCAGTATCATCAAGGACATTCAGTTGCTTGATGCCGTCTTTTTAATTTGATGTGCCGCCTTCGTTAAGGCTGTTTTTTGTATTCCTATCTGAATTGGTTTTGCCGATTCAACTAATGGAATAAACAAAGGGTAACCCATTTCTTGGGAAAACATCAAATTTGAACTTCATGAAATATATATATTGGCTTTTCGCCATTTTACTCTTGTCTACGGAATTTTCCGGAGCACAGGGACCGCCAATTACGGCAGACAAGCCCATTATGCTAGGCGAAGGTAGTTTTACCGTCAGAACCTTGGCCGAGATTAGAAATACCGAGCGTGGCACTTTCGCCTACGTGCCATTTATGCTAAATTATTTACCATTATCAAATATTGAGCTGGGTGTCGATATACCGTATCTGGATTATGATATTGAAAGTGGTGCCACTGGTAGTACTTTGGCCGATATCAAGATCAACGGTAAATACCAGTTTTTTAGGAAAGATGCCACGGGAAAGACGTTTAGGATGGTAGCCAAAACGGTACAGACCTTGCCTACGGGAGAGGACTTGGACCTTATGGAGCTGAGTACTGGTAAATATGCCGGTTATTACGGTGTGGTTGCTGGCTATGAGACCATTAAATATGGTATTTCCAATGAACTGGGCTATAACTCAATGCCCGATGGTAGCATGGATGAACTTCGGTACAAATTGGGTTTTGGCCTACCGCTTTTAAAACCACAGTATCCAAACAAACAGCTAAATCTTTTTTTTGAATACACCAGTTCTTGGCTATTGGAGCGCGACTGGTACCAGTTGTTATACGCCCAAGGTATCCAATACGCAAGAAAGGCGACCACTTTTGAACTAGCGGTGCAAGTTCCTTTGGTAAGTGATTTTGACGCTGGTAGAAACCTGCGGTACAGTCTATTTTTTGGAGGTCGATTTACATTTTAATTTAAAAAACATACACAATGAAAAAAACAATAATAGTAACATTTGTCATCGGGATGATGACCGTGTTTGGAGCAAACGCCCAAAAAGCAATGGATAAATTTATGGTACAAGTAGACGGACTCGGTTGTCCGTTTTGCGCGTACGGACTGGAGAAGAAATTCAAGGAGTTTAAAGGCATAAAGGATGTGAAAATCGATATAGAAACCGGGGATTTCAGTTTTGCCTATCCTGCCGAAAAAGAATTGACCCTAGCCGCTGTGGAGCAGCAAGTGGAAAAAGCGGGTTATACGCCTATCACCTCAAAAATAGAAAGAGCAAACGGAAAAATAGAAGAATCTGCCCCGTCTTCCTTATCAGAAAACAATACGGGTACCGTCACAAAAAGCCTAATGGTAGCAGGTAACTGTGGAATGTGCGAAGCTAGAATTTCTAAAGCGGCTAAAGGGGTAGACGGAGTTTCCGAGATTTCCTGGGACAAGGATACAAAAATGATGAGCGTCTCTTTTGATGGAGGCACCACATCTTTATCAGAAATAGAAATGGCCATCGCCAAAGCTGGTCATGATACCAAAAACCATACAGCGGAAACCGGCACTTATGACAGACTTCCTGCTTGCTGCCATTATGAAAGAATCACAAAGTAGAAATTGAATTTTCAGGAGGGTTCCAGAACTCTTTTGTGTTTTTGATTTGTATTTAAACATTTAAAATAAGACAGATATGAAATACGTATATAGTATGCTTTGTGCCATATTGATGCTTGCCTCGTGTAAAGAAAAGGAGGCGCTACCAACCGCATGGACGTTTGCAAGAACAATTCAATTAGATGGTGTTTATCCTATAGGCATCGCGGAGATGGAAGGAAAATTATGGCTTTCCGATGGAGACAATAATCGTTTGGTTCAGATAGACAAGATGGGACGGATCGAACAAATCATTGATTCTTTGGATAGGCCGATGCATTTAGATGCCCAAGATGGAACACTCTTCGTACCACTATATGGCACCGATAATATTACCATTATAGCAAATGGTTCCCTTGACTTATTGGCTTTGAAAGATAGTTTGGATGCTCCAGCAGGTTTTTCAATATATAAAAGTGAAAAAGCTATTGCCGATTTCTACAACAACAGGATTCTCTACCAAAATGGAAGTGATTGGATTTCTTTTGGGAACGAGGGAAAAGCTGAAGGTGAATTCTACTATCCAACGGATGTGCAAATTACAGACTCTTTGATTTGGGTGGCCGATGCTTACAATAACAGGGTTCAGGTTTTTGATAAAACAGGTAATTTTCTGAAAATGATGGGTCAGGATCAAAAAATGAATGCGGCTACAGGAATTTTTGTTTCCGAAACAGAGGTCTTTGTGTCCGATTTTGAAAATGACCGCATATTGATTTTTGATATGGAGGGAGGCTTAAAACAAGAGCTTTCTAAAAACATAGAAAAAGCTACCGATATGCTAATAGTGGATAATGAACTTTATGTCATTAACTACAGAAACGGACAAGTAAATATTTTTGAATTGAAAGAAATCGGCCCAGAAACAACTGAACAGGCTTTGAACAAAAAAGAGTAAAATGATACATACCTACAGTATAACTGGAATGACCTGTAGCGGTTGTGTTGCATCCGTAAACGGTTATTTATCGAAAATAGAAGGTGTCAAAAATGTTGTGATAGATTTGGAGCATGGAGAGGCACAGATTACTATGGCAAACCATATTGATTTACAAACGTTTAAGGATGCCCTACCCGAAAAATACGCTATTGAGGAAAAAAATGTAGAAGATTATAGCGCACAAGCCATAACTATTTCGCAAAAAGAAGACGCTCGGGAACAATCAAAATTTCAGCAGTTAAAACCCTTATTTTTAATATTTGCCTACCTATTTTCGGCAGCTTTTCTGCTCAATTCTAAGGAATGGAGTAGCACCGAGGCTATGTTGGATTTCATGGGGCTTTTCTATATTGTTTTTAGCTTCTTTAAGTTGTTGGATTTAAAGGGTTTTCCAGAAAGTTTTCGCATGTATGACCCATTGGCAAAAGTACTGCCGGTATACGGTTGGGTATATCCGTTTTTGGAACTTGCACTAGGTCTTCTTTTTTTAATGCGGTTTCAGATTCCATTGGCACTGATCCTTACGATACTGGTTTTAGGAATAACCACCATCGGAGTTACTAAAACTTTATTGGATAAAAAAAGCATCCGATGCGCCTGTTTAGGTACTGCCCTAAAATTGCCCATGACAGAGGCTACCTTTATAGAAAATGCCATTATGTTGGTCATGGCGGTTGCAATGCTATTTCATATCGTATAATATAAGAGAGATGAAGAAGCATTTACTTTTTGGAATTTTATTGGTTTGCACTTCATTTTCCTTTTCCCAAAATACCTTGGAAGGTACGGTATTGGAGCAAAGTTATGGGAACAAGTCTTTACCGCTTTCCGGTGCCAATGTGTATTGGATGAATTCTCAATTAGGAACTATTACCAATGAAAAAGGGGATTTTAAGATTCCATTTTCTGGGGAGTATACTAAATTGATTATTAGTTTTGTCGGGTTTGAGTCGGACACCTTAAACATCACCGAACCCAGAAAAATCAATCACATCTTAAAGCCTTCCAATGCTTTGGATGAGGTGGTGGTTCAGCAGCAACGCGATGCCGTGGAGAAAACCTTTTTTGGTGCGCAGAATGTAGTCACCATTAATAGTGCAGAATTATTAAAAGCGGCCTGTTGTAACCTTTCCGAGAGTTTTGAGACCAATCCGGCTATAGACGTTAATTTTTCCGATGCACTAACTGGGACCAAGCAAATTCAAATGCTGGGACTTACGAGTCCCTACCTACTCATTACCCAAGAGAATATCCCTATGGTCCGCGGGGCTTCACAAGCATACGGACTCACATTTACTCCTGGTACGTGGGTAGAAAGTATACAGATTACCAAAGGCGCGGGTAGTGTGTTAAACGGATATGAGAGTATCTCCGGTCAAATAAATACCGAACTGGTAAAACCTATGACGGATCAGCGGTTGTTTGTAAACGGTTATGCCAATATGAACGGGCGCTTGGAGCTGAATACGCACATCAACCATAATTTATCGGACAAATGGAGTACAGGTCTGTACATCCACGGAAACCAAAGAAGACAGCGAGAAGATGGCAACGCTGATGGATTTTTGGATGCGCCATTGGCCGATCAAATAAATATTATGAACCGTTGGCAGTACCAGAATCCGGAAACGGGTTGGGTCAGCTTTATAAATCTTCGTTACCTGAACGATGAAAAACAGGTTGGGGAGATCGATTTTAATGCCGATAATTGGGTTCGCCTGCGCACCGAGAACGAAAACGGACAGCTTACAGATGCCGAGTATCGAAGCCTGAGCGGAGCAGAAGGCTGGGGGAGCGAGATAGACACACGCCGTTTTGATACTTCGATAAAATTGGGCTATGTGTTTCCGGAATTGCCATTTCAAAGTGTAGGCTTTCAGGCTTCGTACAGTAATCATCAACAAGAATCTTACTTTGGTTTTAATCGATATGATATAGACCACAACAGCGTGTATTCCAATTTGCTGTTCAATTCTATTATTGGCGATACGCGAAATAAGTTTACGACTGGATTGACTTTTGCCTACGATAGTTATGATGAATTGGTAAATACTAGTGATTTTGGTAGGGACGATGTTTCTGGAGGTGCCTTTTTTGAGTATGCCTATGAAAATTTGGAAAAAGTGAGCCTTACCGCTGGTCTGCGAGTGGATACCCACAACCGTCTGGGCACTTTTGTGACCCCAAGATTGCACGTGAGGTACACGCCATGGACATTGGGAAGTTTACGTGGTTCTTTTGGCAGGGGTAGGCGAGCAGCCAATATTTTTGCCGAGAACCAACAGTTGTTCGGCTCTTCCAGACAGATTCTGTTATTGGATGAAGGCGGAAGTATCTATGGCCTTGATGCTGAAGATGCATGGAATTACGGTGTTAGTTTTTTACAAGGTTTTGTTTTCTTCAACCGAAAGGGTAACGTTTCGCTGGATTTTTATAGAACCGATTTTAGAAACCAGATCGTGGTAGATTGGGAGAATCCTAGGGCCATATCCTTTTATAATTTAGAAGGCGAAAGCTATGCCAATAGTTTTCAGGTAGAGGTAAACCATGAGATACTACCGCAATTGAATATGCGTATGGCCTATAAATATTATGACGTAGCAACCGATTATAGAAGCGGTACATTACAAAAACCTTTACAGGCCCAAAACCGATTTTTTGTAAATTTAGGCTATGAGACAAAGCCAGCGGAAAATGGCGCCCTCTGGAAGTTCGATTACACGGTACACACCCAGGGAAAGCAACGTTTACCTAATACGGACGCCAATCCGCCTCGGTATAGATTGGGCGAGTTTGCAGGTGGTTATAGCGTGATGAATGCCCAAGTGACCAAGGTTTTTTCTACTACATTTGAGGTGTACCTAGGTGGAGAAAATTTGTCTAATTTTAGGCAGCCAAATCCAATTTTAGGTTTGGACGACCCTTTTGGCGAGAATTTTGATACCAGTATTGTGTACGCGCCCATAATGGGGAGGATGTTCTACTTGGGGTTTCGATTTAAATTTCCCTAGCCCATAAGTGGGAAATGCCAATGTCCGAGTTTGAAATTGAAAAAAGAAACGAAGACTATTGTAGTAAAGATTAAAAATGGCACGTCGTAAAAAATAATTGGTAAAAGAGTTTCCGAGTACAATTAAAAAGTAACATATAAACACATTCTCAATTTTACTGAAACAAGAATAGCACAAAATCGGGAATGAAAATCAAAAACAATAAAGGTATGAGAAAAGTAATCGTAACCTTAGGTATGGCTTTGTTAACGGCGGTAACCTTCGCCCAGGAAAAGAATAAAAAATTGACCATGGAAGTCAATGGCAAATGCGGCATGTGCAAGGAACGCATAGAAACGGCCGCTTTGAACGTAAAGGGCGTAAAATATGCACTTTGGGATATTCCATCGCACCAACTCTCTCTCATCATAGACGAGCGTAAAACCGACCCAATGAAGGTAAAGACCGCTCTGGTGGCCGTAGGTCATGATACCAAGGAGCTAAAGGCTACTGAAGAAGCGTACGCTGGTATTCACCCTTGCTGTAAATATCGCGAGGACAATACGGATGATAGCGGGAAGCATTAAGTTTTACAATAGTTTAAGAAATAGTTCCCTCCACTTTTATTCAAAGGAGTAATTTTTTTTGCCTGTTACTTTAGTCGGTAGCACGAAATAGGGTATTGCCTAATATCTTAATCCACAATAATCTCATCTGCGAATATCCACGAGGGTAGTCCAGCGGCATGATGCCAATATGGGGTTTCCGTGTTTTTTGCTTTTACTTTGATATATCTAAACTGTTGCGGTTTCATTTTGAGGTCAAAATAATGGATATCATTAACCTTGCTTGTTTTTGTGAGGGGTTTTGGACTGGTGACGGTTCCCAAATTGGTATAATTCTTAGTATCATTGGACCCGTAGTAGCTTACGTTAGTTGGAAAGAATACCACGTGATTGGTAACTTGTAAGAAGGCCATGGATATGGTGTTTATGGTCTGTGTTTCCCCTAAATCCAAAACCACTTCTAAATCGTTCCCTTCGTAACCAAGCCAATTGGCATAAAAACTGCTACCACCCAAAGCCCCATCAGTAAGTACCATGGGGTTTTCGTTGGCATATTTTTTGGGTGCTGTAAGGGATACTACGTTTTTGCCTTTGGCCTTGTTGTTTCTTTTGGCCGTTTCTAATGCGGCTACATAATTGGCGCCGTATTCACTTACCGTAAAGCCCATTTCGTTCATTAAGATAATATTCTGGTTTTTGGCAGTACTGGTAAAATTATCCAAAACAAGCGCTACGGCAGGATTTGTAATTTGTGCGCCGTTCTCATTGGTCGTAGTTAAACTATAGGTCGGGGACATATTTTTTCTGCTCGCTTCCAAAATAGCAAAGTCAACTCCCATTCGTGCGGCTTTTACGCGATTTACAAGCTCCGGTTTGTCGGCTACCGCTTTTTCGGCGTCATTAAAGAGCTCAGTGTATGTTAGGAGTAGTTCAGGATTTAAATAGGAGCTGAAAGCTTCCGAAGGGTCTCCGTACAAAAACAAAAAGAAATCCTTGTCCGCCTGTATTTTTGAATGGATAAGGTCAACATATTCCTTGATAAGCGGACCTGCTTCTTCGTAATATCCGTTCGTGAATTCCGTGAGTAGCGCTTCAAAATCCAGGTCTGGATCCCATAGCAGTTTGGCGGTAATATAGGATCGGAGCTCAAAAAGTTCGCTAGGGTTGTTGCTGTGCTGCTCAAAGACCCACTTCGCATGGTTGTCGCGGAACAATTGGATGTTGGGTTGCAAGGTGTGCAGATTGGGAAAAGGAGCTAGAAAATTGGTAAACTGAGTGGTATAGTCCCAAATGCGGATGTTATCCGTAAGTTGGCTCCATCCGTTTAGGTCGTCAGCAAAATCGGTGCATTTATCAGCTATAGCTCCGCTACGGTCACATTCAATACTGCATAAGGTAATCAACACGTTTTCTGCAGGCTTTGTTTTGGGTGGTTTTCTGGTATGTTGGTAAGCGAGTGTAGAGATGGTCTTTTCTGGAAAAGCCTCAGCTACTTTATTTACAAAATAAATCATAGTACCAGCAGGACTTCCTTCCTCGGCGTCGATTTTACTACAATTCTCACATTGACAATATTGCTGATTGTCATCCTGACTTACGGAAACTACGGATGCTTCCGGATTTCTTTTAAATAATGCCACAACGGAATCGGTAACAATTTCCAATACCGAAGGGTTGGTCAGACATAATTGGGTGGGCAACCGTTGTTGGCCCCGTAGGGCGTAATATTCGGGATGCGTCTCGTAAAAAGTTTCCTCTGGTATAAAGCGATGAAATGTATGCACTTTTGCCTCTGGGACATAGTATGGAAAAGCCTCTGTAGTTACTTTGTGACGCTTCGCAAATGCTTCGTTTTCGTAAAAAAGTCGGGAATGGACAGTACGGGTAACAATGTCGGGCGTATAACTATAATCGATTGGCTGTAAAGTAATAGTGGTAGTAATCGGAATAGATTCCGCATTTGGGGCGTACCATTTACAGCCAAGATAGTCTTCTAGAAACAAGAATACGGCATTGGAAATGGCTTCATCGGAACCACCTGAAATATAGATGTTCCTTTTCTTTGTTTTTATGCTGATTTGCTGCGGTTCTAACTCATTATCTTGTATAGTTCCTATATAAATTTTAGGACTATCCAGAGTTTGAGAGCTTTCATCCATTACAGGCAGTTCCGCGCCACTTATTTTAAAAATATAGTCCCGCAAGGTAGCTGCTGCTTTATACTCGGTATCCGTTGGAGTACCCAAATGAACGATTTCATAGGTAGATATTCCGTTTTTGGTGAGTTGAAGTTCTTCTCTTGAGCACGATGTGATGCAGAGGGCGAATAGTAGAAGCCTAATCAGAAAACTATTTTTCATAGGTGCAGGTTTTAACTCATCATTTTATTAAAGTTGCCTCGTACATTGATTTTAGTAAGTTGTTCTCTACTTTGGTGTCGTTACCAAGCTGCCAGAACATGATTCCGCCAAGGTTCTTTTGGATAGCGTATTCCGTTTTTAGGCGCACGGAAACTGTGTCGTCATAGCTTATGAAAACGCTGTCCTTGGCACCGTACAGATAGGGTGCTTTTGCAACAGGATCCCAATATCTAGTGTAATTTTCGTTGGGTCCAAACTCCTTACGGATCTGGGAATACCCGCTCCAACCTATATAGGAACCAGTATAGGTTTGATAAAGGCCGTTATTCTGGGGAGGGACACCTTTCCAGGCCTTACCGTAAAAGGCGGCACCTATAACGAGTTGCGATTGGTTTACGCCATTTTCAATACAAAAGTCTATGATGCTTTCTACAGATCTTGGATTATAGGTAGTCCCTCGTTTTTGCGCAGCCTCCCGTCTTTCTTCGACATACGTCCAAGCTGGGGTACCTTGTATATGTTCGTCGGGAATATGTCCAAGTGCTGTGTGGTGCCCGGTGTAGGCATCATTGCCGCCCACTTGGTGATAGTTCATTACGTTCATGAAATCTACGTACTGCATCACTTTTGAAAGTTCTATGTTGTCATAGTAACGTTGCCATCCTGCGGAAGCAAAAGTTAGTACTTGCTTTCTTTTTATAGTATCCAGTGCCTGGCGAAGTTGTTTCATTAACAAGGTAAAATTCTGTTTGTCCTCCGGTCTGGCCCCGGTACCGGCCGCAGGTATGGCAGGGTAAACCCAGTCCATATCCAGATCGTCCAAATCGTATTCTTTAGTAAACGCAACAACGCTCTTCACAAATGTATCCCTATTTTCCTTGGTGTGCGCCATGTCCGAAAAGCCATCGGCACCCCAGCCGCCGCAAGCGACCATCACTTTTAATCTCGGGTGGTTTTTACGTTGCGCCACCAGTTGCCTTAGTTTTTCTTCTGCCTCGGGGCCTCCCAATTTCATTTCGCCATCGACGATGGTTGTAAAAGAAAAAATGATATGTGTGAGCTGGTGCAAGGGAAGTTCGTCTGCGTGGTAATCTTTTTCTGGCACATGATAGCCCATGACTACGTTGGCATCATCTTCATCATTTTTTGGAATCCCAAAGGAAATTAATCCCCCAGAAATAAGGAAAAATATCAGGCCCGAAATATAATTACGGATATATTTCATTTTAAATCAATTTAGTAATCTAAAAGTTAGTCGATTGGAATCTAACTATCCTAATCTTATGGACCTAAAACGCAAAGGAAACCATCAACGACCGACTATGGGGCACGCCTGCAATTTTTTGTTACCCCAAAGGGCCCCGATGATTAATCCTAATTCTTATGTAGTACTGCAAACCCTATCCAAGGCCGCCCTCCGCATATTTTGCTCAAAAAAATAAGTACTGGAACAATCCGTCCCTTCGCCAATCAATCCGTTACCTTACAAAGGATATCCTGGTTGAACAGTGTGCCGTTCCCTGTAGTTCCCACCAACTGTAGGTTCAGTTTTTCCTGGCCATCGTCCGGTACCTTAAAGGTTATAATACCGTTCTTGTCCGGGACCAAACTAGGGAACCATCCCACGACGCCCCATTTTTGGTAGCCAATATTGTCAAATGAAGTGTAGGGCGGCCTTATGAAATTCCCGGGTGCGTCATAGCCCTTTTCAACGATGAACTCCTTGCTGTTCTTGTCCCGTTCGGCAAGGGGTCGCCTAAAATATTTCTCATTTGTAAAAACAAAGAAATGGCCTGGATCGGTCCTGGAGTTTTTACCATAATAGATTTCATCTATCAGATCCATTCTGGTATCTGCATGGTCCATGGCATATTGGGTGAAAACACCATTAAAGATCATGGTAGGATAAACAACAATGGTGCCTTGGTATCTGGGGTTCCGTATTATTTTATATAGCTGAACAGAACCTTGCCTTCGCGTGTCCGCCATGGGATTGGAGGTAACGGGTTCCACCCTGCTGAGATAACCGAATGTTCTCATATAATTACCAAGGGTATTATAATTCAGTAGGGTACTGTCCACTTTTCGACCGTTGTACTCGCCAAAAAATCCGGCGTACCTTAACTTTTTATCCGTTACCACTACCTCGTCCAATTGGATCTCGTTTGCTAAGGGGGTAAGGGGATCTTCCATAGGCGTCAAGGCTAAGGCGTTACGTTGTTCCTCTGAGGCCCTGTAGGTATGCCTGTATCTAATTTGGTACGGCTGTACGGTATAGAAAAAATTGGCATATACGGATTCCCCTTTTTTGTCCAGTACGGTAAGCGATATCGTGCTTTTGTTTTTTAGTGGTATATCCTTGAACTGGAATTTCTTGTCCCGGCCCAGGGGCACGGTCTCAAAAAGTTCGTTCTGTTTTGAATACAGCATTACGCTCAAGGAGTCGTTTTCGGCTTCGAACAGGTTTACGTAGCCTTCGATGGTCGATAGCTTATGGTAAACCAAATTGGCTTCCTTTGAGGAGCCCGAAGTGTTCAATTGTTTTGCGATAAGACCTAGGTCGGTACGATAGAGCTGTTCGCTGGCAATTCTGGAATTAGGGATCGCGCACCAGGTTATGTACCGGTAGGATATCATTTTGCGTATCAATGGTGTTGATGGAGAGCAGACTGGACCGTGAAACGCTTTTTTCGGGAAGTACGGAGAGGCTGATAACGGGCTTGAAATTTTCCTTACCTCCCAAGGAAGTTTTGATCCGCACTGTCAGGGAATCCCTTTCCCGTTTAACGGAGGTGATTTCTGGCAGGGTCGTGTACTGTTCCTTTAGTACGAATATGCTCCTGGATGCCAGTACGGCACTGTTACCGTCCAAGAGGTAAATGGTGTTGATGCCCTGTTTCAGGTCGGTATAGGGCAGTATGAGTTCTTTTTTTTGATTAGTGAGCTGTAAGGGTATCTTCAACAAGGTGGTGTCGTTGTCGCTCTCCAGTAGTAGTGAAACGGTCTCCTTGCCCATCAGGCGGTCGGTGGCCTCGTTCGTCCGTACGGAGATGGCCACCTCTTTTTTTTCATGGTTGGTGCTGGCCATGAGCACGAAACCGATTTTCTGTGGCCCCATTACCGGAACGGAAACGCCTTTGCCACGGAGGAAGGCGGTAAGGACGAAGTCGATATCCTTGTCTGGAATGAGTGAAAATTTCCCCAGGCCGTTTTCATCTATTGCAATGGGCTGTTTTTTGGTTTCCCTGTTATTGGAGAGCAACAGGGAATCTACCTTTAACGGCTTGTTGAACACGTCTCTTACCTGTATCGCACAGGAATTGAATACGCCGGCCACCAAATTTCCTCCTTCGGGAAAGATGTCCATCTTTATCCCGGAAACATCGGACAGGGCAGGGAGAAATCCGGAATCGAAATTGATGATAGAGATCGGGTAGATGGCGGAACCGTCCCTTTCCATAATGTTCATACGTGCGGTAAACGCTTGGATATAATATTGGCCGGATTCCATTTCTTTGTCCAGGATGAACCCCCCCGCGCCCAATCCGTCGGTGGACAGGGTGACCCTGTCATCGACCGGATTGCCCTGCCCGTCCAGAAGATGTACGTACAGGTATTCCATTCCCTTGTAGAGTGTGTTGGAGTCCCCGTCCAAAAGATAGCTGCCGTACTGGATGCTCTCCCCGCTTATAAAGGTGCTCTTGTTCAGGTGCAGCACTATTTTTTTGGAACCCTGTTGGCCCAGTAGCTGGTGGCCGAAGAACAGTGACAGTACCAAGGCGAAATACGGAATACGATAGGTTATCCTCATAAGAACGGATTTGTGTTTATTAAAAATAGGAAAAATTAGTAAACAAAAAACCCGCTTTTGGAGGATTCCAAAAGCGGGTTCTTATAAAATTATATCCACCAACAAGCTGAAAAATGCCCGTTGTGGTTCGCCACTACATCATGCCGGGCATTCCGCCGCCATGCGAGTGTCCGCCACCTCCTTGAGGTTCCTCTTTAATATCCGTCAAGGCACATTCGGTAGTCAAGATCATTCCGGCAACAGATGCTGCATTTTCCAATGCAACCCTAGTTACTTTTTTAGGATCTATGATACCCGCTTTGAACATTTCAACATATTTTTCCGATTTGGCATCGTATCCGTAATCGCCTTTTCCTTCAAGGATTTTAGCCACTACCACAGAACCTTCTCCGCCTGCGTTTTCTACGATAGTTCTCAAAGGAGATTCGATAGCCCTTGCAACAATCTGCAAACCAGTAGCTTCGTCCTCGTTTTCGGTAGCTACTTTAGATAGACATGCTTTCGCTCTAACCAAAGCAACACCACCACCGGCAACGATACCTTCTTCAACAGCGGCTCTGGTTGCGTGTAAAGCATCATCTACACGGTCTTTTTTCTCTTTCATTTCTACTTCAGAAGCAGCACCTACGTAAAGAACGGCTACACCACCGGCCAATTTGGCCAAACGCTCCTGTAGTTTTTCTTTATCATAATCCGAAGTCGTTGTTTCGATTTGGGATTTGATTTGGTTTACCCTTGTTTTGATATCCTTGCCAACTCCGCCACCGTTAACGATAGTGGTGTTGTCTTTATCTATCTGTACTTTTTCACAAGTACCTAACATATCAAGCGTAGTGTTGTCTAAAGAGAAACCTCTTTCTTCAGATATCACCGTACCACCGGTTAGGATAGCTATATCCTCCAACATGGCTTTTCTGCGATCTCCGAAACCTGGGGCTTTAACAGCGGCAATCTTAAGGGATCCCCTTAATTTGTTTACTACCAAGGTAGCCAATGCTTCACCATCTACGTCTTCTGCAATGATCAATAATGGTTTTCCGGACTGTGCAACTGGCTCCAAAACAGGAAGCAGATCTTTCATGGAAGATATTTTCTTGTCGAACAACAAGATATAAGGATTTTCCAATTGAGCTACCATTTTTTCTGAATCCGTAACGAAGTATGGAGAAAGATAACCTCTGTCAAACTGCATACCTTCAACAACGTCTACATAGGTATCCGTTCCTTTGGCCTCTTCAACAGTAATCACCCCTTCTTTACCAACTTTGTCGAATGCCTGTGCAATAAGATCGCCAATAGTCTCATCGTTGTTGGCAGAGATGGAAGCAACTTGTTTAATTTTTTCTGAGGAATCGCCTACTTTTTTGGACTGCTTTGCCAAATCGGCTACGATAGCCTCAACAGCTTTGTCTATACCTCTCTTCAAATCCATAGGATTTGCACCTGCGGCAACGTTCTTAAGACCTTCTTTTACGATGGCCTGGGCTAAAACGGTAGCGGTAGTGGTACCATCACCTGCCAAATCATTGGTTTTAGAGGCTACTTCCTTTACCATTTGTGCACCCATGTTCTCTAATGGATCTGCCAATTCTATTTCCTTGGCAACTGTAACACCGTCTTTGGTCACTTGTGGTGCACCAAAAGATTTACTGATGATTACGTTTCTTCCTTTTGGTCCCAAGGTTACTTTTACCGCGTTTGCCAATGCATCAACACCTCTTTTTAGGCCGTCTCTTGCATCAATATCAAATTTTATATCTTTTGCCATTATGAATTATTATTTATTTTTCATTCCCGCAGATGCGGAAATCTGTAATTAATTAGTCTTTTATATTTAAATAGAAGTTTCTTGCTTCCGCTAGAAACGTATAAGGTACCCCTTATACGATAGCCAAGATGTCGCTCTCGCGCATCATTAAATAGTCTGTTCCTTCCAATTTTAATTCGGTACCTGCATATTTCCCATAAAGAACGGAATCACCAACCTTAACGGTTATTTTTTCGTCTTTGGTTCCAGGTCCAACGGCAACAACTTTACCTTTTTGTGGTTTTTCTTTTGCGGTATCCGGAATGTAAATTCCAGAAGCAGTTTTGGTTTCAGCTGCCATAGGCTCTATAAGAACTCTATCTGCCAATGGTTTAATGTTAACTTTAGCCATAATATATGATGATTTATAAATTGATTTCTAATTTCCTAATGAGTGGCAGAAATTATGCCATTGCGTTAAAACTGACATTTTGTAAAACAAAAATGCCAGCTTGTCATTAAGCTGGCATTTGTTATATCTAAAACCATTTGTTTATAGGCTATCTGTTGGTGTAACTTCTGGTGTTACTTCAGGTGCCATTCCTTCGGGTAAGGTTTCCGGTACGGTGGTTTCTATATCATCACCCTGTAACAATTTTGATTCTACGTCACCAAAATTCCCTTTTAAGGCTATGTTGGATGCCAGTATCAACAATACAAGGATGCCTGCCAAGGTCCATGTGCTACGATCTAAAAAATCGCCGGTCTTTTTAACACCACCAACAATTTGGCTGCCGCCACCACCAAATGAGGAGGATAATCCGCCACCTTTAGGGTTTTGAACCATAACCACCAACATGAGCAAAAAGCAAACGATGATAATAAGTATCAAGAATATTGAAAATGTACTCATTTAATTATCTATTTTCTGATTGGATTTTTTCTACTATTTTTATTCGGTCTGCAAAGAAACTACTTTTTTCCGGATATTTCAAACTTAAAATTTTGTAGGCCTGAATCGCTTTTTTATATTTTTTCTGTTCCAGATATACCCTTGCCAAGGTTTCCGTCATCAATTCATTTTTGTCTAGAATTCCAGAGTTTGCTAAGTTGGCAGGTATAGGAATGTTTTCCCTGGGTACGATTTTGGGATTTTGTTGTATAAAGGTATCAATTCTGGCGAATTTCAGTTTTTGCTTTGAATTTTGTCCTCTTTTGTGGACAGGGCCATTTTTCTCTTTTTCGTTTGAGTCTTTTTTAGGCTCAAGGTTTTTTTTATCTGCTAACTGAAGCCACTCTGTAAACGAAAATTTTTCATTTTTTTCAAAAGTAAGTGGTGTGCCCAAGGCTAGTTTTTCTGAGGTTTCCTTTGTTGGATTTTTATGGGTAAAGAGTTCTGGATCTAAAATTTGTTCCGCGTCCTTTTCATCCTGTGGTAAGGGTTTATCCTCTGAAATTTCTATAAGTTCTCTTTTTTCTTTAGTTACAACTTCTGGTTGTGGTAGGGTGACCTCCAAAGGTGCGGTAATGGATTCCGATTCATACAGTAAAAAATCCTTTGAGGTTATAAAGTCGAACAAGACATCGCGATCCGCGGTATAGGCTGCGGTGGTTTTAAGAGCCTTGTTGTACTTATAACTGTGAAGGTTCTTTAAGTCCTTTTAAATGTAAAGCCCTTGCAGCTTGGAAATAGGGGTATTCCACTAGAATATCCTCCAATTGCTTGGTCTGTAAAGGATTCACCACCTTAGCTGGGTTTTCTAGTAAATATGTAAAATCCGTTACTTTCATCTTATAGGAAATACTTGTTTATATGTCTTGGCTTACCAATCTGCTAAGGAGGCATTAAAAATATCTTGTGTTAAGCGTTCAAAAATAACCTCATGTGCTTCACTTTTAACGGAGGCCAACTGAGCATTAGCGGGATAATCAAAGAAAAAGGAAAAACTTTGATCAAAATCGGCATCTTCTTTTGTCCTGTTATAAAACCGCACTTTAACTCTAATGGACAATCTGTTTTGTGCAGCGGTTTGTTGTGCCGTAGCGGACATGGGAGAAATACGATATTCTGTAATTTCGCCTTCGTACAACAAATCGGCATTGCCACTATTTACCAAGTCCAGACTTGTTTGGTTCAGAATCCTGTCTTGTAGTGCCAAGGTAAAATCCCTGTCCATTCCCGGTTCAAATATAGAACCCGGACTTTGTGTAGCATAGTTTTGAAAATAGTTTACCTGAAAGGTTTCGGCTGTTCCTACGCTC
This sequence comes from uncultured Flavobacteriaceae bacterium, assembly GCA_963697395.1. Lineage (GTDB taxonomy): Bacteria > Bacteroidota > Bacteroidia > Flavobacteriales > Flavobacteriaceae > Maribacter. Next base: position 895,962 of record CAVONX010000029.1, read on the forward strand.
CCGCCCGTAAAGTTATATGCGCCACAACCGTTTAGGCACAAGGCCAACAGGGCTACAAAAATAACATTTAAACTTTTTATCATTTGCCTTTATTTTATTGCTTCTCGAAAGACAATAGACGAACATATTATCACTATAAGTCGTATTGCTTTATTTTTCTGTATAGCGTTCTTTCCGAAATACCAAGTTCCGACGCCGCGGCCTTTCTTTTGCCCCTATTGCGTTCCAGGGATTTTTTGATCAATTCTATTTCCTTTTCGTGTAAAGATAAGGTTTCTTCTTCCTGAATTTCCTCTGCAAAATGATACTTATCCTCTTGTAACTGCTGATTATAGGTTGGCTCTTGTTTTGGTTCTGGTAGTTGTAATAGGTCTAATTCCTCGGCTTCTTGGGTTTCTATATCCTCATCGTCTTGCCTATAGATTTTTCGGATCAGGTTTTCGTTTTCTTCCTGTACTTTTTTAGAATCGTTATTTTTTAACAGTTCCATGGTCAATTTTTTAAGGTCGTTGAGGTCACCTTTCATATCGAATAATACCTTGTAGAGAATTTCCCGCTCGCTGCTAAAATCGCTTTCCGATTTTGATGAGCTGACAACGGCCGGTAAGTTACTGCCGGGATTGTTGGGTAAATAACTATGCAATGCAGCCGCGGATATGGCCCTTTTTTCCTCTAGCACGGAAATTTGTTCCGCAATATTTCGTAGTTGGCGAATGTTTCCTGGCCATCTGTATTTTAATAAAAGGGATACGGCATCATCTTCCAGTCGTATAGTGGGCATCTTGTATTTTTGACCAAAATCGGAAGCGAATTTTCGAAATAGTAAATGAATATCCTCTTTGCGTTCCCTAAGCGGCGGAATATGTATTTCTACGGTACTTAAACGGTAATAAAGATCTTCGCGAAATTTTTCTTTTTTTATGGCTTCGAACATATTTACGTTCGTTGCCGCTACTATTCGCACATCTGTTTTCTGGACTTGTGAAGAACCTACTTTTAAAAACTCCCCATTTTCCAACACACGTAATAACCTAACCTGGGTAGTTAAGGGAAGCTCGCCCACCTCGTCCAAGAAAATAGTACCGCCATCGGCCACTTCAAAATAACCGCTTCTGGTTTGGGTGGCTCCCGTAAAAGCGCCTTTTTCATGCCCAAAAAGCTCACTATCTATAGTGCCTTCCGGTATTGCGCCGCAGTTAACGGCTATGTATTTGGCATGCTTTCTATGTGAAAGGGAATGAATTATTTTTGGGATAGATTCTTTACCCACACCGCTTTCCCCGGTAACCAGTACGGAGATATCCGTAGGAGCAACCTGGATCGCTTTTTCCAAGGCCCTATTAAGTTTGGGGTCTTGGCCAATGATTTCAAAACGTTGTTTTATGTTCTGTATGCTTTCCATGCTACTGTTCCCTTGTCTAATTAATACTACCTACCTTTTAATTGTTTTCCGAATAACCTATCGCTTTACCAATAAGCGTGGCCGAGGTGCAAGAATTCATTTTCACGTTAACAAAATCGCCCACTTTGTAGTGCTCCTTTGGAAAAACTACTACGGTACTTTGGGCGTTGCGCCCCATCCATTCGTCTGGGGATTTTTTTGAGGGGCCTTCTATTAATACCTCCTGTATGGCTCCTAAATGCTGTTCTGTCCTTATTTTACAATGGCTTCTTTGCAAGGCGATAATTTCGGACAAACGTCTTTTTTTTGTTTCTTCGGGTACATCGTCCTCCATTTTTCTTCCTGCCATAGTGCCCGGTCTTTCGGAATAGGCGTACATATAACCAAAATCATATTGAACGTATTCCAAAGCTTTTAAGGTGTCTTGGTGATCCGCTTCCGTTTCTGTGGGGAATCCTGTAATAATATCTTGGGATATACCACAATCTGGAATTATTTCCCTGATACTGTCAATTAGTTTAAAGTATTCTTCAATAGTATGCAATCTGTTCATCGCCTTAAGGATGCGATTGCTTCCACTTTGCACCGGCAAGTGTATATGATTACAGATGTTCCTGTGTTTAGCCATGGTGCGTATGACATCCAAGGTCATGTCTTGCGGATTGGAGGTGGAAAATCTAATGCGCATTTTTGGTTGGGCTACGGCGACCGTGTCCAACAATTGCGAGAAATCTACGGCTGTGGCTTTTTGCATGTCGCTCGCTTTTTCAAAATCTTTTTTCATTCCTCCACCGTACCAGAGATAGCTATCCACATTCTGCCCTAAAAGTGTAATTTCTTTGAACCCTTTTGCCCATAATTCATTTACTTCCTTTATAATGGACTGTGGGTCTCGGCTACGTTCGCGGCCTCTGGTAAAGGGCACAACGCAAAAGGTGCACATATTATCACAACCTCTAGTTATGGAAACGAATGCCGTTACTCCGTTGGAATTTAAACGAACAGGCGCAATGTCGCCGTAAGTTTCGTCTTTGGAGAGGATTACGTTGACCGCATCGAGACCAGAATCTACTTCCTTTATAAGATTTGGTAAGTCTTTATAAGCATCCGGACCTACGACCATATCCACTATGTTCTCTTCGTCCAGCAGTTTATCCTTTAAACGTTCTGCCATACAGCCTAATACACCAACCTTTAAGTGGGGCCTGCTTTTTTTGACCTTGTTGTATTCTGTTAAGCGTTTGCGTATGGTCTGTTCGGCTTTATCCCTAATAGAACAGGTGTTGACCAGAATGAGATCCGCTTCGTGGAGTTCTTGGGTGGTGCTGAAACCTTCTTGGGACAAAATGGATGCTACAATTTCACTGTCGGAAAAGTTCATGGCACAGCCATAACTTTCTATGTAAAGCTTGCGTGCATTTCTGTTGTTTGTGTCCAAGGTCAAAGAGGTGCCTTGTTTTGCTTCATCAATGGTTTTTTCCATGTTTCAACCCAGCTTTACTGAAAAAATAATAAGTAGGCAAAGATACTATTATATTCAAAAATATGACAAGTTGACAGTTTAATTTAGGGTAATTTTATACTTTAGTTTTCTAAGTTTACGTTTATAACCCCCTAAAAAACCGATCATGAATTTAGAAACCGTCAACCAAAAAATATCAGAAAGACCTCCCTTGGAGTTTGGGAGTATTTTTAGCGCATCCATAGAACTATTTAAAAAAGTATGGGTGCAAGGTTTTATTGTTGTCCTGCTTACATTCGTTACTATTTTGCCCTTTTACATCATGATTTATATACCCATGTTGGTGGCCGGAATAAAAGATCCCGAACTCTTGCGTAGCGAGGAACCTCCTGTTATGGTTCTCTTGGGCATGGGTATTTTAATGCCTGTTTTGTTGCTCGGGGTTATGACTTTTGGTCTAGCCTTAAATGCCGTATTTTTAAAAATTTGTAAACAGAAAGACGGGGATGAGACGGCAAACGAGGATTATTTTTATTTCTTTAAACAGGGCCGCTTAGGAAAGGTATTTACCCTTGCCTTGATAATGCTTGGATTAAGTATTTTGGGAATGTTGGCCTGTGGTATCGGAATTTTTTATTTAATAGTGCCGTTTTCTTTGTTTCCCGCTTTTTTGGCCTTTAACGAGGAACTTTCCGCTATGGAAATCGTAAAGGCAAGTTTTACCTTAGGTAATAGAAACTGGTTGGTCATCTTTGGTTTGGTCATTATTATGGGCATTCTAGCGGAGTTCGGTATTATTCTTTGTTGTGTTGGTATTCTTTTTACGGCCATGCTCTCCAAGGTGCCAATGTATTTTATATATAAGGATGGGGTTGGTTTTGAGGATTAATTATAATAATTACGCTTTGTGTTTTCTTAAATCTAATAATATAAAAAAAGGGGGCATCTCACACGAAATGCCCCCTTTTTTGCAAGCTTTGGTTTTTATTCCGATGATATCATTTGTATGGCCTCTTGGTCAACCTTTTCATTAATGATTTTGGTTCGCTCTTTAATTAGCGCATCAAGTGCGTTAATTTCCTTGTTCAACTCCTGAGTTGCCTCTTTAAAAAATTGTTGTGCCTGTTGGGTAGGAGGGTAGTCGCCCATTTGCGAATCTGACATTAAAAATGCCAGTCTGTTATTTATGCGGATACCATAGTTTAGCGGATCCTGACTACTTTGGTTTTTGGTCATATGGATATTATTTTCAATGACAGACAGTTCTGTTTCGTAATCTGTTATCAACTTTTGAAATTCGGGTTTATCCTTGGTTTTCTCTTTAAGGTATTTCAAATCCTTTTGAATATCCCTAATGTTGATAATGGCTTCATTTGCTCTGGTGACCTGATCTCTAACATTTATCAGAAAATCGAATTGATCCACATAATCTTTTTGGGAATTGGATAGCCTAGGGTCTTTTACAATTTCAAATTCCTGCTCTTGCGAAGTCCCGTTCACTGTGAGTTTAACCTTGTAGACTCCCGGAACAGCTTTGGGTCCGTTATTTGGAGAGGAGTAAAAAATCATTCCATCAAAAGCTTTAAATCCAGGGTATCGCATGTTCCATACTATTCTGTTTCCGCCTTTGATAACCTTTAATGGTTTTGCGGTTTCAGGGTTTAATTTGTTTTCTTTCGCATCTGTTGAAAAACTTTGGATTAAGGTTCCGTCTTTTTCTAAAATATCCAATCGTACCGTATCGGATTCAATAAGGTTGGCCACATAATAGTTAATGATAACCCCATTTGGGTGATTCTCGCCTACTAATTTCGGGTCTGGTGCCGACCATCCTCCAGATTGGTGCATTCTGTAAGAAATATCCGGTTTGTAAAGGTGAAAATCGCTTGTTGCAACCTCTTGGGAGAGCTGATGCAATGGCGTTAGATCATCTATGATCCAAAAACTTCTACCATGGGTAGCCACGATAAGATCGTTATCCCTAACCTGTAAATCGCGGATGGCGGTAATTGGAAGATTCAATTGGAACGGATTCCAGGATGCACCGTCATCAAAGGAGATATACATTCCCCATTCCGTGCCTGCATATAGCAAACCTTTTCGTTCAAGGTCTGTTCGTACTACCCTGGTGTAATCCGTATTTTTTATACCATTTGTAATAAGTGTCCAGTTTTTGCCATAATCCTCCGTCTTGTATAAATAAGGAGTATAATCTCCAAATTTGTAGGATGTTGCCGCGACATAAACTGTGCCCTTGTCAAACGGACTAGGGTCTATGGAATTGATCATATTTAATTTCGGTGACATGGAAGATGGCGGGGTAACATTGTCCCATGTTGTGCCATTATCTCTGGTAACATGTATTAGACCGTCATCGCTACCTGTCCAGATAACTCCTTTTTCAAGAATAGATTCCGAAATAACAAAAATATTCGAATAAAACTCTGCACCCGTGTTATCTTGTGTGATAGGACCTCCCGAAGATTTTATTGTTTCCGGAAGCCCTCTGGTCAAATCTGGTGAAATGGTTTTCCAGGACTGACCTTCGTCCGTTGTGACATGCAGGAAGTTGGATCCTGCATATAATACTTTGGAGTCGTGTCTACTGAAGGAAACAGGATAATTCCAGTTGAAACGATATTTCATTACTTCAACACCCGAGCCAGCAGGGTTGTCTGGCCATACGTTCGTTGATCTTTCTTGTCCGGTAGTGTGGTCCAACCTGTTCATGTATCCTTTAAATGTACCCCCATAGACTATTTGATTGTCTTTTGGGTCCGGAGCCAAATGCGCACTTTCCCCGCCAGCGGTAGGTTCCCAATCACGTTCGGTAATGGATCCGTCGGCAGACCTATGTGCTATTCGCAGCGCAGTATTGTCCTGTTGGGCCCCGTAAATTCTGTAAGGAAAGATGCTGTCCGTTGCAATGCGATAAAATTGTGCAGTAGGTTGGTTGTAATAGGTACTCCAGTTATTTCCACCATCATTAGAGATTTGGGCTCCGCCGTCATCTGCGATGACCATGCGGTTATTGTTGTTGGGGTCTATCCATAAATCGTGATGGTCACCGTGGGGAGCGTCTTTTAACACAAATGTATTTCCTCCGTCGGTCGAGACACCATAACTCACGTTCATTACGTATAATTTGTCCTTGTTTTGCGTGTCTGCATAGATACGCGTATAATACCATGCCCGTTGGCGCAAAGCCCTGTTTTCGTTTATTTTTTTCCACGTTATTCCCGCATCGTCTGATCGGTATAATCCACCATCTTCCGCTTCGATCAGTGCCCAAACCCGATTGGAATCTACGGGGGAAACGGTTATTCCGACAATGCCCCAAGGAAAACCGGGCAAGCCTGATCGTGTTGAAATATCTGTCCAGTTATCCCCGCCATCGGTACTTTTAAATAGTTTGCTGTCCTTTCCACCACTATCCATGCGATACCCGTTTCTTTTCATTTCCCATGTGGTGGCATACAATATTCTGCTATTGTTTGGGTCCAAGATCAAATCTCCTGCACCGGCCTTATCGCTAACGTACAGTATCTTCTCCCAATTTTTTCCACCGTCCTTGGAACGAAAAACCCCTCTTGTCTCATTGGGTTTCCATAAATTTCCGATAGCGGCTACATAGACCAGATCGGGGTTATTAGGATGTACCCTTATTCTAGCAATATGTTCGGACCCTTCCAGACCTATAAAGTTCCATGATTCTCCCGCATCCAAACTTTTCCACAATCCTTTACCGGAAGACACATTTCCGCGTAGGGTCTGTTCCCCTTCACCAACATATATAATGTTAGGGTCGGATTCCGATACTGGCCAGCGCACCTATAGAACCGCCATAATACCCGTCAGATATATTCTCCCAAGTATTTCCCGCATCGGTGGTTTTCCACACCCCGCCGCCGGCAGTGCCCATATAATATAAGTTGGGGTTGTTTGCCACGCCTGATACCGTTCCGGCCCTACCCCCCCTAAACGGACCTATTGAACGGTACTCAATGCCATTAAACAAGGAGTCTTTATAATTGACAGTGTTGTTTTTCCTTCGCTGCCCCAATAGCTCTTGGGATGGTTGCAAAAAAAGGAAGGAAAGGAGTAGTGCAAGGGTTAACTTATTCATTTTTTAGGTTCTTTAAGTTAGTTTCCCTAAAAGTAGCACTATTTTGTAGTCATAAGAAAGCAATTGTTTGAATCTTTTTGCTTTCTTCTGAATTCATGTTTCGTCTCGTATTGCATTTCGTTTTTTAAAGATAAACCACTGTTGTGTTCAATAAGTTTGGTCTACGATAAATAAAAAATACCTGCCTTTTTCTTTTCAACATATTAGTTTTTGATTGCTCGTCAAATGACTTCGCATGGAAGAACTGGTTTTTTCATGTGTTTACTTTCTTAAGGTTGAGTATGATATGGGCTCAATCTTTTTTTCGAAAGGCACGCAACCAAACAGATCTCTACGTATCTAAGACATATAACCCAATAAATTTTAAAAAATGAAACGTGGTGTTTTTTTAGTTTTAGTAGTTGTACTATCGTTTTTTTCCTGTGATGACGAGGATGATGGTCCTTATGCCGATTATCAAGTGGCACGCCCCATTCTTATGAACGCCATTGCCTTTAAAGCTGAGGCCGTTGCTATAGAAGAGCCGACTTCCATAGTTTCCTCTGGCAAGATATATGCCTACAAGGACTATATTTTCGTAAACGACGTTGACCGTGGATTTCACGTTATAAACAATCAAAATCCTTCATCGCCCAAAAGTATTGCATTTATAAAGTTGGAGGGCAATAATGATATTTCGATAAAGGACGATAAGTTATTTGCGGATAGCTATGGGGATCTGGTCATTTTTGACATTTCGGTTATTACCGATATTAAAATATCCAGCCGTATGGTCAATGCCATTTATAACAATGATATCTGGTTGGTCAACATGGATTTTCCCGAAGCGGATATGTATGATTATTCCAATATAGATTACAATAAGGATATAGTGATTGGTTGGGAGGTACAAACGGAAAGAAGGTTGGTTTCCGAATATGAGGCGCAGTTTTTTTGTAACTCTTGTGATATGATGTTGTCCAACTCCGAAAGTGGCGGGGGTACACCACAGCCTGCGTTAGGGCAAGGAGGTTCCATGGCACGTTTTAAGATTGTCGGCGATTTTCTTTATGTAGTGGATTATAGCAATATTAATATTTTTGATATTTCGGACTTGGAAACACCAAAGGTGTTGGACGATGTCCAAGTGGCTTGGGATATTGAAACCATTTTTAACCAAGGCGAGATACTTTTCATAGGTGGCAGACAGGGAATGTATATATATGATATTAAGAACCCTGCTAAACCTGAATTCATTTCCGAGTTTAGGCATGGAACCGCCTGCGATCCTGTGGTTGTAGATGGCAATTTTGCCTATGTTACCTTAAAAGGAGGTAATTTTTGCGGCAATACGGAAAGCGGACTTTATATCGTTGACATCTCTAATTTAAAAAATCCGGAACTCATGGTAATTTACCCTATGGTCGGTCCTAATGGTCTTGGTGTAAAGGGAGATAAATTGTTTGTTTGTGATGGGAGCAATGGGCTAAAGGTTTTTGATAAAAGCAACACGCCCAATCTGGTACAGGTAAATCATTTTCCGAACATAGAAGCGTATGACGTCATTCCCCTGCAAAACTCTTTACTCATGATAGGAAACGGAACCTTGCGCCAATATGAATATGTTGATGATAATATACGGTTATTGAGCACATTTGACCTGAACTAACAAGTTCTAAATATAATAGAACACCTCTATTTTTAGGGGTGTTTTTTTATTGATAAAAAGGAAGGGGTAAAGGAAATTAAAAAATTCAACTACTTTTGTTCCTATAAATAACGAATGCATGGCAAAGAATTTAGTAATTGTTGAGTCACCCGCGAAAGCAAAAACGATAGAGAAATTCCTCGGAAAAGATTTTAAGGTGGAGTCCAGCTTTGGGCATATCGCCGATCTGCCCTCCAAGGAATTAGGGGTAGACGTGGACAATGATTTTCAGCCCAAGTATATCGTAGACAAGGATAAACAGGCCTTGGTGAAAAAATTAAAAGACCTTGCGGACAAAGCCGAAACCATTTGGTTGGCAAGTGATGAGGACCGGGAAGGTGAGGCCATATCTTGGCATCTTGCTGAGGAGCTTGGTTTGGATAAGAAGAAGACAAAGCGTATTGTTTTTAATTCGGTGACCAAAAGTGCCATACAAAAGGCAATAGAAAATCCTAGGGAAATAAATTATAATTTGGTAAACGCACAACAGGCCAGACGAGTTTTGGATCGTTTGGTGGGGTATGAACTCTCTCCTGTATTGTGGAAGAAAATAAAACCGGGCCTATCCGCAGGTCGGGTTCAATCCGTTGCCGTGCGTCTCATTGTTGAGCGGGAAAGAGACATAGAAAGCTTTACTCCCGAAGGTTCTTTTAAGGTATCGGCCGAATTTAAGACTATTTCCGGAAATGTATTTAGCGCCAAGTTGGGAAAAAGTTTTGGCACAAAAGAGGAGGCCAATGCGTTCTTGAAAAATAATATTGGAGCTTCCTTTTCGGTAGGAAAATTAGATAAAAAACCGGCCAAAAAATCGCCTTCGGCACCTTTTACAACATCAACACTGCAGCAAGAAGCTTCCAGAAAACTATATTTCTCCGTAGGTCGTACCATGCAGGTGGCCCAACGATTGTACGAAGCCGGACTAATTACGTACATGAGGACTGATAGTGTAAACTTATCGGGGGAAGCCATCACTGCCACTAAAGAGGCCATCGTAAAAAATTATGGCGAAAAATACAGTAAAGTAAGATCATTTCACCGGTAAATCTAAAGGAGCACAAGAGGCCCATGAAGCCATTAGGCCCACAGAGATGGGTAACCAATCCCCTTCCTTGGAACGGGACCAGTCCAAATTATACGACCTTATCTGGAAAAGAACGATTGCTTCACAAATGAGTGACGCCGAGTTGGAACGTACCAATGTAAAAATAGAGGCGGATAAACACGAGGAGGAATTTACCGCCAATGGGGAAGTCATAAAATTCGATGGCTTTCTAAAGGTCTATATGGAAGGTGTAGATGACGAAGATCTTGCCGAGGAGCAAGAAGGAATGTTGCCAGCCATGAAAGTAGGAGAAGCACTTCATAACAATTATATAACGGCAACCGAGCGTTTTTCAAGACCGCCCTATCGGTTTACGGAGGCATCTTTGGTAAAGAAACTAGAGGAACTGGGTATCGGTAGGCCATCTACTTATGCGCCTACTATTTCTACTATTCTAAACAGGGGCTATGTGGAAAAGGGAACTATAGAGGGCACGGAAAGAAAATACGTCCAATTGGTTTTGGAATCGGGACGTATCAAAGAAAAGGGACTCTCGGAAACCGTGGGATCGGATAAAGGTAAAATGGTGCCCACTGATATTGGCATGATAGTAACTGATTTTTTAGTTGCGAATTTTGCAACCATTTTGGATTACAATTTTACCGCCAAGGTGGAAGAGGATTTCGATGAAATCGCAGCCGGCGATGAGGATTGGAAGAAAATGATGAAAAATTTCTATACCGATTTTCATCCAAGGGTTTTGGATGTTGAAGAAAATGCGGATCGGGCCAGCGGGGAGCGTGTTCTTGGGAAGCACCCTAAGTCTGGAAAACAGGTATCCGTGCGTTTGGGAAGGTTCGGGCCTATGGTACAGGTAGGTACCGTAGACGATGAGGAAAAACCCACTTTTGCCAGTCTGTTGCCAGACCAATCCCTCACTACGATAACATTTGAAGAGGCTATGGACCTTTTTAAACTACCAAGAAAACTTGGGGTTTACAAAGGGGAAGAGGTAGAGGCCAATGTAGGCAGATTTGGGCCTTATGTAAAGTTTGGGGAGAAGTTTATTTCTATGGAACAGGAAGATGATGTTATGGAGATAGCGATGGACCGTGCTATAGAATTAATACTTGCAAAACAAAAGGCCGATGCCCCTGTAGCAGAATACGAAGGCAAGGGCGTTCAAAAGGGTACTGGTAGGTTCGGGCCGTTTATTAAATGGGACGGGATGTTCATAAACGTAAATAAAAAATATGATTATGATAACCTCTCCCAAGAGGACATTGTGGAGCTGATAGAGGCCAAAAAGCAAAAAGAGATAGACAAAGTAGTTCAGAATTGGGAGGAAGAAGGAATTAGAATAGAAAAAGCAAGATGGGGTCGCCACACCATACTAAAGGGAAAAATTAAAGTGGAGTTGGCCAAAACGGTTGACGCTACCAAAATGACACTTAAGGAGGCATCGGAACTTATCGAGAAAAAGACACCTAAAAAAAAGGCAAAAGCAAAACCTAAAGTTAAAAAGAAGTAGGCAAAAAATAGTTGTAGTAAGCGCTTTTTTAGCCAAAAGCCAAGAAACACCATTAGCTTATAATCCGTGACCTACAAATATTGAACATTAAACCTTAAACTTTTCCATGGCATTTGATTTTTTAGTTCCAGTAGAAGATAAAGTTTTGGCACATTGCGAACTTTTACCTGCGCAGGCCATAGGTAAAAACATGTATATACACACGGTAAACGACGGTCTTCCCGTACTTGCCAATGCAACCGTAGCCATATTGGGCGTTAGGGAATCTAGGAACGCTTTTGAAAAAAAACTTGAAAAACTGGATGTTTCTGCCATACGCCTACAATTTTATAAGCTTTTGTTGGGCAATTGGAACGCTACCATTGTGGATTTAGGAGATATAGAAGAAGGTGATTCTGTAGAAGACACCTATTTTGTGGTAAAAGAAATCGTGGCCGGATTGTTGGAGGAGAATATTATCCCCATTATTCTAGGCGCAACCCAAGATATCACCTATCCTGCATATAGGGCTTTTGATGGTATCAAGGACATGATCAATTTGGTGGCCATAGACAGTAGGTTCGATTTTGGAATAGAGGATGAGCTTATCTCATCACATTCCTATATGAGCAAAATTATAACGGACAAACCCAACAACCTTTTCAATTTTTCGAATATCGGGTATCAGAGTTATTTCAACGCCCAAGAAGAAGTAGATTTAATGGAGCGTTTGTTTTTTGATGCCTTTAGGCTAGGCGAAATAGCCAATGACCTATCCTTAGCTGAGCCTGTATTACGAAATGCCCATATGGTAAGTTTGGATGCTAGGGCCATTAAAGCCAGTGAAATTTCATTTTCTTCTAATTTTTCCCCTAACGGATTTACCGGTCGGGAGATTTGCGCTATCGCCAGGTATGCTGGAATTAGCGATAAAATTTCGGTCTTTGGTATTTACGAAATGGAAAATAACGTGCAGTCTCAACAATTGATAGCCCAGATTATCTGGTATTTTGTTGAGGGCGTCAATTACAGGATTTTAGAATCGCCCTATTCTAAAACCGATGACTTTACAAAATATATGGTGCCCTCAGAAGCCGAAGATCTTATATTCTACAAGAGTTTACTAACCCAAAGATGGTGGGTAGAAGTTCCATCAATTTTCACTTCACATACTAAAGCAAATACACCTGCGTTATTACCATGCACAGAGCAGGATTATTTAGATGCTTGTAATCAAAACATTCCTGAAAGGTGGTTTAAAGCTTATAAGAAGGGCTTTAATTAATCAAAAAAAATTTTAAGGGAATAGGCATTAATACAATATTTTATTCAAAACGTAGTTTTAGAAGTTAGAATAAATGAACGTATTCGCAGTTTGTAACCATAATCGAAATTTAACCTAAAGTATGAAGAAGCTATTGTTGTCATCTATAGCGTTTGTTTTTTTACTCACGAGTTGTGGGTCTAAAACGAAAGGGGAGCTAGTCGGAGTCCAAGGAAAAAAATGGTACCCGGAAAAGCCTTTTGGTATGGAACTTATCCCAAGAGGTTCCTATATCATGGGTAAGAGCGAAGAAGATCAGGCGAAGGTCTTGAACGCTCCCACAAAAACCGTTACCGTACGTTCGTTCTATATGGACGATACCGAAATTACCAACAGTGAATACCGCCAGTTCGTAGAATGGGTGAAGGATTCCATTACCCGAACCAAATTAGCTATTTTGGCTGATGATCTAGGTCTTGGGTCCAGATGATGGTGGAATTGGTGAATATGCATTTAAAGATGCCGATACCACTAAATCCTCTGCTTATGACAAGTATATGCTAGATAACTATTCAGGCATGGGAGAAACGGGATATGAAGGTAGGGCCTTGAACAAGGATGTAGATTTGATCTGGGATGTTTCGGATTATCCAGATGAATATTATACCGAAATCATGGTAGATTCCATTTATCTGTCCGACGAGGAATCCTATAACGGCCAACGAAGCGTAGATGTTACCAAATTAAAGTACAAATACAGTTGGATGGATATCGAAGCTGCTGCACGTGCCTCAAAAGGGGGCAAGGGTAACAGAAAGGATTTTATCCGTACCGAAGAATTGGAAATTTATCCAGATACAACGGTTTGGATCAGGGATTTCTCTTACTCCTATAACGAGCCAATGCATAACGATTATTTTTGGCACGATGCCTATAGTGAATATCCTGTAGTGGGTATCTCTTGGGCACAGGCAAAAGCTTTCTGTAATTGGAGAACAAAGTTCAAGAATGACGACCAGAAGAGTCGTGGAAGACAATTTGTAAACCAATTTAGGTTGCCAACCGAAGCCGAATGGGAGTATGCGGCGAGAGGTGGTATAGAAGGAGGTACCTATCCTTGGGGAGGTCCATATGTAATTAGCGATACAGGTTGCTTTATGGCAAACTTTAAACCACAACGTGGAGATTACGCAGCCGATGCAGCACTATATACGGTAGAGGCCAAATCCTACGAACCTAACGATTTTAACCTTTACAACATGGCCGGTAACGTATCTGAATGGACAAATTCCAGTTATGACCCAAGTGCCTATGATTACGTATCAACGATGAATCCTAACGGTGGCGATCAGTCCAATACCCGAAAGGTAATCAGGGGCGGATCTTGGAAAGACGTTGCCTACTTCCTACAGGTAAGTACCAGAGATTATGAGTACTCGGATTCTGCTAGAAGCTATATTGGCTTTAGAACGGTGCAGGATTTCATGGGAGAAGAGGATTCAACACAATAAAAAGTATCAGTAAAATTTTTAATATAAATCAAATTTTTAACCAAATCTTTATTCAATTTTAAACCTTAAATTAAATTAAAATCATGGCACAGTCAAAAGCAACAAAAAAATTATTCAACATGGCCTACGGCCTAGGAGCGTCAATAGTAATTATTGGTGCGTTATTCAAAATTCTTCACTGGGAATTCGGCCCTTTAAACGGTGGTATTCTATTAGCGGTAGGTCTTATTACAGAGGCCCTTATTTTTGCGATCAGTGCATTTGAACCAATAGACGATGAGTATGATTGGTCTTTGGTTTACCCAGAATTGGGTGGTGGTGCATCCATGGGTGCAAAACAAAATTCAGCGGCGGAATTGAAAGAAGCGGAAACATCTTTATCCAAAAAATTGGACGAGATGCTAAAAGAAGCCGGTGTGGATGCCAACCTTATGGAGAGCCTTGGTTCCAGTATCAAGAATTTTGAAGGTGCCGCAAAAGGTATCGCCCCTACTGTAGATGCAATGGAATCTACCAAAAAATATTCTGATGAAATGGTACACGCTGCCGCTCAAATGGAATCTTTGAATAGTCTCTATAAAGTACAGTTGGAAAGTGCAAGCAAACAAGCTAGCGTAAACGCTGAGGTTGTGCAGAATGCAAGTGCTTTAAAAGACCAGATGGCTTCATTGTCCAGTAACCTGTCTTCATTGAACGGTGTGTATGGTGGTATGTTATCTGCAATGAGTAGAAACTAAATTGGATTTTACAACCCAAATTTTCAGTAATAATTAAAATCTAATTTAAATAACATGGCAGGAGGAAAACAATCACCAAGGCAAAAAATGGTAAACCTAATGTACCTGGTTTTCATTTGTATGCTTGCGTTAAACATGAGTAAAGAAGTACTCGCCGCATTCGGGTTAATGAATGAGAAAATGGAGACTTCTAATACCAAAACGACAGAAAGTAATGACCTTTTCTTAGCGAGTTTGGAAACAAAAGCGTCAGAGGATAAGGTTAAGTACGAAGAAGTATACCAGAAAGCAAATAAGATTAAAGCGCTTTCCCAAGAATACTTTGATTACTTGGAAACCATTAAAACAGGTATGTTGAAAGGTGTAGAAGATCCAACGGACTACCAAGTGATGGACAAGGCGGATTACTTGGACCAATACTTTTTTCAGGGAGAAAACTTGGCTGAAGGTGGTAAGGAGTTCATGAAAAGAATCAACGATTACCGCACACAGGTCTCTCAATTGGTACCGGAAAGATTAAAATCTACTGTTGAAACGCGTTTCGAAGTAGGTGATGCAAACGGTAAAGTTGAAAAAAGGGACGGTACCAAACAAGATTGGATCGAATATCATTATGAGGGCTTCCCTTTAATCGCTTCCTTGACAAAGTTGACTGCATTACAGGCAGATATTAAAGCTACTGAGCAAGATGCGTTAAAAACTATGTTGGAAGGCGAGCTTACAAGTCAAGTATCCTTAAAGAACTTTGCAACATCACTTTTCGCTAGCAAGTCGGCTTTTTATTCTGGCGAAAGCTATGATGGTAAAATTATTATCAGCAAAACTGATAATTCCTCAACGCCAGTAAGAGCAGATCTTACCTTGGATGGACGAAAGTTGGCCGAAGGCAAAGATTACAAAATCGAAGCTGGTGGCGTTAAGATGTTGATCGGTTCCGGTGCTGCCGGTGACCATGAGATAGCAGGTACATTGTACTTTCAACAAGATGGTGCGGAGATAGAGGTTCCAGTAAAGAACTCCTTCGCAACTATTTCTAAGCCGAATGCGGCTTTGATCGCTGCGGATAAGATGAACGTTGTATATCGTGGTGTGGCCAACCCAATGTCTATTTCTATTCCTGGTATTCCTAACAACAAGGTAAAAGCTTCAGCGCCTGGTCTTACCGCGGTAAGTGGCAGTAGCTATGTAATGAACCCAGAACAGGGCAGAACGGTTACCATAACTGCTTCCGGTACATTACCTGATGGACAGGCGGTATCCTCAAAATCCGAATTCAGGATCAAGGATATTCCTTCACCGGAAGGTACTATTAGTAAGCAGACAGGAAGTGTTGAACTTCCAAAGGCGAATATAGAGATAGCTACTATTGGGGCAGCACTTTCAGACTTTGATTTTGATTTAAACTTGGCTGTTTCAGGTTTCATATTTAAAGTTCCTGGACAACCGGCCATTAAGGTAAATGGGAACAAGCTTAACGATCAGGCAAAAAGTGCCTTAAGAAGGGCTAAAAGGGGTGATGTGGTCCAAATTTTGGATATTGAGACGTACATCACCAACAACAAGAGCTACAAATTAAAGAAAACAGCTCCGGTTGTAATAGAGGTTACAAATTAAATTTAGAGTATCTATTCCGGGTAATTACCTTAGGTGTTTACCCGGATAATTTAAAGTATAACAAACATGAATTGGAAAAATGTTTTTTTAATGGGAGCTTTGGTAGCATTACCTGCCTCCATGATGGCACAAGCTAATATCTTGAACGCCAAAAAACCAGAGGAAGTAGGTGTGCGAACAGAAGCCCAGAAAGCGGTCGACAATGATGCTCCATTGGCCTATGGTTATGTAGACGATAGGGATATTCTCTGGTCCAAGACCTTATGGGAGACCATAGATTTGGACGAAAGGGTAAACTTCCCATTGTATTATCCAACGGATACTATAGATATAGGTTCGGACAGACGGTCTTTGTACCATGTCTTGATAACCCATCTAAAAAGTGGCAAATTGGAAGCTTATGCAGATTCTTATTTTACCGAAAAGAGAACATATAAGGATCTTTCCGCAGCCCTATCTAAAGTAGATACTTTGGATTACGGTTACGAGCAGGTAAATGCTGGTGAGCAGGTTTCGGCGGAGTTTATTACGCGAAAGGACATAACTGCCAGTCAGATAGAGGAGTACCGTATTAAAGGTATTTGGTATTTTGATAAAAGGCAGGGCGAACTAAAATATCGCTTATTGGGAATTGCTCCCGTAGCGCCAGATGTTCGGGCGATCGACAATGATAATGCTGATAAGGTAGAGCTATTTTGGGTATGGTATCCAGACGCCCGCACTATCTTACATGAAGCCAAAGTCTTTAATCAGCGTAATTCGGCACAGCCAATTTCTTTTGATATGTTATTGAACTCTCGAAGGTTCGACGCCGTAATTTATAAAGAGGATAACGTGCAGGGAGACCGTGAGGTTAGCGACTATATTGCCGATAATGCGCTGTTCCAGTTATTGGAAGCCAATCGAATCAAGGAGGTTATCCGCGATAAAGAACAAGATATGTGGGCTTACTAAGCCAAAATTAAATCCAATTCAAAGAGTACTTAAACGCCCTTACAGCTGTAAAGGCGTTTTTTTTATTTTAGTTTGAGAACTAAGGAAGCTGTAGATTTTTCAATTTCCTACCTTTGAACAATGTTAGATTATATAATAGTGGGTTTAGGTCTTGCCGGCACGGCTTTCTGTGAATCGCTGCGAAAAAACAATAAGAAGTTTATGGTGTTCAACGATTGTTCCCAGACCTCTTCAAGAGTTGCCGGCGGTCTGTCCAATCCTGTGGTCCTTAAACGCTTTACTTTGGCATGGCAGGCAGATATTCTTATCCCCATAGCAAATGATTTCTATAGTCAATTGGAAGTTCTTTTAGATCAAAAGTTAATTCATGATCTACCCGTTTACAGGCGATTTGCTTCTGTGGAAGAACAAAATATGTGGTTCGAGGCCGCTGATAAGAAGCAATTAAAGGAGTACTTGTCCGCCAACTTGGTCAGAAACGACAATACTGCAATAATGGCACCCTATGATTTTGGTTGTGTGTTACAAGCTCGCCGATTGGATACCAAGGTAATGCTAAAGAACTACGGCGATTTCCTTCAAAAAAACAATTTACTAGTTTCCGATTCTTTTAAGTATGACCAATTGCAAATCAATCCAGGGCATGTTGTTTATACATCCATTAAGGCCAAACATATTGTTTTTGCAGAGGGTTTTGGATTATCGAAAAACCCGTTCTTTAACTATTTGCCTATGCAAGGGTCCAAAGGGGAATACCTTACTATAAGGTCAGAGAGGTTAAAGGAGAACAACGCCATAAAATCTTCGATCTTTGTTATACCCTTAGGAAACGATTTGTACAAAGTAGGTGCCAACTACGATCGTAATCTGAGCTCAAATGCGCCAACCGAGAAAACAAAGCAGGAACTCATCAATAAATTGGACGCCTTGTTGGATTGCGATTACGAAATCGTATATCATGAAGCAGGGATACGACCTACGGTAAAGGACAGAAAACCATTAGTGGGCCAACATCCCTTGCATAAAAACTTGTTCGTTCTAAACGGCTTTGGCTCCCATGGTATCATGATCGGGCCATGGGCCGCAGAGCAGTTGTTTTGCTTTATAGAAAAAGGGATACAGATTTTACCAGATGCGAATGTAAAAAGATACATGTCCTATTATAAGAACACTTAGGCCGATTCTTTATTGCTAGAAGCATTAAAGGCAATAAAGAAGTTGATCCAAATATTTCTTGAAACTCGTATGATAATGGGCATGAAAACCACTAGGGTAATGATGATGGATATAAAAGTATTTATTAATGTCGTACCAAGAAGTAGTTTTGCAATTACAAAGACAGCCACTGCAAAGGCAATTCCTACCCCGTAGCTGACGTACATCGCACCGTAAAAGAAGCTAGGCTCCATTTTGTATTTTAGATTGCAAGAGCTGCAACGTTCATGCATTTTAAAGATTTTCCCCAAATGGTAAGGGTTTTTGTCCAAATACATACTTTCTTCATGGCATCTGGGACAACTTCCTGTTAAAATACTGTAGAGTTTGTTTCCTTTTTGTAACATTTGCAAAACTTTAAATAAAGGTACAGATTTAAGCATCAATGAACGATTGCTATCGCTATAAAATTTGTTTTAGAAATTATTTTGATAGATTGATGCCAATAGTTGGGTAGACCAAATAAAAAGGGACTTTGTAGGGCAAAAAAGTCCTAGAAAACCAAAAAAAAGACTAAATGCTTAACATACATAACCTTTCCGTCTCGTTTGGTGGGGAATACTTATTTGAAGAAATATCCTTTCGCTTAAACGGCGGGAACAGGGTAGGTCTTGTTGGGAAGAACGGCGCAGGTAAATCTACATTGTTAAAATTGCTTTCAAAGGATATGCCATTGGATACCGGCACTATTGCCTATGAGAAAGATGTTAAAATAGGTTTTCTTCGACAGGATATCGATTTTCAACAAGGGAGGACAGTATTGGAGGAAGCCTATCAGGCCTTCAAGGAAATTAAGGAGCTGGAGGCCAAAATAGATGAGATTAACCACCAACTAGCAGAGCGTACCGATTATGAAAGCGAAGGTTACAATCAATTGATTATAGACCTTAGCGATATCAGCCATCACTATGAAATATTGGGCGGTTATAATTATCAAGGTGAAACAGAAAAAATTTTACAGGGACTTGGATTTAACCGGGAGGACTTTGACAAAAAAACCGAAACCTTTTCCGGCGGATGGCGTATGCGTATAGAACTGGCCAAATTACTATTGCAGAGTAATGATGTGCTCCTGTTGGATGAGCCTACGAACCACTTAGATATTGAATCGATTATTTGGTTCGAGCAATTCTTGAACAATTATACTGGGGCGGTCGTCATCGTATCACACGATAAAATGTTCTTGGATAATGTTACTAATAGGACGATTGAAATATCACTGGGGCGTATTTACGATTACAACAAGCCCTATACGCAATACCTAGTGTTACGAAATGAGATAAAGCAACAACAATTAAGCGCGCAAAAAAATCAGGAAAAGGAAATTCAACAAGCAGAACGTTTAATAGAAAAATTCCGTGCCAAATCTACTAAAGCCTCAATGGCTCAGTCGCTCATAAAAAAACTAGATAAGATTGAACGTATAGAGGTAGATGAAGATGACAATAGCGTTATGAACCTTAGATTTCCTGTTTCGGTTACCCCAGGAAAAGTGGTGGTAGAAATAGAGAAGCTTTCCAAAAATTACGGTCCCAAAGCGGTACTTAGCGATATAAATTTGCTGATAGAGCGTGATAGTAAAACTGCGTTCGTTGGCCAAAACGGACAAGGCAAATCTACATTGGCCAAAATTATAGTAGGTGAGTTGGAACACACAGGGCACTTAAAATTGGGCCATAATGTGCAAATTGGCTATTTCGCGCAGAACCAAGCAGAGTATTTAGATGGCAACAAGACTATTCTAGACACCATGATCGATGCCGCCAATGAAACCAATAGGAGTAAGGTTCGGGATATTCTAGGCTCTTTTTTGTTTAGGGGAGATGAAGTGGAAAAGTACGTAAAAGTGCTTTCTGGTGGGGAACGCAACCGTTTGGCTCTTGCCAAGATGCTCTTGCAGCCTTTTAACGTTCTCGTAATGGATGAACCTACCAACCATTTGGACATAAAGTCCAAGAACGTCCTTAAACAGGCTTGTCAGAATTTTGAAGGAACCCTTATACTTGTGTCACACGACAGGGATTTTCTGCAAGGCCTTACCAATAAGGTATATGAATTTAAAAATAAGGTCATAAAGGAATATTTAGGCGATGTGGATTTTTATTTAGAGCAACGAAAAGTAAATGATTTTAGGGCGATAGAGAAAAAGCAAGAAGTACAGGCGGAGAAGAAAGTTGAAAAAAAGAATGTTTTGTTTCAAGATCAAAAAAAAATGAAAGGTCTTAAAAATCAGTTGAGCAGTCTGGAAAGCGCCATCGCCACTTTGGAAAAGGAAATAAAGGCAATAGACCATGACCTTTTAACGGATTATGATAATGCGATTGCAAAGCCGTACTTCTTTGATTCCTATGAAACCAAGAAGAAGAAATTAGAAAAACTGATGGGCAACTGGGAGCAACTGTCCGCAGAAATTGAGGCTATTGCCTAATCTTTTTTCATCTCAGAGTAGTTTCACCACATAAAAACACGATTTCACAACAAAGATCACCCATTTAACGATAAAGTTTGATGGTTTGGCGTTATTAACTCAAATTTGTAGGATAATTCTTAACTTTTGATTTGAAGAGAGTGAGATCTATAAACAACTAACTTATGAAAAAGCTTTACTTATTTTTCCTTATATCGCTACTTGTTACCAACATTTGTAGCGCAGATGTTTCCGTTAAAGAGAAGAGCGCCTTGTTGGAACTCTATAAAAGTACTAACGGAAAGCAGTGGGTAAAAAAATGGAATCTGAATACTCCTGTATCCCAATGGTACGGGGTGGAAGTAAGGGATAATAAGGTTGTGGGTATCCAGCTCTTTCGAAACAATCTAATGGGAATATTGCCCGATGCATTGGGGGATTTAGAGAACCTGACTACGTTGAACCTAGCTTTTAATGCTATCACGGGCGAACTACCAAAAACCTTGGTAAAACTGAAAAGTTTAAGGGTGTTGAAATTAGAAATGAATAGAATAAAAGGCGAGATTCCTTCGGATATTGGAAAATTAACCACTTTAGAAGAACTATCTGCTTTCAACAATTTTTTGTCTGGCCCCATCCCCGAAAGTATTGGCGATCTAAAAAATTTAAAGGTGTTAAATCTATCCAGTAATAGCCTAAAAGGAAGTATTCCAAGTTCTTTGGGGGAGCTTCGAAAATTAGAAACGCTGGGATTGTTTGAAAATACCTTACAGGGTGCCATACCGGTCGCCATGGGTAATTTAAAGAATCTTAAGGAACTTGTTTTGGCAAATAACGCATTGGATGGTGAAATACCGGCAGAATTTGGTCAGTTGGCAAGTTTGGAGGTCTTTCAGATTCAAAACAATAAGTTCTCTTCTTTCAAGCACTTGGAGATGATGGATAAAGGACAGTTTCTAGTTTTTGATTATGACCATGACGATAGAAATATTCAATTCAAGGACATCAACTTCAGCAAATCCAGAATGGCAGATACCAAGTTTGAAGATGTTGAAGAACAAGAGTAGTGTACATATTTTAGTTAGTTTGGTTAAAAAGAGATGCGATTAGCATCTCTTTTTTTTAAAACGGGCTAGGATATCATAAAAAAGGAATTTTATCGTTAATGTTAGGCGGTGATTTAATCAAATTGGCTTTACCATTTTGATTTACGAAAATCCGGCGCGTCCCAACGATACCACTAAAATTAACCGTTATGTTAAATCACGTAAAATATTTCACATCATTTTTTTTGTTTTTTATTTCAATAGTAATGCATGCCGGAATTAGCGAGCAGGAAAAGCAAATCCTCAAAGATCTTTATACTGCTACTAATGGCGACAATTGGATTCAAAAGTGGGAGCTTAACGATTCCGAAGAAAAGTGGTATGGCGTGCATATTGAAAATGATCATGTCGTAGAAATAGACCTTCATCAGAACGGTTTGGAGGGTACAATACCGACTTCGTTGGGAAACCTAAGTCAGTTAAGGGTGCTTAACCTAGCATTTAACAAATTAACGGGGCCTATTCCAATTTCCTTGGTACAATTGCACTATCTCGAAAAGTTGAAGCTAGAAATGAATAGCCTATCCGGCATTCTTCCCAACAGTTTTAAAGAGGCCAAAAGTCTAAGGGAATTTACGCTTTTTAATAACATGTTGGAAGGTAACATTCCAGAAGGGATAGGTGAGGCGTCCAAGTTAAGGGTGCTAAACCTATCCAGTAATTATTTTAACGGAGAGCTGCCTCAGGGAATCGAAGCGCTGGCCGATCTAGAAAGTTTGGAACTGTTCGGCAATAAACTTAGTGGCACTATAAAGGCAGATTTAGGAAGGTTGCGCAAGTTAAAGGAACTGGTGCTCTCCTACAACCGTTTTGAAGGCGATCTGCCAGAGAGCGTTGCCAATTTGTCTCAATTAAAGTTGGTTCAGCTTCAAGGAAATAATTTTAGGACTATCCGGGCATTATTGAACCTAAGCGCGGAAGGTTTGGTTACTTTTCATAGCGATGATGAATTTCTGAACATAAAGTTTGGTACTGACACCCTGTCGCCTACAAGGTTCGTAAATAGTACATTTGTAGATGATGACCACTAAGGAAATTAGCATTTTTGTACAAAGAAAAAGAACCGACAAGGGTTCTTTTTTGTTTAACTACGAATAAAAAAGAGTGAACTATTTATGATTACTTTAACATTGGTTGCATATGCAACCAATTACTTTTTTAGTAGCTTCGCCGCGTGCCAAAAATAACTGTTAAAATAGATTTTGAAACATCCATAGGTCCTTGGTTGGGAAGAACCGTGAAACTCGTGGATTATCATTTGCAAGAAGCATTTGACACTCACGGCATAGACCTCACCAAGGAGCAGATGATCATTCTCAAACAACTTCAGGATCAAGACGGTGTAAATCAAAACGAACTTGCTTCCTTAACCTTTAGGGATAAATCTTCCTTGGCACGCCTGCTGTCCAAAATGGAGGGAAAGAATTATATTGTAAGGGTACAGAGCCAAGAGGACAAGCGCAGTAATGAAGTTTTTATTACGCCGCGCGGGGTAAAGGTGTTTGATTCGACAAGGCCCATTATAGAAGGCATAATTTCTACGATGGAATACGGTCTGGACGACGGACAAAAAGCCCTTATGATTGCTAACTTAAAAAAGATTCAAAATAATTTTCAAACAAAAATAGAATTCAAATAATCATCCAAGCATGAGAAATATTATTTTATCCGTCCTGGGTATCCTTCTTATTATAGGTTCATTTTTTATGGCCAAAGGAATTGTGGACAATAAAAGGAGTTTTAGGCCCAAGGCAGAAAAGGTTGTTAAGACCGTTTTTACAGAGGTGGTAAATAACGGAACTGTTCCAATTGTGGTTGCCGCAAATGGAAACCTAAGAGCAAAACAGAGGGTAGAACTCTATGCAGAGGTTCAGGGTGTTTTTAAAAGGGGCAGTGTCCTTTTTAAGGAAGGCCAGTCGTATAGGGCCGGTGAAACTATTATAAGCATAGATGCTTCCGAGTATGCGGCAAGTGTGCAATCTGCAAAAAGTAATCTCTATAACGAGCTAACTTCCATAATGCCGGATCTACGATTGGATTATCCGGAAATTTTCCCCAAATGGCAAGCCTATCTCAATAGTTTTGATATGTCCAAAAGCACCCCGGCAATGCCGGAAATGTCCTCCGAAAGCGAGCGCTTCTTTATTTCGGGTCGAGGTATCCTTACGAGCTTTTATAATGTAAAGAACTTGGAACAGCGTTTGTCCAAATACAGGATAATCGCACCATTTTCCGGAGTATTGACAGAAGCTACAGTCACCGAGGGTACTTTAGTGCGTGCTGGCCAAAAGTTGGGCGAGTTCATAAATCCAGATGTTTATGAATTGGAGGTGGCGGTGAGTAAAACCTATTCCGATTTATTGAAAGTTGGTGAGAGTGTGGAGCTGACTACCATGAACGATGCTAAAATTTATAAGGGAAAAGTAGCGCGAATAAATGGTAGTGTAGATTTGGCCACGCAGACTATAAAGGCCTTTATCGAGGTGACAGATTCAAACTTAAAGGAAGGTATGTATTTGGAGGCCAACCTAGATGCGAAAGAGGAGGAGAATGCCATTGAGGTGGATCGTAATCTCTTGTTGGAAGGGAATCGAATATTTGTAGTAAGGGATTCTGTCCTGGATATTATAGACGTAAAACCAGTTTATTTTTCCACTAAAAGTGTAGTCCTAAAGGACGTTCCAAATGGCACCACCATTATGTCCAAGCCACTAATTGGTGCCTATACCGGTATGGCGGTAAAAAAATATACGAACCAAGACGAAAATACTAAGGGGTAATGCGAAAGTTAATAGAATACTTTATCCGTTATCATGTTGCCGTAAACGTAATAATTATTGCGTTCGCCATCTTTGGCATTGTGGGCGCAAAATCTTTAAAATCTTCTTTCTTTCCACTTACCGATTCTAAGAATATAACCATCAATATAGCTTATCCCGGTGCTTCACCGCAGGAAGTCGAGGAAGGTATTGTTCTAAAAATAGAGGATAATCTTAAGGGTTTAGAGGGTGTAGACAGGGTGACTTCTACATCTAGAGAAAATAGCGGTAACATAAACGTGGAAATAGAGAAGGGCAGGAATATAGATTTCATGCTCTTGGAGGTTAAAAATGCAGTTGACCGCGTTCCTACTTTTCCCACCGGTATGGAGCCGTTGATCGTTTCTAAATTAGAGGCGGTACGCCAAACCATAAGTTTTGCCATAAGCGGGGAAAATATACCCTTGGCAACTTTAAAAAATGTGGGAAGGCAAATTGAGAATGATTTGCGCGCCATAGAAGGTATTTCGCAGATACAAGTATCTGGTTACCCAGAAGAGGAAATAGAAATCGCCGTAAACGAGAATGATCTTTTGGCCTATGGTATTTCTTTTGCGGAAGTAGCACTGGCCGTCGGAAATGCAAATATTTTGGTGACCGGGGGTAATATTAAGACCGATGCCGAGGAGTATTTGATCCGCGCCAACAACAGGTCCTATTATGGTGCTGAACTTTCTAATTTGATCGTAAGGGCAGATCCGTCCGGTAGTACCATACGGTTAAAGGATATTGCCAAAATCCGTGATCGCTTTGCGGAAACTCCAGATGCTTCTTACTTTAACGGAAACCTGTCCGTAAACACCACAATTACTAGTACCAATACCGAGGATCTGGTAAGTTCGGCGGAAAAAGTAAAAGATTATGTGGAAGAATTTAACCAGAAATATAATAACGTTAAGTTGGATGTGGTTTCGGACTTGTCCACCACGCTGGTACAACGTACACAGTTGTTAACCGAGAATGCCATTATGGGTATGCTGTTGGTGTTGATTTTTCTGTCTCTCTTCCTTAATACCAGATTGGCGTTCTGGGTAGCTTTTGGATTGCCGGTAGCCTTTTTGGGTATGTTCGTGTTCGCAGGATTCTTCAATGTAACGATCAATGTACTATCGCTTTTTGGGATGATAATCGTAATAGGTATTTTGGTAGATGACGGTATTGTGATCGCAGAGAATATCTATCAGCATTATGAAAAGGGAAAAAGTCCGGTACAAGCGGCCGTTGATGGCACCATGGAGGTGCTACCCCCGATTATATCGGCAATTATAACCACTATTCTGGCATTTTCTATTTTCTTGTTTCTGGACAGTAGGATTGGAGAATTCTTCGGAGAGGTATCCGTAATTGTAATACTTACTCTTGTCGTTTCCTTAATTGAGGCCTTGATTATCCTTCCGGCACATTTGGCCCATTCAAAGGCCTTGCAGCCCTTGGACGATAGACCAAAATCTGGAATGGCGAATGTTTTTGCAAAGCTTAGAATATTTAACGAATCCGGGGATCGGTTTATGTGCTGGATGCGCGATACCCTATACGGCCCTGCCTTGCGATTTGCCTTAAATAATAAGATCCTAACCTTTGGTTTCTTTACGGGAGCATTAATTCTAACATTTGGTTCCGTGGGTGGAGGTATTATTAGAACTGCGTTTTTTCCCAGGATTGCAAGTGATCAAGTGCAGGTGCAGCTGCAAATGCCCAATGGCACCAACGAAAGGGTTACGGATTCTATCATTAGCCTAATCGAGGAGAAAGCCGAAATAGTGAACAAGGAACTTACGGAAAAATACCTAAAGGGAACGGATAAAGTACTTTTTGAAAACATGATTCGCAGAGCTGGGCCTGGGTCTGCAACGGCGAGCCTTACCATAAATTTATTACCAGGAGAGGAGCGTCCGGATGAGATTGCTTCAGATATGGTGACGGGTAGGCTGGAGGAACTTATGGGTCCGGTTATCGGGGTAGAGAGTCTTATTTATGGTTCAGGTGGTAATTTTGGAGGTTCACCGGTGTCGGTCTCATTGCTTGGAAACAATATAACCGAATTAAAGGCAGCAAAAAAGGAATTAAAAACAGCTTTGGAGAATAATGTAACCTTAAAGGATATTGCGGATAACGACCCGGCCGGTATAAAGGAAATTAGACTGGAACTGCGTGAAAATGCCTATTTACTGGGGTTGGACCTAAGAAATGTCATGAACCAGGTTCGTGCAGGTTTCTTTGGAACACAAGCACAGCGTTTTCAACGTTCTCAGGACGAAATTCGCGTGTGGGTACGTTACGATAGGGAAGACAGGTCATCAATTACTGATTTGGATGAAATGCGAATCTTAACACCCAGCGGCAGTAGGGTGCCACTCAAGGAAATTGCAGAATATACCATAGAAAGGGGAGATGTAGCCATAAATAGATTGGAGGGTAGACGTGAGATTCAGGTATCTGCAGACCTAAAAAACCCAAAAGATAGTCCTACAGATATTATGGCAGAGATACAGAACGTCATCATGCCAGAAATACAATCTAAATACCCTACAGTTTCTGCCTCTTATGAAGGTCAGAATAGGGAGGTAGATAAGCTTACGGGCTCGTTAGAAGTGGTAGGCTTATCTGTCTTGTTCCTTATTTACATTACCATTGCCTTTACATTTAGAAGCTTCAGTCAGCCTTTGCTACTCTTGTTATTAGTGCCCTTTAGTTTAACAGCCGTAGCATGGGGGCATTGGATTCATGATTTCCCGTTAAACGTACTTTCGCTTTTAGGTATAATTGCTTTAATTGGAATTATGGTAAACGACGGCTTGGTGCTTATAGGTCGTTTCAATACGAACCTAAGGGAAGGAATGACCTTTGATGGAGCTATTTTTGAGGCTGGTAAATCTAGGTTCAGGGCCATTTTCCTTACTTCAATTACTACGATTGCAGGTCTTGCACCACTTTTGCTGGAAACCAGTAGGCAGGCACAGTTCTTAAAACCAATGGCTATTTCAATCTCCTACGGTATTGGGATTGCAACGGTATTGACCTTGCTCCTATTGCCCTTGTTCCTTTCGTTCGGCAACAACTTAAAATCCAAGAGCGGCTTGTTTGGTTCTGGGTACAAGATAACCAAAGAGGAAGTAGAAAGGGCGATTAAGGAAAAGAAGGAGGGTGCACATCTTGAAGGAAAAAAGTCCCACGATACACCTGAACATGATCTAGTGTTACCGTCATTTAACGAAAATGGGAGCGATATTAAGAATAAACTTGAAGGAATTACTTTAGAATGACAAGATCAAAACTATTTACCCTATTCTTTTTAATGCCGATTACGGCGCTTTTGGCGCAAGAAGAACTACTTTCCAAGGACGAGGCCATGACAAGGGCATTGGAAAACAATTTTGGCATTCAAGTTGCACGGAATCAAGTCGAAATCGCAGAGAACAATAGCAGTATTTTAAACTCGGGCTTCCTACCTACACTTGCGGGAAATGCCGGTGCGAACTACCAAAGAGACGATTCTACTTTCGAATTTCCAGGGCAGTTCCTAAGGGACCCGGCCACAGGGGAAACCCAATTGGACGGTTCCGGAAATCCCGTTCCCAGACCCGATACTAGTCTGTACAAGGCGGAAGCACAGCGCTACAATGCCGCATTGACATCTAGTTACACCTTATTCGACGGTTTGGGCAGGTTCTATACTTATAAACGCCTAAAGGAAGAATACCAGTTAAGTAGTTTACAGGCCAGAGAAACCATAGAAAACACCTTGATACAAATGTTCAGTGTGTATTTTGAGATTGCACGGTTGACCGAAAACAAGAATGTACAGCAACAAGCCTTGGAGATTTCAAAACAGCGCATTACCAGGTCTGAGTATGCCTTTGAATATGGCCAGAATACTAAATTGGATATTTTAAACGCACAGGTAGATGTTACAAACGATAGCATCAACCTATTAAATACAAACCAGCAATTGGCCAATGCCAAGCGCGACCTTAATGTTGTACTTAACCAAAATCTTAACGAGGTTTATAAGGTAGATACATTGATAAGTTTTATTCCCAAATTGAAGCTAGACGAATTTATGGCACAGTCCAACCTGAACAATGTGGCCATTTTACAAACCGAACGCAACTTGGCCATAAACGCCTATGATATTAAGGTAAATACCTCCGGATATCTCCCCATCTTAGATCTTAACGGTTCCTATGGTTGGAATTTGAACCAGAATGCGCCTTCCGCCTTCTTTCCAGGGGTGAACGTAAACAATGACAGAAGCTTTGGGCTAGGAGCACGCCTTACTTGGAACCTCTTTGATGGCGGCGGAACAACAGTTAGGGTGAAGAATGCCAAAATAGCCTATCAGAACCAAGAACTGCTCAAAAAACAGGTAGTGATGGAAGTTAATAGGGATATACAAAACGCTTTGGCGATTTATGAAAACCGTTTAAATATTTTTAAGATACAGGAACAGAATGTGCTAACCAACCGGAACAATTTTGAAAGGTCTCGGGAGCAGTTTCAATTGGGCAGGATTACATCCATTGAGTTTAGGCAGGCGCAGATAAATTTATTGAACGCCCAGACCAATAAGAACTTGGCCAAATACGATGCTAAATTGGCAGAATTGCAATTATTGCAATTAACGGGGCAGCTATTGAATGTAGCATTATAAAATAAAATCCATTAACTAATTATGGGCTCTAAA
Source organism: uncultured Flavobacteriaceae bacterium (assembly GCA_963697395.1). Lineage (GTDB taxonomy): Bacteria > Bacteroidota > Bacteroidia > Flavobacteriales > Flavobacteriaceae > Maribacter. The sequence goes on from CAVONX010000029.1 coordinate 925,502, forward strand.
GAAACGAAGCATGTATACTAATAAATCTACAAGTGAGCTATTGGAACTTTTGGAACAGTTTCAAATGCTTACGTTCGAATCCCAGCTAGGTTTGAATGAAGTACTAAATTCCAGGAATCTGGGCGTTGACAAGAGCGCCTTAGAGCAGTCCATTGCCTCCAAAATGGAAGAAATACAAAATTTATACTATTTAAAGGATGTCGGTTTTAAAGCAACTTCTAATGCTGGGGGCCTAACGGTGACCAGGACATTAAATGCTGTTGTAACGGATATAGCTGCTATAGTTTTTGGTGCGCTCGTATTTATGCTGGGCGTTTATGGCGTGGGCTCTTTGGTCTCCATGTTAGTGAACGGGGAAGAGATAAATGTTTTTTCTTTGGCCGTAAATTTTGCCATGGCTAGCTTGGTTATGACGGGGTTCAAATTCTTTAACGGAATAAAAAGACTGTTCGACTATGCCGGTTTCCAAGTAGATAATATGGATGGAAAGATTACGCTTAAAAAACGTTTTGACCTCCAATTAGAGGAAATAAAACAAGATGTATCGGAATTAATTTTGGAGAATGATGAAGATGAATTGGTGCTAAAGCTAGGTGGTTACACTATTTTTAGCTCAAATACTGGTAATCTGGTACAGCGGCTTACAATGGAAGAACTTATCTATCAACTTAAAAAAGTATAGTTTCTTCCACAAACAGAAATTACAAAAGATCCATGTACGAACACTTTTTTCAATGTCCTTATTGTTGGGAAGAGATATCCATGTTGTTGGATTCCTCTGTAAAACAACAAACCTATATAGAGGATTGTGAGGTTTGTTGCAGGCCCATTGAGGTAACAAGTCGGTTTAATGGGGAAGAACTTGTGGCTTTTGATGCGGTTGATATTGAGCAATAGGATTTTCTATTTTTGAACAAGCGGATATAAGTCCCCACTTATATCATCAAAATAACCTTAACAATGGGTTGGTTTGTCTTTATTTGAAAATGAAGGTTACATACTATCCATCCAGCGCTTTGTTTTGCCTTCCAAATGTAGTCCTTCCTAGCAATAGACCCTGTACATGCGCTTATGATTGTCCATAAAGCGTTCCTTTCTCAAAACATCATAGATACGCCAAAACCCATTGGTACACTTACCTAGGCTACCTCGTTCTTGCGCATCCTTAGCAGTTCATCGCTACGACCCTTGGCCTTACAATAAAAAATACTTTTATGAATAATACGAGCCTGTAGCCACAATGAATGGAGACGTTGTATTCTATCCTTGGTATCCTTGACCATCCCGCGCTTTCGGGACAGTCTCATAACTTTTTTTTCAGTACTTCTTGCAGGATCTGTTTGTCGAGGCTCAGATCGGCCACGAGTTTTTTCAGCTGAGAATGCTCTTCCTCGAGGTTCTTCAGTCTTCTGAGTTCCGAGAAACCCAGTCCGCCGTAATTTCTTTCCAATTGTAAAAAGTGGCCTCACTGATGCCCATCTTACGGCACACCTCTTGGATACGGGTCCCGGTTTCTACCAGTTTAATCGCAAATACAATCTGCGATCCCGAATACTTTGATCGTTTCCTAAACAAATAGTTGTTTAAAGTTAAACATTTATGCGCCCGGATTTCTCTACTTTTAAACTATAGGGTATTAAGGGAGGAGATCAATTTTGTTTGTGGTTACAATCTTCGATTCGTTTTTCTGGTCTTATATTTCAAATCTAGACCGTAAAATAAACATTAGCCTGATAGATCTAATTTGAAAACGTAGTATTGAGCGGGTTTTTTTAAGCAAATCTTAAGAAAGCACTAGTACAATTTTAAATTTAAAGTGTAAATTTTACAAAATGAGAATTTTAGTCGTAGAAGATGAACCCGGTATTTTTAACTTCCTAAAACAAGGTTTGGAAGAAGAGTCATATGCAGTGGATATTGCGGAAGATGGGAAGAAAGGTCTTCAATTAGCACTTTCAGGAGAATATGACTTACTACTGCTGGATTGGATGGTTCCAGGTTTAACTGGGATAGAAATATGTCGTCAATTTAGAAAGCACTTTAAAGATACTCCTATCATATTTTTAACCGCTAAGGACACTACAGATGAAACTATCTTTGGGCTTCAGGCCGGTGCAAATGATTATATCAAAAAGCCGTTTCATTTTGAAGAACTTTTAGAGAGAATAAAGGTGCAATTACGTCCAAAATCTGGGGAGCATTCCGTTTTTAAATTAGGGGACATTACGCTCAATACAAGTACACATCAGGTACTAAAGGGCAATGAAGAAATAAACCTTACCCAAAAGGAATTCGCTTTGCTGGAATACCTAATTCGGAATAAGGGAATGGTTTGTAGAAGAACTAGAATAATTGAGAGTGTTTGGGACATCCATTTTGAATACAATACGGGCGTTATAGATGTATTTATTAATGCTTTACGTAAAAAGTTGAAATTAGGTAAGGATGAAAACTATATTCAAACGGTTAGAGGAATAGGGTATATAGCAAAGGAATTATGAAATTGAGTTTTAGAAACAGAATTGCGCTGCATTATATGATAGCCACGGCAATTATAATGGCTGTGGCCTTTATTGTTGTTTATTTTGTAGTGCGGGGTACGGTATATCAAAATTTGGATAACGATCTTTCTTTTGAGGCTGAAAAACATACGGAAGAAATAAAAATCGTAGGGGACAGTATCAAGATAAAGAACAAAAAGGAGTGGGAAGAAAGGGAGCATCGGGAAGTGCAAGTAAATCCTGTTTTTATCCAAATATTGGATAAAAATGGAAAATTTATGGATAAGTCCCCAAATCTCAAAAACGATGTTCTAGCATTCAATTCTGAACAAAACTACGGCGGCCATTTTAGCGAGGTTCTTAGCAATAGAGCTATTAGACAAGTGCAAATTCCCATAGAACAAAATGGAAGAATCAAAGGTTTTATATTGGCGGCTATGTCATTGGAATCTTCCAAAATGGTTTTGTTGAATTTAAGAAATGTTCTGTTTTTTTCATACTTGGTTCTTCTGGCAGGGCTATATTTCGTTTCAAGATACCTTGCAGGTAGAAGCATCATACCCGTAAGAGTTATTACAGCAACTACCAATACAATTACAAAGAACAATTTGAACGAGAGGGTTATTCTGCCACATAACAGGGATGAGCTATATGATTTGTCTTCTGGAATTAACCAATTGCTTCAGCGTATCGAGAATGCTATAGAGCGCGAACGTCAATTTACTTCAGATGCCTCACATGAATTGCGAACACCCTTGTCAACCTTAAGGGGTACATTGGAGGTGTTAATACGCAAACCAAGAGAACAAAAGGAATATGAGGATAAAATAAAGTTTAGCCTAACCGAAATTGACAGAATGACGGCCACCCTAGAGCAACTATTGCAGCTAGCAAGGTTGGATGAGGATTCTAAAACAGGGAATGAATCTTTGGCTTCACTAACAACCATAATAGACGAAATACTTTCACGACAGAAAAATATAATTTCCGAAAAAGGACTTTCTGTAAACTTTCAAAATTTAGATTCGATTCAACCTATGCTGCCAAGGTATTATACAAACCTAATACTGGAAAACATTATCGTTAACGCTGTTAAATACTCCAAAGAAAATGGCACACTACTTATTACTGTTTTAGAGTCCGATTCCAAAATCACTTGCAAGGTAAAAGATGAAGGTATAGGTATAAAAAATGAAGATTTGGATAATGTGTTCAATCACTTCTTCAGATCAGATGCACTCTATCATAAAAGTATTCCTGGTAACGGTTTAGGTCTTTCAATAGCCAAAAAAGCTGCCAATGCCATACATGCAGAAATTCGCGCAGAAAGTGAAATTCGGTGTAGGTACAACTTTCACGATTCAGTTTGTAAGCGAATCTTAAGAGTCTCTGCAGGTCAATCCTAAGAATTTGGATTTACTTTTAAGATAGAATTAAAAAGTAAAGAACAATTTGCTTCTAAATAGGTTACCCCAAACCTACTTTTATGATTATTTGGTTAGTGTTTATTGGTTGGCAAAGGCTCTGAATTGTACATAGGGCTTTTGTTTTTTAGTTTCAACCGGTAAAGACATTTCTTAAGCTAATCTTAAGAAAGCACTTAGAATGCGCTTAGATACCTCCTCTACCTTTGGGCTATTGTTTCAATAAACCACCAAAAAATGTTAGAACGTATTATTCAGTACAGTATCCATCACAAACTTATCGTACTGTTATTTACTGCAGGAATCGTAGGATTCGGTTTGTATTCCCTTTCCAATATCCCCATCGGGGCTGTTCCGGATGTAACCAACAATCAGGTTCAAATTATTACGACTTCAAGAACCTTAGCTACAGAAGATGTAGAGAAGTTTTTGACCTATCCTGTAGAGCTGGAAATGGCCAATTTACCAGGAGTTAAAGAAATTCGCTCTATTTCCAAGTTTGGGCTTTCGGTGGTTACAGTTGTATTTGATGATGATTTAGGTACTTACTTACCACGACAACTTATCGCTGAGAAAATTAAAAGTGCCGAAGAAAAAATTCCAGCGGGTTTTGGCAAACCTTTTATGGGACCAGTTTCCACAGGATTGGGCGAAATATATCAATACGTAATCGATGTGGATGCTGAACATAAAGAACAGTATTCATTATCCGATGTGCGAACTATTCAAGACTGGGTAGTGAAACGTCAGCTTTCTGGAATTCCGGGAGTAGTAGAAGTGAATACTTGGGGAGGCTATTTGAAAACCTATGAAGTAGCCATTAATCCTGAGCGACTTCGCGCCATGGATGTTTCCATCTTTGATGTATTTAATTCATTAGAGAAAAACAACAGCGTAGCTGGCGGTGGTTATATCGAAAAAATAAATGAAAGCTACTTTATCAGAGGAGAAGGTCTTGTTGGTTCGGTACAGGATATCGAAGATATTGTGGTAACCACCAAAGACGGCGTACCCGTTTATGTTAGGGATATCGCTTCCGTTGGTTTTGGACATGCCAATCGTTTTGGTGCTATTACAGGAAATGGTGAAGGTGAAAAAGTATTGGGTCAGGTAATGATGCTCAAAGATGCGAACTCCAATGCAGTAATTGAAGCCGTAAAAAAACGGGTAGCAGAGATACAATCATCACTTCCCCCAGGAATATCTATTAACCCATTTTTGGAGCGTAGTGAACTTATTGCCAAAACGACCTTCACGATTGCAGAAAACTTGATTTTAGGATGTTTGATCGTGATTTTTGTCGTGGTACTGCTTTTGGGGAACTGGCGTTCGGGATTGGTCGTAGCTTCGGTTATACCTTTATGTTTGCTATTTGCACTTTCCTTAATGTATATTTTTGGTGTTGATGCGAACTTGATGAGCCTTGGGGCTATCGATTTTGGTATTATCATCGACGGGGCAGTAATTATTGTAGAATTTATTGCCTTTAAGATTACCAGTCAGCGGACTAAGTTGATGTCACTTCCTAAAGAAGAAAGACAAGGGTTAATTGATACGATAACCTACCAAGGTGCCAGCAAAATGATGAATTCAGCCGTATTTGGCCAGTTAATCATCATCATTGTTTTTATCCCTATCCTTTCATTAGTAAACGTTGAAGGTAAGATGTTCCGGCCTATGGCTTTGGTGTTTTGTTTTGCCCTTATCGGTGCGATGGTTTTTTGCTTTACTTATATTCCGGTAATGGCTTCTATGTTTATCAAACCTACGAATACGGAGAAAAGAACCATTTCATCTCGACTTATCGGCTTTTTAGAAAGAAAGTACCAACCCACTATATCTTGGGCGTTACGCAAGAAAAAATTGGTTTTAGGGTCCGCAGTTGCCTTGTTGCTTTTTACAGGATTTCTGTTCACTCAAATGGGCGGTGAATTTGTACCCACGCTTGACGAAGGTGACTTCGTAATACAGCCTGTTTTAAAAACCGGAATGTCTTTGAGTAAGACTATCGAAGCTACTACCAAAATAGAAAAAATACTAAAGAAATTTCCAGAAGTAGAACAAGTTGTAAGTAGAATTGGCGCTGCCGAAGTGCCCACAGACCCCATGTCGATGGAAGAAAGTGATGTGATTATCAAATTGAAACCAAAAGGTGAATGGACATCTGCGGAATCTAAAGACGAATTAGCTGATAAATTCAAAGAAGCTTTATCCAATGAAATCGCAGGAGTAGATTTTGAATTTACCCAGCCTATTGAAATGCGATTTAATGAACTGATTACAGGAGTACGGGCTGATTTGGCCATTAAAGTTTTCGGTGAAGATTTAGATGTGCTCTATCGAAAGGCATTGGAAATAGAAAAGGCGATTCAGAATGTAGAAGGAGCTGCCGATATCTCTGTTGAAAAAACAGCCGGTTTACCTCAAATGTCAGTCAAGTATAATCGTCAAAAAATCGCAAAATACGGCTTGAACATCGAAGATTTGAACAAGGTTATTACGATGGGTTTTGCAGGAATGCCCGCAGGAACTGTTTTCGAGGGAGAAAAACAGTTCGATTTGGTGATTCGGTATGATGCCAACCATAGGAAGGATATCGAAAATATAGAAACTGCTTCAATAGCCTTAGCTAATGGCACAAAATTGCCGCTTAGTGAATTTGCTAACATAAGCTATACTAAAGGTCCTGCGAAAATTTCCCGTGACAATACCAAGCGTAGAATTGTGGTCGGGGTTAACGTCCGAAATCGTGATTTAGAATCGGTGGTAAAAGATGTACAGGCCATTATTGAACGGGATGTAAAAATTCCAACCGGCTATTCCGTTAGTTATGGTGGGCAATTCGAAAACTTACGTACCGCATCTGCACGTTTGAAAGTTGCCGTACCCATTGCGCTTATACTGATTTTTGTATTACTATACTTCGCCTTTGATTCTGTTAAGGAAGCCTTGATGATATATAGTGCTATTCCGCTTTCTGCTATTGGTGGTGTGATGCTACTTTACCTTAGAGGGCTGCCTTTTAGCATCTCCGCTGGGGTTGGGTTTATTGCTCTTTTTGGTATCGCCGTCTTGAACGGTATTGTATTGATTGAAGAATTTAAAGAGCTCAAAGCGCATGGAGTTTCTAATATTAACAAGCGGATTCTACTGGGGACAAAAAATAGATTACGCCCTGTATTGTTGACCGCTGCAGCTGCTGCTTTAGGCTTTTTACCTATGGCAATTTCCACCTCGGCAGGTGCAGAAGTACAACGGCCTTTGGCTACCGTGGTAGTTGGCGGATTGATTACCGCAACGGTCTTAACATTGGTGGTGCTGCCTATTCTATACGCTATGTTCGATAGAAAAGGGCATCATCCAAAAGTGAAGCATAAACTGGATTTCAAGGCGCTAGGCATCATTGCATTATTGTTTTTACCGCTAATGGGCAATGCACAACAAAATCCCATTGGGGTGGAAAAAGCTGTAGCGATTGCTATTGAAAACAATAATGGACTTCAGGCCTCTGCTAAAAGAGTGGTACAATCACAGCAATTGGTGGGTAGTGCTTTTAATCTGGAGAAAACCCAGGCCTATTATAATAATGACCAAAACAACATTGCTGAAAATGGCCTACCAATAAAGGTGTTTGGGATTAGTCAAAATTTACAATTCCCTACAATATATGGTGCGCAACGCAAAGTGGAAATGCAGAAGGTATCTTTAAGTACTCAGCAGTACCAGTTAAACGAAAGGATGTTGACTAAGGAGGTGTATCTGGCGTATTACAATGTGGTTTACCGGAACAGTCTGGCGCGGCAATATACTTTTTTGGATAGTTTGTACGGTCGTTTCGCCATGGCTGCGGACAAAAGGTACGAGGTAGGCGAAACCAATTTGTTAGAGAAACTTACCGCCAAGGCAAAGCAAAAGGAAATCTCCGTTTTACTCACGCAAACCAAAGAAGATATAACAAAAGCATATACGATGCTACATCAATGGTTGCAATCGGATTCTTTGGCCATCGTTGCCGAAAACGAGTTGCCCAGATTGCCACATATGGAAATGAATTTGGACGATCACCCTGGGATGCGTTATTATGAATCAGCACAAAAATTGACCAAATCATCCCTCTCCTTAGAAAGACAGCGATTATTGCCAGATTTGCACATTGAGGTATTTCAAGGTACTAACAATGGCGTAGATGCAAAACGCTACAATGGTGTGCAAGCGGGTGTTTCTGTCCCCTTATGGTTCGGTGCAAATAAATCGAAAATTAATGCGGCCAAAACGGAAACCATGATTGTAGCCGATGAATCAGAAAATTACAGAATACAACTAGAAGCAAAATATAACGGCTTTGCTATCGGATTTAAAAAAGTTTCAGGAAGCCGTGGATTACTATGAATATTCTGGTAAAAAACTTTCCAAAGAACTGAGTACAAGTGCTTCAAAAGCATTTCAAAATGGGGAGATAGATTTTCTACAATTTGTTCAACTTTTAGAAAGCGCCAAAACCATAGAGATTACCTATTTAAAAAACCTTAACGATTATAACACTACTGTTTTAGAATTAAACTATTTAACCAATTAATAATGAAAAAAATATTATATAACCTTGATAATCGTAAAGTTCTTAAAGGACTTCTATTGCTAATTATGATAGGATTGGTTTCCTGTAATTCCAAAGAAAAATCAGAAGCTACATCTACAGAAATTATCGACCCAGATGAAGTGGCCGTAACAGAAACTCAGTTTACATCAGGGGCTATGGAACTCGGAAAAATAACGATGCAAGAGTTTACTACGGTAGTGAAGGCAAACGGAATGTTCGCCGTTCCCCCTGAAAATCAAGCCGATGTAAGTGCCTACTTTGCAGGTTATGTAAAGGATATTCGTTTGCTACCTGGGGATGTTGTAAAAAAAGGACAGGTATTATTTACGATTGAAAATCCGGAATATGTGCAAGTGCAACAAGATTTTCTAGAAGCAAGTGGCCGACTTAATTATTTGAAATCGGACTACGAGCGCCAAAAGGAATTAATGGAGGATAACGTAACCTCCAAGAAAAGCTTTTTAAAAGCGGAATCGGAATACGCGGTCACTATGGCCCAATACCAATCCCTTAAAAAGAAATTAAACCTTATGAATATCAATCCCAATACCTTGTCGGGGGAAACTATTAGGTCAGTTATAAGTGTGCTTTCCCCACTATCGGGCTACGCGACCACGATTAATGCTGGAAAGGGAATGTACTTGAACCCCTCTGATGTAGCGGTTACCGTTACCAATACCGATGATTTACATATTGAATTGAAAATTTTTGAGAATGACCTGCCAATGGTTAAGGTAGGGCAGGAAATCAATGTTAGGCTTCAAAACGAAATGAACCAGGTTTATAAGGGTAAGATACATTTGGTGAACAAAGCTATAAATACACAAGAAAGAACCGTTGATGTTCACGGTGATTTGGTGAATGAAGAAGAAACGAAACTGTTCGCCCCCGGCATGTACATTGAAGCGGAAATACTGACGACTTCAGCCCAACATCCTGCCTTACCCACAGAGGCTGTTGCGAATATTGATAACGACTATTTTGTTCTTGTTAAAAAGACCGATACCACTTTTAAAAGAATGTTGGTTAAAATTGGAAGTACCAATAATGGGTTTACCCAAATCCTTAACGCCAACGAATTTGACCAGAACTCCGAATTTTTGACCAAAGGTGCTTTTAACCTAATAACAGAATAGATGACGGAAAAAACAGAAGGATTAGACAGTTATTTAGACAGCCATTATATTCATAGGAGTAATTGGTTAAGAGCAGCAGTGCTTGGTGCTAATGACGGCATTTTATCTACAGCGAGTCTTGCGATAGGTGTTGCGGCCGCAAGTGCAACACGAGAGCCTATTATTTTGGCAACCGTTGCAGGCCTTGTAGCCGGAGCTCTATCCATGGCAGCAGGGGAATATGTTTCTGTAAGTTCCCAAACGGATATTGAAAAAGCTGACATTTCGCGTGAAATACAAGAACTGAAGGATATGCCCGAAATCGAATTACAGCGATTGGCGGAAATTTATGAAAAAAGGGGGCTACAAAAAACAACCGCCCTAACCGTAGCCAAAGAATTAACAGAGCATGATGCATTAGGCGCACATGTAAGAGATGAATTGGGCATCAATGAAATTAGCCAAGCTAAGCCAATTCAAGCAGCTTTTGCATCAGGTGCAGCATTCACGATAGGAGGACTACTTCCGTTTTTGGTCACTCTTTTTCTTCCGCTCCAAACTATGGAATATTCTCTTTACGGTTTTGCGTTATTCTTTCTTATTGTTTTAGGAGGATTGGCAGCAAAAACTGGAGGTTCAAGTATTGTAAAGGCAATTGTCCGTATTACATTTTGGGGAACTGTGGCCATGGGTTTGACAGCAATAGTTGGCTATCTATTTGGGGTAAATATTTAAATAAAACTAAAATCATGAATGAAGCACATTTTCATTTAATAGTAAACCATCTTCCCATTGTTGGGGTATTGATTGGGCTTCTGGTTTTGTTGATTGGTTTTATTACAAACAAACCACAAGTAAAAGTTACCGCATTGGGCATTTTTGTTTTTAGTGCCGTTGTCTCGGTTGCAGCTTTTTATACAGGCGAAGGCGCTGAGGATGTTGTTGAGAATATTTCTGCAATAAGTGAGACCTTGATGCACGCCCATGAAGAGTACGCAGAATTTTTCTTTACGGCTATTTTGATTCTAGGTTTTGTATCGGTGGTTACCATGTTTTTAGAGGTAGAAAGTCCAAAATATGCTAAATATGGGTTTATGTTGGCTTTAGTACTCTCCATTGTTTCAACTGTACTTGCAAAATATGTCGGTACGAGTGGAGGGGAAATCCGTCATACCGAAATAAGGACAGAAAATACGTTGATTCAAATAGATTCTCAGAATGATAGCGATGACGATTAAGAGCACTACTAAGTATTGTTCCGATATACTTCGTAATGACAAGTGTAAAAACCTCCCCTTCCACAACTTTGCCCATACTCAAGAAGTAGTAGATAATGTGCTATTGATTTCCGAAGCAATTGGCCTAAGCGCAAAGGAAACTGAGTTTATTGTCATAGCGGCTTGTTTTCATGATACAGGTTTTTCCGAAACCTATGAGGGTCACGAAGAAGTAAGTAAAAGACTTGCCGCACATTATTTGGCCAAAGTGAATTGTACAAAAAGTGAAATTGATAGGGTACGCTCCTGTATCGATGCCACTAAAATGCCGCAAAATTCAACAGATATTTTATGCAGATGTTTTATGTGATGCCGATTTATTTCACTTGGGGACAACGAATTTTTTTTATAGAAACATTCTATTACGAAAGGAATGGGAACTGTTCTGCGATTTAAAAATGACTGATGAGGAATGGGAAATGTTGAACATAAAATTTTTAGAAAATCATAGGTTTAAAACTGCTTATGGGAAAGAAGTTTTGGAGCAAGGAAAACAAGACAATTTAATCAAACTAAAACAATTGATACGACTAAAATGAAAATAACCATTCCATCGCGATTTGCACTTTTAAAAGGGTTTATCCTTTTATTTCTGCTGCTTTCATTTATTCTAAGAGTGATTTTTCTAATTTGGAATTTTTCAGAAACCGACCATGGTGCGTTGAATTTATTGAAAACTTTCTTCACAGGATTATTCTTTGATATCGGTACTATTTCCTTTTTTGGTTTATTCGCCTCCATTTATTTATTAGCCATACCTAAACGTTTTATTGGTTCAAAGGCAGATAGGATACTGTGCTATACAGGTTTTTCCATAGGAATACTAATTATCTATTTCTCCTTTTTTGCCGAAATTACATTTTGGGATGAGTTTCAAAGAAGATTTAATTTTATTGCAGTTGACTATTTAATATATACTTACGAAGTTGTTAAGAACATCAATGAATCCTATCCATTACCAATTTTAATAGGAGGAATGGTCATTTTGGTATTGTTTACGGTATTTGGTTTTAAAAAGTTGGGCATCTTCAATCGAACATTTGATAGTGCCGCCACGTTTAAAGACCGTCTTTTCCCAAGTATGTTCGTATTCGCTATCACGCTACTTTTTGCCTTTTTTATCAAAAATGAAAATGCAGAATTTTCAGAAAACCGATATAATAATGAAATTTCAAAAGCTGGAATCTACTCGTTTTTTGCGGCTTTCAGAAATAATGAACTTAGCTATCCTGAGTTTTACAAAACGGAAAGAACAGAAGTAGCATTTTTAGAGCTCAATAAAAATCTAAACATATCCCAAGATAGCCTATATCGGCCATCATCGAGTATACGAAGATTTGTTCATAATGACGGCGAGGAAAAGACACCCAATGTAATTTTTATTTGTATCGAAAGCCTAAGTGCGAAATATTTAGGCGTTTTCGGCAATCAAGAACAACTGACCCCTACCTTGGACTCCTTGTCACAAATAGGAATTTCGTTTGATAATTTGTTCGCTACGGGCACCCGAACCGTTAGGGGTATGGAAGCCATAACTTTGTCAATACCACCTACTCCTGGAAGAAGCATAGTGAAAAGGGAAAAAAACCAAAATCTTTTTACCATTGGGGAAGTTTTTAAGACCAAGGGCTATAGTAGGACGTTCTTTTACGGGGGAGATGGATATTTTGACAATATGGATAAATACTTCAGCGGTAACGAATTTGATATCGTTGATAGAGGTAGAGGCTTTTTACCCTCTGGCGATATAGTTACACGTCGTAAAAATATTGAAGATGATGAAGTAACGTTCGAAAATGCTTGGGGCGTTTGTGATGAAGATATTTATACAAAGGTGTTAAAAGAAGCCGATATCGCAGCAACTGAAGGCAAGCCCTTTTTTGACTTTATCATGACCACCTCCAACCACAAACCATATACCTATCCTGAAAATAAAATTGACATTCCCTCTGGTTCAGGCAGAAATGGGGCGATAAAATATACAGATTTTGCGATTCACGAATTTCTAGAAGAGGCAAAAATAAGACCATGGTTTAAAAATACGGTTTTTGTCATCATGGCGGATCATTGTGCGAGTAGTGCTGGTCGTTGGGAGCTTGATGTGGCGAATTATCATATTCCAGCCATGATAGTGAATTTAGCGGATTCTGAAGCGCAGCATATTAATCAACTTTGCTCACAGATAGATGTATTTCCCTCTTTATTCGCAAAATTGGGATGGGATTACGAAAGCAACCTTTTTGGCTTGGACATCTTTAAAATGGAAAAAAAAGATGAAAGGGCGTTCATTGGCAATTACAGAAAACTAGGGCTCCTAAAAGATTCTGAATTGATGGTTTTAGGCGACCAGAAATCGGCAAATTTCTATAATTGGAATAACAGTGACAACAGCCTTAAACCTTTGCCCATGAGCCAAAATTTTCTAAAGGAAACCATATCCTATTTTCAAGTAGCGGATTACTTATATAACAATAACGGCTTAAACCTAAAAATGAACCCATGAAAACCGTTCATTTCATAGTAAACCCTATTGCAGGAAATGGTAAATTGATTATTACGGAGCATTTTCTGTCAAATTTTTTTGAAAAGGAAAATTTTCGAATAAGGGTGAAATATTCGGACTATAAAGGGCATGCTACGATTTTAACGCGCCAATCCATAAATGAACAGGCAGAAATAATCGTTGCCTGTGGTGGAGACGGCACTATTAACGAGATAGCCTCTTGTTTGGTAAATTCAAAAATCACCTTAGGAATAATCCCGATTGGCTCTGGAAATGGTTTAGCACGAAACCTTAAAATTCCAAAAAAATTAGAAAAGGCTATTTTGAACCTTAGGAACCAAAAAAAAACAACGATAGACGTAGGGCGGATCAATGGAAAATATTTCTTCAGTAATACAGGCTTTGGCTTTGCAGCTAATGCTATATCTAATTTTGAAAACTCTAATGATAGAAGGTTGATTACCTATTTAAAAGCTACTTTTCAATCCATTTGGTCTTTTGAAAATAATACAAAATTCACTATTTCAATGAATGGAAAACAAGAAGTGCTATTTCCTTTTTTAGTATTCGTGTCGAATACCAACGTTATGGGTTATAATTTCTCGATAACCAGAGAAGCGAAATTGAATGATGGCCTTCTAGATGTTGTGATAATCGACCACTTGAATAGATTAAAAATGATCTATTTCGCTCTTCTTTTCTTACTAGGGTTAGAACATAAAATTAAAGAATATAATTATTACAAGATTAAATGTGCTACCATAAAAATTGAAAATCAAAATCTGGAAACACCTTATCAACTCGATGGTGAATTGGAGAAAAGCAAATCAGGAGTATTACATTTAGAGGTTTTTAAAGAGAGTTTAAATGTAATAGGTGGTCAAGGTTGAGTAGAAAGGATTGTTTTGGAAAATTTATTTTTTATTCATATTTGCCATATGCCATTCGGAAAATTGTCTAAGGACTCAGGGATGATTTAATAGCGGGTAAAGATTCTACCAGAAATACGCTTCAAATTAAACTTGTTACTACCTTTTGAACAACAAATTGATGGATTCCTAAAACCGCTGTTTTACGGAACACAGGGATTGAAAGGAAAACAAATGGATTTCCAGTTCCATTTGTCGTACTTTTTAGCAGTCCTGTCAATTCACCTTTTATGGAACTAAATAAAAAATCTGGAGTACCAAAAAATGAGGTAAGCTGTACCAAAATAAAATTCAAAAATATTTAGTGGCAACCTTAAGAACAAGGTCAGATAGGAAAAATTATCTATCCTGTCGACTCATCTTTTGTATTATATCCAAAACCGTAATTTAAGCATTGAATTGTATTAAAATACTCTTAAAATTAAAAAGTACGAAAAGACTATGCACCTTAGAGAGATTTCAAGTCTTAATTTTTAAGTAAAAAAAGAAAACCCCTAGTAATTACTAGAGGTTTTTCTAAGTGATCGCAGGAGGATTCGAACCTCCGACCGTCTGCTTAGAAGGCAGATGCTCTATCCAGCTGAGCTATGCGACCATTTTTTTAATGTGGGTGCAAATGTATTAAAAATTATATCCTTGTAAAACCAAAATCATTCAAAAAATACCATAAAAACAAAGTGTCTTTGGCAGGTCAACGTGTTAATGGTCAGTTTTTCAAATAGGCTTAAGTATAAAGGTCTAATATTTAGATAAATAAGCCCATCTACTTCTAAAATCATCAAGAACGTCTGCTCTCGTACTTGTCGTAATTGTCCCAGATTTGATCTAAAACTTTCAGAAAAATATCAAACTCTTCCTCGCTAATATTTTCTATGCTCATGGTGCGGATATCCCTGATTAAAGGCATTGCACGTTGCATCAGTGTCTCGCCCTCGAGGGTCATGCTCAGTTTAAAGCGTTTTTGGTCGTCCCTAAAGCGCGATTTCTTCAAAAATCCTTTTTTGCATAAACCGCTAATAACCCTAGAGGTGGTGGCGCGGTTCCTAAAATTGGTATTGCTTATTTCTGCTTGGGAGGCATCCACACCTAATAAATGCACACGTCGTAAAACAACCCATTGCTCTATGGTAAGATCAATATTGTTTTCGGAAAAAGCACTCAGAAATGTTGCTTGTACTTTTTTTAGGGTACGGTCCAAATACACGCCAAAACCTTCTGTCCTATCCATAAGTTATCGTTCTAAGGCCAAAAATAAGGAGAAAAAACAAAATAATGTTGTTGATGCAACAATATTAAAAATATATAGTAACTTTGAGAGGTATAATTCATTTCAATCAATGATCAAAGAACAGGAAGCGAGCACGACTTTTTTTAAAAGCTACATCCTTGAGGATAGCACGTATAAGGGCGGTGGTAAAAAGATTGTGATGCCGGCAGGTGTTACGGTACATAAATTATCTTCTAACGAAAATCCTTTAGGTTTTTCGGATAAAGCAAAGGAGGCCATTATAAAAGCTACCAGCGAACTAAGCCTGTATCCAGATAATACGGACATCCGTTTGCGTCAGGCCTTGGTAAAGGATTTCAAAAACGCCCTTACGGTCGACCATTTTGTCACCGCGAACAGTGGGTCGGAAATCATCGATATTATTTCAAAAGTATTTTTATCCGAGGATGACGAAATTTTGGTATCCCAACCTTGTTTTTTGCCCTATAAAGCCTTTACCAGATGGATGGGTGCCAAGGCCATAAACGTTCCGATGACTTCGGATTACGATTATGATTTAGATGGAATCCTAAATGCGGTTACCCCAAAAACAAAATTGATATTTCTGGCATCACCCAATAATCCATCTGGAAATTATATTCCGCATGATACTTTAAAGAGTTTTCTTGACAAACTGCCAAATCATGTTATTGTAGTCTATGATGAGGTATATCGCCATTTTGCCGAGGCGGCCGACTATACCTCAGCTTTGCCATTTGTTAAGGAGGGCTATAATATGATTGCTATCAACAGTTTTTCCAAAACCTATGGGTTGGCCGGTCTAAGAGTTGGCTATTGCTATGCCCCTTTGGAATTAAGCAACTATATTCGAAAGGTTTGCAAACCTTTTTTGTTGTCTTCTCTTGCCTTGGAAGGTGCTATCGCGGCTTTGGAGGATTTAGATTTTGTGGAACGTACCGTGGCCCTTGTACAAAAAGAGCGCAAGTATGTATTGAATGGTTTGCAGGAATTAGGTATTAAACATTGGCCCTCCCAAGGTAATTTTGTGCTGATAGACCCTCCGATAGGGGATATGGATTTTACCGTATTTATGGAGCAAAAGGGAATTATGGTAAGGCCTGTGGGTGTTTTTGGCGCTCCGGGAAAGGTACGAATTTCATTTGGGGTACGCGAGGCGAATACTGCAATGTTGGCCGCTATTAAAGCCTTGTTAAACAGTCGAGAAAGTAAGGAATAATTATATAATTTTAAAAAGTATGTTGTTAGCGCAACAATAAAAAATAAAAAAGATGAATACTTCTAGCTTACCCAAATTACATGAAAATGCCCAAGATTTTATGCCGATTAATGGTACCGACTACTTGGAGCTTTATGTTAGTAACTCCAAACAGGCGGCACATTTTTATAAAACTGCTTTCGGGTTTCAATCCTTGGCGTATGCGGGTCTGGAAACCGGACTCAAAGACCGCGAGAGCTATGTAGTTGTGCAGGATAAGATTCGTTTGGTGCTTACATCCCCCTTAAAAAGTGGAACAATAATAGGCAAACATATAGATGATCATGGCGATGGTGTAAAAGTAGTTGCCCTATGGGTAGACGATGCCACCTACGCCTACAACACGGCAATGGAAAAAGGTGCTAAATCATACATGGAACCAAAGACCGAAGAAGATGCCCAAGGAACTGTGGTGCGTTCGGGAATTTATACCTACGGAGAAACCGTCCATATTTTTGTAGAACGAAAGAACTACAACGGAACCTTTTTGCCCGGATATAGAAAATGGGAAACCCCTGATTATAATCCTTTATCTACAGGTTTAAAATTTGTAGATCATATGGTAGGTAACGTAGGTTGGAACAGAATGAACACATGGGTAGATTTCTATGCCAATGTCCTCGGTTTTACCCAAATACTTTCTTTTGATGATAAGGATATTTCTACGGATTTTACGGCATTGATGAGCAAGGTGATGAGCAACGGAAACGGACGTATCAAATTCCCGATCAACGAGCCTGCAGAAGGAAAGAAAAAATCACAAGTAGAGGAATACCTAGATTTTTACGAAGGTGAGGGTATTCAGCATATTGCGGTAGCTACAGACGATATTATTAAAACCGTTAGGGATTTAAAGAGCAGGGGAATAGAGTTTTTGAAAGTGCCGGACACCTACTACGATGTGGTTTTAGATCGTGTTGGAAAGATTGATGAAGATATTGCTCCCTTGAAGGAATTGGGTATTTTGGTTGATCGTGACGATGAAGGCTACCTATTACAGATTTTCACGAGACCAGTAGAGCCGAGACCCACTATGTTCTTTGAAATTATTCAGAGAAAGGGAGCACAGTCATTTGGAAAAGGTAACTTTAAAGCACTATTTGAAGCTATTGAGCGCGAGCAAGAGCTTAGAGGTACGTTACATTAACAAGTTAATAGTTATGAGTTCGGAGTTATGATTTCACTAATTCTGAACTCCTAACTCCAAACCTATAACTCAAAAATATGCCAATATATCACAACTTAGGAAAGTTTCCGCAAAAGCGGCATACCCAATTTAGGAAACCAGATGGGAATTTATATTATGAGCAACTTTTTGGTACCATCGGTTTTGATGGTATGTCTTCATTGCTTTACCATGTTCATAGGCCTACTCAGGTCAAGGAAATTGTAAAGGCAATAGACATAACCCCAAAAATTGCTGTGGCCAAGAATATTGCTTCTCGCAAGCTGATCGGTTTTGATGTTGCTCCTAAAGACGACTTTCTAGAGGCTCGCGAACCCATGATGGTGAATAGCGATGTGTTAATTGGACTTGCTGCTCCAAGAAAATCCATGACGGAATATTTTTACAAAAATGCCGATGCAGATGAGATGTTGTTCATTCACAAAGGAAGCGGAACATTAAAAACGTTTTTAGGTAATATTCCTTTTGAGTATGGAGACTATTTGATTATTCCAAGAGGAATGATTTATCAGATGGAGTTTGTTACCGAGGAGAACCGCATACTTTATGCCGAATCTGCACATCCAATTTATACACCAAAACGGTACCGAAATTATTTTGGACAACTATTGGAGCATTCTCCCTTTTGCGAGCGAGATTACAAGCTGCCACAAGACCTTCAAACACATGATGAGAAGGGCGATTTTGTGATGAAGATAAAGAAGCAGGGCATGTTACATCATTTGGTCTACGCAACACATCCTTTTGATGTAGTAGGCTGGGACGGTTACAATTATCCCTACGGTTTTTCAATCCATAATTTTGAACCCATTACAGGACGTGTTCATCAACCGCCACCAGTGCATCAGACGTTTGAAACAAGTGCTTTTGTTATCTGTTCCTTCTGTCCAAGGTTATATGACTATCACCCAAAATCAATTCCTGCCCCTTATAACCATTCCAATATAGATTCCGATGAGATGCTGTATTACGTGGACGGTGATTTCATGAGTAGAACCGGTATTGGACCTGGATATATTTCGCTGCATCCCTCAGGGATTCCCCATGGTCCGCACCCTGGAACCTATGAAGCCAGTATCGGTAAAACAAAGACCGAAGAGTTAGCGGTAATGATAGATACATTTAAACCACTTCAACTTACAGAAAATGCAATTAAGATTGATGATGGGAAATACTTTGCGTCTTGGTTGGATAAAGAATAAAAGACTGTCAGTGCAATTGAAACCCTGAAGGAGGATTTGTATCGAGAACCATATAGGTAGGTTTGCTTCTCGATACCTCTTTTTCGCCCGAAATGGGTTGAAAAAGACACTCGAAGTGATGGCTTATGGATTGGAAGTTTTTTTTGGAATGTTTTAAATGACAGCTAAGGAAAAATATTTCAGTCTTTTTAATTGAAATCAGGGTACTAATTCACCATGTTACTAAACAAAATAGAAACCAACAAATGAAAAAACTTACATCTTGGCTGGACATACCGGCCGATTCGGATTTTAGTATATACAACCTTCCTTTTGGCATCTTTTCAAAGAAAAGGAAGGGAAAAACAAGGGCGGGTATTGCCATAGGACATCAGATCGTGGATTTGGCCGCCTTGGCAGAAAGGGAATTAATAGATGTTTCCCCTTTTGTTTTTAGGCAATCTACCCTAAACGATTTTATCGCCTTAGGAAAGGAAGTAACGAACAAAGTTCGTTTGGATGTGCAAAAACTGTTAGTCGATAAAAATTCGCCTTTAAAGGAAAAACCTGAAATTTTGGTATCACAAGCGGATGTTCAAATGCATCTGCCCATTCATATTGGCGATTATACCGATTTCTATTCCAGTATAGAACATGCTACCAATGTAGGTAAAATGTTCCGTGACCCTGAGAATGCGCTGTTACCTAACTGGAAACATATTCCGGTAGGCTACCATGGGAGGGCGTCGTCTATTGTGGTTAGCGGTACCCCCATTAAAAGACCAAAAGGCCAAGTTATGCCCAAGGATGCCACCGAACCGGTCTTTAGACCTTCCGCTAGGTTGGATTTTGAGTTGGAAATGGCCTTCATAACCGGAAAAAAAACCCAATTAGGGGATAGCGTTTCCACCGCCGATGCGGACGATTATATTTTTGGTTTGGTATTGTTCAACGACTGGTCCGCGCGCGATATTCAAAAATGGGAATATGTGCCTTTGGGCCCTTTTTTAGGGAAGAGTTTTGGTTCTTCAATGTCACCATGGATTGTTACGTTAGAGGCCTTGGAGCCTTTTAAGGTAGCAGGACCGAAACAAGACCCGAAAGTACTGCCATATCTACAATATACAGGAAAAAGCAACTATGATATTCAGTTGGAAGTTGGCTTGCAGCCAGAAAAATCCGAGGAGCATACTATTAGTACTTCCAACTTTAAGTATATGTATTGGAACATGCGACAGCAACTGGCACACCATACCATAAACGGCTGTAATATAAATGTGGGTGATGTTATGGCGTCGGGTACGATATCCGGTACCGATGAAAGTTCCTATGGATCCATGCTAGAAATTTCTTGGGGCGGCACAAAACCGATATCTTTAAAAGATGGTAGTACGCGTACCTTTATAGAGGATAACGACACTGTAATCATGCGAGGATTTGCCGAAAAGGACGGAATTAAAGTCGGGTTTGGGGAGGTTAGCGGCAAGATTTTACCAAGTGATTAATCTAACGTGCATAAATGAACAAAAAAATAAAAACCATAATCCCTTCGGACGTTTCACAACCAGAGCTGCATGCCTATTTACTTTCTGCCGTAGCGCCAAGACCTATTTGTTTTGCGAGTACCGTAGATAAAGATGGAAAGGTTAATTTGAGTCCCTTCAGTTTTTTTAATGTGTTCAGCTCCAATCCACCTCTGCTTATTTTTTCCCCTGCCCGTAGCGGTAGGGATGGGAGTATGAAGCATACGCACGAGAACGTTTTGGAGGTTCCTGAAGTCGTTATCAATATCGTAAACTATCCGATGGTAGAGCAGATGTCGCTCGCAAGTACGGCGTACGATAAAGGGGTGAACGAATTTGTAAAAGCAGGGTTTACCCAAGTGAAAAGTGATGTCGTTGCCCCGCCAAGAGTAGGCGAGGCTCCGGTGGCTATGGAATGTACGGTTACGCAAATAATCCCCTTGGCCGATGCCCCTGGTGCCGGAAATCTAATTTTGGCAAAAGTGGAGCGTATGCATATTAAGGAAGAATACTTGGATGCAAACGGACAATTGGATACCCAAAAGCTAGATCTGGTAGGAAGAATGGGAGAAAGTTGGTACACGCGTGCCAGTGGCGCCTCACTTTTCGAAATTCCAAAACCGGTCCGTAATAAGGGCATCGGGGTGGACAGTTTGCCTGCTACTACAGTAAACAGTAGCATTCTCACCGGAAACAACCTTGGCCGATTGGGCAATTTGGAACGTATACCAACCATAGTTGAAATGAATACAATTCGCAACAACGATGAGGTCATCACCATTCTTTCTTGTACTAATGCCGCTGAATTGGTTTTAGAAGTCCACCAACTTGCCCAAAAATGGTTGGAAGAAGGCAAGGCGGAAGATGCCCTGGCCTTGTTGTTTAGCTTTGGATAAGCGCTTCCGCTTCGATTTCAACCATATAACCGTCACCCACAAGCTTCGCCTCCACTAAAGTATTAGCAGGATTAATTCCGTTAAAGCGTTCGCCATGTGCACGGGCAACAGGTTCCCAATCCTTAATATTATGTACAAATATTCGTGTGCGTACCACGCTATCTAGTGTAGTTTCAAAAGTCTGCAATACCGCTTCTATTTTATCAATGATAAAGTGGGTCTGTGCCGCGGCATCGGTACCTCCGATCATCGCGCTGCCATGTGTAGCCGTGGTTCCGGAAATATAAATACGATTGCCCTCTTTTACCGCGCGGCAGTACCCTGCATAGGACTCCCATTCCGTTCCGCTAAAAATCTGTTGCCTTGTTTCGCTTATGGGTGTAATCCCAAATGGTTTTGGGATGTTCTCTAAGTGATGGCTCAAATCACCTGAGGCCGTTAGAAAAGGAGGTTTCCTGTATTCATCACCACAGTTGCCAGGAATAGGTTGGAGGTTCTTTAGAGCTTCTTTTATTGTACCGAGATCTTCCGGACTCAAATCGATCTGTAGTATTTTTTTATTATCGGCGATATGATTTCTTTCTCCAAGTCTTGCACCTACGATAACCGCCGCCACATTCGGATTTTCCAAAACATATCTACTGGCAATATTAGCTATGGAAACACCATGTTTATCAGCAACTTTCTTTACTGCTTTAAGAAGGTTTTGATACCTTTCCCATCCACCGGCGGCATTGATAAATCGTTTGTATTTCATTTGTGACCACGTGGTAAGTTCGTCTTCGGAGGGTTCTTTTTTATCAAACCATTTGTCTGTCAAAAATCCGCCGGCCAAGGTGCCAAAGGCAAATAACTTCACCTTATATTCCGAGCAAACGGCGCTCATTTCCGAAGTTGCCCTTTGGTCTAGCAGCGAATGGCAAATTTGATTGCTTACAATGGGAATACCGCTAGCATTTGCAATACGCAAATGTGCGGCATCAAAATTGGTGACGCCGATATGTTTTATAAGACCTTCTTCCTGTAATGTTTTTAGATGGAAGAGACCATCCAACCAGCTTGGGTCTGGATAATTCCAGGCATGAAATTGCATTAGGTCAATTTGGGATTGTTGCATGCGGTCCAAAGCGGTTTGTACGGCTTTTCTAACCACCTCCAAGGAAATAGGCCCTGGTTCTGGAACCCATTTGGTAAATAGCTGTACTTTGTTGCCTAGCGGATTATTGTTTTTAAACGTGCCCGTAATAATCTCACTAGAACCGTAATGGTCGGCCATATCAAAAGTGGTGAAACCTTCCTCTACATAAGGTTCCATATAGTTTGCGGTCGTTGTCGGGTCCAAGGTGTTGCCATCTCTTTCCATATCGGCAATTTGCCATAGTCCGGTTATAATTCTGGATATTTCTAGACCTTCTGCAAGTTGAATTTTTTCTGTCATTTGTTATTCTTCTGGGAGTACTTTAAAAATAGCGACTGGGTTTATGCCCTTCCTCTTAAGCTGTTTCCATTTTATCAAAAACACAATACTTGCCATTCCCATGACTATGAGCCAGATAGGAGTGGAGTGGAAGTACCATTCTTTTAAGCTGGAAGTTAGGTCTTTATAGGTATGCACCGTTAAAAAAAGCAAGAGTGAAATTATGCCCATCCAACCAATGGCAAGTTGTACCGTCCTATTTTTAATTATTTGAATTTGCTGCGCTAAAAGGTTATTTACTTTAGGAAGCGTGATTAGGGTGATGCACATCAATAGAAAATTTACCATCATGGAAGTGACCATAATATCAATTCCCAAGAAAAAATCTCCTGCAAAATGAGAGCCAAATACACCTACACTAGCCATGAATCCCGCTAAGATTAAAGCGATGTTTGGGGTGTGATAGGTTTTATGGATATTCGTAATAAACCTTGGAAAAATACCATCTTTTGCCCAAGCGAACATGAGTCGGGAAACGGAAAGCAACATGGCAGGAAGGTCATTGATCAAAGCGATGGTGGCGCCAAGTAAAATGGCTATCCCCAACCAAGAAGGTAGCACATAGCTAAGAAGTCCTGGTGCGGAAATATCCTTTTTTAAAGCTTCTTCCGCCACAAAGCTCCATGGAACAGCATGGTATACGGCCGATGCGAATAGAAAATAGAAGAGACCCACAGACGTAATAGACAATAATATGGCCTTTGGCAGTGTTTTGGTCGGATTTTTAGCTTCGCCCCCGGCCTGGGCAATAGAATCAAAACCGATAAAACTCGAAAATAATAAAGCCGCGGCCGATAAAAAAATACGCCAATCGAAGACAGCGGTTTCAACAGGAATAAAATTTCGATTTTCCCGGGCCTCCAATGCGGTCACGAAATCTGATGTAGAGAAATAGAAACCCGCAACGATAACAATTCCGCCTAACAAGAACATGAGGAACATCATGGGTAATAGGGTTATGGTGTATGATTTTGTTCCTTTAATATTGATAGCCACAAAAGTCCATATGAGTAGGAGGGCCAGAGAAATTCGCACCCATCCCTGTTCCAAGGTTTGCGATAATTGAATCCACCCTAGTTCTGCAAAAATATCCCGAATAAAAGGAATGGTAACGTAAGCAATAACTCCAATAACAATGGAGAGTCCAAACCACTGTGAAAAACTGGCAATAAAGCCCAGATAGGGGTGAAGGCCCCTACTGGCATAGATATAACTGCCACCGGCCCTAGGCATGGCCGAAGCAAGGATGCCATAGGCAAGCGCTGCAAAAATAGCCGGGATAGCTGCAAAGGCAAAGGCATATAAGACGTAAGGGCCAATACCGGGAACATTTTTCTGGATCATAAACGGTACAACGTTTATGGAAGCACCCAACATAGAACAAACACCCGTGGCCGTTAGGGCTAGCAGCCCTAATTGTCTGGATAGTTTTGGGGTTTTATTTAAGCTCATTTATGATAGCAGGTATCCCTAATCCAAAATAGTACTTAAATGTTCCTTGTTGCCGGTCAGTTGCCATTGCCCTAAACTTATTGGAATACTGCCAATATCATTAAGTCCGTCAAAGAAGGATTTCAGTTTAAATTCTGTACCTTCTTTTTCTAAATGCCGAGCGTATTCCGCCAAGGCTTGTTCCACCAAGTATTTTCCAGTAATGTAACTGGTACCATAGCCAGGTTGTCTTAGATAGAGGTGCTGCTCAAAAAGGAGGAGTTCTTTTTCGGTCTTCATCCACCCTCTTGGGGTATAGTCCGAATGAATTTTACCTGCTTCCTCCATGGTCATTTCGTTGGCATGGGCGTATAGGGAACCAAGGCCACGGGCGGCACGTTGTGCGATCATAATGTACACTATTTCACGTACCCTAGGGCTATCATCATAGAGGCCGGCTTGCATGAACAACTCTTCTACAGCTGTAGCCATTCCTTCATTGCGGGAGTCGAAAATATTGTACAGTAAAGCATCTTTCCGAATACTACTTGCGTGTGGTTCGTTATCCATACGAGCCAGTTCGAACCAATGGTAGAAATGGGAAAATAAGGGTCTGGGGTCGTAATGGGCGGTTATCCAGAAGAAGTTGCGGGTTTCCTTAGGTACAAATTCGCCATAATGTGCCCTTAATGCCGGGTCAAAATAATCCTTTACGGTTACAATGTCCTCTTTATCCAAAAACTCCAAGAGGCTATTTGCCGCTTTTACGTTAAGGAGCTTGTAAGCTTCTGGTGTTGCCGCGTCGGTCAACGGAGGTAGATTTCTATTACGGTGTTCTTCCAATTTAAGCCCTGTCCATGCGCGGGTCAGCTCTCGTTTTAATAATAATACTTCGTCTTCCCAAGTCATGGGCACGAGATGCACGTTTTGTTGGTACCAGGTATAATTGTCTTTACCAATTCCGGAAGGGCCAGTTTTTATCGGCGCTTGTTCTTCTAGCCATATCACCAAATCTTGGGTAGATAAAATGGCTTCATCTATCGCTTTTAGAATTTGCTTGTCCTTTTCTATGCCAGACTCATTTTTTAAGTTTTCTAAATCGGAAATTTGGGTTTTAATGTCCCGTATACCTGCAATCCAAAGGTCTTTGGCATTTCCCGTTAAATTGATTTTGGCCTGTACATTCAAAGACGGAATTACTTGAAGTTCTGCCAAAAATTGTTTTCGTTTATCCGTGGAAAGCGGAAAATCGTACTGCCAGACCTCTAAAACGGCATGGTGCGTTGGTCCTTCGTGTGCCGGTACATCGCTACGGGAGGTCCAAATAGTTTTGTAAAAGGCTGGATCCCGCTCCCATGATTTTAAAATACGTTGGTTAAAATCATAACCGTTCATCTCTGCCTTGACAATTTGCCAATCTATTTGTTCGGGAACCGGCCATTGGTCTTTTTTCATGCCAACTAAGCGTTCTTGTAACTCTTTAAAATCTTTGTTCCTAGCTAAAAAAGTTTCTTTTCGGTAATCCGGGGCACCATTGTAAAGTGGCGGATTTTCAAACGATCGCCATTCTTGGAAAAGGGTTTCTAGTTGGGTATGGGAATTATCGGTAATGGCCGTTTGTGCGTAGGAGGCTAACACCGAGCCGAGCACTAGTAAAAAAGAATAATAATGTTTAAAACGGAGACCTTGGACCATGCTGTTTATTTTTGTCAAAAGATAACCTATTCATGGCTTTTTTGAAAACTAAATGTAAAAAAGAAGTAAGTTTTGATCCTACATAAGTTTTGATCAAGCTACCTCTTTCTTGCTTTTATTTCCATTTCTTAATGTGGGGTGTTGGGCGGCAAATTTTTAGCATCCGTAAGGTTGTTATTCTAATACATTTCCACCTTGTTTCACGATTATTTCCTGAGTTGTAAAAATCATATTTTGATGGTTTGTGCTAATTATGAGGAATATCAATATAAAGGAACATCCTTTTTGTTAGTTTTATGCTTTGCGTAAGTCATAAGTTCCGACAATGGAGTTTTGAGCAATCTTAAAATTGAGTCTTGTGTGGACAGTATTTTTTATTTCAATTTATCTGCTAATTGCCTTGGCAATAGTTATTAGTCTTCTTTTACACGGTGCCAAACCTTCCAAAACCTTGGCTTGGCTGTTGGCGATTTTTACCATTCCCGTAGGCGGTATACTGCTGTACCTTCTTTTGGGCAGGAATAGGCGGAAACAAAAGTTATTACAACTGGAAAAACCTTTTTCCGTTACGACTCCAAAAGAACATATTGCCCAAACTCCATCTACTGGGGATGCCCACTTAAAACTAAAGAGATTGGTCTCTAAGAATTGTGGCTTTCCGGTAACGCACGGAAACGAACTTTTTTTGTTGAAGAACGGAAAAACTACTTTCGAATCTATTTTTAATGCCTTAAAAAGCGCCCAGAAACGAATTCATCTGCAATACTACATTTTTGAGGACGGAGAGTTGGCAGAGCGTCTATTGCGATTGTTTACCGATAAAATTGCCCAAGGGGTTCAAATACGTATGATCTATGACGGGGTGGGGAGTTTTTCCTTAAGCAAAACCTATTTGAAACAGCTGTTGGAAATTGGCGTGGAGGTCTATCCTTTTCTTCCTTTTAAATTTGGCCGGTTCTTACGTTCGGTGAATTATAGAAACCATCGTAAAATAATTACGGTAGACGGGGAGATTGCATTTACTGGGGGCATCAACGTCTCGGATAAGTACCTGAAAGGCGATCCAGAATTGGGGAATTGGAACGACATGCATCTGCGCCTCCAAGGACCTGTTGCCAAACATTTAGATCATGTGTTTATCACTGATTGGTTTTTGGTAAGTCAGAAAAAAATTACGCCTATTCCTTCTCAGACCTCCCCCATTTATAAGGACGGAAAGCAGGTGCAGGTAGTTTCGGGCGGACCGGATGATGACTTCCCCAGCGTGAAACAGGTTTATTTTACAATCATCAATACGGCAACCGAGTACCTTTATATTACCAATCCCTATATTATCCCAAACGCCGCCATGTTACAGGCGTTGCAGACCGCGGCTTTGAGCGGAGTGGATATACGTATTATGATTTCGGAGAAAACGGATAGTAAAATTGTAGGCTGGTGCGTACGTTCCTATTTTGAAATTCTATTAAAATCGGGCATTAAAATATATCTTTTTCCTGATGGATTTTTGCATAGCAAGATTATGGTAAGTGACGATGCGATCGTTACCATTGGAACCGCCAATCTAGATGATCGTAGCTTTGATCAGAACTACGAGGTGAACGCCATTATCTATGACGAAGGTTTCGCCAAATTGTTGAAGGAGGACTTTCTAAAGGATAGTGGAATTAGTTGGTTGTTAACATATGAAGAACATCTAAAAAGATCTTGGACCGATAAATTGAAAGAAGGTTTCGGAAAGGTGTTTAGTCCGTTGTTATAGATTTTGCTTTGTATACCCAAGTTCATTTTTACAGGGTTTTCCTTCTTCAAGGTCATTTAGGTTTTGAATAGTTATTTTGGCAATATTTTCCAAGGCTTCCCTGGTTAGATTTGCCTGATGTGGTGTAAGAAGTATGTTGGATAAGCTAAGTAGTTCCTTCAGCTGTTCGTTTTCTATGCCCTCAATTGATCTGTCCTTGAAAAAAATTTCTTTTTCTTCTGGGTAAACATCCGCACCGTAGCCACCTAGTTGTTTTGTTTTCAGCGCCTCTATTAGTGCTTGGTGATCCACAATTTCACCTCTGGCGGTATTGATTAGGATGGTACCTTTTTTCATCCATCCTATGGTTTTTTTGTTGATTAATTGATGGTTTTCATAAGATAGGGGTATATGAAGGGAAATAAAGTCCGACTTCTTACATAGATTCTCCAAAGTCGTATAATCTACTTGATATTGATTCATTAGATTGGTGTCGGGTGTTAGGTCATGGGCCAATATATTGCAACCAAAACCGTTCATGATTTTTACCATTACCGTGCCTATGTTACCTGTCCCTATGATGCCAATTGTTTTTTCATGAAGGTTAACGCCGATTAAGTTATTAAGAGAAAAATTGTACTGGCGCACCTGTTGGTTTGCCAAGATTAACTTTCTATTGAGCGCTATTAGAAGTCCGGCGGCATGTTCAGCGATCGCGTGGGGGGAAAAATTGGGTGCGTTGGCCACCTTAAGACCTAGTTGATAGGCGGGTTTTACTTGGATATTGTTGAACCCAGTTGCCCTAATTGCTATATACCTCACTCCTAAGTGCCATAATTTTTCTAATACAACGCTGGTCGCGTCGTCTCCAGAGAAAATACAAATACCTTTAAAACCGGCCGCTTTGATAGCCGTTTCACTATCTAGGGCATCTTCTATATAAGTAATGCTGTGCCGCTTGTTGTTGGCTTTGTTTATATAAGGTATTTCATATTTTTTGGTACTGTATACCAGTAATTTCATCGTTTAACGGTTTGTTTGTTTAAGTTAAGAGCTTAATCCTTGTATTTTGATGTCACTGTTTATTTATAGGGATTAATTTAGATTCGTATCATAAAAAATCAAATCCTGCTCTTCCATAGCTGATACCACTAGCTTAATATACTCGTTAATTGTTTTTTCGAAGTTTTCTGGCTCCATGATATCTATGCCTGCCCGCCAAATGGTTTTACGTTCTTTGCCCACACAAATACAGTACAAGGCTGTTTCTGCGTTAAATACGGTGAAATTGTCATAGTAATCTTCCTCATAAAAAATTCCTTGATGGCTTAGGTAATCATCTTGAAAGGAGTTTAAATAACGGTCTACATTCGCTAGTTTGTTACGTAAGGTCACCTTATTTTCAGATCCGATCAATTTGGTAAAAAGTATGGCGTCAAAATCCTTATCCAACAATTGATCTTCTACATCGGAAAGCTCTTTTTCCGACTGTTTTGAAGCGGTAAACTTAACATCGAATAAATCGATACTTCTTACGGCTTCTACATTACGTTTCTCGAACTCCTTTTGTAATTTGCTCTCAAAGGTTTCGCGGACCTGTTCATCTTCTGTCATACCAACGATGAGCACTTTGTTTGCATGGAATATAACGGTGTCCGGGTCCTTCCAATTGCTTACCAATTGTGTGGAAGCACAGTTCCATAATAGAAGGGAACATGATATATAAATTAGTGTTCTTTTCATTTTCTTATTTTAACATAAGGGTTCTATCTCTAATCTAGAAGGTCAATATTGGTTTAGGACTTCTTATCCAGATTACATAGATACATAAAAAAAGTACCACCATAACATTATTCAAAATGTGGTAGCACCATAAACGGAATGGTTACATGAAACCCTATTTTTTTGATAATGGGTTCAATAAAAAGTCGCTCCACAAAAGTGTGCTTGTTCTGTACCATAACTAATAGGTTCATTTTGTGTTTTACTTGAAAATTATTAATCGCATCAATGATTTCCTGATTGTGCGGATTATGGAAGAGATGGGCAATGCCTTTAAGTTGCTTGTCCAATTTTGCTTGGTTTTTCAACTGTTTTTTGCTGAGCTCATAACCATTGGAAACGTGCAGCACCTCTATAGAAGAAATATGTTGGCGAGCAATGGTGAGGAGCATTTTTAAGGGCTCTGTTTTAAAATCGACTTCATAATCGGTTGGGAATAGGATTTCTTTAGGGGCTTCGTATTCAAAGTTTGGCGGAACGGCAATCACAGGACATTTTGCCCTTTTAATGATATCTACCGTATTGGTGCCGAACAATATTTCTTTGGCACCAGTAGCTCCTTTGGTACCCATAACAATGATATCTATTTTCTCGTCTTTTACCAGACTGCTTATCTCGTTGGTAAGGGTATTTAGGCTGGCAACGGAGCTGAATGTGTGCACACTATTTGGGTGTTCTTTTTTTATCCTGGCCTGTAGTTTGGCCAGATTCTCCACAGCAGCCTCCTGCATGACATCCCCTAGACCTATTAGGCCAGGACTCCCCACTAAATATTCTGCATGGTACACTGGCGGCATATAAGTATGTAACAAGTAAAACTTAGATTCAAGACCTTTAAATATCTTTAGGGCATATTCAATGGCCTCGTAAGCGTTTTCCGAAAAATCTGTTGGAAGGAGTACACGTAACATAATTGCTGATTTTTTAAATTGAATACTCAAAGCTATAGCTAAATACTACAAGAAACCATGACATTGGTCAGTTTGTACTAGTATGGATTTTGTAATTTGCAGGGATAAATAATAGTGTGACGTATGAAAGGTAAATTTGAAACTTTAATCGCTTCTGAAACTCCCGTTTTGGTCGATTTTTTTGCAGAATGGTGCGGACCATGTAAAACGCTGGCGCCTATTTTAAAATCGGTAAAGGACGAGCTGGGTGATGCAGTAAAAATTGTAAAGATAGATGTGGATAAAAACCAACCTTTGGCCGGTAGATATCAGGTCAGGGGAGTGCCTACTATGATCCTTTTTAAAAACGGAAAACAAGTATGGCGAAAATCTGGAGCCCTGCCCAAGCACGAGATTGTTGGGGCGATCAGGGAGGTTTCTTAGGGCCTATTAGTTTTTGGTTATTACCATGGTCCTACAAACCACGTAAATTAAAGATTGTGTTGGATTTTAGCCCTAAGGACTACAGTTTTAAAATCTGTAGTATACTATGATGTTTATACAATTTAACCACATAACCCTTTCCACGCCAGCGCTGCAGGCCCTAATACAGCTTCCCCGCTAGTGAATTTCGACAATATTATTTCTACCTTGCCCTTGTAAGCGTTGAACAAAGCTATTTCCATGTGTTCTTTGAGCGGAATCAAAAATAAGTCACCAGCCTGACTCAGACCTCCTGCTATGATAAAGGCCTCGGGTTCCAAATGTGCAACAGTGTCTGCCATTTTACTGCCCAGAATTTTAGCTGTTCGTTCAAAGGCCTTCAGTGCTATGGCGTCGCCCGCATGCGCCGCTTTTGAAATGTCCTTTCCGGTAAGGTCTGCAAAACTATAGGAACGTAGAACGGATTCCGCATTGCTTTCGGACAAAAGTTCAAAAACGGTGCGTTTAATGCCTGTAACGGAGGCATAGGTTTCCAAGCATCCTTTGAGTCCACAGTTGCATTGTCTTCCTTCGGGAAATACGTTTACATGTCCCAATTCCCCGGCCATGCCATGTTCGCCATAGATTAGTTTGCCTTCGTTGATGATGCCACTGCCCAAACCTGTACCCAAGGTAAGCACCACAAAATTCTTCATGTTCTTGCCCACCCCAAAATAAAGTTCCCCCAAGGCAGATGCGTTGGCATCGTTCGTCATAAACACGGGGAGATCCACTAGTTCTTGGATCATTTCTTTTATAGGAACTAGTGGTCCCCACTTAAAATTTGGGGGGTTTATCATTTCCCCTGTTCTAAAATTAGCGTTTGGTGCGCCTATTCCAACAGCTATTATGGAGTGCGTTGCAGCTAAGGAAGTGGTCAATTGTGCTATTTCCGCCTTCATTTTTTCCTTAAAAACCGAAAACGGCCGGTTTGCATCCGTTTTCATCACTTTGTTTATCAGTATGTGACCTTGGCGGTCTACAATACCTAATTTTGTAAACGTGCCTCCAATGTCAAGGGCAAGAACAGTTTTTATGGAAATTTCATTCATATACTTACGCTTTAGAATCTTGTTGCCAATCAGGAAATAATTCTGTTATGACCCTTTTCTATATGTTTGGTCAATGGTAAAATCACAAAACAAGTTTTTTATTTTTTGCTTGGAAATTGATGTTTTTTATTTGGGAAGCGGCAATACCAAAAAGGGGACTTTTGTTTGGAACGCAACATTTTTAACTACAGGCTCATGGGTTAGTTTTTCTATAAAACTATGCCAGTAGTCCACAATGGCTACCATACCAATAGTTTTGTTTTCTTCTACATGTGAACCAATTTGGTTGGCTATTTTGTCTTTTTTTTCTAATTCTACTATTTCAAAAGGGACTTTGCCCAATCTTTCGGCCAGCGTCTTTTTCGCGGTTGCTTTTTGCTGGCTTTCGTTTTCATCGTCCTTTAGGTGTAAAATACGGATTTTGGATTTCCAAAGCTTGGCCAACTGCAACATAGGGCCTAATTCATATTTATCATAGAGATGCTCATATCCTGTAGCAAAAAGAATTGTATTTGGCAGTGCAAAGCTATAATTGCTAGGTACGGCAACAATGGGGCAAAAGTCTATTTTGCGAATAATGTCTACCGTATTACTGCCAAGAAATACGCTTTTTAGCCCACTTGCGCCGTGAGTTCCCATAATTATAAAGCGGATGCTGAGGTCTAGGACAGATTTACCTATGGCGTTTGCCAAGGAATCTGCAATAGAAATAGCCTTAAATGAATGTCCCGGATTTTGCTGTTCCTCGGCAATGCGGCCTAAAAGATTTGTTATATTTTTTTTTGAGGCCTCCTTTATGGACTGATATAATCTGGTTCCTCTTCCCTTGTTCCGAATACTGTCCAAATTGGAGGGGCTGGTCTGAAACGCGTTTAGGATGTGGAACGTACACGTTTCTTCTTTAAAAAGCGCCGTAGCGTAGCGCAGGGCATTGTACGAATTTTCAGAAAAATCGGTGGGTATGAGTAGGTGTATCATAATCGTTTTTTTTTTGAATGGTGAAATTGAGTTCAATCTGAAAACCTGTTTTGGCTTGTGAGGGATGAAAATTCATTTTTCACTATGGACTTAGAGCTATTTCAAAATTCATTAATTCTAAATTTTTTAGGTCTTAATCTCCTTTTCACTCTTATCTGAAATTCTTACAACTAACTCATATTTGGATTTAGGGAGAAAGGTTTATTCCGGCAGTACCAAAAGGGGAACCGTGGTGTGGAAGCCTACTTTTTTTACCACAGGTTCCTGTGTCAGTTTTTCCATAAAAGTATGTTCGTAATGTACCAGACAGATTAAATCTGCTTGTTGGTCCTCCGCAAATTGCGTTATTGCCTCGGCTACATTGGTGTGGATAGGAGTTTTGTCAAATGTATGATGAACCGATGCCAAGCGCTCTTCCAATATTTTTTTGTTGGCCAGTTGGTTTTCCGAGAAGGCGAACTCCTGCGCAACGTTAAATACAATGATGTTGGACTGCCAATCTTCGGCTAAAGATAGTAGCGTTTTCAGGTGCCCTTTGGAAAAGAAATGGGCGAACTGGGTAGGAAGCACAATGGTCTTTAAGGCTTGAAAATTAAATTGTCTTGGAACAACTAAAATAGGACAATTACGAACTTTTTTGAGAAGTCTAACCGTGTTGCTACCTAAAAAGAGCTTTTTAAGTCCCGTTGCGCCTTTTGTTCCCATAACGATCATATCCAGGTCAAGTTCCGTAACTAGCTTACTTGCAGTTTCCGACAAATTACCGGCTATGGCTTTTATAGAAAATGTATGATTTTCTTGATCGGAAACTTTAGCTATACTATCGAGTGTTTTATCTAGTTTGTTCAATGCCTCTTTATGTAAGGCATCGTAAACCATACCCGTTTTTACAGCATCTTGGCTGCGGGACAGCAATCCGGCGTTGGGTTCGTAGACATGTAACAGGATAAAATTACATGCTCTTGGACCTTGTAATTTAATGGCCGTTAATATTGCGTTTAAAGCATAGTCCGAAAAATCTGTAGGCAGGAGTATTCGTTTCATTTCAGTGCTATTTTATCTGGGTAAATTTTGCATGACCATAAAGGGTATTTTTGTAGTTAAGCCAATTTCGTCTACGGTAGACCTATATAGCAAATCCTCAAGGAACGTGTGTCTTGAGTTTACCATGACCAGAAAATCTATATGGTGAGCAACAATATATTCCCTAATGGCCTCTGCTTTGTTCTTTGTGGCCGTTCTATTGAAATGGAGATAGGAATCCGGAAGGCTGTCGGTTAAAAAACGTTTGTTGTCCTCTTGTCTGTTGCTAAGGGCTTCAAAGTCCGAGATATAAAGGCAATGTATTTGGGATTTATAGGCACCACTTATGCTGTTAAGCAATTTTAATTCCCGTCTTTTGTAGGGTAGCATATAATCTGTCGGGAAAAGGATTTTTTTTGGTTTTTCAAATTCAGCCGCTTCCGGGATAGCCAAGACAGGGCAGGAAACATATTTGAATACCTGAACCGTATGACTGCCAAAAGTTAGTTTTTTGTCATTTGTTTTTCCTTTTGTACCCATGACGATTACGTCTATGTTCACACCGTTTACAAAATCGTTTACTGCATCTACCAATGAATCAAAAGAACTGACTCCCTCAAAACGATGCTTTGGATTTGGTGGGACTTTAGAAACTTGCGCTATTAAACTAGCCAGATTTTTATCCGATTGTTTTTTTGCGCTTTTCTTTTTTTGCCCAATCTCTTCTGTTGTTTCCGTTTTCCAGGGCCCATAAACTTCATCTGCGTACGCATGCAGAAAATAAAAGGTACTCTTTTCGTTTTTAAAAATAGCTGTGGCATACGATGCCGCATGTAATGCATTAGTTGAAAAATCGGTGGGGATCAGAATGGTTTTCATATGTTCATTTATGTTTGTATTCAATGGTAACATAGAATCTTCCAGTCTTTAGACTAGTGTGGCATTGAAGGTTTCTTTTAATTTCACCTTTCTCCATTGCGCGATTCATCTATTGTTAGTTTACTCAAAAATAGCGTGGCTATAAACCATAAACAATGATATTGGTCAGTTGTCCAACGAGCTTTAAAAATTGCGTTTTGACTTGGCGATGGGAGGGTCAATTCAGATATGATTTAGAGGCGTACCCCTGTGTAAGTAGCTCAATTTATAGCTTTTTAGAAGAGCTCTTGTTCCATAATGTGTCAATTCTCCGCCATATTCATGTGTATGCGTGGCAAGTGCGGGACGACCAGTTTACTGCTTAAAGTGACCAATGGGACAAACAATCGGTACTCCTCTAAAACTTCATTCGTGTATAACGAAAAAAGGCACCGAGATATTAAAACTTATTTTTTCTACCAAGGAATCGAACAATATATGTTGCAGAAAATTCAGGTTTTTAGCGACCATGAATATCATATCCAGATTCCTGCTTTCGGCAAAGCATTGTATGGCAGCATTTACATTTTGATTTGTAATCGTGTGGAAGCTATGGTTCAATGGGAAGGAATCTTTTAAGTAGTCTAGCAAATATTCCTGGTTTTTCTTTTGGGCCTTAGTAAGTTCTTTGTTTTTTTTGGAAACGTTCATAACCCTAATGCTTCCTTTACAAAATTCCAGCATTTCTGTTAGCGCTTCTAATATTTTGTGGGAGTAGAAGAGATTATAGTCCGTAGGGAAGGCAACCTCTTGCGGGCTAGCGTATGTTGCCCCTCTTGGAATAATCAATGTATTGCATTTCACTTTTGTAATTACATCACCTGCATTAGTGCCAATGATGCGTTGGCGCAGACCGCTGACCCCTTTTGTTCCCATTATGATAAGGTCAATACTCTTATCCGTTACGTTCTTTTTTATGGCTTCAAGGAAAAACCCAAATTCGTGGATACCGTAAAACTTATGTTTGGCATTTGTATTTACGGATCCAATTTTAGACATCCATTCGTGCAGTTGTTCTTTGGACGGGACTGTAAATTCTTCTAGTTGTGACGCACCTTGTTTTTCAAGAGAAACAGGGATTACAGGATACGACGTAAAATCACTAACGTGTAAGACATAGAAATTACACTTGGTATCTCTAAATAGTTGCTGGGCATAGAGTAAGGCGTTCCAAGCATTTTCTGAAAAATCGGTCGGGAAAAGTATATTTTTCATATCAATTATATTGCGCTAACCAAAAGGTCTAAAATTGTGTGTTTGAACCAATGTTGACCATTTTCAAAATAGCCCTTCTATTAAGGATTTAGATGGATGGCACACAGGCAACACAAAACTAAAGACCTTGAAGAGGCCATAAAATGATATATATCATAACGGCAGCATTAAAAATTAACTCATCTTTTTAAGTTGTTCTAGTTTTAGTATAAGAATATTTCTGCCCTCTATTTTTATAAGGCCTTCTCTTCTAAAACTTGTTAAAGTCCTTATGAGACTTTCTGTTGCAATACCCGCCACGCTAGAGAGGTCGCTTCTAGATATGTGTATGGGTTCATTACTCTTTTTATTCAATATTTCCGAAAATTGTAAAAGTGTACGCGCCGTTTTTTTTCGGACAGAGCTGTAGGCCATTTGTAGCAGCTGTTCCTTTATAGTACTAATATTTTCGTTTAAAAGCCCCATCAGCGCCAGGGCTAGGTCGTGGTTTTTTTGTAAAAGGTCTAGTAGTGTTGACTTGGGAATGGAAGCCACCTGAGCATCTTCCACTACGGTGGCGGTTTCTTGATGCGGCAAATTTTCGGTAAAACAGGTAAAACCCAGAAAGTCATTTATACTATAAATACCAGTAATAAGTTCCTTTCCCTCGCTATCCATCTTATAGCATTTCACTACCCCTTTTAATACAAGGTAAATGGCGTTGGTGCGAAAGCCCTCCCTAAATAGTTCCTCTCCATTTTCATAAGTTTCGATACTGCCATGGTCATCAAAGAATTTTTTTAGTTCTACAAGGGTTTGCATTTGACCATGTGATCGTTCCTTAGTTTGGCTTTTGGCGATGGCCATTCTGTTCAGAATTTCGGCTTTGGCCAGCCTACTTTCCAAAGCACTAAGCAATTCTTGTTCTTCATAAGGTTTGGTAAGATAATCATCTGCGCCTAGGTCCATTCCTTTCCGTATTTCTGAATGTTCTGTTTTGGCCGACAGAAAAATAAACGGGATATGGCGTGTTGTTTCGTTATTGGAAAGTGCTCTTAAAACACCGTAACCGTCCATTTCGGGCATCATTATGTCACATATAATAATGTCCGGTAGGTGGGTTTTGGCTTTTTCTACACCTATTTTTCCATTTGGCGCCGTAACCATTTCGTATCCCGAAAGTTCTAATATTTCAGCTGTATTTTCTCGAAGTGATACATCGTCCTCGATTAAAA
The DNA here is from genome assembly GCA_963697395.1 of uncultured Flavobacteriaceae bacterium. Taxonomy (GTDB): domain Bacteria; phylum Bacteroidota; class Bacteroidia; order Flavobacteriales; family Flavobacteriaceae; genus Maribacter. The sequence continues at coordinate 963,037 of CAVONX010000029.1, forward strand.
GTACCTTTCTCATTTTTAAGGTTTAGTGTATTTCAAGGGAATAGAAATTATAAATTCCGACCCTTTATTCTCTATACTGGTAAAGGAGATATCGGCCCCTAAATTTTCTAAATGGCGTTTGGCAATGTTAAGGCCAATGCCCGTTCCTTGGTTTAATAGTGCGTTACCTGCCCTAAAATAACGCTCAAATATAAATTTTTGTTCCGTTTCCGGTATGCCTATTCCTTGATCTTTGATACCAATTAAAAGTCTTTCCTTTTTCTTGTGTACATATAGGTCTATAGTGGTGTTTTCGGGCGAATATTTAATAGCGTTATGAATTAGGTTGGAAAGTGCCAGTTCCAATATTTTCTCGTCAAAATTCAGGATGATATCATCTATATCCTGTGGATAGGATATTCTTTGGCCATCTTTCAAAAGCATATTGGCTTGGTATACAACTTCGTTCACCACCTTGCTAAGGGCGAACAAAGAATGCTGGTATGACACTTTTCCGGATTCTAAACGTTCTACCGACAGAAAGTCATTGAGGATATTATCCAAGTATTTAACTTTGCTCTTAATCGTGTTCAAATGCTTTTCTCGCTGTCCCTGCTGTGCAGTTTCGGTGTATTTGCCCAATAACGCGGCAGAAGTTAAAATACTGCTCAAGGGTGTTTTGAATTCATGGGAAACCAAGGACAGAAATTTTGTTTTTAAATCGCCGAGTTCCTTTTCCGCTGCAAGGGCCTCTTCTAGCTGTTCTGTTCGCTCCGCAACTGTTTTTTCTAGATTTTCTGTGTAGGCCTTACGATCCGTAATATCTAGAATTATGGCAACGTACACTTTTTGGCTGCCAAAACTGGAAGTTTGTAAATAGACCTCAACCGGGTATACGGTACCATTTTTTCTTTGGTGGGTGGATTCAAATTTCAGTTTAGGCTCTATACCTTTTTCAAGTGGTGCTATTAAGTCTCTAAATTCTTGCTCGTTAAAATTTGGTTTAATGTCCAAGGCCGTAAGAGTTCTTAATTCGCTTAAAGAATAACCAATATTACTTTGGGCACCAAAGTTTACATTTATAAATTTTAAGGTCGTGGCATCGAACACATAAATTTCGTTCAGAGATTCGTTAAATATTTGAAACCAATGGCTTAATTCTTTTTCTGTCTTTTTTCTTTCCGTAACATCTGTCATCAAGGCCATAGTATAGTGGTTGCCATAAATTCCGAAAGGGTTCAAACCTACTTCAACGGGGAATTCTTCTCCATTTTTCTTGCATCCGGAAAAGGTTTGGCCATTTCCCATTTGGCGTTTCTCACCTTTTTTAAAATAGTTCTTTACGTTTTTACCATGTGTAGTTCTGGAGGACGATGGAATTAAAATATTCAAGTGCTGGCCAATTAACGCGTCGGCTTCATAACCGAACATCGTATGTGCAGACTCATTTGCGGTTACGATCAGCTGCTGGTCGTTAATTACCAAGATACCTTCGGAAATCGCTTCCGATAGTATACGGAATACATTGCTGTTCTTTTCAAAAATCTTCATGGCTTAAAGATAGCTAGTTTACTGATTTTTATCATTGTTGCTTTTCGTAAACACTATTATATTTATCCATAAACAATAAACCCTTTTGTCATGAAAACAAACTCGAATACCCAAGGTAAGACGTTTTATCAAAAGATGGGAAGTCTCTTTTTTGCATTTGCCATAGCCGACGGTGTCGTACACCCCAAAGAAATCAATGTATTAAAGGGTTTGATTCGGGAAAAATGGCTTCCTCTGGATGATATCGAAGATGAATATGGTACGGATGCCGCCTATCAAATCGAAATTGTTTTTGATTGGCTTTTGGACCAAGATAAAAAGAGCGAGGCTTGTTTTTTGGATTTTGAGGAGTTTTACAAGGGTCATCCCTCCTTATTTACGAAGAACGTGAAAGATTTGATTCTCGAAACCGCTGGGGCTATAGCTCATTCCTTTTCGGGAAAGAACAAAGCGGAATTGATTTTGTTGGGAAAATTGAGTTTGCTTTTCTCCCAATCTAAATAGAACAGGGTCTTTTGGCGTATAAATAGATATGACAAAAGACACTGTTTTTTAATTGAAAAATCATGAATTAGTGACTTGTGAGAGTATGTTTTCGTTTTTCCAACTGTCGCTCTAAATCTTTAATGGTTCCGGCTACCGCTTTTTCATAATCATCTATTTTAGTGGATGCGAATATCCGTGGGCCGGGAGCGCTAAGTTCTATTTCACAAATTTTCAGATCTCCGGCGTCGCTCTTTTCTTTTTTTATAAATACCTCCGCCTTTATTATCCAATTGAACTTATGTCCCAATTTCTCCAATTTTCTGGTAATAATCTGGTTCAGGGCTTCACTTGTAGGCATGTGTACGTACTGTATGTTAATCTGCATAATATTGGATTTTTATGAGTTCATAGATTTAAACTAGTTTTTTCAGTTCTTTCTGTTTTAAGTATCTGTAGAGCACAAAAATAGCCCTATCCAATACCTTAAGTAATGATAATTATCAGGTTGGGTACTATACCTGATCAAAAATTGTGTTGGAGATGTGTTTTTAATGTATATGACAATTGTCATTAATCTTCCTAAAATACTTGGATACCTTAGTGCTATACAATCAATAAACTATGAAAGTGGACCAAGCGTGTTGTAGGCTGCTAGGGATGGTTTTTTTCGTTCTCCTGTTTTTGGCCTCCTGTCAATCGGACCAAGAAAAACTAAAGCCGGAAAAAACTACAATAACGGAATCTGTGTATGCTTCCGCCATTATTCAGCCAGACAGTTTATACCAAGCTTATGCCAGTGTTTCTGGTATTTTGGACAGAAATAACGTAGCGGAGGGAGACATTGTAAAAAAAGGGGAGGTCATCCTCCAAGTTATCAATACCAACCCGGAACTGAATAAGGAGAATGCCAAACTTTCCCTAGAACTGGCAAAGGAAAATTATAGTGGTGGTGCGGGAATTTTAAAGGGAATAGAGGAAGAGATTGCCGCAGCACTTTTGAGCTATAATAACGACTCCATAAACTACCAAAGACAGAAACGTCTTTGGGATCAGAACATAGGGTCTAAGGTAGAATTTGATAATCGCCAATTGGCCTTTAGATTGTCGCGCAATAAACTGGATCTTCTAAAAAATCAATATGAGCGCAGCAAAAATGAATTGTTGACGAAGTTGCGCCAGGCCGGCAACAGTTATAAAACCGCTCAAACTACCAACACGGATTTTACCGTAACCAGCAAGATAAACGGTAAGGTTTATGCGCTTTACAAAAATCCCGGAGAAATTGTTAGCACTATGGAACCTTTGGCCGCTATTGGCAGTGCCGATGTGTTCTTAATGGAGCTTCTGGTGGATGAGGTGGATATCGTGAAGATTAAGACCGGTCAAAAAGTACTGGTGGTTTTGGATGCTTATGCCAATACCGTTTTTGAAGCTAACGTAAGCAAAATATATCCCAGAAAAGACGAGCGTTCACAAACCTTTAAGGTAGAAGCATTTTTTGATGAGCCGCCCGGAGTACTATATCCCGGTCTTTCCGGCGAAGCCAATATTGTTATCGCACAACAAACCGATGCCCTTGTAATCCCCAGGGACTACCTCATAGAAGGTAATAAAGTACAGACTGAAAATGGCATAATTACCCTTACACTAGGACTACAGGACCTGGATAGAGTGCAAGTCTTGGAAGGGCTAACTGAAGATACTTACATCCTAAAACCAAGGCAATGACCAATTGGAAAGTAATCCTGAATATTGCCAAAACTCATCTGTTGACGAAGATAAAATCTACGGCTACGGCTACCTTGGGCGTAACCTTTGGCATTGGTGCTTATATAACCTTGGTTAGTTTTATGACAGGACTCAATACCTTACTGGACGATTTGATCTTGAACCAAACCCCTCATATCCATATTTATAATGAAATAGAGCCCTCTAAAAAACAGCCTATTGCCTTATATGAAGAATTTGAGGATGCCCTTAATAGTGTTGCCTCCGTTAGGCCAAAACAGGGACAACTTAAAATACATAATGCCCTGCCCATTTTAAACCATCTTAAAAAAGATAAGAATGTAAGGGGTGCCACGCCTCAGGCGCGCGCGCAAATATTTTACTTGGCAGGTTCTATAGAATTAGGAGGTAGTCTTGTTGGTGTGGATATACTGGAGGAGGTACAGCTCTCCAATATAGAGGACTATATTGTAAAAGGCACCCCGGAAGCCTTAGAAAACACAGATAATGGTATTATATTGGGACATGGTCTAGCCGAAAAAATGTCCTTGTCATTAGGGGATAGGGTTCAAATCGGTACGGTATCCGGCAATTTGTTTCCCTTAAAAATTGTGGGTATTTATCAAAGTGGGATAGCGGAAGTGGATAACCAGCAAAGTTTTGCCAACCTTAAAACTGTACAGCGAATTCTTGGCGAGGTCAACAGTTATGTTACAGATATTAATGTGAAGCTGTGGGATATGGACATGGCCGCTCCCATGGCTAATAGGTTGGAGGAACAGTTTGCTATAAAAGCTACAGACATCAACGAGGCGAACGCACAATTTGAGACCGGCACTAATATTAGAAACCTTATTACCTATGCCGTCTCGGTAGCTTTGTTGATCGTGGCCGGATTTGGTATTTACAATATATTGAATATGCTCATTTACGAGAAAATGAAAGATATCGCTATTTTAAAGGCAACCGGCTTCTCAGGAAAAGATGTACAGCTTATTTTTATGAGCCAGGCCATGCTCATTGGCACTGTAGGAGGATTTTTAGGTTTGTTGGTAGGGTTTCTACTGTCCGTAGCAATAGACCACGCCCCATTTAAGACAGATGCCATGCCCACGTTAACGACTTATCCGGTAAGTTTCGAGTTCATGTATTATCTCATTGGTATTGTTTTCGCTTTGGTATCCACCTTTATAGCTGGCTATTTGCCTTCCAAAAAAGCCAAAAATATAGATCCGGTAAAAATTATAAGAGGAACATAAAACCATGGCGCAGGTCTTAGTTACAAAACATATCGATAAATATTTTCATAAGCCCAAGGAATTTCATGTGCTAAAGGATATTTCCATGGCCGTGGAGAAGGGAGAGTTCGTTTCCGTAATGGGTAAATCTGGCTCTGGCAAATCCACATTGCTGTATATTCTCTCTACCATGGATACCGATTATACCGGCGAACTCTATTTAAACGATGATTTGATAACGGGCCAGTCGCAGCATGAACTCGCCCGTATTCGAAATAAGCACATTGGTTTTGTTTTTCAGTTTCATTATTTGCTGTCCGAGTTTAGCGTAATCGAAAATGTAATGCTGCCCGCCAAAAAATTGGCCGAAAAATCCCATGCCGAAATTGAGCACGATGCCATGGAGAAGTTGCAGATGTTGAATATTGGACATTTGGCGCAGCAACGTGCCTCTAGAATCTCGGGCGGGGAAAAACAACGCGTAGCTATTGCTAGGGCGCTCATAAACAAACCTACCATTTTAATGGGCGATGAGCCTACGGGAAATCTGGACAGTCACAATTCGGAGAACGTATTCGAGATTTTTAAGCGCCTAAAGGAAGAGGAGGGTCTTAGTTTGCTCGTAGTTACCCATGACCATGATTTTGCCAACCGTACAGATAGGATTATAGAGATGGAGGACGGCAGGATTTTGGGGTGATTTCGTTACGGTTGCTCGAAAGATTTCATAAACCAGCATTAATAAGGATATAAGATTGATAAAACAAGGTTAAAAATCAAAGTAAATGGCAAGACCAAAATCAAAAGCGGAGTTGATAGCACAGAGCACTGCCAATTATAAAAAGCTTCTAAATTTTATAAAGGACCTTTCCGAAGAAAAACGCAATGCAGAATTCCCTACACAATACCTGAATAGAAATATAAGGGATGTTTTGGCACATATACACCACTGGCATACCCTGTTTCTAAGATGGTATGCAGAAGGCATGAAAGGTATACAACCCAAAATGCCCGCTCCAGGACATACATGGCGCACCCTACCAGCTCTTAATGTTGAAATAAGGGAGCTATACAAAAATCTGCCAAAAACTGAGGTAGATGCCTTGTTGGCACGCTCTTTTGAGGCGGTGCAGGAAATTGTAAAATCGCATGCCAACACAGAACTTTTTGAAAAACAACACTACCCATGGACAGGAAGTACTTCTATGGGTTCCTATATCATTTCCGCAACTTCTAGTCATTACGATTGGGGATTGAAATTGATTAGGAAGGCTTCCAAATAATATACTAAGAAAGCTGACCGGTTACAGTTACGGCTATAACATAGGTCATATTTTAGAAACGCTTTTTAAATCGACAAAGGACCGAGTAAGGCTTTATTCATAATTTTAACTTGTACATACAAGTTAAAAAAACTATATTTCCTTTTCCAAATAATTTCCCGCCCAAGAACGAGCTGAAGGAGAACTTGAAACCAAGCAGGGATTTCATTTCGAGAACCTCTAAATGGGTATGAATCTACTAAATAAAAAACTATGAGAATCGCTATGCTAGGCTCGGGTTTTATCGCCCGTTTTTATGCCGAATCCTTGCACGCACAACGCCGCAAGGACCATGTGGTTATGGTCTATTCTAGAAACAAGGACAATGCCAAACGTTTTGCGGATGACTATGGGCTTCCGCATTTCAGCACGAATATGGAAGAAGCCGTTGCCCACCCAGATGTGGATGTGGTCTTGATATCACTTCCCAATCACTTGCACGAAGCAGCCGTTATGGCCTGTGTAAAGGCAAAAAAGGATATAATCTGTACAAAGCCTCTGGGCCGAACCGCACAAGAAGCCAAACGCATGCTCGATGCCGTTGAGGAAGCCGGAATTTTTGGAGGCTACTTGGAAGACCTTTGTTACACGCCAAAATTCCTAAAATCTATGGAAAGCGTCAGACGTGGGGATATTGGAAGGGTACTTTGGGCCAAGTCCCGTGAGACGCATCCAGGACCGCACAGCGATTGGTTCTGGGACAAGGAAAAATCGGGTGGCGGTGCCATTATTGATCTGGGTTGCCATTGTGTGGAAATCAGTAGGAACTTTATCGGAAAAAATATTAAACCTTTGGAGGTCATGTGCTGGGCAGGTACCCAAGTACATCCCATTGAAGCGGAAGACCATGCTATTGGACTGGTTAAATATGCCAACGGGGCCATTGGTCAGTTTGAAGTAAGCTGGACATTTCGCGGCGGTATGGATTTGCGCGATGAGGTCATGGGAACCGAGGGAACTATTTGGCTCAACAGCTTTTTACGTACCGGTTTTGAGATGTTCACTACAGGAAAAGGAGGGGACGGTTATGTGGCCGAAAAAGCGGAATCGAATACAGGCTGGTTGTTTCCCGTTGGTGATGAGGCGCACGAACTTGGCTATCCGCACATGTTTACCGATATGTTTACGGCCATTGAAGAAAAGCGCCAACCTTTGGAAACTTTTTACGATGGTTATGTGGTCAATGCTATTTTGGATGCCGCTTTCAAATCTGCGGAAACAAAAGGTTGGGAACCGGTAGTACTGGAAGATTGGCGAGGGGACGAACCTAGCGAATCGGAAAAGAAATGGGAATCCTATGATGATGATCATTATCTAATCAAAGAAGAAATCTTGCCAAACGGGGACAATGTGTTGCTCTTAAAGCATAAAAAGACAGGCGATATTATTCGAAAGATAACTTAGGCCTAATGGATAACACTCAAAAATCAACTTTTTAAACGTCCTATTCTGCAGGAGTATGTACTCAGCTTACAAAAAAGCTTATCTAGCCGAGAGACCAAAACTGAACTATGAAATTTAAAAACACAACTTATATTATCATGGGCGGCACCACAGGAATGGGGCTCGCTGCGGCTAAGGCACTAAAAGAGAACGGGGCAAATGTTCTCGTGGTAGGAAGAAATAGAGATAGTTGTAGTGCTGCCCAAAAGGAGCTCGGCGGTAATGCATTGGTACTTTCTGGAGATGCCACAAATGCCGAAACCATGCAGAAAGCCATAAAAATGGCGCATGAAAGCTTCGGTAGTATAACCGGACTATTTCATGTGGCAGGGGGTAGCGGACGTCGTTGGGGCGATGGGCCATTGCACGCCATCACGCTTGAGGGTTGGAACAAGACCATGGAGCTCAATCTTACCTCCATGATGTTGTCCAACCAAGCTATGGTCAATTATTTTTTAGAACAGAACAGTACTGGGACCATTTTAAATATGGGATCTGTTTTGGGCTACTCGCCTTCGCCCAAATATTTTGTAACCCATGCCTATGCTGCGGCAAAATCGGCCATAATCGGCTTTTCCAAATCCATTGCGGCTTATTATGCGGAACATAACATTCGTATCAACGTAATTGCCCCCAGTCTGTTCATTACACCCATGGCGCAACGGGTGGCAGAGGATGAAGATATCCTAAGGTTCCTAAAAACAAAGCAGCCCTTGGACGGTGGGCGTGCCGGTGCATCCCAGGATATTAATAGTGCGGTATTGATGTTCCTTCATCCCGATTCCAAATTTATTACTGGTCAAGTTTTGGCCGTAGATGGCGGTTGGACCTTGAGCGAAGGGCAATATTGATGTAATCTTATGATGAAAAAATACTATTTAGGAATCGATATTGGAGGCACAAAAATAAAAGTCGTTGTGTTGGATGAACAGGGAGCTATCCTTGAGCAAAACGAGATTTTTACAGAGGACAATGCATCGGAAGAACAAGTATGGAAGAAAAAAATAATCACTCTTATCCATCAGAAATCGGAACAGTATGCCAAAAGCGATAAAAATAGTCTTGGCATAGGTATTTCCGCGCCCGGTCTGGTAGATGAAACAAATAAAATGACCCTTCACATGCCTGAACGTTTAAAGGGTATTGAAAATTTTGATTGGTCAAAGGAACTCGGTCAGGATATCAGCGTTATCAATGACGGGCAATCTGCCTGCTTGGCGGAATACGAATCCTTTTACAGGGCCAAAGGGGTAAAACACTTTTTGATGCTGACTTTGGGCACGGGAGTGGGTGGCGGTATCATTATCAATGGACAATTGTACCAAGGAAATTTGCAGCGTGCAGGCCATGTGGGTCATATAACGTTAGACTATAAAGGAGCGGCCACCATGACCAATATGCCCGGAAGTTTGGAACATGCCGTAGGTAATTTTTCGGTTTCCGAACGCACAAGCGGAAAGTTTAAAAGTGTACGGGAATTGGTGGATGCCTACGAGAATGGAGATGTCAAAGCAAAAGGGTGGTGGTTGGAATCCGTTGAAAAACTGGCTGTAGGCTTGGCATCGTTGACGAATATACTTTCCCCAGAACTTATCATTTTAGGCGGTGGTATTTCCGCAGGATCGAAAAATGCGCTTTTCCAACCCTTGGAAAACTATATGTCTAAATACGAATGGCGTCCCGGAGGACATAAAATAAAAATTAATAGTGCAAGATTGGGAGCTTATGCGGGAGCCATAGGAGCGGCCTATTTTGCAAAAAAATAAGAGGTAATCAAAACAGAATAATGAGCGTAACAAAGCAATATTTAGAAAAGGGAAAAGATATTATTTCTGTCGTAGAACAGCAGGAATCCGTAATTCAAGAAGTAGCAAAATTGTTTGCACGATCTATTTTAGATGGCCGTATGGTGCATCTTTTTGGGTCGGGCCATAGCCGAATGATGGTAGAGGAAATGTGGCCAAGATATGGCTCCTTTCCGGGTTTTAACCCTATCGTGGAACTCTCCCTTTCCTTCCACAATCTGGTGGTAGGTGCCAACGGACAAAGGCAAGCGATGTTTTTGGAAAACGTGTCGGGACTCGCCGCTAGGATACTTCGAAATTTTGACACAAGTAGTCAAGATACTGCATTGATCGTTTCTTCTAGTGGTTGCAATGTGGTGCCGATCGAAATGGCGGAGGAGTTTCAAAAACGAAATGTTAAAGTGGTTGCCTTGGTAAGTAAACTGCATTTGGAAGGAAGTACCTCAAAAAAGGCCGATGGAAAAAAATTGATAGATTTTGCGGACTATGTCTTGGATACCGGCGCTCCCCTGGGCGATGCTATGATTTATTTGGACGGCCTAGATTCACCCGTTTCGCCCGGATCTACTTTGGGCGGGGTGTTGCTCATCAATTGTCTAAAGGCCGAAATAGCAAAAATATTGCATGAGAACGGAAAGTCGCCCAAAGTATTGAGCAGCGGCAAAATCGTAGGCGAACAGCGCGCCGTGGACCTGTTTGAGTCGGCCTATGACGAGCATGCACATTTAATGGCCAAATTGTACGAAAACGTAGGAAATCCGAAGAAAAGCTAGCATGAATTTTTCAACATTTATATCCAAAACTTTTCAAACCGATATTTTAATAATTGGAAGCGGGAGCGCGGGAGCAACGGCAGCCATCGCTGCGGCAACCGGTAACTACAAGGTAATCTTGGTGGAGCGTTACGGATTTCCGGGTGGTACATCAACCCAAATGTTGGATACTTTTTACGGCTTTTTTACCCCAGGGGAATCCCCACGGAAAATTGTAGGCGGTATCCCGGATAGGATAGTGAACCGGTTGAATGCATCAGGAAATATTTTTCTGCGTCCCAATACCTACGGGGCTGGCACAGGAGTAAATTATAATCCCGAGAAATTAAAGCAGGTCTGGGACCAGCAATTGCTAAAAAGCGGAGTCACATTGTTTTATCACACCACGTTTGTGGGCGTGGAAACCATTGGCGAAACCACTACCTGTGTGTTTTTTCATAAAGGCATCGGCTTTTTTACCATAACGGCCAAACGGATCATTGATGCTTCCGGCGATGCGGATTATTGCCATTGGGCGGATATTCCCTATGAAAGGGCTGGGGAGAAGGAGCCGGCCCAAAGTATGACTACCACCTTTCGCATGTCAAATGTGGACCATACCGAATACGAAGCAGCGGGAGGAAAGAGAATGCTCAAGGAAAAAATGGCGGAAGCCTATGAAAAGGGAACCCATCCCTTGCCGCGAAAAGAAGGTTCTGCGCATCAAATGTGCCAACCAAAATGTATTTCTACAGTAGCTGTAAAGGTTGTTGACCTTGATCCCTTGGACGTGGAAGGTATTACCAAAGCGGAAATAGAAGGGCGCCGACAAGCCTTTATTTTCGAAGATTTTTTTAGGGCGGAAGTGCCCGGATATCAAGACGCCAAGATTATTGGGCTGTCGCACCAGATCGGTGTGCGGGAAACACGGCGCGTATACGGTAATTATCGCCTTACAAAGGAGGATTGTATGGCTGCCAAAACTTTTGACGATCAAATTTTTCTTTGTGGTGCGCCTATAGAAGATCACAGAAAAGGAAGCGATGGTAGTTCTGAAACCTATTGGCAATATGTGCCCAATGGCGGAACCTACGGCGTTCCGTATGGGACCATTGTTCCAAAGGATAGCTGTAATACCTGGGTCGTCGGGCGTTGTTTTTCTGCAACCCATGATGCACATGCCTCTTGTCGTTCCATGGCACAGACTATGAGTATGGGACAAGCGGCAGGTATGGCGGCGGCACTTTCTTTGGATAGTGATGCGGACGCAAAAAATATTAATGTGAGACAACTACAGGATACCCTTGTTCAACTAGGGGCTATTTTGCAAATGCCAGATACTATTGCGGATATTTCCCGCGATGGCTGGGCTAATAACTAAATATGCTAAAAGAATTTTTTAGAACAGTTTTAGGTGACGTCGCCAGTTCAGAAATGGGACTGACCTATTCCCACGAACATATAGTCATAGATGATTGCTATGTAACGGGAAAACACCCAGAATTTTTGTTGAACGATGTAGACAAAATTAGCGAAGAACTCATTAATTTCTATAATGCCGGTGGGAGGACCGTAGTGGACACCATGCCCGCCAATGCAGGACGGAATATCCTAAAATCTGTTGAAGTAAGTACACGGAGCGGTGTCCATATTATTGTTCCCACGGGTATTCATTTAGAGCAGTACTACCCTGAAAATCATTGGCGTTACGCCTACACCGAAGATGAACTTACCCAGCTTTTTATAGCCGATGTAACAGAAGGAATAGACGAATTTGATTACTCTGGACCTTTTGTGAAACGTACTCCCCATAAGGCAGGTTTAATAAAGTTGGCTACGGATGATCATCCTTTTACCAAACATCAGGAAAAAATATTTCGGGCCATCGTAAACACCCACTTGGAAACGGGAGTGCCCATTCTTACCCATACCAATTTTGGCAGGCAGGCCTTGCAACAGGCCAAGCTTTTTGAGAAGCTAGGTGCAAAATTAGAGCACGTAGTGCTTTCCCATGTAGATCGAGCTAAAAGTGAAGACTATAACCGGGCCGTACTAGATGTAGGCGTTTGTGTAGAATATGATAGTGCTTTTAGATGGAAAAACGGCGAACCGAACCATACGCTGAATCTTTTGGAAAAGGTACTGCCAGATTATCCGGAACAGATTACCATGGGCATGGATATGGCCAAGAATTCCTATTGGAAAAGTTATGGCGGTAGTCCTGGCCTGAATTATTTAATAGAGACGATTCCCGATTTTTTGAAGTCGAAGGGAATGGAGCCGTATTATGAGAACCTATTTTTTAAGAACCCTAAAAATTTATATTCTTTTTTTTGATCAAGTTGATAATTACAAAAAGTAACTATTACGAATAGGGTACTCCGTAGTATTACAATATAAGTCTCCGTACAGGTTAAAGCCTGGCTTGCTTGTCCTGAACCGAACCGAAATATGTAAAATAGAATCGCCCTGGTTGATTCCCAGATTCTGAGCCACTTCTTTGGATGCCGGAATCGATTTTAGTTCCTGTTCCGCACCCATAACCTCGATAAGGTATTTTTGGCTAAGCGTTTTAAAAAAGGAGCCCTGCACAAAATCGTTTGGTTTAATAAGCTCCATAGCATCAAGTGCGTACCAGTTGTTTTCCAAAACGACCGGTTTACCATTAATGCGTCGTACTCTTTGGAAATAAACGCATTTCGACTTTTGTTCCAGAGTGGTCAAAGGGAAAGCTATAATGGGATCCCAATCCGTAATCTGCGGTTTCTCGGTCAGGACGGTTTGCACTTCGTAATCCGTAGCCCCGGAGAAGCCTTTTATGGTTAATAGCCCCAAAGATTTTCTGCGCTCTATGACCCTGCTGCCCTTGCCCTGTTCCTTTTCAATAAAACCATCTTTCAATAGCTCGTCCAAGGCCTTTCTAGCAGTTGTCCTGGTAGTTTCAAATTTTTCGCAAATATCGTTTTCTGAGGGTAAATAACTGTCCACGGGATATACGCCTGTTTGTATTCGTTTTTTTATGAACTCCTTTATAAGCAAGTATTTTTTTGTCGCTTTCAATCCTTGTTTTAAAATAAACCGTTATCCGGTTTAAATATAACCAATAAATAGGCAACAAAGGACAGATTTATAGTGTCGTTTGAAACCAAGATCGCTAATTGGTTATCTGTCTGAACGGGTTGTAATTTAACAGTTCAATTTATTTTAAAAATGGTATACAGGATAAGGGATGTGCATTGTATTTTCCCATATCTGAGATGTGTAGATGTTTTTTTAAGAAGTAGGGAGAGAACCGTTATAAATCTTACTTTTAACCGCTATTAATTATCCGAAATGAGTAAGCCGCGAATAGCTTTAATTATTGGAGTTTTGGGAATTTCTATTTTTCCAGTGTTGATTAAACTTGGCTATAGTTCTGGGTTGATCTCTGCTTTTTATCGCATGGCTATTGCCTTTGTGGTGCTTTTGCCGGTCGTAGTATGGAGAGGAAAGTTCCAATGGCCGCCTAAAAAATTGTTACTTTTGGCCGTTCTAAGTGGCGTTCTTTTTGGTTTGGATGTGTCCGTATGGAATATAGCCATTCAAGAATCTACTGCTACGCAAGCTTCTTTGCTGGCCAATCTTTCGCCTATTTGGGTAGGTATAGCTACTTATTTCTTTTTTAGGAACAAGCCTAGCCGAAATTTCTGGATAGGTACCGCTGTGGCTTTTGCAGGAATGGTAATTATTGTTGGTTTTCAGTTTTTTACACAACTTCAGTTTGATCGGGCATTCCTGTTCGGTATTCTTTCGGGGGTGTTTTATGCGGCATATATCATGGTTTCAAAAGCTGTATTGGAAAAAACGGACATTACTACCTTTATGTTAATCAATCTGTTGTCATCCTCTATCTTCTTGGGTATTGTTAATGGATTGGCGGGCGAGGCTTTTTATGGTTTTGATAGCAAGGCGTGGTTTATTTTAGTTGTGCAGGCAGTTGTTTGTCAATTAATGGCTTGGCTCGCACTTAGCTATGCCTTGCGGCATATACGGGCTACAAGGGTAGCACTTAGCCTTTTGTCCCAAGCTTTTATAACCGCGCTATTGGCATGGGTGTTTTTGAACGAGACCATCACCTTACAAATGGTGCTTGGCGGCTTAGTGCTCTTGTGCGGCATAGGCATAACCTTTATTCAAAAGGAAATACGTTTGGATAAACCTATGGCGGATCCCAATTAAAATCTTAGGCTTGGCATCTTGCAAACAAAAACATACCTATAGAGGGCGGGTATTTTGGAAAAGCATTTTCAGGTTTTTTTGAGTAGCCTTTTGGTAAAAAATAGCAAGTGTTTGGTATTTGTTTTTATGAGTGCGAAAGGTAAATGTAGTACCCACTGCCCATCTTTAACCAATATGGGAAGCTTGCAGCGAAAGGCTATACCAGCCGAAAACTAAGTGAATGGTTAAACTTTATCTTTCAAGGCAACACATTCTGATGTTAAACAGAAATAGAATTAGAGTTTGTGGCTCGCTCAAGAAACGACCATAATTTTTGTATAAAATACTACTAAATCATGCGTAAGCGGGCCATGAGTAAATCTTTGTAACCTTTACTCAAGGGTATTGGCTTGCGCTTAATTTCAAGATAGTCATCGCCTACAACATCCAATTTGGAAATATTTACCACGTAGCTACGGTGCACCCTTGCAAATTTTAGAACGGGAAGTTTATCCGTAACAGTTTTCAATGTGCTAGACAAAGTATACTTGGTATTCTGGCATACAATTTCACAATAATTTCTATCTGCTTCCAAATATAAAATATCATCTAGAAGCACCTTTACCATTTTGCTGTTATGTCGCACAAAGATGCGGTCTTCCAATACCTCGAATTCGGTCGTATGTTCCGATTTTTGTGTTGGCTCCAATCCTTGAACAACCAGTTCCAAGGTGCGCTGCAAACTCAATTTGTTAAAAGGTTTTGTAATGAAAGCTTTCGGATACGTTTCTTTAGCTTTTTCAAAGGTGTCGTTATCACTGTTCGCCGTTATATACACTATAGGTATGTCGACATATTTTTGAATGGCCTTTGCAGTTTCTATTCCACTAAGGGCACCTTTTAGGTTAATGTCCAATAATAAAATTTGGGGAGTATCCTCCCTTGCATGTACTATGGCCTCCTCTCCCCTTGGTACTATTCCTGTTACATCGTAACCAAGGTTAATCAATTGCAGTGATAGGTTGGCCCCAATGATCATATCGTCCTCAACGATCAATACCCTAATTTTTTCTTTATTCATTAGGCTGCTTTTAATAATTGAAACTTAATGCTAACCGCTGTTCCTTGTTGCGTATCAATAATCATTTTCCCGTCTAGTTGTCTTACTAAAAGATTTACCAATTGTGTGCCGAATCCTGTACCCTCATCGTGCTCGGCCTGTACCATGCCAACGCCATTATCCCTTACTTCCAACACGAGAATACCCTTTTTTTCCTTAAGGGCCAGATATATTATTCCATGGCTTGCATCCGGAAAAGCATATTTTAAGGAGTTGGTGATCAATTCATTTACAATAAGGCCAATAGGTATTGCCATATCTACGTCGAGCTCTAATTTATCCATTTTTAAATTGATTGTCACCTGGCCATTTTTTCCAAAAGCATCGATGATGTAATCCGCAAGATTATGAAAATAATCCTTCATTTCTATAGCTGCCAAATTCTTGCCCATGTAGAGTTTTTGATGTATCATGCCCATACTATGTACACGTCGCTGACTTTGTTCCATGGCATCCAAGATATTGGGATCTTTTATTTGAGCCGATTGGAGGGAAAGCAAGCTGGAAACAATCTCTAGGTTATTCTTTACCCTATGGTGTATTTCCTTTAGCAAAAACTCCTTTTCAGAATTTTGTTTTTGCAACAATCTATTCTTTTTGACATTGCTGGAAATAGCGTTATAGGCCAGACCCAGCAAAAGAAGAAGTAATATCACTATTACGGTAATAAGTTCTTGCCGCGTCTGTTGTTTTTTGATTTGGGTCTTTTGTAGTAGGATGGTTCCTTCTTTTTGGGCCACATCATATTCTGTAGTTAATTGGGAAATACGTTGATCGGCCGCAGCGGTGAATACCTTGCTTTTTAAAGTATCATATTCAGAAAAAGCCCTATATGCGTTCTGATAGTCATGGTTAGATGCATAAGCCTTTCCGAGTTCCTTATACGCCTGACTAAGATAATAGGCGTCACCAAAATCCTTCGTGGCAATGGCAATGGACTTTTTGAACCCCTCTATGGCTTCTGTATAGTTTCCTCGGATATTTTGCATTTTTCCAACAGATAGCCAAGAGCGCATAACCATAAAGTTATTCTCAAGTAACTCGGCATATTTAATGGCGTTACGGCCTGCTACGTCGGCATTTTCAAATTCGCCCAAGTAGGAATATAGATCTACAAGGGAAATATACACATCGCTTAAATTATTATAAAACCCATAACGTTCCCCTATGATAATAGAATGCTCGTAATAGCTGCGTGCCTTTTCATAATCCTTTAGTCCCAAATAATTATTGCCCATAAGATAAAGGGTAAAGTCATAGT
Source organism: uncultured Flavobacteriaceae bacterium (assembly GCA_963697395.1). GTDB lineage: Bacteria > Bacteroidota > Bacteroidia > Flavobacteriales > Flavobacteriaceae > Maribacter. The sequence continues at coordinate 979,919 of CAVONX010000029.1, forward strand.
CAAGATCTGTGATGCCCCAAGCTTCAAAAAGTTTCAGGGAACGCTGACCGTAATCCAATGCAGATTCGTATTTTGCCTGTTTCCAACAGAGGTTGCTCAAATCGCTTAGGGCCATTGCCATGGCTTTTTCGTCCTTTAGCTTTGTGCCCAAGTTAAGCGATACCATGGCATAGTCCCCGGCTTTATCTAGTTGCCCTCTTCTTTCATATACATAGCCCAACTGCGTATTTAAAAAAGCCAAATCTGATTGGGTAACCTTACTTTTGGCGGATTCGAGCACGGTTTGGGCACTGTCCAACTTTTCCATACGCAGTAGTATTGCGCCTTGGGTAATCTGAAACCTACCTTGCCAAATGGAGTCTCCTTTTTCCGCGGTCTGTCGCAATCCTTTTTTTGTAAAGTCCATTGCGGTGTTCAGGTTTCGGGTATGCCAATAATAGGCTAGGTCATTTAGAATTGAAAATCTAACGGAATCTGTATTTATCTTATTATAACCTTGTTCCAAACTGTCCAAATAAGAGGGGCCGAAATTATCGGTTTCGACAAAAACTTTTTTATAGGGGTGATTACTGCCAAACTCAAAAATCTGAGCTTGGAGAAAAGAACATATCAAACAAGTAAGAAGAATTAAAAAACCGGTCCTTTGGTGTCTGTTTCGCATTTTTTTGGTTGATGCTCATTAGTGGGTAATGAGTTTTTTAAATGTACAACTTTCTTGTTAGTTATTCATTGGATCAAAAAGAAGTCGCTTTGGGACAATAAATCCCTACTTACATCCTTAAAAAGACATTTTTATGGATACTAATTCTTTTATTTAAGGATAAAGCTATTTGAAAAAAATTGTAACCGTGTCCAAATTAGTATTTTGGGGATCCATAGTCTTAATGCTTTTGAACTTGAACTGTAAAAAACAGGAACCAAGGGAAGGTGCAGATGGTTTGGCCATGAACGGGGCACGGGCTAGGGATTTACAAAAAAGTACGGAGTATTATCTGAACGCCTGGAGCAAAAATGATACGGTACTTCACCGACAAGTGACCGCTAAGAAAATGGTACGAAACTTAAACGGTAAAATTGTGTCCGTTAACCAGGACGGACTTTTGAAAAGTATTGAAGTCTGGCATAGCGCACTTCCCGATTTTAAGATGATCCAAAAAGAAATAGTAACGGTGGGTAACCGTGCCTTTGTAAATTGGGCCGGTACGGGAACCAATACCGGCATGTTCGGGGAGCATTCACCAACGGGAAAAAAAATACATATCGAAGGATTCAGCGTCCTAACGTTCAACGATGCAGGACTAATTGTTCATGAGTCTGTCTTTTATGACCTCCTGGGCGCAATGGAGGAATGGGGTTATACGCTATTGCCCCCTGTAATGGAATAAGACCAAAAAAAGTAGGTCAAGGGCTTGTTATTCGCTTAGTGGCAATGAACTGGGCAGAAAATGAATAAAATTTAAGATTACCATTCCTGTAGAAGCACTAGAGGAGGATACCGATTACGGAAATTAAAATAAAAAAGAGTATGCAACACACCGATAAAAAACATGCTAAGCGCTTTGCGGAGCAACTACTAAAATCACATTTGAACGAGCCCGAAGGTTCCAGAATAGGGCTACAAGGCAATAGTTCGGAAAGTTTGGAAGCCCTTTTCTTGGGTACCCATGGCGATAATGCCGCAAAAATGTACGAGCTAATGGCTTTTGCAGTTGCCGGAAATGTTGAAAGCCGTAACAACTACCATCCAGAAGATCCCGATTATATAAATGATGCGGTTCGAAATTCCGAAGCCTACAAGAGTACTACGGCTATAATGGAGATCGAGTATTTTAAGTTGATAGAACAGCTAAAGGGCTCGGGTGCATTTTTTAGTATGCGGAGCATTGGGCACATGTTATGGGACATTCCCATGCCGGGTATCCTTGGCTATTTTGCCGCTCTCATGTACAACCAGAACAATGTCGCAGCCGAGGCATCGCCGGTAACCACACTTATGGAGATGTACGTTGGGAATGAACTGTGCAAATTATTGGGCTATACGGTAAGACCTTTTGATACCGGCCCATTTCAACTTTTGCAAGGGGTCGTGGCGGGCTGGGGCCATATCACCTGTGATGGTTCCGTGGCCAATCTAGAAGCCCTATGGATGGCCAGGAACTTAAAATTTTATGCAGCGAGCGTGCGTGCCGCCCTACAAAAAGAGGCCGTGCTTCAACCTGCCAAAAACTTCCAGGTTACGCTACTTAACGGTTCAAAGGCAGCTTTACTAACATTGGACGATTGGACAGTACTTAACCTGCCCATAGACGAAGTCCTTAAGATTCCCTTGACTATTTGTAACGAATTCAAGGAAATAAGTATGGGGGATTTTAACGATGCCGTTTCAAACTATTCGGTCCAAAACATAGGGTACCATGAGCTGCTTTCCAAATACCTGCCAAGTATAACGCAAAGTCCAATTTCACTCTGCACCGCCACCAGGCACTATTCTTGGCCAAAGGGAGCCGCTATTTTGGGCATTGGTTCCAATAATATGGTCAGCGTTGTGGTGGACAACAGAGCCCGAATGGACATCAATGCCCTGCAAACGGCTCTTGAACGATGTCTTACAGAAAAAGTACCGTTGTTGAATGTTGTCGTAATCATAGGGTCTACCGAAGAAAGTGCCGTAGATCCGCTCAAGGATATCTTGGCACTTAGGGAAACGTATAGGGCAAAGGGAATGGAATTTGCGATACATGCCGATGCAGCTTGGGGCGGCTATTACAAGACTATGCTTAATAGCGCCGACGATAGCGACCCAACAAAATTTACCTTGATCGATGACCAAGCCATGGCCGCCTTGCCCATGAGCGATTACGTGGCCGAACAGTACAAAGTGCTGCAAATGAGCGATTCCATTACTATAGACCCGCATAAATCGGGCTATGTGCCATACCCCTCCGGTGGGCTGTGCTATCGGAATTCGGCCATGCGGAATTTAGTATCCTTTACCGCTCCGGTAGTGTACCACGGCGGCGTGGATCCTACTGTGGGCGTTTACGGTGTAGAGGGTTCCAAACCCGGCGCAGCTGCGGCTGCGGTCTATTTTAGCCACAAGGTAATACGTCCAAATACCGACGGTTACGGTAAAATTTCGGGCGAATGCCATTTTAACGCTAAACGCTTGTACGCGGCCCTGGTTTGTTTGAACATTGCGGATCTTCCCTTCTTCGTAGTTCCCCTAGTACCCATTCCGGCCATACAGCAGGGCTTGGGTCCCGCTGCCGTTCTTGCACAATATACTTTTATTAGGGACCGCATCGTAAATGCCACTAACCAAGAATTGCTTGCGGATGCCGATGCCTTTTCGCTATTCAAGGAATTGGGAGGGGATCAGACAATAGTAACCTATATGTATAATTATTACGAAAGTGAAGGAGTAGCCAATACGGACATGGCTAAGACGAACATCTTAAATAACGCTGTGTACCGAGCCTTTAGTTTTAGGGATAAACCTGGCAATAGCTTAAACAGCATAGAACCCGAGCACGTTCCGGAAATCGTGGTGACCGCGTCCTCCTTTACACGAAGTAATTATGGCAATGTACTTATGGATGATCTGCGTCAACGTTTAAAGGTAACGAACGGTCCCAACGATAAAATCAACTTTATCATCTCCACCGTAATGAACCCATGGCTCAGCAATACTGTAGAAGGTTCATTTATTCCCAAGTTGATGGAAATAATCGTACGAAACTTAAGCACCTTAGTTGCCAAAGTAAAAGATGGCACGCTCACCGAATCCTGAACCCAATAAAAATGAAAGCAAAAAATATTCAAGCTACAACAATTGATGAAGTGCAACAGAAGTTTGCAAACGCCACGGAAGATGGTTATTCGCCAACCTTGGCCATCATATTTTGTTCCGCCACACAAGATCGGAAAGCAATTACCTCGTTTTTTGATGAGAAAAACATCGATATCTTTGGATGTACCACGGCAGGCGAGATCTTGGATTCAGAAATCTGGGAACAATCCATCGTAATTATGCTGATGGATATAAAAAAGGAGAATTACACCTTGTTCAAGGAATCGTCCCCAGATACCTTAAAAATAGCTGGCAAGATGGCACAATTTGCCAAAAAGTCCTTCTTGGACCCCTCGATTGTCGTTGTTTCCAGCGGACTGACCATAGATGCGGAGCATATAATAGATGGTGTCAAAAGCGTTGACGACAGCATTCCATTGTACGGCGGTCTTGCCGGTGATGACCTTACCATGAAGGCCTCCTATGTCTTCAGCAATGGTTACGAATCCGCCACCGGCTTGCTCGCACTTGTTCTTGATAATAAAAGCGTGTCCGTCGCGGGCTTGGCCACCAGTGGATGGGATAATATTGGCGTAGAAAAAACCATTACCAAATCATCCGGCAATGTGGTCTTTGAGATAGACGGAGAACCTGCGTTGGATGTGTTCGTTAAGTTTTTCCAGTTTACTGGCAGCGTTTATGATCGGGCAGAGGTTATTGCTATGAACTTTGCACAATATCCGCTGCAAATGAAAAAGGACAATGGCAATACCGTACTGCGCGCACCTATGATGGCCGATGTGGAAAACCATGCCCTAATTTTTGCCGGGGGCATACCCGAAGGAAGTAAGGTAAAATTTTCCGTGCCCCCCGGCTTTGACCTGGTAGATAAAACACGTGATAACGTAATCAGCCTAAAAGACACCATTAGCACCCCAGACGCCGTTGTACTATTCTCGTGCAAGGCCAGGCATTTGGCCTTAGGCCCAATTATGGAAGACGAGGCAGGAAAAATAAGGGATATCTGGAATAAGCCCTTGATTGGATTTTTTTCTTATGGCGAAATTGGAACGGCAAAGGACAGTATCTGCGACTTTCACAATGAAACCTGCTCCATTGTTATTTTAGCAGAAAAAAACTAAATCCCAAGGCGCTTGGAAGATATTACCGCATATATACAAAACTTGCCCATTACGGAGGAAGAAAAGCAATACCTGATCAGCAGGTTTAAAGAGGAAAAGAAGAAGAATACCATTTCGGAATTCAAGTTTAAGCGTACCGAGGTGGACAAAACTGCCATTACCAATATACTTAACGCCAGTATCGATGAAATAAACAAACAAAAAAAGATCATAGAAGACAGTAAGGACGAAATAAACCGCACCCTTACCGAGGTGGACAAGCAGAAAAAGCTAGTGGATATCAAAAATACGACCTTGAACAAATTATTGGACGACCTAAGGGAAGCCCAACAACAATTGGTAATGTCGGAAAAAATGGCTTCTTTGGGGCAATTAACGGCAGGAGTGGCACATGAGATCAACAACCCCATAAATTTCGTTTCGGCCAATATAAAACCCTTAAAAGAGGATTTGGAGGATATCATACAGAGTATCCATCACTATGAAAAGGTCATAAAGGAAAACCAATTGGAATCTGTTTTTGAGAAGGTGAGCCAATTCAATACCAATGCAGACCTCGCCTATACCATGCAGGAGATACAGGATTTGATCAAGGGCATTGAAGAGGGAGCCAGGCGAACGACGGAAATCGTAAAAGGGCTTCGCAATTTTTCACGATTGGATCAAAATGTGGTAAAAAAGGCAAATCTTAACGAAGGCATTGCATCCACCCTTGCCCTTTTGCATAGCGTGTACAAAGACCATATTGTGATAACAAAGGAATTTGACGATATACCAGAAGTGGAATGCCTGGCCGGAGAAATAAATCAGGTGTTTATGAACATTTTGTCCAACGCCATACAGGCCATAACGGGCAAAGGAAATATATGGATAAAGACCTGGCAAGAAAACGATACCGCAAAAATCAGTATAAAGGATAGCGGATCTGGTATGGACGAAGCCACCATAAACAAGATATTCGATCCATTCTTTACGACCAAGGAAATAGGCAAGGGCACCGGTCTTGGGCTCTCTATAAGCTATGGCATTATAGAAAAACATTCGGGCAAAATTAAGGTAAGCTCGGCGCTAGGAAGGGGTACCGAATTTATAATTCAATTGCCATTGGTTCAAAACAAAGATTCCGAACTACAAAAGGACAAAAAATGATATCAAAAAACACTAAAGATTACAATGTTTTATATGTAGATGACGAAGAAAACAACCTTACTTCATTTAGGGCCGCCCTTCGGCGCCATTACACCATCTTCACCGCCATTAGCGGGGAGGAAGGAATGGAAATAGTAAAGAAAAACGACATCCACGTCATTGTTACCGATCAACGTATGCCGGGTATGACGGGCGTACAATTCTTGCAGCACCTACCGGATGAACCCGATAACATTCGCATGATACTTACCGGTTTTAGCGATATGGAAGCCATTATCGAGGCCATAAACACGGGAAGGGTATACCGGTATATTACTAAACCTTGGGATAGGGATGAACTTAAGATTACCATAGACAATGCCCTAGAGGCCGTCTTGCTGCGCAGGCACAATAAAAGTCTTATAGAAGAGCTACAACTGCATAACGAGCAATTGGAGGAAAAGGTAAAAGCACGCACCAAGGAAATAGAGAAAAAAACGGCACAGATACAGGCCGAAATCGTAAAAGCGGATAAGTTGTTGTTGAATATTCTTCCAGAACAGATTGCATACGAACTTAAGACCTTTGGTAAATCCTACGCTCGAAAACATGATCAGGTAAGTGTACTTTTTTCGGACATTCAAGGATTTACCAAGATTGCAGAGATTATGCCGCCCGATGAATTGATCAACCAACTGGACGAGAGTTTTCGTGGTTTTGACCGCATTCTAGAAAAGTACGGAATAGAAAAGATAAAGACCATTGGCGACAGCTATATGTGTGTTAGCGGTCTGCCTGCCCCTTTGGAAAATCATGCAGAAATCTTAATAAATGTAGCCTTGGATATGCAGGAGTTCATGGAGGGCTTCAATTCGTTGAGAAAAATTCAGAACCTGCCGGAATTCCCAACGCGCATAGGCATACACACGGGGCCTGTCATTGCTGGGGTGGTGGGGATAACAAAATTCGCTTATGATATTTGGGGCGATACGGTAAACCTTTCCTCCCAAATGGAACAGCGGAGCAGCCCGGGCAGAATTAATATTTCAAAGGCGACCTACGCCTTGGTAAAGAACAACTTTATATGTACAGCCCGCGGAAAACTTCCAGTAAAAGGGAAAGGCGAAATGGAAATGTACTTCGTAGAAGGTAAAAAATAATCGGAGTCTCGTTAACCCGGCAAGACCCGCTAAGTATTGAGGGCGCGACAAGACGTTAGAGGTAAAAATTGATTGTAATAGTTTGAAGATGAATACCGAAAAGAAAATGATGGTCCTCTTGTAACTGTTGGCCTCAAGATGAAAACCAGCAATTTGGGCCATCTTTTACCCCGACCCTAAAGCATAGAAGTCTGAAATTGCCTTTATGCCCTGTAGGAGCGCAACAGGCTTTCGGTCTAAGGACGAACGGCAGCTTTTTTTTAAGGCCTGAAATAAAAAATAAGGGTTCGCATAAGGATTGGCTCCAATCCTTTGCAATTATAGTTGGTGTTACGGCATTTTCTAAAGCGTATCGGATAATAATGGTAAAATAATTTTGCACCAAAGAATAACGGGGAAGCCGAAAACCGAAAAGAGTAGGCAGTATTAACAAAATAGATATGATGAGTACTAATAAAAACACGAAGGAAGACATGGATCAAGGACTTGGGTCAGTTAGGGAAGCGGTTGCGGAACGTAATGCTATGTTCGCTGCCGCAATGGCGCGCAAGGATGCGGCAGGTGTGGCGGATTGCTATACGCAAGATGCCGAATTTATGGCGGGTGGGGCACCAGCTTTCCAAGGTAAGGCCAATATAGAAAAGGCATTGGCAGGCTATATAGCGCAGGGCTTTACCAAATATGCCGTAGAAACTTTCACAGTATATAACGATTCCGGTGTTGTAGGCGTACAAACCATTTATAATCTGAGTCAGGCCGATGGTAGCCAACTGGACAATGGAAAGTCTATACAACTTTGGAAACAGGAAATGGGCGCATGGAAAATTTTCAGGGATTGCTTCAATTCCAATCTCGCCGGTTCATAGGTGTTGGGTACAATGCACTAAAACCGTTATTAAGGATTGCACCTTTGGAATATACCTATAGTAACTTATGGACTTGGCCTAATTTGATTATATCGCTACTGTCCAATTTTATGGGAAGGGTACGGGTATTGGAAATTTTTCCGTACATTTTAAGAGATTAGGCCATTTTGCTTCTTATTTTGATACTACCTTGGTAGAATTTCCTTAACGCCTTTTAACAAAAGCAGCATTTTAGGCAATTTGATAATTGGTAAAAATTGTAGGGTGAGGAAGTCTTCATGAGCCGTAGTATCGTATTTAACAAAAACACAACGGCTTAGAATCACAGTAGTTCTTTCATAATGGCAGATATTTTACAACATCAGGGAATGTATCCAAAGGTAAGCTTGCAGATTCTCGACCAAATGCAAAAAAAATGGCCTTCCCACCTTACCTATCATACCCTATCACATACCTATGATGTGGCCAATGTTTGTTGCGGGTATATCGATAGGTACGATATAGACGATACCAATGCTAATCTTTTGCGTATTGCTGCCATTTGCCATGACATCGGTTATTTGGTAGGCTCCCAAGGCCACGAGGAAGTAAGCATTGAAATGGTAAGACCCTTTCTTGAACCTGTGCTGGAAAAGGAGCACTTGGAACAGGTAAACAATATGATCAGGGCAACCAAAGTACCGCAACAGCCCAAGACCTTTTTTGAGGAAATCCTTGCAGATTCGGATATGGATTATTTGGGAAGGAAAGATTATGACGAAAAAAGCGGTTTGTTGTATTTGGAGTTTTTGAGGGACGGACTTATTAAAGATGGAAAAGATTGGTTGGAACTACAAATCCGTTTTCTTGAAAACCATACCTACTTTACCCCATATGCTAAGGAGTATAGAGCTCCTCAAAAAAACAAGAAGATTTTAGAATTAAGGCAGCATAGCAGCAGGAGATAAATTGTTTATAGTTATTCAAATGAAATTACCAGTGTCTTATTTTTAATATGTGATTATAGGAAAAAGCTACCCTTTTCCCGAAAATTATTCTGCGTCCAAAATTATATCGGGTTTGAATAATGATTTGAATTTGCGTTCGAATTTGAACTTCAACTTCAAAAAACAGTCTTGAGACCCTTCACTTGAATTGAGGATGCTATTGGAATTAAGATTAAAAGAAACAGCCCAAAAACCTTCTCTCCCCAAGCTAAGTTGACGCTCAGGATTACATTGCGGATCAGTTTGTATTAGAGTTTGCGTTCGAATTTAAACTTGACGTTGGAATCGAAATCGAACAGGGTTAGCAATAAGTGCCTTGGAGTAAATAAAAGCTAAAAAGATAGTTTTTTTACCAGCAGTATCTTGGCATTTGGACGTTGTACTTTTTATGATAACGAAGTTGTCTCCTTGTTACCCCTATACCATAAATACATTATTTTTTGGGCATAAAGAAACAATTATTGTTTTTGGAAGCGGTAGGCATACCGTTCCCTTTTTGGACTACATGGCCAAAGCTAAGGGGAAAACGAAACAAAATCTCTATTTTATACCAACGGACAGTAGGGACGATAAAGAGTTTAATATTAGGCTCCACGATGTCGGCAAGCAATTGAACATAATGCCTCATATAAAGCAGGTCTGGATAAATTTTGATAACCACGAAAAAAGCTTTGAAGAGAAAATAAAGCAAATGGAGGCTATCCAAGTTGGGGCGGTAATACTTTGAACATGTTGGCCATTTGGAAAGTAGAGGCCATAGACACGGCACGCAGGTATACCTACGAAAATAGAAGGTTCCCGAGCGATGGTAGCGCAGGATAGCTCTACTAAGTTAACGCGGTCATCGCGGCCTCCAGATCAGCGGAAATGATTTTTGCAGTAGAAGTATCTTTTATTGACAAAAGTCAATGTCCATAGCATAATTTGTGACTTTCCATATGACTTCTGTATCTCGATAACATTCTTTTCGGCAAACTGTATGACGCTTTTGATTACTGCTTGGTAATTCATTTTAGTCATAGGTGCGCACATACTTCGGTTGCTTTCGATCACGAAAACCATTCGTGTTAAATGCATTAAAACTATGGAACAATAGTGGATGAATAGATGATGGCCAATATGATTCGCTAACACTGTTAACCACATTCTTCCAATGCACTCCAGCACAAACAAGGGCTTAGAAACCTTTTTGCGTTTAACTTATCTTAGTATTCGCGCAAGCTTCTGATAAGTAAAAAGCATCTTTCGGACAGTTTAGGGTATCCTTCGTCCTAAATGGAGGGTTTTCCGTTGTAATTATTCTTTCCTTTAAAACAACCACTAAAGGGAACAAAATCATACAATAGCAACACTAAATCAAAAAAATGATGAAAACATTAAAAAAAGTACTGGTATGGACAAGCGCGCTATTTCTATTTCCGATAATCATCGGAGCACAGGAACCTGCGGTAGCATTAGATTTTGACAACGCAGCGGCGGCTTCGGAAGTCGTGAAAAATTATGTAATGGCACTCCAAAAAGGGGATGTTGCCGCTATGAACGCCCAGCTGGCGGATAAGGCGATGATCTACGGACTTGGCGGCGGACAAGATTCACTTACCGTAGCACAGCATAAGGACTATTATACCAATAGTACCGCAACCTACGACCATAAAGTTACCCGAGACTTGTACCTGCCCGTAAAGGTGACCAACAATTGGAACGAGGGCGAGTGGGTTTTGGCTTGGGGACTCAACACCGTTACCAATAAAGAAACCGGCATAGCCATACCCATTGCCTACCACACGGCAAGTATGGTGCAAGATGGAAAGATAGTAGCCTTACGCTATTACTATGACGTACTGAATGTAATGACGGCACAGGGATATCAATTGACGCCACCTTCTAAGTAGGCACATATCAAAGTTTAAAGTTCAAGGTTTAAGGTAAAAAAGGAATAACATCAGAGTATTGTAAAATAGTATATAAAAATACAGGTAGGCTGGCGCGTTCGGGGGAATACGTGACAATGAAAACAGGTTACTATTTTTAGTGTTTTCATTTTATAAAAAACCAACCAGCATTGTCATGGCTGGCTTATCTGTTTTTAAAAGGTATTGGAAAGGGTCTAAGCATAACCGAGTAATTTTTGTAAAGAAAACAGGCAGGCCAGCACATTTGGGGGAATACATGGCAATGAAAACAGGTTACTATTTTTAGTGTTTTCATTTTAAGAACCAATCAGCATTGTCATGGTTGGCCTGCTTTTTATAGGCCTTTCGTTTTGCCTTAAAAACTTTCCGCTGCTAAATGACGAAGACTGCGAAACTTAACTCCACGCTACTATAGAAGCTAAAGCTACAACCCCATATTTTTTTGCAGGAATACTGCATACCTCTTGGTTATACATTGTTTTTTTTCGATGTTAGCGGTGTACAACCATTTTCACTTCTTAGAAATAGCAGAAACCACAGTGCTACAACCAGCTTGGTCGGTCAAGTTTTTTAATATATGATGTATAGGGAAACAATGAGCGTAAAGAAGTAGAAAACAGAAGTATGAATTTATTTAAACCAAACAAGTACGAGAAACTATAGTTCAAAACCTGCACAATGAACAATCTATCTAACATTTTGATTCCCGCATTACTTTTTGTTCGTTCTGCACTGAGCCAAACAGTTCCTAAGGCACTTTCTAATATGGTTGGCGTAACACAAATGACTAAGAAAAACACATCACATTTTTTTACCATCTTCCTTATCATTTCCCTGCAAGCTAACTATAGTTTTGCACAGGTCTATGCCAGAAACGGTATGGTTGCTTCCAGTAGTAAAATAGCTTCCCAGGTCGGAGTGGATATTCTTAAAAAAGGAGGGAATGCAATCGATGCTTCAGTTGCTACGGCATTTGCGTTGGCAGTAACCCATCCAACCGCCGGAAATATTGGAGGAGGTGGATTTTTAGTATTTATGGATTCGACAGGAACCGTTACAACTATCGACTTTAGGGAAAAAGCACCTTTGAAAGCATCGCCTACTATGTTTCTCGATGCTGCTGGAAATATTACGAAAGGGAAGGATCTTTATGGCCAGGAGTCGACGGGTAATCACATTGGAGCTAAATCGATAGGTGTGCCTGGAACGGTAGCCGGCCTATTTTTAGCACATCGAAAATATGGAAGTTTACCATGGGTAGAACTGGTACAGCCCGCTATTGACCTCGCCGAAAATGGCTTTGCATTGACATGGAATCTTTTTAATGATGCCACGTATTTTGATGTCAATTCTCCTATTCCATTTCTAAAGGATTATTTCAGAAAGGACAATGGCGAACTCACACAATTTGGAGAGCTGTGGAAGCAGCCAGAATTGGCCAATACCTTAAAAGAAATACGTGATCATGGTGAAGATGGTTTCTATAAAGGAGCCGTGGCAAAAGAGATTGTCCGTTTTATGAAAGCAAATGGAGGCATTATTTCCATGGAAGACCTTAAGCGTTACACAGCGGTGGAAAGGAAACCGATTGAAGGAAGTTTTAATGACTATGCTATTTACTCCATGCCTCCTCCGAGTTCTGGAGGAGTGGCGCTTATTGAAATGATGAACTTCATGGAATTGGCGGACTTGGACAAAATTGAATTCAACTCCACGGCCTATGTCCATTTACTGGTTGAGGTAATGCGAAGGGCTTTTGCGGATAGAGCGGAACATTTGGGAGATCCGGATTTTAACTTGGACATGCCCTTGTATAAACTGACTTCTAAGTCATTTGCCAAAAACCTTTTTAATACTATTGATACGACAAAAGCCTCGATAAGCGACTCCACTAAATTTGGACAGCTATATGACGGAAAAAGCACCACTCACTTTTCTGTGGCAGATACCTTTGGTAATGCCGTGTCTCTTACATACACCTTAGAACATTCCTATGGTTCGGGAATGGGTGCTGCCAAACTTGGTTTCATATTTAATAACGAAATGGGAGATTTTAATCCAAAGCCGGGGTATACAGATGCCTCTGGCCTAGTAGGCACAAATCCCAACCTCATTCAACCTGAAAAGCGGATGCTTTCAAGTATGACGCCCACCATCGTAGCAAAAGATGGCAAGCCCTATCTCCTCATAGGAAGTCCTGGGGGGCGAACTATCATAAATACCGTTTTTCAAACAGTGTTAAACGTGCTTGCCTACAATATGCCAGTTGATAAAGCAATTGAAGCCATGAAGATTCATCATCAATGGTTGCCAGATCAAATTGAATACGAAAGAATGCTACTTTCTCCCGATACGCGCAAGGCCCTTGAGGCGATGAACCATACCTTAGTTCCGGTAAATTCATTGAGTGAATTAATGGGAATTCAAATAGATGCAGAAAATAATATTATGATTGGAGCTTCAGACTCTTCAAGTCCGGACGGAGCTGCTATTGGGTATTAAGATTATTTACGGGTTCTTCACATGATGTTAAAGAACCAGCCATACTGGCATTTGTGATTGAGATAGAATTGGAAGTGCATCATACTAATTAGAAGTATAACGAAGATTTAAGCTAACTTTAAACAACAACATATGAAAACCAACATTTTACTGCTCATCCCATTTATTTGTTTATTGATTTCTTGCAATGAAAAAACCAACACAACAACTTCGGAAAAGGAAACCAAATCTTCCTATTTCGATTATTCCAACAGCGATGACCAAAAAACAGGAGGCATTAAAATGATTCCTATTGAGACCGCTAAAGGTACTTTCAAGGTTTGGACAAAACGCATGGGTAACAATCCGACAATGAAAGTTTTATTGCTCCATGGAGGTCCGGGCGGCACACACGAATTTTTCGAAAATTTTGATGGCTATCTGCCCAACGAGGAAATTGAATACATCTATTATGACCAGTTAGATAGTTACCATAGCGACAAACCCAACGATTCTACCCTTTGGACTACCGAACATTTTGTAGAAGAGGTTGAACAGGTTCGAAAAGCTTTACATCTAAATAAAGACAATTTTTATTTACTCGGACAATCTTGGGGTGGCATTTTAGCGATGGAGTATGCACTGAAATATCAGGACAATTTAAAAGGCTTGATCGTTTCCAACATGATGGCCAGTATCCCGGAATATGAAAAATATGCGGCGAATATTTTAGGACCTCAATTACCACCTGAAGTGTATAAAGAAATAATGGCTTTGGAAGCTGAGGAAGATTTTTCGAACCCTCGCTATACAGAACTCGTTACGCAGCATTATTACACCAAACACGTATTGCATTTACCTTTAGACCAATGGCCGGAATTCATCAACCGCGCATTTTCCCACCTCAATCCAAACATTTATATCTATATGCAGGGTTATAGCGAATTTGGGGTTACAGGAAATGCCACCTTAAAAGGTTGGGATGTTTCCAATAGATTAAAGGAATTGTCCGTGCCGACTCTTATGATAGGTGGAAAATACGACACCATGGACCCGAAATATATGGAATGGATGAGTACTGAAGTTCAAAACGGACGCAGCCTAACCACCAATGGTGCGCATGTATCGCAATATGACGATGCGGACGCTTATTTCTCTGGTTTGATACAATTTATAAAAGATGTGGATAACGGTAACTTTTAAGGGAATTGGTTTGACCAAAAGTGCCACGAAACTTTCAAAATTTGAGGCCCAGCGCCCAGAAACTTGGAATTAGAGCAGTAAAACGAAATTATACTTTGAAAAACAAAAAAATAGGGAAGCCGAAAACCGATCAAGAGTAGGCAAAAAAATAATTAAAAAATGAAAACAATCGATTATGCCAGCCATGGAACAAGGCGGCTTATTGGAAAAATTCGAATACGATCTGGGTCCCATTGGGGACCACCAAGTAGATGAAAAGGTAGATACCTATGGTATTTGCAATGGCGATATGAGCATGATAGACAATGAATGGGCATGAGTAGCAATCCTTTGGTACCGGGTCACGAAATTATCGGCACCGTCGAGGCACTCGGCTCGCATGTGAAACACCTGCAAATTGGTCAACGTGTGGTTTTGGTAGGTATCGTTTTTGAGCTTTTGCAATTTATCATGTTCCCAATGTTGGTTGGAGAAAAAGTGATTACTGCGGGAGCGATCGGGAGTCCGGCCACTATTGCGACTATGTTCAATTTTGCCGGCAGACATACTATTTTTCCCCTTACCGAAACTTTTAAATTTAGCCAGGTAAATGAAGCTATCCAAAAACTACGTGAAGGCAAAGTGAGGTATAGAGCGGTTTTGACACATTAGTAAAATTTGGTTTTTCATAGAATAATTTATAAAGTTTAAATACTACTTATCATGATTAAAATAACCGTCCTATACGGACATCCACAAGACCCTGTCGCTTTTGAGAACTATTACAGCCAACACCACATGCCATTGGTTGGTAAAATAAAGGAAATAGCAAAAGCGGAAACTACTAAATTTTTGGATGAGGCCAACGGTGGCAAATCGGCCTATTATCGCATGGCAGAATTGTGGTTTGCGGATATGGAATCCCTACAAGCCGGAATGGTTTCAGAAGAAGGGCAGGCGATCGCTGCGGACTTAAGCAATTTTGCTACTGGAGGAGTAACCCTTTTAACAGGAACGGTTGAGTAATAGGGTCTAAATAGTTGTTTCAAAAAAGGGCGAAGCCGGAAACTTATTTCTGACTTCGTCTATTGTTTGGATTTGACTATAAGGACAATTAGATGGTAAAATATAGGCGAAAAGGATATCGATAGAAAAATCGAGCGATTTATAAAAAACGGTATAAAAAAGAAGTAACTGATAGCAGAAGCCCCTCTTTAAAGCAACAGAACAATGATAACATTCTTTAGAAAAATTCGCAAAAACCTGCTCAAAGAGAATAGAACCACCAAGTACTTCAAATATGCCATAGGCCAAATCGTGCTTGTTATTGCAGAGATTCCCATTACACCTAAGTTCAAAATTTAAAACGAAATCTTCCCTTCAAGGCTGATGCCAAGGGGGTAGATACTCCGATGAAAAAAATGATGCCCGATGCACTAGACCTAAAAGAGGTACACCTATGAAACGAAGAGATTTTATTGTTAAAACGGCAGGTGTTACGGCAGCTTCCATGTCGTATACTAGCTTATACACTCAAATAAACAAAGAAATAGAGAGCAGCGCTGTGGATACCAATTATGATGTTATTGTATTGGGCGTTGGCAGTATGGGTTCTGCAACTTGTTATCAGTTGGCTAAAAAAGGATATAAAGTGCTTGGATTGGAGCAGTTTGACATTCCCCATGAATTGGGTTCCCATGCGGGACAAAGCCGTATCATCCGCAAGGCCTACGGTGAGGCGTCTGACTACGTGCCCTTGTTGGAAAGAGCTTATGAAAACTGGAAGACCTTAGAGGAGGAAACTGGTTCACAGGTATACTACAAAACAGGGCTGGTTTATTTTGGGGGTACCGATGATTCTTTTTTAGAAACCGTAAAGCGGTCATCTGCCGAATATGCTATTCCTGTACATACGCTCTCTGCAGAGGAGGGTAACAAAAAATACCCACAGTTTACCCTACCCAACGATTTTCAGCGCTTGGAAGAACCCGATGCTGGTTTATTGACCCCAGAGCGAAGCATCCTTTTGTTCGTGCAACAGGCGTTACACAATGGTGCGGTCGTCCGCACCAAAGAAAAAGTGCTGGATTGGACCTCTAAAAACGGTACCGTTACCGTAAAAACGGATAAGGGAACGTATAGCGCAGCCAAACTGGTCATAACGGCAGGTGCTTGGGCCGGAAAAATGGTTTCTGGTATTGCCCCCAAACTAAAAGTAACCAGACAGGCACTTGCATGGGTACAGCCAAAAAAGTGGGATAATTTTGGCCTTGGCAACTTCCCATGCTGGAACATTGCATATAACGGCCATGATTTTTACGGATTCCCCATATTGCCCGTTGGACAATTTGGCGGTCCATTAGGGCTTAAGCTGGCATTACACTATCCTGGGGGCGATGTTACCGATCCCGATAGGGTAAACCGTAATACCAAGCATACGGACGAAAAAGTATTGATCGACTTCTTGAACGAATTTATGCCTGACGGATATGAACGCACCCTGACCATGAAGACCTGCCTGTATACCAATACGCCCGATGAAAATTTCATTGTGGACTTCTTACCGGGTTATGATAAGACGGTTGCCATTGCCGCGGGGTTTAGCGGTCATGGGTTTAAGTTTGCCAGTGTTATAGGCGAGATACTCGCGGATCTTGCCGTCAAAGGAGCTACATCTTTACCTATAAACTTCCTAAATGTGCAACGCTTTGATCAAGAATGAATTTTCACGTGAACATGAAATATCCAAATAAGGATACCGAGTAAAAAATGATAGGAACAGCCAAAAAAAATAAATACATGAAATCAGCAGTTTTAATTCTGTGTCTAATTTTCAACTATTCTATAGTAACAGCCCAAGAAGCTTGGTTATCTACCCCAGAAAGTATTGCGCAATTCAGGGCACAAGTAGAATCTATTAAACCAAACGCCACGCAATTTGATGTCGCGGTGGTAACTAAAACTATTCCGTTAACAGGGCGCGACTTGGACATACGACTGTACATACCAAGAGGCGAGGGTATAAAACCAACCTTGATCTATGTGCACGGCGCATGTTGGGTGGCCGGAAGCTTGGAGAGTCACGATGAAATTTGCAGATATTTGGCATTGGAAAGCGACGTAAATGTGATTGCCATAAATTATCGCTTAGCACCTGAACACCAATTTCCTACGGCACATAACGATGTCTATGATGCCATTAATTGGATAGTTGACCATGCCGATGAACTTCAAATAGACCCCGCAAAATTCGCTATTGCCGGAGAAAGTACGGGTGCATATTTTGCGGCTGCGACTGCGCTGAAGTTTATAGACACCAAGATGGGACCCGGTTTTTCTTTTCAGTTGCTGGTGTATGCAGCACTCGATGGCGGAGGCTCTTCTTGGACTGAATGTAAGGATTTATACTTTAAAGAGGCAAGCGAGGCGAGGAGCGATTACGGTTCCCCGCTTTGGTCAAACAACATTTCGGGTTTGCCGCCCACCTATAGTATTTATGGTGAGTTTGAAATATCTCGTGCAGAAGAAGAATTGTTCGTTCAAAAATTAAAAAACGAACAGGTGCCCACTAAAAGTTTCATGCATAAAGACGTTGGGCATGACGTTGTAAATTGGCTATCTGTTGCCACTATTACCCCAGCACACCTCCAAGCCATAACATTTATTAAAGAAGGATTTAAAGCTGATAGGTAAAATGATAAAAATTTTCAGAAAAATCCGCCAAAACTTGCTCAACGAAGGCAAAACCACCAAATACTTCAAATACGCCATTGGTGAGATTGTGCTTGTGGTGATAGGAATTTTGATTGCGCTACAGATTAACAATTGGAACTCGTTGCAAAATGATAGGGATATAGAACAATTGGCACTGAAAAGCTTAAAAACTGAGTTCGAAGAAAATCTTGAGCAATTGAGCATTGACAACGGCCTAAATCAAGCTTCCTTAGATGCAGCTTATTCTCTATTGCAACCAGAGAGAATCACGTATCAAAGCAATAGCATAGACAGTCTTCTCGGCACTGCATTAAATTACGCAACTTTTGAAGCTGGAACAGGTGTTTTTGATGAAGCAATCTCTTCAGGAAAAATGAGATTAATACAGAATGATAGTTTGAAAACGCTATTGAGTAAGTGGAAGGGAAAATTAAATGAATTAGGAGAAGACGAAATAATAAGGCGGGATCATATCATTCACAATGTCTCTCCTTTATTTAGAAGGTACATACCCTATCGAAATTTTGATAGGGCATATGATAGAAAGGATTATGTGAGGCATCAACGCATAGAACCAATGGAAATTTCAACTACTAATTACGAGAAGTTCTTTCAATCGATAGAAGTTGATGGTGCACTATATGAGATTTACCTAAACCAGTCCTATATACATAGCATCTCTGTCGCCCTGGAAAACTATATTGAAGAGGTATTGAAATTATTGGACAAAAACATTGAATAGTTGACCAAACATAAACCAAATGATAAAATTCTTTCGAAAAATTAGGCAGAACCTTTTATCGGAGGGCAAGACCACAAAGTATTTTAAACACGCCATTGGCGAAATTGTTCTTGTAGTTATTGGGATTTTGATTGCCTTGCAGGTAAGCAAATTATATTCAAGGATATAGCAATACAACAAGACGAGATTTGATAGCAAGGCAGATTATTGAATGCGATACCCTTATTGATTTAATTGAAGCCGAATTAGAAAAAAGAAACTGATCAACCAAACACCACGGTTAACCACCACTCATATGAAAACTAAATTACTACTCTTCGGCTTATTCGCAACGCTGCCATTATGCGCCCAGGATTATCAAAACATTCATAACAAAGCCATTTTTGTGGACACCCATAACGATTTTCTTATGCAAACCATGGAAAAGGGTTTTGTTTTCGATACGGATTTAAAAGGGATAACCCACAGCGATCTCAACAGGATGAAAGAAGGGGGTGTTGATGTTCAATTCTTTTCTGTTTTTAGTGACGGCGACCAGCCGAATCCCTACGCTTTCGCCAATAGGCAAATAGATAGTTTAGATGCCGCAATAAACCGAAATCCAGATAAAATGGTGAAGGTTGCCAATTCAAAAGAACTTTTAAAAGCTGTTAAAAATAAGAAGTTAGCTTCATTAATGGGACTGGAAGGGGGTCACCAATTTGAAAACGATTTGGGTAAAATGGAGGCCCTTTATAATCGCGGTGTACGATATATTACGTTGACTTGGAACAATTCTACACCTTGGGCAACAAGTGCTTCTGACGAGACCAATCCCGAAGGAGCAATGAATTCCGAAGGTAAAAAAGGACTTACAGCATTTGGCAAACAAGTGGTTCAAAAAATGAATGCCTTGGGTATAATGGTAGATATCTCTCATGTTGGCGAGCAAACGTTTTACGATGTAATGGCAACGACCTCTAAACCTGTTATTGCTTCACATAGTTCGGTGTATACCCTTTGTCCGCACAAAAGAAACCTAAAAGACGACCAAATAAAAGCGGTTGCAAAAAATGGAGGCGTAATCCAGATCAATTTTAATTCAGGGTTTATAGATCCTTCCGTAGAACCAAGGGAATTTGCATTTATTGAAAAGCACGAATCGGAAATAGACTCCCTCGTAAAAACGGGCATGTTGTCCTATCATGCTGAGGAAGCTATGTACAGAAAGTATATAGATGAATCTTATGAACTTCGTGCTCCTTTTGATTGGGTGATTCAACATATAGAGTACGTAATAAAACTAGTGGGAGTTGATTATGTAGGAATCGGTTCTGATTTTGACGGTATCTACCAACCACCAAAAGAATTGGACGATGTAACCGATTATTCAAAAATAACCAAGGTTTTAGTTGAAAAAGGATATAGTGAAAAAGATATAAATAAAATACTTGGTGGTAATCTGTTACGGGTTTTAAAGGCCAATGAAAGCAAATAAAACCCACCCCTGGCCCCTCCCAAGAGGGTAATAAATTATAGTTATGATTAAATTCTTTAGAAAAATCCGTAAAAACCTTCTCAACGAGGGCAAAACTTCCAAATACTTCAAATACGCCATTGGCGAGATTATCCTAGTGGTCATTGGGATTCTCATTGCATTACAGATCAATAATTGGAACGAGGATAAAATAGACAGACGCATTGAAAAAACAATAATGCGTAATATCAACGTAGAGTTCAAGAACAATCTTTTTAAAATTAAGACATCTATAAAAAATTATAAGGAAACGGAACAATCCATAAGGCTACTTATGTCTTACATGAAATTTTCATCAGAACAACTAAGTCAAATTAATGTAGATAGCCTCATTGAAAATTCTATTGACACCTATGATTTTAGACCTACACAAAATGCACTAACAGAAATCATATCTTCTGGAAATCTAAAATTGATAACGAACGATTCTCTAAAAAACATGCTACTTGAGTGGTCTGCCGAGTTGAATGAAAAGGAAGAGGCATGGCAAACCGTAGACTATTTTAACCAGAACAAGCTTGTACCCTATTTAACCGAAAATGCATCAATGCGTAATATAGATAGGTATGGTTTAATGAAGTGGGAAGAAAAATCTAAGTTCGAGGTACCTATGGATTTATTGTTTACAGACATTGAATTTGAAAATCAATTAGACAATCTAGGCTGGGCAGTAGTAAATTACAATATTGCTCTAACCCGATTGGAAAACATAATTGAACAAATAATTATATTGACCGATGATTAAATTCTACTGTGGCAGAACGTAAAAAAACAGTCCTGACGACTTTTTTAGTGAAGGAGCCAGCTTGCTGCGCGGGCGTTATAAATTAAAATTATGATCAAACTATTTAGAAATTTTCGAAAACAATTACTCAACGAGGGCAAAACATCGAAGTACTTCAAATACGCCCTAGGTGAAATTATCCTCGTGGTCATTGGTATTCTGATTGCATTACAGATCAATAATTGGAACGAACAGCGAAAAGAAAAAACAGTAGAAGAAAATTTCTTTGAAAATGTGCTCATAGATCTTGAAAAGGACGAAGAAAAACTGAAGTATTACCATAAATTCTATCTTAAAAGAATAGAATATCTGGATACCCTCTTAACCTATGTTAGAAACCCGAATAAAAAAATGGGTATTGAAAAATTTGGAATGTATGTAGAGCCGTTGTTCTATGCTTCTGACCCTACCAATAACAACACCACATTTGAATCTGCCAAAACCTCCGGTACTTTCAATAATTTTAAGGAGAAAGTATTACTAAAGGAACTTTCTCAATACTATGCAGATTTTCCATTAATCGAAAAATCATTTAGCTCGGTGCTTCGATTTATCGAAAATCAATTTGAGCCCTTAATGTATACCCTGCCAGAAAGCTACATGACAGAACAAACAGGCATGCTTGTAGTAAACGAAGGCGATGTGCAAGATTTTTATAAAAAAATTGCTTCCATAAAAGATTACCGCAACGTAACACCAGATTATGAAGGACTATTGAGGACTCCGGTTATGGAAAATTATTTAATTGGCGATATGGGAAGATCCTTTGGTGCTTTGGGTATAATTACAGTAAGACAAGAGATGCTCAAACAAATTAAACTTAAAATAGAGCAACATGATTAAATTCTTTAGAAAAATCCGTCAAAACTTGCTCACTGAAGGCAAAACCTCCAAATACTTCAAATACGCCATTGGTGAGATTATCCTTGTGGTTATTGGGATTTTGATTGCATTACAGATCAATAATTGGAACGAAGAACGAAAAGAGAGAGCTATAGTAAAAAATGTGCTAAAAAATATACGTTATGATTTAATTGCGGATACGGTCAATTTCTCTTCAAGTATCAAAAAAGTGCCTCAAATTTTAGAGGGTGCCAAATTTCTACTTAACGGTACGGCGCTAGATACGTCCTCTGCGAATGCGCTTTACCTGAAAATGCCCTTTACCATTATCCCCTTTAAAATTAAAAATCAAAGCTATGAAAAGGTCACTACCGCGGCCATTACCGATTTCTTTGAGTTTAATGCCCTTTTTGACGATATCAACACTTATTACACCTTAGATGCGGATGATTACGATCAGATTTCAAGGTGGGATTATGACGATACCATTGCCGATGGTAAGCTTTGGGCAGCTATGGGTTTTGAAATTGATATTTATGAAGATATCTTTTACAATGAAAATGAAATCACTTTCGCACAGCCAGAAGAAACGCGTAAGGCCATTCTCATAGAACAAGTAAAGACACCCGACATTAGAAATTCCATAAAAATGAATATGTACCGTAAAATGCGGTTAAACCTAATATTGAAAAGTATGAAGCAAAGGGCCAATGACATTATCTTAAAAATTGATGGACAATTAAAGGAATAGAAATACGTAGAAATTAAACCTAAACACCCACCCCTAACCTCTACCAAGAAAGGAATACTTTATAGCTATGATCAAACTCTTCCGTAACATCCGTAAAAACCTACTCAACGAAGGCAAAACAACAAAGTACTTCAAATACGCCATTGGCGAAATTATCCTTGTGGTTATTGGGATTTTGATTGCGCTTCAAATCAATAACTGGAATGAAGCTAGAAAAGATCAGAAATACCTTAATGTCGTATATGCACAGATAAAAAACGATTTAGAAAGAGACAAGATTAAGATGGATACGCTTATAAAGTTTTTCACTAGCAAGAATGAAAGACTTACAGCTATTGTTAATCAAGAAACGCCGGTAGCTTATTATGATACTATTAATGCATCAAACTATAAGCAATGTGAAAAATGTAAAAGTGATGTTACCGATTTTAGAGAATTTCAAAATCTAAATAAAGGATACGATTTACTTAAGTCCATTACAACAGATCCAAATTATAAAACCGATTCATTAGCTATGCAATTGGATGATTTCTATACGTATTATAACCGGTTTGTGGCAGAAGCCTACGAAAGAATGTTACAGGTAACCGTTGAGAATATTAATAATTATCAAAAGTATGATTGGTACGTCCCGTGGACATCTAGAATAGGCAGATCGTTTTATAGGGAAGATTTTATCACTTACATTTTTGAGAGTGAGGAAAACCGCATAAAAAGTGCTGAATATTTGATTTATTCAAGATGGTATCTTACGTATTTAGAATCCTACTACGACAAGGCTTCACTATTGCTACTTCAATTAGAAGATAAACTAAAGGGATAATTATGATTAAACTCTTTAGAAAAATCCGCCAAAACTTGCTCACTGAAGGCAAAACCACCAAATACTTTAAATACGCTATTGGTGAAATTATCCTCGTGGTCATTGGTATTCTCATTGCGCTGCAGATCAATAATTGGAATGAAGAAAAAAAGTATCAAAAACAATTACTAATAAAAGTGCATTCTATTTTGGGGGATATGCGTGAAGATGCCTTGCAAATTAAATCGCTCCTTAAGGACCTCGAAAAACAGAACGCTGCAGCGGACCATATCATACCCATTATGGAATCTGAGCGAAAGTCTATAGAGGATTCCTTACAATTTATTCTCGATTTCAATTCCTTTACCACCACCCCTATTCTTTCGCAACAAAACAATACTTGGGATTTTCTTAGTGCTAACGGCATACTATCAGAATTGGAAGACCAAGAACTCGTGCGCTTGTTACTGGATTATTACAATTACTTTGACGAACTCACGGTCAACTTTAACAACTCCGCCAACCCGGTACGTTTAGAATTGAGACAGCTGAAATACGAACTGTTCACAAATACGGAACATCGTAAATTTTTCCCTACCAACAATCCTAGCGTTCCTAGCAAGGCAGTATATGAAACCATATTTGGCGATACTAGAATTTTACCATTGTGCAGATATATAGGTAGTACAGCGACGTATTTTGAAGGAAGATTTAAACATGCCGAAGAAAAAGCTGAAAGGATTATCGATTATTTAGAAACGAATTACCAACCTATGTAACCATGATCAAATTTTTTAGAAAAATCCGTCAAAAACTACTTAGTGAAAATAAATTCAATAAGTACCTACTTTATGCTATTGGTGAAATTATCCTTGTGGTGATTGGGATACTTATTGCATTGCAAATCAATAATTGGAATCAAGAACGCATCTTGAAAATTGAAGAAAAAAGTATTGTAAAAAACTTACACAACGAATATTTACAAAATAAGAAGATCATTCAAAAAAGTATTGGGGACTCCGAGAATTGTATGCTTGCACTCAAAAGCCTAATGGACCTCATGGGAAAAGACGAAGAACTCATAAAAAAACAGAATAGCGATAGTTTAATTTTTTATGGTTTTGACCCACCTATTTTTAGACCATCCGAGAATACAATTTCTGGACTTATTCAATCTGGACGTTTGGAATTACTTCAAAATCAACAGTTGGTAGATTTAATTTATGAATGGGGTAGGAGCATGAAAGCCTTAAACGATAATTCAGAAAGAATACTCATTAAATCTGATGACGAGGTATTACCCTACTTATCAAAAAATTATTCGTTAAAGGATATGGATGTCTTTGGTGATTTGAAATGGAAAAACAAGACGATCTTAGAGATAGATAAGCTAAAAATTTTTCAAGATATTGAATTTGAGAATATTACGGACGATTTCTTATTCAGATTGTATGACAGTAAGAAGAAGCTGATGGAATTGGAAACGATTATCGACAACATTCTAAACGAAACTGAAAATGATTAAATTCTTCCGCCTCATCCGCAAAAACCTGCTCTCAGAAGGCAAAACCACAAAGTATTTCAAATACGCCATCGGCGAAATCATCCTTGTGGTCATTGGGATTCTCATTGCCTTGCAGATAAATACATGGAACGAAAATCGCAATTACAGAAAACAAGAAACCATATACTTGAAAAGGCTTTTGTCAGAAAACCAACATGATATGGTAATCTTTACCAATACTATAAATTCAATAAAAAAGGGAAATGAAGCTATTGTTAAGTTTTCAGAAGCGTTAAAAAATGATTCCGTTATTGATACTGATTTACTTTTAACTGCAAGTAATTACTTTAAAATAGGGAGTATTTATCCAGTATTTACTTCATCAACCTCTACTTTTGAAGATTTATCAAGTACGGGAAACTTGCAGATTCTAACGAATGTGAATTTGCGTGACAGTATTGTAAAACATTATGCAAAGCATCAATCAGCAAAAGAATGGTTAAAGGTAGCAAGCGAGTGGACATTTCCATTAGATGCTCCTTTCACTTATGAAAACAATGTTATGAAATTTGAACCTACAACAGCGTTTCTTTTTCCTAATGAAGAGATGAATGTTTTGGCAAAAGAGTTAAGAACTGCAAAAATGAAATATATCGCTAACGCTGCTGCACATTATTGGATAAATACTGATGCCATTTACCAAATTAACACCTTATTAGTTGAAACCGCCGTTTTAGTTAACCACATTCAGGAAGAAATCAAAACGCAATAATCCATTCCAATATAATAAAAACCCATCCGAAACATACGTCAAAACCTGTTCACCGAAGGCAAAATTTCCAAATACTTTAAATAGGCCCTGGGCGAAATCATCCCCGCGGTGATTGGGATTTTGATTGACGAAAACTTTAAAACTACTCAAAATTGAAACTATGAAAAGAACAATACTACTCTTGATTGCAATACTCGGTTGTAATTCGATTTTCGCACAAACTACGGCTGAAAAATATACTGAAGACGTACAATCTATAGACGCTATCATAACGGCCTATTATGAGGTTGTTTCCGGTTCAAGCCAAGACCCTTGGCAGTTTGAACGGGACTCTTATATCCATTCCAAGAATGCGGTCATCACTAGACTAGATGAGAATGGTATGGCGGAATCACATGCCTTGGAAGCGGAATACATTCCGTTGGCACTAGCACCCAAATCCGATTTTTACGAAAAGGAACTTAAAAGAACCGTAAGCCATTATGGGAATATCGCCCAAGTGTGGAGCGCTTTTGAAATACGAACAGCCCCAGAAACGGCATCCAATGTAAAAGGACTAAACAGCATTCAACTTCACTACGAAAATAACAGATGGTTCATAGACAGTTGGACCTGCGAAATGGAATCGGATACAAACAAGCCGGTATTGGATTTTTTGAATAAAAACTAATTTTTTAACCGTACATTTCTAGCGAATAACCACCCAATTAGCAAATGAAAAAATTCCCGAATGCCTTGGTCATTATTATCTCGGCAATCATCTTTTCTTGGCTCCTCACCTTGGTCGTTCCTCAAGGTGCCTATCAAAGAATAACCGACCCGGATTCTGGCATAACCCAAGTCGTAAACAATTCCTACCAAAAAATAAGTGCTGAAAAACTTTCGGCCTTTGATCTGCTCTTGTCAATCCCTAAGGGAATTGTAGGCAGTGCAGACATCATTGCCCTAATTCTGTTGCTTGGTGGCTGTTTTTATGTTATAGACAAAACAGGAGCCCTAAAGCAAGGTTTGGGTAAACTCGTAACTCTTTTGGAAGGGAAGGAAGTGCTGGCATTGATTTTTGTTTCGGCACTCTTTACGGCCGCAGGCGCCACCATTGGGCTACAGGAAGAATTAATTGCGATGATGCCCATTCTCCTTCTTTTTGGACGTAGTTTGGGCTACAACGCCTTTACCACCTTGTACATAAGTTATGGCTCGGCCGTGTTGGGAAGTTCATTTGGTCCCTCCAATCCTTTTGCGGTACTGGTAGCCCAAGAAGAAGCAGGTCTTGCGCTCCTTTCCGGCAGTGAGTTCCGCCTCATAGCGCTATGCCTTGCCTTTGTTATTTGGATGGCCTATCTCATTTATTATGCGCAAAGGAACAGGGTAGAAAAAGTGGCCATGTCAACGGCAAATGAGCGGATAAGTTACAGCAGCCAAATTATTCTACTATTATTGTTCCTTACCTTCTGTCTGGTTACCTATGGTCTGTTGACCTTGGGCTGGGGTTTTAATGAATTGTCCGCCTGTTTCTTTGCTTTGGGCGTAGTTTCCGGGATATTGGGTGGATTGGGCATCAATAAAACAGGGGAGGCCTATATTAAGGGATTTAAGGAAATGGTGTTCGCAGCCATGATCATAGGTTTGGCCAGTAGTATTTCTTTGTTGTTAACCGAAGGTATGATTATGGATACCTTGGTGTATGCTCTTTTTAGTCCCTTGCAATTTCTGCCCCCGGCTATCTCGGGTTTCCTTATGATGGTTTCCCATACGCTTCTTCATTTTCCGATACCCAGCTATACGGCACAAGCCGTTATGACCATGCCTATTTTGACTCCGTTGTCCGATTTGATCGGGCTCTCTAGACAGACCTGTGTGCTGGCCTACCAATACGGCGCCGTAATGGCCGATATGTTGGTGCCAACGAACGGCGCCTTGATGGCGGTAATCGCCATAAGTGGTATTCCCTACAACAAATGGTTCAAATTTGCGATTTGGCCCACACTTTTAATGTTGTTGGTAGGGGCCGTTGCGATTATGGTGGCCGTGGCGATAGGGTACGAATAACCGGGAAAAGGAACCGATAGCCTCTACTTGGTTTTTTCTAACGGGTGATAAAAATAGAAAAATTAAAAATTGCTTTTTTAAGTTTCGCAAGTACCTTAAAAAACAATTTATTTTGAATATCTTTCGAAGATTCCCCTCCCTTTAAAAAAGTACATGAAACAAAACATACCCGATATGTCTTTTGATTGGCGGGGCTATGCCACTTTTCAACCAATAGATTTTAAAATAGCGGAATTCTTGCCGTTGTGTAAAGCAGTGGAAAAGCTAGTAACTCCCTGTACTTTATGTACATATCACTAAATATACTTTTAAGAAATGAAAAAAATAATATCCATTGCTATCCTACTGTTCATTTGTATACCTATTCATTCTCAAAAACCGCGAGCCCGTGACCTAGGCGTTCCTTTTGATGGCAAAACCGGAAAATTAAATGCGATCACCGATGTAGCTGGGGTAGAGGTAGGCTATAGCACTATTATTTCGGGCAAAGGCGAAAATGTTTTGGGCAAAGGGCCGGTTAGAACAGGGGTTACAGCAATTTTCCCTCGAGGAAAAGCCAAAAAAATGAGTCCGGTGTACGCCAATTGGTACAGCCTAAACGGGAATGGGGAAATGACCGGCACTACGTGGGTTACGGAATCGGGTTTTTTGGAAACCCCTATTATGATTACCAATACCAACAGTGTGGGCGTGGTGCGCGATGCCGTATTGAAATGGTATGTAGATACAGATTGGTATAAAGGGGAAGACTGGTGGTACACCTACCCCGTAGTCGCCGAAACCTACGATGGTTTTTTAAATGATATCTACGGATTTCATGTAGAAGAAAAGCATGTTCGGGAAGCGATAAGCAATGCATCTAACGGAAAAATAGCCGAAGGGAATGTAGGTGGCGGTACGGGCATGATGTGCTTGGGATTTAAAGGAGGTACAGGAACGTCTTCTCGATTAGTTAGCATAGACGATGCTACTTTTACAGTTGGGGCCATCGTACAATCTAATTTTGGATCAAAAAAGAACCTTACTATAGCCGGTGTTCCCGTCGGCATAGAACTAAAGGACACCTTAAATTCTGTGTTTAATGCACCCCCACAGTCCAGAAGAAAGGAAGGCGATGGTTCCATTATCGTTATTGTGGCTACTGATGCGCCGTTACTTCCGCATCAATTAAAAAGAATCGCCCAACGAATTCCACTGGGCATCGGTATCGTTGGTGGCAGGGGAAGCAATGGTTCCGGGGATATATTTTTGGCGTTTTCCACCGCTAATGAAGGTGCTTTCAACAGGGATAAAACCACCCTTGTAGAAACATTCCCCAATGATCAGATAACGCCTTTTTTCGAAGCAACGGTACAAGCAGTGGAAGAAGCCATTATCAATGCCATGGTGGCGGCTGAAACGATGGAGGGAATCAATGGAAACAAAGCCTACGCTTTACCTCACGATCTCCTTATCAAGGTGTTGAAAAAGTATAACCGAATTGAAAACTCTAAATAACCCAAACTATGAAAAACAAAAAATATCCCATCGCCCTTTTGCTATTTGTTTTAGTATTCCTTAGCTGCACCGAAACAACAACCTATGATATCCTCATTAAAAACGGACAAATTCTGGACGGTTCCGGAGAAACTTCCTATATAGGCGATATCGGTATCAATGCCGATACCATTGCCGCCATCGGAACTTTGGAAAACGCCAAAGGCATCCAAGAAATCGATGCGACAGGCTTGGCAGTGGCACCCGGATTTATAAATATGCTCAGTTGGGCTACGGAATCGTTGATCGAGGATGGAAAATCGCAGAGTGATATCCGTCAAGGGGTAACCCTGGAGGTTTTTGGCGAAGGCTGGTCTATGGGGCCATTGACCGAAGCTTCTACCAAGGCAATGAAAGATATAAACGATGGGGTGGTAACCTATGACATTAGTTGGAACACGCTCGATGGGTACTTAGAGTTTCTGGAAAAGAAAGGAGTTGCTCCTAACGTGGCGTCATTTGTAGGGGCTACGACCCTACGCATCAACACCGTAGGGTTCGAAGACCGTGCCCCGACCGAAGCGGAGATGGAAACTATGAAAGGTATGGTAAAAACGGCCATGGAGGAAGGTGCCTTGGGTATTGGTTCTTCCCTGATCTATGCCCCGGCCTTTTATTCCAGTACCGAGGAACTGATCGAACTCTGTAAAGTGGCTTCCGAATATGATGGCATGTACATTTCGCACATGCGCAGCGAAGGAAATCAATTATTGGAAAGTTTGGATGAATTGATACGCATTGCCAACGAAGCGAATATTCGGGCAGAAGTGTATCACCTTAAAATGGCGGGTGAGGAAAATTGGAACAAATTTGATGCGGTGGTCGCCAAAATAGATTCCGCACGGGCAGGCCGGATTAAATATTACTACAGATATGTACAACTATACCGCCGGAGCTACAGGATTGGATGCTTCCATGCCACCGTGGGTACAAGAAGGCGGGTATGACAAATGGGCCGAACGCTTGCAAGATCCTGCCATTAGAAAAAAGTTGCTCACCGAAATGACTACCCCCACCAACGAGTGGGAAAGCCTAATGATGGGCGTGGAGTCTTATGAGGACATTATTTTGATAGGATTCAAAAATGATAGCCTTAAATACCTGACCGGAAAATCCCTGGCCGAAATTTCGAAGCTAAGAGGTACGTCTCCTGTAGAAACTGCGATGGACTTGGTGGTACAGGATGGAAGCAGAGTGGGTACTGTTTATTTTTTAATGTCCGAAGAAAATGTCAAAAAACAACTGGCCCTACCCTATATGAGTTTTGGTTCCGATGCCGATTCCTCAGCTCCCGAAGGTGTTTTTCTTAAAACAAGTACTCATCCACGAGCGTATGGCAATGTAGCCCGCCTTTTGGGTAAATACGTACGGGATGAAAAAGTGATTTCCTTGGAAGAGGCCATTTACAAACTCACCACCTTGCCGGCCACCAACCTTAAAATTAAAAAACGAGGGGCTTTGAAAGAAGGCTATTTCGCCGATTTGGCCCTATTTGACCCAAAAACGATTCAAGACAATGCCACTTTTGAAAAACCGATGCAATATGCCACAGGAATGCAACATGTCTTTGTAAACGGAGAACAGGTATTAAAAGATGGGGAACATACGGGAGCGCTTCCGGGGAAAGTGGTTCGTGGACCGGGATGGAATGGAAAAAAATAAAGGTGCTATCATCGCCCAAACAATAAAAAACAAACCTAAAACATAAAAGTATGCACAAACTATTGATTGTTTTAATCCTTGCATTTGTATCGTGTAAATCGCCTGTTGATAAAAAACCGGTTTCAAATGCAACTGAACTGGGACAATTCGAGGCAACAATTGATTCAATTTTGGATGATGCATTTGACACAAATGAACCCGGAGTAGCACTATTGATCTCCTACGATGGGCAAATGCTAATAGGAAAAGGGTATGGCGTGAGAGATTTGGACACAAAGGAACCGCTTACCAAATCCTCAAATATGGAAATGGCCTCTGTGAGCAAACAGTTTACAGCTTTGGCAATTTTAAGCCTTGTCAATGAAGGTAAAATTTCAGTAAACGATACCGTGTTTAAATTCTTGCCTTTCAAAACATTTGAGCATGTAACCATCAAAGAGTTAATCAATCACACTTCAGGAATTGAGGATGCCGAAGAATATTTTGGCGCCAATTGGGATGCTACCAAAATCGCCTCCAATAATGATGTATTCGAATGGTATTCGGCTGAAAATCGAAGTAAAAATAATAGCGGTCAAATCTTTGAATACAATAACGGAGCTTATGAAGTGCTACCACTTATTGTAGAAAAAGTAAGCGGAAAAAAATATGAAGACTATATAAAAGAAAATGTTTTTGAGAAAGCAGGAATGAAAAGAACAATCGCATTTAATTTAAATAGTCCTGTTGATATTGATGAAAGAGCTTTCTATTACCATAAAGACAGCCTAGGCAAATGGAATAAAATGGATGGACATCCATTGACAGGGCTTCTGGGAGCTGGCGGTATCTACACGAGTGTTGATGATTATTTTAATTACGACAATGCTTTAAGAAACAATTCAATTTTTTCTAAAGAAGTACATGAATTAATATTTGAAAATAACGAGAGCGTAAAAATTGGCGACGCTGGCATGTCTTATGCGATGGGCTGGTTTGTAAACGACAGTATTGCTGACCATACAGGAGGTTGGTATGGAGTTAATACGTTCACTAAAAGATACTTG
The DNA here is from genome assembly GCA_963697395.1 of uncultured Flavobacteriaceae bacterium. GTDB lineage: Bacteria > Bacteroidota > Bacteroidia > Flavobacteriales > Flavobacteriaceae > Maribacter. Next base: position 1,012,288 of record CAVONX010000029.1, read on the forward strand.
AAAAAACCATTAACGATTGCAATTTTTGGAAATAGGGACGATGTTTCCCAGCAATTAATTTCAAAAATAGATGCTTTATCGGTTCAATTTGTGAAAAACAATCACCTAGAATAGAAGGAACAATTTAGCAAGCCAAAAAGAATCAAGGATATTAAATAATTCAATCAGTGAAAAACGCAAGAACACATAATAACATGAAACAACTATTCATCTTTTTACTCTCGCTGAGTGCCTTTTCAGGCTTCTCGCAATCCGTCGTAAAAATACCTGCTGCTGGGCTTGCCGCCATTCAGGAAAGTGACTTAAAAAAAGACTTATACGAGCATGCTGCTGCTGCTTTTAAAGGACGTGCTGCGGGAACAATTAATGAATTAAATGGTGCAGTTTGGGTGGCAGAAAGGTATAGAAGTATCGGTTTAAAACCTGCGGGCGATAACAATTCCTACTTCCAGTTTTTCGACATGTGGCGTAATCAAGTGGCAGCAACCAGTACGGTTTCCTTAAATAGTCGTCCACTACAATTATGGAGTGACGTAGCCATTGCCCAAATGGCACCTGCCCACATTGACCAACCCATTGTGTATTTAGGCAAAGCCGACGGAATAGACCTTAAAAATATAGACGTAAAAGGCAAGGTTGTAGCCTTTGATGCAGTACCGGGCATATTAGACAACAGTATGTCCTTACCCACTTGGCGGTATCAACGATTTATGATGAATAAATACGGCAATGCCCTCATAGAAAAAGGAGCAACCGCATTAATTCTAATAGCTGATAAGGATACCGAATTTGTTTGGCCAGATGCGGTAGAAAACTTTAAATCGGGAACCTATGATTTAGAAGGTGGCCCCAGAGAAAAAGTTACCGCAACCGTTCCCGTATTTTGGGTTCATGCCTCTGCACAAAAAGAAATTGCCGGAAACAACACCCAATTAAAAGCAAACATAAAAATTGATCGATTTACCTACCCTTCGGTAAACATTGTCGGTACTATTAAAGGCACTGACCCAACACTTTCAAAAGAATTCGTACTGTACAGCGGCCACACAGACGCCCATGGTATTCGGAATGTTGTGGACGGAGACAGTATTTACTACGGAGCCGATGACAACGGAAGCGTAAATGTAGCCATGCTCGCTACGGCAAGGGCTTTTCAAAAAAAACCGGGCAAGCGTTCGGTAATTTTTGTCATTCACGGAGCCGAGGAGGTGGGTCTATTGGGTTCAAGGTGGTTCTCGTCGCACCCAACAGTGCCCATAGAAAGTATTGTCGCGGTGTTAAACGGTGACATGATTGGTCGTAATAACCCCGACAGTGCTGCGGTTTTAGGTCTTCAAGCACCACACCTTACGTCAAACGATTTAGCAAAAATGGTACTTGAAGCAAACGAGGAAGGCCCAAAATTCAAATTGGACACCCAATGGGATAGAGCGGACCATCCCGAGTTCTGGTTTTTTAGAAGTGATCATTTACCGTACGCAAGATTAGGTATTCCGTCGCTTATGTACACAACATTGCTTCACGCTGATTATCATACCCCAAAAGACAATGCTGCCAACATTGATTATGCCAAGCTAAAAAAAATGAGCGAATGGATGTATCGCACCGGGTGGAAAGTAGCCAATGCAGCCAAAAGACCGGACCGAGTTCCAGATTTTAAATTGGAAAGGTGAAATGGGTTTTGGTTCGAAGAAGATGCCATTTTAACCCTTCTCACATTTTAAATATGACATAAATTTCAATGTGAATAAACAGACTAATAATGAAAAGAAGAACATTTTTAAAAAACACCTCTTTGGCCACCCTTGGCTTGAGTGCCTTTGGCGTGGTGAACACCTTTGGCAAAGGCTTTGGGGACACTTACCAAGTAAACGAAGAACGCATTGTGAGTCGCATTGCCGAATTAGCCAAATACGGTAGAGACGCAAACGGCCATGGCTATCGAGTTGCCTACACACCCGGCGATATTGAAGGGCGGGCGTGGTTTATGGACTTAATGGAAAAAGCCGGACTTCAACCAACAATCGACACAGCAGGAAACCTTATTGGGAAACGCAAAGGGAAAAATCCTTCGCTAAAACCCATCGCCTTTGGTTCACACATTGACATGGTGCCCGATGGCGGTAACTACGATGGTACTTTGGGTTCACTTGCCGCGCTGGAAGTAATTGAAATACTCAACGAAAACAAAATTACCACCGAGCATCCGCTGGAGGTCATCATTTTTGCCAATGAAGAAGGCGGCACCATTGGCAGTATGGCGATGGTAGGCGGGTTGACCAAAGAAGGTCTGCAACAAAAAAGCCAAATGGGTTTAACCCAAGCAGAAGGCATCAAGGCGATCGGGGGCAATCCTGCCGCTATTCAGTCGTGCATCAGAAAAAAAGGCGACCTACGAGCATGGTTGGAATTGCACATCGAACAAGGGGGCATTTTAGAACAAGAAAGCATAGAAATAGGTGTAGTAGAAGGTATCGTGGGCATAGTGCATTGGGAAGTAACCGTTGAGGGTTTCTCAAATCATGCAGGTACAACGCCCATGAAACTCCGTAAAGATGCACTGCTTGCTGCCTCGAAATTTATAAATGAAGTAAATGAGATAGCCCTAAAAATAGAAGGACATCATGTGGCAACAGTAGGCAAAATTGAAGCCATGCCAGGTGCTTATAATGTAATTCCGGGTAAAGTGGTATTGGGTTTAGAAATACGGGATTTATCTGTCGAGAAAATAGAATTGCTATTTACTCAAATGGAAAAACGAGCAGCAACGATTGCCAATGAAACCAATACAAATTTCAGTTTTGAAAGGCAAGCCAATGAATCAAAACCGGCATTAACAGATAAAGTATTGCAGCAAGCCATCGATAAATCTGCCAAAGCAATGGGTTTGAGTACCAAGTTTATGCAAAGCGGTGCTGGCCACGACTCCCAAGAAATTGCCTTGATTGCACCCGTGGCAATGATTTTCGTACCGAGTGTTGGAGGTATCAGTCACTCATTCAAAGAATTTACCAAAACAGTGGATATGGTCAATGGAGCGAATGTATTGCTGCAAACCCTGCTTACGGTTGATAAAAGTTAAGCTAAATAGTGGAATAACAATTCTATGAAAAAGCTCAAATAGTTGAAGTGTTTAAAACCAAAACAACCTCAACATTAAGTAATAAAACGACGAAAAAATCAATTTCTTGCGTATCGTGTTTGTTTCGTTCTTCATAGGAAGTGTAACCTAAGCTCAAACGTATAATCTAAACAAAAGTCTCAAAGGATTTGACGCATGTATGAGCGAATGTTATGATATCCTAAAAAGCACCAAGGGTTGTGTTGGTATTATTATAAGGAAGGGGAATTGGTATATCCTAAAGAATTTGATTTAGAATGCTAAAACCATACGCGTTTGTTCCCATCTATTGCTAAACCATGCTAGCATTAGTACTTAAATTACGCACTATGAAGTGTACTATAAAAATTTTATTAGCGATTAGCTGTTTTGTTACGTTCAACGCTTCAGCTCAAACTCCGATTACAAGGGCGGCGGCGTCGGTAACCGAAATGGCGAAAAGTTACCAAAACAAAGCCCTATTTTTTAGGGAAATCCCGCAGTTTAACCGGGATAGTACCGTTTTCTATTTTGATAGGGCTACAGCACTTTTAGAGAATTCAGAACCCCTACAACACCAACTTTTAGCGGAAATCTATAACGATATAATTGATAGGGGAAACCGTTCGCACCCCTTTATTACAGTAGATTCTTTGGCGGCCAAAGGCATGGCCCATTTCAATGCTATCCCGAAAAAAGACCAAGACATGCTGCTCAAATACGACCTGCTACGGCGTTGGGCATCTATAAAAGTGGAGAAGGCAGAACTAAAAGAGGCTATTGCATTGTTCACCCAGGCATTGGAACTCATACAAGACGATAAAAGACCGGCAGTACGAGCTAAATTTTTGGGAGACAAAGCCTATTTTTTAGAACGCTACGGCAATACCGACGAAAAGAAAAATGCCCACAACTATTTGGATGAAAGCATTGCGATGTACAAAACGCTGGATCCCATAAAATACGCACCCGAAATTTCATCCTCCAACCAGTTACTATTTTTGAGGTACGATGGCATAAACCAAGATTCGGCGCAACATTACCTTTCACTAATGAAGCAAAGATTGCCACAATCCAAAAACCCCTTTTATCATGGATGGGTGTATTCGGTAGATGGTTATGATTTACTCCAAGAAGAAAAATATGACGAAGCAAATGAGGTCTTATTGAAAGGAAAAGCATTCCTTGAAAACTATAAAATGACCAATGTAGATAGTTACGTGTCCATTGTAATGAGTTTAGGGGAATTATTGGTCGAAGCAGGAAAATATGACGAAGCCATCAAAGAATTTAAAAGAATACACGAGATATGTATCGCCAATAATTTCAAATACTTTGGTATTGACGCACTTTACCTTATTTCCAACACGTATGAAAAGCAAGGTAATTATGGAGAGGCATTAGCATTCTATAAACAATACGAAGCAGAAAACTTGGCCCTTGAAACCGAAAAAAATGCCCGAAGCCTCCGTGAAAATGAATTGAAGATCAATGTGATGAACCAGCAGGAAGCACTATCGCAGAACAAACAAACGCAACTCATATTGATACTCTTGGTGATTGCGGGTGCCATTTTGCTTGTTTTGTTGTACCGTAACTACCGCTTGAAACAGCGAAACAATCTAAGCCTAAAAACCCTTAATTCCGAGTTGAACCTAAAAAATGAATTGCTTGATAAAAAGGTTTCTGAAAACGAATTGCTGCTCAAGGAAATTCACCATAGGGTGAAAAACAACCTCGAAATCGTGTCGAGCTTACTGGCCCTTCAATCCTCTCAAATCGATGATCCCTCCGTGCAGGCCGCCATGCTTTCGAGCCAAAACCGGGTCCATTCCATGGGGATTATCCATCAAAAATTATATCAGAGCGAACACTTGACCTCTATCGAAATGCGGGATTATTTTGTAAACCTTGGCGAAAATATCCGTAATTCGTTTGATGCCGAAGGAAAGATAAAAATCGACTGCGATATGTCAGAATTGGTGCTGGATGTAGATACGGCAATTTCGGTAGGGTTGATCGCCAACGAACTGCTGACCAATGCGTTTAAGTATGCTTTTGAAGGAAAAAAAGACGGAACTATTCAGGTAAATTTAACCCGTAAAGGGCCGAACGATGATGATCTGGAACTACGCATATCTGACGACGGAATCGGAAAAATCATTGACGAAAAGAGCAAAGGAACGGGCTTCGGAACAATGCTCATTTATTTACTCACAAAACAATTGAACGGCACAATCACCTACCAAATAGATAACGGCACCAAGGTTTCGCTGGTTTTTGCCAAGCCCACTGTTTCTTAAAATTGTTAATTGCTTAAAATAGCGCTGTTTAGATTTTACCTATGCAGGAGTATAGTGTGGCCTCCGCATGGCAACAACCAAAAAAATTTACTTTCAAAAGAATGTATACTTGTAAATGTACTTTGTAAATTACCAAGCCAAAACGAAGGACAGCTATGAAACGAGGCCTATCAAAAAGTGGACACCCACCGAAACCTCAGGTTCATCGGCATCTTAAAAAATAGATATAAAGCGATGAACCAAATGTGGATGGGCAAATTAAATTTGACCGTAAAGAATAAACAAATACCGACTGATGAGAACCCCGATTAAAGCTTGCGCTAAATTGCCGCTATACATTCTTTGGCCTATGCTCTTTTGTCAATTGGTCCATGCCCAGGAAGATAAACTTAAATTGCCTGACTTTCGGTCATTTCCAATAGATACGGCCATAGTGAAATTAGGGGACGCCATCAATCAAATGAACGGGGAGCATGATGCCCAAATTAAAGAGGAATTATGGAGTACGCTAAAACGTGCAAAGGCCACTAAAAAACCAATAATGATAGCCAAGGTTTTCAAAGAATTGGCAAACTGGCATTACCTTAGTATCTCCTCTGAAAATAAGGATTCTATTTATTTCTACGACAATAGTGCACTACAAGAGTTTTTAAAAACTGACGAAAAAGAATTGATAAGTAGCGCATATAGAACGGTGGGCTTTGACTTAGACTTTATGCAACGGTATGCCGAAGCCGAGATTCAATTTTTTAAAGGACTAAAAGTGGCACAAGCCAATAATGACCAAAAAAATATTAATGCTATACATGCATCTTTAAGCAACTTATACGCCAACACCAAGGATTATAGATCGGCATTGAACTATAGCGAAATGGTGGTTTCTGCCTACGAAGAAGAAGAAAACACACATCCTTTGATACGGGCATTAATGGGTCAAAGTGATATATATCTTAAAACAGGAGCGCCAGAAGAGGCCCTAAAAGCCATAAACAAGGGTTTAGCCCTCATTCCTAAATTGCCCGAACGATACCAAAAATCAGAAACTTTAAACGTTAGGGCTTGGCGAGCTCAAGCCTATAGAGATTTGGAAAGATATGACGACGCGCTGGAGGATTTTGAATTCTCATGGAGTGGAATGCGAGAAAAATATGGAGATGAAATGGCCAATGGCTGGAAAGGCGGCATCGGTAGCATTTATTACTTACAAGGAAAATATGCCAAAGCAATTCCATACCTCAAAGACTATGTAGCGCATTTCAAAGAAAAAAAGGTGTTTAGTTCCGAGGAATTAAAAAATCACTATGTATGGCTCGCAGAAAGCTATAAAGCAATCAATCAGCCAGATTTGGCCTTTACATATATGACGGAGGGAAAAGATATAGCCATTAATGCCCTAAATCAGGAGAATCAAGCACTTAGAAGTGAACTAAGAGTGAGGTACGAAACCGAACAAAAAGACCAAACTATTTCTTCCCAATCTGAATTCATAAAGCAGCAGCAAAAAAATCAGTTGCTAAGTTATTTGGCAGGTGCACTATTAGTGATCATGTTGGGTGGTTTGTTGTATACTTTTAATAAAAACAAGAAGAAAAATCAGCAACTGGAGGACTTGAACAAAAACCTTGAAATTTCAAACATTCAACTTGCCAAACGCCACAAAGAAAACGAACTGCTGCTAAAAGAAATCCACCACAGGGTGAAAAACAACCTCGAAATCGTATCGAGCTTACTGGCCCTTCAATCGTCGCAAATCGATGATCCTTCTGTGCAGGCCGCCATGCTTTCGAGCCAAAACCGGGTGCACTCCATGGGGATTATTCACCAAAAATTGTATCAGAGCGAACACTTGACCTCCATTGAAATGCGGGATTATTTTGTGAACCTGGGCGAAAATATCCGCAACTCGTTTGATGCCGAAGGAAAGATAAAAATTGACTGCGATATGCCCGAATTGGCGCTGGATGTTGATACGGCAATTTCGGTGGGCTTGATTACCAACGAACTGCTGACCAATGCGTTTAAGTATGCTTTTGAAGGAAAACCAGAGGGCACTATTCGGGTTAATTTAACCCACCAAGGGCCAAACAATGATAACCTTGTACTTCGTATTTCGGATGATGGAATTGGCAAAATAAGTAATGCACCGCTTAAAGGAACGGGCTTTGGAACGATGCTCATTGACTTACTAACTAAACAATTGAACGGCACGATCAGCTACCAAATAGAAAACGGCACAAAGGTTTCGCTGGTTTTTACCAAGCCCAGTGTATCTTGATGCTGTTAATTTTTCAATATCTTTCAGCATCACTTTCCTACAGTATTGATTGTCTTGCGGTCTACCGTACCTCCGAAAGTAGAAAATATGCTATCTATTGCCAATGTTATCGAAACACACTTCTCAAGTCTCAAAATTTTCCCTCGCTAAGAAATGTACCGTCTTCGGAAAAGAAAGATGCGCGCTCGTCCTTGATGGGTAGTTCTTATGACAGTTTTAATTTATATTTAGTAAAATGAAAAGGCAAACTATTACCCACGAGGCACCGGTTTGACGAAAACCTTATTTCGTAATCAAACACGTACGTATCAAAATGAACTTTTTTAATTTTTTAAACTAACCCATGAAAAAATCCTTAAATACCTTTAAAACGCTCCTGTTTATTTGTTTTATCTCTTGCACTTTTACTTCCGTAGCACAAGTAAACTGGACCAACGACGGGGATTCTTATTTTAAATTGGAAGAAAACCAATTGGTCACGTATACCTTACCCGACAAAGAGGTTAAAACCGTTATTTCAAAAGCGCAGTTTACGCCCGTCGGAAAATCGGAACCTTTAGAGGTTGCACATTTTACCTTTTCAGAAGACCAACAAAAAGTATTGTTGTTTACCAATACCAAAAAAGTATGGCGGCTCCATACAAAAGGGGATTATTGGGTGTTCGACTTTAAAACCGCTACGCTTACCCAACTAGGGAAAAGCCTTCCGTCTTCCTCGCTTATGTTCGCAAAATTCTCTCCTGATGGCTCCAAAATAGCCTACGTTTCTGAAAATAACTTATATAGCGAAGAGTATAGTACCGGCAAGATTCAGGCTCTAACCACCGATGGCACGGTAACCTTGATCAATGGCACTTTTGATTGGGCGTATGAGGAAGAGTTTTCGTGCCGGGATGGCTTCCGTTGGAGTCCGGACAGCACCTCCATTGCCTATTGGCAGCTAGATGCAAGCAGCATCAAAAAGTTTTATATGATCAATAATACAGATTCGATCTATTCTCAATTAGTGCCTTTAGAATATCCTAAAGTTGGCGAAAGCCCTTCGGTCTGTAAAGTTGGCGTGGTACAGCTTTCTGACGGCACTACAACGTGGATGGATATTCCCGGCGATCCATCTAATAACTATTTAGTCCGGATGGAATATATTCCTAGGACCAACAAGTTGCTCATTCAGCAATTGAACAGAAAGCAAAACCAAAGCAAACTATATATTGCCGATGCGGCAAAGGGAAGCGCCACGGTTATTCAAGAAGAAACGGACGCTGCCTGGGTAGATTTGTTTCAATTGGGAAATCCGTATGCAATAGATTATACAAATAATTTCAGCTTTTTAGAAAAAACGAAGAGTATTCTTTGGGCTTCAGAAAAAGATGGATGGAGACACTTGTATCAGGTTTCTTTGGAAGGAAAGCCAGAGGTGCTTATTACAAAGGGCGAATATGATGTAATCGATGTAAAACACGTAAATGCTAAAGAAGGTTATGTATACTATTTGGCTTCTCCGGATAATGCAACCCAGAAATATTTGTATAGAACAAAGCTGAACGGAAAAGGAAAATCCGAATTGCTAAGTCCCGAACGCTTGAAAGGAACCCACGATTATTCCTTTTCGTCCAATGGCAGCTATGCCGAACATACGTTTACAAACCATTATACAGAGCGGGCTACAGAGTTTATATCCGTTGCCGATCATAAGGCCTTGACCAATGAAGAAAGTATTGTTTTGAATCTAACCACATTGGAGAAGAAAAAAACTACTGAATTCTTTAGCATAACTACCGCAGACAACGTAGAAATGGACGGATGGATGGTAAAACCAACCAACTTTGATCCAACCAAAAAATATCCGGTGGTGTTTTATGTCTATTCAGAACCGGCTGGCACCACGGTAACCGACACGTATGGTGTAGGTTCAAGTTTGTATAATGGCGACATGGCCGCGGACGGGTATATCTATATTTCTTTGGATAACAGAGGTACCCCTGCCCCAAAAGGACGTGAATGGCGAAAATCTATTTATAGAAAAATTGGGGTCATCAATATTGATGACCAGGCGATGGCCGCCAAAGAAATTTTGAAATGGGATTTTGTGGATCCAGAACGTATAGCGGTTTGGGGGTGGAGTGGTGGCGGATCTGCTACCTTAAATCTACTATTTCGTTATCCTGAAATTTATAAAACGGGTATCTCCATCGCGGCCGTCGCCAATCAGTTAACCTACGATAATATTTATCAGGAACGCTATATGGGCCTTCCACAGGAAAACAGGGAAGATTTTGTAGCAGGCTCTCCCGTTACCCACGCTAAAAACTTAGAAGGGAACTTGTTATATATACACGGCACCGCAGATGACAACGTACATTACCAAAACGCAGAAATTTTAATAAATGAATTGGTAAAACATAATAAGCAATTTCAATTTATGCCCTATCCAAACAGATCGCACGGTATGCGTGAAGGAGAGGGTACCTTTACACACTTATCAACCTTGTTTACGAATTACATAAAACTACACTGCCCTCCTGGGGCAAGGTAAGTTTGTTAGCTGTTCCCAACATATGAATTCAAATGTAACCTATGCCCAATAAAATCAATAGAATGAAAATTAAATCTAAAATTCTTATTACAGCATCCCTATTTATAGGACTTGCGGCAACAAGCCAAACACTACCACAAGCACTTGCTAAAATTAATACCGAAGGTTTTCAGAAATCGCAAGTCATGAATTTAATTACCGACTTGTCCGATGTCTATGGTCCACGATTGACGGGAACAGACCAATATTTTACTGCTGCGGAATGGGCAAAGAAAACGATGGAAAACTGGGGAATGGACAAGGTGTATTTCGAAAACTATTGTGACGATTGTATGGGCTGGGAGGTCAACTCGTTCAATGTTGAAATGACCGAACCCGCCTATATGAAAATACAGGCCTATCCCTATGCGTGGACAGAGCCCTCGAACGGTGCACAAACAGGAGATTTAGTTTGGATCGAAAGTCATGTCGATATGGAACAGGTAAAAAAGCAATGGAGCGGAAAATTAAAAGGTAAGACCATATTGTTTGGTTCAGCTCCAAAACAAAATATGCTATTTGAACCACTTTCGACACGATTTACTAAAGACCAAATTGAGGAGGCCGAAAAATCAATTGTTACTGCGCCAAACAATTCGTTGGATTCTTCTGCTTCAGACATGGATTTAGTTGAAGATGACGCGGCGTTTGAAATCTATAAGAGAAAGGATGATGCCTTTTTTGCCTTCTTAAAAACAGAAGGTGCTATGAATGTTATGGCAACAAGGCCTTTATTTCCAGGTATAATTCATCCAGGTGGCACCTATAATTATAAAAAAACGGATGCAAAGCCAATCCCTTATTTTGCGATTTCAGCAGAAAATTTCGGAAAATTACAACGCTTAATAGTCAAAGGAATCAATCCAAAAATTAAATTCAATTTGGATTCAGAACTCTATTTAAAACCTGAAAACAATGTGAACATTATCGGAGAAATTATGGGTTCAGACCCAAAATTAAAAGATGAAGTTGTTATGGTTGGTGCTCACTTCGACTCCTGGCATTCAGCATCTGGCACGACAGATAATGGTGCAGGTTCTGCCGTAATGATGGAAGTGATGCGAATTATCAAAGCATCTGGATTAAAACCAAAGAGAACCATTAGAATTGCCCTTTGGGGTGGCGAAGAACAAGGGTATCTGGGTTCTATGGCCTACGCAGAAAAGCACTATGGGAAAGTAACTAAAACAACTCTAAAAACAGAAGTAGAAAAAATTTCGGCCTACATAAATATGGATAATGGTGCTGGACAAATGCGAGGCATCTTTTTACAGGGAAATGAAGCGGTACGGCCAATTTTTGAAGAGATGCTAAAACCCTACACAAATTTAGATGTGAATGCTTTAACCATTGAAAACACAGGCGGAACCGATCATGTGGTTTTTGACTATTACAAGATACCTGCGTTTCAAATCATTCAAGATGAATTAAATTATAGTACCGTAACGCACCACACCAATTTGGATGTCCTAGAGTATGTGCCAGAACGTGATATGATGGTGAATGCGACTGTAATCGCTGCGCTGGTGTATCAAATTGCGCAAGAAGATGTGCGTTTGCCGAGGAAGGAGTAAAATTTTAAAATACAACGTATCATGAAAAACTATTTTTATTTCATTACACTAATTGCCCTTTTAGGCTGTTCAGAAAACATCAAAAAACAAACAGATGTACCTTCCATTGTTGCATTGGCAGATTCTTATTATGATAGGCTGTTAAACACCTTTCCAGAGCGTGCCTATTATCTAGACATTGAACTTCCTGAACATAATGGTATTACTTCGAATGAATTAGAAGCGTTTTCTGAGTGGGAACAGTATCAAGACAGTCTTTATAGTGAACTCTCTAAACTGGAAGTCGCTCAAATTACCGAACAGAAAGATAAAATAACCTATTGGTTATTAAAGGAAGAGCTAGAGGCGAACATGGGCTTACGGATTTGCAAAAGAAACCTTTGGGATGTTGATCATCTGAACGGTTGGCAGTCAAAGTGGGTTTCATTAGCTGAATTTCAACCCGTAGGTACAGCCGAGCTTCGTAAACAAGCTTTTGAGCGATGGAACAAATTACCAGCATTCGTTACCACCGAAATTAGCAATTTAGAAAAAGGAATCGCCGAGGGCTATAGCATGCCCAAAGAAATAGTGGATCTTGTGATTGCTCAACTTCAGGTGTTGCAAGACTACCCCATAGCCGATTCGCCATTTATGTCTCCCGCCAAAAGAGATGAAGACCCTATATTTAAAGAAGATTGGGAGGCCTTGGTAAAGCAAACAGTGCTGTCTAGTCTTGCTAAATATCAAGACTATCTGGTAACAACATATAGGCCGAACGCAAGAGATGAGATTGCCCTTACATCCCTACCCAATGGAAGCGATTGTTACCAAGCCTATATCAGAAGTCAAACAACGACCAATATAGCTGCAGAAGAGCTATTTCAATTGGGTCAAAAAATAGTAGCTGAAAATAAAGCTAGTGTTTCTAAACTAGGTTTTGAGGTCTATAAAACGAACGACTTTGCTGAAATTATACAATTAGTGCTTAACGATCCTTCCAATACTTTTAGTTCTTCCGAAGAAATTTTAGCCTTCAATTCAAAACTGCTTTTAAACGCCAAAAATGAATCAGAAAAATGGTTTGCGGTACTACCCTCTTCCGAAGTTACCATTAAACCTTATGAAGATTACGAATCTGGCGTGGGAAGCTATGAAACCGCCACAGGAAACAAGCCCGCTTATTACAGAATAAATCTAAAAAATATAACACAGCAAAAACGGAGCGATAATGAAATACTTACCTTTCATGAGGCCTATCCTGGTCATCATTTACAACTAGGCATAGCAAAAGATTTGAAAGGCTTACATCCTGTTTCAAAGTGGATTGAATTTGGAAGTTATGTGGAAGGCTGGGCGCGATATAGCGAACAATTGTCGGAAGAAATGGGCTTATACGAAAGTAAATTAGCCCTGATCAGAAGACGTGCCTATATGCCAAGAGGTTTCGTTTATGATCCTGGGCTGCACACAAAAGATTGGTCAAAACAAGAGGTTATCAGTTATATTATGGAGTCGGGATTTAGCACGGATATGGCATTAACATTATACCAGAGAAGTATTGTTTGGCCCGCCCAACTCACCTCTTATGATGCAGGTGGCGAGGAAATAAAAGCACTTCGTACCATGGCAGAAGAAAAGTTGGGTGAAAATTTCAATATAAAGGAGTTTCATTCCAAAATTTTGGAAAATGGATCTATCCCTTTGAGTGCTTTAAGGTTTACGATTGAAGAGTGGATTGCGGAAGGTGGGGGATAGAGGTTATATGATCGAAAAATAGGAAAATGAAAACAACAATCTTAGTACTATTTGCAGTTATTCTAGTAGGCAGCTGTAAAAATGAACATACGGTAGTAAAAGCTTCTTTATCAGACTTGGAACGCTATTCCGACTCCCTTTTTAAAGCGAGTCTCGATAGCACCAAAATTGCAGGCGGTGCCATTCTCATACATCAAAAAGGGAAGACGCTCCTTAAAAAGTCATACGGTAAAGCCAGTTTAGAACTAGAAGTCCCCATGCCCGAAAATGCCAGTTTTGAAATTGGTTCCGTTACCAAACAATTCACCGCGGTTGCTATTCTAAAGTTGGTCGAGGCTGGAAAACTTGCCTTGGAAGATGATTTTACGATGTACATGGATTATGATACCAAGGGAAGAAAAATTACCATAGAGCAATTGCTCAACCATACCTCAGGCATTGACAGCTATACAGAAATAGATGAATTTGAAAGTCTTGTGCCACAAGAATTGCCCCATGATACCCTAAGCACTTATATCGGAAATCACACTTGGATGGACGGCAACACCAGCATTAGGATCAAAGATGGTGTTTGTAGAACAGACAAGGTTTACGGGAGTTATTTGATGAAAAAGCAATAAGCAACCCGCTGTCCCGGAAACCAAAAAAAGCTTTGAAAATTTTGCACCTATGGGCAGGGATGAAATTGAAGAAGTTGATTGGACTTTTACTAACTTGACCCTGATTGTTTAAAAGGTATTGAAGAATTAAATACTATATCTTTAAAATTTCCAAGGTAGCAACCAACTAATAACCAAATAATGAATGAAGTAAATCAACTTTCGGGTCGTTTTTTATCGTTGGACGTTTTTCGAGGCCTGACTATCTGTTTAATGATTATTGTAAACAGTCCTGGGGCGGGAGCGGACATATATCCCTATTTGTCCCACGCGGAATGGTTTGGCTTTACCCTTGCCGATTTGGTGTTTCCCACTTTTCTTTTTGTCATGGGTAATGCCATGAGTTTCTCTATGGGAAAATTAATGGCAGGGGACCCAGGCTTATTTTGGAAAAAAGTACTTAAACGGACTTTTTTGATTTTCCTGTTTGGATTTTTAATGTACTGGTATCCTTTTATCGAAAAAGGGGGAGACGGTTGGGAACTAAAACCATTTAGCGAAACCCGCATCATGGGCGTATTGCAACGTATCGCCCTGTGTTACTTTTTTGCGTCCGTTCTTATCTACTATGTCTCCCAAAAAGCGGTGGTTGTTTTTTCAGTAGTTGCCTTATTGGCCTACTGGGGCATACTTTATCTATTCGGCGAACCTGGAGGTGTCCTCGAAATGGCCACCAATGCAGGTACAAAACTCGATTTTGCCATTTTAGGGGAAGGCCATATTTATAAAGGGGATAAGGTTACGTTTGATCCGGAAGGCATTTTAAGTACCTTGCCCGCTATCGTAAATGTGCTTGCAGGATATTTGGCAGGTGTTTTTGTACAAAGGAAAGGTAAGACTTTTGAAGGCTTGGCTCTTGTGCTTATTGCCGGATTTCTCATCACTTCCTTGGCATTGTGGTGGGATTTGGTTTTTCCCATTTCCAAAAAACTTTGGACCAGTTCTTTTGTACTATATACCATTGGCTTGGACCTCTCGATTATGGCTGTTTTGATTTACGGAATCGAAATAAAAGAAATCAAGTTTGGCGTACGGTTTTTCGATGTTTTTGGAAAAAACCCTCTGTTCATCTATTTGTTCTCGGAGCTATTATTGATAAGTCTACTAACCATCCCTACCAGTTCTGGACTAAATACTTTTGAATGGGTAAGTGAACGTATTTTTCAAAACATATTTCCCGGCGCCTTTGGGTCTTTGATAACGGCGGTAGTCTTTATGCTCGTCTGCTGGGCTATTGGGTGGTGGCTCAACAAAAAACGGATTTACATTAAGCTATAGTTTTGGGAATAGCTAAGCAACAGATAAAAAGCGTTGAACTAAGTGTTTATTGGCGAATTACACCTGCCTGTAAGCAGACAGTTCCGACCTTAAAACTAATAAATATCAATAGATGAAAAATCACATAGTTCTTATCTATCTTTTTGCGTTTGTCCTATCTAGCAGTGCCCAAGACACAGCGAACAACAAAAAACTGGATGCCATGATCGTTAAGGGCATGAAGGATTGGAAAATTCCAGGGTTGGCTACCATCGTAGTGAAAGATGGCGAAGTCGTCTTTAACAAGACCTACGGGGTCAAAAATTTGGAAAAGAAAGAGCCTGTAGACGGGAATACCTTGTTTAATATGGCCTCTACCACCAAAGCCGTAGTGGCTATTGCCATGGGTATGTTGGTAGACGATGGCAAGCTGAATTGGGACGATAAAGTGGTAGACCACGTTCCTTATTTTAAATTGTCCGACCCTTACATTACGGCAGATGCCAGAGTTAAGGATTTGCTGACCCATAATCTAGGTATTGGCAATGCGGATGCCTTATGGACCTTAGACAGCCTTTCTACCCGAGAAACCATTAAAAGGTTTCAGTTTGCTCAAAATACCTATCCGCTCCGTGGTGGGTTTACATATCAAAATATTATGTATGCCGTTGCCGGCGAAGTTATTGCGGCGGCAAGTGGAAAACCCTGGAACGAGTTTGTGAAGGAACGTATTTTCAATCCTTTGGAAATGACCAGAACCCAAGCCTTGGCCAAGGATATTTTTAAGGAGGGTAATTATGTAACGCCCTATTCAGATGACCCCGAAGATGGGCTGGTGGAAGTCGATTACGGATTCTCCGATCAAATAGGCCCTGCAGGAATGATCTGTTCCACGGCCAATGACATTTCCAACTATTTGACCTTTTTGGTGAATGATGGTGTGTATAAGTCGGATACCTTGGTACAACCGAAGACCTTTAAATACCTTTTTGAGCCGCAATCTTTTTTAGGTTCTAGTGGTATATATCCAACAAACGCTCTTACCAAACCCAATTGGAACACCTACGGTCTTGGTTGGTTCCAACAAGATTATAAGGGCCATAAGCTCGATTTTCATACCGGCAGTCTTTTTGGTCTGGTTGCCATTGCAGGAATCATGCACGATCAAAATACCGCCGTTTATGTTTTTGCCAATCTGGACCATGCGGAGCTTCGGCACGCCATTCTATATAAGGCTATGGATCTTTACGCTTTTAACGATGATAGTCGCGATTGGCATGCAGAGGTTTTTGATCTGTATGCAGGTTTCAAGAAAAAGAATCTGGAGACATCAAAAAAGAAACTGATCGAACGTAAAAAGGACACCAAACCAAGTTTGCCCTTAGAAGCATATGAAGGCAGTTACACCAATGACATGTTAGGGACGGGTAAAATTTCTGTTCAGGGCGCTAAACTGCAGGTCAATTTTAACGATTTCATTTCCTATGATCTGGAACATTGGCATTTCAACACGTTTCAGACCAACAAAGACCCGCGCTTCCTTGAAAAGATAATGACCCATTTTGAGCTCGATGCGAATGGCAAGATCAATCAGTTCGAGTTTATGGGGGAAGTATTTTCAAAAGTCGCTGAAACCGATGATTAAACCTTCATAAAACCTATATACAAACCATTAAATTCAACACAAAACCAAAAAATGAATAACACATTTGAACCCACTAAAATTCCCGACCCCGGCAAAGGGTAATAAACAGAATTAAAGTTTATTTTTGGGAAGTTGCGGTAATAGCGAGAGTACTATATTTAGAATCAATATATTAAAAACAATTAAGATTAGAAGCATGAAACATTTTGTAACCTTAGCCTTATTAACGATTATAAGTTCTGCTTTCGCCCAGACGGATGCCGAAAAAGCAGCCGAAACCGTGGACAAAAATAAAATTGAAGGCCATATCTATTTTATAGCGGATGACCTCTTAAAAGGCCGTGGTACAGGCACTCCAGAAAATAAAATAGCGGCCAGTTATTTAGCCAATACATTACGAAGTTATGGCGTAAAGCCGGATCCTGCGACCAATTCCTACTATCAAACCTTCAACCTTACACAAACGGCACCGCCAAGCCTAATGAAGGTGGGGCTTAATGGGGAGAATCAACCGCACATCATTGCAGTAGCCGCAAAAGCAACCAAGCTTTCCGGAGATGCTATGTATCTTGGTTATGGAGGTGAAGCCGATTACAAAGGAAAAAATGTAAATGGGAAAATAGTTGTAGTAAGAGGCGGTACCCCAGAGTCTGCGGAAGCCAGAGCTGTTTTTGCGGCACACAAGGACAAGCGGGCCATGGCGATGAAAAATGGAGCAATCGGTCTCTTGGAGATGACATTACTAGAAGAGGACTGGTGGTCACGAATTTCGCATTTTATGGGTGAAAGTGTTCAGATTCCTGATGCTAACGAAGACGAAAACGCGTCTAATAATTTTATCCATCTTTGGGTAAATACAACTTCTGAAAAACTAGATAAATTGGAAAAATCTAAGATATCCTATGAAATTGAAACGGACGGAAAAAAAGAGGAAATTCTTGTGACTCAGAATGTAGTTGGCGTATTGGAAGGTACAGATCCAGAACTAAAGGAGGAGTACATTATGTATTCCGCACACTATGATCATGTAGGTATCGGCGAACCAGATGCCCAAGGAGATAGTATTTATAACGGCGCCCGTGACAACGCCATAGGTACCACGGCCGTTTTGAGCATGGCAGAAAATATAGGGAAATATCCGACAAAACGTTCCGCGGTGTTCATTCTATTTACGGGAGAGGAAAAAGGCTTATTAGGAAGTCAATACTATGTGCAAAATCCAAGTTTTCCTTTAAAGCAAATCGTATATGGATTTAATACCGATGGTGCCGGATACAATAATACAAGCTTGGCAACCGTCATAGGATTAAGTAGGACAACCGCCCAAAAACATATCGTGGAAGGCGCGTCCACTTTTGGACTTAAGGCCATAGATGATCCCGCGCCCGAACAAGGGCTGTTTGATCGTAGCGACAATGTTAGTTTTGCCAGCGTGGGAATACCCGCACCTACCTATTCTACCGGATTTGATGCCTTTGATGATGAAATAAATAAATACTACCACCAACCTGGAGATGAGGCGGACGGTCTTGATTATGAGTATTTGCTAAAATTTTATCAGGGTTATGTGCTTTCCGGTCGGTTGATAGCCAACGATCCCGAAAAACCCTTTTGGACAAAAGGGGACAAATATGAAGCGGCAGGGAATGTGCTATACGGTACTACTCCTGTGGCACCTATTAAGAACTAACACCTAAGCTATTTTACGACTAAAATAGACCCTTGGATAATATAAAATGAAGGTTAGAATTCCTAGCTTGGTGAACCAAACAACAGGAATCCAAGGAGGAGAACATCTTCATAGGGGGGCGGATGGTGTCCGAGCAAAGGGCATAAAAGGGCTTAACAAAATAAAACTTCTTTTTTTAAACGAGTTTTATTTAGTTCCCGACGCGGTTAAAACTATGCCCTTTAATGCATCTCACTTTCCCTGACCGTCCGCGCTAATAAGTTTTTCAAAGTAGCAGTTTGCAGTAGGCATTTTTTTGCTTATTACCTACCGCAACTGCCTACTAATAGACATTGTTCAATGAAAGGAATTCCGTTCAGTAGTAAAACCTGTGGAATTCTAGGCCATAGTAGTGGTGTAGTTAGTTCCCGAAGCTGTTTCTCTCCCTTTATACTGGTCTTCACTAACTACTGCAAGGATTTTGAGAGGTTATTCTTTGCAAAATATTGCTAACGTGAAATACGCTAGGGGAGGGGATAAGGCATGTACCTTGCTAAAAATAGGAGTAGCATCAAAATATACATGGTAGTTCAGGGAAGGAATATTTCAATTATTAAGGTTAAAAATCTAAAATTATATCCTTAGGCTTGTTATAAAGAAAAACCAGTAAATATCGGTGTGAATTAAGCTTATTCCTTTCCAATTCATTCTTTTTTAGGTATATTTAATTTTCCTTCCCCGGACATTTTTTTTTGTAGAATCACATCAATTTTTAATCCTTGGTAAACCCTTGGGCTACAACCTTATACAAAAAGATGAAGTCTAAATTCTTTCGTTCAAAAATCGGGCTTGACCTTGACCATAAATTAAAACAGTCCCTGTCGGATAGTAGTACGGCACATACGGCGTTTGTTTTGAAGTTCGCCGTTTTAGTTCGCGAAGCGACCGACACCTTATTTTATCAAATAAAAATAGGATTCTTAGCAATTTCTACCAGACGTAGAGGTCTAAGTGGTGGCTTGGGTTTACGTCTAGGTTGTGCTGTGATAAAATCTTACAACGGGGTGCGAAAAGTGGAAGCTAATATGGGAAAGGACAGTAAGTTTATTGTCATTATTCCCTAAAATAGGTAAACCATGCAACTGACCAGAGAAATAGAGAGTGAAATTCTTGAGACCTATGAAACTTGGTTGCACAGTTATCTTAACGGAGATGTTGCTACCTACGATTCTTATTTTGACGATACCTACCACTTTATTGGTTCCACAATTAACGAAGAATTCTTAAATCGAAAAGAAACTACAAATTTCTTTAAGAATACCGCGGAGCAACTAGCCGGAAAAAGTGATGTAAGAAACGAAATCAAAATACTAGAGCAATTTGGTGAACTCATTTTTATAACCCATGCTTTTGATGCTTGGTTTTTAAATGGCGAGAAATGGTTCTATTACGGCCGGTTTCGATTTTCGTCGGTAATGCAAAGGAAAGCAAGGAACTGGAAATTTATATACCAACACTTTTCTACTACAGATGCCAAGGCAGACGCTGGAGAAACCATAGGTTTTGAAAAAGTGAATGCTGAAAATCAAGAATTACGGGACGCCATAAAGCGTCGCACGTTTGAGCTCGAAGAAAAAAACCGTGAGCTTGAAGTCGAAGGTGCTTTAGAACGTATTAGGGCCCAAGCTGTTGCCATGCAACAATCCTCAGACTTACTGGATATTGTGGTGACCATGCGCAATGAATTTACCAAACTTGGTCACGAGGCACACTACTTCTGGCACATGATGTGGTTGCCAGAAACCTATGAAAAAGCCATGACCTCTGGCGATGGTAGTAAAATTGGTTTTGTAATGACATTGCCCAGACATATGCATGGAGACATTCCGCTATTGGCCAATTGGGAAGAGAGCGATGAGGCTACCGTCATTTACCCTATGAATACAAAGGCGGCCATCAGTTATGTAGATAAAATGGTCCAGCTAGGTGATTTTAAGAATATTGATCCCCAAGCACCAACTCATGATGACATAAAACATATTGGAGGGCTAACGTTTATTATGGCGCGCACCACCCATGGTGAAATTGGATACTCCTTACCCGGTGTCGTAAAAAATCCTCCTGCAGAAGATTTACAAATTTTAGTACAATTTGCTGGTGCTTTTGACCTAGCACACAGACGTTTTTTAGACTTACAGAAAGCAGAAAAGCAAGCCAGGGAAGTTCAAATAGAGTTGGCGTTGGAGAAAGTGAGAAGCCGAACTATGGCCATGCAACATAGTGATGAATTGCAGGAAGCTTCGTTCCTGTTAGACCAACAAGTACGGTCCCTGGGTATTAGGACTAGAGGTTGTGCCTTTAATATTTATGGACAAAACGATGCAACGGAATGGTTTAGCTCGGAACAAGGTACCATGCCTGTTTACCGTACCCCAAGAGAAAATGTCTTTTTGGAATACTATGAAGCTGGGAAGAGAGGGGAATCATTGTACATCAAAGAATTTGAGGGTGATGCTTGTGCCGCTCATTATGACTATTTGTGCACCCTTCCTGTGATGGGGAAAGCACTCAGGGAATTGAAAGCCAATGGCGGTTCGTTTCCTGAGAAACAGATAGACCACGCCACCTTTTTCAAATATGGTTATCTCCTATTTATTACTTTGGATTTTGTGCCCGAGGCCCACGATATTTTCAAGCGCTTTGCCAAGGTGTTTGAGCAAACGTACACCCGCTTTCTCGACCTGCAAAAAGCAGAGGCGCAGGCAAGGGAAGCGCAGATAGAAGCGGCATTGGAGCGCGTCAGGTCTAGAAGCCTTGCAATGCATCATTCTTCGGAATTATCTGCAGTGGTAGATACCCTTCTGCAAGAGTTCACTAACCTAGAATTTACGCTCACCTTCTGCATCATCAATCTTATTGACGAGGAAGACATGAGTAATACCGTTTGGGCAGCCAATCCTGAAACAGGAAAAGATGCTGAATCCTATTACATGAAGTTTGAAGACTACGACTTTCATCGTGCCATGTGGAATGCCTGGAAAGCTCAGGATAAGCGATTTGTTTACACAATTGAAGGCGAAGAGAAAAAAATTTACGATGAATATTTATACTCAGACACTGAATTCAGGCGGTTTCCCAAACATGTCCAGGAGGCGAATAAAGCACTCGAACGCTATGTGGCAGGCTTCACATTTTTCAAGTATAGCGGACTACAGACAGTCAGTGTAAATGAAATCTCGGAGGCTGATCTGGAAATTTTAGAGCGTTTTGGAAAGGTTTTCGAGCAAGCCTACACCCGCTTTCTCGACCTGCAAAAAGCAGAAGCACAAGCGCGGGAAGCAAAGATCGAAGTCGCGCTTGAAAAGATTCGATCCCGAACCATGGGCATGCAAAAAGCAGAGGAATTGGGTGACGTTGCCATCCTTTTATTTGATGAGTTGAATACCTTGGTTGATAATTTATGGACTTGCGGACTTGTCCTTTGTGAAAAAGATCGCCAGGAAGACGAGTGGTGGCTGAGTGCGGATAATGGATTAATCGACCCCTTCTTCCTTCCGAATTTTGGAGATTATGCTCATGCGCATCTCTATGAAGGTTGGGAAAAGGGCGAAAACTACCGAACAGTAACGCTGGAAGACAAGCAACTCCAAGAGCATTATGATTGGTTATTAAAAATTCCTATTGCCGCGCAGATTTTTGAGGGAATGGAGAGTTCAGGTATACCCCGTCCGAGCTGGCAGCGATTACATGCTGCTTATTTCAAAACCGGTTACCTGGTGATCATCACCGAAGTCCCCTGTGAAGCGGAAGAAATATTCAAGCGATTTGCACAAGTATTTGACCTGACCTATACCCGATTTCTGGATCTTCAAAAAGCAGAAGCTCAAGCTCGTGAAGCTAAAATTGAAGTTGCTTTAGAAAAAGTGCGTTCCCGAACCATGGGGATGCAATCCAGTGATGAACTTCCGGAAGTGGCAAACTTGCTTTTCAACCAGATTCAAGCTTTGGGAATACCCGCCTGGAGCTGCGGATATAATATCCTTTTCGACGATAAAAAATCAGCTGAAGCATGGATGAGCAGCGAAGGCACCCTGCAGGAACCTTTTAAGCTGCGGCTTTTTGGGGAAGCATCCTTTGATGAAATGGGAGAATTTATCCTCAGTGACGAAACCATGCTCGTTCAGGAACTGGGCGGCAAAGAACTGGAAGAGCATTATACGCACATGAAATCCTTTCCAGACCTCAGTCCGACCTTTGAAAAAATTGAGGCACTAGGTCTTTCACTACCTACCTATCAGATAAATCATCTGTGCAAATTCAGCCGCGGGTTTCTTCTATTCATTACCTATAAGTCTGTTCCGGAAGCCCACCCTGTTTTCAAACGTTTCACAAACGTATTCGATCAGACCTACACCCGATTCCTAGATCTTCAAAAAGCCGAAGCCCAGGCAAGAGAAGCGCAGATAGAAGCAGCCTTAGAACGTACGCGTACACAAAGCATGCTCATGCAACGTTCCGATGAGCTCAGTAAAACAACCCAAGTATTTCATGAACAACTACAATTACTGGGTATAGATTCCGAATTTTCTTATTTATGGTTACCAGATGAAGATGAAAAGAATCATCTATTTTGGGCAACATGGGATGAACGCCACAAAAGAAAAACTAGCTACAAGAATAAAGCGGTAACATTTCCTTTAGACAAAAGTGAACCGTCCATAGAAGCGTGTTACGTTGCTTGGGAAAGTGGAGAAACTGTGCATGTGAACGCTGTAGCACCAAAAGATGTCAACGATTACTTTAACACATGGTCTGAACTCCTTGATGGGGTTACTAAGTTTCAACCAGAATTATTTCCAGATGGATTATACTATATAGATGCCTATATGGACTATGGTTGTTTTGGTATTATGATAAAACGAGAGCTTGATGATGATGAAAAAAATATCCTCAATCGTTTCTCCAAGGAATTTCAACGTACGTACACTCGCTTTCTAGATCTTCAAAAAGCGGAAGCACAAGCTAGGGAAGCGCAGATTGAAACAGCTTTAGAGCGGGTAAGAAGCCGCTCTATGGGTATGCAAAAAAGTGAAGAGCTTAAAGAAGTAATAAAAATTGTTTATCAGCAACTCACGGATTTAAAGATTAACCTTAAGCACTCAGGTTTTGTTGTTGACTATACACCCAGAGGCGACTGGCATTTTTGGATAGCTGATGAGCAGGACATTCCTTCTAAAATAACGCATCCATATTTTGAGTCTGTTTGGGCAAATCAATTTAATGAAGCAAAAGAAAAAGGGGCTAACTTCTTTACCACCAATTTGAATTTTGAAGAAAAGAATAAATTTTACAAGGAGCTTTTATCATATGTTCCTGATTTACCTAAAGCAACAAAAGATTTTTATTTAAGCTGTCCCGGTCTTGCAGCATCAACAGTATTGCTCGATTCTATTGGCCTGTACATAGAGAATTTTGAAGGCATCCCTTATACTGAAGAAGAGAACAGCATCCTCTTGCGCTTTGCAAAAGTCTTTGAACAAACCTATATCCGCTTTTTAGACCTACAAAAAGCAGAAGCACAAGCTAGAGAAGCACAAATAGAAGCTGCCTTAGAAAAAGTAAGAAGTCGTTCGATGGGAATGCAGAAAAGTACCGAACTTTTAGAAGTAATACTTGTTGTGTCCGAACAATTACAAGCCTTAGGGTTTAGATTTAGTACTGCTAGTTTTTTAAACAACAATCATGAAGATGATTACAGTTTCTGGGTGGCCCCATACGGATTACCTGAGCCTGTTCGTTTTATTCTGCCGTATAAAGATATACCAATGATTAGAAAACTTAGAAACGCTCAAAAAAAGAAGCTTCCTTTTTTTACTGATGTCAGTTCAATTAAAGAACACCAAGAATGGTTCCAACATTTACTCAAGCATTCTGACAAGAACGCCTGGTCCAAAGAAATTAGTGACTATCAAATGTCTAAAGGCTTGGCAAGATCTGTTTCAATTCATCCAAATATTATGTTGGCGATTGCCAACAACCAATCACTACCCTATTCTGATTATGAGAATAAAATTATTGCTCGATTTGGACAAGTCTTTGAGCAATCCTACACACGCTTTCTAGACCTTGAAAAAGCAGAAGCACAAGCAAGAGAAGCCCAGATTGAGGCGGCCTTGGAAAAAGTAAGAAGTCGCTCCTTGGAAATGAGCGAGAGTAGTGAAATGCAGAACGTTGCGAACGAAATACTGGAACAAGTACGTGCTGTAGGCCTAAAAATTGACGCTTTGGCCATGAGCGGGGTTATTGACAACGACTCTGATTATGATGTTTGGGTAGGAGGTGCCAATTCTAAAAAACCCTTGCGCATACCGTATAATAATGAGACTCAAGTACAGCGGGAATTTAATAAAGCCATAAAGGAACGACCAGAATTTTTCGCCAAAACCTATACCGGAAAGGTGATGAAGGACTATTTTAAGGCCCTAATGGGAACCGGAAATTCCTTTAATCCGGAAATTGTGGCGTTTATGAAGACCTGTACTGGGTTTACGACCACCTTGACCTTTATGAAAAATTCGGGCATTCAGTTGATCAGATACTCGGAGGAAGCCTTCTCCAAAGAGGACAATGCAGTTATCGTCCGGTTTGGAAGGGTATTCGAGCAGGCCTACATACGTTTTCTAGATCTGCAAAAAGCAGAAGAACAAACGCTGCTTGCCCAACAAAACCTTATTAGGTTACAAACTCAGAAACAACGGGCGGAAGAAGCGCTTTCAGAGTTACAACAGACCCAAACTCAACTCATACAATCTGAAAAAATGGCTTCGCTTGGGGAATTGACCGCCGGCATTGCCCATGAGATTCAAAATCCGTTGAACTTTGTCAATAATTTCTCCGAAGTTAGTAAAGAACTGCTTGAGGAAATGAAGGAAGAAATAGAGAACGGTGACTTTGAAGAAGTAAAGGCGATAATGGAAGATGTAATTCAAAACCTGGAAAAAATTAACCACCACGGCAAGCGGGCAGATGGTATTGTTAAAGGGATGCTGCAACATTCTAGATCTAGCACAGGGACCAAAGAACCTACGGACATCAATGCCTTGGCGGACGAATACCTTCGTTTGGCCTACCATGGTCTGCGTGCCAAGGATAAATCTTTTAATGCCGAACTAATAACGGATTTTGATGAGTCCATTGAAGCGGTCAATGTCATTCCCCAAGATATTGGGCGCGTCATCTTAAATTTGATTACCAATGCTTTTTATGCCACCAACGAGCGTAAGCAAGTAACTAAGTATGAAAGTTTTAAGCCAACGGTATCCGTATGTACCAAAAAAACAGAAGAAAGTGTGCAAATCTGGGTAAAGGATAATGGTAAAGGCATCCCAAAAAATATCGTTGATAAAATATTCCAGCCTTTTTTCACCACCAAACCCACGGGGCAAGGAACCGGGCTGGGCTTGTCTATGAGTTATGATATTGTGACCAAAGGGCATGGTGGGGAGTTAAAGGTGGAGACTAATGAGGGAGAAGGTAGTGTGTTTACTATCGTATTACCTGTAAAAGCGGAAAGCGTATGAGAAAGTGCTTCCTTTTATTCTTACTTTTAAGTCAAGTCAGCTTTGCACAGCAGCATGTAGAAGTGCTCTCTACAGCACAATTTCAATCGCAAGAACGCTTGTTTCTAGCGCCTTTGCAAAGTTGGATTTTTAAAGCAGGAGTAGTGGTCAATGGAGCCGACACTAACCTAGATATCACTGATTGGAAAAGCTTGAAGCCAACCGAACTCTCATCAGCCTTTGAAGATGAACACGGAAGAATTGAGGGCTGGTTTCGAATCCGAATTAAACTCGATGCGTCTTTCGAAGATTTGCCATTGGGATTGGCTCGGGAATTTTGGCCGGCCACAGATATCTATTTAGATGGGGAGTTGGTTCATTCATTTGGCAGTACTGGGGAAAACTTTGAAGCTTTCAATCCAACCCTGAAATATCCTGCACCAATCAATTTGGAAGTGGGAAGGGAATACCTACTTGCCATTCATCTGGTCAACTACGAGACGCATTTCACCCAGCGAGAAATCCAAATGAAGCCTGAAAATTTTCGGCGGCTCATTAGCCTTACCGGACCGGAATATCTCAAACGAGTGCAAGCAGACTATAAAAGCACACATATTTTTGGGGCTATCTCTATAGCGGTTTCCTTTCTTTTATTTTTCCTCTTTTGGCTACTGGTTTATTTGAATCCAGATCAAACCATTTTTAAATTGGTAGCATGGTTGACTACCGCTGTTTTGATTACGTCACTTTCTATCTTTTACGGCTCCTTTTTCGAGATTTCGTATACCGCCGAAAAGGTCCGATTCCTGTTCATGATTACATTTCAGGCGATTTCGATTCTGTTTGGACTCTTTACTTTGGAGTGGATGCTGATCAAGAAGATTTCGTTTTGGTCTAGACTGATCTTTGTCTTGGTGCTGTTAGCAAATCCTATCGCCCATTACTATTCCATTTCCTGGCCATTTGGGATTGTTTTTACTGGGATGTTGGGCTACTATGGATCACTATTCTTTAAGAACAGAAAGACCATTAAAGGAGCGCAATGGGCAATTGTGGCGGGGGTGGTTTTTCCGTTGCTAGCTACTATAGTCTATCTCAATATTCACAAATATTCGATTGATCTTTTTTTTGAGTATGAAAAGCCCATGCTTACTCTGGGAATACTCAGTACTCCCTTATTTTTTCTCATTTTTATTTCGGCCAGACTGAAGGAAGCTTTGAACGATGCCTATACTGAAAGCCAGAAAGTTTTGAAGGTGACGGAAGAAAAAAAGGAGCTGCTGAGCCAACAAAATGTGATTCTGGAAGAAAAAGTTGCAAACCGGACTTCTGAACTGAAAGAGTCTCTCGAAAACCTAAAAGCCACTCAGACCCAACTCATCCAGTCTGAAAAAATGGCAAGTCTAGGTGAACTCACGGCCGGCATTGCCCACGAAATTCAAAACCCGCTGAACTTTGTCAACAATTTCAGTGAAGTCACCAACGAACTGGTGGACGAGATGAACGAAGAGTTGGATAAAGGCGATTTGGAAGAAGCGAAAGCCATATCGGCAGACATCAAACAAAACCTGGAAAAAATAACCCACCACGGCAAACGTGCGGACGCCATTGTAAAAGGAATGCTACAGCACAGCAGAAGCAGCAGCGGTACCAAAGAACCAACGGACATCAATGCTTTGGCAGATGAATACGTGCGCTTGGCCTATCACGGCTTGCGGGCCAAGGACAAATCGTTCAATGCCGAATTGGTAACCGATTTCGATGAAACTATTGGCAAGGTAAACGTAACACCCCAAGACATAGGGCGTGTTATCTTGAACCTGATTACCAATGCCTTTTATGCGGTGAACGAGAAAAAACAACAGGACGAACATTTTAAACCTATCGTTTCGGTAAGCACAAAAAAGACAGGGGACTATTTGGAAATTAAGGTAACCGATAATGGTAACGGTATACCCCAACATGTATTGGATAAAATATTCCAACCTTTCTTTACCACAAAGCCCACAGGACAAGGCACCGGTCTAGGCCTTAGTTTAAGTTATGATATAGTGAAGGCACATGGGGGGTCGCTAACAGTAATCTCGTCAGTAGGTAAAGGAGCTGAATTTTCAATTACTTTACCAGCTTAGATGCAATAAACAAAGATTTAAAAAGACAGTTAAAAATACATATATGAAAAGAGAAAAACAGATAATATCAAGCGATATGGGGCAGGCGAATACTGTACATTCTTCATTCTCTTTTAATCAGTTGCTTTTTACCTCAGTATTAATCTTCAACATGTTATTTCTACCGGTATTCTGTAGCGCACAATTAGAAAACGACCTTAAAATTCCGATTTTATCAAGTGAGGCTCCAGTACTGCGTTTTGAGAAACTGGGTGTCGAAGATGGACTAACCCAAGGTGACGTGAGCAGCATCTTTCAGGATAAAAAAGGATTTATCTGGATGGGTACGCAAACTGGCTTGCACCGATACGATGGCCACGAATTCAAGGTATTTACATCCATCCCGTTCGATTCTACTTCATTGCTATCGGGCACTATAAATTCCATTAATGAATCCCAAAATGGTGATCTTTGGGTGGCTACCATCCGCGGTCTTAATCGCTTGAATCCGGCAACTGGAAAAGCCGTACATTATCAATATGATGAGGATAATCCTTCCAGCATTTCTACAAACGATGTAAAGAAAGTATTTGAAGGCAGTAATGGGGATCTCTGGGTAAGTTCATATGGTTCCGGGCTAAATCGCATGCGGAAGGGTGAAGAGGGAGTGTTCACAACATATCTGCATAAACCAGAAGAGCCCGCTTCCATTCTTTCAGATGTAGTCTTAGATATAGAAGAAGACCAGAACGGTTATATCTGGGCAGGAACGCCCAATGGGCTGAGTAGAATTGACCCTAAATCTAATTCGATCGAAAATTATTTACACGTTCCGGGGCGAGCCAGCTTTCAGGGCGATTCCTTGGTTGTAATTGCGCTTCACATCCCAGAGGATAGTCAGGAAATCATGTGGTTAGGGACCGGTCACGGACTTGTTCGCTTTAACCGGGAAACTAAGAAATACCAGCGATTTCTTATCCAGCCAGAGGAAAAAGTCGAAAATCAAAGAAATTCATTTCTTGATATCGCTCCAGATCCAAATGACCCAAACGTTCTTTGGCTCGTGAGAGGCAGGCTTGGTGGTATTGCACGTTTTGATATGCGAACCGAACAATTCACCAATTATGTTCACAATCCCGAGGACAACAATAGTTTAAGTTCAAATTTTATTTATGACCTATTTTTAGATCGTTCAGGAATGATGTGGGCAGGAACAACCTTAAAGGGTGTGAATAAATTCAATCCTGGGGCTGTGAACTTTAAACACATAAAAAACATCCCGGACAATCCTTTAAGCCTGGCTCCTGGATTTGTCTGGGGCATCTATGAAGACAGTGAAGGCTCCTTGTGGGTAGCCACCGTTGGAGACCCCAATTTTTTGACGCAATTTGATGCAAATAGTGATAAAATTAACCGGTACAATCATGACCCCAATGACCCCAATACACTTCTTAACAGGAGGTTTAATGTTTTTGTAGAAGACGATCAAGGAGGGTTCTGGGTAGGCGGTTCGGGTGGTCTTAACCTGCTAAATCGTGCTACCGGGAAAGTTAAACGTTTCCTTCGTGATACACCTGAAGAATACACAGGCCGTGATAATATTTGGGCACTGGAACCTGTGGTGGGAGATTCGAGTAAGCTTTATGTAGGTAGTTCAGGGGGGCTCGATCTGCTGGATACGCGCAACGGTGTCTTTTCAAATATTCCGCTCACAGATGATACTAAAGATCAGGTTCCAAGGGTTTATTCCCTTTTGCAGGATACCCAAGGCTCGCTTTGGGTAAGTACTTCCATTGGTTTGGTGGAATTTAATGCATTTGGAGAAAGAAAACTTAAGTCGGTCCACAATGCAAAAGATACTACTTCCATCAGTAGCAACCAGATACAAAGCATTGTTGAACGGAGTAAAGAGCCAGGTATTCTATGGTTAGCAAGTTATCAAGCTGGGTTGGACCGGCTGGATACTAGAACCGGCTTAGTATCCCATATAACGATGGAAGACGGACTTCCTGATAATATTATTTATGGCATTCTTGAGGATGAAAAAGGTACACTTTGGATGAGCACGAACAATGGTATTTGTAATTATAATCCAGATACTCGCGAGATAAGGAATTATGGTTTTAGTGAAGGATTATTGGCACTTGAATATAATCAGTTCTCCTTGGCCAAAGGAAAAGATGGCAGGATGTATTTTGGTAATGTAGAAGGTGTCACCGTATTTACACCGGCACTACTTAATACAAATGAAATACCCCCTCAAGTCGTTATTTCAGATGTTAAACTATTTAATAAATCTATTACATCTGGTATAGAGGCACCTTATCTGAACCCATCTTCTAACCAGGAGAAGGCTTACCCTTGAATATGATGAGAATGAACTGACCATTGACTATGTGGCGTTACATTTCGGCAATCCTGAAAAAAACCAGTATGCCTACCAATTGGAAGGCTTTGATGCTAACTGGATCGACGTAGGTACCAAACGATCTGCTACCTACACCAATTTACCACCTGGCAACTTCACGTTTAAGGTGAGAGCAGCCAATGCCGATGGGGTATGGAACGAAGAAGGGGCCTCTTTTTTGCTAACGGTCTTGCCTCCTTGGTATAAAACATGGTGGGCCTATGCCTTATACGCGGTAATAGGTATACTTGCCTTTGTAGCGGTGGATCGTTTTATGCGCGCAAGAATCAAGCGAATAGAGCGTGAACGATCACGTGAAAAGGAACTGGCACAGGCCAAAGAAATAGAAAAGGCCTACGCTGAACTTAAGAACACCCAATCCCAGTTGATTCAATCCGAAAAAATGGCAAGCCTAGGAGAGCTTACCGCCGGTATCGCCCATGAGATTCAGAACCCGCTCAACTTTGTCAATAATTTCTCTGAGATAAATACAGAACTTATTGATGAAATTAAAGAGGAAAGAGAAAAGAAACAGGACACAAGGGATGAGGGACTAATTACCGAGATTTTGACAGATATCAAACAAAACCTGGAAAAAATAACCCATCATGGTAAGCGGGCAGATGCCATCGTAAAAGGAATGCTACAGCATAGCAGAAGCAGCAGCGGTACCAAAGAACCAACGGACATCAATGCCTTGGCAGATGAATACCTGCGCTTGGCCTACCATGGGTTGCGGGCAAAGGATAAATCGTTCAATGCTGAATTGGTAACCGATTTCGACAATTCGATTGGTAAGATACATCTGATTCCACAAGATATAGGACGTGTTATTTTGAACCTTATTACCAATGCCTTTTATGCGGTGAACGAGAAAAAACAACAGGACGAATATTTTAAACCTATCGTTTCCGTGAGCACAAAAAAGACCGGGGACTATTTGGAAATTAAGGTAACCGATAATGGCAAGGGCATCCCAAAAGAGGTGGTGGATAAAATATTCCAACCCTTTTTCACTACCAAACCTACGGGGCAGGGAACCGGTTTAGGATTGAGTATGAGCTATGACATAGTCACCAAAGGGCATGGCGGGGAGCTTAAAGTAGAGACGACCGAGGGTAATGGAACTACCTTTCGAATTATCATACCAATAAAGAAAAGTAGCTCATGAAAAATATGCTATATGTTTTGGGCCTTTTATTTTCTTTGACGCTGTCTAGCCAAGAGGAAAAGGATTTTGTTATTACGGATACTACTTTTACGTTTGGATGGAAAATTCTAGGCGCTAATTGGCGCTATCAAAAAGGAGATGATTTAGAATGGGCACAACCAGAATTTGATGATTCCGGGTGGGTTATGTTTACGGCCCCAGACCTTAATAAGCCCGATTTTGAAAACGTCTTGGCAGAACGCGGAGAAATTGCTTGGTTTCGCAGACGTATTATCGCAGACAACACCTTTACGGATGCGCTGGTTTTAAATATATATCAACAAGGAGCCTCCGAGATTTACCTGGATGGGAAACTTATTCGCCAATTTGGGAAAGTAAGTGCAAACAGGGATGAGATTATGTACAATAATCCAGTCGAACAACTTTTGCTACTTCCTTTAGAGAAGGGCAAAGAACAGGTACTGTCCGTTAGGTATGTAAATTATCGGTATCCATTACCCTTATATTCAAATGAAGTAACGTATTTAAGAATTGGTGCGACAACTTTTACTAATTCCAATTCTACCGAAACTGAAAAAAATAGGTTTTTAGTTGTTGCAAAAAAAGTTGAAAACAACACCTACATGGCTTTAGGCATTGCGTTGCTCCTGTTCATTATCTATTTGTCGTTTTTTATCTTTTTCCCGCGGGAAAAAATCAATGCCTTTTTCGCCATTTCAATGCTATTTTTAATCCTATTCCAAACAGGGGTTATGTTTCAAAATTCCTACTCTGGCCCTTCCTTTTGGATTGAATTCTTTTCTTGTACCTGTATTGTAATTTGCCACCTTTTTCTTTTATATTGTTTTTATAAAATTTTTGAGGAACCTGTAGATAGGGTATTTAAAATTCTGTGTTTTTTAGGGGTTGTAACTATTGGATGTCAAATTCTGTATGAACCTACTATTCTCGCAATTGCCTTTGCAATAATCATTTATGCAGCCACTATCAGATTGTGCCTAAAATTTTGGAATAGGAATAGAATTGCCAGCCTATTATTTATGAGTTCCTCGGCAATCAGTTTGTTATTCTGGTCTTTACATATTTCCAATATTATGGGTTTCATACCAGTATCTCAATATGAGTTTATACCTTTTTTCTACATGCTGATCCCGGTCGTCTTGGCCATTTATTTAGGTTTCTCCTTTGGCAAACGAAGCCAAGATTTGAGACTAAATTTGGAACGTGTACAAAGCCTGTCCAAAGAAAATGAATCCATATTATCGGCTCAAAAAGTAACGCTAGAAAAACAAGTTGCGGAACGTACAGAAAAACTCAATCGATCTTTAGAAAATTTAAAAGCTACCCAATCCCAACTCATCCAGTCCGAAAAAATGGCTAGTTTAGGCGAACTAACAGCCGGAATCGCCCATGAGATACAGAACCCATTGAACTTCGTCAACAACTTTAGTGAAGTGAGCAACGAACTTATTGATGAAATGAACGAAGAGTTGGATAAAGGCGATTTGGAAGAAGCCAAGGCTATTTCCTTGGATATAAAACAAAACCTAGAAAAAATAACCCACCACGGCAAACGTGCGGACGCTATTGTAAAAGGAATGTTACAGCATAGCAGAAGCAGCAGCGGCACAAAAGAACCAACGGATATCAATGCCCTGGCAGATGAGTATTTGCGCTTGGCCTACCATGGCTTACGGGCAAAGGATAAATCGTTCAATGCCGAATTGGTAACCGATTTTGACGAGACGATTGGTAAGATACATGTGATACCACAAGAAATTGGCAGGGTGATTTTAAACTTGATTACCAATGCCTTTTATGCGGTGAACGAGAAAAAACAACAGGACGAAATTTTTAAACCTATCGTTTCTGTGAGCACAATAAAGACCGGGGACTATTTGGAAATTAAGGTAACCGATAATGGCAAGGGCATCCCAAAAGAGGTGGTCGATAAAATATTCCAACCTTTTTTCACCACCAAACCTACGGGGCAGGGGACAGGATTGGGATTGAGCATGAGCTATGATATTGTGACGAAAGGACATGGTGGGGAATTGAAAGTGGAAACTGAAGAAAATGAAGGAACGACATTTAGTGTAGTCTTACCTATTGCCGGGAGTGCTAATTAGAATAAAAACAAATATGAACTGGTCTATTTTATCAGTAATTTAAGAGAACGCAAAGAATTATGAACCAAATGAATACAAAGTCTATTCTCCTTTTGATATTTGGGCTTGCTGTATTGTCACATACGGCTTCCCGGGCACAGCTTGGTTCTAAGAACTTTACCCAATTCACGGAACAAGATGGTGTTCCCGGTTCACAAATAAATAGCCTTCTGGCAGATAGATTTGGATACATCTGGGTGGGAACGATAAACGGCCTGGCCCGCTACGATGGCCAAGAATTCAAGCGCTACATCAGTAATCCCAACGATACTACGGCAATTAAGGGATTGGTGGTGCAGGCTCTTTTTGAAGATAGTAAAGGACAGATCTGGGTGGGAAGCGGGCCGGAACAACTTAATGTGTACAACCCGGTGACGAAATCATTTCGCCAGTACGATTACAAACATCTTTTGGATAGGCCGGCCAATGTAGAAGCGATAATAGCATCGATTACCGAGGATGCACAGGGCAGATTATATTTTGGCATCAACACCCTTTATGGTGATGAGGTTAAAAACGGAGTGCTTTATCTGGATACGGACGACGATACCATCAAACCGCTTGAATTGCTCGGACAAAGCCCCATCAACAACGTGTACCAGATGACCAAGGATCCGGACGGTGCTATTTGGATGTTCAGCTATGGCGGAATACTAAAACTGGATAAGGACGGAAATCTTCATAAAATCAATTCTTTAGGGGAAACATTCGGAAACAACAATGAATACCCTGCCGATATCCAATTCAAAAAAAATGGCCATGCTTGGATAGTAAGCACAAACTCGAGTTTGTACTCCTACAGCCCCGTTGATGCTACCTTGAACAAACGATATACTTCCACAAAAAAAGGTAATAATCCGTGGGTTACAAACACATTGGTATTGGACAGCCTTGAAAACGTTTGGTTCACCACCAATGAGGGCTTAGTGCATTTTGATGAAGAAAAAAATAGTTTTGAACGCTTTGGCCAGGCAACCGGACAATCGCTGATCACTACTTTAAAATTTGATTCGTTCGGTACCCTTTGGCTTGGAACAGTTGGCGAAGGCCTTTTCAAATATGATAAAAAAGCGGTATTTAAGTCCTATAGCCATGATAGCTCAAATGTCTTGGCCTCTCTCTCCCCAGGATGGGTGCAGAATATAGTGGAGACGAAAGATAAAAAATTATGGATCACCACTACGGGTGCTATAAAGGAATCGGGCATCACGGTTTTTAATCGAAAATCAAACACCCTAAAGCCACTTCCCTTCAGTTCTTTTCCGGATAATTTTTATAGTATTTCGGCATTGCAGGAAACGAGTGCGACCGAGCTACTGTTGACCAGTCCCTTTGACGGTATTTTCCAATTCAATACCCAAACTAACGCTTTGAATAAGCTTGAATTTGCAGGACTGGACCCTAACAACCATATTACCCAATTCTACCAGGACAGCCATGGCAATGAATGGGTGTGCAGTTATAAAGGACTTTATAAAAAAGAAGCAGGTACAGCGGTATATGTCAAATATGATTTAAGCAAAGTGGGTGAGAGCAACGCATCTAGCAACGAAATAACCCGCTCCTTTGAAAGTGCCAAGCATGGCTTATGGCTACTGACCAATAACGGTTTGTTTTTGTACAATTATAAAACGAATACCCTAGAACGGCATGGATATGATATTGCTGCCGGAGACATCTTCTTGTCACAGGACATCAACTCCTTTTACGAACAGCCAAATGGTATTGCCTGGGTGGGCACGTGGCAAGGAGGGCTTAGCCGCTATGATGTGGCAAACAAGGAGATAAGGACATTTACCCAAAACGACGGACTGCCTTCCATGAGTATTCAAGGTATATTGTTCGATGATATAAATAAAAATCTGTGGCTCAGCACCTTTGACGGATTGAGTATGTTTGATACACAGACCGAACAGTTCAGCAATTATTCCACCGCAGATGGTATTCAAGGACAACTTTTTGCGGATGGCGTCTTCCTGAAAACATCGGACGGACAATTCATCTTTGGCGGTTCCAATGGTATCACCATGTTTAAGCCCCAAGACATCAACGAAAATTCCACTCCGCCAAAAGTCTTTTTGACAGATTTGAAGTTGTTCGACAAATCCGTAATTCCAGGGAAAGAATCTATTTTGAAGAAACCTATTTATGAAACCGATGACATACGATTGGCGCATGACCAAAACAATATTGCCATTGAATTTTCAATTTTACATTTTGCCAATCCTACCAAAAATAAATTTTCTTATAAACTCGAAAACTATGATAATGCCTGGCGAGAGGGCAGCAATCGCCAAGAGGCCTATTATCCGGATCTTGCCCCGGGCGATTACATCTTTCGGGTAAAGGGTGCCAACAATAATGGCGTTTGGAACGAGGAAGGAAGAGTATTACACATAACGGTTGCCCCACCTTGGTGGCTTACACCTTGGGCATATTTAGTTTATGGCCTGTTACTTGTAGGGGGAGTATTTGCCGCCAATCGTTTTTTCCGCCACCGTGTTATTTTAAAAGAACGTAAAAAGTCGCAGGCACGTGAATTGGCGCAAGCCAAGGAAATAGAAAAAGCATATCATAAATTGGAGCAAAGCCATAAGACCTTAAAAGCCACCCAATCCCAACTGATCCAATCGGAAAAAATGGCTTCGTTCGGGGAACTAACAGCAGGAATAGCCCATGAAATCCAGAACCCGTTGAACTTTGTCAATAATTTCTCTGAGGTGAGCAATGAACTTATTGATGAAATGAACGAAG
Organism: uncultured Flavobacteriaceae bacterium; assembly: GCA_963697395.1. Classification (GTDB taxonomy): domain Bacteria; phylum Bacteroidota; class Bacteroidia; order Flavobacteriales; family Flavobacteriaceae; genus Maribacter. Next base: position 1,049,252 of record CAVONX010000029.1, read on the forward strand.
AGATTGGCTAAAGGGGATTTCGAAGAAGCCAGAGCCATAGCATTGGATATCAAACAAAACCTGGAAAAAATAACCCACCACGGCAAACGGGCAGATGCCATTGTAAAAGGAATGCTACAACACAGCAGAAGCAGCAGTGGTGCCAAAGAACCTACCGATATCAATGCTTTGGCCGATGAATATTTACGCTTGGCCTACCATGGCTTACGTGCCAAGGACAAGAGCTTCAATGCTACGCTAGAAACAGATTTTGACGATAGCATTGGTACCATCGATATTATACCACAAGATATGGGCAGGGTAATACTTAACTTAATAACCAATGCATTTTATGTGAGCAATGAACGTAAACAAACAACCAAAGATCCTTCTTTTAAACCAACGGTAATCGTTGCTACCAAAAAATTAAACAACAAGGTACAGATTTCGGTAATGGATAATGGCAATGGCATCCCCAAAGAAATCGTGGACAAAATATTCCAACCTTTTTTCACCACCAAACCCACAGGGCAAGGAACCGGCCTGGGATTATCTATGAGTTACGATATTGTGACGAAAGGGCATGGCGGTACCTTGAAGGTAGAGACGAAAGAAGGAGAAGGAACCACATTTATAATTGAATTGCCGAACACTATTTAAATAACACAGTACAAATGAAAAAACCAATTTCAAAAAGACAGTATGTACGTTTTACCGGGCTGTTATGCAGTCTACTGCTCGTTTCATGCAATCAACAAAGCACCACTGAAACAGAGACCACGGCGGGCGACTATAAAATTCCGGAGACCATTCCGCTGGTATTTACCGAGCCGGAACCTTTTGAGTGGGAAACCATAACCTCTGATACGCTGACAACACCCGTTACCTATTCCCTAGATGTGGATGCCCTACCAAGCAAACCCTTTGAGCTGAATACGTTTAAACCGCTAAAATCCCCCATGAAGGAATACGATCTGGATTGGGACAGTTATCCTACCGGGGCATTGAAATTTGATTCAGTACCCTTTACGGTTACTAAATCCAAAATAAAAAAACCGACCATCACAAAAATGAAACCGCCAGGGATCATGGCAGGTACTAATACCAATTTGCTGCAACTTTCAACCAATGAAGGCCTTAATCAAAATTTAATAACTGCATTTATTGAAAATGAAGATGGTTCTACGTGGATTTCTTTGGGACAAGTAACAAGTGGAGCTTCAGCATTGGCCCTTTATGATGGAGAAAATATGTTCACCTATGAATATGGCCTAATAAATGATATTGCCTTAGATCATAGCGGTAGACTTTGGTTGGCTACTAACGGCAATGGCATCTACGTACTAGATTTTAAAAATAACTTTGAATACACGATTAAACCTTCTGAAATAGAACTTAACCTTGTTGATATACTAGAAGACCATACCGGGACTATGTATCTGGCTGCTTTTAAAAATGCAGTATATAAGCTAGATTCGGACTTTAAAAATTTACAAAAAGTAAGCAATGAAGGCAGTAATTTACCCGTCACCCTTCTTGAAGACAGTAAAGAAAATATTTGGATGGCCTTTGAAGATGGCATTGCTATGATCGATGAGAGAAGGGAAAATATAATAACACTTCCAGAGGACACGGGCTTCACTTTAAATTTTGCTACAGATATTAAAGAGGATACCTCAGGGGCAATTTGGTTCTGTAGTTTTCGGGACAATGAAGTTGTTAGCCTATCCTTACAACAGAAAAAAGCAAAACTCCTTTCTAACGAGAATGGTTACGCTATATCTAATGGCACCAGAATAGAGGAAGATTCCAAGGTAATATGTGGATTGCTGGAAATAATGAAGTCTACATATTAAGTAAAGATAAACAAAGGTTCAAAACTATAGGCATCAACAGTACCATGTTAACCAACCGAAGGGGCAGTATCTTAAAACGAAAAGACGGCTCTATTTGGTTTGGAACCTTGGATAAGGGTATTGTAATGACCAATGCGTTTACTTTAAAAACAGAGTATTTTGATACTTCCCGAGGTTTGATCAATGACCAGGTCTGGGAAACAGAAGAGGATTCTAGAGGGGAACTTTGGCTGGGTACGATCGGTGGTATCAACATTATTGACCCTAAGAACAAGACTATTAAAGCCTTAGACCATGAACTACTGCATAGTACGTTTAAAAACACTGTTATTAAAATTGAGGAGATTAGGGACGATATCTTTTTTATTGATGCGGTTTGGGGCTTTTCTATTTTGGACCGAAAGAAAAACGAATTAACGGTTTATGCCAGTAACAAAAATTCGGCTTTTAGGGTATGGGACGTAGCATTAATGAACAATCATACATTTTTAATATGTACCGATGGGGGTGTTTACATTTATGACATTGAAAACAACAGCCTAAAGAAAATTACGTCCAAAACGGATCCTGAAATTTTTAGGAATGGTACTCAGGTAGCCATGTATTATGACCAAAAGGAAATCCTATGGTTACCAACGAACAAGGGTTTGGCTAAAATTAATTTGAAGACCAATACCCTTAGTTACCTTAGGAAGGAACAAGGTCTTTGCGATAACGGTACAAACGTTATCTCATTTTCCAAAGAGGGCGAGTTATGGCTGGCCACCCTGAACGGTATTGCTATTCTAAATCTGGAAGAGAATACACTTACCAACCTAAAAGAAGAAAATGGTTTGATACCTGCGGAAACCTATGACCTTATAGAACTAGACACTTTAATGTATGCGGCCAGTGTTGACGGGTTGATACCCATAGAACGAAAAACGGCCAAAACCTCGAAGAAGGGATACCTGAATTTCAACGGAGGTTTAGGGTTTAAGTCTACGGACTATCTCGAAGGTTCGGCCAGATTTCTCAAGAACGGTCAGTTTTGGGCCGGTGTTGGAAGCCCTTCCAATGAATTTAGGTTAATGGTACTGGATGCTGCTCCAAAACCAGATAGCCTAACAAGTTCAGTTTTTATTACCAATATGTTTGTCATGGATGAAGATCCCGGTTTTAGCTCAATTAGCAGTACGGATTCTTTAAAAGCCAATGTTGCATCTTATGCCAAAACAAAAAATATACAGTGGGACTCCATAACCCAAACCTATGGTCTTGCAGAGGGGCTTATACTTCCGTTTGACCAAAACAGTTTGAGTTTTAGTTATGCAAGTGGTGATGTGCTCAATAGGGATAAATTAACCTTTAGGTTTATCCTTGATGGTGAAGATGAAGATTGGACCTATTCCGGCACCAATACCAAAACTAAAAACTACTACAACCTAAAACCGGGCAACTACACCTTTAAAGTAGCTGCCAGAGGATTTAGTAATACATGGTCGGTTCCAGATGAACTCGCATTTAAAATTGATCCGCCATGGTGGCAAACCTGGTGGGCCTATCTCCTGTTCGCCTTTATATTTGGTGGGGCCGTTTGGTCCTTTGTGGCCTACCGTTCGCGCTGGTTACAAAAAGAAAATCGGTTGTTGGAAGAGCGGGTAAACCATCGTACCTCTCAATTAAAAAGTAAAATGGACGAGCTCAAGGCCACCCAGTCACAATTGATCCAGTCGGAAAAGATGGCATCCCTTGGGGAACTAACCGCGGGCATTGCCCACGAGATTCAAAATCCGTTGAACTTCGTCAATAATTTTTCTGAGGTAAACACGGAGCTTATCGATGAAATGGAAGAGGAAATCAAGAAGGGGGATTATGAAGAAGTTTTGGCCCTCTCAAAAGATATAAAGGAAAACCAGAAAAAAATAAACCACCACGGCAGGCGTGCAGATGCCATAGTAAAAGGAATGTTGCAGCACAGTAGGACCAGTAGTAATGAAAAAGAGCCTAGTAATATTAATGCCATTGCGGACGAGTACCTGCGTCTATCGTACCATGGACTTCGAGCAAAGGACAAATCGTTCAACGCCACCTTGCACACGGACCTAGACGATACTATCGGCAAAATAAATATTGTTCCACAAGACATAGGCAGGGTCATACTTAACCTGATAACAAACGCCTTTCATGCCTGTATAGAACGCAGTAAGGAAGAAAAAAAGAACAAGGATAGCAAGTATCAGCCTACAGTTTGGGTAAGTACCAAAAGACTTGGGAATACCGTCGAAGTTGCCATTCGTGATAACGGAAATGGGGTTCCGGACCGGGTAAAGGATAAAATATTCCAACCTTTCTTTACCACAAAACCATCGGGCGAAGGCACAGGATTAGGGTTGTCCCTTAGCTATGATATCGTAAAAACACACGGGGGCGAGCTTCGCTTGGATACAAAACAAGGTGAAGGTACCACGTTTACTATTTCCCTTCCGGAAGTGTATTAAAGAATTGAAAAGACAAAAATTAAACAAAACAGAATCGCATGAAAATATTAGTAGTAGATGACGAACAGGATGTAAAAGTGTTATTTGAGCAACGCTTTAGAAAGGAAATTCGAAAAAAAGAGCTCGATTTTGTGTTTGCATTTTCGGGTGAAGAGGCCTTACAAAAAATGGAAAACATGGAACAAGAAGCCGTGCTGATCCTTTCCGATATTAATATGCCGGGAATGAGCGGTCTTGAACTTTTAAAGAATATAAAGGAAAACTATGTGGCACCACCACCTGTTGTGATGATGGTGACCGCTTACGGGGATGAAGAAAATAGGAATACCTCCAAACAGCTTGGAGCCGATGATTTTCTAACCAAACCTTTGGATTTTAATGAATTGAAGAACAAACTTAAAGAATTAATGTAATGGCAAAAATAATGGTAGTAGACGATGAGACGGATTTGGAAATGCTCATCAAACAAAAATTCAGAAAACAAATTCGGCAAAACGAGTACGAATTTCTATTTGCAATAAACGGACAGGACGCCTTGGACAAACTGGACGCCAACCCAGGGGTGGAAATTGTGCTGAGCGATATTAACATGCCTGAGATGGATGGACTTACGCTCTTATCTAGGCTTCATGAGTCTAAGCCCCTAATAAAATCGGTGATCGTTTCCGCTTATGGCGATATGGATAATATCCGTGTGGCCATGAACCGAGGGGCTTTCGATTTTATTACCAAACCTATCAATTTTGAGGATTTGACCATAACCATGGAGAAAACCTTGAAATATGCAAGTGAAATCAGGAATACCCTTAAGGCCATTAAGGAAAATAATATCCTTAAAATGTATGTGGATGAGAATGTCCTAAATTTTATGGGAGGTCAGGAATACGAATCCAAGATCATGGCCAATGAAAGTATAGAAGGTACCGTCATGTTCGTAGATGTCTGCGGCTTTACCAAAATCAGCGAAACAACGGCACCAGATTTGGTGGTAGGCATGCTGAATACCTATTTTGACGCCATGGTCAAGGAGATCATGGAGCAGGATGGTATTATAGATAAATTTATCGGCGATGCCGTTATGGCTGTTTTTAGGGGAGAATACCACCTAGATCGCGCCATAGATGCCGCCTTGGCCATACGCAACCAAGTAAACAATTTTCCTAAAGTAGCTGGTGGTGATAATTTTAAACCAAAGGTATCCATAGGTATTAAAAGCGGGGAAATGATTTCGGGCAATATTGGCTCTGCAACCCTAAGGCGATTGGACTATACCGTTATTGGCGATACAGTAAATACGGCTGCAAGACTGCAAGATGCCGCAGAAGAAAACCAAATTATAATTTGTGAGAGTTGTTATAGGCAAGTAAAAGAGGCCTTTAAGTGCGAGAACTTAGGAAGTGTAGCTATGAAAAACAAAGAAAATGAAATTACAATTTATAATGTTATTGAGTAATTTGATCGTAGCCATTATTTAATTTTAAAGTAAAGTCGTACCGTTCAAATGAATCCGAATAACCAAGATCTATATGGAAAAACCAGAAAACGATAAAATCTTAGCCTTACAAGATAAACTTATTGAACAGTTAGAATCTAGAGGGCATGCCGAAGAACTGGTGGATCATTATTGGGGCAGCATTAACTATGTACTCGGCCTCATACGGGCCTCTGAGGTAAAGGCGGGGCTTATTCTTTCCTTTTACGGTATTGTTTTAAATTTTATATTCCCTAAAATAGAAACGGTGCTCCTTAGCGGATCCGCTCACATCATGTTATATGTGCTATTGGGAGCTTGGTTTTTATGTATCGTAACATCTATTTATTTTAGTATTCGATGTTTTATGCCCCGTATAGAAGGCAAATACGATAAAAATGTTTTCTTTTTTGGCGATGTGATCTCTAAATTTGGAACCATCAAAGAATTTTCAAAAATATTTTATGACCTAAGCCTAAAGGAAGAAGAATTGTTCGATCAACTAGGACAACAGATATTCATCATCTCAAAAATAGCGGCAATAAAATTCAAGTACGTTAATCGATCACTACGCTTTTTGGCCCTTGGGCTTATCACATTATTAATAGTGGTCATATATTATACGTTTATTGTACTTATCTAAAAACGATTTTAATAAAAATATAATACTTATGGAAACCCAAAAAACCAATTGGAACAAAAAAGAACTTCATACCTATATCCTATTGCTCTGTGCAAATGCGGATGGCAAGGAACTTGAAGAGGAACTAAACCTGATAAAACGAAAAACGGATGCAGCAACATTCAGCAAGATATATTCAGAATTTTCGGTAGACAGCGAAGAGGTACGCTTAGAGAAAATCAACAGAACCGTACAACACTTTAGCTATAGTCACATGGAGCTTGTAGCCCTGCGAAAGGAGATGGATGCTATTTATTTTGCGGATGATAAATATAGTAGGCTGGAACGTAACCTAGATCGGATTCTGGATAATATTATTTATTAAAGGTAGATTAAGAGCTTTTTTGTGCCATTAAGGGGTTTTTGCTTTGACAGGCAAAGGCTGAAGCAGATAAATATTGTTGGGAATTTAAAAGGGTTCTTGATTTTTATGGGAGTCGAGTTTTTCTTCGATCATAATCTTTACGTATAAACCGACCAAGCTCGTCTACTATTCAACTTTCTGCGGTACGATTCTGGTCGACTCCTATGCCCAATCCCTCGATTCCTATTGTCTAAATAATGCTCTTAATGTCTTTTTAAATGGTAACTATGTTAAAAACTAGGTTGAATTAAAAAATTCCTATGGTGGATAAAAGACTAAAAAGCCGAAAAACAAAAAAGGCTCCACGTTACTGTGAAGCCTTTTTTTTGTTAGTAGCGGGAACTGGACTCGAACCAGTGACCTTCGGGTTATGAGCCCGACGAGCTACCTACTGCTCTATCCCGCGATTTGCGTTTCCAAGATAATCACCTTAGCACTTAAGCTTTCAGTTCATTAAGCTGACTGACTTATTTTGGACTGCAAATATACGATGCTTTTTTTCGACTATCAAAACTTAATTTGATAAATATTTCTTAAGTCATCCGTTTAAAAATCCCTAAATTACCCAGTTCAACACCTTTTTCAATTTATACATGGAACTAATCAATGAATTCTTATCAGATATCCTCCCTTATACAGAGTGGGTGATGCTGTTTTTAATTATCGGTGGCGGCCTGTTTTTGGTATTTTATTCCAGATTACTGCCCTATAGGTATTTTAAACATGCTTTACGTATTACAGCTGGTAAATATGACGACCCTAATGATCCCGGCGAAGTAAGTCATCTGCAAGCACTTTCTTCTGCGGTTGCGGCGACGGTGGGCATGGGGAATATTGCGGGCGTTGCGATCGCTATTTATTTAGGAGGCCCAGGTGTTGTTTTTTGGATATGGATTACCGCAATAATCGGTATGTGCATCAAATTCTATTCCTGTAGCTTAGCTATAATGTACCGTGGCGAAGATTCGGATGGTGCGTTACAAGGCGGCCCAATGTATTATATTACCCAAGGAATGGGGAATAAAGCAAAGCCGCTTGCTATTTTCTTTTGTATTGCCGGGTTGTTTGGTGTATTACCCGCGTTTACCACCAATCAATTTACGCAAACCTTAATGACGGTCATAGAACCTGATAAGGTTTTTATGGCTCTGGGCGATTTTCAATGGAGATTATTGATTGGTGGTGTACTTTCTATCCTTACATCTTTCGTGATTTTTGGGGGACTAAAAAAAATAGCAAAGGTGGCCACCGCTATTGTGCCATTCATGGTTTTGGTGTACTTACTCGCCGTGGTATATATTCTCTTTACCAACGTATCTGACATTCTGCCTTCTTTTAAATTGATTTTCACCGAAGCCTTTAACCTTAAAACAGTCGTGACCGGTGGTTTATGGGGTTTAATTCTTATCGGAATTCGGAGGGCTGTTTTTTCGAATGAATCTGGCGTAGGTACGGCGCCCATGTTTCACGGACAGTCCAAAACAAATGAACCTATTCAAGAAGGTCTAGTGGCCATGCTGGGACCTTTTATCGATACCATTATTGTCTGCTCGCTCACGGCCGTTGTTATAATAATTAGCGGTGCTCATTCAGAAACCGAAACTAACGGTATAGCAATGACCTTAAATGCCTTTAAAAGTTCTATCCCTTATGGTGGCGTTTTATTAATGGTTGTGGTAAGTGCTTTTGCATTGTCCACGTTGTTCACCTATTCGTATTACGGCACAAAATGTCTTTCTTTTATCACTAATGCTAAAATTGGGAAGTTTTATAATTTCATTTACGTGGGTAGTATTACTTTTGCGGCGGTAGCATCGGTAGATTTGGTAATCAATTTAATCGATCTTTCATTTGCGCTCATGGTGATTCCTAATATGATAGCTGTTTTGTATTTGGCACCAAAGGTAAATAGGGCAATGAAAGCCTATTTTTTAAAAGTAAAGCATGAAAGAACATAAAGCAGGTTTTGTAAACATCATAGGGAACCCCAACGTAGGAAAGTCTACTTTGATGAATGCCTTTGTGGGCGAAAAACTGTCGATCATCACTTCCAAGGCACAAACGACAAGGCACCGTATTTTAGGTATCGTGAACGGAGAGGATTTTCAAATGATTTTGTCCGATACCCCTGGCATCATTAAGCCGGCATATGAATTACAATCTAGTATGATGGGTTTTGTGAAATCGGCCTTTGAGGATGCGGATGTGCTTATTTACATGGTAGAAATTGGGGAAAAAGCACTTAAGGACGAAGCTTTTTTCGACAAAATAAAACATTCAAAAACTCCGGTATTGTTACTATTGAACAAGGTAGATACGGCTACTCAAGAACTTTTAGAGGAACAAGTACAGTATTGGCAGGAGCAGTTGCCTACCGTAGAGATACATCCCATATCTGCGTTACAAAATTTTAATATCAAAGGTGTCTTTGAACGTATTCTGGAACTGTTGCCGGTCTCGGAGCCCTATTACCCCAAAGACCAGTTAACAGATAAGCCAGAACGTTTTTTCGTAAATGAGACCATACGCGAGAAAATCCTGATGTTCTACAAAAAGGAAATTCCCTATGCCGTTGAGGTAGAGACCGAGGAGTTTTTTGAGGATGAAGAAATCATACGCATCCGTTCCGTTATTATGGTAGAACGTGATTCTCAAAAAGGAATTATTATAGGCCACAAGGGTAGTGCCCTAAAAAAGGTAGGGGTGGAGTCTAGAAAGGATTTAGAAAAATTCTTTGACAAACAAGTGCATATAGAACTTTACGTAAAAGTGAACAAAAATTGGCGCAGTAACGCCAATCAATTAAAACGCTTTGGGTATAACAACTAAAAAAACTCGGCGTTTATAAAACTTCCCAGAGGCAGGACATCCTTAAGACATTAGATAAAACTTAAATACCCAAAAAACAATAATGGCTTAAAAACCGGGATGTTAAAAAATTGACCTTAAAAAAAGCCTTACGTCCTTGTCATCCAATGTCAAGCTCCAAAAACTATGTTTTATCCCTTTAGAACTGGTTGTAGGCCCATATTTCATAATCAACTCACTCATATTTATTAGTTTACACTACCTTTGCAGCCAAATTTAGAGGTATGGGTGCTATTGTAGCTATTGTAGGAAGGCCAAATGTGGGGAAATCAACGCTGTTTAATCGTTTGATTCAACGTAGAGAAGCTATTGTGGATGCCGTGAGCGGGGTTACGCGCGATAGGCATTATGGGAAAAGCGACTGGAACGGCAAGGAATTCTCCGTTATAGATACTGGTGGTTATGTCTTAGGCAGTGATGATGTGTTTGAGAAGGAGATAGACAAACAGGTAGAACTGGCCATTGCAGAGGCGGACGCCATTATTTTTATGGTAGACGTGGAAACCGGGGTTACCGGAATGGACGAAGATGTTGCTAAATTATTGAGAAAGATAAAGAAACCTGTATTTCTAGTCGTAAACAAGGTAGATAATGCCATGCGCGAAGAAGATGCGATGGAATTCTACGCTTTGGGACTAGGGGAGTTTTACACCCTATCGAGTATAAATGGGAGTGGAACGGGCGACTTATTGGACGCCTTGGTGAAAGAACTGCCCGATGTAGTCGAAGAAAAAAGCGAACTTCCCAGATTTGCTGTAGTAGGAAGGCCTAATGCGGGAAAATCCTCTTTTATTAATGCCCTTATTGGCGAGGATCGTTATATCGTAACCGATATCCCAGGAACTACAAGGGATAGTATAGATACTAAATACAACAGGTTTGGTTTTGAATTCAATCTGGTGGATACGGCCGGTATCCGTAGGAAAGCCAAAGTAAAGGAAGACTTGGAATTTTATTCCGTAATGCGATCAGTGCGCGCTATAGAACATTGTGATGTTTGTTTGTTATTGTTGGATGCTACCCGAGGTTTTGATGGACAGGTAGAAAACATCTTTTGGCTGGCACAGCGTAATCACAAGGGTATTGTTATCCTGGTAAATAAATGGGATTTGGTAGAGGATAAGGAAACCAATACTATAAAACAGTATACCCAACGCATAAAGGAAGCGATTTCCCCATTTACGGATGTACCTATTCTATTTATCTCCGTACTTACCAAGCAACGTATTTTTAAGGCCATAGAAACTGCCGTGGAAGTATACAACAACCGCAGTAAAAAAATCATTACCCGTAAGTTCAATGATGTAATGCTCCCTTTAATAGAAGCGTATCCCCCACCGGCCTATAAGGGCAAGTATGTAAAAATCAAGTTTTGCACCCAACTGCCCACGCCGTATCCGCAATTTGCGTTTTTCTGTAACCTTCCCCAGTATGTGAAAGAGCCTTACAAACGCTATCTCGAAAATAAGATTAGGGAAGAATTTGATTTTACCGGAGTGCCTATTACCGTTTTTATGCGGAAAAAGTAATAGCCTGGTAAATGGCGCTTTTCAGAGGTATATTAGTTCAAGTTTCTTCAAAAGGTTCGTAAAGGCAGGTTTGATCAGGGAAGTAGCTGGTGCTATTGCTAATGGTAAAAAGTAAATTTTCGCTTTTTAATTTGATTTGAAAGTTTCAAAAGCAGCAAAGTAAAAATCAAGAGCAACCTCCTTGCGGAATTCTTTTTCGCCGACACTATCATTTCAAACTCATAGAGGAAATTTAATTTAATACGACAATTCAACACCTAACTTGGTCGCGTGCCTGCTTCTAAAAGGGTCTATTAGTATTTGGGCTTAAGTTTAATAGAGAGTAGGTCTATTGTTAAAAAGGCGCGTAGTGACTATAGAATAGCTGTTGTTTTGTAATTGAATTTTTGATTTTGCCATTTGAGCTGTAAAGCCTACCAACCTCCAGAAGCTCCACCACCGCCAAAGCCGCCGCCTCCAAAGCCACCGCCAAATCCTCCACCTCCAAAACTGCCTCCGCCTCCACCGAAACCACGACCACTTGTTCCGCTCCGTCCCATGTTGCTAAGGATGATAATGTCCCAAAGGTCCAATCCTTTGTTTTTTCGGCTTCCATTCCCATCGCCACCTCCTTTGTTGCGCTTGGATAGGATAATGAGGATGATAAAAAAAATAAGAAAGGGCAATAAGGCACTTAGCGGGAACCCATCTTCGGTCTGTAAGCTACGGTCTTCTTTAAATTCGCCGTTCAAGGTTTGGAAAATAGCATCGGCACCCATGTTCAATCCACTAAAATAATCGCCATTTTTGAATTCCGGTATAATAATGTTTTCTATGATCCTACGCGACATGGCGTCCGTAAGGTTTCCTTCCGCACCATAGCCGGTGTTTATGGCTATTTTTCTATCCAGATGTGCTAAAAGTATGAGTATGCCGTTATCCTTTCCGGCCTGACCGATACCCCATTTCTGCCCCCATTGCGCCCCAAGATAAGTAATGTTTTCGCCTTCGGTGCTGGCAATGATAGCAATAACGATTTGGGTAGAGGTGCTATCCGAATAGCGTATTAACTTTTGTTCTAGTTCATTTTTCTGTGTAGTGGAAAGCAGATTTATATAATCGTAAACACTAGTTTCTAGTTCCGGTTTTTTGGGTATCTCAAACTGACTCCGTATTGGAAGAAAACTTAATAGTAGTATAAAGCTAAGACTAGCCTTTAGAAACCTCATTGCTTAGTTCATTTGTATTGCCATGATGCCAAGGAAAATGTTTTTGAAGTTCGGTACCTGCTTTTAAAACGCCTTCTAAAATACCCTCTTTAAAATTTCCCTTTTTAAAGTTATCCTGAATAATATCTTTGGTAGACTCCCAAAAATTTTCCGGAACCACTTTGTTAATACCCTTATCGCCGCAAATGGCAAATTTTCGATCGTTTACGGCTACGTATAAAAGCACACCGTTTTCTTCCTTGGTATTGTCCATTTTAAGAAGATGAAAGACTTCCCTTGCTCGTTCATAATGATCTATCCTCGTATGGGATTCTATATGCACCCGGATTTCTCCAGAGGTATTTTTCTCCGCTTTCAAAATCGCTTCCACGATTTCTTGTTCGTCCGCAGCACTTAAAAAATCCTCAACTCTGGACATAGGGCTTTATTCAAAGTCAAAATTAACATCCGGTGCTTGTTCTGATCCTGCTTCGGATTTAAAATAGGTCAATTCCTCAAAATTGAAGATGCCGGCTAAAACGGAATTCGGGAATTTTTTAATATGAAGGTTATACGGTTCTACAGAGGTATTAAAACGGTCTCTTGCCACGTTTATTCGGTTTTCCGTTCCTTCCAATTGCGATTGCAGTTCCAAGAAATTCTGATTTGCTTTTAGGTCGGGATACCGTTCCACTGTAACCAATAATTTACTCAATGCACCGCTTAGTCCGCTTTGCGCCTGGTTGAACTGTGCGAGTTGTTCCGGCGTAATATTTGTTGGATCTATGGTAACGGACGTTGCCTTAGCACGAGCCTCTATGACTTCTGTCAATGTCCCTCTTTCAAAATCTGCGGCGCCTTGTACGGTTTTTACTAGGTTTCCGATAAGATCGTTTCTGCGCTGATAGGCACTTTCTACATTGGCCCAGGTTTTTGTAGATGTTTCTTTAAGGGCAATCGCGGTATTATTAAATCCTACGCCCCATTGGTATAGGCCAAAAGCGATGACCACAAGTACGATTAATGCAATAATTCCTTTTTTCATGATTCGTGTTGTTTAGGTTGTTCCTTTTGGAAACAATAATAAAGTGTTTACAGTTGATTCTTTATTTTAATAAGTTCCGCCTTTATGCCTTCCAATTTTTGGATAATATCAAAATTTGAAAGTGTCTTTTGCCTTTCCTCCTTTAAGTGCGTTTTTGCACCATCCAAGGTAAAACCGCGCTCCTTTACCAAATGATAGATGAGTTGGAGGTTTCTTATATCCGCTGGAGTAAATTTCCGATTTCCTTTGGCGTTCTTCTTGGGCTGAAGCACGTCAAATTCTTTTTCCCAAAAACGGATTAGGGAAGTATTTACCCCAAAGGCACGGGCTACTTCGCCTATGCCGTAATATCTTTTTTCAGGAAGTTCTATTTGCATTAATCCAGGGATTGGTTTTCTTGGTTCGCATATTTCAACATATTCTCAAATTCTTCTGCGGTCAAACTGCCGTAATAGAAATTAAGTGGGTTAATGCGGTCATTGTCCTTCCATACCTCATAGTGTAAATGTGGCGCTTCCGAACGTCCTGTGCTTCCAACAAAACCGATTAGATCACCTCGTTTTACTTTTTGTCCAGCCCTTACATTGTATTGGCTAAGGTGTGCATATAGACTTTGATAGCCATACCCGTGCTCTAGCCGAATATGTTTTCCATAGCCGGAAGAATTGTTGTCCGCCCTAGTAATGACACCATCTCCGGTAGCATAAATAGGGGTTCCGTTAGGCGCTGTAAAATCCATTCCGTAATGCATTTTCCTTGCCTTGGTAAAGGGGTCCGAGCGCCAACCGTACCCTGACGCCATTCTCGTAAGGTCTTCGTTGTTTATCGGTTGTATGGCGGGTATGGCCATGAGTAACTTTTCCTTTTCTTCGGCCAGTTTCGTTATTTCGTCCAAGGATTTAGACTGTATGGCCATTTGTTTCTTAATGATGTCCAACCTTTTGGTCGTAGCGATGACCATATCGGAATTATTGAAACCTTCCAAGGATTTGTAACGATTTATACCTCCGAAACCGGCACGTCTTTGCTCTTCTGGTATGGGATTGGCCGCAAAATATAATCGGTAAATATTGTTGTCTCGGTCTTCTACGTTGACCAACACTTCTTCAATGTGCTCCATCTTTTTGTTTAGGAGTTCAAACTGAAGTTCATAATTTTTAAGCTCACGTGCCAGGGAGAGCTCTCGTGGGGTGTTTATTAAGTTGGTGTTCAAAAGAAATATCAATCCTAAAAGGCCAAATAAGAAAGAGCCTAAAAAAAATAACGCAATATGCCTGTAGCGTTTGGATTTTTGAGGCTCTATCTTGCGATACGATAGGGTGTCTGGGTCGTAATAGTATTTTACCTTAGACATGAATAGATTTTATGCTATTTTTGTGGTTTATTTTTTAACGTAACAAACAAATATAAAAATTGTTTTCTACAAACAGTTAAAATTTGTAAAAGCTTAGCATTTTAGATGAATTCCAAGGATATACGTAAGCAATTTTTACACTTTTTTGAAGGGAAGAAACACAAGATAGTTCCTTCTGCCCCAATGGTCATTAAAGATGACCCGAGTCTGTTGTTTACCAATGCCGGAATGAACCAGTTTAAGTCCTTTTTTTTAGGGATCAACGAACCCGAGTCAACCCGTGTGGCAGATACTCAAAAATGCCTTAGAGTTAGTGGCAAGCATAACGACCTGGAAGAAGTGGGCAAGGATACCTACCACCACACTATGTTCGAAATGCTGGGCAATTGGAGTTTTGGCGACTACTTTAAGGAAGAGGCCATTACTTGGGCATGGGAGTTGTTGACAGATGTTCTTAAGGTCGATAAGGAAAGCCTTTATGTATCGGTTTTTGAAGGCAGTGATGATGCCGACAACTTGGCGAAAGATAGCGAAGCCTACGATTTATGGCGAAAGATTGTACCCGAAGACCGAATTATTCTAGGGAACAAAAAGGATAATTTCTGGGAAATGGGCGATCAAGGACCATGCGGTCCCTGCTCGGAAATACATGTAGATATACGTTCCAAAGAAGAAAAAGCAAAGGTGTCCGGAGCCAGCTTGGTCAATGCAGACCATCCCCAGGTCGTAGAGATATGGAACTTGGTGTTTATGCAATACAACCGCAAGGCAGATGGTAGTTTGGAGTCATTACCGGCCAAGCACGTAGATACCGGTATGGGTTTTGAGCGGTTGTGCATGGTATTGCAAAACGTAAAATCCAACTACGATACAGATGTGTTTACTCCGATCATAAGGGAGATAGAAACCATTACAAATGTGAAATATGGTAACCCTGAACAATCGGGAGAAGAGACGGACATTGCCATACGGGTTATCGCCGACCATATTAGGGCCGTGGCTTTTTCTATCGCAGACGGTCAGTTACCTTCCAACACGGGAGCAGGTTATGTTATCCGTAGAATTCTGCGCCGTGCGGTACGGTACGGTTTTACTTTTCTGAACACCAAAGAACCCTTTATGTTCCGTTTGGTGAACGTACTTGCCCAAACCATGGGGGACGCATTTCCGGAATTAAAGGAGCAGAAACAGCTCATACAGATTGTAATAAAGGAGGAAGAGCATTCTTTCCTAAAGACCTTGGATCAAGGTTTGGTGCTTCTGGATGCCATCATTTCTAATGCCACAACTAAGATAATAGACGGTGCAAAGGCTTTTGAATTGTACGACACTTTCGGATTTCCTATAGATTTAACAGCACTTATCCTAGGCGAAAAGGGATACACCTTGGATGAAGCCGGGTTTGATCTTGCCATGCAAGCGCAGAAAAAACGCTCTAAATCGGCCTCCGAGGTATCCAAACAGGATTGGGAGGTGTTGGCCTATGACAATGCGCAGGAGTTTATAGGTTATGATACCCTGCAGGCCGATGTGAAAATCGTAAAGTATAGAAAAATTACCTCTGCAAAAGAAGGAGTACAGTATCAGTTGGTATTCAACTTTACTCCCTTTTATGCCGAAGGAGGCGGCCAAACAGGCGATAAGGGCTATCTAGAATCTGGCAATGGTGATGTGGTGTACATCATCGACACAAAAAAAGAAAACAACGAAATCGTCCATTTTACCAAAAACCTTCCAAAGAAATTAGAAGGTACTTTTAAGGCGGTGGTAGACCCCAAACACAGACAGCTTACGGAGGCCAACCATACGGCTACCCATTTGTTGCACCAAGCCTTGCGTGAAATTTTAGGTACCCATGTAGAACAAAAAGGTTCTGCCGTGCAGCCCAAATCCCTGCGGTTCGATTTTTCACATTTCTCTAAAATGACCAATGAAGAGTTGGCACAAGTAGAGGATTTTGTAAACGCAAGGGTAGAGGGGCATTTAGCGTTGGAGGAAAAACGGAATATCCCCATGCAGGAAGCCTTGGATTCTGGTGCCATGGCCTTGTTCGGGGAAAAATATGGCGATACCGTGCGAACTATAAAATTTGGCCAATCCGTGGAGTTGTGCGGTGGGACCCATGTAAAAAACACCGGCGATATTTGGCATTTTAAAATAAAGTCAGAAGGTGCCGTTGCCGCTGGAATACGTCGGATTGAAGCCATTACTAGTGATGCGGTAAAAGAATATTTCTTCGATAACAACCAATCTTTAGAGGAGATTAAGGAAATATTGGGGAAGGCACAAGATCCCGTAAAAGCGGTATCCAGTCTTCAGCAAGAAAATACGGAACTAAAAAAGCAAGTGGCACAATTGTTAAAGGAAAAAGCGAAAAATCTTAAAGGCGATTTGACCCATGAGCTAAAAGAGGTTAACGGTGTACAGTTTTTGGCAAAGCAATTAGATTTGGATGCAGCGGGCATTAAAGACCTCTCTTTTGAAATGGGGCAGAACAAGCAGAATCTATTCTTATTGTTCGCTACGGAACAAGACGGTAAGGCCTTATTGTCTTGTTATGTCTCTAAGGAATTGGTGGCTTCCAAAAACTTGCATGCAGGTACTATTGTACGCGAGCTAGGCAAATATATACAGGGCGGTGGAGGCGGACAGCCATTTTTTGCAACAGCAGGAGGTAAAAATCCGGCTGGGATTGCAGAGGCTTTGGATAAGGCGAAGGGGTATTTGGCCCCCTAACCACAACGTGGCAATGCTCCTTATTCGATTAAAACAACTTGGCAAGATGGACCCTGCAATTCGTGGATTACTTTTTTTAAAATGCAAAAGCTAATAGCTAGTCCCTTATTATAAGAAATAGTGCTTTTAAAACAAACTTTGAATGAAATATAGATATTTGGTTCTTATTTCAATACTGATTTCCTGTTCTGAACAAAAAGGAAACCCAAAATTTGAGGTTGTAAAAGAACAAGTAATTACTTTTAAAAGTAGTCCAGAAGAGATTATCAAAATTGATACATACTTTAAAAAAGCAAGGGAATCTGGCATATACTCGGTAAAGTACCAAACCTATCTGGATTCCGCTTTGATGATAATGCCAGATTCTGCCTATACCTGGCAACAAAAAGCCATGGCGCTTTACAAAGCTCGAAACTATTCAGTAGGTAAACCTTTTTTTGGAAAACGCAGTGAAGTATAACCCAAAAGATAATCTGGACTATAGTGGGTTCATGAAATGTATTTTATGAAATTTATCCATACCAAATATTTCATCGTTTAAGTCCAATGTCGCAGTCTAAGAAATGAAACTCCAAACCCAAATTCCACTCCAAAAAGTTCCAAATCAAATTGATTATGCTAGCCAATTACTGTTGGTGGGATCTTGTTTCTCGGAAAATATCGGTGCCAAACTCCAATATTATAAATTTCAAACACTACAAAATCCGTTCGGAATCCTTTTCCACCCCCTAGCTATCGAAAATTTGATTTCAAGGGTCATTAACAAAGAGTATTATACCAAAGAGGAGCTTTTCTTTTTAAATGAGCGTTGGCATTGTTTTGATGCCCATTCCGTTTTGAGCGATATATCCAAAGAACGGCTTTTGGAGACTCTAAATACCCAACTTTTAAAAACAACTGAGCAGCTGAATATAGCTACCCACATCATCATAACCTTGGGCACGGCTTGGACATATCAAATAAAAGAATCAGGAAAAACGGTAGCCAATTGTCATAAAGTGCCCCAAAAGCAATTTGAAAAGCACTTGATGTCGGTTACGGAAATAACTTCCAGCTTGCAGCGTACAATTTTTCAAATTAAAACTATAAACAAAAATGTACAACTGGTATTTACTGTTTCTCCTGTACGCCATTTAAAGGATGGTTTCATTGAAAACCAAAGAAGCAAATCCAACTTGATTGCGGCTTTGCACGAAACGCTTGGCAATCATTCTTTGGAGGCTGGGGGGCTTTATTTCCCTGCCTACGAATTGATGATGGACGAACTGCGCGACTATCGTTTTTATGACAAGGATATGGTACATCCCAATCTATTGGCCATTGACTATATTTGGGAAAAGTTTGTAGAAGTTTGGATATCCGTTGAAGCCGAAGAAACTTTGAAAAAGGTAGACGAAATACAGAAAGGATTACAACACAAACCTTTTAATATCAAGAGTTTGGAACACCAAAAATTTAAAATGTCGCTTCAAGATAAGATAACGAACCTTCAAATGTTGTACCCTTTTATGCAATTTGGTTCGTGAATAAAGGCACTTGAATATGAAGAAAATTTTAATCGGTATTTTAATAGTGTTAGCTGCCTTATTGGTTTTTAAGACCTGTTCGGACGAAAAGGAATCCAAAGCCATATTACAGGAAAATTCCATGCTTATCCAACAGCAAATAGACAATGTTTCCAAGTTGATCGTTACCGAAGGTCATTTCGCCGAAGTCTATAATTATAAGGACTCTAAAGAGCTTTTTGGACCTTTGATAACGGCGGACAAAAAAGCTTTGGTGGTCGTAAATGCCGAGGTATTTATTGCCTATGATCTCTCCAAAATAAGCTTTGAACTGGACGAGGCCAATAAAACACTATCTATAAGTAGCATCCCCGAACCAGAAATAAAACTAAATCCCGATTTTGAATATTACGATGTTACGGCAGATTATCTAAATCCCTTTAGTGCTGGAGATTACAATCAGATAAAGCGCAATGTAAATGCATCTCTCCTTAAAAAAATAGAAACCTCTACCTTAAAAACCAACGCAAAGAACAGATTGCTTAGCGAGCTTCAAAAATTCTATATCCTTACCAATAGTATGGGCTGGCAGTTGGTTTACGAGGATATTCCTATAACCGATTTGAGTAAATTGGAACTTAAGCCCTAATGGAGGCTGCGCTGTCTGATAATACTAGTCCGTCATCTATCAAATGACCTAGTTGAGGTTGGTTGCGTTTTATATTTTCTAAATGGTTTTTAATCTCTACCGCAAAAACTGCATCCCCATTGCTAATCGCCAATTCGTATAGCTCAACGGATAATAGCCAGTCGTTCGGAAACCTCTCTTTTACCTCTTTAAATACTTTGTTTCTGGAAATCGTAGTGTTTTTTCCCTCTCTATAATCACGTATTTGCCCATAATATACTTCTATTCCATTTTCTGTAGTGCCTTCTATGTTAGGGATGGTTTTGCTGAGTTCGTGATCCAAAAGGTCAAAACTTTTTACGTCGGCAGGGCCGTTGTAAGCAGAGACAATGCGCTCCCCTATAGCCATGTTGTACGGCTCATTTTCCGATTGGAACAATATTTTTCCCTTATGGGTAACCGTACAGTTCTCAAAAGTGATAAGAATAATCTGTCCTTGTAGATTTCTAGTGCCGGTGATGATTTTTCCATTCACATTAATATCGCCAACAAAATCTAAGGAAACACGTTCGCCTTCATATATATTGTAGGCTTTTAAGTCTCTAGGACTCATTTCTTCAATGGCGATATTGATGCCCTTTAAGCGACCGATGGGCGAACCGAATCCTGTAGCGTGCTTATTGGTGTCTTGGCCTACCAATTCTTTTTCCCGAAACGCTAGAGCCGATTTTCCTTTGGTCTGAAAATAAACAGGTTCGCCTTCGTGTGCGATTACATACTCAAAATTTCCGGATACCTGTAGTCCCGTGCTTAGTTCTATGGTGCCAAGTTCCTTGGAATGTATCAGTTTTTCTATGCCTTTGAGTCCACCCGTGCGTAGCGCCATGGTATTGGCAAAATCCTCCAAAACTTGATTGAGAAAGGCAAAGTCGGGCGTTACGAATAACTGTGGCTGAGGTTTGGTAATATCAAAGGAGGTATGTGCCGCTGCGATGGAATACGGTATTTTTTTGACCTCGTCCGTCATGCACCAGGCACTTTCACCAATAGAGGATAGGAGTCCGGCACCATATATTTTAGGGTTTTCTACCGTGCCAATAAGTCCGTATTCCACTGTCCACCAATGCAGATTGCGTATGAGTGCCATTTCGCTGGGTTCGCCCATGTTTTCTTGCAGCTCCTCAATATGTTTTTCTGCGGTTTCTATTTCTATGGGGTCGGTGCCTTTGGCCTCTTTGATTATAGATAAATGGCGTACCGCCTCATAGAGTTCAAAATCCTTCGCGCTGGAAACCGCTTTACAGCCGATTTCCCCAAATCGTCTTAGGTATTCCGCGTATTCTGGATTGGCGATTATGGGTGCATGTCCCGCTCCTTCATGAATAATATCGGGTGCTGGAGTATATTCAATGTGCTCCAATTGCCGTATATCAGATGCAATTACCAGTACGTTATACGCCTGAAACTCCATAAATGCTGCCGGTGGAATAAAACCGTCCACGGCAACGGCGGCCCAGCCCAAATCTTTTAGGATACGGTTCATGCCGTACATATTGGGAATGTGATCAATGGAAATTCCCGTTTTTTTGAGTCCGTCTAGGTAAGACCCGTGCGCAACCCTACTGAGGTAATCCACGTTTTTGCGCATCACATAGCGCCAAACGGCTTGGTTTATAGCCGTGTAATCGTCATAGTTCTGCGGTTTTATATATTGTTTTAAGTGCTTGGGAAGTTTATCCAATATGGGGTTGCTTTCGTAGCTCATGATCAAGAAAGTGTTATAGGGTTGCCTTGGATGTCAAATAGGGTGCGCATAGAAAATGCTTCCGGCGTATCACCGTGTTTTTCGTGGTATTCCAATTTTACTTTTGTGGATTTTAAGGTAGGAACTTCACCGGCCGGTATCCACCACATAATAAACTGGGAAGGCTTGGAAAGGTTGAACCACTTTTTTTTGTTCCTAAGAAAATAGCTGTGAACAGATCCATAAACGAAATCTTTAAACGAATCTAGGTCTTCCCAAACACTTATATTTATGGCCATCATTTCGTCTTTAAAGGGAGATTCCAAATAGGAAGCGGAACGCCCTTCCTGATCCTTTAAGCGCCATACAAAGCCTTTGCTTTCTTCAGCAAATTTATTAACGGGCTCTAGGAAATCTACGAATTCCTTCATCATAGGGTCATCCAAAGGAGCATTAAATCTAGAAATATTGGCTTGTGCTAAATGATGCATGTTTTTTGTTAATTTCTATTAAAGGTAGCTATTATGGATTAAATCTTTTCATACTCATTTTTAATCAGTAATAATTCCTGTATATTTAATATTTTATAGGAATTTTGTTTAAGCTGAATCGCTTGACGATGTCTAAAACAGGAAATAGTATGGCAGAAAATCTTGACGGTATAGATCGGGAAATATTGAAAATTCTGGAAACGGACGCAAAAACAGGAGCAAAAAGCATTGCTGAACGGTTGGGATTGACCAAGACTCCTGTCTACGAACGCATAAAACGATTAGAAAAGGAGGGCTTTATAAAAGGATATATCGCTATTTTGGATACCGATAGAATTAAACCAAGTATTACTGTGTTTAGCTTTGTTTCGTTGGAGGCCCAGAAAGGTAGCTTTATGGATGATTTTTTACTGCGGATTCAGGCATTGGATGAAATAACGGCCTGTTATGTAGTTGGAGGGGAATTCGATTTCCTGTTAAAAGTAACCGTTAAAGATTTAGATGCCTATTATGATTTTGCCAAATCCAAAATAGCCAGTCTACCCAATATTGGAGCTGTTAAAAGTGCCTTTGTGCTGAACGAGGCCAAAAACAGCCAACACTTTCCTTTGTTATAACTCAAAAAAAATCCAATAGGTGTTGGAATAAACCTATTGGATTTTACTTTTAGTAATGTACTACAGAAACTAGTTGGCCGCTATTCCACTAGGCGGATATTGCTCTAGTATCTGGGAAACAAACTCCTTTATACGCTGTTCTTTCCTTTGTATGTTTTTGGTGTTGGCCAAAGTGCCTTCCCCTTTGCCTTGCCATACCAATTGCTTGGTTTTGGTGTCTATTAGGTCTATGTACAAGGATCCTTCTGTGCTGGTGCTGACCATGTTGCCGCCTCCCCAGCCCCAACCGAGACCAGGTCCCCAGCCCCAGCCGCCCCAGCCCCAGCCGCCCCAGCCGCCCCAGCCACCCATGCCACCCCAACCGAAGTTGTTGTTGTAGATGTCCACGCGCTCCTGTTCTTTGGTAAATATGTTGATAAGTAGATCTGGGGTATCGGATTTTACGAATCCTCTACTCGCCATCTCTGTTTCTATGGCTCTGAGAATTCTCTTTTTGTCGAGATCAGAAATTTCAGCCCTGTCTATCCCTGTTTTGTAAAAGGCATAGGACTTGTATTCGCCAAAATTGGCTTTTTGGTCATAATCGGATAATACGCGTACGGAGTTACAGGAACTTAGAAATACAAGTGCAACTACGGGCAACATAAATAGTTTTAACGTTTTCATAGACTTATTTTTTTAATTAGGGGCCTCTTATTTATATTTAAAAATTATCAATAATTATGCCGAATATCTTTGGTTCATTGGCTGTTTGTCTTGGGGTCGTATCCATAGGGGCAATGCCTACATCCGCTTTCACAGCAATAGCCTCGCTTCAAATGGAACTGTTTGGTGAAAACACGATATCCCTCTTCACTCCAATAAAAATCGCCTTCTTCAATAGGGATAATTTTTTTCATCTAAACAAAACCTCTTAAGTCGTATTATATAGGCGATATTGTTTCGTCAAATCAAAACCCATTATTAGCTTTATTTTACCTTCAAAACCTAGATTAAAGTTACGTGTTTTCTGTTGATAACCTTATTATAAACCTCAATTTTATGAGTAAATTAGGGTGGTTTACCATTCAGCGTATTTGTTGGGAAGAATAACTGCCGGATTTCCGATTCATTAATTTAACCTTTAACTTTGTACAAAGCGAAAGGTCTACTCCCTATGATATTGGTTTTCAAACATTTCTTCTATAAAAACTATGTAGGTCTTTCCTTATGGCCTTTCATTTTTTTAAAAAGTGATGCCCTAAAAGAGGATACCATTCTTATAAACCATGAAAAAATTCATTTAAGGCAGCAGCAAGAGTTATTAATCCTTCCTTTTTATCTCCTTTATCTCTTTGAGTGGTCGTTGCGTACCTTATGGTATATGGATAGCTACCGTGGCTACCAGAACATTAGTTTTGAGCGAGAGGCCTACCATAACGAAAATAAAGAGGATTACCTTTCCCAGCGCAAACCGTTCCACTTTATTAAATACCTTTGAGACTCATATCATTTTGGTTGCAAAGTATAAATCAATATATACAACTTCCTTTCCTTGAGGAAAAAAATATTCTCCTTGCCCTAAAGCGGGAGGATTTGTTACATCCTTTTTTATCCGGTAATAAATACCGAAAATTAAAATACAACCTTATCGCTGCAAAAGAGCAAGGCCATCATACCCTGCTAACTTTTGGCGGTGCCTATTCCAATCATATCGCTGCGGTTGCCTTTGCTGGAAAGGAACAGGGAATGAAGACCATTGGTATCATTAGGGGAGAGGAACTTCACAATAATTGGCAAGGAAATCCAACTTTGGAACAAGCGCATGGCAATGGGATGCTGTTTAAATTTGTGAGTCGGCAAGTGTACAGGGAAAAGGATAATGCCACGTTTATCACAGCATTACAGCAACAGTTCGGAGATTTTTACTTGGTACCGGAAGGAGGGACGAACGCCTTGGCGATAAAAGGTTGTGAGGAGATTCTAGACGAGCGAGATACAATATTTGATGTTATCTGTACCTGTGTGGGTACCGGTGGAACGTTGGCAGGACTCATTAATAGTTCTAATGATGACCAGCGGGTACTAGGTTTTTCGGCTCTAAAGGCCGATTTTCTGCATAAGGACATTACAGAAATCACAAGGAAAGATAATTGGCGCTTGATGACTGATTATCATTTTGGAGGTTATGCCAAGGTTTCGTTGGAATTGATTCAATTCATAAATCGGTTTAAAGTGGACACGGGTATTCCCTTAGATCCTATTTATACTGGAAAAATGCTGTTTGGGTTGTTCGATATGATTAAGAATGATAATTTTGCTAAGAGAACCAAAATCTTGGCCATCCACACAGGTGGTATACAAGGAATTAAAGGAATGAATACGGTACTGAAAAAGAAAAATTTACCTTTGCTTTACTTATGAAAAAGAAATTTCTGTTGTTACTGGTTTTAGGTTTTGGCATTTCTTTTACGGGGTGTAAGTCAAAAAAAGTGTATTCCGATGCATTACGGACCAAGAATGTTCTTGCCAAAAGCCAAAAATTGAAGTCGGAATCGGACACGCCCAAATATGAGACCGATACTTCAATACCTTCGGATACCGGTAAGTTTGAGCGTTTCGAAATTAACGACATGGAGGATTACGTAACAACCTTTGCCGAAGCCGCGCAAAGGGAAATGAAGGCCTACGGCATTCCTGCGAGCATTAAGTTGGCACAAGGCCTCTTAGAAAGTGGCTACGGAAAGGGGGAATTAGCACAAAAGACAAACAACCATTTTGGCATAAAATGCCATACAGGTTGGCAAGGCGATTATGATTTTCATGATGACGATGCCAAAGGGGAATGTTTTAGAAAGTACAACCACCCCATGTATTCCTACAGAGATCATAGTCTTTTCTTGACTACCCGAAGCAGGTATGCATTTTTGTTCGATTATGATACTACCGATTACAAAAATTGGGCATATGGACTGCGAAAAGCCGGTTATGCCACCGATAAAAAGTACCCTCAAAAATTGATCTATCTCATAGAAAAACATAAACTCTACCAATATGACAATGATGTACCCAAGTCGGTCTATGAAAAAAACAAACCGGTTATAGATGGGGACATTGCCTTACACGTCGTTAAAAAAGGGGACACTTTGTATTCATTATCAAAACGATACTATGTTTCTATCGATGAATTAATGAAGTTGAACAAACTCAGGGATGCGAATCTTTCCGTTGGTCAAAAATTGATGGTCAAGACCCAAATGAACAAGTAATCCATGATATACCAGAGAAGTAGTGCCCTATTTGCCGAGGCTAAAAAATATATTCCGGGAGGGGTCAATTCACCGGTCAGGGCTTTTAGGGCCGTTGGGGGCGACCCTATTTTTGTAAAAGAGGCAAAAGGCGCTTACTTATATGATGAAGACGGGAATAGGTTAATCGATTATATTGCATCTTGGGGGCCAATGATTTTGGGTCACGCGTACGAACCGGTGATAAACGCTATTATAGATAAAGCCAAAAAAGGAACTTCTTTTGGAATGCCCACCGAGATTGAAACGGAGCTGGCCAAACTGGCGGTTTCCATGGTGCCGAATATAGATAAGATTCGTTTTGTGAATAGTGGCACGGAGGCTTGTATGAGTGCTGTGCGTTTGGCACGTGGCTATACGGGCAAGGATAAGATTATAAAATTCGCCGGTTGCTATCATGGCCATTCGGATTCTTTTTTAATACAGGCCGGGAGTGGCGCCATGACTTTTGGTAGTCCCAATAGTCCCGGTGTAACCCAGGGTACGGCGAAGGACACTTTGTTGGCAGCCTACAACAACCTTGAAGAAGTACAGGCTTTGGTTAACGCCAACAAAGGCGAAATAGCTGCAGTAATTATAGAGCCCGTTGCGGGTAATATGGGTTGTATAGTACCTACAGATACTTTCATAAAAGGCTTGAGGGACCTGTGCACTGTAGAAGGGATTTTATTAATTTTTGATGAGGTTATGACCGGCTTCCGTTTGGGGAAAGGTGGTGCACAAGAAGCCCTGGGGATAAAAGCAGATATTGTTACTTTTGGTAAGGTAATCGGTGGCGGATTACCCGTGGGTGCTTTTGCCGCAAAAGAAGAAATCATGAATCATTTGGCGCCCGATGGCCCTGTCTACCAAGCGGGAACCCTAAGTGGGAACCCATTGGCGATGAGTGCCGGATTGGCCATGTTAACCGAGCTCAATACGAATCCCGATATTTTTGAAAGTCTCGCAAAAAAAACCGCTTTTCTGCATGACGGTATAGGCAAGGCTTTGGAGAAAAAGGGAATTCCGTATCAAATCAACCGCTTTGGTAGTATGATCTCCGTACACTTTACCGAGGAACATGTTGTAGATTTCGCATCTTCCGCAAAAGGAAATAACGAACGTTTTAATGCCTATTTCCACGGCATGTTAGATCAGGGAATTTACTTGCCACCATCTGCTTTCGAAAGCTATTTCCTAAACGATGCCCTTAGTTATGCCGATTTGGAGGAGACTATAGAAGCTGCAGGGAAGTTACAGTTTTAGGTGTTTTGTGCCAAGAGTTGAGCTTGGCGCAATTTATAGAAAGGTGGCGTTAAAAATACGTTTCGTTTATATCGCCACCTTTCTATAAATTGGTATCCATAGGTAAAGGCCGCTCCATGAAAATCATAAGTAAAATAACTGTGCTGTTTTGTTGCACGTTTTTAATTTAAGTATCATGTTCCAATGACGATGATGCTACCATTGAAAACACTCCTAACGGCCAATAAAGAGTGATCGAAATAATCTGTTATTGCGGGTTTCCGGAAGATGGTTCCCTGGAATATTGGATTTTTGATTTAGCATCTCGGCAAATGGCCGCGATGATCATAGATTCAGTTGGATAACGGTTATCCAGGACATTTTTTTATAGTGCCAAGGGAGAAATGATTACCATCGAAGAAGGCCGAAAATATACCTTAAAGTACAGTAAAAGAACTTTTGGAACTGACCTATGTGGATAATCCAATGATCAGTGATGACGAGATTGTGATTAAATGTACACCCTACTAAAACTGGCATAAAAATATGCTTGATGTCTTGATCCATTAGAAATCTTCAAATACATACAAGTTACTGTTCCTAGTAAAATCAGTTAAATCAAAGTAACATTACTTAAATATAGAGGTGTTCTTGTCCTTATGGCACTTTTCTTCTTCGCTTGCGAAAAATCGGATGTTGCCCAGAACTCGCCAGATTGTATTTTGAAGTAAATAGAGCTGCCTAAAAAAAAGGCCATTTGCGATGGTCC
Source organism: uncultured Flavobacteriaceae bacterium (assembly GCA_963697395.1). Lineage (GTDB taxonomy): Bacteria > Bacteroidota > Bacteroidia > Flavobacteriales > Flavobacteriaceae > Maribacter. Next base: position 1,077,068 of record CAVONX010000029.1, read on the forward strand.
ATCTGTGGACGAATATTTGTCCCGAGGTGCTACGGTTTATTTGACTGGTCATGGCACGTGCTGGGCCCATATGGCCTCGGCTGTTTTAGATGTGCGTTGCAATGCGCCAGTAAATCTTGGGGGAATAACCGGAAAAATGGAACTGAATGGCGAAAACTTTTCCAGTGCTGTATTCGTTAGGGAGATTTGGAAAAAGTAAAGGAGATACGGACTTTTCGCTAAAATTTAAATAAAGTATAAAAACACCCTTCTAAATGCGATTACACGGATTATCTTTTATGTCTTTCGTTTAAGAGCGTACACTTCTCAAAGCAATCTTACTATTGGTTACGTTTAAAATAGTATTTTTAGGATTACTTTTTAAACAATCTACAAACCAATCACCGAATGTCTGAAAAACAAAAAAAGGCTACGGCCTACTGGAAAGAAAACCTTAGATATCTTTTTATACTCTTAGCCATTTGGTTCGCGGTATCCTATGGTGCGGGAATCCTATTTAAAGATGCCCTGAATACGATCAGCATTGGCGGCTTTCAACTCGGTTTTTGGTTCGCACAACAGGGAAGTATTTATGTATTTGTCATTTTAATTTTTGTCTATGTTCGGTTAATGAACAAATTGGATAAAAAATACGGCTACGACGAATAACCACCACTAAAACCAATACTATGAACAATGTTCAGATCTGGACCTACGTCCTTGTCGCTTTAACCTTTGGTCTTTATATCGGAATCGCAATTTGGTCCCGTGCAGGTTCTACAAAAGAATTTTATGTAGCCGGTGGCGGGGTTTCCCCTTTGGCGAATGCCATGGCGACTGCCGCCGACTGGATGTCCGCCGCCTCCTTTATTTCTATGGCCGGTATCATTTCGGTTGCAGGGTATGATGGCTCCGTTTATTTAATGGGATGGACCGGAGGATATGTACTTTTGGCCTTGCTTTTGGCTCCTTATTTGCGGAAATTCGGAAAGTTTACGGTGCCCGATTTTATTGGGGATCGCTATTATTCCAACACCGCCAGAATGGTGGCTGTTTTTTGTGCGTTATTGGTATCCTTTACCTATGTGGCAGGACAAATGCGTGGGGTAGGGGTCGTGTTTTCCAGGTTTTTGGAGGTAGATATCAACACAGGTGTTATCATAGGTATGGTGATCGTACTGTTTTATGCTGTTTTGGGTGGGATGAAAGGTATAACCTACACCCAAGTGGCACAATATTGTGTACTAATTTTTGCCTTTATGGTGCCTGCAATTTTTATATCTATTCAAATGACGGGTAATCCTATTCCGCAATTGGGAATGGGTGCAACCGTGAATGACGGTTCTGGCATGTACTTATTGGAAAAACTTAACGGACTCTCCACCGAACTTGGTTTTGCCGAATATACATCGGGCACTAAAAGCTTGGTAGATGTTTTTGCCATTACCTTGGCATTAATGGTGGGCACGGCAGGTCTACCTCATGTAATCGTTCGGTTTTTTACCGTAAAGAAGGTTAAGGATGCCCGTAAATCTGCGGGAATGGCCTTGTTGCTCATAGCCATTTTGTACACAACCGCCCCAGCGGTTGCGGTTTTTGCCAGAACGAATATGATCGAGACCGTGAGTAATAAAGAATATGATGGGATGCCCAAATGGTTCAAAAACTGGGAAGAAACCGGATTGCTCGCTTTTGATGATAAAAATAAGGATGGGAGAATACAGTATGTCGCCAATATCGGCCAGAACGAACTGACCATAGATCCCGATATTATGGTATTGGCAAATCCTGAAATAGCCAATTTGCCGGCTTGGGTCATTGCCCTAGTGGCCGCTGGCGGTTTGGCCGCTGCTTTATCTACTGCAGCCGGTTTGTTGTTGGTAATTTCATCCTCTGTTTCCCACGATTTAGTGAAGAAAATCTTTGTGCCCAATATCTCCGAAAAAGGGGAGTTGTGGGCCGCCCGTGGTGCCGCTACGGTCGGAGTTGTTATTGCAGGCTATTTTGGAATAAACCCGCCAGGGTTTGTGGCCGCGGTGGTTGCACTTGCCTTTGGTTTGGCCGCGGCTTCCTTTTTTCCGGCTATTGTTTTGGGGATTTTTTATAAGAAAATGAACAAAGAAGGAGCGGTTGCCGGTATGGTCGTAGGTATTCTATTGATGCTTTTTTATATGTTGAAATTTAAATTTGGTATTTTCGATGGTGGAAAGGAAGCGGTCGCCGGCTTACAGGGTTCTTGGTGGTTTGGGATATCTCCCGAAGGTTTTGGATCTGTTGCCATGTTGATCAACTTTGTGGTTGCCTTGGTTGTGAATAAATTAACCCCTGAGCCGCCTTTGGAAGTTCAGGAAATTGTGGAAAATATTAGAATACCCAGCGGTGCAGGCGAAGCATCTTCCCATTGATTTTGTTACTATTGGATGTCAAAAAAATTGAAAGCTAAAGATGTCCTATATCATTTTGTAATTATATTTGAAAAGGCGCCTTTTTTTATTTTTTTTAATTTGAAAAGATAATTTTCGGTGAGGAGTCAAAGCCTTTAATGGCAAGTGAAGATGAGGAAAGGTTGAGAAAGGATAAATCAAAAAAATAGTGTATATATGAGTAATTACCATATCAAACATTTGGAAGAGTACTATCAAGTATATCGCAAATCGGTTAGAAATCCGGAAAGTTTTTGGGATGAGATTGCTGAAGAACATTTTTTATGGCGGAAAAAGTGGGACAAGGTCTTGGACTGGGATTTTTCCAAACCAGAAATAAAATGGTTCGAGGGTGCCAAACTTAATATTACCGAAAATTGTATTGATAGGCATTTACATATACGGGGAGATAAAACGGCCATCCTATTTGAGCCAAATGACCCAAATGAAGCCGCACAACATATTACCTACAAAGAGTTAAAGGAGCGTGTTTGTAAAATGGCCAATGTGTTGAGCGAAAAGGGAATAGGGAAGGGGGACCGTGTAGTTATTTATTTGCCCATGATTCCGGAACTCGCCATTTCCCTTTTGGCCTGTGCAAGGATCGGTGCCGTACATTCTGTTGTTTTTGCAGGATTTTCATCGACTGCGGTAGCTACCAGGATCAACGATTGTGGTGCAAAAATGGTCATTACCTCGGATGGTTCTTTTCGTGGGACAAAATCAATAGACTTAAAAGGAATCGTGGATGATGCTTTAGAGCATTGTCCGGCTGTAAAAAATGTCCTTGTGGTAAAGCGTACCAATTCCAAAGTTATTATGAAAACAGGTAGGGACGAGTGGATGGCACCTTTGATGGAAGAAGCCTATGCCGATTATCCCCCTGAGGTAATGGATGCCGAAGATCCTTTGTTTATTCTGTATACCTCCGGATCTACCGGTAAGCCCAAGGGAATGGTGCATACTACTGGTGGTTATATGGTGTACACTGCTTATACATTTAAAAATGTGTTTCAATACCGTGAGAACGATATTTATTGGTGTACCGCTGATATTGGATGGATTACCGGTCATTCCTATATTGTTTATGGGCCTTTGGCCAACGGCGCCACCACAGTCATGTTTGAGGGTGTACCGTCCTATCCCGATTTTGGCCGTTTCTGGGACGTAGTGCAAAAACATAAGGTTACCCAATTTTATACCGCGCCAACAGCTATTAGGGCCTTGGCCAAGGAAAGCCTTGATTTTGTGACGAACCATGATCTATCCAGTCTTAAAGTATTGGGCACGGTTGGGGAGCCTATTAACGAGGAAGCTTGGCACTGGTACAACGATCACGTAGGCGAAAAAAAATGCCCTATCGTAGATACCTGGTGGCAGACGGAGACCGGCGGAATTTTAATTTCACCTATACCTTTTTCAACGCCTACTAAGCCTACGTATGCTACTTTGCCCTTGCCTGGAATACAACCAGCTTTAATAGATGAAAACGGAAAAGAAATAACGGGTAACCAAGTAGATGGTAGATTATGTATAAAATTCCCATGGCCGGCAATTGCACGAACCATTTGGGGAGATCATGAACGCTATAAGGATACCTATTTCTCCGCTTTTAAGGGAATGTATTTTACGGGTGATGGTGCGCTTAGGGATGAAGTAGGTTATTACCGTATAACGGGCCGAGTGGATGATGTGATTATTGTATCGGGCCATAATTTGGGTACGGCACCTATCGAAGATGCGATCAACGAACACCCTGCTGTGGCCGAATCCGCTATAGTAGGTTTTCCGCATGATATTAAGGGCAATGCGCTCTATGGCTATGTAATGCTAAAGGAAACTGGCGAATCCAGAGATCGGGACAATCTAAAAAAGGAAATCAATCAGATCATTACCGAACATATTGGGCCTATAGCCAAATTGGATAAGATTCAGTTTGTTTCCGGACTTCCTAAAACGCGCAGTGGAAAAATCATGAGACGGATTTTACGAAAAATAGCCTGCAAGGATATCAGTAATCTTGGGGATACCTCTACCCTTCTAAATCCGGAGGTGGTAGAGGAGATTATCACAGAATCTTTATAAGCGAAAATTAGTTACCAAAATCTAAAAAGCCTTTCTCGTTTCAACAGTTTATTGAGTGTGGCGGGTTGTAATTTTTCCAAGATGCCTAGGAAGGCTATTGCGGTAATGTAGGCATCTCCAAGAGCTGTGTGTCGGTCATGTTGTGCAATGTCGTAGATTTTGGCCAATTCATCTAAGGTAACGTTGGCTTCTGTTTCTTTTTGTTTTGCCCTATTAAGTGTTTTATAGTATAGCCTGGAAGTGTCCAGGGTTTTGTTCTTTAATTTGGGCAGTCCGTTTCGTTTGAGGGCATTGTTGAGCATGGCAAGGTCATATCCCACATGGTGGGCTACCAAAACGGCATTTTTAAGGGTATGAAGTACTATTTTTAACGCTTCCAATTCTGATATCGCAGCTTTTTTATCATGTTTTAATATGCCGTGTATTTTTACGGTTTCGGTTGTGTAGCGTTCTTGGTCTACAAAAACTTCAAAGGCCTGCTTGGGTTGTATGGATTGGTGTTGTAGCACCAAGGCACCAATGCTTAAAATCCGATCTTCCTTGACATTAAATCCCGTGGTTTCTGTGTCTAACACCACAAATTTATTGTCCTGGACCAAATTGGGGAGTCCGTTTTCAAAAGAATCGGCATATTCGTTCCAAAAGTTGGGATACATCTTTTTTTTGAACATATCAACGAACAATAGAAGTCATAAAACGAACTGAAAGTACTTCTTGAATCTCCTTAACCGTAGAAAATGTTCTTTTAAGTTTCATACGCTCTTCCTTGCTTAGTGTTTCTAAAGAAATATAACGACCAGAATCGTTATGCAATAAGCCTTGGCGCGTTCGGAACTTCAATAAGGCTTTACTGGCATAGGAACAGGAAAGATACAACTCCGCATTGTTCGGTTCCAATACTGCCAGTTTCTCGTAGCGTTGCCATGTGTTGTTTATCCCTTTTACGCTATGGGATAGGATGAGTACCCTTGCGGCATCTACCAAAGGCATTAATGCCCTCCGTTTTAAATCGAAAAAGTCTTTATGCGCACCGTCCTGTTCCACCAAAAATTTCCTAAAAAATCCCGTTGGTGAAGGGTTTTGCAAAGCGCCACTTGCTAAGTGGGTCAAAAAAATAGGGTAGTTGGCCACAGTTTCAAATATATGGGAAGACAGTTCATCCGTGAGATCTTTGCTGCCATAGGTGAGATTGTAATCAAAAAAAATGGAGGACAACAGCACTTCGTCCGGCCCCGGGTTGGTTATCCATTTTGAGACAGACTGTTTAAACTCATCAACGCTCAGACACCATTTGGGATTGGAGGCCATCATATCCGCTGGGCAATAGTCGTACCCTAGTTCATGAAGCCCTTTTGTAATCAACCTGGCCAACCTCAAAAAATAGTTGCGCGTTTCTTCTAATTTATCTTCCGGAACAGTCGAAAAAACCAAGGTATTATCTTGATCGGTATGTAAAAGTTGTTCACTTCTTCCTTGGCTTCCCATCGCCAACCAGGCAAATTCTGATGGGGGAGGGGTATCCATCTGTTTTAAGGAGAGGCGAATGACCTGTTTTGTGCAGGCGTCGTTAAGCTCGGATATTATTTTGGAGGTGAGGCTCATTGGAATATTTTGTTCCAGATATCCTTTTAATAAATTCATGACTCCTTTTCTTATCGGCTTTAGCTCGTCTATTTGTTTGCATCGCTTGGTTGCCTTTACCAAAACGGCAGGATTATTGCCCAGGGAAAGCATTATGTCGTGCTTGGAAAGTATGCCTATGGCCTTTGTGTTGGCCGTGCCGTCCTCGGTAAGCACTAAGTGACTAATGCCGCTTTTCATCATGGCCATCTGTGCTTGGGTAATGGTCAGATTACTGGGATAGGTAATTACCGGACTGGACATGATCGTTTTCGCCTTGGCCGTAATGGGAAAGCTTCCCGTAACCACTTTATTCCTAAAATCCTTATCGGTAATAATACCTATTGGGAGACTGTCTTTTTCTATCAGCATGGCACCGATATTCTTTTTGGACATTTTGTCGGCAATGCGCTGTATGGTCGTTCCAGGTGAAGTGCTGGTAATTTTAGTACTGTACTCTACTTGCTGTACATCCAACAGACGGGCTCCCGAATTATTAGGGTTAAATTGAACCGAATTTCCCAACAGCTGTCCTTTATGGGTATTGGAGTAGGGGTTTCTGGTGTTAGAGGCAAAACTTTCCACTAAAAAACTGCCAACGTCAACATTTTGTTTTACTATAGGTTTGAAGAGTTCAATGGGTATCGCGTACAAAATACTTTCTTCCTGGGCCTTTGCTTCCAGTTTATAGGTTTCATTCGCCATTAGGGGCCTCAGGCCAAAAATATCGCCCTCATCACAAATATCCAGAATAATACCATCCTCTTTACGAATGAGTCCTATAGCTCCTTTGTGAACTACATAGAAAAACGGGTGAGGGGCAGAATCCCGTTCAAATACTATAGCGTCCTTTTCCTTATAAACTATGGTAATTTCGGGGGAAAACGCTTTCAGTTCCTCCAGTTTTAAGTAAGAAAACGGGGGGAATTTCTTAAGGAAATCGGCAATTCTATCTGAAATGGAGTTTTGCATATCCCAAAGTACTACAATCGGATTTTGATTTGAAATTATTTTCTAGGAAATATCCAATTTCTTTAAGGTAATTCCCAATAATTTTAAGGTTGATAAAATAAATATAAGTAGGCATTAGAATAATAATTTATAGGACCCTACATTGATTTTGGAACTTGGCGGATGCTCAAACCAAAAGCCAAGTTCATCGGAACCTGGCTTTTGGTTTTTGTAATCTTAGAAAGCGTTTAGCTCCTTCCCTTTCTTTTGCCTTCACGTTTATGTCCTTGCCTTTTGTCGTCGTTCATTTTTTCCCATTTTGCGAACTGCGCTTCGGTCAAGAGTTTTTTCATTTCTGCCTTGTGGGCTATCTTATTGTCCAAACGCTCGTTTTGCATCGCAAAACGTTCCTCCTTAGTTGGTTTGGCACCATCCACTTTTTTAGCCTTCCACTGCTCCCGTTTTGTTTTTCTTAGTTCCGCATTTGCTAACAACATAGATTCAATCTCCTTTTGCTGGGTTTGGTTCAGGTCCAGTTCCAAGGTCATTTTCTTGGTTCGTAAAGTAGCCTCTTGTTGGGGGGTTAGATCCTGCATACCGTTTCGTTTACCCTCGTGTCTTTGTGCCGTGAGTGTTATCCCCGATAACAATACCACGATAATAGCTAGTTTTTTCATGATTTTAATTTTAAATGATTTGCTCTTAAGACTTCCCTTTGTTACTAAGGTTTAAGTACACATCTATTTTTGGGAGGACTTTAACAACTAATTGGAGAATCCCAAAAACAAAAAAGCCTGGGTAGGTCCAGGCTTTTTGATTTGGGTACTATAGTATTTTTATTACCGGGTTATTTCGTGATCAACGGAAAAGGTATCGGCCGTGGGGTTTGCCTTTATAATTTCCGATTTGTCGGTAAGCATGTCTGCTTCTACCGCAACAATAGTTTGTTGGTAAACGATTGCTGATAATATAAAGCAGCCTAGGTAGATTAAACTTTTAATTTTATTAGTCATGATTTGGGGGTTTTTAATTACATGTCAAAAGTAAATAATAGTAAACTGGCAAAAACTAGGTTGTGGCGAAGTAGCCGTTTTTTGTTGTGACGGTGGGTCAGGTTGTGGTAAAACGAATTTTTTTGTCGGATTTATTTGCCGTTGGTCGAGCTGTGCTGAAAACCTATTCATTTTCAACCAAGTTGGAGGCCTTTTAAAATGTGAAAAGCGCGACGAATGGCCACGCTTGACATTTTGGGAAAATCGTTATTTTATTTTTTTGTTATGGTGCTGAAACGTATCAGAAGTGTATGCCCAACGATAGTTGTATTTGTCAATTCTAATCGGCTGAAAAGTTCTGTATTAGGTTCCTCGAGGGTTATGGTATAGATAATTGATGCGAAAATAAAACAACATAAATAGAGTAGGCTTTTTATTCGATTGCTCATGATTTGGGATTTTTCTGATTACTCCCCCAAAGGTCGTGCACCTTAAAACGAAAAAAAGCCCATTCTTGCTTAATGGGCTTTTAGTGTTGTTGAATAGAAATCTTCCTTCGGTGAGCGGGAATTTCCTGGAATTGAAATCTAACTGTTCATCGAAGCAGTTACCGATTATTGTTTATTTGGGTTCCAAAATCATTTCTATGCGCTCGGCACTGTCTTGCAAGTGGTACTTGCTCATGCTGTCCGAAGTTCTAGAAGCGGCATTTCTGATATCACGCTTCAAGGTGTTCAGTTCAGCCCTTGCCAAAGATCTAATATCGGATTGACTGGTATTTATCACCGTTGATTTTTGATAACCACCAAAATCGGGTTTTTTACTTTCGTTTTCCGCGGTCATCAAAAAAGCCAAACGATCAATATGCGCCTTTTGAAGGTTTCTCCTGTACGTATCAATTTTTCGGCCGCTGGGGAGTTCGGACCAGATGCCTTTTCGCAATTGGGACATCATACTTAGCAAGGTATAAGCCTCAGAGCCATTAGCGGTTTCATGCTCTATTAATCTGGCCATTTTACCTAAGCTTAAGGTATTGTTCAAGGTTCTTACCTGCATGCGACGCACACCCTCAATAAAACCGGAATATTGTGTTTTGCTGAAAATATCCTGGTCCAACAGCCATTCTGGAGTTTTGAACAGTTCCTCCTGCAAGAACACCATGCACTTTTCTTGGTGGGCCTTGGGTACTGGCGTATACACCGCTCCTTCTTGATCGTACGTTTTATGGTATTCGTAAACACCGCCAATATTGTTGGAGACATGTCCCATATACCTAACTGTTGTTAATGAAATTATAACCCAAGGAAATGCCATGACTATCTGATACGCCTTCTTTTTATGAAAAGCAATATTGCCAAATTATAACTTTTCTCTGTTACCGATAAAATCTCTTCACAGGAATTGTTTGTTACTTTGGTATTGCTTTCATTCAATTATTAAAAGTGGTGTTTCTGAAATCCTATTTGAATACTTAAGCTCATCAATATATAATAGAATCCGAAGGAATGGGCGGCAGTTCATAATTCCCATAATCTATTGTTACCTGTCCGTCTTTGAGTGTTTGTATCCCTTTGTTATCTGCTTTAGTCCCATATAGAAAGATTTTTTGCAGTTTTGGGAAGTTGGACAGTTTTTTTAGATTGACTTCCTCAAATTGTGAAGCTGTTAGATTAATGGATTTTAAATAGTCCAATGTGGCCAAAGTCTCTATTGTATTACCCGTAATTGCTGTATTATCCAATTTTAAAATGGTTAAATTAGGAAGTTGGGCCAATTTCTCAATTATAGCATCCGTTATTTGCGTTCCGCCCAAATCAAGTCTGGCAACGTTGTTTTTAATTGAAAGCAAACGGTCAAAGTCACCATCATTAAATGATGGTTTATTGATAGCGGAAACACTTAGAAAATTAGAGGATGCACTAATAAAATCTATATGTACACCTGTTTTTTCTATAGCCAGAACGCTGTCTTTTGACGCCTCGGTTATTTGCTTGTCCGGAAAATCGAAATCGTGTTTTTTTGGGAAAAATGAACTAAAAAGTGCCTTGTCCAGTCCCGCATCCTTGATGCTACCTTCAAAAGGATGTCCAGCATCTATCCAAGCGCCCATCAATTTTATTTCTTCTTTTGTGGGCTGTGTTTTTCCATCCGGAGGCATGTGGAGGTCGTCATCTATAGGCAGTGTCATTCTATGAAAAAGTTCGCTTTGCCCTGCATTATTGGCCAAAAGTATTTCCCCGTTCTCGCCGCCTTTTAAAATACCCTCTTTAGTATGCAACAGCAATTCCCCTTTTATTTTCTTCGGATTGTGGCAACTTACACATTTATTGTTCAAGATTGGGTTGATAACCTCCTCGTAAAGAAGCGCATCTTCCCATGTTTCTTCGTTCAGGGAAATTTCCTTTTCGTCATAGGTCTCAAATCCCAAGGCCGCTTTTATGTTGTTGGGCAAAGGCTCAACTAAATACGCCTCGCCGTGGGTAATGTTTCCGCCCTGATGGCCGGTATAGGACAGGAGTATAAAAAAAACGATGGAAAAAGTGGAAATGGGGATTTTGGCAAACGTAGCCATCGCTTTGAGTCCTGCGACCTTTGCATACATTAAAAAAGAGAACAAAGCCGTGGCGATGCCCGCCCATAAATGCCATTTTACGGTATCAAAAGCATAACCTTCGCCCAAATATTGTAGATACCCAGTAATACACGCCAAGACTGCACTAATGCCGCCCCACTTAAAGATGAACGCAATGACCTTATTGAATTCCTTTTTTTTACGGTCTTGCCATTGGAGCAAGAATCCTAGGAGGATAAAGCCAATGGGTAAATGAACGATAAGCGGGTGCAAGCGACCCAAAAGTTGTTGTAAAATATCCATTTATCAAATACAAATGTTAAGCTCAAACTTGAAAATTTCTGTTCAATTTTCGTTGTCCTCGTTTTATGAAATTTCAAACTCTACACATTGAGTATCACGCATCAAGCAAATTTCAGGCCCTTTCTCACTTTTTTACTACTGTCTAACGTCTACTCACGACTTCAACCGCTCCCTCAATCGCGTCATCATATACACGTTCGCCTTCCATTGGTCCGCGACCGGAACCCGGGTATAGGGCAAGGTAGGCATATAGTCTGCCGGGCCGAATTCTGTAGTAATCGTAAATACATCTTGTGTTTGCCATTTCTGACGGATAACTTTTTCCCAAATATCCAAATGTCGGTCTACCGCTTTTTTCCATTCGGGCGCCTCAGGGTCATTGACCTGTGGGCCTTCTGCATGGCCTACGCGGGCGTGAATGTGCTGTGAACGTTGTAGGACTTCCTTTAGTTCGGAATCTTGATTTTCCAACAAAGATTCGTGGACCACCATCCAATGACTGATATCCAAGGTCAGTTTTAGGTCTGGAATAGCCTGAATATATTTTTTGGTATCGGGGAGGTTGTAACTAAATCGCCCCCGATGCGTTTCATGATAAATGGGTATGTTGTGTTCCTTGGCTAGTTTATTTGCCGCATCTATAAAGGCCTTGTTTTGTTCAAAAGTGAAGAAATCACTCCCTGTATGGCAATTGATATAGGCAGGTTTCCATGTTATCAAGGTATTAAAATGTTCGGTATACGCCTTTAAACTTTCCTCAAAAGAAACAGATTTGTTAGTGCCGTTTAGAAATCCCACTTTTAAATCGTGTTTTTTTAATGCCGTCTTTAATGCTTCTTGACTTTCCACATCTCTTGGAAACCAAGTTTCCAAACCGTCATAACCCGCAGCTTTTGTTTTTTCGCAAAAAGCATCCCAAGAGATTTGCCTGCCCCAATCGGTTTGGTAGAATTCTAGTTTTTTATCTTGGGAACTGGTGATGAGGGTAAATAGTGAAAATATAAATACGAATGGTATTTTCATTTTTTGTTATTGTTTTTTTGGTACAAAGGGTTTGGCTTTCTACCTTTCCATATTTCATTTTTTCTAACCATTGTTCAACATCCGAGTAGTAAGTTCACTCTCCGGGGGCTTTTTATGCCAAAATCTCCTTAATAATCGCCCCTTCTACATCCGTCAGCCTAAAATGTCTTCCTTGAAATTCGTGTGTGAACTTTTCATGGTCAAAACCAAGGAGGTGCAAGATGGTGGCATGCACATCATGTACGGATACGCGGCCTTCAATTCCAGAGAATCCTATGTCATCTGTTTTTCCGTGAGATGCTCCTTTTTTGATGCCGCCGCCGGCCATCCACATAGTAAACGCATCTCCATGGTGGTCTCGGCCTTTAAATGCCATTTTGGTATTTCCACGGTTCTCTTGCATGGGCGTTCTTCCGAATTCCCCGCCCCAAATTATAAGGGTGTCATCCAATAATCCACGTTGTTTTAAATCCATGATGAGGGCGGTTATAGGCCTGTCTATTTCCCTACATTTATTTCGAAGTCCTAAATCAATAGAACCTTCCCTTATGTTTCCATGGGTATCCCATCCCCAATCGAATAGCTGCACGAAACGCACGCCATCCTCTACTAATTTCCTTGCTAGAAGACAATTGTTGGCAAAGGATTCCTTGCCGGGCTCTACGCCATACATTTGTTGAATATGCTCCGGTTCGCTATTGATGTTCATAACTTCCGGTACGGCTATTTGCATGCGGTAAGCCATTTCGTATTGATTTATACGCGCCAAAATTTCGGGATCGGCATATTTGGCATATTCTTCCTTGTTTATTTTATTGATAGCGTCTATGGTGCTTTTCTTCAGGTCGCGTGTAATTCCATCAGGATCTTCGATGTACAAAACGGGATCCCCTTTAGAACGACATTGAACTCCTTGGTATACGGAAGGTAAAAATCCGCTTCCCCAAACGCTTTTTCCGGCATCGGGTGTATTTCCTCCAGAGGTTAAAACGACAAAGCCAGGTAAGTTCTGATTTTCCGAACCTAGTCCGTAGGTTGCCCAAGACCCTATGCTTGGTCTTCCCAAACGTGCACTTCCGGTGTGCATGAAGAGTTGTGCAGGGCCATGGTTGAACTGATCGGTATGAACTGCTTTTAAGAATGCAACATCATCTACCACCTTTTTAAAGTGCGGCATAAAATTGGAGACCCAATTTCCGGATTCGCCCTCTTGTTTGAATTCCGCCTGTGGCCCCATCAATTTGGGCGTACCTTTTATAAAGGCAAATTTCTTCCCTTCTAATAACGATTGCGGACAATCCTGACCATCATACTTTTGGAGTTCTGGTTTGTAGTCGAACATTTCCAATTGTGATGGCGCACCTGCCATGTGCAAGTAAATCACAGATTTTACTTTAGGCGCAAAAGGCGGCGCCAAGGTAGAAAGCGGATTCAGATCCCGCTCCGAGAAAGCAATAGGTGCTTTTTTGGTCGACTTGCTCAACGGGTCACATCCCATAAAAATGGAGCTCAACGCCAGACCACCCATACCTTGGGCGCAACTTTTAATAAAGTGCCTCCGCGTCTTTTCTTGCGCCTCGCGGGCCAGTTTCTCCTGTATCAGTCGTTCTACGATGTCCCTCATGTCTATATTCTTTTCTTCTAAAGGTTTGATGCTGGGTGCTTTGCCCTTATCCTTTCTAACTACGAACCTAAATTTAGAACTGTCCGCAGTAGACCTAATTTAAAGTGTTGGCATTACTTTTATCGTCGGTTTATACTTATTACTCCCTACTTCGCTATCTTTTACGTTTTCGTCAAAAATTCATCCAAATTCATAATGGCGTTCGCTACCATGGTAAGGGCGGCGAGTTCTGCCGTAGGCCGTTCCTCGAAATGAAGGAAAAGTTTCGATGCTTTTTCGTTTTTAATGAATTCGGTTAAGGAGTTTTCGTATAGTTCTGTTAGTGCTTGCAATCGGTTGTCGGTTATTTTTTGGAAGGTAGCCTTCTCATATGTCTTACTAATGCTTTGCTCCACATTATTACTAACGCGGTTGTTTTTGGCCAAATGATAGGAAGCTTCTAAATAGACGGGATCATTTAAACTTACCAAGGCCTGCAATGGCGTATTGGTAACCGTTCTGCGAACCATGGAAACCTCCCTGCTTCCAGCATCAAAGGTCAGAAAGGACGGATAGGGACTCGTACGTTTCAAATAGGTATAAATACCACGGCGGTAGCGGTCTTCGCCCTTACTTTCTATCCAATCGGCACCGTTGTAAACCGTTTGCCAAACACCATCTGGTTGCGGTGGCATTACGCCGGGGCCATACATTTTATGACTTAATATTCCGGCTACTGCCAAAGCTTGATCTCTTATTTGTTCAGCACCCAAGCGTATTCTTGGACCTCTGGTATAGAGGTCGTTTTCTGGATCTAGCTGGTACATTTCGGGCGTACTTTCCGACTTTTGGCGATAGGTACCGGATAAGACTATTTCTTTTATTAAGGCTTTCATACTCCAGTTGTGCTCGTTCATAAAACGGAGTGCGAGCCAATCCAACAAATAGGGATGCGAAGGGGCATCGGACTGCGACCCCATATCTTCAATGGTAGCAACTAGTCCGCGACCATAAATCTGATGCCAGACTCTGTTGACCAAGGTTCTGGCCGTTAGGGGGTTTTCTTTGCTTACGATCCATTGTGAAAGGCCCAAGCGGTCTTTGGACCAACCATCATTCCAAGCATTTAAACTTTGTGGCGTGGCGGGTTCAACGGTATCTGTCTTTGTAAGCCAACTTCCACGGTCAAATACCTGAGTGGTGCGCTTCATGTGAGCCGGATTTTCTGCCAAAATGGGAACAGTTTCTGTAGTAGTGTTCAGCAATTCCAAAAGCGCGGTATTTACTTCCGACCATCCTTGTTTGTCTTGGGCGGGCATGTCAGGAATAAAACCTACCCAGTATAGGTTTAAAACATTCAGTTCTGGGGCAACGGCATCATTTTGTGTCTCGATATAGATGTCGGTTTTCTCGTCAATATTTTTCAGCGCGAACTGTGAAGTTGTATTGCTATTCGTTTTATCAATGGTAAACTGTGCCAAAATAGGACCGTCTGCATCTGTTTTGCGAATGGTCATTTTGGTACCGTTATAATGCGAACGGTAATTTAGGTAGACATAACTGGCATTGTTGGTATAGGCATTTGGAATGATGAGGTTGCCATCGTCCCAAAACACAACGGAAGCATGGTCATCATAAACGCTGTTCTTAAATTCCTTGAAGAAATGCGATTTATAAACGGGCTCTGTAAACTGTAAAAAATCCCTATACGATTTTAAGGTTTTCTTATCGCCATGTTCACTTACCCAATCCAGAACTTTATCAACTTTCTTTTGTTGTTCCGCATCATAAAATTTTAGTACCGGCGACTCATTGGGGGTATCCTCATCGCGGGTATTGTCAAAAAAGGCCATGAGTTTGTAATATTCCTCGTGTTTAAAGGGGTCGTAGGTATGGCTATGGCATTGAACGCAACCTATAGTGGTGCTCTGCCAAACCTCGAAAGTTGTGTTTACCCTATCTATGACCGTCGCAACACGATATTCCTCGTCATCGGTGCCGCCTTCATCATTGTTCATGGTGTTTCTGTGAAAGGCTGTGGCGATCAACTGATCTGTGGAAGGTTCCGGAAGCAGGTCGCCCGCCAGTTGCTCTATCGTAAATTGGTCATATGGCAAATCTCTGTTAAAAGCATTTATGACCCAATCGCGGTATTTCCAAATAGAGCGGCCCATATCTTTTTCATATCCTTTGGAATCTGCGTAGCGCGCAACATCCAACCACCACGTTGCCCATTTTTCACCAAAAGCTTCTTGTGCCAATAGGCTGTCTACCAAGGTTTCATAACTAATTTCGTTGTCGTTGAATTTTTGTACCAGCGCAGCGGACGGGGGCAAACCTACCAAATCCAGTGCTACACGCCTTGCAATAGTATTTTTTTCCGCAGGAGCGTTAGGCTCTAGTTCTTTGTCCTCTAAACGGGCCAGAATAAAATTGTCAATATCGTTTTTTATGAAGTCGGAAGCTATCTCCGGTGCAAAACCGGCTTCGGACGGTTTGGTTGGCACGTCCACTTTATCCGGTAGGGAATAAGCCCAATGTTCTCCCCATTCCGCTCCTTGCTCAACCCAACGGGTCAGTAAATCGATTTCCTCATCGGAAAGTTTGGGTTTTTCGTAGGGCATGCGAAGTTCCAGGTCGTCTTCATTTAATCTTCTAATGAATTCGCTATTGGCGGCATCGCCTCGAATGATGGCCGGTGCGCCAGATTCTGTATTGGCGAAAGCCTCTTCCTCAAAGAGCAGGCTGAAACCGCCGTTCTTTTTTACGCCACCGTGGCAAGTAATGCAGTTGGTATTTAGAATGGGTTTTATCTGTGTGCTGAAATCTACGCGTTCCTTTGTTTGGCACGATTGTAGAAAAACCATGCATGTTACTATGCAAAGGAAATTGGCTCCGTTAAAAATTTTCTTTTCCATTTTAATCTCTTCGTGTTACTAGAAACCTATTTTGACATCATTCCTTAGGGTGGAAGTCGGGTGTGATTTCTAGACAGTTCAATACTAAGAACTAATAAACGATATTAAAATAGACAATTCTTTTTAAAATATGGACAAATTTAGCTTGAAGGATGTTTTTTGACTATGGTTGGTATTGGGTTTTATTTTCTTAACAGTTTTGATGAGTTTGAATTTGGAAAAATCTTTGGATTTAAGTGCTTGATTTGTCCTTGCTGTTCGTAGGCAGCTTCTTTTGCTTAGAAAATAAAAATATACCTAAGAAACCACTTCCACAAACAACCCCTGATCGGTTTTGTTTACCTTGGTAAGACCATGTTTTGCAAGCGCCTTTATGGCTTTGTCCCATTTTTTGCCGCTCAAACCGGATTGTGTTTTTAAGGCGTTTAGTTCCATGGAGCCGGTTGGCTTTAATATGGCCATAATCCCTTTTTCTTCCTCACTTAATTCAACAGCTTTCTTTTCGGGTCGCATCTGTGGGAAGAACAACACTTCCTGTATGGAAGAATTATTGGTCATTAACATCACCAAACGATCAATTCCGATACCGATACCTGATGTTGGCGGCATACCGTATTCTAGCGCTCGTAAGAAATCCTGATCAATGAACATGGCTTCGTCATCCCCGTTTTTGGAGAGGCGTAATTGCTCTTCGAAACGTTCGCGCTGGTCGATCGGGTCATTGAGCTCGGAGTAGCAATTCGCCAATTCTTTTCCGTTGACCATTAATTCAAAACGTTCGGTCAAGGCAGGATTGTCCCTGTGCTCTTTCGTCAACGGACTCATCTCTTTAGGGTAGTCCGTTATAAAGGTAGGTTGTATATAGAAGTGCTCGCATTTTTCACCGAATATTTCGTCTATCAATTTACCGACTCCCATGGTTTCATCGACTTCTAGGCCTAATTTTCTGGCAGTTTCACGAAGTTCAACTTCATCCATCCCGGCAACATCAACACCGGTATGTATTTTTATGGCCTCTAAAATTGGAATACGCGGATAGGGAGCCTTGAACTCTATTTCATGTTTCCCAACGGTAACTTTTGAGCTTCCGGTGGCATCAACGGCCACTTTTTCAAGAAGTTCTTCCGTGGTGTCCATCATCCAATTGTAGTCTTTGTAGGCCACATAGAGCTCCATTACCGTAAACTCGGGATTGTGGGTGCGGTCCATGCCTTCGTTCCTAAAATCCTTTGAGAATTCATAAACGCCGTCAAAGCCGCCTACAATCAATCTCTTTAGGTATAATTCATTGGCAATCCTAAGGTATAGAGGAATATTCAACGCATTGTGATGGGTTAAAAACGGACGTGCTGCCGCTCCTCCTGGTATCGGCTGTAGGATGGGTGTTTCTACCTCTAAATAGCCTTTGTCGTTATAAAACTGACGAATGCTGTTTGTAATTTTAGTACGTTTTATAAAGGTCTCCTTAACATGGGGGTTGACCACCAAATCTACATAGCGTTGGCGATAGCGTTGCTCTGGATCGTTAAATTCGTCATAGGTATTCCCCTCCGCATCCTGCTTTGGTAAAGGTAACGGTCTAAGTGCCTTGCAAAGAATCGTATAATCCTTTACCAGTACGGTTATCTCTCCCACCTGTGTGGTAAAAAGCTCGCCTTCTATACCTATGATATCGCCTAGGTCCAGTAATTTTTTAAAGATTTCATTGTATTTAGTATGGTCGTCCGGCGGACAAATTTCATCCCTATTAAAATAGACCTGTATACGGCCTTCACTATCCTGCAATTCTCCAAAAGAGGCCTTTCCCTGTATTTTCTTTCGCATCAACCTTCCGGAAATCACTACTTTTTTTCCTTCTACATAGTTCTCTTTGATATTTTTTGAAGTGGCATTTACAGGATATAAAGCGGCAGGGTAAGGGTTAATTCCCATTTCCCGTAATCGTGCTAATTTCTCTCTGCGTACAAGCTCTTGTTCGGTTAATTGCATGGTGCGTATTTTAAGGCTGCAAATATAGTTCGTTTCACTTAATCTTTCAATTGTTTTGAGATAATGGGAGCCATGCGGGCCACAAAGCGTTCGTACGCCATTTCGGACGGGTGCAAACCATCTGAGGCTACCAGACCCGGTTTTTCAAGTCCCTCACGTGTGATGTCCGTTATATCGATAAAAGTGACGCCTACGCCTTCGGCAGTGATTTTTGCAAAAGCGTTGTAGGTGTCTATTTCCGATGAAATGTTCTCGCGGTTGCGCCCCTCGGCAAAAGAGGTATAGCCCCAATCCGGTATAGAAACTACGAATACCTTTTCTTTTGCGCCACCTGCATATTGTAGTGTTTTTTGCAACAGTTGGGGAAACTGCTCCTCATATGCGGAAAACGGGATACCTTGGTATTGATTGTTTACTCCGATCAATAATGTCACGAGGTCATGGTCGTTTTCTGGATTTTCTTGGTCGAGCGCATGTAAGAGATTATCCGTTCGCCAACCGGTTGTGGCAATAATAGTTGTTTTTATCGATGCATTCAATAATGGACCGAGCACGGTTTTCAGTTGATTTGGAAAATTGTTTTCTAAAGGGACGCTCTGCCCGATGGTATAGCTATCCCCAAGTGCCAAGTATTTTAGGTTCTGTACCGGACTTTCCTCTAGGTTGGGTTTTTCCGAATTCGACGGGTCGTCCTCAATACTCTTGGTACCGTTACAGGCGAATAAAAAAAGGATAATAAGCAAGGAACTAAAACGTATTGGCATAAATGGACTAATTTATTTTTTTGAATCTAAGTTAAAACTACATAAATTGTAACAATACCGTTACTTTTAGGTCATATAAGTACATCAATCAAAATCACAGATCAATGAGTTTTCTAAGAGTTTTACTGGCTATTTTATTTCCTCCTCTCGCCGTTATAGGTAAAGGTTGTGGATCTATCCTAATCGTTTTTCTTTTGACCCTATGCGGATGGGTTCCTGGAGTTATAGCAGCTTTGGTTATTTTAAATAATCCGAATTAACTTTCGCTTGTTCATATAGCACAGCGGGCAAGTTTTAGTTCCTTGAAGAGAAAGGCAGTCATATATTTTTAAATGTAGACCTCTCCGGTTTTTACCGAATCACGTTCTGCACAAGTAAAACTTAATAGGTCTAAATAGACTTTGGTATCCTTGCAGGTATGAACAAGAACGTAATTCTCCAAGATTTAGGACTTAAGGACTACAAAGAAACTTGGGATTACCAAGAGCTACTTTTTAAACAGACCTTGGATATTAAAATCCAGAACCGTCGCGAGGAAGCGGGATTGGAAACTCCGAATCATTTTCTGTTCGTGGAACATCCCCATGTCTTTACTTTAGGAAAAAGCGGAGACCTTTCAAATCTTCTGGTAGATGAAAACCAACTTGTCCTAAAAGGTGTTAAAAGATTTGATACTGTCCTGCCCAATTTTTCAAAATAGAACATGGCTAGTTTTTATGGAGTATTTTTATACAATTGGTAGTAACCAGAATCTGAACAGTAGATAAAAAATTTATGCCCTTTATCTTCAGCAGTATGAATTCATAACGATGAGGTCTTCTAACAAAACTTTATTTCTTAAGGCGGTATTGGCTTTTCCTACTCCCAAGATGTACTTTATCTATAAGGATATGCCGCTTCTAACTTAAATGTGTCTTGTGCCTCTTTTCTAGGGGTTCCAATCCAGTCTTCTTCATTATAATACGGCGAAGTATTCCATATAATGGCTTCTCCAGTTTCCCTCGGATCGCCCGTATCTAATAGATAGCTCTTTAGTTCTTTTGACAACCGATCTAAAACGTCTTTGTAGTCATCCAAATATGCTACATTGTTCATTTGAAATGAATCTTTTCTTAGGTCGAACAATTCTTCTTGTGGGCGTTTTAAGAACGCGTGTTCGTAGAGTTTCTTTACATTCGGGTCCTCTTTGTGCTTCATCATGTACTCTTTTGCGGGGCTATAATACTGTAGCATATGTCCATCGATGTCGGCAAAGAGAGGTGGGTCGCCGGCTGGCCAAAGACTTGGGTCATAATTGTGTATATACAGAAAGTCATCTGTTCGTATTGCACGTCCAGGATACCCAAGCCCCCCTTTTCGCCCCATAGCATGACGCTCTCTAGCAACAAAAACACGGTTAAAATCTTTGTTGACGCGACCTTCTTTATCGGACATTAAGATATTTTTTAAGCTTCTTGCCGTCATTCTTTTAGGTACTTTTTCTCCAGCAAATTCTAAAAAAGTGGCAGCCAAATCGTTAAGACTCACAAAATCTGTAATGACCCGATTCTCTTTAATATGATTTGGCCATGAGATTATCAGAGGAACCTTTGTTCCAAAATCGTATAGATTTCCCAAACCTCGAGGCATCATCCAACCGTTATCACCGCAAATAACAATTATGGTATTTTTTGCCATTCCATTTTCTTCGAGCAAACGCATTGCTTCTTCTACTTCTTTGTCAAAGGACATGATTGCGGCATAATAATCGGCAATATCGTTACGAACTTCTTGTGAATCTGGGAGGTAAGGCGGTACAAATACACTATCAATATCTAAACCAATATTTTTTCCAGACTCATATTCAAAGGGACGGTGAGGGCTTCTTGAAGAAAGAAAATAGCTCCAGGGCTGTTGTCCTGTTTTCTTGTCTAAAAATTCATTCAGATTATCAAAGGTTGTTCCTGCCGGATTCTTATCTCTTCCTCCAGCTTTATAATCGCCGGGCCCCCATCCTTTACGGTCATGTCCTGTTTGATAACCAGCTTCCTCAAGAATATCTTGATACGTAGGAATGGAATCCGGGAGACTGCTCCATAAATTAGCCCCTTCTCCAAGTCTCCATATCTCTTGTCCGGTTAACATTGCTCCGCGAGAAGGTGTACAAGAAGGTGAACCACAGAAAGCATTGGTAAACCGCACCCCATTCTTTGCTATCTTATCTATTGCGGGGGTTTTTACGGTTTTGTCCCCATAACAACCCAGATGATTTGAGTAATGGTTGTCAGACATCAAGATTAAAAAATTTGGTTTTTGTAGGTCGGTTCCATTTTTTTCTTGACAGGAATAGAATGCAAGAGATGCAAACCATAAAGCAACAAGAGTTATTTTTTTCATTCTTAAGGCTTGTTTATGATGAAAATAGTAAAATATGGTGGTAACTACGACATATAATAATAGTATCGGGGTCGAATCACTTAACTTCACCTAGTCCTTTTCTTCTATGTGTTAGTTCTATTTTTTAATTAGAAATAATGTGCATCAGATGATTGTTGGTACTAATGAGAGCACCATAAACGCGTATTTTGATTTAACTCTAAATTTAATTGATTTTGTAACAATACCATTACTTTTGCGACATACAAATTCATCAATCAAAATCACAAATCAATATGAGTCTCATTCGTGTCTTGTTGGCCATACTTTTTCCGCCGCTCTCGGTTATTGGAAAGGGTTGTGGCTCCTTTTTGATTGTACTACTTTTAACCTTTTGTGGTTGGGTGCCAGGGGTTATAGCGGCCTTGGTCATCCTCAATAATCCAAATTAATATGAAATTATACAAAAGCTTTTGGATCCTAAGCCTTTTACTGGTACTATTCATTTCTTGTAATTTTACAGAGGAAATCTATCTTAATGATGATGGCTCTGGAAAATTGTCCATAAATTTTGATGCGCATGAGCTGATGTCCATGGCAGGAGCACTGGACAGTCTTTCAAATGAACAGGCCATAGATTCCACTTTGGTTTTTAAGGACCTTTTGGAAGAGAAAAAAGATAGTATTGCCCAGCTTTCTGCAGAGGAGCAAGCAAAACTTAAAAATTTGGAGCCTTTTAGCATGCATATGGTCATGGATCCCACAGCTCAGTTAATGCAGTTTGAGTTGTTTAGTGAATTTCAGAATATTGAAAAGGTAAATGACGCCTTTAATGCCTTTCAAAGTGCCAGTTCGTTAGGTCCAAATACAGATAGTGGGGCAATGGTGGCGCCTATTCCCGGCCCAGATTCCGCGACCAAGGTAAACTACACTTTTAACAAAAACACATTTTCACGGACCATAGAAATTATTGATCCAGAGCTGTTCAAGAAAAATTTGGACAGTATGCAGGGATCTGAAATGTTCCTTTCAGGATCTACCTATACGTTTAAATATCATTTTCCGCGCCGTGTAAAGAAGGTGAATGTGGAGGGCGCCACTTTTTCTATGGATGGCAGGACCATGCTATACGAAGTGGATTTTCTGGATATGATGAAGGCCCCCGAAACCATGGCCATAGAGGTGGAACTGGAGGATCGTTAGACCTTTGTATCTTTGTGGCATGAATAAAAAAGTGATGCTCCACGATCTTGGGCGAAAGGATTATAAAGCCACTTGGGATTATCAAGAGGAATTATTTCAACATATTTTAGGGCTTAAGGTCAAAAACAGGCGGGAAGGCACCGAGACTGCTACCCCTAACCACTTCTTATTTGTTGAGCATCCCCATGTGTATACCCTTGGCAAAAGTGGTAATATGGCCAACCTATTGGTGAATGAAAAGCAGCTTGCCGAAAAAGGGGCCAAATTTTACAAGATCAATAGGGGCGGGGACATAACTTATCATGGACCTGGGCAAATCGTGGGCTATCCCATCTTGGATTTGGACAATTTTTTTACGGACATTCATAAATACTTAAGGTTTCTAGAGGAGATGGTCATTTTGACTTTGGCCGAGTACGGATTAAATGCAGAAAGGTCCAAAGGAGAAACCGGGGTTTGGTTGGATGTAGGTACTCCTTTTGCCCGCAAAATCTGTGCTATGGGTGTAAGGGCTAGTAGGTGGGTCACCATGCATGGTTTTGCACTTAATATAAATTCCGATTTGGGCTATTTTGATTTAATGGTGCCCTGCGGTATAAAGGATAAAGCCGTTACGTCCTTGAATGTAGAACTGGGGAAAAAAGAGATTGACTTGGATCAGGTAAAACAAAAACTTTTACGACATTTTGAAAATTTGTTTGAAGCGAAGTTGGTTAAGGAAAAAACCAAGGTATGAACCTTGGTTTTTTATTTTTGGTATTTAGGCCATTTTTAATAATCCAATCCAAAATAATCCATTACCGCATAATAGTCATTACTATCTACTCCTGCTGATTTTAGTTGAGAAAGCAGGCTTCCTTTGCTGGTTTTCCCTGTTGTTGTAATGGAGGATTCGGCAACTATAATTTTTAATTTACCTAATTCTGGTCCTGTTACGGCCATTAAAGTTTGGGTGCCAACTTCATAGAAGTTTATCCAATACTTGCCAACAGCAATATCAACGGCAATATCGTAGAATCCTCCAGTTCCGTTAGGCCATACGCTAGCAGGTATGGGATAGTAGGTAGCGCTTATCCCATTTTGCAAATAGCCGATAACAAGGTCATTATCGACAACCTCTTGTGTCAGTTCTGCCAAATCACTTGGAATTGAAGACCCAGATTCGGCGGATAGATCAAATACATAGGTTTTAATATTGGCATTACCGTCTTCCCCGTTTTCACCGTTGACACCAGCAGGGCCTGTTACGCCATCCATACCATCTATTCCATCTTCCCCGCTACAGGAAACCATGAGAATTGTGAATAAGGACATTAAAAAGTACTTTGATAATTTAATTGCATTTTTCATGATTTTTTGTTTTTATGATTATACTGTCTTTATGGGCTCACAGGAATTAGGTTAACATGAGGGCAAAGAAACCGAGTGTGATGCTCGGCTTTTTAATGTGTTATCAAAAAGTGGGTATTAATAATCCAATTCGAAATAATGCATTACTTCTTCATAAGACATTTCTTTGAAGTTGATCATAGCCTTTTTGCCAGCTGTAGCGCTGGAGGGAATAAGGACATATCTAAATCGTACTCCCTTACCATAAGCCGGACCACTTGGATCCCAGAGGTATTCACGTGGAGTTAGATCAGAATCAGAACGTCGGATAGTAACATAAATAGCGCGGGAGGCGTGATTAATTTTTGAATCTACCGATTTCAATATCGTGCCGTCCGGAGCGAATACATGATTGGGTAGGAGATAAATATCTATGTCAGTATCATAGTACACAAGAATGACCCCATCCTGCAATATACTTGAACTCAAATTTGTTGCAAGTGGGAATGCCTTACTTCTTGGGTTGTTAACGCTAAAGGAAGTCTCAGTTGGTTCAAACCAATCAGATGCGATTACATTGGAGTTACCGTCTTCCCCATCTTGCCCATCAATCCCGTCAATACCATCTGTTCCATCGGACCCATCTATCCCTGGAGGTCCTTGTACCCCATCAATGCCATTCGCACCATCAGCCCCATCTTTTGAGCAAGATGTAAACGTGAGTGCAGCTAGTACTAAACCCAAGGCTAAAAATTTAATTGCATTTTTCATGATTTTTTGTTTTTATGATTATACTGTCTTTATGGGAGACCATCATTAAGGTTAACATGACAGCAAAAAAAAACCGAGATTTTGTCCCGGTTTCCTATAAGTTTAGATAAAAACGCAGTTAATCAAAGCTCCAAATTCTACCGGACAGAATACTCGCCATAGATCCATCGGGCCTATATCCGCCAAATATCCAGAGTTTGTTGTTGTAAGCAATGCTCTCATGACTTTCAAGGCCTTTGTAAAATGGTGGTTTACCATCGTATTTTGACCAGTATTTTAAGTCCTTTGAATACCATATATCTCCAAAAAAAGTGCGTGTTCCTGTGGTATCCCAACTTTGTCCCCCAATGACCCAAACCTTGTTGTCGAAAACGGAAACGGTATGGTTTATTCTGGCTTCAAAAATTGAAGTAGCTGGATTTTTTTGATACCAGTAACGCCCGTCAGGGCTTGCCCAAACCTCGTTGGTTAGTTCACCATCACGCATTAGTCCTCCAAAGACATAAATGAAACCATTGAAAACAATTGTTTTATAATGGCTTCTCACCGAGAAGGCATTATCGGTCTCCATGCGCCAGTTCATCCCATCCGATGAAGACCAAACTTCTTCATTTGCCCGTCCGTTACCTAAAAAAACATATAACCTTTCTTTGAATACCACTGCGTTGTTTTGGCCAATGTCTATTAAGGGATTCTTAGAATTTACCCTATTCCAATGTACACCATCTGTAGTATTCCAGATATCGCTAAGTATCTCTCCCGTATTATTAATGCCACCTATTAGCCACATTTTGTTGTTGAAAACAAGAAGGGAATGATTGCGGCGCTCAGCGAATAGATTGGAAGTTACAAGTTTCCAATCCCTGCCGTTGGAGCTTCTCCATATTTCCGAATGTAAGGTCCATGGAGGTGTATGACTATTATCGCCCCCTACAGAATAAAGATAACCGTTAAAGTAGGTCATGGAATGCGCTGCAAATCCCCCCATTTCGGTAGTGTTGCTTTCCAGATTAAAATCCAGTGTCATTTTAGGATGAAAGGAGGCTCTTCCGGCTATTGCCTTTTCATCTTGTAGGTTATCTTCCGTTTCAAGAAGGAGTTCTTCTTTTTGACATGAGAATATCAAGGCTATCATAGTAACTAGTGTAATTAATTTGACTGTTTTCATATTGTTCGCTTTTAATGGTTTACTATTTTATGGAATAGTTGGGTGTAGGTTAACGTTCATTCATGGAATTAGAGGTGGTTGAAAGACATTTGTCTAAAAGTTTAAAAATTAACCCAGGCCAAATAAGAACCGGATACTGTTATTAGGTTTTACTTTTTATATAGTGGTCTAAGCCAAGGTCATGTTGTATAGTAAGTTGCTGTCTGCTTGCTTCACCAATCGCAGATTGGGTATTAGTCCATTTTAAGTCAAACTTATACACCCAAAAAGAAGTATTATCGTTGCTTTTATGGTTTTTGAATCAGTTTTCAATTAGACCATTATCCATCCCCTCTTTCAATTTTTTATTGAACATGATTTTAAATTCTTCCTTTTTTTTAGGATCAATGCCCAAATCATACAACTTGTATTGATCTCTCAAAAATTGCTTTTCTTCTTCGGTGCCCTTCATTTTTTCTATCAGTTCCAAATAGTTGGTGGTTCCGGCAAACGGATTTTCGTTCCCTGTTTCAAGAGTTCCAAACACAGAACCTAAGATTTTGGCTTGTTCATCTAAAAGGTTCATTTGTTTGATAGTGTCTTGTTTTATCGGTTCTTTTGAGTTTTGGGCCGTACTTAAAAGTGATATGCCCGTAAAGCAAAAAAATAGTGTTGCTGAAATTGTTTTCATAACGATAAGTTTTAGTTTATACCATCTTAATGGTGGCATACTGGAAAGGTTAACAGAATTGAAAAAGAAAGTATACTGAGTATCCAATTTTTTAAATCCCATAAGGACAAAAAAAGACCCATCCTTTATTTTTATAGAATGAGTCTTGGCTGTATACCCGTAATATGGAGCTACTAGTTGGGAATATCTACTTTTAAAAGTTTATACATATAGTTGTTGCCACTCCATACGCCGGTACTTAACCAGAAATTAGTGCCATCATACGCAATCCCATGTACATTGTTATTTGATATTTTATATGTTTCAATGGCTCTAAACGTTGGCGATGTTTGGCATTTATGCACGCGGTTCCGCTCAGTGACATATAGGAATCCGTCTTGAAAATCAATTCCGTTTGGCTGAAAATCCAAGGCTATGGTTTCTAGTATTTCCCCCGGTGTCAAAGAGCCGTTGGACTTGTAGTAATATAACGCTTCTGCATTGGAACTAGAAGCCCAGAGATAGCCTGGCTCAACGGAGGCGATGCCACGTATCCAAGAACCTAGTTCCACAGATGTATAGTACAGTTCATTAGAGGAATATATATACGATTTGAACTTATTGTTACCATTATTGCTTTGAAATAGCTGCCGTTGAGGCGTACTGGATTTTTCTATTTCTACCGCAAAGGCAGAGTTGGTGGTCGATATCGTTTCGGCTACGGCAAAAGTGTTGGGGTCTATTTTAAGGATGTTCCTTTCCATTTCTTCGTAACCTAAAATATAGGTTCCATCAAAGGTGATATCCACATCCCTGCCCCAAGGTACGTTGCCATCGGTCAAAACTGAAATGTTTTTTATCCAGTTCGCCGCTTCATCGTCGTTCTGCCTTTTTTCCAATAGTATTGGATCTTCCCCGTTAGGAGGTATTATGGTCATAATATCTGCTTCCAATTCATAATTATGTATGGCAAATCCCTCTTCGCCACCACCGCTTAATGTAATTTGATCTTGTGTGACCGAAATATTTGTCCTCAAATCACTTTTAAACCCAAGGGCATCTTCTGCAAGGATATGGATGGTATTGTCCTCGTTGATATAAACGTATCTTGAATCGTCCATGCCAAACTGCCCACTGGTTACTTCCCACTTTCCATATGCGGAAATGATTGGAGTCTCCGCATCCTCCCCGGAATCCCCTTTAGGCCCTTGAATACCATCTAGGCCTTGCGGACCCATTACGCCATCCATACCATCCTCCGGATTGCAGGAAGATAGAACGAACAGGGTTGTTACCAATAAGAATACTACTTTTTTAGCGTTTGCATTTTTCATGATTGCTGATTTTATAAGGTTATTAATTAATAGAAATGTTAAAGTCTCTTTTTTAAGACCATCATTTTATCCCGTGCTTTATTGTGTATTATAACATGGGTCGTGGTAACAATTGATAGGGCAGCCATTCTGGAGTCTGTGTTATCCCCAAGTTCTTCAAGAATAATCAAGAACGGCACCATCTGGCAATCGATAAATTTTCGTAATCGATATGGTCTCGTTAAGGGATATCCGTTGATCAGTAATTACATCTAGCACACCAACATTTTTCAGTACATTTTCATCGAAATTTAGATGGTATTTTGTCATACAGTGGCTTACTTCCAAATTCGGTGCTAAGCTTACGTGCCATTTGCCCATTACCAGTTCGTCTGTGTTAACCTCTAGCTATGTAATGTTCCTTTCGGACCCTTTGTCTTTGATGCAACTCAAGGGGTTGCCACT
Source organism: uncultured Flavobacteriaceae bacterium (assembly GCA_963697395.1). Classification (GTDB taxonomy): domain Bacteria; phylum Bacteroidota; class Bacteroidia; order Flavobacteriales; family Flavobacteriaceae; genus Maribacter. The sequence goes on from CAVONX010000029.1 coordinate 1,105,543, forward strand.
AAAATGGTATGGAGCTTTAGCTTCCAATCAGGTATTGCCTTTGGCTTTTTCTTGAATATTGTTTTCATACTAGTTATTCATTTGGTGTTTAGCATAATACCCTATTTTAATCCTCGCGAATACTTCGTATTTCCCCCGTCATTGGAGCTAAGCCGCTGGTATTAGGCTGCTGTCCTCCAAAGAGCCATAGTTCTTCATTATAGGAAAGTGCCGCGTGATGTATAAGCCCCTCGGTGGTGGGCAAGGTGCCATCATATTCCGTCCAGTCTTGAAGGTTCTCCGAATACCAAATATCGATTTGGGTTTCGGAAAAGGGTCCTGTGATGCCACCAATAACCCACACTTTACCCTTGTATACCGTAGCGGTATGAGCAAATCTTGGGCTAAATATTTCAGCGTTAGGCCTAATCATATTCCATTCCACACCATCTGTACTTCTCCATATTTCATTAAGGGAGGAGCCTACATTTTTCCCGCCGATCACATACATAGCGTCCCCTAAGACCAATGCTTTAAACTCTTCCCGGTTAGAAAAAGCGAGGTTTGTTTCCTGATTCCAAGTTTCTCCATCCACAGATGACCAGACTTCCACATGTGCGCCAGAACCATCCTTGATCAAATAAAGCTGGTTATTATAAACAAGTGTAGCATGATAAGCAGTTGACAAGTATGCTGGTGTTTCTGTTGCTAAGGTCCATACGGTGCCGTCTGCCGAATACCAAACATCGCTTAAAAAGCTACCCGAATCATTGACGCCACCAATAAGCCACATTTTGTTGTCAAATACGGTTAGGGTATGTCCCATACGCGCATCGAACAAGCTGCTGGTAACCGATATCCAGTTTTTTCCATTTTCACTGCGCCAAACATCGCTGGTTAGATTAGGGAAGGAATAGGTGTTAATACCTCCTACCGACCATACGTTTCCATTGAATTCCACCATTGCATTTTTTGCAAAGTCGCCCATTTGGTCCTGAGCCGTTTGTACCGTAAACGTGAGTGACAACGAATCGACCGGAGGTACTACTCCTTTAGGGATAGTCTCTTCTGGTAATACGTTAGCTGGGTCAAGATTTGAATCCTTATCACAAGAGAAAATGGTAACCAGGACAAGCATCAGATATAATAATTTAATCGTTTTCATGATAGGTATTTTTTGTATTTACATTTTTATGGGTGGTATACATAAAAGGTTAACAAGACAGGGTGTTTTTTTTATAATTTCATGCTATGAGATACATGCTGAGTCCAGTTTTGAACGTTCCTTCTATAGTAAAGAATAAATAGAACCCTTTGTGGGCTGTTGAATTCAAAAGGAACAAGGGATTAGTGTTTTAAAAAATGCTAAATTCGCTATCATGGGACGTTAACCTCTTTTAATCCTTTACATAAAGGTGACAGAAAAGCAAGAAGACATAACACTGGAAGATTTACGGCAGGGTTCGGATACATTGCTGAAAAAGGTATATGTGGAGAATCGTGCCAAGTTTTTGAATTTCGCCCGCAGGTACAGCTTGTCCGAAGAGGAAAATATAGACGTTTACCAAGATGCCTATATCATTTTTTACGACAATATTATGGGTGGTAAGATCCAAAATTTCACCAGTAGTATTTCAACCTATCTTTTTAGCATTGGTAAGTATTTGATATTCGACAGGATGAGAAAGAATAAAAAAACGGTGGGATCTAATTTTAATTTGGCCTTGATAAAGGACGACGAAGAAACAGTAGACGGGTTGGAAATGGAACAGCAAGGTCTTACCACAGAGCAACAGCTATTAAAAAAACATTTTGCCACTTTAGGAAAGCAATGCCAAGAACTGTTGACTCTTTTTTACTATCGGGGTTTCACCATAGAGGAAATAATGGAACATGAAAATTATAATAGCGAAAATGTGGTAAAGGCCGCGAAATCTCGCTGTATGAAAACGCTTAAAGAACGGATCCAAGCCAATACCTATTGATTATGGACAAAGAGCTCTTGCTATATCGTTATTTTTCCAATCAGCTTACAGAAGCGGAAAGGCAAATATTTGAAGCGTTATTGGAAACGGACGCCGATTTCAAGGCACAATTCTCTTTTGAAAACAATTTGAAGCGTGTTATTAAAGATGAAAGAAACGTTGAGTTAAAAGTAAAATTGGCCGAGTTCGAGAAGGATGTTGATAGCAAAATTTCTGCTGAAAAACCAAAAACCAAATTTCGCCAATGGTCCATTGCAGCATCGATTGCCTTACTGTTCGGTCTCGGGCTTATTGGGTACAATTCTTTTTTTAGAACCGATTACAACGATTTATTTAATGAGAACTTTGATAAATATCCAAATACAGTTTATACAATAACACGAGGCGATACCAGCGAATCGCTAGAACGGGATGCTTTTGCCGCCTATGAGTCCGGCAATTTCCAAAAAGCATTGGATAATTTTGAAAAAATACCTGAGGCGGACAAAAAGGTATATTTTGATTTTTATAGGGCGCAGGCCTATTTGAATTTGGGTGAAACGGGTAAAGCTGCCGAGCTGTTTAAGATGGTAGCAGGCTCGGGAGGTGAATTTGGGGCCGAGGCGCAATGGTATTTAGCATTGAGCTATCTAAGGGCAAAGGACGCTGAAAATACCCGCGACGCCTTGCAAAAGCTTACCTTGAAATATAGTTATAATAAGGAAAAGGCATTGGAACTTTTAAAAGAGCTAAATTAATCCCTTCGGAATTTTCGATAAAGCATTAAACCTATTGCAGATATAACCAAGCCACCAATACATATCCAGGCCCACGGGTATGGATCAGTGACCGGATTCATATTTCCAGAAACCATAAATGCGGACCAATAGTAAGGATGGGATAGACCGTTCTGACGATTTGTATTCAAAAAAACGATCTGTGCTTTTTGCAATGCCAAGTCTTTTGTATTTCCGTCGGCAAGGTTTTTGTAAAAATCGCCCATTAGGGTCGTGGTGCTGGCATCGTTTATTTTCCATAAAGTGCTGGCAATACTTGAAGCGCCGCTATAAAAGAAACCTCTTGCCAAGCTCATAAAGCCTTCGCCGCGTTTTAGATCTCCTATCCCGCTTTCACAAGCGCTTAAGGTGACTAGGTCGGCATTTATTTTCAGGTTATAGAGATCTGCTACATAGAGTAGGTTCTCGTTAGTATTCGTATTTTGTGAAAAGGCTAAATAGGAATATTCTGGGGCCGTATCATCAAAAACGGCATGTGTGGCCAAATGCACCATCCCGAAAGCGGAAATTTGTGATTTGAAGTTTTTGAGCGATGCATCTTTATCCACAAAGGAACGGCCATTGAAGGAAGACAACAGTTGTTCCACTTCCCTTTTATTGTTGGGCAATGGTAGTAATTTTCCACGGTCGGCATTGGTTATGGTAACGGTGCCGTCAAAGCTGGGTGCAAAGGCCAATAGGGTATGTTCTCTAGGTTGCCGTTGCTGTAAATCTGAAAGCAATGTTGCTGAATTAACATAACTAACGGCATGGCTTTCGGCCAAGTATGTAATACCATCTTTATTCGTATTCAAAGCTGCAAAGGGAAGGTAATTTAAAAGCCCATCGGGAATGATAATTAGTTTCTTTTGAACGCCGGAATTTAAGATCGGTTTTAGGAGAAGTTCATATATTTCATTTGTAGTACTGCCCAATTCCGTTACATCGGATTTGGGATCGGAAAGCATTTGGTAGACTTTCTTAATGTTGGCCTCCAAGTCCGCATCAATAGGTACCCGAAACATTTTCTTTTCACTTCCATTCAAAGCAATGGCATAAATAGCGGTATTGCCATAGAAATAAGAAATTATAAGTTCGTTTTTGGACAGGGCTGCTTGGGTCTCTTCCATCGAAACGGTAGCGATACTGTATTTTAAATCGTAATAATTTTTATGGTCGATTTCCAATTTCCTTACGAGTTGGCGGTATTCTTCCTTAAGGCTAAAAAGAGCATCCTTTTTATCGGTCAGGTCTCCTTCGGAATTTTTGATCTGTTTCTCCAAATAGGTGATTTCAGATTTTAACTCACTCTCTCGCTCCAAAACATCTTTGGGAATATCCGCAAATTCCGTGGCCTTGGATTCCAACAGGGCCTCTAGCAATAAGACCGATTTACTTTTCTCGGCATACCGGAAAGCTAGATCCAAATAGGAATCGTCATTGGAGGAGGCATAAAGTTGGTAAGCAGCTTCCAGGCCGGATTCAAATAGGGGAAAGGCATCTTCAATAAGGAACAATTGATCAGCCTTACTTCTAAAAGTAGGCTTAAGGGTATCCAGGGTTTTTATGCCGAGATTTACAATTTCCAAGGTGGTCTTGTAATTATCAATATGGCCAATGCTGTTCAGGGAAACGGATTTATTTCTTAAGAGTTTTAAGGCTGTGGTTCCCTCTTGGCCAAAATCCTCAATTTGACCCAATCCCAAATTATAATTGGATACCGCACTTGCATGTTGTCCGAATGCTGCCTGCAACACTGCAATTTCATTATAAATTAGAGCTACACTCTCATTTTTGGAATTATTCCATTTATCCTTTTCCAATGTAAGCGCCAACTTCAATTCCTTAAGGGCGGCATCGTAATGATCCAATTTCTGTTCCAATTTTGCCTTTACCCTATGGTGATAGGAAGAAAAATGATGGGTATCGTACAAATGGCCTTCGACCAATTTTAGATAGAATTGTGCACTATCCGTTTTAGAAAGTTTAAGGTAGTTTTCTGATAGGTTATGGGCCGTTGCAATAATGCCGTTAGTACCCGATTGGTCTTTTAGGTAGAACCCAAGCGCCCTTTTAAAATAGGTATTTGAAATTTCAATTCGCCCATTTTTGCCGTAGAGCTCTGCCAATAGGCTATAATTTGTGTTCAAGGAAGCTAGGTCATTTGGTTTTTTTTGGAGGATATACCTTATGTTTTTATCATAAAATTGTTCGGCAAGGTCATATTTTCCTTCTTCGGTGTACATCTTGGCGATAAAGCTATAAGAAACCGACAATAGATCAATAAGATCTTCATCCATATCCGAATCGGGCAATGGTTCCAGGGCATCAATAATTTGTCCGAAGGCTTGTCGGGAAGCCTTAAAATCGTTGAGCTGAAAATAATAATTGCCCTTGTCGTACAAAAAGGAATTAAGATAGAGACGTTTTTCCGGCAGGGTATCCAGAAAGGTTTTGTATTTGAAAAAAAGGGAATCCAAACGGTGCAGATTGCTACTGAGTTTGTCAAGGTCATAAAAGTTGCCGGCACTCCTATTGGCACTGATTATGGCTTCAAATACCTTTGCCCAATCCTCGTTTTTATTGGCCAAATCTTCTATTTGATCGAAATAATGGTAGGCGGAATCCTTGTTTACATAAAGGTGTTCGTAGGCTTTGACAAATAGACCATCGATTTGTTTTTCATAGGATGCCTCTTGGGCAAATGCCATAAAGGAAAAAAGTACGAAAAGTAGGGAAGCATACCAGTTCATAAAAAAAAGCCCTAGGATTACCTAGGGCTAATATATACAATGCTTTTTTAATAGTCTTACTGGAATTCCACATTATAACTCCCAACATTGCCGTTTACATCAAAAACGGTCACCGATATGGTGATCGGATCTTTATAGGAATCTATCATTAACCTACTATACTGGATTTGGCCTCCCGTGCCGGGCAAGGGCCCCAAATCATCAATGATTCCCCCGCCTATGGTTTTACCATCCCCATTTCTGATGCGGAACTCCAGTTTCTCTGCCGTAATTGGCGCCAATAGATATTCAAAGGCCGTAAAATCGCAGTTTCTTGGTTTCGGACATGGCGGTCTTGGTCTGGGAATTGTTATTCCTACTTGTTGTAAGTCTATGATTGTAGAAATCTCAGAAACAAAATTTTCCTTAGCCTCTTCCGCTGCCTTAAGATCGTTCAGCGTTGTTTGATCCGCCTGATTATTCGCTATAATGGCGTTCAAGGCTTCAATGGTGACGTCCAGTTTAGCGATCTCCTGATCCAGGTAAACCCGGTAAAGATCTCCCTCGTATACATAGTTATCTTGTGTAAGGACTATTTTATCACCTCCATGACCTACATAATCCTTGATGCAGGAGGCCATTAGAAGTGCCGCAAATGCTATGATAATAATCGGTTTTGTTTTCATAATTCTAGTTTTAATGGTTAATAGTATTATTAAGATTTATTGTGAATTGATTTAATTGAGAGCTATTCATTCTTATAATTTTTACGGTTGACTGATAACCTATTTTGCACTGATATGGTCCTTATCGTACCTTAAATTAAAGTGTTTGAATAGGAAGGTACGTATTTTTAAATGACTGTTGGGTATTCATTTTTTGATGACGGGTTTTTCTTTTTCAACTTTAATGGTGATGTAATATTTCTTTTTCTTACCGTAATCTGTTTTTTCTTTATAGGATATTCTTTCCAAATATATTTTGTAGTCTAAATAAGTAGCTCTATCGGTTTTGGGTTCTTGGTTTCTGCGGAATAAGTCGCCATTGCTCAGTATAAATGATTGGGATTCATCCACTTTTAATTCAATGGTGGCATATCCTGCCCAAATACAAGCTGCTCCAGGGGGACATCTTGATTCTTTGATCAAATCGGTAAATTGAAACACCAACGTTGTTCCCTTGTCATTAAGCGTAGCCAGGCTGTCGAAGGGAATACTGACTTCTTCCCCGAGCTCAAAACTTTGGTTCTCTTTTTGGTATATAGGTATCGAAATTGTAATAAGAACCATGTTTAAAAGAATGTAATTGATCATCATGATTTTCATTATTTAACCTGCATCCAACTTTACTATTAGCAATACATAGATCAATAAGGCGTCACCAAAATCTCTACCCGCCTGTTTTTGGCCCTATTTTCATCGGTATCGTTCTGTACAATGGGATTCGTTTCCCCATAGCCCATTTCCTTCCATTTAAAAGCGGGTTTGTTGATCACTTTTTTTAGTTCGGCAAAACCAAAACCTCTACCCTGCGGTTCTTTGCCCTGTTTTCTTCGGAATCGTTATCGAACAGGGGTTTTTCTTCGCCATAACCTTGCTCTTTCCATTTGAATTTCTGGCTTGGCAATAGTTTTTTTAATTCCGTAGAAACGCTTTTGGCCCGTGCCAAGGAGAGCTGTTTGTTAGATGTTGCACTACCCACATCATCGGTATGGCCTTCAACGATAACATTGCCCGCTTTCCAAAATCTTTAAACTTTTCACCAATTCCTTGAGTGCCTCTTTTCCAGCAGGTTTCAATTCCGATTTGCCGGTATCAAAAAGCACTTGGCTGTCCAAGTTTAAACGTACAGCTGATCCAATGGCCGCAATAGCATCCACATCGGCCCCGGGGATTCCGCTACTGGTTTCCAAATCGGTCAGACGCACATAATAAAATAGCTCATCGCTACCCACGAAATCATGAATATCGACTTCAGCGACCCCACCAGAGATTTTGCCGACCGAGACCCAGGTCTTGCCATCCTTAGAAATATCAAGATTGGTGGGTTCAATTTGGCCCAATTCAAAAATATAAAGGTCGGGGCCGTTCACATCTACCAAGGCATTGTCTTCGAACTTTACCACAAGACTCCCTTTCAAGCCCATGCTGTGGACATTCATTACGGAATTCATCCCAGTGGTGTAGGCATCGGGCTCGCCCAAACTATAGGTTGCGGTATTTTTATTTTCCGGATGATCAACAGCAACGACCTGGTCGGCGAACGACAGTTTGCCCAGGGGCAGGTACACGGCCTTGCCCCGGTTGCCGAAATAGGTGAAACCGGCCTCCTCCCCAAAATATAGATCGGGGTTCAATTTCTTGAACGTTTGCTGCGCCTTGGTCACTTCCTGTTTTTTTGTGGCCAGGCGCTTCATGATGCGGTCGAATTCATTGCCCTGCATTTGGGCATATCTTTCCGTGATCTTATTTTCCGCCGCCATTTTATCGAGATCGGTACTTGCGATCATCTGTTGCAGCTTGTCCAGTTCGGCCGTGTTGTGCAGGTTGCTGTTGGCCTTGGTGAAGGCCCGCATCATGTCCATTTCGTCATCGGTCATTTTGTCTTTTGGGGCCGTTTTTTTATTGGTGGCGTTCGCAGCGCTTTTTGCTTTTTCGGACATTTGGTCGATGGTCTCCTGATCCATATCGAGCACCTGAAAACTGTCCTGTCCGGTGATCGAATCTACTTTTTTCAGTTTGCCGATGGTGGCCTCCACCCCGGATTCGGCATTGAGTTTTTCAAAGGCAGCGGTGAGGTCGTCCATGTTGCCGCTTTGTCTTTTTTGGCGCTTTTGTGTTGGGTTGCCTTCGCTTTGTTCGCGTCGAACGGCCTCCGCCATAAGGGCTTCGAGCATTTGCCCCATTTCTACAGAATCTGCGGGCATGCTTTCGAGTTCTTTTAATTTTTGCAGGTATTCCGCTTTTACCTCGGCATCGGCTCCGATCGATTCCAGGAATGCTTCGGTGGTTTCGCCAAAGGTCTTCTGATCTATTTTTGGTTTGCCCGTTTCCTCGGTCACGATAAATGTTTCCTCTCCGGAATTGTTTTCTTTTACTTTGGGATCGGTTTTGCAGGCATAAAGGATGCAGTCTAGAAAGCAGAGTATGATGATGATTTTTTTCATATTGATTTTGTTTAACACCTTTTCTTACTGACTTATTGTTTTAATTTGGTTCTCTTTCTATTGTAGGTTTTTTGGTATCGGTCCGTTGGGCCAATTTGATTTTAAAACAATAGAAAGCTTTGGTTCACCTTTTGGTGATTCATGTTTGTTTTTTTAAAATTTTTCAGGCTTAAAATATAGGGGTTACCAACTCAGGTGCTTTTTCTTTAAGGCGTTCGATATGACTTTCCCGTAATTCAAAAAGCGGTGTGTTGTTAAATTCAGCTCCAGCACCATTTAAACAAATCAAATATTCATCAAAGGTTACCCTTGCACGGTCAATAAGTTCTTCATACTTTGCATGATAGGTGGTCCACAATTTACGTCGTGCCTTTTGCGTTAAAATAAGTTGCTTTTGCCAACCCATCCCCATACCAGGTGCACTATTTGCCAGCGCATTGCCACTGGCGATACCTGTTTCGGTCACCCAATCATTATGTGCCAAAATTCTATTGAGTTCTAAGAGTTTTTCCTTTATATCTAAAAATCTGGCACCTCCAAGATTCCAACAACTATCACAGGCTTCGGAATCTTCACAATATATTGATGTGTCGCTATCTTCGTTGTTCTCTTCTGCCGCATAATTCCTGTCTCTTTCGGAAAGAAACGCTACTTGTGCCTCCAAATTTCGTATTTTGGCCCGCAGTCGATTTAGATCCGCTTCGCTGACGCCGGGTGGTATGGTCCTGGTACCACCTTCAGTGTCTTCCCCAGGCATATTGTCGGCAAAATCATTTTTAAAAGCTTCAAATTCGTTCTTTAATTCCCAGTAAGCTTCGTCCAAATATGAATCTGTTTCACCCATATCTGCAAGACCTTCATATACTGAGTCAGAAAGTGTGTTTAATTGTTCAGTTAGATAATCATAGCTATCATCTAGATTTGCTAACCTAGCGGCCTGTTCAGAAAGCCTTTTATATAAATCAACTATAAAATTCTGATTAATCATTGCAGTGATACCTGCATCCGTATATCTGGAGCCATCTCCAGTATTTTCAAAAGGTACCTGTATTGGCTCTCCCTCTTGGCTCCAACATGGATTTAAGCCTAAACCTATAAGAACAATTACCATTAAGACTTTCTTACTGCTTTTCCGTACAAAAACAAAATAACCCATCAGGGCGACCATTATAGCCAAGAGGCCAATAATGATATACAAAAGGGAAGAATTGTTCTGGTCATTGCCAGATTCGCTATTGGCCACAGGGATTACGGCTGACTCGGTATCGGTTTTGTTTACAGTGGTTTTCCCTTTGTTTTTGAGGTATTCCTCATACTCGTTTTTGTCACTGGTTATTTTGATGAGCGGTGTGCTATTAACAGGCAATTTTTTGCCTACTTGGACCAAAATAATATAAGGGACACCAGCTTTCTCGGCATTAATACCCATTGCCGCTGTTTTATAAGTCCTGAATATTTTCTTACCAATGGTTTTTCCTTTGGCGGATATGCTCGATTCTGGTTCGCTCCATTTTTCCTTAATAAATTGCATAGTTACCTCATCGTTTGGAGACAAGGTCTGCAAAAGCACCTGTACCGGTTCCATAATGCTTAAATTACGGATCACAAATTTCTGAATACTATCTGGTGACGCTGTTAACCATGCAATGGCGCCCGCTTTGCTACCATCCTCCCTTTCATAAAGTTTTATTTCATGGATGTTGTATTTTTTATCGGATTCTTCTCCGGGTTGCGCGTAACAATGATGCCCTGCACAAAAAAGGACGGTCAGCAGAAGTATTAGTTTAAAATTTTTCATGATTTCGTCTTTTAGCGTTTATTTTTTGAACATATTCTTTAAGTCGTCGGTATCGGAATAGGGCACCCCCGAAAAGTTAAGGTCGGAAATGGTGATGAGCAGGTCTGAGGCATTGCCGAGTCTGTCCTTTTCAAAGTCGTTCTGTACCGTGAATACCGCACTGCCCGAAGCGATGCGATCGTCTTCGTCCAAGGAGACGGTACCGCTCATGCTGGCTTCGGGATTTTTATCCAACCGGTTAGCGGCTTGGTTATAAAAGTTGGTGAATAAATTGCCTTCCTTGTCAGGGCGCTTTAGCTCTGCCAAAACACGGGTAAGGGTATTTTTATCTACATCGTATTCGAGCTGCACCGCCTCACTACCTTTATCTAGTTTTTTTGTAAATGTGATCGTAGCTGTACGAACATTGGTTGAGCTGTTGCGCGATACCAGGCCGTCGGCCGAGGTATATCCCCAATCTTCACCGTTGATCTTGCACAACAAGGTGGTATTGTCAGCGCTTTTTGCTGTTGTTTTTTCTTCGCTTTGGGTGGTGATTTCGGATGTGCCTTTCGCTGTGTCCTGTGCTTTTTTATCTGATGCTCCACAGGATATGAAGAGGGTCAATAGTACGGTTATCAAGGGTAGTTTTTGCATGGGTATGGGTTTTATGAAAGTTTCTAGTTAGCCATTATTCAATGGTGTCTTTTTTTGATTTGAGCAGATTTTTTCGGGGATTCGCCGCAGGCAATGAACAGCAGAACTATAATTGAAATAGGTATTGATTTTTTCATGGTTTCGTATTTAAAAGGCACTTTTATATTCAGTTGATTTTAGGGTCAATTCGGTTACCCCAAGCTCAACACAGCGCATATGTACTTTTTGGAGTTTCTTTTTGGAGGTCACGGTCATATCCATCTCCAAGGCTAGTCCGTCGATCATCGTCATCCATTTGTGATCAATGCCCGATTGCTTCGCATTTTTAATCTGTAGCTCTGAAAACCCCCTAGGATATCGGATTTCGGTCTCATCGGTAATCCAAACTGTGCCTTGGTATTCTTTTCCTGCCACCTTGTAGCCCTTACACTGGTAGCCCAATATTTGTTTTTGTTCTCCCAACGGCTCAATGCTCACCCCGTCCATATCGGTCATATCGTCGATTTTGTTGGGAGAAAATCCGATGCTCGTTTTCGTTTTTTGGTCACCAAACTCCATAAAACTGTGTATCTGGTTCTGTTTGAGGTCGATAACTGAAATGATTTTTTCATTGGGCCGCATCTCTATACTACTGCCTAACACATTTTCATCATCACCGAAATAGGAGGTCATAAATAGTGTATCCCGTTTTTGAACCAACTCCATGACATAGTAGCTATCAAAGTAATAGGTTTGGGATGTTTCAGCGGCTTCACCATTGTTAGCCTCTTTCTTTTCAAAAACTGAATCAATGGTTTTATCGGTTTTCTTCGAGGCTTCTCTTTCAACACGCCTTTCTACAGTGCGCTCGGCTGATTCTTGGGCACTTTTCTTCAGTTTTTCGAGGAATTGTGCATTGCCTTGACTAACTGTGCAGGATATAAGCATAATCAATAGGAGTTTAATCGTTTTCATGAGGTTCATTTTAAAGGTTCTACACTTATTGATTTTTTTAGTTAAAGGTTAACATGAACGATCGATAAATTTGGATTTTCCATTGATTTAGCCATGGCATCATTCAATTTTTCATTGAAGATTTATTACACGGGTAAATAATTCGTTGGCTACTTCGGCGGTAGTCATATCACCTTCATAATTCAGTGAAAGCGAGCTGTAATCGCCGATGGGCAAAGGCACACCGCTTTCTTCTGTTTTTAGGCCGGCTTGATCTTTGTTTTTATCGACCTTCTTTTCTATAGTTTTCCTAAAGGAGATCATGGAGAAAAGCAGTAGTGCAGAACCTGTTATTTTTCGCATCGTGGTATGTTTTAAAAAATTCTTTTCGTTTGCAGATCGCTATTTGATGGTGTCTTTTTTTGTGGCCAATAGTTGTTTGGAAAGAACTGTCTGTAACGAATCCTTGCCCTGAGCATCTAGGGCTGCCGCATATTGCGCGTAGATATCCCTTAAATTTTGCTTGTCGGCCTCCAGCATATCGCTTTTGTTCACCAGATCAAGATAATTGTTCACTTTTCCCTTACCCCCTGTAAGCGAATCCCCAAAGATATTGCCGAGAGTACTGGCCTGTAAATCTAAAAAGTTGTTGGTGACAGGGGTATTGGGTTTTGGGTCGGTCTGCGCCTGGGCAAGGCCAAATGTGCCTAAACAGGCTACTAAAAGAAATGTTTTTAGTGTTTTCATTTTTCTTGTTTTTTAGCGTATTTATTTTCGTTGTCTATATATGGTGTCTCTTGGAAAAAGGTTGATCTTATTGTTTCTTTTTAAAAGTAGTCTGCTTAATAACCTTGTTTTTATGTATAATGTTCAGCCGATATTGCCCATCTTCCAAATGGTTGATATTCAAAAATATCTGGTTTTCGGGAAAATCCTCAAGCGTACCTTCCAGGCCATCTTGCTTATTGTTCATCAGTGATGGGATAAAAGCCACGGGGGATGCGACTTCATTCAAGCTTGAAGGTACTAACCCGCCCCATAAAGGATCATGAAATATGTAACAGAAGCTATGAAGTATGTAACATGCCCGTCAGACCTCATGTTTACTGCTCTCTCTGCAAGGGTCAGTGCTGTTTTGCGTACTCGGTGGGGGTACATTGGTAGGTTTCCCTAAAGCATTTGGCGAAGTAGGCAGGGTCGTTGAAGCCCACGCTATACCCTACCTCCGAAATGTTGCCGTTAGATTGTCTCAAAAGCCGGGTCGCCAGTTTCAAACGTTGCGACCGCATGAATTCGGAGGTCGATAGGCCGGTCAGCGCCTTCAATTTTCTGTGGAGCTGCATGCGGCTCATGTGTACCGCTTGGCTGAAGGCTTCGGTACTGAAGTTGCCATCTACCAGTTTTTCGTCCAACACGGCCTGTACCTTTTCCAGAAAACGTTCATCGACGGGGGTAATGGCGATGTCCTTGGGCCTGAGGATTACTTCCTGGCTGTATCGCGATTGCAGTTTTTTCCGCAAGGCGATAAGGCTCGCCACCTTCGACAGCAGCAGTTTTTGGTTGAAGGGCTTGGTGATATAATCGTCCGCGCCTACATTGATTCCGGTGAGTTCATTGGCATCGCCCGCCTTTGCGGTCAACAGGATGATGGGGATGTGGCTGCTGCGTTCGTCTTCCTTCAAGGTCCGGGTCAGTTCAATGCCGTCTTTTACCGGCATCATCACATCCGATACGATTAGATCGGGCACCTGTTCCAGGGCCAAGTCAATGCCTGCTTCCCCATTATTGGCGGTAATGACCTTGTAGGTGGTTTTAAAGGTGTCGAAAAGCAACGCCCGGATATCGGGGTTGTCTTCCACCACCAACAACAGCGGCATGCCGGTGTTTTCCAACTCCCCGTCTGCCATTTCCCCAATTGTTGCGAAGGCGACGGGGGCTGCCACTTCCGTTTCGGCCAAAGGGGCCTTCAGCAGGGCATCCTTGAACTTGGCCTTGTCCACACACAGGCTAACCTTAAAACGCGTCCACCGATCGGGCGTACTATCGACCTCGATGTTTCCTTGGTGCAGGGCCACCAGCTCCTTCACCAGGGAAAGGCCGATTCCCGCCCCATCGTTTTGACCATTGGTTTGGTAGAAACGATCAAAAATGGTGCGCAATTGTTGTTTGCTGAGCCCTTCACCGGTATTGGCTACGGTAAAGATGAGCTGGTCATTTTCGATGGTTGCCGCTACCGCTATTTTACCGTTCTCCGGCGTATATTTAATGGCATTGCCGAGGAGGTTTACCGTTACTTTCTCGAGGGCATCGCGATCGAACCAGGCCTGGGTTTCTTTATCGGTGATGTCAAAGGTCAGTTCGATTTGTTTTTGCTTGGCCAAATAGGAAAAAGATTCACTCCAGGCAGCGATCAATTGGTTGGGCCTACCCTTTTCTAAATGGATTTTCAGGGCGCCGCTGTCGATTTTTGAAAGATCCAACAGCTGGTCTACTAACGACAGCAACCTATGGGTGTTATTGTAGGCCATTTCCCAATGCCTTCTCTGTTCCCAGGACAGGTCGGGGGTGGCCAAGGCCTCCTGAATGGGGGCCGAGATTAGGGTCAGCGGGGTCCTAAACTCGTGGGAGATGTTGGTGAAGAAATGGTTTTTCAGGGCATCGAGTTCCTTGAGCTTCTCGGTGGTTTTCCGTCGGTTTCGGTAAAGCACAAAAAGGAATATTCCGGCTATCGACATCAACCCGATCCCTCCCAGAAACAAATTGCGCTGGCTTTTTTGCAATTGTACGGTGATTTCATTTTGGGCCTTTAACAAAGCGATTTCCTGTTCTTTTTTTTCGGTTTGGTATTTGGCTTCGAGGGTTTTGGAAGAACTGCGGTTGAATTTTTCCAAAAGCTCGATTTTCAGGTCATAGGCCTCTTGATAATAGGTGCTGGCTTCCTTGTAATGGCCGATCTGTTGGTTGCAAAAGGCGAGATCGCGCAGGGTGCGGTGGTAGAGTTCAATACTGTCCCTTTTGGCCTTCAAAAAGAGCGCTTTCGCCGCTTCCAAGGGAGCAAGGGCCTCTGCGTAGGCGTTCTTTTTCCGTCTTAAAAAGTTTCCGTAATAGTAAGCCGCGTTCGCTTGTTCCAAGTTGTTCTCTTTTTTGGAGAGATAGGCCATATTATCCAAATGGGTTTGTTCGGCCATCTCCAGACTATCGACCCCTAAGAAATAGGCAGCTTTGATCAGGTTTAACCGCGATACCCGTTTCTCGTTGTCGTGCTTTTCAAAATAGGGCAATGCCAGATCGATATATTTTTTGGCCTCCGGAAAATTCCCGATCATCTGGTTGATGTCGGAGAGCTGTATGTAGGTCAGGTGTTCACTTTCAACTTCTTTTATTTCCTTCGCCATTTCCAAGGCCTCGAACAGTAGCGCATGGGCCATATTGGTCGTTTCCCTGGTGAATGACAATTTCGATATTTCGGCCCTTCTCAGGATGGCATCAATGGTCGTCGGGTTTTTAATGCCAAGCGTTTTTGAAAGCGAGTCGATTTTTAAAAAATAAGGGAGGGCAGGAGCAAAATCCTGTTTTTCATACAGGGTCTCGCCCTTGGTAAAATATAGATCGATGAGCTTAGAGGGGCGGTTCTGGGCAAGCGCTTGTTTTTCGGCCAAGTCAAAATACCCCTCCTGTTCTTGTTTTTTGATGGCATCGGTAATCTTTACCAATTGGATCAGGGCCTCGATCTGCAACGAATCATGGGTGTTTTTGCCAAGGCCGTCAATATTTTGCCTGGCATAGGCATAAGCGCTGTCATAAAGTTGGACGTGGTAAAAGGAATCCGATTTCTTTTGGGTGATCCAAAAGGTTTCGGGCTGGGCTTTCTCTTGCCCAAAAGAGAGTACGTTAAACAATAGGATACCAGCAATAAGGCAAGTGTTTGTCCTTGATTCACCTGATATGCCAAAAAGTGTACCCATAGGCGTTTTTGCCGATTTACATTGATAGTGCTGCAATAAAAAAACTGGGCCAGGGGCTTCGGTTTTGTAAAATAAAAAAATGGTTACTTGTTAAAGGCGGTGAGCAGACTGATCCCTGTGAGCTTCCCCTTTTTGTTATAGGATTCCTGCTTTGCCATGCCCACGCCTTGGGCGATCCATTGTTTGCCGCTGCTGCTGACATTAAAGCCCATCTTCGCTTCCGAATCGAAGCTGATTACATAACAGTCGAAGGTGCCGGCAGGGGTGGTGAGGCTTTCCCGCCCTTCTACCTTGCGGTTGAACACGTTGGTGTTCATTTTCATGTTGATCGGCGCAATACGAACGGTCACAAGCATTTCCGAATCTGGGAGCGTCTGGCCCACCGAGAGGTTGTTGGGCAGGATTAGGTCGGTGCCCTTCATTTCTACTTCCATATCCTTATATTGTTCCATGCTGCCCGGGGCTGCAAGGGAACTGAAATCGATAGACACCTTAAACCTACCTGCATACTGAAAAACCATAAAGGCTTTGCCACTGGGCAAAATAACCTCACTAATACCATTGTCATAATCCTTACTTTCCCATTTCATATCATAAAAAAAGGAATTATAAGGCTGTAAT
This sequence comes from uncultured Flavobacteriaceae bacterium, assembly GCA_963697395.1. Classification (GTDB taxonomy): domain Bacteria; phylum Bacteroidota; class Bacteroidia; order Flavobacteriales; family Flavobacteriaceae; genus Maribacter. The sequence goes on from CAVONX010000029.1 coordinate 1,122,113, forward strand.
TTTTTAGTAACAGGGAACAGCGTAAACATTTCTAATGGCTATTAATAAGTTTATTAGAATAGGTTTAAAACAAAAACTCTATTGAACCGAAAACTGTATTATTGTCCTTTTTCAAAGGACGTAAGTACACTCTTACCAATAAGGTCACCTTTTTTATTATAGGTTTCGGACTTTACCATGCCATAGCCCTCCGAAAGCCATAACTTATTGCTGCTTGTCATCTTAAATCCCATTTTAGCTTCACTGTCATAGCTGATCACATAACAATCAAAAGTGCCCGCCGGTGTGGTCACGGATTCGTTTCCTTCTACCTTTCTATTAAAAAAGTTCATATTCATTTTCATATTAAGGGGAGGCATTTTTACGGTCATAAGTACATCGGCATCCGGTAAGGATTGCCCAGCACTAATATTATTCGGGTATAAAAGATCGGTACCGCTCATTTCCATCTCCATTTCTTTATATTGGCCCAATAGTTCGGGAGACATCATAGAGCTAAAATCGATTTTAACCCCATCATCCGTGCACGTTACGCCGTACTCCGAACTGGTCATCATTTTTCCTTTTTCGTCGTGCATTTCGTAGAACATGGTAGCCGTATTGCCTTTAACATCCCGTACTACATAATCCATAATACCGGATATTTTATCTTTTTTGTCATATACCGTTACTTGAAATTTGGTGCCCTCATCCATAGGAAAATATTTGCTGCAATCTTGGGCTATGACAGCGAAGGTGAAACAAAAAAAGACGCAAATAAGGCTTATTGTTCTCATAATATACATTTTAATTGAATTATAGTTTTTTGTTACACTTTAATAAATTCGACTCTTCGATTTTGCGCCTTGCCGGCCGTGGTGACATTATCGGCTACCGGATCGGATGCTCCTTTGCCGTCTGTTTTGAAACGACTATCCGAAATTCCAAACTCATTGGTAAGTGCATTCATTACTGAAGCGGCCCTTTTTTTGGAAAGTTCCAGGTTGGCCGTATCACCTCCATCGGCATCCGTATGGCCCACGATCAAGATCTCCATGCCGCTCTCTTGTTTTAGGGCATCCGCGATCATTTTCAAGGTGCCATAGGATTCTGGCTTTATGGTATGGGAACCAGAATCGAACAAAATGCCCGTTGTGGAGAAACGGCCCTCTTTGAGCAGTGAGCTTCTCAGGTCTACACCACCTTGGGCAATTTTAAGATTGGTGATCAAAAGCCTTTCATCATACTTGTCCTCATTAAAGCCCTCTATCTGGAACTTAAGGTTGGTGATGAGCTCTGGTTGGGAAATGAAACGGGGCAGATCTACCAATTTGCTCTCATTTACCCATAATCTAAAACGTTTGCCGTTGACCGCTATGGAGATATGGGCCACATCTAAAAATGCATTGCGGAGATCCCTTGAGATGGTGTTCTGCAAACGCTCCTCATCCGCTTTAAAACGGTTGGAAACCCTTGGCCCTTGGGCAATGTACTGGCAGAAATTCAGTGTTACATTGGCATAATTGTCTCCCCAGGATAGTTTGGCATTGTCCGAAAGTGTTATGTCCAAATTGGCCAAGGAGCTTGTATTGTTTGAAATGTTAAGGCCTTTGAGGTCAAATTCTATAGTGTAGTTTTCGGTTAGGGAGGCATTAAAATCGGGCACCATGAAGCTTTTGTTGGCCATAAAGAACCACTTGTTGTCATTGCCTTCAAACTGCACCACTTGGCCAGAACCATTGGTGTTCCATTTCGCAGGAAAGTCCCCAATGTTGTCAACACTAAAATCATCATAAAGAAGAATTTTGTCTCCAGGTACAAAATCGAACTTACTGTAGAAAGCTAGGCTTTTCTTGCCTGAATTTTTTGTTTTGGCCGTTGGACTTTGTCCTGTATCAGAATCGGAAAACACATTGTCCCCATCCTCTGCTTGCCCACTTTCATTAGTTCTAGGGGCATTTCCCCTGTCTTTGGAGCCGGGCTCTAGAATACTGTCCAGGGCGGCATCCGTTTTTTTTTGGGTTTCTCGTTCCACACGGTTTTCTACGGTATTTTTAGCGGCACGCTCAGCAGCTTTCCCCAGTTTTTTTAGGAACTGGCTCTGAGAGGGAGTCGTATAAACCAGCATGATCAATACCGGAACAACTATTCTAAATAATTTTTTAAAGGTGTTCATGGTTTGCCTATTTAGCGTTCTTTCCCATAGGTTTTAGTAAACTAAAGATTCAGGAAAACTATAGTTCAAATATAATTTTCGACATCCTAATATATGAGTTTAATAGCATACCTTATCCTCAAATGTTGTATTTGGAGTTTAGGATCGTATATGCGGGGACTAAAGATGTATATTTTGTAACCGGAACACTCTTTACTGTAGCTGACAATAAATGAGTTTATTAGTTCTGATTACCGATTTTTAGGGTTGGCGAATGCCAGAGTTATGGCTGGCATATATCAGTTAGGTGCCCAAAAATGCAGAATAAATGATCTAATATTTTTTCAATCGGATGGTTTATAATAATTATAATCGGACCGCACTCCAGTTTAGTTTTCCCATCTATTCGTTCGGCCAATTAAAAAAATGTGATGGACTTAAAATCGGTGCTTTTTACAGCCAAGTTATGTTGCAAGCCGAATCGGTTTCAATTTTATCCTACTGGATGGGAGGAACCCTAGTTGCCCTTTGCAGATACTTGTTAATTTATTTTAATGACCGAAAACGAGTTCTCCTGGTCCTGTATTACCAGTTCCGGTTTTTTGTCATTGTCAATATCGGCCATGTCTATAACCGATATGCCATACACCGGAAAATTGGGAACTGGTTGTGCCTGACTATCGAACAGGTAGATTTTTTGATTCTGAATATCGGTAACCGAGACATAGATTTTATCGTTCAAATAAAAAACGGTGGGTTTGGAATAAACACCAAGCTCTAAGGTTACTTTCTTTTCCTTTATCCTTAGAATATTGTCGTTGATAATGGCCAAAGTTTTTGAGCTAGCATCCATGCCATGGTCGTTATTTAGGTCAAAACTAGTTTTTTCTATGGTGCCGTTCGCGTTTATTTGTATGAGTTCCCCGCTACTGGAAGTCAGCGTAATCTTATTTTGATAAAGCCTTGCCGGATTATCTGAAAACGAGATGTTTTCAACACCCTTGATCCTCACATTGCCAACTCTATTTAGAATTTTCACCGTATTATCTGCCAATCTGAAAATTAAATAATCCTTGTTTCCGATCCTAAAATGCTGTGGGGCGTCTAAAATATTTTTTTCGGCAGATGTATAGGTAAAACCTTTGACAATTTTTCCATTTTTATCGTACATAAATACTTTATCGCCTTGTGTAACTAAGAAGCGGTACTCTTTTTTGCCGTCATAGTCAAAGACTGCCAAGGGATTCAAGTTTCCTCCTGTAAAATCAAATGAAAAGGGTTTTACCAGATCTCCGTTTCGGTCTAGAACAAGGAACTGATTGTTTGTGGTAAAGGCAAACTGTAATTTTCCGTTTTTAAAAAGATCAACTTGCTGTACCTTGCCTTGTATGCGACTTTCTAATTGCTTGCTCCATAGGATTTTACCTTTGGTAGAAATGAGATAGACCATGTTATCCGTATCTTGGACAATGAGTTCTCCCTTTTTTGTTTGGTGGTTTGTAACGAATTGCGGAACAGAACTAATGTCCTTTTCCAGTTGGATTTTAAATACCGTTGAAACGCTATTTTTTTGGCTCTTCACACCTATTTTTTGTATAAAAAAACTAGTATGGTAAAAGTCGGTCTCGGAAACAATTTCCGATCCAAAGACATAATCTGATAATTTTAAAGTTTTAAACTGTTCGGCCGTTTCCTTTAAATCGTAGGCCGTTAAAACGTCCACAAACCCTTCCGCGTTTGCGGCGGTTAAGACGGTAGATTCGCGAGTCGTAAGTGCTTCCAAGTTTTCAAAGAACGGTGTTTCGGTTATTGTGTTTCCATTTTTATAGGCTAGGATTACCTTTTCTAAGGACTGCTGTTCCTCTGCAAATACCAAGGTGTTCTCTAATATGCTAACATAGTTGGATTTGAAATCCGAAACCAAGGGGTCCAAGGAATTCTCAATAAACAATGGTTCTTCCAATTCCCAAATTTCTCCTCCTTGGAACTCTATTGAACCTTTTTTAATACGTGTTAGGTAATCTGTAATTTGATCGGTCCCAAATGTTTTTAACAACACTACTTGTTGTTTTTCTATTTGAGCGGTACCAATTTCCTCTATTGTGCTGAAAAGGGAGTCTGCCATGGTAGTTCTATTTAAATACCGAACTTGGTTTTTGTAGAACATGTTGTAATTATCAAAGGTATACAATGTAAATAGCTCCGAATCCCTTGGTAACATGGTAGATGTAGTATTGGCCAAGGGTTTGGTACCGGAAAAAAGATCAATATAATTATCTGTGGAATCTTTGGTAGTACTAAATCCGTTCAAAAATAGGCTTTCGTTCCCTAAGGAGACATCCAAATAGAGCCAATCCGAAAAATGCGAAGGCAGTAATTTACCCTTTATATTTGTTAGCTCTTTAAAAAGCAAATCGCTCTGCTTCAGATTTAACCATAGTTGACCAAGTTTTGTAGGATCGGAAAGGGCATAGAACTTTGCAAATTGCGGGTCTGCATCTGTGTAATCCATTGAAATAAGATTTTCCAATAGGGGTAAGGAGGAGCTCAAGACTTCCTTTTTATTTATATTGGCCGTGTAGAACTCGTGCCCTTCAACTTTGTATTTTTTTATATCGTACTCCTCGTATTTAAGTGTTTCCACAATCTTATCCGTCACTTCGGAAAGATTTAGGTACGAAATGGTATCTAAAGTAACAAAGGTGAAGTTAATGCCTTGCACAGAGTCTGTTGTTAAACTAAGCAATGCTTCCCGGGAGGTTTGTACATGACTTAAGGGTGCAAGGGTACTTGATATTTTTTTACTGATGCCCAAATCACCAAGTTTTTGAACAAGGTCATTATCGTTGAACTCATTTTTAAAGGTGTTGAAATCGTTGATTTTGATTACAACGCCGGCGTTTTTGGGAATAAATTGTAGTAGGGAACGTTCATCTTCCTTTTTTTGTGCGCAATGTACAAATAACAATAATCCGAATACCAGAAGAATAGTGACTCTCATATAAAAGTATTTGGGCAAATTTATACTTTTTAAAGTTCTATGGTGAGTTCGCGTGGAAGCAGTTGAAAGCTTTTTCTGTGATATTTAGTTATGCCGAATTTTTTTATGGCGGCCCTATGCTCCTTGGTCGGGTATCCTTTATTTCTTCTCCAGTTGTACATTGGGTATTCCACATGTATTCTTTCCATATAGGCGTCCCGGTATGTTTTTGCTAGTATGGATGCCGCTGCAATACTAAAGTATTTTGAATCTCCTTTAATGATGCAATCATGTGATACGTCTTTGTAGGGTTTAAATCTGTTGCCATCCACAATAATATGGTTAGGTGCGGGTTTCAATTGCGCTATGGATTTGTGCATGGCCAAGAACGATGCATTTAGAATATTAATTTCATCTATTTCCGATGGAAACACATGGGCAACAGCGAACGAAGTGCTTTGTAACTCAATTAGAGGTTTTAAAAGATTCCTGTTGCGTTCCGATAGTTGTTTGGAGTCGTTTAGCAATTCGTTTTTGAAACCTTTTGGCAGTATAACCGCAGCAGCAGTGACGGGTCCTGCAAGGCAGCCTCTGCCAGCTTCGTCAGTACCGGTTTCTCCTTGTTCTTTATAAAAATCTAAGAGCATGGTAATCTTATTTTTTAGGCTTTTAATCAAAATATTAGAATAGTGTAATAATAGGCAACATTATAGTCTATAATTAAAACGGCATATGCTCTAAGTCGCTCTTGAGGATGTAGGTTTTACTTTTAGTGTATTCCTTTACTTTATAACTAAGTTTTTAGGTTACAAGTTTCAACATTAAATTTACCCACTAGCAATCAATTTATTCTAAATTCAAAAATTTCTGAAGTAGAGCTGTTACCACCTTCATCTTTGGTGACTACCAACCATCTGTATGTGTTACCTGCGGCTATTGTAGCGTCAATTGTGGTCTCTGTAGCAGTACCAATAGAAGTTGTAGGTGTTTCGGAGGTGTCCATAAACACTTCGTATGACACTATATCGTCATCTACATCGCTCGCCTCCCATGTTAGGGTCAAGGAGTTACTGGTTGTTGTGATGTTCGCCCCTCGTTCGGGTATTAGGGCGGTGGCGGGAAATGGCGCATAGTTTTCAATGCCAGCTCCTTCATTATAAAATTTCCATGTTGGACTGGTACCTACTTCATTGGTGCCGGTTGCCCTGGAGATAACGAACCAGTCATAAGGAGTTCCACGATCAATTGTCACTAAGAGTTCATTTGTGGTTGCTGTTCTTTTTATACTTGTATTGGTATTCAGGTTTTTTATATTGAGCTCATAGCTGTCGGTATTTTGGGATGTGGCCCATTTAAAGGCAACACTACTTTGCGTGTCGCTCACAATTTCTCCGGTATTGCACTCTGTATTATTGTCCGGAAAAACCAAGGTTGTAGCTGCTGGTGTAGGTATGATTTTTTGTGGTTCTATGGGTGGAGTGTCATCCCCGCCTCCACCACATGAAGCAAATAATGCTACACATACAATTAGTATTGAATATTTTAAATACGCCGTACTCATTTTTTGATGATTTTATAATTCAACAACGATTTTTCTGTTTTCAGATTCAGGATGTACACCCCACTAGGGAAACCGTCCATACTATAGGAGAAAGTGTTTAATCCTGTTTTCTTGAAGCTTTTGTGATATACTTGCCTACCGGAAACGGTAAACATGGAGAGCTCAAAATTATCCCCGCCGCGGTTTCCCAGATAAATACTTAAATCGCCGCTATCTATTGGATTTGGATAGACCAAAAGATCGTTGCTCAGGATTATGGTTTCTTCAAATTTCCCTTGGCAATTTAAATCTGTTTCTACGGAAATCGAGTTTTCTATTTCATTTAAGGGCAACGATATCTGATTTTGTGCCGTTTGATAGGTTTTTCCATTAAGACGCACTGTATATAACTTTCCTCCGGAAAGCTCCAGGGTAACTTCGTTGTTCAGTGAATTTACCTTTGAAGAAACCGATAGTGCCTCTGGCTGACCTATCGTGATTTCAAAACATTGTTGATAGTCGGTCTGTCCTGCTATTGTAATGCATAACGTGTAAGAACCGGCAGGAAGGCCTTCAAAGCTTGTTTCTGAGCTAAAGTTGTTTATAATATCTGAACCAGAACCTGTTAAGGTTCCAATATATTCCAAAGTGGTATTGCCTATAACATGAATAGCCCCATTGTTGGATACCGCACAAGATTCGTCCTGAATTAAAACAGTGAAATTATTGAAGGGTAAGGAGAATACTTCGCAACCGTCTACCGTTATTGCCGCTCCGGCAGGTGTATTGGGGCAAAGGTCAATGTCGTTGGGAACTCCGTCATTATCATTATCAGTATCACATGCATTCCCAATGCCGTCGTTGTCATCATCTAGTTGGTCCGGATTGGCAAGGAGCGAGCAATTATCATTGATGTCAAGTACGCCATCGTTGTCGTCATCCGCATCACAGGCATTACCTTGGTTGTCACCGTCTGTATCCAACTGGTTGGCATTACCTATCAAGGGGCAGTTGTCGTCCACGTCTAAAATCCCATCATTATCATCGTCATCATCGTCCTGAAAACCATCTACAACAAAGTTGTCAATGACCGCACCTTCTTGGTTTACACTGGGATCTGAATGGAACACAATTCTAAAGACAACATTGCTTTCCTGTGTAAGATCTGTTTCCCCGGCACTCGCGTTAAGGCTAAAGTCGTAGGCATAGTTCGTCATATCTGCATTGGTGCCGGTCCATTGTCCTCCCGGACAATTTTGACAGTCGTCTTCTGCGCCGGAAGATTCGTTGGTTCTATTACTGTTGTACCAGTTGGGCTGACTTCCCAATTGCCCAAGTAGTGTCCAATTCGTACCGCTATCCAAGGAGTATTCTACGTAAACAATATCAAAATTAACCTCAAGATCAAAGGCCATATCAAATTTTAGTACCGGCGCAAGAATGTTTGAAAGTTCATAACACCCACTTAGAATGTAATCTTTTGTTGCATCCGGATGGTTTCCGTCTAAATTGGTTCCCAAAACTTGTGTGCCAGAGGTGGCTGCACTTAAAAGGGTACCGGCAGGAATACCTCGTTCCCATGTATTGGCACCTCCGTTGTCGTTATATATGACAAGGGACTCCGCTTCGGTCTCAAAGTCAAACGAATCCCCGCCGTTACCAAAATTATTTGAGATGAACTTAGCTATTTTTTGGTTGTTATCAGCATATGCGTCATCCGTAATTAAGGAGATAACCCTAAGTTCGTTAGAACCGTTTTCGGCTTCTAAGGCGGGTAGGGTTATTGTAGTGGTAGCTTCACTCGCTAAAGTACCTGTCCATTCAAAATTTTGGTCGCTACCATCATTCAGATTATAGGTAAATTGGATTTGGGTAATAGGATTCAATCCGTTATTCTTTACTTCTATTTCAGGGAATATCTCTCCGCAGATCACCAATTGTTTCGAAGGAGTTATAGTAAGGAGGCTTATATCATTGTCCGGTACTTGAACCGGTATTGGGGATTGCCATACCCCTCTCCCGTAGGTAGAGGCCACAAGGGTCGCGTCGTCCAAACTTATTTCTAGGTCGCTCACTGCCGTACTTGGAAGCCCTGTCGCATATTCTTCCCATTCCGTTAAAGTATCGTCCAAACGGTAAACCCCTAAGCTTGTAGCCACATATATGGGATTGTCCGTATGTCTGGTTTGGTGTGTAATAGCAAAATAAGCTTGGTCTACCGGTAAATTTAAGGTAATGTCTTCTTCGTCTCCAACGGCATTTCCATCGGCTCCTACCAATACCTTAAAGACTCCGCGTTCTGTCTGCTGTAACACTTCGGGTATGCCATTCCTGCTGGAGGTAGTCACATAAATCGCGGAACCGTCCGTTTGATTTATTGCGATATCAGATATATTAGAATCAAAACGATTGAATACTTTAAAGCTTACGCCACCATTTTCACTTCTATACACAACATCGGATTTCGCTACGTAAATAACATCAGGGTTGGTCGGGTCTATTTCCAGGTCATCTGCATTTGCGGCTCCAAAATTGGTAGATAATTTTTCCCAAGAGTTTCCTACGAGTTTATAAATAGGTCCAAAACCTGCAAAAACTTCCCCCTTACTATTTATAGCTAAAGGTGTGATCCAATTTCCTTCCACCGTTTGACCCGAAGAATCAGTTGGTGGTGGAACAAAACCAATAGAGTTCCCAGCATTATTGGTGATGTACAGAGCACCTCCGAATTGGGAAAAACCGTAAACCAGATCTCTATTGTTTCTGTCTATTTCATAGTCCATCCCGTCACCTCCAGTAAAAACGTTCCAATTTTCTCCTGTTGCAATAAAACCAGAATTATCCTGTGTGCCACCAGCAATTCGGCTTGCATCGTTGCTGGCTACCGAAATCCTGTAAAATTGGGATATGGTCATGTTTCCAGTCTTGTCTTGAAAAGAGGTTGCATCGTCGGTCGAAACATATAGGCCTCCATCCGTGGCGGCATACAGATTTCCATTGTAGAATTTAAGGGTATGTATATCTGCGTGGGTGTATGTGGCGGTGTTGGAAAACCATTGGTTTATTTGGTTAAATGAATTACCTCCGTCCTCACTTTTCCAAATATTAAGGCAACCCATATACACTTCATTGGCATTTGTTGGTGAAACCGCAATGGCGAGATCGAACCAAGCCTGGTTAGATTCCATGATATTTGTGTTATTTGTACTAGCGGTAAAAGTTTCACCACTATCAACAGATTTGTAAAGGCCTTGATATTCGTAATCGTCTGCTGGTATTTTAGCGCTCAAAATATACAAAACATTAGGGTCTGCTGGAGTAACATCCAAAACTAATCTTCCCGAGTTTGCGGGTAGGATATCGGTTATTCGGACAAAGTTTTCTCCATCGGTAGATTTGTAATATTGCGAGGTAGTTATGGCGTAAACCGTATTGGGGTCGCCAGGTTTTAACCTAAAATCCTTAATGTCTCCATTTCTTTTTCGATCCCAAGTGAGCCCTGCGTCAATAGACTTGTACAGACCAAAACTTGTAGCTACCCAAATAATATTCGAATTTGTTGGGTCTATCGTAATATCACTCATTAACCTACCATTTCCCCAATTCGCTACACTAGTAGGACCGAGACCTGTTTCTTCCCAAGTAGTTCCGCCATCGATTGATTTGTAAACACCTATGCTAAAGGAGTCTCCGGCATCATCATCGCCGGTTGTAATATAGATGATGTTGGTGTCGTTAGCGTCAATGGCGATTCCCGACACCCCTATCTGTAGAAAGTTATCGAATAGATTAGTCCAAGTGGTACCGTTATTTGTCGATTTCCAAATACCTCCCGATGCAGCACCGGCATACCAGATGGCTGGATTAGTGGGGTCCACGGCAATTGAATTAACCCTTCCTGTACCCGGGAGACTGAATCCTAAAGTGCCAGGGTTAGTAGGCCCAATAGAAGTCCATTGACTGGTGGGGTTGGGTGCCAGCATTTGAAGCTGTTTGTTTTTGAAACTATTTAGGATAGCCTGTGAGGTGGGCAAGTACCCATCTGAATCTACAAAATGGGACCAGTAGTTTTCCCATCTTTTGTAGGGTTTAAACCCGCTACCCTTTACAGTCGGATCTTTATCTTTCCAATAGTCGTTAAACGCTAAGGAAATTTCATCCAGACTGTACCTATCTTGTATAGATTTCCCCTGATCTGATTTAGCTGATTCCTTTTTTTCCAGATTAGCCATCCAAGGAGCACTTTGGTTGAATTGGGCCGAAACTGTTGCTGTTGCAAACAATATGAGTGGTGCAAGTAAATTTCTTATCACGGAGATTTTTCTATAAAAATCTTATTTTTTTTTGGTTTTAATATCACATTATTCTGAATTTCTCTTTTTTTTTCGATAAAATGGAAGTTATTGTTTCATCTTCTCTGGTAAACTTTCACACTTCTTTATGAACAAAAAAGGTAACTTTGCGAACCAATAGATGGGTTGCATGAAATATTTTTTGATAGGTATCTTCTTTTTCGCTGCATTTTCAGTAACGGCCCAAGAGCCCAGACCGAAAGTTGGAGACACTGTAATAAAGGACACATTATCCAGAAAACCTACACCTAAGACAAAACCGAACTTGACTAAAAAGGCCGATACCCTTAGTATCAGGGACTATAGGATAATATCCCATGCAAGGGATACTGTTTATTTGGATACGACACTAACAATATATAAGGAGTACAAGTACAATTACCTAAGGAAGGATGATTTTGAATTGATGCCCTTTTCAAACATCGGACAGGCATACAATAAGTTAGGTGTGAATTTTGAAAGGATGGACTTGTATCCTAAACTAGGTGCTGTGGCAAAGCATTTTGGTTATAAGGAAGTATCGGAAATAGAATACTATAATGTGGCCACTCCAATGACAGAGCTCATGTTCAAGACCACCTTGGAAGAGGGCCAGTTGTTGGATGCTTTATTGACGTTTAATACCTCTCCGCGTCTCAATCTTTCTATTTCGTATAAAGGGTTCAGGTCTTTGGGCAAGTATGATTCTGAACAGATCCAGTCCGGTAATTTCGGTACTACGGCGAATTATTTAAGTAAGGACAACAGGTATTTGTTGCGAGCTCATATTGCCGCCCAGGACATTACATCTCAAGAAAACGGTGGACTTTTGCAGAAGGAATTGCAATTTGAAAGCGGAAATCCCGATTTTATCGATAGACCAAAAGTAGATGTCCGTTTCCAAGATGTCGACAATAAGGTCTTGGGAAAACGGTATTATTTCGATCATCAATATAAGGTTATACGAAAGGAAAAGGACTCAAGCGCAGTAGAAAAAACTTCTTTGGCAATTACCCATTCATTTAATTATGAAACTAAATACTATCAATACCTTCAGGCATCCAGTAGCGATTATTTTGGTAGCTCCATACTGCCTGAAATAAGCGATAAGGCCTATTTAAAGGTATTTAATAATGAAGTCGGAGCATCGTTTTATAATAGTACGCTGGGCGAGTTAAAAGGTGTGGTTGCCCTTTACAATTACAATTATTACTTCAATAGTATATTTACAACTGCTGACGGCCAAGTGATTCAGAATCAGTTGAAGGGTGCGGAGCTTGCCCTTGGCGGCGACTATAAAAAGCAGATAGGGGCTTTTGCAGTGGATGGTTCTTTGAGATATAATCTTTCCGGGGATTTAACGGGTAACATAATCGATGGTTCCGTTTCGTATGTTTTCAATAAAAGGCATAAGGTACGCTTTGGCTTGCATTCGTCCAGTAGGATGCCCAACTTCAATTTTTTGCTTTACCAGAGCGATTACTTCAATTATAACTGGCAGAATACGGCCATTTTTGATAAGGAGCGTATAAATACCTTACAATTAGCATTGGATTCTCCAATATGGGGAGATCTTTCTGTCAAGTTTAGTTCCTTGGATAACTATACCTACTTTTCAGCCGACCCATCGGCTACCTTTGAAGAAGGCTTTGAAAATGCCAATCTAAAACCTTTCCAAGAGGCCGGTGGTATTTCTCATTTAAAGGTCAAATACATCAAGGAGTTCAGACTAGGGAAATTCGCATTGAATAATACGGTCATGTATCAGACAGTAGCGCAAGACCGCAATGTGCTTAACGTACCGGATCTCGTAACTAGAAACACCTTGTATTTTTCTTCGGATGTGTTTAAAAAGGCAATGTACCTTCAGACGGGTATAACCTTTAAATATTTCACTAGTTACACTATGGATGCCTATAATCCAGTACTGGCGGAATTCTATGTTCAGGATAAGGAAAAGTTGGGCGGGTTTCCCCTGTTAGATTTTTTTATAAATGCAAGGGTAAAGCAAACGAGAATTTATCTTAAAGCGGAACATTTTAATTCCTCCTTTACGGGATATAATTTTTATTCGGCACCCAGTTATCCATACAGAGATTTTGTTATTCGTTTTGGTTTGGTCTGGAATTTCTTCTCATAAGGCTGTTTTTTATTGACGCACCAACTTTTTTTATTCTGCAAGTCCCTATTTTCTAGGCCGTTGTGTTTTACCTTTAAAGAACCTGGAAAAAAGTTTTGTTTTTATTGTTGTGTATTGGAAAAAGGCTGTTACATTTGCACCCCGCAAACGAGGTACGCGAGTGCCTTGTGGAGCGGAAAGGTTCTTTTTAAGGTTGAGTTGTACGGTCCTTTTTTCGGGGTCTTTTCGGGGAAAAAAATTTTTTTTCCGAAAAAGCTTGGTAGGATAAAAAACAGTCGTATATTTGCAGCCGCTTAGGCAAATGGCCTAGGTAGAGAGAGAGGTCCGGACGGGTTTTCCCGGGAAGGATTTCATAGGAGTTCATTGAAATATTGTGGAGATACGGAACGAGTAGGTTGGAGAGGTCCATCCGAAGAGTTCCGGACAAAGAATACGGTCCCGGACCAAGTCCGGGGCCGAAGGTTTAGATTGAAAGAATCGGGGCCGGGGACGGACATTTGAAGCGTTGGGAACTATATTAAAAAACAACGATGAAGAGTTTGATCCTGGCTCAGGATGAACGCTAGCGGCAGGCCTAACACATGCAAGTCGAGGGGTAACGGGGAGCTTGCTCCGCCGACGACCGGCGCACGGGTGCGCACCGCGTATGGAACCTACCTTCTACAGGGGAATAGCCTTTGGAAACGAAGATTAATGCCCCATAGTACCATTTTACAGCATTGTATTTTGGTTAAAGGCTTCGGCCGGTGGAAGATGGCCATGCGTCCCATTAGCTTGTTGGTAAGGTAACGGCTTACCAAGGCTACGATGGGTAGGGGCCCTGAGAGGGGGATCCCCCACACTGGTACTGAGACACGGACCAGACTCCTACGGGAGGCAGCAGTGAGGAATATTGGACAATGGAGGAGACTCTGATCCAGCCATGCCGCGTGCAGGAAGAATGCCCTATGGGTAGTAAACTGCTTTTATACGGGAAGAAAAAGGGCTACGTGTAGCCTACTGACGGTACCGTAAGAATAAGGACCGGCTAACTCCGTGCCAGCAGCCGCGGTAATACGGAGGGTCCGAGCGTTATCCGGAATTATTGGGTTTAAAGGGTCCGTAGGCGGGCCATTAAGTCAGGGGTGAAAGTCTGCGGCTCAACCGTAGAATTGCCTTTGATACTGGTGGTCTTGAGTTACAGTGAAGTTGCCGGAATATGTAGTGTAGCGGTGAAATGCATAGATATTACATAGAACACCGATTGCGAAGGCAGGTGACTAACTGTATACTGACGCTGATGGACGAAAGCGTGGGGAGCGAACAGGATTAGATACCCTGGTAGTCCACGCCGTAAACGATGGATACTAGCTGTCCGGTACCTTGAGTACTGGGCGGCCAAGCGAAAGTGATAAGTATCCCACCTGGGGAGTACGTTCGCAAGAATGAAACTCAAAGGAATTGACGGGGGCCCGCACAAGCGGTGGAGCATGTGGTTTAATTCGATGATACGCGAGGAACCTTACCAGGGCTTAAATGCATTTTGACAGGGCCAGAGATGGCTTTTCCTTCGGGCAATTTGCAAGGTGCTGCATGGTTGTCGTCAGCTCGTGCCGTGAGGTGTCAGGTTAAGTCCTATAACGAGCGCAACCCCTACCGTTAGTTGCCAGCATGTCATGATGGGGACTCTAACGGGACTGCCGGTGCAAACCGTGAGGAAGGTGGGGATGACGTCAAATCATCACGGCCCTTACGTCCTGGGCCACACACGTGCTACAATGGCAGGTACAGAGAGCAGCCACCTCGCAAGGGGGAGCGAATCTACAAAACCTGTCACAGTTCGGATCGGGGTCTGCAACTCGACCCCGTGAAGCTGGAATCGCTAGTAATCGGATATCAGCCATGATCCGGTGAATACGTTCCCGGGCCTTGTACACACCGCCCGTCAAGCCATGGAAGCCGGGAGTGCCTGAAGTCCGTCACCGCAAGGAGCGGCCTAGGGCAAGATCGGTAACTAGGGCTAAGTCGTAACAAGGTAGCCGTACCGGAAGGTGCGGCTGGAACACCTCCTTTCTAGAGATTGTCCTTTCAAAGGGCATTCCCCGATGCGGAAAACAAGGTTTCCGGTCCCGTTCTTTCGATTTATTTAAGTTCTTTGTCCATATAAACACTCCACGATTAAGATATATAGTAAATGCGCCGGCGTTCCCTTTTGGGGCCGTTGACGTAGGGACAGTCCCATAGCTCAGCTGGTTAGAGCGCTACACTGATAATGTAGAGGTCGGCAGTTCGAGTCTGCCTGGGACTACAGAGGAGCCCAAGGGTTTTTTGTAAAGGGACCTGGGCAACGTTCATTGAGATTTAAAGTATTGGAAATTCTAGAAGTTGCGCTACCTGTCAACTGTAAACTGGCGAGTGCGCCGACTTATGGAAAACGGGGGATTAGCTCAGCTGGCTAGAGCGCCTGCCTTGCACGCAGGAGGTCATCGGTTCGACTCCGATATTCTCCACCAAGCAATGCTTGGAGATGATTGGATTGTCTTCATTTATTGTGTTGGGTACGATCGGCATTCAATTGCCCGTCGTGGCTCACGACAAAAGTTCATTGACATATTGGAACAGGATATAAAGCATTAGTGTTTTATATACCTAAAAAGAAAGAAACACGAATCTTAGTCGTATGCCATTGGGCATGCGATGAAAGTAAAGAGTACGAATACAATTAATAAGCATAGAAGGTTTGGCGACAAGCTGGAAAAGGGCGTATGGGGAATGCCTAGGCTCTCAGAGGCGAAGAAGGACGTGATAAGCTGCGAAAAGCTACGGGGATCGGCACACACGATATGATCCGTAGATATCCGAATGGGGCAACCCACTATATTGAAGATATAGTATCCGCAAGGAGGCAAACCCGGGGAACTGAAACATCTAAGTACCCGGAGGAGGAGAAAACAAAAGTGATTCCGATAGTAGCGGCGAGCGAAATCGGATTAGTCCAAACCGTTGTTGTTTCGGCAATAACGGGGTTGTAGGACCGCGACATTCGAACAGTGATGAACTAGAACAAGTTGGAAAGCTTGGCCATAGACGGTGATAGCCCGGTATAGGCAAAGAGCTGCGAGATAGCGGTATCCTGAGTAGTGCGGGGCACGTGAAACCCTGTATGAATCCGGCGGGACCATCCGCCAAGACTAAATACTCCTGAGAGACCGATAGTGAACCAGTACCGTGAGGGAAAGGTGAAAAGAACCGTGAATAACGGAGTGAAATAGATCCTGAAACCATACGCTTACAAGCGGTCGGAGCCCATATGGGTGACGGCGTGCCTTTTGCATAATGAGCCTACGAGTTACTTTTACTGGCAAGGTTAAGGACTTCAGGTCCGGAGCCGTAGCGAAAGCGAGTCTTAATAGGGCGCCATAGTCAGTAGTAGTAGACGCGAAACCGTGCGATCTACCCATGGGCAGGTTGAAGCTGTGGTAACACACAGTGGAGGACCGAACCCGTTGACGTTGAAAAGTCTTGGGATGACCTGTGGGTAGGGGTGAAAGGCCAATCAAGCTCGGAAATAGCTCGTACTCCCCGAAATGCATTTAGGTGCAGCGTGTAGATAGTTTCATAGAGGTAGAGCTACTGATTGGATGCGGGGGCTTCACCGCCTACCAATTCCTGACAAACTCCGAATGCTATGAAACGTTTCTGCGCAGTGAGGGCATGGGTGCTAAGGTCCATGTCCGAGAGGGAAAGAACCCAGATCACCGGCTAAGGTCCCAAAGTATATACTAAGTTGATATAACGCGGTGGAACTGCATTGACAGCCAGGATGTTGGCTTGGAAGCAGCCATTCATTTAAAGAGTGCGTAACAGCTCACTGGTCGAGCGGTTCCGCATGGATAATAATCGGGCATAAGTATATCACCGAAGCCGTGACTTCATATTTATATGAGGGGTAGGGGAGCATTGTAGTGCCGTTGAAGGTGTACCTGCGAGGGATGCTGGAGGAGCTACAAACGAAAATGTAGGCATAAGTAACGATAATGCGGGCGAGAAACCCGCACGCCGAAAGACCAAGGTTTCCCCAGCTATGCTAATCAGCTGGGGGTCAGTCGGGACCTAACGCGAACCCGAAAGGGGTAGTGGATGGACAACAGATTAATATTTCTGTACCTGCTCACGCTAAAAGTGACGGAGGCGAGGAGTTGGTGCGTACAGACGGAATTGTACGTTGAAGGGAGCGGTAACGCCCCGATAGTACGCCGAGGCTACGGCCAAGGCGATAATCCAGCATATCGACTTCCAAGAAAAGCGAGTGAAGCAGCCCGTACCGCAAACCGACACAGGTGGTTGGGATGAGTATTCTAAGGCGCTCGAGAGATTCATGGCTAAGGAACTAGGCAAAATAGACCCGTAACTTCGGGAGAAGGGTCGCCCCCCTTATGGGGGGGCCGCAGTGAAGAGGTCCAGGCGACTGTTTATCAAAAACACAGGGCTCTGCAAAATCGAAAGATGAAGTATAGGGCCTGACACCTGCCCGGTGCTGGAAGGTTAAGAGGAGATGTCATTCCTTCGGGGAGAAGCATTGAATTGAAGCCCCAGTAAACGGCGGCCGTAACTATAACGGTCCTAAGGTAGCGAAATTCCTTGTCGGGTAAGTTCCGACCTGCACGAATGGTGTAACGATCTGGACACTGTCTCGGCCATGAGCTCGGTGAAATTGTAGTATCGGTGAAGATGCCGGTTACCCGCAGTGGGACGAAAAGACCCCGTGCACCTTTACTATAGCTTCGTATTGACCTTGGTCAAACAATGTGTAGGATAGCTGGGAGGATTTGAAGGCGCATCGCCAGGTGCGTTGGATCCGCCGTTGAAATACCAGCCTTTGTTTGTCCGGGGCCTAACCCTTGTAAAAGGGAACAGTGCGTGGTGGGTAGTTTGACTGGGGTGGTCGCCTCCAAAAGAGTAACGGAGGCTTCTAAAGGTGCCCTCAATACGGTTGGCAATCGTGTGTAGAGTGCAATGGCACAAGGGCGCTTGACTGAGAGACATACAGGTCGACCAGGTTGGAAACAAGAGCATAGTGATCCGGTGGTTCCGCATGGAAGGGCCATCGCTCAAAGGATAAAAGGTACGCCGGGGATAACAGGCTGATCTCCCCCAAGAGCTCATATCGACGGGGGGGTTTGGCACCTCGATGTCGGCTCGTCACATCCTGGGGCTGGAGAAGGTCCCAAGGGTTGGGCTGTTCGCCCATTAAAGTGGCACGCGAGCTGGGTTCAGAACGTCGTGAGACAGTTCGGTCTCTATCTACTGCGGGCGTTAGAAATCTGAGTGGATCTGACCCTAGTACGAGAGGACCGGGTCGGACCGACCGCTGGTGCACCAGTTGTCCCGCCAGGGGCATCGCTGGGTAGCTATGTCGGGATCGGATAAGCGCTGAAAGCATATAAGCGCGAAACCGGCCACAAGATGAGATTTCTTTTAAGGGCCGTGGGAGATGACCACGTCGATAGGCTATAGGTGGAAGGGCGGTAACGTCCGTAGCCGAGTAGTACTAATTGCCCGTCAGGCTTGCGCACATGCGTTCCCCCGTACTCGTACGGGGGGCGCGACTCCTTTTGCCGATTGTTGTAGAGTCTTTTTAACGTATGGATCGTACGTTACTTTCTTTTTGGGTACCTGTTCCTTTATTATGTCATTTTTGTGGGCCATGATGCCCGCGAAAATCAAAATATCCAAGTTTTTAGGTGGCCATGGCGACGGGGCCCACCCCTTACCATTCCGAACAGGGAAGTTAAGACCGTTTGCGCCGATGGTACTGCTATACCAAGTGGGAGAGTAGGTAGCCGCCTTTTTTCGAAAGCCCCCTTACAGAAATGTAAGGGGGCTTTTTTGTACAACAAAATCAAGGTTGGGTACAACATTGGAGGGCCAACTATTCTTACCACGGTTAATCTAGGAAAAATAGTATAAAAGGACTGTTATAATATTGTCTTTGATACAGAACTATAAAACGTGTTTTGATATCATACCTTAGGTTCTAATCTTGAATCAGTTCAGCTCTTTGGGCTAATTTTTAAAAAGTAATTCCATTATAATTAGCCTAGGTCAAGTACTCATTTTTGAACATCCGGAAATATTCCGATATGGCAGGCTTAGACTCTGAATCTGCCGCCAAACAATCCAGTCCAGTATCGCTATAAACTTCTATCGCTACGTACCAATTGCCTTTTCTTGTTTTATAATGTTCTTCCATCATAAGGTCCAATTCTGCGCTAAGGAATAGAGTGTCAACAACTAAAGGAAACAAGTTCAGGGTCTTATAGGGTATCTCAACTTCATAAAGGGAGAAGAAGTGCTGTTTTTCGTTCAGCTTAAACGGTACATCGTCATAGATATCAATACCATTTAGTTGGAACTTGGTATTGATAAAGGTGTGGAATTTGTTAGCGGGTTTTGGATCCTTGAATATAACCATCTGACGTTTAGGTAGGCTCCTTTTAAATTTATCCTCTTTCGTTACTTTATACTCTTTGATAGTTGGAGCAATCCTGGTAGGTATACAGGACAATGCAAGTAGGAGTATGGCGCCAAGGAGAAACGTTTTTTCATGGTTAGAAAATAATACTCACACGAAGAAATGTTTCAATAACCATATCCATTTTTTAGGACAATAAACTGGCCATCAATAAAAAGTCGAGCGCAGGGCTATCTACAAATTTGTTATTCACCTTTGCCAAAAAAATACCTGCGTTTGCAAAGGCAGGTATTTTGACTAAAATGTACTTAAAGATTAAACCCTTGGTAGATCCCCATCACCCTTTAAAGGCAGATTGGAGCTTCCCATAAGAAAGCTATCTACGTGATGCGCTGCTTCCCTGCCTTCGGATATGGCCCATACGATAAGAGACTGTCCTCTACGTTGATCTCCAGCGGCAAAAACACCGGGTACGTTGGTCATGTAGTTTTCTTCAGTCGCTTTTATATTGGTTCGCTGATCCATGGTGATTCCAAATTGCTCTGCTAAGGTAGTTTCAGATCCTGTAAAGCCTAAGGCTAATAGTGCCAGTTCACATTTCCATTCCTTTTCTGTTCCTGGCACTTCTTTCAATTGTGGACGTTGTCCGGGTGTGTTGACCCATTCTACCTCTGAGGTGATCAGCCCTGTTAGATTGCCATCGGTATCTCCAACAAAACGCTTGGTCGAAATACTAAAAAAACGTTCAGCCCCTTCTTTGTGCGATGAGCTCGTCCTTAGGCGCATAGGCCAAAATGGCCAAGGTTGATTTTCTGGTCTGTCAACTGTTCCCATGGGCATAATTTCAAAATTGGAAACCGATGTAGCCCCATGACGAAAGGAGGTTCCTATACAATCAGAACCTGTATCCCCACCACCAATAACCACAACATTTTTATTGGTAGCTTTTATTTCTTCGCCTAACTCTTTAACCCCGTCTACACGTTTGTTATTTTGCCCCAAAAAGTCCATGGCTTGTACCACTCCTTTTAGGTCGGAGCCTTCTATGGGTAAATTTCGTCTAACGGTAGCACCACCTGAAAGTACTATTGCATCAAAAGTTGTTTTTAGCTCATTCGCTGTTTTATCGACACCTATATGAACACCACATTCAAAAGTTATACCCTCTTCTTTCAGCACGGCCAGTCTTCTGTCAATCACCTGCTTTTCCATCTTAAAATCCGGAATTCCGTAACGTAGTAGTCCCCCCGGTTTTTCATCACGTTCAAAAACGGTAACCGAATGTCCTGCTCTGTTCAGCTGTTGTGCAACTGCCAGGCCGGCAGGACCAGAGCCTACTACTGCAACTGTTTTTCCTGTTCTGTTAAGTGGTTGTTGTGCGGTAATCCATCCTTTTTCAAAAGCTTTTTCTACAATATTCTTTTCTATGTTTTCAATAGAGACAGGATCTTCGTTTATTCCCAGCACACAAGCTTCCTCACAGGGTGCGGGGCACAGCCGACCTGTGAATTCTGGAAAATTATTGGTGGAGTGCAGGATTTCACTTGCCTTTTCCCATTTACCGCGATATACGGCATCGTTAAAATCGGGAATTAAATTTCCTAGCGGGCAACCACTATGGCAAAATGGAATACCGCAGTCCATACATCTGGCACCTTGTTCCTTCAATTCCTTTTCAGGAAGTGCTATTGTAAATTCCTTGTAATTCTGAACCCTTTCTTCTACTGGCTTGTATGATTCTACTTTTCTATCGAATTCCAAAAATCCTGTTATCTTTCCCATGTTTCGATTTATATAGTTTGTAATTTTTCTTGCTCCAGCCGTATCAATGCCTGTCTATATTCTTCTGGAAGTACTTTAACGAACTTTGGTAGGTATGCCTCCCAATTTTCTAGAATACGTTGTGCCAAAGGACTAAGTGTTGCGTTATAGTGGCTTTCGATTAAGTCTTTTAACTGCTTAACATCGTTGTCCTCGGTAACCTCCAAAAGGTTTAGCGCCTCAGAATTACAGCGTTTTCTAAAGGTTTTCTTGTCATCTAACACATAGGCGATACCGCCGCTCATACCTGCTCCAAAATTCCGACCTACTTCGCCTAGGATTACTGCGATACCACCGGTCATATATTCACAACCGTGATCTCCAATACCTTCAACTACTGCTTTGGCTCCTGAATTACGAACACAAAACCGCTCTCCTGCTCTCCCGTTAATATAGGCCCGTCCTGCTGTAGCCCCGTACAGTGTAACATTTCCTGTAATTACATTGTCCTCGGGAACAATGGTACATTTATCCGGTACTTTAATGACCAGTTTTGCACCTGAAAGTCCTTTTCCCAAGTAATCGTTCGTATTTCCGTTTACGGTCATGGTGAGTCCTCTTGTCGCAAAAGCACCAAAACTTTGCCCTGCCGATCCTGTAAAATTAAGTTTCAGGGTATTGATAGGAAGTCCCTGAGCCCCATAAATCTTGGATATTTCATTACTGATGATTGCTCCTACGGCTCGATCCGTATTACAGATAGGGAAATCCAAACTTGATTTTTCTTTTCTAAAAAGGGAAGGATTCGCTTTGGCTATGATATCGAATTCTATGGATTTCTCCACGTCATGCTTTTGTTTTTGTGTGTTGTAGAACTTGGTGCCGAGAGGCACGTCTACTTGGTGTAAAATTGGAGTAAGGTCTATACCTGCGGTTTTATAATGGTTAATCGCTTTTTTGCGATCCAGTTTTTTGACCTGACCCACCATTTCATTAACCGTTCTAAAGCCTAGTTGGGCCATGATTTCTCGTAGTTCTTGGGCAATAAAATACATGTAGTTCACCACATGTTCTGGTTTTCCTTTGAATTTCTTACGTAGTTCCGGATTTTGTGTGGCTATGCCAACAGGACATGTATTTAAATGACAAACACGCATCATAATACAGCCCGAGGCTACTAAAGGAGCTGTGGCGAAACCAAATTCCTCTGCTCCTAACAAACATGCTATAGCTACGTCTCTACCGGTTTTAAGCTGACCATCGCATTCCAATACGATTCTATTCCTAAGGTCGTTCATGACCAAGGTCTGTTGGGCTTCAGCTATTCCCAGCTCCCAAGGTAAACCTGCATGTTTAAGTGAGGTCAGCGGTGATGCTCCCGTCCCACCGTCAAATCCTGAAATCAAGATGACATCTGCTTTTGCCTTGGCAACACCGGCGGCAACTGTTCCTACGCCCACTTCCGAAACCAATTTCACATTAATTCTAGCTTTTCGGTTGGCGGATTTTAAGTCGTATATCAATTGTGATAAATCTTC